>NZ_JBSWTA010000021.1:7050-7237 GCF_056158325.1 Marinomonas sp. AWM4_232 | reverse complement strand
AAGGTTAAGTTCCTCGTGCAGTGTCAAATGGAAAAAAAAAAAAAAAAAAAAAAAAAAAAAAAAAAAGAAAAAAAAAAAAAAAAAAAAAAAAAAAAAAAAAAAAAAAAAAAAAAAAAAAAAAAAAAAAAAAAAAAAAAAAAAAAAAAAAAAAAAAAAAAAAAAAAAAAAAAAAAAAAAAAAAAAAAAA
>NZ_JBSWTA010000021.1:0-7021 GCF_056158325.1 Marinomonas sp. AWM4_232 | reverse complement strand
AAGGTTAAACTGGTGCAGCTTTGAACATCTAGCAGCACCTAAATTGCGTTGCACCCTGCCCCACGAAAGTTGTGACCGAAACCACATCCTCACGTTCGGTCCAGCCAGTCCTCGAACACCGCCATGTCCTCGCGCCGTACGTGCAATCGGCGTGCCTTGCGGCAGTTTGTAATGCACAAAGAACAAAGGCGTGTTCGAATTGGGGAAGAACTGCTGCTTCATAAGTCCAAACCCGGCGTAGCACGCAACACGTCACGGCAATGAGGCCCGCAACGACCAGCCACCGGAACCGCAGTGCAAAATGCAGGATCGCGCCATAGATGCGGAACATGTATGCCTCCGTAAGCGTCGATCTGCACCTTCTTTGCCTTGCTTGAAGAAGTAGTGGCCCAAGCAACGGCGTGACGGTGATGGCCAGACACCCAGCTAAGCAGCAAAGAAATACCGATCACCGCAAACAGAGAGAACAGGAACTCACCTGTTGCATCAGGGCTGAGACCGATGCCTGCAAACGCCATGATACCGATTACGGTGGCCCCCAGCAGCGGGATTTGAGTTTTCGAAGCCAGCATCTTCGGCGGCATCGCGCGAGGACTTGCCGCGCAACATCGCGATCTGCATCCCCTCGGCTACCACGATAGCGTTGTCCACCAACATCCCCATGGCAATAATCAGGGCGCCCAAGCGAAATTCGCTCCATCTCGATCGAGAATAACGACATGAACAGGAGCGTACCAACCACGGTAAGCAGCAGGGTCGAGCCGACAACGATGGCGGCTCGCCACCCCATGAAGATACGCCAAAACAGCAACCACAATGGCCACGGACATGGCAAGATTTACAAGAAAGTCGTTCGAAGCCTTCTCGACCACTACATGCTGCTGATAGATCGGCAAGATATCGACGCCAAAGGGAATGGCCGTGTTCAGGTCTTCGAATTTGGCATCAACCCGTTTGCCCACTTCAACGATATTTTCCGTGGACAGGCCCGGCGATACCGAGTGTGAAGGCTTCGGTCCCATTGATAGCGTATCATGATGTCGGGGTCTGTTCTGGCGGGCACGATAGACGTTGGACATGTCGAACAGGTTGATCACCTGCCCCTGCGAGCCAACCGACAGACCTGGCGATGGCTGATACCGCTGTCCGAGCCTTCTGCGGTCAGTATGGTTGTCCTGTCGCTGTCCGAACGCAATGAACCCGAAGAATTCACCGAATCCGCATTGGCGATCGCTTCGTTGATCGCCTGTAAGCGGCACGTTCTGGTTGACCGAGATCGCCAGATCCGGCTCGACAAAGATGCGCCTCGTTGCGGCAGGCCCATGCACCTCAACGTCCGCCACGCCGTCAACGGCCAGCAGCTCGCGCCGCAGGAATGTTGCCAGCTCGTGCTTTCTCGGCGTCGGAAAAGCCCTTCGGCAGTGACGGCGTAGAA
Organism: Marinomonas sp. AWM4_232; assembly: GCF_056158325.1. NCBI lineage: Bacteria > Pseudomonadati > Pseudomonadota > Gammaproteobacteria > Oceanospirillales > Oceanospirillaceae > Marinomonas > Marinomonas sp. AWM4_232. The sequence goes on along the minus strand of NZ_JBSWTA010000021.1, from coordinate 5,586 downwards.
CAGGCCGAACACGTCGCCGAAACCGGTCATTGACGCAGCGGTTGGCCGTACACCGGACGGCAGCCCGCGCGCGGCGTCGCGCACCTTGGCCCTGCAGCCGGGTCCAGATGTCGGGCAATTCGCTTCCATCGTAAGTCGATTTGATCTCGACCTCGATCAGAGACTGTCCAGGCTGGTTGACCGAGGTGATAGCGTCAACCTCACCCATCTGCTGGATGGCTGACTTCAAGCGGCTCGGACACCTCAAGCGCCACCTGCTCCGCCGTCGCGCCAGGGTATTGGGTCGCGATAACCGCGTTTTTGATGGTGAAGGCCGGGTCTTCCAGACCGGCCCAGCGACAGGAAACCCCAGATGCCCCCAAACAGGGCAATCAGGATGATCAGCCACGTATAGATAGGCCGATCAATGGATGCCGCGCGCGATGTTCATCCGATCAGCCCCTTCAGTTCGCAAAGCCGGCAAACCGGCGCACCGCCTGGCCGTCGGTCAGCGCGCCACCGCCGGCGACGACGACCTCGTCGCCATCAGACAGGCCGGTCAGAACCCGCACTATCGCCGGTTTGCGTGGGCTCGATGGTCACAGGTACGCGGCGAACGGTGCCCTCATCAGCGCCGACCGGCGAGAACACCATCACGCTCAGCTCACCCGGCGGCATCAGCGACGATGGCCGTTGCGGGCACGACGATACCTGTCCGATCGTCCTGTACCTGAACGTTCACGGTCACAGACGAACCAGGCAGAATCTGCAGACCTTCGGGTGGGGTCAGGCCGAACTGGATGCGGAATGTCTGTCCGACGCTGGAGGTTTCCGCATCGAACTCGCGAATTTGCAGAGGGAAGACCTCGTCACTGACCGGGAATTTCGCGGTGATTGTGATGTCATCATTCTGGTTCGAGCGCTGGAACAGGATTTCGGGAACGTCTACCTCGATCCGCAATTCGGACATGTCGTGGATGCGAACGATGGGCGCAGCCCGACGAGACGGTGGTGAAGGCCTCGACCGCACGGCTGGAGACCAGCGCGTCAAACGGTGCGGTCAGCGTCGCATGTTCCAGATCATATTCCGCATCGCGCACGGCAATGTCAGCCAACTGCGCCTCGGTCTCAGCATCATCGACGGCCACCTGGCTGGCGGCTGTACCCCGCAGACGTGACAGGCGCGCAACGGTGCGATCCGCCTGATCCTTTTGTAGCACGCGCCCGATTCATGACGGCAGCTCGAACGGCTCCTGATCCAAACTGTGCGATCAGGCCGCCCTTCGGGATCACGAACCCTTCGTTGACAGGCATCTCGACGATCTGGCCTGCACACCTGAAAGGCCAGGTCGACGGTCTGACGTGCGGCGACGCGCCCAAAGAACTGCGCGGGTAAAGCCCGGCGCCGTTTCGTCGCACCTGCATCAGCTTTACTGGTTTCGGCAGTGTCTTGCGCGGCAACGGCGGTCGCCAGAACGGCCAGAGCAAGCGCTCAGATAGAGGTCAGGAGTTTCATTTCTTCAATCCCTCGGGAATTCCCGTTTTCAAAACGTTGTCACGGATCTTGCGCGCCAGGCGCGCGAATTCGGCAGTTTCTTCTTTGCATCAGACCAGAGGCTCGGTGGAACAAGTCCTCCGGCCTCATAGACCAGCATGTTGCGCGCCTCTTCACCTTTTTCGGTCAGCACCAGCAAGCCAGGCCCGGCGGTCTTCGGGGTCGCGTTCGCGGGTCAGATAGCCCGGCCTTTTCCAAAGCGTCGGCTGTTGCATGTGATGGTCGACGGGACGGTCAGCATATCGGCGGCCAGCACACCCATGCGTTTCGGCTCATCCAGTTTGATCAACATGTGGCATTCCTGGATGGCTCAGATCTGTTTCGATACAGTCAAAGGTTTCTTCCAGCTTCCAGTATAGCGCATACACGCCCATTATCGCCTGAATCTCGGGGCTGAGGCGCCGTAGCCGGCACGCTGGTCGTCATCTTGTCAGTAAGTCCGTCTACGGAATTCGCAGGTGGCCATATACTTCGAATTCTGAACTATTCAAGATATGAAGTTAGACTTGGTCAGAATCTCTACATTCCCTTAGGTCACCATACCTTGATCAAACCCTGCCATGACTGCATTTTGGGCAAATCCGAAACATTCAGGGCTCGCCATGTATACCCCCGCGATCACCGGCTACCGGTGTCTTCACGCCTCAGAACGTCATCACCAATGCCGAACTGGTCGCCGCGTTCAACGCCTATGCCGACAATACAAAACGCCCAAGAACGCCGACGCGATCGCGGCCGGTGAGATGGAGCCGATGCAGCATTCCTCGGAAGAGTTCATCGTCAAGGCATCCGGCATCGAGAACCGTTATGTGATGGACAAGGCGGGTGTGCTGGACCCCGACGTCATGCATCCAGCTTCTGCGCCAGCGTAGCGATGAAGAACCCGGGCATCATGACCGAGATGGCGGTGGATGCCTGCAAGAAAGCGCTGGCACAAGCCGGGCGTACGGCCGCGGATGTCGACCTGGTGATCTGCGCCGCCTCAAACCACGAGCGCGCCTATCCGGCGATAGCGATCGAAATACAGCAGGCACTGGGCATCGATGGTTTCGGCTTTGACATGAACGTCGCCTGTTCCTCGGCCACGTTCGGCATACAGGCGGCGGCGGACATGGTGCGGCCCGGACTCGGTGCGCGCGGCGCTGGTGGTCAATCCCGAAATCTGTTCGGGCCATCTGGAGTGGCGGGACAGAGACTGTCACTTCATCTTTGGCGACGTCGCGACGGCGACCCTGATCGAACGGATTGATGAGGCCAAAGGCCCGCATTTCGAAATCCTGTCAACGCGCTGCGCGACTGCGTTTTCGAACAATATCCGCAACAACAACGGATTCCTGCGCCGCTCGCGTCCGGATGGAGATGATTGATCGACGCGACATGCAATTCATGCAAAACGGTCGAAAAGTGTTCAAGGAAGTGCTGCCGATGGTCAGCAAACACATCAGTGATCACATGGAAGCAGAAGGGGTCGGGAACACCGACCTGAAACGCCTTTGGTTGCATCAGGCGAACAAAACCATGAACGATTTCATCGGTAAAAAGGTTCTGGGCCGTACGCCAGAGGCGGATGAACAACCCAACATCCTTCAGGATTATGCCAACACCTCATCTGCAGGGTCGATCATCGCATTTTCGAAAGGATTCGGATGACCTGCAAGAGGGCGATCTGGGTTTGATCTGTTCTTTCGGGGCCGGGTATTCGGTGGGCTCGGTGATCGTGAAGCGCCACGCCTGAACAACGCCTAATTTTCGGCCGTCACCTTGAAAATCTGGAACGCAGCGCCGGGTGCGCCCTGAGATACCGCCGAGGTAATCAGGCACCTCGCCTTCGACCAGCCGAGTTTGTAGGCCATGCCCTTCCGACGCCCATGCCCAGAACTCAGCCCTTGGCGCTGACGTGCAGAGCATAACGTAGTCGACACCCAGCTCAGCCAAGCGCGGCGCGGCTTGCGAGGCTTCGACCCGGAACAGGTCAATTTGGGCCAGAATTCCAGCCTTGGATTCCGATGGTAGTTTCCGCCCAGAACCGAATGGTCCGTATATCGCAGCACATGCGCGGCAAAGTCGAAATCAACCAGAATCATGCCGCTGGGCAGACTTTGCAAAGCAGCGTAAGCTTGAGGCGTGCGGGCAAGAGGCACCTGCTTCTGACGGTATCCTGCCCAACAGCGGCGGTCGAAGCGGTGAACGAGGGTCGCGAAAGAGCGCGCCGATCTGTTCTTCCAAACTGATGCCGACTTTGGGCGAGGCGCAGATTACAAACGCCACCATCGCCAGACCGGCAGCCATTCGGCGATCCCGTGCGTAAGACACATAAAGCACGCGGAGAATCTGTGCCTGAACCGCCACAAGCGAAACGCTCAGGAAGGTCATCATTCGGCTCTGGTAGAGGAACACAACGAAACCGGCAGCAATCAGTACCAAAAACAAGGTGTAGCCCAATCTGGCCTGCGATCTTGCGGCGAAGGCAAGTGCCGCGCCCATCGAAAGAATGGACATGGCGATCAAAGCCACGGCTTCACCTCTGTGTCGCTCGTAGCACGACTGAGATATTCTGAGCCTCAGCCACCTGGCTCAACCAGTAATCCAGCATATCCTGGGGCAGAGCGTCGATTGCATTGCTGAGACAATGGGGGGCAGACGCAAACGCAACGGCAAGTGTCACCACAGCAAGCGCCATGCAGGCCCCGAACCGACCCGGAACCGACCAGCCAGAGCCGATCCAGGCCGCAGCCAATAGTCCAAGCGCGGCAACACTTGCGCGGGCAGGGCCACGTCGTCGCAGGGTCAGTGCGTCACAGCTCGGGTAGGCAAACCCTTCTCGACCGGTTGTGACAAAGCTGGTCAGCGCAAGTGTCGCTGTCAACGCAGTCGCGAAGGTCATTGTGCGCTGACGGGAAGACGCACCATTTGTAATCCAGTCGATGGCGCAAAACACAGCAATAAGGGCAACTTGAAGGATCGACTCGGTGCCGACAGACACTGAAAGCGCCAGGCAGACGCCCAGCAGCCCGGCGGCATAGGGCCTGTCTTTTCGTAGTAACAAAAAACGCAGGCGCCGCTGCAAAAAGAAGGATCTGAAGATTGTGGTGATCGAACCAGAAATAATCGAACTTGCGAGAGTGTTCGAGTGTCAGAACTCCGATAACCAAAGCCGAAATAGCGCCCTCGCGCCCACCCAACACACCGCCTGTTACTGCAAAAGCCCAAAGGGTTAGCGCTGCCAACAGCGCAGGCCAAGCAAAGGCCGTGATCTGAAAGGCGATTTCCGGTGCCATAACCGCGCTCAGCACACGATAAAGCCCGGCGATCGGGGCATCGACCAAACGCGACCAATGCATCAGGGTGCCGTCGTCGGGCTCCCTAAAAACGCGATGCTGATAGGGGTCAAACCAGCCCTGCCCTTCCAAAAGGTCGCGCACACCAACCCGAACGCATCACATCGTCAGATCCTTCGTAGTGGCCGCTGAGCGTCATCAGAACCACCAGCATCGCAAAGGCGCACAAGAAAGCCCACCGAACCAACGGGTCGGCGCAACTGCTATAACGCTTTTGCGATATCTGCATGCTTTTTAATCCTCGACAGCACAGTCTGCGCCAGAACTCTATCGCATGGGCGTGAACCGCTATCTGAGGCACGCTGCACCGTGTGGGACCATGTTTTGACCGTAAATCAGTGTCACGCCATGAGGCCAAAGCAACCGGCGGTTTTCAGCCAGTGCGCGAGAACTCACCTAAGACGGTAAGCTCAGCTAACGCTTTCTTCTTCCAAGTGCAACTTCATCTCAATCAGGACCTGTTGCAACAGACTGGTTTCTTTCAGCAGCCGTTTGGCCTCGTTCACGGTAATAATGCCGTCTTCGATAGCAGCCTGATATTCTGTCATCAGCATCGCAAACCGCTGGCTCAGCGCGATCACATCCGAATTCACACCACCTGTGCGCGGTTCATCCGAGTTGCGGTACATTGCCATATGAAAGAGTGATGTTCTTCAGGTCAGCCAAAGCAGATGTCACATGCGGATAAGACGCTGCATTTTCAAGGCGAGCCAC
>NZ_JBSWTA010000020.1:0-8278 GCF_056158325.1 Marinomonas sp. AWM4_232 | reverse complement strand
AAGGTTAAGTTCCTCGTGCAGTGTCAAGAGATCAGCACCTGACTGATAGCTGACAGCTGAAAGCTGATAGCTCTGTGTCGGGTTTCACTTCGCTCTACCCAACCTACTCCAGACTTCCAAACTTTACTCTTTCAACTTTCCCCTCGCTAACTTTACTCTCGCTAACTCCACTCTCACATCTCGCGTAACAAAAGAGCCCAGCCGGTTTCCCGGCTGGGCTTCTATATCTAGCAATGATGGGATTACTTAATAATCATGCTGTAGATAAGCGCAAATACGGCTAGAGAGCCAACTGTTAATACGAACAGTGTGCTTAAGCGGTTTCTGTATTTGTGTAAGCTAGGTACTTTATAAACGGCAATCATTGGCATGATGAAAAGGATCATGGCGATGATAGGGCCTGACAGCTGATCCATCATGTCTAAAATACTTGGGTTGATCACCGAGCAATACCAAATAGCAAAGAACATGATAACAGTGCCAATCTTATCAACGAGTTTAGGGTTCATATGGGCTTGCTTACTAACAAGGCCGTTGAAGCTCTCACGGGCACCTAAGAAGTGACCTAAGAATGAAGACGTAATCGCGATAAAGGCAACTAATGGCCCTAGAGGTCGCAATAAACGAGTTATCTGTAATATTGGCAAGGAATGACAAGATAGACACGTTATCAGCTTTTGCTTGTACCATTTGTTCAGTAGATAGTGACAGCACACACGAGAATACAAACAGTAAAACAAACACGATTAATAGTAGGCTAGTACGCTTTAGAATTGCTTCTGACTTCATTTTAGCATTATTGCCGTAGTGAGCACGTTGTACATGCACAAAGCTTGAGATCGCAGCTGCGTGGCTAAATGAGAATACAATGATAGGTATTGATAACCAAAGTGTTTTCATAAAGCCTGAAAACTCAGGGACAGACACATCTGGCATTTGCCAGCTTGGGATCAGGTAAATCGATAAGAAAAACAAGATAGCGACAAGCGGATAAACAAGGATTGCAAAAGCACGTAACATCAGTGCTTCGCCACCAAGCATTAAACTGATCATACCGCCAACGAGTACACCAGATAACAGTACGCGTGGTGGTGATTCCATACCTAGTTGATTAACGATAAAGCTATCAACAGTGTTGGTCAATCCTACACCGTAAATAAGTAAAATAGGGAAGATAGAGAGAAAATACAGTAAAGAGATTAAGCGCCCGGTGTTAATGCCAAAGTGTTCTTCTACTACATCGGTAAAGTCTGCTTTAGGCTGTTTTGATGATAAAACAAATCGGGCTAAGCCTCTGTGAGCTAAGTAAGTCATCGGAAAGGCAAGGCATGCCATGATAATCAAAGGCCAAAATCCGCCGATACCGATATTAATTGGTAAGAATAAAATCCCTGCACCGACTGCGGTGCCAAATAAACTTAATACCCATTGGGTGTCATGAAGATTCCATTTTGAGTTACTACTTGTTGTCGATGCATCATACGGCATAGCATCTTGATGTGTGTTCATTAGCACTCCACTATTAGAATAATAATTGTCGCGCAGCATATAGAAAAGCGACTTAGAATGCATGTTTTAGCGTTGTATTTAAATAACTATGCTGTAAGGAGAGACTTACAAAAGAAGAAAGTTGGGCTTATTTATAAAGCCCAGTTGTGGTATTTATTCTGCTGCTGCAAGTGCGCGAGCTTTAATATCTGCGGCAAATGCTAAACCTTTCTTAAAACGTGCCTCAGCTGCAGTGATTTCACTTTCATCGCCATTAGCGGCAAGCACTCCTTGTGAAAGGGCTTTATAAAGTGCGCTAATTTGGGCCTCGTAGCCGGCTTCAATTGCTTTTTCAACAGTCGTCATGGTTATTCCTTTTGTAAACTAAAATATGCCTAAAAGTTTGGTCTGATGATACATCTTAAAATGCCTACGCTACGAAAGAGAGAGCTCTTTGTGCAACTTTATTCACCATCTTTAGGGTTTGTTCAAATACCCATTTGATGAACTCAACAGTTAACTCTTTTATTTTCGCCTTCGCATATCCAGCAAATGCAAGCATACATGCAAGTAATCCATTTATCGGCCCAGACAAGTCTACAGTATGAAATTGATTGTTAGCGAGAATCACGGCAATTCTGTCATACAAACTTAAGCCATTAGCGACACCATTTTGTAAAGCATTAAGACAGCCTAGTTTAGCTTGGCGTAATACAGTCATAAGAGCTTCACTCAAACGATTCATCCAATAAATTGATGGCTGCACTTGAACCGCATGGCTAGCACTTAATACAACTCTATTAAAAGGATTGAAAGTAACTCGCTTATTAATACTTTCCCAGGTTTGCTTTTGCGAGTTTCGGGTATAAAACTTCATTACGTGATGCCATGGAATGATAAGTTGGGTACTATCCATTCTATATTCAGGGGCATTGTAAGGAGCTTGCATAAACGGCCAGAAGGGTACCATAGGCACAATATCACCACCATTGACGCAGCGATATATATTGTGAGGTTCTAAGGTATTAGTCGTGCTTAATGCAAAATTTGTTAAGCCAACTTTTGGTGCTCCAAATGTGTACAGTTTGACGTTAACGTTAAAGCATCGTTTAGCCCAATCAGCGACTAATGACGCAATCGCACCACCTAGGCTATGTCCTACACAATGAACAGTCGCTAAAGGTTTTAGCTCTTTAATCACTGGAGCTAGTTGTAGTTTTAGCGTTTCGAATACAGAATTGAAACCAGCATGGACACTATGACCGCCCTCAAACACACTTAAATTTGCTCTTCAGATCGGTTGAAACATCGTACAAAGAAGCTGTTCCACGAATAGCCAGTACTAAATCATTTTTGAATGGGTTCATCCGCCCTGTAGGAGATGTGCCTTTTCCAACAAGTACAAAACCGGTTTGATGGCCACTAGCGTGAGCCATTGCTCCGCCTGATATTCCCTTAACAGGGCCTCTTGATAGATCGAATGAAAATATGTTTTCCAAAGAGTTTGAGGTAATTATTTCATACCGGCCTCTTCGGTCCGGTATTTTTATATCATAAGAAATCTTTGCTAATTCTGCACACAGAATTGGTGTTAAAGTTGCCATTGAAAATCCTTTTAATTTTGTTTTTCCCACCGAGCGATGCTTTTAATAAAGTGCTCGTCTAATGAATCTTTAGGGTTTATTAAATGGTGTTTTAATTCTTCATTCGATAAATCAGCATTCAAGTTAGCTAAACACTTTTTAAATTCAATAGGAGTTTTTAACCCATGCTGAAACCCAATCCATAGGTTATAAATCTGGCCATCTTTCTCTAAATCTATGATTATTCTAACCACGGGTTCATGAAAAATACTCCCAGGTTTACGGGACTTTAAAGATTTTGCAGGGAATTTGAAGTAACCATTATCATCGGTGTAAACACTATCTAGTTCTTCGTCATCATAGGTTAAGCTTCTCTCTACAAGCTGATTTGCAAGAGGGGTTCCATTTTCAAAAAGCTGGCCATTTACTTCAGGGCATAGCTCGACTATGTAGCGAATTAATCCGAGCATATATCATTCCTTGTTAAAACTCGTGTCCCTATAATTATCCATTTATTTATCAAAACTTCAATGAGGTAATTTATATTTTGTTGGTCTTACGGTGTTTTATTGATTGCATAAATTTAATTAATGTTTGTATATGTAAGGTGGAATAGTACTAGGGGTTTTACTTCTTGGGTTAAAGCATACTAATAATAAACTTTTAGGAAGCTTATAATTAAATTGATGTAATCTTACAGATAGTGAATTGAAATTCTGAGTATGAAATTAATCAGACACTATGGTGAGATGGGTATGAATTTATTAAGTTGACGCTGGGTTTCGCTACGCTCTACCCAGCCTACGATATTTAACGGAATGCTTTTAGTTCTGTAATGCCGATACGACAAAATACGGATTCAGATACTCTTCTTTACTGTTATACAGTAGTGGGCTGCCATCGAGTTTGCTAACCATTGCGCCTGCTATTTCGGCAATCGCATGACCTGCTCCGGTATCCCACTCACAGGTTGGGCCTAGGCGTGGGTATATATCAGCACTACCTTCGGCAACAAGACAAAGTTTTAGCGAGCTGCCCTTTTGAAACCATTTCTACATCTTCAAACTGTTTTACAAATTCAGCTAGATCAGGAGAAGGGTGTGAACGGCTGCCGACAACACGGATATGCCCTTTATTTGGTTTACGGGTTACCTTAAGTTCAATGCGCTCATCACCTTTATCTTTAAAGGCACCAATTGCTTCTGCGGCAATATACGACACACCTAATGCCGGTGCATCGACAACAGCTAATACTGGTTTACCTTTTTCAATCAAGGCAATATTTACTGTGAACTCGCCATTTTTTTTGATGAACTCTTTGGTGCCATCAATTGGGTCTACTAACCAGTAGCGCTGCCAAGTTTGACGAATATCCCAGGCTAATATCAGCGCTTTCTTCACTTAGAATTGGTACATCAGGGGTGAGATGTTGTAAGCCATTCACAATCACTTTGTGAGCTGCTAGGTCGGCGTCGGTCACTGGGCTTTCATCAGCTTTGTACTCAACATTAAAGTCCTTTTCGTAAATCCCCATTATTGCACTGCCGGCTTGGCGTGCGAGGAGTAAGATTTCTTCTAGCAGTTCCGTTTGATTCATGACTTAACCTATAATTTGCTGTTGTTTTAAATACGCTACCAGCTCTTGCACCGATTGGTCTAGGGTGTTTTTACTGGTATCGATTTTAATTTCTGGCGATGTAGGGATTTGATAGTCTGAGTCGATACCAGTGAAGTGCTTAATTTCACCTGCGCGCGCTTTTTTATACAGCCCTTTAGGGTCGCGCGTTTCACACACGTCGAGCGGGGTATCTAAAAATACCTCAATAAACTCACCATCCTCTACTAAGTTTCTTACCATATCGCGTTCGCTTTGGAATGGCGAAATAAATGCGGTTAATACCACAAGACCAGCATCGACCATTAGCTTTGCAGTTTCACCAACGCGGCGAATGTTTTCCACGCGGTCTGCATCAGTAAAGCCAAGATCTTTACACAAGCCATGACGCACGTTGTCGCCATCGAGTAGGTAGGTGTGAACGCCTAAATGGTTTAATGCGCTTTCTAGTGCGTTAGCAACAGTGCTTTTGCCTGAGCCTGAAAAACCAGTGAACCATAGAATGGCAGGCTTATGCTTTTTTTGCTCACTACGCTGTGATTTGCTAATGGCGTAATTATGCCAAACGATATTTTCATCCATTGTCTTTACTCTCGTTATTGAAATGGGAATACCAGCGGTATGAGTGTTAAAACCGTAATCGAGTAAATAATCGATAAAGGTAAGCCCATGGCAATGTAATCTTTAAGGCGGTAATTTCCCGCGCTGTAAACCATCAAGTTAGTTTGATAACCAAATGGCGAAATGAAACTCGCTGATGCACCAAATGCGACAGCCATAATAAAAGGCAACGGTGATACATCAAAACCAACGGCGAGTGCATACGCTACCGGAAATGAAAGCGCGGCAGCGGCATTATTGGTAATGAGTTCGGTAAACAAAACCGTCATCAAGAATATTGCGATAAATGCCCCGTAAGGCCCAAAATCACCTAATACGTATAACATGGCTGATGAAATTTCACCGGCAAGGCCTGTGCCTATCACTGAGTTTGGCAAGGCCAATAGCACTACCCACTACTGCGAGTAACTCAATTGGAAAACGACGTTTTACTTCACTTAGCTTGATTGTACCCGTTAGCATTAAACCGATAAGAAGAACGAGTAGGCCTTTCACTAAGGGAACGAGGCCGACAATACTTAACCCCAATACGGCTGCAAAACTTGCTAACACAATATTTGATTGCTTAGGTTTTAAATGGGTTTGTAAATCAAGGCCTGAAATATAAACGAACTCACGTTTTAAATTAGGTAGCGAGTAAAACTCTTTGCCAGGCGCTAGCGATCAGACCAGCGAGTCACCAGCTTGCAACTGAACTTTACCCAAACCACCTTGTAAACGGTCATGGCCGCGGCGAATAGCAATAACGGCAGCATGAAATTGTTCACGAAAGCGAACTTCTTTAATTGTTTTACCAATGTATTTTGGAAGAATGGCTAACAACAACTTCAACTAAGTGCTCAACGTCTTTCTCATTGTTTGTCGTGCACAACTTTTAAGCCGTCAAATTGGGTGAGCAGAGGTACTGACTTTATATCACCTACAAAAAGTAGTACGTCACCTTCTTTGATAACTTGTTTTGGGGTAACCGCACAAATACGTTTATCACCACGAATTATTTCGGCTAAGAACAAGTCTTTTAATTCACGAAGGCCAATTTCCTCAACACTTTTACCAATGAGTTTTGAGCCTGCTTCTACTTTACCTTCTAGGTAAAAGGGCACTACTTCTTGGTCGTTTTTACCGTTATCTGGTAAATACTTGAGCGTTCCGCTAAAATAGTGATAAGGCCAACGCTCAGTGCGCCTAAGCCAATCAAGGTAAAATCAAAAAAGCCAAGCGGCTCCATGCCCGCTTCAACGGCAAAGCCATTAACAATTAAATTGGTTGAGGTGCCAATCAGGGTGTATCGTGCCACCTAAAATGGCGGTGTATGATAAAGGCAATAAAAGTTTAGACGGTGAATGTGTTGGGCTTTCTTTTTATCGCACTGATCAGCGATGCCACTACCGCAGTATTATTGGTAAATGATGATAAAAAGGCGGTTGATAAACCAAGCTTGGTCACCGAACTTGTCAGGCTGCCTTTCGAAAGAGACTGAGCAAGCTTTTGCACTAACGTGGTTTTTTCTACAGCAATCGAAACGAGTACAAGTAGAATAAGAGTGATTAAAGAAGGGTTTGCATAGTTAATTAGCATATCTTCAAGGCTTATTAGCCCTGCTAAATAACTAATCCCGATGGCGCCGACAAATAACCATGCAGGTTTTAGTCGAGTGCCAAAAAGGCACCCCACTAATACCAGCATAATGCCTGTTAATACCAGCTGTTGATACATGCTTTTTACTTCCTATAACAGGCGAATAGTGAGTTACTTAAGCTTAGTTATATCAAGCGCTTGCCAATGAGGGAAGTGCTTGCGAACTAAAGCGTTAAACTCAACTTCAAAGTCGCTAAAGCTACTTTGTTGTTCTTCAGTGCTAAGTAATTGCTCAATCATACCTGCCGCAACGGTGGACAGGTTTGATAGGCGGTCAATATCAAGGATGAACGCACCTGTTTCATGGTTGTTGTCGTACTCATCAGGCCAAAACTGTTCCTGTAAGCTCTAAGGTTACAATCGCAATTTCGTTAAGTTGTAATGAGTCTGCTTGACCATGCATCACGGGTATTTACATCAATCGTGTGATCGATTTTTCTTACCACTGCCGAGGTGTTTTTGCTGCCCTAACTTAAAGTTATAGCTTTTACCTAAAACTAACGGTGCTTCATGCATCCATACTAATTTAGCTTGAATACGGTTTCGTTGCCCGCCGCGTTTGACAGCAGCTTTAGAGAGCGGCTGGTACAATTACATCGCCACGGCTGATATCAATTTCGTCGTTTAACGTTAAAGTGATTGCTTGGCCTGCTTCAGCGGTATCTAAGTTGCCATCGAAAGTCACAACCTCTTTGATGCTTGAGCTTTTACCTGATGGTAATACTTTTACAGCATCACCCACGCTGAACTTGCCAGACGTTAGAGTGCCTTGGAAGCCACGGAAGTCTAAGTTAGGGCGTACTACATATTGCACCGGAAGACGCGCTTCAAACCCGTTATCAATTTCAGCCGCTGGTGAGTCTTCAAGTAACTCAAGCAGTGGTTTATCTGTGTAATAAGGTGTGTGCTCTGAGCGTGTAACTACGTTGTCACCTTTTAGTGCTGACATAGGCACAAACTTGATATTAGTAACGTTTAGTTGATCTGCAAACTTAAGGTAGTCGGCTTTGATTTTTTCGTATACGGTTTCATCGAAATCGACGATATCCATCTTGTTGATAGCAACAACAAACTGCTTAATACCTAATGAGTCACAGATAAAGCTATGACGCTTAGTTTGTACTTGTACGCCGTAACGCGCATCAACTAAGATAATCGCCACATCACTGGTTGATGCGCCGGTTACCATGTTACGCGTGTACTGCTCATGTCCTGGTGTATCAGCAATAATGAACTTACGTTTTGCTGTTGAGAAGTAACGATAAGCAACGTCAATGGTAATACCTTGCTCACGCTCTGCTTGAAGACCATCTACAAGAAGTGCTAATAAAGT
>NZ_JBSWTA010000019.1:0-4293 GCF_056158325.1 Marinomonas sp. AWM4_232 | reverse complement strand
CTGTTCTGCCGGGCTCAACTAGTACGTATTGCTAAGGTTAAGTTCCTCGTGCAGTGTCGAGATCAGCACCTTTCCTGGCCGGGTTGATCTGCCAGAGCCGCCGCAACAGTGGCACTCACCAGTTCCCGCCATTGCGGCTGTTGTAATCTGGGCTGCAGCGCTTGGGATCGGATGGTTTGACGGGGCCTATTCGGCACACCCGGCTGACGATCACGCCTCGGCCGAGCTGGATGCCGTCCAGTCCGACTGGCAGGTGCAGGACGGCGACGTTGGCCATCACCATCAGCTCAATTGGGCAGCCCGGTGACTGGCCGGATTCGCCGGACTGGACCGCAGCGATCGCCTTTGACGGACCCATGCAGAACCAGGGCCTTGCCGGGACTGTCGACGTGACCGATGGCGATCGGCATCGCTGAGCCATAGGCACGGTGACAGCACCAGGCGCATGGCCGCCGATTTCTTTGACAGCGCCCAATTCCCGACCGCCCAATTCACAGCCGATCATGCTACAAGACCGACACTGGCCTACGAGGCGCGCGGCCCTGTGACCATCCGGGACAAGTCGGTGGACGTCGTCCTGCCGTTCGACTCTGGATCATGCAGGACGGACACAGCCAACGATGGCCGGGTGCGCTGCGAGCTGAACCGCCTGGACTTCGACGTTGGCACCTCGCAACCGACCGAAGACTCACTGGCCTTTGGGGTCGCGGTCACATGTCGAGCTGACGGCCAGCCAATCGCAGGAATAAGCGATCAACCAAAATAGAAAACCGCCGGGGCCTCTCGACCCCGGCGGTTTCGTTTCAGTCAGGATCAGGTACCGACTTAGTCGGCCTTCTGAGCCTCGACCGAGATCCGAACCTCGACCTCGTCGCCCACGAAGGGTGCAAACTGACCCAGGTCGAAAGTCGCTGCGCACCAACGTGGTGGTCGCGTCGAAACCCGCCCATGGCTTGTTCGCCATCGGGTGATCACCGACCTGGTTCAGCTTCGCGTCCAGAACGACCGATTTGGTCACACCGTTCATGGTCAGATCGCCGGTGATGTTCGCGGTGCCTGTCGCCGGTGACTTCGATACCGGTCGAGGTAAAGGTGATCAGGTCGCCCTCGGCCGACGCCGAAGAAGTCCTCGGTCATGAAGTGATCTTCGCGCGGCTTCCAGCCGGTGATCATTTCAACAACCGGCATCGACACGGTCACGCTGGAGGCTGCAGGATCTTCCTGATCGAACATGATCTCGCCCTCAAAGCCCGAGAACATGCCGTAGGTGGTCGAAAACCCAAGATGGTTGTAGCTAAAGATGACCTGGCTGTGGCTGGGGTCCAGAACGTATTTCTCGGCGCTGGCAAATGCCGAGGTCGCCGATACGGCCAGTGCAGCAGCAAGAAGGGTGGATTTCATGACAATCTCCAAAGTTATTGTGGATGCAAACCAATCGGCATGTCTCGGTAACGAAAATGTGCCGCCCAGAGGCAGCACACAAGCCATATTCGCTCACACTTTCTGTTCTCAGGTGAACAGAATAGAGTTTAGGCGAAGATTGTTACACTTCCACTCAATTGGCCCTTGAGCGCTCGGCCAACATCCGCCGATTGCAGCGGCAGCTTCATGAGCAAGCTACCGTCCACATCAAAGAGCTCCACCTGATCGTCCGTAAACCGCGCACCACCCAAGGTGTCATAGCTGCGGCGCAGAACCGTCTGCGGGCGGCCGTTTTCGTTCTTCTGCAGCACGCGAACCTCGCGGCGGATCGGATCGAAATACGCATCAGGGCGCTGATCCAGAACCTGAACGGTCAGCAGGCTGACACCGATCAGCAAGAACATCAAAGACGCCGCCAGTTTGATCGGCCAAACTTCAGTCGCCATGACCGGACCGGGCATCAGCCACATCGAAAACGCCATCACGATCAGGAACGCACCGACAAAGCGCGCCAGGATGGTTCTGGCCTGCCAATTCGGTGCGAATGCCACAAGAACTGGAACCGATTGGTCGTAAGTCGCATTCTTTGCAGACTTGTCGAAGGTATTCGTGTTCGTCGCCGTCATATCACTGTACCTTGTTTAAGGTTGCCGCCTTTGTTCGGTCGTCTCCGGCTAGTTCCCGGTATGCAAAACAACTTTGAGCCGAAAAGCGTCAGGAATTGGGCGGCGCAATGTTAATTGGATGTTAATAGCGCGACTTCACCGAGGCATATACGCAGGGCTTGCCCCCCGTGCCGAATGGTGTATATGAGGCCATCCTTCGCAAGAGTTATAAATCGCGCAGCCTCTCGTGGCCGGGTCGCGGAGGGTTGAATGGCCCTGCCTTTGAAATGCGCCTTGATAGAAACAGGAGTGCACATGCCACTGTATGAGCATGTAATGATCGCGCGTCAGGACCTGTCCAACGCGCAGGCAGAAAGCCTCGTCGAACATTTCGGCACCGTTCTGGCGGACAACGGCGGCAACGTCGTTGAAAGCGAGTACTGGGGCGTCAAGACGATGGCCTACAAGATCAACAAGAACCGCAAAGGCCACTATGCCTTCCTGAAGACCGACGCCCCTGCTGGCGCCGTTCAGGAAATGGAACGCCTGATGCGCCTGCATGACGACGTCATGCGCGTTCTGACCATCAAGGTCGAACGAGCATGCCAGGAGGGCCCCTCGGTCCAGATGCAGAAGCGCGATGAGCGCGAAGGCCGCCGCGAGCGCCGCTGATCTAAGCCTGACGAAAGGACATTTACCATGGCCGCAAAACCATTTTTCCGCCGCCGCAAGGTCTGCCCGTTCTCGGGCGACAACGCGCCGAAGATCGACTACAAAGACACCCGTCTGCTGCAGCGCTACATCTGCTGAGCGCGGCAAGATCGTTCCTTCGCGCATCACCGCCGTTTCGGCAAAAAAGCAGCGTGAACTGGCCCGTGCTATCAAGCGCGCCCGCTTCCTCGCCCTGCTGCCCTACGCTGTGAAGTAAGGAGAGACTGATATGCAAGTTATCCTGCTGGAACGCGTTGCGAAACTGGGTCAGATGGGCGACGTCGTTGACGTCAAGCCCGGCTACGCCCGCAACTTCCTGCTGCCCCAAGGCAAAGCCCTGAGCGCATCGGACGCCAACATCGCGTCGTTCGAAGCCCAGAAAGCACAGCTTGAGGCGCGCAACCTGGAAACCAAGAAAGAAGCTGAAGCACTGGCTGAAAAGCTGGACGGTCAGCAGTTCATCGTGATCCGCTCGGCATCGGATGCCGGCGCTCTGTACGGTTCGGTCACCCCGCGTGACGCCGCAGACGCTGCTACTGAAGCTGGTTTCACCGTCGACAAGAAACAGATCGCCCTGATCGCTCCGATCAAGGAACTGGGTCTGCACTCTCTGGCAGTCAAACTGCACCCCGAGGTCGAAGTTGAAATCAAGATGAACGTTGCCCGTTCGGAAGAAGAAGCCGAACTGCAGGCTTCGGGCAAGTCGATCCAGGAACTGGCCGCTGAAGAAGAAGCAGCCGCAGAATTCGAAATCGCCGAGCTGTTCGACGATATCGGTTCCGCCGCTTCTGACGATGACGACCTGGTCGCCGAAGAAGCTCCGGCTGAAGAAGACGAAGCCAAAGCCTAATCTGGTTATCTTGGAATATTCTAAGGGCCGCGCCAGAAGGGTGCGGCCCTTTTGTTCTGCGACAGGAATGACCTGTCCAAGGCCTGTCGCAGAAATCCAGTCAATAATGTGCTATCTTAGGCGAACGCGGCCCCTGCCGCCCGACGCCGCATTATTTTAAGTCTGATTACTTTAGAAATTTTCTTGATCGCGCACCTGGGCGCACCGCGATCCGACAGGAAACTCCATCATGGCATCTTTGTGCGACTACATCGTCGTGAATGACGGTACGTTTTCCCTGGAACCCGGCGAAAGCGAAACATTCAGCGATCCGATCCCATCGAACCTGATAATCGGAACCAACCGTGCCAAACCGATCCTCGCGTATAAAGCCTGGGCCACGCCGTCTGGCGGGACATTCCAGATCGAGATCAACGACACCTTGATCGAAAGCCCCTGGACGTCAGGCGGTGACACACGCGGGTTATGGGAGGCCTTCCCAGGTACTGTTCTGAACCCGGGGATCAACAACACCTTTCAGTTCCGCGCCACCGAAAACAAAGTCTGGCTCGCAGACATCGTTCTATGGTTTCAGATCGAAGCGTGACTGCCTACGGTTCATAAATGCGGCGTCAAATCGGGACGAATATTGACTCACTACCCGGCGTAATTCAGCGCGTACGCAACTGGTCAGCTTCCGGTTGCGCATGGCTGGTCTAGGTGCTG
>NZ_JBSWTA010000018.1:0-5511 GCF_056158325.1 Marinomonas sp. AWM4_232 | reverse complement strand
AAGGTTAAGTTCCTCGTGCAGTGTCAAGAGATCAGCACCTGTCCCATTTGCGCAGCTGGATCCAGGCCAGGCCCCAGGGGGATTGCCTCTGCTAACTCGGCGAGCCGATCCAGGACCTTGTCAGAAATGCTTCGGTGAAACGTAAAAGTCGCGAGCCGGCACTGCAGGTTTGTCCATGGTTGAAAAAGATTGCTGCCGCTGCCCCTTGCGCAGCCTTCTCCGGATCACAGTCAGCCAGGACAATCATTGGAGACTTGCCCCCCAGCCCTAAGGCAAGCCTCGCGCCACATCTACCCATCGCAGCACGGCCTGCTGACCTGACCCACCTCAGTGGATCCCGTGAAACTAAATCTTGTTGATGCTCAGGACGAGCTTACCAGTGCCGACCCAGTGCTCTGGCCCTCGCCAGTAATGATACTGACAACCCCGTCAGGAAAATTTGCCTCTCCGATCAGCTCGCCCAGATAGAGGGCAGAAAGGGAAGTTTGTTCCGCAGGCTTCAACACAACCGTGCAACCCGCTGCAAGTGCCGGATGCCAGCTTCCAGCAGGCCATCAGAAAAGGAAAGTTCCACGGTATGATTGCGGCAACAACACCGACGGGTTCGCGTCGGGTATATGCAGAAAAGTCAGAGTCAGCCGGGGCAAAGGGCATGGACGCATCAAGAGTCGAGCCCTCAATTTTTGTTGCCCACCGTGCCATGTAGCGAAAGAATTCCAGACCCAGGCTTATGTCAACAGCTTCGGCAATAGCAGCAGACTTGCCGTTGTCGATAGCTTCCAGCTCAGCAATGATTCTGGCATCTCGCTCAATCAGTATCTGCAAGTTTGAGAAGCATGTTCTGACGGGCGGAGGGTCTCTATTCGGCCCCAGTCATCACCATTGAACGCACTTTTTGCACAGCTAACGGCCTTGTTAGCCGCCATCAGCATGTGCAAGGGGTATGCTTCCTATAACCGTTTCTTCAGCTGGGTTTTCTACCTCTATACGTTTGTTTTCCAGAGCATCAACCCATTGTCCGCCTATCAGCATACGGTGATTTTGACGAGCCAGGAACGCCCGGGTTTTATTCTCTGAATCATGTGGATGTTTTGTGAACGTATTCATTGGTTTCCCTCAATGATCACTGACTTTCTCGGACGGATAGCATCTGCAGTACCCTGAATAAACGCTTTTATTTTCTCGACATCTATCTCATTCAGCGTTTCGGTAAAATCAGGCATGCCACGGGAAACGAATGGACCGTGAAACAGGAAGGCGTCCAGGTTTTCAATAACTGATTTCTTTGAGTAGCCCAGGTTTGGAATATTACCGCCCTTGTCTACACCAGGAACACCATGACAGAACACGCAATTACTGACGTAGAGAGCCGTGCCTTCTCCAATAAAGTCGGGATTATAGTCAACGCCGGAAACCAGTGAGTTCAGCTGATACTTGGTGAACTCAGGCATCTCGGCATCACCGTTCAGGACAAACGTATAAACAGTACCGGCGGTCTTGAGGTCGGAGGCTCTCTGGGATTGTCCAAAAACACCGCCCCAGCCTGCTGCAATAGAGACATACTGAGTGCCGTCTACTTCATAGGTTATGGGCGCTGCAATGACGCTGGTACCCATTGGGGATTCCCATAGGTGGTCACCCGTTTGCGCGTTGAACGCCATAAAGCGAGCGTCTGCGGTTCCCTGAAATACCAGATCGCCGGCCGTTGTCAGGGTTCCGCCGTTCCAGGGAGAGACGTGCTCGTAACGCCAGGCTTCCTGCTGCGTAACGGGATCCCAGGCTGTAAGTCGCCCGAATGGCTTGCTTGATGGTGGCGCTACGTTGAGTTGGAAAGCGGTGTTCCAACCTATGCCACTCATGGGTTGTCCCGGCTCATTGCTTTCTATGCTTTCCCAGGAGGGGTCCTCGACCATTGTGATAGGGATGTGCTGAGACGGGAAGTAGGCCAGGCCGGTTTGGTGATTAAAAGACATTGAGTGCCAATTATGGCCACCAAAAGGCCCAGGGACGATATCGAAGGGTTCGTCCATGGATCGTGCTTCAGGAACTTCTATTGGACGACCATTGCTGTCGTATCCCGTGGCCCAATTAACATCGACATAATTGTCGGCCGATATGAATTCACCGTTTGTCCGGTCGAGAACAAAAAAGAAGCCGTTTTTGGGAGCTTGCATGATAACTTTGCGACGCTCTCCATCAATCGTGAGCTCGCTGAGAATCATGTCCTGCGTTGAAGTATAGTCCCAGTTGTCCCCGGGCGTTGCTTGGTAATGCCATACGTACTCACCAGTGTCGGCATTGAGAGCAACAATCGAGGAGAGATAGAGGTTATCCCCACCTTCCGGACTACGCTTCTTGTGTGACCATGGAGATCCGTTACCCGTGCCGATATATAAGAGATTCAGGTCCGGATCAAAAACGATAGAGTCCCATACAGTGCCACCGCCACCGGCCTCCCAGTATTTTCCACTCGGGTCCCAGGTTTTTGCGGCGCGAGCCATGGCCTCGTTTTCAAACGGTTCGTCCGGATTTCCCGGCACAGTATACCAACGCCATTTCTGTGCCCCGGTTTTGGCGTCGTAAGCTGTGATGTAGCCCCTGACTCCAAATTCGGCCCCACCATTGCCTATGATCACGTTGCCATTAACAATCCGAGGTGCGCCGGTAATCGTGTAGCTCATGCCGTTGTCGGGCAGAGTATTCGTTTCCCAGACTTTTTCGCCGGTTTTTGCATCAATGGCGATCAGTCGACCATCGTAGGATGCAACATAGACATTTCCGTAGTGCACTGCCACGCCACGGTTTACAACATCACAGCAACCCCTGGAGCCCGCCTCCCCAGGTACTTCAGGGTCGTAGGTCCAGAGTTTTTTGCCGGTCTTTGCATCAAGTGCATGTACAATGCTCCAGGAGGCAGAGACATACATCACGCCATCCACAACAAGTGGAGTGGCCTCGACACCTCGCTCAGACCCAAGGTTGTAGGACCATGCAAGCCCGAGGTTTTCGACATTGTCCGCCGAAATTTGGGAAAGAGGGCTAAAGCGCGTCTCCGCATAATCAAAACCATGGGTGGGCCAGTCCTTGCCGGTTTTGGCATTTTCAATGATATAGCTTTGATTTACCTGATCAGCCGCAATAACAGTGCTGGCTCCGATTACGAAAAATGGAACTAATGCACTACTTGTTAGTTTTTTTGATAGACGTTTTCTGTAGTGATTATTAGTCAGTTTCATTTTTATATCCTTTCGTTGTTATTACTGTTTTATGGGATTTTAAAACGCTTTTAGAATACGAAAGTTGAGTCGGTGCTGTTCTTTAAATCCATTTTCTACGGACAAATCTCTTCCATAATTTGCGATTAGTTGCAGTCCCGGATTCGCAAACCATGCCGTACCGATAGTCATCTTGGTAGTTGCAAGGTCATTGTCCTGGTTTATATCGTTTACTTGTGTCTCACCGCCGAGGGTATGAGAAATGCCGGTGCGAAGATCCCATTGAGGTGTTACGTTATAACGTAGGAAGCCTTGGAACTGGTACAAGGGATCCTGTTCCAGAGTGGCTTTGGAGGCACCAAGTTCGTCATTCTTGCCGAAAAAAGTGACATCACCAATCAGGTCTAACGAGATTTTAGAGGTAAGACCGGTGATGTAACCCGCCTGCAATGCATATTTCCACCGGTTTTCGCCAAGATTTAATGTGTCATTTCGATCGTAACTCCCTACCGGAACATACAGGAACGGAGTAATGCCGAAATAGGTGTTACTTTCGGGCTCGTTTACAAGCCAAACTGTCGCCGCAAGTATCAGGTCGCCGATGCCACTGGTGTCACCAAGGGAAGAGGTATCGTCTTTTCCTTCCACCTTGCCAAATGGGAGGAGAAATTGAGGGTCTACTGTGTAACCGCCAATTTCAGTGAAATGCACCCCACGCAGGATTCCTACCTGTGAGTCCAATCCAGCGTTAATGGGGGCCTTGTCTCCATCCGAGTAGAGGGAATCGGCAGTGGCGTATTGATAGTAGACCATTCCAAGATTGGTGCCGGCGGGCAATGCTGTGTAATCCCCGGCATCAACCTCAATAGCTACTGCATTACCAGAAGCCAGCAACATAGTGGCCAGGCCAGCAGAAGCGACGCAGAAATTCCCAATTCTGGAACGGAGTAAACTTTTGTGCTTATAGTTTGATACAGATGACATGATGCAGCCTCTTATTAGTTTTGTTGGTATTGCACTCGAAGTTAAGCAATCAATATGCCAGATCTGATTGACCCTTAGGAAATTATTATGAAACAATTACTTATGCGGCTTTATAGCATCTATGTTTTAGTTTTTGGAAAAAAGTGGATCGTTTCAATACACTAAAATTGGATGGTTGAATAAAAAAAATACAGAGTGGTGGGTGTCCTTATGCATAAAAAGATCGTTGATCTGAACACTCAGGTCCAGCAAGCCCGTGAGTTGTTTGACGAAGGGCGTGTTGTACCATCCCAGTGGGTGCGGGATGAGTGTTTCGCGCTCTTGGCTAAGATGCAGAAAACATGGCGATGTTCCCCCTCTGATCAGCTCTTGACCCGAGGCCGCGCAATTCGACCAGATTTCTCTATATCCGCAATCAACATCAGCGTCTCATGACATTTGCGGAGCCTGAAATGCATCGGTTGTTTCGTGCAATCAGTTCTGCAGGTTGGGTTTTGGCGTGTGTGGAAAGAGAAGGCCACAGCATTAAATATTTCGGCAATGACAGTCCCTGCTACGAATTGCTGGGAGCCGCTTTGAATCCTGGTATGGACCTTTCAGAGGATATAGCTGGAACCAATGCCCCCGGTTGCGCTTTGATAGAAGGCAGGCCGTCGCTTGTGTGTGGAAGTGAGCATTTCTTGCATTCTCTCCGCGATCTATCCTGCGGTGGCAGTGCCCATTTTTTGACCCTGCAGGGACGCTGGTCGGGGCTTTGAATGCTTCGAAACCTTATGATGGCCGACCGGTCGGGATTCTTGAGGCAGTCGCGCTCGCAACTCGGTCTGTTGAGAATCGAATGGTCGACGATTTGCGTGGCGCCTTAGTCCTCGCGCTTCACTATCGCCCGGAGCTTACGCAGTCACCTATGCGTGGTTTGATACATTTCGGCGAGGATGGTGAAGTTTTTAGGTGCAAACCCCTCGGCCAGGCAGATGCTGGATATCGATTCTCTCGAAGAAGATGACAGAGTCTACGTCCGTTCCAAAGACTTATTCTCATGCCGCGCTGCCGAGATTGAGGGATCACAACAAAGCCCTCTTGAGGTTGAATGTCACAATGGGGCAAGGCTTTTTCTTAAAGTTGAAAGTCTTCGCAAAGGGCCTTTGAGCGTCAACTCGATGCCACAGCAAAGACGGCCGGACATCGTTCAGTCTTTTTACGTGGGCGTAGCCGACAAAACCACTTTTCGACAAGGCGCATCGGGCCTTTCGGTTCGGAGTTCCGGTTCTGGTGACTGGGGAAACCGGAACAGGTGCTGTTGGATTCTATG
>NZ_JBSWTA010000017.1:0-3884 GCF_056158325.1 Marinomonas sp. AWM4_232 | reverse complement strand
AAGGTTAAGTTCCTCGTGCAGTGTCAAGATGCCTGTTGCTTGGTTCGGTTGCGTATTTTCTTCCGCCATGCCCTCTGATCAGCACCTGGCGGCGAGGGCCGTCACATTGTCGCGGTCGGTCTGATCGCCAAAGCCGACCTTACAGCTTGAAGTTCCGATGCCCTGCGGCGCGGGCGCGGGCGACGGTATCCAACACCCCGGTCGGGTTGATCCCGCTGGCATAGGCCGGGATGCGGTCCGTCCGGGCACCCAGCAGCCTGTGCAGCGGCAGGCCGGCGCGTTTGGCGACCATGTCCCAGATCGCGATATCGACACCTGCGATGGCTTGCGCGATCGGGCCCGGCTCGCCGGTTTGCAGGCGCAGGATATGCAGCTTGGCATCCATTGCGGCATAGCAGGTCCGGGGGTCGGTGAATTCCTGCCCGACGATGCGCGGCCCGATTTCCGTCTCGACCAGTTTGGCGCGGTGTTCTGCCCCGCAGACGGGAAAATTGCACCACACCTCGCCATATCCCTGAACGCCCGAGGCGTCCGTCACGCGGACCAGCAGGGTGGGGCGGTCATGCATGATCCCGAACGAGGTCCGCACCGGGGTCGACACCGGCGTGCGGACAAGGCGGGCCTCGACCCGGGTCAGGTTCACGTGCATCTGGGTCATTGTCGCTTCTTCCATGTGGGTCACTTTCTGCCGCATGTCTGGCGGGCATCTTCAAGGATCATGTCGCTGGCTTTTTCCGCAATCATCACGGCCGGCGCGTTGGTATTGCCCGACACGATTTCCGGCATGATCGAGCAGTCGACGACGCGCAGCCCCTCGATCCCGCGGACGCGCA
This sequence comes from Marinomonas sp. AWM4_232, assembly GCF_056158325.1. Lineage (NCBI taxonomy): Bacteria > Pseudomonadati > Pseudomonadota > Gammaproteobacteria > Oceanospirillales > Oceanospirillaceae > Marinomonas > Marinomonas sp. AWM4_232. The sequence continues at coordinate 3,051 of NZ_JBSWTA010000017.1, read as the reverse complement.
GCCGTTCATCCACAACCGCGCCCTGATCCGCGCCCATCTTGCAGGTGCCGGTCGGGTGATAGACGGTAGTCGAATTGCCGCGCACCCATTCCAGTGCCGCGTCGTAATCATCCAGATCAAGATCCTGCGGGGGACGGAATTCCTCGGTGATCTCGGATGCCAGCGCGGCCTGTCGGGCGATCCGGCGCGAGATGCGCACGCCTTCCACGGTGCGGCGGCAGTCATCCTCGGTCGCCAGATAGTTCGGCTGGATTCTGGGCGCGGCCAGCGGATCGGGGCCGGCAAGGGTGATCTCACCCTTGCTGGTCGGACGCAGCACGCAGACCGTGGCGGTGAATGCCGAAAACGGGTGCACGCCCTCGGCGGGGCTGTCGGCCGACCACGGGTTGATGTGGAACTGGATGTCGGGCGTGTCCTCGTCCGGCGAACTGCGCAGGAAGCCCGCGACCATGCTGGCGCCCATCGTCATCGGCCCGTTCCGCTTCCACCCGTAGCGCGCCGCCGTCTTCATCTTGGCGACAAGGCTGCGTACCTCGTCATTGACGGTCTTGTTGCGGGTCTTGAAGGTCGTGCGGGCTTGCAGGTGGTCCTGCAGGTTCTTGCCGACGCCCGGCAGGTGATGCCGGGGCTGCACGCCCGCCTTGCGCAATTCGGTGTCATCGCCGATCCCCGACAGCATCAGGATCTGGGGCGAGCCGACGGCACCCGAAGACAGGATCACCTCGCGCCGCGCGAGCAGCCTGCGCACCTGTCCGTCGGCATCCGTGATCTCGACACCGATGGCCCGCTTGCCTTCCAGCACGATCTTGCGGACTTGCGCGCGGGTCATGATCTCCAGGTTGGGGCGGCGCCGGATCGGTTGCAGATAGGCGACGGCGGTGCTGCAACGACGCCCGTTTCGGATGGTCAGCTGATAGTAGCCGACGCCTTCCTGCGTGACGCCGTTGATGTCATCGTTCGCCGGATAGCCCGCCTGTTGCGCCGCCTTGATCCAGGCGTCGCAGATCGGGTGGGTATAGCGCGGGTCCGACACCGCCAGCGGTCCATCGCCGCCATGCAGTGCATCTGCGCCGCGATCATTCCCCTCGGCGCGCTTGAAATAGGGCAGCACATCGTCCCAGCCCCAGCCGATATTGCCCATCTGCCGCCAGCGGTCATAGTCCTGCGCCTGCCCGCGCACATACAGCAAGCCGTTCAGCGCCGAGGACCCGCCCAAAACCTTGCCGCGCGGCCAGTTGATGACCTTGCGCTTCAGGCCCGGAACCGGTTCGGTCCGATAACGCCAGTCATAGGCGGGGTTGTTCATGGTCTTGAAATATCCCGCAGGCACATGGATCCAGGGATAGCTGTCGCGCCCGCCTGCCTCGATCAGCAGGACCTTGCGATTGGGGTTCTGGCTAAGCCTGTTGGCCAGAACGCAGCCCGACGACCCTGCGCCGACGATGATGAAATCCGCTTCCATATTCTTTTCCCGAAGCTGATGGCCAATGGCCGGGCCCCATGTCGGGGCCCGCCGGTCTTAAAGCTGTTTCAGCCCAAGGATCTCGCGCGCCTCGGCGGGGGTCGCCATCGTACCGCCAAGGGATTCGACGATGCCGACGCCCTTTTCGACCAGCTGCGCATTGCTTTTGCACAGCTCGCCCTTGTCGATATAGACCGTGTCCTCCATCCCGATGCGGACATGCCCGCCCATCAGATAGGACAGCGCCATCATGCGATAGGCGTTCTTGCCGATGCCGAAGGCGGCCCATTCGCTGTTCTCGGGCAACTGCGAGATCAGATAGGCAAGCGTCTGGTAATTCGCCGCAGCACCGAAATTGATGCCCATGACGAACTGGAACATGGCGGGCGACTTCAGGATGCCCTTGGCGATGAAATCCTTGGCCATGTTCAGGTCGCCCAAATCGAAGATCTCGATCTCGGGCTTGGTGCCGGCCTCGTTCGCGATATCGGCCATCACCTTCAGGGTCGGGGGCGTGTTGATGACGGTCCAGGTCTTGTTGACCATCGTATTGAAATCCAGCGTGCAGATCTCGGGGCGCAGCGCCTTGACATGGGCGGATCGCAGGCTGGGGTGACACAGGGTGGTGCCCGGCCCGGCAATGCTGGGGTCCTCTTCACTGGGAACAAAGCGCTGGCCCTCGCCGGTGGTCAGGTTGATCACGATGTCAGAGCCGGCGTCGCGGATGCGGTCCACGACTTCGCGGTAAAGGTTCAGATCCATCGACCCTTTCGCGGTTTCCGGGTCGCGCACATGCATATGGGCGATCGCGGCCCCGGCCTTGCCCGCGTCGATGGCGGCCTGCGCGATCTCGGCGGGCGTGACGGGCAGGTTCTCGTTCTGCGACGGCATGGTGCCGTTTCCGGTCACGGCGCAGGTCATGATGGTTTTCTTGGCCAGGCGATCGTCCTTTTCTTCGCCGTATAAGCACCGGCGTCTGTTGGCGGTTTCTGGCGAAAGGGGCCTGCGGGCCCCGCGCCCTTCAAATTACTGTTGTTATAAACTACTATATGTTTTAATGTTTGTCAAACGGGCGGAGGACGGGCTCGCCCGGTTTTGCTGCGGGGCGATCGACCGCCCGGCAAGTTTCGCTGATTTCCGGAATGGGAGAAGATGATGACAAATCAACGGGAAGCCGGACGAACCGCGCTGGTGACGGGGGGGGCGTCGGGCATCGGCCTGGCCACGGCCACCTTCCTGGCACAGCAGGGGATTCGGGTTGCAATCAACCACCTGCAGGACGATCCCCAGGGGCCACAGCAGGTTCAGCGTCTGCGCGATTTAGGGCTGGACGTGATTTCGGCGCCGGGGAATGTGTCGGTGCCGGGCGATGCCGAAAAGATGGTGAATGCCGCGGTCGATGAACTGGGGCGGCTGGATTATCTGGTGAACAATGCTGGCATTTCGGGAACGCGAGACCCGATCCCGGCGGGCGATCTGGACCGGATCGACGAGGATCTGTGGATGGCGCTGCTGAACACCAATCTGATTGGCGTCTTTCGCTGTGCCAAGGCGGCGGCGCCTGCGCTGCGCGCGACGGGCGGGGCGAT
>NZ_JBSWTA010000016.1:0-3630 GCF_056158325.1 Marinomonas sp. AWM4_232 | reverse complement strand
AAGGTTAAGTTCCTCGTGCAGTGTCAAGAGATCAGCACCTACGCCCAGCGACCGGGTTAAAGGTCAACTGCGCCGTGGTACCGATGATACCCTTTAGTTCACCGGCACTACCAATGCCCGGCACCTGAATCAGAGATACGATCCGCGCCCTGGCGTTGAATGGTGGGTTCGCGCGTGCCGACCTCGTCGATCCGGCGGCGGATGATTTCCAGCGCCTGACGCACGGTGCGGTCGTCCGAAGCCAGCTTCTCGGCCTCGGACAGTTGCACGACGAGGGTGTTGCCATCAGCGCGAACCTCGATATCGGTGGCACCAACGCCGGTCAGCGTCTGCACCTGACGGGCGAGACCGCGCACAACTTCCAGCGCGCGGGACATACCCTCGGGCTGGCTGATCAGAACGCGAATTCTCGATCCGGGGCCGATTCCTGTTTGCGGATCGTGCCGACGGTTGCGCGTTCGACCCGCAGGGCATCGCGCACCTCGGGCCACATCGCCTCCATCCGGGATTCGTAGACATCTCTCGAACCTTCACTTCGGCCAACAGATGCGCCCCGCCGCGCAGGTCGAGGCCAAGATTGACCAGCGACGAAGGCAGCCAGTTCGGCCACTGCGCCGCTTGCGCCTGCATTTCGGGGGTGTCGATGCCAAGCTCAATCGCGGCCTTGGCATCGTTGGATTGCTCGACGCGCGTATAAAACGCATTCGGCAGGGCCATGAGCAGGCCGGTCACACAGACCAGCCAGATCAGAACCCGCTTCCAGGTATCAATTTGCAGCATTACCCTGCCTTTTCAAGGAATTGTCGTGCGAAGTTACTTCGCTGGTTCGGTTTTGTTCAGAACCTGAGCGATGGTCGACTTGACCACACGGACCTTGACGTCCTCGGCGAGTTCGACCTCGATCTCGTTCTCGCCTTCCTTGACCTTCGACACCTTGCCGATCAGACCACCCTGAGTGACAACCTGATCGCCCCGGCGCACGGCTTCGACCATGGCCTGGTGTTCCTTCATCTTCTTCTGCTGCGGACGGATCAGCAGGAAATACATGATCGCGAAGATCAAGATCAGCGGGAGAAACTGGGCGATTGCGCCACCTTCCATGGGATATTCCTTTTGGTTTGCAGATGTGCAGGACCGCTCCGCAAATTTGGCGAGAACCTATGCTTTGAACCTGCCCGTTTGCAAGCAAAGGCGGTCACTGGATTGTCCCGCCTTGACGTACAACTGCTGACCAAGGATGATCTCAAGCGTTGCAGATATGTCCTAGGCACATGTGCTCCACTCGGATATAGTCAGCGGGAAGGAGGGACATATGACAAGGGACATTCAAGCCCTTCCAGCTGTTGATGCTTATCTGGTGCATGCGACCGCTATCATTGCCCTTGGCTGTCCGGACCAATCGCAGGCGCAGGACGCACCGGCCGACGCGGCCGAGCCCGAGACTGAAGCAAACGAGTTACAGGTTTCAAAGCCCCGGTCATCGTGGACGGCGACGCACTGTTCTTTTTGCGCGGCTCCAGCGCGCCTGCCCGCGCCTCAGAGCGAGCAGAATACGTGTTCAGAACACAGATCATCGAAGTTGCCGAAGCCTCGGACAGCTCAAACGGTTGATCGTTACTTATGAGGATACCGACCTTGGCACGCGCATTCTGCGTCGATGGTGTTATCGGTTTCGATGGTCACCGTCGCCGACGCCGAGCTTGGAGCAGATGGGAGCTCGACGTCCTCAGCTTTCTGCACGGTCAGGCCATCGAAGATGCAATCCTCGACCTATCGCACAAACCGCGTCCGAGCAGGCCCGTGTTTCAGGTGCCATCGAGGCGGCGGCGTGGACGGTGGGATTTCGGTGTTTTTGTGCTTGGCGATCACTGTGGCTGCACCGCAGGATCAGACGGCGCACGCTGAAATTCGTCAAACGCCACCTTGAAAGACGTAGAAACCGCCACCGCTAAAAGCGTGCAAGCCGAGGCAATAGCCGCGCTGGTCCGCTATGGCCTGAACTTCGTCCTGCTCGGTGATCTTCTTTCTGGGCTTCTACTATTACCTGTCCTTCGTTCTGTCTGGCCTTCGCCGAGACCCGCTACTTCGCGCAGCTGCTGCTGACCTACCTGACCGAGCCGGTCCTGCTGATCTTCAAAGGCATCCTCCAGGCTACATCCCAACCTGATCATGCTGGGCCTGATCATCCTGGGTCACGATGTACATCATCCGAGGGCATGCGGGTCTTCTTTGATGCGGTAGAGGCGGGCTCGTTCGATCATGGGCGATTTCGAAAAACACTGGGTCAGCCCGACCTTCAACATCGCCCGCGTCGTTGTCATCCTGTATCGCGCTGGTCTTTGCCGTCCCCTACATACCCGGATCGGACTCGGCTGCGTTTCAGGGCCTGACCATTCTGTGGGCGCAATGCTGTCGCTGGGTGCAAACTCGGTCGTGTCCAACATGCTGGCGGGCTGTTCGTGATCTACCGCCGCTCAACCTCGATCTGGGGATCGCATCCAGATCGGGGATCACATCGGCGACGTGGTCCAGATCAAGCTGATGGAGACGCATCTGAAATCAATCAAGAACGAGTTGATCTCGATCCCAAACGCGCAACTGATGAACTCAGATGTGGTCAACTTTTCAAAGAGGACAGATGGCAGCGGGCTGCTGCTGCACACCACGGTCGGCATCGGTTATGAAGAGCCGCCTGAAAAGGTCGAGGCGATGCTGATCGAGGCTGCCGATCGCACCAAAGGGACATCAAGACCAAGCCCGAGCCTTTTGTTTTGTGGACCGCTTTGGCCGACTACGCGATCAACTATCAGATCAACGGCTATAGCAACGCGCGGCAGCATCATCCCGAAAATCCGCTCGGACCTGCATCGCAATATCGTGGCCGTGTTCAATGAGAACGGCGTTCAGATCATGACGCCCTCGGTACATGGCCGATCCGGCCGAACCGAAGATCCCGGCAGAGGAATGGGATGGACACCTGGCGCATGAAATCGCACGAGGGCGCGGATAAGTCGTAACCGGCGCTACACCCTGCCTTTCAGATGGTGCATAAGCGGTTTCAGTGATTCACGCATTTAAGGATCTGAGACCATGCACGACATCCGCGCCATTCGCGAAAACCCAGCCGCCTTCGACGCCGCCCTTGCGCGCCGCGGGGACGCGCCGGGTGTCGTCAGACCTGCTGAGGCTGGACGAAAGCCCGCCGGGCCAAGATTCTGGCCGCAGAAACTGCGCAGGCCGAACAGAACAAGGCCGTCCAAAGAGGTCGGTGCAGCCAAAGGTCGCGGTGACGAGGCTGAGTTCGAACGCCTGCGCGCTCTGGTGGCCGAGAAAAAGGCCCAGGTCGCCCGCATGCAGACCGAGGCCAAGGATCTTGACGCGCTGCTGACCGACCAACTGATCCGCATCGCCAACCTGCCCGCCGAAGACGTGCCTGAGGGTGCGGATGAAGACGACAATGTCGAGGTCAACCGCTGGGGCACCCCGCGCGAGTTGGACTTTGCGCCGAAAGAGCATTTCGAGATCGAAGCCGTTCAAAACGGCATGGATTTTGAGACGGCCGCCAAACCTGCGGCTAAGCGTTATACTGCTGTCCGGGGGTGTCGCGCGCATTCATCGTGCGCTGGCTCA
>NZ_JBSWTA010000015.1:0-3918 GCF_056158325.1 Marinomonas sp. AWM4_232 | reverse complement strand
GTAGGCATGCTGATAAACTTCAGCATTTTGTGGTCCGACCATCTTAATACCTGGCTCCTTTTTATGACTTCTGGTATAATGTCTCCCGCCCTTCTTAATTACAACACCATCACCAATTCCGAATATCTTTTCTCATGTATCAGATCTTCATTCACGTAAAGAAGCTCTAGATAACTGTAGTGCCCGCAACTTCAACTGGTTCAAGTATAGCCGTAGGTGTAACGACGCCTGTCTCCACCAATACTCAGTTCAATATCTGCATACAATCTGTTATGACTTCTTCAGCAGGAAACTTATACGCAATTGCCCAACGAGGAGATTTTTGTGTATAGCCAAGCTCATCTTGCTGGTCTAAATCATTTACTTTGATAACAATGCCGTCGATATCATAAGGTAACTGTTCACGTGCTTCAGTCCATTTTTCAATATAATCGAATACTTCTTCTATAGTTTGGACACGTTCTCTTTCTTTATTTGTTTTAAAACCTAATTTATCTAATTCATCTAAAGCTTCGCTTTGTGTATGTGCATGAAATTGTGTAAAGTCATTTACGCTATATAAGAAAACACTTAACTTTCTCTTTGCTGGCAAGTTTGGAGTCTAATTGTCGAAGTGAACCAGCAGCTGCATTTCTTGGATTGGCAAAAGGTTGCTCATCATTTTGTGCTTTAGCTTCATTTAAATCAAAAAATGATTTTCTGGGCATGTATGCTTCACCACGAACTTCAAATGTTCTAGCTTCATTAATCTTTAATGGTATTGCATGTATCGTTCTTAAGTTTTCGGTGATATCTTCACCCGTAGTACCGTCACCACGTGTCAAACCTTGTACGAATTTACCATTCTCGTATTTGAGAGAAACTGCTAAACCATCTATTTTCAATTCGCACATGTATTCCACATGATTAATTTGTTCACGTATACGCTGATCAAATTTTTTTAAATCTTCTTTATTAAAAGCATTCCCTAAACTTAGCATCGGTGTATCATGATTCACTTTTTCAAAAGTTGATTGAGCTGAGCCGCCCACTCTTACTGTAGGTGAATCAGCTGTTCGATATTCTGGGTTGTTCGCCTCAATATCTATCAATTCATGTAAAAGTTTATCGTATTCACTGTCTGGTACTGAAGGGTTGTCTTGTACATAATATTCATAACTATATTGATTTAGTAATTGATGTAATACATCGACACGCGATTGTAAGTCAGCCACGCTTTATTCCCCTTTCTTTTCAATAGGTGCAAATTGAGCAAGCAAACGTTTAGGTCCTTCAGATTTAAAGATAATATCTAATTCAACCGAACCATTTTTTTCATTAACATTACTTACCATACCTTCACCCCATGATTTATGAATAACTTTGTCACCAACATGCCAATCCGTCGATTGTTGTGCTTTTTTCGAGGATGTCACACGTTTACTATATCCTCTTTTTTCAGGTTGTTTGGTTGCAGATTTTAAATCGATTTCCTTGTGTAGTTGCTCGTGATTTATTTTCGTTTTCTAATAAATCTTCAGGTATTTCATTTAAGAATCTTGAAGCCATATTGGACTGCGGTCTTCCAAAAAGCATTCTTGATGTCGCATGCGTTAAATATAACGTTTCTTCAGCACGTGTAATCGCTACATAACAAATTCTTCTTTCTTCTTGCATTTCATGATCATCATCACTTTTTATCGCCCTTATATGTGGAAATAATGATTCTTCCATGCCCATAATAAATACAATAGGAAACTCTAATCCTTTGGCTGAGTGCATTGTCATCAACGTTATGCCATCATCTATTTGCGCTTCGTCTATATCAGCAACTAAAGATAAGTCTGTTAAAAAATTGATTAACGACTGTTCTTCTAATGGCGTGTTTTCTTCGTAGTCTTTAGGGACTGACATAAATTCATCTATATTTTCTAATCTACTTCTTGATTCTAATGTTTGTTCTCGTTCCAACATCTCACGGTAACCTGATTTCACCAATACTTCTTCAACGATTTCTGTAATCTCTAAAAATTCTTGTTGTTTAATTAAGTTCTGTATCATGTCATAAAATGAAATACATGCTTGTGTTACTTTTTTAGATAAGCCTATAAAGTCTACTTCTGCTAGTGCATCAAACATACTTATCTCGTTTTGAGCAGCATATGCCTGAATTCTTATCTACTGTCGATGGACCTACGCCACGTTTTGGTACATTGATTACACGACGTAAACTGATATCATCATTGCTATTGGCTATTATTCTCAAATAGCTAATAGATCTTTAATTTCTTTACGATCATAGAATTTTTGACCACCAACCATTGTGTATGGAATATTAGATTTCATAAATGTCTCTTCCAACACACGAGACTGAGCATTGGTACGGTATAAGATAGCCATATCTTTATATTTTTTTCCATTACGTTGTTGTTTCGATAATTTCCTTAACTACATATTCCGCTTCGTCTCTCTCAGTAGTAGCTTCATAATAGTGAATTTTTTCTCCAGATGTATTACCTGTCCATAACCCTTTGGGTTTACGCTCTGAATTATTTTTGATTACTTCGTTAGCTGCATTTAATATATTTTTAGTTGAGCGATAATTTTGTTCTAAAAATATCGTTTTAGCTTCAGGATAATCTTCTTCAAAGGAAAGTATGTTTTGAATATCAGCACCACGCCAACCATAAATAGATTGATCAGAATCACCAACTACACATAAATTTTTAAATTTAGATGCTAAAAGATTTACTAATGTATATTGTGCTTTGTTTGTATCTTGGTACTCATCGACATGAATGTATTGGAATTTATTTTGATAAAATTCTAACACATCTGGCACACGTTCAAATAATCGAATTGTAACCATGATTAAATCATCAAAATCTAACGCTTCATTTCTTGATAACTGTCTTTGATATCCTTTATACACTGTAGCAACCATTTGTTCATGATATGTTTCAGCATCTTTTTGTGCATCCTCTGGTGTTTTCAATTCATTTTTCAAATTACTTATAGCACCTATAAACATTCTTGGTTCAAACTTTTTACTATCTATATTTTCATTTTTCAATACATCTTTGATAACTGATTTTTGGTCCGTAGGATCAATTATAGTAAAATTACGTTCAATACCAATTCTATCCGCATCTCTTCTCAGTATTCTTACACACATTGAGTGAAATGTTGACATCCATATAACTTGAGCCGGTTCTCCTACTAAAGCTTCCACACGTGCTTTCATTTCTTTTGCTGCCTTGTTTGTAAAAGTAATCGCTAGAATGTTGTATGGGGATACGTCCTTTTCATCAAGCAAGTAAGCTATACGATGAGTTAAAACACGTGTTTTGCCTGAACCCGCACCCGCCATAATAAGTAGTGGCCCTTCTGTAGTGCGTACTGCTAAACTTTGTTCATCATTCATCTTATTTACTAATGCATTCATTTATGTGACTCCTTTATCTTAACTGTTTTTAATGAGGTGCTGTTCGACCTTACCTAGATCAAGCCATTAACCTTAGCAATACGTAACTGAACGAAGTAGACGTACAGATTACGTATTGCTAAGGTTAAGTTCCTCGTGCAGTGTCAAGAGATCAGCACCTTCACTGCCCAAGATCTTCCACTGAGATCCTCTAAGCAATACTTTAATTTTGGATTTTCAAATGCACTGCGCACTGCATTGAAGAGTGCACTCCTCGGAAAAACTATATCGTTGTTTCCAAAACTGATTAGAGGCTCTGTCGTAATTTCTAACTGTTCTAATAAGCTTGAGTTAGAAAGTAACTCTTCTCGCACTAATCTAGGAAATAAATCGAGTCCCCTAGAAGCCACAAAGGCACGCCTCGACTTACTGTCCATCCAGCACCTCCTGAGATAACACATCTAGGTGCTGATCTCTTGACACTGCACGAGGAACTTAACCTTAGCAATACGTAA
>NZ_JBSWTA010000014.1:0-4135 GCF_056158325.1 Marinomonas sp. AWM4_232 | reverse complement strand
AAGGTTAGGTTCCTCGTGCAGTGTCAAGAGATCAGCACCTCTCTTCAGTATAACCAACTGTTGCTAATTCAGGAGTTGTGAAGCAGACTGCTGGAATTGCCAAGTAATCAACAAATGAGAACTCACCGGCGATAGCTTCAGCAGCTACTTTTCCTTCGTAAAACGCTTTATGTGCAAGTTGTGGGCCAGCAACAATATCACCGATAGCAAAAATGTTCGGAAGATTAGTACGGCATTGCTGATCAATTTTTAATAAACCGCGGTTAGAAAACTCAATACCGATTTTTTCAAAACCCATATTTTCAGTATTAGGGCGACGACCAACTGTTATTAATACGTAATCAGCATCAACTTTCTTTTCTTCACCACCAATTTCGTAGGTAACAATTACACCATTTTCGACTTCCTCAACACCTTTAGCGGATGCATCTACTACTATTTTAACACCTTTATTTATAAGATTTTCTTTCAAAATTTGAGTCATTTGTTTATCGAAACCAGTTAAAATATCTTTACCTCCTTCAATAATTGTTACTAAAGAACCAAGGGAAGCGTAAGCGGAGCCCAACTCAGTACCAATGTAACCACCACCGATTACAACCAATTTACTTGGAACTTCAGCTAAATTAAGTGCACCTGTAGAGTTAATCACACGTTTTGTAAATTCAAATGGTGGAATTTCAACTGGGCGCGAGCCAGTAGCTATAATTGCATTTTTAAATGTATATGTTTGAACCGCATTTTTATTTGATACGCATATCGTGTTAGCATCTATGAAATAAGCTTCACCTTTTATCACATCTACTTTATTGCTGTTTAATAACCCCTCAACCCCATCTACTAATTTTTTTACAACGCCGTTTTTAAATTCTTGAACTTTTGCGAAATCAACATTCACAACAGAAGAAAAAATACCCATATCTTCTGAATACTTTGCTTCCTCAAAGCGGTGACCTACAGAAATAAGTGCCTTGGATGGGATGCAACCGACGTTAGCACATACTCCACCAAGATTTTCTCTTTCTATAATTGCCACCTGCTGCCCTAATTGTGCAGCTCTGATTGCAGCAACATATCCTCCAGGTCCAGAGCCAATTACGATTGTTTCAATCTCTCTCATATTACTTTTCACACTCCTCTAAAAATTAGAAAAAATCAGCACGAAATCGTTCATCCTCTACACATCGACTATGTCCTTACACATGCAAGCGAACATATTTTTTAAGTTACTTTTTGATAATAGTGCCGTTATCAACTAAAACTTAAAAATAGACGATCAATTGTTATTTCCTAATTGGTAAATCGCCTCAACTTTCAAGTAATCTCCTTATAACCAATGCGTCTTCATCTGTACTAAAGTTTTTACTATCCATAGCAAATTGGGTTATTTGTATACTTCTCTCATCTGTTTTTCATGATCTCATCATAGACTATCTATTAAGCGAATGGATCCCCAAAAAAGAAACTGAACGGTCTCTTTTTTAAGATAAAAATATCCACGGCTCACTTGGCCGTAATTGTTTTTTTAACTCAGCAAGAAGCTGAGAAGATACTGTATCAAGATAGGCTGTATCTTGATATAAGCGTGACAAGGCAAGTGCCCCTTCAAGTGAAGAAATCCAGAAGATAGCAATCTGCTTTGCTTGAGTATTTGATTTTAACTCCCCTTGCTCAATTCCATTTGTAATAATCTTTTCAATCATTCCAAGTAATTGATTCATTGCTATCCGTGCTTGTTCTGCCATGAGAGGATGGTAATCATCCGCTTCTAACGTTACGTTCATAATTGGACAACCTCCGGGAAGAGGATCATTATGAACAAGTGATGTAAAGACTGAAATAACAGTTTTTAACTTATCAAACGTATTGGATGCTTTTTTTATCTCTTCGACATAACGCACTCCCATTTGTGCAGTTGTGTGCTGGAAGGCTTGAATAGCTAAATCATCTTTATTTTTAAAGTGACGATAGATGCCCCCCTTCTCTAGCCCAGTCTCTCGCATAATATCAGAGATCGAAGAACCACTATACCCTTTTACATTAAACAGAGCAGAGGAACGATCAAGAATCATTCTTTTTGTCAATTCACCTTTACGCATAATGTCCCCCTAAAAGAAAACGTTTCGTTATCTTTTAAGTATATGACAAATAGAAAAGAATTAGCAAGAAAAAACAACAGCGAAAATCAAAGAGTAAGGATTTATTGTAAAATGCAAGATGAAAAGATTATTGCTATCATCAAATTATTATTCATTAAGTGAGAAAAACAAAGAATTTTAGCTACTTTTATTTTTGGAGTGCCTATTAAGGAGTTTTTTTCATTGAAAGCAACGGATATATTATCATACATGTCAATCAATATGCTAAATTACATATAAAAAAAGTATAATTTGTTAAAATTTTCAAAATAAGATTTATTATTATAAAATTTCGTTAATATATAACTTGTACTTATATGTTTACACAAAAGAAATAGGGTATGGTCAGTTTCCTTTTGCGAAAATGAATGGATTTGATGTGAAAAATATTGGTTCACAAATAATTGGTGGTAACCCTATTATAAATATTCGTAGCATAAAAATCCCTGCACCTTGTGTGGGGATTTTTTCATAAAGAAAAGACACCCTAAGGTGCCTTTCTTCAACTTGAAACACTTTACTTTTAATAACATCACTTTTAAAACTACAAACATATCTTTAATCTTTATATAATATTTTAATTTATTTGGAATTGCTTTTAATATTCTATCTATGTTGTAGTCGGGAATATTATGGATGGTACGTTTCTTAGTTCCGAACATTTTCATTTCAAGATAAAGGGTCCTTCTTATAAAAGAGATACCAAATACTCCCTAAATAAAATCAAAGTCTACTTCTTTAATATCCTTGTATTCCACAACTTCAGCTTCAGTGCAACCGAATAAACCACCTTTCATCATAACCAGGTATAAATTATGTTTCCCAACAACCATAAAACCTGTCTTTGTTAATTTTGGTTCAGCAGCTTCGAAATAGTGAATCTTTTCTTTAACATTCATAAACTTTTTTAAAGCCTCAAACACATACTAATAATATTTACGCTCCATTTTTGGTAGTTACTTAGATATTTCAATTATTTCTTCTAATATAACTGGGTATTTAATACTTGCCAAATCGGTCATTGATTTTGGAGTAGCTATATAATATCCCCTTTAAAATTATAAGATTTATAGAAATCATGACAAATTCAGTTACAACTTTTTTGGTACATTTCGTCGGAGAAAAATCAAAGAGAGCTTAGGCTTCCACTTTCAACGAATACAGACTAGAGAGGACTCAATTAAGTACCGATTTAGAGCATCTCCTATATAATTAAAAGGAGAACAAGTTTTTAATGTTAGTTCGCTTTTTTCTACATTACCACTTAAAAGGAAAAGCCTATATTAGGGTTATGGCAGCTTCTTTACTCATTAGGTCTCCTTACAAAGAGTAATTGTATACAGTACTCTTTTTTGGCACGAATTTTTCCAACAAAATAATTTTTTTATATACCTAAATATCTGACTATATGTTTAAAACAACTAAAAATTCAGGTGGTAGTCGATGAAAACAGTACTTATGCCCCTTAGATATTTATTAATTGCACTTAGAGTTATTTGCTTAGCAATTTTGGTTTATATATGGTATTTTCCTTATTGATTCAAACAGCATTTTTATTAGAAAATCAAATCAACGATTATTAGACAGTTGTACAATCTAATGGTGTTCATTTAGGTATAAACCCTATTCATAAATATAATGAACGCTATTAACGCAAATTCACGTGCTACAATGAAAATGGTAAAATGCAAGATATCACTATTACTGTAACAAAAAGATTACGTCATGATACTTACTTGAAAGTACCAGCCAAAGGAGAAAATAGAAAATAATAGGCGGAAGTGCAACCAAATAAGATTCCTGACTCTACTTAAACAAAATTAGCACTAAATTAAACTGATCATTTTTAGGTTGTAGTTGTCCTATCTTCTATGGTTTAAATATATATAAACTTATAGAATTACCTTCAAATAACTTTTTTAAGTAAAAAGTACTCACATTTAGCTTGGACAAGCATATATTATTGCATAGAGACCCTCCATTTATAAATTTTAATA
>NZ_JBSWTA010000013.1:0-4962 GCF_056158325.1 Marinomonas sp. AWM4_232 | reverse complement strand
TGTTTTACCTGTACTTCATTCATCATTGCTAAGGTTAAGTTCCTCGTGCAGTGTCAAGAGATCAGCACCTTCAACCGCTTGCAGCATGTCATCTATATAATGTTGATTAATAAACCCTTCTTTTACTAAAGGTTGAGCTGCACAAGTAATTGCCTGCTGCCATGTAGAAATACTAGTTTGCAATTGAACATGATGAATAGGCAATAACTGTTGTAAACTTTGCTTTTGATGATTCCTAACTATCTGTTCAGGAGTATACAAAAATCTCCTTAATTCTTTTCGCAGCTCATCTTCTTTCTGAATAGTAGCATAGCGATGAACGATGTCTAAAAGCGTTTCCACGGAGTATTCTCTTGTCGAGCATTGATGGAAAATAAACTATTAACGTTTTTCAACAACTGTTCTTTCTCATCATTGCTTAATACAGGGCTAACAACAAACACAGGTACACCTCGATCTGGAAGACCTATGGTTGAAACAATAAAATCAACAGCCAAATTCATTTGTTGATATTCTCTTAATGAAGTTACACCTTGAAATTCAACATTCGAAAACAGTGATAATAATTGACTCTCTAGTAATTTGGAGGTTCCTAAACCATTCGTACAAACGATTAATAAACGCTTAGGTTTATCTTCAAGAACAACCCCTTCCCTTCGAAGCCATCCGCCAAAATGAGTAGCAATAAAAGCGATCTCATTGTCATCTACTACTTTTTCAATAAGCTCTTCAAAATGTTTCATCACTTGCTTTGTAATTTGAAAAACTTCTGGATATGTCTGTTTAACCGAATCCAGCAATGTATTTTCTAATTTAATTCCATACATAATTCGATAATATGCAGGTTTTAGATGAAGGAGCAAATTATCCATAATCTGTTTCGGTTCATCAAATTCCACTGCCGCATATAGTTGAAAATCATTGACCATTTTTTCAACTACATCTATTAATGACTTCATAACGCTATCTTCTTTATTTGGCGTCAAATCATAATTCACTTTCGCACTGAGTAAATATTTAGCGAAATAATAACTCTCTTTTTTCTTATCTGTGCCATCTATATCGTTTGCTAATAATTCTTGACATAGCGTTTGTACACCTGCGTAAACATCCGTTGTCTCAATAATTTCCTTCTCGATAGGATCTATTTGGACAATAGCCTCTTGTTCCACTCGCTTTATAAAACAATGAAACCAGAGTACTAAACTGTTTAGCACGTCATCAATAATTTCAATTTTAAATCGTTGCTCATATTTAATGAGATGACGGTGAATATGCTGCAGGACTTTCACATTAAATATAGTGTACGTTGGTGGCAGGTCTTTTTCATGTGCATGTGGATAATGTAATAGGCTGTACCAATTGTCCATTGGAGTAACAACAGAAAGATATTGAGTAATTGTTTTTCTAACGTCTATTTCTTCTCCTATAATATGGTACCCTTGTCTTCGGTTAGTATGCATTTGTAATTGCTCAAGTTGAATTTCGTTTTTTAATGCCTTTATATCTTCTAATACTGTATTTCTACTTACTTGAAAAAGGTTTTGAAAATCTTCAAGAAAATAAGTTTTAGAACTGCATGTAATATGCAAATATATCCATGCTTTGCGTTCTTCTTTTGTATACTCATAATAATGAGCTTGAACGAGCGAATCCGTTTGACTTAGAGCTTCTTTTGTACTTGCCTCTAGATAAAAGCCCTCTGCTCTCACTTGTTTCACGATCTCCAACTTTTGCTTTTTAAGCCAATCATTGATTTTTACTATATCGTTATAAATCGTTCTTCTCGAAACGTGAAATGCTTTCGCCAGCTGTTCACTTGAAAGATATCCTTCTTGTTCAATTAACATATTGAGTACTGCCATACTACGTTGGTTCATGAATTTACCACCTGCCATTTTATGAATTAGTAGTATGTCTTAACTTTATTATAAGCGAACATTTCTATTCCCATAAGACCAAAAATATCACAGGGGTTTGTGCAATAAATGGGCGGAGGTCAATTTAGTTTTCAAATGAAGGGAAAGATGAAGGCTTGCCGAAGGGCGGGGGGTCTACTCCTGTTACAGGAGCATGATTCCTAAAAACTTTAGTTGATTTGCTCCGCTCGCTACGTTTATCTTTTAAAAAAGGCGAGGCTTTTTTAAGTGCGTCAATAACCGATTTAAATTCCTTTTATCACCATAAATAAAATAATGCATCTTAAAACGAGCAATCTCATATAGAAAAAGGAGCTGTCAGCAAATGCATAATATGCATTTTGCGACAGCCCCTTTTTTCGTAAATCGGGACATCAAAAGATGTACATACTGTAACCATTTAATAACACACCCGCATATTCAGTGGTTCTTTTAGATTGAGGCCGGCAACAAAGGCTTTCAGTCGCGGAGCAAACCACCGTTTTACACACTGGTGATTTTGATTATTTTCAGTTGCTAAAAAGAAGCAATTGTTGATAAAATGAATGCTGTGATTATTGAAATGCTATCATGGCTTAACCTGAAAAATAAAGATGATAAATCTATTCATTATATAATGACATAAGATAATCATATATTTCATTATTGTCATCTAAAACCTTATAAATCTTATGGTTATTTGGGGTAGGCACTACAATATATTCTTTCGCTATTTTGTACTGTTGTTCCGCTCCATCTTCAAAACGGATAAATAAATAAAAAACGCTATTTGTATTATCCTCAATTCTTCCGCCATTATAAATACGAAGATCACTATTTAATATCTGATAAATTTCATCTTCATTGTCTAAGGTTAACATGCTATCATTCTCAGGTGCAATATAATCAAAGTCTTCGGTTACTATACCACTCTGTCGAATCTCTATTCTATTTACTTGTTCAAATTTTTCCTCATTTGTAAGGTTATCTTTAAATACATTCACAAATGTAGTTGGCAATGACGTTAGTGATATATTAAAATACCAAATAACAAAAAATACCATTAACATGATACCAATCAATACGTATTTGTGTTTTGACATTAAATTCCCCTTTGAACAATTAATTTAATTATTACTGCCTATCTTAGCTAAATTACCCAAATAAAACAATAACAAATGGAAAATTTCACATAAGAAAGATAAAAATCACTAGCTAATTTAGTAATACAAGCTGGCTCCCATTACGTTTAATTAAAAAATCCTATTTATTGAACTCATTATCGACTTGATCATTTAATTTCGTCGATATATCAGCTAGTAATGAGGCTGAAGAAGATACTTCCTGCATAGACGCATTTAGTTCCTCAACGACCGCTACAATATTTTGTAGATTAGCTGTCGATTGACTTGCAACACTAGATACATCTTCCATAGATGAAGTAACGCCATTCATATTTTCCTTTACCTCATGAACAGCTTCTGATAAGTCTTGAATAAATTCATCAACTACATCCACATCTTGAGAAATAAGCTGAAACACTTGAGAAATTTCACCATTTCTGGATACACCTTGTTTAATCGTATTTCCACTTTCCTGAATGACATGAATAACTTCTTTTGTTCCACCTTGAATTTCATCAATTAGATGCTGTGTTTTAGCTGTTGCTGCATTTGTTTGCTCTGCTAATTTGCGAACTTCTTCAGCAACTACAGAGAACCCTTTCCCATGCTCACCCGCACGCGCAGCCTCAATTGCAGCATTTAAAGAAAGCAGATTCGTTTGATTCGATATATCCGTTATAAGCGACAATATTTCTCCGACCTGATTCATTTTTTCTTTTAAATCATTGACGACGTGAATAGAATCATCCACTTGCTTCGCTATCTCATCCATTTGCTCGGTAGCACTAAAAACAACATCACTTCCGTTTTTCGCAT
Organism: Marinomonas sp. AWM4_232; assembly: GCF_056158325.1. Taxonomy (NCBI): domain Bacteria; kingdom Pseudomonadati; phylum Pseudomonadota; class Gammaproteobacteria; order Oceanospirillales; family Oceanospirillaceae; genus Marinomonas; species Marinomonas sp. AWM4_232. Next base: position 1,124 of record NZ_JBSWTA010000013.1, on the reverse strand, counting down.
TTTTCTTAGCCGTTTTCGACGTCTCTTTTACAAATTTCGTACTTTCATCTATTTCCGTTAACGTAAAAAAGACTTGCGATGAAGCATCATTAATCGTTTGAATAGATTGTGTTTGCATATCGGCTCCAGAAGCTAATTCTTGAATGGACGCAGAGATTTCGCCTGTTGCTTTCGTCGTCTCTTCCGTTGTAGACATCAATTGCTGCGAAGATGCAGCTGTTTGTTCAACTAACTCCATTACTTGTCGATCTTGTTCATTTACTGAATTAATCTCTGTATTCATTATCCACTCCTTCACCCACTTATACACAGGATGGTGGAGAAAATCATCTCCGCTAACATCTATATCTTTTACATTTTGTTTAAACGGAGAAAACAGAAAATGTCCATACATATAGGCAAAGCACAGGGAGAGTAAACTTGCAATAGACAGCCCGATTATTGCAGAAATAGATTTTAAACTAATATCTGAGATAATGAATATGAAAATTGTAACCAAAGGTATAAAGGTAATAATTAAAGTAAATAAAAATAAATACAATAATAATGTTTGATAAACCGTTAAGCTTCTTCCTACTTTTTTCATCTCTTTTCATCCTTCATTTATTTTGAATTCTGGAATACCCATGAACTCCAGTGCTTCATCTAATTTCGTAAAAGCTCGTATGGAGTCATATGTGCCTGCTGTTCTAGATAAGCGATTCAACTGCATTTTTAGCGCCACACTTGGTGCTACAGTAGCGTTTTTCTCAATATTACTGCTTACCCATTCCATAAATTTCCCCCATACCATATTTACCTCTGGCTTAGCTACACCTATAATCTTGCTATTATCATTAAGGAATTTTTTTATTTCGGGTTTTTGTAAAACCTCTTTTACTGCATTTGCATGCTTCTCAGCTTCCTCTTTCGTCCCAGCCATTTCAAAGTAGTTAAAATATAGTACATCTTTATACACTTTCATTTCATACTTAGCCATTGTTCTTCTCCCTTTTCTTCAACTACTGATTTAAAAATATGCAATGCATGAATTGCCTTTGGAAATCCTGCATAAGCACTACAATGATTTATTAATTCTAAAATTTCCGACCGATGAACACCTACGTTTAGCGCTGCATGGAAAT
>NZ_JBSWTA010000012.1:0-5982 GCF_056158325.1 Marinomonas sp. AWM4_232 | reverse complement strand
AAGGTTAAGTTCCTCGTGCAGTGTCAGAGATCGCACCTTTGTCCGGCGCTCGGTTTAACTATCCCTGTGGGTAAAGACTTCAATGTCGATGAAAACTCAATGGGATGAAAACGGTGAGCAAAAATCGGTTACTGCGCCATTATCACTGATCATTACTGCCTTTGGTCGTGTTGAAGATGTGCGTAAAACAGTAACGCCACAGCTACGCACTGATAAAGGTGAGTCATCACTATTATTAGTTGATTTAGGTGCGGGTCAAAACCGCATGGGCGCATCAAGCCTTGCACAGGTTTATAAGCAATTAGGTGATGTAACGCCTGATGTTGATAACCCAGCACTATTAAAAGGTTTCTATGAAGCAATGCAAGCGCTTGTTGCTGATAACAAGTTACTTGCTTACCATGACCGTTCAGATGGTGGTTTATTCACAACTATCGCTGAAATGGCATTTGCTGGTCACACGGGTGTAAGAGTTGACCTTGCAGGCTTAACAGGTTCAGACATCGAAGCGCTTTATAATGAAGAGCTAGGTGCGGTTATCCAAGTAGCAAACGCTGATTTAGACGCAGTGAAAGCCGTTCTTGCTGATCACGGCTTAGCAGCTATCAGCCATGAAATTGGCGCACTAAACGCTGATGACCGCGTGGTATTCACTCGTGGTGATGATGTGGTTCTTAACCACACGCGTACTGAGCTTCGTACTATTTGGGCAGAAACAACTTACCAAATGCAAGCACGTCGAGATAACCCTGAGTGTGCTAAGCAAGAGTTTGACGCTAAGTTTGACGCAAAAGACCCAGGTCTTAACGTAAAACTAAACTTTGACTTAAACGAAGATGTTGCAGCACCTTACATTGCAACTGGTGCGAAGCCGAAAATGGCTATTTTACGTGAGCAAGGTGTTAACTCTCACTTAGAAATGGCGGCGGCATTTAACCGTGCAGGCTTTGCTGCGGTTGACGTGCACATGAGCGACATTCTTGAAGGTCGTTTAACACTTGAGCAATTTAAAGGCTTAGTGGCATGTGGTGGTTTCTCGTACGGTGACGTATTAGGTGCTGGTGAAGGCTGGGCTAAGTCAATCTTATTTAATGAGATGGCGCGTGAGCAGTTCCAAAGCTTCTTCCACCGCGAAGATACATTCAGCTTAGGTGTGTGTAATGGCTGTCAAATGCTTTCAACATTGAAAAAATTAATCCCGGGCACTGAGCACTGGCCACGTTTCGTAACGAATAAGTCAGAGCGTTTTGAAGCTCGCTTTAGCCTTGTAGAAGTGCAAGAAAACCCATCGGTATTCTTTAATGGTATGGCAGGTTCACGTATGCCTATCGCTGTTTCTCACGGTGAAGGTCATGCTGAGTTCGCAAACGGTGATGCAGTTAAAGCAGCGCTTGAATCAGGTACTGTGGCAGTGAAGTTTGTTGATAACTACGGTAACCCAACAACGCAATACCCAGCTAACCCGAATGGCTCGCCAGAAGGTATCACAGGTATTACCTCTACTGATGGCCGTGCAACGGTTATGATGCCGCACCCAGAGCGTGTATTCCGTACTGTTGCTAACTCATGGCACCCAGATGAGTGGACTGAGGATAGCCCATGGATGCGTATGTTCCGCAACGCTCGTAAAAACGTTGGCTAGAACTTAGTTATGTACCTAGATATACAAGCTAGGTTCATACAAACCCTTTAAACTAAAAAGGCTGCACTATCATGTGTGGCCTTTTTGTTTATAATGATCTGAGAAGCGAGAAGCGAGAAGCGAGAAGCGAGAAGCAAGGAGAGTTTTTTGAGTTTTAAGCGAGCGTGTGTTGGGTTACTAGGTATCGTGCTAAGCATGGTGCTGTTGGCGTATCTGTTCAGGTTACCACTGACATCGTGGTATTTAACACCTATGCTCAGTAAAAATGGCGCTGAGCTTCACTGCATTGATTGGTCATTAACTCGCAAGCTTGATTTGAATATCGAGAAATTATGCTTAACCTACCAAGGGCAGCAAATTGAGTTAGCTGGCATTATTGCGAATAAGCAACAGGTTAGTATTTCTCGAGCCAATCTTATAATTAGCAATCAGAGTAATAATCACCAACCTGACACTTCACAAACTGAATTTAAAAAGCTTGCTTTGGTATTACCCGAGCAAAGACCGCTAATAAGTATTGAGCAGCTTGATGTAGTCTCACCGTTTACCCAAAATCCTGTTAGGTTGGCGATACAAGAAAAACGCCTAAATCATTTTACGATTTCGCGGGATTCAATGCTGACGTTGTAATATCTAATTATGAAGTCAAAGCCAACATCACCTTTGATGAGCAAGTGGCTGAGCGGTTCGTAACATTGCCAACAAGCAGCCATTTTACCACTCAATCACAGATTAAGTTTGATGGAATTACAGTTGCAATTGAAAGCTCAATCAATGCAAGTTATCAGCATGCTGTAGGGGAGTGTGACCTAGGTTTTGCTAGTGAAGGGCAATTGAGTGCTAAGTATCAATTAAATCAACAGCATTTATACGCGGATTTATCAGCTTTACAAAATCAACTTAGTGCAAAGCGAGACTGCTTAAACACCATCGCAGACCAGCAGCATCAATCATTTGTTGAAGCGCAGTTACCGCTTACTTGGCAGTTACACATTGAAAAACCAGTTAGTGTAGAAAGTAAGTTGCTATCAATCCCAACTGTAAAGCTGCAAGCTATAGAAGGGCAAAGTGAGGTGACAGTCAGTAATACATCCCTTTCTTTACAGGATCCGCTGGCATCACTTAATAGCCAAGTTAGCATTGATTTCAATAGTAAAGATATAGATGAGCTTAAGTTCAACGCGCATTTGCATGAAAGCAGCGTTAGCGCTGATTTTCAACTGTCGGTGGATTCACTACCTGCATTTTTAGATTTTCAGTCTGATGGCGCCTTGACTGAGGGTGTTGGGGTTAAGGGTATTGGGGCTAAAGGAAAGCTAAATATTGAAGGGTTATTTACTAGCCCTACAGCTAAACTGAAAACTAATATAAGTGTTAAAAATGCCCTAATTTCGGGTGCTCAGATAACTGATTTTAGCAGCGCAATTAACGCTGAGTATAATGCCCAGCAGCACCTCGTTGTTAAAGCTAATAGCAAGGTTAAATCATTAACTTATGATGATATGAACGCAGCAAAAATTAGCAATGAGCTTACTCTTAGTACAGATCTCAGTGTGGGGGAGTTATTTGCTGATATTGATGCCAAAACCACGGCCGCTAAATTATCAACAGCAGAGCTTAGCTTAAATAAGTTGTCTGTTGTGTCAAAAGCTCTTCAAAGCCGCGCCTTGCAGGCAACGCATCATGTGTTTGCAGATGGCTTTGAAGCGCTTGTTAGCCATCATATGTCTGAGGTTGCTCACCCATTTGAATTAGTGATACCAGAGCAGGCAGTATCCAAGCTAAACCCGATAATTGCTCAGTTTGAGCCGCTTGCTACAGTCACTGATGGAGTCGTTTCGGGCAATATAAAAGGGGATGTAAATCTTCAACAAGCACAAGGGCGCGTGCAAATAAGTAAATTCAGTGCGCTTTATAATGATTATCTAGCGAATGATTTTGCAGTGAATTTGAACGGCACGTTTAATTCAGGGCAGCTTAATATTGCAGCGACTAAATTTACACTCAATGAACTGCGCGCAGGTGCCGTGGTCAAAAATATCCAAGGTCAGTTGCAGGTAACAGCTAATCAGCCTTGCGCAGCTAATCTAACTGGTCAGGTTATGGGCGGGGCATTTGTGGTGAATAAGTTCTGCCCACTCAGTGATAACCAAACCGCGACTGTTAAATTTGAAAATATTGATGCCAGTAAATTGGTCACCCTTGATGCTGAATCAGGGATTAGCTTAAATGGGCGCTTAGCAGGCACTTTACCCGTTGTAATAAGTCAACAAGGTATCGAGGTAAAGCAAGGGCAGTTAGTTAATCAGGGTGATGGTAAATTACTGATCACTAATAATGCGGGCTTTGAAGCGGTAAAAGCGCAGCAACAAGAGCTGAGTAGCACGCTGAGTTTACTTGAGAATTTAGATATTAAAAAACTACGCAGCAGTGTTAATCTCAAACCGGATGGTTGGTTACATTTAGGTGTAAATTTAGAGGGTTATAATGAAGCGCAGCAGCAAGCAGTGAACTTTAATTATAATCATGAAGAGAATGTATTTACTTTACTTAGAGCGCTGCGTTTAAGTGATGAAATTACTCAAAGAGTTGAGAAAGAGTATGCAAAAAAAGGAAACAATGATGGCTAAGTGGTTAGTAATGCTGACGGCGGTAGGCATGCTGAGTGCCTGTACGCATCGTGTTGAGGTGGCAGCAAAAGAGCCGATTACAATCAACTTAAATGTAAAAGTTGACCATGAGATCCGCGTAAAAGTGGATAAAGAACTAGATACCTTATTCAGTGATGACAGCGAATTATTCTAAGGAGCACACATGCGTAAATTACAACTTAAAAAACTAAATGTGATCACCTTGATCAGTGCTGTTTGTTTATCTTTCTCTGCTTGGGCTATCAGCCTTGATGATGCAAAAAGCCAAGGCCTAGTGGGTGAAGACAGCTCCGGCTATTTAGGTTTAGTGGTTAATAACAGCGAAGCAAAAGCGGTCGTTGATGAAATTAATGCAAAGCGTAAAGAGCAATATTTAAAACTTGCGAAAAAGAACAATCTTTCGTTAGCGCAAGTTGAAGCCCTTGCAGCTGCTAAAACTATCGAGAAAACGAAGCCGGGTCACTACATTGAAGTGAACGGTGAGTGGGTAAAAAAATAACTCACTAAATTTAATCGCTATAAAAAACAAAAAGCCAGCATTGCTGGCTTTTATCTTTATAACGCCGGTAGGTGTTAGCGCTTATCGATGCAGTTTTGCAGCAGCTGCTGCCAAAAGTCGATGCCTTTGCGTCTTGCAAGCTTAATATTGTGCTCTGGGATCGATTCAGGTTCATCGTAGTTATCTAACGCTTCGCTCATGCTGGCTTCACGGATTAAATGCAGTGTTGGGTAAGGTGCACGATTCGTATAGTTTGCAGCATCGCAGTCATCGCTATCAGCAAATACATAGTCAGGATGAAAGTTGGCTATTTGATACTTACCTTCATAGCCTTGTGCAGCTATAAGCGCATTGGCTAAATCGACTAAATCTAAGAACTCTTCAAAATCCTTAAAGCCTTGCTCAAACATCAACAAAGTGGTTTCGCGCTCTGCAAGTTGATCTAACGCGCTACATTGCTCAAGCATATCCATTACTGCATCATCAAGCGTAATAGACTGACTGATTTGATAATGAATGCAATTGCTTTCAACTTCTTTACGGGCAAACGGGCAGAAATTGTATTTTACGATTACGCTTGATACCCATTCGCGCATTTGTATTTCTGGGCGATTCATCGCTTGCTTTGAAGTCACATTATTTCTCTATTCTATTTTACTTTTCTATCTTACTTTTCTAAGTAATGCTCAATTAAATTAACCGTTTTACTGATGGCGCCTTGATTGTTAGTAACGCATTTCTGAGCTTGCTGACCAAGCTTAATCGTCTTTTGTAGATCAGTACTCAAAGCGATAAGTGTGTCGGCAGAGGTAACTTCATCGGTAACGGTTTTAGCTCCTTGAGCACTAATAAGCTGAGATAATATTGGTCAAAGTTATAGGTATGAGGACCTGCTAATAAGCCAACAGAAAACGCTGCTGACTCTAACGGATTATGGCCGCCTCGCTCGATTAAACTACCGCCAACATAGCTGATGTTTGCCACACCATATAAGCATTGTAATTCACCTAACGTGTCAGCTAACACAACTTGTTGCTTGTTATAGTCATCTTCACTGCGACGACTAAAGCTCAAATTTGAACTTTTTAAAACTTCAGCGACTTTATCAAATTGCTCTGGGTGACGTGGAGCAATAATCGAAGGGGTAACGCTTTTAACAGCTTCTTATGAGCAGTTAAAATAAGCTGGTG
>NZ_JBSWTA010000011.1:6200-6538 GCF_056158325.1 Marinomonas sp. AWM4_232 | reverse complement strand
AAGGTTAAGTTCCTCGTGCAGTGTCAAGAGATCAGCACCTCCATGATGCGATACGTGGTAAATCATCATAGGCAACACAATCATTTGCGCCTATCGCGATAGCAGATACAGATCGCTTTAGACTCCATAATTTCACTAGCATCAATACCTTACGAGCGCCGACATAGGGTATATCGACTTCGTTCAAATCTTCCTCATTGGCAATAATCATCGCCGATACGGGGGTTTCAGCTAGACTCGAAAAAGGAAGCCATTGATGCTCATATTGGGTCGTATCTTGAGGTGCTGATCTCTTGACACTGCACGAGGAACTTAACCTTAGCAATACGTTATTTATG
>NZ_JBSWTA010000011.1:0-6172 GCF_056158325.1 Marinomonas sp. AWM4_232 | reverse complement strand
AAGGTTAACCGATCCTTGTGGCTTCTAACTTCCAGCACCTGCCTGCTGAGTTTTTAGAACAAGCCAACCAAGAAAACTTACGCACCGCTAAAATAACCTACTTCGATACCATGTTATTTGCCGGTGACGAAATGCAACTTGGCTCGGTTAAAGCGGTATCAAACACCTATCCGTTAAAAGGCGAGTTAAAAGTAAAAACTAGCCTGACTGGTCAACCACAAGTAACTTCTGATATCCCAAGTCGTGGTGAAGTGTGGTTAAGTGAATCTGTATTTTATGCGCTAAACATTAAAGTGGGCGATAAAGTAGAGCTTGGCGCTGCTACTTTTACGGCTAGTCATGTTGTAGCCGAAGAGCCAGATGCGCCGTTTAATGTGTTCTCGAGCAGCCAGCGAATTTTAATTAATGAAGCAGATATTGCTGTTACAGAGGTAATTCAGCCGGGTAGTCGGGTGTTTTACCGTCAACTTTATGCTGGCGAAAAAGACAATTTAGATACCTTTTATGCGTGGTTAAAACCACAGATGAAAGAAAACCAACGTTGGTATGGTGTTAAAGACCGCCAGTCACCTATTTCTAATAGTTTAAATCGTGCCGAGAGTTATTTATTGCTAGCTGGTTTGCTAGGCATTATTTTAGCTGCTGTTGCTATTGCGGTATCGGCAAAACGGTATTGTGAACGTCAGTACGACCCAGTTGCTATGATGAAAACGCTTGGCGGTAGCCGCGCGATGATCCGTAAAATCTATTTATTACATTTGAGCCTTGTGTGTTCAATGTCGGTGATTGTGGGTTTACTGATTGGTTATGGTTTACAAGCGATTGCCACTGATTATTTGGCACAAACCATGGGCTCAGCATTGCCGAGTGCATCGGCAAAACCTTGGATCATTGCGATTAGCACGGGTGTGATTTGTGCGGTTATGTTTTCAATTAAACCGCTACTCGATTTATTTGATATTCCGCCGCTCCGTGTGCTTCGCCGTAACTTAGGCGACCGTTTATTGGTAAGTAAAGTGCACCTTACTATGTCGGCGCTTACTGTGTTTTTACTGATGTGGTTATTTAGTAACAACATCAAAATTAGTGCAATTTTGTTCCTTTCGACGGCATTTTTAATTGCGGTGTTATTTGCTTTATCAAAGGTTATTTTTGGTGGTGGCCGCAAACTTGGCTTGAGTCCGGGCAACAGTTGGTCATTGGCGATTGCGTCAATTCAAAAGCGTGCCAATGTGAATGCGGTACAATTAATTAGCTTTGCTTTGGCAATCAAGTTATTACTGTTTTTAATTGTACTTAAGAACGACATGATTTCGGATTGGCAGTCTCAGCTTCCTGAAAATGCCCCTAATTCATTTTTAGTGAACATTACTGAGCAAGAGTTAGAGCCTATTACTAGCTTCTTAGCGCAAAATGATATGCCAACGTCTGATTTCTATCCGGTTGTTCGTGGCCGTGTAAATGCCGTAAATGGTGAGTTGGTTGCCCGCGAAGTATCACAAGAAGACAACGAAAAGAAAGACGAAGAAGCCCGCTCTGGTATTGGCCGTGAGTTAAACCTAACTTGGCGTAAAGACTTACCTAATCAAAACGAGCTTATCGACGGTACATGGTTTAGTGAAGACTCAGTAGCCGAGGCATCGGTCGAAGAGTCGATGCTTGAGCGCCTTGATGTAAAAATAGGCGATACGCTTACTTTCTTAATTGGCGCGCAGTCGTTTGACGCAAAAATTACCAGTGTACGTAAGGTTAATTGGACCACGCTTAAACCTAACTTCTTTATTATTTTAAGCCCAGATGTGCTAGCTAGTTTCCCGGCTACTTATATTTCATCAGTGAATGTAAAAGCAGAGAAAAAACGTGAGTTTAATGAGCTAATGCGTCAATACCCAACGGTTAACGTGATAGATGTTGAAAGCTTCATTAAACAAATTCGCTCAACCATAGAACAAGTATCGTTAGCGATTGGCTTTGTACTAGCGATTGTGGTTGCCTGTGGCGCTTTAGTACTTATTTCACAAGTACAAGCAAGTTTGGGTGAGCGAATGCAAGAGATTGTTATTTTGCGAACTTTAGGTGCGAAAGGGCGCTTAATTAAAAATGCCACCTTATATGAGTTTTTATTATTAGGCGTAACTGCAGGTTTAGTCGCTGCCATTGTCAGTGACATCGCTCTGTTAATAGTGCAAAGACAGATGTTCGATTTAGCAGGTAAGTTCCACCCTCATATTTGGGTTATTGGCCCAGCAGTCGGGGGCTTATTTGTGGCATGTTTGGGTTATTTGATGATAGCGCGAACAATGCGAAAAAATACCCAAGGCTTATTACGCTCGCTCGCGTAAATGTCTTAATTAAAGGTTGACTATAAAATGCTCGCAATTGCGGGCATTTTTTATGAATTGCAATTGGCTACTGGTAATTTATACAGTGCTCTGGCATTATTAACCGCAGATAATAATGATAATAGACGAGTCAGTTAGTTGGCGATTATTTTAGGGATTGATCCTGGTTCACGATTAACAGGGTACGGCGTGATTGCCCACCAAGGTGCTAAGTTCACTTATTTAGGCAGTGGCTGCATTAAATTGGCCGATCACGATTTTCCGATACGCTTAAAAATGATTTACCAAGGGATCAGTCAATTGGTAGAGCAATTCTCCCCAGACAGTTTTGCTATCGAAAAAGTGTTTATGGCACACAACCCAGACTCAGCGCTTAAACTCGGTCAAGCACGTGGCGCTGCTATCGTTGGTGCTTCAATGGCAGAGCTGCCAGTTTATGAATATTCAGCTCGGCAAATTAAGCAGGCCGTTGTAGGTAATGGCGGAGCCGATAAGTCTCAAGTACAGCATATGGTTAAAAACATTTTAAAGCTGCCAGGTACCCCTCAAGCCGATGCCGCAGATGCTTTAGCAATTGCTATTTGTCATGCACACTCAGAACAAAATTTAATAAAACTTGCGGGCAGTGCGAGCAAAACCGTAAGAGGACGATTAAGGAAGTAATATGATTGGTCGATTAAATGGCTTACTAGTAGAAAAGCAGCCACCAGAAATTCTTATCGAAGTAAGTGGTGTAGGCTACGAAGTACAAATGCCCATGACTTGCTTTTATGATTTACCAGCAGTGGGTGAGCAAGCGATTATTTATACCCATTTTGTGGTACGTGAAGATGCCCAGCTATTATTTGGCTTTAACAACAAAACCGAACGCGCTTTATTTAGAGAGCTTTTAAAAGCCAATGGTGTAGGGCCAAAGCTTGGTCTAGCTATTTTATCGGGTATGTCGGCGCAGCAATTTGTAAGTTGTGTTAATAATGAAGATGCGACCACACTGGTTAAACTACCGGGCGTTGGTAAAAAAACGGCTGAGCGTTTAGTGCTCGAAATGAAAGACAGGCTTAAAAATTGGGGTAATGACTTATTTACACCATTTAGCGATAATGCCGTCATTGAGCCATCAAGTGATGATACCCTAGTGGCAAATAATGCTGCTGATGATGCTGTATCAGCACTTGTGGCATTAGGCTATAAGCTACCGCAAGCACAAAAAGCGGTTAAAACAGTGAACAAACCAGATATGACGACCGAGGTTCTAATTAAAGAAGCTCTAAAATCAATGTTGTGAGTAAACCATGATTGAAGCAGATCGCTTAATAGATGCGAGTGAACAAAGTAACGAAGACAGTGTTGATCGTGCCATACGACCAAAACTGTTAACCGATTACACAGGCCAGCCGCATGTTAAGCAACAAATGGAAATTTTTATTGAGGCAGCTCGCCATCGTGGCGAAGCGCTGGATCACTTATTAATATTTGGTCCACCGGGTCTTGGTAAAACCACACTTGCAAACATTGTTGCCAACGAGCTTAAGGTTAATATTAAAACAACGTCGGGGCCAGTGCTTGAAAAAGCAGGGGATTTAGCCGCACTTTTAACGAACCTTGAAGAAGGTGACGTACTGTTTATTGACGAAATTCACCGTTTGAGCCCGCAAGTCGAAGAGATTTTGTATCCAGCAATGGAAGATTATCAGCTGGATATCATGATAGGTGAAGGCCCTGCAGCACGTTCAATAAAGCTTGATTTACCGCCATTTACTTTAATTGGCGCAACAACGCGTGCTGGCTCACTCACCTCACCACTTAGAGACCGTTTTGGCATCGTACAGCGATTAGAATTTTATTCGGTTGAAGACTTATCAAAAATTGTTGCCCGTTCAGCAAGCTTTTTAGACTTAACCATGTGCGATGAAGGTGCTACAGAAATCGCCAAGCGTTCACGCGGTACACCGCGCATAGCAAACCGTTTATTACGCCGCGTTCGTGATTACACCCAAGTGAAATCAGACGGTAAAGTGAATGCCACAGTTGCAGAGCAAGCCCTCGATATGATTGATGTTGATAAAAGCGGTTTTGACTACATGGATAGAAAATACCTGTTAGCTATTATCGAAAAATTTATGGGCGGCCCCGTTGGCCTTGATAACCTAGCGGCTGCAATTGGTGAAGAAAAAGAAACCATTGAAGATGTGATAGAGCCGTTTTTAATTCAACAAGGCTTTATACAACGCACCCCACGCGGACGACTTGTTTCAGACATCGCTTATTTACACTTTGGGCTAACGCCAGAAAAATAACTAAAAACCCCGCGGTTAGTTACAAGCTTTAAGCTATAAGTATCAAGCAGCTCGAAAGGGCTGCTTTTTATCGAGATAAATTGCTTGTATCCAACGGGTAAGTAGATTTTTACCGCTTACCGCTTACCGCTTACCGCTTACCGCTTACCGCTTACCGCTTACCGCTTACCGCTTACCACTGGGTTGTTGTCTTATTTTAACATCTGTAATTCACATGCTGTTAAGTTATCGATAGGTATTCTCATTGACGTTTGTGTAGGCAAAAAAAAGCCCGCATAAGGATGCGGGCAAACAACAAGTTGAAGGAAGTAATCCAGGGAACTACGGTCTACTTAAAAAAGGTTTTATCCAGATTTAAGTAAACCTAGTGCAATACGAAATTTCATATTGCTAAAAACGGAGCTTAATGAAAGAAACTTTCATGAGGTTGCTAGCTCGGTATAGGTAAATAATACGCAATGATGGATTTTTCTTCAAACTAGAAAAATTTTATTTTCAGATAAAAAAAACTAATGTGAGTATATTTTTTAATTGTTTTCTTTTTGTTCACATTGTGAATATATTAATTTTAAGTTTATGAATGGGAAGGTTTTTATAAATTTTAAGAACTTTATTCAGGATTAGTTTAAGTATTCTGTAGTAGATTCGTAAAAGTGCTTTTGGGTGTTTATGCGTTATTTATGAATAAACGTCGAGTTTTTGGCTGTTTTGGTTGCTTTTTAGTGTCACTGTAGTGACTTATTATTAAGGTGAAAATATGCATAATTGTATTGATAAAACCTAATGTGGCTAAAAAATAACTAAGCAAATTGCTTTTTACCGTTATTTGCCGCTAATTCACAGCAAGAGCGTTGTCAGTTCATAGCTGACTAGATACACTAGATGTAACTTTTGGCCGCCTTTGTGGTCAATAAATACAAGTGTAAAAAATATAACAAATTACATAGAAATCTATTTTAGGAGTTTAACGTGGGATCAGGGCTTAACTTTTTAGATCTTATTCTAGAAGCCAGTGTACTTGTCCAGCTAGTAATGTTGGCATTAGTCGGTATGTCGGTAATGTCATGGGCAATTATCTTTCAGCGTAAAAAAGCGATTTCTGATGCACTTAATGGCGCAAAGCGCTTTGAGCAGAAGTTTTGGTCGGGTATTGACCTAAGTAAATTATACAACGAAGTATCAGCGCGTCCTGGTGGCGCATCAGGTGTTGAAGCATTATTCGTTGCAGGTTTTAAAGAGTTTGCACGTCATAAGAAAAATTCACCACAAAGTGCAAGTATTGTTATGGAAGGCACACACCGTTCAATGCGTGTTGCTTTATCGCGTGAAGTTGAAAAGCTTGAGTCAAGTTTATCGTTTTTAGCAACAGTGGGTTCTATTAGTCCTTACATCGGCCTGTTTGGTACAGGTGTGGGGTATTATGAACGCATTTATCGCATTAGGTGAAGTTAAGCAAGCAACGCTACAAATGGTAGCGCCAGGTATTGCTGAAGCACTAATCGCAACAGCAATGGGTTTATTTGCTGCAATTCC
>NZ_JBSWTA010000010.1:0-5213 GCF_056158325.1 Marinomonas sp. AWM4_232 | reverse complement strand
AAGGTTAAGTTCCTCGTGCAGTGTCAAGAGATCAGCACCTGATTACGCGCGCAACCAGATTGGGCAAGCCCTTGCCCACGAACTGTTTGATTGTGTCTTGCGACAATGGTGCGGTGTCGACGTCCTGCAGCATCCGGTTGGCCGCTGCGGCGATATCCGGCAGGCTATCGATCAGCGTGCCGTCCAGATCGAACATGATCGTCGCGGTCATCACAGTCCTCATAAATTCAGCCGCGTCAGACCTAACCCGCTTGTTTTCGTTGGCGCAATCACCTGTGACACTTAGATGTTTCGTATTGGCCTTGACATACCTGACTAAATTAATCAGATTACCTGAAAGACCCCCGCAGCCAACCCAATTCGGGTCAGCCAAACATTTGAAAGCGCGAACGAAACAAGGCCTTTCGCCCGAGAACCCATTGGAGTTGTCCTGATGAATGTGCAGAACCACAAATCCCAGCCAGTCCTACGCGGTGTCCATGCTTCCGGCTCATAAGGCCGAAGATCTGACCAAGGGTGGCAATCTGGCTCATATCGAGTTGGGTGACCAACTGTACACCCTGCGTATCACGCGTGCCGGCAAACTGATCCTGACAAAATGAGCACCCCTTCCTCGCGCGGCGGGGCTGCAGTTGGGCGTTTGTCTGACCTTGGTCCGATTGAAGCTTGTGCCGTGATGTACCTGCGGCTTTGGAGTGAAAGTCCCAAAGCCCGTGCGGATGCGGCCAGCGATTTCGAAATTACGCTGGGCCTGGATCAGGGGCGCGCCGCTATGATGACGCTGGACCGCCTCTGCGGGCTGTGCGCCCACCACGGTCGTCGCCCTCTGGTGCGTCATGGGCTGGGCTGTTCCTGCCTCGGAGCGGATGAGAACTGTTTTGCGCAGATGATCGCAGCGGCCTCCGAAGGTGCCCGCGAAGACGCAATGATGATGGCGTCACTGATCGTTCGGGCCGGATTACGCTCCGGCTCTGGCATCATTGTCCGAAGAGATGGGTGTGGTGCTGCGCCGCATGACCGCGTCGGTGCCACTGCCGACGACCGGCCACGAATCCCCCTCTGCCGTGCTGCACTAAACAGCCGCGCAGGTACAAACCCCGGCACCCTCGGGCCGGGGTTTTGTCATATCAGCAGCACCCGCAGCCCGCGTGGTGATGATCGTGGTCGCAGGCCGGGGCAGGGGCGTAATCGCCAACTTCGGAGAGCACCACCCGCAGCGTCGATAGGATCATGTCGATGTCTTCGGTTTCGATCGTCAGGGGTGGACGGATTTTCAGGATGTTGTCCTTTGGCCCTTCGCTGCCGATCAGAATCCGATGATCGCGCATGCGGTTCTTGACGTATTTGCAGATTTCGGTGCTTTCCGACCCATCAGGATTATCAGGTTCGACCCCGACAAAAAGGCCCATACCCCGCACATCGCCGACGCAGGCAAATTCAGGTTCGATCTGGCGTAGCCCTTCCATCAGACGTGCGCCCATAACCCGGGCATTGTCCTGCAATCCTTCGTCATCGACAATATCCAGAACTTCCTTCCCGATCCGACAGGACAAGGTCGAGCCGCCAAAGGTGGAAAAGAACTCGATCCCGTTGTCAAAGCTTTCTGCAATGGCCTTGGTTGTGACCAAAACACCCAGCGGATGGCCATTGCCGATGGGTTTGCCCATGACAACGATATCCGGCAGCGCGCCTTGGTGTTCAAATCCGAAATAGTATTCACCCAGACGACCAAGGCCGGTCTGCACCTCATCGGCGATGCAGACGCCGCCTGCTGCCCGGATTTCTGGTCAACTGCGGGCAGGTACCCCTTTGGCGGAATGATCTGACCACCGACGGAAGGGAAGGTCTCGGCTATGAAACCGGCGAGGCCGTGGCCCTTGTCCTGCAACGCCGCAATCGCTGGGTCCACCAGATCTGCGAACTTGTTCGGCGCGATCAGCGTCATCGCGTTTGAATAGAACCGCGATAGTCGTCGGCGACTTCGACCAGTTCGACCCAATCGGCCTGACCGATCCCGCCCGGTTTGTTGAACTTGTAGGCCGAGATCGCAACAGCCGCGTTGGTATTTCCGTGATAGCCGTGGTCCGGCGTCACGATCCCCTTGGCGCCGGTATGGGCGCGGGCCAGACGCAAGGCCAATTCATTGGCCTCGGTGCCGGAATTTACGAAGAAACAGACCTCGAACTGGTTTGGCAGCTTGGACAGCGCTTTGTCGGCAAAATCCGTCTGCGCCGGGTGCAGATAGCGCGTGTTTGAGTTCATGCCGCTTGAGCTGGTCCGCCGCAACGGCCTGAATGCGCGGATGCGCATGGCCCACATGCGGGACGTTGTTATATGCGTCCAGATGGGGCCGTACCCCATTCGTCGAACAGGTGATGTTCCCAGCCGCGCACCAGCATAACCGGGTCGTCATAGGTCAGGCTGAGGTTCGCCGCCGAAATGGTCATGCCGCCCCTGCAGGATCGCGTGCTTGTCGGTCCGGCGGTAGAACACCTTATCGTCTGGCAGGTTCAGTAAGGCAGCAGGGTTGGGGCAAACCGCGTGCCACAACTCCATCTCATCCGGGTCGCCAACACCCGGCCAGTCGTTCTGCATACCGTCGGTTGTCAGGGCCAGCTGGAAATGCACATGCGGCGCCCAGCCGCCATTTTGCGTGGCGTCGCCCAGCCGTGCAAAGGCCGCGCCCTGCGCCACCGGATCGCCTGGCTTCAGGCGATCGCGGACCTCGGGGTCCAGGTGGCCATAGAGCGTATAAAACGGATCGCCCTCGGGTGTTTCGTGGTGCAGAATCACCACGCCGCCATAATCCAGATGCGCATCACGGTTTTCGACGGCCTCGACCCGGCCGCTCATGGGGGCATGCAGCACGGTTCCCGGCTGGGGCAAATACATCCACAGCCAGATGCAACCGTGCGACGGTCCGATGCCTTCCAAGGCCCTTTGCGGAACGCCGGCTCGGCATAGATTAGGCGGGGTTCGTTGTAGTAGCCCAGCCAGAGACCCTCTCCGAATTCTTCGCCCACGCGCGCGGCTTCTTCCAGCGGCATGTGGAACGGGTTCTGCGGCCAGGTCGAGTTCTCGCCTGACAGTGATCCATGGGAACTTCGCTAAGGTCCTGATCGAACATCTCAGCGAACTGACCGCGATGCTCGGAAAGGTAGGCGTGGATTCGCTTCTGCCCCGTCTGTAACGGGCAACCCACATGCCGCACGCAGCCGAGCGGGCATCAGGCCGCCATTGACCGCATGCGTTCTCAAGGAACCGCCATGCCGGGGCCTGGCTGATGGTCACGTAAGGATCATCAGGGTTCTCGGCCGCCATCAGGGTCGAGTTCACCACAGACACAGCCAGCCGCATGCGCAGCAGAGGCCAGATCAGATCGACCTCGTCAGCCCGCAAACGGTTGGCAGCGTGATAGCCGCGTACCAAAGCGGTCAATGCCTGTTCGGGTTTTGGATGGTCCAGCACGATATACGCCCCGGCAATCGCCAGATCGCGCGATGCGCGGGGCGCGCACATGTCGCCCAGATCAATCAGACCCGAGATCGTCTGACGTTGCCCAAGCTCGCCCTCGACCAGGATATTGTAATCATTGGCATCATTGTGGATGGCCTGTTTCGGCAGGCCTGCCAAACGATCTGAGATCGCTTGAACATCCGCAGAAATCTCTGACAACAATGCACGTCGCGTCGGGTCGGCAACGGCGTCCAGCTTGTCAGCGATCCAGACCCGCCTGGGTCAGATCCCATTTGAAGTCCGGACGGTTCAGCCCTTCGTGCGTGAACCGCTCTAGCGCCTCGGTCAGTTGCGCCCAGAACCCGGCCAAGTTTCAGGATCAACTCGTCCGACTTCGGTGCAGCCTTCGCGTGCACTGACCGGGCAGGCACTCCAACAGCCACACCAGCCGGGGCTGACCGTCCTGATCCGGGATCTCGGGCAGCACAGCACCGTTGAGATCGGGGTGCACTGCGGGAAAGGGCAACCCCGGAGCCTCAAGCGCGATATGCTTCAGCGCCTCGACCTGAAGGTCAATCAGTTGGGCTTCGCAGCCCGGTCGCATGGCTTTCAGCACGTAGTCCTGCCCATTGGTGGCGCGGACCAGAAAGTTCAGGTCATATTCGCCGTCAAGTCGGACCAGCTTGGCCTCAAGCCCCCAATGGGCGCGCAGGGCGAGGGCCCAGAAATCTGTCAGCTCAGCCATGGGGCTACCTCTTTAGTCCAGTGCGCGCAGGCGTTTAAACAACGAGGACGTATCCCAACGCCCGCCGCCTTGTTTCTGTACGTCCTTGTAGAACTGATCGACCAGCGCGGTAACGGGCAGCGAGGCGCCGGTCTCGTTGGCCGTATCCAGGCAGATGCCCAGGTCCTTGCGCATCCAGTCCACCGCGAACCCATAGTCGAAGTGATCGTCCAGCATGGTCTCATGTCGGTTCACCATCTGCCAGCTGCCCGCCGCGCCCTGGCTGATCACCTCGACCACCGCACGTCCGTCCGAGCCCGCTTTTTCGGCGAAATGCAGCGCTTCACTCAGGGCCTGGACCAGACCCGGCGATAGCGATCTGGTTGCACATCTTGGTCAATCTGCACCCGCGCCGCTGTCGCCGATGCGGCGGCAGATCTTTGGAATAGACCTGCATGATCGGTTCGGCCGCATCGTAGGCGGCTTGATCACCACCGCACATGATCGACAGAACTGCCATTCTCCGCGCCTGCCTGTCCGCCTGAGATCGAGAGCATCGACAAAAGCGATGCCCTGCGCCTTGGCCAGCGTGCACAAAGCTCGCGCGTCACCCTGTCGGACACGGTGGTGTGATCGACAAAGATGGCCCCGTCGGCCATGCCGTTGAATGCACCGTCGTCGCCGGTACAGACCATGCGCAGATCGTCGTCATTGCCGACGCAGGCCATGACGAACTCAGCACCTTGACGCAGCCTCGCGCGGGGTGGCAGCCATCGCGCCGCCGTGTTCGGCAGCCCAGGCCTCGGCCTTGCTTGCGGTACGATTGTAGACAGTTACCTCATGACCGGCGGCTTGCAGGTGCCGGCCATCGGATACCCCATAACGCCCAGACCAAGGAAAGCGACTTTTGCCATTTTGTGATCCTCTCTGCTGTCCGGTGCATTGCTGGATCGGCAGGCCGGAATGTTTAGCAGAGACAAACCAAAGCTGCGGCCAAAGGGCAACCCCGTGTCATGCCTTGCCGCCCAAATCG
>NZ_JBSWTA010000009.1:0-8970 GCF_056158325.1 Marinomonas sp. AWM4_232 | reverse complement strand
AAGGTTAAACGGTATGTCAAAAATACAGCTACAGACACTGGGATTCACTGCACTAAAACTACATCAGACCGAATCTACGTCATTTCCTTAATAAAGGGGTAAAGTTGATTGTAAACGAGAAGGGTTAGTAGAAGACGGTAAAATTCAATTTAAAGATGTTGTAAAAGATACAGAACTGATAAAAGCAGGGCTAGAGCGTATTTCACGTTCTATGGTAACAATGGCAATTATACCTGAACTTGAGTCTTCACCAAGCAGTAATTATGAAGACTGGGCAAGTATTAAAATTCGTATGGTTGAATCTACGGATGCGAACTCCCAACAAACCAAAAGATAATGGAGAATATTATCAATGGAATCATGGATGGGGTAGGAAACGTAGGTGGTGGAGAGTATAACATTTCACCTGAGACAAGAACAAAAGGTGGGTTATTTGATGTAGTCGAATATGTACATACATTTGATGCAAAGATGGCAAACATTACGACCTTTATTTGCCTATCAAGTATTGGATTCCTTGCAGGAGA
Organism: Marinomonas sp. AWM4_232; assembly: GCF_056158325.1. NCBI lineage: Bacteria > Pseudomonadati > Pseudomonadota > Gammaproteobacteria > Oceanospirillales > Oceanospirillaceae > Marinomonas > Marinomonas sp. AWM4_232. Next base: position 8,443 of record NZ_JBSWTA010000009.1, on the reverse strand, counting down.
AGGGCGAAACAGTAGACTGGTCAAACATTGTATTAGGTAAAGGAACAGATGGAACTACAGTTACTTCTAAAGCAGGAAGTAAGGTAGACTTCACAAAACAGCTTGTTCACAATATTATAGCAGGTTCTCGAAGTGGTAAAGGGGTAATGCCTGTAACATTCTATCAACGGCTATTGCAAGTGAACGTCCAGTATTTTACTTAGAACCGTAAACCTGATATGGCGGCACTATTCGCTGATTACGTAGGGGTAGACAATGGTACGCCAAACATGTTTATCGTAAGTGGTTCAGCGTATTCAGATAGCTTTGATATCAATGGCGTATTAAATTACGATGCAATGTCTAGTAAGTGGAGACCGAGAGTACCTGAGTGGTGGGATATCAATTCCTATAAAGACGAGTTAGGTGACATCGTGTATTACAGAGCCATCATCTTTACACTAGGTTTACTTTTACTAAGACTATATGCAAGTGGTTCGAATAAAGAGTTATTTGATGCGTTAGGTGGTCCAAACGGAATAGCAGTCGTACTAGATGAGTTTACGAAGTTTCCAAACTAACTTCTCATCTAAAAAGATAAATCCTCGTGGTACAAACGGATTTTTCAGTAAGAGATGCTATTAAGTAAAGCAACTCTACAGGAATTAGAGAAGGCGAAAGATGTATTGGAAGACTTCCCTTCAATGGACGGATTAAAGTCTAATGAGAAAGCAAAGGTAAGGGAAGCACAAAACTTAATTAAAGAAATACAAGACCCGAAACGAGCATACTGTACGGATATGTTAGATAATTTAGACCGTACAATCCTAAAGTTAAACGATGCGAAAAATGCAGGTTTCAAGAATGCAGAAGAAGTGATGTCTGATATCTTTGTAATTGGTCAAAATGTTCGTATCAACCCGCTTCCAAATGGTGAACTGATATTCCCACGAAATCAAGGGAAAGCAGGAGGGTTAAACGCAAGTAAAGACTATAATGACACATGCGAATCAGTACTTTCTTATATAACTTTAGTACAGATTGGTTCTTAGGGTATAATGCAGACTACCCACAATACATGTTAGCCAATAAACCTGATTCACCTTCTAAATCAAGATTAACACAAGAAGCTAGAAACTTTGTATATTACAAGGGTTCTCGTGATGCGGTAATGGGGAACATGCAAGTAAGTACATTGAAATCAGATGCAACATTCTTCAAGCCTTACTTAATCTTAAATAATGCAAAAGAGCCAAAACCATTAAGTAATGACCCAGCGACTCGTAAAGCACAATGTACAACACCTGAGTTTCAGTATGTCGGTGGGGTAATCATGTTAACGGGTAAAGAGTGGGATAAGATACGTAAACCAGAACGTAGACCCTGAAACAGATGAATTAAGACCTGAGATTGGATTCTTTGACTACTTGAACCGCAATGGCACAAGGTAGTGGGAAGCAATTAGACCCTAGAAGTTCCTTAATGAAATCGAAAACAATTGCGAGACATGGTTGTTCATCAAATGGGGTATGAGGGCGATTATCTAGACTTCTTAATGGATTTAGAGACCAGAATGGAATTTCTCGGCTCAATGTTTAGTAGATGCATTTGCTAACCCTGGAGACATTTAAGAGTGGTAAGAATCGTATGGCTACATATCTTGAACTGTTTGGAAATGAATCAAAACAAGCAGGAGATATAGATGGTAGTGAAGAGGAAGAGTTTGAAGTTGGAAATGAGCAAGAACTAGCAACAAGCAATTCTTCTACTGTAATCGCACCAAACTTAGATGTTGATAATCGTAATGTGAATCATGAAGAAGATGAAGACGCTGATAAACATGAAGAAGAACCATGAAGATAAGCATGAAGAGGTAGATATCGGTACGGATATGTATAAAGGTACACCTCAAACGGTTTATACAGGTGAAGAACCACAAATGATGCCGGGCATGGACGATATACCACAACCACAAACTCGTGCTGAAAAGTATGGAAACACGTATAATCCAAACCAAAGTCAAGTGAATGCTCAAGGTGGAATAGATAACCCATTTAATACGCCATTACAAACTGGTACGTATATGAATCCACAAGAGGTTCAATCATTCAACTCTTATGAATGAAATACCTACAGAACGTATTAATGCGTGAATTAGAGAAAAGATTCCCTAATTTAGACAGCGAAGAAAAAGTAATGGAACCTTATAATTCAGAGGTCTATGGTAATGTGTCAGCTTACAACTTAAATGGTCAAACGAGAGAATTACGTTATATGAAGCAACGCCTAGAAGTTGAGAGAATGAATAATCAAGCAAGAAACGAAGAAGAATATTACACAAACTACTTTGACTTCTGTGAGCGTATTTCAAAAGACATTGTAAAATCATTTGGTGGCTACGATGGGGTAGAATCTTTAGTTGTTCGAGACGGTAGTTTAATCATAAACAATCAAAAGTACAGTAAGAAGATTGATGATGCAACACTACAAGGATTACCAGTAGAACAAGATACAACAAATCCATAACGCCAATTACGCTCATGTGTTCAATTTCGCTCATATTAACAAAGATGAAACGATTAGCACACATGAGTATTGATAGTAAAAACTTTGCTTTCATGAAAGTAAAACAGGATTTAGGTATTAGAGGTGAATTTAGTGCAGTAACTATATTTAAAAATGTAGAGAACCTGTATTACTTATCTATAGGAAACCAAAAGTTCGAAAGAAACACGTTAGAAGAAGATATAGCACGTAGTTCAAACTTCTTCCGAAGTGCAAGAAAAAGAGAACTTATCGCTAATGATATGGAAAACTGGGGAAGTCGCTCTGTAAACAAGAGTTCGGGATTCTACAAAGAACATGTATAAGCGTAAAGGTTGGGGCTATAAACTAGGTGGAACCGCTATGTTAGGTGCAACTGTAGTAGGTGGAGCAATGGTACTTGGTATGAAGGGTGCTAGAAACTTCGGAAGAGGATTAAAAGATTTATTTAAAGCGTAATTTCATAGCGAAACAAAGGAGGGTACATGTTGATTTTGAGCATGTGCCTTTTCTTATGTGTATATAATAGGAACAAAGTGGTGTACAAGCCGAAACAAAGCAGGTTAAGAAAAGTAAGGTGTGTTTAGCCAATTTAGGGGTAGATTTCATTTAAAGGGTTTTACAGCTTCATATAGGAGAGATTTTGAATTTCCGCCTATTTGTATATTTTTCTAGAGAAGTCCTTTCTATGGAAGCGTGAGAGGGCTTAAAATGGAAAGGATAAGAGATTGCTAGATTCAGAGGGAAGAGAAGCATAATTGTAGGGTGAGAATGCATATGTTGAACCAACCTCGCATTCAACATGTGCATTACACAATACTGTCTTAAAATATCGCATAAAACATAACTTTTTATAAAATATCGCACTTTTTGCAACTTATTTTAAATTATCACATGAAAACTAACTATTGTAACGAAGAGTCTAAATATTTTTATAGAAACAGAGTGTACAAATAAAAAGTCTTATGTTATAATAAATTTATGTTAGAGAAAAAGTCAGCTACAGATATATGGGTTAAAGGCTGATAGGGTTACATATTTTAAACAAGATAGGAGTATAAGACTATGATTTTAGTAAAAGAAGTACTTAAAGGTGATAAACGAGGGTATGCAAAAAGAGAAGTAGAAAAAGTAATTGTACATAGTAACCTAAACGGAGTTGTATATGAGTTTAGTCAAAAAGATTCATTTGAAGAGTGGTCAAACAAGCTAGGATTTAAGTTAGACCATACATATGCAACCGGTTCAAGTTTAGTTGAGGTTCAAAACCGTAAAGTATTAAACTATGAAGTACCTCATACATTGAAAGAAGTATTTGTAACTGATAAAGAAGAAATACCAACTGATGTTACAAGAATGGTAGGTTTAGTATGTGGTGATGTTGTATTTTGTTACGTTCATACAGAAGGAAACGAAACAACAATTTATCGTCCAAAACCACAAAGTGAATGTTATGAAATGTTACCACAACCAGTTCAGGATTTGATTGTTGAACATGGTATTCGTACAATCAACTTTATATAGTATTAAGGGGTAGGGTAAAACCTACTCTTTTTATTTTATCTATATTTGACAAATAAGAAACTATATGTTATAATAAGATATAAGTTAATCGAGGGAGTGTTTAGTATGGGTTAAGGTATAAAAGTGGAATGGTAGTTCATGCAGAGTATAAAGAAGATGAAAATGGAGTACAAACCTTAGATAAGATTCAGTTGTTCGATAGTATAAATAGTAAGGTGCTTCAAGACGGTTTAACAAAAGAAGAGTTAGAAATTACTCTATTAGATATGTGTTGTAAAATAGAAAACCCTATTGAGAAAGTTATAGATAGTAAAGTTGTATATGAGTTTCCTGTAAAAGAATCAGATGGTTATAAAGTAGTGGCTTACGAGGAAATGTTAGGAGAAGACAAAGGAAAAATAAAGTCAGTTCATGTGTACCAGTATAGTATTAGTAATACGGTAGCAGAACTAGAGTCTATGGAAGAGTTACACAAATGGTTAGAAAGTAAAGGTTTAAAATTATCAAACCCGTATAAAGAAGAAAAGGAAGAGGAAAGAGAATCCGAAGATTTCAGAATGATTTTTTATTTTATCAATCAGTAAGAGAGGTAGCAAATGCTACTTCTTTTTTTTTATTCAAACATGCGAAACGTAAAAGTAAACATCTACGAAACATCCAAAATTATTTTTAGATAGAAATCGCTCTACAAAAGGCTCCCTAGGGGTAGGTAAAATAAACGTTTGAGAACGTTTGCGAAACCCTATATACAAAGGATTTTTGCTATGTTATGATAGGTTCAGAGTTAAAGGAAAAGCGGTTGGGTTCGCTATTTACTTAATCTATCATAATGAAACTATAAGGAGTGTTTAGTATGTCAGTAAAATATCAAGAAGGTATGTTAGTTCGTAAGTTTGTAGATTTAGAAGAAGGAACTGTACAATTTCAAATGTTCTTCAATCAGGATTCAGAACCGATGGATTATTTGGAGAATGAGAAAGAATTACAATTGAAACTGAATGAAATGGGTTGTGAGTTAGAGGATGGAGTCGAGAAAGATAAGATTAAAGGAATGGATATCTATACATATAGAGTAAAGAAAATGAAAGGAGGTAACTAATGTGTCAACAAAACCAGTATTAACAAAAGATGCATTTAAAGTTCTTTCAGGTAAACTTGATCAAGGCAATCAATATTTATTTAAAGAATTAAAACATATTTTAATAGATAACTTTGAAGGAATTAATACAAACCAAGCTTCAAGTATTATAAATAGAGCGTACACCCGTAGAGACGGTATATTAGTAAAAGAAGGTAAGTATTGTTCTTTACGTGCAACCGCTAAGGAATCTACCAACGGGTTGGAAGAAGCAAAGTATATCCTAGAAGATGCACTAAAGAAAATAGAAAAGATTCCAACTAGTTCAATAGAAACGATAGAGCAGTTCAATGAATTAATAAAGATAAGAACAAAACTAAATGAATTTATCGGAGAGCATATCATCTAAATCTCATCAAGGGTAGGTCAAACTACCTCTTTTCTTTATACTTTATTTGACAAATTGATAAATTTATGTTATAATAGAAGTAAGTTAAAAGAGAGGTGAAGTGTATGTTAGAATTACAAGTTGTATCTGAAAGAGAACACGGAAGATAGGTCTATCAAAACATATAAGAGTATTACATAACGATACCTTAATTTTCTTATGTTCTACCTTACCTACAATTAAACTATTATTAAGCGATTTCAGGGGTAGAGCATCCAAACGAAAGTATTTTATCTTTCACCGAAGATTATGTTATTTCAAACATGAAAATTAAATCAGATAAAGAATTTATTGCAGTACCATATACAGAGCATGAGGAAAACACCATGCAAATTGATGTAAGACTGGTTGGTTCTGTAGTAGATGAAAAGGTTATTAAGTTATATGTAGGAAAGCAAGACGACAAAGTATACCTGTACTATCCAAGAGAGGTAGTCGAAGACTGTAAGGGGTTGGGTTCTCTTTCAGACAAGGTAACGTTAGAAGAGTTGTCATTAATTTAAGATAGAAGTGGGGTATAATTATGTGTAGTACAGAACAGTTTAAAAGTAGAAGTTGTATATGAAAAGCCTTTTCGTATTACAGATAGAGGTCATAAACAAGAAGTTGAGAAATGAGGAAACGTAAATTTTTACAAGTTCGTGTTTCTCATAGTGTAGAAGGGGATTTATTAATCACGAACGACCTTCATCAACTAAAAGACTTCTTACATGTTATAGGTGTTCGTATAGGTAGTGTGTATACAGAAATGAATTATGAGACACGAACGATACATTATTAGGAATCTTTATCTATAATCCTATTAAACCTGTTATATTCAAAGAATATAAAGTAGGAGGAATAAATAAACTATCAAAAAGTAATACAGAAGTTACAGGGGTATCAGGTAGTGAGTTTATAGCTTGTTATGTAGATAATTCAGATTTAGTAACTACTATTTATAAACCCGAAACTAAATACAGAAAATGATAAGGTAGAAATGCGTAAACACTTTATTGACAGACCTGTATCTACACATAGTTTTATTTTATTCAGCAAGGAAAAAGACTATATTTTTGAGGGTAAACCAAGTCATAAATTTGAGTTTATTTGTACAGATGTTGCAGAAGAAGGAGAATTAGAGAACTATAATTCTTCATCTGAAACAGAGGATTTTTTAACGTATATAGTAAAAACTGTTACTCAAAGACGAATTGCTTATAGGTTAACTCAACAAGAGTTAGCAGATAGAGTAGGTTTAAAGCAATCCGCAATTGCTAGATTTGAAGCAAGCGCTCATACTTTTACTTATCCTAAACTGTCAACAGTAGAATTAATTGCAACAGGTTTAGGTATGAACTTGGTATTATTTAAAGAGAACGAAGATGAAGTAGGAGGTAAAGAATGAGACTAGAAGTCGTGTATACCTATAACAGCTTTGAAATCTTTCTAAACATAGCAGGTTTATATACAACTGATGGTGTACTAGTTTACAGTGGATTTTCTCCAAAAGAGGTAGAGAGTCTAATTGAGTTTACAGGTATCAAACTAGTAAGTCCATCTACGATTGTATCAGATAAGCATAATGTAACGAGATTATATGAGTTTGATTATATACTACAACTCAAACAATTTGAATTTAAAGAAGACTTACCAAGTAGCATAAAAGAGTGTAGAGTTTGTAAGAAAACAAGTTAGCAAAGGGGTATTTCCATAAAGAAGGAAACGAACTAACAGTTTATTATCCGAAAACAGGATACAATGAACTATTTTTCGGTAATCCTGAGGGTAAAACAATATTCCATATTAGAGAAGGAGAAGAGTAATGTTAAAACTAGAAACGAATCATATTATAGAAAATGGCGAAGTAAAATTTCATGTGGCACAACTGAAAGATGGAGAGAAAGAACTATTTCGAAACAGGAGACTTAACAGTATATCAATCTTTCCTACGTAAATTCAGGAATCGAACTAAGAACACCTGTTAAATCAGAAGTAGGTAATATCCTAATCCAAAATACATATCATTTAGACCAAACAATCGCATTAAGACCTTTTACAAATAAAGAAGAAGTACCTTTACGAGCAGAGTACGTTATTACAGTAGTAGACTCCATTGTAACGGAAGGTGCAGTAAGTATAAAAGAAGATATCATTACAATTTGGTATCCAGCATTGGAACTAGGTACAAGAAAAATTAAAACGATTAGCATTTGAATTATTCAAAAAGCGCAATTCAGACATTAGTCGTGTTCCTGTATTCTTAATTGATTATATGGTAGACAATCAATACTATAAATCAGAATCGGAGGGTAAGTAAGATGGAACTAAAAATGACATACCGACAACATGATTTTCAGTTTCAGTTTTGTGTAGCAAGCATTCTAGACGGAGATAAAGAATTATTCCGTACAAATAATATGGATGTATTTCGAGATTTACTAAAGAAACGGAAATCAAAGTAGGTATGATATTTGAAGCTTATGCTGATGATGATTCAGTTGTAAACCGTTACAAGCTAGACAAGAGATTTGAATTTAAGCAATATAAGAGCTTAGACGAAGTACCTCATATGAGAAACGAATGCGTTACTGTTATAAACAAAGAGCATACAATCGGTTATATTTGTGTGAGAGACGAAGTAGCAACTATCTATTATCCTTCTTATGATTTTACAGAAGATGAATTTAAAGCGTTATACACAAAACAATATATGGCAGGAATAGAACCACAAGTATCTAAACCAGTATTCGTTATGAATCACATTTTAGGGGTAGGGAGTGAACAAGTATGATTATCGAAGTAGTGTATAAGAAGAAACTAAAAGTAGAGTTGCAAAAGGTGCTGATCTCTTGACACTGCACGAGGAACTTAACCTTAGCAATACATGG
>NZ_JBSWTA010000008.1:0-4855 GCF_056158325.1 Marinomonas sp. AWM4_232 | reverse complement strand
GTGTAGCGTACCTTGATTCGTTTAGTATTGCTAAGGTTAAGTTCCTCGTGCAGTGTCAAGAGATCAGCACCTGTCATATAGTTATGGCCAAGGATCACCGCGTTGCGCTTGGCCTTCAGCTCATTGATCGCCTTGACGTATGGCGCATAGAGCACCCAATCGACAGGCGACACCACGCGGGACATGCGCTGATAGATATCAGACATGGACTTGGCGAGTTCGGGGTTCGGAGTGAGATCGTAGTGCTGGGACAATGCGCTGCGCAGCACGGGAATATCGAGCGACATGGCTGGGTTTTCCCCTCGTATGGTCGCGGGCCGCCTGAAGATCGTAACGGCACCGAAAAATCGGACGCGGTTGTGGAAGAGCGCTCGCGTCCGGTCACGCCTCGCATAGTACCATGCGAGTATGGGCCTGTGCATACCCGCAGGACCCTAAGCGTGCAAGCATCCGCCCACCCCTCACCACACCAAGCGTCACATTTTCGTCATGCCCATAGACGCGGCGGCGCGGATCGCGCAATCAGAGGGAGATTGCAGGAGTATCGCCGCACATATGCGGCTTATACTGCACCCAAGATTTGTCCCAGAACGAGGATCGCCATGAAACGCATGCTGTCTCTTGCCCTTGCCCTCGCGCCGCTTTCGGCGTGGGCCTCTCCCGATCCGGCGGACCGGCCCACTGTGCTGAAAGAAGCGCAGGGCCAGACCGTGCATTGGCATGCGTGGGGAGGCTCCACCGCGACCAATGATTTCATCGCATGGGTCGGGGAACGGCTCGCGGACGACTACGACATTACCCTCACTCATGTGAAACTGGAGAACACTGCCGATGCGGTGACGCGGGTGCTGACAGAGAAATCCGCAGGTCAGGACGAGGATGGTGCGGTGGACCTGATCTGGATCAACGGCGCCAACTTTGCCTCCATGAAAGACGCCGATCTGCTGTTTGGCCCCTTCGCCGAGGCGCTGCCGAACTGGCAATATGCCAACACGGAGAACAGCACCCTGACGCATGATTTTACCGTCCCGACCGAGGGCTATGAATCCCATGGGCGATGGCGCAGGTGGTGTTTATGCATGACACCAAAGACCTGCCCGAACGCTTAGGCTCAATGGATGCGCTCTTGGACTGGGCCCGCGAACACCCCGGCCGCTTCACCTATCCGCAGCCGCCAGATTTCCTCGGCACCACTTTCCTGAAACAGGCATTGGTCGACCTGAGCAACAACCCCAAGGCGCTCTCTGAGCCCGTCAATGAAGACAATTATGTCGAGGTGACCGCGCCGCTGTGGACTTTTATTGAGGAGCCGACGCCGCTGTTGTGGCGTGAGGGGCGCGCCTACCCGCCCACCGGCCCGCGCCAGCTGCAGCTGATGAACGATGATGAGATCGATCTGGCGATTTCCTTCAGCCCCGGCGAGGCCAGCACCGCAATCGCCAATTATCAACTGCCTGAAAGCGTGCGCACTTTCGTGCTCGACAAGGGCACCATCGGCAATGCGTCCTTCGTGGCGATCCCTTATAATTCAGGTTCCAAGGCTGCATCCATGGTGGTGGCAAACTTCCTGATGTCGCCAGAGGCCCAGTTGCGCGCCCAAGACCCCGAGGTACTGGGCTATGGCACCGTGCTTGATATGAACGCCTTGCCGGTTCAGGATCGGGCGGCCTTCCGCACGCTGGATCTGGGAATTGCGACGCTTTCGCCCGAGGAACTCGGTGCTGTGCAACCGGAACCACATCCGAGCTGGATGACCCGGATTTCCGAGGATTGGGTGGCCCGCTACGGCGTCGGCAACTGAGCCTTAGAACGCAACCTCCGTGCGCCCCTCCCTTGCCCTGCCCCCGGTCCTGCCGCTGCTGACCATATTGGTTCTCGATCGGGCCTGTTCTGGCCGGGCTATGGGGCACCATTAGCGCGGCCTTCGGACATCTGCCGGTGGCGGGGCTGCAGGGGCCGTCACTGACGCCGTTTCAGACACTGTGGGTATGGCCGGGGCTGTCGGCCTCGGTGCGTCTCAGCCTTGTAACGGGCGGGCTTGCCACATTTCTTTCGCTGGCGATCACGCTGCTACTGCTCGCAGGCTGGTCCGGTACGCGCCCCTTTCGTGCGGTCCTGCGGCTGTTGTCGCCGCTTTTGTCGGTACCGCATGCCGCCGCCGCCTTTGGGCTGATGTTCCTGATCCAACCTTCGGCTGGATTTCTCGCGCGTTCAGCCCGTGGCTCACCGGCTGGCAGCGCCCGCCCGATGTGTTGTTGGTGCAGGATCCGATGGGCCTTGCCATGGCGCTGGGGCTGGTGGTGAAGGAGGTGCCGTTCCTGCTGCTGATCAGCCTCGCGGCCCTTGGTCAGATCGACACCCAAGGCCGCCTGCGCGTTGCCATGGCGCTTGGATATGGGCGCATGGCCGCATGGATGTTTGGCGTGCTGCCCGCGCTTTATGCGCGCATCCGTCTGCCGGTCTATGTGGTGCTTGCCTACGCCATGTCGGTGGTCGATGTGGCGGTGATCCTTGGGCCCAACACGCCGCCGCCGCTGTCCGTACAGATCGTGCGCTGGATGGGAGAGCCGGACCTTACGCTGCGCACGCTGGCCTCGGCGGCGGCATTGCTGCAATTGGCACTGGTCATTGGCGCGCTTCTGCTCTGGCACGGAGGGGAACGTGCGCTTGCCGCACTGGGCCGACATCTGATCTACCGCGGGCCGCGCCTGTCGCGGGATGGCCTCTGGCGCGCATTTGGTCTCATGACGTCTTTGCTCTGTGTGGGTCTGGTTCTGGCCGGGCTTGCGGGGTTGGTGGTCTGGTCTTTTGCTGCCCGATGGAGTTTTCCCGACTTTCTCCCCGAGGGCTTTAGCCTGCGCAGCTGGCAGCGCAACGGCCCCGCCGCGATAGAGACACTCACGACCACTTTCGCCATCGCCCTCGCCGCCACCCTTGCCGGGCTGGTCCTGACGCTGGGGTGTCTTGAAACCGAAGAGCGCCGCAATCTGCGCCTCACGCGCAAGGGGCTTTGGCTCTTGTATTTGCCGCTCTTGGTGCCGCAGACCGCCTTCCTTCCGGGCATGCAGACGCTATTGCTGGGCTTTGGCATCGACCGCACACTCTGGGCGGTGATGCTCGCACATCTGGTCTTTGTACTGCCCTATCTGCGCCTGTCCCTCGAAGGCCCCTACAAGGCGTGGGATCCGCGGCTTGGAGCCGTGGGCGCGGCCATGGGTGCCTCTCGGAACCGGATCTTTCTGCAACTCAGACTGCCGATGCTGCTGGCGCCGATCCTGACCGCGGTGGCCGTGGGCATGGCGGTCTCTGTCGGGCAATATCTGCCGACGCTTCTGGTCGGAGGCGGACGCATCCAGACCCTCACCACCGAAGCCGTCGCCCTCGCCGCCGGTGGCGACCGGCGCGCGATTGGCCTATACGGGCTGGTGCAGACGGCGGCGGCACTATTGCCATTTGTGCTGGTGCTGACCCTGCCGCTGATCGTCTGGCGCAACCGGAGAGGACTGCAACATGGCTGAGGGCCTGAGACTGCGCGCCCTGCGCATCAAACACGGCGACCGCCCCTTGCTGGAACTCGACCTCACCGTGCCCCCCGCCACCATTCTGAGCGTGATGGGACCATCAGGCGTGGGCAAATCCACCCTGCTAGCGGCCATCACCGGGCAGATGAGCGCGGATTTCAGCCTTGAGGGCGAGATCCTTCTGAATGGCCGCGACCTTGCCCCCTGCCCCCGCAGGAGCGCCGTGTCGGCATCCTGTTTCAGGACCATCTGTTGTTTCCGCACCTGAGCGTCGGGGCCAACCTCGCCTTTGGCCTCGCGCCGCAAGTCCGAGGCCGCGCCCGTCGCGTGCGCATCAAAGACGCGCTGGCAGAGATCGGCCTTGAAGGCTTTCACGACCGCGACCCGGAGACGCTCTCGGGCGGTCAAAAAGCCCGCGTGGCCCTGATGCGGATGCTGCTCTCCGAGCCGGATCTTTTGTTGCTGGACGAGCCGTTTTCCCGACTGGACGCCACCCTGCGCGATCAGATGCGCGATCTGGTGTTCACCTTCGCCCGCGACCGCGCGCTGCCGGTTCTGATGGTGACACATGATACCGCAGACGCCGAGGCCGCAGGGGGGCCGATTGTTCAGTTAGGGTCTTGAGGGTTGGGCATATAGATCGTCCATTTTCAAACGGCCATCATCGCAAGGGACGCCCACACAAGATAAACACACTTTACGACGTTCTGATCAGCAGTGTCGTATCTCACGCGAAAACTCAGCGTTAATACATGTGACGCGACAGTATCAGGAAAACCCTGCGTTTTCCAGAAACCTATCGCTTAATCGGAATGCTCACACCATTGCCGATCCAGACGAGAGACCGCATATAATATTTGAAAGACCATCGAAAAGTTCTTAATTCAATCAACCGCTCTCGTTTGCCGAACGATCTGACTTCGGCTGCGACCAAGTCTTTCGTATAAAACACTAATCCCAAAGGCAGTATCTCAACTTTGTCCTCATGTACAACGACGTGATGCACCTTCTTCAAAGACGCCCAGGTTGACCAAGCTACCAAAAATAGAAATGGGAAAAGAAATACCAACACGGAACGTTCGTGGCTGGAGTCATCCCCCGACATTAAAGGGATAGCGATCAAGGATGATGCAAGAAGTATCAAGAACATTTTCAAAACCGCCTTTCTACCCCAATCATCGACAGTGTAATTACCTTGTTCGTTCCGAAAGAACGCATCAATATCGCTCATATATTGCATCCACTTGAGTATTTAGTGTGATCTACTCAAACGCGTTGGGGCAGGTGCTGATCTCTTGACACTGCACGAGGAACTTAACCTTAGCAATACGTAA
>NZ_JBSWTA010000007.1:0-4235 GCF_056158325.1 Marinomonas sp. AWM4_232 | reverse complement strand
CAAGGGCCTGCCCATTTTCCAGAATGTCTCGCTGCCGTCGCTCAAGGAAACCTCGCGCAAGGGGTTCCTGCAGCTTGCGGAGGAATTCAAGCTGGCCCGCGACTACACGCGGCGGCTGGACTTGCGCGCAGCAGCTCTTGACCAGGATATCGGCGAACTGTCCGGCGGCAACCAGCAGAAGGTTGTCATCGCCAAATGGCTTGCGACCAAACCTCGGGTGATCATCCTGGACGAACCCACCAAGGGCATCGACATCGGGTCCAAGGCCGCGGTGCATGAATTCATGGCGGAACTGGCCGCCGAAGGTCTGGCGGTCATCATGGTGTCGTCCGAAATTCCGGAAATTCTCGGCATGTCCGACCGGGTGATTGTCATGCGGGAGGGGCGTATCGCCGCCGAATTTGAAGGCGCTGACCTGTCGCCGGAACATCTGGTGCGGGCGGCTGCCGGCATCACGGAGGTGCGCACATGATCCGCTCGCTGATGAAATCGCGCGAGACCATTCTCGCCGGAGCTATCCTGGTTCTGGTGCTGGCCATCGCCACCCGCTTTCCCGGCTTCGTCGCGCCGTCCAACCTGGCGAATGTCTTCAACGACACGGCTCCGCTGATCATTCTGGCCCTCGGCCAGATGGTGGTGATCCTCACCCGGTGTATCGATCTGTCGGTTGCCGCCAACCTTGCGCTCACCGGCATGGTGGTTGCCATGCTCAACATGGCGATGCCCGGTCTGCCGGTGCCGGTTATCCTGGCCCTGGCGATCTGTCTTGGGGCCTTGATGGGGCTTGCAAACGGACTGCTTGTCTGGAAGCTGGATATTCCGCCCATTGTCGTCACCCTTGGCACCATGACCATCTACCGGGGCATCATCTTCGTCATTTCCGGCGGGGAGTGGATCAACGCCCATGAGATGAGTGACGCCTTCAAGGCCTTCCCGCGTGAGGTCGTGCTCGGTCTGCCGGTTCTGTCGTGGATAGCGATCGCCGTCGTGATCGGGTTCATCGTTCTGGTCGGGCGAACACCACTTGGCAGGGCTTTCTTTGCCGTTGGCGGCAATCCGCACGCGGCGGTCTATACGGGCATCAATGTCGGCCTCACCCAATGCGCGGCCTATGTCATTTCCGGCGCGCTTGCCGGCCTCACCGGCTATCTCTGGGTTGCCCGCTATGCCGTTGCCTATGTCGATATCGCAGGCGGTTTCGAACTTGAGGTGGTCGCGGCCTGTGTCATCGGCGGTATCTCGATTGCCGGCGGCATCGGGTCTGTCGGCGGGGCTCTGCTCGGTGCGCTGTTCCTCGGTATCGTCAAGAACGCCCTTCCGGTGATCAATATCTCGCCCTTCTGGCAACTCGCGATTTCCGGCAGCGCGATCATCATCGCCGTAGCCTTCAACGCCACGTCCAACCGGACCAAGGGCCGGGTGATCCTGAAAAAAGCGGAGCACGCAGCATGAGCCTCGCCACCCCAGACACCGGCGCGCAGGGGCGTCAAATTCCGGACAGGCTGAAGTCGCCGCTGCAGCGGTTTCTGGTGAGCTGGGAACTGCTTTTGCTGGTGGTCGCCGTCGCCGTCTTCACGCTGAACAGCTTTGCCTCGCCTTATTTCCTCGACCCGTGGAACCTCTCCGACGCGACCTTCAATTTCACCGAAAAGGCGATGATCGCCTTTGCAATGGGGCTATTGATCATTTCCGGCGAGATCGACCTTTCGGTTGCCTCGATCATTGCACTTTCGTCAACGGCCATGGGCTTTGCCGTCCAGATGGGGGCCGATACGCCGGTTCTGGTGTTGATCGGCCTCGGCACAGGGCTGTTGTGCGGTGCCTTCAACGGCTTCCTGGTGACCGGCTTCGGCCTGCCGTCCATCGTTGTGACCATCGGCACCATGAGCCTGTTCCGCGGCATTTCCTATATCGTGCTCGGCGACAAGGCCTACACCGGCTATCCGTCCGACTTTGCCTTTTTCGGTCAGGGCTACGTCTGGTGGGTGATCTCTTTCGAGTTCGTCCTGTTCGCTCTGCTGGCCATCGCTCTATTGCCTGTCATCCTGCATCAAGACGAACTTTGGCCGCGCGGTCTATATCGTCGGCAACAACCCTGTCGGCGCCAGCTTTTTTCCGGTATTCGCGTGCCGCGGGTCAAATTCGTCACTTTTCCTGCTCACGGGGCTTATGTCCGGTGTTGCCGCCATCTGCCTGACCTCGCGCCTCGGGGCGACAAGACCATCGATTGCTTTCGGCTGGGAGCTTGAGATCGTGACAATGGTGGTGCTCGGCGGCGTGTCAGTATCCTCGGCGGCTCGGGCTCCATCCCCGGCGTGGTGATCGCCGCCTTCGTCATGGGGCATGGTCACCTTCGGGCTCGGGCCTGCTCAACGTGCCGGGCATCGTCATGTCGATCTTCATCGGCGCTGCTGCTGATCGCCGTCATCGCCCTGCCGCGCATCGCCCACCGGGTTCTCGCAAAGCGGAAGGCGCTGAACCATGGAGAAATATGCCTTCAAGCATGGAGCTCAACCCCGGCATGGCAGCCGAAGAGTACCGGAACGCCGCCATGACGCGATCTGGCCCGAACTGGCCGCCTTGCTGAAAGACGCGGGCGTCGAGCGACTACTCGATCCACCTCGACCCCGAGACCGACCATCCTCTTCGGCGTGCTTTGGCGGTGCGAGGATGGCCACGAGTATGGACGCGCTGCCGCAGCACCGAGGTCATGCAGCGCTGGTGGGCGCATATGGCCGATATCATGGCAGACCAACCCCGACAACGAACCAGCTGGCCGTGCCGCTCGCAACCGATGTTTCATCATGCCATTGAGCGTTGGCGGAACCGCTCCACGCCGTGTCGCCGTCATGGGACATCGGCAAGACCAACGCCAAGCTGGCCTTGGTCGATATGCAGAGCCTCGTCCGAGATCGCCGTCCGGACGCGCCCCAACACCGTCCGGACGGACGGCCGCCCTATCCGCATTACGACATCGACGGGCTATTGGGAGTTTCATGATGCGAGGGGCTGAGCGGCGCTGCACAAGGCCGAGCAGGGGATCGACGCGCTATCAGCATCACCACCCATGGCGCCTCGCTGGCGTTCTGCTGGACAGCGCCGGGGAACCTTGCCTGCGCCGGTGCTGGATTACGAACACACCGGTCCCGGACGATCTGGCCGACGCCTATGACGCCATCCGGCCCGGACTTTGCCCGGAACCGGCTCGCCGCGGACTGCCGCATGGGGCTCAATGCCGGGGGCGCAGCTGCATTGGCTGCTGCAAACGGAGACGGGCCTGCGTGACCGGCTGGCGCACGGTGGTGACCTATCCGCAGTATTGGTCGGGCCGGCTCACCGGCGTGCTTTCGCTGCGAGTATGACCTCGCTTGGCTGTCACACCGATCTGTGGATGCCGCGTCCGAGGACGGGCTTTTCGCTCGCTGGTCGACGGCGCTCGGGCTCGAGGGGAAGATGGCGCCCGTGCTCAATCATGCCAGCGACTGCGTCTCGGGTCACATCCTGCCGCAGATCGCCGCCCGCACCGGGCTTGCCGCCGGACACCCCCGTCGACTGTCCGGCATCCACAATTCCAACGCCTCGCTGCTGTCCGCATCTGCGCAGCCTGCCGACAGCCTCCGTTTGCGGTGGTCTCCACCGGGACATGGGTGATCTCGCATGGCGGTGGGGGGGCGGCCGGATAGCGCCTCGATCCGGCGCGCGATCATGCTGATCAACGTCAACGCTTTCGGTGATCCCGTGCCTTCGGCAAGGTTCATGGGGGGACGTGAGTTCGACATGATCCTGAAGGGACGTGAAAAGGGCTGTTCGGAAGAACAGATTGATACCGTGCTTTATCGCGAGATCATGCTTTTTCCCGCTGTCGACCCACGTTCCGGCCCTTTCCAGGGCAGCGAGTATCACTGGAGCGTGGATGAGACGGTCCTGACCGACGGCGAATGCTTTGCGGCTTTGTCCTTCTATCTGGCGCTGGTGACGGCAGAGCGCCTGGCGATGACCGGAGCAGAAGGTCCAATTGTTGTGGAGGGGCCGTTCGCGCAAAACGGGCTTTACCTTGACATGCTGGAGGCTGCGACCGGGCGGCCGGTTGAAGCATCGGCTGGGTCGCTCACCGGAACCAGTATCGGCGCCGCGTTGCTGGTGGCGGAGGGTGATACTGAAAAACGGCCGCAGGCTGGCCCACGCGGAAGCGGCGGCCAACGTCTCTCTCGGCTGAAGCAATACGCTGGGAAGGT
>NZ_JBSWTA010000006.1:0-5013 GCF_056158325.1 Marinomonas sp. AWM4_232 | reverse complement strand
ATGTTATTCTACTTCGTTCGTTACGTATTGCTAAGGTTAAGTTCCTCGTGCAGTGTCAAGAGATCAGCACCTGGAAGATCAATACATTTTAGCAATTGAGACGAGCTGTGATGAAACGGCCGTCGCTATTGTGAAAAACGAAACAGAACTGATCACGAACATTGTCGCTTCACAAATTGAAAGTCATAAGCGTTTTGGCGGTGTCGTCCCCGAAATTGCCTCCAGACACCATATCGAGCAGATGACAATCACTCTGGAAGAAGCGCTGGAGGATGCAGGGATGACGATTGAGGAAATGGATGCCATTGCCGTAACAGAAGGACCTGGGACTTGTAGGCGCGCTTGCTTGTCGGCGTAAATGCAGCCAAGTCCATCGCTTTTGCGAAACAAAAGCCGCTCGTCGGCGTCCACCATATTGCGGGTCACATTTATGCGAACCGATTGGAAAAGGAATTTGAATTTCCACTGCTTTCCCTTGTCGTTTCAGGCGGACACACAGAGCTTGTGGTGATGCGTGGAGCACGGATCTTATGAAATCATTGGAGAAACACGGGACGATGCTGCTGGGGAAGCGTATGACAAAGTCGCTCGTACATTGAAGCTTCCATACCCTGGTGGACCACAGATTGACCGCCTCGCTCGAGAAGGGGAGGAGACCATCGATTTTCCTCGTGCCTGGCTTGAAGAAGGGTCTTATGATTTCAGTTTCAGCGGATTGAAATCAGCGGTCATCAACCGGCTTCACAAAGCGAAGCAGCGAGACGAATATTTGAAACCTGAAGATGTCGCGGCAAGCTTTCAGGCTAAGTGTAGTGGACGTGTTATCCACAAAGGCATACCAAGCTGCTGAGGAGTATGGTGTGAAACAAATGATCGTGGCTGGTGGTGTAGCTGCCAATAAGGGATTAAGAGCAGCCCTTAAAGAGAAGTTCGAAGATAGTGAAACGGACCTGCTTATTCCACCACTTCATTTGTGTACAGATAATGCCGCAATGATTGCTGCTGCAGGAGCCGTTGCGTACAACCAGGATCATCGGTCTGAATGGGATTTGAATGCCAATCCAGGATCTGGATCTTGAACTTTATGGTGCACGAAAAAAATAAGATCGTGAACAGGAACGATCCAAGCTCTCCTTTGTAGTTAAGGAGAGCTTTTCCCTTTTCTTGGGGGATGTGAATAAATGAGGATATTCTTCACAAGGCTGAACAACTATCCACATGTGTATAAACATGCAGTGGACAAATTAACAGTGGATAAGTGGAATGGGAAAAGAAAACGGTACCATTTTTGTGGATAAACAAGAGTTATTCTGTGGATAATGTGCATAACCCTGTTGAAAACTGTTAATCAAGCCATTCAAGTGTTGAAAACTATGTGGATACTTAATACCCCCTCATACACGCTTATGCATGTTCGCTAATCACTCTTAAAAACTGGAAAATGACCAATGTAAACAAATGAACAAACGTTGATGTGGAAAAAAATGGTGTACCAGGTCATCCATATTTTGGATGACCTGGTACACCTGTTTTTGCCTGTCATGAATCGTGGAGGGTTTCCCATTCTTCCATGAGGGCTTCGAGTTTGGTTTGGAGTTGGCTGTTGTCCTCGGTGATTTCCAATGATCGTTCGTGGTCCTGATAAATGTCAGGGTCACAGAGGAGTTCTTCGTTTTCTTCGAGTCTTGCTTCCAGCTGTTCGATTTCTTCTTCGATCTCCGCTATGCGCCGGTTTTTCTTCCGTTCTTCACGCTTTGCGGCTTTGTCTTCTTCGAAACTGTTCTTTTGCTGCAATTCCTGCTGCTTCGGTTCATTCTGCAGACGTTCGGCTTCTTCGATTTGCTGCAGCTCGAATTCTTCCTGTTTCTTATCAACATAATAGTCATAGTCACCAAGAAACAACCGTGTCTCTTCAGGATTCATTTCCACAACTTGTGTCGCAATCTTGTTGATAAAGTAACGGTCGTGAGAAACGAACAACAGGGTACCCGGATAATCCACAAGTGCTGCCTCCAGCACTTCTTTGCTGTCGAGGTCCAGGTGGTTGGTCGGCTCGTCGAGAATTAAGAAGTTCGCTTCCTGCATCATCAGTTTCGCTAGAGACAGCCTTGCTTTCTCGCCCCCGCTGAGCGCAGAAACAGGCTTCAGCACATCCTCCCCTGAGAAAAGGAAGTTGCCGAGGATGGTGCGGATATCTTTTTCGTTTTTCATCGGATATTCGTCCCAGAGCTCGTTCAAGACGGTTTTTGCTGAATTCAGCTTCGTCTGTTCCTGGTCGTAATAGCCGATTTGTACGTTCGTTCCAATCAGCTTTTCGCCTTTCGACTGTTCCAAGTCCCCAGTGAGTGTCTTCAATAATGTTGTCTTTCCGACCCCATCCGGTCCGACGAGCGCAACAGAATCGCCACGATTCAAGTCTAGTGACACGTTGTCGAAAAGGTAGTCGTTGCTGTCATTATAGCGGAACGCATAGTTGCGCAGCTTCAAGACGTCGTTGCCGCTTCGTTTCGCCGTCTGAAAGCTGAACTTCGCTGATTGGCTGTCGTCCTTAGGCTTTTCAAGCTTGTCCATTTTCTCCAACTGCTTGCGGCGGCTTTGCGCTCGCTTACTTGTCGTCGCGCGAACGATGTTCTTCTGGATGAAATCTTCCATCCGCTTAATTTCTTCCTGCTGCTTTTCAAAACGTTTGAGTTCCTGCTCGTAATCCGCTTCTTTCTTTTTCAAATAATCGCTGTAGTTGCCGTGGTATCTCTTTGATGATTGAAAAGCGATTTCGTATACGGTATTGACGATCTTGTCCAGGAAGTAGCGGTCGTGGGATACGATGACGACGGCCCCCTGATAGCCTTGCAAATACCCTTCAAGCCAGCTTAGCGTATCAATGTCCAGGTGGTTGGTCGGCTCATCGAGAATAAGGACATCAGGGCTCGTAAGCAGCAGCTTTCCTAAAGCTAAACGAGTTTTCTGACCACCACTCAAGGAGTTGATCGGTGTATCCCAGCTGAAGTTTTTGAAGTTCAGTCCATTCAGGACGCCGCGGATATCTGCTTCGTACTGATATCCGCCAGCGGTCTTGAAGTATTCCTGCTTGCGGTCGTAATCCGTTAACAGCTGCTGGTACCGTTTCTGGTCCTCGAGCAGGTCAGGGTCCGCCATTTGGACTTCCATGTTGCGGAGTTCTTTCTCCAAGTCTTTCAGGTGGGTGAACACCTTCTCCATCTCGTTCCAAATGGTTTCCTCAGACTGCAGCCCTGTATTCTGAGCCAGGTAGCCGATCGTTGTTTCTTTGGGTTTGAAAATGTCGCCTTCATCGTGGCTCATTTCTCCAGCCATCATTTTGAGCAAGGTTGATTTTCCTGCTCCGTTTCGACCGACGATGGCAATCCGGTCGTTCATCTGCACTTCCAATTTGATATTCGATAAAATCAACTCGGCGCCGAAACGCTTCGTCAATTGGTTCAATTGCATGAGAATCATGTCGTTTCACCTCAATAAAATCAGTGTATCTCATACGCGCGTCCCCTAGCAACACAATGCTCTTTAAGTATGTGAAATCTTTAACGACTAACGTTTGATTTTTTGGTAGAATAAGAGTAGTGTTTCAATCAGTACAGTAACGATTTTGTTATTAAAAGGGGTAGGAGAAAATGGCGGAATTCAGTCATTTTAATGACCAGGGTCGCGCCCGTATGGTGGACATCACAGAAAAAAAGGATTCTGTACGGACGGCCGTAGCAGCAACAAGCGTACAAGTGAACGAAGAGATTTATCATAAAATCACCAACCACGAAATCGGAAAAGGGGGACGTGCTTTCCGTCGCCCAGGTCGCAGGGATCATGGCAGCGAAAAAAACGTCCGACTGGATTCCGATGTGTCACCCCTGATCATTGAAAGGCATTGATGTGTCCTTCGATTGGGAAACATCAGCCCAGCCGGTTCTACACATCGAGGTTTCGGTCAAAACGAAGGGAAGTACGGGGGTGGAAATGGAAGCGCTAACGGCAGCTTCAGCCACAGCCCTTACGGTTTACGATATGTGCAAAGCGTTAGATAAAGGAATGGTCAGTCGGCCCGACCTATTTGAAAGAGAAAACAGGCGGGAAGAACGGCGACTACACGAGAAACAGGTAAAGGAGTCCGGTGCTAATGGATATCGAACAAACGAAGATTCCACAGGCGACAGCGAAGCGGCTGCCGCTCTATTATCGCTTTTTGAACAACCTTCATACTCAAGGCAAATTGCGGGTGTCTTCGAAAGAACTGAGCGATGCGGTCAAAGTCGATTCAGCGACAATCCGACGTGACTTTTCTTATTTCGGAGCGCTCGGAAAAAAAGGGTACGGCTACAACGTCGAGTATTTGCTTTCCTTTTTCAGAAAAACACTCGACCAGGATGAGACGACACGTGTCGCGTTGATCGGTGTCGGAAATCTTGGGACGGCCTTTTTGAACTATAACTTCACGAAAAATAACAATACGAAAATTGAAATCGCCTTTGATGCGAACGAGGAGCGAATCGGTTCTGAGGTCGGTGGCGTCGGTGTTGAACACATTGACGATCTAGAAGAAAAGCTCGGGGACATTTCTGTGGCCATTCTCACGGTCCCGTCATCTGCCGCTCAAGGCATTGCGGACAGGCTTGTGCAAGCGGGAATCTCCGGGATTCTCAACTTTACTCCAGCGAGAATCAGCGTGCCGTCAAATGTAAGGGTCCATCATATCGACCTCGCAATCGAGCGCGCAGGCTCTCGTCTATTCCCTGAAGCATTATCCACTGAAACGAAGAGGAAGTGGAGGAAGACCAATAAGAAAGACAAAAGAGTGTGAAATCATTTTGGTTTCTCACTCTTTTTTTAGGGGGAAGAAGATTTGGAAACGTTCACGGTTGGTTCAGAAACAGAAAGGTTAATGATCAGACCGCTTGAAAAAGGCGACTATGAAAGTTGGGTTGCTGGATATGAGGGGCGGTATCCTTCCAAGCACCGGCATGATGATGGTCGTCCTGATATGGT
>NZ_JBSWTA010000005.1:0-7078 GCF_056158325.1 Marinomonas sp. AWM4_232 | reverse complement strand
TGCATATTTACTGGTTCGTTGCGTCTTGCTAAGGTTAAGTTCCTCGTGCAGTGTCAAGAGATCAGCACCTCATAAGGGACTGCGTCTTTGATCGCGCGGGTGAAGCGCACAGTGTCGGGTGCCTCGGCCTCTAGTCCTTCGCCTTGTTCCCGCAGGATTTGCGCGGCCCCGGAATCCAATTGGAAGCGGCTGCGCAGGATGCGATCAATTCGGTCGCGTTCGGTGTCAGAATAACTCTCATCTGAACGCGCAAGGCGTACCAGCAATGCGGTCAAGGCAAGGCGTGCGTCCTCGTCTGGCAGGATCGCGGGGGCAGGGGCCAGCAGTTTATCCAGAAAATCCTTGAATATCATGCATCCCCCTGCGGCACTGGTTGCGTGTCGAACTTCGAGCGCGCCCGGGCGCGGGCACGTTTGTTGTCGATCACCGACAGGCCCATGGCCTTGCAGGCATCGTTGACGATTTCGATTTCGCCTTCGTGCTCGCGATTGTCCGCCAGCACAACTTCCCACAGCGCATCCAACGCCGCGAGACGCTCTTCGAGGCCGGTGGTTTCACGCGGATCAGGCGGCCAAACGTATCCGTCTCCGGTGCGGCGGCGTGCAGTTTTTCGCAGGTCGCGCGCACCTTGGCGGCCTCAAGCGCGTTGTGGCCGTAAAGGCGCGCCAGAATGCGGTCGATCAGGCTGATCTCTTCCACAAGATAGGCGCGGTCGGACTGTGCAATCCGCACCAACAGTGCCCCCAACGCCAGTTCTGCGTCCGGATCGGGCAGGTTCGGGCTTTGCGGCGGGCGAAAGGCCTGAACAGTTTCAGCATCAAAAACTCCTCTTCGGCGGCGTCAGCCGTCGTAGCCTTCGATTATTTCCATATCGCCGGTCGAAACCGGATCTCTGAGCGCCTTGCGCCTTGCTGGTAGGCGACGCTATCATGGCAGGCTTTGGCCGTGGCGAAGTCCTCAAACTCAATCACAACAGTGCGCGCGCGCATCTGTCCTTCGCGCACTTCTTTCGTCCCACCTCGGACCAGAAATCGTGCACCATACTGCGCGAAAAGGGACTGCATTGGCATCAATATACGCCTTGTAGCGCTCCATGTCGTCAATATCGACATGTGCGACCCAATACCCTTTGGCCATGTTCTTTCCCCACCTTTTCCGGACCGGTGACCGGCCTCT
The DNA here is from genome assembly GCF_056158325.1 of Marinomonas sp. AWM4_232. Classification (NCBI taxonomy): domain Bacteria; kingdom Pseudomonadati; phylum Pseudomonadota; class Gammaproteobacteria; order Oceanospirillales; family Oceanospirillaceae; genus Marinomonas; species Marinomonas sp. AWM4_232. The sequence goes on along the minus strand of NZ_JBSWTA010000005.1, from coordinate 5,902 downwards.
ATCGTTTCGCGTTCCAAGCTGAACCAGAACACGGGCTTTGGCAATCACCACCTATAGGCGATTGTCGATAATTTCACGGGGAAAGGCCCTCGGATGTGCAGCTTGGGTGCAGAACCTTACAAAACAAAACGCCCGGAACCAGTGTCCGGGCGTTTTGTTGAACGTACTACAGCCGCATCAACCGATTTCAGCAAGGCGGGCAAGTGCCTCCTTGAGCTTGGTTTCTTCCTCTTCGCGTGCAGCAAGGTTTTCGCGGGCCTCTTCAACCACCTCATCAGGGGCCGAGGCCACAAATTTGGGGTTATTCAATCGACCACGCAGACCGCCCAGCTCTTTGGCGAGCTTGCCGAGGGATTTCTCCAGCCGCGCCTTTTCGCCGTCGATGTCGATGATATCGGCGAGCGGCAGCAGGAAGGACGCACCGGGTGCAGAAATCGATACGCAGCCCTCGGGCGCGCTCTCGACCTTGCTCAGGCTCTCAATACGCGCAAGGCGTTTGATCAGCGTCTCATTGGCGTCCCACGCGGCCTGACCGGCGGCATCGATGTTGGAAACCAGCATATCCACATAAAGCCCTGCGGGCACATGCATCTGAGCGCGGGCCAGAGCGGGTGTTCTCGATGACCGAGATCACCCAGTTCATCTCGGCGTCGGCTTCGGGCTTCACCAGATCGGCGGCGGTGTAGGTCGGCCAGTCCGCATGCACCAGCATGGTGTCGCGGCTGCCGGTTGCGCCCCAGAGTTCCTCGGTGATGAAGGGCATGATCGGGTGCAGCAGAATCATGCACTGATCCATCACCCAGCGCATGGTGGCGCGGGTCTCGGCCTGTGCCTCGGCATCATCGCCTTGCAGCAGCGGCTTTTGACAGCTCCACATACCAGTCGCAGACCTTGCCCCAGACAAAGCCATACAGCGCCTGTGCCGCGTCGTTGAAGCGAAAGCCCTCCATGGCCTCGTCCACCGCCTCGCGGACGCGGGCGGTTTCGCCGATGATCCAGGCGTTGACGGCGGCCTTGGGGGCGAGTTGGTCGACGCTCAGCTGCGGCACGGCGTCGGCAAAAGCCTGGTTCATTTCGGCAAAGCGCACGGCGTTCCACGACTTGGTGCCGAAGTCTGCGATAGCCCGCGATGCGTTGCATATCCAGTTTCAGCACGCCGCCCAAGGACGCCATCGCCGCATTGGTAAAGCGCAGCGCGTCGGCGCCGTATTCTTCGATGATCTCCAGCGGGTCGACCACATTGCCGGTGGATTTCGACATCTTCTTGCCCTTGGCGTCGCGCACGAGGCCATGCAGGTAGACGGTGTCGAACGGGATGCGTTCCTGCACGGGCAGGTCTTCGTCCAGCACCGCCAGCTGCATCGTCGTCGTCCGCGCCACCCAGAAGAACAGGATGTCCTGACCGGTGACCAGCGTCGAGGTCGGGAAATACTTCGACGTCTCCTCGGTCCATTCGGGCCAGCCGAGCGTGCCGATCGGCCAGAGGCCGGAAGAGAACCAGGTGTCGAGCACGTCGGGGTCGCGGAACATCGGCACCTGCATCGGTCCCTCAAAGCTCCGGATGGTGCCTTCGGTGCGCACATCCATCAGCTTGCGCTGTTCGGCGAGGATTTCGACCGCTTCCTGCTGATCTGCAACAATGCGGAACTCGGTGCCCTCGGCGGATTGCAGGCGGGCTTTTTCAAGCGCTTCCTCTTCGGTGGCGGCACAGATCGGATACCAGTCGTCCTCGCCCGGGACGTACCAGACCGGGATCTGATGACCCCACCAGAGCTGGCGCGAGATGCAGGGTTCGATGTTTTCCAGCCAGTGGAAATAGGTCTTCTCGCCCGACTCGGGCAGGATCTTCACATCGCCATCGCGCACGGCATCCAGCGCCGGGCCCACGACCTTTTCTGCGTCGACGAACCATTGGTCGGTCAGCATCGGCTCGATCACCACCTTGGAGCAGTCGCCGAAGGGCTGCATGATCGGCTTGTTCTCAACCATCGGCACCGTCTCGGTAACCTCGGTCTCGTTGCCGTCCTCATCCTTCACCTTTGAGGTGATGGTCTGCATGACGGCAAGACCCTCGTCGGTGATTTCCTGCACCACCAGTTTGCGCGCCTCAAAGCGGTCCAGTCCGCGCAGGTGATCGGGGACGAGGTTGATGGCATCCACCTCGTTCTCGGTGAACTCCGCACCTTGGCATGGGCCTGAGCCTTGGCGGCCTCATTGGCGTAGGGGGCACCATCAGCGCGCATCGCGCCCTTCATGTCCATCAGGCGGTACATCGGAATGCCGCCGCGCTTGGCGACCTGATAGTCGTTGAAGTCATGCGCGCCGGTGATCTTTACCGCGCCGGAGCCAAAACCCTTGTCCGGGTATTCATCGGTGATGATCGGGATCAGGCGGCGGTGTTCCTTGGGGCCGACCGGGATTTCCACCAGCTTGCCCACGATGGGCGCGTAACGCTCGTCCGTCCGGGTGCACCGCAACCGCGCCGTCGCCCAGCATGGTTTCGGGGCGGGTGGTGGCGATGGAGATATAGTCGCGCTCTTCCTCAAGCGTGACGTTGCCGTCTTCGTCCTTCTCGACATAGGTGTAGGTTCGCCGCCCGCCAGCGGGTACTTGAAGTGCCACATGTGGCCTGCGACTTCGATGTTCTCCACCTCAAGGTCGGAGATCGCGGTCTCGAAATGCGGGTCCCAGTTCACCAGCCGCTTGCCGCGGTAGATCAGGCCCTTGTTGTACATCTCCACAAAGACCTTGATGACAGCATCGTGGAAGTTCGGCGAGTTCTCATGCCCGGTGCGGGTGTCGCCCGCCGCACCCGCCATGGTGAAGGCGGTGCGACCATAGTCACAGGACGCGCCGAGGCGCTTGAGCTGGTTGATGATGGTGCCGCCGGACTGTTCTTTCCATTCCCAGACTTTTTCCAAGAGACTTCTCGCGCCCCAATTCGCGACGCGAGGGCTGCTGGGTTTCCGCCAGCTTGCGCTCCACCACCATCTGGGTGGCGATGCCGGCGTGGTCCGTGCCGGGCTGCCAGAGCGTGTCGAAGCCCTGCATGCGCTTCCAACGGATCAGGATATCCTGCAATGTGTTGTTGAAGGCGTGACCCATGTGCAAGACGCCGGTGACGTTTGGGGGCGGGATCATGATGCAATAGGTGGACGCGCCGGGCTTGGCGTTTGCGCCTGCGGTAAAGCAGCCCGCCTTTTCCCAAGCGTCAAACAGGCGGCTCTTCCGCCTCGGCTGCGTTAAAGGTCTTGTCCAGTGCCATGTCAGATGCCCCGTGCGTCGCGTCTTGAAATCTCAGATAATGGGTCAAAGCCCGCATTTGGTCCTCCAATAACGAATGCCGCTTCAAAGGGAAAGTGTCGAGAACCATCGTGGAAAATTTTGCAGATCTTGCAAGCTGGGTGTGCGTCGATAACCCGCTATTAAGTCTTATTTGAAATAAAGGTCACCAAGGGACGCAGCCCACCCCACTCACCACTCCCAACTGCGCCCCCCTCCCGTTCGAAGTCCCGGTCCTCGTGCCCGGTCAGGTCTGACGCGTATCCCGCGAACCTGGCCGGGTACACGAGGTCCGGGGCTTCTTGTTCTGGGTGCGTTATGCGTCTTGTTGGCTGATACGCGAGGGAATTGCTCTCGCCCCTTTGCAGTGTCCCCTGCCGGACCCACACAAAGCGTTGGGCCCAGCGCAATACCTCAAGTACCATCGTATCGAGGTTCGCTGTGACCATGTATCAAGTGATAGCGGCTGGAATTTTCTCTCAGCATTGTCACGCGATCACTGGACAAGCCTGTCTCGCGCATTAGGCTCCGCCTGAGCTGAGCGCAGGCAGAGGGAGCCATCTCATGAACCAACGCGTCGAGAAATTTGGAAAAAGTCAGCCGCTCGCACGGGTGGAAGATCAGCGTCTGCTGACAGGTCAGGGTCGCTACATCGAAGATACGATGCCACAGGGCGCGTTGCGGGCCTTTGTCTTTGGCAGCCCGGTCGCCCATGGTGAAATCACGACACTCAACGTCGAGGATGCGCGCGAGGCGGATGGTGTTCATCTGGTGATCACGCGGGCCGATCTGGTTGAGGCCGGTATTGAGGCCCATCTCGACGGGGTGGTGGTGAATAACATCGACGGCAGTAAGGGCGCGGCTCCCGAGCGCCCCGTGCTGGCAGGGCATCGTGTGCGCTACGTCGGCGAGCCTGTGGCGGTGGTCATCGCTGAGACTATGGAACAGGCCCGTGATGCGACTGAGATGATCGAGTTCGACTATGATGATCTCGATGTGAAACTGGGCCTGACAGTGGGGGGACCCCAGATCCACCCGGAAGCGCCGGACAATCGCGCCTTCAACTGGGGTCTTGGCGATAGGGAGGCGACAGACGCTGCCTTTGCTCAGGCCGCCCATAGAGTGAGCCTGCAAGTGGCCGACAACCGGATCATTGTAAATTCGATGGAGCCACGCGGTTGCCACGCCACTTGGGAAGATGGACGGATGCATTTCCACTACGGCGGGCAAGGTGTCTGGGCCATGAAAGAGCAACTGGCCAAGAAATTACATTCTCTCAGAAGACAATGTGCATGTGGTGACGCCGGATGTGGGCGGCGGCTTTGGCATGAAGGCGATGCCGTATCCAAGAGATATTTTGCAGTGGCGCATGCGGCGCGAGTTCTCAATCGGCCAGTTGGCTGGATGTCGGATCGTACCGAAGCAATGCTGAGCGACAACGGCGGGCGAGATCTGACCTCTCTGGCTGAATTGGCCTTTGATGAAACCTTGAAAATCACGGCTTACCGTGTCCACACGCAATGTAACCTTGGGGCTTACATATTCCCACTTTGGTCAGCCGATCCAGACGCAGCTGTTTTCGCGCGTACTTGCTGGGGTTTACGATATTCAGACTGCGTGGCTGGAGGTCGATGGCATCTATACTAACACCACGCAGGTGGATGCCTACAGGGGTGCGGGGCGACCACGAGGCCATTTATGTGCTGGAGCGGGTAATGGACCGCGCGGCGCGGGATCTCGGTGTTGATCCGATGGAACTGCGGCGCAGGAATTTCATCGCCCCGCAGAAGTTCCCCTACAAGACCGTCACCGATGAAACCTATGACGTAGGCGATTTTAATCTCGTGCTCGACCGGCTGGTGCAAGAGGCCGACCTGGCTGGATTTGAAACCCGGCGCGCAAAGGATGCGGCAGAGGGACGTTACCGGGGCGCGGGCCTTTGTTACTATATCGAAAGTATTTTGGGCGATCCTTCAGAAACCGCAGACGTCGAATTTCTGGAGGACGGCCGGGTGAACATCTATGTGGGCACGCAAAGCAACGGACAAGGACACGAAACTGTCTTTGCCGAGTTCCTTGCGAACCAGACCGGCATTCCTGTCAGCGCGATTGAGGTCATCCAAGGCGACAGTGACCGTATTGCCAAGGGCGGCGGTACGGGCGGCTCTCGGTCTGTCACGACGCAGGCTAATGCAACCCTGGCCACGGTCGACAAGATGGTCGCGGCTTTCACACCCTTCCTTGCGGAGGAAATGGGCGTTGAAGAGGATGCTGTCGACTTTGATGGTGAGACCTTTCGCGCACCGGGGTCGAACCTGACACCAACGGTGCTCGAAGCGGCTGATTTTGCACGTGAAAGGGGGCGCACGGATCTGTTGCGCCATCAGGCGGAGGCCTCGTTGCCGGGGCGGTCTTTCCCCAATGGTGCCCACCTCGCGGAGGTCGTGATCGACACGGAGACCGGACAATCGCGTGTGGACCGCTATACGGTGGTCGATGATTTTGGTAATCTGATCAACCCGATGCTCGCCGAAGGTCAGGTTCCATGGCGGGGTCGCGCAGGGCCAGGTGCTGATCTCTTGACACTGCACGAGGAACTTAACCTTTGCACAATGCGTTG
>NZ_JBSWTA010000004.1:5883-5981 GCF_056158325.1 Marinomonas sp. AWM4_232 | reverse complement strand
AAGGTTAAGTTCCTCGTGCAGTGTCAAGAGATCAGCACCTGGTGCTGATCTCTTGACACTGCACGAGGAACTTAACCTTAGCAATACATGTTTTATAG
>NZ_JBSWTA010000004.1:0-5855 GCF_056158325.1 Marinomonas sp. AWM4_232 | reverse complement strand
AAGGTTAAGTTTGTCATACTCGTGTGCTCACCCAGCACCTGACGCCATAACCCATCCTCGCCTCCGAGCCATATATGGCCATTCTTGTCTTTGATCATGGATCTGACATTGGTAAAGGGCTTACCCATATGCATGAATATGGTAAATGCTTTTCCATCATAAATATATGCGCTACCTCTTGTTCCTATCCAGTATTTGCCATTGTTATCTTTTATTATAGTATTAATTTCAGTGTTGGATAAGCCTTCAGCTGCAGTGAAATTTTGAAAAGACTTGCCGTTGTATATACTTAAGCCTCCTGCAGTGCCAAACCATATGTCTTTATTGTCATCTTCAAAAATCTCTAAAACGAGATTGTTGACCAGTCCATCAGCTGTAGTGAAGTGTTGAAAGGTATTGCCATTATAATAATAAACCCCTAAACCTTCTCCTGCGGTGCCAAACCAGAAGTTATCTTTGCTGTCCTGCAAAATGGAAAAGAATCGTGTATTGCTTATTTCACTAGTAATATGGGTGAATGAGGAGCCATCATATTTGAAAATTCCTTCGAAGGAAGCTATCCAAATATCACCCTTTTTATCTTCTATAATATTTCGAGAAATAAAATGAGGGCCTTCAGAAAAGGTGGAGTCCTTGATTTTTTGAATGATTACTTCCTTAGATACGTTTTTTTTAGTCGGCTTTTCGCAAGAGGTAATTAATGATAATACTAGTAGTAATGTCTTAAGGTGCAGTTGTTTAGGCATGTTGATGAAAGAAGAATTAGACATGGTTTACATAAGCTTATTCAGGAATGAGGAATAATAATTTCAATAATCCATAAATAAACAAGCAGACCCCTATAAAAGGCAATATTATACCCCACCATTTCATGCTGATGAAGAAAAGGGAATTTTCTAAATCTAGATAAATTTTTTTCCCTGAATCAGTTATAATATAATCTTTAGCAGTCAATTTAGTCCAAGTACCAGTTCCTATTAATATGAGAGCTCCAAAGATCTCTATGTTGAGGTTGTTTTTAAATTCGAAATAACTAGTTAATAGTGCATTTAATATTCCTAAAAAGAAGGTTACAACTATAAAGTAAATAATTATTAGAATTCCCTTTCCTTTAAAAATGAGTGTCATCATACTCCTTTAAATTTTCCCTTAAATATGGTTTTATTTTCTTAAAATATAATTTATTGATTGATTTAATTCTTGTGTATTTTGAGAATTCGAGCCGCTAAACAGTGTGCTGAGCTAAAAATATGCTATTTGTGGCGATAAATTAATCTAACCTATTGGATAATTGAATGAATTTCATTTCTCTTGTACCCCCATTGACAAGCTATATAAATTATGAAGAGATCGCAGATGATTACTCCTGAGGGATTAGAAAAGTTGAAGGCCGAACTAGATCACTTATGGCGAGTAGAGCGGCCTGAAACTACTAAGAAAGTTTCGTGGGCAGCGAGCCTTGGTGATCGTTCAGAAAATGCGGATTATCATTATAATAAAAAGCGACTGCGCGAGATAGATAGTCGTATTTTATACCTACGCAGGTGTATCGATGATTTTAAAGTAATAAAATATGATCCCTACCAAGAGGGAAAGGTGATGTTTGGTGCATGGGTAGAAATTGAAAATACTAAAGGTATGAAAAAGCGGCTCCGTATAGTGGGGTACGAAGAGCTGATAGGTGCTAAAGATTATATTTCTATGGATTCGCCAATGGCGCAGGCCCTGCTCAATAAACAAGTGGGTGATGAAGCGATAGTAAAAACTGCAGCAAGTGAATTTGTATGGCGTATTAATAAGATCGAATATCACACAAAAGACTAATTAATTAGATTATTAGTTAATCAGATCTTTCATTCTCGTGCACTATAAATGCTAAGTCTGGGGAGGGAATAGCTTTAGCTTGTTGTCTTTTAAGTCATGATTATAGCGTCTGCCTCAGCTTAAATATATTGGTAATTAGTAAGTTGACTTCTTCTGTATAGAATCTATTCCGTCCAATGGAATATTCATTAATTCTTACTTTGTAAGTTCTTTGAATCTATTCAAATTTTTTTTATGCGTTTCAGTTTAGCAAAACGGTTTACCTGATTCTTCCTTCATTAATACAGTGTAAGTTTTGTGCTTTTTTATTCGTTTTGGTAGTGTGTTTGATTCTTTCTTGGCGTAACTAACGGATATACCCATGACGTATTTAATTTCAGATAAGATTTTCACCAAAGTGCTGCTCATCGGTTTGGATCCACTTTGGGTTAAGGGAATGCATAATTACCTCAACCAAATTTGTTTTAACCCTCGTTTAATGGTGGCAAGTAGTTTGAATTATGTGTATGATAAAATTGCACTCAGCAGTAGGCTGTATGAGTATTCTCCAAATGTAATTTTTATTGATAATGGAATTTTGAACGCCCCTAATTTAGATGTCATTAAGTTATTACGTAAAGATTACTCATGCTGTGAGTTGCCCATTTATTTATTCTCTGAGAATGATGAAAATTTCAGCGCAGAAGCGGGGATAAATGGGTTTATCTATAAAAGCGCTAACCATGATTTGACTAAGGCTAAATTTAAATTATTAACAGATTGTGATGGCTGAATTTCTATGTTGTTTCATGTAAATAAGTCTTAATATGTGAATAAGTAATTTTTCAAAGGATTCATATTTTTTCATAATTAAAATTGTACAATTTTATTATTTTATAGGTTAAAATCAGTTCATCGGATTTTGATTGCAGTTAGTCGAGGAAATTCATCTCATTAATTTTGTCCATTTATATTCAGGGCATAACTAAATGAATATCCTATGCAACACTTTTATCTAGTCCACAAGCGGATCTTTTTTTAGTGCTATTTTTAATATCAGCACTGTCCGCGCAGGCTCAGTTTGATACTGATTATTGGATGCCACCAGTCTGGGAACCTCGTAATGGAGGAGGAGATTCGGGGCCAACAGAATTGCTCATAACCACGGCATACCCTGTAGCACACTATACTATAAACTTACCAAACGGAGTTTTGGTGGCTTCAGGTACAGTGTCTCCGGGTAGTCCATCCACGGTGCCACTTAGTACTGTGTTAGGGATGACGCATGAAAATAACATTGCGGAAGACAATAAAGGGTTATTAATTAATTCTGATTATCCAATTCAGGCCGTTTATAGAAACACTTCCAACAACAATCAATGTATTGCCACATTAAAGGGAAGCTTTGCTCTGGGAAATGAGTTCAGGGTTGGTTCTCAAACTCGCATAACTCAAGATAGTTATGGAGAAGATGATGTGCATTTTATTTCTGTAATGGCTACAGAGGATAATACCACAATAACCATTACAGCACCTAATCAAATAGCGGGGGTAGGAAATCCGCATACCTTTACGCTTCAAAAAAATGAAACATACCTGGTTAAGAATAATGCGGGAGCAGGAGCCGGGGCAGATAATGTTACTAATAACCTGGCGGGTTCAGCTGTAGTGTCAGATAAACCTATAGCGGTTATGGCTGGGTCACAACATACCCGTATGAATTTTGGAGCTGCCAATGCAGATGCTGGTATAGATCAAATTGTGCCTATAAAATCTGATATTTTTGATGTTATAGGCTCTGAATATATTGTAGTGAGGGGTAGTTCAACTCAAGGTAGTGACTATGCACTAGTAATACCTACGGAAAATAACACTTCTATTGCTGTTGATGGAGCCAATGTCGGTACGTATAACGCGGGAGATATATTTGAGTATGAATTAACAGGTAATCTTGGAGACCCTCATTATATCACTACAAGTAAAAATGCGTATGTGTACCACATTTCTGGTTTGTTTCAGGAAGAGGTAGGAATGTCTGCTATTCCTTCTATCAACTGTACAGGGAGTAATTATCTGGAGTTTACCAGATTTAGCAATAATCAAAATATCATTCATATAATGATCAGTAATGGTGCATTGTCATCATTAACTATAAATGGTCTGCCATATACAAGTTATGATAATACACCTTCAGTAGTGCCAGGTGGAGCAGGATGGTCTACCATTAGTTTTAATTATCCTGACACAGAACCTTCTAACGTAGTGGTTCAAGCAGATGATTATTTTCATTTAGGAGTTATTGTAGGAGAAAATGGAAGAGGTACTTATGGGTTTTTATCAGGTTTTCCTGCAAAAATTGATGTTTTAGACCCTGTTGTAGGGTTGCCTACAACTATCTATGAAGTTGGTACATTGATGCAAGGTCAGCAATTAGATCATTGTTTGGATTTGCTTAGTTGTAGCGATATCTATAATATCACTTCAATAGATGATTCGCCCAATACAGGGGATGCGTACCCTATTGATAACCCAGGGCAGGCGTTAGACACTTGTATCGCTTACATTGCCAGTAATACACATCTGGGAAATGATACAATAATTGTTAATGTGGTGAATAATGTAGGAACTCCCGGACGAGTGAGATTGATTTACCATGTTGACGGATACCCTGACCCTCAAGATGATACTTTCACATTTAATGAAGACAATACATTAAACGGTAATGTTTTTACAAATGATAATAACCTTGAAGCTGGTGAGGTGGCTACCGTTGTTAGTGGAGTAGACCATGGTACGCTTAATTTAAATCCGGATGGCACCTTTACGTATGTTCCGGATGAAGATTTTTTTGGGAGTGACAGCTTTACGTATCAAGTTTGTGATGATGTGGAACCCTCCCAATGTTTTCAAGGAACAGTTTCTATTACGGTAAATCCGGTTAACGACCCAGCTCCTGTAGCAGTAGATGATAATGTAAATGTTAATGAGGACGCCAGCCTGACTGGGATTGATGTAATAGGTAATGACGTAGATAATGAAAGTTTAGGACTTACTATCAACACTACGCCAGTTACAGACGTAACATCTGGTACATTAGTTATTAATGCTAATGGCACTTTTGATTACACCCCTGATGAGGATTTTGTAGGATCTGATTCATTCGTTTATCAGGTTTGCGATAATGCTACACCTTCGGAGTGTGACAATGCCACGGTAACCATTACGGTTGACCCTACTAATGATGTGCCAATCGCGTTCAATGATACTTTGTCAGTAGATGAAGATGTGGAGTTGGCTGGCAATGTTTTAGGTAATGATGATAACCCTGACCCTGATCCTGTATCATTAGTGACGGACGCAAGCAATGGAACATTGTCAATTAATCCTGATGGAGGTTTTACATACACTTCTGATAATGGATTCAACGGTACTGATAGTTTTGTTTACCAAATTTGTGATACAGAAGCAGGTGGAGCATGTAGTCAAGCTACTGTTTTTATAGATGTTACTCCAGTAGATGATCCTGCTCCTCAGGGAGTGAATGACGTGGCCAGTGTTTTAGAAGATGGTACCTTATCCGGATCCTCAGTTTTAGCTAATGACATTGATAATGAGAACTTAGGATTAACTATTAATACAACGCCTGTAGTAGATGTCCAACACGGTACATTAACTATTAACCCTGATGGTACTTATACATATACACCAGATGCAGATTATGTAGGAAGTGATAGCTTCACTTATCAAGTATGTGACAATGGAACTCCTTCTGAGTGTGGTCAAGCTACAGTTTCAATAGATGTAGTAAATAGTAATGATGTGCCTATTGCATCAAATGATGCGGTAAATATTAATGAGAATCAGCTCCTCACGGGTGATGTTACAGTCAATGACTATAACCCTGATTTGGATCCGGTTACGTTGGTTACAGATGTTACAAATGGTAGCCTTACTTTAAATTCAGATGGTACTTATAGTTACGAGCCTAATTTTGGATTTAATGGTACAGGTGCTGGGTGAGCACACGAGTATGACAAACAGTTCACGATGGT
>NZ_JBSWTA010000003.1:0-6459 GCF_056158325.1 Marinomonas sp. AWM4_232 | reverse complement strand
AAAATTACCTGTACTTCGTTCAGTTCGTCTTGCTAAGGTTAAGTTCCTCGTGCAGTGTCAAGAGATCAGCACCTAAGCGTTCGGGCTTATTATTTGGTTGTTCAAAATCAGCGCTATCTATTCTGTCAGCATCAATTAGGCAACTGAACAGCATTTTGGTAAACATACCAAGGTAGAAATCATGCTCAATTGCTGAAAGCTCGAACTTATCAAACATACCTTTAAGCTGTTGACTGCTTCGTAAAATAAACTCAAAACATGTAAGTGACTGCGCCTGCGTTAGTAGCTCTGGATCAGCATTTTTTATGCATTCATTTTGATGGGTAAGTTCATCAGACTTGTTTATTCGGCTTGCAAAAACATTCTCACTCTCTGACAAACTATCAATCAGCCCACTATGGTGTGACGCAATACATATACTTAGTGCTTGAGTAATAGCTAAGCTATAAGGAGCAAGCGATGGGTGTTGTTGTTTTATTTTCACGTAATGTGGAAAAAGTGAATTAATAACCCACTGTGATCCCGCACTTGAGTGATCAATTTTGCCTTTTAAGCTTTTGCTAGTAAGACTTTCAGCGCTTCCCTCGTCATTATCAGGATCATACTTTCCTTGCTCAGTAACAATAAGCTGCATATAGTTTTGAAAAGCACTGCTGTATTTTCCAAAATCATGCATTAATCCAATAAGATGACCTTGTTCAGCAAATCCTAACTTGTCAGCAAAAGTAGCAGCAAGTTCACCAACAGCAGTGAGGTGTGAGTAAACACTTTGGTGGGAACCATTATTAAAATCAGGGTGGGCTATCCATGTTTTTTTCATGACGTTTTGCAGTCCTTGCAAATTGGGTAACTATAATAACCTATCAAATCCCCTTTGTATTACAACATAAATTTTATACAACGTTAGCCTTATAAATCATTGGCGCAGGTTGCTTTGTGGTGGTAATCTGAGCTGTGAAAAATAATTTTAATTGTATCTAAGGAAAGTACATGGATCCCATTTCTAGCGTTTTAGACCTGTTGTTAAATGTAGAAGTCTTTCTTCTAATTTTTGTTTTAGTGCTACTAAAAAGCAGCGTTAAATTTGTACCACAAAACCGTGCTTGGTTAATCGAGCGTTTTGGTAAGTACCATTCAACTAAAGAAGCCGGCTTAAACTTTATTGTGCCATTTATTGACCGTATAGCCGCTGATCGCAGTTTAAAAGAACAAGCGCAAGATGTACCTTCGCAGTCTGGCGATCACGAAAGATAATATCTCGCTCATCGTCGATGGTGTGCTGTATTTCCGTGTGCTTGACCCTTATAAAGCCACGTATGGTGTTGATGACTATGTGTTTGCGGTTACTCAACTATCACAAACAACAATGCGCTCTGAGCTTGGCAAAATGGAGCTAGATAAAACCTTTGAAGAGCGCGACATGTTAAACACCAACATAGTTACCGCGATTAACCAAGCTTCTGAGCCTTGGGGTATTCAGGTTTTACGTTACGAGATTAAAGATATTGTGCCACCTAACTCTGTCATGGAAGCGATGGAAGCACAAATGAAAGCAGAACGTGTAAAACGTGCACAAATTTTAGAATCAGAAGGTGATCGTCAGTCTGCTATCAATGTGGCAGAAGGTAAAAAGCAAGCCCAAGTCCTTGCAGCAGAAGCTGAAAAAGCCGAGCAAATTTTACGCGCTGAAGGTGAAGCAAAAGCGATTATCGCAGTTGCTGAAGCACAAGCTGATGCACTTCGTAAAGTAGGTGAAGCCGCCGATACAGAGCAAGGCCAAAAAGCAATTCAACTTGACCTTGCTACTAAAGCTATTGCTGCTAAAGAGGCCATTGCCCGTGAGTCATCTGTAGTATTACTGCCAGAGAGTGGCACAGATGCAAGCTCGCTTGTAGCTCAAGGCATGTCTATTATTAACTCTTTGAATAAAAAGCAACAAAGTTAGGTGAGCTAATGGCATTTTTAGATACCCATTTAGCCGAAGCACTGATGATTATAGGTGTTATCGCGCTCATTGTTGAAGTTGCTGTACTAGGTATGAGTACTTATGTATTACTGTTTTTAGGCTTATCTTTATTTGCCAGTGGCTTACTAATGAATATAGGTCTACTTGATACGAGTTACACTACCGCGCTTTGGAGCAACATCGTGTTTACTCTTGGTTTTGCACTCGTGCTTTGGAAACCACTCAAACGCATGCAAGATAAAACCGATACAAAACCAATACAAAGCGATTTTGCTGAGCTCACCTTTGTCGTTAACGCTGATGTTGATGATAAAGGTTTAACCACGCATCAGTATTCGGGGATTACATGGCAATTAAAAAGTCACTTTCCCATTGCGGCGGGTAGCACAGTAAAAGTCACCGATAAACAAGTCGGTGTACTTTGGGTAGAGGCGATATAACTCAGCTAGCGTCAAACTTCACTTAGAGTCAAAACTCTATTTCGTTTTGTAACCGTGTTTGCTATGGTTAGAAGCATTCACGGTTACAAGCAAGGTTGCGAAAATGAACAATAACAGGGCTCTCGTTGTAGAAGGTGGCGCAATGCGTGGTATTTTTGCCACTGGCGTACTGGATTCTTTTATTCAAGCTAATTACCAACCTTTTACTCAATGCTATGGTGTTTCTGCCGGAGCCACTAACATTGCCGCTTATTTGTGCGCACAATACAAACGTAACCATGCGGTGATCACCGATTACTCTTGCAGACCTGAGTTCATCGACTTTGTTCGATTTATTAGAGGTGGCCACCTATTTGATTTAGACTGGCTGTGGCAAGAAACCATGCGTGATATTCGCCTTGATCTCGACACTTTCGAAAAACAAGCCAGTGAGTTTTATATTGTCACAACCAATATAAAAACTGGTCAGGCTGAGTATTTAAAAGCAAGTACAACACTTCTTGAAGAGCAATTAAAAGCCTCATGCGCACTACCCATTGCTTATAGAGAATTCCCCGTTATCGATAATTTACAACTCACTGATGGCGGCGTGGCAGATTCGATTCCAATTCGTAAAGCATACGAAATGGGCAATAAAGAAATCACCGTGATTTTATCTCAGCCTCTTGGCTATAAGAAAAAGCCTTCAAAAGCGCCGTGGTTTGTAAAACGTCTTTATAAGAACACCCCGGCATTAGCAGAAGCCACCTTAAGACGTGCAGAAAATTACAATCAAAGTATTGATTTTATTGCCAACCCACCAAGCGATTGTAAAATTAATATTATTGCACCACCACCCGACTTTGCTGTTGGTCGAACAACGAAATCATTTGAAAAACTCAGTGCAGGCTATGAAATGGGCTTAAATGCGGGCTCGCAATTTTTAACTCAAGGCGCCTAAGCTAACGCTTTAAAAATAGGCGCTGTTTTCAAGCGTTTTCGATGCCATTGGCTATACTTTAAAGAGTTACGTTAGCCAAGGATTGACCATGAAACTCTTCCTACCTTTTATCACTGCCTTCAGGGTATTAATACTCTCTTCTTTATGTTTATGTTCATTTTTTAGCAAAGCTATTGAGTGGCCTCAACAAGTAAAAACAACCCAAGGCACACTCATTGTTTACCAGCCACAACCCGAGAAACTAAACGGGAATACCTTAACAGCCCGTGCAGCAATGTCATTTTCGGTTTCCGGTAATGACGCAGTGTTTGGCGTATTTTGGTTTACCGCTAAATTAGATACTGACCGCGAAAACGATACCGTCACCGTTCGCAATATGACAGTCACCGATGTACGCTGGCCTGAATCCAAAAGATGCAGGCGAACAAAAATTTACTGCTGTCGTTAATGAAGCAATAAAAGCCAGCCAATTCGAAACCTCGCTTTCGCAACTCACCGCCAGCCTTGAAAGTGCAGAAGCAGCAGAGCAGAGTTTAACGCAATTAAAAACCGACCCTCCAACGATTATATTCAAAGAGCAACTGTCGGTACTGCTGAGTTTTGATGGTGAACCTAAGTTTAGTAAAGTTGAAAACAGCCAATATGAGCGTGCTTTAAACACCGCCATGACAGTGATTAAAGATAGCAAAAGCAAACTTTGTTATCTCACCGATGGGCAATTTTGGTATCAGGCAAAACAAGCCAAAGGGCCTTATGAATTCACTCAAACGCCACCTACCGAACTTGTAAAAATGCTCCCTAAAGATACTGAAAGTTCAGGTCTTAGTGCGCCACCAGCCATTGTTGTAGCCACTAAACCCACCGAACTTATTGCCACTGATGGCGCAGCTAAATGGAAAAGCTCTAACCGGTGGCGAGCTCATGTATGTGTTTAACACTGAGACACCGTGGCTACGTGAAATGCAAACGAATAACATGTATGTCTTGTTATCTGGGCGTTGGTATCGCGCAAAACAACAAACAGGCCCATGGACATTTGTTCGTGGCGATGAACTACCAGAGAGCTTTGCCAATATCCCACCTGAATCAGATTTAGCTGGCCTCAGAGTTTCAGTTGCCGGCACAGAAGAAGCTGACGAAGCTGTACTAGATGCAAAAGTGCCGCAAACAGCGGCTATCAGCCGTAAAGATACCAGTTTAACTGTGTACTATGATGGCAAACCTAAGTTTGAACGAATCCCGGGCACGCAAGTTTCTTATGCTATTAATACCGATGCACAAGTGCTGCAAATTAAAGGCAAATATTATGCAGTCGATAATGCGGTGTGGTTTAATGCAGATTCCGCACAAGGGCCTTGGCTTGTTGCTGATAGCATTCCAAAAGACGACATAGCAAAAATTCCTCCAAGCTCCCCCGTTTACAACGTCACTTACGTCGAGATATACGAGTCAACTCCTGAGGTGGTGTATGTTGGTTATTACCCAGGTTACATGTGGTCATACCCTTATTATGGCGTGCCAGTGTATGGAACGGGTTGGTATTACCCGCCATACTGGGGCGGTGGCTACTACTACCCTCGCCCACCGACTTGGGGTTTTAATATTGGCTATAACAACTGGACAGGTTGGTCGTTTGGCTTGAGCTGGAGCAATGGCTTTTTGAATCTAGGTATGAATTGGCATGTCGGCTGGCCAACAAATTACCGACCTTATCATTGCTGTAATGGCTGGTATGGCGGTGGTTACCGCGGCCCTGTTATTATTAATAATGGCAACATCAATATTGGTAACAAAATTAATGTCGGCCATAAACCTGGTCATCTTAATAAACAGCCAAGACATAACATTTATAAACGCGATAAAAGTAAATCTCGTCTAGCTTCAAAGCAGCAAGTGAAACGCGATTTAAAAACCGCCATCAGCCAACGCGATAAGGCAAACAACGTGTTTGCGGATAAAAATGGAAACGTGCTCAAGCATGATGCCGATAAATGGCAACAACGTGTTGAGGGAAAATGGCAAACATTACCTTCTGATAAACAGCAACAAATCAAAGATCGGGCACAAAACATTGACCGCCAGCAAGTGCAAAATAAATTGCAAAGCATAGATAAAAGTAAAGCGAAACAAGCATTACAGCAGCGTCAGCATATGCAAAACAGGCAGCAAAATCGTATGCAGCAATTAAATCGCGCGAACAGAGCACGTCAGCAAGGTATGCAGCGTCAACAAATGCGCCGTAATACACAAAGACAGATACCAAGGCAAATGCCTAATCGCGGCCATTAATGTAAAAATAGGAACAAAACAAAGCCAACGTGAAAATTGGCTTTGTTGCCTACAATATAAAGGCTGCATATGGTGACTTTACTAACTAAATGAGGTCTATCAAAAGAAAAACCCATCAAACAATTGCAAAAACTTGCTTAAAACCATTTCTCTATTAGTTTTAATAATAAGTCCCTACAAAAGTTTGCTCGCTCATGTTAAATAACTACACTGTTCGTACGAGATTAGCTGTCTTAGCTTTGTTACCAGTTGCTGTTTTTGTGATCACATCTATTTTCACGATGTCGATGATGTCTAATATGGTCAAAGGAATTGATAGTTTGTATAGAGACAGAGTACTTCCGTTAGAGCAAATAAAAACAGTATCGGACAATTACGCTGTTAACATTGTTGATTTATTTCATAAATACCGCGCTGATCAAATCTCCAAAGCTGACTTTCTAGCCGCAGTTGAAAACGCAAAGAATGTTGCTGACAATAAATGGAAAAGCTATTTAGCAACAAAACTCACTTCCGAAGAACAACGCTTAGTTAATATTGTTGAAAAGAATCTCTCTGTAGTCGAAAGTGAACTTAGCAGGTTTTTAAACCAAGTTAACAGTAACCAGCTAAAAGCGATCCCTAATGAGGTGTTTGTAAAAGAACTTTACGACGTGTTTGACCCTCTCAGTGAAAGTTATCAAGGTCTGATTAATTTACAGATCAATGAAGCCAACAAATTTAAAAATGCGGCAGATAAAGACTTTTCCCAAGTCACTATCGCAATGACAGCTTCGATAACTATTTTAATTATTATCTTGTTGTTTATCGCTTTTGTTATTTAT
>NZ_JBSWTA010000002.1:0-5279 GCF_056158325.1 Marinomonas sp. AWM4_232 | reverse complement strand
AAGGTTAAGTTCCTCGTGCAGTGTCAAGAGATCAGCACCTAAATCTTCTGAGTATTGACGTACATCAGAGAGGGCATCAACCATTTCCTTAATTTCTGTTTTATCTCTTAAGCTCACCACCGTACCAGTCCGGCGTCCCTCTTCAATGATTGGACTGCTGTTAACGATGACTGTTTTGTTTTTATATTCCAATTCCTCATTGATGAGTCCCTTCTCAGAGCTCAACAGGCGCAGGAGTTCCGGAGACTGAATCATATGCTTGATTGATCGTCCTTTCATTTCCCCCTGTACATTCAGTAAGTTTTTAGCAGATACATTGATCAACGTAATTTTTCCTGCATGGTCAAAGGCAATCAATCCTTCCTTCACCGACTGCACAATTGCATTGCGTTCCCTGAATAACGCAGATATTTCGAACGGTTCGAGGCCGAGAGTGTCTTTACGGATACTTCTGGCCAGTAAAAAACTACCTGCGATTCCTAGTAAAAATACAGAGGCAGAAAGGGATACCATGTTCTTCATATCTGTCTTGATCTCGTTGTAGATGGAATTCATTTGGAACTCTACAGCAACAGCGCCTTCTACTTTTTTGTAGTCCTCATAATCCACCACAATAGGTGCGAAGGCTTTTAGTGTCTGAGTGTCGCCTTGACTAGTAGTTAATAAGTAGCGGCTGCCAAACACGACAGTCTTATAATAGTCTTCCTGTACCACTGTCCTCGTTTCCGTGTTCCCGGCATAGCTGTAAAGACGGCCGTCTCGATCCACGAGTTTAACCGCATCTGCACCTATCTCGTCTTTCATTTGTTCGACTATGTTATTGAGGTTTTCTGACGTTCGATTACGCTTAAATGCTTCTTGAACGACAGGGATAAGAGAAAGCGTCCTGGCTGACTGAAGAGCAAGATCTTCTGCATTCTCCACATCCTCCCGGGATTCCATCGATGTGAATAGGAAAGTGGTTAAACTTAATACCAGGAGAATGAGAACGATAACCAAGCCGAGAATTTTCACTTGCAGGGAAACTCGAAAAAGCTTTTTCATATGTAATCCTCCATATAAAGGGAATATAAGGTCTATTGTAGCAACAATTCAGTGTATTTTAACGAAAGTTTTGAAAATTAAACGGCAACAGTTTTTGTCCATGAAAAAGAATTTTGTGGTAATATCTTACTGTATTAGGAAATGAGGTGTAGCTTTGACCAAACAAAAATGGGGAATCCTATTTGTCGTGGCAAGTGCAGCCACAATGGTAATCAACTTGATCTACTTCAGGTCAGGGAACTATTATGACGTTATCCGTATCCTTTCCTATGCGGTGTTCATCACAGGGACCCTTATGATTCCTACTTATTCGAGAGCTGAAAAAAAGACGGATTCCTAAACAAAAGGGATTCGTTTTTTTGTTATATGTAAACGATCACAACCGTGCGTTCTCCGTAAAGAACTAAACTTTTTATAAATGTTATAAATTTATTATAAATTCTAAAATAGCAACCAATAGTAAAATTTTTCTAAGTATTATATATCCCAGGCGTGCGGGCACATCCAGCGTATAAAAGATTCTATTGTAAACCCTTTCATTTTGCGGGGGATGTTTTAAAAGTTGTGATTCAGAGAAATGTACAGCTAAGATTTCACATTTACCTAATTATAGAAGTTATCAGACTGAAGGAGGGAATAGGAGTATTCGATAGATAATCCATATGGAATGGATTTCATTTTATTCAGGTTCAGACTGTTAGATTAATCGAAATTTTAAGAGAGGATGTTCCAAGCAGATGAAACGAAGTCGGACGTACATTATATTCTTATCTGTGATTGCAGCGTTGGGAGGGCTGCTGTTCGGCTATGATACAGCTGTTATCTCTGGTGCAGAACAGTCTCTGGAAGTCTACTTCATAGATAGTTTAGGATTGAGTAAATTATTTCAAGGGTTGACGGTTTCCAGTGCTTTGATTGGTTGTATTGCTGGTGGATTGATGAGCGGGATGATTTCCGATCGGATTGGACGGAGGAATTCACTGATCGTTGCGGCTGTCCTGTTTTTCTTTTCCGCACTCCTTTCCAGTTCACCGGAGTTTTTATTCTTTACTAAAGGTGAACCGACCATGGGTCTTTTCATTATGTTCAATATTTATAGAATCATTGGTGGTATCGGCGTAGGGCTTGCATCCGGACTGGGGCCGTTGTATATCAGTGAAACGGCACCGGCGAAAATCCGAGGGAAGCTGGTCACTCTGTATAACCTCGCGATTATTTTCGGGATGCTGGTTGTATACATTATTAACTGGAGAATCGTTGCAGGACAAAGTATGAGCTGGATCAATGATATTGGTTGGAGGTATATGTTTGCTTCAGAAGCTATACCGGCTCTGTTGTTCTTCGGATTATTGTTCCTCGTACCGGAGACGCCGCGTTATCTGGTTATGAAAAATAAGGATAAAAAAGCGATGAATATTCTTAAGAAAGTGAACGGCTCTGAAGAAGCGGCTCGGGAGATTTATAAAAATATCAGACAGGCCGTTGACAAGCTTGATAAGACGAAAACGAGCATCTTCTCTTATGGTAAATTGGTCGTCTCTGTAGGACTGCTGCTGGCAATCGCTCAACAATTCGTCGGAATCAACGTTATCCTTTATTACGCGCCGCGTATTTTCGCCAACATGGGTGCATCTTCAGACAGCTCCATGCTGCAGACGATCATGATTGGTGTTGTAAACTTCATCTTCGTCCTGATTGCTCTTATGTTCGTTGAAAAAGTTGGTCGTAAGCGACTGCTTCTTATCGGTTCTGTCGGAATGGCAGTGGGGATGTTCGGCATTGCTGCCCTGTCATTCGCCGGATCGATGGGCATTGGCGCACTGATTTCCATCCTGGTGTTTGTGGCATTTTACAACTTATCTTTCGGTCCGTTGACATGGGTGCTCGCATCAGAACTATTCCCGAACAAAATCCGTGGGCAGGTCATGGCTTTGACCGTTGCGGTGAACTGGGGAAGTAACCTGCTCGTGTCAACGACGTTCCCGACTCTTCTTGAATTGGGTGCAGGCTTCACGTATGGTCTCTACGGCCTGATGTGTGTTCTATCCTTTGCTTTCGTCTGGAAGCTCGTTCCGGAAACGAAAGGGAAGACACTCGAAGAAATCGAGCAGTACTGGCTCAGTAAACAGCAGAAGAAAAAGCAAACCAAAGGAATCGGTGTGAAGAAGCTGAGCGGGAAAAAGGTATCCTGGTAATTTCATAGAAAAAGGACGCTGAACAAACACCTCGGAGGGGCGGTTCAGCGTCCTTTCTTTTGTGGAAAATATCTTGATTCTTCTATTATTGATACTGCGGAACGTGGAGTGAATGACGAACGGATGCCTGAGCTGCTGCCAGCCGGGCGGAAGGGACCCGGAAAGGGGAGCAGCTGACATAATCCATCCCAAGGTTAAAGCAGAACTGGATGGATGTCTTTTCGCCACCGTGTTCTCCGCAGATGCCGGTTTTTAAAGATGGTTTCGTCTGACGGCCCAGCTTCACGCCGCTTTCTACCAATTTCCCGACGCCATCCTGATCCAGTGATACGAATGGATTTTGCGGAAGGACATCGTTTTCGACGTAATGGTGGAGGAATTTCCCTTCTGCGTCATCCCGGCTGAACCCGAATGTGGTCTGGGTCAAGTCGTTCGTTCCAAAGGAGAAAAAGTCGGCTTCCTGTGCGACCTGGTCGGCCGTTAACGCGGCTCTCGGCGTTTCAATCATCGTTCCGATCGAGTATTGAAACGCCTCTCCTTCCTGCTCTTCCACCTGCCGGCTGATGTTCAGGACGAGTCGGCGCATGTCTTTCAGTTCGTTGACATGGGTTACTAAAGGAATCATGATTTCGGGGATGACCGTGATTCCTTTTTTCATAACATTGGCCGCGGCCTGGAAGACAGCTCTGACCTGCATTTCATAGATTTCAGGGTGGATCATGCCAAGACGACAGCCGCGGTGGCCGAGCATTGGATTGGATTCCTCCAGAAGCCGCACTTTACGCAGCATGTTTTTCTTCGTCTGCAGTTCCTCCGCGTCAGGGTTCGTGCAGGAAAGTCTTGTGACATCGACGAGCAGCTCTTCCTTATCAGGGAGGAATTCGTGTAGCGGTGGATCCAACAAGCGGATCGTAATTGGATGTCCCTGCATCACTTCAAAGATTTTCTCGTAATCTTCCTGCTGCATCGGCAGCAGCTTATCCAATGCTTCATTCCGTTCCATGTTCGTTTCAGACAAAATCATATCCTGCACCGTCGGCAGCCGGGAGGCGTCCATGAACATGTGCTCGGTCCGGCACAACCCGATTCCGTCGGCCCCGAACTCCAAGGCTTTGGCAGCATCGACGGGATTGTCGGCGTTGGCCCGCACCCCCATCTGAGCTTCCTCGTCCGCCCATTGGAGGAGAAGCTGGAATTCATCGGATAGTTCCGGCTCAATCATTGGGATATTTCCTGCGAAAATCTCACCAGTGGCTCCGTCGATGGTCATCAGGTCGCCATAATGGATTGTGACAGATCCTGCTGTAAATTGTCCGGCTTCCAAGTCAATTTTGATGGAGTCGCACCCACAGATACAGGCTTTTCCCATCCCTCTGGCGACAACGGCCGCATGACTTGTCATACCGCCGCGGCTCGTTACGACGGCCTGGGCTGCTACGATGCCGTGAATATCATCTGGTGTCGTGTCCGGACGGACGAGGATGACCTTCTTTCCGTTTCCGGCCAGTTCTTCGGCTTCATCGGCATCAAAAACGACCTGTCCGGAGGCAGCGCCCGGGGAAGCCGGCAGTCCTTTGGCAATCTGTGTCTTCCCATGCCCCGGGTCAATCCGGTGGTGGAGAAGCTGGTGGAGCTGATCGGGGTCGACACGTAACAGCGCCTCACGCTTATTCATAATCTTTTCCTCTACCATTTCAACAGCCATTCTAATGGCCGCCTGAGCCGTCCGCTTACCTGTCCGGGTCTGAAGGATGAACAGGTTTCCGCGTTCCACCGTGAATTCGATATCCTGCATATCTTTATAATGATTTTCTAACAGATTACACGTGTCCACCAGCTGTTGATAGACTTCCGGCATGTCGTTGTGCAGACTTGCGATGGGCTGAGGGGTGCGGATGCCGGCGACCACATCCTCGCCCTGAGCGTTGATCAAGTATTCTCCATACAACTCAGATTCTCCGGTGGACGGATTGCGGGTGAACGCTACACCTGTACCGGAATCTTCGCCCGTGTTTCCGAACACCATACTCTGCACGTTGA
>NZ_JBSWTA010000001.1:2857500-4162200 GCF_056158325.1 Marinomonas sp. AWM4_232 | reverse complement strand
CACGTATTGCTAAGGTTAAGTTCCTCGTGCAGTGTCAAGAGATCAGCACGCGACGATCACAGACATGATACAAGTGCTCCTATTGTTACTATTGTTGATGATTTAGATAATAATCAGATTATTGATCGCTTTGAAACTCTAGAAGAGGTAGTCAATGTCTCAAATGTAATGGTGAGCATTAACAGTGATGAGTTTGCTCTCGGAGGGCACGTAGATATAACGTTTGACTCATCGCTTGGAGATGAGGGGCATACATATCGAGTTTCTTTGCTACAGGATGGCTCTTTGAATGTTGCTTCTTCGTCTTCTGAGCCCTATCCAAACTTTATTTATGACCCTCAGAAAGGTGAGATTAGCTGGGATCAAAGATACGATAACGGAGCTCAATTTTATGTAAACGCTTCCCAGACTAACTCGAGTGGTGGAATATCTGAGGTCGGTGAGGATTTTGCCGCCGTATATGCTTATACGCAGCATTACTTGACTGAAGGTGCTTCTGGTCGAATTATGACTTTTGGGTCTGATTTAGATGGTTGGGCTCTAGATGTTGATATGGATAATCAAAATGTTGAGTTAGAAGCGGTTGGCTCGATCCCAAATGGTTTCTCTATAGATGTTAGTTCAGGTCACTACTTTTTTGATACAAGACTTTATCAAGATATGAATGAAGGAGATGTTGAAAATGTTAATGTCCTTGTAAAAATTACTAGTCAAGATGGAGAGATTGGATATAAGCAAATTGACTTTATTATAGAAGGACAGAATGACGCTCCTATAATTAAGTCAGATGATTTGATTGCGACTGTTTCTGAAGAGGGTTTAGATTCTAGAAACCCTAATAAAGATTCTGTTGGTTCTCCAAATGACATATCAGACCTTCACTATATAACGGGGCGCTTCGAGTATTCCGATATTGATACCCCTGATGTTGATTTGAGCACGTTCCTTTCGATGCCTTTAAATTCTCCGCAAATCTTTTCTAATGGCAATGAAGTTTCGTGGTCAGTATTACAAGATGGTAAGGTTTTAAAAGGAATAGCGACTACCAATACGAATGAACAATATGATGTGATAAATATTGAGCTAGTTAATGTAGAAAATGGTAATGGAGAATATGTTGTATCCTTATTTGCTCCAGTTGATCATTTAGACCCTTCAACTGAAGATGTTTTGAACCTAGGTTTTGTTATAAATGTAATAGATGGTAGTACATCGGATCCATCTAGTTTAATCGATAGCATTGAAATCAACCTTAGTATTGAAGATGACTCTCCTGAGGGGGTTGATGTACAGGATTCGGTCGTTCTGATTTCAAGTTCTACTGCTGCTACTGAATATTCTGTTATTTCTTTAAAAGGTGGCTTTACAGATATTAATTTTGAATCAGCTCATTACTTGTCTAAAGATAAGTCTGAAGCACTAAATACAGATTCAGACAGTTTAAAAGATTTATTAAGCTGGGATGATTATGATAATAATCCAACTCAATTATCTCTAGTGGATTCTTCTGCGGCATCCTCTCCTGATGTTGGTCAATATCTGACCCTTGGACAATTCACCCACAAAAATTCTGAAATTGATGCGAAATACGTTTCTCTAGAAGATAGTGAAGTGTCTTATACCGCAGTGCTGAATATTGATGGTGCAGAAGTAACTGTTACATTAACGGCGGATCTAAGCATTGAACAACCTTTCAACACAAGTTCAGATCCATCAGACGTTGTGACTTTAACGAACCTCTCATCTGAAGAGGTGACTGTTAATGGTAATACCTACAATATTAGCCTTGAAGGGTTTTTGGTCAATGGTCAGTTAAGCTCAACACTGAAAACAGATGAAAATGATATTCAAACAGTACCACTTGTTGCGAAAGTTGAGGTTGTTTCTGCGGCGACTGAATACTCAGAAATCAGTGGCAACATTACATTATCAGGTGATTTTGGTGCTGATGGTGGTGTACTAGCTGCTCAGACAATCAATGATCCAACGTTTGGTACAATTAATATTTCAGCCGATGGTTCTTACGTTTATCAGCCAAGTGACGCTTTTGCTGATTCAATCCAAGCTGGTGAAAGTGCTGATGCTACATTTGTCTATACGACAGTAGATAACGATGGAGATCATGTTGAAAATACCTTAGTAATCACTGTTACTAATGAGGACGATAGCTCATCGGTTATTGCGGACGTTAAGCAGATAAACGAGGATGAAGGTCCTGCTACAGGGAATGTATTAGAAAATGATTCAAACTATGGATCAGTTGTAGTTTCCACATTCACTATTGCAGGTGACTCTGCGAGCTATGCGGCTGGCTCAACAGTAACAATTGAGAATGTTGGTGATTTTACTTTAGAAAGCGGTGGTTCTTATACCTTTGATCCAGTCGAACACTGGGCTGGTGAAGTACCTGTTGTGACTTATACAACAGATGCAGGTGAGTCTACAACCTTGTCGATTGATGTGGTCGCTGTCGCTGATGCGCCTATATTCACTGGTTCAGGTGAAGAAGGGTTGATTTTAACTAAGTGGGTTAACGTAGTACTAAAGGATAGTAGTGGTGAAAAGGTTGATAATAGAGGTTTAGGTTTAACTCAAGAGGAGCTTAGTCTGCTGGCTGACAAATATGATTTATCAGAAGCGGAAAGTTCTATAGTCGTTCAATCTGTTCCTAAAGTATCTGGCGTTCCTGTTGATACGCTTACAACGATCACTGGTTACATTTATTTAGAAGCTGGTAGTACTTACAGCTTCTCAGGTGATGTTGATGACAGTCTTTATGTGAAAATTAGTGATGAGTTGGTTGCGGAAGGTCAATGGAATGGTAGTGAATCAAACAACGCTGTTGATGGTTTATTTACCGCTGATGAATCAGGCTACTATGCAATCGAGATTGCCCACCATAATGAAGATGGCCCAGGTTACTACGACGTATACATGGCTGTGGATGGCGGTGATGCACTCCAAATAAATTCTACTAACTTTGATGTTTACCCTAGTGCAGAGGCTGTACTTGCGGCTGATTTCGATGCTTCTTTCCCTGATGGTGTTTCTACTAATTCACCATTGAATGCGGGTGATGAAGGCACAGATATCAGTCTTCAATCTTTCAATGTGACTTTCTTTGATACTGAAGATGGTTCAGAAACTCATACTGTTTCAGTCGGTGGTGCGCCAATTGGGGCAACACTATCCGATGGTGTTCATGAAGTTACTTTTACTAACTCTAATGAATTGGTAGATGTAACGGGTTGGGATTTTGAATCACTAACAATTAATGTGCCATCTATGGAGTCTGATGAGACGTTTACACTTACGTTTACTGCTAAAGCCGTGGAGAAATCTAACAATGATGAGGCTTTTGCAACCAAAGCAATAGATGTGACGGTTTATAACGTTCCAGAAACGACACCATTATCTATTGATGTTGCTAGTGCGGACACTGTGGTCAGTGAAGAGGCGCTTAGCGGTGGTATAAAAGATAACGTAGGTAGTCCAACTGATTCGACTAACGAAGCGACAGATACCGGTAGCTTTACTGTGTCTGGTGCATCTCAATCGGCTAAGTTATCTTTGGAGTTTAACGGTAATGAACCTACGTTAAAATCTGGTGATGTAGATATCAATTGGGATGACAGTACAGATACTGAATTGATTGGTAAAGCGGGTGATACTGAAGTTATTCGAATCTCATTAGATGGTTCTTCTTACGATGTGACGCTATCTGCGCCAATCGATCATCCGGATGATACATCGGAAGATGTAACAATATTGAATGTTGATATTGTTGTAACAGATGGTAATCAAACCGTTCGAGAAACTGTTCAGATTGATATCGAAGATGACTCGCCAAGTGAAGCTTCATTCAGTGCTACTGCGACAGCAGTAAGCTCAAGTTCAGCTCTGTTTGATGCTAATGGTTTCGACTTAATAAACGGTAAATCTTTAAACACCTCGGAGCTTCCGTTTACGATTACAGCGAGAGCATTTGGTGCGACAACAGCGTCAGATTTGCTTGCTGAATCTACAGCGGCTCTTTACCAAAATGGTGATGGTGTTGGGGTTCGAAGTTCAAGTGACTTTGGACACTCTTTACCTGGTGAGATTGAATACCGTGTTAAAGATGGTGCAGGAGTTTCTGAGCAGCTTATTTTCACACTAAACGACGTTGCTTACGGTGCAGAAATTGACTTTAGCCGTTTCTACTCAACAGACCAAGGTGGTAAAGAAGTTGCTAAAGTTACGCTTTATCGAGGAGATGATGAGGTAGGCTTTACTACGATAACTTCTGAGGAATCTAGTGGGGATGTAAATGCTTCAATTCTATCTATTTCTCAAGGTGGCTTTGATAAATTGGTTATTGAAGCACTTGATAACGGAAATGATGCAAACAAAGATGATAATAGCGATTTCACTATCAAGTCGATCTCATTCTCTAGCGGAGTTATAGCTGAAGCTTCTGGTGCGGTTGGTGGTTTTGGTGCAGATGGTTATGGTGATATTGCGTTTAGTGCAAATATCGAGTCACAGTTGCAATCTGTACTTTCAACAATTGGCTCGGGCGCTAAAGTTGAGTTTGAAGTTAGCGATAGTTCGAATGTTGATACCTTGTCGGTGCTTGATGGTAATAGTGATACAGTCTTCCAAATCCATCTGAATACCGATACAGGCAGCTGGGAATTCTTACAGTATCAAAATATCGAGGGTCTAAGCTCTGCAATTTCAGTAGGAGTGGATTTGACTGATGCTGATGGTGATTCGGCTACTAGCATTCTAAATATTACTGCAGTTGGTGTTACTGAAACTCCTGATGCCTCTAAAGTAAGTCTTGATTTGACAGACTCTGATTTGGCAGTTGTTTCGGAAGAAGCTCTACCTGATAAAGGATTACGTGAGTTTGGTGACGAGGATGCTGTTACAGAGGTTACCAAGGAATTTAAGATCACCAACTTCGAGGCTGGCTCTGGTGTTAAGCTCGCTATTGATATCGATTCTCTAAAAGAGCAGGGGCTGACTTCTGGCGGTAAAACAGTTGAGTGGGAATCAGACAATGGCGATGCCTTCGGTGTCGTTGAAGGCACCGATGATGAAGTGATGCGCATCTCTTTAAGTGATATATCTGACCAAGGCACAGCCACTTACACAGTGACTTTGTCTAAAGCAGTAGACCATGAAGCACCGAATTTAGTTGCAAACATCGTCGATAGTTTAGTTAGTACTGGTGCAACTGAAAATGAGCTTAACCTTACTTTCGGCGTTAATTTAATAGGCGATGATGACTCTGTGATTGATTCTGAAACGGTTACAGTAACTGTTGATGATGATTCTCCTAGTAGTCTGCTTGATACTGTTCTAAATGCTCAATTAAGCCTCGTTGCTGGCAAAGACTATGCAGAGGTCAGTGGGGATTTAGGTGGTATCGGTGCAGATGGAGGGACTGCTGTATTTAGCACTAATATAGTGACGACTTTAACCAATGGTTTAGCGTCAATCTTTTCTTCGCTGGGGCTTTCTGCCGCTCCATTAGTATCGATTATTGATACTGATAATGGGCAGCTATTAAAAGCGACCAAAGGTGGAGAAGTTGTATATGAAGTAGAGCTAAATTCTTCTACTGGGGAATGGACTATTAAACAATACGAATCTTTAGTAGATGCCAGTATAAATGTGAACTTATTAGTTAAAGATGCAGACGGTGATTCTGGTATTGTCAGCCTTAACTTTAACACTCTGGCCAGTTTAGATTCAGAACCTAGCATAAACCTTTGGGAGCCTAATGATCTTACTGGAGATGATTCAGATAATATTATTAAGAGTGAAGCAGGTAATGACACCATTCATGGTGGCTTAGGCAATGATGAGCTTTACGGCGGCTCCCAAAATGACACCTTATATGGTGGTGATGGCGATGATTCGTTATTTGGTGAATCGGGTGACGATGAATTGCACGGTGGTCTAGGAGATGACTTGCTAGATGGCGGAACTAATCTCGATGCTCTTTATGGAGATGAAGGCAACGATACCTTGAAAGGTGGCTCAAATGATGACTCTCTGTATGGAGGAGCTGATGATGATTCACTTTATGGAGAAGGTAATAATGATCTTCTAGATGGCGGTGAAGGCAATGACTACCTTGATGGTGGTGCTGGAGCTGACAACCTTTTAGGTGATGATGGTAATGACATCTTGTTTGGTGGAGCTGATTACGGTTCGGATACCATGACCGGCGGTTCAGGGGAAGATACTTTCATTCTCAAGAATGATGATGCCAACGACGTGATTACAGATTTCAATGCTAAAGAGGATGCCCTAGATGTGTCGGATCTATTGACGTTACCTTCTGATGAAGAAGACATTGAGAAGTTCCTAAATGACAACTTATCTGTGACTGAAAGTGGAGTTGGCGTTGTAGACAGTGAAAACTACACCAAAGAAATTGCTACTTTCGGTTCGGATAGTAATGTCGACTCCGGAGATTCACTAAAAGTTATCTTCAATAACACTGAATATAACATCAATATTGATGGCTAATTGTTAGTCTCTTGTATGTTTCAAAAGCCAGCTTTCGAGTTGGCTTTTTTATTTTTAAAACAAGCGTTTGCTGGCGTCATTATCTGTCGTGACTTTGGTGTACCATAGACCTAATTTGACTATTGGGCGAAAGGGGCATGATGTGAGCAGTTGGCCGACGGGATTGATGGTCATTCAAGGCAATCGTCTTGAATCGTTGAAAGATGTGTTGGTGGAGTGGGTCAAGCGTTATCCGCTGGAGCCATTGGAGACAGATAAATTTCTGGTCCAGAGTAATGGCATTGCACAGTGGTTGCAGCAAGCGTTGGCTCAAGACGAACACGATGGTGGTGTAGGGATTGCGACTTCCATTGATGTCTCGTTGCCGGGGCGTTTTATCTGGGAAGCGTATCGTGCGGCATTTTGGGAGTTAGATACTGAGTCGCCATTTGATATGAAGCCGATGACTTGGCGTCTGTTTCGTCTATTAAAAGACTTAAGCAGCATAAATCAAGACGGTCATTATGATTCACTGATTCATTTTATCGCTATGGGTAAAAACGAAGAACATCGCCGTTATGTGTTAGCGGAACGCATTGCCAAGTTGTTTGACCAATACCAAGTCTACCGTGCGGACTGGTTGCAAGCATGGCAAGATAGTTTAGATGTCTTGCCAAAGCGTGACGAGCCCGCCAATAGCCAATCCAAATCTGTGCCTGATGATCAGTTGTGGCAACCGATGCTTTGGCGTTACTTAGTGCAAGACGTAGAGCAAGATCCGCAGTTTGCACAGGGCAAACGTCAAATTGTTAACCGTTCGCAAATCCACCAGGACTTTATCGAATATTGTCGCAAGCAAACCTCTATGGAAGGCTTGCCGCGGCGTATAGTGGTGTTTGGTATTTCATCACTGCCTAATCAAATCCTAGAAGTCTTTCACGCCATTGCACCATTTACGCAGATCTTGTTGTTCACTATGAACCCAAGTGAATATTACTGGGGAGACTTAATCGAAGGTCGACAATTGTTGCGCCAAGCAAAGTCTCGTCGCCCGGTAAAAGATGGCCGAAACGGCAAAGATATTTCCCTTGATGATGTGCATTTATATGGCAATCCATTGCTGGCTTCTTGGGGCAAACTGGGGCGTGATTATCTGCACTCGCTCGATGAAAAAGACCAGCCAGACCAATACCAAACCTTCTTTGTTGATAGCAAAATCGACCTGTTCGAGTCTCCGGGAGTGGAGACGATGTTGCAGCAGTTACAAGACGATATTTTCAACTTACGCAGCATTGAAGACAGCAAAGCGCTGGCCCGCCATGTAAACCTAGAGCATGATCAAAGCATTCGCTTTGTGGAAACCCACAGTCGACAACGTGAAATCGAGGTGCTTCGCGATGCCTTGCTCAATGAGTTCGAACAAGCCGAGCAACAAGGCGAGCCATTAGAGCCTCGTGACATCTTGATCATGGCTCCTGATATCAATATTTACGTGCCGCATATCGAAGCTGTCTTCGGACGTTTTACTAAATATGGTGAGCATGCCGACGAACGTTTTATCCCATTCCACGTAGCCGATCAAAGTGCTCGTCAGCAGCATCCTATTGTAGCGGCGTTTGAGTCCCTGTTATCCATTTCACGTTCGCGCTTTGAAGCAACCGACTTGCTGTCCTTATTGGATATTCCGGCACTACGTAAACGTTATGGTATGAGCGAAGGCGATGTTGTGACGCTGAAAAGCTGGATCGAACAAGCCAATATTCGCTGGGGACTAAACCAAGAGCAACGCAAAGGGTTGGGGCTGACGCATTCCTCTGAGCAAAACACTTGGGTGTTCGGCTTAAAGCGAATGCTGCTGGGGTATAGCGTTGGCAACGGTGAAATCTGGCAAGATGTTTTGCCCTATGGTGATATTGGTGGACTAGAAGCACGCTTGCTCGGTCAAATGCATTGCTTAGTCGACGATGTGCAAACGGTTTGGCAAAGCTTTAAAGAGCCCAAACCACTGCTAGATTGGAGCCAGGCACTTCAAAGCTGTCTGCAGACATTTTTTGAGCCAAGTAACGACCATGAGCGTCGTGTGATTACTCGGATTGAAGATCAGATTGAACTCCTTGAAGAAACCGTTCGTGGCTCGGGGGTAGATGAAGAATGCGTTGCCATCGAGGTGGTGCAAGAAACGCTCTTAGGGCAAATGGATGAACCGTCGTTAAGCCAGCGTTTCTTATCTGGCTCGGTGAACTTTGCCACTTTAATGCCAATGCGCGCGATCCCATTCAAACAGGTGTATTTGATTGGCATGAACGATGGTGATTATCCGCAAGTTAGCACGCCTATGGATTTTGACTTGATGGTGGGTGACTATCGACCTGGTGACCGTTCTCGCCGTGAAGATGCCCGTTACTTATTCCTAGAGGCGGTATTGTCGGCCCGAGATAAGCTTGTGATCAGCTGGCAGGGTCGCAGTGCCAAAGACAATACCGAGCAGCCCCCTTCGGTGCTAGTTGGCCAGTTACGTGATTACATTGGCAAGGCATGGATTAATAAAGACTTACTGAAAAGTCTAACAAACGATTTCCCAATGCAGCCATTCAGCCGCCAATATTTTGTTGAAGGCTCACCACTTTTTACTTACCAAAAAGAGTGGGAGCACAATAACGAAGTGACTTTGGGGCAAGAGCAACCTCTGCCGGATTGGCAACCTGATGCACCGCTCGATGTTCGTAAGCTCACAGCGTTGCTGCGTTCACCAGTAGACGCTCTGTATGCACAGCGCTTAGACATTCACCGTCCGAGTGAAATTGAAGAAACCAAGGTGGTGGAGAACTTCGTTAGTAATGGGCTGGACGAATGGCAGGTGCACGACACTATTTTGCAATACGCCAAGCGTTTTACCCCGTCAGAATCCGAGTGGGATGACCGAGTCGAACAAGAACTCCAGCGTCATGTGGCAGCAGGTGAGTTGCAAGCGGGTGCGTTTTCCGAGATCCGCCGCGATAAGCTGTTCCCAACCAAAGTGAAAGCCTTGTATTTCTCGTGGCGTCACCATGTTGAGGCTTTAACAGTAAAGCCAGATACATTACGTCAATTTGAGCGTGTGATGGATGAAAAATCCGGTCTGGTGTTTGCAGACGATCTAGAGCGTTTGTACTTCTCCGGCAATGGCAATTTGACCCAGTTTATTTTGCAAACCTCCAATGTCTATGGCGAAGCCAAAATCTCCGAAGAAGAGCTTCCACGCCCGATTACCAAAAATGATATTGGCAGTAAGGTGCGTTGGTCGAACTTAGTGTTGGGCTGGGTAAAACACGTGGTGGCAAACGTTGCTCACCAAGGGAATGTACAAACGCAAGTCCTATCCCCGAACGGCGATATGAAATTCAGAGCGCTGACTCAAAAAGACGCCGAGGAGTATTTAGGTGTGTTAGTGGCGACTTGGCAGAAAGCCATGAAAGCGCCGCAGTGTTTTGGTGTGAATGGGGCGATGGCCTATTTGAATAAAGGCCGCTCGAAAAAGCCTGATGTAGACCGTATGGCGGAAGCCTATTTCAACAGTGATCTTGCCAGTTCTGCTAGCCACTATGCGCGTCAGTATTTCCAAGCTCCCTTGTCAGAAGCGCAAGTAACACAATTTGAGGCTCTGATCCCAGAGTTATGCCAGCCGATGTTGAATTGTTTGCAGGAGGAAAAAGCATGAGCGATAACACCAAACAACTAAATGCTTTGACCTTCCCGCTGACGGGGTCAGCACTGATCGAAGCCAGTGCCGGCACAGGTAAAACCTATACCTTGGCACTGCTGTATTTGCGCTTGGTGCTAAAGCATGGCGGTGAAAACAGCTTTTCAGATTACTTGCTGCCACCCAATATTCTAGTTGTGACCTTCACCAAAGCGGCGACACGTGAACTGCGAGACCGTATTCGTGCTCGATTGGTCGAAGCCGCAGCGTTTTTTCGTGGTGATCTCGAATCAAAAGACGAAGCGCTGATTAAACTACGTAACGAAGTCGAGCAGGAGCAAAGTCTGAATTCAGCGGCACGTCGCCTCGATGTGGCCGCGGAATGGATGGACGAAGCCGCAGTGTCAACCATTCACTCATGGTGTAGCCGTATTCTATCGGAGCATGCGTTCTACAGTGGATTAAGTTTCTCGCAAACACTGATCGAAAATGAAAAACCAATGGTGTTGCAAGCTTGCGAAGATTATTGGCGTGAAATGGTTTTCACCCTAGATGAACCAGAGTTGCGCCAAGTGCTGGGTTGTTTCAAATCCCCGGCAGATCTATACAGCACTGTAAGCCGTGTGATTTACAAAGTTGATGCGATTGCAAAGGTACCGGATAACATCAGTGAGCAGCTTGTAGAGATTGCGCAAGAGCGTGAAGCCAATGTAAAAGAGCTAAAGTCAAAGGTACGTGATGCCTTACCTGTGCTGCAAAAAGGCTTTGAAGACGCGGCAAAGCAAAAACTCTTTAAAGCGACCTCGCTTAATGCGAAGCATCGAGCATCGGTCTTTGATGGTTTGGCTGAGTGGGCGAGCTCTGCCGGTGAATCTCTTTCTATTCTACAAAAGCTGTTTAGCGGTAAGAGCTTTGCAAAGATTGCTTTGGTCGACCGTGATTTTTGGACAACACCCGTGATTCCAATTGATTTGGGAGCAGCAAGAGTCTTAAGTGAGCTTCAAGAAACAGTTGAAAAGCTGATTACACCGGATCAATTTCTTATTAGCCATTCAAGCCACTGGATCGCTAAGCGTGTCGAAGACGAAAAACTGCAGATCGGTGCGTTGAGCCAAAACGATCTGTTGATCAAGCTCGATCAAGCACTACAGGGCGAGGGTGGCGAGCGTTTAGCCGAAGTGATTCGTAAGCAGTTTCCAGTGGCCTTGGTAGATGAGTTCCAAGACACCGACCCTGTTCAATATCGAATCTTTAACACCATTTACAATGTCTCTGAGCCGCACCCTGATACTGGCTTCTTTATGATCGGTGATCCGAAACAGGCGATCTATCGCTTTCGTGGAGCGGATATTTTCACCTATTTAGCGGCGAAAGAAGACACCGGCGATCGCCAATATACGCTAACGCATAACTTCCGCTCAGCGTCAGAGCTAGTCCACCGCGTAAATAAATACTTTGAGTTCGCTGATCAACATAACCAGACTCAAGGTGCTTTTTTATTCAAAGACAAAGGGGCCAACCCGATTCCATTTTTACCTGTGAAATCGGGTAAAGAGGGTAAGCCGATTGCCTTGTTGGTAGATGATGAAGTAGTTCCGCCACAGCAGGTTTGGAATCTAGAAATTAATGAAGATAACGAAGATGAAAAAGATAAAAAGTGGGATCGTGCCGAGGTTACGGCGAAGGAAATCACGTATCTTTTAAATTTATCAGAGGCGGGGCGAGCGAAGATCAATCTAGGTGAGGGTGAGCGTAAGCTTTTGCCAAAAGATTTTGCTGTGTTGGTAAACAGCGGTAATCAAGCGCGGCAGATTCGCCGCGCGTTGTTTGAGTTAAACGTCTCCAGTGTGTACTTGTCAGACTCTAACGACGTGTTTGAAACTGAAGAAGCGCAGGATATTTTGCGTGTGCTACGAGCGATGGCGGAGCCTTACAACAGCTATCATTTGCGTATTGCTCTGGGTAGCCGTTTGATGGGCATGAGCCTTTATGAGTTGGATCGTTTGAACCACGACGAAGTATTCTGGGAAAGTTTTATTGAGCAGTTCAGAAGCCTGCATCATCATTGGTTATCGTTTGGCGTGATGGCGACGTTGCATCGTTTTTTTACTGAGCAAAAGGTCACCAGTCGTTACTTAAATGACGCCAATGGCGAACGTTCTATCACGGATTTATTCCATATCACTGAACTGCTGCAGCAAGCCTCAGAAGTGGTGCAGGGTCAACAAGCGCTTATTCATCATCTCGAGCAATGCATTACCAGCGAAGCGTCTGGCGAGGAAAGTCGTCAGCAGCGCTTAGAAAGCGATGCGGACTTGGTGCAAGTGGTCACCGTCCACAAATCCAAAGGTCTACAGTACCCGATCGTTATGCTGCCATACTTGGATTATGTACGTCCTGTGAAAAGCTCTGATTTGCCGATCGAATACCACCATACGGACGGTGAGCTGCGTTTAACCTTTACCCCTGAAGCAGATGAAGTAGAGCAAGCTGATTTTGAACGTCTGGCGGAAGATGTACGTAAAATCTACGTTGCTATGACCCGTGCAGTATGCGCGCAATGGGTGGCAGTCGAAGACCCCAAAGGCACCCAAGAGAACCCTGAGCCAGAGCTGAATTCAGCAGGCCATGCCTTGGTTGGGCACAGCGGTGGCTCGGTTTTAACGCAATACAAAGATATGGATGAAGTCTTCACTGTAGCTGAGCCAAAAGTAGAGGTAGAAGCGTATAGGCCTTCTGAAGATTTAGCGCCTCGGGATGCACGTCGTGTGGACGATTTAGGTATTGAGCCTTGGTGGATTGCCAGTTATTCGTCTATTCAATATGGGGCGAAAAGTGAGCCGGTATTTCCACAGAGTACCGAAGCCGAAAAAGCCATCGATGAGCAAATCAGTGACGATGACACAGAGCAAAACGAATCCAGTGCTAGTGGAAAAGCGTTGAAGCTGATGCACCGATTGCCTCGCGGTAGCTTTATGGGGACGTTTTTACACGGATTAATCGAGTGGTCTGCTGAGCAACGTTTTGAAACGCCAGAAGGTCAGCGGTTGCTAGGTTTCTCAGCAGCCGTCGCAGATGATGATACACGCCTAGAAGCACTTTATAGTCGCTGCCGTAAGCGTAACTTGGATGAGTTTGCACTGGGCTTGTCGGATTGGTTAAAAGACTTCTTGTCTACGTCGTTTGATCTTTCTTCGTTAACTCAAAAATCGGAGCATAGTCTCCGACTTATGGACTTAACGCCGAAGCACATTGCGGTTGAGCTTGAGTTTATGTTTGCTGCCAATCAAGTGAATACCATGCGTATGGATGAATTAGTGCGTCGTCATACTTGGCAAGGAAAAGAGCGTCCGATGGCGAGTTTCCAAGCCTTGCAAGGTATGTTCAAAGGCTTTATCGACTTGGTGGCCAATATTGACGGTCAGTACTTTGTGATTGACTGGAAGAGTAACTTCTTAGGCAGTAGCGATGAAGATTATCATGCGGATGCCTTAGAAGAAGCCTTATTGAAAAAGCGTTATGACTTGCAGTACGTGCTGTATCTAGTGGCCTTACACCGTCATTTGAAAGAGCGCATTCCGAATTACTCTTACGATGAGCATGTCGGGGGCGCGATTTATTTCTTCTTGCGTGGTTATGAAAACCACGAGACTCAGGGGCTTGTGATGGACAAACCGCCAACAGTGCTCATTGAAGCGTTAGACCAGCTTTTTGCAGGCATGCAGGAGGTTGACCATGTCTAATGTGATTCTTATGAAATCTTGGGTGGATGCGGGCTTAATTCGATACGTTGATTATGCATTGGTGAAGTTTATCCAGGAGCAAACTCCGAAGGTTACCGATGAAGCCCTGTTAGCGATCATGCTCACCAGTCACAGCGTGGCATTGGGTCAGGTCTGTATCAACCTAGAGGATGTGATAAACACGCCAGAAGCGTTGTTTAGCATGGACGAGGGTGATGACGAAGCACAGCAAATTGCACGTGTGCAAATGCTAGAGTGGATTAAGGGGTTATCGTTAAAGCCATGGATAGATGCAATCAAGGCATGCTCCGCCATTGCAGTGACTGATGCATCGGGCGCGGTGGAAGGCGGTCCAAACTCCCCATTAGTGCTGGTCGAAAGCAAGGATTCAGCGTTGTTGTATTTACGCCGCTATTGGCAAGCCGAAGATTTCATCGTAAAAGCGATACGTGCGCGCTTGATGTCTTCTAGCCAAATTGATGATGGTGATATTCGAAGTCTACTGGCCGATTTATTTGATGGTAATAAAGAGTTTGTGACGGATACTGATTGGCAGCGTATCGCCTGTGGCATTGCAGCCAGTAACCACTTTTCCATCATTACTGGTGGTCCAGGAACCGGTAAGACTACCACCGTCTTAAAATTACTGGCCCTTTTGCAAGCAGAGCGTCTAAAGCAGGCGCTTCCGCCGCTTGCTATACGTCTTGCTGCTCCGACAGGTAAAGCCGCAGCGCGGTTGAATGAGTCCATTGCTGATAACTTACAACGATTGCAGCTGCCAGAGTTTGAAAATATTCAACCGGAAGATTTAAAAGCCGTCATCCCAACACAGGTCATGACGTTGCACCGTTTGCTTAAGCCTAAGCCCAATACTCGACAGTTTATGCATAACAAGGCCAATCCATTAGTGGCCGATATTGTTGTAGTTGATGAAGCCTCCATGATCGATATTGAAATGATGGCGAGCCTATTTGAAGGCATTGAACCGACGACTCGAGTCATTCTACTAGGCGATAAAGACCAGCTTGCCTCAGTTGAGGCGGGTTACGTGCTAGGGGACCTTTGTCGCGGTGCGCTCGAAGGGCATTACACGCCCGACACCATGGAGTGGATTAAAAACGTCTGTGGTGAAGAGGTGAGCGATGATTATCGTGACGAGCAGGGCTCGATGCTCAATCAGGCGGTTTGTATGCTGCGCAAAAGTTACCGATTCCTTGAGGGTGGGGTAATTCACCGCTTGGCAAGCTTGGTAAATGAAGAGCGTGACAACTATCTTGAAGCTCCGAAAATGGATGAGCTAAAAGACATCTTCGCTGAAAAAGATGCTGTAAATGGCGTGCCTGTGTTGCGTTTGTTAACACAGCCACAACATTCTGATTCAGTTCTGGAAGCAGATTTTAAAAAACTGATCATATTTGGTTACGGTCATTATTTGGATGTGGTGGCACAAATGCCACAAACCCTTGATTCAAAGGCTTTCGATCAATGGGGAAAAAAGGTTTTACAGGCTCATACGAATTTTCAGTTACTGGTTGCACTGCGTAAAGGCGACTGGGGGCTTGAAGGTATGAATGACCAGATTGAGCGTTTGTTAGTTTCTGATAAGAAGCTTATGGACACCGATAGTCTGTGGTATCTAGGTCGTCCTGTCATGGTGACACAAAATGATTACAGTGTTGACCTGATGAATGGTGATATTGGTATTAGCTTACGCTATCCAGTGAATGGTGAGTTGAAACAGCGTGTTGTCTTTTCAGATGGCAAAGGGGGCGTGCGCTGGGTGTTGCCAAGCCGCTTGCAGAGCGTTGAGACAGTGTTTGCTATGACGGTACACAAATCCCAAGGGTCTGAGTTCCATCATACCGCTATGCTGCTGCCAAGCCAGAGCTCACCTATTTTGACCAAAGAGCTGATCTATACGGGCATTACTCGCTCTAAAAAGCATTTCACCCTGATTTCTGGGGGAGAGAAAGTGCTCGAAGAAGCCATGAATAGGAAAGTAGAGCGAACAAGCGGTTTAAGTCTCTATATCAGTTAAGTGATCAGCTTGACCATTGGTGAAAAGAAACCGAGAAGTGCATAGGCTCTTCTCGGTTTCTTGTTAAGAGAGAACGCTAAAGCCAGCCAATGCGCATTCGTCATCTTGTACAACGTTACCGCCTGCAACTCCCTAAAACTGGCATTTTCTGTGCCGCTTCAAGAGAGATGGAGTTGATTTGTATTGTTCCAGGCATTGTTAATCCTATTAAACCGTTAAACCAATTGGGCATGAAACCCCTGTGCCACCGAGTCCACAGTAACCATTTGGGTTCTTGTGTAGGTATTGCTGATGGTAAGTCTCAGCATAATAAAACGTATCCAATAGCTCGATCTCAGTTGTGATCATGCCAAAACCGCTGGCTAGCAGGCGTCGTTCAAACTTTTCTTTACTGGCTTTAGCGAAGGCCAAATCTTCTTCGTTTAATGCGTAGATGGCAGAACGGTACTGGCTACCAATATCATTGCCTTGGCGCATACCTTGGGTAGGGTCGTGATTTTCCCAGAAGACCTTTAATACTTCTTCCAGAGTGGTTTGATTGGTATCGAAAATCACCCTGACCACTTCCGTATGTCCTGTTTGCCCTGTACACACTTCTTCGTAGGTAGGGTTAGGTGTGTAACCGCCTGCATAGCCCACAGCGGTCACAGTGACGCCAGGCGTGTTCCAGAACTTGCGTTCAGCCCCCCAGAAGCAGCCTAAAGCTAAAATAACCTCTTTTTCGTTACTTTTAGGAGTGCGCTTAATGTTATCTTTTGTAACTGCATTTGTATCTTCTATGAATAGTGGTTCATTTCTTCCCTTTAATGCATTTTCTTTTTCAGGTATTTCGCATTTTTTCAATAAGTTAGATGTATTTTCTTTCATTTTACTATACCTGTTTTAAATGATTTTTCTGGCTAATAAATGTGCTAAATTAACGTATGCTTACGCATTGATGCAAAAAAACACCATGTAATAGTGGTGTTAAAGCAGCACTGACATAGAATTTAATGAGTCTTAATCAGAGGAAGATTCAATATGTCCGATGCGTTGATTGTTTGGGATGCTCGACATGAAAATAAAGTGCTTACACTTTTCATTGAAGAGTTTTGCCATGAGCTTGAAAGGTTTTCCCTTACATTCAAGGTCGTGTCGATCAATGACGTCATTGAGTCTGCAACCAATCAAATAAAACCTAGCATGAAAGCGCTATTGGACATAGTGCATAAAGAGTCACCGCTTCATCTAATTACGTTTGGTTCGAAGGCGAATTCGCTTGCTTCACTCATAAGCCCTGCATTGCGTTGTAAATTACATACCAACAAATTACCCGACTGGTTAGATCAATCAGAGGTTTCATCAGCTATTAAGCGAATAGCGAGATACATTCATAAAGAAGACAATTGGGGTGATGGTACTACAGAAGAGGACTACCTTTTTCCAAGATATTTTTCTTCAGCATCGGCCAAACTTTTAAGCTTCGCAGAAGATCCGCTAGCGGAGTCGATTGTTCAGCATGCTCGCCTCAATCAAATAGATCTAGAAGTTGGTTCGTTACAAGAGTTTTTGCCACCTAGTCAGTATCTAGTGCATGAGTGTGGGCTTTTGGTCGTTTCGGAAGCATTGCAAGCGGATTTCAATTTAGTTGATGTTGCTAATGCGTATGGGA
This sequence comes from Marinomonas sp. AWM4_232, assembly GCF_056158325.1. NCBI lineage: Bacteria > Pseudomonadati > Pseudomonadota > Gammaproteobacteria > Oceanospirillales > Oceanospirillaceae > Marinomonas > Marinomonas sp. AWM4_232. The sequence continues at coordinate 4,144,582 of NZ_JBSWTA010000001.1, read as the reverse complement.
TGCCTGTTATGCTTATTTCAAAACAGGGTAGGCGTTACGGGATTATTGAAGGGGAAAATGGTTGGGTTGTTAACTCTATCCAACAGACACCCTACATTAACTTTCTGAAAAACTGGCAAGAAATGTCTCAAAATGCACGTGAGATGATTTCTCTCTATTCACGTAGCATCCAATCGGACCGCTCCGGTCTTCGTTGTTACTGTTCGTCTTTTGGTTACCCAGAGCGTTTAGAATTAAAAGATTTTAAACTTAGGGGTTGACCAAACATAAAAACATCTCTAATATGCGCACCTCGTTGAGACGGGAAGCTTTAGAACTTAAAGCGGAACACATTCTTGACAGGTGTGTGCATTTCTAAAATACGCACCGAAAGTGATTAGTTAAAACTAAATCAGGCGCGGGATGGAGCAGCCTGGTAGCTCGTCGGGCTCATAACCCGAAGGTCGTCGGTTCAAATCCGGCTCCCGCAACCATTTAGTTTTACAGCTACCATAATCACTTGAATGAAATCTTAGACAGTCACTAGACTGAATGGCGCGGGATGGAGCAGCCTGGTAGCTCGTCGGGCTCATAACCCGAAGGTCGTCGGTTCAAATCCGGCTCCCGCAACCATTTAGTTTTACAGCTACCATAATCACTTGAATGAAATCTTAGACAGTCACTAGACTGAATGGCGCGGGATGGAGCAGCCTGGTAGCTCGTCGGGCTCATAACCCGAAGGTCGTCGGTTCAAATCCGGCTCCCGCAACCAGTTCAAAGATTACAATTCAAAAGTCATATTCTTTGGCTTTTTCAGGCGCGGGATGGAGCAGCCTGGTAGCTCGTCGGGCTCATAACCCGAAGGTCGTCGGTTCAAATCCGGCTCCCGCAACCAGTTCAAAGATTACAATTAAAAAGTCATATTCTTTGGCTTTTTCAGGCGCGGGATGGAGCAGCCTGGTAGCTCGTCGGGCTCATAACCCGAAGGTCGTCGGTTCAAATCCGGCTCCCGCAACCAGTTCAAAGATTACAATTAAAAAGTCATATTCTTTGGCTTTTTCAGGCGCGGGATGGAGCAGCCTGGTAGCTCGTCGGGCTCATAACCCGAAGGTCGTCGGTTCAAATCCGGCTCCCGCAACCAAATCAAGACTTATTCTCCAAAGTCTTTCTAGCAGTAAATCCAAAACCTTTCTTAGCAGTAAATCCAGATTTTATACGTTCGGTTATAACCCGAAAGTCGTCGGTTCGCTCTCTAGTCGTCCCTGAATAATGGCGTTTTTAGACTAAAGCGCTATTTCATTTTCTAGCCTTCGTGACAATAAGGCTTGTATCAATTTCATCCCGCTATAAATGCCACACCGGATCAAGGCAAAATTAAGCCAATTCAGCAGCTTACGAAGGTTTTGGCCACAGGCGCTTAGGGTCATGTTAATCGCATCGCCCAGTATTCCTTTGAGGAAGCATGGTCTGAGTTTTCCATCTGGCTTGAGATGCCCGATGATGGGCTCCACGCTATTTCTTCTCCCCATCCAGTTCTTCTCTTTCTTGGGGACTCCGCGTTTTTGACCTGCAATCAAGACTTTAATGTCTTCCACACCTGATCCTTTATATCCTCGGTCGACAAAACAGGTTTCAGGTTTTCGCCCAATCAAGGTTTCTACTTGTTGCAGTTGATCTTTCAGGGTGTGCCCATCATACGGATTACCAGGATAGCTTCTTGCGCCCACAATGAAGGATTCTTTAGAGGTCACGGGGTAGGAGCCCCTTTAACCATGGTTCAACGAGGTGGTTTTATCGTGTCTGCTCTGCTAATTGCTTGGCCAGAAGCTGCTGCAGACTTCAGCACAAGTGTCATCACTCTTAGAGTGTTAGGAATGGGGCTATTGATTGCTTTGGGCGTCTATCTAGGGGCTCAATGTAAGAAAATAAGGTTACTGTCTGCTTAATGCGCTATTGCATTGTGATAATAAAATGCCCCAAGTGATGAAACACTTGGGGCATTTTTTATCTTTAGCATTTTTCCAAAACGCGATAGCGCCAGGAGGTTTATTGAGCTTGATCTTTCACAAAGGTTTTGTCTTTCTCACCTTTGAAGAAATCACGTCCGTAGACCAAAATACAAAGCACTACACCGACAGCAAAGGCCCATGTGGCACCACGTGTGGCAAGAACGGCCGCGACGATACCTGCAATACCAAGATCACGTTGTGAGCGTGCTTCCATTACACCGATTCGAACCGAAACGTAGCCTTGAATCAGTAGCGTTAGTGCCAGCGCAACCCCTAGGATTGGTTGCACTAGGGTTACGATTGGCATGAATAGCAAGCCCGTATTAGTACCCCAACGGAAAGAGCCAGCACCACCAAAGATGGACTTCATGGCTTTCTTACCTTGGCTGAAACGCTCGACGATCACGACGTGCATCGCCGCCCAAAGTGGACCACACATAGCAACATCAGGGCCTAAAATTGACATGGCAGAGTTACGTGCACCAAAAATCATGTGTGCGCGATCCGGATCATAGTCAATTTTTTCGTCTTTGCGAATTTGGTCAGCTTCTTCCAAAATAGCTCGACTTTGTAATACATCTCCGAATAGAACAATATAAGCTGCTAACACCGTAGGAATTGCAGTTAAAAACATCATTAAGGGCGGCATCCCAAGGCCAAACACAGTGTACTCGTTCCAAAGTGTAACGAAATCAGGCGAAGAAAAGCCCCATTGGATGTCTGGCCAAGATGTTTCGCCAACGGTAGGGGCAATAACAATGGCTAAGGCAACGATCGGGAAAACACCTAATTTACCAATCACGTTAAAGAAAGCGTTGTTCTGTTTTAAATGCGCAAAGTGGCGCGAGAAAATCACATAAAACGCAATGCCCACAGCAAGAGTGATGGTGATTGGGTAAGTATCAAAACGGCCGTCGACTTTAAATACAGCCATGACTGCTGCAATGCCGGCTCCAATAATGACCCCCGATTTGATGGCTTGGGGTATTAACGAAACCACCTTGTGAGCCAGTCCAGATGCCCCGATAAATATCGAGAATATTCCGAGCAAGAGCTGGAAGGATATTAAGGCATGAATCCGTTCAGGTCCTTCAGGGAAAGTTGTACAGTATGCCATCAATAGCGGAATCGCTGGCGTAATCCAGCCAGGAACAACAGGGTCACCTAACAAGTGATGTAACAAGTAGAAAAGGCCGTTTAACATAACAACCGCTAAGGCCACTTCAAATGGCATGCCTAGCAACTCGGTCATTAATGGGATGGCAGCAAGGTCGACGGCACACATAAGCAGGCCTTGAAAGTAATCAGGCCATTCTATGCGATAGTGGACAAACGGGAGGCGGACCTTAAAAGGGCCCATAGACCAAAATGGTGTTTCTTGGCCATCAATACGTTCTTTACTCATGATGATTTCCTATTATTTTTGTAATAATTCAAATTCTCTGCAACCAGAGGTTGCAGAGGGGTTGCTACAGGTTTTTATTGCAGAAACAAACATTGTTTCATTGAATTAAAAAGCTTCTTGATACAGTTTTAGGGCATCGCTTTCAGTCACTGGAACAGGGTTATTGCCAAGCAAACGGGTTTGCAGCATGGCATCTTTGGCGAGTGTTGGAAGGCTCTCTTCAGTGACCCCAACATCACGTAGTCGTTGTGGCGCGCCAGACTCATTCATCAGGTTTTGCATAAAGGCTACGAATTGCTCTGCTCGGCTGTTTTCGTTTCCTTCAGGGGAGTCCAATACAACGTCGGCAAGCTCAGCGTAAAGTGACGCTGCTTCTTTCATGTTGTAGCGAAGCACAGGTCCTAGCATCAAAGCATTGGTTAAACCATGCGGTAAATGGTAGTGACCGCCTAATGGGTAAGCTAAAGCGTGCACGGCTGCGACCGGGCTATTTGAAAAAGCTTGGCCTGCTAAGTTGGCACCCAAGAGCATGGCTTCACGTGCTGCGCGGTTAGTGCCTTCTTGGCAAGCGGTCAGCAAGTTTTTGCTAAGCAAACGTAATGCTTCTTTTGCCAGCGCATCAGAAAGAGGGTTCTTTAGGTGTACCGATGTGTACGCTTCAATCGCGTGAACCATGGCATCAATGCCCGTTGCAGCGGTCGGTAGGGAAGGTAAACCAATGGTTAACTCAGCATCTAGTAAGACATAATCTGCGTATAGCTGCTTAGAAACCACACCCATCTTGGTCGTTTCACCAGTTGTTAAAATGGTGATGTTGGTAACTTCAGAACCGGTCCCTGCTGTGGTTGGGATTTGAAGTAACGGTGCGCGCTTGCCCTGTACTTTGCCAATCCCATATAGCTCAGACAATGGCTGCTCTGATGTCAGCATAACGGCCACTAGTTTAGCAATATCCATTGGTGAGCCGCCGCCTAAGCCAATCACCAAATCAGTCTGATTGGCTTTTGCAAAATCTACACAGGCCATTAAGACGTGTTCTGGTGGATCCGCTACTACGTCATCGAAAACGGAAATACTGAAACCTTGAGCTTCTAAAGAGGCTTTGGTTTCGTTCAACAGACCGCTTTCACTCAGGAATTTATCCGTCACGAGCAGTACGTTGCGTTCTTGGAACCATTCGGACGCTAGTTCACCAAGACGTTTGGCTCCACCCCATTCAACATGCATGGAGCCTGGAGTATTAAAAGAAAAGGGTTTGATACCTTGAGACATAATGACTTCCTCGTGTTAAAGAGCGCTGCAGATGTATTTCAGTTCCAAGTACTCCTCGATACCGTACTTAGAGCCTTCACGTCCTAGGCCTGACTGTTTAACACCACCAAACGGTGCAACTTCGTTGGAAATAAGCCCAGTGTTGTGACCTACCATGCCGTACTCTAAGGCTTCAGAAACGCGCACACTACGCGCATGATCTTTGGTAAAGAAGTAAGCGGCTAAACCAAATATGGTGTCGTTTGCCATGGCAACAGCTTGTTCTTCTGTATCAAATGGAAAGATTGGAGCCATCGGGCCGAAGGTTTCTTCTTGTGCCACTTTCATATCGCTGGTGACATCCACCAAGATCGAAGGTTCAAGGAATAATCCACCTAGACGTTCGCCACCATGGATCAACTTCGCACCTTTAGAAACCGCGTCCTGAATGTGCTCTTCTACTTTGGTGATGGCTTTCTCTTCAATCATTGGTCCGATTTGGACGCCATCTTCAATGCCATGACCAATTTTAAGTGCCGCTACTTTTTCTTGAAGTTTGGCAATGAAGGCGTCGTAAACACCGCGTTGAACTAAGATGCGGTTTGCGCACACGCAGGTTTGCCCAGCATTACGGTACTTAGACGCCATAGCGCCTTCGACAGCTTTATCAAGGTCCGCATCGTCAAACACAATAAACGGCGCGTTACCACCCAACTCTAGGGAAACCTTCTTTATGGTGTCCGCACATTGAGCCATCAATAAACGACCTACTTCTGTTGAACCAGTGAACGAAAGTTTGGTCACCACATTGCTATCTGTTAAGACTTTGCCAAGTTTGCTGGCTGAGCCGGTAATCACTTGGAAAACGCCATCTGGAATGCCTGCTCTTAGTGCCAATTCAGCAAGTGCTAAAGCAGTCAGAGGCGTTAAGTCGGCTGGGCGAACAATCATAGAGCAGCCTGCTGCCAGCGCTGGGGCCGCTTTACGAGTAATCATCGCTGCCGGGAAATTCCAAGGAGTAATCGCGGCTGTCACACCAATAGGCTGTCGGATAACCGTCAAGCGTTGATTTGTCACTGGGGCAGGGATTGTGTCGCCGTAAACGCGCTTCGCTTCTTCTGCAAACCATTCAACGAAAGAAGCGGCATAGCCAATTTCACCTTTGGCTTCCGTTAACGGTTTGCCTTGTTCAGAGGTCATGATCATTGCCAAGTCATCGGTATTTTCGATGATGAGATCAAACCAGCGACGCAGGATTTTTGAGCGTTCTTTTGCTGCCATAGCCGCCCATTTTTTTTGAGCCTCTTGTGACGCTTCGATAACCGAAGACACTTCGTCTGCGCTTAGGTGAGGGATATGAGCAATGATTTCGCCATTAGCAGGGTTGGTGACAGGGATGGTTTTATTATCCGCTGCGGAAACCCATTGGCCGTTTACTAGGCAGCGTTCTTTTAATAGAGACGCATCATGTAGATACATAGTTATAACACCTTTATTTTTATGATTCGTAGGCAAAGCAAGTGATAAACAAGTCTTAATTTTGCCAAACGACTGCTAGTGCGCTTCAGTCAACATTCACGATTGAGCAGTACTATGAATGTTGATTTATCTTAAATGAGCGCACTGATCGCAGTACTAAAGGTGAGATAGCAAAGGTGGTGCCAGTTTTGTAAGTTTTGTTACTGCATTGATATTAAAGGGAAAAAATTATTTTTATATGGTGTTTCATGTTAATCATGAGCGGAATCCGCTCATGATTAACATGAAATTGTGAGCGGATTCCGCTCGCTGGTTTTATTCTTTATTTTTAAATGGGCTGAAGCGACTAGGATAATAGACAACCCAATCGCCAAGCAGTTTTTTGGCTGGGAGCTGATTTGAATTAGCTTGAGTTGTGCCTATCGCAATGACTTGCTGAATTTGGTGTGTTCGCTCATCCATAAAAGATGAGTAACCAATGGGGTCCTCCGGCAGATGGAGTACAAGCTGCTCCAGAGTCTTTCTTATTGTATCGTTACTGGCAGTGGTTCCGGCAATCGCAAGGGATTCAGCAATGGCCATTAGCCCCGAGTAGGCGCCTTCCGCGGCATAAGAAGGATAGCGACCGCTTATCTCTTTAAATCGTTCAACAAACCAGTGGTTTAGTTCTGTTCTTGGCCAATTGGTGTGATGTCGGGAGGACATGATCAAACCATCTGGCATGTCGTCGCCCAATGCGGCAAGGACTTCGTAATTCCCCCCCGTATCAAAGTTTGCGAACGCAGAATGATCAAACAGGGGAGTACTTTTTGCCTGTTGAATAAAGGCAACGAGGTCACCTCCCCACATAGAGTTAACAATAAGATCTGTCGGTTGCTCCATTAACGCTCGTATAAAAGGTGAATAATTTGCTTCGTACAATCGAGGCCACAATGTCGTTACGATTTGATACGGTACATTTAATTCGTCCAAAGCGCTGGTGAGGTCCTGCCAGACGGAGTAACCGTACTCGTAATCTGGTGCTATGTAGGAAATACGAATAGGGCGGTTATTCGTCTTAGGGAGTAAATGCTCCTTAATGTATTTAGCACCCGCTAGCATGCTTTGTTTGGTGTTATTACTGAGCCGAAAGTAATAAGGATTGGTTAACGGCTCTGTTAAGCGTGATGAAGCGTGATCAGTACCAATAAAAAACACTTCCTCTTGGCTCGCTACTTGCGCGACCTGTATCGCAACAGAAGAGTTAACGACGCCACATAAGAAACGAGCACCTTCTTCTTGGGCAAATGTTCGCGCAATGCGAGTCGCTCGAGACGCTTTCGAACGTGAATCTTCAATTAATACCTGAAGTTCTGGATAACGAGGGGAAGAGGCGATCTTTTCCAAAGCGATTTGAATACCGATCAAGCTATCGTGCCCGTAAAGGCCGCCGCGACCTGTCATAGGAAATAAACAGCCCACTTTGGTCGCGTGTTCATTGACAGAACCTAACCTTGTTTCTGCAAGGGCGCTTTGCGAAAGCAAACAAGCCATTAATAGACAAAGCGTATTGTTAATACGAAGTTTAAATTTATTTTTATTTTGCATAGTTCATTCAGTTAAAGGTCTAAATTTAAGCGTTGCATCCGCCTTTTTAAGGCATGTCTTGAAATGCCGAGCTTCTCAGCCGCTAAGCCTTTTTTTCCTTGAGCCGCACTGAGTGCCTGTAAAATGACTTCCTTTTCTTTTGACTCAACCTGCTCATCGTAACTTGTTTGCGGTGAATGCAATGTTGGAGTTTTCGGTAGGATTTCGTTAGGTAATAACGAACAAGTTATGTGTTCACCTGGGTACAAGATCGTTAATCGCTCGATTAGGTTCTTTAGTTCCCTAATATTTCCGGGCCAAGCATACTGTTGTAATGACATCATGACTTCCGGCGTCATGATCACTGGTTGGCAGCTTTCATTTTGAGCCATGAGGCTAGAGAAATGTTCAACAAGGATTGGAATGTCCGTGGCGCGTTCTTGCAACGCTGGAATTTCAACAGGTACTACATTCAGCCGATAAAATAGGTCTTGTCTAAAACGACCTTCTGATACTTGTTTAGCAAGGTTCTGATTCGTTGCCGCAATGATGACCGCATTCGACTTGCGCTCTTTTCCTGCTCCAACAGGACGAAAGGTTCTTTGTTCTAAAAACGTCAGTAGTTTTGCTTGAATATTAAGTGGCATTTCGCCAATTTCATCTAAAAATAACGTACCACCATCCGCCAGCGCAATGAGGCCATCTCGCGTAGATGTTGCCCCGGTATAAGCGCCTTTTTCAGCGCCAAAAAGCTCGGCTTCAATTAAGTGCTCAGGCAATGCAGCACAATTGACTTCGATAAAAGGAGCATTGTTGAAACGCTGATTATGGATACTCTTTGCCACCATACTTTTTCCTGTCCCAGATGGGCCTTGAATTAAAATAGTTCTGGCGGCACTGTTGGCAACCTGAGTGATCATTTTCTTAAGCAGGTTAGTTTTCGTCGACTGGCCAATGATTTGATTGTTTAGATCATCTTTATTTCTAAGAAAGGCGAGTTCTTTGGTGGTTTTTTGCTGCTCAGCGGTTCTGAGCATCAGCAGTTCAAGCTCATCAACATCAAATGGTTTAGTAATGTAGTCCACAGCGCCTTCTTTGACAGCTTTAACTGCTGTTCTAGTATCACCATGAGCAGAGATCATGATAACGGGCGTTGTTGGAGAAAGTTGTCTCAAGTGGCTTAATACCTCAAGCCCAGACATATCTGGTAATCCCAAATCGAGCAGAATTAAATCGGGGCTTATTTGCTCAAACGCGGTGATCCCTTCTTGCCCTGTAAAAGCAGCTGAGAATTCAATATCCTGATTACTCAAAGAGAATTTAATACTTCGTACTAAATTCTGTTCATCATCAATGACCAAAACGCTTAGGTTACTCATAAGTATCGTCTAACTTTGCTTGTATTGGGAATTTTAAACATACAGTGGTGCCTTCACTGTCAGAACGAATCTCTATCCGTCCATGGTTGGCTTGAATAAGAGCCTGACAAATGGCTAAACCAAGGCCTGTGCCGGTGGATTTCGTGGTGTAAAAGGGTTCGAAAATCCGCTCAAGATGTGACGAGTCTATACCCGGACCATTATCAAAAACGGCGATGACCAACTCTTCAGGCTCACGTTTAGCATTAATGGTCACGTTACCGCCTTGACCATTAAAAGACTGGATAGCATTTAAGACAAGGTTTATTAATACCTGATGCAAGTGAGTAGGGTCTGCTAACAGTTCTAATGTCGCGTCACACTCTATGCGCAAGTTAGCCTTATGTTTGTATACTGTTGCGTTTAAAAGGTTCGCCACCAGCTGAAGCTCCTCAACCAATATCACAACCTCCTGTTTAGGAGGCGTTGGTCGAGCAAAGTTTAATAAGTTGTCAATCACTCGATTTACCCGTCCAAGTTCATCCGTGACCATAGAGAGCATTTCTTTTTTTTCATCGTTAAGCTCTCTTTTTAATAATGCTTTGGTGGTGATCCCAACGATGTTAAGCGGATTGCGGATATCATGAGCCAGCCCTGCTGCTAGATTCCCGAGAGAGGCTCGCCTTTCCATTTCAACATTTGATTGGATCACTTGATTGAGTTGAGAACGCATTTTCTCAATCGCAATCGTTAGTCGATCAAGCTCTGTACCCGGCTGAGTTGGTACTGGAGATTTGAGATCTCCCGAAGCAACTCGTTCAATACCCACAATCAGCGTATCTAATTGACGATTTAAGCGTTTGGAAACAAACCAATGAACAACTAGAAGGCAAGCTGCCGTTAATATCACTAAGCCAATCAACCAATATCTAAGGGTTGCGCTAGGCGGTGCAGCAAGCACTTCGTTTTGTCTAAGCTTGATAGACCAGCCTGGGAACAAGTCAAACGTTTGATCGTATTGGTCTATGCTCTGAACTGGCTGACCTACGATGTCAAAGATGCGGTTACCTGGCACGCCTAAATAAGGAGTAAAAATCCCGTCCGTGCCCAGCGATTTTGGGATTGCAGCTAACGAGTTGAAACGCAGAATAAGCCCTAAATAGGGCGCTTTGTTATTACCGGATAGACCGATAATTGGTTTAACAAGTAGGACCGAACTTGGCCGATCAAAGGTAAACTCTTCCGGCCCTAAAATATCCGCCTGTTCAAACTGTGTTTTGTATGGCTGAACTGCGTGATATCTGTCCGGTGAATAGGCGTACTTAGGGAAACTCCAAAGAAACTGCTTTTCAGCATCAAAAAAGGCAATACCGTAAACATTATTAAGGTCAGTCTGTAACCGCAAAAGCGCTTCCAGTTCCTCAGGAAGATTTTGTTTACCATCTTTTTGAAAAATTTCGGGAGAATCAAGCTCATCCGCAAGTACATCAAGTTGATACAAGCGCTCTCTTAAATGAACGCGAAACTCATTTTGAACCGCGGCAACTTGAGTATTGATTCGTCCATCTGTAATTTTTGAAACTAGCTGGTCAAAGTATCGATCATAAAGACCGGCAAATATAAATAATGGAACCAATGCCACTACTAGAGACAAAAGTAAGTATCGGCTCGATAAACGTTTGTGTTGAGTTTTAGAAGGCACTATTGGTTCCGTAATGTCAGGAAATCCATATTTGCATGTCGCTTTGGTTAGATAGGCAAGTACCTATGGACCTGATTAATTTATTATCAAGCTTAAATTAAGATAACAAAATATAACATTTACAAAACCCTTCGCAAATTCCCCCTACAAAGGTTAAGCTTCGCGCCTTTGTATCACCCAATTGAGAACCCTAATGAATTTTGAGTCCCTAGGATTAGACGCGCGCATTTTGAAAGCCTTGGAAGAGAAGGGCTACACTTCTCCTAGCCCAATCCAGCAGCAGGCGATTCCTGTGGTGTTGTCGGGTCAGGATTTGATGGCGGCGGCGCAAACAGGGACGGGTAAAACAGCCGGTTTTACCTTGCCGATGCTGCAAAATTTATTAGCGGGTCAAGGGGCGCGTAACAACCAAGTACGTGCTCTTGTGCTGACTCCAACCCGTGAGTTGGCGCAGCAAGTGGCTGATAACGTGGCGCTATACAGCAAGCATTTACCGTTAAAAAGCGCGGTGGTGTATGGCGGTGTCAAGATCAACCCGCAAATGCAGAAGCTTCGTGGCGGCGCGGATGTATTAGTGGCGACCCCAGGTCGTTTGTTGGACTTGTACCAGCAAAATGCCTTGAAACTGGATCGTTTGGAAATCTTAGTGTTGGATGAAGCTGACCGTATGTTGGATATGGGCTTTATTCATGATTTGAAAAAGATCGTGGCGTTGATTCCGAAAAAGCGTCAAACCTTGTTGTTCTCGGCAACCTTCTCGGATCCGATCAAAGAACTCGCAGAGCGTTTTGTTAATGACCCAGAAGAAGTTTCTGTGTCGCCTGCTAATACAAAAGCCGCAACGATCAGTCATACCGTTTTCGAAGTGGACAAGCCAAATAAGACTAAGCTTTTGATCCACCTTGTGAAGCAAGAAGGCTGGCGTCAGGTTCTGGTATTCTCGAAAACAAAACACGGTGCGAATCGCATCGCACGTATGTTGAATGCCAAAGACATCACTGCTGCGGCGATCCATGGAGACAAGAGCCAAAACGCTCGTACCAAAGCTTTGGACGACTTTAAATCAGGCGCGGTACAAGTGTTGGTGGCAACGGATATTGCAGCCCGTGGCATTGATATTAGCCAGCTGCCGTACGTAGTGAACTTTGATTTACCAAAAGTGCCGGAAGACTACGTGCACCGCATTGGTCGTACTGGCCGCGCGGGTGAAACAGGTCATGCGGTATCTTTTGTAACAGAAGAAGATATCAAAGAGTTGTTTGCTATTGAACGCGTGATTGGTGAATTGATTGAACGCCAAGTAAGCGCTGAATTCCCACCAAGCGCTCCTTTGCAGGCCTCAAAATTGGATACTCGTCCTATTAAGCCTAAGAAACCGAAAAAGCCAAAGAAGCCAAAGACGGATCAAACTCAACAGCCTGCAGCGTCAGCAAAAGATGGCAGTGCGAAGCCGCGTTCAAATAAGCCTACTCAGCGTAAGCCTAACCCACAAAGATCTCGTGGAGGTGAGGCTAAATCATCAAGTAAACCTGCTGGACACTCTCAACGTTCTGGAGAAAAAAAGCTTCGTTAAACCGTACACCTCGAAAAAGAACACAATCTAGCGATAATTAAAACGCATAAAATAATGGGCCGCTTAAGGCCCATTTTTTATTGGTTCAGTGCAAACCAGCTTCTTTCAATAGATGATCTGCGGGGAGCATTTTATCAATCCAAATAGCCAGTTTGTGTTTCATTCCAGGTAAGTCTTCTTTATCCGGAGGTAGTGCGACCACCAGTTTATCGAGTACCAGTAAGCGGTATAAAGACTCCACTTTTTGATTGGCTGAGGTCTGTGCCGAAAAAGCCGCATAGCCACGATTCTTGGCATAAGATTCACCTACTTGAATGGCTTTTTTTACTAACTGCGCTTCATTCTTCAGTTTTTTCATAAGCACCTCCGCGATGATGGTCTTTTCAGTCTAAATCAAACCTAGGTCATATCACACTATTTAATCCGTTTAAAATGTATACACTACCGAAAACATGCCGGCCCAGAAGCTAGATTGCTCAACAATTGGGCTGTCGCTAATGTTATCGCCTAAGATGGTATGTTGAATGTTTGTAATGGTTTTCCAGTGATCAGAAATAGGGAAAATGTGTGTGATGCCCATTTGACCAATTACACCACCTTCATCTTCGCAAACTTCGTATCCAGACAAAACAGACTCATCAGCATTGATGCCATGGTAGTAATTGACTAAGTCTTTTGATTGATAGGCCAAGCTAAGGGAAGGAATAAGCAAACCAACTTGTGTTTTGTATGGTTTGGATGCTTTGACTTTCGCTTCGTAGCCATTGTGCTTGTTACTGATGTCCGCTGCCAAAGAGGAGGTTATATCAATAGATTGAAGCTTGGTTGACCAGCCTAGAGCTAATTCCGTGGCATCTTTGCGCTCATTTAGGCCAGTAAGTTGGCTATTCTCATCAATATCCAGTGGGGATCGTCTTAGCTTCACAAGTAGGCTGACTTTATCTTTGTCATTAATGGCGTGTTCTACGCCTATACCTTGTGGGGATGCTCTAAACATGCCATAGGACAGATTGACGTAAGGAAAAGGGTCGCTGACGTTATCTTCGCCTACGATATAAGATTCGGCCCAAATACCTGTAACACCGATGCTGGAGTTCAGTTCATCAGCATAGGTGCTTGAGGCGAATGGCAAAATGATTAATGGTACGTACTTGTAAGCTTTCATGTTTCATCCTCTGGTACATTGATAGGGCGAAGAAAACCATAGAACGTCTTATCTGATTGGAAAAGGTGACAAAAATAAGGCGATTAAAGCCCATAGTAAATGCCCATGGGCCTATAAATGGAATAGCGGTTAAAGAGGTTTTTTGCCTCGAACCACATGGAGGACTGCAGAAATAACCATCAATACTAAGAAGACAAAGAACAGTACTTTTGCAATTCCCATACTTGCCCCTGCAATCCCAGTGAAACCAAGAGCACCCGCCAATAACGCCACAATCAAAAATAGAAAAGTCCAACCCAACATAATACGTTCTCCTTAATCGTTAATTTTCTAAATGACACAATCAGATTAGACAAGTTAGGCATGAAATAAGCGCAAGAAACGTGCGATGAATGGGGAGTTATAGCCGAGAATGTAAAGAATATGTATACAGGCGAAAGTTTGTAGAAAAAGGCGCTTCTTAAGTCAGCGCCTTGTCATGAGCAAGCAGGAACGTACTCAGTGTTGCTGTAATCGGTGAGCCCATTTGCCTTGATGACTTCTAAAACATGCTTGCTCGTTATCGAGCAAGACGTGTTTATGTGGCGTGGCAAGGCGGATGTCTAGCTGTTTAAAGCGATTGGCAATATTCGATAAGAGTTTGTCTAGAGCGGAACTGTTGGCGAATCGCTCTTGAGCCTCGTCTGTCTCAAAGATAATGATGACTTTTAGGCTTTGTGGAAAGGCATTGTAATCCACGGTGTGCGTCAGCCACGCAAAGCCTATGTTCAGAGCCAATAGTTCATCGCAGAGCTTAGTCAGCGACTCTCGAATCAAGTTGTCTCTTTTCTTATCTGTTTTACGCATGTTGTGCCTATGCTATCGCAGGATCTAAGTCATCAGGTGTTTTGCTGTCGGCAATATACATCAGCCCCAGTGCTAGTAGCCCAAGTAGGCTAAAGCCCATGACAACGGGAATAAGCGTATTGTCGTACAACTGACCGATCAAAGTGCCTATGCCCATCGATAAGATAGAAGAAACTGAGCCAATGACCGCAGAAGCAATGCCTGCAACATGTCCCATAGGCTCCATGGCTAAGGCGTTAACGTTGCCAAACAGTAAGCCAAAGCAAAAGAACAACACAGTTGCGTAGGTTAAGAACATCCATAATGTAACGTTAACGAATGAATGTAGTGCCCAGAAAACAAGTGAGGCAATGACCACTGTAGTGATGGAGCACAGTGCAATAGGACGCATCCCAAATGCTTCAACAATACGAGCATTTAATAACGAGGAAAAGCCAAGCACGAGTGCTAAGGCACCAAAGTACAAACTGAATAGGGCGCCAGTATTGAATAGCACTTGGAAAATTTGCTGTGAAGAGTTTAAGTAACCAATAAAGCTACCAAAGAACAGCCCCATACACAGCATATAGCAAAGTGTTTGGCGGTTACTTAGGACTTCTTTGAAGCCATTTTTAAATCCTGAATAGGTGAACGGAATACGATCAGGTTTGGCCAGTGTTTCCTTCAGGCGTGTCGCAATCCATACGAGCAGAATAGCGGCATATAAAAAGTACATAATAAAAATGCTGTGCCAATCCGCAACAAACATGATGGCTTGACCTAGTGTGGGGGCGATTGCCGGTACTAAGACAAATATCATCATTACAAATGACATGGTGCGAGCCATTTTTGCACCGCTGAATTTATCGCGTACCAAAGATATGGCCGCGATATAAGGGCCTGAAACGCCCAAGCCCTGTATAAATCGACCAATCATTAGCTCTGATAAAGTTGGTGCAAAAAAACAAAAGACCGTGCCAGCCAGATACAGAGCAAAGCCAGCAAAGAGTATGGGTTTTCGGCCTAGTGCATCAGACAAGGGGCCAGCAATGAGTTGGCCAATCGCCATGCCTAAAAATATTAAACTGATTAACAGTTGCGGCTGATTAGAGTCTGTCGCTTTTAAGTCTTGACCAATGAGGCCAAGTGCGGGAAGCAGGGCGTCAATTGAAATAGCGACAATCGACATCAACAGTGCAACCAACACAGTGAACTCTTTTGCTCCCATTTCTGAGCGTTGAGAAATTGAAGGCATGATCAATAGTCCTTAAAAGTGAATGCAAAACGAACTCTGAATTATAAGGCTTTATTATGAATTCTGTGTTGCTAAAAATGAGGACTAAATAGGAAAGCAAGGAACTAGAAACGGGGACTAAACGGTTCAACTGGTCTATGCTAAACCCTGAAAGGCTAAACTTCGGTAGGAGTAGTTATGGCAGATGTCACTGAAGGCCAACGTAGCGAACATGAAAAAATACGCTTAGAGCACGAAGCGGCGAAGTTGTTTATGCGCTGTTATGAAGCAAACACCCGCAAGCCCATTCGTCATATTTGGCACAATCAACCCATGCGGCCAGATGTTTCTTGTACTTTAGAAGGTGAAAGGTTGGATCTTGAGATAGCTCATCTGTATGGCTCTGAGGCCGAAGCGATGGCCATCCTAGGGCGGGAGTTATCCGAGCAAACGCAAGCTGAACTGCACTCTTTAGACTTAGAAGCCGATGAGCGCTTGTTAAAAGCATTAAATAGAATTCTTTTGAACAAAGCTGGTAAGCGCTATCACACAGAGAAAGTATGGTTGGTGATTCGTAATACCCATCCTCAGTGGGGCAAAGACGAGATCAAGAAACTATTTGGCCACATTACAGTCCCCGACGACCATCCATTCGAAAAAATCTGGATGGTTGCAGATATGGAAGCAAAGACCGGAATAGTGCGTTTGTATCCTTAAAAACATCCCAAAGCGGTGCCGAGAACAAATCTGTGCACCGCTTTGGTGTAAAGTTAGGCGTGCTGAGAATTGAGCATGCTTGAAACGCTGATAATGTGATGTAACTCTTAGTTTTTCTGGCAACTAAGTCCTAGCAAGCTTTATTCCAGTTCCTAATTTTCACCTATCAGTTTGGTCATGGATTTCGCTATAACGTGATGTGCTGGCTTCACTGGTAGCATGTAAAGATGCCCTAGCATATTTTTCACATGCACGACTGTGGTCATGGTAACTTGAGTTTGATTATCTCCAAGCGGTGTTTGATAAAGAGATAAAACCACTTTTAAGTGTTCGTCTTCATCTCCTAAGAGCACTTCATTTTCGGACTGTTCTATTAATGTAAAAATACCAACGCGATCTCCCGCGACATAGTCCCTGCTTGATTTGTTAGCCGATATACCGGAAAGCTTTCCTAGATCTTTAAGCCCAAGCGGCGAGACTACTTTATTTCTCAGCACCATCAGGCTATCTACCCATTTTGGGGTCTTAGAAGCAACTCTCAAAAACTGCTCTAAGGGAGTCAGCATAGGGTCAGCGGCTCTAACTTCCCATGCGTCATAGAAGTCAGCACTTTCTAAAATGTATTGGATTTTGCTACGGCAAGGTGGAGCTACTTTGGTAACGTTATTTTTCATCAATCGTGCCCTTCCTTAGGAATTTATATAGTGACTCAGTATTTTACTGAGAAGCTGGCAGAGCGAATAGTCGTGTTTTGATACTTTTTTGCCCGAAAAATAAACACTTCAAAACTTTGAGTTGTAATGATAGTGTAGCAATTCGTTTTTAATTGAACGTTTAATAAATAAAAAAGGGACAGTATGAATACGATAAAGAAAGCATTAGTTGTTGGTGGTCTATGTGTTGCGTCATATAGTGCCGTCGCCGCAGAAGTGAAAAACGTCATACTTATGATTGGGGATGGTATGGGGCCTCAGCAAGTAGGTATGCTGGAAACCTATGCTCAAAAAGCACCAAATTCGATTTATCATGGAAAACCGACAGCCTTGCATCGTTTCGCGCAGGAAGGTGTTGTAGGCTCTTCACTGACTTACCCAACCGACGCAATAGTGGTAGATTCTGCCTGCTCAGCAACACAGCTAGCGACGGGTGTAGCGACAGGTTCTGAGGTTATTGGTATTGACGCAGACGGTAATGTCGTGGAAACGGTGTTGGAGAAAGCCAAACGTTTGGGTAAAGCAACTGGCTTAGTGTCTGATACGCGTTTAACACACGCTACTCCTGCTGCTTTCGCAGCCCATCAGCCGCATCGCTCTTATGAAAATGAAATAGCCGTCGACATGCTGAACACAGGTCCAGATGTCATGTTATCAGGGGGCTTACGCTATTGGATCCCGGAATCTACTAATGAAAAGGGTGAAGTATATCAGCAGCTTACAGAGCTTACGGGCGGCGATGTTTACTTAAAATCAAAGCGTAAGGACGAGCGTAATTTATTGCTTGAAGCGCAAGAAAAGGGCTATGGCTTAGCCTTTAATAAAGATCAACTTGAAGCGTCTGATTCAGGCAAACTACTTGGTCTATTTGCTTACTCAGGCATGATGGATGGTATCCGCTACAGCCATTCAAAGTCTGACGAATCGCGCACTCAGCCATCGTTGAAGGAAATGACTTTAAAGGCACTGTCCGTGCTAGAAAAAGATGAAGATGGATTCTTCTTGATGATTGAAGGTGGCCAGATCGACTGGGCCGCTCATTCAAATGATGCAGGCACTATGTTGCATGAGCTGTTGAAGTTTGATGAAGCAATCCAAGTGGTATATGACTGGGCAAAAGATCGAGACGATACCATTGTCGTAGTCACAGCGGATCATGAAACGGGCTCATTTGGATTTAGTTACTCTTCTAACGATCTTCCGGCACCACAGAAAAAAGATGGCGTTGCGTTCCAAGCCGCGGATTATGCGCCAAAGTTCAATTTCGGGAGCTTTGATATCCTTGATGGTTTGTACAATCAGAAGAAAAGCTATTACGACATCCTAGCGGAGTTCGAAGCGTTACCTGAATCAGAACATACCGCCGCCAACCTACAAAAAGTCGTCAATCAGAATTCTGAGTTTGATATCACGTTGGCACAAGCTGAGGAAGTGCTACAAGATAAGCCTAATCCTTATCATACGCATGACCATAGCTACTTAAGTGCTGAGGCCATTCCTGCTATTCATGACTTTGATGCTTTCTTCCCATACAACGACCGAGGCAATTTATTGGGTCGAGTACAGGCGACAGCACAAAATACAGTGTGGGGAACGGGGACTCATACCAGTACGCCAGTGAATGTATTTGCCTGGGGGCCAGCTGCACAGATTCTGCCTGTGTCTTCTATACAGCATCATTCAAAAATTGGCCAATTCCTGATGGACGCTGTTCAATAACAGTAGGTCAGATCAGGGCCTGATATCCGATTTATCAGGCCCTTTTCAAGCTCAAGCGTCTCTTTGATGGACACATTGGCCCATCGCATAGGTGGCTTGGATAGCTCGATCATCGGCCAGAATCATCAAGGCAAACAAGGTATCTTTGATGTCTTTGGCACGCTCTAAGCGTTTACTAAGTAAGGGCGTCGCTTGTTTATCTAGGATGACGAAATCAGCTTCACTGCCTACGGCTAAGTTACCCACCTTGTCATCCAGTCTTAGGGCCTTTGCGCCACCTAACGTTGCTAGGTAAAAAGATTTAATTGAATCTAAGTTTTGGCCCTGCATTTGGATCACTTTGTAAGCTTCGTTCAGTGTGCTGAACATTGAAAAGCTGGTGCCGCCTCCGACATCGGTTCCCATTCCCACGTTCACTTTATGCAATTCGGCTTTTTCTAAGTTGAACAGCCCACTGCCAAGGAATAGGTTTGAAGTTGGGCAGAAGGCGATTGCAGAGCCTGTTTCGCTAAGGCGGTTGTATTCTTGATCACATAGATGAATACCATGGGCGAAAACCGAGCGTTCACTTAGCAACTGGTGTTGATCGTATACATCTAAGTAGTTTTTAGAGTCAGGGAACAACTCTTGAACCCAGCTACACTCTTGTCGATTTTCAGAAAGGTGTGTGTGCATATAAAGATCATCGTATTCAGATAACAGCTTGCCGGCGGCAGCAAGTTGCTCTGATGTAGATGTGGGCGCAAAACGAGGTGTCACAGCATAATGTAAGCGACCGTGATTATGCCAACGTTCGATCAGCTCTTTAGAGTCTTTATAAGCGGTTTCCGGTGTGTCGGTTAAATAGTCAGGGGCATGGCGATCCATCATGACTTTACCGCAGATCATACGCAGGTTAAGAGGGAGTGCAGCTTCAAAGAATGCGTCAACCGATTGCTTATGAACCGTACCAAAGACCAAAGCTGTGGTCGTACCGTTACGTAGCAGTTCGGCTAGAAAACGTTCAGCAACGTCGCTTGCATGTTGTTTATCGGCAAATTTACTTTCTTCAGGGAAAGTGTAGTTATTAAGCCAATCTAACAACTGTTCGCCATAAGAGGCGATCATGTCGCTTTGTGGATAGTGAATGTGGGTGTCGACAAAGCCTGGGACAATCAGCGCATCAGGATGGTGTTCAACTTCGATCGTCGAGTCCAATAGGGCAATCTGTTCTTCCGCATTTCCTAACGCTTGAATGATACCGTCTTTAACTACGAGCAATCCATCTTCGAAATATTCGAAGGCTTGCTCTGTGCCGACTTCAGTTGGGTTTGCGGTGCAATGCAGGATGGCGGAGCGCCATGCTTTAATCGTTGCCATGTTGTCTCACTAGTTGAAATAAAGGGAAAAAATTCGTCGGGCAAAGACTTTGACCGATTGTTTAGTTTTAGTCAATGAGCGAGCATCTCTTTGCCCGCTCAATTGGAGGCGACTAGGTTGGCAGTGTATCAATAAATATTGCTCGGAAGTCATTAACATTGGTCATCGTTGGTCCTGTCACGACGGATTGACCAATTTTTTCAAAAAATGTGTGTGCGTCATTATTCATAAGAAAAGCGCTAGCATCTAAACCTTTCTTATCAGCGTCATTTAAGGAGTGCTCAGTGATGATAGCACCTGCAATGTCAGCGGCTCCGTCCACACCGTCGGTATCACAAGCAATAGCAGAGATGCCGCTTTGGCCTTGGAGCTGTATGGCCAAGGCAAGTAGGAATTCGACATTTCGACCACCGACTCCGTTGCCCGATAGGGTAACAGTGGTTTCACCACCGGATAAGAGTAAGCAAGGTGGCTTAATGGGTTGGCCAAAGGTTCTCACTTGACGGGTGATACCGGCCATCACTTTTGCGACTTCTTTGGCCTCGCCTTCAATACTATCCCCTAAAATCAGGCTATTAATACCAAGCTCTTGAGCCCGTTTTGCCGCGGCTTCTAATGCCATTTGTGGTGTGGCAATCAGCTTGGTTGTTGCCAAAGCAAGGCGTTCATCATTCGGCTTAACGCTTTCATAAGTGCCTTTTAGCAATTGCTCACGAATACGATCGTTTATGGCTATCTGGTATTTATCTAAAATAGCCAAAGCGTCCAAACAAGTCGTGCTATCAGCGATGGTTGGACCGGATGCTATGGCAGACAGATCATCGCCCGGCACATCTGAAATCAAAAGCGTGGTGACTTTTGCCGGGTAACACGCAGCGGCTAGACGTCCCCCTTTGATTTTAGAGAGGTGTCTGCGCACCGTATTGATTTCAACAATGTTCGCGCCACATCTTAGCAATGCATTATTAACGTCTTGCTTTTCCTTTAATGTCATATCTTCATAGGGAAGAGGCAGTAATGCGGAACCGCCGCCTGAAATTAACACGACTACTTGGTCTTGATCGGTCAGATTGCTGACTAAATCAAGCATGGCTTGTGCGGCATTTAGGCCATTTTCATCAGGGATTGGGTGAGCAGCTTCGACGATGTTAATTTGTTCACAAGGTACTGCGTAACCGTATCGTGTGACCACGAGACCGCTGAGTTCACCTTTCCAGTTTTGTTCAAACGATTGAGCCATGGCGGCAGATGCTTTTCCTGCGCCAATGACGATGGTTCTACCTGCAACGGGGCTGGGCATATGTCTTGGAACACATCGATTAGGTTGGGCCACATCCAATGCGGCTTCGAACAACGAGTGCAATAGTTGGGTATGCGCTGTAGTTGAGCTGGTCATCCTGATACTCCCTAATTATTGTTAGGTGGGTTTAACACGAATCATCGTGTTAAACCCTATGCAGTATCTGTACCACGCTTTTTAATGAAAGAGAGGATTAGGTGAAATAAGCAGGCAATGGATACGCCGATTGTATTTGCAATGAAGTCCTTCCAGTCTGCAATTCTATTGACATAAGGTTGAATCAGCTCAATAGCCCCACCACACAAAACAATAAGACAGGCGAAGACATAGAAGCGTTTAGATGGCCCCCATGCGCATAGTACTGCCCAAAATGAAAAGCCTAAAATATGATGTAACTTATCGGAGCCTGGTGGCGAACCGAGTGATGAGGCAGGCATTAACGTGGCCAGCATCACGGTCAATGCACCAACAATAAATCCAAGGTTTTGAGCCTTGGAGCTATTTATCCAGCGGCGCCTACTCATAATTAGCGCAGTACTCGAGATTTGATGGTGCGGCCCTTAATCTTCTTAGTAGCAAGAGCTTTGACGACTTGGCGTGCTTGTTGTTTTTCAATTGCAACATAGGCTTGGAAGTCGAAAATATCAATTTTACCTACCGCACTTTTTTCAAGACCAAGTCCTGCGGTTAGCGCACCAAGAATATCCCCAGCTCGCAGCTTATTCTTCTTACCAGCATCAAAGGCAATGGTAGCGACATCTGGTTGTAGTGAAAAATTGCCAGGGCAGATGCCCATTTGCAGGAATTCTGGCTCAATGTCAAAGCGCTCGGCAATGTCTGCCAACTTGTAGTCTTCACGCTCAGTAATGAAGCTAACAGCAATGCCTTGTGCACCAGCGCGGCCAGTTCGGCCAATTCGGTGCGTGTGCACATCGATGTCTCGTGTAGTGTCGTAGTTTATAACAAGGTCAATTTCTTTCACATCGATACCACGAGCTGCCACGTCCGTCGCCACCAGTACTGAACAGCTTCGGTTTGAGAAACGCACCAACACTTGGTCACGTTGTTTCTGCTCAAAATCACCATGTATCGCAAGGGCGCTGATATCGTGGTCAGTTAACCACGCTGCAACGTCATCACATTCCGCCTTGGTATTACAGAAAACGATGACCTGAGAAGGTTCAAAATGCGCTAGTGTATCTAGCAACCGGTTTGGTTTGTCGCTGTTGTTAGCTCTCACAAAATATTGATCAATATTGGGCTTTGAACTTTCCTCTGCTTCAATCTTAATAAAGCGTGGTTGGCGGAGGAATTCATCACTAATGCTGGCAATGTTGTCGCTGTAAGTGGCTGAGAACAATAAGGTCTGTCGACTTTTAGGTGTTAGCTCAACGATATCGCGAATACTATCGATAAAGCCCATGTCCAGCATACGATCCGCTTCATCCAAAACGAGTGTGCTAATGCCTGAAATATCTAAATTGCCTTTACGCAAATGCTCCATGATACGACCAGGGGTACCCACAACCACGTGAGCACCGTGCTCAAGGGACGCAATTTGCGGGCCGAATGGCATACCACCGCAAAGTGTTAGCACTTTGATGTTCTCTAGGTAGCGCGCAACTTTACGAATCTCTTTAGCGACTTGATCAGCTAGCTCACGAGTAGGGCAAAGCACTAAACTTTGGCAACCAAAGTAGCGAGGATTAAGTCGCAGAATTAAGCCAATGGCAAACGCCAGTGTTTTACCACTACCGGTTTGTGCTTGTGCCATGACATCTTTGCCATCAATGACGTCTGGTAAAGCTTGCTGTTGGATCGGAGTGAAATCTTGGATGCCCATGTCTGCAAGCAGTTTGGTCAGCTTTGCAGGCAGGATGCCCGCAGGCGAAATATTGGTCGGAGCGTTCAAATGCGTACCTAAATGATAAAAATTTTTCGCAGTCTAGCAAATTTTGCGAAGCGTCACTATTTATAGCAGGTAAGACAGACTGAAATTTATGGTTAAACATTGTGAACTACATTGCGCATTTACACATCGCTAAAGTGACCGGCACTTCTTATGCGGGCAATTTGCTCGGCGATTTCCCTTGGTTACCGAATAATGAGCAACAGGGTTTGGTTACCGGGTGGCGCTTGCATCAAGCTGTTGACACGTTTGTGGATACGCATCCGCAGTCACTAGCGTTTAAAAGTTTACCAAGAGAAGGGCGCAGACGATTTGCTGGCATTGTTCAGGATGTGGTCATGGATTATTGGTTGGTTCGTTCTTGGGGGCACTTTGAACAAGTGTCTTTTGAGCGATTTGCCGACACAGCGGTTTTAGCTTTGAGGGAAGATAAAGAGAATTGCCCTCAAAGATTACAGGCCATGATTAGCTCACTCGAACAAAGAAATTGGCTATCTGATTTAGGGACACAGCAGGGGGTTGAAAGAGCGTTACGCTCTATTCAGCGCAGGTGGACTTTGGGTCATTATTTAGAGCCTTTTATTCAAGAGCTACCATTGTTGTTAGAGCAGAGCCGAAAGCCCTTTGAAATTCTTTACCCAGACGTTTTGGATTATGTTCAAGCCATGGATTTCTCTGAATGAGTGGATCATATAAAAGAAAGGCCGCAGTGATGGCGTCACTGCGGCCAAAGGGGCGATAGCCCGATCGAGAGAACACCCAGAGAGAGCATAAGTGATTAAACACCTAAGGTTTCTGGATGCTTGGCAGTATAGGCAGGAGGGCTTTTTACTGCGTTGACACATGTCAGGTTAAGGTGGTTCCTGCATTTATCCGTCGTTTTTGATCTAAGATCCGCTAAATCACAGCCTATTTGTGCAACAACGCAGAGTTTTTACGTAGGTGAACTAAACTTTGTGGTAGACTGCGCGCCAATTTTTTTGAATCAAACTGAGAGGTGTAATCGTGAGCGTTCAATGGTTCCCTGGGCACATGAACAAAGCTCGACGTGAAATCGAGAAGGTCATGACCCAAGTCGATTTGGTCATTGAGGTGTTGGATGCCCGTATTCCGGACTCAAGTCAAAACCCTATGCTGACCACTTTGCGTGGGGATGTGCCTGTATTACGCCTGCTCAATAAAAAAGATCTAGCGGACCGCGAGCGTGTCAATCGCTGGTTAGAGCATTGGCGTGAAGCTGACGATATCACTGCTTACCCCTTTAGTACGACTGATAAGGCGGATTTAGCAAAACTGTCAAATTGGGTACAAGCTCTTGTCCCGCATCGAGGTACTGCAGAGAAGCCTATCCGAGCGATGATTGCTGGTATCCCAAATGTTGGCAAATCGAGTTTGATGAATGCTTTGTTGGGTAAGCGAGTAGCGAAAGTTGGTAATGAGCCAGCAGTCACCAAAGCACAGCAAAAGCTGCGCGTACATGATGGTTTTCAACTGTTGGATACGCCTGGGATTCTATGGCCCAAAATCGAGAACCCTGATGCCAGTTATCGTTTGGCAGTGACTGGTGCGGTGCGAGATACCGCCATTGATTATGAAGATGTCGCCTTAGTAGGCTTGAACTTTTTCTTAGCAGATTACAATGATGCGCTTGTTACCCGCTATAAGTTAAAAGAAACTCCAACAGATGCAGCTGAAACACTAAAGATTATTGGTTCCAAGCGCGGGGCGTTACGCGCTGGCGGAAAAGTCGATATGCACAAAGCTGCTGAAGTTTTCTTGTCAGATGTGCGCAGCGGCGCCATTGGTCCATATGTTATGGAAACCCCTGAAATGGTGGCAGATGAATGGGTCAAAGTAGAACAAGTTAAAGCCGCTAAGGAAGCCGCACGTCAAGCGCGACTTGCCGCTGCAGTACCCCAACGCCAGCAGCAACAGAATGTGGCATATCGCCAAGAAAATAGTGATACCCTTGATAGTGATAGTAAAGAGTGAGGTTCTGCTCTATGGATTATGAAATAGCATTTGATCAAGAAGAAGGCTCATACCGCGTATTTGCGGACATTGAGTTTTCAGCCATTGCGGAATGGGTTAGCGAGCACCTAACCAACAAAGAAACGGTTCAGCGTGTTTGGCAAGCTGTGTCGTTGGCGGAAAAAGAAGACGAAACCACAGAGTTTCAGCACGGTATTTTTCAAGTTGTGATCAGCCCTGAAGGCGTCGTGGTAAAACGTCGCGTAGACATGAGCCAAGCAGAAGACGAGATTAAAGCCATGTTCGACACTCAAAGTAACTTTTTTCAAGCCTCCAATGATGGCATTGAATCGGAATGTGGCTTAGATGATCTTATTGATTTGATTGAAAATTGGCACGAATTTCAGCAATAAGTTGTTCCTAGGTTAGCCAAGGTTTACACTAACCCTGTTTTTAATGATGTCCTTTAGGAGCCAGTATGCTCATCGAATTGGAAAAAGCCCGAACACGTAAGAATGTAGTACGTATCTTCCGTGAGGAAATTGACGGACCAGATAATTGGACAGATGGCTTTATCATCGCGGCGAATGAAGAAATGGTGCTGATGCAGCTCATTGATGATGGTGTTCATCTAAATGGCTATCAGATCCTGTTTCTAGAAGATATTAGCGATTTTATGCATCCCGCGCCGTTTAATGATTTCCAAAAGCGCGTGCTTGAGATCCGCGGTGAAGAGATTGAAGACCCTGAAGTGGACTTGGATGATCTTGCGGTACTGCTAATGGACATCAGTGAAGAGTTCGGTTTGGTGAC
The DNA here is from genome assembly GCF_056158325.1 of Marinomonas sp. AWM4_232. Lineage (NCBI taxonomy): Bacteria > Pseudomonadati > Pseudomonadota > Gammaproteobacteria > Oceanospirillales > Oceanospirillaceae > Marinomonas > Marinomonas sp. AWM4_232. The sequence goes on along the minus strand of NZ_JBSWTA010000001.1, from coordinate 4,118,535 downwards.
CATCCATCGCGAAGAAGTGGATTCTGATGGTTGTGAAATCGGTCGTGTGCTTCGAGCAGATGCCACCACTTTTGAACTGGAAGAAATCGGTTCAGATGCCCGCTGGTTCGATGAAACATACGAATATGACCTATATGACATTACTCGTATTGAGTTTGGTAGTGCGTATGAAGATGCATTGCTACTTGCTAACGAAGACATGGGCGAAGACGCTTACGAACTTGTTGAGTTTGATGAAGACGAAGACAATCGTTAAGCCCAATTTGCATGATATAAAAAAGGGGGAAGTTTACTTTCCCCTTTTTTATTGCTCATTGAACTGTTTTAAATGTAGTAACGTATTAGTCATAAAAGAATCCTAGGACGAATATATGAAATCGATTTCTCGCTGGTTGGGCATTTTGGCTCTATTGGCCATTTCTGGGTGTGCTGTATACGCCACTCAAAACTTGGATGAAGCTTATGGAAAAGCTAACAGCGCGAATCGGTTGCCGCAAGAAGAGAAGTTGCCTGTTAACTTCTATCAAGATCAAGTTAAACCCATTTTAGAGAACCGCTGTATTAACTGTCATGCCTGTTACGACGCTCCCTGCCAAATTAAACTGACTGCCGCCGATGGTATTGAGCGCGGTGGTAGTAAGGATAAAGTCTATGAGGGCGATCGTTTACTAGCTGTGCAGCCAACTCGATTATTTGAAGATGCTCGTACAGCCCAAGAGTGGCGTGATAAAGGTTTTTACCCCATTTTAAACGAGCGATCACAAAGTCCTGCGGCGAATTTGCAAGGCAGTGTCTTATATCGAGCCATTGCTTTGCGTCGACAGCAAGGTGAGTTTCAAGATACTGTGCTGCCATCGGACGATTACGATTTTTCACTGGACCGTGATCAAGAGTGTCCAGCAGTGGAAGAATATTCTAACTTCGAAGCCTCCCACCCGACTTGGGGAATGCCATATGGTTTACCTGAACTAACGGATCAAGAGTACGACATCTTGACTCGATGGTTGGTAAAAGGGGCACCTATGTCTGCGCCAGTGAATGTTCCGTCTGAGATAACTGAGCAGGTGGCGAAATGGGAAGCGGTGTTTAATGGAGATGATCTCAAGTCGCGATTGATCAATCGCTATGTTTACGAGCATATCTATCTTTACAGCTTGTATTTTGATGACGACGCTCAGTTTACTTACAAATTAGTCAGATCTAGCACGCCACCGGGTGAGCCAATTCAGCGTATCAGTACTCGTCGTCCATATGATGCGCCAGGGGTGGAACGAGTCTATTATCGACTCTGGTTAGACCCTGAGAGCCGTGTCCAGAAGACTTTCATTCCTATGAAAATGGATGATGATCGATTGCAGCGCTGGAGTGCTTGGTTATACGACTTGTCGTTTGATGTCACAGAGTTACCAAGTTATGCACCAGAAGTGGCTAGTAACCCATTTCAGTCTTTTGCACAGCTACCGGCAAACAGTCGCTACCGCTTCTTACTCGATCACGCGCAAAATACGATCATGGCATTTATAAAAGGCCCAGTATGTCGTGGCCAAGTAGCAGTAAACGTTATCAATGAGCAATTTTGGGTTTACTTCGTTGACCCAGATTTAGAGATACATAATATCGGTAGTGCATTCCTAAAAGAAAATGCCTCTTCGTTGGCGCTACCTGCATCGCAAAGCAGTAATGCTTTGCCATTAACCTCTTGGGTATCGTATTCCGAGAAGCAAAAGAACTATCTCTCGGCTAAAGCGAAACTGATCGAAAAGCTTGGCAATAAAGGTCTTACCATGTCGACATCCTTGGTATGGGATGGGGAAGGGCATAACGAGAACGCGGCCCTCACTGTGATGCGTCATTTCGATAATGCAACCGTGGAAAAAGGCATGATAGGGCCAAATCCTAAAACCGCATGGGTTATCGATTACCCTTTGCTCGAGCGTATCCACTACTTGCTTGTTGCAGGCTTTGATGTATTTGGAAACGTAGGGCATCAGCTCGTGACACGTTTATATATGGATTTCTTGCGTATGGAAGGTGAGATGAATTTCTTACTTTTATTACCCAAGGATCAGCGTCAGGCTGTGCGCGAGTATTGGTACCGCAACGCAGATCAAACTATCAAAGATTATATCTTCAGCGATCTTCTAAAAGTAAATATTGAGTCGAGTATTGACTATAAGACTGATGATCCTAAAAATGAGCTGTTTGATCACATTCGTCAGCGTATGGTGAAGGTGTTGAACCATGATCATGAACTTTCACAAAGCTCACTAGCAGCGAAGACTCAGGATGCCTTGTTATCGTTGCAAACGCTTCAAGGACAAGCTGTTGCACCATTTCCTGAGGTGTCTTTGATATTGATCGAGCAATCGAATGGTGATGCTGAGTTGGTCACCTTGGTGCATAACCGAGGACATTACAATATCACCAGCTTACTGGATGAAGAATCAACCGTGGCCCCTAACGAAGATTCTTTTGTTGTCGCCTATGGTGTCGTCGGAGATTACCCTAATGTCTTAATAAAGCTCTCTGAAGATGAAGTAGATGCATTTGTTGAAACCGTTAGTGGCATCCGTGATAACAGTGGCTATACCGCTTTACTAGATCAGTATGGTGTAAGGCGTACCAGCCCTGAGTTTTGGCCGATCAGCGATAAAATTGCACATATGAATCAGTCTATGAAGCCACTGAGCAGTGGCATCTTAGACTACAATCGACTGCAAAACCGCTAGTTAAGCGCCATAGCCTTGCAGTAAGACTTGCCATGCGGCGTCACTGAATTGGAACTGGGCATGTTTGCCCTGCTCCTTCAGGAAGGAGCGTTTTAAACGTTCTAAATTCTCTTTCTTCCAGCTCTTTTGGTCGTTACGAATTGAGCACTTGTCGAAATCTATTACCCAAACCTGAAACGACGTATCGATCATGATGTTATGGCAGTTTAAGTCACTGTGATACACGTTATACTTGTGGAATTCTGCGATAGTGCGTCCAATGCGATGCCAAACAGCCTCTTCTAGAGGCGCTTGTTGAAGGCATTCATAGAGATCTTTGGCATTGGGGATCACTTGTGTCATCAGCCAAGCCTGATAAAACAAACCATTGCGACGAACCATACCTGCCACGGGCTTCGGGGCTGGTAGGTCTAGCTGTTGCAGCCTTTCAAGCAGCGCCAGTTCCTTGTAAGCACGAGTTTGTTCGATCGGTTGAGTGAAAAAGTGAAACGTATTGAATTTTGCGATGAATCCGCCACGTCGGTAACGGCGAAGTACAGTTTGACCTATAGGCGTGTCTAGAAACCAGACGGTACCTCGCCCCACAGCGGTATGAATTAGCCTGTCTTGAGATTGCCAATATTCAGGTGTAAACCATTCCTTGGCGACTCCCGGGTTGCCTGGGCTGATAAAAAGAATGTCGCTGCTTGCGGTTGGGTGAATGCTTGGCATGTAAATAATCTAAAAAAATGAATGAGATGGCAGGTTTTACGGGCCATTTTAACGGCGCGTATTTTATAATAGTTGATCTATTTAAACAGCCCCAGGGGAGCAAATGGATCAGACTATTCAACGTATTGCCGTGATTCGCTTATCGGCTATTGGCGATGTGTGCCATGCTATGGCGGTTATTTGTGCACTACAAAAGAAGTACCCCAACGCTGAAATAACATGGGTGACTGGACCGCTCGAAGCGCAATTGGTTCGTTTGCTACCAAATATTAGCGTCAAAGTATTTGATAAGCGAACAGGGGTAAAAGGGATGTTGGCGCTGCGAAAACAGCTGTCTGGTATTACTTTTGATGTGTTGCTTCACTTGCAGTGGTCAATGCGTGCTAGTTTGTTAAGTAGGATGGTTCGGGCCAAGAGACGTATTGGTTTTAATAAAGCTTTCTCACGTGAAAAGCAGCATTGGTTTGTGAACGAGTATGGCGTGACACCTAAGTCTGAACACGTTCTAGATTCCTTTCTTTCTATTAGTTCTTTGTTGGGCATTACAGAGGTTGAGCTGCCATTAACGTTGTCTTTACCTAAAAAGCCTGCGACGCTCCCTGACAATTACGTCGTGATTAATCCATGTGCCTCAAAAGCTGAGCGTAACTGGACCATTTCGGGATACAAAGCGGTGATCCGGTGGTGTTCTGAGCAGGGTAAAACCGTGGTTCTAACCGGTGGCCCAAGTTCTTTGGAACGGGAAATAGCACAACAACTTGAGTCTGAGGGAGTAATCAATTTGGTAGGGCAAACTAGCCTGCCACAAATGCTCTCTGTGTTGGCGGGGGCTATGTGGGTGTTGAGTCCAGATACCGGACCTGCGCACATGGCGACACTGGTCGGCACACCTGTGATTGGTTTATATGCACACTCTAATCCAAGGCGTACAGGGCCTTATGCCGACTTAAATCATGTAGTCAGTGTTTATGATGAATGTGCTGAGAAAGAGTACGGCAAGCCAGTAGCAGAATTGCCTTGGGCAGCTCGAGTACATGACCCTAAGGCAATGGAGCATATTGCAGCCGAGCAAGTGATTGCTCAGCTGCAGACGATGGCTAGTTGATATTTTGTTCAGCAAGCTTTAGATCAAGGGTTGCTTTTAAAAGCTTGTAGAGGTTGATCGAGGCGTCAATCTCTTCCTTGCGGTTGGTTAAGCTCTCAATGTTTAGACCAAGAGGAATGCCTAAAGGCAGAGCAATCTCAATAATCTGCTCCAAAGCAGAGCGGCAAATCTTAATCGACTCATCAAGTGGCGACTCAGCATCAAGAATACGGTGCTTGGTCGCGTCAGGCACCGAAATGCCTAACCAGTCCATAAAGCTCAATGTTTTTTCACTACCACATGGCGTGAAGGTTAAGATCACACGCTTAGGTGCTTCTCCTTTATCGCGACAAGAGCGAGCGTATTGGCTCAGCATGTCAACGGTCGCTTGTGGGTTGTAAACGGCTTGCGAAACAAAGAAATCACAGCCTGCGATGGACTTGTTCATCAAACGTAGGTGTTCATCACCTTTCACCGCATGGCGCTCGGCAATGGTGACACCACCCAAGTTAAAGTCATGGGCATTCTTTTGTAGTGTTTCATAGGCTTGGTTCAGTGGTAGAACAATTTGACCTTCTGAAGAAGGCGCACCTACCAAAACGATGTCGCGTACACCATAGTCTTCCCAAGCAGAGTTCAGCCATTGATCAAACTCTTGTGCACTGCGTGAAGAAACGCTTTTGTAGGTGATCACTGGTTTGATTGCCAGCGTGTTCAGACGTTTTGACCATTCTAATGGGTCATGAGTCTCCATGTATGGGAATGGACGCGGTTTTGATATACGGCTGCTTTCATCTTGAATATCGTAAACAATTAAGCCGTCGACTTCGATTTGACCTAGGCGGTCAAGTAACTTTTGACCAATGTCATTGAGTTTATGGTCATCATCAATCGTGTTTTTCGGCGGTGTTGTGCCGATAAAGTAAACCCCACGATTTGGGTCGGCAAATTTACGTGCTAATTCAGTAGTCATTTGGGGGGCTCGTTTTATAATCTCTATGGAAGCTTAGCTTCTTGTAATCATTTTATATTGCGTATTTTAACAGTGAATCGAATTCAAGATCTGCTATCCGCGTGTGAATAATTTTGAAGTTGAATTGAATGGCGCTAATTTGCTGTATGAGGAAAGTTTATGCCGAGTATTAATTTAGACCCAATTACCATGGGAGAAGAGTATCCGCCTGTTGAGCGTTGGCGCCCCGATTTTTGTGGCGATATGGATTTACTCATCAAAGCGAATGGTGAATGGATTCATGAAGGAAGTGCAATTAAGCGTGAAAAAATGGTGACGATGTTTAGCCGCATTCTTTGGCGTGAAGGGGAGGAGTATTTCTTGGTAACGCCCGTTGAAAAGGTGCGCATACAAGTGGAGGATGTGCCATTTCAAATTGTGCGAGCGGAGCAGGAACGCAATGTTACAGGCGAATCTGTTTGGCGCTTTTACACGAAAACAAATGATGTTTTAACGTTAGGAGAAGATTGCCATATAGAATTGCGACCTTATCAGGGGGATTGGATGCCTTACGTTTCAGTGCGCCATGGTATGTGGGCAAATTTTCATCGTAATGTTTTCTACCAGTTAGTCGATGAGGCTGAGCAAGTTGAGCAAGCTCAAGGTATTACCCTACAACTGAAAAGTGCTGGACAACCCCACACAATTGGAACTTTTCACGAAATATAAACGATTTCTGTGTCAGTCATTTGATGGGCTACGTTATAATGGGCCTTTGACATATATCTTTGTAAGGTGAAGCGATTGTTATTTTCTGAGTTTGATTTAGATAGCCGATTAATGAAGTCTTTTGGTCACTTTGGCTACGAGCACGCAACGGATATTCAGGAGCGTGCGATACCTGAAGCGATGGCTGGTAAAGATTTGTTGGCGTCTTCCAAGACGGGCTCAGGGAAAACGCTGGCGTATTTGTTGCCTGCGGTTCACCGCTTGTACACTCGCAAAGCCTTGGCGAAGCGCGATCCTCGTGTCCTTATTCTGGTGCCAACTCGAGAGTTGGCAAAGCAAGTATACGCTACCCTCAGAACGTTAATTGCGGGGACGCGTTTCAGTTCGATTTTGGTGCTCGGTGGAGAGAACTTTAACGATCAGCATAAAAACTTTCAGAAAGACCCACATTTTGTGGTGGCGACACCAGGTCGTATGGCGGATCACCTAAAACAGCGCAATGTGTTTTTAGAAGGTCTAGAAATGTTGATCCTTGATGAAGCGGATCGCATGTTAGATTTAGGTTTTGCAGCGGACTTACGCGCCATCAACAATGCTGCGAATCACCGTCGTCGCCAAACGTTATTTTTCTCTGCGACACTCGATAACACTGACGTCAATGAGATTGCACAAGAGTTATTGCATGAGCCGGTACGTGTGGCCATTGGTCACAGCCAAGATGAACACCAAGATATCAAACAACATGTTTACCTATGTGATCACTTGGATCATAAGCAGGCGCTACTAGAACATTTCATTCGTTCCCTCACGATCAAACAAGCCATTGTCTTCACTGCAACTAAAAGTGATACGGTTCGTTTGGCTGAACTTATTGGTAGCTGGGACGTGCGCACAGGCAGTTTGAACGGTGATATGAGTCAGAGTGCCCGCAGTAAGGTGATGGATGATTTTGCACGAGGTAAATTTGAGGTGTTGGTAAGTACCGACATCGCATCACGTGGACTAGATATTGCAAGTGTTTCCCATGTGTTTAACTTTGATATCCCAAAACCGGCTGAAGAGTTCGTACATCGAACTGGACGTACAGGACGAGCTGGCTTTAAAGGTGAAGCCATTTCATTGGTGGGGCCTAAAGATTGGTTTAATTTTAAGGACGTGGAAGAGTTTTTAAAGCGTACCTTCGTATTGTCGAAAGTCGAAGGGCTAGAAGCGACGTTTACCGGTATTGCGAGTAAGCGAGCGCCGCAGAAACAATCGAAACCTAAAACCAAGCAAAAACCGAAGATTAATAAAGTCCAAAAGAAACCGGCTGCACGTAAGAAGGTTGTCTTTCAAGACCAAACACAACAGGGATTCGAACCGTTTCGTTTGCCTAAGAAAAACAAACAACAGGATGCGTAGTGGTTTCTGGATCGCTATGCTGTAAAGCCTCGCTAGAGGTTGCTTGACTCGGAGAGCTCATTATTAACAGATTGCCGCCTTTAAATTCGTTGAAGTGTTTTGAATCGGCTGCTCGTCATGGCAGTTTTAACAAAGCTGCTAAAGAGCTTAATGTGACACCTTCAGCGATTAGCCATCAGATCAAAGGGCTGGAAAGCTTTTTGGGGATCGAGCTATTTCGTCGCACGAAAAGAAAAGTTGTGTTGACCGAGGCTGGTGAGACGTACTTAAAACCGATCAAGCAAATTTTCCAAAAGTTAGAGCAAGCGACTGCAGATCTTAAGAGCGCTCAGCATGCAGGATCTTTGCGGCTTGCGGTCGCGCCCTCATTCTTAACTCGTTGGCTGATGCCGCGCATGGAGCGTTTCCAAAGTCGTTATCCTGACATCGAGATCGAAATCCGATCATCTATGGGCTTTATTGACTTCTCCCTAGGGGAAATCGATATGGCAGTATACTTTGGTAACGGTGAATGGAGTGATGTTGAAGCCCATTACCTCAGGCCGATTCGACTTGCTCCGGTTTGTTCTCCGAAGATGATCAAACCGGATCAACCAATTAAGCAGCCTGAAGATATGCGCTTTTACCCCTTGCTGCACGTTAGTAAACGCAATGATGAGTGGAACGATTGGTTGGTGCAGAATGATCTAGATCCAAAGGTTTTTCGACGCGGCCTGATGTTCTCAAGTGGTTCTCTTACCGCTGGGGCCGCTGCTCAAGGGTTAGGCATTGCTTTGGCTGATATTAGCTTAGTGACCCCTGAGATCGATTCTGGTCAATTGCAGGTGCTATTTGATAAACAGCTGGATACCAACCGTTCGTTCTATTTGGTATTCGAGAAAAAACGCGCATTAACGCCAGCCATGGCAGCGTTTAAAGAATGGATTATTGAAGAAATGAACGACAGCTAATTTATAGCTGTTTTTATGTTGGCTAGATAACTGGCCGTGTTTGACCACAGTGAGTGTTTTATGTCTCTACAAGTAAATAGTTATTTTGATGATGCCGTTAAATCTATTGCCCTAGACAACGCAGAGGGAACGTCTACCGTAGGTGTAATGAGCATCGGTGATTACGAGTTCGGTACTTCTCAGCGCGAATACATGATGGTTGTTTCGGGTTCTTTAACGGTTCTATTGCCTGGCGAATCTGAGTGGAAAACATTCAATAAAGGTGAAACCTTTATCGTTGAAGCAAATCAAAAATTCGGCGTAAAAGTGACAGAAACAACAGCTTACCTTTGCCGCTACGAATAAGTCCTATTTTTCTCGATAAATAGAATTTAGAATCCAAAAAAAGAGGCGTTCCCATGTGAGAACGCCTCTTTTTTATCGGGTGAAGCTGCTAACCACCGACAACATTCACAAGAAGGGTGACTTTGTCGCCAGGTTGGACATACTTCTGGCTTCCCACTTTTGGATTCCATTTACGGATATCACTGACGCGGACATTAAACTTATTCGCAACAACCGCTAATGAGTCGCCGGAGCGAATGGTGTATACCACACGTTTAACAACGGAGCGTGCGCTGCTTTTAGAGCCATTTGTTTCCGGTTTCATCCATACTACAAGCTTTTTGCCCGGGAATAATGGATCCGCTAAGCCCATGCTGTTCCAGCGCGCTAGAGTTTTTGTATCCGTGTTGTATTTCTTTGCGATACGCCACAGGCTATCGCCACTTTCAACGGTATAATTTATTTTTACTCGACTACTGCTAGGCGAACGAGATTGCTTTGCCAGCAAGCGCTGATGTGAGCTTAGTGTGTAGTTTGCTGCGCTTTGTCCAGCTACAGGAATCATTAACTGTTGACCTACACGGATCAAGCTGGAAGACATCTTGTTGATGTCTTGTAATACTGCAACGGTGGTGTTGTGGTCGCGAGCAACGGCTCCTAAATTGTCGCCAGCTTGAACAGTGTAGCGAATCCAAGTAACGCGCTCTTTTGGTGGCAATGTTGCAAGCTTAGTACGGAATTTGTCAGCTGAATCAATCGGTACCAGCAGGGTATGCGGACCATCTGGTGACGTCGCCCACTGATTAAAAGCAGGGTTCAATAGGTAGATTTCATCGATGCTCACTTCTGCCATATCAGCTGCTTGAGCCAGATCCATTTGGCCACCAATGTTTACTTCTTCGAAGTACGGTTGATTGGCAATGAAGTAAGTCTCGTAGTTGTATCGTTCAGGGTTTTTCATAATGATGGCCAATGCCATCAACTTCGGTACATAAGCACGAGTTTCGGCTGGTAGATCTAATGACCAAAAGTCCGTCGGCTTACCCGCTTTTTTATTCTTACGAATAGCACGCATGACAGTGCCTTCACCTGAGTTGTAAGACGCCAATGCATGTAACCAGTCACCATCGAACATCTTATTAAGGCGCTTCAGGTATGCTATAGCCGCTTTAGTGGAAAGCTGAATGTCACGACGGCCATCAATCCACCAAGTTTGTTCTAGTCCGTACATGTGTCCCGTAGACGGGATGAATTGCCAAGGGCCAGATGCTCGCCCATGGCTGTAGCCAAATGGGTCAAAGCCACTTTCTACGATGGGCAGAAGGGCGATTTCAAGTGGTAAACCTTCTTTTTCTAGTTCTTCTACGATGTAGTAAAGATAACGCTCACCACGTTTAGACACACGATCTAGATAAGATAAGTGCGTGCTATACCAACGGATCTGAGATTTTAGACGTGGTTGGTCGACATCTAAATTAAACTGATAGCCAGCACGGATACGGTCCCACAGGTCTTCCGGAGGAAGATTTGCTGGTTCCTGGTCTTGCTGGCTTTTGGCAAGAGCTTTTGCTTCGTCAGAGCGAACAGGTTTGACGGTATCAATAAAGTCGACTTCGTTCGCCTCGGCTTCTGGTGCGCCGATGGCTTCGTTCTCAGCATCAATTTCGGCAATGTCTGCTGGTTGATTTGTCATGGACTGACAGCCAGTCAAGATACTGCCTGCTAAGAAGGCGATGAGTAAGTTTTTCGTCATTCTGCTCACATTAGATTTTCATTTGGTCTGCATTCTAAAGATTGGTCAGTTGAGGTCAACTAAAAGTCATCTTTAGCTCGTCTGATTTGCGCAAAGCTATTGATAGCATCTAATGCCATATCTTCCTTTAATAGCTTTGCTGCGCCTTCGACGACTTCTTTTCTGTCGAACCGCATAAAAGGGTTGGTTTCAATTTCAAGGGCAATGGTCGAAGGTAATGTAGGCGTACCTTCTTTTCTTAGAGACTCTGCTTCCTCGATGACTTCAACTAATTTGGCATTATTAGGATCAATGGCCGCAGCGAATCGATAGTTAGCCAGTGTGTATTCGTGGGTACCAAAGACCAATGTATCAGCAGGTAATGATCTGAATTTTGTCATAGCGCTTAGCATTTGCGCTGGACTGCCTTCAAACAAACGGCCACAGCCGCCTCTAAATAAGGTATCGCCACAAAGCAAAAGGGGCTTGGAGTCTTGTGGCTGTGCGAAGTAGCACAAATGATCTAGTGTGTGTCCAGGTGTTTCAAGAACTAGAAACGTGTTGTCTGCCACTGACACTTCATCACCTTGTTGTACTGGATGGGTGACCACTTGTGGTGCTAACGACGCTGGACCATAGACTGGACACTGATAGCGCTGGGTTAGCTCAGCAACACCACCGGTATGATCTTTGTGGTGGTGGGTCACTAAAATCCCTGCTAGTTTGAGTTGTTGGGACTGGCAGTATTCAATGACAACCTTGGCATCACCTGGGTCGACTGCCCAGATAGTCTGTTGTGATGTTGCTTGGGTAACCCAAATATAATTGTCATTGAATGCAGGTAACGGAATAAATGTCATATGCCTAACGTTATGTTTAAATATTGATAAAAGACACCATAACATTCCTATGGCAGTCTGATCACTAAAAGAGAGCATTGTATGTTGGATAACCAATCAAGACAATTATTCCAAGATTGGTACGACACCGAGTTAGGTCAGCGATTGCTTAATGAAGAACATGATCTCATTGAGCGCGCGCTGGATAATATGGTGGGCTACTATCTGGTACAGCAATCTCCACTACGCCAACTAACTTTTCACAATCATCGAATGCGTGAGACGATTTCGTTGTCACCAGTACTCGAGTTAGGGGCGAGTCAAAGAACGGTTGTTGCTCGCATGAGTGAGTTACCGCTTGAATCAGATGGGATTGATGCAATGGTGTTGCATCACACTTTAGATTTATCAGAGAACCCGCATCGAGATTTATATGAAGTGGCTCGCACTTTGCTGCCAAGCGGCAAGCTAATCATTATTGGCTTTAATCCAATGGGTTTTTGGGGGATTCGGCGTTATTTTAGCAACCGTATGAAAGCACCATGGGCCGGGCGCTTCATTTCTCATCGTCGTTTGGATGATTGGTTAAAAGTGGCAGGATTAACCCTCGAAAGTGTGGCGTTTATTGATTACGATATGCCGCTTCAATCAAACAAGTGGCGTCAGCGTATGAATTGGGTGGGCGGTTCAGCAAAAGCGCTTAAGCTGCCATTGGGAGGCGTTTACATTATGACCGCCACCAAGCAAACACGACGTTATATCCCATTAAAACCGCGCTGGAAAACGGCAAAAGTGCGCGTGCCGCCACTGACAAAACCAACGATAAAAGAGATCAAGTAATCACATGAAAGAAGTAACGCTGTACACCGACGGTGCTTGTAAAGGTAATCCTGGCATAGGCGGTTGGGGTGCATGGTTAACATTTGGTCAACATGAAAAGCGACTGTGTGGCGGTGAGCACGACACAACGAATAATCGCATGGAGTTGTTGGGAGCAATTGAAGGTTTAAAGGCATTGCGAGAACCTTGCAAAGTCGATTTGTACACAGATTCTTCTTATGTACAGAAAGGGATCACTGAGTGGTTAGCTGGATGGAAGCGTAAGGGTTGGAAAACCGCTTCAAAGCAACCGGTTAAGAATCAAGATCTATGGCAGCAGTTGGATGAGATGTGTCAAAAACATCAGGTAGAATGGCATTGGGTGAAAGGGCATGCTGGCATTGAAGGCAATGAAATTGCCGACCAGCTAGCCAACCAAGGTATTGAAGAGTTGAGGGCTCGCTCATGAGACAAGTTGTACTTGATACAGAAACAACAGGTATTGACCCGAAACAAGGCCACCGAATCATCGAGATTGGTTGTGTCGAGATGGTGGGGCGTAAGCTGACCAATCGACATTTTCACGTTTATATCAATCCTGAACGTGAGGTGGAAGAAGAAGCCTTCAATGTCCACGGTATCAGTAATGAGTTCTTGGCGGATAAGCCAAAATTCGCGGAGGTGGCAAAAGAGTTTCTAGAGTTCATCGATGGGGCGGAGTTAATCATCCATAACGCACCCTTCGACGTGGGCTTCATTGATCATGAGTTCTCTATGTTGGGTGGCTTTCCAAATGTTGCCGACGTTTGCAAGGTCTTCGATAGCTTAGTCTATGCTCGTCGTAAACATCCAGGGCAGAAAAATAACCTAGATGCTCTATGTCGTCGTTATGGTATTGATAACTCTCATCGTGAATTGCACGGCGCCTTGCTTGACTCCGAAATCCTAGCGGACGTGTACCTGCTCATGACAGGTGGGCAAATCACCATGGGGGGATTCGGCGGTGATGGTGACGAAGATGGTGAAGATCTTTACACTATCCGTCGATTGTCGCCAGACAGACCTCGCCTCAAAGTTCTTAAAGTGAGTGAATCGGAGCTAGAGGCTCATAATGAACGTTTGGATTTAATCGATAAAAAGTCTGGTTTATCGTTATGGCGCAAACTTGAGAACCCAGAGCTGGTTTCACAAGAGTAATGTTAGATGCATAGGCTTGTTAGCCAAATTAGCATAAATAAAAACGGCAAACCTAATTGGGCTTGCCGTTTTTTTCTTTAAAAGAAGTGGCAAAGGCTTACGAAGCACTCAGTAAGCTCACGCAAATACCGCCAACAATTGAAAGAACGATAGTGTACGGTAGAGCCATCCATACCATTTTGCCATAGGACAATCTGAGTAGAGGGGCAATGGCTGAGGTCAGCAAGAATAGGAAGGCAGCTTGTCCGTTCGGTGTTGCAACACTTGGTAAGTTAGTACCGGTGTTGACGGCAATCGCCAGCAGATCAAAGTGTTCACGGTCAATGACTCCCGCATCTAACGCCGCTTTTATTTCACTGATGTAAACCGTCGCCACAAATACATTATCGCTGATGGCAGATAGGAGACCATTGGCAATAAAGAACATTATCGGTTGAGTGTCATGTGGTAGCTGAAGCACCATATCAATAAACGGCTGGAACAAATGTTGGCTATGGATGACCGACACCACACTAAAAAATACCACCAGTAGAGCGGTAAAAGGCAGCGCCTCTTCGAAAGCATGTCCGATACGATGTTCTTCTGTAATGCCATTAAAAGAGGTCAATAGGACGATGATCATCAAACCCACTAAGCCCACTTCAGCCACGTGAAACGCCAAGGAAAAGACTAAGACAACGGCAACAATGCCTTGAATGATCAATTGGGCTTTATGTTTATTAGTACTTTTGGCTGATTCTTCGTCTGCAAAATTCTTAAGAATATTACGTACGTTTTCTGGTAGTTTAGCGCCGTAGTCAAACCACTTCGTTTTTTCTAAAACAATCACGGTGACTAGGCCTGCAGCCAGCACTGGCATAGATACAGGTGCGACACGGACAAAGAACTCAATGAAATCCCATCCTGCGGTATGGGCAATCAATAAGTTTTGCGGCTCACCGACCAATGTACACACGCCACCTAACGCTGTTCCCACCGCTCCATGCATAAGCAGGCTACGTAAAAACGCACGAAACTTGGCTAAGTCTTCTTGGTTGACTGGCAGTATTAGATCATCACCACTGTGATCATGAGTTTTATTACTGGATTGGTCGGAGGCAACTTTATGATAAACAGAATAGAAGCCTACACTCACGCTAATGAGAACTGCCGTCACAGTTAAGGCATCAAGGAATGCCGATAGAAGTGCCGCGGCAAAGCTGAACACCAAAGAGATAATAACTTTAGATCGAATTCGAATCAGAAGTTTATTAAATATAAACAGTAGCATGTCCTTCATAAAGTAAATGCCAGCTACCATAAACATCAGTAGCAAAATGACCTCGATGTTCCCTTTCACTTCGTGATACACGCCGTCAGAGCTGGTCAGACCTAGTAGTATGGCTTCGATGGCTAATAACCCACCCGGTTGTAACGGATAACACTTAAGAGCCATGGCAAGGGTAAAAATAAACTCAATAATCAGTAGCCAGCCGGTAACAAATGGCCCCATAGTCACCAAAACGATGGGGTTCAAAATCAGAAAGGCGATTATGGTTTGCTTGTACCACAGGGGAGAGGACCCCAAAAAGTTATTACCGAAAGCTTGGGACAACGAGGCTTTCATTAAAATGCGCTCCTTTATTATTCTGGTAGGTTATTAATGTGGAAATTTTAAGCAAATACAGCCCAAAGAGCGATAGTAAAAATCAACTAAGCCGTATTTATCTATTGTGAATTGGATAAGTAGCTCTATTATGGTTTCTGAATTTGATTGATATGTAACATTAGGAGTATGACTTGGATTTTTTAGCAGACTATGCCGGATTTTTAATTCGCTTGTTGAGCATCGCATTGATTATTTTGCTCATTTTATCTGTTGTGGCGAGTGGCAAAAATAAGCAGCGTAAAGGCGGTAACCTGACCATTAGTAAGCTAAATGAAGGCTACCAAGCGATGAAGTCGGAGTTGAGTAAGCAGTTGTTCGATAAAAAAACTTTGAAACAGCAGCAGAAAGCCCTGAAAAAGCAAAAGAAAGAAGAGCAAAAGCAAAAAGTCGATCAAGAAGAGAAAAAGCGTGTTTACGTCATCGACTTCGACGGCGATATGAAGGCTAGTGCAGTGCAATCCATGCGCGAAGAAATTACCGCTATCTTAAGTGTCGCGACCGTTAAAGATGAAGTAGTGGTTCGCCTAGAAAGCCCTGGTGGCGTGGTGCATGGTTATGGTCTGGCTGCTTCGCAATTGCAACGCGTTAAAGACAAAGGTATTCCACTGACGGTAACAGTGGACAAAGTTGCGGCCAGCGGTGGTTACATGATGGCCTGTGTGGCGGACAAGATCGTGGCTGCTCCGTTTGCGATCTTGGGTTCTATTGGTGTGGTGGCACAAGTTCCGAACATTCACCGTTTGCTAGAGCGCAATACCATTGATGTTGAGCTTCATACGGCTGGTAAGTACAAGCGCACATTGACGATGCTTGGTGAAAACACCGATGAAGGGCGAGAAAAGTTTAAACAGGATCTAGAAGATACCCATGAGTTGTTTAAGCGTTTTGTTTCAACGAATCGTCCTGTGTTAGACATCGAAACCATTGCTACAGGTGAAACGTGGTATGGATCAGAAGCTATTGAAAACAAGCTCGCTGATTCTGTGATGACCAGTGACGCGTATCTTGAGCAGTTTTATGCAGACTATGATGTTTTGCAGGTGTCGTACCGAGAAACAAAGGGATTAACCGAGAGAATTGGCTTAGGTGTATTTTCAGCGCTAGAGCAGAAAGCCACGAAGTGGTTATCCAAAGCCATTCATCACAGAGGTTTCTAAAAAAATCCCCAGCCATTGGCTGGGGATTTTTTTCATTCAAAGTAACTATGAATTACTTAGTTTTCTTGATCTCACCATTTTTAAGGCGAGCGTTGTAAGACGAAAGTTCACGCTTAACAATCGGCATCAAGAAGTATAAACCGATGATGTTAACAACAGCCATAGCGAAGATCGCTGCATCAGAGAAGTCGATAACAGGTCCTAAGTTTGCCGCTGCGCCAATGACAACAAAGACACAGAAGATCAGTTTGAACACAAGCTCAGTGTTCTTACCTTCACCAAATAAGTAAGTCCAAGCCTTAAGACCGTAGTAAGACCAACTCAACATGGTTGAGAAAGCAAATAATACAACAGCGATGACCAATAGGTATGGGAACCAACCTACAGCGGAACCAAATGCTGCTGAGGTCAGAGCGACACCAGATGTGTCACCAATTGTCTGAATGTGGCCGCCGTCCCCTACAAGGTAAATTCCTTGCTGTGCATCGAACATAAGCTGGCCAGTGATGATGATCACTAGAGCAGTCATAGTACAAATTACGACTGTATCGATAAATGGCTCAAGAAGAGAGACAAAGCCTTCAGTGATTGGCTCTTTAGTTTGTACTGCAGAGTGGGCAATCGCCGCAGAACCGACACCCGCCTCGTTAGAGAACGCGGCACGTTTAAAGCCTTGAATCAATGCGCCAACCATACCGCCGGCAACACCTAGACCTGTGAATGCACCTTCGAAGATTTGGCCAAATGCCCAGCCAATTTTGTCTGCATTCATCGCTAGGATGATGATCGCAGTACCAACGTAAAGAACCGCCATGAAAGGCACCACTTTTTCGGTAACGTTAGCGATAGATTTGATACCACCGACGATTACTGCGAAAACGATACCCGCGAAGATTAAACCTGTTACCCAACCTGGGTAATCACCAAAAACACCAGAAAGTTGAGCATGCGCTTGGTTGGCTTGGAACATATTGCCGCCGCCTAAAGCACCTAAGATACAAAACACTGCAAACATCGCGGCTAGAATTTTACCACCTGGGATGCCGCGCTCAGCAAACCCCTTGGTGATGTAGTACATCGGACCACCTGATACGCTACCATCTTTATATTCATTACGGTATTTCACCGCAAGGCTACACTCGGTAAACTTAGATGCCATACCCAGAAGGCCAGCCAGAATCATCCAGAAGATTGCACCTGGGCCGCCAATACCAATTGCTACGGCAACACCCGCGATGTTACCAAGGCCAACTGTACCAGATAGAGCAGTGGTTAAAGCTTGGAAATGGCTTACTTCACCCGCGTCATTAGGGTCTGAGTAGTCACCTTTAACGAGGGAGATAGAGTGGCCAATAGATCGGAATTGAACAAAGCCGAAATAAAGTGTGAAAACACTTGCTCCCACTACCAACCATAGAACGATCCATGGGAAAGATGTCCCAGGGATAGGAGCGAAGATTAGGCTAACAAACCAACCAGTAGAAGAAGCAAAAATTGCGTTAACGGTTTGGTCTAAGCCTTCGCTTGCAAATAAAGTGGAACAGCCAAAAGTTAGCAGTGCGACAATAGCTGCCTGGATATAATTTTTAAACATGTTGGGGACCCTTTTTAGCTAACAACTGTCACTGGGACATTTGCACTCATCACAAGTTGAGCGGTTACACTACCGAATACGCGCGCACTCAAACCGTGGTCAGCAGAGCGAGCAACAAAAATTTGTTCTGCGTTAGCTTCCAGCGCTGCATTATTCAATACAGTGGCTGCTTTGCCGTGAACTACTTTGCCTTCTGCCTTTATGCCTTCAGCGTTGAGCTCTTGAAGTAGAGGGGTGATCACACGTTCAGTGGCAACTTTAATTTCCTCTTGTTTTTGTTTAGTTCGACGAGCGTTTTCTTCGTGTGTTTGAAATTTGTATGGGGACCACTCCACTACACATACAAGTAGTAGAGTACAGTCATCACCCACAAGGGATGCTTGGCGTTTAGCGAAAGATAAAGCGCGATGACTTGCATCACTGCCGTCAACACCAACAACATAAGTCGCTGTCATAGGAGGTACCTTATTATAGTTAGCAATAAATATGGAAATAAGGTGTTTAAAGTTAGCATGTTTCAGTGCGGATGTGATCAGTTTTTTTTGATTTTATTGGCTTATCTACGGTTTTTAAGATTGGATACAATATAATATGCTGAATGTTGTTCTAATATTAGAATATATAACTGTCTAAATGTTGAGGCTATGGCTCGATGTATTGCGGCCGGAATCGAGCTATTTACCTAAAAAAAAAGCCTCTGTGAGAACAGAGGCTTAGTAAAATTGCTCATAGATTGGCGCAAGCGCTTTCTTTCAGCATTAAGGTCATTTCATCGGCGGTGATCGGTTTACTGAAAAAGTAGCCTTGCATCAATTTGCATCCCATTCTTTTTAGTTCACAGGCATGCTCTTGTGTTTCCACACCTTCCGCAATCAATTTTAAATGTAGACCTTCCGCCATTTGTATAATGGCCGCAATGATAGTTAAGTCAGTTTGGCTACGCAGCATGTTACGTACAAAGCTTTGATCGATTTTTAGTACGTCAATAGGAAAACCATTGATATACGAAAGACTAGAGTAGCCCGTACCGAAATCATCAAGTGCTATTCTGACCCCTAATGAGCGAATATCTTCGATAAGTTTTCGCGCATAATCAATATCCTTAGCAAGGATGCTTTCAGTAAGTTCTAATTCCAGTAAGTGGGGGGGAATGCCCGTCTGTTGAATAATTTTGTTGAGCGTGAAAAGAAATTTACTGTCTTCAAACTGGATAACAGAAACGTTAACGGCCATATTAATCGTCAGTCCATCGCCTAGCCATTTGACCGTTTGCTCACAAGCTTTGCGAAGAACAAACTCTCCCAAAGAAATGATTAAGCCTGATTCCTCGCAGATAGGAATAAAATCATTTGGTGAGACCAATTTTCCTTCTTCATCGTGCCAGCGGACAAGCGCTTCCACTCCCTGCACCCTTTGATGATCAATATCAACTTTGGGTTGATAGTGTATTTCAAATTGTTGTTTGGCATCACTGGTTTTAAGTGATTGTTCCAGCCGCTGCCTTAAGATCAGTTTCTTTTCTAGCTTTTGGTTATAAAACTTAAATTGATTTTTTCCCGCTGACTTTGCAGAAAACAGTGCAGATTCGGAATGGCGATACAACTCATCAAAATCTCGGCTATCCTCAGGGTAAACCGAAACACCAATACTAACACTAAGTTTAAAGTGATGGTTTTCCGTTTCCCAGGTGGACTGGAACAGAGTCATGAGCTTATGTATGAATCGCGTGACTTGAATACTGCTAGTTAAATGCGAAAGTATGATAAGAAATTCATCCCCCCCAGGTCGAAATAAGTTTCCCTCTAAGTTGAGTTCGTTTTTGAGTTCATAAGCGACTTGCTGTAAAACGAGGTCACCTGCATCATGACCTACAAGCTCGTTAACGGCTTTGAAGTCATCTAGATCAATCATAACCATAGCAAGCTTTTTATTGCTTTGTGCGCTATGCTTAATCGATTGTAGTGCCCGATCGCGTAGAAGTAAGCGATTAGGTAAGTTTGTTAGAGGATCATGTTGTGCGAGATGCGTCATTTTTATCGCCATAGCGCGCGCTTCGCTGACATCATGAAATACAATAATAGCGCCAGTGGTTTCGTTTTCATGATTTACAATAGGGGCAGCGGAGTCCTCTACTGCAATGGCACTACTCAACGACTTACCTAAAGCGCAGTTCAGCGCCATACCAACTATTCTCTGTTCTTTCAATGCTGAGCGAATTGGATTCGGCATCGGAGCGCCAGTTGTTGCATCCAATAACGGCATGACTTCTTCTATGGGTTTTCCAATTGCTTTGCCTAAATACCAACCAGTCATGTCTTCAGCAATGGGATTAAGGAATGTCACTGTGCCTTGGGTGTCTGTTGCGATCACGGCATCACCAATGGAATTGAGTGTGATGCGAATACGTTCTTTTTCATCAATAAGGCATTGCTCAGCAATCTTACGACTGGTGATATCTGTTATTAGGGTTAAGTATCCTTGAGATAATGTGCCTTTTTTGTATGGTACGACTGTTGCCTGTCCGTGGCGTATCGAGTCGTTGATACTATAGCTAACATCAATGGATTGCTTTGCTGAAATTGCAGTTTTGTCTTGTATCAAAACGTCAATTTTTTCGCTAACCGATGTAGGAAAAGTCTCTGAAAAGTGTTTGCCGTGTATGTCACTTGCTGATTTTTTAAACCATTGTCCATCTTTATCGTTACAAAAAACATTAATCCCTTGAGAATCCCAGTACGCGATATGTGCAGGAATAGCGCTTAAAACAAGGGACATTTCATCAGCATGACGTTGAATACTGGTCTTTTGTTGATGAAGTGTTAGCTGGGTTTTGACTCGAGCCCGTGTCACAGGAATATTGATTGGTTTCGTTATATAATCAGCCCCTCCCATCTCAAGAGTTTTTAATTCATGCTCTTGAGCTTGATGACTGGTGATAAATATTACTGCAACATTCTCTAGGCCGGGCAGAGACTTAATTTGAGTAAATACTTCATAGCCACTCAAGTCAGGCATTTCTATATCAAGCAATACCAACTCAGGACGAATCTCTTTAGCCTTAATAACGGCTTCAATTCCATTTGTTGCAAAATACACTTTCCCCAAATCCTTAGTCGCTGTGTGTAGCAGCCTCAAAATAGAAGGTGAGTCATCAACTATGAGTATTGAGGGTAATGTTATCGTTGGCCTAAACATACAGTCATCCTTGGATAGGTGTTGTGCGGTAATGCCTAAATTTTAGTCGCTATTACACGTATTTTCACATTAGCAATATTTATAAGCTAGAGTTAAATGATATCAGCTCCACTCAAATGGTGAAAAGTGTTTACATATACTCTTGGTAGTGTTGAAGTGATTGGAGAATTCATAGGTTGGCGGCTATAGTTTCTGAATGATACATGGAGTTTTATTAAATGATGCACCGGATAAAATGGTACTTAGTCGCAGTTGCAGTCTTGTTATTTCTGATCATCAGCGCATATGTAATTTACAATCTTCATTATAGACAACTAGTTACTAATCAGTTAGCCACGATGAAACTGGATGCAACTGAGCAGGAACAAATTTTACGTTCTAAACTTTCTGAACTGACTAACGACCTACAATTTTTACACTTAGTGCCACCAATACAGGGCATTATCAGGGCGCAGGCGAATGAAGGTATTGACCCACTAGATCAGAGCTCGCTAGAGACTTGGAAGTCACGCTTAGCAGATATTTTTACCAGTTATGTCAATGCCCATGATGATGTCTATCAGGCCCGTTACATCGGTGTAGCGCAAAATGGTAAAGAGCTAGTAAGAGTTGATAAATCCGTTTCTGGTGTTAAACGGCTGCCCGATGAACTGCTCCAAAGCAAAGGAAGCAGGAAGTATTTTCAAGAAATCATATCTCCTACCTATTCTGATTTATATGTGTCAGAGATCAATTTAAATAGAGAATATGGTGAGATTCAGGTGCCTCACACGCCAACCATACGTTTTGCGATCAAGGTGTATTCGGAAGATGGTGTGTTGTTTGGGTTTATTATGCTTAATGTAAATGTCGACTCAGTGCTATCTCGTTTACGCAACGCGATTGACGCGAACACTAGTTTATATATCACTAACGACGCTGATCAATTCATAATCCATCCTAATGATTCTCAGTCTTTCAAGTTTGAATATGAAGAGACTCATGGTTGGCAGTTAACTACCGAACATTTTTTATCTGGTAAGAAGGTTCGTATAGGACAACAAGGAAGCAGTGTTTCTGAGGCGCTTTATTTTGAAAAAATTATTCCTTTATTAGCAGGAAAGCACTCAATTACCTTGCGTTTATTACATCCCATAAATGCTCTTAATATGCAGGCATTGATGAATACTCTGTATTCCTTTGCGTTGTTGACCGCAGGTATGGGACTGTTTTTTATTTTCTTTATATTTTATCGGTCCAGCGTTCGAACTCAGAATGCACTTGCTTTAGAAAAGGCGCAGATCAGTGCAATCGTTGAAAGTAGTCAAGATGCCATTTTGGGGCTAACTATTGACGGGCGTATCACAGATTGGAATCCAAGCGCAGCTAAGATGTTTGGCTTTACGAAAAAAGAAGTATCTGGTGAATACCTTTATGATGTCTTTGTCAATGAAACCATGCAGCAAGACGAGTACAAGCTTCGTCAAGAATTATTACTCGGGAATTCAGTAAAACCGATTGATACGAAGTGGAAAACCAAGGCTGACCAGGAGTTAGAGGTATCCGTCAGCGCATCGCCCATTCTGAACGATCAAGAATCATTGATTGGTGTCTCTATGATTGTCAGAGATATTTCCGAACAAAAGCATTTAGAACACCAACTCGAAGAGTTTAATCAGATTTTAGAGCAGCAGATTCAGGAGCGTACTGCGGAGCTACAACAAACGTATACATTGCAAACAGCCATTCTTGATAATGCCCCCCATGCAGTAATTGCAACAGATAACAAAGGTGTCATTACATTGTTTAACCCCGCTGCGGAAAAAATGCTGGGTTATCAGGCAGACGAAATGAAAGGTAAACAAACGCCTGCGGTTTTTCATTTAATGTCTGAAATTGAAACGCGAGCACAAGAGCTGTCTAAGCAATATGATGAGCGAGTTGAGCCAGGGTTTACTGTCTTTATATTGGATTCATTAAAAGGTAGAAAAAACGAACGAGAGTGGACCTATATTGCCAAAAATGGCAAACGAATTTCTGTTAATTTATCCATCACAGCGTTATACGATGCTGAGCATAATTTGGTCGGTTTTCTTGGAATGGCAACGGATATTACAGAACGTGTTGCGAGCCGTAAGAAACTTGAAGCTTTAAAAGAGCAATTAGCAATTGCTTCAGATATTGCGGACATAGGTATATGGAGTTGGAGCCCCGCCACAAATGAGATTACTTGGAATGATAAAATGTACGAAGTGTACGATATGCAGCCAAGTGACGATATTGACGTTAACCGATGGATTGATATGGTTGCGCCTGAAGATAGGGAGCATGCTAATACTCACTTTGAAAAATTCGCTCAAGGTGATGGAGCTGGAGACTCTGAAATTGTTTTCGATGTTATTGCCGCCACTGGAAGACGTAAGACGATTCAGGCATTAGCTACTATTGAGAAGAGCCCCTTTGACAGTTCATTTAAATTGGTTGGAATCAACAAAGACATAAGCGAGCAAGTTCGCTACGAGAAAGCTTTAAAAGATGCTAAGCAAGCAGCAGACTTAGCAAGCAAAACGAAGTCTGAGTTTGTGGCCAACATGAGCCACGAAATTAGAACTCCAATGAATGCGATTATTGGCTTACTAGAGTTATTACGTAAAACGGAACTGAATGATAAACAACATGATTACGTGGTCAAATCCGATAGTGCCGCGCGCTCCCTTCTGCATATTTTGAACGACATTTTAGACTTCTCGAAAGTCGAAGCAGGAAAGCTTGAGATTGATCCACACCCATTCAACCTGCATGACTTAGTAGAAAATATTACCACAGTGCTTAGTACAAATATTGGTACAAAACCTATTGAATTGGTGATTGATGTATCCCCAAAATTACCCACATTTATTACTTTAGACTCTTACCGTCTGCAACAAATCATCATTAATCTTGCAAGCAATGCTATCAAGTTTACCCATAAGGGTATTGTTCAAATAAAGTTTATAAATGTATCTGAAGATAGGGCGCTCAAGGTTGAGGTAAAAGATACAGGTATAGGTATTGCCGAAGATAAAAAGGAGAAAATACTTGAAGCGTTTAGTCAGGCGGAGGCTTCAACCGTACGTGAATTTGGCGGCACAGGGTTAGGTCTTATTATCACTCAAAAATTGACATCCTTAATGAATGGAACATTTTCTTTCAAGAGTGAAATAGGCGTAGGTTCGACATTCTCAGTTACCATACCGTACCAATCCAGCTTTGATGAGCATGCCTTTTCACCCCAAAAACAATGTCTTGATGTGTTAATTGTAGATGACTTATCAGAAGCACTTGAGGCAAGTCTTCATATCATTGAGAGCTTGGGTTGGAAAGCAGAAGTCGCTTGTAGCGGCCAAGAAGCAATTGATCTACTGAAAACTCATGCTGCCAAAGGACGGTTTTTTGATCTCATTTTAATGGATTGGAAAATGCCCAATATGAGCGGAAGTGATGCGGCGGTGGAAATTCGCGGATTAGGCGACAGTATATTCAAGGGCAAAATACTTGCCGTTACTTCTTATGGAAAAGATGTGGAGCTTGATCAAAAAAAGGGTGAAATGAAGCTATTTGAGAGCATTATTCAAAAGCCTATTTCAGCCTCTGTTTTAGTTGACCGAATTGCTGAACAAAGTCTTTCGGAGGTCAAAGAAACCCTTCATATATCGTCAAACACTAAGCTGCTCGTTGGTTTGAACATTCTTTTAGTTGAAGATAATGGGATTAATCAATTGGTCGCTAGCGAGATCCTTGAGTCGGAGGGAGCCAAAGTGGAATTGGCCGAGAATGGCCAAGAAGCGGTGGAGGCAATCAAGTTAGCTGAGCCTTGTTATTCAGTTGTCTTAATGGACATCCAAATGCCTATTTTAGATGGTTATGAGGCAACTAAGATACTTAGAGAAGATTTTGATTCTAGTGAGCTGCCGATTATTGCTATGACTGCAAACGCGATGGATACGGATCGAAAGCAAGCCTTGGATATCGGTATGAATGATCACGTTAGCAAGCCATTTAACAGTGCAGAGTTAATCCGAACAATTTTGAAACATGTGAGACGAAAGCGGATGCCGCTTCATGATACTGACACTCAAGAAGTTTGTTCAAGCTGTGAAGTTTTGAATACAGATGGAGCATTGTCAAGACTGGATAACAACCATGATATTTACATTACGGCTTTAGAATCTTTTATGCAGGACCCAGAGCTTTCTCAACAGTGTCTAGATATGGCTTTGAACGAAAATAATATCGAAAAGCTTCGAAAGTTGGCGCATACATTGAAAGGTGTTAGCTCGACTATAGGCGCTGAGCGACTATCCACGTTTTCTAGTGCCTTGGAGGAAGCTCTTAAGAATAAAGACCTTGATCTAGGTGAGCGTATGCTTAACCAGACCAGAACAGCTTTCGAGCAGGCTGTTGTCGAAATACAAAAATACCTTGATACAAATCAAAGCCATTTGGTTGTGCAATTAGATAAGCCAACACTTGAGTTACAAGAATTAGTTGAATTACGCGCTTTGCTGGCAGAGTCAAACATGGAGGCCCTTAGCTTTTATGCACAGCTATTGGATAAAAATGATGAGCTGAGCCAGATGACGTTGGCTGATATGAAACCTTATATTGATAAGTTGGCCTTTCAAGATGCGCTTCAATGGCTAGATCAGTATTTAAGTCAAAGGCAAAAATAGATTTCGCATTAGTTGGGCTTTATATCTTGTATCTGAAGCCCATGTTCTTGCATTGCAGAAAGGATTCGCTGTGCCTTCGCTGCTCGCTCGTCCATTTTTTCAATCACTTTCTGAGTTAAATCGAGTAAGGCTGATTTCTCGAGTTGAGTTAATAGATTGCACTGTTTATGTACGTCGTTGATAGTAAAATGGTTGCTTTGTATTTTATCTAATGCCGATAGAAATGCATGTTCAATAGGAAGCTTTTTTCCTTCTAGGTCAAAGCCTGAATGACGATGCTTGGCAAGCGCTTTACTCAGTGTGATTAATGCTTTCTTTAAATCATGTCGGCAAGCAATCGCTTCTACGCATTTATTGGAGACAGGCAATACAGTTAAGCAATATGACAAATTTTTTAATTGATTTGAAAGCTCATTCATTGGAATTATAAAAAGTCTGAAAACCAGTTATGTAAAGTTCTATTCTAACTCTATTTATTCAGGGTTACTTCTTTTTTTTAAAGGGATCGTAATTGAAAGACAAAGGCTTGATCACGGTGGTGCGAAGCATTGTCAGGGGGTTGGCTAAACTCCGTGAATAATTTAATGATATAAAGCACCGTTAAGGGCTCTATATCATTAGGACAATACGATTATTATAGACTGCGTTTGAATTGATTAACGGCGTTGACAACCTCTTGGGCGCCTACTTTAATGTCATCTATCACGACGCCTGCGTCACTGGATAGTTTATGGGCTTCTTCAACTTTATCTAAGCTGCCCCTGATTAAGGTAACCGCACGCTCAGTTAATTTCTTATTATCAGAAACGACTTCAATGATCTGTTCGGTCGCGGCACTGGTGCGAGAAGCCAGCTGCCTTACCTCGTCAGCAACCACTGCAAAACCTCGCCCTTGCTCTCCTGCTCGAGCGGCCTCAATTGCAGCGTTCAGTGCGAGTAGATTAGTTTGGTCTGCAATCCCTCGAATACTTTCGACAAGTTCAGAAACTTTCAAGGACTGAGTATCAAGCTCAGTTATGCCATCACTAGCATCACCCATACGAGAGGAAAGCTCTTCCATGGTCTTAATGGTGTCATTAATGACTTGGATACCTTTAGCTGTATGTTCATCGGTTCTTTGGGAAACGTTATAAGCCACCTCGGAGGCTTCAGAGACTGCGTTTTCTCGATTGACTTGATCCGTTACCACAGAGGCGAATTTAGCAACTTTGTATAAGTCACCATGCTCATCATGAATTGGATTGTAAGTCGCTTCTAACCAAACCTCGTTACCATGGCTATCAATGCGTTTAAAGCGACCAGAGAAGAACTTACCAGATGCGAGCGTTTGCCAAAACTTCTGATAGTCTTCTGACTCGACTTCAGCTGGGTCACAGAAGATCCTGTGATGTTTTCCTAAGATTTGGCTTTTCTGATAGCTCATGCCTTTTAAAAAGTTGTCATTTGCTTCGAGGATAATGCCATCGAGACTGAATTCGATGACCGCTTGCGATCGGTCAAGTGCAGCTAGCATGTCTTCTTGTTGGCGAGATTGGGAGATTGTTCTTGTTAACTCTGAGCAATAGGCGACAATTCGCTGTTGATTGTTTGTTGGTGCAGGAGTCATGATGACTCGGTACCAGCGCTCTTCTCCATCTTTTCCTGTTAGTTGTAAAGCGCCGTGCCAAGGTTTACTTTCTCGGATGGCTTCTAATATTTTTTTTGAATGATCTTTGGCTAAGGCCTTTTGCGAAATTCTGTCCGCTAATGCCCCTAGTTCTTCTAAGTTAAAACCGCATGAATTCAAAAAGGCCTGATTGGCATCAAGAAAATTTCCTTGATGATCTACGGCGAAGTACAACATCTCTTCAAGTAAGTTACTGTGAATGCTGTAAAAATTAGCAAGCTCTTTTTCCATGTCATTTAGTTTTGATTGCAGCTTCTTATTCAAAAATAGCATTTATAAAACCTCATAAAGTTTGATATGGAAGGGGGCATTTCACACCGCAAAGTGAACAAGGCTACGTAACATAGTTGATGTATTAAAAGGCCTAAAGCGGAGTTGCTTGTCTTGAACAGATGACTGTTGAAGATTATAACAACACATAGTTACACAAATGTGTGGCAGGTTCTATCATTTCACCGTTCAAAACATGTAAAGATCAACATACTCCTGACTACAAAAGTTTTTAAGTAAGTTAATTTACTTGGCACCAGCCTTCACGCGTTCCACCTTGATAGCTTCTGGCATGGCCTGATGCGATAAGCGCTTCAGATAGGGAGGCGCCGTCCACATATACATCTGCAAGTAGACGAAAGTACTTGCCCCTCTGAATATTTCGCAGCTCGATGGTGCTGCCACTTTGCAAAAATGCCTTGGTGTAATCTCGTGCAGCTTTCGCTTGCTCCTTTTCACTTAGGCACTTTCCACGGATCTCTGCGGCATCGACGCCATTGACACGTACGGGAATATTCTTTCCGACAATGTCTGGCCAGCCAGCGATATCCACGCGAAACGTATCAGCATCGTATACCGAGTTGATGTTGTTTACGGTGGCATTGATCTGAGCAAAAACTGGCGTGGCTGCAAGAAGAGTAAGACTGAAAGAAAGATTGCGAAACATAAAAGCCTCAAATGACAAACGTACTCACGGCCTTGTGATAATTCATTCCATCTATAAGTAAAAATAATAATGCTCTTAAACCATCTCGAAAAGCAATTAGTACAATTTATTAATTTTCTCTTGAGTGGCTTTCATTCAATCCGCATAGGGCATGTGTTAGAGTACGCGCCGCTATAGGTGACAGAGATTTAGTAAAAGAGGCTAATGCTCTGACTTAAAAGGGAAGTTGATGCAAGTTCAGCACTGCCCCCGCAACGGTAATTAAAGTAATGCTTGTTCATTAGGCCACTGTGTTCACATGGGAAGGCGATCAAGCTGGATAACCCACTTTATCAGTCCGGAGACCTGCCTATGGTGAGGCGTCAATGTAGTTGGCGAATGATGAACGATCGTGCGGGCGTGCTCGATCTCTACATAGAAGACATTATGAACACGACTATTTCCTTACCGAAGACCTTCATTGCGTTGGGGCTTCTTGCTCATCAATCTAGCTCTATTGCTCAAAGTGACAGCTCAACCGAACTCAATACGTTAAGTCAGCTGGTGGTGACGGCAACGACAACTGAACAAACTACGGCTAAATCACTGACGTCTGTTACCGTTATTGATAAAGAGACATTAAAGGCTCAACAGCCCCAAGAACTATCCGAGGTATTAGCTGGCCAGCCAGGTATTGATATTGCCACCAATGGCGGTTATGGCAAAAGCACCAGTGTATTCACGCGTGGGGCCAATAGCACGGGCACGAAACTTCTTATTGATGGTGTACCGATCCAATCCCATTCTCTCGGAACCCCTTCTTGGCAATACATTCCCATTAGTCAGGTTGAACGTGTAGAAATTGTACGCGGTCCAAAATCTTCTTTATACGGATCAAGTGCTTCAGGTGGTGTGATCCAAGTTTTCTTACCTGAAGCCAATGCAGAAACGGCGGCGGATGTTTCGGTTGGCGCTGGCTCGTTTGGAACTAAACAAGCTGATGTTTCGGTATCCGGTCAAGAGGGGAGTGCAAGCTATGTTATCTCTGCGGGGACTTTTCGAACTGACGGTACACCTGTGAAGTCAGAGAACAAAAGTATGCCTTACTCGAATGACCACTTTTTGGCGCGCTTTGGCTACGAATTCGATAACGACGCTTACATCAAAATGCTCGTCATGCGGGCAGCAGGAGAGTCTGATTATGAGTCCTATGGTAATTTGCGCTCCAACGATTATATGAATCAAGTCATGGCGCTGACGGCTGGCATTGATGTGAGCGAGTCTTGGCAATCGGAACTACAGCTACGAGAAGCTCGTGATGAATACGATGTACTAGACATTGACGGAAATGCAACGGGCACGTTTTATAACAGTCGGTCTCAGGCACTACGATGGAGTAATACTCTTTGGCTTGATAACCATGAGTTTGTTGTTGGGGCCGAACGTATTGAAGATGACTTTGAAGGCTCATATTCAAAAGACCGAGAAAGCAATAGCTTTTTTGCTCAAAGCCTATCGCAATTTGGCCAAGCAAGTGTGCAGCTAAATATTAGAGCCGATCACTACAGCGAGTATGACACGCAGACAACGGGTGGTATTGCCTTAGGCTATCAAGTGGATGATCACTACACACTTCGCCTAAGTGGCCGTTCCTCATTTACTGCACCGACTTTTAATTCAATGAATGCGGAAAATTGGGGCTATACCCTAACGAATGAAATCCGCCCAGAAACGTCCCAAACAATAGAGGCGGGTATTCGCGCAGACTTTGCTAACGTGTATTGGGATGCGGCAATTTATCAAGCGGATTACGAAGACTTGATTTCATGGACTTATCCGACGGTTGGTAACATTGATGCGGCTCGAGCACAAGGACTTGAGCTTTCATCTGGGATAACACTTGAGCAGTGGTCACTTGCTGTAGCGGCAACATTTATGGAAACAGAAAACCGCAGTGCAGGCAATGAGTACGGTAAGCAGCTAGCAAGACGAGCAAAGCAGAGCGCGCGCATTGAGTTGGATCGCCACTTTGAGAAAGGTTTGCTCGGGGCGACATTAGTTGGTTACGGTCAACGCTATGATGATGCGGCTAACAGTACCGTCTTGCCAGGCTTTGGCCTTTTGCACTTGCGTGCTCAATACGATCTAGCCGAGCATTGGAAAGCGAGTGTTCAAGTGAAAAATGCTTTGGATAAAAGTTATCAAACCGCTGACGGATACCGTAATCCCGGTCGAGGTATTTTCCTTTCAGTTCAGTATTCCGCATTTTAAGGAAAGGATGTAATGCATGTTTAAAGCGACCTCCGCGTTTATTTTTACAGTTTTGTTTTTCTATGTCAGCTCCGTTTGGGGGAGTTGTGTAATAGATGATAGAGAGCGTGAGGTTTGCTCGAATGCCCCTGTGACGCGTATTGCAGCGTTGTCACCGGGGGCAACGGAATTGGCATTTGCTGCGGGTGCTGGTGACAAGGTAGTCGCAGTGGTGTCGTTCAGTGATTATCCTCCAGCGGCACAAGAAATAGAGTCCGTGGGCAGTCCCAGTCGCTTGGACCTTGAACGCTTACTGGCCCTGAAACCTGATCTGATCCTAGCATGGGGAACCGGTAACCCCAGCGAGCAAATCTCGACATTATTGCGGTTGGGAATGAAAGTGTTCTATGTTGAACCCCATTCATTTTCGAGCATTGCACAAGACATTAGAGACATTGCTCAATTAGCTGGCACAGAAGCCTCTGGTGATGTGGCGACAAGCGCTTTTCTAAAGGGAATTTCAGATCTTAAAACGCAGTATTCTCAAAAACCACAAGTTCGAACTTTCTACCAAGTATGGGATAAACCTCTGATGACCATGAATGGTCAGCATTACATCAATCAGGTTGTTGAATTATGCGGTGGCATCAATGTGTTTTCTAAATCACCACGTTTGATCCCACGTTTAAATAAAGAAGCAGTGTTGATCGAAAACCCTGAGGTTGTCGTAGCAGGAGGCATGGGTGAACGTAACGCTCATTGGCTTGAAGGATGGCGCGCTTTTCCAGAGTTAATGGCAACCAAGCAAGGAAATCTTTTTTTTGTCCCCCCATCATTACTGCAGCGTCCTACACCCCGACTATTAGAGGGTGCAAAGATGTTATGTGAGAAGCTCGATTTGGCTAGATCACGACGAGGTTAATTTGAACATTAAACTGTCTCATAGCTCCGTACTGCTCCTGATGCTTTTGCTTGCCATCGTGGTCGTAGTGTTTTCTCTTTCTCAAGGAAGTGTTGCCTTAACTGTTTCCGAGGTTGCATTAGCATTGCGATCAGAAGGTACTTACCTAGCGCAAACGCTGATTTGGGATCTTCGAGTACCAAGAGTTATGGCAGCGTTTGCTACAGGTGCTTTGTTGTCCCTCGCGGGAGCATTAATGCAAATTTTATTACGTAATCCATTAGCTGACCCCTATGTTCTTGGTATCTCCGGTGGGGCGTCTGTTATGGTGCTGAGTGCGATATTGCTGGGTGTAAGTGGTGTACTCTTGTCCGGAGCCGCTTTTATCGGAGCGGTCATATCGACGTTATTGGTATTCGGCTTGTCTCAACGAACAGGACAGACAACGCCTATCAGACTGCTTTTAACCGGTGTTGTTATTGCCGCTGGTTGGGGGGCGTGCATTACATTGATGTTGGCTGTGGCGCCGCCGCAAAAAATACCGGGTATGTTGTTTTGGCTAATGGGGGATTTATCCTATGCTCATACACCTTGGTTGGCTTGGGTCACGTTATTAGCCGTAATGGGCGTAATGATGCCGTTTGCTAAATCTCTGAATGTTCTCTCCCGCGGGCCATTACAAGCTGCAGCCTTGGGAGTGAATGTTACTTTGGTCGAACGTTTAGTTTTTGTGTTGGCAAGCTTGATGACCGCCGTTGCTGTCACGACAGCGGGCAGTGTCGGTTTTGTGGGTCTGGTTGTGCCGCATATGATGCGCTTGATATTAGGAAATGATCAGCGTGTGATTTTGCCTGCGGCGGCGTTAGCAGGGGGCTGTTTAGTAACCTTTGCTGATACCATAGCGCGAACAATCATTGCTCCTGAACAACTACCAGTGGGGGTTATGACGGCATTACTCGGTGTACCAACATTCCTCTTCTTATTGCGTAAAGGCCGTATGTAATGATGTTGTCAGCTGAGTTACTGGAACTTGATTTACCTAATCGAAACCAGCCTCCATTGTCTTTTGTTATGAATCCAGGCGAGATTTGGGGGATTTTGGGGCCAAACGGGGTAGGGAAGACGACACTGCTGCACACCCTTGCAAACCTGCGCAATAAACGCTCGGGTGAGATACTGCTTAATGGCCAAAATCTGCATGATTGTCAGCGTTTGTTCATCGCTCAAAATATGGGGGTGTTGTTTCAAGAACATCAAGATGGATTTCCGGCAACGGTACTTGAAACGGTTCTGCTCGGGAGGTTTCCCCATAATACCTCGAGCTGGCATAAGGACTCGGAAGAAGATATTGCTCTTGCGACTCTTGCCTTAAAGCAATTAGAGTTGGAGGCACTTGCTTCTCGACCGTTAAGCCAATTATCGGGTGGGGAGCGCCAGCGTACTGCCATTGCAGCCTTGTTGGTTCAAGCGCCAAAGATATGGCTCGCAGATGAACCAAGTAATCACTTAGATCTTCACCATCAAGTCGCGGTGATGACGATGCTATCCCAGCAAGCGTTGCAGAATAAATTAGTGGTGATGACCCTTCATGATGTGAATTTAGCGACCAAATGGTGCTCGCATGTGATGTTGCTATACCCTGATCGTCCCGCTTTAATGGGCAAGACTGAACAGTTGCTGACGGTTGAAAACTTAGAACCTCTGTACCAACAACCATTAGAACAAGGAAAGGTCAATGATCAACTGGTCTTTATACCATCCGTATAAGTCTTGGGAGAACCAATGGTGTGGTCAAAATGGCTTAAAAAGACGTTCCTTAGAACTCGTCAATCTCCCGTTAATGTCATCATCGTCGGCATAGATACTCCCAGTTATCAGTTAGCTCAGAAATTATTAGAGAGCAAAAAGGTGGCTATCATTGCATTTATTGACGATGAACCTTGGACCAATCGAACAGAACTACTTGGCGCCACAGTGCGTTATCCTAGTGATATGGCAGCGCTTATCATACGACATGAGGTGAAGCTAATCATCGATTTTGAAGGTACTGCAATGGTGCCTGATTCGATTCGAGAAGAGTTAAGCGGCTTAGGGGTAAACCAAGAAGTTATGGCATGCGGAGCACTTGTTGAGGACTGGGTCTATCAAGTCCTCACCTCTTTAGAAAAGTCCTAGAGCTTGAGTGCTTGTTCTACTTTGATCGTCAACTTGAATCCGCGTTTCACTTGCGTATTTGTTTGTATTAATTCCACTTAAAGGTGACTTTGCTAGCTAAGAACACGCTGCAAACCAAGGATGCTTTGCGCACTCGATTTTTATTGGCACCTCAAAAATGAATTAAACCGTGGCGCTTTAGATATGGAGTTCTTAGATGCTAAATATGTAAGATAATCTACGAAAAAGCTAAAAGAGTATTATACATTAAAAAATCAAATAAAAACAATGGGTTATATTGTTTTTATTTCTGTCTGATTGTGTGTCAATGTCTCGGGTACCCTTTCTTTATTCATTTTTAAAATGGGTATTGGAAAAAATGATTTAGCAGCTATCTCAAAATGCAATACATATAGTTTGAAAATGAAATAGCCAAAATATGCTCGCCCTCTAATATCTCTTAGATAGATAAATAAGCCAACTAGGAACATTATTATCTGCTTTAAGATGAATGTGTTTTCTGGTCGCTTCATACATCCAATAATAATAGAGATATGTAAGAGAGCAGCAACATGATTATAGATTGCCATGGTCACTATACAACCACCCCACCTGCAGTTGGCGAATACCGTGATAAGCAGAAAGCGTTGGTAGCAAAAGACCCACTAGCTAAGGGTGAAAAAGGTACTATCCACGTTACTGATGATGAAATTCGTGAAAGTATCATTAATAACCAACTACGTTTACAGCAAGAGCGTGGCACGGACTTAACGATTTTCTCTCCACGTGCAAGCTGGATGGGACACCATGTTGGAAATGAATACACCAGCCAATACTGGACTGAGCACCAGAACGATTTGATCCGTCGTGTGTGTGATCTGTTCCCAGAAAACTTTGTTCCAGTGGCTCAGCTGCCTCAATCTCCAGGTGTTGATCCTGCGAAATCTGTTCCTGAAATTATTCGTACCGTTGAGGAAATGGGTTTCATTGGTATCAACCTTAACCCTGATCCGTCTGGCGGTCATTGGGATGGCGCTCGTCTGTCTGATCGCTCTTTTTACCCAATTTATGAAAAGATGTGTGAATACGATATCCCAGCGATGATTCACGTATCTGCGGCTTGTAACTCTTGCTTCGATACGACTGGCTCTCACTACCTAGGTGCAGATACGACTGGTTTCCAACAGTTAATGATGTCTGACGTATTCAAAGACTTCCCAGATTTGAAGATCATCATCCCTCACGGCGGCGGCGCAGTGCCTTATCACTGGGGGCGCTTCCGTGGTCTTGCACTAGACAAAGGCTTTGATCTAGAAGAGAGAGTATTGAATAACATCTACTTCGATACGTGTGTTTATCACCAACGTGGTATTGATCTGCTGCTAGACATTATCCCGACTAAGAACATCTTGTTTGCATCGGAAATGATTGGTGCGGTACGTGGTATCGACCCAGAAACCGGTCATTACTTTGATGACACGAAACGTTACATCGATAACAACACTGTTCTAACTGCGGAACAGAAACAAGACATCTTCGAGAACAATACTCGTCGTGTTTTCAGCCGTCTAAAAGTTTAAGGAATGAGTCATGCGAGAGAATGTTGTAGTTCAACACATTGAACGTGCCGATCAGGCAGTCATTGACGGTTTGGCAGAATGTGGCGTGGCGACGATTCACGAAGCTCAAGGTCGCGTTGGCCTGTTGGCTCATTACATGCGTCCGATTCAGCAAGACAAAGCCGTAGCAGGCTCTGCGATCACTATTTCTGGTGCCGCGGGTGATAACTGGATGATGCACGTTGCGATTGAGCAATGTAAAGCCGGTGACATTTTGGTTTTTGCGCCGACATCGCCTTCATACCACGGTTTCTTTGGTGACTTGCTAGCGACGTCAGCGCAAGCGCGTGGCGTGGTTGGTTTGGTGATCGATGGCGGTGTGCGTGACACTCGTGACCTTCGCCAAATGAACTTTCCGGTTTGGTCTAAAGCGGTTTGTGCCGAAGGTACTATCAAAGAAACGCTTGGTTCAGTAAACGTTACCATCGTTTGTGCGGATCAATTGATCAATGCGGGTGATGTTGTGGTTGCAGACGATGACGGTGTGGTAGTTGTTCGCCGTGAGAAAGCGGCTGAGGTTCTAGAGCTGGCCCGTAAGCGTATGGGCAACGAAGAAGCTAAGCGTGTTCGTCTAGAAAATGGTGAGCTAGGTCTCGATATTTATAACATGCGCCCACGCCTAGAAGAAAAAGGCCTGAAGTATGTCTAAGGGTATCGAATGCATGTGGATGCGCGGAGGTACGTCGAAAGGGGCGTACTTCCTTGCGGATGCTTTGCCAAGTGATGAGCAAGCGCGTGCGGATATCCTGCTACGCGTAATGGGATCGCCTGATGCGCGTCAAATTGATGGCATGGGTGGTGCCGATCCTTTAACGTCTAAAGTTGCGGTGGTCAGTAAATCCGATCGTGATGATGCAGATGTTGAATACTTGTTTTTACAAGTATTCGTTGATCAAGCTGTCGTCACTGATGCGCAAAATTGCGGCAATATTCTTGCTGGAGTTGGCCCGTTCGCAATCGAACGTGGGCTAGTTGATCCCGTAGAAGGTGAAACGGAAGTGCGCATTTTTATGCGTAATACCGGCCAAATCTCTGTTGCGCGAGTGCAAGTGCAAGACAAAGAGGTGGTCTACGAAGGTGATGCTCGTATTGATGGCGTGCCTGGTTTCTCTGCACCGGTTCCAATTACCTTTAAAGACACAGCAGGCTCTAGTTGCGGTGCTTTGCTACCCACGGGTAATGCAGTGGATGTCATTGATGGCATCGAGTTAACCATGATCGATAACGGCATGCCGTGTGTGGTGATGCGTGCAGAAGACATGGGCATAACAGGACAAGAGACTCGTGAAGAGCTGGAGGCCAATGAGGTACTTCGTGCCAAACTCGAGTCTATTCGTTTGCAAGCTGGTCCTTTGATGAACCTTGGTGATGTCAAAGAAAAGTCCGTGCCCAAGATGACCATGGTGTCCGCGCCTTCTAATGGTGGTGCAATCTCTACTCGTACGTTTATTCCTCATCGCTGTCATGCAACGATCGGGGTATTAGGAGCGGTGAGTGTGGCAACGGCTGCGGTGTTAAAAGGTTCGCCAGCCAATGCGTTGGCAACGTATGATGCGGCATCACGTATGACACTCGATGTTGAGCATCCGACAGGTTGTATGACCGTTGTACTGGACCAAGATGAGCAGGGTGATGTTAGCTCAGCGGCATTGTTGCGTACGGCACGAAAGCTGTTTGATGGCAAAGTATTTGTACATAAGAACGGCTTATAAGCCGTTCTTTTAACAAGAATTAAATAGGTATTAAAAGATGGACAAAGATTATCTTCCATTTCATCCCAACCCAAGTAAGCCTGCTTACAAAGCACCTGAAGGGGCTGTGGATGCACATTGTCACGTATTTGGTCCAGCTGATCAGTTCCCATACCACCCAAAGCGTAAGTACACGCCATGTGATGCTTCTAAGGATCAATTGTTTGCGTTACGTGATCATCTAGGTTTCTCTCGTAATGTTATTGTTCAGGCATCTTGCCATAGTACTGATAATGCCGCTTTAATCGATGCACTAAACGCTGCTGGCGAGTTAGCACGTGGTGTGGCATTCATTGATGACTCGTTTACTCTTGAGCAATTAAAAGAGTTTCATGACGCTGGCGTGCGTGGTGTTCGCTTTAACTTTGTTAAACGCTTGGTTGATAGCACGCCAAAAGAAGTGTTTTTATCCATCGCAGAAAAAGTGAAGCAACTGGGCTGGCACATTGTTGTGTACTTTGAAGCGCCCGATCTTGAAGAGCTGATCCCTTTCTTAAAAGAATTGGGTACAACGATTGTCGTTGATCACATGGGACGCCCAGATGTTGCGAAAGGCGTTGACCATCCAGACTTCCAGCGTTTTGTGGATTTCATGGCTGAAAACGACAATGTTTGGTGTAAGGTTAGCTGCCCAGAGCGTCTAACGCTTCAAGCACCTGATTACTCAGATGTTGTACCATTCGCTAAAACCTTAGTTGAGCAATTCCCTGATCGTGTTCTTTGGGGAACAGACTGGCCGCATCCAAACATGAAATCACATGTGCCAGATGATGGTCATTTGGTTGATGTAATTCCTAAGATTGCAACGACTGAAGCACTTCAGCAGAAACTTTTAGTCGATAACCCAATGAAGCTTTATTGGGCTAAGTAAAACGATAAAAATAATGAGGTCACCCTATGGCGACTAACGATAAACGCGAATTTCCAGGAACGTATCTTTTTAATGGCGAAATGGCTAAAAAAGGATATGGGCTAAATAAAATGTGCTTCTCTTTTAATAATCAAGAAGCACGTGATGAGTTTAATGCTGATCCTGATGCATACTGTGAAAAGTATAAGCTGACAGATGTTCAGAAACAGGCAATTAAAGATAAAGATATTATTGCTTTATTAAGAGAAGGCGGCAGTATTTACTACTTGGCGAAATTCGCGGGACTTCTGAAACTTAATATGCAAGATATCGGTGCTTTGCAAACAGGCATGAGTGTTGAAGAGTTCAAAGCTATGCTTGAGAAAAACGGTCGAGGAGAAGTGTAATGGCTAAAATTATCGGTGGTGTGACCACTTCTCATATTCCAGCGATTGCGAATGCAATGGCAAATGGCCTGGAAGAAACGCCGTATTGGAAGCCATTTTTTGATGGTTATCCGCCAGTACGAGATTGGCTTAATGAACAAAAGCCAGATGTCATCATCCTTTTCTACAATGATCATGGTTTAGAGTTCTTCATTGATAAGAAGCCAACCTTTGCTATGGGTGTGGCTGATGAGTATTACAACTCTGATGAAGGTTGGGGCATTCCAACTATTCCACCCGTGACAGGTGAGTCTGAGTTGTCTTGGCATATTGCCAACAGTCTGGTTGAGGATGGTTTTGATATGACGATTTGCCAGGAAATGAAGGTAGATCATGGTCTTACAGTACCTCTAAACCTGATGTGGCCAGGTCACAACTACGGCCATGTAAAGGTGATTCCTGTTTGTATTAATTGTGAACAACACCCTATGCCTCAGCCAAAACGTACCTTGGCGCTAGGTCAAGCAATCGGTCGTGCGGTCGAATCTTTCGAGGATGACCTAAAAGTTGTTGTGTTCGGTACAGGCGGCATGTCACACCAATTGGATGGTGAGCGAGCAGGCTATATTAACCGAGCGTTTGATATTGAATGTTTAGATAAATTGGTTTCCGACCCTGAATCCCTAACACAGTATTCAAACTACGATCTCGTAGAGTTAGGTGGAGCACAAGCGGTTGAGCTTAATATGCTAATTGCAATGCGAGGTGCTTTATTGGGTGAAGTGACCGAGTTGCACCGTAACTATCATGCCCCTATTTCAAATACAGGATCAGGGCTGATGCTGTTAGAAAATAAATAATCAATAAATTTGATTATCTAAAAGCCGCCATTAGGTGGCTTTTTTATTATATAAAGTATAACTTTTTTGAATATTCCTTCCTGTAAAAGCAATATGTACTCGCCTTTTAAATAGATGTAAGTCAAATTTCTTATTCTCAGTTCAATTTATACTCACTTTTATGAGTTGTTATTCAATAAGAATATATTGCAGAGGTGAAAAATGGCTAGTCAAGACAGTATTCCCGGAACCATAATGTTAGATGGTCCTATGGCGACTAAGGGCTACCCCTTAAATAAGATGTGCTACTCGTTCAATAATGCATCCGCACGAGACGAATTTAGGGCAGATGAAGAAGCATATTATGAAAAGTTCAAGCTAACCGAAGCACAAAAGCAGGCGATGCGTCAACGTGATGTTATTGGCATGCTTGAAGCAGGCGGCAGTATTTACTACCTGGCTAAGTTTGCCGGCATTCTGGGTTTAAATGTTCAGGATGTGGGCGGGTTACAAACTGGCATGACCACAGATGAATTTAAAGCGTTCTTAGTTAAGCAAGGGGAAGTGTAATGGCAAATTTACTTGGTGGTATCGCTACGTCTCATATACCAGCTATCGGTATGGCTATGGACAAAGGCCTTGAAGAAACTCCCTATTGGAAAGATTTCTTTGATGCTTATCCCCCGGTACGCGATTGGCTTTACACACAAGAACCAGATATCGCTATTATTTTCTACAACGACCATGGTCTTGAATTCTTCCATGATCGTAAGCCTACGTTTGCTATCGGAGCGTCAGAACTTTATGAGAATGCCGACGAAGGTTGGGGAATTGCAGAAATTCCACCCGTAACAGGTGAGACAGAGCTATCTTGGCACATTGTGAATCATTTAATTGAGCACGATTTTGACATTACGGTATGCCAAGAAATGAAGGTAGATCATGGCTTAACTGTGCCGCTGACTTTGATGTGGCCAGGCCATAAGTACGGCCATATCAAAGTGATTCCTGTGGCGATTAATTGTGAGCGTCACCCGATGCCCAAACCGAGCCGTTGTTACGCATTTGGTCAAGCCATTGGTGATGCGGTTCGATCGTTCGCTGGCGATCAAAAAGTGGTGGTAATGGGGACTGGAGGTCTGTCACATCAGTTAGATGGCCAGCGAGCAGGCTACATTAACAAACCCTTTGACCTCTATTGCATGGATAAGATTGTCAATGAGCCAGAGTTATTAACCCAGTTTAGTAATTATGAACTGGTTGAAAAAGCAGGGGCGCAAGGTGTCGAGTTAAATATGTGGCTAGCCATGCGTGGGGCATTGGAAAATGAGGGGGCTTTGAAGGAGCTGCACCGTAGTTACCATCTGCCAATCTCTAATACTGGGGCTGGATTGCAGCTGCTTGCAACTGACAACGCACGATAAATTATCTATAATTTTCAACATACATAACGGTCGAACTTGTCATACTCATGAAGGCGTACCTTGTATACGCTTTCATCACTTCTATAAAATTTTGTACCACACTTTTTTGTATAGATAAGCAAAAGTGAATACATGTCTTTTTGGGATATGTGACGCATTCAAAGGTAACGTATATGCAATTTATTGGTCTTATTGGTCAGAGTATTTCTGCTTCCCGTTCTCCATCACTTCACAATATGCTAGGTGAGCTTAAGCATCTATCCGTAAGCTACGAGCTTCAGGAACTGGATAGCTCTGCTGTTGAGGCGTTTACAGAACGTTTATCTCTCATCCGTGATAAGGGGTTTATCGGAACGAACGTTACTTTTCCGTTTAAGCAGATTGCTGTGGACAGTGCAGATGAAGTCAATGACTCCGTAAAAAAGGTTGGATCAACCAATACGTTGCTGCTTAAGGATGGCAAAGTCTGTGCCTTTAATACTGACTACACGGGGTTTATCCGTGGCTATCGTACGCGTTTAGCAGACCAGTCTGCGGGTAAGGTATTGATGATTGGAGCAGGTGGCGTTGGGCGCGCTGTTGCCTTTGGCTTGTTTGAGGTTGGTGCAACAGAGCTGTTCATCACGGATTTGAATGTTGCTGGGGCCGAGGCGCTGGCCCAGTCTTTGAGCGATGCTGGCTACAAAGCGACAGTGATTAGCGCTGATGAAATGGCGGATGTTGCGAAGAGCGTTGATGGTCTGGTGAACTGCACACCAGTTGGCCATTACAAAACCCCAGGAAACCCATTGGCAGCGTCGGCATTTGGTGCTCAGAAGTGGGCTTTCGACGCGGTATACACACCACTTGATACCGAGTTTCTAAAAGCAGCGAACGCTGCTGGACTAACGATTGTGTCAGGTTTTGATCTGTTCTTTTATCAAGCCTTGGATGCGTTTGAAATTTTCACGGGCGTTCAGGTTGATGATGTGACACCTGTGTGGAATCAGTTTCGTGAGAAATATGACGTTGTCAGTGAGTTAATCTAGAAGTAGCGGTTCTGCTGACAAGCTACTCCTAGACTAATGCCACAGTTAGAATTGCTTAGAATCAAACTGTTCGGTATCGATTTCTTTTTGTTGTGCGTCGTTGTAACGCGTACCGCTGACATTGGTTTGATTGATCATGTTATTTAAATCGCTTAACTGGCTTTTAGAAAGCTGAACGTCGGTTGCGCTTAAGTTATCGCTCATGTGCTTCACAAAGCGTGTACCTGGAATAGCAACAACGTGATCACCTTGATGAAGTACCCATGCCAGAGCAAGTTGTGCTGGTGTGCAGCCAATTTCATTTGCCATGCCAATGAAATCATTTAGAAGGGCTAAGTTGTTAGGGTAGTGTTCGCTACTAAAGCGAGGCATGTTTAGGCGGATGTCGCCTTGCTCCAATTCCTCTGCACTTTTCACCGCGCCAGTCAGGTAGCCACGAGCAAGTGGGCTGAAAGCAACAAAGGTTACGCCAAGCTCTTTAGTCGCTTCTAGTGTGGCGATCTCAGGGTTACGAGTCCAAAGAGAGTACTCGGACTGCAAGGCAGTGATGGGCGCTTCAGCATGTGCTTTACGTAACGTTTCAGCAGAGACTTCAGATAAGCCAATGGCGCCGATTTTACCCTCTTGGACTAGGTCGTTGAGCGCTCCAACACTTTCTTCAATCGCTACGTTTGGGTCTTTACGGTGTAGGTAATATAGGTCAATGTGCTCAACGCCTAATCGTTTAAGGCTGTTTTCACACTGCTGTCGGATATTGTCTGGGCGACCATTGATTTCTTTTTTGCCATCAACGATGGCCATACCGCACTTGCTGGCCAAGAACAATTCGTTGCGAAGGTGTTTAAGTGACTTGCCAACTAAAAGCTCATTTTTGCCACCACCGTATAATGTGGCGGTATCAAAGTGACGGTAGCCCATGTCAAAGGCTTCATGTAGTGCTTTGACCGCCTCTTCTGCGGCAACCGGTGAGCCATATGCATGCGATAGGTTCATGCAGCCAAGGCCGATGCTAGGCGTCAGTAAATTTGGGTGCTTATTCGACATTTTCCTTGCCTCATTATTGGTCTGTATAAATGAAAAAAGCAGGGCAAATGGCCCTGCTTTTGAATCACTTGTCGGTGCTTAGTCTTCTAGGCACAGTTCAAGCTTATGTAGTGTTTCCATTGCATCGATTGCCTGAGTGACACAAGCATTAGGTGCGCGGCCTTCTTCGATTGCAGCAATAAACTCGCGATCTTGCAGCTCGATACCGTTGTTAGATACTGCTACGCCAGAAAGGTCGATCTTGTTATCGTTGCCGTCGTATAGATCATCGTAGCGAGCAAGGTAAGTGCCATTGTCACAGATGTAACGGAAGAACGTACCGAATGGACCGTCATTGTTAAAAGATAGAGACAGTGTACAGATTGCACCGTTTGGTACTTTCATGCCAATGCTCATGTCCATAGCAATGCCGAGCTCTTCGTGGATAGGGCCTTGAAGGGCCTGTACTTTAGAAGCGACTTCGCCAGTTTGGTATTGGAATAGATCAACAGTGTGGCAAGCATGGTGCCATAAAAGGTGATCTGTCCAAGAACGAGCTTGTCCTAGCGCGTTTTTGTTAGAGCGACGGAAGAAGTACGTTTGTACATCCATCTGTTGAACTTTTAGTTCACCTGCTTCGATCTTGTTGCGAATCCATTGGTGAGAAGGGTTGAAGCGGCGAGTGTGGCCAGCCATTGCCACTAGACCAGTACGCTTTTGTACTTCAACGACTTTGCGAGCGTCTTCAATGTTGTCTGCCATTGGGATTTCAGACATCACGTGTTTACCGGCTTCCAAACATTGAATCGTTTGTGCGGCATGCATTTGTGTAGGAGTTGCCAAAATAACGGCATCAACGTCGTCACGTGCTAGTGCTTCAGCTAAGTCGGTAGTGTAGTGTGGTACACCACGCTCCTCAGCAAACGCTTTGATGGCGTCAGGTTTTGTGCCTACAACAGATACCACTTCAGAGCCTTCGATGGCTGCAATGGCGTCCATGTGTTTCATACCGAATGCACCAGATGCACCTGCAATACAAATTCTCATTAAATATCTCCTAACCGTTGTCTTGTTATTCAGTGGAGTTCTTCGACTCTTAACGTATGGACATCAATCTAACATCGACGGCTCAAATGATGTAATTCGTAAACCAACAATGATATTTAAAAAAAAGATAGCTATACCTTTTAAAGAGTTACCTGAACTGATCACAAATCTCTCTCAGAACACTTAAAAAATGCGACTGAGTAATGGTTGCTAGCCAGTTTTTCCTGACGCATAGGCCTATTGGTCGGCGCGTATGCTCTAGCGGATAGGATAAGATTTTGAGTAACCCTAAATCCAACTCGCGTTCCATTTGATGCCTTGAAATCAGTGTTAAACGATCGCTGCCTAGCAAAAGTTCACGGATAAGAATTTGTGAACTGGACTCAACAATTCGTGTTGGTGGCGTGCAATCGGCTTGGTCAAATAGTGCTTTAAAAGCGGTTCTGGTTGGCGTACCAGAGGCTGGAACAACCCACGCGCAGTTTGCGAGGTCTTCTGCCGTCACTGTTTCCAATTGTAGTAACGGATGATCAGCGCGACAAATAATGGATAACGGCGGATTCCAAAGTTCTTCTTGTATCACATCATCCGCAGGGGCAGGGTAGCGTAGCGCGCCTAACACGATATCGATGTCACCATGACGCAAGTGATGCAGTAAATCAGGGTAAGGTCCTTCAATCACGTTGACGTTAACGTCTGGGTGTTGATCACCAAAACGCAGAATTGATTTAGGTAAAATCGTTGTCCTTGCTAAAGGCATGCTGCCCAGTGAAATGGTTGAAACGTCTTTGTATTGCAAGGCATGGATTTCATAAATGCCCTGGCGTAGCTCATTAAACGCAAGTTTCGAGGCTTTGGTTAACGCTTTTGCTGCATCTGTAGCATTGATTCCGGTATTGGTTTTTTCAAACAGGGCGATGCCTAGGAGCTTTTCTAAGTCTCGTGCGGCTCGATGCACACTGGATTGCGATACCCCCAAATTGCGACTGGCTATACTAAAGTTCTGTACATCACACACTGCAACTAACGCTTTTAATTGGGTTGTACTGATTTGGACCATTACATTTGAGGACAGGTTTTCCCTTAATGAAGGGTCCCTTAGCAAATCTAGGATTGATTGCTGAAGATAATCTAGTGCGCGGATCACTCGTTTCTGCCATAAACAGCCTGATGCTGTAGGATACATGCCGTCTGAATGCCTTTCGAATAAATGCGTTTCCAGATGTTTTTCTAATTTTGCAATGGCTTGTGTGATGGCAGGCTGAGATAGATATATCTTCTCAGAAGCTCGAGTAATACTCTTAAGTTCACATACGGCTATAAATGCTCGTAAATGACGTAGATTAGGAAT
Source organism: Marinomonas sp. AWM4_232 (assembly GCF_056158325.1). Classification (NCBI taxonomy): domain Bacteria; kingdom Pseudomonadati; phylum Pseudomonadota; class Gammaproteobacteria; order Oceanospirillales; family Oceanospirillaceae; genus Marinomonas; species Marinomonas sp. AWM4_232. The sequence goes on along the minus strand of NZ_JBSWTA010000001.1, from coordinate 4,073,578 downwards.
CTGCGTTTCCACGACTTACTCCAGTTATTATTTTCAATCAACTATATCAAAAGTGAATACAGTATATAAAGCAACCATTTTATAATTTAAGTTATCTACTCATGCTTAATTTGATTGGTTTTATCCTATGTTTTGCCTATTATTAATGTGTAATTAATAAGGATCTGATAAGGGCTTCATAAGGTTAATCGATGCAGTTTCAAGTTAGCAGTTTATTGGTCAAGTGGTTGCTTTACATCACATTAGGATGTTTTTCATGTCCGCTTTTTGCCTTGGTCAGCGTCGATGACTACTTCAAGGAAGTATGGACCTCTCGTCAAGGCTTACCGCATAACAGCGTTAATTCAATATCACAAACTACTGACGGCTATCTTTGGTTTGCAACATGGGAAGGTGTCGCGCGTTACAATGGATTATCGTTCACTATTTTCAGTCGTGATGGGGCCACGGGGATTGTTGATGCCGGAACTCGGACATTAGTAACTGGCGATAGTAACCGCCTTTGGGTAGGGGGTGCTCGAGGGGGAATCACACTTCGTAAAGGCTTTAATTGGTATCCGCAAACATTAGCAAAGGGTTTGGTAAATCATATTTTAGAGGATAACCAGCGCAACTTGTGGATTGCCATTGAAGGAGAAGGGGTTTTCTATAGACCCTTCATATCCGATGGTGTTTATGGAAGCGAGCAGAAGGTTTTAAATTTTGGCACTTATCGGCTTGCACAAAATCAAAATGGTCTCATCTATGCTGCAACTTCGCAGGGGGTTTTTCACATTTCTAATGCCAAAGCTGAACGTATCGTCTTACCAGGAGTTCCTCAGAACACTCGCGTGAGTTATGTGTCTTTTGATCGTGCGGGAGCTCTTCTTATTGCCAGTCATAAGGGGGCTTGGCGTCTAGAAGGTGAGACTGTTATACGCTATCAAAACGAGTTAATGACCACCGAGATCACATTAATAGAAGAAAGCGAAGACGGGGCAATATGGTTAGGCACACTGGATAAAGGTCTGGCACGGCTAAGTAGTAGAGGCGTTGAGTTTATTAATGTGGAAAATGGCTTACCTAATAGCCGAGTATTGTCTTGGTTCCAAGACTCTGAAGGCAGTATTTGGGTGGGAACAAACCGGGGCGTATTGAGACTTAGAACCGCTCCATTTAACTCTGTTGATAGTTCCGATGGGTTAGTTGGTGATTTTGTAAGGACAGTACTTGACACACCCAACGGTGAGTTATTGGTCGGAACCAGTGAAGGATTAAACCTCGTTGAAGATGGAAAGGCGAAGGATGCTTCATTAGCCTTGGATTTATCACATCAATCTATTTTAAGTCTTGCAAACAGTTCTTCTGGAAAGGTGTACGTTGGTACACAGCGATCTGGTTTGTTTGAATGGCAGAACGGGAAGTTAAGTGCGTTAGTCAGCGCTGAGGAAGGGCTTCCTAGTAATGAGATTAGAGCGATTTTAGAGGATTCAAAAGGCCGTTTATGGTTAGGAACTGTTAATGGTGTTTTGTTGATTACACCCGATGGAAAGCAACATACTATCAATCAAAATAACTCAAATTTGCCTGATAATTATGTCATGGCGATAAGCGAGGATAGTAAGGGGCATATATGGATTGGCACAGCCGAAGGCGTGGCGTTTTACACAAAGGAACGAGATATTCATGTAGTTGATATTTCCGTTTATGAAGATGCTCAGTACGTCTTTGGTTTTTATGTAGAGCCAGGTTTTGTTTGGATGGCTAGTGATAGGGGAATAATCCGTTATGATGTCGAGCTAAAAAGCATCGGAGGTATTGGAAAACCATCAGGTTTGCCAATTGATAAGTTTTTTCAAATTGTTTATGACCATATGGGAAGCTTTTGGCTAACGAGTAATCGTGGGATATGGAAGATCAGCTATGTAGAAGCGCATCGCGTTGCGTCGGGCAGCTCAGCTCAAATCTCTTTTGAACACTTTGGGGAGATGGACGGTATGGGGAGTGATCAAGTAAACGGCGGTTCAACACCTGCTGCACTGATGACTAAGAAGGGTCTTATGGTATTCGCTACGGCAAAAGGTGTTTCCCTCATCAGCCCCAACTCAATAAAGCAGTTATATCAATATAAACTCCCCGTTGTTCTCGAACAAGTAGAAGTAGACAGCCAATTGATTAACCCTGAGTCTGCTTCTAATTTAGGCCCAGGCGTTAACCGTCTTAGAATTAAATTCGCGGGACTAAGTTTTATTATGCCTGAGCGTATTCAGTATCAAACTAGGTTAGTGGGTTTTGAGGAGGAATGGAGTTATCGAGAAAATCAAACAGTAGCAGAATATACTAACTTGCCTCCTGGTAAATACGAGTTCTTGGTCAGTGCCCGATATCCCTATGGAGCTTGGAGTGATGCGGGTACAAGCTATCAGTTTGAAATACTCCCTTTTTGGTGGCAGAAAATAGAAGTGCAAGTATTGTCAGTTCTAATGCTTGTTGCACTACTTGCTAGTTTGGTGCTTTGGCGTATCCGTTTGCTGAAGTTACGCCAAGTATATCTGGCGCAGCAAATTGAATTGAAAACTCAAGCATTGAGGGAGCAGTCTGAGCTTTATGAGAAGCAGTCTAAAGAAGACCCACTTACAGGTTTATCTAACCGTCGAGCCTTTGATGAGAAAATTCGTAGTGACTTCATCCTTGCTTTTCCACAATTGAGTCACCTGAATCTTGCCATTATTGATATCGATCATTTCAAACAGGTGAATGATCGTTTCTCTCACTTAGTGGGGGATGAAGTTATTAAACTGGTCGCATCTTACCTTAATGCAACTGTGCTCGAGCCAAATCAAGTAGCACGATGGGGGGAGAAGAGTTTACGGTCTTGTTGCACTGCTCTCCAGAAGAAGCGAAGCGAATTTGTAAAAAGCTTTTAGATGGGGTGGCACAGATAGATTACCCTTCTTTAGAGGGCGCATTTGATATTACAGTGAGCATTGGTTTGGCCAATGGCTTGGGTTGTAAAGACTATCAGACATTGTTGAAGCGAGCGGATCAAGCCCTATATGTCGCCAAAGAGAATGGACGTAATCGAGTGGAGTGTTTCGATGAGTTTAAAGCTCGCGGTTAAGTAAGTTGTGATATGAGTCAGTCTCTGAGAATGATTCCACCCTTACTCTTTTGTTGTTAAAGAAATGATAAACCTGTCAGCAGGTTAAACAGCAGGAGAGTTTGAATGGTGAATCAAGATCGTAGAAAGTTTGTAAAAAGAGGCTTGTTTGGACTGGCTGTATTGCCATTTGGTATGGGAGCGCTGACTCAGCAGGCATTTGCCGCGCTACCTATGCTAGATGTTAACGCACCAAATGCGAAAGCGTTGGCTTACACTCCTGATGCAGCATCTGCTGCGTCTCATGCTGCTTTTAAAGCTGGCAGTAGCTGCTCAAACTGTAACTTTTTCAATGCAGCAACGGGAGCTTGTCCGTTGTTTGCAGGCCATGCAGTAGAAGCTAATGGTTGGTGTCAGGCATGGGTGAAAAAACCATAGAAACCGACTATGTTGGATGTGATCCTTGAGGGATAGTCCAAAATAAATAAGGCCCTTAAGTTGTGGAAGGCTTAAGGGCTTTTTTGTGACGCTTTATAGGCTAGTAGCAGTTTGCAACTTTGTTGGCGCTTTTTAAAGACGCGTATACTTGCTTAGGTGTTGCCATCGCAGCATTTAAGTCTTTCATACGAGTATCATGGGATGGGTGAGTGGATAAAAACTCTGGCGTTGTGCTGGAGCCATTTTTAGCCATGTTTTGCCATAACTTAATACTTTCTTCAGGGTTGAAGCCAGCTTTGGCCATTAGGTCTAGGCCAATCACATCTGCTTCGGATTCATGGATACGACTAAAAGGCAGAATAATCCCTACTTGAGCACCTATCCCTAGACCTTGAAAAATAGCCGCCTTGGTCGCGGAATCTTCGCCTGATAGTTGGTAGCCAATTGCGAGGGCTTGACTGGTCGCTAGTTGTGTTGAAACGCGCTCGTTACCATGGCGGGCCATCACATGCCCTACTTCATGGCCTATCACTGCAGCCAACTGAGACTGATTTTGTGCTACATCTAATAAGCCTGTGTATACCCCAATTTTATATCCTGGCAAAGCAAATGCGTTCACTTGCTCGTCATTAAAAAGTACCACTTCCCAGGATTGATTGCGGTAATCGTCAGGCAGTACAGCAATGATACGGTCGGCAACGCATTGAACGTTTTGAGTCGCTTTTGTACTACTAGAGGCAGGTGTACTGGATTTCATTTCTGAAAAAGAGGCAACCCCCATTTCATTGAGCTGACTATCTGGCATCAGTACTAATTGCTTTCTACCAGTAGGGGAGGTGCTACAGGCCACTAAAGCGGTACTAACTAGTCCTATGGTCAACATTCGCAATAGTTTAGAGGTCATGGTGATTTCCTTTTTAGCCTTGAATCTCTTGTTTTAATTCCATTGCCTGAACGACAATGCCTTCTCCAGCCATGTTTGGAGCTACGCCAACGCTGATGTTGTCATTTTGCATGCCTGGTAACCAAGTTTCCACAAAGGCTTCGTTGCTAATCTCAAGAGCACTGAATTCTTGGTGCTCTGTCGAAGCCCACTCATTAGCGAGTTCAGCAGTAGGCCAAATAGGTAAAACGCGCTCACTGCCTACAGTGAGGTTTAAACAGCCTTCCTCGTCGGCAAGTGTGAAACAAACGCCACCTTTGCTTATGTGTTTAACAAATAAATCATAGCGTGACTGGCTGGTTTCTCTAAAAAAATCTGTGTTGCTCATCGTCATAGTGCTGCTCTAAGTAAAGTTTTGAGCGATGATAACACAGGTTTGAAAAAGTGCCTGACCAAAAAAACGGGCGATCAATTGATCGCCCGTTTTTAATGACAGAAGCGTCGTAGCTTAACGAGGAATCTCGTCAGTGATGCCTTCAACATACCAGCTTACTTGATCAAGCTCAGTATCGGTTAATGTGTGACCTTCTGCGACAACTACATTACCTTTGTTGTCCTTAATTGGACCAGTGAAAGGGTGGAACTCACCAGATTTGATTTTCGCGTAAGTCTCATCGATTTTCGCGCGAACATCAGTTGGTAAGTTGTCATTAATAGACGCTAGGCTAAGCATCTCTTCTTGGAAACCGCCCCTGAAGTCAGATGGTTCATACGTTCCATCCATAACCGCTTGAGTTACTTTGATGTAGTAAGGAGCCCAATCATCACGTACTGAGAATACGTGCGCTGTTGGAGCGAAGCTGCTTTGGTCAGACGCTTGGCCAATGGCACGCTTACCACGTTTTTCTGCCGCGATAAGTGGCGCAGGGCTATCTGTATGCTGTAGCAATACATCCACACCCTGATCCATTAGAGCATTCGCAGCATCGGTTTCTTTACCTGGATCATACCAAGAGTTCACCCACACAATTTTCATGGTAACATCAGGGTTAACGCTCTTAGCTGCCATGAAAGAAGAGTTGATATCTCGGATAACTTCCGGGATTGGGAATGAACCAATGTAACCGATCGTATTTGTTTCCGTTAGCATGCCTGCGGCGACGCCAGAAACATAACGACCTTCATACGTTCTTAAAACATAAGTCCCCATGTTCTTAGAGCGTTTGTAGCCTGTTGCGTGCTCAAAGGTAACCTTTGGGAAGCGCTTAGCAACTTTCAGTGTCGGGTTCATGAAACCAAATGACGTAGAGAAGATTAGGTCGTTGCCAGATTTAGCCAGTTGCGTGATAACACGCTCAGCATCAGCACCTTCGGGCACGTTTTCAACGTAAGTAGTTTCAACTTTGTCGCCAAAGTATTTTTCAAGCTCTTGACGGCCGCGGTCGTGCTCATAGCTCCAACCTAGGTCGCCAACGGGGCCTACATAAACAAATCCTACTTTGAATGGGTCGTCTGCAGCGTGAGCTGCACCAACACCTGCCAATAGGCCTAGACCTACAAGTAAGCTCTTAAGTTTCATTATTTGCTCCTTTTGTGCCCGAGGGCGATTTACAAAAAACGTTTACCAAAACCTATTAGGCCATTTGACGTGGATCGAACGGCTTGCCAAGAGAGCGCGGTGCTAATAGCTTCTCTTTGAATTTGTCTGCGCTAATAATCACCATAACGACAATGGTCGCAACGTAAGGCAACATTGCTAGTAAGTTTGGTGAAATAGACCAGCCCATACCTTGAAGTACTAAGTGCATGATGCTGGCAAGGCCAAATAGATACGCCCCTAATACAATATTGCCAATACGCCATGATGCGAAAACAACCAAGGCAAGGGCGATCCAGCCACGGCCTGCCGTCATGTTTTCTACCCACATTGGTGTGTAAACAAGTGACATATAAGCACCACCAAGACCGGCCATAGCGCCACCAAACATAACTGCAAGATAGCGTACTCGTAGTACTTTAATACCAATTGCGTTGGCCGCGTTAGGGTTTTCGCCTACTGCTTTGATTGTTAAACCGATACGCGTTTTATTGGCTACCCATGCGATCACTAATGCTAATGCGATGGCTAGATATACCAGTGGATCGTGGCTAAACAGAACTTTGCCCACAACAGGCAAGTCGGACAAAACAGGGATGTGCACAGGCTGGAAGCCCGCAATGGTCTGTCCAACGACACCAGAGCCAATAAATGCACTCAACCCAGTGCCAAAGATAGTTAAAGCCAAACCAGTGGCGACTTGGTTAGCACCAAGGTGTAACACTAAAAAGCCGAAAATCAGGCTCATGACCATGCCGATCAGCATGGCACCAAGTAAGCCAAAGCCTGCATTTCCTGTGCCATAAGCCGCCATGAAGCCTACTACAGCGCCCATCAGCATCATGCCTTCTTGACCAAGGTTAAGTACGCCCGTCTTTTCACAGATTGCTTCGCCTAGCGCAATGAACAGCAACGGCGTACCAGTTTTAATGGCCGCAAACAGAACTTGTGTAATTAAATCAATATCCACGCTTTACTCCTAGGCCATGTTTTCACGTGATGGTACAACGCGGTAACGAATGAAAAAGTCACACGCTAAAAGGAAAAATAGAAGAACGCCTTGGAACATACCTACTACCGCAATGGGAATGCCCATTTCAATCTGTGCTAAGTCTCCGCCCATGTATAAAATGGCCAAGAAGATCGAAGCAATGGTGGCGCCAGCTGGATGAAGTCGACCTAAGTAAGCAACAATAATAGCTGAATAGCCGTATCCTGGTGAGATATTAGGAGTAAGCTGACCGATGGGGCCTGCCACTTCAGATACACCTGCTAAACCAGCCAATGCACCAGCAAACAACATAACAAACCAACTAATGCCTTTAGCATTGTAGCCAGCATAAGTCGCTGCAGGCTCATCAGCACCGTACACTCTAATTTTAAAGCCAAGGTGAGTTTTACTGAGAATAAACCAAGCAAAAAGTGCTAGCAGGATAGCCAAGACAACACCTAAGTGGACGCGGCCGCTGTCAGATAACACTGGTAGCAAAGTGGCGTCTGAAAAGAGTGCTGACTCAGGGAAGCCAAAGCCATCTGGATCTCGCAAGGGGCCGTGCACTGCCCAGATCAGTAAATACAAAGCAATGTAGTTCAACATGATCGTTGTTAGGATCAAGTTTGAATTAAATTTTACTTTCAAATACGTTGGAATCGCAGCCCAAGCCATCCCCGATAGGATGCCCCCAAGTAGGGTCAATGGCATTGCCATGAATGACTCGGAGTTAACAAACATCAGAGCAACGGCGCTGCCACCTAGTGCACCTGCGAGTAATTGGCCCTCGGCACCGATGTTCCACATATTCGCGCGGTAACACAGCGATAGACCCACGGCACAAAGCAGTAAAGGCCCCATTTTAACCAGCATCTCACTGATGTTGTAAGCATCAGACAAAGGTAATACAAGTAGTACATGCAATGCTTGAATAGGGTCTTTATCTAACGCCGTAAACAGAATAGAGCCAAAAATTAATGTCAGAACGATCGCCAAAAACGGTGAGGCGAATGTCATTAGGGTGCTAGGCTCAGTTCGAGCTTGAACACGGATCATGCTGTAGCCTCCGCGTGATCATTAGCGTTAATAAAAGTACCAGCCATCCACTGACCAATCTGATCAATGGAAGTCGCTTCGGTACGAACAACTGGGGAAAGATGCCCATCACACACCGCGGCCATGCGATCTGCCAGTAAGAACAACTCATCAATGTCTTCAGAGATAAGCAGGATGGCAGCACCTTGATCACGAAGAGCTAGGAGAGCTTGGTGAATGGCAAGAGCTGCACCGACATCAACGCCCCAAGTGGGGTGAGCACAAATTAAAACCTTCGGGTTTTGGCCAATCTCACGACCCATAATGAATTTTTGTAGATTGCCGCCACTTAAGCTCTTGGCCTCTGCAAACTCGCCGTGGCATTTTACGCTGTAGTCAGAGATCAGTTTTTTAGCGTAGTCTTTGACCGCTTTCCAATTTACAAGCCCAGATTTCACAAAACCTCGACTGTGGGTAAGCAAAGTGTTTTCCGATAAGCTCATTTCGGGAACAGCGCCACGACCTAAGCGCTCTTCAGGAACGTAGGCCAAACCGTTGCGGCGTCTCGCACCAGCAGACAAAGTGCCAAGGTCTTGATCATCTAGTGTGAATACCCCTTTTAAAGTTCGGTTATCTTCACCACTGATAATAGACATTAGCTCTTCTTGACCATTGCCGGCTACGCCTGCAATTCCTAAAATTTCACCCTTGAGTAACTCAAAGTTGACGTTCTTAAGTGACGTGCCAAAGGGGTGTTTGGCTTCTAGGTTCAGGGACTTCGCAGAGAAAATGACGTCTTCGCCATGAGCTTTTTCATACCCTGCATCTTGCTCTGCCAAATCACCAACCATCATTTTAGCGATGGTTGCAGGTGTCTCGTTAGCTGGTTCACAGTCAGCTACAAACTTACCGCCACGAAGAATAGTGGCATTATGACAAATCTCTGTTACTTCATGCAGCTTGTGGGAGATAAATAAAATACTACACCCCTCACTGGACAGCTGTCTTAATACATTAAACAAGCCAGCGACTTCTTGGGGAGTTAAAACAGACGTTGGCTCGTCCAAGATTAGCAGCTTCACTGATTGTACTAGGCAACGCATGATCTCAACCCGTTGACGTTCACCTATAGAGAGCGAGTGAACATAGCGATCAGGGTCAACATTCAAACCATAATCTTGTGACAGCTTGGTGATGCGTGCGGCCAGATTTCCAATGTCAGCTAATTGGGTAGGGCTCAAACACAACTCAATGTTTTGCGCGACAGTTAACGTCTCGAACAATGAAAAGTGCTGAAACACCATGCCAATGCCTAAGTCGCGAGCTTTAGACGGAGACTTAATATCAACTGCTTGACCATCCCAAAGGATCAGGCCTGAATCAGGGGATACTACACCGTATATGGTTTTCACCAATGTGCTTTTACCTGCGCCGTTTTCACCAAGTAACGCATGAATCTCACCTGGCATTAGGGTCATGCAAATTTGGTCATTGGCAAGGCATCCGGGGTACTGTTTAGTGATATTCAGTAGCTCCAAGCGTGGCTTCAAGCTCTGGTTTTTCAATGTTTCCGACACCGTTAATACTCTATGTGTTTGGGTAATGATCTTTCTAATTTAGAAAGCTTAGTTTGCTTTCGCCATCGTGTTAAAGCGTCCATGGCTATATTTGCGCCTTAAAAATGTAAGGCGACTGGCTGACTAGAATCGGTCTGCTCGATATGTCTATATCAATTTTTGTGCCAATCAATGAATAATCATCAAAAGGCTTATAATTGGTCGCGAAGAATACGCAATTTTCACTTGTTTGTCTGCATGGTCAGCTTTCTAAGCCATGAATTATTGCCCTAGATAAACAAGAAAATTGTTTTTTTGGTCAGAATTGCGCTAACTTGGTGCTAAAACTGACCGATCGGTCCAGAATTAGGCATAGGTTCTAAGTCTTTAGTGGTGTAAAATACTGTTTTTATTTAAAGCCTTTTTAGTAGTAGGTTTGATGCTTATTACCCCTCTCACCAAGGACAAACATTGTCTTTTTTAAAGTCATACATTCAAAGGTTTGCAGCGCTGATTGCGATCAATGGTGCTGACGCTGACCTCAATAGAAAACAAGTCGTTAATATCACTTATTTGCTCTCAGCAATGGTCGGCATTATGTCGGCATTGGTATTTTTTGTTTATGGCTGGTTTGCTGAATCCTTCGTCCATATTTTGGGAGCCATGGTCTCCGTTATCGGCTACCTGCTCTCGATAAAGGGTTACGCTGGCTGTGCTAGGGTTATGTTTCCAATAGCTTGTGCGATCTACGTCTCCATATGTACCTTTAGGTTCTACGGCTCAGATAGTCATTTTGCATGGCTATTAATTATTTTAGCCGCGTATTCGGTAACGGGGTTTAGGGTAGACAGAGGTAAAGCTCAATTTTTTGTATGCGCATTTGCCCTGATGATGTTTGCTTTTATTGAGCTGTTTGCACCGAAAACCACCCCTTATGCATCTTTAGATGTTCGTTTGCTGATTGCATTGAGTACCTTTGTTGCATCTGCTTGTATGATTGTTTTGATTGCAGGGGTAGTTGTTACCAAACTGCGTAAGCTTAATGAGCATTTACGCTATCTGGCCGAAGTTGATGACCTCACCAAAGTGCATAATCGTCGTAAAGTCTTAGCGGAAGCAGCCAATGTATTTACAGACTCGATGCTAAGTAATCAGGCTTGTTGTTTTGCGATTTTAGATTTGGATCACTTTAAAAGCATTAATGACAGGTTTGGTCACGAAACAGGCGATCTGGTGCTTCAGAAAACTGCGGCAGTGATGAAAAATACAATTCGAAAAGGTGATTGGATTGGTCGGTATGGTGGGGAAGAATTCGTCATTATAATGCCTAATACTAAAACAGAAGAAGCGCTGAAGCTGATGGAAAGTGTTCGAATTAGGATCAGCGATTTGCGTGTGGCAGACCATGGGGTAGATAAAAAAATACGAGTGACGACCAGTATTGGTATTGCAGAGGTGGTTGCTGAAACACAGCGTTATGAGCAAGTTTTAGCAAGAGCGGATAAGGCTCTTTATCAAGCAAAAGATCAAGGTCGTAATCAGGTGGTGTCCGCCAGTAAAGATATGGAGGCAGTGTGATGACTATTGATGTGGTTTGCCAACATACGGATTTCTGGGTGGTTGTAAAACCTGCGGGTGAAAGTTTTCATTCCGAAGAGGGGATTGGTTTTGTTCAACGACTACAGCTGGCCTATCCCAGTACACAATTTTTTCCTGTGCATCGTTTGGATAAGATGACGTCGGGCCTGTTGCTTTTTGCCACCAATAAGGAAGCAGCTAGAGCTTTTGGTCAGCTGTTCAGTGAGCATGTCATGGAGAAGCGATACATTGCCGTGTCGAAAATGAAGCCTAAGAAAAAGCAGGGGACCATTTCTGGCGGCATGTCTGCGAGCAGAAGGGGACAATGGAAGTTGACCAGCTCGCCTGAGAATTTTGCAGTGACTCAGTTCTTTAGTTTTGCCGAGGATGGGCTGAGATTCTTCTTTGTACGCCCATTAACAGGCAAGACACACCAAATTCGAGTCGCGCTAAAAAGTATTGGCGCCCCGATTCTTGGTGATACCCGATACGCGGCCGATGCTGCTGAACGAGGTTATCTGCATGCCTTTTCTTTAAGTTTTGAATGGCTTGGAGAAACTTTCAACTTTTCTAAGTGGCCTGAAGAGGATGCTGTCTTTACTGAGGAGGTTCGACAGCGATACGATGAGTTGTATCTGCGCTCCCCTGTTACATGGCCCAAATTTAAATTACCTAAACTACACGCCTGAATACTATGAAAAATATTTTGATTTACTGTCGTCCAGGGTTCGAAAAAGATGCCTTGGCTGAAATCACCGATAAAGCCGCTGAATGCGGTATTTATGGTTATGGCGTGCCGCAAGAAAGTTCCGGTTTTATTGTATTTAATACGGACCAGCAGGATGCGGCTGAAACAGTTATTCGCTCCCTCTCGTTCAATCATTTGATTTTCGCGCGACAAATTGTTGCGGTAAATGATGTGGTTGATTTTGAGCAGGGTGGACGAGTCCAAGCGTTGCTTGAGGCGGCTCGCGATTTGCCGTTGGCGGAAGATATATGGCTTGAAACAGCAGATACCAATGAGGCAAAAGCCTTGGCGGGATTGATCAAGAAAATTCAGAAGCCATTGCTAGGTGCTTGGAAAAAGGCAGGGTTGCTTCGTAAAAAAGCGGTTGGTATTCGCCATCACGTATTTTTCATGGAAGGTAATCAAGCTTATTTAGGTGTGAGCTTTGATTCCTGTCGTTCGGAATTTCCGATGGGTATTCGCCGTTTGCGTTTTCCTGCAAAAGGTCCAAGTCGCTCAACGTTGAAGCTTGAAGAGGCATTACTGCAGTTCGTGCCTGAAGATAAGCGAGAGCGTGATTTGCACGATGGTATGCATGCAGTGGATTTGGGGGCGTGCCCAGGTGGCTGGACTTACCAGTTTGTTGTGCGAGGAATTCATACCTACGCTGTTGATAACGGACCAATGCAAAAGGAGTTAATGGCGACAGGTTTAGTTTCTCACATGACGGAAGACGGCTTCAAATTTGAGCCACCGGTTAAGGTAGATTGGATGGTTTGTGATATGGTCGAACGTCCGATCTTGGTGGCAGAGCTGATGGCAAAATGGCTATGTGAAGGCTGGACGCAACGTACGATTTTCAATCTTAAGTTGCCAATGAAGAAACGCTATCAAGAAGTTGTTCAGTGTTTAGAGCTTATTGCAGGGCAGCTATCACAGCATAAACTACGATACGATATTCAATACAAACACTTGTTTCATGACCGTGAAGAAATCACAGTTTGCATCATGATTAAGTGATGTGTCGAATGGGCTAGGTATAACTAGGAAGAGGGAGTGATTTCGTCTCTTTCTAGTATCAACGCGACAAGGTTTAGGTTTTCAGTTAGTTCCTAATAAAATGAATGGGGAGTGTTTCGGTCTCCATATCTTCTAACGTGCTGATGGCATCTTGCCGCTCATTACCGCAAACATAATCCACTGCCTCAAATTGTGCGCACACTTTAGGTCTGCTAGGGTGATTGAAAATTTTGCAGTGAAAATTTTCATCTAATTGTACACAGGGTATCCCAGCAGGCTTACCTTGCGGCATGCCCGGTATAGGACTTGATATAGAGGGAGCAATACAACAGGCTCCGCAGTTTGGGCGACAATTCATATTAATATTTACAAAAATTCACGGTTTTACAACTAATACACAGACGTTAAATCGATAAATCACTGTTAAATTTGATAGTAACAAATCAAGAGGCGTGGAAATGTATAACATATTAGTGGTTGAAGATACTGCTGTTGTTAGAAAAATCCTTGCGAAACTAATTGGTACTAATCCTCTGTTTCGTTGTGTGATGTGTGAAAGTCTGGCTGCAGCGAAAGAGGCGTTAAAAAGTGGGACTCACTTTTTGGCTGCCATAGTGGATTTAAATTTACCTGATGCTCCTGATGGGGAAGTGGTCCCTGAAGTGATGGCGCATGATGTTCCTGTGGTGGTTTTGACTGGTAACTTTGATGAGTCTCTACGAAGTAAGTTGCTCGATAGAGGCGTGCTGGATTATATCACCAAGGATAATCGCTACGCTTACGGACAAATAGAAAAGCTAATAGATAGGTTGCGCAAAAATCTGACGACTAAGGTATTGGTTGTCGATGACAGCAATATGTGTCAAAAATTAGTTTCGTCTTTACTAAAGAAGGCGCGTTTTCAAGTTCTTCATGCTTCCGATGGTGTTGAGGCTTTGGAGGTTATCAGCTCCTATCCAGATATTAAGCTTGTTATTTCTGATTTCCATATGCCAAATATGAACGGCTGTGATTTGGTAAAAAACTTACGACAAAAGAAAGAGTTTCAAAGTCTCGTTTTTATTGGTGTGTCAGCAGAAGGGGATGGCTTGCTGTCTGCAAAATTCATTAAGAGTGGGGCTAACGACTTTCTCAAAAAACCTTTTTATCACGAAGAGTTTTACTGGCGGATATTTAGTAGTCTGGATTCCGTGGATATGTTAGAGACGATTCGTCAGCAAGCAAATCTGGACCCTTTAACGGGTTTATTTAATCGACGCTATCTTTTTGATAAAGGGGAGGCCTTATTTAAGAGTCGTCGTCAATTCAAAGGCTTTGAGGTATGTATTTTTGATCTTGATGAATTCAAGCAGGTAAATGATAATCATGGACACCTTATTGGAGATCAGCTTCTGGTTCAGTTTGCTAGCATTTTTGATAACCATTTTTCTGAAGATCTTGTTGGGCGCTATGGTGGAGAGGAGTTTGTTGTTATTTCAACCAAAGAGAGGTTTGGTTTGCAGTGTGATGTATTGAATTTCATGACTGAAGTAAGGACAACATTGTTCACCGAGAAGCGTATGGCGGTGACATGTAGCGTTGGAGTATGCATGGAGGCATGCGATACATTTGCTGAGACACTAGGCGTGGCTGATGAGTACCTTTACCAAGCAAAAGGAAAAGGTCGGAATCGAATTGAGCCTCTTAATAGTCAAGTGGCCTAGGGTTAAAGGGTTGGATGAACTCCCCTAAGCCCTGCTAATCTTGGGCTCAGGGGGTAGATGTTAACCTTTGAGAAGTTTGTTCAGGATCGGCGTTACCATTCCAGGATTAGCCTTACCTTGAGATGCTTTCATGACCTGCCCCATGAAGAAACCAATCATTTTCTTCTGTTTGTCTTCATCCGATGCACGGAACTGCTCAACTTGAGCGGCATTGGCATCCAGCACGCCTTGAATCATGCTTTCGATAGCGCCAGTGTCTGTTACTTGCTTCAGACCTTTTGCTTCGATGATTTCATCTGCTGAACCTTCACCTTCCCACATGGACTGAAGAACGTTCTTAGCGGTTTTGCCGTTGATGGTGTTGTCTTCAATGCGAACCAGTAGGCCACCAAGCTGCTCTGCGGTTACAGCAGACTCAGTGATTTCTTTACCTTCAGTATTTAGGTACTTACTTAGTTCACCCATTACCCAGTTTGCAGCCAGTTTGGCATTGCCGGCAACTTTGGCTACTTCTTCAAAGTAATCGGCCATCGCGCGTGTTGCTGATAGAACACCAGCATCGTATTCGCTTAGCTTGTACTCAGACATAAAGCGCTCTGCTTTTTGAGCTGGTAGTTCTGGAAGGTTCGCTGCGATCTCGTCCACGTATTCTTGTGTCAACTCTACAGGTAATAGATCTGGGCAAGGGAAGTAGCGGTAGTCGTTCGCGTCTTCCTTACTGCGCATGCTGCGCGTCTCGTCTTTGTCCGGATCGTACAGGCGTGTTTCTTGAGTGATCTTGCCGCCATCTTCAAGGATGTCGGCTTGGCGCTCGATTTCTGTGTAAATAGCGCGCTCAATGAAGCGGAACGAGTTAACGTTTTTGATCTCTGTGCGAGTGCCGAATTCTTCTTGGCCTTTAGGGCGTAGAGAGATGTTGATATCACAACGCATCGAGCCTTCGGCCATGTTGCCATCACAGATACCAAGGTACGTGACGATTGAGTGAATCATCTTAACGTAAGCAACGGCTTCTTTTGCAGAGCGCATGTCTGGCTCAGAAACGATTTCAAGCAGCGGTGTGCTTGAGCGGTTCAAATCGATGCCTGTCATACCTTGGAAATCTTCGTGCAAAGATTTGCCCGCGTCTTCTTCTAAGTGCGCACGGGTGATGCCAACACGTTTTACTGTGCCGTCATCAAGTGTGATATCTAAGTGACCTTTGCCGACAATAGGGTGATCCATCTGGCTGGTTTGGTAGCCTTTTGGAAGGTCAGGGTAAAAGTAGTTCTTGCGCGCAAAAACAGATGTCATGCCGATTTCAGCGTTCACTGCTTGGCCAAACATAACGGCCATGCGAAGCGCTTCTTTGTTGAAAACAGGTAGTGCGCCAGGCATACCTAAATCAACAAGGGTTGTATTGGTATTTGGTTCAGCGCCAAAGCTAGTTGCTGCACCAGAGAATAGTTTTGACTGAGTCGATAGTTGGGCGTGGATTTCCAAGCCGATGACAACTTCCCAATTCATGATTATGCTCCTTCTGCCAAGCTAGGGTTTTTCGTATGCCAATCCGTTGCTTGTTGGAACTTGTGCGCAACATTTAGCAGCTTGGCTTCAGCAAAGTAGTTACCCATGATCTGTAGGCCAACAGGCATGCCTTCAGCAAAGCCAGCTGGAATAGACATCGCAGGAATACCAGCAAGGTTAATAGATAGGGTGTAGATGTCTTCTAGGTACATGGCAATTGGGTCATCGGTTTTTGCGCCAATACCAAATGCTGTAGTAGGTGCAACAGGGCCCATAATCACGTCTACTTCGTCGAACGCTTTAACGAAATCTTCTTTGATTAGGCGACGGATACGTTGTGCCTTAAGGTAGTAAGCGTCGTAGTAACCTTCAGATAGGGCGTAAGTGCCGACCATGATACGTTTTTGCACTTCTTTACCGAAGCCTTCGCCACGTGAGCGCTTGTACATGTCCATTAGGTCTTTTGGCTCTTCACAGCGGTAGCCGTAACGAACGCCGTCGAAGCGAGATAAGTTAGAAGAGGCTTCCGATGGTGCGATCACGTAGTAAGACGGAATGCTTAGATTTAGGTTGGGAAGAGAGATCTCTTTTACCTTAGCGCCTAGCTTCTCGAATTCTTTAACGGCGTCTTGAATCACTGTTGCAACGTCATTGTTAAGGCCATCGCCAAAGTACTCTTTTGGTAAACCGATCGTTAGTCCTTCAAGTGGGGCCTCAAGATTAGCTGTATAATCCTCAGTCGCGACTTCAGCGCAGGTTGAGTCGTTCGCATCAAAGCCAGCAATTGATTGAAGAATGTGAGCACAGTCTTCAGCTGAGCGCGCCATTGGCCCTGCTTGGTCAAGGCTTGATGCGTAAGCGATCATGCCGAAGCGAGAAACGCGGCCGTAAGTCGGCTTCAGGCCAGAGATGCCACAGAACGAAGCGGGCTGACGGATAGAGCCGCCTGTGTCTGTACCGGTGGCAGCAACACATAGGCCAGCCGCTACAGCAGCGGCAGAACCGCCTGAAGAGCCGCCAGGGACTTTATCTAGGTTCCATGGGTTTTTCACGGCGCCGTAATGGCTGTTTTCGTTCGATGAGCCCATCGCGAATTCATCCATGTTGGTCTTGCCTAGCGTGACCGCGCCGGATGCTAGCATACGACCCGTTACAGTGGACTCGTAAGGCGGTACAAAGTTATGCAGCATTTTTGATGCACAAGTCGTTAAGATGCCATCAGTACAGAATAAATCTTTGTGAGCAATCGGGACGCCGGTTAGGGAGCTTGTAGAGCCGGAAGCAATCAGCTTGTCTGCGGCTTCAGCTTGAGCAAGGGCGATTTCATCTGTGACAGTGATGAAACTATTTAACTGACCATCAAGCTTCTTAATGCGTGCTAGGTAGTCTTGCGTTAATTCAACGCTGGAGATTTCTTTTGTTCGCAGTTTTTTTGCGAGGGAGGCAATGCTTTGATCAACCATGTCTGTAAGCTCTTAATCGATAACTTTAGGAACCAAGAATAGGCCCGCTTCAGTTTGAGGTGCGTTGGCAAGGAAGGCTTCGCGGCGATTTTCTTCTGTCACCACATCGTCACGAAGACGCTGCTTTGCTTCCAGTGGGTGAGAAAGTGGCTCAACACCATCGGTGTCGACAGATTGCATTTGTTCAACCAAGTCCAAAACACTCGTGAGTGAATGTTGGTATTGCTCGGCGTCGTTATCATCTAACGACAAGCGAGCAAGGTGCGCGATTTTGAGCACGTCTTGCTTTTCTAGAGACATGTTTCACCTAATTATATCGGTTTTCGAAAAATGGAGATCATTGTAGCGCCATTGGCGCACGGTAGAAAGCGAACGGTAAAAAAATATGAATTATTCTGCCTGCGAGTGAAAAAGCGCCAATAAACAAAGATATATGAGTAAAGAAATCGCATAATTATGTGGTTTCGGCTTGCTCAAAACACAGCTGGTTGTTACATTTTCTGACTATTCGTAATGGATCTTTTCAGGGTGTAGAAATTCATGTTTAAAAAAATTAGGGGAATGTTCTCAAGCGACCTATCCATAGATTTGGGGACAGCTAATACCCTTATTTACGTGCGCGATCGTGGAATCGTTTTGGATGAGCCGTCTGTTGTAGCAATTCGTCACAATGGTAATCAAAAAACTGTTGCTTCCGTAGGTTCTGACGCAAAGCGCATGTTGGGTCGTACACCAGGAAACATTACTGCTATTCGTCCCATGAAAGATGGCGTTATCGCCGACTTTCATGTGACCGAAAAAATGCTTCAATACTTTATTTCTAAAGTACATGAAAACAGCATGTTAAAGCCTAGTCCTCGTGTTCTAGTTTGTGTGCCATGTAAATCCACACAAGTTGAGCGTCGTGCGATAAAGGAATCCGCTCTGGGAGCAGGGGCCCGAGAAGTGTTTATTATCGAGGAGCCTATGGCGGCGGCGATAGGCGCAGGCCTTCCTGTTGCGGAAGCATCTGGTTCTATGGTTATCGATATTGGTGGTGGTACCACTGAAATTGCCATCATTTCCTTAAATGGTATTGTAACATCAGAGTCGATTCGTGTTGGTGGCGACCGATTTGATGAGGCTATTACGACCTATGTACGTCGCCAGTACGGAAGTCTGATCGGTGATGCGACGGCAGAGCGTATTAAAACCGAAATTGGCATGGCTTATCACACGGGCGATGAGCTTCAGATTGATGTTCGTGGCCGAAATCTTGCGGAAGGTATTCCCCGCTCATTTACATTAAAGAGCACTGAAATACTTGAGGCATTGCAAGAGCCATTAGCGCAAATCGTACAAGCAGTGAAAGGGGTCTTAGAGCAATCCCCACCAGAACTAGCTGCAGACATTGCTGAATCTGGCTTGGTGTTAACAGGTGGTGGTGCCTTGCTACGAGAAATTGATCGACTAATTAGTGATGAAACCGGCCTTCCAGTTATTATTGCTGATGATCCTCTAACTTGTGTTGCGCGCGGTGGCGGCATGGCGTTAGAAATGATGGATAAGCACGCTTCTGAGTTGTTCTCTCCTGAGAGCGACTGATAAGTAGGAGCGCATCCCATTAGTAGTTCGGCATTCTTGTCTGGTAAAGTCTCCAGCACTCGTTTTGTGTTCCTAGTTATTGTGTCACTTACAATGATTGTTGGAGATTTACATTACAAAGTTTTCAGTCCCATTCGTCCTTACTTGACTTGGTTAGTCACTCCTATCCAGGTTGTTGTGAGTACGCCTCAAAAAATGATCAGTTGGGCAGAAATGCATCTTGATAGTAGAGAAGATTTGGTCGCTCAAAACCAGTCTCTTAATCAAGAGTTACTTCTGTTACGGGGCCAATTACAACGTTTTAATGCACTAAAAGCGGAAAATGTTCGTTTGAGAGAGTTGCTAGACGCCTCTCAAAAGGTGGATGAAAAAGTTGTTATGGGTGAGGTCATCGGTTTTGATCAAAACGCTTATAGTCATAAAGTGCTCATCGATAAGGGCTTCTCAAATGGGGCTTATGTTGGGCAGCCGGTACTTGATGCAACGGGAGTGCTTGGTCAAGTTGTCGAGACATCTGCATACACCAGTCGCGTTTTATTGATTGCTGATGCCAGCCATTTTGTTCCTGTACAGCTTGCCCGTACTGGTTTAAGAAGTGTTCTGCGTGGTACAGGTGATTTAAAACGTATGGAGCTAATGAGCGTACCTCACACTGCGGATATTAAGAAGGGTGACATATTGACAACAAGTGGTTTGGCAAATCGCTTCCCTGTCGGTTACCCAGTTGGCGTTGTTCGAGCGGTTCGTCATGTCTCTGGTAAGCCTTACGCTGATGTCGATGTCGTACCATTGGCTCAGTTAGGTCGCAGTCGTCATGTTATGCTCATTGAGCGAAATAATGAGGTGGAGCAATGAAGTCATCCCTGGCTTTTGTACTAACATTTGCTATTGCTCTGATGCTTGAGGGGTTAGTGTTTCCGGCTCATTTAGTTTGGTATAAACCTGAGTGGACTTTGTTGGTTATTTTATACTGGGTAATCGCTTTACCATTTAAAGTGGGTGTTGGTATTGCGTGGTTCATTGGCTTGTTAGTTGATTTACTTCAGGGTGGAGTCATAGGTCAACATTCTTTAACCTATGTAATTATTACGGCTGCCTGCGCTACGTTGTACAAACGTTTGCGTATGTATCGACGTTGGCAGCAAAGTATTTTTGTATTTTTATTAATTTCAATCAATCAGCTCGTTGGTTTTTGGGTTGATCACTACACGGGTGATGCTGAGCCTACCTTGATGATATTTATGCCAGCGATAGTCTCTGCCATCTTATGGCCTTGGGTATTTGTCTTGCTCAGGAGTATCCGTAGATTGTATTTTATTCGATAAGGTCGGTTATGATTATTTTAGCTTCCGCTTCTCCTCGTCGCCAAGATCTCTTATCCCAGCTGGTTGAGAGTTTCGCTGTTAGGCCTGCTGATATAGACGAAACCCCTCTTTTTCAAGAACCACCCGCTGAGTATGTTATTCGTATGGCTCGTGAAAAAGCTGAAGCCATTGTGGCTGAAGGTGTGGATCATGCGGATATTCTCATAGCATCTGATACTAGTGTTGTTATTGATGATGAAATTTTAGGGAAGCCTCGTGATCTAGTGCACGCTAAAAAGATGCTGCGTAAACTATCTGGTCGAACGCACCAAGTAATGACGTCTTTATGTGTTTGTAATGGTGGCATGAATCGTGTTGCTACCTGTAATGTGGTATCAAATGTAACCCTCCGCGAAGTAAGTGATGTTGAAGTTGAGCAATATTGGTTAACGGGTGAGCCTTGTGACAAAGCTGGATCTTATGCAATTCAAGGGATTGGAGGTATGTTTGTGACACATATGTCTGGTTCTTTCTCAGCTGTAGTGGGTTTGCCTATCTATGAGATAGCTAAACTTTTGAGCGAATTCGGAGTGAACCCATTGAAGGAGAATATTCGTGAGTGAAGATGTTTTAATCAATGTCACCCCGATGGAAATACGCGTGTCGCTGGTTGAAAATGGTGTCCTGCAGGAAGTTTATATAGAGCGATCTAGTCGCAAAGGCATCGTAGGAAACATATATCAAGGTAAAGTGGTAAGGGTGTTGCCAGGAATGCAGGCAGCCTTTGTGGACATAGGTTTAGAGCGAGCTGCTTTTATACATGTTTCTGAAGTGGCCGACCGTGATTCAGTAAATGCAAGTGATCAAATTGGCGATTACTTGCGCGAGGGGCAATCATTAGTTGTTCAAGTAACGAAGGATCCAATCAGTACTAAGGGTGCCCGATTAACCACTCACCTGTCTATTCCTTCGAGATACTTAGTCTATATGCCCGATCAAGCGCATGTGGGAGTGAGTCAAAGAATAGAAAAT
Source organism: Marinomonas sp. AWM4_232 (assembly GCF_056158325.1). Lineage (NCBI taxonomy): Bacteria > Pseudomonadati > Pseudomonadota > Gammaproteobacteria > Oceanospirillales > Oceanospirillaceae > Marinomonas > Marinomonas sp. AWM4_232. Next base: position 4,052,082 of record NZ_JBSWTA010000001.1, on the reverse strand, counting down.
GAAGAAGAGCGGGATCGCTTAAAACAGTTGGTTTCTAAGGCGCTAGAGGATCGCGATGAAACCAGCGGATATATTCTTCGTACTGCAGCAGAGCGTGCAGGAGAGGAAGAAATTCTAGCGGATATTAATTTTCTAACTAGACTGTGGCAATCAGTAAAAAAACGAATTCATTCTAGTAAGGCGCCCGCCATTATATATGAAGACTTGCCTCTTCACTTAAGAACTATGCGTGATTTAGTCAGCTTAACGACAGAGAAAATCCGTATTGATTCTAAGGAGAACTTTGCCAAGCTGCGAGCTTTTGCGGAAGACTTTATTCCAGAACTGATGAATCGCATCGAGTACTATCCCGGTGAACGTCCTATTTTTGATTTGTACAGTGTTGAGGATGAAATTCAGCGCGCCTTAGATCGAAAAGTTCAGCTTAAATCAGGTGGTTATTTGTTAATTGAGCAAACAGAGTCCATGACCACAATTGATGTGAACACAGGTGCTTTTGTTGGTAGTCGTAACTTAGAAGAAACCATCTACAAAACCAACTTAGAAGCTGCAACAGCAATTGGTCGTCAACTAAGACTTCGTAATCTAGGTGGTATTATTATCATCGACTTTATCGATATGGAAGACGAGGAGCATAAGCGTCAGGTATTGCGTATGTTGGAAAAAGTGCTTGAGTCGGATCACGCTAAAACCAAGATTACAGGCGTATCAGAGCTTGGGCTGGTTGAAATGACGCGCAAGCGAACTCGAGAGAGCTTGGGTCAGGTTTTATGTGAGCCTTGCCGATCTTGTCGAGGGAGCGGTTTCGTAAAGACACCTGAAACAGTATGTTATGAAGTGCTTCGTGAAATAATGCGTGCTGACAGAGCTTACAACTCGCAAACCTACACTGTGCTTGCTAGCAGCTCTGTGGTAGAGCGTTTTTTAGATGAAGAAAGCGCTGCAATTGCAGAGCTTGAGGCCTTCATTGGTAAAACAATTCGTTTTCAAATCGACCCTGTTTATACTCAAGATCAATATGATGTAGTACTACGCTAACGGAGTTTTTAGCATGCGAGCAATAGGGACAGCCACGCGATTGTTATTTTGGGGGGCAGTGCTTGTCAGTGTAATCTTGGCAGGTACTGTCTTGCTCGCAAAATTTACGCTCCCCTTAATCAATATTTATCAGCCTCAGATTGAAAAAAATCTAACTCAGCTAACGGGTATGAAAGTACGTGTAGGGGATCTAATAGGTGAGTTAAAAGGTATTAATGTTGAGTTTAGGGCAACCAATATTTCTTTTGATGCTCCTGAGCAACTTGACGCGATTAACTTAGAGTACTTGTCTTTAGAGCTTGATATCCCCAAAACGCTCTTTACCCTTTCTCCACAGTTTCAAAATGTAGTGTTGTCTGGTGTGGAGGTTCTTCTTCAGGAAGATGAGCGTGGCAATATTACCTTGAAAGGCCTGGAGACCTCGCCCTCGGCTAGCTCTAGCACCGATATCGCTGTGTCTCGTGTGCTTAACTATGCGGCAGAGCAGCAGCAAGTTAGTTTGTTAGATGTGTCTTTCACTCTTAACAGTCCAAGATTTGATGAGCTGAGTATCTTGATGCCAGCTACTTTGTTGCGCAAACGTTTTACAAAGACCTTTCTTAAAGCCGACGTTTTCATCAATGATATCGAGCAGCCCATTCAGATGCGAGCGCAGATTAGTCGGGATTTGACCAATTTCCTTGAGCAGCAGGTCCAAGGCTATATTTCGGTTCCGGATATTACTCTACCAACGGGCTGGTTGGCCTTGGCGGCACTTGAGCCGTTGCAATCTGTGTCAATGGCGGGTGAATATTGGTTAACGTATCAGCCAAACAAAGGGGTATCAGTTCAGGCAAAAGATAGTAGGGCGAAGCTGGCTTTTCAAAATGATGAATCCTTATTTCTTAAGGCAGATTGGCGCCTGAAATACAATGATGAGGCTGTTGCTATTACTGTAGCGGATCTTGCTCTTAACGACTCTGGGCGTTTGTACGAAGGAATAGATATAAAAGCGGAATGGGAGTCAGATGGAAATCGAACCTTTGCGGTGTTCAATAAAATGGACGCTGAAATCGCCAGTAAAGCGGCGCTGAGGTTTGTTCCGAGTGAGTGGCGCTTACATAGTATTCTCTCAGGCCTTGAGCCTAGAGGAGAGGCGAAGAATGCTTCTTTAAGGATTTGGCAAGGCTCTGAAGGTGTGCGTTTTCAATACCTAAGTAATTTAGTAGATGCTCAAGTGAATGGTCATAATGGTATTCCGGCGGCGGATCATATTTACGGAGTTTTCTCGTTAACGGACACTCAAGGTAGCGTTGAATTTAAAGGACGAAATCACACTCTCGCTTTTCCGACAGTATACGATTCTGCTTGGCAGGTTGAGCGCTCCAGTGGTGAAGTGGCTTGGCAAAGATTAGATCATGCATTTGTTGTCACAGGCGATGATTTAAACCTCGCTTATCAAGGAGCTACTGTTCAAGGGCGTTTTAGATTAGAGCAGCCGCTGGAGGGTGGGGTAGGTGATGATGAGTTAATGCTTGATATAAATGCTCAGCATATTTCTAAGAGTGATGGTCTTTTGTTTGTCCCTCCTAAGGTTCTGTCGAATGAATTAGACAATTGGCTTGAACAAGCATTGGGGCAGGGTGAAGCAAGCAATGTTGATTTGTTGCTTCGAACGGGGCTTGTCGCAGGGCAAGGTGCCCCTCACCTGCGCCTTTCTATTGATACTGTCTTAGACAAATTAACATTTGACCCAAATTGGCCATCAGCGAATTCCGTCGTTGGTAATGTTTTGGTGACGGAAAATGACGTCAATGTTCTTGTAAATCAAGCGAACTTTGCAGGCTTGCCGATAACTAACCTGCAAGTCAGTGTGCCTTTTATTGGTGATGATGCAAACCAAGTGATGGTGCGTGGTCAGATACAAGATAGCGCGCCAAAACTTTTGCAGGCATTAGAAAAAACGCCATTGAAGAATAGTGTGTTAGCTCCGTTTGAAGGGTGGCGTATAACGGGTGGTGTTGCAGGTTACTTTGATTTGAAAGTTCCGTTAAGTAAGGAGTTAGAGCCCTTTGTTGATTTGAACTTAACGTTTCAGCAAAACAAGGTCACGCTTGCCCAGGCGGATTTACCTTTTGACGTTGAGTCTGGAAAACTGAACTATCAATCCAGCAAAGGTTTGTATGATACAGAGTTTGATATAGAAACTTTAGGTGGGAAAAGTCACTTGAGGCTGACATCTCAGCTCGCAGAAGACGGTGTCTTTATAGTTAGTGGAGCGCTTTTGGGCGACATAGATGCTCATGAGGTGGCGTTGTGGCGAAATGTTCCTAAGCCTGTTTTATCAAGACTGGAAGGTAAAACCAGTTACTCGGGAGAGCTTGAAATTGGGCGCAGTAAGCCCGGACAGGTAGATATTTATCTTAAAACCGATTTAACGGGTGTGAAGCTGGCATTGCCAGCTCCAGCAGCAAAAGCATCTAGCCGTTCGGTGCCAACTGATATTCATATTGCCGCGCTGAATGATGAGGTGTTGGTTGATGTGTCCTCTCAAGATTGGCTCTATGGTTCAATTCTGGCGGATTCTAATGGGCTTCAGGGAGGGCATGTTTCTCTTGCAAAGCCTCTCCCTAAGGACCAAAAGATAGAAAAGGGTTTATCTATTTACGGTCAGTTTGATGAATTTGATTGGTTCACTTGGCTGCCTATTGTTGAGGACTTTAAAAAAACCTCTGAAGAAGAACTTAATGAGTCAGGTGTTGGGGTAGGTGAAAGCTTACCGACGAAGTTACCTGACTGGATTCGATCTCTTGATCTCCTTGTCGATTCACTTCCTGTAAATGAAAGAAATCAATTTAATAATGTAAAAGTTTCTTATACTCGTGCAAAAGATGGACACCCATTATCGGTGACCTCAGATGAGTTCAATGGAGTACTGAATCAGACGAATGCTGAACCTGAGCTGCATATTCACTATTTAAACTGGCTGACCGCTACGGAAGCTACGACTACAAGTGAACAAGAGACTAAAATACAACCAAGCATAGTACCTTCTATGGTCTTGAAGGTCGATCAAGTTTTTGTTGATAATCGCCCTTATGGAGATTGGTCGGCTAACGTTGAGAACCTAGGAAATAAAGTACGTATCAATAATATAACCACGCAATTGCCTAAAGGAGACTTTGTAGGGCAAATTTTCTGGCAGGGGGGCGACGAACAAAATGTTGAATTGACTATTAATGCGGAAGGTGAAAATGCTCGAGAATTGACAAAAAAATTCTCATCAACTCCTTTCTTAAGTTCGAACAAGTATCAAATGGGGGCTTTGCTTAGTTGGGAAGACTCGCTGCTTTCCTTTGATCGCTTGTCTTTAGCCGGACGAATCCATTTTAATGTACAAAAAGGAAACTTTAATCAGGTTGATCAGCTGCCACCTTTTTTAAGATTATTGGGTATATTCAACGTGGATGCTCTAGCCAAACGACTGACATTTGATTTCTCTGACTTATATGAACCGGGTACGCCTTTCGATCGATTTAGTGGGGATTTATCGATCGCTAATGGGATGTTAACCACTTCGGATCCAGTTCGTGTGGTCTCTCCCACAGCAGAAATTTCTCTTCAGGGGACAGCCAACCTTGTTGACGAGACTTTAAGTGAACGCCTTACGGCAACTATCCCCATTAGTAGTACATTGCCTGTTGCGGGGTTGCTGTTGGCCACGCCTCAGATTGCGGGCCTATTATATATAACGGACAAGTTAATTGGTGATCAGCTTTCGAAAGTAACGAGTATTCAATATCAGATTGAAGGCCCTTTTAGTGATCCTAAGGTTACTCCAGTCAAATATTCCCCAATAAGGTAACCATAATATGGCTAGTCTAGGTGTTGCTTGCGTTCAGTTAACCAGTACTAAGGATTGTGTGGCAAATCTTAGGCAGGCTTTATTGTTGATGGAGCAAGCCATGGTGAATCAGCCTAGGCTCATAGTGCTACCCGAGAACGTTTTCTTGTTTGATGCTAAGCAAATGCGAGAAGTGGCGTTGTCAGATGCAACCACAAAGGTTTTTGAAGCTGTCGGGCGATTTGCTATCGAACACAATATTTTTGTGCTGATAGGCTCACATCCCATGGCCCATGATCAGTTTGGCAACTTGATTTCTGATGGGCGTGTTAGGCAGGCGTCCATATTAGTTGGTCCGGATGGTAAACAGGTTGCCCGTTACGATAAGGTTCACCTGTTTGATGTAGATGTTGCGGATAAAGCCTCATCTTATCGAGAATCACGCTTCATCGAGCCTGGTGAAGTGACCCCTGTTGTTGTGCAGATTGATGGCGTTAATTTGGGATTAAGTGTTTGTTATGACTTGAGGTTTCCTGAGTTTTATCGTTGTCTAGCTGAACTGGGGGCAGAGATAGTTGTAGTACCATCTGCTTTTACATTTAAAACTGGCGAAGCTCATTGGCATACGTTGCTGCAAGCGAGGGCCATAGAGAACCAGTTTTACGTTGCCGGTGTTGATCAAGTCGGCTGGCACAATGAAACACGCCAAACCTATGGTCATACCGTCGCATACTCGCCATGGGGTGAGTTGCTTGGTAGCATGAATGAAAGTGATCAGGGAAGTATTTACTTCAAAGTAGATACAGAATATCTAAGAGAAGTGAGAGCGGCGATGCCTTGTTTGAAGCATCGCCGTTTGTAATATGACTACTAAAGCAGGCCTAACTGAGCGTCTTGTACTTCACGCAAGAGTTTAAAAAGTTTCTTACGTTGAGTGGTCGCTTTACCTTGTTCTGCTTCTTTTGCTGCCATTCTTACTAGTGAGCGTAATTGTTGAATATCTACGCTTGGATTTGCTTGGATATACTGGTCGAGGATGCTTTTACCGTTCTCGCCAATCAGTGCGTCACGTGTTGCTTCTAGTTGATGAAAGCGCTTATTGTTTGCGGCTGACGTACTATCAAATAATTCCAAACGTGCTGCGATAGCATCTGCATCCTCTGTGCGCATTACCTTACCAATGTACTGTAAATGGCGACGTTTTGCGCCCCATTGCTTAATACGATCAGCTTCTTCAAGTGCAGCGCGTAGGGTGTCTGACATAGGTACTTTTTTGCGTTGACCAGCGCTTAGGTTGGTGAGCTTTTCACCTAAGTCTTGCAGAGCTTCCATTTCTCTTTTTACTTGAGTTTTGCTCTTGTATTCTTCTTCGTTGTCTTCGTAGTGTTCAAAATCTGTCATGGTTAAATCGTTCTATAGTAAAAAGAGTGTGGCTAAGCCCAAGAAAGACAAAAAGCCAATCACATCGGTCACGGTTGTCAAAATAACACTTCCCGCTAAAGCAGGGTCAATACCAAGCTTTTTCAATGCGATGGGTAACAATGTACCTGTCAATGCAGCAAACAAAAGGTTGATAACAATCGCGCCAGCTATGACGTAAGCAATTTTAATGTCTCCAAACCATACGGTTGTGAGCAAAGCGATTACGGAGGCCCATAATACACCATTTATCAAGCCAACGACGACCTCTCTGTTCAAGAGCCATCTAGCATTCGATGAGCCAATTTGGTTTAAGGCAATGCCCCGAATTACAAGTGTTAGGACTTGTGAGCCTGCAATGCCTCCCATGCTCGCAACAATCGGCATTAAAATCGCTAGTGCAACGACTTTATCTAGTGTGTCTTGGAAAAGACCAATAACGTAAGAAGCAATAAATGCAGTAATCAAATTGATGCCAAGCCAAACTGCCCTACGTCGAGTGGTTTGCATGATGGGGGCAAAGGTGTCCTCGTCATCATCTAAACCAGCCATTTGTAGCATCGAGTGTTCTGCTTCGTCTCGGATAACGTCTACGACGTCATCAATGGTGATGCGACCAAGTAGTTTTTTTGTTTCCGGATCAATGACAGGGGCAGAGACCAAGTCCATCTTTTCAAAAAGCTGCGCAACTTCGGCGGCGCTTTGATGGGCATAAATGACATCACAGTCCGTTTCCATGATGTCACGGACTATGGTGTCCGTATCGGCTACTAGGAGTTTGCGCAGGGGGAGAGTCCCCAGAAAGCGATCGGATCTACTGACAACCAATAGGTTATCAGTCATTTCTGGGAGTTCCGAGTGTCGTCGTAGGAAACGGAACACGATATCGATAGTAATATTTGGCCGAATCGTTATCGTGTCGGTGTTCATCAAGCCACCGGCCGAATCCTCAGAGTAACTCATTAAGGATTCCATGCGCGCACGATTTTGTGCGGTCATGGAGGCCAGCACTTCCTTAACCAAGGTTTCAGGAAGCTGTTGCAGGATGTCTGCTAAGTCATCATTGTCGAAGTGTTCAGATACCGCTAATAAACGCTCGGTATCCATGTCCTTCATGAATTGAACACTAATCTCTTCTGAGACGTATTGTAAGACATCTCCTTGATTAGCATGATCAATCAGTTCCCAAAGAAGTTTACGCTCTTTAGGGGGGAAGATTCTAGAAGGCGAGCAACGTCCTGTGCAGGTAGAGCACCATTGAGCAAATAACGAATTTGCATGGTGGCGCCGGATTCAAGAGATTCGGCAACCGTCTGTAAGTGTTCTAAAGTGGACTGATCGCTCATTCGGCTATTCGCCTTCTCCAAATCGATCATTAATAAGTTCGATGATGGCTTCCATTGCTGCGGCCTCGTCCTCTCCGTTTACTTTCACATTTATGGTCGTACCTTTCGCAGCGGCAAGCATCATCATTGCCATAATGCTCTTTCCATCAACGTTTCGGCCTTCTTTCTCGATCGTGATGTCAGATGTAAATCGGCTTGTTGTTTCTACCAACTTGCCAGCCGCGCGAGCATGAAGCCCCAATTTATTGATAATTTCGACTGATTGTTCCAGCATGAGGGTGTCCTTACAGTAAAGCGTTAAACGCTTCAAACAAGTCTTCGTTGTTTTGTTTTTCTCTCAATTGATTTAACTTCTGTTCTGCTTGTGCTAGTTCCGCGATCTGCGCGAGAGTGGCTAAGTGCTCGTCACACTGATGTGGCGGAACTAATAAGGCAAAAATTAGGTCAACGGGACGTCGATCAATTGCGTCAAAATCAATTGGCTCTTCTAGTGACATTAATACCAGCGTAGCACTGTTTACTTGCTCAAGACGGCAGTGCGGTATCGCAATGCCATTGCCAATGCCTGTGCTGCCCAGCTTTTCGCGTCCGAGCAGGGCGTCATAAACTTCATCTGCGTTACAGTGTAGTCGATCGCTAACTGATTCGGCTAACTGCTCTAACAATCGTTTTTTACTAGAGATCTGTTGTTTCGCAAACACTAGATCTGTTTTTACTAAATTTTTAACTGACATATTTGCTGGCCTTTAAATCAGTCGCTTCCGCTCGTTTGATGGCGGAATGTTCATCGCTTCACGGTACTTTGCAACAGTGCGTCGAGCAACTTGAATGCCCTGGTCGGCTAAAATAGTTGCTAGTTTATTGTCACTTAATGGCTTTTTAGGTGGCTCATCTGCTACCAACTTCTTAATCATGGCACGAATGGCTGTGGACGAACACTCGCCACCAGATGAAGTGTTTACATGACTAGAGAAGAAGTATTTCAGTTCGAAAATGCCTCGGGGGGTATGCATGTATTTTTGCGTTGTAACACGTGAAATAGTGGATTCATGCATACCTACTTCTTCGGCAACGTCATGCAAAACCATAGGTTTCATGGCTTCTTCGCCAATTTCAAAGAACTCAACTTGTTTCGATACAATGCAGCTAGCAACTTTTAGTAAAGTCTCGTTGCGGCTCTGTAGGCTTTTCATAAACCATTTAGCTTCTTGTAAAGAATTTTTTATATAGGAAATATCATCGCTTGATGCTTTGGAGTTCACCATAGCCGAGTAGGTTTCGTTAATCTTAACCGGTGGCAGAGCGTCGTTGTTTAGCTCTACTTGCCAAACGCCATTGTTTTTCTTCACGGTAACATCAGGGATAACATAGTCTGTTTCACTGGTATCAATCAACGACCCAGGTCTCGGGTTGAGTTGCTGAATTAGGGTGATAACTTCTTTCAGTGCTTCTTCTTTAAGCTTGGTCTTACGGCTAAGTTGCGCGTAGTCTCTGTTGCCAAGCAAGGCAAGGTGTTGATCGACCACGCTAAAAGTCGCTCGATAAAGAGGGTGTTCTTGATAAGCTTCCAGTTGTACAAGCAGGCATTCACGTAAATCTTGTGAGCAAACACCAACAGGATCGAAGCGTTGTAAGCGGTGTTGCACGGCAGTCACTTCATCAAGCTCTAGATCTTCGAGTTCGACGGTTAAAGCCTGGAAAATCTCTTCTAAGCTCATTGATAGATAGCCATCTGTTTGCACGCTATCAATAATTGCATAAGCAATTTCAATGTCACGGTCTGACATATGAGTCAGATTAAGCTGCCAGATTAAGTGGTCTTGCATGTCTTCGGACAGAGCATTTCTGCCGTCGAGATCTTGTTCGCCTTCAAAAGCTGGGGTATCAGCTGCAGCTGCAGAATTTTGGTATGTGTCATCCCAATTGCTGTCTATAGACAGTTCGTTAGGGATGCTTTCCGTCCACTCAGACTCGAGCTGAGGTGTCTCGGAGCTGATTTCGGAGCTTTCGTTATTGGATTCGCCTGACGTACTAAGCTCAGTTTGACGTGAATCGCTCTCAGTTTGAAAACCTTCTTCTTCGTCCAATTCCAATAATGGATTGGATTCAAGAAACTCATGAATTTCTTGTTGCAAATCAAGAGTCGACAACTGCAGCAATTTAATTGCCTGCTGCAGTTGTGGCGTCATGGTTAACTGTTGTCCGATTTTAAGTTGCAGGGACTGCTTCATAGCGCAACTCTTTTATAATTAAGTATTTGGAATGACTTGTGCATAGTACTCCCTTTTCATAGGAAAAATAAGGGGGCTTATAGTTTGAAGTCGTCGCCTAGGTAGATTTTCTTAACTTGTTCGTTGTTTATAACGGCCTCGGCTTCGCCTGATGCAATGATACGGCCATTGCCAACGATATAAGCCTTATCACAAATGTCTAATGTTTCGCGAACGTTATGATCCGTAATCAGTACTCCGATTCCACTGGCTTGTAAGTGTTTGATGATGCCTTTTATATCACCAACCGATATTGGGTCGACACCGGCAAAAGGTTCATCTAATAGGACAAATTTAGGGTTCATGGCCAGAGCGCGTGCAATTTCTACGCGGCGTCGTTCGCCGCCCGATAAAGCCATACCTAGATTTTTGCGAATATGGGTGACGTGGAACTCCTCAAGTAGGCTTTCCATTTTAGCGATACGTGCTGCCTTAGTGAGATCTTTTCGCGTCTCAAGTATCGCGAGAAGGTTATCTTCTACTGTCATTTTACGGAAGATAGAGGCTTCTTGCGGTAAATAACCAATGCCTTTTTGAGCGCGACTGTGCATGGCGTCTTTGGTGACATCTTCGCCATCAATGAAAATGCCGCCTAGGTCATTTGAAACCATACCAACGATCATATAAAAACAAGTCGTTTTACCTGCACCGTTAGGTCCTAACAAGCCGACAGCTTCGCCGGAACGAACTTCTAGTGAAACGTCTTTCACTACTTGGCGTTTTTTATAGCTTTTGGCTAAATGTTTTGCTTCAAGAATCGCCATGTGTCTAGTTTGCCTGTTCGCTTTGGACGGGTTGCAGGGTCATGTTAACGCGACCACTACCACGGTTTTCAGCATTAAAAGTGCCGTTATTCAATATATAATGAATAAAGTCGGCTGAAATTTCGTCTTCGCCGCGCTGGAGGTAGCCGTTTTTATGGATTTCCAGTTGCCCGTTCGCAACGTTGTAATTCAATGTGTTGCCAGTTGCTTTCATTTGATCGCCAGCTTCATTTAGCTGTTGAGTAAATAGTGAAGGTGTTCCTTTCGCGGCTAATGACTCAAACTCACCGGTTTCGGGGTTTGTGTTGATAGTGAGAGATTGTGCTTCTATTCGAATACTGCCCTGAATGACGACAACATTTCCACTGTAGTTAGCAGTGCCTTCCTTTTGGTTAAATGCTGCTTTATCGGCCTCAATATTAATTGGTTGTGAAAGATCGCTTGGCAAACTGTAGGCAGCGCTGCTTGCGAGACTGATTAGTCCCCAAGCTATAAGATGTTTGTTACTTTGAAACTTCATAGTGTCCTGAAACGCCTCCATTTAAGGTTGCGGTATTGTCAGTAAGATTGAAAAATATGCTAGCAGATTTGGTAGTGCCTTGAGGCGTAATGAGTTCGCTGTTCCCATGACTGATAATCGTTTGGTCGTCGTTGTTGAAAACTAGTGTATCCGCATGAATGCGACCAGTCTCAACATTGTCTGCGTAGCGAATTACTTTGGCGTTGTGATTGAATGTGACCGTGTTTTCTCGATCATTTAATAGGCCGTTTTCTGCAGAGGTAACAGATTTTAAGTTTTCTGTGTAGCGGGTCACGACCGGAAGCTCTAGCGTGGTTTGATTTCTAAGGTAGTGGTTGGCCGTTTGTGCTTGCAGTACTTCTTGTAACTTGCCATCTTGGTTATAAGAGCGAGCGGTGACGTCTTCCAAGAAAAAGTCAGGTGCGTCAGATAATTTTTGTTCGTCCAATATGTAGAGTGTTGGGCGGTTTCCAATAAAGAAAACCGCTATTGATACAAGGGCGATGGCTAGAAAGCCAGCGATGCCTTTGTGTCGAAAAAACTTTTTAATTGATGTTTGCATGATCTAGCCAGAGATTGCTAACAGGTACAAGTAGGCACCGTATCCGCCTAGAAGTGGCAATGCTAACCATCGAGGGATGCTTGCTGTGCGGTGCTTTGAGTAGATGATAACAGCAAATGCAAATAAAAGGGTAAAACCAAACATCCACCAGTAATCTCGTTCAATTACCGTATTTTCAATGATGCCCGGTGCAATCAATGCAGGTAAAGGAAGTACTGTCGCTAAATTGAATATGTTGGAGCCTAAAACATTGCCGATTGCTATGTCGTGGTGTCCTTTTCGTACACTAGTAATGGAAGCTGCCAATTCTGGTAGGCTGGTGCCAATCGCGACAATGGTGAGGCCGATGACTAAATCAGACACTCCTAATGCTGAGGCAATGCCGATGGCTCCCCATACTAGTAGCTTAGAGCTGCCAATAAGAACGGCTAAGCCGATGGCGGCAATTAACAAAGAGCGCGCCACGCTACCGCCATCGTCTTCAGGTAAATCGCCTGTTAATTCTTCCTCTAAGTTTTTTGAATTTCTTAGCAATAGGAAGAGGACGCCAATAAAGGCAATAATCAACACTACACCATCAATAAAAGATAGGTGTTGATCAATCATGAGAAAACCTGCAAGCAGAGTGACGCCAAGGACTAGAGGGATTTCTTTCTTCACTAAGCTGCCATTGATCGGAACAGCGGCCAACAATAGCGTTGCGCCAAAAACTAAACCAATGTTGGCAATGTTTGAGCCAATGACATTCCCCACAGCAATGCCTGGTGCATTGTCTAATGCGGCAATGGTCGACACGACCATTTCCGGAGCAGAGGTACCTAAAGCAACTAATGTAATACCAATAACAATAGGGCTTACATTAAGCTTTTCAGCAACTAATGCGGCGTGTTCAATAAATTTGTCTGAACTGATAACGAGTAAAATAAGGCCAGTAATCAGTGCTAAGGAAAACATGAGCATTCGCTAAATACCTAAAGACAGTGAGAGAGGATCGTAAAGCGCACCATTTAATGTGGTTTATTGAAGGATTTCAAGAGGCTGGCGTTACAAGCTGGTTTTGATGGCGTATCTTTTACATTTTTACGGTGCTAGTATCCGTTCGATTTTAATTCAAGGAGTCATCAGTGGAAGTCTATGTTGACGTCAAGAATTTGTCCTTTCATCGAGGTGGTCGTGCTATTTACGAAGACATTACCTTGCAAATACCAAAGGGCAAAATTACTGCAGTTATGGGGCCAAGCGGTGTAGGGAAAACAACGCTTTTGCGCTTGATTGGTGGTCAAATTGAAGCTAGCTCGGGCTCTGTAGAAGTGGCTGGTCTAGATGTGGCGCAGGCATCCAGGAAAGAGCTGTTTGAGGCGCGCAGAAAAATGGGCATGTTGTTTCAAAGTGGTGCGTTATTTAGTGATATGAGTGTTTACGAAAATGTCGCTTTACCACTGCAGGAACATACCGATTTTGACGAGGCGATGATACGCGATATTGTGCTGATGAAATTGCAAAGTGTTGGTTTGCGTGGTGCAGCTTATCTAATGCCAGCTGAGTTGTCTGGCGGTATGGCGCGCAGAGCTGCGCTAGCAAGAGCGATCGCATTAGATCCTGATCTAGTTATGTATGATGAGCCTTTTGCGGGTCAGGATCCTATTTCTAAAGGCGTGTTAGTGGAATTGATTAAACGTCTTAATCGTGCTGCGAACATAACCAGTGTCTTGGTGTCTCATGATGTTGAAGAGTCGCTTAGTATTGCCGATCATGTTTGCTTGTTATCGGCAGGACGAGTCATTTTAGCGGGTACGCCTGATGAGGTCCGGCAGTCTTCAGATCCCAGGGTTGTTCAGTTCTTGCAAGGGCAAGCAGATGGGCCTGTAGGTTTTCATTACCCTGCACCTAATTATGAAACACAACTGTTAGAGGCTTAGTGTCAGTGAAGACAATATATCTTGCCATACACAAATACATCGAGTCGGTGGGGCAGGCAGGTGTTTTTCTATTTCAATCTTTGTTTCGATTGCCTGTTCGCTGGGATGAGGCCATTAGGCTCTACTTTAAACAAATTTATTCGGTTGGTGTGCTGTCGCTGATCATTATTATTGTCTCAGGTGCCTTTATTGGAATGGTGCTCGCGTTGCAGGGATATTCCATATTGACCAATTATGGCTCTGAGTCGGCAGTGGGGCAGCTACTTGCCTTAACCTTGCTGCGTGAATTGGGACCTGTGGTAACAGGGTTGCTGTTCGCTGGGCGGGCAGGGTCAGCCTTGACTGCTGAGATTGGTTTGATGAAAACAACTGAGCAGTTATCCAGTTATGAAATGATGGGCATAGATCCGCTACGACGGGTTATTGCGCCAAGGTTATTGGCAGGCGTAACTTGTATGCCCATTCTAGCGATAATATTTTCAGCCGTGGGAATTTGGGCTGGGATGCTGGTGTCAGTGCAGTGGCTTGGAGTGGATGAAGGCTCTTTTTGGAGCAGCATGCAGCAGTCCGTATACTTTAATACCGATATCATGAATGGTGTGATGAAGTCTTTGGTATTTGCTATCGCGATCGTATGGATTGCTGTGTACCAGGGTTATGTCTGTCAGCCAACCTCAGAAGGAATTGGTCGTGCGACGACCCGAACTGTGGTGTTGGGGTCATTGGCTATTTTAGGGTTAGACTTTTTGCTAACCGCAGCAATGTTTGGAGATTTTTGATAATGAAGGATGCGAAAGCAAACGTTTTAGTCGGCTTGTTTATGCTATTTGGTGTGATTGCTTTTGTTTATCTCGCCATGCAGGTCAGTGGATTAGCATTTAATGAGAAATCTAACGGCTATACGATACAAGCACACTTTGATGATATCGGTGGTCTGACAGATAGGGCTAAAGTAACCATCGCTGGGGTGACCGTAGGCCGAGTAGAGAGTATTGAATATGACAAGCAATACTACATGGCTAAAGTGACGATGAGTATTGATGCTACAGTAGATAACATTCCTACCGACAGTGCTATCGCAATTCTGACAAGTGGTTTGATTGGTGAGAAATATCTAGGAATTTCAATTGGGGCTGAGGAAGACGTGCTTAAAGATGGAGATGAAATCTACGATACTCAATCTGCACTGGTTCTTGAAAACCTGATTGGTCAATTTCTAATGAGTGCAGGGGGAGATGAGTAATGCGTATTAAAGCCATTGGTATATTTTTGATGTCTTTATTGTGGGTTTCGCACACATTTGCTGCCGTAAACCCTGAGGGTGCTCGAGAAGAGGTGCTTCGAGTTGTAGGTGGCTTCAAGACCAAAATAGTGGATCAGCGAGATGTTCTTGAGGGTGATCCGCAGAAATTGAGATCGGTTATGAGGGAAATCATAGCGCCGGTTGTGGATTTTGATGATTTAGCTAAAAAAGTAATGGGTAAGTACTATCGCCAAGCATCGCCAAAACAGATTAGTGAGTTTGTCTCTGTAACCGAGAGTACGTTGCTGAAAACATACAGTGCTGCGGTGATAGACTTTGACCCAAGCCGCTTGACGGTTTTGCCGCTGGCACGACAAAAACCAGGACGCGAAGTACGTGTAGACGCTAAATTTCAGCTTAGCGATGGTAGTCCTGTTGATATTGCGTTTTACATGGAGCCTAAATCTGCTAAGCAATGGATGTTAAGCAACGTGGTGATCAATAACATCAACTTCGGTCTGACCTTTCGTAAGCAGTTCGGGGTGATGATGCAGCAGAATGGTAATGATATTGATCGAGCTATTGCAGCTTGGCAATCTTCATTGGCGTCTGGAGGGGAATAAAATGGAGTTGCAGACAGCGGATGCTGTTTGGCGTTTAGTGGGACGCTATGATGCGACTGAATTATTAAAGATTAAGAAAAGTTTGGTTGGGGTGAAGTACTCAAGCGATCAATCCCTTGATCTTTCTGGACTAGAGTCAATGAATGCCCCAATTATTGCCTTGTTGATTGAAATAAGGCGTTCTGGCAAGGCTCTGACCTTATTGGGTTGTCGAGCAGAGTTTAAAGAAATGTTTAAACTCTATGGTGTACAGAAGATATTTCAGTTCGACTAGAAAACGTAAACAGGAGGAAACTCCTGTTTTTGCGTTATAAAGCTGACAAATTCTGAGTTGGCTGGGGTACAATAGTTGTCATAGAACATTGAATAGAAATTGGAGTTTTTGTGAACGCCTCCGAAGTGAAAGCTTTATTAGAATCAAAAATTGAAGGCAGCCAGGTAACGACTGACGGTGCTGACTGCAGCTTCCAAATCACAATTGTTGCTGAGGCTTTTGAAGGCCTAAACGCAGTGAAACGACAGCAGCTTGTTTACTCTCATTTACAAGACGCAATATCTTCTGGTGCAATTCATGCCATTACGATGAAAACGTATACACCAGCTCAATTTGCAAGTCTTTAAAAATTAAGAGAGAAATGAATGGATAAATTGCTAATTACTGGCGGTAACACTCTGAATGGTGTGGTGCGAGCGTCAGGAGCAAAAAATGCTGCTTTGCCGATTCTTGCAGCGACACTGCTTACTAAAGATCTTATCACGATCAAAAATCTTCCTCACTTACATGACATTACCACTATGTTAGAGCTACTTGGCTCCATGGGATGTGGTGTTGTGGTTGATGAGCGCATGAATGTTGAGTTAGATGTCTCTTCATTGGATAACTGTGACGCACCATACGAACTTGTGAAGACAATGCGTGCTTCCATTCTTGTTTTGGGGCCTTTGGTCGCGCATTTTGGTCGTGCTGTTGTGTCATTGCCAGGTGGTTGCGCAATTGGTAGTCGACCTGTTGATCTCCACTTGCGTGGATTGGAAGCAATGGGTGCAGATATTGTTGTCGATAACGGCAACATTATTGCCAGCGTAGATGGTCGTTTGAAAGGTGCTCGTATTTTCTTTGATAAAGTAACAGTGACGGGCACAGAAAACTTATTGATGGCTGCAGCGTTGGCAGAGGGTACTACTATCCTAGAAAACGCTGCACGTGAGCCCGAAGTGGTGGATTTGGCAGAATGCCTTATTGCGATGGGTGCAAAAATTACAGGACATGGCACAGACACCATTACTATTGAGGGTGTTGAACGCCTAGGTGGTACGACTTATTCCGTTATGCCTGATCGTATTGAAACAGGAACCTTCTTGGTTGCTGGTGCGATTACTGGTGGCAAAGTGCGTGTCACTGATACTGATGTCAGCAGTTTAGAAGCGGTACTGTCTAAATTAGAAGAGGCGGGTGCTAAGGTAACGTGTGGCGATGATTGGATTGAGCTTGATATGGAAGGTCGTCGCCCTAAAGCTGTAAATATCTCAACCGCTCCATACCCAGCTTTCCCAACTGATATGCAAGCGCAGTTTGTGGCATTAAATGCTGTTGCTGAGGGCGTTGGTAGTGTGATCGAAAATATTTTCGAAAACCGCTTTATGCATGTGAACGAAATGGTTCGCATGGGCGCTGACATCGAAGTGAACGGTAATACGGCGATTGTACGCGGCAAAGATGCGCTAAAAGGGGCGCCAGTTATGGCGACTGACTTACGTGCGTCTGCTTCGTTAGTCCTTTCTGCATTGGTTGCAGAAGGGGACACTAAGATTGACCGAATTTACCACATTGACCGTGGTTATGAGTGTATCGAGGAAAAGCTTGGTGCATTGGGTGCAAAGATTTCAAGGGTTCTGAATTAACATGAGCGAAACCTTAACGATTGCGTTATCCAAAGGGCGCATATTGAAAGAGACGCTTCCTCTGCTTGAGAAAGCAAATATTTATCCGCTAGAAGACATCAGTAAAAGCCGTAAGCTTATTTTTGATACCAATCACGAAAACATTAAGCTGGTGATTTTGCGCGCAACCGATGTGCCGACTTATGTTGAGCATGGCGTAGCCGATTTCGGTGTTGCGGGTAAAGATGTCTTAATGGAAGCGAATACGAAGAATCTTTATGAGTTACTTGATCTGAAAATCTCTAAGTGTCGTTTAATGACGGCTGGAGTTCAGGGGCAAGATCTACCGAATCGCCGTTTAAAAGTCGCTTCGAAATTTACTAAAACGGCCAAAGCGTACTTTGCTGAGCAAGGTATTCAAGCGGATGTTATCAAGCTTTATGGGGCGATGGAGCTTGCACCGATTATGGGGTTGGCTGATCTAATCGTAGATATTGTAGATACAGGTAATACGCTACGCGCTAATGGCCTTGAAGCTCGTGATTTGATTGCAGATATCAGTACCCGATTAGTAGTAAATAAAGCAGCTTATAAAACGAAGTATGAGCACATTCAGCCTATTTTAGATATGTTGAATGGTGCAGTTTCAGCTGAGGCTTAGACGTTTATGAAATTGAATATTAGACAGTTTTCATCAAAAGATGAGGGCTTTCGTAAGGACCTAGATCAGCTGCTTTCATGGGAAAGCGTGTCTGACGCAAGTGTTCAGAAAAGTGTTGAAGAAATTGTAAATCGTGTTCGTACCGAGGGTGATGCGGCACTGGTTGAGCTGACGAACCGCTTTGATCGCCGTTCTGTACAAACTGCGGCCGAATTGGTTATTGAAGCAGATGAGTTAGCGAAAGCGGCGAGCCGTGTTGATGGGGCGATTGTTGAGGCGCTTCAGAAAGCTGCTGAGCGTGTCAAATCATACCATGAACGTCAGATTCAACCTTCTTGGCAGTATGAAGAATCTACGGGTACGGTGCTTGGTCAGCAGATTACGCCTTTGGATCGCGTCGGTGTATATGTGCCAGGCGGAAAGGCTGCTTACCCTTCTTCTGTTCTGATGAATGTTATGCCAGCCAAGGTTGCGGGTGTCGGTGAGATCGTAATGGTTGTTCCGACCCCAGATAATGTTGTGAATGATATCGTTCTGGCGGCAGCTCACGTTGCTGGGGTTGACCGAGTTATCACCGTAGGTGGTGCGCAAGCTGTTGCTGCCTTGGCCTACGGCACAGAGACAGTGCCTAAAGTCGATAAGATTGTTGGTCCTGGTAACATCTATGTTGCAACGGCTAAGCGCATGGTCTTCGGTGCTTGTGGTATCGATATGATCGCAGGTCCGTCTGAGATTCTTGTGGTAAGTGACGGTCAGTCTAATCCTGACTGGATTGCGATGGACTTGTTTTCTCAAGCAGAGCACGATGAAGATGCTCAATCTATCCTGATTAGTACAGATGCTGAGTTCATCGAGAAAGTTCATGCTTCCATGGAGCGTCAAATCGAAGAAATGTCGCGCAAAGAGATTATTAAAACCTCTCTTGAAGGTCGTGGTGCTTTGATACATGTGGGCTCGATGGAAGAAGCAATTGAAGTAGCTAATATTGTGGCGGCTGAGCACTTAGAGCTTTCAGTTGAGAATCCAGAAGAGTGGGTTGGTAAAATTCGTCACGCGGGTGCGATTTTTATGGGGCGTTACACGCCTGAAGCGTTGGGTGATTACTGTGCTGGTCCAAACCACGTATTGCCCACATCTGGTACCGCTCGCTTCTCTTCTCCATTGGGGGTTTACGACTTCCAGAAACGTAGCTCAATTATCTATTGTTCTCATGAGGGGGCAAGTGAGCTTGCTAAAATCGCTTCACCATTGGCTCGTGGCGAATCACTAGAAGCGCACGCTGTGTCTGCTGAATTCCGAATGATTGATAAGGGCTAGGCGAATATTATGCAGCCAACTCAGGCGCTAATTTCACTTCGTTTAGTGACCCGCATTGCGGCAGTGGTTATTTTGATCGCTGTTTCGATCGGTTTCTTTTTACCATCAGACTACAAAATCGAACGAAGCATTGATGTTCCAGCAGGGCAATATGATCTCTTGCAGGAGCGGTTGTACAGTTCTAGTGCATGGACTCAATGGATGTTTGTTGAGTCGGGTAAATTGGTACTTCAGTCGGATGAAGGCGTTATCTCTTCTCAGACTCGCTATTTGATGCAGTATGACGAAGCAACCACTAAGCAAGGGGAGTTGGTTATTACCTCAGTAACGACTGACTCTATTGCTTTTTCGGTTCAGCCAAACCAAAAAACGAAACCGATTCCTAACACTTTGTTGATCAAAGCAAACGCGGACGGTAGTACTCATCTTCGATGGATTATTGAGGGTGAGCTTGATGCGGGCTTTTTAGGTCCTTACCTTGCTCTTTTCGCGAACGATATTGCAGGAAGCAACATAGAGAAAAGTTTATCCGCTTTAGCTGGCAACTAGTTATTATCAACTGCCTGCATTGCAGGCAGTTGCTCCACTAAAGCTTTGGTGATGAAGCTTTGGGTCCCGCGTAATCCCTTAATGGTCACATTCTCTCCGGGTGTCAGTTGCGACACCAATTGTTGTGCTCTATGAGCACTTAGATCAGTGTGCTTCTCTATTGAGGTCAATATGTCGCCAGGGCGAATACCTGCTTTAAAAGCTGGGCTTTGTGGTGTGACACTCGTTACGATTAGCCCTTCTTCTGAGGCGAGGTTTAAAGCAATAGCAACTTGAGGGGAGTTTTCTTGAACCTGTAGTCCTAGATAGCCGCGTACCACGCTACCGTGCTGGATAATGGACTCCATTATCTTAACGGCATCATTAATTGGTGTTGCAAAGCCGATGCCTTGGGAGCCACCTGAACTTGAATAGATGGCAGAACTAATTCCGACTAATTTGCCCTTTAGGTCTACCAATGCTCCGCCAGAGTTACCTGGGTTGATCGCGGCATCTGTTTGAATAAAGTTTTCATAAGTGTTTAGTCCAATGCTGTCGCGTCCTTTTGCACTGACGATACCTGCCGTGACTGTTTGACCAATCCCAAAAGGGTTGCCAATCGCCAAGATTTGATCGCCGACTCTCAAAGAGTCGCTATTGCCCAGATGGATTGGTGTTAACTCTGTTAGTTCAATTTTCAGAACCGCTAGATCTGTTGCTGGGTCGCTACCGATGAGATCTGCTCGAGTTTGGCGTTGATCGTTCAGCGATACAATAATACTGCTGGCACCCTGAATGACATGGTGGTTTGTGAGAATATAGCCATCTTCCGATATAATAACCCCAGAGCCAAGGTTTGTGATTTTTTGACTGCTGTTCCGGCTAAATGGGGATTCTTGGCTAGTGAATGTATAAATGTTGACGACGGCATTTGCAGTTTTTGCGGCAGCATTGGCAAAGCTCAGTGAATTATCTTTTTGGTGTTGCTGCCAAAATAGAAAAAGTGTGCCAACCCATAGCCCAAGAAATATCCATGTTAGATGGCTTCGAACATGTGGTTGGAGAAGTGATTTAGGAGTAAACATGAATACAAAAGAGCTTGAGAGTAAATTGACGGCGCTATTTCAGCCTCGTTCTTTTAAAGATTATGCGCCTAATGGCTTGCAAGTGGAAGGCAAAGGCGAGATAAAAAAAATTGTCACAGGTGTTACTGCATCCATGGCATTGATTGAAGAAGCGGTGAAGCGTCAAGCAGATGCCATCATTGTTCATCATGGCTACTTCTGGAAAGGTGAGTCCCAAGAAATCGTTGGTATGAAATATCGACGTTTGTCACGGTTGATTAAGCAAGATATTAATTTGTTTGGTTATCATTTGCCGATGGATGCGAATTTATTGGTCGGTAATAATGCGAATTTGGCTCGCGGTTTGGGGCTTCAGTCTTTGCGTCCGTTGGAAATGGAAAAGTCTCTGGAAGAAAGTATCGGTGTTGTTGGGACTCTAGAGCAGCCATTGGCGCCTGAAGCATTTCATCAACTAGTGAAAGAAACCGTTGGGCGAGATGTGCTCTTTGAATCGGTGTCTGAGCAAATGATCTCAGAGGTGGCGTTATGTACTGGTGGTGCCCAGGGCTATATTAATAAAGCGCTAGCAGCTAAGGCTGATGTATTTATTACTGGCGAAGTTTCTGAGCAAACGATACATATAGCGCGAGAAGAGGGCATCCATTTTTGCGCCGCGGGCCATCACGCCACAGAATGCTTTGGACCAAGAGCTTTGGCAGAATATATCACTGACCATTGGGGCGTGGATTGCGAATTTGTGGATGTGCCAAATCCAGCATAAACGATACATTTTCTTTAGACTTGTATTAAACGTAAAGAAGCCTGCTCAGTGAGTAGGCTTCTTTATAGAGAGGGCTAAGGCTTAAAGGGCCCTAGTAGGCTCCTCGACTGATTTACGATGCAAGCCATAGTTTTCGCTCAGCATGCCTTCATCAGAATCTGACTTCGAGGCATAGTCCCGCGGGGGAGTGGTGACATCGTCAGAGGCTTCTTGAGAATCAGTAGGGGTACTTTCGGGTTTTTCTAAGGTGACAGTCGCAAGTGTGGTTGCGCCTTCAAGTACTGCTTTGCGTGCATCAGCAAGTTTTTTCTCTGCAGCAGATATGTGAGCATGCAGTTGCAAAAAGTGATCATCCGCTAGTACTTGTCGACGTTCCATTTCTTGCTGTAGTGCCTCGATAGTAGCGCCGGTTGATTTATTTATGTCGTTAGCGCTTTTTTTGCTTAAGGCGCGAAAAATGATTGCCCCAGCTAATCCTGTAATGATGCCAGTAACAAAAACGATGATATCGAATACTTCTAGTTCCATGGTTTACTCCCAAATACAACTTACTAAATTATATCGGAAATACACCATAGGAAATATAGGGAATAGTGAGGTTTCTTTATGTATTTGATAATATAACGACAATCTCTCACGCAATGGTGTATACGCAAACAATGACCCCGCTATCGAAATATCAGGAAGACCTTAAACGTCCAGACTTTAACTATGACCCTGCACAGGAAGAAGCAGTCCAAGCATTGCAAGATTTGTTCGACAGAATTGTAGCAAGAGGCGAGCAGCCTCCTAAGGTGCAGAAGTCCCTGTTTGGTTTTCTTAAAAAGAAAAAGCCAGAGATTCAGGTTGAGCAAGGTTTGTATTTCTGGGGTGGTGTAGGGCGTGGTAAGACGTATTTAATGGATACGTTTTTCGAATGTTTGCCTATTGAGCGTAAGTTGCGTTTGCATTTCCACCGTTTTATGCAAATGGTTCATCAAGAACTACGTAAACTGCACGATACAAAAAACCCTCTTGAAATTGTGGGTAAACAAATCTCAGAGAAAGCGCAGGTGTTGTGTTTTGATGAGTTTTTTGTAACGGATATTACGGATGCGATGATTTTAGCTGGCTTGTTAGAGCAGTTGTTTCTCAATGGAACGGTTTTGGTGGCAACGTCCAATATCGAGCCAGATGGCTTGTATAAGAATGGCCTACAACGCGCACGTTTCTTGCCGGCGATTGATTTAGTCAACAAGCATACTAAGGTGATGAATGTAGACGGCGGTGTTGATTATCGTCTTCGTACATTAAAGCAAGCTAAGTTATATCATTTTCCGTTGAACCAAGATGCTGCGGACGCTATCTCTGAGCGTTTCTCGAGTTTGGTTGTTAACCGTGATTCGGTGAATGAAGGCGGGGCGGTTGAGATTGAAGGTCGTTCTATCCCATTGTTACGTAGCTATGAAGATGTTGCATGGTTTGATATTAAAGCGCTTTGTGATGGTCCAAGAAGCCAAGTAGATTACATTGAAATAGCAAAGCTATACTCCACTATCATCATCTCAGATTTACCTCAGTTTGACTCGGCACGTGACGATATGGCACGTCGCTTTATTAACTTAATTGATGAATTCTACGACAGACATGTAAAAGTTATTTTCTCTGCTGAAGTGGCGATCCCAGATATTTATCAGGGAACACGTCTAGCCTTTGAATATGACCGTACTGTCAGTCGATTGTTAGAGATGCAATCCGAAGAATACTTAATGTTAGAACATCGCCCTTAATTAGAAAAAGCGCTTTAGTTTTGCGTGCGGTTTGGTTATAATTCGCGCGCTCTAATTTTTGAGTATGTGTAAGTTATGCAGTCGTATCCCGACAGCGTAACCAATAATAATAGGTATTGACATGCGCACAGCATGTAAATGATAAAGGGTTTTTTAATGAAAACTTTTACTGCAAAACCTGCTGAAGTACGCCGCGACTGGTTCGTGGTTGATGCTGAAGGCAAAACTCTTGGTCGTTTGGCTACAGAAATTGCTCGCCGTCTTCGCGGTAAGCATAAAGCAGAATACACTCCTCACGTTGACACTGGTGATTACATCGTTGTTATCAACGCTGAGAAAGTACGTGTAACGGGTAACAAAGCTTCTGACAAGAACTACTACCGTCACACTGGTTACCCAGGTGGCCTACGTTCTATGAGCTTTGAGAAGTTGATTGATCACGCTCCAGAGCGCGTTCTTGAAATCGCTGTTAAAGGCATGCTTCCAAAAGGCCCTCTAGGCCGTGCTATGCACAAGAAAATGAAAGTATATGCTGGCGCTGAGCATCCACACACAGCACAACAGCCACAAGAACTTAACATCTAATACGGGAAGATCATTATGTCAGCTACTCAATACTACGGTACAGGTCGTCGTAAAACGTCTACTGCTCGTGTATTCCTAAAGGCAGGTTCTGGTAACCTAGTTATCAACAACCGTTCTCTAGAGCAATACTTCGGTCGTGAAACTTCTTGCATGGTTGTTCGTCAGCCACTAGAACTAGTTGAAGCAACTGAAAAATTTGACGTTTACGTTACTGTAAGCGGTGGTGGTATCTCTGGTCAGGCCGGTGCTATCCGTCACGGTATTACTCGTGCGCTAATGCAATACGACGAGACACTACGTCGCACTCTACGTTCTGCTGGTTACGTTACTCGTGACTCTCGTCAGGTTGAACGTAAGAAAGTTGGTCTACGTAAAGCACGTCGTCGTCCACAATTCTCTAAGCGTTAATTTTTACTACGCTTCGTATTCTTCAAAACGCCTGCATTCGCAGGCGTTTTTTTATGTCTCAAATCAGTGTTTTGTGATTGTGCAAGAATGTTGCCTTGTCACCAAAATACCTTTCCCATAACATCCTTTAAAGTATTCAAATCCTTATTATTTTTGTGGATTTGGGCTTGTTGACAGTAAATTGGTGGGAGAGAACCATAATGAGTCAAAGCGGCGTAAATAAGGGCCGTCGTCGATTTCTACTGGGAGCGACTAGCGCGATAGGAGCGGTGGGAGCAGTGGGAATTGCAACGCCTTTTGTTGCCTCATGGAATCCAAGTGCCAAAGCAAAAGCAGCTGGTGCACCGGTGAAGGCCGATATTAGTAAGTTAGAAGTAGGTCAGCAAATGATCGTTGAGTGGCGTGGCCAACCTGTATGGGTGGTGCGTCGAACTGAGCAAAACATAGCCGATCTGTCCAAGCTGAGTGATCAATTAGCAGATCCAGCCTCTGCAGTGGAGCAGCAGCCAGAGTATGCTCAAAATGAGTTCCGCTCAATCAATCCTGAATTTGCAGTCCTACTTGGGATCTGTACTCACTTGGGTTGCTCACCAACCTACCGCCCAGAAGTTGCTCCTGAAGATTTAGGTGATAAATGGTTAGGGGGCTTCAACTGCCCATGCCATGGTTCACGCTTTGACCTTGCTGGTCGTGTATACAAAGGTGTGCCGGCACCGACTAATTTGGTCGTGCCACCACATCGGTTTATTAGTGATACGGTTATCGAAGTCGGTGTTGACGCTGGGGGTAACGCATAATGGCTGTTATGAAAGATTTCATGGCTTGGGTGGATGCGCGACTTCCTGTTACACAAGCGTTTGAAAAACACATGAGCAAATACTACGCACCAAAGAACTTAAATGTTCTCTATCTTTTTGGTGTGTTGTCACTACTAGTTTTGGTGAATCAGCTACTAACCGGTGTTTGGTTGACCATGAGTTATAACCCATCAGCTGAAGGGGCATTTGCTTCTGTTGAATACATCATGCGTGATGTGGAGTATGGCTGGCTAATTCGTTATATGCACTCAACTGGCGCTTCTGCGTTCTTTGTTGTTGTGTATCTGCATATGTTTCGTGGTTTGCTGTACGGATCATACCAGAAGCCACGCGAGCTAGTTTGGTTGTTCGGTATGGCGATCTACTTGGCTCTAATGGCTGAAGCATTCATGGGCTACTTATTACCATGGGGGCAAATGTCCTACTGGGGTGCACAGGTAATTATTTCATTGTTTAGTGCGATCCCGATGATTGGTCCAGATCTGGCGCAGTGGGTACGTGGTGATTACTTGATTTCAGGCATTACGCTAAACCGCTTCTTCTCACTTCATGTCATTGCTTTGCCGTTGGTATTAGTGGCCTTGGTAGTGCTGCATTTATTGGCTCTGCACCATGTGGGTTCAAATAACCCGAAAGGTGTGGATATTAAGAAGCACAAAGATGAAAACGGCATTCCTCTTGATGGCATTCCGTTCCATCCGTACTACACAGTGCACGATATCGTGGGTGTTGCAGTGTTTCTATTTGTCTTCTGTGGAGTGATTTTCTTCTTCCCAGAGATGGGTGGTTACTTCTTAGAAAAACCAAACTTTGAGGCGGCTAACCCGCTGAAAACTCCAGAGCATATTGCGCCAGTTTGGTACTTCACGCCGTTCTATGCGATTCTTCGTGCGGTGACATACCCATTGTTTGGCTTGGATGCGAAATTCTGGGGGGTTGTGGCGATGGGGGGGGCAATCGCTATCCTGTTTGTATTGCCTTGGTTAGATCGTAGTCCAGTAAAATCTATGCGCTACAAAGGCTGGATGAGTAAGGTTGCGTTAGTTCTTTTCTGTATCAGTTTTGTTGTGCTCGGTGTACTCGGTGTATTGCCTTCTACTGAAGGTCGAACAACGGTGGCACAGATTGCATCAGTGGTTTACTTCTTGTACTTCATCTTGATGCCTTTCTATACCAAGTGGGAAAGTACAAAACCAGTGCCGGAGAGGGTGTAAGCATGAAAAAGATTTTCGCAACTGCGGCGTTAGTATTTGCCTCAGCGATGACCTTCGCATCAGGTGGTTCAGCTGTTCACCTAGAGCATATGGCGCCAGATTTACACGATAAAGCTTCTTTACAACGAGGGATGCAGGTTTACTCAAACTATTGTGCTGGCTGTCACGAAATGGGCTATGCACGATATGAGCGAGCTGCAACGGATTTGGGTATTCCGGCGGATTTATTCGAAGCCAACTTATTGCCTTCGGGTAAGAAAATTGGTGACCTAATGGATAATGCGATGGATGCAAAAGATGCCAAAGAGTGGTTTGGTGCAACGCCGCCAGACTTGACGCTTGAAGCTCGCCTGCGTGGTCATGATTGGGTTTATACCTACTTGAAGTCTTTTTACGAAGATAAAACACGTCCTTGGGGTGTCAACAATACGGTGTTCCCGAGTGTTGGGATGCCAAACGTCTTAGAACACCTACAAGGAGTTCGTCATATGACTTGTGCACAAGCGCCTGCGATGGACGAGCATGGTAAGCCAAAATTTGATACACTAACTGGCGATATTTTGACAGAAGAACAATGTAATGTCGTGGTGCAGAAAACAGAAGGTCAACTTTCAGAAGAAGAGTTTGATCAAGTTGCTTACGATGTTACCAATTTCTTAGTGTATATGGGGGAGCCAAGTCGTTTACAGGCTGAATCCTTAGGAATAAAAGTGTTATTATTCATCGTTCTATTTGGTATCTTTGCATACCTATTGAACAAAGAATACTGGCGCGAAATTCACTAAACACAAAGTGATTGTTGTTTTGCCCAAAATGTCCCTCCTTCAAGAGGGACATTTACATCGTAGTTTGTTAAGTTAACCCCTTAATGGGGTTTTCGTTGTTTATTGAATAGGGGTTATACATGGGTGTTATTGCAAAGCGCTCTTCAATGACGTTCTTCTCTGATGGAGAAGATCACTACAGCCATCGCGTACGAATCGTTTTGGCTGAAAAAGCGGTAACCGTAGATATTATTGATGTTGATCCTTTCAACAAGCCAGAGGAATTGGCAGATATCAACCCTTACAATGAGTTGCCAGCATTGGTTGATCGTGAGTTGGTGCTTTATGAGCCAAATGTAATGATGGAGTATTTAGATGAGCGTTTCCCTCATCCTCCGTTGTTACCTGTATACCCTGTCGCACGTGCAGACAGTCGTTTGTACATGTATCGTATTCAGCGTGACTGGGCTGGTTTGGTCGACACGATTTTGACGAGTAAAGATCGTGATGCGGTTGAAAGCGCGCAGAAAGAGCTGCGTGAAAGCTTAATCAGTGTATCGCCAATCTTCGAAGAGAAACCTTACTTCATGAGTGAAGAGTTCACGATCGTTGATTGTTGCTTGGCTCCGATCTTGTGGCGTCTTCCGGTATTGGGCGTAGATATCGAAAAAGCGCAAGCGCCGGGCTTGTACAAGTATATGGATCTGGTTTTTGATCGTGAGTCTTTCAAAGAAAGTCTGTCAGAAGCAGAACAGGAAATGCGCCTAGACTAACGGCACATCAAGTTTTCAAAAGGGGCGTGAAGCCCCTTTTTATTTTCAGGAGTGCAAAGAATGATTCCGAAACGTTCATATCTACTTAATGCGACATATGAGTGGATCGCAGACAACGACTTAACGCCGTATTTATTGGTAGACGCAGACTTTGAAGGTGCTGTGGTGCCAAGAGAATTTGTTAATGATGGTCAAATTGTCTTGAACATCAGTATGAGTGCGGTTAGGCATCTACATATTGATAAGCAAGGGGTGTCATTTGAAGCGCGCTTTAGCGGTAAGCCAATGCAGGTTTTTGTGCCAATGGCAGCAGCGATAGCGTTATATGCGAAGGAAAATAATGACGGAATGGTATTCCCACCTGAAACCTTTGAAGTGACTCCAGAGCCTGAACCAACGCCACCAGAGCCACCACAAAAAGGTTTCACGTTAAAAGTCGTGAAGTAGATTAATCTTCATAGCCAAACAACTGGCGTTCAAGTAAGTCTACTAATGTGTGGACAACAGTTGTTTGGCATTCTTGGACTCGAGATGTACCCGTTAAGTTGATTTTAATCTCGGTATCATCTTGTGAAGTCAGCGCAGACACATTTTTAGCATCCGGTGTCGTTAATGCGACAATGCTCATTTTGCGCTCATGGGCAGCTTGAATGGCCTGAATAATAGGCGAAGTATTGCCTTTGTTTGCGACGACAAATAATACGTCGCCAGGGTTGCCGATCGCAGTGATCTGTTTCGAGAATACGTCGTGATAGCTGTCATTGTGCGTAATGGCTAACAGGGCGTTGCCGTTACTGGTCAGTGACACGGCTGGCAGGCCTGGACGTTCACGATCCATTCGATCAAGTAGCAGCGTGCTAAAATACTGAGAAATGTACGAACCAGTCCCATTGCCAACCGCAACCACTTTTCCGCCATTAGCAATGCTATTAAATAGCACTATGGCTGCATGCTCTATGTGTGCTGGTAAGGTTTCCAGTGCATATTGCTGTGACTCAAAACTTTGCGCAAATTGCGTATAGATCGCTTCTTGATAATCCATAAATAACTGCTTATACCTGTACTGCCTGCAGCCAATGAATGTTGCTTTGGGAAAGCTCCCCATCTATAGCAATCACATCTATTTGGTATTGGCTTTGTTGCAAGTTGTGTTTCATTAACCAGAATTCAGCTGATTTTAAACAGCGCTGAAATTTCTGTCTTGTAATTGTTTCGCTGGCGCTGCCACGTGCTTTGCTAGCTCTGTATCTGACTTCAATAAATACAATGCTCTGTCTGCAAGGGGATCGCATTATCAAATCCAGCTCGCCCGCGCGGCAGTGAACATTTCTATCAATAAGTTGGTAGCCTTGCTGAACGAGGAA
Source organism: Marinomonas sp. AWM4_232 (assembly GCF_056158325.1). Lineage (NCBI taxonomy): Bacteria > Pseudomonadati > Pseudomonadota > Gammaproteobacteria > Oceanospirillales > Oceanospirillaceae > Marinomonas > Marinomonas sp. AWM4_232. The sequence goes on along the minus strand of NZ_JBSWTA010000001.1, from coordinate 4,022,628 downwards.
TTGCTCTGCAAGTCGCTCAGCTTTAGCGCCATCACTCTGTTTCTTTGTGGGTGAAATAACTTTCCTTAGCATCGATAAGCGCTCCTTGCTTATACGTCACAATATTTGGTCGACGGTTGAACATGCCATTATTTTCTAGGGTGATAATACCTGTCTTAGCAGATACTTTAGCAGACCGAACATTAGTGAATAATGCCAGTCGCTTAGCAATCAAGTAACTGTCATTCCCCAGTGCTGTCAGCCTTTGTAGGACTAGAGGTTGACTGCTTCCACCTCTGCTTTGTTGTTCTAGGATGGCAGGCAGCTCACTGAACACAATACGCTCAATATCTTCGTTTTTGGTCGTTGAGCTGGGTGAACGATCATGAATGGTTTGCGAAGCCAGCATTGGAATGTCGTCAGCAAAGTAAAAGTTGAGCAATGGGCGAATCTGCTTTGCATCTTCAAGCTTACCGACATAGTACACATAATCTAAATCTTGGCGGGCACGAGGTGTGGACTCGATATCTTGATTTGTCCACTGGCGTATACGGCGAATTCGCGCCTCACTTTCATCCACTTGTAGCAACTGCTTCACAGCATTTGCACGCCCTGTCGGAGTGTCTTCATAGGAGAGAGAAGTTAATACTGGCAGACCTTGTTGCTGCGCAATCCCTTTAAATTGATCGCCTTGACGTAGTGCCCAAGTAGGCTGGGTTGTAAGAATGGCGGAGTTTTCTGCCCCTTCTTTTTTGGCGAATGCGATGAGCTCACGAATATCGTCTTTAACATTTAATGAAAAGTGGTAAAGGTTCGGCGTCAGGGTATTAATTTCAAGTTGGTTCAGTGCAACGGTGGGGATGTCGGTCACTAAATGTGGTAACTGACTAACATTCTGTTTGCGTAAGGGGCCGATAATGGTCTCCGCACCAGTAGAACTTGCTGCTGCGTAGGCATCAGCGAAATTGGCGTAACGGTCGGTATCAATAAGATGTAGAGCTGGCTGCACTTCAGCGTTGGCATAATATTGTTGCAAGAGACCGTCTAAAATAGCTTCTGAAGCAACTTTTAATTCTTTACTCATTGGCAGTAATACCGCAACAGAGCTCGGCATATGGTCTTCTAAGGAAGCCATTATTTGGAAATCTCGTGGCGGATTGATTGCAGCGGGATGGCTTGCATGAGCAGATTGCCAGTGCTTGAAGGCTTGGACTTGCTGTTCAACGGTCATGGATTGATCACGTAAGATATTAGAAACGTTTAACCATCCATCTAGTAGCGGTAAATTGCTACTCACCTGAAGATAAGTTACTTCATTGTCGGTTAAGTTTTGAATCGCAAACCAAAGCTCTTCTTGATTGTTTAGCTGTGCATCCACAGGTAACTGAAGGCTTAATTGCATGTAGTCCTTCACTGCATTGGGCCAATTATCCAATGAAGCCATCACGCGCGCACGATGTCGTAATAGCTCAGTGTTGTTTTCTAGTCGCTGCGCTGCACTTAGCTGTGAAGCCTGACCAAGCATCTGTAATGCCAGCAAAGGTGTATCTAATGCCAATGCAATATCACTCATTAGTAGCATGCCTTCAAACTGGCTTGAGTTACTAATGGAAATAACGTGGCCTTCAAGCAATGATCTCGCTTCAAGGTACTGTTCGTCTAAGAAAAGCGCTTTCGCTGCGGCAAAATAAAATGGCGCGGCCGCCTGAGGCGAACTTTGTGCCTGAGCTTGCGCTATCGCATATTGATAATCGGATAAATCCCCTGACTGCTCAGCAACGGTTTTAGTTGAGCCTTGATCAGGCATGGATGTTTCAATGGCGCCACAACCAATTAGAGACAATGTCACCAAGGAAAGTGGTATGATACGGGATCTAAACAAACTCATATGCACGCAATACTTAAGCCTATTAAAGAGGAATCATGGTAACACAGTCTGATAATGATGTGAGAGGAACCTTCTACATTGTAGCGACCCCAATCGGTAATCTGGACGATTTTACGGATCGTGCAAAACGAGTTTTACAAGAAGTTGACTTTATCGCTGCAGAGGACACCCGTCATAGCAAACGTTTGATGAATCATTTTGGTATCGATACAAAGCTGTTTGCTCTACATGACCACAATGAGCGCGATAAGGCGTCCTACATTGCTTCCTTGTTAAGTGACGGTAAAAACGTGGCCTTGATCTCTGATGCGGGCACGCCATTGATCTCTGATCCTGGTTATCATGTGGTGAACTTTTTACGTCAAGAAGGGCACAAAGTTGTGCCTGTTCCAGGCCCATCTGCATTGATTACCGCACTGTGTGCATCAGGATTACCAACAGACCGTTTTAGCTTTGTCGGCTTTTTGCCAGCAAAAAGTAAATCTCGTCGCGACGAAATGTCGAGCTGGATGCCAAGTCTTGGTACCGTGGTTTTCTATGAATCTACCCATCGTATTTTGGACTGTTTAGAAGACCTCGAAGCGGTTTGGGGTGAGCAAGCTCAAGTGGCCTTGGCACGTGAATTAACCAAGACTTTTGAAACATTTATATCAGGCTCAGTTTCAGAAATTAAGCGTATTTTACAAGACGATAGCAACCAAACTCGTGGTGAGTTCGTGATGATGGTGTCTTTGCCTGCACAGGAAGAAGACAACAGCGAGGCTCTTAAAATTTTAAAAATATTGCTCAAAGAATTGCCTGTAAAACAAGCGGCAGCATTGGCTGCTGAGATCACTGGTGAGAAGAAAAACGCTTTGTACAAGCAAGCGCTTGCGATGAACGAAGCGTAATTTTACTAACCAATCATTCAATCTTTGTTTGTTTACAGAAGCAAACAAACGCGTATACTGATGTGCAACTTGTCGGAGTGCCTTAATTGGCTGAGATCGCATTTTAATGCGGGATCCGCAGAACCTGATCAGGCTAATACCTGCGAAGGGAACAAGAAAGCATCATTTCTTTTCTGCTAAAATTGCGTTGTTTTAACCTAGTCCACAAAGGGCAATAGGTCTTAAAACAGCCGCGCGTACGTGGAAGTACGTGACCTCCTGACAAGCATTTTTTCCAAACATACAATAATGGGAATCTGCTAATGTCGACTACACCTGCAAAACCTAATAAGAAAACTCGTGAAATTGCCCGTCTAGAAGCCAAAGCGTTTATCGAGTCTTTGCAAGCTACTCCTTTTCCATCCTCCGAACGTATTTACGTACAAGGCTCCGATGCATCGATCCAGGTGCCCATGCGTCAGATTAATTTAACCGATACGCCTATTGGCTCGGACCCTAACAATCTGACTTTTGAGCCAAACGAGCCAATCTATGTTTACGATACTGCGGGGCCATACGCCGATCCTGCAGAAAACATTGACGTTCATGTGGGTCTAAAAGCATTACGTAAACAATGGATCGAAGCCCGTAACGATACTGAAGTGCTAGAAAGCGCCAGCTCAAACTTCGCTCAAGAGCGTTTAGCCAATAATGAGCTAGACGAATTGCGCTTTAAGCACCTACCAAAAGTGCGTAAAGCTAAAGCGGGTCAATGTGTCACGCAAATGCACTACGCGCGCCAAGGCATCATTACGCCAGAGATGGAATACATCGCCATCCGTGAGAACCAAAACCTACAGGCGATCAAATCTGAGCTTTTGCTAAAACAGCACCCGGGCCACAGCTTTGGTGCTAACCTGCAAACTGAAATTACCCCTGAATTCGTGCGTAAAGAAGTGGCAGAAGGTCGCGCCATCATCCCTAACAACATCAACCACCCAGAAACTGAGCCTATGATCATTGGCCGTAACTTCCTAGTGAAGGTGAATGCCAATATTGGTAACTCGGCGGTGACGTCTTCTATCGAAGAAGAAGTGGAGAAATTGGTCTGGTCAACGCGCTGGGGCGCAGACACCGTGATGGACTTGTCGACTGGCAAAAACATCCACGAAACCCGTGAATGGATCCTACGTAACTCGCCCGTACCAATCGGTACGGTACCGATTTACCAAGCTCTTGAAAAAGTAGATGGTGTTGCCGAAGACCTAAACTGGGAAGTGTTCCGCGATACCTTGATCGAGCAGGCTGAGCAGGGCGTGGATTACTTCACCATCCACTGTGGTGTCTTGCTACGCTACGTGCCAATGACAGCGAAACGCCTAACGGGAATTGTCTCTCGTGGCGGTTCCATCATGGCGAAATGGTGTCTTGCGCACCATACAGAAAACTTCCTTTACACACGTTTCAAAGAAATTTGTGAAATCTGTGCTGCCTATGATGTGGCTCTTTCGCTAGGTGACGGACTACGTCCAGGCTCGATCATGGATGCCAACGACGAAGCACAACTGTCGGAGCTGCGTACCCTTGGTGAACTAACGAAGATTGCATGGGACTACGATGTTCAGGTGATGATCGAAGGGCCAGGACACGTGCCAATGCAATTGATCAAAGAAAACATGGATCTGCAACTTGAGCACTGCCACGAAGCGCCGTTCTACACCTTAGGCCCATTGACGCAAGACATCGCCCCCGGCTATGACCACTTCACCTCTGGTATCGGTGCCGCGCAAATCGGTTGGTACGGCTGTGCCATGCTATGTTACGTCACACCAAAAGAGCATTTGGGTCTGCCGAACAAAGAAGACGTGAAGCAAGGTCTGATCACTTACAAGATCGCGGCCCATGCGGCGGACTTGGCCAAAGGTCATCCAGGCGCACAAGTGCGTGATAATGCCTTGTCTAAAGCACGTTTTGAATTCCGTTGGGAAGATCAATTCAACCTGTCTCTAGACCCAGAAACAGCACGTTCTTACCACGATGAAACCTTGCCACAAGCGTCCGGTAAAGTGGCTCACTTCTGCTCGATGTGTGGTCCGAAATTCTGTTCGATGAAGATCACTCAAGAAGTACGTGACTACGCCGCAGGCCTTGAGAAGATCGAAGCGGTGGACGTAACGGCAGAAGAGGGTATGCAGCAGATGTCTGAGCAGTTCAAAGAGCTAGGCAGTGATGTCTATTTGACCACAGACAAGTTAACCACTGATAAGCTGGCTGCCGAAAAGCTAGAGCAACAAGAATTAGTGAGTGAAAAATAGATGATCTCAACAGATGTTAAACAAATAGCGTTTCGTGACGCTGGGTTTAAATCATCTGTTTTGGATAACACTCAACACCTTGGGTGTCGAGTGTTTCACTCCACAACCGATGAAACTCAGAATCAGTGCTGTATTGAACTGCTCCACGGCGAATTAACGCTGAAAACAACAATGGAAACTTGGCAGTTTGTTCGTAAGCTCGAGGCAGAAAGCAATATCTATCAGGCCCAATGCCTAAATAATCAGATTACGGTTCAGCTGCCAGGTCAGCGTATTGCCCATTTTCAAGCTGATAAACTGACCAAGATAAACCAAAACGATCTTGCCGTGGCGTTGGCGTGTTTTATTGAGCAAGGCTACGAACATTTAGATGCCATGACCTTGGCGCTCGCATGGTTAACACAACAAGCCCGTGCTGCGGGGGCGGGTTGGCCGGAAGATCGTACTTGGTTCCCACGCACCAGCTTCGCCGATGACCATGTGATCGCTGGCGAGGCTGAGTTTAGCCCCATTCGCAAAGAGCTGTTTACCCTCTACCCAGTGGTAGATACCGTGGAATGGTTGGCCTTGGTATTAGAACAGGGTGTGACCACTACGCAATTGCGTATCAAAGATGCTGACGACAAGGATCTGAGGAAAAAGATCCAACAAGCCATCGCCTTAGGCGAGCAACATGGCGCGCAAGTCTTTATCAATGACTATTGGCAACTGGCTATTGAACTGGGCGCTTACGGTGTGCATTTGGGGCAAGAAGACATTGAAGTGGCGGATCTTTCGGCGATCCAGCAGGCCGGCTTACGTCTTGGCATAAGCACTCATGGTTATTTTGAAATCATGCGTGCCTTTAACCTCAAGCCAAGCTACATCGCCCTTGGTCACATTTTTCCAACTGTGACTAAGGATATGCCGTCTCAGCCACAAGGTTTAACCCGTTTAGGCCAATATGTTGAGCTGATCAATGGTGCTTACCCAACAGTGGCCATCGGTGGTATCAATGCGGAACGCTTGCCAAAAGTAAAAGCCACAGGCGTGGATTCCATCGCCTTGGTGACCGCGATTACCCGTGCGGACGATCCAAAAACCGCAACACAATCTTTGCTAAAGGCGGTGCTCAATGATGTACAAGGAGAAGTTGATGCAACTGTATGTGAATGATGAGCCAGTTCAGTCTGAGCACAGCACTTTATCCGCTTTACTAGAAAGCTATGTCAGTACTGAACAGCGGGTCGCGGTGGCAGTGAATCAACAAGTGGTGCCACGCAGTCTGTGGTCGGATTGCCTATTAAAAGACAACGACCGTATCGATATCTTTGAATCCATTGCAGGAGGTTAATATGTCATTAACGATTGCAGGTCATACCTTTTCATCACGCTTATTTACCGGTACGGGCAAATACGCCAACCAAGAGCAGATGATTGCTTCCATCTTGGCAAGTGGCAGTGAAATGACCACCTTGTCCTTGCGCCGTATGGATTTAAAAGCCGGCTCTGACAATATTCTAAAGCCATTGCAAAAACTGGGTGTAAAGCTATTGCCAAACACTTCTGGTGCTCGCGATGCTAAAGAAGCTATCTACGCTGCCCAATTGGCCCGAGAAGCCTTAGAGACGAATTGGGTCAAAGTGGAAATCCACCCAGATCAACGTTACCTAATGCCAGATCCAATTGAGACCCTTAAAGCGGTCGAAGAGCTAGTGCGCCAAGGCTTTGTGGTGATGCCTTATATTCATGCGGACCCAGTACTGTGCAAACGCCTAGAAGAAGTGGGCGCACAATGTGTGATGCCACTAGGTGCACCGATTGGCTCGAACCAAGGTTTGGCCTCTAAACCCTTCCTCGACATCATTATTGAGCAAAGCACTGTGCCTGTGATTGTTGATGCGGGCATTGGCGCACCGTCTCATGCTGCCGCTGCGTTAGAAGCCGGCGCGGATGCGGTCTTGGTTAACACCGCCATGGCGGTTGCTAGCCATCCTGAAATGATGGGTAAAGCCTTTAAACTGGCGGTGGAAGCAGGGCGAACGGCCTATGAATCGGGTACGGGTAAAGTGCAACATACCGCCGAAGCGTCTAGTCCTTTCACCGAGTTCCTCAAGGAGCTGGTATGAGTGGCGCCATACGAGTCTTGCATCAAAGCCCAGCGGTCGAAGGCCAATTTAGCGCACAACTCGAAGCGCTAAATTGGGACGCCATTACCGCTCAGCATCAAAACGCCACCGAAGCAGACGTGCGTCGAGCACTGGCCAAACCTAAGCGTGATATCAATGACTTTGCCGCCTTGATCTCCCCAGCCGCCAAGCCATTTATCAATGAGATGGTAGCAGAGAGTGAACGCCTGACGTTGCAGCGTTTTGGTAAGACAGTCAGCTTGTTTGCGCCTTTGTATTTGTCTAATACCTGCGCCAACGAATGCACCTACTGCGGCTTTTCCATGAGCAATGCCATCAAGCGCTTAACCTTGAACGAAGCGCAGATTGAACGAGAAATCGACGCCATCAAGAAAAAGGGTTTTGACCATATCTTGCTGGTGACGGGCGAAACCAAAAAAGTCTCCATGCCTTACTTCGAGCGCATGTTGCCATTGTTTAAGCCCGCTTTTAGCCAGCTTTCCATGGAAGTGCAGCCATTGGAAATGGAAGAGTATGCGCAACTCAAAGAACTCGGCCTCGATGGCGTCTTGGTCTACCAAGAAACCTACCGACGTAGTACCTACCTTGAGCATCATTTACGGGGTAACAAGTCTGACTTTAACTACCGCTTAGACGCACCGGATCGTATCGGCCAAGCCAAGGTCCATAAAATCGGCTTAGGCGTTTTACTTGGTTTGGACGACTGGCGCACCGACTCCATCATGATGGCGCACCATCTAAGACACCTGCAAAAACGCTACTGGCGTTCACGTTTTAGCGTTGCATTCCCGCGCATTCGCCCCTGTGCTGGTGGCATCGTACCGAAATCCGTGATCTCCGATCTCGAACTAGTGCAACTTATCGCCGCATGGCGACTCTTTGATGCGGACTTGGAAATGAGCCTTTCCACCCGAGAGTCGGCGGAGTTTCGTAACCACGCCGCACGCATGGGCTTCACCACCATGAGCGCAGAATCGAAAACTCAACCGGGCGGCTACGCCGATGACGCCAAAGAAGCCCTAGAGCAATTTGAAATCAGCGACGAACGCAGCGTCACCGAAATCGCCAACGCCATCCGCGCCCAAGGCCGCGAAGTCGTCTGGAAAGACTGGGACATCTCCCTAAACATGTAAGCTTCCCTGCGCGAGGGAAAAATCCGCAGCCTAGGCATACTCTGGGCTGCTAAATCTCAGTTTCGGAGCTCATAATCTGCTTCGCTGCTTCATTCCATGTATTCAATTCGCTTGCGCAAATCTCAGGTCGTTCCTCCCTTCGAACGTCAGCGCGAAACAAACACACGGAACGTTGCTAAGGAAACTACACTTTGTAGGAGCGGGTTGTACCCGCGACCAAACCTGCATTTATGAGGTAAATCGCCAAGCTTAAATTTCGTGAATTTTTATCTGCCCCCAATAGTTCGAAAACGACAGCTTTGAACTCTTGTACGACCTCGCTGCGCGAGGGAGCAACCTGCAAACTAGGGGGTAATTCTAGGTTACTAAATCTCCGCTTCGGCACACGGAAACCACTTCGCGGCCCCATTCCATGTAATTCAATTCGCTTGCGCAAATCTCAGGTCGTTCCTCCCTTCGAACGTCAGCGCGAATCAAACACATGGAACGTTGCTAATATCTATTTTGTAGGAGCGGGTTGTACCCGCGACCAAACCTGCATTTATGAGGTAAATCGCCAAGCCTAAATCTCGTGAATTTTTCATCTGATCGCAATAGTTCGGAATCAAGTTGCTCTTGCCCTGCTTGTGGAGAACGTACTGTTACTTATCTTGGTGACGTCACTGAGAGTAACGTGACGGAACAGCCTCGCGTCATGCTACCATGGGACAATGGCAGTTAGAGTTAGCACATAGTGAGATCAGAGTGTAAACACAGATCAGGTCATAAGGCCTGAGGGAATCGCTTGCCTCTCTGGTGAAATCACGCTACAAATGGGTACATTAAGAACCAATATATCGGCGATCAAAGACGATCTGATGCGGAATAGACCAGAGGATCTTTGGTTTTAGCGAGTTATTTAACAGGGAAGTCCCACCATGAAAAAAGCAAATCCCCTATATAGACAACGCGGCCGTTCAACAGTGGGTTATAGCCGCAGCTACGCTGCCGTATAACCCTTAATTGTTAGCCTTTTAAACGAGAATCAAAGCAAGCATAAATAATGGCCGCAAATAAGTTTTCAATTTCTGGAACACCTACTAGAACGAACTCTCTTGATGAATTTCTGAATAAAGAGGAGTTTTTGGATCAAGAGGATCCGGATCATGGTTTTTTTGAAGATGTTCTGTATTTCCCAGAACATTTCAATCCGGATCCATCAAAGATTCTGAAGCAGAAGAAAAAAACATATAAAAACGTATCATTTAAGGATACTGAATTTCGTAATGTCAGCTTTGTGTATTGCGTTTTCGATGGTTGCTTGCTGCTCAGCTCTAAATTCATTGACTGTGAGTTTATCGACTGCACATTTATCGACACAAACACCAATAAGTCCCAATTTGAACGAACCCTTATTGACCCAGCTTACTTTAAGAAAAATTTTGATCTAAAGGCAGATACAAATATAGCGGCTAACCTATACCATAGTCTATATAAAAACCTAAACAATGAAAGGCAGCCAGACAGGGCAAAACAGAGCCTTTACATGATGCATCGAGCAGAAAATGCGCACCTCAATTCGCAATTAAGACGCAAGAGGATTAATTTGCCCACATTCATGTTGAAAAAGCTAATTCACGTTTTTGATTTTCTAACTTCTGGTTATGGTCTGAAGTTATACAGAGTACTGCTTACATTTGTTTCTATTGTCTTATTATTGTCCGGCATAAATTACACATTCCGAATGGAGTTTTTCGGTGGCGGCGTTATATGTTCATTTATCGATTCTGTATATTTCACCTTGGTCACTCTAACGACTCTTGGTTATGGTGACATATCCCCAACCACACAACTTGGTAAACTTGTTGTTGCCGGTGAGGTTACATTGGGAATAGTAGTCATTTCACTGTTTCTTACATCGATAAGTTCTAGGGTGATAAGAGCGTGAGCATTCTATCTGTAGTATTGTTTGGATCTCAGGTGTCTGGCGGTAGTGACGGACAAAGCGACAAGGATTTGCTTGTTATTTGCAAGCCGGAAAATAAGAAAAATTCCATAATTCAGTATACTGATCGTGGGTATAGTGTTTCTGTTTATACGCCACGTCAGCTTGAATCTATGAGGTTGCATGGTTCGTTGTTCCTTCAACATTTAAAGCTCGAGTCAAAGGTGATGTACGATAGGGGTGGAGCTTTTATTGAATTTATTTCCAAATGCGATTTAGTTCCCCCACCTCTAGAAGAAATGGAGCGCTCTAGACAAAGCCTTATTAATGCTCTGGGCAGCCCTATTGGTTATGGGGCCTCTTGGTGGCTCGCAGACTACCTATTCGTACTGTCAAGGGATTACTTTATTAAGTACTTCGCAAGAAAGGGGCGAGTTATATTTAATGTAATCCAGCTGTCTCGCGAAATAGAAAAAGAGTTTCTTTTAGAGAAGGCTGAGGCAGAAACGTTTCTCTCACTTAGAAAGTGTAAATCCATTTACAGAAGCGGAGGAGCTACTGGAACCAAGGTTGACACAATTCTTTCTGCGTGGCGTGACGTCTTGCAAAGAATAATTTCTATTCCTTCTGTCGAACAACTGTCTGTTAGAACATACCTATTTGACAAAACGATTGATGAATTTGTGTCAACTTATGAATTATTGCGTTATGTGGAATCTCTCAGAATCATGTGCCCAGACGTTAGATGCGAAAGTACCCATGAACGCCACGTTTTAAATATGATTATGAATCCAAATCACTACTCCAGTACATCTATGAAAGGCAAAAAGTTATTGTCTTCATATCTCAACGAATTTAGAAATGAGGCTAACAAGTGCGTCAACGCGGATAGCCAAATGCGTCGCATTTTTTAAGGAGAAAATATGGAATTAAACAACATCATCACATTCATCGCGGTTGCAACACTGCTTGTCATATCACCTGGCCCCAATGGCTTCCTCGTAGCTAAAACCGTTGCTCTTTCGGGCCAAAAGGCTGGGTTTGCAAACGTTGCAGGCTTCGTGGCGGCATTTTATTTACACGGCTCGCTATCCATATTCGGCATTTCGATTCTTTTGGTCCAATCAGCAATCGCTTTCACTGTATTCAAATTGCTAGGTGCCGCTTACCTAATCTGGATAGGTATCAAATCAATTAGAAGTGCTTTTAACCAGCCTGCTGATCCACCATTAGAGCTATTTTCACAGAATCAAAATAAGGTTTCTATCCACAATGCATTCTTGGAAGGCTTTATAACAAACGCTCTTAATCCAAAAGTGTCCATGTTTTATCTTGCTGCCTTTCCTCAATTCATTTCATTAGAAGGTACTGCATTTAGCGCTTACGCTCTTGTCACAGCGCACTCCTTAGTCAATCTTATTTGGTTCTCTATCATGGTGCTGGCATTATCACGAGTAAAAACAGCTGCAAATAATCGAAAGTTCAAAGCGTGGTTAAATTCAATTACTGGTGTTGTCTTTATTGGTTTCGGGGCTAAATTGGCGTTAATGCGAAGCAGCTAACAAGGCGCTTAACACGTTCCCTTCGGTCACTGGGACAGTAACGCAGCGGCGCTTCGCCATTATGCCGCTACGTCACTGCCCGCTAGCTTAGCGTTAACCAAAAGGAGGCATAATGACAGCACCAGCAATAACAATGAAACAGCTTTTAGTTGGTACTGAAAAGTATAAAGCCAATATTCGCCCCTGGACGCAGACCCTAAATCGAGTTGATTGGTTCTTACTAATCTCCGGAGAGCTATATCCATTAAAATATACATTTGCACTGGCTGCTAATTGTCCACCGGCAACATACACAACAAACCAGATGAAAGCTGTTCTCAAAAAGCTTCCGGTGGAGTTTATTAGTATCAAAGAACAGAAAGAAGCCAGAAACTCGTTTTATGATCAGGTGATATCTTCTTTATCTGACACAGCTAAGCGTCAAAAAAGGCTAAATGTGGCAGAGAAAAAGCCTACCATGAGACTGACGTATCAAGCAGAGTTTGTTAGAAACCCTGATGTTGTAGCGGAGGTTCTTGAACGAGCAAAAGGTAACTGTGAGTGTTGTGGTGAGCGAGCTCCTTTTATACGCTCCAAAGATGGAACGCCCTACTTAGAGGTTCATCATAAGGTATTTCTTTCCAAAGGGGGTGAAGACTCTGTGGAAAATGCAGAAGCTCTATGTCCAAATTGTCATCGCAAAAAGCATTTTGGCTAACAAACTGTTTAAGGGTGATTCGCAACGCTTGGCATTTTTGCTATGCGTTGTGTTTAGTGTTTAAGGTGGTATGCGGCGGCATTGGTATTGTGTTGCTCACACCTTAACAGGGCGTTATATTCTCAGGAGATTTGAGTGCTGAACCTAGAGCTAGACCATTTTTTTATACTCACTGATAAGCCTAGAGAAGCTGGTGATCTTTTAGTATCTATGGGGTTGAACGAGGGTTTTAGTCGAGACCACAAAGGCCAAGGAACTTCAAATAGACGCTTTGAGTTTTCGAATGGAATGCTCGAAATTCTATATGTTCGTGATAGTGAAGAATCCGAAAATGGCCCGGCTAAAAACCTGAGATTTCAAGAGAGAATCAAAAAAAGCGAAGCATCGCCATTTGGAATTATTCTAACTCGTACAAGTGGCACTAATGTTGACATACCATTTAGCGGTTGGAAATATCAACCAGATTATTTTGAGCCTCCAAATGCATTTCTTATTGGAAATAATTCTGAAATATTGGAAGAGCCGTTATGCATTTATGTGCCTTTTATTGACCCAGTTAGCAAAAAGAAAAAAGTAGGAAAATTCAAAACTATTAGCAATGTTCAACTATCTGTCCTGCGAGGAGAGGCTTCAGAAACACTACGTGCGCTACAAAGTACAGACAGGCTTCAGGTCGAGCTTGGAAGCGAGCATCTAATAGTGATGACTTTAGATGCTGGTAGTAGCGGGTTATCCAAAGACTTTCGCCCAGAGTTGCCACTAATTATCAAATGGTAGGTGATGAAAATAGAACAATCAGGGGCAGATGAAAACCCTATCTGCCCCTAAAGCCTTAACCCTCCAACGCCATCTCTGCCATTTTCATGGTATTCTCAAACGATGCACAACCTGCGATAAACAAGCCGTTATGACAAAACATAGCATCATCAAATCCGGTCACGTCTTGCAGCTCTTTACCAGATAGGCCCGCCCAAGCAGCAGGCAGTTTTTTGCGATCTTCAAACGAACCTAGTTCAACCGGCACGGTTTGAATACGCCATTCGCCAGTTTGTGAAGGGTAGATCATAAATAAGGCATCTTTTGAGGTGTTCAGAACGGTGGTTTTCCACGGTGTAAATTGCTCCAAGACGATGACTCTTGGATCGTTGGCGTTCTCAATGGCTTCAAGGACGATGGATTTGGCATTAACGCCACCATTTGCCGAGGCGATAAAGCGCGCCAGTACTCGTGAAGCAAAGGTTACGGCTTCTTCAAAACAAGCGTCGAAATTGCCGTGCTCTTCCCAAGTTGGGTTAAACATGGATATGGTTTGGCTCAGGCTGACACCGGTGAGTGGGCCGTCAACATGGCCACAGTCGATGGCGTCGATGACAGAGACGAGGTTTTTATCCACCGCATCAGTGACTTCTTGATTGCCAGCACAGATTGTTAGGCCGTATTTTTGCCACATCAAGCCAAATGATGAAAACGGAATACCGTTGTCACGAGCACCAGCGCCGCCTCGTTGGTGGTGGTCGAAACGGCCTTTGTCGGCATCGTATACGCCACCTACATCTAAGACGATATCGGCTTGGTCTAGCTCGTCAAGGTTACGTGTTCGAACTACTTTCGCAGATGGATAAATATGTTTCAGTGCTGCTACAGCAAATACGTCGTCTGCGTGAAAGTTGCCATTGTGCGTCGCAATCACCGGAGTGTGTTCTGTCATGTTTATCATCTCTTGTTTCTATCTTATTTCGTTTATCAGCTAGGTGGAGTTAAGGGGCCGGATTCTACGGCCTTTTGGGGGCCGGGAACACCGTTCTTTGTGATTACTGATGTCGATCAGAAAACTATAGAATAAGAGGTTCCCCAGAATATTTAGGCACTTAGCAGTGAGGTAGGCATGGTTGGATACGATTTTTGTCGATAGGGCGATGCTTATAACCATTTTAATTATTATCCGGCATCGCTTTAGTGTCACTTAGTGCTAGAGTTCAATTATCTAAGCGTTTTTATTTTGAAGATCTGGGTGGATTCTACCGACGTGCATGTAACCAATGATTTTAATGGCAGGTTTGATCATTAATTGAGCGCTGCCGACAATGAATAGCCAAGTGCCGCTGTACGTAAGGGATTCACTCAGGAAAAACACGCTGCCTATTAGAAACCAGATAGCGATTAATAGATCATTAAAGGCGCCGATAACATCATAACGTCTTTGAATGACAATGTGTTTATTACCGACACCCGCATCTGCCTTTTGCTTTTGACCTGCTATCATAAATACTCCATAAAATTTGTATTGATGCTATCAGTCTATGCATTAGGTTTGAATACGATTTCGTCCCATTTGCTTGGCTCTATACATTTTTTTGTCAATTTCTACTAGGACACTCTCTAATGTATGAATATGAGTAAATTCTGATAGGCCTAGACTCACTGTTACCTTAATTTGTAGGGGGAAATTATGAGAGTGAATGGAAGAGAACACTTTCTTAGCCACTTCTAAAGCCATATCTTTATTGGTATTAGGACAGACGATGATAAACTCTTCTCCTCCCCAGCGGCCAAACGTGTCAGTCTCGCGTATCGTCTCTTTTATAACTTGAGCCAGCCTAATAAGCACTTGATCACCAACTTCATGACCGTAATTGTCATTCACACGTTTGAAATGATCAATATCAAACATTAGGACACTAAACGGGCGACGGTGTCGCTGGAAATTACTGACTTCTGTATACAGAACTTCCATAACTTTACGGCGATTCGCGATCGTTGTTAGTTGATCAGTATGAGATATGGAACTAAGCTGCGAGTTTTTTTCTTTAAGTTCTATGTTTTTTTGAAATAAAGCCCTTTCAGTTAGCTTTTCTATCGATTCAGATATTTTACCAATTTCGTTGTTAGGAAAATCATACTTGTTTGCTTTATCGTTTCCCTCGATAATTTCCTGCACTCTATTTTGCAAGTTTTTTAGAGGTAATATCAGATGTCTGCTTAAAATATGACTCATTAGCCAAGTAGTGAAAAGAGAGCCTAATACTATTGCTAATACAGTTAGAGATATAGTTTTCATGATGGGATGGCGTATATCTGACAAATTGACTTCTGTTACAACAATCCAACCAAGTTCATCAATGCGGTTAAAGTGCGCTAGCTTTTCGAGCTTACCATCACGATATGAAAGGCTTCCTGAAGCATTTTTTTGTTTAGGTATATGAGAGATAATTTGTCGATGAAGTGTATCTGGAAGGCTTTCATCAGGGTGAATTAATATTTTACCTTCAGTATTCATTACAAAGTTGTAGATAGTCGGATAATTCTCATCTTTTGCAGCCAATGATTGAACGATAGCTTCCATGCCTGCATCTATAGAAATAACTCCTATCACTCCTTCATTTTCATCTAGGAGAGTTTTACCAAACGATATTAACCATTTTTTCGAATTCACATCTTGATAAGGGATACCATCAGATATCAAAGGGCTTGTCTTGATGGCAGCTTGGTACCAAGGTCTTAAAACCGCATTATAGTCAGAAGGTGGGGTGTAATTATTGATTAAAAGCGATCCATCTTCATAGCCAGCGAAAATGTAATGTATGTTGGGAATCGTGTTCTGTAGTGTGTCAAATAGATTAAGAATTTTTGCTTGAGTATCTGGCTCATGATAATTGCTGTGATCTACATCGGAAGCTTTACTGCCTGTATAGTCTACCGCTTTGCGTAAAGGCGCAACATAACCTTCAATAAGAGCAGTGACTGACCTATTTTTGTTTCGCAGGACCGACTCAGCATTGTCTATGCCTTGCGTATACAAAAGAGAAGCTATGCAAACGCTAATTATGAGAATAGTAAGCAAGGCTAAGGTTGTTGTGATTGAAAAAATTTGGCGGTGTAGCTTTGAGAGTTTTTTCATGTAAAAAATCAGCGTTTTACTTCATACATGAAGCGTTACCCATGTGAATTTGAATGAAATTTGTCCGATTGTTTCAAACCTCTTATAGCTTGTCTAGTTATTTTCCATAACAAGGAAATCCATATGCTGAGCAGCAACAAATAAAATTACTGTTCTATTAACTCTAAGTTAAATGATTAATTGCCTGACTTGAGACAATTAATGAGGTTTTTTTATGAGTTCTAACTGCTTGCGGCTAGTTAATCTATTCATGTGGGCGTAAGTTGAGGCTTTTAGTATTTAAGAGCAGATAAGGATTAGCAATGCGTCAAAATCAATTTAAAATTGCAGTCGTGGGTGGCGGTAGCGCGGGCTTGGAGCTACTGAATCGACTTTTCATTGCAGAGTTTGTAGAAATCGTTGGTATTGCAGATACAAACCCTCAAGCCCCCGGTATTCTTCTGGCAAAAGAGCGCGGTCTTACTGTTACGACAGACATGTACGAACTTTTAAAGAAAGGCGAAGAGGTCGACATTGTAATTGATGTAACAGGTATTAAGTCTGTTCGTGATGCACTGCGGCATCATATGCAAGTTTGCAACAATGAGCACACTGTTATAATGCACGAGCGAATATCAGCTTTGCTTATTTCGCTTTTTAATGGCGCGATGGTGGAAACGAAAGCAAGCGATGATCTATATTAGATTTGTCTATTTTTTACTACCAGCTGTAGTCAAGCGCTGGTCTCATATGAGTAGGCCATGCTAAAAAATTTATAAAATCGGTTAGAAATTTATTGTTTTTAAGCGACTTTTCATTTTCTATCTATACTAGAAGGAATAAATTGGATAGGAAGTGTGCAGATGAATGATTTACTCGACCGACGAAGCTTTTTACGTGCTCTAGGGACAGGAGTGGTCGCATCAACTGCTGGACTTAAGGCTCCGTATGTTTTTTCAAAAAGAAACATTACATTAAGAGTAATGGGAACGCACGTTACCTTACAGGAAGAACTCCGACAACGAGCAATGAAAGAGTTAGGCATCAACCTTGAGTTTTATCCCATGGGAGATGCCGCTTTGTTGCAAAAAGCCGCATCAGACCCTAATTCGTTTGACCTTTACGAACACTGGTCTGATTCGATTAACATTCTCTGGCAAGCTGGATCTATACAGCCCCTTGATACGGATCGACTTCGCTACTGGGACGAAATAAATAATCTAACCAAAACAGGGAAGTTAACAGATGATTCACAAATAGGTGCAGGTGATGCGCCGAATAAAATTATCTATGTACAGCCAGACGGCTCGTTAGGTGCAACACCGTCGAAACAACTCAGTTTTATGCCATACGTGCATAATGTCGACTCCTTTGGCTATAACACACAACACATTCCGCCTGGTGTGGCTTATGAGACAGAGTCTTGGTCTTGGTTACTGGATGAAGCTAATCAAGGTAAGGTTGCGCTAATCAATGCGCCAACTATTGGTCTTTTTGATGCGGCTTTGTCTGCTCAAGCACAAGGGCTGATAAAGTTTAATGATATTGGCAATATGAGCCTGACAGAAATAGACAATTTATTCGAGATATTGCTTATCAAAAAGCGCCAAGGTCATTTTTCTGGATTTTGGTCGTCAGTTCCCCAATCAGTTGAATTCATGAAATCGGGTCGAGCTAATATTCAAAGTATGTTTTCACCTGCTGTCAGTGCTTGCAAAGGGCAGGGCGTTCCTGTTGTGTATGCTGCTCCAAAAGAGGGCTATCGTGCTTGGCACGGTGTTATGTGTTTATCTGCAAATGTAAGTGAGGAAGTAAAGGAAGCTGCCTACGAGTATATGAATTGGTGGTTATCTGGTTTTCCAGGCGCTTTCATCGCTCGACAAGGTTATTATATTTCTAACCCTGAACGTAGCCGTAGCTTAATGTCTTCTGCTGAATGGGACTATTGGTATGATGGTAAGGAGGCCGTAACGGACTTAAGAGGGACCGACGGTAATGTGTCTATAAAAGCAGGAGAAGTAAGACATGGAGGAAGCTATGCTTCTCGATTTTCTAATATAGCCGTTTGGAACACAGTTATGCAAAATTATGATTATAGTTTAGATAAATGGTATGAGCTTTTAAACGCCTGAGGAGTAGAGGTTGACTGTTTTCGCTCGCTCTATTGCATTAAAAATTGTTGTGGCATTTAGTTTTGTTGTTCTGATATTGCTTGTAAGTTATATCATCATGGTTCAGCGTCTCGATACGATTGAAGAGTCTATTAGTAATGTTGCTAATATCAGTAACTATAGTAATTCCACTGTTGGGATTAATAAAGATATTGTTGAAATGCAAAGAGATATTTCTGTATATAGTATCACGGGTAGCCGTGCTGTTTTTGAGAAAATCAATGAAAATCACTCAGATATTAAAAGTCGATTGCTTAGTCTGGAAGTTTCTGACTCAATATCTGAAGAGGAAGAAGATAATATAAAGAAACTCTCAGAATTAGTCGATAAAATTGGTGCTAATTTAACAGTATTGCCGTCTATATATCGTGAAAGGCAAGAGATGTTAAATGTTGTTTTGGAAAGTGTTTATCAATCTGCAATCAAAAGCCTAGCAGTTTTAAGAAGTAACACGAAGGATCCAGTCGCTAAGCTTGAAATATTAGATGTTAGCAATGATTGGCATGCTTTACATCGCAGTGCATGGTTGTTTCTATCTCGAAAAGATTATGCTAAGAAGCGAGAAGTTGCTTCTATTCTGTCGGGTATTTCTATGAA
The DNA here is from genome assembly GCF_056158325.1 of Marinomonas sp. AWM4_232. Lineage (NCBI taxonomy): Bacteria > Pseudomonadati > Pseudomonadota > Gammaproteobacteria > Oceanospirillales > Oceanospirillaceae > Marinomonas > Marinomonas sp. AWM4_232. Next base: position 4,003,487 of record NZ_JBSWTA010000001.1, on the reverse strand, counting down.
ATCTCAAAGATTTGATGAATCCAACTATTTGAATAATCTTGTAAAGAAGTATCAGGCCTCTTTCGCGAAAACGGTTCAGGTTAATCGAAATTACTTAAATCTGGTCAATATTGTTATAGCGGGAGATGTTAATGAATTCGGTATATTGTCAAACTCATTAAGAGAGCTATCTTTTGAAAGATTAAAAAATATTAAGGAGGTGAGTGATGATAGTGTTTCAATAACAAGAACGACACTTAATATTTTAAGTTTTGCAATTATATTTTACCTTTTACTATTGGCTTGGTTCTTTCATGCACACATAACGAAAGCAATTTCTAGACTCACGGATAGCTTTAGCCGTTTTTTAAGTGGCGACCTTTCTGCTACAGTACCTCACTCGAAGCGAACAGATGAAATTGGCGTGTTAGCGCAAGCTGCAAGCCGATTTAGAGATATGAGTATAGATCTAGAGAAAGAAAAAAAAGCTGCAGAGCATACATCTAAAGTGAAATCGGAATTTTTAGCCAATATGAGTCACGAAATCCGAACACCTATGAACGGTGTTTTAGGTATGGCTACTAATTTGCAAGACACAGAATTAACTATAAAGCAAAAGGAAATGTTGGATATTATTATATCCTCGGGAAAGAGTTTACTTGTAGTAATCAATGATATTTTGGATTTAAGCAAGATTGAGGCAGATAAGATTTATTTAGAGAGTAGTCCTATTGACCTAAATAATTTATTTTATAATTTAGAGATACTTTTCAAAAAGCAAGTTTCAGATAAAGATATTAATTTTTATATTGACGTTATTTATACAGGTGGTTCTGTTGAGTTTATCGGGGATGAAACAAGAATTAAGCAAATACTGATTAACCTTATTGGAAATGCTGTTAAGTTTACTGAAAAGGGAGAGGTTGTCGTAAAAGCTCATGTCAATGAAGAGAATAATGGAAAAGTTAAAATTATTTTTAGTGTTATTGACACAGGGATAGGTATCGAATCGACTTATCTAGACAGTTTATTTGATGCCTTTTCTCAAGCTGATACGTCAATTACTAGAAAGTTTGGTGGGACAGGACTGGGTTTGACTATTACAAGTAAACTTCTTGGTCTTATGGGGTCCAAATTGAATGTTGAAAGTGAATTGGGTAAAGGGTCTAAGTTCTCTTTTGAGATCGATTCTATTTTATGTTTTCAAGAAGAGAGTGTACATAACAAGATAAAAGCAAACGAAAAAATTAAGCTAGACTTCTCAAGACTGAATGTATTAGTTGCAGAGGATAATAAAACGAATCAGGTTGTTATTAGAGCTCTTCTTAGTAAATTAAATGTTGGTTCGATTACATTAGTAGAAAATGGAGAGGAAGCTGTTAACCAATGCATACATGAAGAGTTCGATTTAATATTTATGGATATGCAAATGCCAGTAATAGATGGCCTTCAAGCAACGCTCCAAATTAAAGCCATGAGACAGTATCGAAATATCCCAATTATTGCATTAACGGCTAATGTTTTTGAAGAAGATAAAAAGAAATGTTCTGAAGTTGGTATGTGTGACTTTATAGGAAAACCTATAGATATTGATCAATTGGAGGAAGTGCTTAATAGATGGTCAATAAATCAATATAATTAATGATAAACGAAAAGTTTAATTTCTGTTTGCGTTTGCGTGACGTACTTTAAAATGAAGTTTTGTTACATTATTTTCGTTAACCGAAGAGATGGAGCTGAGCTGTGGTACGGATTTTTAAAAAAGCGTTCAAACTGAGTGTTTTGGGGTTAAGTTCTCTCATTTTACTTCTTTGCCAGTCGCACTGCGAAAGTAAGTTTGAGTTAAATGAGTCTGAAACTCACTGATCGATATCGGTGCCAACTTGTATAAACATGATGGCACCTAAGTTTCTCATATGCGACTAAAATTGATAACGCACAGTTACTTTAATTGATCGCTCATCTCCAGGAATATTAAATTGACCAGAGTCACCTACGCGTTCGTAATAGTGTTCGTTAAATAAATTGTTCACATTCAATTGCGCTTGCAGTGCTGGTGTAAACTGGTAAGAAGCCATAGCATTGATTACTTCGTAGGCTTTGCCATCTTGACCATATGGATTCTCTACTTTACTGAGAGTGTTTAAGCCAAGCCCCAAGTTTAGCTGGTCAGTAACTTGATAATCACTCCATATATTAATCATATGCTCAGGCATGTAGCTAATTAGTACGTCATAGGAGCTTTCTTCTATGATTTCTGTATCAATATAACTGTAGCCTGCGATCAGTTTTAGCTTGTCTGTGATTTGTCCTGCAACTTCAATTTCAGCGCCTTTCATTCTTCGTTTACCACTGGCTATGTAATTGTATGAGCTGTCTAAACCAAATGCATTGTCATCATCGATTTGGTAGATAGAGAGTCGAGTGTTCAGAGTATTATTGAAATAGCTACCTTTAAGTCCGGCTTCAATTTGCTTTCCTTCCCGAGGAGACAAAATGTCACCGTTTGCGTCTACATACTCTTGCGGCACATACAATTGAGAAGCACTCGCGTATATGCTGTGGTGGTTGTCCAAATCATATACGGTGCCTCCATACCAAATCATTTTACTATCGCTACGCGTATTTGCGGAATTGGTTAGTTTGTTCTGATTAGTAATGTCCCAGTTACTAGCACGAGCACCCATGATTAGTGCTAAGTCGTCTGTTGGTCGGAGTGTAAGTTTTCCGTAGATGCCTATCTCTTCCAGTTCAATATTTGTATAGCTTTGACCTGCAGTGCCGTTTAATTTTGCAGACGCTAAAATGTCGTAGTAGGCTACATTTTGCAAGCTTGAGATGTTGTATTGAGTTGCTGCTCGTGTTTTGAATTCATCACGATCATCTTTAAAGTTTTTAAAGTCGAGCCCTACAACTGCCTCGGAGATATTATTCAAAAATTCAAAAGGGCGGCTGTAGCTTGCATCTGCAACAAGTGCGCTTTGTTCAATATCGGCACCGATTGGTCGCAGGCCGATATTTCCTTCATCACTGACATTAGTGGCAGCATATAGATAGTTCCAGTCGGCCTGATTTTCAGTGTAACGAGCGGAGAGCTTTCCAAATCCACCGTTGTCGAAATGTGTTTTCAGATCAGCATAGAAGTCATCGCTTTCCATATTGAAGCTATTCCATGGTACGCCATAGTATGTGTCGTGAGGTAAATTAAATAATTCGCCGTCTGAGTTAAGAGGTAGTCCATTGTTAGGCGTTAAGTCCCTTTGTTGGTGGAGATAGCCGATACCAAGTGTTGTGTTGTCAGTAATATCAAAATCTAATGCGCCATAGAAAGTTTCATGGTGGTCACGTTGATCTGTGGTCTCTGGCGTTTCACCAAAAGTATTGATCACGGTTCGTCCGCGTACCGTTCCTTCGTTATTGAGTGGGCTAGCGATATCTAAACCAAAATTGTATTGGGAATTTGATCCTACACTGGCTTCCGCTTCGCCTTGAAAATCATAGGTACCTCGTTTACGAATTAAATTAATAATTCCACCCATTTCGCCACTTGCGTCAAACAATCCTGATGGGCCGCGCATAATCTCAATACGATCAAAAGGAGCCAAGTTAGGCATGGTTCCAAGACGGCTTTCCATTTGAGAAGGTAGCCCATCAACATTGAATTCTGAGTATTTATAGCCACGCGCAATAACAGATGAGCGCCCTTGCTCATTAGGTAGCATTCGAACCCCAGGTGTATTCACTGCAAGTTCATCCAAAGTGTCGACATTTTGGTCTTCAATCATCTGATGGGTTATGACACTAACTGACTGTGGAATATCGCGTAGTGTAGCGGGCGCTTTACTACTAACCGATGCGCCTGATGTTGTGTAATGGGTATTGTCTTCTGATGCTTGCTCTGAGTAGAGCTCATTTCCCTCTACGGTCAGTGTTTGAAGGCGTATTTCATTATTTGCGATGGCCTGATTTGCCATTAAAACGGACGCGTATAACACTGATATTGAGAATAGTTTCTTCTGGAGCATAATGTAGCCTAAATTGCATTTGTTAATGAGAAAGGTTATCGTTTGTGTGTAGATTGTATGATATGGGTTTTCAATGAGGGTGTTGATTACGTGCCATTTTGTAACTAGAACCTGCCAAATCTCATCAAGATACAAAGTTTATGGTCTAAGCGCTTAAAGGAGGGGGTTGTGCAAAACCTAGTTTCCCAACAAATATTTAATCAAATGCCCTTTGCTGAGTGCTCAAGTGAATGGCGCGAGGATTCATGGTTTTACGCATTGCGATGTGGTGTTCGAGTAAAAGGGAGTAATATCCATTTCTCCGAACGCGTTGACAGCACTGTTTATATACCGCCTCAGATTGGCTTTATTTTCCTTCTAAAGGGCACTATGTCCCTTGAACTGGGGCAAAGAAGATATCATTTTGAGGCGGGCGCTGAAGGGTGTTGCATCATGATCAGTCTTGACACTGCTGAAAACCTTAGGCGTATCGCTCGTGCAGGAGAAATTAATGAGCATATTGGGTTATCAGGATTAGAGCTGTGGCTACGGGAAGAGCCTAATCACCAGATGCTTTCGAAAAATGTTTACAAGGAAAGTGTGCGTTCTTGGCCTATGACATTGGCTATGCATCAAGGTTGCCTCCAATGGCAAGAACATAGAGACCAGGCAACCGGCTTGCAGAGAGATATGTATGGTATTAACTTATTGGAAATTGCTTGGCGGCATTTCATATGGCTAAGCATGCAATCGAATGAAACTTATATAGGCTATCAAAGGCCTCTAGATCTAGAGACCGAATTAAAAGCTATGCTGAAAGATGGGGTTTTTGACTCAAAACGATTGGCGGAAGGGGTAAACATGAGTTTACGTACCCTACAGCGCCGCGCGAAACAGCAATTTGGTTGTACCTTAAAAGAGTGGTTAAGTAATCAACGTATGCTTATTGCACAAAACGCCTTAATTGAAAACGGTGTATCTATTTCGGAAGCGGCATGGCTTGCTGGATACAATCATAGTTCAAGCTTTATTCAAGCGTTTAAAAAATCTTTTAAGGTGACCCCGAAAGTCTTTTTAGCTCAACAACGAGTACTACTTAGTGCTAAGTGACCTGCTAAGGTGCTTTGCTGATAATGATCTCTGAACCATCCTTGTTTGACTAGAGTCGGCATGACTTCATTGAAGAAAAGATCGATTGATTGCTGAGCTCCTCCAAAGACAGCAATGAATCCATCTGCAGCTCCCATTTGCACTCTTTCCCTAATACTCTGAACGGCGTCGTCAGGTGTACCAATCACTTGCCAATGAGAAGATCCCATCACTTCAGGTCGTTGCAATAATTGCTCAACAGTCGGGGACTCACGTTCAATATAACGTCTCATTAAGTGGCTGTGAGTACGACTGCGAACCTTATTTGAGATAGGAGGAAGATCGTCGCCTGTGATCCTTTGTTCAAGTGGCAGGTTATTTAAATCTAATCCTATTGCTTCTTGGATGTATGAAAAGCGCTTTTGTAATGGGTAATCTTTATGGGTGAATTGATATAACTTTGATGCTTCCTCACGAGTTTTAGCAAGAAACAAGCTAAGTCCAGGTAACACCTTAATTTCGTTCGCATTGCGACCATGCTGTACTGCTCGCTTACGCAGGTCAGAGCGAAGTTCAACACCTGCTTCGATATCTGGTGTTGCTGCAAATACGGCGTTTGCGTACTTAGCAGCAAAGTTTCTCCCGGTTGAGGAAGCGCCTGCTTGAAAAATTGGCGGACTGCCAAAAGGCGGCGCTGGCGTATTTAAAGGTCCAGACGTTTTAATAAGAGATTGATGATAGTTCGCCGCCTGTATGGCTTTAACATTGGCAAATTGGCCAGCTTTCTTGTCCATTGTTAAGGCTTGGTTGGGAAAGCTTCGCCAAAGTGCCTGCACTGCATTTAAACATTGTTCGGCCTTTTCATAACGAGTCTCCTGGGAAGGCATTTCTTGTTGGCCAAAGTTTTGTTGTCCATCCAAAGCTGTTACAACATTCCAACCAGCTCTTCCTTGACTGATCCAGTGCAAAGATTGCAATTGCCGAGCAATTTGAAAGGGCGGTAGGAATGTTGTCGAAGCTGTGCAAACCAAGCCAATTTTGTGAGTGTGAGCCGCAATGGCCGAAAGCAAAGTAAACGGTTCTAGGCTACAGGCATTCGCTTCGAGAGATGCTTCTTGTTGTGAAAGGTATAAAGCATCAGGCCGGAATACAAAGTCAAGGTAAGATTGTTCTGATCGCTTTGCAAGTTTCAAGTATGGTGCGAGAGTAAACATGCTCTCCACCTGACTATCCGAACGTTTCCATCCATTACCAGACAGCCAGCTCGTCACCAAGGCGACACCTATCGTAAGTTTCTTTGAGGACGTCATAGTCTTCCTAAAATATAATGTATTCTTATTTGAGAATGGTTATTATCCACTTTTAATTTTATCGGAAAGAGGGATTTAATAAATGTTGAATGTGTGCCATTCCATTTGGAAATCATGCCATTGACTTTAGAAATCTATTGCATCGCTTTTATGATGGACGGGCAATAAAAAGGGCTGTATTAACTTAATAATCATGCTCAATGTTGGAAAATATGACAGCAACGAGGGGCTATGCTAAAAAAAATCCTATTTGGAATACTATTATTTTGGGGGCATGCCTCCCAAGCTCAATCACTAAGTGTGAATACTGCGCAAGGAGACGTATCAATAGATGCTCCTGTCACTCGAATTATCGCGTTTCCAGCTGGTGTCATAGATTCTCTCGATGCGTTAGGAGTGCCTCTCGTTGGCGTCCCCAGTGATGTTCATTTAGATTATATTAATCAGCCTAATACTCAGACGGTTGGAACCCTCTTTTCAGCGGATGTTGAAGCTATTCATCGACTTGATCCAGATTTGGTTATTGTAGGTACTCGGTCTGCAGGACAACTTAAAGCGGTATCACAAGTCTCTAAAGCAATAGATATGTCACTTGCCCCCGGTAATCATTATCGAGCTGCTATCAATAGACTGTATCAGCTGGCTGCTATGACTGGTAAACAGGAGCAGGCTAAACAAATAGAGGAAGACCTCTCTCGCCTAGTAACAGATGTGAAAAAGAGCGTGCCTTTGGGAGATGATGTGATGGTGGTGATGTTGATGGGACGCTCCTTGCATATGCTTACTGAAAAGACACGCATTGATTGGTTCGCATCCGAATTGGGAATCAATTTGATGGGCGACCCTTCAATTCAACTTGGAGAATTAGCACCCATATCATATGAGTATATTTTGGCTAAGAACCCAGACTGGTTAATCGTATTTGATCGTGACGCTGCGGTGGGGATCACAACGAATTCACAAGCGAAACAACGTCTGGATAATCCTTTGGTAAAAATGACTCATGCCAGCAAGTCAGAACAAATTATCTATCTAGATGGTGTCGGAACCTTGAATGCCGTAGGAGGCGTGCAAGGTATAAAAAATACGTTACTACAGCTTAAACAAGGATTTTCTCATGCTAATGGTGTCCAGTAATGCGTGGTAAGTTAGAGATAGAACTCGTGCAGTATAAATTACAGCAGCGGTTTGCAAAGGTTATCTCGGTAACAGACTTGTCCCCAAGTCTTCGTCGCATTCAATTCGGTGGTTTAGACTTGTTGAGCCTGCCATTTGACCGTTTAGCCCCAGATCTACATGTAAAGCTGTTCTTTCCAGAGGATCCTTGGGACGCTGCGAATAAAATTAAGATGCCAGTTGTACAAAGAAATGGAGAAGCGGATTGGTACGGTGTCAGAGATGGCCGTTTTTCCGATTTCAGGGATTATACCGTGCGATCTTTCAACGCCCAGCTAGGTCAAATAGAGATTGATTTCGTTCTACACGAAACGGGAGTGGGGGGCCCTTGGGCATCTCAAGCTAAAGTAGGGCAAATGCTTGGTGTGCTTGGCCCACGTATTCTTAAACGCATTCCTACGCATGCTAATCAATATATTTTTTTCGCAGACGAGACTGGCCTTCCTGCATTGGCACGCTGGTTGGAGATACTTCCTCTTGAATGCTCGGTGTGGGCAGCAATCGAGGTGAGTGGAAATGATGGAATAATTCATTTGCCTGAAAGGCCAAATACAGCGATTCATTGGCTTCCAAGAAATGAGTCAGATTGTTTTGGTGAGCTACTTTTATCCTATTTAGATCATTTGCCACCAATCGACGCTTTGAGTTGGTGCTGGGGGGCTTGTGAAGCTAGCACGGTCGTCGAACTTAAAAAGCGGATGCTCGCTTTGGGTTTTTGTTCTGAATATCTAGATTTGAAAGCGTATTGGAAGCGAGAAAAACAAGGATGAACGCATCAGAGTCATGCAGATCTGGCGTGTTTCAATTCCAATCAACACTTTTAATAATAGGGGCCATATTCAGTCTTTTGATATTGTCGCTATGGAGTGTATTGATTGGGACTTTTCAATTGTCTCTTATCGAGATGATAAGTAACCCAAGTGTAAGAGAAGTGATTCTTGTTAGCCGATTACCCAGAACCTGCGCAGTGATAATTGCAGGTGCAGTGCTTGGCATGCTCGGATGCCTATCTCAAACTGTTATGAGTAATGCATTCGCAGAGCCAACAACACTAGGTACACCGCAAGGCATTGCTCTTGGCTTACTGGTGGCTTCAATTATATTTCCTGAGCAAAGTCTTCTGCTACATATGTTAATGGGATGTAGTGCTGGTTTAAGTAGCTTGCTGTTTTTGAATTGGCTTATTAAACGTTTACGTTTGGCAGACTCGATGCAGCTCCCACTGATTGGTTTAGTTTACAGCGCCATACTTGGGGCAGGTGCGACATTTTTAGCCTTTGAATATGACCGCCTACAAACACTTATGTCATGGCTTAATGGGGATTTTTCAACCGTTCTAGCTGGCAACTACGAGTTACTTTGGGGGGCATTTTTTACGGGCCTTGCGGTATATTTAGCTGCATCTTATTTCTCGCTTTTAGCCGTGGGGCAGACGCTAGCATCAGGGTTGGGGGTTCCCTATCAGCGTATAGCATTCTTGGCAATGGTGATGATTGCCTTAGGCACCTCGCTGGTAGTTGTAACGGTTGGAATGATCAGTTTTTTGGGGCTGGTTATACCAAATATTGTGCGCCAGTATGTTGGGGATAATTTAACGTATAGCCTACCTTGGAGTGGTTGGCTTGGAGCTTTTCTGTTGCTGTCATGTGACATATTAGGACGCATACTAGGGTCACCTATAGAGCTCCCTGCGAGTGTGGTGTTTGGTACGTTTGCAGCAGGTCTTTTCCTTATCATGTTATGGAAAGGTGCTGACGATGAATATTAGTTGGCGCAATAAAGCTTCTATTAGGTTACTTGTTTGGTGTTGGTGCATTGCATCAATGTTCTTCTTAACGTATGGCTTATCCCCACATGAGTCACTGCTTTTTCAATTGCGCTTTGAGCGGTGGTTGGCCCTTAATATCGTTGGAGTGAGTGTTGCGGTGGCAACATTTGTGTTTCAAGTAGTCGTGCAAAACCGGATTTTGACTCCCTCGATCATTGGATTAGATTCCGTATACCTACTTTTTAATATTGCACTTCTTAGCGTATTAGGCGGTATGGGCTTTCAAAAATTACCCGCTAAATTAGTGTTTTTGTTAACGACTCTCATTATGATCGCATTCGCTGTGTTTATTTATGGCGCTTTATTACTTCGATTTAAGAGGGATCTGGGGCGACTGTTATTGATGGGGATTGTAATTGGTATGTTTACCCAAACGATGACGGAGTTTTTAGCACGTTTGCTCTCGCCCGATTCCTTTGCGGCCTTCCAAGGAGTGGCATTTGCGCGTTTTGATCATGTAAGTACTTCATTATTGAAGTTGGTTTTCGCTGTACTGGTCGGTATTTTTTGGGTGTTATGGAAATTGCGTTTTGTGATGGATATTTATCGTCTTGGTCATTCACATGTAGTTAATCTAGGCATACCTTTTCTTGGAATGACTTGTTTGTTATTGATGATAGTTGCCGTACTGGTCAGCGTGTCTGCAGCACTTGTTGGCCCGATTTTCTTCTTCGGTTTGTTGGTCGTGGCGGCCATTAACGCTCTTATGGTTGATGTTTCGGCTGGTACATCTATGATAGCTTGCGCGCTGTTGGGGGCTTTAATTCTAGTATTAGGGCAAGCGGTTTTCGAACACATATTATCGATGAAATCCACCTTAAGTGTTGCGGTAGAGTTAGTAGGTGGAGTGGTCTTTTTTGTATTGCTATGGAAACGTGCTAAATCATGATTGAAGTATCTAATATTGAATTTAAACGTCAAGATAATAAGATTCTTAAAAATATTTCGCTGAGTTTAGCCAAACATCAAACGGTTGCTCTAATTGGCCCTAATGGTGCAGGTAAATCAACTTTATTATCTTTGATGGCGAGACAGCTGCCACTTCAAAAGGGGGTTATCACATTTGATTCGATATTTGTTGAAAAAAATAACTCTTCTAGATTAGCGAAGAAGATTTCTTTTATGCCCCAACATAGTAATTTTATGAATCGACTAAGAGTAATCGATTTGCTAGTTTTTGCACGCTACCCTTACCACAAAGGAAGACCTCAGGAATTGGATTATTCTGTTGTTAAAAAGACACTATCTTATTTTGGTTTGGAAAAATGGCAGAACCACTTCATTGACCAGTTATCTGGTGGATTACGTCAGTTAGCGCTAGTCGCTATGACATTCAGCCAAGATACGGATTATATTTTATTAGATGAGCCGCTTAATAACCTTGATATGTTTCATGCAAAAAAGCTGATGAAAATATTACAAACTGCCATTAATGATTGGAAAAAAACGATTGTCATCGTACTTCACGATATTAATTATGCTAGCCATTACGCAGATTATATTGTTGCTCTTAAACATGGGCAAGTTGCCTTTCAAGGAGGTACAAGAGAAGTGCTTAATGCTTCAAATATAGAGTCTCTTTATAGCGTTAGTACTGAAGTCATTCATCATCAGGGTATACCTGTGAGTTTGCACTTTTAATGGCGCCATGTTCAATGGGGTCTTTTTCTTTACAAGGCGATTTCAACGACCTGACACACACTGACAGTTAAAAGTTGATAATGGAATCATCATTAACGAACAGCGAGGTGTGTATATGACCACTCTTAATGCGAAGCGTTACAAAAAGTCAGCATTGGCTTTGGTCGCAGCTGCGGCAGTGACTATGGCGTCAACTTCTTTTGCAGCGGGATCTGCTCAAGCGCCGGTGAAGTCAATGGATCCATATTCCGAGCAAGCGTTAGATCGCATGGCAGCTGAATTAAAGCTCGATGCGAGTACGAAAAAGAAAGCTGGAAAGCTGTTTGCTGAAGCCAGAGAAGATCGCCAAGAAGTGATCGAAGATCTGCAAGAGCTACGCAAACCTATGATGCAGTTAAACCCGGTAGATAAAGATTATGTTGATCAAGTTGCGGATTTGTCTGAGAAACGTAGTGATTTGATGCAAACCCTAGAGGTACAGCAAGCGAAGACAACTCATGAATTCTATGCGCTGTTAACGCCACAGCAAGTGCAACTGATGCAAAGTCGCCGTAAATAGTTCAGATGAGAAATCGGTTCCCCCACCTTGATAGCCGCATCCATTGATGCGGCTTTTTTTATACTGAGAAACGACTAGCGCTTCCTACCGCCTTTGCCTTTATTAGAGGATTTGCCGCCTTTTGGGCCTCGTTGAGGCTTTGGCTTGTTAGGCTTTTTCTCTGGCTCGGTGCGCAGCACTAGAAATAAGTCTGTTACCAATTGAGGGATTTGCTCGATACAAGACTTGGTGAGTTTCTCGCTTTCACGAATTTGCTGTACTTCTTCGTCTTCAAACAAGCCAGATGCCACCATAAATGGTAGTAGAAGTTCAGCTACTTCTTCCTCTTTTTCGGTTTCAAACCAGCTACGTTCCGTGAAGAACACGCCTTCCATGAAACCTGAAGCCCATTCTTCAAGTTCACTCAGCTCATTTGGGTCGCTGCTTACTTCGATTTCACAAGGGACTAAGAAGTCGTCTTCAGACTCTAATTCCTTTTGAATATCAGATGCCAAACGCACCATTAAATTCTCGATGTGCTTTTGTTCTTTATCAGAGGTAAAATTAGGCGTTTCTTCGAAAACAAGCGGTAACCATTGAGACGATGCTGGTGGCTCTGGGCAAATGGCAAGAGCGGTTAGGAAACCGTGTGCCATCACAAAGTTTTGGCAGTCTTCGTGGACGGCATCGGAATCAAGAAAGTTTTCGAGCTCTTCTAATTCTAAGTCATCAAGAGGTTGGTGTTGCATTTAAGTGATCCTATTCATTATACGCGACACAGTTTAAACACATCAGTTGTAAAAAACCATGAGCAAACCCGTTAAAAACGACTCTGTAGAGCGAATAGATCCAGCGCTCAAGCATGCCCTGCAACGTTTGGGGTACTCATCTTTTATTGGTTCTCAAGAAATGTGTGTTCGTGCTGTGGCAGAGGGCGAGGATGTGTTGGCTCTGTTGCCAACCGGAGCTGGTAAGTCGGCGATTTATCAAGTGGCGTCTTTGGCACGAGAGGGGGTTGGTTTAGTGATCAGTCCTTTGATCGCCATTATGCAGCAGCAAGTGGAGACACTTCAGGGGCTTGGGATCAAAGCAGAGTTTTTAAACTCCACGCAAAATGGCGCAGAGCAAAATGATCTGTATTGGCGCCTGCGACATAATGATGTCGAAATTTTGTACATGTCGCCTGAAAAGCTTCTGCAATCGAGCGTGATGGGGTTATTAGAAGATGTTCCGATTGCTTGCATTGCGGTGGATGAGGCGCACTGTATTCTACGTTGGGGACGTAATTTTCGCCCGGAATACGCGCAGCTTGGCTGTTTGAAAACGGTGTTTCCTGATGCGCCTATCATTGCGCTAACAGGGACTCTGTTACCCAACAAAGAACAAGCGATAGCGAATGCGTTGGGTTTACAATCTCCGAGAATTGTTCGTGAGAGTATCAGTCGTCCAAATATTCAGCTTAAAGTATCGCAAAAAAAGCGTGCCAAACAGCAGTTACTTTCCTTCTTGATGAAAGATGCAGTGGCTCAACCGGGGATCGTTTATTGTCGTGCCCGAACTAAATCCGAAGAGTTAGCCAGTTGGCTCTCTAGCCAAGGGATTTCGGCGACTTGTTATCATGCCAGTATGAATGCGGAATCAAGAGAAGCGGCTCATCAATGTTTTGCTAAAGGTAAAGTGCAGGTGCTGGTGGCGACTACGGCTTATGGCATGGGGGTTGATTTGGACCACGTTCGCTTTGTCGTGCATATGGACTTGCCTTTGTCGTTAGAAAACTATGTACAAGAGGTGGGGCGAGCTGGGCGTGATGGCCGTGCCGCACAGGCGTTGTTATTCTATGGTCTTCAAGACGTTATGCAGACTTGGCAGTTTGTCCGACAAGAGCAAATGGAAGACGAGTTCTGGCGTCTGATGTCCTGCTTGGAACACACGGATTGTCGTCAAAACGTGCTGCTAGAGGCTTTCTCTGAATCACCTAAAGAAGCGTGTGGGTTGTGTGATCGATGTCGTTCAACTAGCAAACAGCATAATGTCACCATTGCAGCGCAGAAGTTCTTAAGCCTTGTGCATCATACGAAAGGTGTGGTGCCGTTTGCTGCCTTGATTCAAGCATTGATGGGCAAGCGTACTAAGCAAGTGATGAACTACCGCCTTGAAGGTCACGCACTGTTTGGTACTGGGGCAGCGTTAGACGAAATTCAGTGGAAATCTGTGGTACGTAGCTTGCTGGCAAAAGGGTATCTATTTATTCAAGGATTAACGCCTTTCTCTGTTGGGCTGGGTGAAGAATGTCGAGCGTTATTGCGTTCCGAAGTGCAGCTATTAACGACAACGGATTGGTTTTACCCAGCCTTAAAAGATACGCAGGAATGGGTGAAACCTTCGGGAAACTGGCAAAAGTTATTGCAATGGAGTGTGACCAATCGGGCCTCTGATTACCTTACAGAGAAGCAACTGCATGCTATCTTCGAATCTAACCCAACGTCTATTGCTGCATTGAGTCGTTTGACAGGGCTTAGCAAAGACATTCTTAGTCAGTTGAATGCGAGCGATTTATTCAATGAACAAGTAAGTGAGAAGCTGGATGTCTAACGTCTTATCAGCCGAACTTAAAAATAGGATCGCTGAGAAAGTACAAGAGTGCATGACCCGAGCTGAGCGTTACTTTCAGATCAAGTTAAGTATGCCGACCTATAACTTTCGGCAACGCGGACGCAGTGCCGGTACGGCGTATCTTCAGCGTAATGAAATGCGTTTTAATCTGTTTATGTTAACCCAAGATACAGAGCGCTTTATCGAAGAGGTGGTTCCTCATGAGGTGGCTCATATTGTGGTACATCAGGTTTTTGGTAGTAAAGTAAGGCCGCATGGAAAAGAGTGGGTGGCAGTGATGGAGCATATTTTTAATGTGGAAGCCTCACGAACCCATGACTTTGAAGTGCCGAAAGCAAAGAATCTGTTTGAATACCGCTGTCAGTGTCGAACTCATGAATTCACTGCTCATCGTCATGGGCGAGTGAAGCGTGGTAGTCAGTATCTTTGTCGTCAGTGCGGCAGTCAGCTAACCTTTGTGAAACAGATCGCTAACCTCTAAAAGATTTGTTGTTTTGTTGCGAACTTGATGGGATGTTTCCAAACACCGCTTGTAGTAAGATAGCCGCCATCTGTTTTATGGTAATTTAGAATGACTTCTGAGATCGATCGAAAAGAAAAGCTTGAACTGAATAAACTGCAAAAGCGCCTGCGTCGCCTAACGGGCCAAGCCATTGCAGAATTCAATATGATTGAAGATGGCGATAAAGTCATGGTGTGTTTGTCTGGTGGTAAAGACTCGTACACCATGCTGGATATCTTATGTAACTTGCAAAAGAGTGCGCCGATTAATTTTGAAATAGTGGCGGTTAATTTAGACCAGAAGCAGCCAGGCTTCCCTGAACACGTTTTGCCTGAGTATTTATCGGGCCTTGGTGTGAACTATCACATCCTCGAAAAAGATACCTATAGCATCGTTAAGGAAGTCGTGCCAGAGGGTAAAACAACCTGCGGTTTATGCTCACGTTTACGTCGTGGTTCATTGTATGGCTTTGCTGAAGAAATTGGTGCAACCAAAATTGCTTTGGGCCACCACCGTGATGACATATTAGAAACCATGTTTCTAAATATGTTCTTTGGTGGAAAGTTGAAGTCGATGCCGCCTAAGCTTTTGAGTGATGATGGTAAGCACGTAGTGATTCGTCCGCTGGCTTTTTGCAAGGAGTCTGACATTGAACAATATTCTTTACTAAAGTCTTTCCCAATCATTCCTTGCAATCTTTGTGGGTCTCAGGAAAATCTACAACGTCAGGTAGTGAAAGAAATGCTTCAAGGCTGGGAGAAACAATACCCCGGACGTTTGGATACGATGTTCTCAGCGGTCCAAAATGTTGTGCCGTCACATTTGGCGGACACTGAATTGTTTGACTTTAAAGGTCTTAAGCAATCTGAAGAAGCAATGAAACGCTTAAATGTTATCTCGCTTTAATTTAAGGAAGCTGTATGTCAATTAAGAAACTTGTTCCTCTCATATTAGGGGCTGTAATCTCTGCTCAAGCGACGGCTGAAACCAATGTTGAAGGGAGTCTATCAAATGACGCTGTTAAGCTGGATGTAAGCTTGAACCAAGGTCGCTATTTCTTTGACTTTGGTGGAATGTATCATTCAGATGATGGTAAATACGGCTATATTGGTGCTCATATTGAGGACCTAGACACAGCGAAAGACTATCCAGTGCAAATTGGTCTTGGAGCACGTTTGCTTGCAGTAGACACGGAATACGATGTTGACAATGCTGGTTCAGCCATAGCGCTTGGTGGTTTCTACCGTTATACTTTTCCAAAAGCAAACCGCTTTAGTGTATTAGGCTCGCTGTATTTCTCTCCTAAAGTACTGTCTTTCCAAAATATTGATAATTTGTATCAAGCTGAGATCCGCGGTGAATATCGAACGTTGCGAAATGCTCGTGTGTTTTTGCGATACGGTTTGACAAGTGTTGACCTAGAGCGGTATGGAGATGTTGACATGAACAAAGGTGTCGCTATTGGCGTTGCAGCGACGTTTTAAGCTGATTAGATAAGTTGTAAATAAAAAAGGTGGCTCATGCCACCTTTTTTATTTATGGGCAAACAAGCAATTTTGAAATGCTTATTTATTCGCCTTCAAATGCACAAAGTGAAAATACAGAAATGTCTAGGTCCTGTATCTTAGCACTGCCACCTAAATCAGGAAGATCAATAATAGCTGCCACTTCTTTAATGTTAGCGCCTTGCTGTTTCAGGAGGCTCATTGCAGCAATTAGAGTACCGCCAGTGGCAATCAGATCGTCAAATAACAAAACTTGAGCGCCTTCTTGAACCGCATCTTCTTGAATTTCTAGCTCGGCACTGCCGTACTCTAAATCGTAGGACTGCGAAATCGTTTTACCTGGTAGCTTGCCTTTCTTGCGCACTAGCACAAGTGGTTTGCGCAGCTCGTACGCCAACACTGAAGCGATTAAAAAGCCTCGAGCATCAATACAAGCAATGTGAGTGATATCGCTATCAATGTAACGGTGTACATAAGCGTCAACCACCATACGCATCCCTTTCGGGTTGGTGAAAATAGGGGTGATATCGCGGAAGCTAATCCCTGGCTTTGGCCAATCTTCAACTGTGCGAATTAGAGACTTAAAGTAAAAGTCATCAAAAAGCATAGGTAAAACCTTAACTGAATGGTTAATTAAACATGCTCAATGGTAGCACATTCTGATGACGCACCGACAAGTTTCTCCATTTCGGTCATATCAATGATCGATATTTCCTTACCATCCACGTCAATTAAACCATTTTTCTGGAAACGTGTCATAACACGGCTTACCGTTTCTACAGCCAAGCCTAGGTAGTTACCGATTTCACCACGTGACATGGATAAACGGAATGCTGTCGCTGAGTAACCGCGCTTTTTGAAGCGGTGTGATAGGTTCAACAAGAACGACGCCACTTTTTCATCAGCGTTCTTTTTGCCAAGTAGCACCATCATTTGTTGATCATCACAGATCTTACGGCTCATTAAGCGGAATAATTGATGCTTCAGTGAAGGGATCTGTGAAGACAGTTGCTCTAGGTGTGAAAATGGGATTTCACAGACAGTGGTGGTTTCCAGCGCTTTGGCCGAAACAGGGTAGTGATTATCATCAATACCGCTAAGACCTACCAGCTCGCTAGGGCAGTAGAAGCCTGTGATTTGCTCCTCACCAGAGTTAGTGATGTTAAAAGTTTTTAGTGTGCCCGTACGTACAGCAAATACAGAATCAAATTCTTCACCTTGATGAAACAAAAGCTCACCTTTTTTCAGTGGTCGCTTACGCTCAATGATCTGATCGAGGCGGTTGACGTCTTCGTCAGCTAGAGCGATTGGTAAGCACAGGGCACTTAGACTGCAGTTTTGGCACTGCGAAGTCAGCTTGCTGCTGAAACGGTTATTAGAATTAGAAATTGCCATAAATACTCTCCCTGAGCTCGATCGGGTAATTAAATAACTTTTGAAAAACTGTTGTTGTTTGTTAGGTACTTATCAAATGCCATGCACACACAGCGCACTAGCAGCCTTCCAGCTTCCGTTACTTCAAGATGTATTTGATCATTTTTATTATAGACGTTTATAACGCCATCCTCCTCTAGCTCTTTTAAAGAAGCCAGCTCTTTCTCAAAATACTCTCGAAAATTAATACTAAACTTGTGTTCAATATCTCGACTGTTAAGCGAGTTATGACATAAAAGCTGCATGATTACTGCGTGTCTGATGCGATCATCTTGGTTACTAATATAGCCTTTCATAATAGCAAGTTGACCGTTTTCTATACAGTTTTGATAGAGTGATAAATCCGTATGGTTTTGAAAATACGCTTTGCCTACTTGGCTAATAGCAGAAACGCCAAACGCTAGTAGGTCGGTTTCTGCGTGGGTAGTGTACCCTTGAAAGTTACGCTGAAGGTGACCTTCTTGTTGTGCTTTTGTTAATGAGTCATTTGGTTTAGCGAAGTGGTCCATACCGATGTAGACGTAACCTGCGTCCGTCAGCGTGTCTATGCTGAGTTTCAGCAGCGCTAATTTATGCTCAGGTGAAGGTAGATCCTCATCCAAGATACGGCGTTGAGGTGCAAATCTTTGTGGTAAATGAGCATAGTTAAACACTGAGATTCGATCTGGCGACAAGGCAATGACTTTATCAAGGGTTTCTTTAAAACCTGACAGTGTTTGTTTTGGTAGTCCATAAATTAAGTCGAAATTAATAGAGTTAAAATCGAGATCTCTAACATCGTTTACCACACTTTCTACAAGCTCTAGAGGCTGTATGCGATGGATGGCTTTTTGCACATCAGCGTTAAAGTCCTGAATGCCAAGACTAACTCGATTAAAACCAAGCTTTCTTAGTACTTCTAGTTTATTGCGGTTTACTTCTCTTGGATCGATTTCAATACTAAAATCTTGTGAGCCATCAGTGACAAGGTTGAACAACTCGTGAACTTGAGAGAATAATGTTTCAAGGTTCTGTTCACTTAAAAAGGTAGGCGTACCACCACCGAAATGAAGCTGGGTGACAGGACGGCTTTGATCAATCATTAATGCGCGTAAGCGCATTTCTTCACCCAGTAATTCAACATACTCGGTTCCTTTGTCATATTGTTTGGTCACGATTTTGTTGCAAGCGCAGTAGTAACAAAGGTGCGCGCAAAATGGGACGTGAAAATATAGGCTCAATGGCGAGTGTGAGGGCTCTAGCATCTTACCGATCAATTCCATCTTGCTGACATCTGTCGAAAACTGAGGCGCAGTTGGATATGAAGTGTAGCGCGGCCCAGCAAGGTTGTATTTTTGGATAAGTTGGGAGTCCCAAAGCATAAAAGCGTGTCCTATTAAAAATTCTAATAGGAATTTTACTCTTATGCCTTTTTTACTTGCTGATATAGATCAAGAATTGGAGTTATCCGATTAAAGAAAGCATGCTTTTCACTAGAGGGATGCTGTAAGCCCCATAAAGGATGATGGAGATACCAAACATCCATTTGAGTTGATAGCGCTGCCATATGTCTTTTAATTGTTGGCTAAATAGGCCCGCCAGTAACATGCTTGGGAGAGTGCCTAAGATAAAACCTGTTATTGCCATCATGGAAAGTTTCACTGAGCCAAGGGATGTGGCCCACAGCACGGTAGAATAGACAAGCCCACAAGGTAGCCAGCCCCAGATAATACCGGCAAGTAAGGCTTGTTTGCTGGATCTTATAGGCAGCAAAGACTTTGCCGCGGGTTGAATGCTTTTCCATAGAAGTCGTCCTGCTTTTTCTGTAACAAGAATCAGTCTAGACGCGCCGCAGATATACAAGCCCATTAAGATCATGATGATGCCAGCCAATGTGCGAAGCGGTTGCATGGATTGGGTGTAGTAATCCGCAAGGCCATAGTACAAAGCACTACTTAGCAATAAGGTGAACGCTAAGTAAGACAGGCCTCTACCAACATTGTAAGCCACTAGCCATGAGTGCTTTATTTGCCCGCCAACTGAGAGTAGAGAAGCAAGGCCTCCGCACATACCTAAACAGTGTCCTGCACCCGCTAATCCTATGGCGATACCACTTAGGAAAATGGAAATCACTGCTTCGAGTCCGTTTCATCGTCATCAAACAGAATACGTTCGCCCTCTCGATTAAGGTCGTCAAACTGGTCACCTTTGACAGCCCATATAAAAATGAGGATAGCAATAACCACAAAGATGCCGGCTATAGGTATTAATAAAAAAAGGCTTTCCATAAAGGTGTTCCTAGAGTTTGTTTAGTCTGGAAGCGTTGACAACAACCATTAATGAGCTTAACGCCATGCCAATGGCGGCCATCCAAGGTGGAATAAGCCCGGCAATGGCCAGAGGTAAAAGCGTCGCATTGTAACCAGCTGCCCAGAATAAGTTTTGCTTAATGATCTTGCGACAGCGTTTTGCCCCGTTTAACGCCAGAGGAATTGTCTCAAGGTGGTCGCTCAGCAAGACGGCATCCGAGTGCAATTTGGCAAGGTCAGAACTAGCTCCCATAGCCAGCGAAGTGGTTGCTCCAGCAAGAGCTGGCACATCATTAAGGCCATCACCAACCATCACAATGTCTTTATGAGGTTGTTGTTTAATCCATTGCCATTTTTGATCAGGTAAACAATCCGTTTCATAGTCGTCAAACCAATCTCTTGGAAGAATACTCATTGCAGAGGTGGAGGTGTCACCTGTTAGAAGGCTTAAGCGTATCCCTTGGTCTCTCAAAGTACTAAGAACCGATTCGGCTTCAGGGCGCAGCGCATCACATAGAGAAACAACGGCTAGTAATTTCTCTGAATCAGCCAGATAAAGTGTCAGCTTGCCTAGTTCGGCGTATTGCTGTTGTTCAAATGAGACATCACTTTGAAGTATTAGTGCAGCGTTACCAAAGAAAAGCGTTTTACCGTCAATCTCCCCGGTCACACCTAGACTGGGAAGGTTTTGAAGGTGATCAACTTTACTAGGAGGAAAACTATGGAATGTTTGGGCGATCGGGTGCTTAGATTGGCTCTCTAATGCACTAATCCAACTTAATAGTAACTCCTCAGAATAGTGCTCTGATAAGTTGACGAACTTAACGATTGAGAACTTACCTTGGGTTAATGTTCCGGTTTTATCGAAGACTATTTGCTTTGTTTGTGCAAGTGACTCAATAACATGTCCACGAGTGACTAAAAAGCCCTGCTGCTTAAACGCATTGGTCATGGTGGTTAATGCGACAGGTGTGGCAAGAGATAGGGCGCAGGGACATGTGACAACTAAGACACTGACCATGATCCAATAAGCTTGTGCTTCGCCCATGAAAGACCAAAAAGCGTAGGTTAATGAAGCCGTGATCAAGACAGCGAGAACGAAATAATGCGCTACATTATCAGCAATCACCGCCACACGTGGTTTTTCGCTCAGTGCTCGCTCAGTAATGCGCGAAATGGTAGCGGCTTGGGTATTCTGTCCAATATTAGTGACTTCTAGCTCAATTTGTTGGTCAACATTAATAGTTTGCGCTCGTAGCAAATCCCCTTTGTGTTTGGCTACTGGTTGGTACTCACCGGTCAAGCTAGATTCATCAACATTAGTAAAGTCACTTAATAAAATGCCATCTACAGGAATGGTCTGTCCTGATTCAAGTTTGGCAATATCTCCGCTTGTTAGCTTATGTACTGGAATGACTTTCTCTGAGCCTTCACGTTTTACGATAACCGGTTCTAGATCAGTGTTGTGGCGACCTTTGTTTTGATTGGATCGTGCCAGTGTCTCGAGAAAGCGCCCCAGTAATAAGAAAAAGATAAACATCGTAGCTGAATCAAAATAGACATGTCCCGACTCGGTGTAAAACGCGATCACACTGGAACCATAAGATAGAAGAATCCCCAATGATACGGGCAGATCCATAGTGAAATGACGGTTTTTGAGATCTCGAAGTGCCCCTTTATAAAAGGGGAGGCCGGCGTATATGACGACAGGTGTTGCGAACAGGAAGCTGATCCAGCGGAGTAATTGGCGGTGGCTATCTTCCATGCCTTGCATGTCACCTGCATACATTGCAATGGCACTCATCATCGCTTGCATCATGCCGACACCAGCGACTCCCAGTCTTATAATGGCTTTTTTCCGTTCGGCCTTGTGTATCTGATCTTGTTCGCCTGGTCGATGTGGATGCGCGCTGTAACCAATTTGTTGGAGGCTCTGCGAAAGAACTTGAACAGTGGTTTTGTTTGGGTCCCAAACTAGTGTCGCCAATGCATCGCTGGCATTCACGTGAATGCTAATGACACCACATTGATTGGATAAATGGCGCTCAATTAACCAGGCACATGCAGAGCAGGTAATGCCTGAGATGGAAAGTTGGATGGTATGCTGTTGCGCTTCTTGATAAACGTATTCGTTGTAAAGGTCGTCATCGTTTAATAGGTCAAACAGTGCAGAAGTATCTGAGGATGAGCGTTTCGCAGAGTTTGTGTCTCTGCGCTCATAATACATAGATAGGTCTGCGCCACATATGTGCTCAGCAATGGCTTGGCATCCATAACAACAAAACTCGCGGCGTTGGTCTTGTAGTGTACTCGCGATGTCTAGCCCTGTGGGGATAGGATCCCCACAGTGAAAACAAACATTACTCATAAGTTGAAATTCAAATGGTCATGAATGTTGCTGTTGATACGGCCGCTAAGCTGCCAGCCATTTTTAGACTCTAAATAAACGTTCCAAATCCCAGATAAGGGTTTCTCAAGTTGTGCTCGATACTCATCATTTTGGATTTTTTGGAATGTTACACTAAAGTCTTTGGCTGACACTGCCGCGTGTGCGAACAAAGCCGTCAGTTCATCTGCCGTGGCATTTTCTGTGCTCAGTAAAAGCTCACCAGTCAAGTCGTCCATGCGAAGATGGGCTTTGATTCCCATTGTTTTAGCTGCCTCGCGCTGGGTAATCACTTGGTTAATTGCTAAACCTTCTTTGTAATAGTCGTCTTTCACAAGATCACTAGAGGAGTGAAGGGCGGCATAGACTTGTACAACGGCAACTAATACGGAAGAAAGCGGTACACTGATAATAAACCAAGGCCAAAACTGCTTATACCAAACCGGAGCAACGGTAGAAGACATACAAGTTCTCCAATACTTAAAATGAGATAAGCGGTGATATTATCACCGCTTATCATTAATTATTTTGATACAGGACCAATAAAACGGCTTTCGGTGACTTTTTCTACTGGATAATTTGGGTCCAATGACTCCACTTTAAAGAAAATCGTGTTGCGTTGTTCTTCCAGTGCAGTAGGAGGGACCTGAATAGAGAAAGGTACAGAGCGTACTTCACCAGCATTGGCAGTCACAGTCTTCCGGCCAATCATCGTCATGTTGTCCAATCCGCTTACGGAAATTTCAAAGCGGTGTGAAGCTTGGTCCATATTAATGACCTTCACCGTATAGATGTTCTCGATCATGCCGCTAGGTGTCTCGTTGAAAAGCCTATTTCGGTCTCGAATTACATCTAATCCCAGTGCTTCACGGTCACTGGCAAAAAACATGAATGCCGAAATAACAACCACCATACACATGGCATAACCAATGGCCTTAGGGCGCATGATATGTGACGTTTCACCTTCTAAACGCCGCTCAGTGGTGTAGCTGACCAAACCACGTTCATACCCCATCTTGTCCATTATCGAATCACAAGCATCAACACATAATGCGCATCCTATACATTGGTACTGCAATCCATCACGAATATCTATCCCAGCAGGGCAGACATGGACACAAAGGTTACAATCTATGCAATCACCTAAACCTTGAGCTTTATGGTCAGCAGAACGTTTTCTAGGTCCACGTGCTTCACCGCGGTTGTAGTCATAGGAAATGACCATGGTATCAGGGTCAAACATCACGGCTTGGAAGCGCGCGTAAGGGCACATGTAGGTACACACTTGCTCCCTCATCCAGCCAGCAAAAAGGTAGGTGGCGCCTGTAAAAAAGGCTACCCAAAAATATGCCCAAAAGTGTGCATTAAAGGTAAATAAATCGATTAGCAATTCACGGATAGGAGTGAAGTAGCCAACGAATGTTAATCCCGTTAACCAACCGAACAAGAGCCACAGGCTGTGTTTATTGAATTTCTTGACGAATTTACTTTTCGACATAGACGCTTTATCAAGCTTCATGCGAGCGTTGCGCGACCCTTCGGTTTTTTCCTCAATCCACATGAACACCATGGTCCAAACGGTTTGCGGGCAGGTGTAACCACACCACACTCTGCCGAACAGGGTGGTGACAAAAAATAAGCCGAAGGCGCAAATGATAAGTATCCAGGCTAATAAGAAAAAGTCTTGAGGAAAAAATGTCACACCAAAGATGTGAAATTGTCGGGCTGGAAGATCAAATAATACACCCTGTCGTTCGTGCCAATTAACCCAAGGGGTTAAAAAATACCCGAGCATTAACACCCATAGTGCACGGGTTCGAATTTTTTGGAAAAATCCTGAAATTGCACGAGTGTATATTTTCTTGCGCTTCTCATATAGGTCGAATTCGATGACTTCTGACTCGACTTGTTGAACGGGGATTTTGTCGCTCACGGTGCTTTCCTTAACCTTAATATAGGCTGCTTAAGTACTAACTAATATTACAATTTTTGATAAAAAAAGGGTGTGCCTTTCGGTCACACCCTGTTGACTCACATCAGAGATTTACTGATTAGATAGGCTATAAACATAGCCTGCAACCACATGAGATTTATCCTTGCCTAGGATGCCTTCCCATGCAGGCATCTGCCCATTACGTCCGTTGCGAATAGTTTGCATAATTTGCTGTTCGCTACCACCGTAAAGCCAAATGTTGTCGGTTAGGTTAGGCGCACCAAACAGGTGGTTGCCTTTACCTTCGGCTCCATGACAAGCAATACAGTTTGTGTTGTATAGCTGCTGACCTTTTGTGGCAGAAGCTGCGTCCGCTTCACGGCCACTCATGCTTATCACATATTGAGTCACATTATGAACGCCTTCTTCGCCAAGCATAGCGCCCCACGCAGGCATGGCTGCAATACGACCGTTTAGAATCGTTTGCGAAATGGCTGCTGCATCACCGCCATACAACCAGTCTTTGTCCGTTAGGTTAGGGAAGCCGTAGCTACCTGTCGCCGCTGAACCATGACACTGAGCACAGTTGTTAGCGAATAAACGCTGGCCAATACGCATGGCTTGGTCATTTTTTGCTAATTCCTCAATGGGTGTTTGAGAAAACTGAGCAAACATAGGTCCAAACTCTGCTTCAGCTTTAGCGACTTCGCGTTCGTAGGCTGATTCTTGAGTCCAGCCTAGTACGCCTTTGAAGTTACCAAGGCCTGGGTACAGGGTTAGATAACCAAGAGCGAAAATAACGGTCAGTACAAACATCCAATACCACCAGCGTGGGAGAGGGTTGTCGTACTCTTCAATGCCATCAAATTCATGGCCTACTGTTTGGGTGGTTTCAGAGTTGAAGCGTTGACCTTTACGTACAATGCTTAACAGTACAAAACTACCCAGAATTGAGCCAAGTGAGATCACTATGATCCAACCGCTCCAAAAAGATGTTAATTCATTCATTTGGTATTCTTCTCCACGGATGACTCGCGTTGAATATCACTTACATCGTCATCGTCTGCAAAGGGGAGATTAGCGGCTTCTTCGAAGCCCTTTTTGCGTCCTTTGCTAAACGTCCAAGCAAAAATTGCGATGAACGCGACAAATGCAATGGGCGTTGCAAGTGCTCTAAGCGTATTTATGTCCATGACGTTGCCCTATCGTTCGATTACAGTGCCAAGTTGCTGTAGGTAAGCAACTAAGGCATCAATTTCACGTTTGCCACGTACGTCAGTTTTTGCGCTAGCAATTTGCTCGTCCGTGTACGGAACACCGACCATTCGCAGAGCTGACATTTTGTTCGCAGTGTCGTTACCATCAATCTTGTTTTCAAATAGCCACGGGAAACCTGGCATATTTGATTCGGGTACCACATCACGAGGGTTGTACATGTGTGCACGGTGCCATTCATCGCTGTAGCGCTGACCAACACGTGCTAGGTCGGGACCAGTACGTTTTGAGCCCCAAAGAAATGGGTGATCGTAGACAGATTCACCAGCAACGCTGTATGGTCCGTAACGTTCAGTTTCTGCACGGAAAGGACGAATCATTTGCGTGTGGCAGCTTAGGCAACCCTCACGCTGATAGATATCACGACCTTCAAGCTCAAGCGCAGTGAGAGGTTTAAGATTCTCAACTGGTTGAGTTGTCTGTTTCATAAAGAATAGAGGGATGATCTCTACCAAAGCACCGAAGCTAATTGCTACGACGATTAGGATGATCATGAGCCCCATATTTTTTTCAATTACTTCATGGCGCATGTTTTAACCCTCTATGCTGCTTGAGTATCGGCTTGGAAGTTTGCTGCTTCGTTGCCTTTAGCTTGGCGAAGAGTCATCCAAGTGTTGTAAGACATTAGCAACATACCTAGTAGGAAGATGGCGCCCCCTAGGACACGGACGAACCAGCCAGGATAGCTTGCATCTACTGCTTCTACGAAGCTGTAAGTGAGAGAGCCATCGTTGTTAAATGCGCGCCACATTAGACCTTGCATGATACCGTTCACCCACATAGAAGCGATGTACAATACCGTACCAATCGTTGCTAACCAGAAGTGAACATTGATCAAGCGAGTTGAGAACATAGCGCCTGGTTTTAGGCCAAGAACAGCTGGTAGTAGATGATAAACGGCACCGATACTTACCATGGCAACCCAGCCCAGTGCACCAGCATGCACGTGACCAACGGTCCAGTCTGTGTAGTGAGACAAGGCGTTGACAGTCTTGATTGACATCATTGGACCTTCGAAAGTCGACATGCCGTAGAAAGATAATGATACGACAAGGAAACGAAGAATTGGATCATGGCGCAATTTGTGCCAAGCGCCGGAAAGCGTCATAACACCGTTGATCATACCACCCCAAGATGGCGCGAGTAGGATCAATGACATCACCATACCTAAACTTTGTGTCCAGTTAGGCAAAGCTGTGTAGTGAAGGTGGTGAGGTCCAGCCCAAATGTATAACGAGATCAATGCCCAAAAGTGAACGATTGATAGACGGTATGAGAAGACAGGGCGACCAGCTTGTTTTGGCACGAAGTAGTACATCATACCTAGGAAGCCCGCTGTTAGGAAAAAGCCTACGGCGTTGTGTCCGTACCACCACTGAACCATGGCGTCCGCTGCACCTGAGTATACAGAGTAAGACTTCATCGCACTGACCGGTACAACAGCACTGTTGCCTATGTGTAATACGGCAACGGTGATGATAAATGCACCATAGAACCAGTTGGCAACGTAAATATGCTTCATCTTGCGTTTGGCAATGGTACCAAAGAAGTTGATAGCGTAAGCCACCCAAACTAATGTGATCAGAATATCGATTGGCCATTCTAACTCAGCGTACTCTTTGGTTTGTGTGTAACCAAGTGGTAGCGTAATGGCTGCGGCGACAATAATGATTTGCCACCCCCAGAATGTGAAGCCAGACAATACGTCTGAAAATAGCCTCGCCTGTGTCGTACGTTGCACGACATAGTATGAGGTAGCAAATAATGCAGAGCCACCAAATCCAAAGATGACTGCGTTAGTGTGAAGTGGGCGTAAACGTCCAAAATGTAGGTAAGGTATGTTAGCAAGTAGGTCTGGCCATACCAATTGTGACGCAATTAATACGCCGATAGCCATGCCTACTACGCCCCATACCACCGTCATAATGGTGAATGCGCGCACCACTCGATAGTTGTATGTTGGGTGATCAAAAGCTGTGCTCATAGTTTCTTCCACAAACCACGTTGAGTGATAGACCTGATTAAACGAGAATGCTGTTTTTGTGCGAGGTTGACTGTATGCTGCGTCTCTAGGAGTTGTAGCAGTTGGGTTTTCCCTCACAATCCAACAGCGGTAAACTAGCGAAATGATTCTAAGTCTTTTCACATTTCAAAGAACAGGAGCGCCGTTTGCTTTGTGGGCATTCCTTGTCACAGAGCAACGTTTTCAGTCGATATGTCTAATGTTTATTTATTACATGGCGCCGGTGCGGGTCATGGGAGCGCCTTTTTACAAGCTTTTAAGCGTGAGTTAGAAGTCCTTTTAAACACCTCGGTAATCCCTATAACAATGGCTTATATGCAGGAAATCGAGAAAACAGGAAAGAAGCGACCGCCACCTCGTTTACCTAAATTAGTGACCGAAGTAGGTGATACTATTGATAAAGAGGCACCAGTGGTTTTAATTGGTAAATCCATGGGGAGCCGGATTATTGCCGAGTTGTGTCAAAGCCATAATGTAAAGGCTTGCGTCGCCCTAGGTTTTCCATTTTACCCAGCGAAGAAAGAAGATAAGCATCGACTAGAAAATCTTCAGAGTTCTGATGCTGTTCCTTACTTAGTGTGTCAAGGAACACGGGATAGCTTGGGGGCAATCGATTGGGTGGCAAGACAGACTTTACCTAATAATGTGAATCTGCATTGGATTGAGGGGGCGGATCACGATTTTAATGTATTAAAGCGTTATAATCGGTCACAAGATTTGGTAATTAAAGAATTAGCAAAGGTTTCAGTAGATTTTATTGTAAGCCAAGAGACTAATTCATAAGGAGTTATAGTGATTGACCACCAA
Organism: Marinomonas sp. AWM4_232; assembly: GCF_056158325.1. Lineage (NCBI taxonomy): Bacteria > Pseudomonadati > Pseudomonadota > Gammaproteobacteria > Oceanospirillales > Oceanospirillaceae > Marinomonas > Marinomonas sp. AWM4_232. The sequence continues at coordinate 3,975,156 of NZ_JBSWTA010000001.1, read as the reverse complement.
CACGAGTTGGATACCCAAGGGTTATACTGCCCAGAACCTGTGATGATGCTGCACGGGGTTGTCAGAAAAATGAAGCCTGGCGAAGTCGTAAAGATTACTGCTACGGACCCTTCAACAGAACGAGATATTCCTAAGTTCTGTAATTTTCTCGGGCATCCTCTTTTAGCCTCTGAACAAGATGGCGAGTTGTATTTTTATTGGGTACAAAAAAAGGTCAGCAAATAAAGCTGACCTTTTTCTTGATCAAGAGCTTAGCGAAAGAGGGCGTTAATCACGCCACTCGCAGACGTTTACTGTTCGCGTACTCGTGTTCCAAAATATCATTCAGTTTGGCGAAGCTTGTAGATGTTGCCACATCAATGTTTAACTTTAATTGTCGAACAATATCGTTCGCTGATACTAAACCGCGGATAGACATATCGATTTCATCGACCACTAATAAATGCTGGTAAGTATTGTGCTTCTGGCTGACGATTAACGATTCAATATCGCTGTTACTAAGTGATTTATAAGATACCGCAAGGATGTCTTCTTTGGAGCGCATCAAGTCAATCGCAAGCAGTTCGCTTCGAACATAACCTTCAGCGACGTGTTTAACGAACGCTTCATCAGATAGGTCTTCTAAACTGACAACGCCTAAGAAGTGGTTTTGACTGTCGACGACCAGTTTCATTCTGACGTGTTCTTTTTTCATGATATCAACCAACACATCTGCACGAACGGTAGGCTCTATTAGACGCGGACTGGCTGTTTTAAAGTCGGTAAAAACACGAAGAGCTGATGTGTAAAGGCCTACATTCTCTTCAATGTTTGGCCAAGTCAAGTCGTTAATATCTTTCGTAGTGGTGTACGTAAGTGTTTTCATAAGGTGTCACCTCGATCATTTTTTAAGAATTAAAGTAAAAGCTTTTCTAGAAAAATGATGTCGAAGGTGGTGCGCGGCCAAGAAATGGCCTGACTTTATCAAGTGGTAGCGCTGATTGTTCTACAAATAACTGATCTTGAGATGCAATATCTGAGCGGTTATGGGAAGCCGGAAGTAGTGCGTGGTCAAAGTCAGGAGAAGTTTCTGCGGAAGGAAGCTCAAAAGACGTTTCAAGAAGTGCGCCTTTGACAAGTACTTCTTTCTGACCTTCATCCATCGCTTTGATATTAATGCTGAAAAGCACTAATAACGGCACGATCAATGTTGTCAGTAAAAAGCGAATCATGTGGCTTTCCTCAAAAGTTCATACTGACCAGAATAGCCCGAAAAAGTAAAAAATGACAATGGTCAATTTTTATTTTGCTTGATTGATCAAATTTATTTCATTATCTGTTTGGAATGCTTTAGAAGTAGCCTTTTTTGTTCAAAAAAATCGCAAAAAAGTCATGTCTTTAGGCTGGTTTTAATGTTTATTCAGATATAATGGCATTACCATACCATCACACGATAAAGGCTTAATCTAAGCATCATGGAACCGCATTCACTTGCTCAGCTGTTTGAACCGATCAATGTCATAACTTTAATTGTTTTTTTTGGTTGCTGGTGGGGGTATGCATTTTATGCACTCTATAACTCCAAGCGTCGAACTTGCTTGGTAAGCGTACTTCATCAATTCCGTCTGGCTTGGATGTCTCGACTTTTGCGACGAGATAATCGGATCGCCGATGCCTCAGTCATGGCTAACCTTGAACGTAGTAGTTTGTTTTTTGCTTCCAGTAGTTTGTTAATTATCGCGGGCCTTTTTACAGCCTTTAGCTATTCTGAACAGGCGATGGGCATTATTAATGACTTTTATTTTCTGGAACCCATGAGCCAAACAGAGTGGGAGCTGAAAATCATCGTTTTGGTTCTGATATTTGTCTATGCGTTTTTCACGTTTACTTGGTCAGTGCGTCAGTACAATTTTTGTTCGGTTTTGGTTGGCAGTGCGCCATTGGCAACCGAACGAGGCATTGAAGAAAGTGAGCGTGAGTTGTACGCCATGCACATGGCAAAAGTTTGTAGTTTAGCTGCGAACCAATTTAACTATGGGCTTAGAGCTTATTACTTTGCTATGGCTTTCTCCGCTTGGTTCTTAGGGCCTTATTTTTGTATGGCCACGAGCCTGATGATCGTTGCAGTCCTTTATCGCCGAGAGTTTCGTTCTAAAACCTTTAAAACCTTAAGTCGTGGACTCGTCATTAAATCCCATGCTTCCTAATTTTCCAAAACAAGTGTCAGATGATAATCCACCGGTAAACCGAACGGTGAAGGTGGATGATCGCTTATACAGCTATTTGATCAACCACTCTGTTAATGAGCACCAAGTTCTTGAAGCCTTACGCCGTGAAACGGCTCAATATCATATGGCACGTATGGCGCTTTCTCCTGAAGTCGGGCAGTTTTTAGGCCTGCTCATTGCAATGCAGAACCCTAAAAAGGTTTTGGAGGTTGGCGTGTTCACAGGCTACAGCACCATTTCGATGGGCCTAAAACTTGCGAAAGATGCGAAACTACTGGCCTTTGATAAAAAACAAATGTGGCTCGATATAGCGAATAAGCACATCGAAATGGCAGGTCTCTCTGAACAAGTGGAAACTCACTGCTGTGACGCAAAAATATCCATGGAAGAATTGTTAAAAGACCAAAAGGGGACTTTTGACTTTATCTTTGTTGATGCTGACAAAGCCAATTTACTGGCTTACTACGACATGGGAAAGCAGTTGCTACGCCAAGGTGGCTGTATGGTGATTGATAATACCCTGTGGTGGGGCAATGTAGCGGATGAGTCATTTGATGACAAAGATACGCGCATCGTACGTGAATTAAATGACCGCGTTCATCAAGACCAAGAAGTCGATTCTAGCCTGCTTCCTATCGGCGATGGTTTTACAATTATTCATAAACGCTAATTTTTGCCTTGAATTATTTTTCCATGCCTCCATATCGTTAAACATCATAAAGTTAAGCGCGTTTGCGCGTGTGTTGTAACGAAGGAGCATGGAGAAACATGACAACTGAAACTCAAAAAGAAACCTTAGGATTTCAAACTGAAGTAAAACAACTGCTTCATTTAATGATCCACTCTTTGTATTCAAACAAAGAAATCTTTCTACGCGAGTTGATCTCTAACGCATCAGACGCTGTAGACAAACTACGTTTCGAGGCAGTATCTAACGCAGATCTATTGTCAGACGATCCAAATCTACGTGTACGCATTGGCTTTGACGCAGATGCTGGCACGATCACTATCGATGACAACGGTATCGGTATGAATCGCGATGAAGCGATCTCAAACCTAGGTACGATTGCAAAATCAGGCACCGCTCAGTTCCTAGAGCAGCTAAGTGGTGATCAGAAGAAAGATAGCCAGTTGATTGGTCAGTTTGGTGTAGGTTTCTACTCTGCGTTTATCGTAGCCGACAAAGTTACTGTTGAAACGCGTCGTGCTGGCAGCGACGAAGCAATTCGTTGGGAGTCAGAAGGCACCGGCGAATTTACAATCGAAGCGATCGATAAAGCTTCTCGTGGTACAAGCATTACTCTACATCTTAAAGAAGATGGTAAAGAGTTTGCAGATAACTGGCGTTTGCGTTCACTGGTGTCAAAATACTCAGACCACATTTCGATTCCAGTTGAAATGCTTAAAGTACCAATGCCTGAGTACGATGAAGAGGGCAATGTCAAAGAAACAAGTGAGACGGAACCAACTTGGGAAGCGGTTAACTCAGCCAAAGCACTTTGGACGCGTCCTCGCAACGAAGTTAGTGACGAAGAATACAAAGAATTCTACAAGCATGTTTCGCATGATTTCCAAGAGCCACTAAAGTGGTCGCACAATAAGGTTGAAGGTAAGCTCGAATACACAAGCCTACTGTACATTCCATCTAAAGCGCCGCAAGACCTTTGGAACCGCGATATGTTGCGTGGTTTGAAGCTATATGTTCAGCGCGTCTTCATTATGGACGATGCGGAAGCCTTCCTGCCTCCATACATGCGTTTCGTAAAAGGGGTGATTGACTCAAATGATCTGTCTTTGAACGTTTCCCGTGAGATTCTTCAAAACGATAACGCAGTTGATTCGATGCGCTCTGCGCTAACGAAACGTGTGCTAGACATGCTTTCGAAAATGGCGAAAAACGATGCGGAAACTTACCAGAAGTTCTGGGATGAGTTCGGTAACGTGCTTAAAGAAGGTCCAGCAGATGACTTTGGTAACAAAGATAAGATTGCTGAACTATTACGCTTTAGTACAACCCATACAGACAATGCCGCGCAAACTGAGTCTCTAAAAGACTATGTAGAGCGTATGGCTGAAGGCCAAGACAAGATCTACTACATCTACGCTGAGAATCACAACACAGCGAAAAACAGCCCGCATCTAGAAGTGCTTCGTAAGAAGGGCTATGAAGTATTGCTACTAAGTGATCGCATTGATGAATGGATGATGTCTTCACTGCGTGAATTCGATGGTAAGTCTTTCCAAGATGTCACCAAAGGCAAGCTAGACATTGAAGTAGAAGAATCTGAAGAGCAGAAAAAAGAGAAAGAGCAGAAGGCTGAGCAAATCAAGCCATTGCTAGATCGTATGAAGTCTGTTCTTGAGGAAAAAGTGACTTCAGTGAACAGCACAGACCGTTTAACAAACTCACCAGCATGTCTAGTGGTCGGGGAGTTTGATATGGGTCTACAGATGCGTCGTTTGTTGGAGCAAGCAGGTCAACAACTGCCAGAATCTAAGCCATCATTAGAAGTGAACCCTGATCACCCAATCGTTCAGAAGATGGATGCAGAGGCAGATGAAGATCGCTTTGCAGACATGGCTTGGCTTCTATACGAACAAGCAACGCTAGCAGAAGGCGGTCAATTGGATGACCCTGCGACGTTTGTTTCTCGTATGAATAAGCTGATTGTTCAAATGTCGAACTAATCAGATCTGTTCAGAGAGCCCAAGCTTAATGCTTGGGCTTTTTTTTGGGCACTGTAACAAGACAAGGAGGTCTTATGAAATGGTGTAGCGCTACTTGGTTATTTGTGTTTATTACGTCGGCTAATGCTCAGGAGGTGCAGCTGGCTACCCAATATGATGGTGAGAATGTACAAGACTATCTAGTGAGTGAAAAACTGGATGGTATACGAGGCATCTGGGATGGCGAAGTTTTACGAACTCGTCAAGGGCAAAAGATTAATCCACCCGACTGGTTTGTGTCAGGTTGGCCAAAAGTGTGGTTAGACGGTGAATTGTGGGCGGGAAGAAATAAATTCGGCACTGTTCAAAATACAGTGCTAGATACCATTCCAAATCATGAGCAATGGCGAGAGATCCGCTACATGGTGTTTGATGCGCCAGATAATTTCTCAACGTTTGAGCAAAGGGTAAAACGTTATCAAGCATTGGTGAGTGATGCGGGGAACGCTTATATTCAAGCAGTCGATCAATTCACTGTTGATTCAGCTGAGCAACTCTACGACCAGTTGGACACCATGGTGGCGTTGGGGGCTGAAGGTCTTATGTTGCATAGAAAAACAGCGCTTTTTCGTTCAGGGCGATCTGATGCACTGCTGAAAGTGAAAAAGTACCAAGATGCAGAAGCCAAAGTGGTTGACCATGTGCCGGGGCAGGGGAAATATTATGGTCAGCTTGGTGCACTGTTGGTTGAGTTAGCTGATGGCAAACGTTTTAAAATTGGTACTGGTTTTTCAGATCAAGAGCGCGCACAGCCACCAGAAATCGGTGTATTTATTACGTTTCGTTACCAAGGTCTTACGTCTACTGGCTTGCCTCGTTTTGCAAGCTACCAGCGGATAAGACAAGGTCCTTTTGAATTTAGAGTTCCTCAATAGTATGACTGATGTTTATTGTTTGCCTGGCACTATGTGCGATGAGAGGCTTTGGCAGTGGATTAAGCCACTACTTCACTCCTCTATACAGCTTCATCCGATTGTTTTGCCTGTAGAAGAGAGCTTAGAGAAAATGGTGGAGGGAGTATTAAGACTCCTTCCTCCTGAGCCATCGCACTTAATTGGCTTTTCATTAGGGGGTTATTTGCTAACAGAGATCGCCAGAGTTGAACCTAATAGGATTAAGTCTGCGATGCTGATGTCTAATGTGGGGAACCGTCTTCCTGACGTGGAAAAGGCACAGCGCCAACAAGCGTTAGATTGGGTGCTAAAAGTGGGCTATAACGGATTGCCAATGAAGAAGGCCAGGCAAATGCTTTGGTCTGAACACCCAAACCAAGATGAACTGCTGGACACAATCATCGCCATGGACAGTGTTTTAGGGGAGAAAGTACTGATCGCTCAGCTAAAGGCAACACTCGAGCGTCGAGATAATTTTGAAGCGATTTCAATGTCGCAAGCTAAATGGCTAGTATTGGCTGGATTTGCGGATCAATTTGTCACGGGAGAACGGCTTAAGCAGCTGTCTGAATTGAAGCAGGTAGATGTCAATGTGGTGGCTCAAAGCGGACATATGCTTCCGCTTGAGCAGCCAAAGTGGGTGGCTAACAAAATCAATGGTTTTTTTTGTTAGTCTGCGCAGAAAAGATCGTGAAGGGTTTGGATTAACTCTTTTACTCTCGGGTCTGCAATCGAGTAAAAGATCGTTTGAGAGTCTCGTCGAGTTGTGACGAGGCCATCTTTACGTAACACAGCAAGGTGTTGCGATAGCGCTGATTGGCTAAGCAAAACACGCTCATTTAAGGTGCCTACCGATAGTTCGTCTTGTAACAGGTTACATAGAATAATGAGACGGTTTTCATTACTGAGTGCTTTCAGGAAAACCGACGCTTCACTGGCACGCGCAAGCATGTCTTTAATTTCAATTTCAGTCTGTTGCATGGTGTGTTCGTTATGTTGTTATTGGGATAGATGCGAATGAGTATTGGTTTTATAACAAATACTCATTCTAAAATAAATAATCCACATCCACTGTGGATAAGACTGGGGGTATTGAACGTAAAAATCAAGCCAGAATAGTCTTCATCTTGTTCCATAAGGTGTGGTTAAAAAATAGCCTTTAAAGAAAGCGAAAATTCAGCCCAAATCGGTGCATGGTCGGATGGCTTTTCTAAACCGCGTATTTGATAGTCGATGCCTGTTGCTACAAGTCGCTTCATTAATGGCTCTGTTGCCAGTACACCATCAATGCGTAGGCCTCTCTTTGGCGCATCATCAAAACCTTTTGAACGATAATCAAACCAGCTAAACAACGAGTTATCGGTTGGGTTTTGATGGCGATAGGTGTCGACAAGTCCCCAATCTAGCAGCTTGTCAAACCACTCTCGTTCTTCTGGCAAAAAGCTACATTTTCCCGTTCTCAGCCAACGCTTCGCATTTTGCTCGCCAATACCAATATCTAGATCTTGTGCCGAAATATTAAAGTCCCCCATGACAACGATCTGTTCATCTGCAGAGTGTTGCGCCAGATAATTCATAAGGTCTTGGTAGAACTTTCGCTTCGCAGGGAACTTCGTCTCGTGATCTCTATTTTCACCCTGTGGGAAATAGCCATTGATCACTTTTAATGGCCCGGACTCTGTGTCAAAAGTGGCGATGATCATACGGCGTTGGGCGTCTTCATCATCAGTAGGGAATCCATATTCCACTTTTGTGGCAGGCTGCTTACTAAAAATAGCGACGCCGTAGTGCGACTTTTGACCAAAGTGATACGCGTGGTAGCCAACGGATTCAGGAATTTCGTGGGGAAATGCTTCATCATGAACTTTGATTTCTTGCAGGCCAATGATATCTGGCTGCTGTGTGGCTACGAGCGCCTCAATCTGATGCGGGCGAGCGCGCAATCCGTTGATGTTGAAGGATACTACTTTCATGATAATTCATTCCTGACCAAAACATTAATTTTTGGAATAGTTACAGATAAAAGTCGTATTGACAATAATATCTTTCTCTTGCATGGGTGTTGATAGGTGTGTAGCCATTGAAATAGATGGCTTTAACCCAATTGTTTAAGAATACGTTTCCTGACAAAGGTTTTTACAATGGAATATCAGTACGACTTATTTGTGATTGGTGCCGGTTCTGGTGGTGTGCGTGCGAGTCGCGTGGCGGCTTCTAAAGGCTTTAAAGTGGGCGTTGCAGAAGCTCAAGCTTTGGGTGGTACTTGTGTCAACATTGGCTGTGTTCCGAAGAAATTATTCGTTTATGGTTCAGAATTTAGCCATGTTACAGAGCAGGCAAAAGGTTATGGTTGGAGCTTTGAGAAGCCTACTTTCGATTGGGCAACCTTGCGTGATAACAAAACCAAAGAGATCGAGCGCCTGAATGGGATTTATAAAAATTTGCTGGAAAATCCTGGCGTAACGATTCATCAGGGTTATGGTGAGCTTGTCGATGCGCATACCGTCAAAGTCGGAGAAGAGCTGATAACAGCTGAACGAATTTTGATTGCTGTTGGTGCGAAGCCATTTGTACCTGAGTTTTCTGGCAATGACCTTGTTCTTGTTTCCGATGACATGTTTTTCCTTGAAAAACTGCCAAAGTCCATTTTAGTGGTGGGAGGCGGCTATATTGCGGTTGAGTTTGCTGGTATCTGTAATGGTTTAGGCGTTGAAACAACGCTGATGTATCGTGGTGACAAATTGTTGCGTGGCTTCGATGAAGATGTTCGTGACTTTGCTTCAAATGAATACGCTCGAGCAGGTGTCAATGTTGAATTAAACAGTGATGTTGAAAAGATCGAAGCAAAAGATGGCCAGAAACAGGTGACTCTAAAAGACGGCCGTATCCTGATGTTTGATGAAGTGCTTTATGCAACGGGACGTATTCCCAATACAAGCTCGTTAAACTTAGATGCAGTAGGGATAGAAACAGCCAAAAATGGTGCCATCATTGTTAATGATCGTTACCAAAGCTCAGTGGATTCTGTGTATGCCATTGGGGATGTAACGGATCGAGTTCAACTTACCCCTGTTGCGATTAAAGAAGCAATGGCGTTGATTGGATATTGGTTTGATGGGATTGAGCCAAATTTTGATTACGATAATATCCCGACGGCAGTTTTCTCTCAGCCTCCTATTGGCACCGTAGGTTTATCTGAACAGGAAGCGGATAAGAGGGGTTACGATATTGATGTATACCAGACGGATTTTCGTGCAATGAAGCACACGCTTTCGGGTGCTCAAGAGCGTACCTTTATGAAGCTGGTGGTTGATCGCAGCACGGATAAAGTTCTAGGTGCGCATATGATCGGTGATTATGCCGGTGAAATTATTCAAGGCTTAGGCATTGCTATTAAGGCAGGGGCCACCAAAGCGCATTTTGACAGCACCGTCGGCGTTCACCCTACCAGTGCAGAAGAGTTTGTTACCTTTTCGGCTGGGTCGTTGAAAAAACGATAGGCACGACATAAAGTCTATAAGCCGCTTAGTGCTCTATTAAGCGGCTTATTTATTTGGAGAAGTAGAAGTATGAATCAATGGTTGGAGTCTTTAGCGCCACAAGCGGTATGGCGACAATTTCGTATACTGTGTGACATTCCACGTCCATCCTTTCATGAGAAGGCATTACGCGATTATTTATTTAACTGGGCGCAAACGCTTGGTTTAACACCTTATATCGACACTGCTGGTAATTTGATTATTTATAAAGCTGCGACAGTTGGCATGGAAGACCGCGAAACAGTGGTACTTCAAGGGCATCTGGATATGGTGGCGCAGAAAGAATCAGACTCTGATCATAACTTCGAAACGGATCCTATACATACCTACGAAAAAGAGGGTTGGGTCCACGCTAAGGGCACAACATTAGGCGCTGACAATGGCATCGGTGTGGCAGCTATCTTGGCTGTACTAGAAAGCCAAGAAATTGCCCATGGACCAATAGAAGCCGTTTTTACCATTGAAGAAGAAACCAGTTTACGTGGTGCTGCGCAATTAGAAGAGGGCATTCTAAAAGGTAAGCGAATGCTTAACTTGGATTCTGAGGATCGTGGCGACGTATACATCGGTTGTGCTGGTGGGATCGATATTAACGTCAGCCACCGTTTCGCTTCAGAAGTGAATCATCAGTTTGATACGGCATTTAAAGTCACCATCTCTGGTCTTAAAGGTGGTCACTCTGGTTTGGATATCAATAAGGGCTTGGCGAATGCCAATGTTTTGCTAGTGCGTTTGTTGAATAGTCTTGGAGCAGAGCTGGATTACGGCTTATCAGAGCTAAATGGTGGCACCCTTCGTAATGCCATCGCACGAGATGCATTTGCTGTGCTACAGGTGCAATCTTCCGATCGAAGCAAGTTGCAGACTTGGTTTTCTGAGCAAGCTCAAATGATTCAGAGTGAGTTTGCAGACACGGATCCAAATCTGGCTATTTCTCTACAGCCGACAAACACGGCGGCGCACTTGCCTGCTTCTGTACAGAATCAATTGATTCAAGCCATGTTGTGTGCTCCAAATGGCGTTCATCGTATGTCGCCAACATTACAAGGGGTTGTCGAAACCTCATGCAACTTTGGGGTGATTCGTTTGCATGAAGAAAATGACTCTATGAGTTTTTCTGGATGCTTATTAGTTCGTTCTTTAGTAGACAGTCAGACTGAATACTTGGCAAATGTTGCGAAAGCGCCGTTTGCTCTGATCGGCTGTGAAGTATTGTTGGAAAATGGCTACCCAGGCTGGAAGCCAGAGCCGGAGTCAACTTTGCTGAAACAATTTGATGCAGTTCACCAGGAAGTCATGGGCTTTACGCCAACCGTTAAAGTGATTCACGCTGGACTGGAATGTGGCATTATCGGTGCAAAGTACCCAGGTATGGAAATGGTTTCCTTTGGCCCAAACATACGAGGCGCGCATTCTCCATCTGAGCGTATGGAAATCAGCTCAGTGGGCGAATTCTGGGATATATTGGTTGCGCTATTAGCTAAGACCCCGAAAACTGATGCCGCATGAGTAGAGGCTGTCGCATTAACCTAGACGGGCATGAGTACATTGTGCCCGAAGAGGAGAACTTGTTATCTGCATTGTTACAGCGCGGGGCAATGGTTTCTCATAGTTGCCTTGCGGGTGCTTGCGGCAGCTGTCGGTTATACCCATTGGTTGGTGATTCTATCTTGAGCTGCCAGCAGACGGTTCAAGATGATATGTCTTTATCATCAAAGCCAAGCCAGCGATTTACTATTGCGCTAGAGGATGTTTCCTGTGAAGTTTTATCTGATCATTGGGGTAAAGTAAAAGCGCATTGCCCTGTTAGCCTCCCCTTGGGGGCTGTGTTCCGATGGCAGCTTGGCGATCATATTGGCCGTTCTGTGTGTTGTAGCACCGCAGGCGAAGCGCTTGCTTTTTATTTTCCGTTAGCGTTTCAAGAGCGTCTGTCAGAGTTGTTGATTGAACAAGGCGCACAGCGGGCGACGATCGATATATCCGCGACTCACTTGCTTTTGTATTCTGCGGACAATCGAGCTCTAGCGCAGAACTTTGCTGATGCGCTACAGCAATATGGTGTTAGCCACTCTCCAATGCTTGAGGCCATTGATCTTTCATTACCTTCTAAGACATTAGCATTTCAATGTTTCGATAAGGCTTTAATTCTTAATGATCAGCCTGTTTCACAAGACTCCCTAGAAGACTGGTTAGCGACGAGTCGCTGCCGTGTTGCAGACTTCACCTTTATGACGCATTCAAATTAATGAAAATTCTACATACTTCAGACTGGCACTTAGGCCAAAATTTCATGGGTAAAAGCCGACTGGAAGAGCACCGTTTGTTTATCGATTGGTTAGCGAGTACTGTCACGGAGCATGACATAGAAGCCGTTATTATTGCGGGAGACATCTTCGATACATCCACTCCACCGAGTTATGCCCGTGAGCTGTACCATGAATGTGTGTTGCGGCTGCATGCCTTAAAATGCGTGCTAATCGTGGTCGCTGGTAATCATGATTCTGTGAGTGTGCTCAATGAAAGCAAAAATCTATTGGCGACGTTAGATACATATGTGGTGACGCAGCCCGCTTGGCAAAATGGCTTTGAAGCCATCATAGAATTAAAAGATGGTTCTGGGAATGTGAGCGCTTTGGTATGTGCCATCCCATTCCTGCGGGCTCGTGATATGGTCCGTTACGAAGCCGGACAGTCGGGCACAGATAAAAGCTTTCAATTAGCGGATCAAATACAGCAGTACTACCAGCAGCAATATGATTTGGCTAAATCTATGAATGATGAGGTGCCCATTATTGGAACGGGCCACTTAACCATGGTGGGAGGTGAAAAGACCGAATCGGTTCGGGATATCTACGTTGGTAGTTTGGAGTCGCTATCACCAAGCTTGTTGCCAGCTTTTGATTATTTAGCGCTTGGTCATATTCATAAACCTATGCTCGTTGGAGGAAACTCCAACTGGCGGTATTCCGGTTCTCCAATGCCGATGAGTTTTGATGAGGCGAACAGCCCAAAATCTGTTTGTATCTACGATACGCAATCGAACACTGTTGAGCGAATTGCCATTCCGGTATTTAGAAAGCTTATACAAATGTCTGGTAAGCGATCCGATCTACTAAAGCAAATTGAAACATTGGAAGATACTGAGGGCCTTTCCGTTTGGCTGGATATCACAGTTAACGAAGACATCAATTTGGGACCATTTCAGGAAAAGCTAGCGGAGCTTTGTGATGGTCGTCCGATAGACATCGTCAAAGTGCAGCGGACTCGCAAAGCGGCCACATTGTTCGATGGTGACGGCGAAACTGCGACCCTTGAGGACATTACACCAATGGAGGTGTTTGAGCGTTTGCTTACGGAAAAAGACGTTGAGTCAAGTCGAGCGAGTACATTGAAAAGTTTGTTTAGCCAAATCATCAATGAGCAGGAGGACAAGGCATGAAGATCTGTTCGTTACGATTTGAGAACCTCAACTCTTTGAAGGGAAAGTGGTTTATTGATTTCGAGTCTGAGCCTTTCAAGGATGCGGGTATTTTTGCAATCACTGGGCCTACTGGTGCAGGGAAATCCACATTATTGGATGCCATATGTTTGGCGCTTTATCACCAAACACCTCGTGTGAATATTTCTCAGTCAGCAAACGATGTGATGACTCGCCACACAGGCTTCTGTTCGGCGGAAGTGGTGTTTGAAGTGAAGGGTAAGCGTTATGTTTCGAGTTGGGAGCAGAAACGTGCCCGAAACAAGGCTGATGGAAATCTGCAGCCTGTTCAATGTGGTTTGTCATTGGCCGATGGCACAGTTCTAGCGGATAAGATTGCCCACAAGCTCAGCCAAATATCAGACATTACTGGTTTGGATTTTGCGCGTTTTACCCGCTCAATGATGTTGGCTCAAGGTGGTTTTGCGGCGTTTCTTAACGCCAGAACCGATGAACGCGCGGAGTTACTAGAAGAGCTAACGGGGACAGAGGTATACGCGGACATTTCTCGACGCGTGTTTGACAAACATCGAGATCAGAAAGCCCAGATTAAAGAGCTAGAAGCTGTCCAAGCAAGTCATAAGCTAATGGATGAAAGCGAATGGGTCGCGTTACAGCAGAAAAAACAAGCTATAGCGGAACAGGAAGGATTACTGCAAGGTAATGTTGCTAATCTGGAGCAGGTCAGTGACTGGTATCGAGAGTGTTCACGCCTAGAACAGAAATTAGCTCAGCAAAAGTTAGATGTTGAGCAGGCTGGTGAGCAACTTATCGTGCTGGCGCCAGAAAAAGAGCGTTTAGCCCGAGCTGTTTTGGCTCGAAAAATCGAACCTGACTTTAACGCTCTTGAAAAAGGTTTGGCTAATGAACAAGCGCTGAACGAAGTTAAAAATCACCTCGTACAGGCCTTGGATAGTGTTCAGTTAAAGCTGACGGATTCAGAGCAAAAGCTAGCAATGTCTCAAGTGATGTTACAGCAGCAGAAGGCTGCGCAGGAGCTATTTGAGCAAGAAGCTGAATCCACATGGTTGCCATTAGAGTCAGAGTTGGCTCAGCTTGCCCGCGACAAAGCCACTGCTCAGCAACGCTATATTACTAAGCAAGATGAACAAGTGCGACTTGAGCAGCAATACAAGCATCACTTGGAGCAGAAACAGCAAGCTGAGCAAAATATAAATGCTCAACATGTCTACCTATCTTGTTGGCATGATGGGGAAAAGGCCTTGTCGCTATTGGAGAAATGGCGATTAGAGTCACATAGATCTTCATCCTTGCAACAACAGCAGCAATCGCTCAAAGAAAACTTGACCAGAATAGAAGCGGATCAGAAGGCTTTAACGCAACAGTTGGAAAGTAATGCGGCTTCACTTCTTGAGACTGAGCAGCGCAAGCAAGCACTGTTAACCTCCGAGGCGGATGCCAAAGCAGAAATCGACCGGTTGATACAAGGTAAGCCGTATGAGCAGTGGCTGGAAGAATTAGAAAAGCTAGACCAGGAAGTCATCACGACTCAACAATGGTTAACTGCGACAGAGCATTACCAGAGCCTCGATAAGCAGTTGCAAAACCATCTTATTGCTCGCCAGACGCTTTTGGATCAGCAGCGTGTAGTGCAAACCTCTCTTGCGGCCGATGAAGAAAAATTAATGGCGCTCTCGCAGCAGGTAGAAGATATTGAGCAGCGCCTCCAGTTGCAACAGCGCATTAGCATTTTGGAGAAGGAACGCCAATTGCTTGAGTCAGGTTGTCCTTGTCCTTTATGCGGCAGTGCGGAGCATGATTTATCTGCCGTGGAACCTCAGTCCCAAGATGAAGCTTTATTGCAACGTTTAGAGCAGTGCCAGACATCGTATTCGAGTATGGCTTCTGCACAACAAGCGCAACATACTGAGTTAGCTCGTTTAGCTGGTCGGATTGAAACATTAGATCAAGCGATCAGCGATGTAGAGTTGTCTATCGAAAGTCACTGTAATGACTATGAAGGCTTGGCTGCGGTATCTAGCGACATGGAAAGCTTGAGAGATCAAGTCTTAGAATTACAGGCGAAACAACAGCATTACAAGAATGCTAATAAATACTATCAAACGGTCGAACGTCAGCATCGTCAGTTACTGGAATCACTGGGTGCAATTGACCATGAATTGGCTCAGCAGCAATATCAAAATCAAAACATCGAACAGCAACGAGTACAACTAACGGATAAGAAAGCGGAGCTTGAAGCATTGTTGCTGGAGGTTGCAACAGATTACGAAAAATTAATTCAGGGGCTGTATCAAGAGATAGCGCCTCTAATTGTTGAAAGTGCGTTGCTTGAATCTCTGCCGCAAATATCAACCATCGAGCAATCACTTGAATCATGGCATCGCGCGCAGCAGCAGGTGCAAGCGCTTAATCAGGTTGTTTCAGAAAGTGACTGGCATTTACAGCAAATCAGTCAGCAGTCGTCAGTGATCCAGGCGCAGCTTGAAAGTGAGCAGGAGCAGCTTAATACTCTGAATCGCTACTATGAGCAGCTTAATGAAAAATATACCACTGGATTAATGGGGCTGACTGTCAGTCAGAAGCGCGCATCCATTAGTGAACAAGTGGAACAGGCTCGATTAGAAAAAGACAATGCAAGTTCTCTGGTTGCTACCAATCAACTTGATTTGAAAGAGCATTCAGCGCGCTTAGCGCAAACTGATAGCCAACTTCAAACAATGGTTTCTGATAATGCCGCATTGAAGTCTAGTTGGCTGACACGCTTGAGTGAACATGGCTTTGATAGTCAAGCGCGGTGGCAGCAAACATTAATGAGTCAAATGGAGCAAGACTCATTGGCTAATCGAATAAAAGAAGCTGAAATGTTTGCTCAACGGTGTAAGACATTGCAGATACAGACAAAAGAAGAACTTAAGCTCCATAAATTGAAACAAACGACATTACCTGAGGTGGCATCGTACAAGGATGAAGAGGCGCTCAATGAGTTGCTTGATCAAGCAAAAAAAGCCCATCAATCAGTCTTAGTGGAGCTTGGGCAGCTGGCTGAACGCATTCAGTCAGAACAGCAAAAGCGGCTGTCTAGTGAAACCATGTTGCAGCGAATCGCAAGTGAAAAGGCTGCATTCGAGTGGCTAGACGACTTAAATGGGTTGATCGGGTCTTCGGATGGCGCGCGTTTTCGTCGTTATGCCCAAAGTGTTACATTGGATCATTTAGTTTGGTTGGCTAATCGTCACTTATCGACATTGCATGGACGTTATCAACTGCAGCGTCAAAAAGGCGAAGGGTTGTTTCTTGAAGTTATTGATGGATGGCAAGGGGATATTTCCCGCGATACCAAAACACTGTCTGGTGGTGAGTCATTTTTGGTCAGCTTAGCGCTTGCTGTTTCATTGTCTGAGTTGGTAAGCCATAAGACATCAATCGATTCACTCTTTTTGGATGAAGGTTTTGGCACGCTGGACAGTGAAACATTAGATATTGCGTTGGATGCACTTGATCGATTGAACAGTACCGGTAAAACAATTGGTGTTATAAGTCATGTGGAAGCCTTAAAAGAGCGGATTCCAGTGCAGCTTAGTGTCCGTAAACATTCAGGTTTGGGGGTTTCGACCTTAGCCAGCTGTTTTCGAGATTAGCTTGTTAAGCGATATAACTTTTCCCCAGAAAGAGTGGCAAAACCTTGTAAATAAGTAGTAAAAGTTTAATAAAATCAGTGTGTTGTCATTTTGTTTTAAAACACACACAAGTGTATTATTAATATAAATTAATAGCTGAGTTGAGATTTGTTTTCAGAGAATAGCTTCAATTCTAGCGCTATATTGTTAGAATAGCGTATTGCATTTAATTTTGATTGTATGAAGCGCTACAGCGTTGATTTATCTAAGGAAAATCACTCAATGTCAGATAATGACTTTCGTCTAAAGGGAAGTGTTGTTACCACTGTGGTATTAGAGATAAAAACATCTAATTTGGACCAAATCATCACGGGCTTGAAAGAAAAAATTGCTCAAGTCCCGCAATTTTTCGACCAAGTGCCTCTTATTATCGACATCAATCAGATCGCTTCTTTTGCTACCTTAGATTTTTTTACAAGTCTTGTCGATTCTTGCCGAAGGCAAGGCTTAGCAGTAATTGGTTGGCGTACCAGCCAAGAGACAATCCCTAAGTGGCGCTTAGAATGTGAGCTACCTATGCTGCCAAATGCCAATTCGCGACAGATCAATATTAAAAGTGAACCGACTGCTCCTGTACAAGACCCACAGGTGGTTGTTAAAACTGTTATTGAAGAGCGAGAAGTGTCTCAACCTACCAAGGTTATCACTAAGCCTGTTCGCTCTGGTCAGCAGATATACGCATCTGGAGACTTAGTGGTGCTGTCGCAGGTGAGTGCTGGGGCTGAAGTATTGGCGGAAGGAAATATACATATTTACGGCGCTTTGAGAGGTCGTGCATTAGCGGGCGTAAAAGGTGATAGTTCAGCCCGTATTTTTTGTAAAAACATGGAAGCAGAATTAGTCGCTATAGCAGGGAATTTTATGCTTAGTGACGCGCTGCAAAAAATTATTTGGAAAGATGCCGCGCAAGTGCTATTAGTGGAAGACACATTGGAAATCGCCTCACTATAGGTTAGGGCAAAGGCTATTAGAATTATGTTTTGGGGGATATTTAGTTGGCTAAAATAATCGTCGTAACCTCAGGTAAAGGTGGGGTTGGTAAAACAACTTCCAGTGCTGCGATCGGTACCGGTCTAGCATTGAAAGGACACAAAACTGTAATCATTGATTTTGACGTAGGTCTACGTAACTTAGACTTAATTATGGGCTGTGAGCGTCGTGTGGTCTATGACTTTGTTAATGTGATTAATAAAGAAGCGACTCTTTCGCAAGCCTTGATCAAAGATAAGCGCACCAAGGATCTGTTCATTCTTCCTGCCTCGCAAACACGTGATAAAGACGCGCTAACGCCAGAAGGTGTAGAGGCTGTTCTTGATGAATTATCAAAAGAATTTGATTATATTGTATGTGATTCTCCGGCCGGTATTGAAAAAGGGGCGCAAATGGCGCTCTATTTTGCCGATGTTGCAATCGTCACAACGAATCCAGAAGTGTCTTCGGTTCGAGATTCTGATCGAATTTTGGGGATACTGCAAAGTAAGAGTCGACGAGCTGAACAAGGTCTTTCACCGATTGAAGAGCACTTACTGCTGACCCGATACAACCCAGAGCGCGTATGTGAGGGTGAAATGTTGAGTGTAGAAGATGTGGAAGAGATTTTGGCGATTCCTCTATTGGGGGTTATTCCAGAATCTGATGCGGTGCTCAAGGCGTCGAACCAAGGTACACCAGTGATATTAGATGATCAGGCGGAAGCTGGTCAGGCGTATTCTGATGCCGTAGATCGTCTTTTGGGCGAGCAGCGTCCACTGCGTTTTACGGATGTTCAAAAGAAAGGATTTTTTAAGCGACTACTAGGAGGTTAAAGTGGGAATTTTTGACTATTTTAAGAGCAAAAGTGAGCCAACCTCTGCATCGGTTGCAAAGGACCGACTTCAGATTATTGTTGCCCATGAGCGTAGTCGCCGTACTCAACCCGATTACTTAGAGCAAATGCAGCAGGAAATCATTGCGGTTATTCGCAAGTATGTTCAGATCGAAAGTGATGATGTTCAAATACAACTCGAGAATACTGACGACTGTTCTGTGCTTGAGTTAAATGTAACGATTCCTGAGAAGAATTGATGTCGCAGAAGTGATGCTCTTCTCAAGGTGAATAAATGGCCAAAACTTGTGACTTTTGGCCATTTTTCTTTATAGACTTTGATTCTCATTTATTCTCAAGCAATTTTTCTAGGTGTATTATTTAGTCACCTGAAATGTTGGTTGTTGTATGTCGTATTTTACCCCCTTGCTAATTGTTGTTCTAAGTCTCGTTTTAGCGGGTTGCCGCGCTAGTAATGAGACGCTCGCTATCGAGTCCTCCTCCGCTGATAAAAAATCGGATTTGCCTGTTCCATTAGATAATCCCAAGGCACAGCTAGGTAGTCAGCTTTTTTTTGATGTCAATCTTTCAAGGAATCGCAACCAGTCTTGTGCAAGTTGTCATGATATTGGTAGAGCATTTGTTGATGGGCGTGAGACGGTGGATTTTGGCGCCGTATCATTGGGAAGTGATGATGCTTCCCATGGGGAGCGTAATGCACCGACTGCGGGCTATGCTGCGTTGGCACCAATCTTTCATAAAATGAAAAATGGAGACTATCGAGGTGGGCAGTTCTGGGATGGTAGAGCGTCTAATCTGGCTGACCAAGCTGCAGGACCATTTGTCAATCCAGTTGAAATGCAGATGGAAAGTGAATCTGCTGTGGTGGATCGTGTATTGGAAAATCCAGCCTATGAGCGCCTTTTCAAAGAGCTGTATGGTGAGTCGGTATTTTCTGCAAAAGATAAAGCGTTCAATGCTATCACTGATGCCATTGCTCACTTTGAGCAGACGGAGTTGTTTATGCCGTTTGATTCAAAATACGATCGAGTGATGCGTGGTGAGGAGCGATTTACGCCTGAAGAGGAGTTGGGTAGAACGCTTTTCTTTTCTCAGCAATTCACAAACTGTAATGCTTGTCATCAACTGAATAGCTCGCCTTTTTATCCGAAAGAAACGTTTACAAACTACGAATACCGAAATATCGGCGTGCCTCGCAACCCGAATTTAGCTTTGGCAACTCTAGACGAAGGGTTGTTTGATAATCCTTTAGTCAACGAAGATAGTCAAAGGGGTAAGTTTAAAGTGCCGTCATTGCGTAATGTAGCGGTTACAGGGCCATACATGCACAACGGTGTGTTCAAGGATTTGCGTACGGTTATCCTGTTTTATGATCATTACAATAATCCGATGAGAAAACTCAATCCTGAGACAGGCCTTCCTTGGCAAGCACCTGAGGTGCCTGAAAACATAGATCTGGAATCCCTAGAGATCGGGCCACCTTTGGACAATCGTCGTGTTGATGCGCTAGAGGCTTTCCTTAAAACATTAACGGATCAGCGTTACGAGTATTTGCTAACGGAGTAATGACGTTATCCTTCACATTGTTTCCCTGAGCAGGTCTGGCTTTGTTGTGTCTGATTGTTTACATTTTTAACGGTTAAAGATAACAACAGAAGGAATATATCTTCATGAAATACAGTCAGTTAGGGCGAACTGGGATCGATGTGTCCCGTGTGTGTCTTGGAACGATGACCTGGGGGAAGCAAAATACACAAGCTGATGCAGATGAGCAGATTGCTTTTGCATTGGATCAGGGTATTAACTTTTTTGATACTGCAGAAATGTATGCGGTACCACCAACGCCTGAAACTTACGGTAAAACAGAATCCATTATTGGTGATTGGTTGTCTCGTCATGCTTCTCGAAGAGAAGAAATGGTGTTGGCGACTAAAATAGCTGGTAATGGTTTAAGTTGGGTCCGAGGTGGCGGTGACGTCACTGGAGAAGCGATCATTGCTTCCATTGATCAATCACTTGATCGTCTTAAAACGGATTATATCGACCTCTACCAGATTCACTGGCCTAACCGTACTTCTCCTCATTTCGCCAAACACTGGCCGGGTATGTTGGATTTTTCCGGTGTCGATACGGCGCAACACTCAGCAGAGATGCTGGAAATTCTTCAGGCACTAGGTGAGTGTGTTAAATCTGGTAAGATTCGTCATTTTGGCCTATCGAACGAAACTCCTTGGGGGATTAATGAGTACCTTCGTTTGGCTGAAAAGCACGATTTACCTCGAGTAGCGTCTATACAGAATGAGTTTAGTCTACTTCACGCAAAAGATTGGCCGTTCTTAATCGAAAACTGTGTCCGTGAAGATGTTGCTTATTTGCCATGGTCTCCTCTGGCTGCAGGTGCCTTATCTGGGAAGTATATTGATGGCGCTCGACCTGAAGGCAGTCGCTGGAGCTTTGCGCAGCGTAATGGCCTGTTCCGTGATACAGAAGCTTCTAATGAAGCCATCAAAGCCTACAAAGAGCTTGCTGAAGCAAACGGTTTGACTGCCTCTCAGTTGGCTTTAGCTTGGGTGGATGAAGTAGACGGTGTCACTTCTACAATTATTGGGGCGACTAAGATGTCCCAGTTAGAAGAGGACTTGAAGGCGTTTGATGTGGTGCTGGATGATGAGTTAATGGCCCAAATTGGAAGCGTATTCAAAAAATTTCCAATGCCTTATTAGTATTCCATTATTTCAAAAGACATAAAAAACCCGGCAAATGCCGGGTTTTTTGTAACCATCAGAAAGAGTGAATTACTTCTCTTCTTTCTTAGCTTTAGCTGCTTCGATAACGACTTCAGCAACGTTAGCAGGACATGGTGCGTAGTGTGCGAATTCCATAGAGAACTGACCGCGACCAGAAGTGATTGTACGTAGGTGACCGATGTATCCAAACATTTCAGATAGTGGTACTTCACCTTTGATGCGTACGCCTGTTAGGCCAGCTTCTTGGTCTTTGATCATGCCGCGACGACGGTTCAAGTCACCGATTACGTCACCAACGTTGTCTTCTGGAGTAAACACGTCAACTTTCATGATTGGCTCAAGAAGTTGTGCGCCTGCTTTAGGGATAGACTGACGGAACGCACCTTTCGCTGCGATTTCGAATGCTACTGCAGACGAGTCAACTGCGTGGTAGCTACCGTCAAATAGTTCAACTTCTACGTCAAGAACTGGGAAGCCTGCAAGCACACCCTCGTCCATCATAGACTTGAAGCCTTTCTCAACAGCAGGCCAGAATTCCTTAGGTACGTTACCACCAACAACTGTAGATGAGAACGTGAAGCCAGAGTTTGGCTCACCTGGTTTGATGCGGTAATCGATCTTACCGAATTGACCAGAACCACCAGATTGTTTCTTGTGCGTGTAGCTATCTTCGATTTCACGAGTGATCGTTTCACGGTAAGCAACTTGTGGTTGACCAACGATTAGGTCTACACCGTAAGTACGTTTCAAGATATCAACTTTGATATCTAGGTGAAGCTCACCCATACCTTTAAGGATGGTTTCGCCAGAATCCTCATCAGTTTCTACTTGGAAAGATGGATCTTCAGCAACCATTTTACCGATTGCGATACCCATTTTTTCCATACCAGACTTGTCTTTAGGCTGTACAGCGATAGAGATTACTGGTTCTGGGAAGATCATTGCTTCAAGAGTACATTCGTGCTTAGGATCACATAGAGTGTGACCTGTTTGAACGTTCTTCATGCCGATAACAGCGATGATATCACCAGCTTGTGCTGAAGTGATTTCGTTACGGTCGTCTGCTTGCATCTCAACCATACGGCCGATACGTTCAGTTTTACCTGTAGCAGAGTTAAGGATTGTATCGCCTTTGTTAAGTTTACCAGAGTAGATACGGATGAAGGTTAGGGCGCCGAAACGGTCGTCCATGATCTTGAATGCAAGTGCTTTAAGTGGTGCATCAGCAGTAACGATTGCTTTTTCACCAGTTGGCTCACCAGTTTCAGGGTCAGTAAGATCTTGTGGATCAACTTCTGTTGGGTTAGGTAGGTAATCAACAACGGCGTCAAGTACTAGTTGAACACCTTTGTTTTTGAATGCAGAACCACAGTAAGTTGGGAAGAATGCTAGGTCACGTGTACCTTTACGGATACAACGTTTGATTTCTTCGATTGATGGTACAGTACCTTCTTCAAGGTATTCCATCAATAGGTCTTCGTCTTGCTCAAGAGCAGTTTCGATTAGCGCTTCGTGATATTCTTCTACTTTATCAGCCATGTCCGCAGGGACATCAGTGATTTCGTAGTTTTCAGGAAGACCAGTGTCGTCCCAAATGAATGCTTTCTTAGAAAGAACGTCTACAACACCAACGAAATCATCTTCTTCACCGATTGGAAGAGTCATAACAAGTGGGTTTGCAGCAAGTACGTTTTTAACTTGGTCAACAACGCGGTAGAAGTTAGCACCTAGACGGTCAAGTTTGTTAACGAAGATAACACGAGCAACTTCTGACTCGTTAGCGTAGCGCCAGTTAGTTTCTGATTGTGGCTCTACACCACCAGAACCACAGAATACACCGATACCGCCATCCAATACTTTCAAAGAACGGTATACTTCAACTGTGAAGTCAACGTGTCCAGGAGTATCGATAACGTTTAGGCGGTGACCTTTCCACTCACAAGTAACGGCTGCAGACTGGATAGTAATACCGCGCTCTGCTTCCTGTTCCATGAAGTCTGTAGTTGATTCACCGTCGTGTACTTCACCAGTCTTGTGGATTTTACCGGTAAGCTTAAGGATACGTTCAGTAGTGGTAGTTTTACCCGCGTCAACGTGGGCAAAGATACCGATGTTTCTGTAAAGTGATAAGTCAGCCATTACATTACTCTAATAAGTCTAGGATGAATTGTTCGCATGTTAGTATACAAGACTTTTCAGCGAAGTAGTCAGGTATTCGCGCGTATTCTATATTACTTTGCTAGCGCAATAAAAGAGGCGTGTCTTCTGCTCTCGTTATTTATTTAATTTTTTTAAGCTAATCTCTTCTTAAACGGTCAGATATTGCAATCGGGTTCGGGTAATACAAAATCACGACATAAGTAGACAGCGCAAATGTCAGAATCGCGGTTGCCTGGATAACATGACTGGCCTCTTCACCGATTAGCCCTAAAGAGGCGGCTAAATATGCAATCAAAAGCGAGAATTCGCTGACTTGGCCAAGTCTAAAGCCAACTTCCCAGCTGGTCGAGCGGTCTTCTCTCAGGCCTTTGAGTAAGTATCTGAAAACGGTTGGCTTAATTATCATGGATAGGATTGCAAGAACCAAAGCTGGCCAGATCACCAATCCTAGTAAATCTAGGTTAAAACTCGCACCAATAGAGAAGAAAAATAGGATGAGAAAGAAGTCTCTAAGGGGTTTTAAGTGCGTGGCAATATACTGTGAAATAGGCGAGGTGGCTAACGCAACGCCTGCGACAAATGCTCCCATCTCAGCAGATAATCCTAGAACTTCAGCCGCGGTCGCAAGTGAAAGGCACCAACCAATGGATAAAAGGAATATATATTCATGAAAGCGGTCAAACTTGGTTATCAAGGGTAATAATAAATATTTCACCATCGCAAACGCGCCAATAATCAGCGTAGGAAGTCCGATCACAGGCAGTAAATATTGTATATAAGCTGACTGTTCTGGGTTTTGTTCAGAGCCACCAACAGCCACAAGTCCAAGTAAAACAGCTATAGCGATAATATCCTGAAGTAACAGTAAACCAACTACTAACTCTCCAGTGTGTTTGTGGTGCAAAACGGTTGTCGGCAGTAGTTTGATGCAAACGATGGTGCTTGAAAACATCATTGCTAGTCCAACGATAATGGATTCGATTTCAGTGTACTGAAAAGCCTTAGCAGTTAAATAGCCAACTGCTGCAAAAGCAAGAGAAGATGCTACGGCTACCCAAGAGGCTTTCTTCAGCATATTGAATAGGTGGCTTGGTTTCATGTCGAGACCCAGCAAGAACAATAAGAAAATAATCCCAATATGGGACATGCCTTCAAGCAGTTCTGGTTGGTCAACAAGTTTTAATGATGAGGGGCCTAGAGCAACCCCCAGTGCAATGTATGCAAGAATTAGGGGTTGTTTTGTATAAAGGGCAATTGAGGCAACTACCGCTGCCCCTGCAAAAATTAAAAAGAAGGAGTGTACTATGCTTACATCCATGCGCCGCCCTTATGATTTATTTACCAAGAGCTAGATGATACCTTCTTTTTACGTGTCATTGGAAACAGCAATCCAAAAATGCCACCCAATAGTAAAGTGCCTGCGCCGATCATAAACCAACGCTGCTCCATAGATGAGCTTAACTCATTATTCTGCGCTACTAGGGTGTCAACTTGCTGTTGTAATGACTCGATTTTATAGTCTGATTCTTCGTTGGCAGAGACAATCTCTTTTGCCTTCTGGGCAAGCTCAGAAACATCATTGAGTTGCTTTTCTAGAGCTTGTTTTTGAGAGGTTAAGCTTTCGACAGAGTTAACTAATTCGTCATTTGTGTTTTTTGTTTCCTGCAGTGTTTCTTCTGCTGCAATTTGAGATTCTTTAGCTTTGGTTAGTTGATTTTGCAGGTAAACTAACTCATCACGACTAACTCGGTCTTCACTGATAAAATAACTTGGTAGCCATCCTTCATTACCATCAGGTGTTCGTACTTTGATATAGTCGTTTCTTCGATCTAACACTGTAAGAGGGGTGCCACTCTTTATACCGCGCTCTGTTGCACGTGTATCGTTGCTTAACCCTTCGCGGATAGCTACAAATTGGATGTCAGAAACATAAACGGTTTCCGCGTAAGTGGAAGTGATAACGCTAAAGGAAGCTGTTAATCCGAACAGTATTTGTTTTAGCACTTGAAGACCCTTTTACAATCAATTACTTGTATGCAGACAATAGCGCTACTGATAAGTAATCGCAACCGCTATAGAGCTGACTTTATATAGGTAATGTGTCAGCAACTTGTAAAACAAAAAAAGCGCAACATGTGTTGCGCTTTTTAGACTGGCTTAAAGCTTTATTATGCTGCGAAGTTTGCTGCTGCAAATTCCCAGTTAGCAAGTGCCCAGAATCCTTTAAGGTAGTCTGGACGAACGTTGCGGTAATCAATGTAGTAAGCGTGTTCCCAAAGATCCACAGTGATCAACGCTGTTTGACCTGAGGTCATTGGAGTGCCTGCATTGCTAGTATTAACGATTTCTAGAGAGCCGTCCGCATTTTTTACTAGCCAAGTCCAGCTTGAGCCAAAGTTGTTGACTGCTTTGTCGTTGAACGCTTCTTGGAATGCTGCGAAAGAGCCCCATTTTGCATTGATCGCCTCAGCAAGTGCGCCTGTAGGCTCGCCACCGCCATTCGGGCTTAAGCTGTTCCAGAAGAAAGTGTGGTTCCAGATTTGTGCTGCATTATTGAAGACGCCGCCAGCTGGAGCAGATGTAATGATCTCTTCAAGAGACTTGCCTTCGTACTCGGAACCAGGAACAAGACCGTTTAACTTTGTTACGTAAGTGTTGTGGTGTTTGCCGTAGTGATACTCTAGAGTTTCAACTGACATGTGAGGTTCTAGTGCATCTTTTGCGTATGGTAGTGCTGGTAGTTCAAAAGCCATTTCTTTTCTCCTTGCTTTAATGTACTGAAAAGTGCTTGTGATCAAGCAGTTAATGGTGCTTATATAGTAGCATCGAACATTTGAATATTATATTCATTCTGTTTGTGTGGTTATTTATTACCAAAGTTTTTCATAGTTCTACAATGATTGATGGCCGAACACTGTTATGCGCAAAGATGATGATGTCGAAATTCCTAGCTTAACCTTAGACAAAGATGAATTAAGTGATCACAGTGGAGTAGCTTCTGCTCCGAAAGCAGGCCGACAGCGCCTAAACCCACCACCAGCAAGGCCTTCCTCAGTTCATGCTGGTGCTGCTCAAGTCCCAGCTAAGAAAACCAGTTTAGCCTTTGTCTACTTTCTAATGCTGCTTATTATTGCGGCCATTGCTGGAGGTGGTTACTGGTTGTGGCTCGAAAATCAAAAGCTTCGTACTGAGTTGCTTGGCGCTCGCAGTCAAATTCAAGACCTTGATAGTCAATTAGTCGCCGCTGATGTTTCAAATATGAAGCAAGGTGAAACGGTTGAGGAGACGCTGGCAAGTCATGATAGTGAGATACGTAAGCTATGGGGAGTGTCGTATGACCGTAACCGCAAAGCTATTTCTGCTAATGACCAAAAAATTGAACAATTAGAAAATAAAGTGGCTGAGCTGCGTGAAGTGGTCTCAACACAAGGAAAGAGGGTTGCTATTCAAGCTGATACCTTTAATGAAGTCGAGAATGGCTATAACAGAATGTTGAAGACACTAGCTGAAATGGAGAAGGGGCTTGCTGATCAGGCGCAAGTTGTTCAGCAATCTAAATCTGAGATTGTGGCTGAGCTCGATGATCAAAAGAGTACAACTCAAACTGTTACCAGCCAGGTTTCTAATTTGGAATCTCAGCTTGCAACACTAAAGCGCTCCCTGGCCGCACTTGAGGATAGCATAGATAGTCAGAGCAAAACAATTTCGACCTTGTCTGAGGCTCCGGCGACACCCGCGATACCGAATGATCTAACGTCTCGTCTGTCGAATACGGAGGAGGCGATTCGTTCTATAGATGAGTTTCGTCCACAAGTGTTGCGTGAAATAAATAATCTTAAAGCGCAGGTGAGGCAGATGTCGTTGGAGTTAAGTATTGCTAATGGTGGTTAATTTAGTCATTAATTAATGTTGTTGATGTAGATCAAAGAAAGGCTGACTTGTTCAGCCTTTCTTGTTTTTTGCTTAAGGAAAAGCGTCATCAATTCGCTAGAATTCGCGCCATCGTAACTCCTTCTATAAAGATTTATTATGACCGAATTGCTCTCTCCTGCTGGTACCCTTAAAAACATGCGTTACGCTTATGCTTATGGTGCGGATGCAGTTTACGCAGGCCAGCCTCGTTACAGTCTGCGCGTACGAAATAATGACTTCACCATGGCAAACCTTGCTCAAGGTATTGAAGAGGCCCATAGCTTGGGTAAAAAGCTCTATGTAGCGACAAATATTGCGCCACACAATGCCAAAATTAAAACGTTTATCAAGGATATGGAGCCTGTTGTTGAAATGGGGCCTGACGCATTGATTATGTCTGATCCTGGCTTAATGATGCTGATTAAAGAGAAATGGCCCGATATGCCGATTCATTTATCTGTTCAAGCGAACGCGGTGAATTGGGCAACGGTAAAGTTCTGGCATAATTTTGGATTGGAGCGCGTTATCCTTTCTCGTGAGCTTTCACTTGATGAGGTAGGTGAGATTCGTCAGATGGTTCCGGAAATGGAAATTGAGACGTTTGTTCACGGTTCATTGTGTATTGCTTACTCTGGTCGCTGTTTGCTATCGGGCTATTTTAATCGCCGTGATCCAAACCAAGGTACTTGTACCAACTCTTGCCGATGGCAGTATGATGTGAAATCTGCTGTGCAGGATGAAAATGGTGATATCGTGCCAGCAGATGGTAGTCACCTTAAAGGAGTGCAAAGTTTTGATCCATCTGAATTTACCGCGCCGACTTTAGGTGAAGGTAAGCCGTTTGATGATGTGGTACTGCTTCGTGAGCAAGGGCGTGAAGGTGAATTCATGCCAGCTTTTGAAGATGAGCACGGTACCTACATTATGAATAGCCGTGATTTACGTGCTATTCAGCACGTTGAAAAGCTAATCGAGCTTGGTGTCCACTCGCTTAAAATTGAAGGACGCACAAAGTCACACTTTTACGCAGCACGTACCGCACAGTTGTACCGTAAAGCAATCGATGATGCGGTTCATGGTCAGCCATTCGATATGTCTTTGATGGATAAATTAGAAGGGCTTGCAAACCGAGGCTATACAGAAGGCTTCTATCGTCGTCACGTGCATGACCAATATCAGAACTATCAATATGGTAACTCAATTTCAGACCGCCAGCAGTTTGTTGGCGAAATGCTGGACTGGAATAATGGCTGGTTAACGATTGATGTGAAAAACCGCTTTAAAGTGGGTGATTCGATTGAATTGATTACGCCAAAAGGCAGCATGATTTACAGTATCGAGGCGATGGAAAATTTAAAAGGTGAAACCATGGCTGTAGCGCCGGGTTCTGGTCATAAAGTGCGTATTCCGATGGCATATCAACCAGAGCAACTAGAGCTTGGGTTGGTGATGCGAAATCTGCCAAACGCTATGTAAATGGTGTTTTGTGGATCTTTGGTAACTAAAAGGCTCACTGTGAGCCTTTTTTAATATCTATATGCTATGAAATTCTAGTTAGGTTGGTTTTTATAACTTTCTGGCATGTTATAGTTAGCAAAATGCAGAAGCCTTTTAATATTTGGATGAGATTATATGACAGTTACAGAGGCAAGACTGACTCACCTTAAACAGCTTGAAGCTGAGAGTATCCACATCATTCGTGAAGTGGCAGCAGAGTTTGATAACCCAGTGATGCTTTATTCCATTGGTAAAGATTCAGCGGTTATGCTGCACCTTGCGATGAAAGCGTTTTACCCAGGCAAGCCGCCTTTCCCGCTATTGCACGTCGATACTGGCTGGAAGTTCAAAGAGATGATTAAGTTCCGTGACGAACTTGTTGCTAATCTTGGCCTTGATCTTCTAGTCCATCAAAACCCTGAAGGTGTTGCTCAAGGTATTGGGCCATTTACGCACGGTAGTGCAGTACACACTGACGTTATGAAAACTCAAGGCTTGAAACAAGCGCTTGATAAGTACGGTTTCGATGCAGCCTTTGGTGGTGCACGTCGTGATGAAGAGAAATCTCGTGCGAAAGAGCGTGTTTATTCTTTCCGTGATAAGCAACACCGTTGGGATCCCAAAAACCAGCGTCCTGAGTTGTGGAACATTTACAACGGCAAAGTGAATAAGGGTGAAAGTATTCGTGTGTTCCCTCTGTCTAACTGGACGGAACTGGATATCTGGCAATACATCTACCTAGAGAGCATTCCAATTGTTCCTCTTTACTTCGCAGCGAAACGTCCAGTGGTTGAGCGCGATGGCGTTCAAATCATGGTTGACGATGAGCGTATGCCATTAAAAGAAGGCGAAGTGCCAGAAATGAAATCAGTGCGTTTCCGTACGCTTGGCTGTTACCCGTTAACGGGGGCTGTAGAGTCTGAAGCAGACACGTTACCTGAAATCATTCAAGAGATGCTTTTAACTAAGAGTTCAGAGCGTCAAGGCCGTGTCATCGACCACGATTCAGCGGG
This sequence comes from Marinomonas sp. AWM4_232, assembly GCF_056158325.1. Taxonomy (NCBI): domain Bacteria; kingdom Pseudomonadati; phylum Pseudomonadota; class Gammaproteobacteria; order Oceanospirillales; family Oceanospirillaceae; genus Marinomonas; species Marinomonas sp. AWM4_232. The sequence continues at coordinate 3,945,499 of NZ_JBSWTA010000001.1, read as the reverse complement.
TTCGATGGAAGAGAAGAAGAAACAAGGTTATTTCTAAGGCTAGGAGTTGTAAGAATGTCTCATCAATCAGAATTGATAAGTCAAGATATCCTTGGCTACCTAAAACAGCATGAAGAAAAAGACTTGCTTCGTCTTCTAACCTGCGGCAACGTAGATGATGGTAAGAGTACGCTAATCGGCCGCTTGCTTCACGACTCTAAGTTGATTTATGAAGATCACTTAGATGCCGTTAAGCGTGACAGTAAGAAATCTGGCACACAAGGCGAAGAAGTGGATTTGGCGCTGCTTGTAGATGGTCTACAAGCAGAGCGTGAGCAAGGTATCACCATTGACGTGGCATACCGTTACTTCTCTACTGAGAAGCGTAAGTTCATCATTGCGGATACGCCTGGGCATGAGCAGTACACGCGTAACATGGCGACAGGTGCCTCTTCTTGTGATCTGGCGATCATCTTGATCGACGCTCGTTACGGCGTACAAACGCAAACGCGTCGTCATAGTTACATTGCTTCGTTACTTGGTATTAAGCACGTTGTTGTAGCAGTTAACAAAATGGACTTGGTGGACTTCTCTGAGGAGAAGTTTAACGAAATCCGTGCGGATTACTTAGAGTTCATTGAGCAGCTTGGTAACCGTAAGCCAGAAGATGTGTACTTTGTGCCAATGTCTGCACTTAATGGTGACAATGTTGTTAATGCATCTGAGCAAACACCTTGGTATCAAGGTGGTCCATTAATGGAAATCTTAGAGCAGGTTCAAATTAATCGTGACGTGAAGAGCGATGCGTTCCGATTCCCTGTTCAGTATGTTAACCGTCCAAACCTAGATTTCCGTGGTTTTGCTGGCACCATCGCGGCAGGTCAAGTGAAACCGGGTGACGAAATTGTCGCGCTACCTTCTGGTAAAAAGTCTAAAGTTGCTGAGGTCGTAACGTACGATGGCAATTTGGAAGTGGCGAAGAAGGGGCAGGCAGTCACTTTGACGCTTGAGGATGAGATTGATATCAGTCGTGGAGACATGATTGTACATCCGGGGCAAGAGCCAGAAATTAGCTCAAACCTTCGTGCCTCAATTGTGTGGATGTCTGAGCAGCCTTTGGTGCCAGGTAAGCTATACAACTTCAAGCTTGGAACACAAACAGTGCCAGGCAAAGTACATCACATTAACTACCGTGTTGATGTAAATACGCTTGAGCAAACTGAGGTTGACCAAGTTGAGCTAAATGTTATTGCTGACTGTGTTATCAGCTTCGATGCGCCAGTAGCATTCGATAGTTACCAGATTAGCCCTCTGACGGGTGCGTTGATTGTGATCGATCGTCTTTCAAACGTAACCGTTGGTGCGGGTATGGTTGAAGAGACTGTAGGTGATTTGGATGCTGATGCTGTGGTTACGGCAGAAGAGCGCGCAGCTCGTCTAGGTCAAAAACCAGCTGTGGTTGCTTTAGCATCTGGCTCTGCAGTGGATGCTCAGCAGCTTGAGCGCTCTTTATTGCGCCGAGGTGTGGTTGCGTTTGCTAAGCTTGATGCGTCTGTTTCTGAAGCGGAATTGCTTAAGCAAACTGGTGTTGTGGTTGTGGTGGCGGATGCAGCGATTGCTGATATCGAGCTGACCGATGGCAACCTTGAAGAGGTTGCAGAGCAAATTTTGTCGACTGTACGTCTGTAATTAGTCGATAAATCGTGTATAAAAAGCCACTGTTTAACAGTGGCTTTTTTTGTTTGTGAAGAAAATGATGTTAGATCAACTCTACTTGGCTCTGGTTGCTTATGCTGAGCATCGTGTGGCAGTCGCGAAAGAGGCGGCTAATCAAGCCCGTTCTGCGGCAACGGATAGAGAGAGTGTTGCAGAAACAAAGTGGGACACCTTTGGTTTAGAGAATTCTTACTTGGCTCATGGGCAATCTGTTCGTGTGGCTGAGTGTGAGGCCGATTTGGCATATTTAAAAAAGCTCTCCTTTTCGGGCAGTGATGAAATAACACTGGGATCAGTGTTCAGGGTTGAGCGTCAAGATGGTTGGAGCAAGGTTGTTATCTTGTTGCAGTGTTGTGGTGGCGGTGAGTTTGAGTGTCAGGAAAGTTCGATTTTATTGGTGACACCACAAACACCCTTGGGTAAGTCTTTGCTTGGCCGAGAAGAGGGGGACGAGATTTTGATGAAAAGTCGTGGCGTCGATCAAGAGGCGGAAATTGTAAAAATATTTCTGCCACGTGATTAGAAATTTGAATCTCACCCTAGAGAGTAAAAGGCGCTTGGCATATAATGCTGGGCCTTAAATGATTAATACCTCCTTGTTTAGAGCGATCTATATCAATTTTAGCGAAAAACAGGGTGAATAACGGTACGTTCGCAACTTTGCGAGACAGTAATAGGATAGGAATTATGCGCAGCCATTATTGCGGCGAGTTAACAGCAAAAAATATTTCAGAAGAAGTCACTCTCAGCGGTTGGGTTCATCGCCGTCGAGATCACGGTGGTGTTATTTTCTTGGATCTACGTGACCGCGAAGGCATCACTCAGGTTGTATTTGATCCAGATCGTGCAGAAAGCTTTGCATTAGCGGATAGCTGCCGTAGTGAATTCGTAGTAGAGATCAAGGGACTTGTACGTGCTCGTCCAGAAGGTACTGTTAACCCTAATATGACAACGGGTGAGATTGAAGTTCTGGGTCATGAACTTGAAATCCTTAACCGTGCTGCGACACCTCCATTCCAGCTTGATGATCATCAAACGGTTGGTGAGGATATTCGCCTTAAGAACCGTTTCATTGATTTACGTCGTCCTGAAATTCAGGAGAAATTGCGTTTTCGTTCAAAAGTAACGTCTGTACTACGTCGTTACCTAGATGAAAACGGTTTCCTAGACATTGAAACGCCAATTTTGACTCGTGCCACACCTGAAGGTGCGCGAGACTACTTGGTTCCAAGTCGTACGCACCAAGGTAGTTTCTTTGCTCTTCCTCAGTCACCTCAATTGTTCAAACAGCTGTTGATGGTGTCTGGTTTTGATCGTTACTATCAAATTGCAAAATGTTTCCGTGATGAAGATCTTCGTGCAGATCGCCAGCCAGAATTTACTCAGATCGACTTAGAGACTTCTTTCCTAGGTCAGGAAGAGATCATGAATCTGACGGAAGGTATGATTGCAAATCTATTCAAAGAGTTGAAGGATGTTGATTTGGGTGCATTCCCACGCATGCCTTTCTCTGAAGCGATGGAAAAATACGGTTCAGATAAGCCTGATCTACGTATCCCGCTAACGATTGAAACGGTTTCTGATCTTATGACTGAAGTGGACTTTAAGGTCTTTTCTGGTCCTGCGTCAGATCCAAAAGGTCGTGTTGCAGCCCTTAAAGTGCCAGGTGGCAATTCTCTTACTCGTAAACAAATTGACGAGTACACGAAATTTGTCGGTATCTACGGCGCTAAAGGTCTGGCTTACATTAAAGTTAATGATAAGTCTGATCTTGAAGAAGGTCTTCAGTCTCCAATCGTTAAGTTCTTGCCGACCGAGGTTCGTCAAACATTGCTAGACCGCGTTGAAGCGCAAGACGGCGATTTGATTTTCTTCGGTGCAGACAAAGAAAGCATCGTAAACGAAGCGTTAGGTGCATTACGTTGCAAGTTAGGTGCGGATCTTGATCTGTACACTTGCGAGTGGGCTCCACTTTGGGTTGTTGACTTCCCAATGTTCGAAGAGACGCCTGATGGCGGTGTGACTGCGATCCACCACCCATTTACTGCGCCTTCATGTTCGCCTGAAGATCTGAAAGCTAACCCGCTTACTGCTCTGTCTCAAGCGTATGACATGGTGCTTAATGGTACTGAGCTTGGTGGTGGTTCGATCCGTATTCACCAAGCTGATATGCAGCAAACAGTTTTCGAGCTACTAAACATTTCTGAAGAAGAGCAAGAAGAGAAGTTTGGTTTCTTGCTTGATGCGCTTAAGTTTGGTGCGCCGCCGCACGGTGGTCTAGCGTTCGGTCTTGATCGTCTAGTGATGCTTATGACAGGTTCTGCTTCTATCCGTGATGTTATTGCCTTCCCTAAAACTCAGAGTGCAACGTGTCTATTGACTCAAGCACCGGGTGAAGTAAGTGATAAGCAGCTTAAAGAGCTTAGCATTCGTGTGCGTAAGCCTGTTGCGGAATAATTGATCAAGTCCGCTACATGAATTTGAAAAGGGCCACTTTGCTGGCCCTTTTTTATTGCTTTAGATTGCAAAGTGTTGCGTAGCCTGTTGGAATATACAGTGTTTTTAGGCTTGTTGTTAGGGTGTGCTTTGGCTCGGATTTTAGCAATTGACCCAGGCTCTCGGTTAACGGGCTTTGGGGTGTTGGATTTTATTAATGGGAAGACTCATTACGTGACTAGTGGGTGTATCCGCTTGCCTGATGAAAATCTGGCGATTCGTTTAAAGCGGATTTATGAGTGTGTTAGTGATGTAATCGATGAATTTCGACCAAACGAATTTGCCATTGAAGAGGTTTTTTTGGCGAAAAATGCTAACTCCGCCTTGAAGCTTGGACAGGCGCGTGGTGCTGCGATTGTTGCTGCTGCAATGGCTGATTTGCCAGTCTATGAATATGCCGCTCGAAGAGTTAAGCAATCTGTCGTTGGTAATGGTAGCGCAGATAAAGAGCAGGTTCAGGCGATGGTTCAGCTGCTACTAAAACTTGAGTCAACGCCGCAGGCGGATGCTGCGGATGCTTTGGCCATAGCGTTATGTCATGTAAATACTCGCACTTCAGATGGTTTGGAATATGGTGTTGGTAAGCGAGCGGGGCGTACTTCAAAACGTTGGCAGTTATCAGATTTAAGGGTTAAATAATGATTGGGCGAATTGTTGGGACTTTAATAGAGAAATCTCCACCGGAATTGTTGGTTGATGTGAATGGAGTGGGCTATGAGGTGATGGCTTCCATGAGCACAATCTATGAGCTGCCTCCAGTTGGTCAAAGTGTAATGCTTCATACGCATTTTCAGGTCAAGGAAGATTCTCAGTCTTTATATGGGTTTGCGACAAAAGATGAGCGGGCCTTGTTTAAGATTCTCATTAAGGTAAATGGAATAGGTCCGAAAATGGCACTTTCTGTATTGTCTAGCATGTCAACATCAGAGTTGATTTTAGCGGTTCAAGAGTCACAAGTGGACTCTTTGGTGAAAATACCAGGTGTTGGTAAGCGAACGGCTGAGCGTTTAGTCGTTGAGTTGCGCGATAAGCTTGGCACGGCGGCCAAGCAGGATCTCTTTACTGAGCGTTCAGTGGTGGCTCAGGTTCAAACAGATCCGCGTCAAGAAGCTGAAGCTGCGTTAGTTGCGCTGGGTTATAAGCCGCAAGAGGCAGCTCGTGTTATTGCGAAGCTACCTAAAGATAGTTCTGATAGTGAGACATTAATCAAAGCGGCTCTTAAGAGTATGTTGAAGTAGTTTATGATTGAACATGATCGAATAATTTCGCCTCAAGTAAGAGGTAGTGAAGGTCAGGTGGATAGGGCGATCCGCCCACAAAGCTTGGCAGAGTATATTGGGCAACCTGTCGTTAAAGAGCAGATGGATATTTTCATTCAGGCCGCTCGACAGCGGGGGGAACCCCTTGATCATTCGTTAATATTTGGGCCTCCTGGGCTTGGTAAGACCACTCTGGCGAATATAATCGCAAATGAGATGGGGGCGGAAATTAAAACGACTTCAGGTCCTGTGTTGGAGCGCGCTGGAGATTTGGCTGCTCTGCTTACTAACCTTGAAGAAGGAGATGTGCTTTTTATTGATGAAATTCATCGACTCAGTCCCGCTATAGAAGAAGTGTTATATCCGGCAATGGAAGACTATCAGATTGATATTATGATAGGAGAAGGGCCGGCTGCTAGGTCTATAAAAATTGATATACCGCCGTTTACTTTAGTAGGTGCAACCACTCGTGCTGGGTTGCTTACATCACCTTTACGCGATCGTTTCGGAATCGTGCAACGTTTGGAGTTTTATGATGTCCAATCTCTGACTACAATCGTAAAGCGCTCAGCTTCTAAGTTGGGCGTCGACTTAGATGACTCGGGTTGCTTTGAAGTGGCGCGGCGATCTCGTGGTACCCCGCGTATTGCAAATCGATTGTTGCGCCGTGTTCGCGATGTTGCTCAAGTCGATGGTGAAGTTGTTGTTGGTCAAAAAGTTGCTCAACGTGCCTTGGATATGTTAAGTGTAGATGATCAAGGCTTTGATCATCTTGATCGACGTATGTTGTTGACTATGATAGAAAAGTTTGATGGTCGTCCGGTGGGGCTAGATAGTATTGCCGCAGCAGTGGGAGAAGATAAAGATACCATTGAGGATGTCATCGAGCCGTTCTTAATTCAGCAAGGTTTTGTGATTCGTACGCCGCGAGGAAGGCAAGTAACAAAGCGTGCTTACGAACACTTTGATTATCAGTTACCAAAAGATTTTGACTAAAGGAATCTAAACACATGTCCATTTGGGGCTTAATTTTAAATGCCAGCTTTGTTGTACAGTTGGTGATGTTAACGCTTTTGCTTGCATCAGTTTTTTCGTGGGTAGTGATCTTTCAGCGAAAACGAGTGCTCGGCCGAGCCAAGAAAGTGAGGCGTAACTTTGAAGATCAATTCTGGTCTGGAATTGATCTGAGTAATTTATACCGCCAACTAACGGTCGATGGGCGCAAGGTTGAAGGTATGGAAAATATCTTTGCTGCGGGAATCAAAGAGTTTACGCGCTTACGTCAGAATGGCACGGTTGAGGCGGATGCGATTATCGAGGGTGTTGATCGTGCGATGCGTGTGGCCTTGTATCGTGAAGAAGAACGTTTAGATCAGCATTTACCTTTTTTGGCGACTGTCGGTTCAATTAGTCCTTACATCGGTCTTTTTGGTACTGTTTGGGGGATTATGCATGCTTTTATCGGGTTGGCAGAGGTGCAGCAAGCTACGTTGGCAACCGTTGCACCCGGTATCGCTGAAGCGCTCATTGCGACGGCCATTGGTTTGGCTGCTGCGATTCCCGCTGTCGTTGCCTATAACCGTTTCTCGTCTACTGCGGATTCGCTTGCTTCAAGCTATGAAAATTTTGCAAACGAGTTTAGCAGTGTGCTCTACCGTAAAGTGCATGTGCGCGAAGGGAATTAACAATGCCTTCAAAACGCCGTATCAAACGCCGCAAGCCTGTAGCTGAAATAAATGTAGTCCCTTACATTGATGTTATGCTTGTGCTACTTGTGATATTTATGATCACTGCTCCGATGTTGACCCAAGGGGTTGATGTTGAGTTACCGAATGCGAACGCAGCACCTATTCAGAATGACGATACAGATGTTCTGATAGCTTCAGTCGATAAAAATGGAAGCTATTACATTGATATAGGTGGAGAGCAAAGTGCTATTTCGTTGAATGATTTAAAAGAAAGAGTACAAAAAGTTCTTGCTCAGAACCCAAGGCTTCCAATTCTGGTTCGTGGTGATAAAAACGTTCCTTATGGTCAAGTTGTTGGCTTAATGGTTGCTCTTCAGGGGGCAGGTGCGCCGAATGTTGGTTTGGTAACGGAGCCAGAGTAAGCAATGAAGTTTACTGATAAAGACAGCTATTCATTGCCTGTGGTATTAGCGGTAGGTTTACACGTTGCTGTGCTTGTAGGTGGTGCAATAATAGCTGGGCTTACTCAGAGTGCCCCTGAGCCACCAAAGCAACCTCCTATTGTTAATGCAACCATCATTGATGTATCCGATACTGTTATTGGTCAGCGTGAAGCAGAAGAGAGGCGTGCGGCGGATGCCGCAGCAAAGGCGCAGCAAGAGGCAAAAAGAAAAGCCCAAGAAGAAGCTAAACGCAAAGCTGAAAAGGCTGCTCTAGAAAAACAGAAGCGAGAAGCTGAAGCCACCCGTCAGAAGCAAGAGCAGGCTCGACAAAAAGCAGAGGCAGAGCGCAAGGCGGCGATAGAAAAGCAAAAGGCAGCTGAAGAAAAGGCTCGCCAGCAGCGTATTGCAAAAGAAAAGCAAGCGGCAGAGGAAAAAGCTCGTCAGCAGCGTATTGCTAAAGAGAAGAAAGCGGCTGAAGAAAAAGCTCGTCAAGAGGCTGAGCGCAAGCGTCAGCAGGAACTAGAGCGTCAAAAAGCGGCTGAATTAGAAAGAAAGCGTAGAGCTGAAGAGCAAGCGCGACAAGAGGCTGAGCGGCGCAAGCGCGCAGAGGAAGCGGTGCAAAAAGCGGTTGCAGAGGAAGAGGCCCGTAGACGTGAAGCGGAATCTGGTAAGATGGTTCAGTCTATTAGTGGCTTGATTAATCAACGCATCACCAATGCATGGATTCGCCCGCCTAGTGCACGCAATGGTATGAAAACACTCTTGCGTATTAATTTTTTACCTAATGGTGAAGTGGCGGATGTTCAAGTGCTGAAAGGGAGTGGTAATGGTACGTTTGATAAATATGCGGTGGATGCTGTATACAAAGTTGGACGAATCGAAGAGTTGGCTGATATAGAGTCTTACATATTTGAACGTAACTTTAGACAAGTTGATTTATTGTTTAACCCACAAGATTTGAGAAACTGATGAAAAGAAACATTGTGTTTGCCCTTTTGGTGGCATGCTTAGTTGCTGCGATCCCTGCTAGGGCTCAGCTGGTGATTGAAATTACGAGTGGTTCGGATCAATTGTTGCCAATTGCTGTGGTGCCATTTGGTTATTCTGGTGCTTCGCCCCTACCTGAAGATATTGCAGGTATCGTTGATGCTGACCTGCAACGAAGTGGTGTTTTTGAAACCATTCCACGTGCCAATATGTTGAGTTTGCCAAGTACTTCGGAAAATGTCTTTTATCGTGATTGGCGTTTGCTTAAGGCTGACTATGTTTTGGTTGGTAATGTAGCAAACAATGGTAACGGGACCTATCGTGTCAGTTATGAGTTATTAAACGTGTTAACTCAGGCTCGAGTGGGCAAGCGTGAGGCATTAGATGTAAAACCAAGTAACTTTCGAGATGCCGCGCATTTCATCAGCGATAAGGTTTATGAACAGTTAACAGGGATCCGTGGTGCATTTAGTACGCGCATTCTTTATGTAACAGCGGAGGGTAGTAAATCTGCTCCAACGTATAAGTTGCAGGTTGCTGATGCTGACGGTCATAGGCCACAAGTCATCGTAAGTTCTAAAGAGCCGATTTTATCTCCATCTTGGAGTCGTGATGGGCGTAAGATCGCCTATGTGATGTTTAGAAATCGCCGACCAAGCATTTTTATTCAAGAGCTTGCCACTGGGAAGCAGCAGCAATTGACTCAGTTTCGTGGCTTAAACGGTGCTCCGGCTTGGTCCCCGGATGGAAGTAAATTGGCATTAGTGTTGTCTAAAGATAACAACCCGGAAATCTATACATTAGATATAGCAACTCGTCAGCTTGAGCGAATGACAAATCATTACTCAATTGACACTGAGCCGAGCTGGGAGCCAGATGGTCAAGGAATCATCTTTACTTCTGACCGGGGAGGTAATCCTCAAATTTACCGTTTGGATGTTCGTACTAAAAATGTAGAGCGAGTTACTTTTGAGGGTGAGCTGAATACACGTGCTCGATTGACGCCTGATGGCCGTTATTTAGTAACGGTCCAAAAGAATGATGGAAACTATCATGTTGCCTTGCAGGATATGAATACGGGGCGAGTGCAAGTGCTAACAGAAACCTACTTGGATGAATCACCAAGCATCGCGCCAAATGGTAGTATGGTGATGTACGCAACATCAAACCGAGGAAAGGGGATCCTTTCGGTTGTTTCAGTTGATGGGCTTGTCAAATATAGGCTACCATCAGCGGAAGGAGATGTGCGTGAACCTGCTTGGTCTCCCTATTTTAATTAAAAAAGCACTTTAAGGAGCTAATAATGAGTGTAACAAAACTAGGTAAGTTTGCAGTAATTGGTCTATCTGCAGCTTGGTTGGCTGGTTGTAGTACGACCGCATCTGATTCTGATACGTCTTCTATGTCGACAGAAGGTGCAGATATGAGCACAACTGATTCAACTTATGCTGCTGGCGAAGATGGTTCTTTAAACAGTGTTATTGTTGATGATCAAGCGGCGGCTCAATCAAGTGCAGACTTACTTGATGGTGTTGCGACGGTTTTCTACTTTGATTTCGACAAGTCTGTTGTGCGTCCTGAGGCGCGTGAAGCGCTAGCTAAGCATGCTCAGTTCCTAATGGAAAATCCAAGTGCACGTATTGTGCTAGAAGGTCATGCTGATGAGCGTGGTACTCGTGAGTACAACATGGCTTTGGGTGAGCGTCGTGCTAAAGCTATTATGCGTTACCTTACGATCCAAGGTGTTCCAGCAACTCAGATTGAAACAGTTAGTTATGGTGAAGAAGTGCCAGTGGCTTTTGGTCACGACAATTCATCATGGCAGCTTAACCGTCGTGTAGAGGTTCGCTACGAGTAATGAGCTCTCGTTTAAAGATAAGCTCCGCTGCATTGGTGCTGGCTTTGTCAGCACCAATCGCAACGGCGAATACGCTAAATGGTATTTCCCCGAATGTTGCTGCAGATCTGTTGTATCAACTTGAAACGCTCCAGCAAGAGGTTTCTCAGTTGCGTGGTCAAGTGGAGCAGCAGCAATATGAGTTGAATAAGCTGAAGTCATTATCCAAAGATCGTTATATTGATTTGGATAAGCGTGTTTCTGGCTTGGTTACTTCGCAAAGTCGTATGTCAACACAACCTTCAGCCGGTGGAAGTGAAGTAGGTTCTGCTGTTTCATCCTCATCAGTAACTCCAGCTTCTTCGTCTACACTACAAACAGCTCCAGTACGGCCTGTGCAATTAGAAGAGCCTAGCCCTGAGGCGCGTGCGGCTTACAATTCTGCCTATGAATTAATACGCAATAAAAAATTCGAAGAGGCGCAAGCTGCGTATCGGCGCTATGTCTCGAAATTCCCGAATAACACTCTAACTGGAAATGCTCATTATTGGTTGGGCGAGCTTGCGCTTGCTTTAGGCAATCAAGGTGAAGCGCTTGTGCAATTTAATACGGTGCAAGATTCATTTGCAGGACATTCAAAAGTACCAGATGCCATTTATAAACTTGGCATTGTGAATGATCTATTAGGTAATCAAAGCTTGGCCAATGAGTCGTTCAAAAAAGTAATTGTTAACTTTCCTAACTCTAATGCTGCGAAGCTTGCCGCTAACAACTTGTCAAAATCGATGACAACTTCGAGCCTTGAGTCTGCTATTTCATCATCTGACGATTATATTAAATACAAGGATGCTTTCCTTAAAGCTTCTCAATCGCTAATTGATAATGGAACTTGCAATCTTTCTCTTGATGACTTTAATGAGGCGGGTGGTTGGATAAAATCAACAACAACATACACTAATGAGCCTGTTTATTTTACCTACTGTGCCTCAGGGGAGACAAAGCCAAAGTTCTATACTGTTGATGAAAGAATCTATCTAAATGCTATGACTGGTGAAATTTTTAGATAATTACTTGCATTATCCAGTGACCACTGTATTATACGCGCCCGTTGGGTCGTTAGCTCAGTTGGTAGAGCAGTTGACTTTTAATCAATTGGTCACTGGTTCGAATCCAGTACGACCCACCAACTCTTCCTTGTTTAGTGATAATGGGTCGTTAGCTCAGTTGGTAGAGCAGTTGACTTTTAATCAATTGGTCACTGGTTCGAATCCAGTACGACCCACCATCACTCCAACATTGCCCATTTCTAAGGGGTTTTCAAATGTCTGAATTAGTTGACAAAGTAGCATTACGCGACACAGTTCAGAAGTATCTATCTGAAGCAGAAGAATCTCTGAAAAAGCCTGTGGTTGATAACCAGGATTTGCGAGACGAAATCAAGGCGCTTCTGAAAGAAAAAGATGCCGTTCTGGTAGCGCATTATTACACCGAAGATGCAATTCAAGAGCTAGCAGAAGAAACCGGTGGCGTTATTGCTGACTCTCTAGAAATGGCTCGATTTGGTGCCGAGCACCCAGCTAAAACGCTGGTCGTTGCTGGCGTTAAATTTATGGGTGAAACATCTAAAATACTCAGCCCAGAAAAAACAGTATTGATGCCGACCCTAGAAGCAACATGTTCGTTAGATATTGGTTGCCCGGAAGAAGAGTTTTCTAAGTTTTGCGATGAGCACCCTGATCGGACGGTTGTTGTTTATGCTAATACCTCTGCGGCAGTTAAAGCGCGTGCTGATTGGGTGGTGACTTCAGCCATTGCATTGGATGTTGTCCAGCACTTAAGTGACCAAGGTGAAAAAATAATCTGGGCTCCTGATCAGCATTTAGGGCGTTATGTTCAGTCTCAAACTGGTGCAGACGTTCTGTTGTGGGATGGGGCTTGTATTGTGCATGAGGAGTTTAAGGCGAAGGGGATTCATGACCTTAAAGCCATATATCCTGATGCCGCTGTGCTAGTGCACCCGGAGTCTCCTGAATCGGTCGTTGAAATCGCAGATGTGGTCGGATCCACTTCGCAGTTATTAAAGGCAAGTAAAGAACTTCCTAACCAGACTTTTATTGTGGCGACTGACCGCGGCATTTTTTACAAGATGAAGCAGGCTTCACCTGAAAAGCGCTTCGTAGAGGCCCCTACTGCTGGCTCAGGTGCTACTTGTCGTAGTTGTGCGCACTGTCCTTGGATGGCTCTGAATTCATTGGAGCTTTTGCGAGATGCTCTGCGTGATGGTACGGGTGAGATCTTTGTTGATGAGCAGGTACGAGTTAAAGGCCTGATTCCTTTGCAGCGTATGCTGGACTTTAAAAAGTCTTCTTAAAGTGCCTTTGTACTGGTTTACATAAGAAAGCAGCCATTTGGCTGCTTTTTTTTGTGTCTAGTCTAATCGTTGGCTCTTTTGTGACTCTTGGATTGTTTCAAGTCTATTTAGGGTCTCTTGGATTTCGGCTTTTTGAATGCCATCGCTTTGTTTCAAAGCACGATTTATGAGGTGCAAGGCAGGCTTGTCTTGGCCTAGTTCATATTGCAAAAGTGCGTGACTGTATAGGGCATAAGATGAATTATTGTTCTTCCGAGCCAAAGCGATGTTATGTCGCAACGCCATTCTTTTTTCATAGCTTAAGCTGTCTTGGTCCATTTTTAGGTATTGGCCATTGGTGCTAAGCTGTCCCGCTAAATAGATAAAGCTCAAATTGTTGGGGGCAAGTAGTAAACGTTTGTTTATTACTTCTTGCGCTTGAGATATTTGATTTGTGCTTAGCAAGATCAAACTGTTTAAGTAATCAACAAACTCATTTGAAGTGTTAACTTTTCTTATGTTTTCTTCAGCGCGCTGCTCGTAGTGCATTAATAGCTCCGCGAGAGCTAAAGCAAAATGTTGCTCGTCATTGGAGCGAATGTTTCTGTCTATGAACTCCTGATATCCATTACCCTCCAGCGTGGCGCGATAAGCTAATAGTGTTGCCCTAAAAAAGCGAAACTCCTCTGATGATGGTTGATAAAGTATAGATGTTTGCTGTTGGGCAGTAAGGCTGTCACTAAGGCGACTCTGAGGTAGTGGGTGGGTGGAGAGGAATTCAATGCGCTGGCTCCCCATGGCTTGTTTTTGTAATCCGGCTAAAAGATCATTCATGCCAATGGTAGATTGGCCACTCTGCTCAAGCAATTCTCGACCTCTTCTGTCGGCTTCCTGCTCATGTTCACGCGAATGTCGAAGCATATTCTCCGCTTGGTTTGCCATGCCTCCTAGCCACAAGGCAGAGGTGGTCTCTCCATCACCAGCTGCGGCTGTAGCAACGCCTGCTAACATCAATAGCAGTGCTTTGGCTTGCTCGTTTTTCTGGTTTTCAACAGAGCGCTGATAATGGTGCAATTCCAAGTGAGAGATTTCATGGGCCAAGAGTCCCATGAAAGAGCTTTCGGTATTAATAAGTTTGAGGATATCGGAGTAGATGAAAAGGTGGTTGCCTGGTATTACAAAAGCATTTGTTTGCGAGCTGTTTAAGATAGCAAAATCTATTGTTTTGTTGTTCATGCCAGTGTGAGGAACAAGGGTTGATATGGCCTCTCTAAGGTAGTTGTAAGCAGGTGGAAACTCTATAAGTCCAGGGCTTCCATTTAGCTTCCTAAACCAATACTGTCCTAGTATATAGCTTGGATTGGAGAGGCTTCTCTCATTCTCGTAGCGGGCTAAATCAGGGAGTTCATTTTGCTCTGCAATGCTGGATATTGACAGTGAAAGTAAGCAAAGTGAGATAAGTAGCTTGCTGATTTGTAAAAAAAAATGTCTCATAGTGGCCTGAGTTCAAAAGCGGGATCAAAAATGCTAGATGAAAAGCAGTATGACGTAATCCTAGATGCAAAAGAAGAGCGATGTCCAATGCCTTTACTTAAGTTGAAGCTTGCATTGGCGAAAATGTCCGAAGGTGAAACGATATGTGTTTATGCCACTGACTCGGGCTCGCTGCGAGATATACCGCATTTTCTTTCATTAGTGGGGTTACCCTTACTCCAGCAAGGTGAGCTAGAGGGAACTTTTTTCTTTGTGACATGTAAACGAGAGCTGTAATTAATGATTCGCATACTAGATAACCTAATGACTCGTTATTTAAGTAACGAAGAAGTCGTAATCTTTATCCTGCTGCTCATTTCAACGCTGTTAGTGGTGGCGTTCTGGGGGGGGATCCTAGCGCCTGTTTTCATTGCGGTGGTATTTGCGTTTTTGCTGCAAGGGCTTATTGGTCGATGTAAGAAGCTGGGCTTGAGTCACAATTTAGCCGTTAGCCTCGTTTTTGTGAGCTTTGTGACAGTTTGTGGTGCTTTCATCGGGGTGATGGTGCCGATTATCTGGCGACAGGCAGTTCGCTTCGTTAATGATTTGCCGAGAATGTTTTCGGATTTGCAGGGCTTTGTTCAAGCGTTAGCGCAGGAACATTCTGCTTATGTTAGCCAAGCGGCCGTCGATGAAGTGGTAAATGTTCTGGCTGCTGAAGCGGCAACCGTTGGCCAATGGTTATTGTCTTACTCTTTAACCAGTATTCCTTTACTGTTTTCTTTGATGCTGTACTTAGTGCTGGTTCCTTTGGTGATGTTTTTCTTGCTAAAGGATCAGCGTCAGATCATGTCATACATGACATCTTGGTTGCCCAAAGAGAGACAAATGATTCGCGATATTTCCCATGAAATGAATGATCAAATTGCTAATTATATTCGCGGCAAGGTGATCGAGATGATTGTAGTGGGTGTGGTTACCTTTATTGTTTTTTGGTTTTTTGATCTGCGTTATTCCGCTTTGTTGGCCTTGCTAGTAGGGTTATCTGTGCTGATTCCATACATTGGTGCAGCGGCGGTAACGATACCTGTTGTATTGGTTGCGTTTTATCAGTTTGGTGCTGCAAATGAGTTTTGGTATGTGTTTGTTGCCTACCTTGTTGTGCAGGCTCTTGATGGCAATGTTTTGGTTCCACTACTGTTTTCTGAGGCGGTAAATTTACATCCTTTGGCAATTATTATTGCTGTGCTCTTTTTCGGTGGGATTTGGGGGTTTTGGGGCGTGTTTTTCGCGATACCGCTGGCAACATTAGTGAAAGCTATTATAAACGCTTGGCCCAGGGTTCATGATCAGCAGCTCCTGGTTGGGAAGCCTGCTAAGGATTAATTAAAAAAGCCCAGTCCTTTGACTGGGCTTTTTGTTGTGATGCTGATCGTTACAGGATCTGTGCGGTATGGTCTTTTGTTTTGACTTTCTCAATGATGTTCTCAATTTTGCCTTGCTCATCAATGATAAAGGTGGTTCGCACTGTGCCCATGTATTCTTTGCCCATAAACTTCTTAAGCTGCCAAGTGTCGTACAACTCGTGAACGGATTTGTCTTCATCCGAGATGAGAGTGAATGGAAGCTCGTTTTTATTAATAAAGTTTTGATGGCGCTTTTCGCTGTCAGGGCTGATACCTAGTACCACATATCCAGCATCTGTTAGCTCTTGGTGGTGATCACGTAGGTTGCATGCTTGCGCCGTACAGCCAGGCGTGGAATCTTTTGGATAGAAGTAAAGTACGACTTTTTTTCCACGAAATTCACTCAGCGTGATAGGGTTGCCATGTTGGTCTTTTGAAGTGAAATCAGGTGCTTCTTGTCCAATTGTTAAGCTCATTTTTGGCTCCATTATCATGTTTATGTTTGGCACTCTTACGTATTGAAGTGTCAAATTGGATGCTAAGTGTACTTGATAACGTGTAAGGACTAAATATTGCCTTCTTGTTGTGTTGTATAGGGGGTACGTGAGCGGTAGACTATGCACGCTTAAATCAATGTGGAGATGTAGGAATGATTACTGGAAGTTTAGTGGCGCTTATCACACCAATGAAGTCCGATGGCAGCATCGATAAGCAAAAGCTAGATGAACTTGTAGAGTACCATGTTGCAGCCGGTACACACGGCATTGTTGCGGTGGGAACAACAGGCGAATCCGCCACATTGACTTATGATGAACATGCGAATTTGATTCGCCAAGTGGTCCAGAAAGTGAATGGTAGAATTCCTGTCATTGCTGGTACAGGTGCAAACTCTACGCACGAGGCCATTGATCTTACACAGCGAGCAAAGGAAGCGGGTGCGGACGCTTGTCTGTTAGTGGTGCCATACTACAATCGCCCAACTCAAGAAGGCTTGTTCTTGCACTTTAAAGCCATTGCTGAAGCTGTCGACATTCCTCAAATTCTGTACAACGTTCCAGGTCGTACAGCTTGTGATATGAGTAATGAGACGGTTCTACGTTTAACATCTATTCCTAACATCATAGGGATTAAAGATGCTACTGGCGACTTAGAGCGAGCAAAAGAGCTGATCAATGCCGTACCAGAAACGTTTGCAGTATATTCTGGCGATGATCCAACGGCTGTGGGTTTAATGTTGTTGGGCGGTAAAGGTAATATTTCCGTTACAGCTAACGTTGCCCCTTCACAAGTTGCAAAAGCCGCAGAGCTTGCCATCGTTGGCGATGCTGAAGCAGCGCATGAGGTTGATGCCGGAATCAAAGGTTTACACAAGTCACTATTTGTAGAGCCGAATCCTATTCCGGTTAAATGGGCTGCGGCGCAATTAGGTTTATGTGATAACGCTATTCGACTCCCACTCACACCGCTTTCAGAGCAGTATTTTGCAGAAGTTTCTGCAGCTCTTGAGGCCGCTGGAGTATCTAAATAATGCCCATTAAGCAGAAAAAAACTCAGTTAGTTTTAGGTGGTTTATTTTCAGTCGTTGTTTTATCTGGCTGTTCTAATCTGGTCACAGATCATGGTTTAGATTATCAAACAGCAGAAAGCAGCGATGTTGAGTTGGAGTTACCTGCAGGCCGATACGATATTTCAGATAAAATGATCATTCCTAATGAAGATCGTGTGGCAGCTTTAAATGCAACAGGTGAATTTGAAGCTCCTAGAGCTCCGAAACCTTTTTTATCTATGGCCTACGTGCCGATGGTATTTGGTCAGTACCAAGTGACTTATCAAATTCCAGCTTCGCTTGAGCAGTCTAAGAAACTGATTACGGACTACTTCTCGTCCCTAAGTGGCGAGGAAGTTGTGTTTAATGCCGTGAGTGATGCGCAGCTGGTCAGTGCACCTATTCAGCTTGATAGCCAAGGAAGCTTGGCGAAATTGTGGAGCAGCATTACACGATTAAAGCCGACTCAATATCGAGTGACAGCGAACTTTGCTCAGCAGAGTGCAACTGTTGATGTCAGCGTTTCGGTTGTTGCTATTGACGCGGATGGTCGTGAAGAAAACGTCGATCTAACATTAAATGAAACTATTGCTTCACAAATGGTGAATGCATGGTCTCATATGTCACGAGATTTAACGGTCGAAACAGTGCTTTTGTCCAACCAAAGCAAAGAACCAGTGCTAAAATCTCGCATTTGGACCAATCGAGACGATAAGTTGGCGCTGTACTTAGGCAAAGAGGCGGATGCCGCTTCAGTTGATCAGTACATCCGTTCAACTCCTGGTATTCACATCACTAATGACATGCCTAAAGAGCTGGCATTAGTTCCGCAAAACGAATTGGCAAAAGTAGGCGATATTGTTGATTTTAAAGTGCCTCTAGGTGCACTTGCGGAAAATAAAGATGTGATTCTTTTTAAAGTACGTCGTCGCAATCTTGACGATGTGCCATGGACGGAACGTAGCTATCCGTATCACTTGATTCGTCAACAGGAAGGCTACTTTTTAACGGTTGATACGTCTGCTACGGATAACCCCGCACTGACGTCATACCGCATCCTTTCGCTACTGGCGAAGTAATTAATCCCCTCACAGTATTAATTGGAGATTCTCCACATGGAAAAACGACAAGAGCTATATGCAGGCAAGGCAAAATCGGTATTTCGTACCGATGATCCTGATAAAATGGTTCTGGTATTCCGTAACGACACTTCTGCGTTCGACGGTAAGAAAGTTGAGCAGCTAGACCGTAAAGGCATGGTAAATAATAAATTTAATGCCTTTATTATGAGTAAACTAGAAGAAGCTGGCATTCCTACTCACTTTGAAGCACTGCTTAGCGACACCGAGTCTTTGGTTAAATGCTTAGATATGATGCCAGTAGAGTGTGTAGTTCGTAACGTAGCAGCTGGTAGCTTATGTCGTCGCTTAGGCGTCGAAGAGGGACAGGAGCTTACACCTCCTACTTTTGAATTGTTCCTTAAGAATGACGCTTTAGGTGATCCTATGATCAACGAATCTCACGTTGAATCATTTGGTTGGGCGAAAGCCGAACATCTAGCGAAAGCAAAAGAGCTAACCTACAAAGTAAACGATGTGCTGAAAGCATTGTTTGCGGAAGGTGGCATGATCCTAGTAGATTACAAACTTGAGTTTGGTCTATTCAAAGGTGAAGTGGTACTTGGTGATGAGTTCTCTCCAGACGGTTGTCGTTTGTGGGATGCGAAGACAAAAGAAAAACTAGACAAAGATCGCTTCCGCCAAGGTCTTGGTGGTGTGATTGAAGCCTACGAAGATGTAGGTCGTCGTATTGGCATCGATTTTGATGCTTAATATACGCTGATCACAAGAAGGGGCTTTATGCCCCTTCTTTGTTATGGACGCATGTTGTATGAATTTATTGCCTGTCAAAATTGGTTTGCGTTATGCGCGTGCTAAGCGTGCCAATCATTTTATTTCTTTTATAAGTTTCTCATCTATTGCGGGTATTGCATTAGGCGTAGCTGTTCTGATTACAGTGTTATCTGTTATGAATGGCTTTGATCGAGAGCTGCGTCAACGTATTCTCGGAATGGTTCCCCACGCAACAGTTTGGGGGGATCCGACTCTGGACGATTGGCAGAGAACTGCTGACTTGGTTGCTGAAATGCCGGGGGTAAAAGCTGTTGCCCCGCATATACAAGCCCAAGTAATGTTTCAGTCGAGTCGTGGGGTACACGGAGCATTGCTCAATGGCATTAATCCTGACTTAGAGGCGACGGTCTCTATCCTGCCTAATCATATGACTTCAGGTGCTTTGAGTGATCTAAAGTCTGGTGAGTTCGGCATTGTTCTGGGTGAGCAACTTGCCCGAATGTTAGGTGTGCGATTAGGAGATAAGGTAACGGCGTTAATGCCTAAAGCAAATGTATCCATAGCTGGCATAACTCCTACCTTGAAGCGTTTTACTCTAGTGGGTACGTTTAAAGTTGGCGCTGAATTGGATTCAAGTTTGGCCTATATACATATTCAGGATGCCGCTAGATTGAAGCGCTATCAGCCAGAGGATGTGGAAGCATTACGAGTTGCTTTTGATAATTTGTTTGATGCGCCAAGCTTAATTTGGGATATAGCAAGAGCGATTCCTGGTCAAAATAAAGTAAGTGATTGGACACGTACTCACGGTAACTTATTTCAGGCCATTAAAATGGAAAAGACTATGATCGGCTTACTGCTATTGTTGATCGTGGCCGTGGCTGCTTTTAATATCGTTTCCACATTGGTCATGGTGGTAACGGATAAACGTACCGATATTGCGATTTTACGTACGATGGGGCTAACATCAGGTCAGGTTATGTGGGTGTTTGTTGTGCAAGGTATTTTTATTGGCCTGTTGGGTACCTTGATAGGTTTGTTGCTTGGCGTGGCTGCCGCGTTGAACGTCAGTGATGCGATTGCTTGGCTTGAAGGGATCTTGGGTGTGCAGTTCCTAAGTGGTGATGTGTACTTTATCAACTATCTGCCTTCGCAATTAGAATGGCAAGATGTTCGGCTTATAGTAACTGCTGCATTTTGTATGACTGTTTTAGCAACTTTGTACCCAGCTTGGCGTGCCTCAAAAGTAGAACCAGCGGAGGCTTTGCGCTATGAGTAATGTGGTTTTACAAAGTAAAGGGCTGGGCAAGCAATACCGAGATGGTAAAAGGGATGTTCAGGTCTTTGATGATATCGATTTCGAGCTTTTTAAGGGCGAGGCTGTCGCGATTGTGGGTAGCTCTGGCTCAGGTAAGACAACCTTGCTTAACCTGTTAGCAGGATTGGATAAAGCGTCTCATGGTGATGTGGAAATCGATGGGATTTCCTGGCATTCGCTTGGTGAT
Source organism: Marinomonas sp. AWM4_232 (assembly GCF_056158325.1). Lineage (NCBI taxonomy): Bacteria > Pseudomonadati > Pseudomonadota > Gammaproteobacteria > Oceanospirillales > Oceanospirillaceae > Marinomonas > Marinomonas sp. AWM4_232. Next base: position 3,924,961 of record NZ_JBSWTA010000001.1, on the reverse strand, counting down.
TCTAAGCGCTCAAAATTGCGTAATGAAAAGCTTGGTTTTGTTTATCAGTTTCATCATCTGTTGCCTGAATTTAGTGCGCTTGAAAATGTCATGATGCCACTTCTTATTGCAGGAAAGAAAACTAGCGATGCCAAAGGTGTGGCGTCTAAGTTACTGCAGGATGTCGGCTTATCAGAGAGGCTTTCTCATCGGCCGTCGCAATTGTCTGGGGGGGAGCGCCAGCGCGTTGCAATTGCTCGATCGTTAGCACACAACCCAGCTTGTGTGTTGATGGATGAGCCAACGGGTAATTTGGATGAAACGACTTCCCAAGAGATTCAGGATTTAATTCTGCGTCTTAAAGTGGAAAAAGAAATGGCTTTCCTCATCGTTACTCATGATGAAAAAATGCTCTCTTGGATGGATCGGGCTTATCGCTTAAGTGCCAAAACGTTGAACCAAATCACTGATTAGTCGATTTGAGAAAGAAAAAAGCGCAGCCATTGGCTGCGCTTTTTAGTTATTTCAGACGGCGATTTTTCCAGCGTTTTATGACGTGTAAACGCCATAACAGAAGAATTGAAAAGTAGCCGATACCGCCAGCTATGAAGCCGGCAACGATGGATCCAACGTAAAGTGGTAACCAGATATGTTCGATTTGTCGCCAAATCCATTCGACGGACATTTGGAATTCTGAGTCGATGCCATTGCCAACGATCCATGTGCCGATCAGGTAATTAACATAGAAAACAACAGGCATGGTAATCGGGTTGGTGATCCACACTAACGCAATTGATAGTGGAATGTTGGCTCTCAATGGAATGGCGAAAAGTGCAGAGGCAACCATTTGAAACGGCATGGGTATTGCTGCCCAAAAAAGGCCATTCCAAAATGCTTTCGCGACAGAACGACGCGACAGGTGCCAAAGGTCGGCTTCATATATTTGTGTTCCAAGAAGCCCAAGCGCTTTATTCTGTTTGAGCTTCTCTGGATGTGGGACAAATTTCTTAAGGTAACGCTTTGGCATAATAACTACTTAAGGCTACAAACGGACAAGGAGGTCCAATGTTGCTTTTCAATATTTGCTTGCTTGTGGCTGCTGTATTAACACCACCTTCTCTTCGGTGGATGTATTCTACTCATATGACCCTGCTATGTCTCTATCAAATCTTTCGTAAAGATTGGCTAGGGCTCATATTAGTTTTAATTTCCTTAGTTTCACTGATAAGTCACCACATATGGCATGAGCGGTCCTTAGTTTATCAACATCAAGATTACTTTTTAGATCTTGACCAGGGTTGCTGGTTTACAAGTGGAGAAACAGTCCTTGAAACCATCTTGGTGAAACAGAGTGGGGGAGGAGCTGTTTTTGCGCGTTGTCACGCGGTTGCTGAAGTTATTAACGGACGTCCGGTTGTGCCTGCTGTTGCAAACTCTCATGGTGATTACCGAGAACGCTATGCGTTTGCCAAAGGTGTGGATGCAGTGGTGTATCTATATGGTGAGGTTGCCGCAAGTGATCGGTATTTCAAGTCACTATCGCATTTTCCTAGTTGGAGATTTGCTTACTCAATAATCAAGGGGGATCGCGCGGGTTGGAGTGAGCGTGATCGTTGGCTGGTGAATCATTTAGGTATAGCGCATCTTTTTGTTGTCTCAGGACTTCATGTCGGTTTTGTTTGTGTTCTAGCTTTGTTGCTCAGTAAGGTTATTTGGCTAATGCTTCCTAAAGTTCGCACGCTAGGTATTTGGCGTTGTCACTTGGATGCTTTATTGGTGATTCCGTTAGCATTCCTATATGCCTATTGGAGCGGGGCAGGGGAGCCAGCTATTCGGGCGGCTTTGATGACGCTAATAGGCTTTTCATTGAGAGCTGTTTGTCTCAAGGTTTCGGTTTTTCAGGTTTTACTGGTAAGTGCTTGGTGTATGTTGCTGGTTTGGCCGGGGAGGGTGCTAGATCCTTCGTTTTGGCTTTCCTTCTCATTTGTGGCTTTGATTTGTATTACTTTGAAACGGAGTGTCTCCGTTGGCCGGTTTGTCGAAATGCAAAGTTTACTGTCTATGTTCGCTGTGCTGTTGACATTAGGCTGGCAAGTGGAGCTCAGTGGATTAACCGTTCTTGTTAATATGGTGTTGGTTCCCTTTGTGGCGTTTGTTTGGTTTCCCATTGCGTGGGTCGCTTTGCTTGAAGGTTTCTTGTTTCAAACTTCCAATGTTTACGCTTTATTTGATGAAACGGTAGTCTATGCATACCAATCGATTGAGCCATTGTTAGTAAAAGCTCCGGCGTTATTTTTAATTAGTTTGCCATCCTTACAAATCAAACTGCTGCTTATCGTTCTCGCTTATTATTTTGTTGCTTGGTTGCCAAAACGCAGAGTTTGGTTGGTGATGGGATGTTTGATATTTGCTGTTAAGCAATCGAGTGAACCTTCTACGACCGTGCGAATCTGGGAGCGTGCCTCAGCAGAGCAATCGATTATTGAATGGAAGCATGAAAAGGGTGAGGTGTATTATCATGCCCAAAATTCCACAAAGGTTGGTGATCATGTTATCGCCTTGAACGTAGTCGTTCGTGATGTGGCACGAGCTGCGATAGTTAAAGATTGGCGGCTCGCGATACTATCGGAACAACGTATTGTTGAGAAAGAGCTCTTAGAGGCGATGAGTGTTCCAGTGATACACCTTCAGCCTAGTGAAAAGCTGTATATTTCCTTTTCTCAGGGCAGTTGGGAGGCCGAATCGTCCGATTGCTACCAATTATTAAATGTTTTGAAAACAGTTGCTTGCGAACATGCAGAATTATTGGAGAGTGTGTTAAATTACTCCCAATTAGAAACAGGAGGTCTCGGTGTTAGAGCTTTTTAAATCTGGTGGTCCGTTTATGTGGCCATTATTGCTATGTTCTATTCTTACGCTTGCCATTATTTTAGAGCGTTTTTGGACGCTGCGTGGAAGCAGAGTGGCTCCAAGAGCATTGCTTTCTGATGTGATGACGCGTTTGCGCGAAGACCGAATGACGCTCGATTATATTCGTTCTATGCAGGCTCAATCGGGTTTAAGTTCTATATTTGCCGCAGGTTTGCTGAGTTCAAAGCATGGACGTCGAGCAATGAAAGAAAGTATTCAAGAAGCCGCTAACCATGTTATTCATGAGCTTGAGCGTTTTATGAGTACTTTGGGAACGATCGCAGTCATTTCTCCGTTGGTGGGACTACTGGGAACTGTCGTAGGCATGATCAAAGTCTTTAATGTGCTGATGGAGCAAGGCGCAGGTAATACCCAATTGTTAGCAGGAGGTATTTCTGAGGCGTTGTTAACCACGGCTGCAGGCCTTTTGATTGCCATCCCTGCGCTTGCCTTTCATCGTTACTTTGCGAGGAAAATTGATGAGCTGGTGGTCAATATGGAACAGCAGTCGACTAAGCTGATCGATGTACTGAATGCTGACGGCAAAGAGTAGCAGGAGGCTTCATTGAAATTTCGTAGGCAAAAGATTGAAGATGTCCATATCAATTTAACGCCATTAATTGATGTGGTCTTTTTGTTATTAATATTTTTTATGGTCAGTACCACCTTTAAACAGACTAGTGACCTTACAATCGACTTGCCAACAGCAGCAAATGGCGCGCCATCTATCGTATCTCAGGACCCTGTTGAAGTAACTATCACTAGAGATGGTCAGTTTGTGATTAATGGTCAGACCTTGATTAATGAGCGGGTAAGTACTTTGGTGCAGGGACTAAAAGAAACGTTCTCTGGAAACTTCGATCGTCCTTTAATTATTACCTCTGATGCCAACGCGTCCTATGAGATGGTAATGAGAGTGTATGACGCAGCCTCGCAGTTAGGGGTGACAAAGTTAGCTCATACTGCGCAAAAAGAGGATGCTCAGTGAGCTTTGAGCAATCATTGACGAAGTCATGGTATCGCAAGTGTGGCTGGACTTGGGGGCTGACGCCTTTTTTGTTGCTCACTGCACCCATTGTCCATGCTAAGCGTAAAGCGTTTTTAAAGCACCGGGATACAGCGAGTTATCGGTCAAAACTGCCTGTCATTGTGGTTGGAAATATCACAGTAGGTGGTACCGGAAAATCTCCGATGGTGATTGCCATTTGTTCATACTTAAAAGAGCAAGGTTATCGTCCAGGGGTTGTGACACGTGGCCATAAGCGTGAGCTAGATACTGCTTTGCTCGTTACACCCCAGTCAACTGCGTCAGAAGTTGGTGATGAACCGTTGATGCTGGCTCGTCGTACTGGCTGTCCTGTGTCTGTTGCAAACAAACGTGTCTTAGCTATTCGTGCTCTTGAAAACGATTCGGATGTTGACGTGATCATCAGTGATGATGGTATGCAGCATTACGCTATGGATCGTGATATCGAAATTATCATGGTTGATGCGAAGCGTGGCTTAGGAAATGGTCAGTTACTGCCAGTAGGCCCTTTGCGTGAGCCAGCATCTCGTATCGATGCGGCTGACTGCGTCTTTTCTCTAAATGCGCTGCCAGCGCTTGTGACCAAACAACCCATGTTTACTGGAACGACGGAACTGACTCAACTTAAGCATGTTATAGACGATCGGCAGCAGGTATTGTCAGCATTAGCGCATGATGGTTGGCACGTCGTGGCTGGTGTTGGTAATCCAGAGAGGTTTATGGACACTCTAAAAAAGCAGGGTTTACCGGAGCAGTCCCATACGACATTTTTCTCTGATCATCACCAATTCAAAAGAGATGACATAGCTGGATTTGAAAAAGTAATAATGACTGAGAAGGATGCGGTTAAGGTTGAAGCATTTGCACAGTCGCAAGATGATTGGTGGTATGTGGTTGCAGAGCTATCACTGCCAGAAAATTTTAAGCAATTTGTTTTGGGCCGGTTGGCTCAAGTGACTGAATTAAAGAGTTTACGTTATGAATAAAGCATTATTAGAGATCCTTGTTTGTCCTGTCACTAAAGCACCGCTTACATTAAGTGAAGATGGTACTGAGCTAATTAGTAAGGTTGGTGGAATGGCTTACCCGCTTCGCGATGGCATACCTGTATTACTAGAAACTGAAGCAAGAACCTTGTCCAGCGAAGAGCGTCTAGAAGAAAAGTAAGCTCATGAAAATTTTAGTTGTTTGCTTGGGTAACATATGTCGTTCGCCAGCGGCTCAAGGAATTTTTGAGTATTTGGCATGCTCTCAATCACTGGATTTAACTGTTGATTCAGCTGGTACAGCTGCTTATCACATAGGCAAACGACCGGATGCCAGATCAATCAATGCATTGGCGCAAGTGGGCATTGATATTTCTAAGCAGTCTGCAAGACAGGTGAGTCAGCAGGATTTCTATGTATTCGACTGGATTCTGGCCATGGATAAAGAGAATCTTTTGAACCTTCAGTCCATTAAGCCTCTGGATGCTACAGCAAAAGTGGTCATGTTTGGTGAGTTTGATTCGGCCGCAGAGTTTGGTGAAGTTGATGATCCTTATTATGGTGGCGATGCTGGATTTGTGGTGATGCGAAAGCACTTGTTTGCCATTGCGGAAAGCTTTCTGGAAAGACACTATGAATAAAGTTGAGTCATCTGCTACTGCTCCCTCTTTTGTGAAAAGTAGGGTTTCATTAAAGCAATACAACACGTTTACATTCGACTATCAGGCGGAGTATTTAGCAGAAGTTACGTCTCAGAATGAGTTGACTGAAGCCGTTTTGTGGGCAAACTCGAACCACTTACCTATCACTGTTCTAGGAGGAGGGAGCAACCTCCTTATCTGTGGTGATGTTTCTGGTCTTGTGATTGTGAATAAACTCCAAGGGCGAGCACTTTGTGAAAGCTCTCAGGATTATGCTGTCGTCGAGTTTGCTGCAGGGGAAGTTTGGCATCAATGTGTTGAGTGGGCGGTCATGCAAGGCTTTGGCGGCATTGAAAATCTCGCTTTGATTCCTGGTTCTGCTGGTGCTGCGCCCGTCCAAAATATCGGTGCGTACGGTGTTGAAATCAAAGACACTCTGCTATCAGTATCTGTTGTTGATCGCCGTTCTCTTGAGCTACTTGAGCTAAATGCAGAACAATGTGGCTTTGGTTATCGAGACTCTTTCTTTAAGACCGATTGGAAAGATCGTTACATCATTACCTCTATCAAATTAAAATTATCAAAGCATCCAGAGCTAACGCTGTCGTATGGTGGATTGGGTAACTTGCTTGATGCAGATGCCTCAATAAAAGAAGTGTTTGATTGTGTTTGTAAGATTCGTAAGGAAAAGCTTCCTGACCCGAATGTCCTGCCAAACTCAGGCAGCTTTTTTAAGAATCCTGTAGTCACTCATGAGCACTATTCACGCTTGAAGGGCGCTTATCCTAATATTGTCGCTTTTGAGCAAGAGGGTGGGTGGAAGCTTGCGGCGGGTTGGTTGAATGATCGAGCGGGCTGGAAGGGATATACCGACCAAGGTGTGGGTGTGTATGAAAAGCAGGCATTGGTTTTAGTCAATTTTGGATGCGATAAGGCTGATGCTTTATTGACTCTAGAGGCAAGTATTCAACGTTCCATAAAGGATATGTTTAATATTACTTTAGAGAGAGAACCTGTGCTGCTTGGTTGTTCTAAATGATGGTGAAGATCGGTGTGATGGACTCTGGTGTGGGTGGATTAACTATCCTCGAAGCCCTTCAAATGGCATTGCCTAATGCTGAGTTTGTCTATTTTGCCGATCAGGCTTACGCCCCCTATGGTGCTTTGAGCAATGATTTTATCGCTAGCCGCCTTATATCCATTGCACACTTTTTTCAAGAGCTCAAATGCTGTTTGATGGTTGTTGCCTGCAATACCGCTACTGTCGCTGGAATTCAAGAGTTAAGAGAGCAGGCTAGTTTACCCATCGTTGGCGTTGAACCTGCGGTCAAGCCAGCCTGCTTGCGCAGCCGTATGAAGCGTGTCTCTGTGCTTGCAACTGAGAGCACAAGCAAAAGTGTGCGCTTGAACGATCTTATACAAACATGGCGCTTTGATACAGAAGTTCAGGTGTTATCAAGTCGGCACCTTGCTACGTATATTGATAGAATGCCTGATTCATTTCTCTTAACTCAACAAGAAGTGGATAAGTTAGCGCGTTTGGTAAATACGCATCAGTCGGATTCGCTAGTTTTAGCATGTACACATTACCCATTGATTAAATCAATGTTCTGCCACGCGTTACCAGGCGTCGAGATCGTAGAGCCTAGTGCTGGCGTAACAGCGCAAGTTCAAAGAGTGTTAAATAATATACACCCTGAATGGCAAAAGGATTTGGCGGCTAGATCAATCGGAAGAGCATTGCTTCTATCAAATGGCGGTCATGATTACTTAAATTGCTTGCGCTATTGGTCAAAAAATATTTCTTCAGCAACCTTTGAATGCTCAGTGATTTAATCCGCGCGCTTATCTGGACTGATGGTTTTTTGTGCGTTTTGATTTCACTTTTCCAAGTCTCCTTAATGTGATGGTATTCCCTATTCAAGTAATCCGAGCGCTTATCAGGATGGGGGCGTCTTAATTCTTCATCAAAATCATCGACTATCTCGGATAGCTGTACGTTATTTGAGTAAATTACGCTGTGATCTGGTGTCAGAGGTGTGTAAAGTTGATGGGTTATTAGTATTTTCTATTAGGATTATGGCTAATGGTTATTTTTTTAATCGTAAAAAAATGTTTAGTCTACTAAGTATGGAATCAGCTTGAGTCCTTAACATAAGCATTTCATTGCTTGATTGCATGTTTAACTGTCCTACTATGTTAAGTGTGCCAGTACATCTTAGAAGAATTTACAATAAGGAGTTAACCGTGAGTCAGACTAACAACACATCCGGTGGTAAATGTCCAGTTATGCATGGCAGCCATACTTTATCTGGGTCTTCCAATACAGATTGGTGGCCCAACGCACTAAACCTTGACATTCTTCATCAACATGATGTCAAAACTAACCCACTAGGCGAAGACTTTGATTATTATCAGGAGCTTAAAAAGCTTGATGTTGAAGCACTTAAGCAGGATTTGAGGGCGTTACTGAGTACTAGCCAAGATTGGTGGCCTGCCGATCATGGTTTTTATGGTGGAATGATGGCACGTGTCGCATGGCATGCAGCAGGTTCATATCGACTACAAGATGGTCGTGGTGGTGCAAGTACAGGTAATCAGCGATTTGCGCCTCTTAATAGCTGGCCTGATAACGCAAACACAGATAAAGGGCGTCGTATTCTTTGGCCTATAAAAAAGAAATATGGCAACAAAATTTCGTGGGCTGATCTGATTATATTGGCGGGAACCATTGCCTACGAAATGGCTGGACTTAAAACCTTTGGATTTGCCTTTGGTCGCAAAGATATTTGGCATCCTGAAAAAGATATCTATTGGGGTGCTGAGAGAGAGTGGCTTGCGCCGTCCGATGATCGTTATGAAGCCGTTGAAAAGCCTGACACTATGGAGAATCCATTGTCAGCTGTTCAAATGGGTCTTATTTATGTCAACCCAGAAGGCGTGAATGGCAACCCCGATCCACAGGCAACCGCTCATCAGATCCGTGAAACATTTGCTCGAATGGCAATGAATGATGAAGAAACCGTTGCATTAACAGCTGGTGGCCACACCATTGGTAAAAGTCATGGTGGTGAATCAGCGGATAACGTAGGGCCAGCTCCTGAAGATGCTGATATTGCAGATCAAGGGTTGGGTTGGATGCCTAAAGGTAAGCGCGGAATTGGTCGTAATGTTGTTGCTGGTGGGCCAGAGGGAGCATGGACAACGGACCCTACTAAATGGGATATGGGCTTCTTCGATATGCTATTTGGGCATGAGTGGGAACTAACTAAATCCCCTGCCGGTGCCAAGCAGTGGAAGCCTGTAAACATTAAAGAAGAAGATATGCCTACTGATGCAGAAGATTCAAGCATTCGAGTTATGCCTCTGATGACTGATGCAGATATGGCAATGAAAGTAGACCCTATTTATAACGAAATTTGTCAGAAATTTATGGCTGATCCAGAGTACTTTTCGCAAACGTTTGCTAAGGCTTGGTTCAAGCTAACTCACCGCGACTTAGGCCCAAAATCTCGATATGTTGGTCCAGATGCGCCAGAAGAAGACTTGATTTGGCAAGATCCAATTCCAAAGGGAGCTTCCAACTACGACATTGGTCACTTGAAATCACTCATAGCTAACAGTGGCTTGAGTATTCAAGATATGATTAATACTGCATGGGACAGTGCTCGCACATTCCGAGGTTCAGATAACCGAGGTGGTGCAAATGGTGCTCGTATTCGTTTGGCACCACAAAAAGATTGGCTAGGAAACGAGCCGGAAAGGCTGCAACGAGTTTTAGCCATCCTTGAGCCTTTGGCAGAACAAGTTGGTGCTTCAATTGCAGATACTATCGTCTTGGCTGGTAACGTAGGTGTTGAAATGGCGGCTAAAGCTGCTGGAGTAAATGTTTCTGTACCGTTTCAGCCTGGTCGTGGTGATGCAACAGACGAAATGACAGATGTAGAGTCTTTTGAAGTGCTTGAGCCGTTAGCAGATGGGTTCAGGAATTTTATCAAGAAAGATTATATTCCTGCGCCAGAAGAAATGCTGTTAGATAGAGCGCAATTAATGGGATTGACTGCTCCAGAAATGACGGTGTTAGTCGGTGGCTTACGTGTTATTGGTGCGAATTATGGTGGCAGTAAGCACGGTGTATTTACCGATAAAGTAGGTGTGCTTTCTACTGACTTTTTTGACGTGCTAACAGACATGTCTTACAAGTGGGAGCCTGCTAGTAAGTCTCATTACAATATTGTTGATCGTAAGTCTGGACAAAATAAATACACTGCGACTCGAGTAGATTTAGTATTTGGTTCAAACTCTATACTTCGAGCTTATGCTGAAGTTTATGCTCAAGATGATAATAATGAAAAATTTGTTAATGACTTCGTGAACGCTTGGGTAAAAGTCATGAATGCGGACAGATTTGATTTAAAGTAGTTGTTTAGGATTAAAATAAAGCACCTCAATTACCCTTGGGGTGTTTTAATCTGGAAGAACTAAGCAAGGCATGATCAAAAAATTAATTCGATTATTGCTTTGGTTTATAAATAAAAAAGGCCTATCGGGACTGTCCGATAGGCCTTTTTTCTTTTAAGCAAAAATTACTTTTCTGAAGTTTCTACTTGGCTCTCAGTTGTTGCTTCAGTTTGGTGTGCTAAACGAGGGTCATTTTTAACACGGCCAGAGCGACGTTGACGACGTTCTTGAGCTGCTTGCTCGCGTTTTTCAATTAGCTCTTGCTTAGCCTTTTCTTGTTGCTCAATAAGGGCTTGTGGAAGCTCTACAGGTGCTTTTTGCTCAGTCGCAGGCTTGTTGACCTTTCTTCCGCGGATAGGGCGCGGTTGACGAATCTTTCTACCTGTTTCAGGAGTATTTTCACCTTTAGATGATTCTACTGCTTCAGCTTTCGTCGGCTCAGTTTCTGCTAGATTTGCTTCCGTTGTATTGGATTCCTTAGCATTAGGTTGCTCTGCTGTATCCTCGGTCGAACTTTTAACCTCACTTGGGTTTTCATTATCTTGTGCTGCACTCTGAGCGTCGCTTTCGGTAGTGGCTTCGCTAACGGGTGTAGTCGGCTTAGTTGCCTCTGCCGTCGTTACACTTTCAGTCTTAGCGTTATCTTCAGAAACCTCAGAAGACTGATTAGACTTAGCGGGTGTTTCAACTTTAGCGTCTGATGCTTTTGAGTTACTGCCAGCCTTTTGATCAGCTGTAACAGAAGCTTGAGCTTCCGCTTCGCTGTTTTCAGTTTCCTGATCAGAGTCTACGACTGCTTTTTCAGGAGTGGCTGTCGTGCTGCTTTCTTCAGTAGTATCTGCTTTGGCAATCTTATTCATGCCGGCTTTTACAGACATCTTAGGCTTAGTAGGTTTTTCTTCAGCAGTTTCACTTTGTTCAGCTACTTCACTCGTTGCTGAAGTGACTTCTTGAGTTGAGTTCTCTTTGGCTGAAGTGGTCTCTTTTACCTTCACTTCTGTTTCAGTAGTAGGTGTTTCAGCCGTTTGCTCGGTAGCATTTTCCTGTGTCTCAGGTGTTGCTTTAGCAGCATCATCAGACTTGTTGCGACGAGAGCGACGAGAGCGACGAGGTTTGCGCTCCGTTGAGCTACTTTCTTCACTGCCTTGATTTGAAGCAGAAGTCTCGGCGTTTTGAGTTTGCTCAGCTGCTTGTTTAGCGTCTTTCGCTTCTTGTTCAGCTTGCAACTGTTGCTGTTGAGCTAGCTCAACTTCGTCTTTGAGCTTGCCGTTACGGCGCTTGTTATCGTTACGGTCGCGCTTACGCTCTTTAACTTCTGGCTCTGGTCGACGTGCTTTTACCTTAGGTGTAGAGTCTTTGCTCTGCGAGTCTTTGCTCTGCGAGTCTTTGCTCGTCTTTTCACGCTGTTTGTTACGGCTATTGTTCGTTTCTTTATTAGACTCTTGTGCTTCTGCTTGGGCACGACGAGACTGACGAGTTGACTTAGGTTTCTGGTGCTCGCTGTTGTTGTGATCTTTTTGTGCTTGGTCGCTGTTTTGGCGAGAAGGGCGGCGATCACGCTGGCGGTTGCGAGAAGGCTTGCGTTCATCAGATGATTTTTCAGAAGCCTTCTTATTATCTTTTTGAGGTGCTTTTTCTGCTTTGTCAGACGCCTCGGTGCTTCCGAATAATGCGCTCAACAAACGTTTGAAGAAACCTGGTTTAGCAGGAGATTTCTTCTCGGTTTCTGTCGGCTCTGGAGCAGGGGACGCAGGTGAAATACTGGTTACTGCTGCCTGCTGACGAGCATGCTCATTTGCCTTGCGTGGCTCGTAAGGAGGCTGAGCGGGCTCTTCAACCAGTGTATAGCTGCTGTCGTCTTGCGCGATGACTTCGTTGTCATCACGAATTCTCTCAACTTGGAAGTGAGGGGTTTCCATGTGAGGATTAGGTACCAAGATGATATGAACATCGTTACGCTTTTCTATTTTGGCGATGTTGGTGCGTTTTTCATTCAACAGGAATGTTGCGACAGACACTGGCAGGATAGCGCGAATCTGTGCGGTACGCTCTTTGGCGCATTCTTCCTCAATAAGGCGCAGAACAGAAAGCGCTAGGGATTCAACGTCACGGATAAACCCTTGTCCGTTACAGCGAGGGCAAACGATACCACTGGTTTCGCCAAGTGAAGGGCGAAGGCGTTGACGCGACATTTCTAGTAGACCAAAACGTGAGATGCGTCCGATTTGCACGCGCGCTCGGTCGGCTTCAAGTGCCGCTTTCATGCGGTTCTCAACTTCTTTTTGGTTGCGTACAGGTGTCATATCGATAAAGTCGATAACAACTAGGCCGCCAATGTCACGAAGACGCAATTGACGTGCGATCTCGTCAGCGGCTTCTAAGTTGGTTTGTAGTGCTGTTTCTTCAATATCTCCGCCTTTCGTTGCGCGAGCAGAGTTGATATCAATAGAAACCAAGGCTTCTGTAGGGTCGATGACGATCGAGCCACCTGATGGCAGGCGAACTTCACGCTGGAAAGCTGTTTCGATCTGAGTTTCGATTTGGAAGCGGTTAAATAGTGGAGTAGGTTCTGTATACAGTTTGATGCGGTTTTTAAAGTGTGGCATTACCTGCATAACGAAGTTAAGGGCGTCTTGGTAAACGTTCTTTTCGTCGATCAGCACTTCGCCAATGTCATCGCGGAGGTAGTCGCGAATAGCACGGATCACGATGTTGCTTTCTTGGTAAATCAAGAATGGAGCAGGGCGATCAGCTGCGGCTTTGGTGATCGAGTCCCAAAGTGTTTGTAGGTAATCCAAGTCCCACTGAAGCTCTTCAGTTGAACGGCCAACACCTGCAGTGCGGACAATCAAACCACCATTATCTGGAACATCAAGACCAGACATAGCTTCTTTTAATTGAGTTCGGTCGTCACCATCAATGCGGCGTGAAATACCACCAGCGCGGGGGTTGTTTGGCATCAAAACCAAGTAGCGACCCGCTAAGCTGACAAATGTTGTAAGCGCCGCACCCTTGTTGCCACGTTCTTCTTTGTCTACCTGTACGATGACTTCTTGTCCTTCAGTTAGCACATCCTTGATGTTAAGGCGGCCGTCTGAATTGGATTTTTTAGAGAAGTAAGTTTTTGATATTTCTTTGAGAGGGAGGAAACCATGACGCTCTGCGCCGTAGTCTACGAAAGCGGCTTCTAAGCTAGGTTCAATGCGAGTGATTTTGCCTTTATAGATATTTGCTTTCTTTTGTTCACGAGACCCTGATTCGATATCTAGATCGTACAGGCGCTGCCCATCCACTAACGCAACGCGCAACTCTTCTTGTTGAGTTGCGTTTATTAACATTCTAATCATTAATGCTGACTCTTTCTAATGATTCGGTGAATGCTAAGTTCATGAAATGTAACGAGAATTTTGAATTGGCGGTCGCAATCAGGCACAATTTAAAGGCTCGCCACAAAGGCCAAAAATCGCCATGGCGTCGCTCTTTTCTGTGTTGCTGTAATACGTGTTTCAACTATCGGCCAACATGAAAGGTGCTGATCTTGAAAGCGTCTTCAATGGTAAACTGTTACACCCACGAACCGACTCACTGATTCATGCGGTTTATTATATAAAAATTAACTTTTTGCTCAGAGGTAAGAATTCACCAAAGTGTCGCTTTGGTATTGGCTATTCATTCGTTACAATTACTTCTTCGAGGCTTTCTGTTGCCTCTTACCCTCTGCGGTTTTGAATATAACAGTAAAATCTAAGTGCTTCAATTACATAGGAAACCATTCTTTTGGCAGCTAGTGAAATTAATGGCGTATCAGAGCGCCCACAGGTACGTTTTGTAACCATTGATGAGAATAATCATGGTCAGCGTATCGACAACTTTTTGGTGACCTTCCTTAAAGGAGTGCCCAAGGGGAAGATCTACAACTTGCTGCGTAAAGGTGAGATTCGAGTCAACAAAAAAAGAATAAAGCCTGATTTTCGTTTAAGTAATGAAGACGTAATACGCATTGCGCCAATTGTTGTGGCTCAGCCATCGGATAAGCCCACGGTGGCAGAAGGTTTAAAGCAAGAAATCGAGAGTCGCATTGTATTTGAGGACAAAGGCCTGATTGTGGTGAATAAACCATCTGGCTTAGCTGTTCATGGTGGTAGTGGGCTAAGCTTTGGTCTGGTTGAAGTTGTTCGTCAGATGCGCCCTCAAGAAAAGTTTATAGAGTTAGTGCATCGTTTGGATCGCGATACCTCAGGACTAATCATGATCGCAAAAAAACGAAGCGTGTTAAAAATGCTGCATGCTGCCTTGCGCGAGAAAGAAGGCGTACAGAAGACGTATAATGCTTTGGTGTTTGGTTCTTGGCCGAAGCGAAAGTTGCAGGTCAATGCACCGCTTCTTAAAAATGAACTTAAATCTGGCGAACGTGTCGTGAAAGTTCATACGGATGGCAAAGAATCTTTGACTCGTTTCAAAGTGGTGCGTAACTTTGAAGGTTATACATTAATAGAATGTGAGCCAGTCACAGGGCGTACTCACCAGATTCGTGTGCATACGCAATTTGCAGGTTATCCAATTGTTGGAGATGATAAATATTCACCTAATGAAGCGAATGCAGAAGCAAAGCAACTCGGTTTTAAACGTTTGTGCTTACACGCTTCTCGATTAGTGATTGATGACTACGATGGTCAAAAGCTAGTGTTAGAAGCGCCGATTGAAGATGCTTGGAAAGAGGCGATGCAGGCTCTCCCAAGTAAGTTTTGATTTGATCCTGTATTGATTGATTTAAAAGCCGCAGCATAACGAATGCTGCGGCTTTTTTGCATTCTAGGAGGTAATTACCTTTTAGGGCAACATGATGGTGGCTTCGCCCGTCACAACTTTCTTGCCTTCTACTGTACAAACAGTTTCCAGCACGGCGCGACGGCGACGTTCATTCAGCTCTTTTACAGTTACCGTAGTGGTCACCGTTGCGCCAATAAATACAGGGGCGCGGAACTTCAGTGATTGCTCTAAATAAATACAGCCAGGCCCAGGTAATTTTGTGCCGATGGCTGCTGAAATGAAGCCGGCAGTCAGCATCCCGTGAGCAATGGGTTTTTCAAAGCTGGTAGTGGCAGCATAGTCTGCATCCAAGTGAACGGGGTTGGTGTCTCCTGTTACTTGGGCAAAAGCTTGTACATCTTGTTCTGTAACAACTTTTTCAAAGCTTGCGTTTAGGCCTTCTGTTAATTCTTCGAATGAGTAGCTCACTATTAAGTCCTTATTTCTATAAATGGCGCTATGTTACACTTCAATCTGTTGTAACTTAAGTGCTTTGGCGCTATGAGTGTTGTATTTGTGATAAGGCCTTTAATTAAAGTCGTTGGGCGAGTGGAGAAGTTTATGGCGTGGAATGAAGAAGACGATAAAAGTACCGTAGAATCCGAGGTCAGAGTTCAAAAAACTGTCTCGGCATCTGGTGGCACGTCAGATAGTGTTGTTGATGCATTAAAAGAAGTGCTTGGAGCTCAAGTAGTTGAACGTCGCCGAGCACGCCGATGGAAAATATTTTTCCGATTTGTTTATCTAACGATTTTTATTGGCATTATATCCGCGGCATTTATGAATGCCGAGATAGACGAAGTGAAAATGAGCGATAGTGTTGCTGTCATTCGGATGCAGGGGACGATAGGCGCGCAAAGTGAGGTGGACGCAAACGAATATGTTCCTCTCTTTGATGATGTCTATGCGGATTCGCGTAATAAAGCTGTATTGATTGAAATGAATAGCCCTGGAGGCAGTCCAGTACATGCGGGAATATTACATGATGTCATCATGAAATATAGACAGCAGTTTCCATCGATACCTGTCGTCGTGGCAGTAGAGGATATGGCGGCTTCTGGTGGTTATTACATCGCATCAGCGGCTGATAAGATTGTTGTGGATAAAGCGAGCTTGGTTGGCTCTATCGGTGTTATCTCTGGTGGTTTTGAAGCTAGTGAACTGATCGAAAAGCTAGGTGTAAAACGTCGCTTATTTACCGCAGGAGAGAATAAAGGATTCATGGATCCGTTTTCGCCTATGTCAGAGCAGGCTCAAGAGAGTTGGCAGGCGGTGTTGGATGAGACGCATCAACAGTTTATTAATGCGGTAAAAGAAGGGCGTGGTGATCGTTTGACAAACGATCCGCAGATGTTTACTGGTATGGTATTTACTGGGGCACAGGCATTGCAGAATGGGTTGGCTGATGAGCTCGGTTACGCTCAAAATTTATTGAATACAGAGTTTTCGGGTCTTACGCCTGCTTACTATACGCCTTACCAAGAGCCATGGGAGAAGGTGGCCAAGCAGTTAGGTGTGGAGCTATCGGCAAGTGTTAAGTCCTGGCTTTATGAACTGCGTTAAACATTATGCCTTTACATAAATGCCAAACGGAGCCTAGGGCTCCGTTTTTGTGTCGATTAAGCAAGAGGGTTCATGCCAAGCTGTCGCAGGCTCTCGCATGTTTCAATTAAAGGTAGTCCTACCAATGATGTGGGGTCTTCTCCTTCCATCTTTTCAAACAAAGCAACACCAAGGCCTTCACATTTAAAGCTGCCTGCACAATCTAGTGGCGACTCAAGGTCAATGTATCTCTCAATTTCACATGTGCTTAACTCTCGAAAGCTTACTTTAAACTCAGACAAAATGTATCGGCTTTGCTGAGATAGGGCGCTGTAAGTGTAAAGACCAGTCAGAAACGTGACGGTGTTGCCGCTAAAGCTTTGAAGTTGTTCACAGGCTTTTTGTTTGGTTAGAGGCTTGCCTATGATAATGCCATCGAACGTTGCACACTGGTCTGATGTAATTAAGACACTATTATCATCCAGCTGGCTTTTGAGTGCCTCAGCTTTTGCTTTAGTGATCCGCTCAATGTAATTCTCAGGAGTCTCATCTGGTAACTGATTTTCGTCGATATCAGGAGAAAGTGTGGTGAATGGGATTTGAAGACGTTTTAAAAGGCTTTGACGGTATTTTGAGGAAGAGCCTAAGATCAATTTTTGTGTCATATGAAGCCTGCAGTGCCTTGATTTGTCGAAAAAATAGCTAAAAATTAGAATTGCACGAAATAATACGTAAAAAATGCCATTTCTGCCTCAGTATTCTTTGACAAGAATGGTCCTTGGCAATATTATTCCCCGCCATGTTGAATGACACATTACCTAAATACTTTGACCCTCGTAAATATGCTGCTCAAGAAGTTGCATTAGAGGGGCGTTTACCACTCAGTGTGTTTCCGGAGTTGAGCGCTGCTTTAGCGTCAAATGAAGGGGATGCGTTAATTCATCTAAACTTTAGAGTCGATGAAGATAGGCGCTACATTGCGACTGGATCCATTGCTGCAACCGTTCAAGTTGAGTGTCAACGATGCTTGGAGGCTGCGCCAGTTGATCTGGAGGTTGATCTGTGTGTGTGCTTCGTTTATGACGAAGACCATGCTAAGAACATTCCTAGCGACTATGATCCCGTTGTCATGACCGATGGTGAGGTCGTTCTCGCTAATATGGTTGAGCAAGAGTTACTTCTCGCTTTACCTATTGTTGCCTATCACGAAGAAAGTGGTTGCAACCCAGTAGCTCTAAAGTATGCATCGTCTACCGATGACGCACCGGATGACGAAAATAAACCGAATCCATTTAGTATATTGGCCGAATTAAAGGCTAAGAAAAATTAGGAGCTCCAAAAATGGCAGTACAAAAAAGTAAAGTGACTCGTTCACGTCGCGGCCAGCGCCGTTCACACGATGCACTATCTAACCCAACTCTATCTGTAGAACAGACTACTGGTGAGCTACACCGTCGTCACCACGTTTCTGCAGACGGTTTTTACCGTGGCCGTCAAGTTGTTACTCCTAAGGGTGAGTAATTAGATACCCCCAATGATTAGGGTAGCTATTGACGCTATGGGCGGGGACTTAGGTCCCCGCATTGCATTCCAAGCAACAGAAAAAATTGTTGCCGCCTTTACAGACGTTGAGGCGCACTTCTATTTTGACCCTCAGGAATTAGACCTTCCTGCTGAGTCGCCTTCTTCTCGAATTATTCCTGTCGCTTGTCACGATTCTGTATCCAGTATGGAAGTCGTCGATCGTTCATTGTTTAAAAGAGTGGATTCGACCATATATCGTTCTCTGGCTGATATGTCTGAAGCTAAGACTGATGTAGTGGTGACGTTTGGTAATACCGCAGCCATGGTGGCGCTTGCACGTCACATCGTTGGTTTGCTTAGACCAAAGCTTTATCCAGCTTTAATTCGAGAGATGCGACCCAATCCGCTTCGTTGTTTAGTAGATTTGGGGGCGAATGTACATTGTGCTGCAGAGATGTTGAATGGCTTTGCCTTACTAGGTGCTTCCTATGTGGAAGCGCGAAGTGACAGTGAAGCAAATGTGGCGCTGTTAAATGTTGGTGTCGAGACGAGCAAAGGTAGCTCTGTTATTAAAGAATGCTACCAAATGCTATCCGAACAAACATGGCCTAAGTTTTCGGGCTTTGCTGAAGGGTTTGAGCTTTTTTCAGGTGAGAAGAATGTGATTGTTTGTGATGGCATGGTAGGTAATGCTGTGCTGAAAGCTTCTGAAGGCTTGTTTATGTTTTTGTTGTCTCAGTTGCCAAAGCATTCAATGGATACTTCTGCTATTGAAAAATTGTTGCAGGCGGAAAGTCGGCATGGTGCGTGTTTAGTTGGCATCAAGGGGAATTTAGTCAAAGGTCATGGTCGCTCAGATCTGCAGGCTATGATGGGTGCGATTGAGTACGGTATTGATATAGCTCGCACAAATTTATACAAACGAATAGAAACCAAGTTAACTCAACAGGGGGTGTTATGAACTCTTCATTAGCATTCGTGTTTCCAGGTCAAGGTTCTCAGCAGCTAGGTATGCTGTCTGACTTGGCAGAAAAATACGACATTATCAAAGCAACGTTTGATGAAGCGTCTCAAGTGCTAGGTTACGACCTATGGGATTTGGTGCAGAACGACGCTGAATCTCTAAATCAAACAGATAAAACTCAACCAGCACTGTTAACAAGTAGTGTTGCTCTATGGCGTTTGTGGGGGCAGCAGGGTGGTGATCAGCCTGCTTATGTTGCAGGTCATAGCCTGGGCGAGTACTCTGCGTTGGTGTGTGCTGGTGTGATTGAATTTGCTGATGCGGTTGAACTGGTTAAATTGCGTGGTGAGTACATGCAGCAGGCGGTCCCAGCTGGTGCTGGCGCTATGGCCGCTATCATTGGTTTATCTGATGAGCGGGTTGTAGCAGCTTGTGAGGCTGTTTCCGAAGGCGTGGTGAGTGCGGTTAACTTTAACTCTCCAGGTCAAGTAGTCATTGCAGGTGAAACGGCAGCAGTAGAAGAGGCTATGGCAAACGCTAAAGAAGCGGGCGCTAAGCGTGCATTGCCTTTACCGGTGAGCGTGCCGTCACACTGTAAATTGATGGTTCCAGCAGGTGAGAAACTTGCAGAGCGTTTAAATGCGATTGAATTTAAAGAGCCTGCGATCAAACTGGTTCAAAACGTGACTGCAAAAGCGGTATCGGATGCGGCACAAATCAAATCAAACCTAGTCTCTCAGCTAAGTGAGCCAGTTTTATGGACACAATCTATTGCCTTGTTGAATGAGCTTGGTGTAGAAAAGACAGTTGAATGTGGTCCGGGTAAAGTTTTGACAGGTCTAAACAAGCGTATAGTAAAAGGTTTAGGGGCTGTAGCAATTGGAGATGTAGCAGGTTTTGAAACTGCTGCAGGAATTTAAAATTACTGGAGATAACTTGATGAGCAAGATTGCACTAGTAACTGGCGCGACGCGAGGCATTGGCAAAGCCATCGCTGAAGCGCTAGTCGCTAATGGTATGACTGTAGTGGGTACCGCAACAAGTGAAGCGGGTGCTGCAAGCATTAGCGAATACTTAGGCGATAATGGTAAGGGGATCGTACTGGATGTTTCTAATGACGAGTCAGTAGATGCTGTTATCAAGCAAATCAACGAAGAGTTTGGTGCGCCGACGGTTTTGGTTAATAACGCTGGCATTACGCGTGATAACCTAATGATGCGTATGAAGATGGATGAGTGGGATCAAGTGATCAATACTAACCTTACATCTGTGTTCCGCGTAACGAAAGCGTGCCTACGAGGGATGACTAAAGCAAAATTTGGTCGAGTCGTTACGATCAGCTCTGTTGTTGGCTCTATGGGTAATGCTGGTCAAGCAAATTACTCTGCAGCAAAAGCAGGCCTGGAAGGTTTTAGTCGCTCTCTAGCCGCTGAAATTGGCTCTCGTGGGATCACTGTAAACTGTGTGGCGCCTGGCTTTATTGCGACAGATATGACAAAAGACTTGCCAGAAGAACACAAGGCGAATTTGGTTTCTAAAGTGCCGGCGGCACGTTTAGGGGAGCCCGAAGAGATTGCGGCGGCTGTTGCTTTCTTGGCTTCTGATGCGGCGGGTTACATTACCGGTGAAACGTTACATGTCAACGGTGGTATGTACATGGCGTAATTTGAGTTGAAATTCGTAATGAATTCAACGAAAATACGTCTCCGGTTCATGATGAGAATCACGCCCAACATGTGGGTGTCACTAATTTTTATAATATGCTCAAAGTGAGCTATTGACGAGTAGAGTAGGAACTTCTAATGAGTAGCATTGAAGAACGCGTTAAAAAAATCGTTTGCGAACAACTAGGTGTTAAAGAGGAAGAAGTTGTGCCAGCAGCGTCTTTCGTAGACGATCTAGGTGCTGATTCCCTAGACACAGTTGAGCTTGTAATGGCTCTTGAAGAGGAATTCGACACAGAGATTCCTGATGAAGAAGCAGAAAAAATCACCACTGTACAAGCAGCAATTGATTACATCAACGCTAACTTGTAATACTCTGGTGCACTGAGTTTCCGAAAAGCCGCTCGTATTGTATGTACAGCGGCTTTTCTTATTCATACCCCCTGCATAAAAGGGAGTTTTTCGGAGGAATCATATGTCTCGTCGTCGGGTCGTAGTCACCGGTATGGGAATGGTGAGCCCCCTTGGCAATAACGTTAAAGACTCTTGGGATAATGTAATTGAAGGTAAAAGTGGTGTCTCTTCGATTGAGCACTTCGATGCGTCCCAATTTTCAACCCGTTTTGCTGCGCAAGTAAAAGACTTCGATGCATCGCAATACATGAGCGTAAAAGAAGCTCGGAAAATGGATGTTTTCATTCAATATGGTATTGCGGCAGCAGTCCAAGCAATTGAAGATGCTGGACTAACCCCTGAAACAGTGGATTATCAACGCATTGGATGTGCTATCGGCTCGGGCATTGGTGGTTTACCAATGATTGAGAAGAATGTTGAATTGCTAAATGCATCAGGGCCAAAGCGGATTTCACCGTTCTTTGTTCCTGGCGCTATCATAAATATGATTTCTGGACATGTTGCGATTCGCTTTGGTTTTCAAGGGCCAAATATTTCGATCGTAACCGCTTGTACAACAGGCACTCATAACATAGGTATGGCGGGGCGTATGATCTCGTATGGTGATGCGGATGTTATGATTGCTGGTGGCGCAGAAATGGCGATCACGCCACTTGGTATCGGTGGCTTTGGTGCGGCACGTGCTTTGTCGACACGAAATGATGACCCTAAGACGGCAAGTAGACCATGGGACAAAGATCGTGATGGTTTTGTGATGGGGGATGGTTCAGGTATTCTTGTGCTTGAGGAATATGAGCATGCTATTTCTCGTGGTGCAACTATTTATGCTGAGCTTGCTGGTTTTGGTATGAGTGATGATGCCTATCATATGACTGCGCCACCGGAAACTGGTGAGGGGGCTCTTGCTGCTATGGCTGCATCGCTAAAAGATGCGGGGGCTAAAGCTCATGAGATTGATTATATTAATGCGCATGGTACATCGACACCAATCGGTGATTTGGCGGAAACAGAAGCAGTGAAGGCATTAATGGGTCATGATGCATCGGATGTGGCAATCAGTTCTACTAAATCGATGACAGGGCATTTGTTAGGTGCTGCAGGAGCTGTAGAGTCTATTTTTTCTGTTTTGGCGATACGTGATCAGCTCGTGCCACCCACTATCAATCTGGAAGAGCCAAGCGAAGGTTGCGACTTAAATTATGTGGCTAATACAGCACAAAAACGTAAAGTTGAGTTAGTGCTTAACAATTCGTTTGGTTTTGGTGGAACCAACGGTACATTAGTGTTTCGGAAAATATAAAAAAGCGGCAATAGCCGCTTTTTTTATAAACTTAATTTTTATTGCAAGGTTTCCCCTTGAGCAGCAGGGCGATTAGCTTCTATCATTTCTGCTATATCAACGCTCCCACCTGCTTGTTCCGCATCATATAATTGTTCGTCAATTTGTTGGTAAAAACTGAGCTCTTCATCTCCTAGGAAGTGAAGGCATTCACCACCGACAAAATATAATAGCTCACGGTGCATCAAAGGAACCAAGTTTGGGTAGCAGCGGATAAAGCGACTTAAAAGTTCCTGGGCATCAAAGAGAAAGTCAGGTTGAGCTTGGTTGCCGGAAGTAATTAGTTCATCCCACTTATTAATAAAATCTTGCTCTTCTTCAGCTAACTCAGAGCGATCAAAGGGATCATGCTCTTGGAAGCGTTGCTGAAGGTTTTGTAGGCGGCTAATAATAAATTGGATTCTAGAACTCACGAGAAATGAAACCTATCTTGATGGGTTTAAAGTGTATTAATTAAGAAGGTTATTATGGCATATGCTATTGAAATAAAGGACCTAAAAAAACGCTACGATAACGGTTTTGAGGCCTTAAAAGGGGTTGATCTAACTGTTGAGCAAGGTGATTTTTTTGCTTTGTTAGGACCGAATGGCGCGGGTAAGTCGACTACGATTGGGATTCTTTGTTCTTTGGTCAACAAATCCTCAGGTAGTGTACGTATCTTTGGCGAGGATATTGACCAAGATTTTGCCAAGGCAAAGTTACACCTTGGTGTGGTACCTCAAGAGTTTAACTTCAATGTTTTTGAGACGGTGTTTAACGTCGTGGTCACGCAGGCTGGCTTTTACGGAATACCATTGGAGTTAGCAAAAGAGCGGGCGGAAAAGTACCTTAAGCAACTTGATCTTTGGGATAAAAAAGACACGCAGTCTCGTATGCTATCAGGTGGTATGAAGCGTCGTTTAATGATTGCTCGTGCGCTAATACACGAGCCCAAAGTCTTAATCCTTGATGAGCCTACAGCAGGTGTTGATATTGAGCTGCGTCGTTCTATGTGGGAGTTCATTAAAGAGCTAAATAAGCACGGGACCACGATAATCCTAACGACCCATTATCTTGAAGAAGCGGAACAGCTTTGTCGCAACATTGCCATCATTAACAGTGGTGAAATTGTAGAGAACACCAGTGTTAAGGCGCTTTTAAAGACGTTAAGTAGTGAGATATTTGTACTGGATTTAGATCACTCTCTTTCAAGTGTTGAGCTGGACGGTTATGACATGAATTTAGTGGGTGATGGTTCTTCAATTGAGGTAGCCGTCATGAAAGGTCAAAACCTAAATGATGTGTTTAATTACTTAAATCAGCTGAAGGTCAAAGTCGTCAGTATGCGTAATAAGTCGAACCGTCTTGAAGAGCTATTTGTTAAATTGATTAAAGGAAGTAAGTAGCATGTCCTCGTCTGAAATTTGGATTGCCTTTTACACCATCTTGCGCCGAGAGATTCGCCGCTTTATGCGCATATGGCCGCAAACCCTTCTACCTCCTGCCATAACCATGACTCTTTATTTTGCGATCTTTGGTAATCTAATCGGAA
The DNA here is from genome assembly GCF_056158325.1 of Marinomonas sp. AWM4_232. Classification (NCBI taxonomy): domain Bacteria; kingdom Pseudomonadati; phylum Pseudomonadota; class Gammaproteobacteria; order Oceanospirillales; family Oceanospirillaceae; genus Marinomonas; species Marinomonas sp. AWM4_232. The sequence continues at coordinate 3,901,170 of NZ_JBSWTA010000001.1, read as the reverse complement.
GTCGTATAGGGGAAATGGGCGGCTTTAGTTATATGCAGTTCATCGTCCCAGGGCTGATCATGATGTCGGTGATCACCAATTCGTATTCAAATGTTGCCTCGTCGTTTTTTTCAGCCAAGTTTCAACATAGTGTTCAAGAGTTGCTGGTGTCGCCAACGCCTAATTGGGTCATTTTACTTGGCTATGTTTTAGGTGGTGTCGCTCGAGGTCTTTTTGTCGGAGCGATTGTGACAGTGTTGTCGCTGTTTTTTACACATATGCATCTACATAATTTACTACTAACGATGCTTATCGTATTCCTGACATCAGTGATGTTCTCGTTGGGAGGCTTTGTTAATGCCCTCTATGCACGCTCATTTGATGATGTGTCCATTGTGCCGACATTTATCTTAACGCCACTCACGTACCTTGGCGGGGTGTTTTACTCGATTAGTTTGCTGCCCGACCTTTGGCAAGGGATATCCATGCTAAATCCAGTGCTTTATATGGTAAATGCCTTCCGCTATGGGATTTTAGGCGTTTCAGATATTGACGTGACGTGGGCTTTGTTTATTATCGCTGCCTTTATCATTGCGTTATTTTATATTGGCTTATCTCTACTCAATCGCGGTAGAGGCATTAGAAGTTGAGGTGTTGAGCATGGGTTTTTTGCCCCTAGGACAGAAAACGGAATATGTGTCTGAGTACGATCCAGGATTGTTGTTTCCCATCCCACGCGTAGACAAGTGGAAAGACATGGGAATTGAGTCTGAGCGCTTACCTTTTCATGGTGAGGATATTTGGAATGCATATGAGTTGTCCTGGCTAAATAAAAAAGGCAAACCTATTGTTGCGACGGCTGAATTTCGTCTGCCTTGCCACTCGCCAAATATCATTGAGTCGAAGTCTTTCAAGTTGTACCTGAATTCGCTTAATCAGATGCGCTATGAAGATCAGTTTGAAGTACAAGAGCTGCTTGAAAAAGATCTATCAGCAGCGGCAGGTACCGATGTGACGGTGATCATACGTGATGTGGAAGCGATGGAAGCGCTTGTGGTGCTAACACCTGATTACTGCATCGATGATCTAGATGTTGAGATCGATGAATACCATCCAAATGCGGATCTTTTGACGATTGTTGACGGAGAGCAGGTAGAGGAACGTTTAGTGAGCCACTTGCTCAAATCAAACTGTCCTGTGACGAATCAGCCTGACTGGGGCTCTGTATTCATTGATTATCGTGGAGCTAAAATCGACCATGCTGGTCTACTAAAGTACGTTGCTTCATTCCGTGAACATACTGACTTTCACGAACAGTGTGTGGAGCGCATCTTCATCGATATCATGACAAAATGTCAGCCTGAGAGTTTGATTGTCTATGCACGCTATGTTCGTCGCGGCGGTTTAGATATCAACCCATATCGCTCGACAGATCCAATTGTCTTAGGTAATGATCGTTTAACAAGACAATAGTGTAATTACTCCGCTAGTCGTGTTGTTGACTAGCGGAGTGTTCCTAAGTATTTCCGTTCAAGATCTGAATAGGCAAGTTGTAATCTATCTAGTTCAAGGCTCTTCTTGTTATATTCATTTCGTAGTGTTTTTTCTGTTGAGCCAGACACCTGATTTAATAATGAGTCTTTCATGTGCTGAATTTGTCCCACTATATCTCGATGTTCTTCTCTAAGGGCTTCTAATTCCAACAGCTCTTTCGGTATATCCTCGGCATTAGCGCTATTGCGTTTATCTTTTGTTTGTCTTTCGATGCGCTCTCGCAGGGCAGCGTTTTCAGTTTCAGCACTTTCAAGTTCTTGAGCCAATAATTGCACACAGGTCTCAGACTCTTTAAGCATTTGCTCTAGGCTCAGCACTTCTTTTTCTTGCTCTGAAATTGATTGAGCCTGCTCAGGAGTGTCTTTATTAAGGTTTGCAAAGCCTCCTAGAATAGACTCTAGCGCATCCCGCTTATTTGAAGATAATGTTTGGTATTCACCTAAAACGCCACCCTCGCTTGACTTCAGTTGCTCATCAATGGCTTCGAGCTGCTTATCCTTATCGTCAATCTCTTGCTTAAGTGATGAAATGGACAAGTTAGTACTTTCGAGCTCCGATTGTAGTTGTTCAATTAAAGAGCGAGACTCATTAGCGAGGCGCTCCATACGGCTAATGGCCATTTGCTGGGCTTTCTCTTTCTGGTCGCCTTTATCATTAGCACTATCCTTAAGCTGGGCTTGTAAATGTTCGATAATGGCCTGTTGGCGCTTCGATAAACGCTCTAACTGATGAAGGTGGCGCGTAGAGCCGTGTTGAATTTGAGGCGTGTCTTTTGGTGTTGCTTGAGCTGTTTGCTTGAGGTCCTGATTATAATGTGCATGCTCTTCTAGTTTACTAACTTGATTCTGCTGTTTTTTTAGTTCATTACGTAAACGTTGTAACTCAGTCTCTTTAACTTTGAGCTTGTTCAGTTTCTTTTCAGCAAACTCGATACTCTTGTGAAGCTCCCCATGTAGTTCTCTTTGGTTGGTTACAAGTTCCTCTTTTGAAATGAGCAACTCACTGGCTTGGATGAACTCTGCGTCTGTTTCTTTCAGTGTTTCAGTAAGAGAATGCTTCGTTAAATTTCGGTTCTTAACGCTTTCAAGGGTGCTAATAATGCTGGCCATAAATCGATTTAAAATCGCTTGAGGCTTTTCGGTTTCATCATTGAGTAAGATAGCACGTTCAGCCTTCACAAGAGTGCCCCAAAGTTTAAAGCGTGTGACGGCTTCTAAATCGTCGGATGTACGTAAGCTTTTCAGAACATCGGCAGCTTCATTGGCTTGAAGTTCTAAGGCTTTTGCAAATGCTTTAAAAGGGGATTGCTCATCACCTTTAGCTGAACCATTAACTTGAAGAGTGGTGTTTTCTTCGATGCTAACAGATTCATCCGACTCGACAGAAACTGTTTGTTTGTCTTCAGAAGGTTTGCTTAGTTTTTTAGCGCGCCATAGAATCCACAGTGATGCGATGGCCATGACGGTGACGGCTTCCAGTAAGACCCATAGAACCCATTTTTCCATAATGCCTGCCTCATAAATGAGAGTCGTTTAGATTTACTTGTCTCAGCACATTCGTTATCTTTAGGTATATATATATGATACTAACGGAATTTTTCACGCTATGAGTAAAGATTTTTTACGATTTATGCGAGATCGTGTATCTCGAAATCAACTTGCTGAGCCGGCACCTTCTAAGGAAGAGTGGTTTGATATTCTGGATGCGGCAAGTCGTGCGGCAGATCATGGCTCGTTAAAGCCTTGGCGTTTTAAAGTGTTTAGCGGCTCAGGTCGTGAGCAAGTTGGCCAAGTTTATTGGCAGCATGCGAAAAGTGAAGTCCCTGAGTTGACGGATGATAAAGCGGAAACTTTTATTAAGAAAGCCTTCCGAGCCCCTGCTATTTTGCTTATTTACGCGGACATTGTGCATCATCCAAAGGTGCCTGAGTTTGAACAACTTATGGCGGCTTCAGCCGCTGCACAACAGACATTGTTGGGGTTGGATGCGCTCGGCTATGGTGGCATCTGGAGAACAGGGCCTGCGGTATTTACCGATGCTGCTAAGGACTTATTCGATCTTAATGAAAACCAACAGGTTGTTGGCTTGATTTACGCTGGAACACCGACACAAACTCCCAATCGAGTAGCTGATACAGGTCTTGAAGAAAGATTAAGCTTTGTCGATTTTTAGGTCTAATGGATGATTTAGAGTTTTCGAAATCGTTCGAGAACTCTAAATTAACCTAACGATTTCGCTAAGCATGACGTCCATCGTTATTGGGCATGGAGCCTGCTTTACTCTTAGCGCAAGAGGCGTGTTGGCTGGATATTGATGGGCCTATATTGCTATCGGAAGATCGTATACCAAGCCTAGCTTATCATGATGGCACAGTCGCTCCCGTTGATGGAGTGTGGGGGTAAGCAAAAGTCTCATTGGGTCGCTAAAAACATTTGCAATTCAATGACTTCATCGCTATGATACGCGCCACGTTTCGCAGTTCTGCGGACAAAAAGTTTTGGTGAGCTGTCCGAGTGGCCGAAGGAGCACGCCTGGAAAGCGTGTATGTCGAAAGGCATCAAGAGTTCGAATCTCTTGCTCACCGCCATCATCTCAGAAAAGACGTCCAAGGACGTCTTTTTTTGTGTCAAAAATTCAATAAAATCAATGATTTATGTTCAATAGCGTCTATATTGAACGATTACGTCCAAGAAAAAAGTGTAGTGCAAAAAGTATGACTAATCTTTCATCTAATTAGAGTCATACACTTTTCGATTAAACGTAATATGCCTATCTCAAACCTTAAAATCAGTATTTTCAACGTTTAATAGCTTTTAAGTTATTGTAATTAAAAATAAAAATTGGTTTTGTGTATGACGGTGTTTTTCGTGATTTTTCTCGTTGAGTCAGTCATACACTAGCTGATTCAGGAGGCATCATGGCAGGTTTAAATAGGCTAACCGTCAAACAAATCCAAAACCTGAAGTCAATCGACGGTAAATCCTTCCGAAAATCAGATGGGGGCGGCCTTTACATATACGTAAAACCAAACGACTCAAAATTTTGGGAGTTCAGGTATACCAGGCCAGTAACGGGTAAAAAAACGTTTATAGGTATTGGACCATTCCCAGATGTGTCTCTTTCAGAAGCTAGGGACAAGGCTCTTGAAATGCGTAAGCTCTTGCATGAGGGAATTGACCCGCAGATAGATCGTATTGAGAGAAAAGCCAAACTCAAGCTATTGCAGACTTATACTTTGAAGTACGTTGCAAACCAGTGGCGGGAGTTAAAGGTTAGTCAAATAAAAGATAAAACGATGCTTGATAACTGGCGTAAACTTGAAAAGTATGAGTTTCATAAACTTGGCGACATTCCAGTCAAGTCTTTGAGTGCTCCAATTGTAATAGAAGTGCTTCGTGAGCCCGAAAGCATCGGTAAATTGGAAACTGTTAAGCGAACAGCACAGCTTCTTAATGAGATCATGAATTTTGCAGTAAACAGTGGGTTCATTGATCATAACCCTCTTTCAGGCATAAGAGATGTGTTCAAGAAGCCTGTTGTTGAGCACATGAAAGCTTTAAGCCCACATGAAGTAACGGATCTAATGAGGGCGCTTGGTCATGCCAATCTATATGTTGTAACCCGCTATCTGATTGAATGGCAACTTCATACAATGACACGCCCAGCTGAAGCTGCAGGTACAAGATGGGATGAAATCGACTTTGAAAGCAAAGTTTGGGTGATCCCTGATTCAAGAATGAAAATGAAACGTGAACACCGTGTTCCGTTGACCGACGAGACTCTATCTATACTTGATGGTGTTAAAGCGCTTACATCTAATAGTCCTTATGTATTCCCTTCAACTAGAAGTAACAGTCGCCATGTTGATCCAGAGTCAATAAACAAAGCTTTAAAGCGGATTGGGCTTCAAAATCGCACCACTACTCATGGGCTACGTTCGCTGGCAAGCACGACGCTTAATGAGTGGGGAGAGGACCCTGATTTGATTGAAGTAGCTCTTGCCCATATTGGCAAGGATAAAATACGTAACGCCTATAACCGAACAGATTATCTTGAGCGACGTCGAGAAATGATGCAGCGATGGAGTAGCTATTTCGGGGTTTTGTGTTGGACTTATTTCTAGTGAAACTCGCTGCTTCGGTGATCGTCACATCAACTATAACCCATTCTTTAAAATAGATGCCGGAGTTGGATACGCATTTGTTAACTTTTTTGAGGAGTTTATGACCCAGCTTATGCTTCTATTGCAAATGACGGAAATTCTTAGTGGTTGTGTGGTCAGGGGCGCGCCTTCTACCGAGAGACCAGAAAACAGTTGCATAGAGGTATCTTTTAAAGTGCACCTGCCATCGCTGAATCACTGGAATGCCAGCCTAGTTATGCTGTACCAGTTCCGCATAAAGTGAATACGTAGCAAAGTAGACAAGGGATGTGAGCACTTAACATGGTCAACTGTTCTGACTACTATTTGCACAATTTGTAATTGCTCGTATTTTTTTTGGGGGGGGGGTAAAATGTTATGAACAATGAGTGTAATTTTTGTACAGGGTTTGTATGTTAGGTAAAAAACTGTTGTCAGATATATTTGTAGAAACACTTGAGCAAGCTATGGATAGTGTTGTTGTTATCGATACAAAAAATGATGTCATTTTGTATAATCATGCAGCAGAGAATTTGTGGGGCTACAAAAAAAATGAGGTTATAGGGGAAAATGTTAAAATTCTCGTTCCTGATCACATAAAACCAAACCATGACCGATATGTAAGCGCTAACCGTGAAACCGGGAAGAATAAAATTGTTGGTACTAATCGTGAAGTGGAAATAGCATGTAAAGATGGCTCTACAAAATGGGGCTCCATGTCTATTTCAAAAGTAACCGTAGATGGTGAAAACTTATACACTGCTTTTATTAAAGATGTGACCGCCGAGGTCGTGGAAAGAAAACGCGTAGAAATGCTCTCTCTGGTGACAGACAAGACGGATAACGCCATTCTTATTACTGATGCAACTTGGCGTGTTATTTATGTTAATAAAGGCTTCTCGAATATTTTAGGGTTTGAGAGTGATGATGTTTTAGGTCGTACTCCAATATCGATTATTGCCCCTCATTTTAGCGACAACCAGATAGCTAAAGTACATACCACGTTAAAAAATGGCGTGGCAATTAAAGTGGATGAACTTATTCAAACGAAAAGTGGTCAGAAACTTTGGTGTTCTGTGATGAGTAATCCCGTTTTTAATGAGGCAGACGAGCTGACTCATATTGTAACTATATTTTCTGAAATAACCAAAACTAAGCTACATGAAGTTCTCCATGCCAAGATTCTTGGTGCTATAGCAAGAGATGAGCCGCTAGAGATTATTATGGAGTCTGTTTGTAATGAGATAAGTAAGATCATAGGGGATATCACGCCAGCCATATTGAAAGTAGATGATGGTAGTTGTTTGCAGCTATTATCATCTCCTAATTTACCTAGTGACTATAGAAAGCTTTTACAGAATATTCGAATTGGTAAATCTGTTGCGTCGTCAGGTACTGCTGCACACCTAGGGAAACCCGTATTGGTTACTGATATTGAAAGTGATCCGTTATGGAAGGACTATCGTGATAAAATTTTGCCTTTCGGTTACAAAAGCTGTTGGTCTACACCTATTCAAGGAAATAATAATGAGTCTATTGGCGTTGTTGCATTCTATAGAAAAAATAATGAAGCACCTTCACCTTTGGAGATCCAATTAGTTAATATTTTGATGCCATTATGTGCTTTAGCAATAGAAAGAGATAAGCAGCAAGAAGATATTAGACGTCTTGCCTATTACGATAGTTTAACTAAATTACCAAATCGAAGCATGCTTCATGCTAAAGCTGAGCAGGCCTTAAGAGAAGTGAAACAGAGCAAGGAGCATTTAGCTGTTCTCTTTTTAGATTTAGACCGTTTCAAACAGATAAATGATTCTTTAGGGCATCCAGCTGGAGATAAATTCTTGATAGAAGTCGCCAGAAGAATAAAGAAAAAATGCGTAAATTTGGATATTTGTGGTCGTTTATCTGGTGATGAATTCCTTCTGATTATTTTAGGAAAAGATTCTGATGAACTTAATCATTTCATTGAAGACCTAAGGCTTTTCATTTCTCAACCCATAGAAATAGATGAAACCAAGGTGACACCCTCTGTTAGTATTGGCGTTAGTATTTTTCCTGAAGATGGTCACGATATCGGCACTCTTATCCATCGGGCCGATATGGCAATGTATCAAGCGAAAATTGCTGGAAAAGGGCGCTTTTCATTTTTCAGCCATGAATTAAACCAATTAGCTCAGGAGCGACAGGAGCTTGAAGTTGAGCTTCAGAGCGCTATTTTGAATGGGGAGCTAGAGCTAAACTATCAGCCTCAAATTCATATGAAAACAGGTGAATTGTATGGTGTTGAGGCATTAGCTAGATGGAATCACCCTAAGTTTGGTGCGGTGTCCCCAGGTAAATTTATACCTTTAGCCGAAGAGTGTGGTCTTATTGGTGATCTTAGCCGGTGGGCGCTAAAAACTGCCTGTAGACAAATGTCTGTTTGGCGAAATAAAGGGGTAGCTATTCCTGCAGTATCAATAAATTTATCGCCCCTCAATTTTCATAATATGGACCTTTGTAATCTTATTGTGAGTGAATTGGAACTATATAATCTTAAGGTTTCAGATCTTACGTTAGAGTTAACAGAAAATGTTCTTCTTGATACAAATCCGAGTACCATGCAAGTTCTTCATGATATTCATGAAAAAGGAATTCGATTTTCAATTGATGATTTTGGCACAGGTTATTCAAGCATGAGTTACTTAAGAAAAATCCCTATCAAAGAGCTTAAATTAGATCGTAGCTTTGTATCTGAGCTTGAAATTGATAGTACTAGCCAGGCATTGAGTCAAGCAGTCTTGCAAATAGGTGAAAGTCTTAAACTAGATGTTGTTGCAGAAGGTATCGAAAGAAATGAACAGTTCAGTATTTTAAAAGATCAAGGTTATCACGTTGCTCAAGGCTTTTTGTTCTCTAGACCACTGAACTCGACTGAGATAGAGATTTGGTTAAAGAGCTTTCAAAAAAATATAACTCCCAAGGATGAAGAATATGTTGTTTCATAAAAAAAAGCTCTTAAGTCGAATCGATGAATTGGAAGATGAATTAACTGTTTTCCATAACATTCAAAAAGATCTTGTTGAAGAAATGCTGTACTTTGCTGTAGATAAGCAAGGTAAGTTTATTGAAGCCAATCCTTCTTTTCTTTCGTCTTGTGGCTTTCGATTTGAAGAATTAGGAGCATTAGCCGATCATATTTCCCCGAAAGCAAAGCATAAAGAGCACTCACAGAAAATGCTGGATGCGATCCATAATGGTCATCACTGGCATGGAGCTATGCAGTTTGTGGCCAAAGGTGGAGAAGAACACTGGTATCGTGTCATTATGCAGCCAGTACCTGTCGAAGGTGGTAAGCATATTCATGCGTACTGTGCTGAGCTTACACGAACTATTTCGCAATCACGCCAACATGAAGATATGCTAGCGGCACTAGATCGCTCACTAGCCGTGATTGAATTTAGTCCCGATGGTGTCATTTTGGATGCGAATAACAATTTCCTTCAAAACATGGGTTATAGCAAGAGCGAGATACTTGGTAAGCATCACCGCATTTTTTGTGATGCTAGTGAAACTCAGTCTCCAGAATACCAAGAGTTTTGGCGTACATTAGCCTCTGGCAAATTCTATTCAGGCCGATTTCGTCGCATCGATAGCCGTGGGCAAGATGTCTGGCTAGAAGCTACTTACAACCCAATACATGATGAGCATGAAAATTTATACAAAGTTGTTAAATTTGCATCAGTTATTACCGATCAAGTGAATCGAGAAAACGCCATTGCTGAAGCTTCTGAGGTAGCGTACAACATTTCACAACAAACGGGACAACAAACCTCCAAAGGTATTGAAGTCATTGACGCAACCATCAAGACAATGCAGGACTTGTCATCAAGAATGGGCAATGCCAGTGCAGGCATTACCGAGTTAGATGCCCAATCAGCAAGAGTTGCTGATTTGGTAGAAAGCATTCGCGGCATCGCTGATCAGACGAACCTTTTAGCATTGAACGCAGCGATTGAGGCTGCAAGAGCTGGTGAGCAAGGACGCGGATTTGCTGTAGTGGCCGACGAAGTTCGACAGCTAGCATCAAGAACCAGCTCAGCAACCGAGCAGATCATTGAAGTCGTAAGTGTGAACAAGAAGCTTACTGAACAAGCAGTAAGCCTTATTAAAGAAAGCTTAGATGAAGTCAACGAAGCACACCGCCTATCAGGGGAAGCAGGCATTGTGATCAATGAGATTCAACTCGGAGCACAAGAAGTCGTCGATGCAGTCGATCAATTCAAGCGAAGCCTTTAGGCTTCGCTCTCCTAATTACCTACGTAAAAAACTCTGTTGCGGGGCCAAATTTTTTGCGGAGTGCGATATTAACGTTCGTATCCTGATCTAAGGGGGAGACATTAAATCAATTTTACCTTTTTCTCATTAGCGATAACTTTTTGTACGGTTCCTAACAGCTAGTCAGAAATACACACGATTCTTTCATCTATCGGGCTAATCGCACTTGCGGTGATCTTTAGCATGTTAGCTCTATGAAATTTTCTGGAGCTGACAATGAGAACCCCTTTGTTACCTTGGTTCATCCTATGGTTGACCATCCCAATAAAGTCAATGAGTTGTGTTTAACGATGTTCTTTTTGAACGGTAAAAACATTTTTTGCGCATGCTGATAGGGCTATATATCGCTCCAAGCAAGCAAGAAGAATAAAGTGTCCTGCGTAAAGTATCTCTAGTTTGACATAGCGCTACCTAATATTTTGTCTGAAGATATGAAATAATGAATCGAAACAGATCGAGTAAAGGTGTGAGTGATAAAGTACATTACTTCCTAACTCTTTAGGAGCAACTACGTTACAATTAGTATATGGCTTTATAGCTTTGGATGGAGTGGACTCATGACATTAAACAGCAAAGAAAAAGAGCAATTTGTTTTGCTCAGGGCAATATTTCACCATATTAGCGATGCTGTTTACATCATTGATCCTCTTACCTCTAATATCATTGATAGCAACAAAGCGGGTTATGAAGATCTTGGGATGGAGCTTTCCGAGCTGCTTTCTCAAAGTGTTCTGAGTTTACAACAAGATGTTTTAGACATGACACATTGGAATGATATTCTAGCCGTGATGAGATCCAAAGAAACCTATGTTTTTTTGGGGCATCATATAAGAAAAGATGGCAGTGTTTTTCCTGTTGAGGTGCATACTAACTTCATCGTCCATGAAAATAAAGAATATCTAATTTCCATTGCTAGAGATATCACAGAGAGGGTCCAGTTAGAAAATGTCTTGAAAGAGCGTACGCCCCAACTCAGTTATGTTTTAAATGTTGCAGGTGATGGTCTTTGGGATTGGAATTTGCAGAATGATGAAGTCTTTTTTAGCCCTCAGTTAAAGCAGATGCTTGGTTATGGGCCTCACGAAATGCAACCTCATTTGGACACTTGGACTTCAAATGTTCACCCAGAAGACTTAGAGCGAGTCTATCAGGTGTTACAGAAGCATTTACAAGGCGAGGTACCACGTTATGAAGCAGAATATCGATTAAAAAATCGCAGTGGTCAGTATATCTGGGTTTTTGATCATGGTGCGGTTTGTGAAAGAGGTGAAAGTGGGAAGCCGTTACGTGTTATAGGAATGGTCCACAATATAAGCACTCGTAAAGATCTTGAGAATAAACTTCATCAGCGCGCTACACAAGATGAGTTAACCAAGCTACTGAATCGATACGCTGGCTACAAGCAATTCTCAACTTTATTAGACCTTGCCAAAAAGGATCAGACGAAACTTTCCGTTGCTTTAATTGATCTTGACCATTTCAAACGGATCAATGATTTAAATGGTCACTTAGTGGGCGATGAAGTCCTTAAAAGGACCGCCAAAGCCATGAGTGACGAGTTGCGTAAAAGTGACGTATTACTAAGATGGGGCGGAGAAGAGTTCCTCTTGATCATGCCTAACACTGAATTACAAGAAGCCTATGCAATCTGCAGCCATTTCCAAGAGTGTTTAAATATGTCGGTTGAACGCTGTGACCTTTTGCCATTCAAAGTGACTTTCAGTGGTGGTATTGCTTGTTATCCAAATCATGGTTGTACTATTGAAGACATCGTTAAAGCAGCGGATGAAGCGCTTTATCAAGCTAAGGGGCTGGGCAGGAACCAGCTTCGTATAAAAGGATTTCCTTCTTGAGTAATTATGTGCAGATATAAGCTTATCTAGCCATATTACATCTGAGTGGCTAGATAAGCTTATAAAAAAGACTATAGTTTATTCAAACTTATAATTTAGACGAGCAAGAATACTTCGTGGTGTTCCCGGCATCGAACTGGAGCGCCAATACTCTTTGTCAAGTAAGTTTGTAACTGCCAAGGATGTACGCCAATTGCCAACATTATATCCAATAGCAGTATCCACCCGATTGAAGCCATTTAATTTACTTGTATTAGATGAGTTTGTCCAAATATCTCCAACGTGTGTGATGCCAATTTCAGCGTAAGAGTTTGAAGTTGGCAAATACCTGATAAAAATATTCCCGGTATGTCGTGGCACGCCTGATAAGCTATTGCCCTCATTTTCTGGCGTTGTTTTATCTTCTTTTACGATGGCTTTATTGTAGCCTAAGCCACCTCGAACAAATATTTTTTCTGCCACTTGACCGGTAAAGCTTAGCTCGACACCTTTTGATTCCTGCTCTCCTTGAAGTGCCCAATAATATGGATCGTTCTCCGGGTCAGGACGATAACGTATATTGCTTTTTTTAATATCAAAGACGGCAAGTTGAGTCACCAAGCGCTGATTCAACCAGTCACTTTTAATGCCTATTTCATATTGATCATTGTACTGTGGCTCAGCATTAAATAGATCCAAATCTTGATTAGCTCGAACGCTATTTACGCTGACTCTCCCGCCAAATGGCGCATAGCTTCGACTGTATGATGAGTATACCGAATGTTGAGGAAGAGGGCGCCAGACGACACCAATATTTGGGCTGAACGTAGAATCACTGATTTTGCGTTCGTAGTCGCTATCAGAGGCATCAAGTAACTTATTTTGAGCGGTGCTTTCGTATTCATCAAATCTAATTCCTAACATTAAGTCAACATTAGGTGAGAGACTGATTAAGTCTTGAGCGAAAACACCATAATTGATTGAATCATAATAATTATGAGTGTTAATTTCCAATGCTCCAGTGCCTCTTGAGCTGCTTTTCTCGCCAGTTAAAGGATTTACATAACCGTATATTTCTGAACCGTCTTGGTTGGTATTGGCTAGCTTTGGTTCACGTTCTTCTAATGACATATCTACGCCAAAAACTAATCTATGACGAAGTCCCCCTATAACAAGATCACCCAAAAGGCTGACATTATTCGCAAGTGTGCTATTACTGGTTTCTTGCCAATAATATACTTGGCTGATGTCGCCAACATGACCTTCACAACTTCCCCCACGTCTTACAACGGTGGAATCGGACTCGCAATAAGTCCCTGAATAGAAGTGATCAAAGTTCTGATATGCCTCCCTGTAGCTCGCTGCCCATTTTAATTGCCAATGATCACTCATAGAGTAAGTTAAATCCGACCGCAGTACTTGTAATTCATCCTCTACAAAATCACCAGGCTGAGCAAAACCAAGGTCTAAAGAAGTGCCCGCTGGCAGTGAGTCATAGGAAGGTCCTCTGTCAGGTACGCGATCTAAATTGTCATATGTGTACTGTCCTGTCCATTTTAGGTTTTTGTCATTGTCATAAGTAACGCTTGGGGAAATCATATCGATGTCTGTTTCAATGCCATCTCGAAAACTTCCACTTTCTCCATGCTCTCCCGTTAATCTTACCGCCCAGTGGTCAGAAACAATATTATTGACGTCTAATGTAACTCCATGACTGTCGTTTGAGCCCACGTAAGCGCCAACCGAGCTTGTAGATTCAAAGTTTGCTGATTTAGAAACCATATTGATAACACCGCCACCGCCACTACGGCCATATAAGACAGATGCAGGTCCTTTTAATATTTCTATGCGCTCAACATTTGCAGTACTACGACGAACTTGTCCGCTTTCACGAATACCGTCTCGATAAATATCTCCATTATTTGCATCGAAACCACGTAACATTATGCCATCGCCTCGCATGTCATAAGAAGTTGCAACACCAGGAGTGCCTTGTAACATGACGCTCAGGTCATTCGAGCCGTACAGCTTGTATTTTTGAACATCAATGGTGTCAATGGTCTGAGGGATTTCTTTTTTATCAAGGTTATTTCGAGTGACATTTGCCTGTTTGTAGTCAACATAAGTTCTAGAAGGGTCTTCTTCTTCCATTCCTTCAATAACAAAAGTAGGCAAGGTAACGCTTGAGTTCTCTTCGGCGCACACTACGCCGATTAGGACAATATTAGAGCATGCTATAAGTTTTGTAAGGGCTCGATGGTTTTTTTTAGGCATACAAAATAACATTCCAAAAAAGTTAATAAAGGTTAGTAAATTTTATGTAAATAATAGTAAATTTACAAATAATAATTATTTCTATTTGGTTTTTTGGGCTCTAGATTCAAGCATTGAGTTAGTTGATCTCAGCTAGCAAAGTGACGCTCGACAAAATAATGATGTATATGGACCTAAAGCTAGGGATAAACCTCTTAAGAAGTGGTGTTACTATGAAACATCCTTTAAGGAATGAGGTGAGGGTGAGTTGGTGGCTTGTGCTTATTGAATTGAAACTTGAGCTCAAGTAAGTGATATAACCACAAGGTTAATAGGTGGCCTTCAGTTGATTGGTAAAATATTCAATGAAATTTCCGCCTGTATGGGAGTTGCTCTGCACCCCGAAGGCGGTAATGAGGCGGGGGAATCAGTTCATAGCTTTGATTATGCTACGTAAAGCCCTGAACGTAACGGTAAAAATTAAGTGCAGTTTTTTAGTGCTGAAAAAGTGGTCAGCTAGTTAGTTGTTTTATGGGTTCAAAAACAACAGGGCGACCGCTGTCAGAGATTGACGCGATAATAAAGCGTGCTAATACGCTCGTTTTTGCATTCTCTCCTTGTATAGTGATTGTCTGAGTAAATTCCGTTTTAAATTTGCTTATTGAACGGCATTGGGTTTCAACCACAGCTGTCATTCCACTTTTAAGAGGGGATTTGTAATCGATTTCTGCGCGCATGACCACCAGATGGACGCCTGACTGGGTGATGACAGCAAAATCTAGTCCCTTGTCTTTGATAAAGGTATGTCGGGCGTGCTCAAGGTAATTTTGATACACGGCATTGTTTACAATACCCTGCATATCACATTCATAATCACGAACTTCTATGACGGTGGTGTGCTGCGAAGTGTTATCCATTCGTTTATTCATTTTCTAAGTTAACGACTGGCCGTTCGATTGCGGCCCTGACGCTTTGCATTATCCAGATAGCCGCTAGCTCTCGCAATAAGGTTGCCTGGTGTTTCTTGTCCAATAATGGTGGCGACACCAATTGATACGCATATTTTTTCAATAACGCCTTCGCCGGCTTTGTTTTTTAAACGCTGTCGATTTAAGTAAGATCTTATATTTTCAGCATATTCAGTTGCGTAGTCTAAGGTTGCTTCATGAAGAACAACAGCAAACGTTCCTCCTTGTAAGCGAGCGATAGAAGCATTTTCCAGCTTCTTTTTTTGCAAGATGCGGGCAATGTTGCATATCAATCCAGTTCCAGCCCTACGTCCATGATTAATATTGATTGCTTTTAAATGATCTATGTCGAGCAGTAAAAGCGATAGATCATCTTCTGAACTTGGGATCAGGTTATAAAGCTGCCTCTCAAGCCCCTTCTGATTTAACAATTGCGTGAGAGGGTCTAAATCAACGCTATTTTTAATCTCATCTAGCTCAGCTTTGATTTGTTGAATCTCTTGGTTTACTTGATTCAAAGACTGTGAAAATTGCTCGGCGTCAGCCAATGCTTTTTTCGTTCCTTTATCAAGAAAACTTACAACCTTTTCGAGATGTTTATGACGATCTGCTCGTGATAAAACTCTACGGCTCTTGCTGACAACCCCTTCGAGCTCCTGCAAGCTTTCCGTCATGATGTATGTGTTGCTTGATACGTTGTTGACTAATTCTTCTAGCTTATCTTTGTGCTCATTGTTGTAACGAGCCTCCTCAGCGACTAGAAATTGGTGGAAAAGCTCTTTCGACATGAAGCTTGGTAGACTGCCAAGCTTACCAATGGTTGAATCAACTAATTGATTTAGAGTAGGGGAGGTTTTTCGAACGTACTCGTACCATATGCCGTAATTATAGGGCGTGGGCGCGATATCCATTTTTCGCATCAGCGGAACGGCTTTTTGCAAAAGCGCATTAGCTTGACGAGGACTATCCGGATGCATTCAAACCTCTTTTATGAATTTGCATTCACATAAATTTAACAATAAGGATCAAAAAATCAAAACAAAAATCATTGATATTTAGCGTTTTTTTTTGACTAATTCGTATAGCTTAAGTTACATAAATGACAAATTGTAGCGAAATGTAAGCTAGCCGCCAGAAATTTTAGCTGAAATTCCTCTTTCGCTGAGCAAGCTTAATATTTTAGATCGTTGGTCCCCCTGGATTTCAATGACGCCATTTTTTACCGCTCCGCCCACACCGCAATGGTTTTTAAGTATTTTTGCTAGTTCTTTCAGATCTTCTGCAGTCATAGCCAGTTCTTTAACCAAAGTTACACCTTTTCCTTTCCTACCTTTAGTTTCAAGCTGAATCTTTACTTTTCCAGAGCCTAGAATTGCGGAGCTATCATTGCATTGGCAATCGTCGATGGCGTAATCACATTCTGGGCAGATACGACCTTGGTCTGTCGAATAGACAAGTTTATTTTTCATGATAGGTTCTCAGTTACTTGGATGTTTCTCTAACCAGCTCAATAGGCTTTGCATGTCTTGCTCAAGGGGCGCTTCGATAGACAGCGTCGATTGAGTGGTTGGGTGTTTAAAGGTTAGCGACTTAGCATGTAGCATTAAGCGTAGGTCTTCAGACCAGTGTTGACGCATGACTTGGTTATGATGCCTGCAACCATAGCGAGTATCGCCAAGAAGCGGATGGAAGACGTGTTTAAAGTGTCGTCTGATCTGGTGCGTGCGTCCTTGTTCAGGCTTAACTTCAACTAGACTAAGGCGCATTTTCGGGTAGCGGCTTACTGGTATATTAATTTCATAACGTTTTAAGGTTTTGAAATGACTGACAGCAGGCTTTTCAGTGCCCTCGATCTTAAAGCGAGAACGACCTTTTTCTTCGTTGAGTTTGGCAAGAGGGTAGTCAATTGTACCAAGTTCTTGCGGATAGCCTCTCACAATCGCTTGATACACCTTGTCAGTAGTTCGAGCCATAAACTGCTCGCCTAGTGCCCCCGCTACATCCTCTTTCAGGGCCATTACCAGAACACCAGACGTTGCTCTATCCAGGCGATGTATTGGGTAAACCCATTTGCCCAATTGCTCATTTAATCTTTGCACTACGGCGTCTTGCTCATGTTTGGCTAAGTCGGTGCGATGGACGAGCAGTCCACTGGGCTTGTTGACGACGACCAGGTCGTCATCAAGGTAAAGTATGTCTAAGGTCATTCCGATTACTGATCAATAAAAGCGGCCATGTTATCACAGGCGATCTGCAGTAGTCGTGTCATTGCACTGTGACTGGCCCAAGCAATATGAGGTGTCAGAATAAAATTGGGGTAGTGAGCGATGGCTTGAAGTGGATGATCTTTTGGCATTGGCTCAACGGTGGCTACATCAAATCCAGCTCCAGCGATTTGTTGCTGTTTTAATGCGATGACAAGAGCGGTTTCATTCACTAAGCCGCCACGGCCAGTATTAATTAGAATGGCGCTTGGTTTCATTTTGGCGAATGTCGCTTCGTCTATTACGTCACGCGATTGATCCGTTAGGGGGCAGTGCAAGGTAATGATATCCGCTTGTTTAATCGCCTCTTCAAACGCGACATAACCGTCTCGTACATTGGCGGCCTGTTTGTGCTCAGCAAAGATGACATTCATGCCAAATGCTTCTGCAATGGTCGCGACGCGATTGCCTAATGCGCCTTTGCCGATAATACACAACGTACTCTGGTTCAAATCTAGGATCGGGAAATCCATAAAGCAAAAGAACTCAGAGGACGCCCATTGTCCTTGTTTTACCGCTTCACGATATCGAGTTAGGTTGCGTCGTAGCTCTAAAATCATCGCAAAGGTGTGTTCTGGTACACTGACGGTAGAATATCCAGCAACATTTTGGACAGCGATTCCTAATTCTTGGCAAGCCTCTAAGTCAACATTGTTCATCCCCGTCGCCATCACTTGAATCAACTTTATGGAAGGGCATTGTTCGAGTGTAGCTCGGCTAAGTACAACTTTATTCGTCATTACGATGTCGGCGTCACGTATTCTCTCGACAACATTTTCAGCGCTGGAGTTATGGTATTGCTGAAACTCATCCACTTTTTCAGGTAAGGGGATGTCTATTTGCTCAGGAAATGATCCACGATCCAAAAATACAGCTTTCATCGTAAGTCCTTATTATTTGTTAAATAGTGGCAAAAGGGTTGGTGTAATGTTGTTTAAAACAACAGGTTGGCCCTTAGCATTAGGATGAAGCCCATCATTTTGCATCAAGCTTGGATCGAGTGCGACATTTTCCAGCATAAAGGGGACATATGCGATCTGATATTGCTCTGCTAACTCTTTGTAAAGGTTGAAAAACTGAGTGGTGTAGGTGCGACCATAATTACTGGGTAAATGGTTCCCCAAAAGGACTATGTCGGCAGAGTGTTGCTGAATAAGCTCAATCATAGAAGCAAGGTTCTGCTTGGCTTGATTTAATGGGTAGCCTCGTAGGCCATCATTAGCGCCAAGCTCTAGAACAACCCAAGTTGGCTGATGTGTTTCAAGCAGTTTTGGAAGCCGAGCTAATCCGCCTTGCGTCGTTTCGCCACTGATACTGGCGTTGATGATCGTTATATCAGGGTGGCTTTGATTTATTTGTTCGCCAAGTAAACTTACCCATCCTTGTTGTTGTCTTAAGTTATACGCAGCACTTAGGCTGTCCCCAAATACCATTAAGGTCTTTGCTTGAGCGTTGGCAGCGAAGATCGAGAAGAAACAAAGTAACGAAACAATTAATTTAGACATCATAGGCAATCCACTTATGCAGGACACGGAAATTTTATCAGCTTTAACAATAGAAAAGCTTAATCATTCTGTTGCAACAAGCAACGGTGAATTGGACATACTAAAAGGAATAAATCTGTCAATTCGTGATGGCGAGTCCGTTGCGATAGTGGGGGCCTCTGGTTCTGGGAAGTCGACATTACTGGGTTTGATGGCGGGTCTTGATCAGCATACACAAGGTTCTATCCGTTTGTATGATCAGCCTCTTGAGCAATTGGATGAAGAGGGGCGAGCCGTGTTGAGAGGGCAATATGTCGGCTTTATTTTTCAATCATTTCACTTACTACCTAGTTTAACAGCCCTGGAGAACGTCATGTTGCCCAATGAGCTGAAAGGTGATCGCAGCGCCAAAGACCGCGCGCAATCCCTATTAGAACAGGTGGGACTGTCACACCGTATGAGTCATTATCCACGGCAACTGTCAGGGGGTGAGCAACAGCGAGTTGCCATTGCCCGCGCTTTTGCCTCGGCGCCCAAAATACTGTTTGCCGATGAGCCGACAGGTAACCTAGACAGTAAAAACGGTGCCTTAGTAGAAGATTTGCTCTTTGAATTAAATCAAAAACAAGGCACCACGTTGGTTGTTGTCACTCACGATCCAGAGCTTGCCGCACGCTGTGATCGCCAAATTGAAATTCACGATGGCGAACTCAAGGAGTCCTAATGTTTGCATGGCGATTACTGTTAAGGGAATGCAAAACTGGAGACGTGCTGACATTATTGGTTGCGCTCGTGTTGTCCGTTGCAACGGTAACGGGCATAGGCTTGTTCGTTGACCGTTTGCAGCAGTCATTTGAAGTGCAGTCTGCCAATTTGTTAGGCGCAGACCGTAGTGTGCGACGTGATGACCCCATTCCCACAGAATGGATAAATCAGGCTCAAACAGAAGGGCTTGAAACCGCTCAAACGGCTTCGTTTTCTTCGATGGTGTTCAGTGACCAAGGTCTACAACTGGCTCAATTGAGTGCCGTGTCTAGTAACTACCCATTACGTGGGGAGTTTCTGGTCGATCAGCAAATGTTTGGTACCGGTGTTTCGACTAAAGCCGCGCCTGCGTCTGGTGAAATCTGGCTCTCCTCGCGTTTAGCGAGTTTATTGGGGGCTGGTATTTCGGATGAGGTCCGTGTCGGGGAAGTGTCACTTCGAGTGACCAAGTTCTTAGTCCGTGACCCAGGCAGTGCATCGTCAGCTTTTGCCATTGCTCCAAGGGCAGTGATGAATCAGGAGGACTTGGCTTCCACGCAGATCATCATTCCAGGGGCTCGCGTTCGCTATGCGTTTTTGTACGCGGGTGAAGTAGAGAATCTTGAACGTTTCGACGCCAGCTTAAGGCCTATGTTGGGTGAAGGGGAACGAATTCGTACTCCTGTCGAGCGTGGTGAGCGTGTGGGTAATACGGTCAATCGTGCTGAGTCTTTCTTGTTGTTAGCTGGCACTTTGGCGGTTGTTATGTCTGGTGTTGCGATGGCGTTGGCGTCCTCTCGTTATGTAAAAAGGCATCTCACACAGTTTGCCGTCATGAAAACGATGGGGGCGACACCTAAAAAACTGTCATCTCTTATGGCGATCCAAATTACGGCTATTGTTCTGTTTGGTATCATAATTGGTTCTGGCTTAGGGCTGTTGGTACAGGCACTGATAGCCGATTTGCTGTCATCTTTGATGAATGCAGAATTACCGTCTCCGAGCTGGAGTAAACTATGGTTGGGAGTGGCGACGGCTGTTATTTCCACCTTGGCATTCTGTGCACCATTGCTCGCTAGGTTGGTCAGCGTACCTCCGCTTACAGTCCTACAACCTGCTGCTGCATTACCCATGCGTTCAACGTCCTTGCTGTTGTTTGGTTTGGTGGGTATGTATGGCCTGATGATTATCTACTCTGGAGGATGGCAGTTGCCTTCCATCCTAATGGTTGGTTTAGCGGTTGTGACAGCACTGGTGTTCATCGTGGGTTGGGGCATGTTTGCGTTAAGTCGCAAACTCTCTAAACAATCGACAACTGGCTGGCAAGTTGGCTTAGCTGCTTTGCATAGACGATTAGTCTCTAACTTGTTCCAGCTATTAGTGTTTACTTTGATCATTATGCTGAGCTTGATCTTGATCGGTGTGCAAAGCAATCTGGTCCGTGATTGGCAAGCGCAAGTGCCAGAAAATACTCCTAATCATTATTTGTTTAACGCCCAAGTTTCTCAAGTTGAAGATATTAGACAGTACACGCAAGAAAACGGGTTAGCTACTTCTGATTGGTTCCCAATGGTTCGTGGGCGCGTGATTAAGATTAATGGAGAAGACGTAGAATCGTTATACCCTAATAGACGTGATGAGCCTGAAATTGCTGAACGTGAGTTGAACCTGACCTGGGCTGATCAAATCGGAGAAGGCTCGTCATTGTTAGAAGGAGATTTTAGCGCACAAGGGATCTCGATTGAGCAACAAGCGGCGATCGAAGCAAATGTGGGAATCGGCGACGAGTTGACCATCAGTATTGGTGGGCTTGAGTACACCCTGCCAATTACCTCTATCCGCTCTGTAGACTGGCAAAGTATGCAGCCAAACTTCTACTTGATCTTGCCCAAAACCGTTTTGTCTGATTATCAGGCGAACTACGTTAGCAGTGTTTTCTTAGATCAGACCAATGCAGCTGACTTTTATCGCTTTATGTCTAATTACCCAACGGTGTCGATGTTAAATATTGGTGAGCTGTTAAAGCAAGTCCAAGACATTATTGCGCAATTGGCGAATGCTTTGAAAATTGTACTCAGTTTCATCTTAGGTGCTGGCGCTCTAGTCTTGGTTGCCAGTGTGCGATCTACACTAGATGAGCGTTTACAAGAAGGCGCCTTGCTGCGCACTTTGGGGGCAACGAAACAGATAGTGGGCCAAGCTTTATTGGTGGAATTTGGTGCGTTAGGTTTGTTTGCGGGTGTGATTGGCGCGGCGGGAGCAGAGATGGCTTTGGTTGGTTTGCAGTACTTCGTTTTTGAAATGGAAATCGCGTTTCACCTGTCTCTCTGGCTGATTGGCCCGATTGCTGGATGGGGAATTGTGACAATTATTGGTGTATTTGCGAGCCGAGCTGTGCTAAAAGTGCCGCCCATTCGTTTATTGAGATCCATATAAGTACACTTATACATGTTTGAAACGCAACAAGGTTACATTGTCAGTCGTCACAGTAGTGATGAAAACGGTCGATTATCGATCCATTATTATGTGAAGACTGACAAGGCGACCGTTAAAGTCACCATTGCCAATCCTGAAACATTATTTTTTACCAATGCACCTGTCGAGGCGATTGCAACAGATGTCCATGGTGTTGACTGTGAGCCTAGCCAGCTCAAGACTTTTTCTCATGATGAAGTAACAGTCGTACGTTGTCAGAGTTTGCTATTGCAGCAGCAAATGGTGGCAATGGTGAAGAAGTTAGGTTTTACCGTCTATGAAGAAGATGTGAAACCAGATGACCGCTACTTAATGGAGCGTCATATTCGAGGTAAGGTGACGTTTATCGGTCAGCCTGACGCTTCGGGGCAAAGCTTCAGCGAAGCCCGATTGAAAGCGGGAGAGTACGAACCTGCATGGCAAGTCTGGTCTTTGGATATAGAGACCTCTGTTACCCGCAATGAGTTGCTGTCGATTGGTATCACATCCGGTGATAGAAAAGTTGTTCTAGTGGTGTCGCCTGAGCAAACGGATTTAGAGAACGTTTATACCTTTGCGGATGAACGCAAGCTGTTGATGGCTTTTATCAAGTTTGTCAGAAAGCACTCTCCAGATATTATTATTGGCTGGAATGTGATCGGTTTCGACCTAATGTTTTTAGACCAGAGGTTTAAGGCATTAGGCATTAAGCCTGCTTTGGGTGTGCAAGGTGAAACGTGGCGTGTTCGAGAAGCCAAAGAGAGTGGTAAGGTATTTGCTAACATAGCAGGTCGCGTTGTGTTAGATGGCATTACCATGCTTAAAGTGGGCGGTTACCACTTTAATTCTTACAGCCTTAACAATGTTAGCCAAGAGTTATTGGATGCTTCCAAGTTGTTGACAGGTGGTGATCGTTGGCAAGAAATTGAACGTATGCACCGAGAAGAGTTAGCAAACTTCGTTGCTTATAATCTTCAAGATTGTGTGTTGGTTGAACAAATCTTTGCCAAACTCCAGTTAATCGAATTACAGCAAACCCGCGTTGATTTAACCGGGATACCTCTCTCACAAACTGGCGGCTCAGTGGCATCGTTTGAAAACCTATACCTACCTCGTTTACACCGAAAAGGATGGGTGGCGCCGGCATGGAGTGATGACAAATTCGTGCCAAGCCCAGGTGGTTTCGTGATGAACTCTGTACCGGGGTTATACAAAAATGTCTTAGTGTTCGACTTTAAGAGTTTGTATCCAAGCATTATCCGAACTTTCTACGTGGACCCACTTGCACGAGTAGTTGGGCAAGCACTATCTCAAGAAGAAGGTGTTGTGCCTGGTTATCGAGGGGCTTCTTTCCAGCGTCAATTTGCGATCCTGCCAGAACTCGTTGCTGAGTTAGCGCATTCTCGCGAACAAGCTAAACAAGATGGCAACGACATCTTAAGTTACGCCATTAAAATTATCATGAACTCTTTTTATGGGGTTCTGGGCTCGTCTGTTTGCCGTTTCTATCATGCGGAACTGGCTAGCTCTATCACCATGCGTGGTCATGAGTTACTGGGACGTAGTAAGCAGTGGATGGAAGAGCGCGGCGCCAGGGTCATTTATGGTGATACCGACTCTCTTTTTATCACGTTGTCTGATGAATTAAGTGAAGAGCAAGCGTGGGAAGCGGGTAAACAACTGTGCGCAGTAGTTAACCAATGCCTGTCTGAATGGTGTGGTGACTATGCTGACATTGAGTCACATTTAGAGCTAGAGTTTGAGACGCTGTATACCCGCTTCTACATGCCCACTATTAGAGGTCAGGAAGAAGGCTCCAAAAAACGCTACGCGGGTTTATCTGGTGGCAAACTTATTTTTAAGGGGTTGGAAGCTGCCAGAAGTGATTGGACGCCATTGGCGAAACGTTTTCAGGTAGAGTTGTTTGAGCACTTATTCTTCGATAAAGACCTTAATCATTATGTGAGTAGCTTTGTAGCAGACTTGCTGGAAGGTCGCTACGACAGTGAGCTAGTCTATACCAAACAACTTACTCGACCATTGTCGAAATATACGAAAACACAGCCTCCCCATGTACGTGCAGCCCGAATGATTGATGAACAGCGTGCTCAGCAAGGGTTGCCACCTGAATACGACCGCGGTCGTAAACGTGTTCAATATGTTTACACCTTAAGTGGCGTTTCACCTTTTTTAGATGAGCAAGCATTAGACTCTCTGGATTATCAGCATTATATCGATAAACAAATTTTGCCTATTGCGGAAGGCGTTTTTCAAATGCTTAACTTGGAAGTTGCTGATATACTGACCCCACAGTTTAACCTGCTATAAAATGTAAGGTTATTATTTAGTGTAAATTCGTTTAAGGCACACGATTCTCGTGTGTCTGCGCTAGTAGCGCAACGCAACTTTATGGATTGACAGTTGAGTAGGGTTCTAAAATGGCATCTCCCCCTAAACGTGTAATAACCCAAGATCGCTTACGCAGTGCAGTGCAAAACCTTCTGCTTGAAACAGATTGGAGTGAAATCACGGTTCAGCATGTATCTGCCAACGCTGGTGTCAGCATTGGTACGTTTTACAATTATTACGATAGCAAAGATGAGGCGTTGGCAGATGTTCGTCAAAGCCTTTCCTTGGTAATTAAAAAAGACCTAAACAGTCTACTTTCTACACAGACGTCAGTTGAAGCACGTATTTCACTGCTGTTGAAATACTTTGTGAACGTGTTAAACACAAAGCCAACTTGGGCTAGCTATTTCTACAAGGCTGATAATTTTTCAGGGCGCCTAGAAGGTGGGCTAGCATCATTGTTAGAGCCGTTGGTGCTTGAAAGTATTTTGTCTCAGAAAGGCCATGTGAACGATGCAAAAATGACGGCATCGTTTATTGAAAATGGCTTTTTCCCTTTGCTCAAATCTTGTCATCAACAAGACTCACAGTTATCTGAGGAGCAAGCGACTCAGATCATTATCGTTGCGCTTTCTTCATTGGGCCTTGTTGGTGATACCCTTTTCAGAGCCGCAAGCTTGGTTTGCCCAGTGACACCCCTTGCTGCACTGCCGCAATCTATATACGAATTGGAAAATAACCAAACTGGATATGCATAATATAACGCTCTACGGTACGTTAGGATGTCATTTATGCGAGGAGGCTGAAGCATGGCTTGCGCACTTTTATCCTCAGTTGTCCTATATGCAGATTGATATCGCTTGTGATGAGCGTTTGGTTGAGCAGTACGGTATAAGAATTCCGGTCCTTGCAGTAGGCTCTATCGAGCTAGATTGGCCATTTAATTTGGAGCAACTCCAAGATGTAATGCTTAATCATGCACGTATATTGGAGTCGTCTTCTAGTGCTGGCCAAGTGCAGTCTTCAACAAGGCGTGTCTTAAAGCCCATCAGTTAAGAACAGTTGTCGCGTGTTAGCGGCCGTGATCTCTTTTACCTTTTCTAGATCTGTTTGCTTGTGATTAGCTACCGCCTCAGCAATATAATTTAGATATTTAGGGTGGTTGCGTTTAGGTCGCGGGCGTATTGTTCTGGGTAATAAATATGGCGCGTCTGTTTCAATAAGAAGGCGATCCAAAGGAAGATATTGTAATGCTTCAACCAGAGATTGATTTCTTCTTTCATCTAGCAGCCAGCCTGTAATGCCGACCATTAAGCCCAAATCTAAATAGGCTTTTAATTGTTGTGTATCCCCCGTGAAACAGTGGATGACCCCGCCGTGATCCAAAGGCGTATTATTGAGGCGCAATGTTAGCTCGTCAAAAGCGTCACGTTCGTGAAGATAAGCAGGGCGTTTGACAATATTTGCTAGCTCAAGCTGAGCATCAAAGGCAGTAATTTGTTCCGATGGTGAAGAATAGTTTCTGTTGAAATCCAATCCCATCTCGCCAACGGCAATGGCTTTCTCGTGATGTTTGAACAGTGATATCAACTCTGCTTGGTGTGAATCTGTCCAAGTGGAAGCGTAATGAGGGTGGCAACCTAAGGTGAAATGCATGCTTTGATAGGTCGAGCACAGGTTTGTCAGCTTATGCGCTTCCTCTAAGTTAGAGGCAATGCAGATAATGCCTTCAACGCCCTCTTCAAGGTATTCCTGTTCGAATTTACTCAAATCTTCTAGGTAAGATGCATGATCCAGGTTGACGCCAATGTCAAACATGATATCTCCATGATAAGGTGATTTTAGAGGAGTGTAACAGTGTCTTGTAACGTTGCCGAAGTGTTTCTATAGAATGCGTGTAGATTTGTATGAAATTCTTTATAGATCATGACTTAAGGGTTTTTACATGCAAAAAATTACTGTTATGTTTGTTAGAATTAACTATCATGATAAATATAAATCTGAGAGTTTGTAACTTACGTTTCGGAGTATGCTATGGCGGGAATGTTAGAAGCGGTTGACCAAAGAACCCAACTTGTTGGTGAAAACCGGCTTGAACTATTGATGTTTCGCCTTGGCGGTATGCAGTTGTTTGCGATCAACGTATTCAAGGTGCAAGAGGTAGTTCAGCTGCCACGTTTGAATTTAATGCCTCATCGCCACCCATCTGTGGCAGGCGTGACGCACTTTCGTGGTCGAACAATCCCTGTTATCGACTTGTCTGAGTCGATTGGTTTACGCCCGATCGACAAAGATAAACCATGTAATCTAATCGTGACTGAATACAATAATACGGTTCAAGGGTTTATGGTGGGTGAGGTTGATCGAATCATAAACATGAACTGGAGTGAGATCCTTCCGCCGCCAGACGGCACAGGGCGTCAGCACTATCTTACAGCGATCACTCGTGTGAATGATCGATTGGTGGAGATTATTGATGTTGAAAAAGTCCTTGCTGAGATTTCTCCATACGATACGAACATTTCCGACGAGGTAATTGACCATGATTTATTATCTTTGGCGAAAGGCTTAGAGGTTCTTGTTGTTGACGACTCTTCTGTTGGTTTGGCGCAATGTAAGTCAACCTTGGACCACTTAAACATCAAAGTTCACTCTGCTACAGACGGTAAGCGTGGACTTGATCTTCTGAAGAAATGGGCAGGAGAAGGTGAGGATGTACCTAACAAGCTGTTAATGATGATCACCGATGCAGAAATGCCTGAAATGGACGGATATCGACTAACGAGAGAGGTTCGTGAAGATCCGCGCTTGAAGGACTTATATATCGTTCTGCATACATCATTGAGTGGTAGCTTTAACAAGGCGATGGTTCAGAAGGTTGGTTGTGATGACTTTTTGTCTAAGTTCCAACCAGATAAGCTGGCTACCATCATTCAAGAACGTATTCGCAGTGTTGTTGAAGCTGAGTAATTAGAGAATGATCACCTTGAGCAGTCTCAAGGTGATTTAACCTATGTTGTTATTTTATATTTTTTTAGCCAGCTTTGCTGGTGCGCTAGTCAGCAAGCCACTTCGTATTGATCCTATCCTGATTATTTTGCCAAGCTCGCTGCTATTAACTGACGATACACTGAGCTTTTTGAATGTATTCATTAGCCTGTTTCCCTGCTTGCTACTGTTTTCATTGTCTTTGGTTTATCCGAATAGAAAAGAGCTTGAAGTCGAACGTATCACTCGAATGGCTGCCGGGGTCTCATTAGGTGGTTTTATCGGTGTTCAGTGTTTATTTCTTTTGCCATTTTCGCTGACTAGTTTGATTTTACTCATGGTAGTTGGGGCAGTCTTATCACTGATTGTCAGTCGGTATCGTTGCTTGAACAGTTTATCAATATCGGGGCCTCTGTCTTTATGGTCAGGGCTGATCTTGGAGATAGGTCAAACCATCAGTCTGTGTGTTGGTGGTTGGATATTGTCTGGATTACACCAGCTCACCCCAGTTAATCGTTATGTACTTTGGTGTATGGCTATGATAGGTGCCTTAATTGGTTTTGTCGCGCTCCCCCCAGACGAGGTTAGCTATGGTATTTCTTGGCCAGTCATGTTGGCCAATGGCTTAGGGTTGGCGGTCGGTGCTTTGGTGTTAAAATATGTCCTTGTTTCAAGGTTTGAATCCAAAGTACTGCAATGGACCGTACTGGCGATGTGCTTAAGCGTATGGGGGCATGTCTTGGTGAAACATTTTATATTACCTAGTTAACGGGAAAAGTATGAGTTTGGATACCCAAAAAATAGGGGTGCTGTTAATGAATCTCGGAACGCCCGAGTCGCCAACTCCTGGTGCGGTACGACGTTATTTAAAAGAGTTCCTATCCGATCCAAGGGTTGTGGACGTAAATCCATGGATTTGGAAACCCATCTTAAATGGTGTAATTCTAAATATTCGTCCCAGAAAAGTAGCCAAAGTCTATCAAGAAGTATGGATGGACGAAGGCTCTCCATTGTTAGTGTTGGGACAAAGGCTAGCGCATAAACTTGATCAGGCATTGAATGATGATGGAGAGCAACGGTTCGTTGTTTCAATGGCTATGACCTATGGTCAGCCAAGCGTTGAAGCATCAGCGAAGCTTTTCCGTCAACATAACGTCGATAAGATTTTTGTTTTGCCGATGTACCCGCAATTTTCTCGCTCAACGACCGCAGCGGCCTATGATCGACTGATGTCTTCGCTAAAGCGCTGCCCGCACTGGCCGGCTTTATCACTGATGCAAGATTACGCTGACCATGAGCAATACATCGATGCCTTAGTGAAAAGTATTCAGGCACAATGGCAAGCACAAGGTGAGCAGCGCCACTTGATGTTCTCTTATCATGGTATACCTAAGCGTTACGTGATTGAAGGAGACCCCTACCAATCACGTTGTGAAGCCACTACAAAAGCGGTTGTAGAGCGACTAGGTTTGCAAGAGTCTGACTATACTCATGCCTATCAGTCTCGTTTTGGGCGAGAAGAATGGTTAAAACCTTATGCTGATGAAACCATTAAGGGTTTACCTGCAAAGGGGGTTACTAAACTGAATATGATCAGTCCAGCTTTCTCAATCGACTGTATTGAAACGCTGGAAGAAATAGATATGCAATTACGTGACGAGTTCACAGACGCAGGTGGTCAAGACTTTGATTACATTCCAGCGCTAAATGATAGCGATGATCATGTTGAACTGTATAAAACTTTGGTGCTTGAAAACACCAAACAATGGATGAAGTAGATTTGCAAAAGCCCATAATTACAACCATAGCCTTTGATGCTGATGACACCTTGTGGCGTAACGAAGACGTTTTTCTCAGTACACAACAGTATTTCGTAGAAATGCTGTCTTCTTATCACTCAAAGGAATACATTTTAGAAAGGCTTAACGAAGTCCAAATCTCAAATCTGTCGAACTTTGGCTACGGTATAAAGGGCTTTACGCTTTCACTGATTGAAACTGCAATTTCATTAACTGAAGGTCGCATTACTGGATATGAAGTACATGAAATTATCCAGTTGGCGAAGCAGATGTTGGCAGCGCCTGTTCATATGCTACCAGGTATAGAAGATCTATTACACTCCTTAAAAGGTAAATGCCAATTGATGGTAATTACGAAAGGGGACTTGTTGGATCAAGAGGGGAAGCTGGCTCGGTCTGGTCTAGGTGAGTACTTCGATTGGTATGAGGTAGTTAGCAATAAAAAAGTGGCTAATTACCAAAAGGTCTTTGAGAGTTTACAGTTAGCGCCGAGTGAAGTCTTAATGATAGGTAATTCTTTACGCTCGGATGTGTTACCAGTATTAGATGCTGGAGCTCATGCGTTACACGTTCCATATCATACGACTTGGAGTCATGAACAAGTAACAGACGAAGAGTTGAAGCAATACCCAGATATTCAATCCGTGTCGTCGGCATCGGAAATCGAAAGTTGGATAAGAAATCACTTCCATTTGATTGGAGAGGTTAGATCATAATGTTTAAAAAACTATTATTGCCTTGCTTGGTATTGACCCTATCCGTGACTGCTCCCGTTCACGCCAATGAAACGTGGGACGCAATTAAACAATCAGCTTCTAATGCGGCGGAAAAGACTCGTGATGTTGCTGGAGATGTGGCTGACCGTACTCGTGAAGTAGCGGGTGATGCCGTGGATCGTTCGAAAGAAGTGGGTCAAGACATTGCTGATAGTAAGGCTTGGAAAAAAACTAAAGAAGTTGGCAATGCAACAGCCGATGCTGCACGCAATGGTGTAGATAAGGTTAAGTCCTATATCAACTCACAGAAATGTGCAGAAGAAGATAAG
Organism: Marinomonas sp. AWM4_232; assembly: GCF_056158325.1. Taxonomy (NCBI): domain Bacteria; kingdom Pseudomonadati; phylum Pseudomonadota; class Gammaproteobacteria; order Oceanospirillales; family Oceanospirillaceae; genus Marinomonas; species Marinomonas sp. AWM4_232. Next base: position 3,870,996 of record NZ_JBSWTA010000001.1, on the reverse strand, counting down.
CTTAATTGTACATCGGAGTAGTCACCCTTGAGTCAAGACGAAGGCAACGATCAACTTACTCATACATCCAGTGCTTGGGAGGAGGAGTTTTTAAGCCATGATAGCACTGGTTATATCGGTGCGCCGAGTAAACGTTATCGTTGCCCTAAGTGTCAGCACCCATTAGTTCTAAAGAAAGGTAAGAACGGATCGTTTTGGGGGTGTGAGGATTTCCCACGTTGTGACTACACTGCTAATGATGAAGAAGGGCGTCCAGTTAGGGCTAAAAAGTTCTTTTGTCCACTATGTGGTGGGCAATTGCGTAAGAAAACTTACTCTGAAAATGTATTTTGGGGCTGTAGCAATTACCCCGAATGTAAGGCTACGTTAGATGATGTGAACGGAGAGCCTGCCTCAGCCCGCAAGTATCCGTGTCGTGCTTGCGGTCACTATCTGGTTCGTAAGAAAGGGGCAAAAGGGCATTTTTGGGGGTGTATCAAATACCCTGAATGTAGACATACCTTACCTGATGATAATTGTCAGCCAGTGCCCAGAAAGCTTCGCGGCTAGTATTCCACAAAAGCGTTTTAAGTTAAGTCTTTTAAAGCATATTCGATGGTTGGAAATTCGAAGCTGAATGATGCCTCCTCTAATGCTTTGGGGATTACCTTTTGACCTTGTGTTAGCAAGCAGCTCATTTCGCCAAATATTCTGTCAAGCAACCAAGACGGTGTTGTGAGAAGTGCTGGTCTATTCAATGCATCTGCGTAAGCTGTGGCAAACTGCCCTTGAGTGATGGTCTGCGGGGCTACTAAATTGTAGTGTCCAGAGTACGACTCTTGCTCTATGGCTGTCACAAGGAAGCGACACACATCATGGATATGTATCCATGGAAAGAATTGCTCACCGGTCGCTATCTTACCGCCTAGTCCCATCTGGAATGGGAGTTTCATTTTGGCCAAGGCACCGCCATGGCCTAACACCACTCCTAGCCTAAAAATAATTGTTCTGACACCATGGTCCTGCAAGTGGGCGGCTTCTTGCTCCCAAGCTGCACACAACTCGTGTGTAAAGCCTCCATTGGGATCGCTTTCTTCGCTGAATGTCTTGATGCTATCAAAGCCGTAATAGCCCACTGCAGAGGCATTTAAGAGTATCTTTGGCTTAATAGTGAGCTTGCTAAAGAGAGCTTTGGTAAAGCCAACTCGACTGTTATAGAGCGTTTCCTTACGTGAAGCACTCCATCGTTGAGCTGCAATATTCGCCCCAGCAAGATTGATGACGACATCAAAATTCTCTCCAGGTAATTCATCTAAAGTGATCTTTCGCACGTAAGAGGGAATTGAACTTTGGTGCTTATGAATAAGCGCAACCGATTCGTAACCGGCAGCCGTCAATAACGGATAAAGGTTGCTAGCGATAAAACCATTCGCTCCCGTCACTAAAATTCTCATTGCTCACTCCTTAGAAGGATGGTTTTTTAAGTGTACGACATTTTTTGAATGTTAGATCAGCAGGATTTTTACGCTAGGACAAATGAAAATCGCTAGTCCCTTCTTTTTAAAAGGGTTAATCGGTAAAATACACTCCTCAACATAAGGTATGAGCATGCAACTAGAGCAATTTGACCACATTATTTTACTAGCACATGGAAGCAGCGATCCCCGTTGGAAGGTGCCATTTGAGCAGTTATTGTCGAGGGTTACTGGTGTCGTGTCTGAAGATAAGGTAACGTTGGCTTACATGGAATTGTGCAAGCCTTCTATCGAAGATGTTTTGCAAATTTTACCAAGTGAGACTGCTCAGATCGCCGTATACCCTTTGTTCTTCGCACAAGGTAGACATTTACGTGTTGATGTACCTGAGCAACTTGCACAATTAAATACTGAACATCGCACTCTGACACTGCTTGACCCGATCGGGGATGATCCTGAGGTGGTTGCGGCAATGGAGCAGGCTATTCTCTCCAAGCTGACGTCAGAGTGACATATACAGTCAGCTTACTTAAATGAATGGATTGGTTCTGAATGCTATTCACCCATTTGCCCGATGAGATCTTTCAGGCTCTGTCGGGCTCCAATAAAGCGCTTATAGAAGCCGTACTATTTGATCTTTCTGACGTGTTCTATGATCATGCAGAAGATCCTATAAAAGAAAAGTCAGCCATTATTGAAGCGATCGAAGATTCGCTCCATAAACTTGATACCTTAGCATGGCATGACGATCACAAAGATGGGTTTGATTCACCTAGAACGATCCATGAATATGCGTTGCGTATCTATCATCGCTTAGTGAATACAGGCTGGCTGATAGAAGAACAAGAGTTGTATCGTGTTAGTGTGCTGATGTCACCTCAAGTGTCGATGTTGTTGCGATCGCTCGTTGAAATTAGCCGTCATGGTAAGCGTAACTATGGTGCAACAGTACTTAGTATTCTGAGTAACCTTGAATCCGTTGCTAACCATCCACTTGATCGTGGTGTTACCCTTAGCCAAACCGCTGAGGCAGCCCGTGAATTCTCTGCCCATCTAAACCAAATTCTATTAGGCATTCGAAGCCTTCAGCGCGATTTGTTTGCTAAACGCGATCCTAAAGAGATTGTGGCAGGCTTTTTTGATTTATTTGTCGAAGGCATCTTGATTGCTGACTACAAAACTATCAAAACCAGTAATAACCCGTTTCGATTCCGCCGCCAAATTCTAGAGCTAACCCAAGGCTTCCTAGCTGAGCCAAGTTTGATGGGGAATATCGCGCAATGTTATGCAGATCAACAGTTGATCTCTGTGGATCTAGCTCTAGCAGCAGTCGAGAAAGACTGTCGTGATATTATTCAAACATTTAGTACGATTGAGCAGCGTTTAGAACGTATTGACGAATACCGTTACCGCCTTGAAAAACGTGCTGCCGATACCGCGCGATACATGGACTCATCTCGTCCTGGTTTGGCAAATAAAGTGGCCGGCATTATTACGGATGTGGCCAAGTTTGATAGTTTACCGGTATTGAAAAATGTGGTCGGCACAAAAATCGTGGGTGTAGAGTCCAGTGCACAACCAATGAAGCGCCGTGAGCCACCTCCACCGAGGGTTATTACACAAGCAGAAGTATCTCAGTCGGCCATTGCCTTTAGGGATCGTCAGCGACGCTTCCACGAAGCGCGCCAAGTGAGTGTTACTAAGCTACAAGGCTATTTGGATCGTCAGTTATCAGAAAAAACTGCGATGCATATCTTAGATTTCACAATTGAATCTGTAGAAGATTTTGTTTGTTTTGATCACCTTCGTTACATTGGCTCTTTAGGGATCAATGCAAAGCGAATCGAAAAATCATTTGATGTGATCTTTACCGATCAATTTATAAACGTTCGCGAATTTGTCGAATGTAGAGAGTTTAACGTAGTGCGCAGGAGCAAATCGAATGCTTAGAGAATTAAAACGGGTCGTAGAAGAGTCCGGTAAAGACCCACAAGAATTTCAGCAAACTGCGAACTACTTATTGGCAAACCAATTTGTCAGCGCTTTCAAACATGGTCAACGACGTCATTTTTTGTTGGTTGAAATGTACCAGCAGTATTTTGGCAATCTATTCGACGCACTTGGTATGAAGCTTTACGTTAATGAAAATGAGCGTCTTGCTGGGCTTCTGCCAGTTGAGCGTGAAGCATTTGTTCGCTTAAAGACGGATGAAACCTTATTTTTGTTGGTGTTGCGCCAAATCTACGAAGAGAAAGTTGAAAACTTTGAAATCGACAATGGTTTCGTGGCGACAAATAGTGTGGCTATTCTCGAACGTTATGTTCAGTTAGTGAAACGTGAAATCCCGACTGAGACGCGTTTCAAAGATATTCTTACACTGTTCAGCAAACATGGCGTGATTATTCGTGGTAAGGCCTATGAAGAAGATGCCAAAAATCTAATGATCAACATTACACCAGTCGTACGCTTAATTGTAACTGAAGCGTATCTTCGCCAGTTGGAGTCGTTCAATGGTGCGGATCCAGAAGAAGATGAAGTGCTAGACGAACAAGTTGAGCAAAACCCAGACGAATCGCAAGTGACGCAATAGGAATTAGAATGAAAAAGTTAAATCGAATTGTTCTGGTAAATTGGTACTTGCTGGGTGCTGAAGAAATTAACGTTCGTGGCAATACGGCCATCATCGGTCCGACTGGTTCCGGTAAATCTTCTTTGTTGGACGCTATTCAGACAGTGCTTACTGGTGCGAGTAAGCGTCACTTAAACTACAACGCCAGCGCTAACGACGGTAAAGCATCAGGGCGAAGCATCCGTTCCTATATTCTGGGTATGATTGACTCTGGCCAAGCCAGTGAAAAAGTCAACGGCGTGCAAACACGCCAAGATGCTATTTCATACCTTGCACTGGTGTTTGAAGACTCAAACACTGGTAAAGAGTCAACGGTAGGACTTTGTCTATCTGCATCGCTAGCAAGTCCAGAAGAAGATGTGCTTGGGCGCTTTGTACTGTCGAACTACGGTGTTCGTCGTGAAGATTTCATCGAAACTCTAGGCGAGAAACAATACAAGGCGAAGCCTTGGCCAGAAGTTCGTGAAGCAATGAAAAAGGTCTGCTTGGATCCGTACATTAAGTCAGGTAGTGCTTCTGCAACACAGTACATGAATCGTTACTTGGAAGAGTTGAGCCCAAGTTCTGAACAGCTGATCACGTTGGATTCGTTCCTTAAAAACTTCAAGAACGCTCTTAAGTTTGTTCCGATTGCATCGCCCACTCGATTTGTTCAAGACTTCGTCCTAGCCGAGCAGCCTTTGCAGGTAGGGGCTTATCAAAAATCATTGAGCGAATATCGTCAGCTTGAAGCCAAGACGCAAGAAGTTGCAAAGCGTATTGATGATCTTAAAGCCATTCAAGTTGAGTGTGAGAAGAAGCACCAGCAAGAACAGACGGTCGTGAACTACCAGTGGATTGCAACAGAGGCCCGCTTCGATCAGCTTGGTAGCAAGCAAGACGAGATTCAAGATCAATATGAAAACTTCAAAGAGCGTGAAGAAGAGATCGAAGAAGAAATCGTCGCCCAAGCGAACTTACTTAAGCAGTTGCAAACGCAGCTGGTTCGACTTGAGCAGCAATATGAGCATTCTGATGTTGGTCTGAAGCTACAGCAGCTTGAACAGAGTAAAAAACTGCTGACGTTGGAAGGTCAACAAGACCGGAAAATGGTGATTCAAGCTCATCAAGTCATGCAATTGCTGTCAGCGTTGCAAGTATTTGATGATGTCTTATCCAAAGAAATTAAAGAGCTCATTACTGAAGCGCAATCTTTAGTGAGTTCTATTGATAGTGAAGGTAACATTTTAGGCAGTGCGAAAGCGGTAAGTCGCTTACTGGCTAAAATCAATGATGCCTTAGATGAAGGTAAGGGCGCTTTATTCCAACAGCGTACACAGCTAAACCGTAATATCCTGAATCTAAAAGATGAGTGCCGCCAGCTTGAAGCCGATGTCTCATCTCTAAAAGGTGGCTCAAGTCCTTTATCACCCAATGTAAAACGCCTGATTGATCTATTAGACCAAGCCAACATTAAGGCGACACCACTTAGTCATTTAGCAGAAGTAACGGATCACAAGTGGCAAGATGCCATTGAAGGTTACTTGGGTAGCCAGCGTGAAGCACTGATCGTGGAGCCAGATGACGCAGAAGAGGCGATTCGTATTTTCCGTGCCCACCGTCGTCAGTTAATGGGCTGTCGCGTGATTGATACCACGCAAACGCGCCTATGGTTGAATCGTGGTGATCAAAACTCTGTTTTGCGTTTTATTCGTTGTAATAATGATCATGCTCAAGCTTACTTGAATCGCCGTTTAGGTGGTATCAAGCCGGTCGATACTGAGCGTCAACTGTTACGTGAAGACAGTGCTATGACTGCAGATGGCATGTTAAAGCTGTCCGGTACGATTTCGACAATCCGCTTCATGCCTCATATGATGGTGGGTATCAATACCGACGGCATGCGTCAGTCTCGAGAAGCGCAATTGCAACAATTGAGCGGCGAATTGATGGATTACATGAAAACGGACCAACGACTAGAGCAAGCTGACTCTATGTTAGGACGTGTTATGGCAGCTAATCAATTTGACGCAGAAGCACTTCAGGAAGCCGGTGTTGCCAATACCCGTATTGCCCAAGACCTCGCTGATGTAGAAGCTCAAATTGCAGCATTACAGCAACGTGATGATACAGATTTGCAAGAACGTATTGATAGCTTAAAAGAACGTATTCAATCGATTGAGCTTGAGCGCAAGAAGTTAGACCGTGAACGTCAGCAGATCGCTGAGCAATATGGTTCTTTGAACACACAGAAGAACCAACTCGCTGAAGCGCTATCAGCGTTGGATGAAGAGCGTACACGCATTACCTCTAGTCCATTGTTTAATGCCGAGTACGCTAGTGAACGCTATGACCTGCTTGAATCCAGCATGGTCAACGGTGCAGCGATTTACAAAGAGGCTATGAGTCGTTCTGAAAAAGCGACTGAAAAAGTCAAAATGTTTGATCAGAAAGTTCGTAAAGAGGTGGCTGATCACTATGCTAAATATCACAATAGTAGTTTGGATGATGATATTCAGCTTGATTACCTCGAATCAAAATTTGAAGAATTCGAGCATTATGTGACTTATCAGATCGACTTGCTAAGTGAAACGGAATTGGCGAAATACGCTAAACGTGCAGAGCTTGCTCGTCGTGAAGCCGAAGAAACCTTCCGTAGTGACTATGTGTCGAAATTGAAGGACTCTTTGGATCAGGTGGCTTTGATCATCAAAGAGTTGAATAATAGCTTGAAACGACGTCCATTTAACCAAGAGGTGTATCAGTTCCGTTTCTACCCGAACGGTGATATGAAAGATATCTTGGATTTAGTGGCGAAATTCAGTGACCATGATCAAGCTAATGTTGGTGGATTGTTTGATCCTGAGCAAACAGGTGATCCAGAGCATGCGAAAGCGATCGCTGTTATCCAAGAACTGATTAGCGATGAAGAGAAGCAGAAAGATTTAGCGGACTACCGTAAGTTTTATAACTTCGAAGTCGATATCTTAGATTTAGATGGTCAGAAGAAAACAACATTGTCCCAGCGTATACAGACGGGTTCTGGTGGTGAGCACCAAATTCCGTTCTACTTGGCGATTGCCGCGGCACTGTCTACCACTTATCGTCTCCATGAAACAATGGATGGTGATATTGTTGGTGGCTTCTCATTGGCGATGTTTGATGAGGCCTTCAACAAGATTGATATGGCGAAAACATCCACTTGTATGGGCTTTATGCGTGATATCGGTCTACAAGTGATTGCGGCGGCACCGGATGATAAGCGTGCAGTGATGGCAGCCAATATGGATACCATTATCAGTGTGTGGCGTGAAGGTGGAGCGGTATCGATTGATGTTGCTTACCCACAACAGCGTGGTAAAGCCTTGCTCAGTGGGGACCATGAGTTGGATAATGAAAACAGCGCAGACCAAACAACGGTTGCAGCAGAGTAAACGCAGTGCGTGGAGTTAGTATGAGCGTAGAAAACGAAATCAGTGAAACCATTCAGCGAGCGTTTAATGTTCACCACATTGAGCTAGAAAACGAAAGCTACAAGCACAATGTCCCAGAAGGGAGTGAGTCCCACTTTAAGCTGACTTTAGTGAGTAATGTGTTTGAAGGGAAGCGTGCGGTGCAACGCCATCAATTGGTATATGGTGCTTTAACTGATCAAATGAAGAAAATTCATGCCTTAGCACTACATTTATATACAGACGAAGAGTGGGAAGCTCGCCGTTATGAATCCCCGCAATCGCCAGATTGCATGGGAGGGCATTAATTAAATGGAAGAGTACATTAGCATATGAGTATTACGGTCATTGAAAAAAAAGCAAGCGGTACAGTTGAAATTCGAATAGAAGGAAGTTTTGATTTTTCCTTATTTAATGATTTTCGTACATCATATGAGAGTTTCGTTGGTAGCCATTACGAACGATTCGTTATTAATATTGAAAGTGTTGAGTATTTAGATAGTGCCGCACTAGGAATGTTATTGAGTATGAAAGTAGCGCTCGGTGAAAATATCGAAATCCGGATAGACGGCGCTAATGAGTTCATTCGTAATATTTTGATGATCTCTCGTTTCGACAAAAGATTCTCGATAACTTAATTAGTGAACTCGATTTAAGAAATGTGTGCCATTACGGTGCGTTTTGAATCTTTAGATGAGTTATCTTACATATTGCTTGTTTCAGAAAACTTGTGATTTATCTATTTTATGGCTGTTTAAAGTAACAATTTCATCAAAAAGGTTCATTTATTGACCGTGATGCTTTATGGTGCACGCTCTTAAAATATGATGGATATTTTTCATGGCTTTAAGCACAACCCCAACGCTTTTTCAGCGTTACATGAATGGCAGCCTTGTGTTGCAAATTATTGTTGGCATCGTTTGTGGTGTTATTTTAGCTACGATTTCGCCCAGTACTGGGCAGTCCGCTGGGATATTAGGTAGTTTTTTTGTTAAGGCATTGAAGGGCATTGCGCCTGTTCTTGTTTTCTTACTTGTAATTGCTTCTATTGCAAATCACAAGAAAAATCAGCAAACACATATTAAACCAGTCTTGGTTCTGTATATTCTCGGGACGCTTATTGCTGCGGTAACAGCAGTTATGTTCAGCTTTGTTTTTCCCAGTGAATTAAATTTGATTGCAACGGACTTAAGTCGTGCGGCACCAAGAGGTATTGGTGAGGTGCTGCATACCCTTGTATTTAATATGGTTGATAATCCGGTTAATGCTCTAGTGAATGGTAATTACATTGGTATATTGACCTGGGCAATCGTAATCGGGATTGGTCTACGACAGGCCTCTGATACCACAAAAGCGTTGTTACAGAATTTGGCCGATGGGATTACGACTGTGGTAGGGTTTGTTATTCGTCTAGCGCCTTTTGGGGTATTTGGCTTGGTAGCTAATACCATTGCCACGACAGGATTTGAGGCACTGTTTAGTTACTCTCATCTTTTGGCTGTGTTGGTTGGTGCTATGTTATTCATTGCATTAGTGACTAACCCGCTATTAGTCTTCCTAGCGACTCGTCAGAACCCATACCCACTCGTTTTTCAATGTTTGAAATCCAGTGGCATCACCGCATTTTTCACACGAAGCTCAGCGGCGAATATACCGGTTAACATGGCCCTTTGTGAAAAGCTTGGTTTAGACGAGGATACCTACTCCGTATCGATTCCACTTGGTGCGACGGTCAATATGGCTGGGGCAGCGATCACCATTACAGTATTAACTCTAGCAGCAGTGAATACTTTAGGCATTCCTGTTGATATGGGGACTGCCATTCTTCTTAGCATCATTGCTGCGGTGTCCGCTGGTGGTAGTTCTGGTGTGGCAGGTGGTTCTTTATTGCTGATTCCTTTGGCGTGCAGTCTTTTCAATATTCCTAATGATATCGCCATGCAAGTGGTTGCGGTCGGATTTATCATTGGTGTTTTACAAGATTCGGCAGAAACAGCGTTAAACAGCTCAACAGATGTTTTATTCACTGCTGCTGCTTGTCGACGCGTATAATATTCACCTGGCCGACAATGTTTTTGAAAGCGAGCGCTAAGCTCGCTTTTTTAGTTTTATCAATCATTGATACATGGTGATCATACAGCCTACCTTAATTCTAGACCTGATCATAATAACTTATTGACCTGTAGGGACTGTATCGAGTTATGCCAATATGCTATTTTGTGATTAGTTCTTATTAACCCATTGTCATGGTCGACTGTTTGTTTACGCCATGATTTGCTTTATGGATCAAGCGTCGCATGCGTAAAAATGATATTTACTTTACCCCATATTCAGGCCCAGCAGGTGGTTGGGGGGCATTAAAAAGCACCACTAAACACTTATTAAAAAGTAGAAATGCCACTAGAAATATTTTTACTCTCCTTAAGACAAATCAGCCGAAAGGCTTTGATTGTCCTGGTTGCGCATGGGGAGAAAAGCACGATCCCGCCAAAATACGGTTTTGTGAAAACGGTGCTAAGGCCGTAAATTGGGAAGCAACTTCTCGTAAAGTCGGTGCAGAATTTTTTGCTCAGCATTCCGTAAGTTGGTTAAAAGAGCAAAGTGACTATTTTTTAGAATATCAAGGACGACTTACAGAGCCAGTGCGCTATAATTCGGATTCAGACAAATATGAACCGATTACTTGGTCTGATGCGTTTGCATTGATTGCCAAACATCTTAAGGCGTTGCCTTCGCCGCATCAAGGCGCGTTTTATACCTCTGGCCGAGCGAGCAATGAAGCAGCGTTTTTATATCAATTGTTTGTTCGAGCTTTTGGCACCAATAACTTTCCTGATTGTTCGAACATGTGTCATGAAGCCAGTGGTTATGCGTTAACAAGTAGCATTGGCGCGGGTAAAGGGACTGTCACGATTGATGACTTTGAAGAAGCGGATTGTGTGTTGGTATTCGGGCAAAACCCTGGTACAAACCATCCGCGCATGCTTGATACTCTGCGAGACTGTGTCGAAAATGGCGCTCAGGTATTAACGTTTAATACCTTAAAAGAACGTGGGTTAGAACGATTCCAGCATCCGCAGAACCCAGTGGAAATGCTGACAAATTCCTCTAAACCGCTCAATACCGCTTATTTTACACCGAAACTGGGTGGAGATATGGCGGTGATTCGGGGCATGGCCAAACATATACTTGAACGCGAAGACGCAGGAGAAAGTCTGTTAGATTGGGCTTTCTTAAAAGAGCATACGCAAGGCTATGAGGCCTACATTGAGCTCGTGCGCGAAACGTCATGGTCTAAGATTCTGGAGCAATCAGGACTTAGCCGTGATGACATTGAGTATGCGGCTAATCAATATGCCAATGCAGAGCGAGCCATTTGCACTTGGGCGATGGGGGTGACTCAACATTACCACTCCGTGCCCACCATCCATGAAATCATCAACTTCTTAAGCTTGCGTGGCAATATCGGCAAGCCTGGGGCAGGGGCATGTCCTGTTCGTGGTCACAGTAATGTTCAAGGTGATCGTACCATGGGGATTAACGAAAAGCCGAACCAAGCATTACTTGATAGCCTTGAGAAGCGCTTTGGCTTTAAGCCGCCCCAAGAACACGGATACGCAGTGGTTGATACCATTCGGGCGATGAAGGAAGGCAAGGTTAAAGCCTTTATTGCCTTGGGTGGTAACTTTGCTGCAGCAACGCCTGATACGCAAGCGACAGCTGAAGCGCTTCAACAATGTGATTTAACCGTTCAGATCAGTACCAAACTAAACCGATCCCATCTAATTACGGGTAAAGATGCTCTGATTTTGCCTTGTCTAGGACGTACTGACATAGACCTTCAACAGAACGGTGAGCAAGCTGTTACCGTGGAAGACTCATTTAGTATGGTGCATGCATCGGGTGGTGTCATGGAGCCTCTGTCATCGAAAATGCGTTCAGAGCCATGGATCATCGCCAGTATGGCTCAGGCGACACTAGGGGAGTTTCCAATAGATTGGATGGCGACTGTTGAAGACTACGACAATATTCGAAATATGATTGCCGATGTCTTCCCTGCCTTTACGGGATTTAATGAAAAGATCAAGCAAGCTGGAGGCTTTTACTTAGGTAGTCACCCACGTGAGCGCATATGGGACACCCCAGCTGGAAAAGCCATAATGCACTCCCATGATCTACCCATCAGCATTTTGCCCCTTAATGCGAGTAAGATGATGAGTGATCAATCCTTAGTTCTGCAGACCTTACGCTCTCATGACCAATACAATACGACTGTTTACGGTATGAATGATCGTTACCGTGGTATCAAAAACGAGCGACAAGTGTTGTTTATCAACCCATCTGACATCGAGCGTTTAGGGTTCGAAGCAGGGCAGAAAGTAGACCTATTTTCTTTGTGGGATGACAAAGTAGAGCGCACAGCCAAAGGCTTTAAACTCGTGCCTTACGATATTCCAGAAGGAAATATCGCGGCTTATTACCCTGAAACCAATCCGCTAGTACCTTTAGATAGTATCGGGGAATTCAGTGATACACCGACTTCAAAAAGCATCGGGGTGGACCTTAAGCCGCACGTCGAAAACAATAATCGTATCTTGTAAAAAACTTTCCTAATAACTTGAACAGCCGGCTCCTAACAACTTTTTAGGAGCTGGCAACTTCAAGATCCCACTTCTTCAAATTTACATGTCAGATTTAATCTGAACTCATACAATTAATTTAAGTAATTTCTTTACGAATAATATCTGCACCAGCCGCCAAGGCTTGCAGTTTACCTCGTGCTACTTCGCGTGGAAGCGGAGCCATGCCGCAGTTAGTGCACGGATAAAGCTTATCTGCATCAACATACTTCAACGCTTCGCGAAGTGTTGCGGCGACATCTTCTGGTGTTTCTATGGTGTGGTTAGCCACGTCAATTGCCCCCACCATGACTTTCTTGCCTCGAACTAGCTCCATAAGCTCCATAGGGACATGCGAGTTATGACATTCCAGCGAAATGATATCGATATTTGAGGCTTGTAATTTCGGAAATATTTCTTCGTATTGACGCCATTCGGTACCTAATGTCTTTTTCCAATCTGTATTGGCTTTAATGCCATAGCCATAACAGATATGAACGGCGGTTTCGCAATTAAGCCCTTCGATTGCCCGTTCAAGGCAGGCAATACCCCAAGCGTTCACCTCATCAAAAAAGACATTAAACGCAGGCTCGTCAAATTGGATAATGTCCACCCCCGCGGCTTCCAGCTCTTTTGCCTCTTGGTTAAGGATTTTTGCAAACTCCCACGCCAGTTTTTCACGATTGTGGTAGTGGTCATCGTAAAGGGTATCGACCATAGTCATCGGACCTGGTAAAGCCCATTTGATAGGTTGTTTGGTTTGTTGACGTAGAAACGTTGCATCATCGACAAACACAGGTTTTTGTCGAGACACTGGTCCAACCACAACAGGTACACAGGCATCATAGCGGTCGCGAATTTTGACCGTTTTGCGGTTTTCAAAGTCCACTCCATTTAAGTGCTCAATAAAGGTTGTCACAAAATGCTGACGTGTCTGCTCGCCGTCACTTACGATGTCTGTACCCGCTAAAAGCTGCTCTTGAAGTGCGACACGTAGAGCATCTTGTTTCCCAGCAATCAGTTGGTCTCCTTCGAGTTTCCAAGGGGACCAAAGCGTTTCAGGCTCCGCTAACCATTCTGGTTTTGGCAGGCTACCTGCGGTAGATGTTGGCAGTAGTGTTTTCATATTCCGTTGCTCTTATCAGTGTGAATTTCTTAGTTGTCAATTACAGACCAAAGTTGGCCGACCATTGGTTCAGAATCGTTTGATAAGGCTTAATAAAATGCTCCTCAGTAAACTTTCCTTGTTTGACTGCCAATTGGCTTCGTTCCTCTCGGTCGTATTCGATCTGAGTGAGCGAGTGATCAGGATGTTTTAGGCTGGGCTTGAATCGCTCGCCAGCGGCAGCGTTGGCATTGTAAATCTCCGGACGATAGATCTTTTGGAAGGTTTCCATCGTGCTAATAGTGCCAATAAGTTCTAAGTTGGTGTAATCGTTAAGAAGATCACCAAAGAAGTAGAACGCCAGCGGCGCGGAACTGTTGGCAGGCATGAAATAGCGCACCTGTAATCCCATTTGTTTGAAATAGGTTTCTGTGAGCGAGGACTCATTTGGAATGTATTCAAAGCCGAGAATAGGGTGTTTATTTTCGGTTCGCTGATAGATTTTGGTTTCAGAAACGCTTAAACAAATCACCGGCAGCTTGCTGAAATGTTCTTTAAAAGTTGAAGACTGAACAAAGCTCTGAAAAATCTTGCCGTGTAGCGCACCAAAATTATTGGGAATACTAAAACCCTGTTTATCTTTATTGTGTTCTTGTAGCAATACGCTGAAATCGTAGTCGCGCACATAAGATGAGAAATTATTGCCCACTAAACCTGGAATGCGCTCATTTGTTCTTTGATCAACGATTTCCGTTTTAAGAATCTCAATGGTAGGAAAGGTCTGGCCATTTCCAGTCACATCAATATCCACCGACACAATATCAAGTTCTACAGAGTAGCGATCATCCGTCGGGTTGTCCCAGTTGGCCAGAGCATTAAAGCGATTATTGATCATTCGTAACGTATCACGAAGATTGGCCTCGCGACGTTTGCCACGCGCTAGATTGGCGAAATTTGTTGTGATACGTGTGTTTTCGGACGGCTGATAGTGCTCATCAAACCGAATAGTACTTACTGAAAATTCAAATGCTTGGCTCATGCTCAACTCTTCCTATCTTATGGGGATCGCACCCAGTTAGACTTCCTGCCTTCTTTGATCTGTTAAATTCTCCAGAAGTCAGTTGCTGTGATGTGTAGGAATACAGTAGTTGGAAATTAATTATGAGTAAAATTTGTTGTTTTCAGTATAACATGAGTAAAATTGATTTTGGGTCATCTAAACGATTAACATCTAGATAGTTGCTGCAATCACTCTTATTGGCCTGCTGTTCGTCAGAGGGCTTCATCTACAATGATAATTGGTTGGTCTTGAGAGCAGCGTTCTATTCGAGCTGAGACGTTGTATGCTTGCTTAATACTCTTGTTTGACAGTGTCTCGAATGCACTGCCTTGCCCTAAGATTTGCTCTTTCCCTAGTAACAATACTTGGTCACAATGACGTATGGCTAAGTTAATATCATGACTGATTAATAGGGCAATGCTATGACTTTCATGTACTTCTTTTTTAACAGCTTCAAGAACTTGAATCTGCCAGTTCAAATCTAAGGCACTAGTCGGTTCATCCAACAAATACAGTTTAGGCCGGCGTACTAAAGCTTGAGCTAAACTAACCATTTGCTTTTGACCACCAGAAAGTTGATGCATAGCTTTCATTGCTAAATGCTCAATGCCAAGAGAGATAAATGTCTCTTCAACCCGCTCTTTAGCCTGTCGACTAACTTTGCTGCTCGCTGAGCTTAATACGACTTCGTAAGCTAGAAGGTTACTTCCTTGTGGTAACGTTTGAGGTACATAGCCAATCTTCTGTAATCGTTGGTTTTGGCTCATACTGTTTAACTCGATACCACCCAGTAAAGCATTCCCTTTGTAAGTATTAAGTCCAGCCAACGCTTTTACCCAAGTGGATTTTCCGACGCCATTGGGCCCAAGCACAGCAACTAAAGAGCCTGGTTGGATGTCACTGAGATTAACATCCTGAAACAGAAACCGTTTACCATAGCCTATGCTGAAGTTGCGTATCGATAACTGCACTAGTGAGCACCTCGTTTTTGATGTTGATAAATTAATGCCACAAAGACAGGTATGCCGACTAATGCAGTGACCATCCCGATAGGTAGAATCAGCCCTGGAATGACTGTTTTACTAGCGATGGAAGATAGAGATAGCAATAAAGCACCAGTGAGGATGCTACCGATTAAGAAAAAGCGATGACTTTCTCCAACTAGCATTCGAGCGATGTGAGGCGCGACAAGGCCGATAAAGCCAATTTCACCTACGAATGAGAGAGCTGTGGCCGTGAGCAAACTTACCCTGAGCAACGTTATTATGCGTAAACGCTGAACATTAATGCCCATGCTAACAGCGTGTTCTTCACCGCTACGAAGTAAGGTCATGGACCAACCGTTTCTTAAGCTAAGTGGTATACATGCTAGTAACACCGCGCCTACTATTAATACTTTTGGTATATCTGCTCGAGATAAGCTGCCCATTGTCCAGAAAACAATTTGTTGTAATGCTCCTTCATCAGCAACGAATTGTAGGATACCTACCAGCGAGTTTAAGCCAAACATCAAGGCAATACCAAATAGCAAAACACTTTGAATACTGCCTCCCAATGTGCTGGAAACAATTAAAATTAAAAGTGATGCCAGTCCTGCTGAAATAAAAGCAAATACAGGTAGAGCAAAGGTATGACTGATACCGAATTGACTGGTATCTAAGACAATTGCAATAGATGCTCCAAATGTCGCAGCGGCACCGACACCAAGAGTAAAGGGGCTAGCAAGTGGGTTGTTGAGTACGGTTTGCATTTCTGCACCAGCGAGCCCTAAGGCACCACCGACTACAATTGCCATGAGTGCATATGGAAGGCGTACATCCCAAATAATGACTTGTTGTGCTACTGGCAAACTATCTGGATTGATTAACCCTTGAAGCAGGGTTGCTACAGTGAGTCCAGACGGGCCTTGTATCAAATCGATAATGAGCGCAACGAAAGTGCTGACAAATAATCCGGACACCAAAATGAAGCGCCATCGAATATGATCTTGATAGCGCTTAGCAAGGGAAGCGGTTGAATTGTGCGTAGCTATAGAACGAAATTTAATCATGGCTATCGTTTGTGACGCTTACCCAATAAGCTCCAGTTTGATCAATGGCTTGGAATTCTTTAAAAATTCTTGCCAAAGTTGCTTCAGGGTCAAGATCAGCAAATAGCTCTGGGTAAAGCCATTTGGCGATACGCTGAACAGCTGCAACATTGAGTGGGGAGTTATAAAAGCCATGCCAAATTGCATGGGCTCGGCCATGCTCTGCTGCATTCAAATGCTGGAGGTTTTCTCGTTCTAAAGCTTTGCGTAGTGATATTCGAGCGTCTGCTTCAGGGGTGCCTGCTCCTAACATTACATAAGGGTGCTCAATGATTTCTCCATCCTCATTGGACATACCTTTAGAACCCACAGCAGTAGCAATATAGACATCGGGCTGATTGGTAAGGAGGTGCTCTAAATTCATAACACCAGCGCTGCCAGGAACAATACTTTTGGCGATATTTTCTCCTCCTGCATGATCTACAAAGTCCGCCATCATTCCTCTAACCATAGTTTCACAGCATTCATTCAAAACACCTACACGACTATGAATAAATACACGCTGTTTCTCTTTAGCAGCAGAAAGTCCTGTTCTTACTTTGTCGAGTTCTTGCTGGTAAAAATCAAGAAATCGATCAGCTTGAGAGCTTTTATCAAATATTTGACCTAACAGACGAATGCTTTTGGGTGTATTAGCTAGCGGACTTTTACGGAAGTCGATGAAAACAACACGAACACCTGCTTTTTCAAGTTTTGCAATAATGTCGCCATGGCGAGCGTTTGGGCCATGTCCATCTAAGCTAAAAATGGCTAAATCTGCTCCCAACGCAATGGCTTTTTCGACACTGAAACTGTGAGCTGTTGTTTTACCGATGATAGGAATACTGTCGATGTTTGGGAATTTATTTCGATAGGCAATGTAGGTACCAAAGTCGATGTATTTGAGGTCAGAAAGCATTGCGGCAATGTTGGCAGTGGGGTCTTGAGGCAACAGTACTGAAAGGGCATTGAGATACCGACTATCGCCTAATATTACGCGCTTAGGCGTCTGCTCAAAGGTAATCTCTCGACCCGCTAAGTCTTGTACAGTGAAATGCTTAGCTTGTGCTAGAGAGATGGACATACACAAGCTTAAGCTTGCGAAAAGCATGGTTAGCAAAGAGCGGTAAGACAATAAGGTAAACATGGTAGGCTCAACCCATTTGATAAGATTAAAAAAGCCAAGCTTTCCACGTAGAAAGCTTGGCACAAAGGGGAAAACTAGAACTTCAGTGCAGCACTTAGGCGAATATCACGACCCGCTGAAGGGGCGCCAGAAACACTTTCCCAACCAGCATTGTCTGTGTAATCGGCGACACTCGCATGATTGATATACTGTTCATCAAATAGATTGTTGATGGTCAATGATAGAGTTAGATGATCACTTCCCATCGGCAACCAGCGAGCGTATAAACCATGTGTTGTATAGCCAGGCTTATCAATATTAAGCTCATCGCTACCAACATTTAGTTGGATGTTATTTAAGTCGCGCACATACTCTGTTGACCAGCCAGCCATGAATTTGTCTGTGAAGCGATAATCCAAATTTAAAGCTATGGTGTCGCCCATTGAATTAGCTGTTGAGCCGAATACGTATCGAGTAACTGCTTCACCGTTCATTGTCGTATCGGCTGTATGGAAATGAAGTCCAGCGCTCAAACGTGCAATTTGATAGTTCACATCAAAGTAAAAGCCGTCGGTTTCAATTCCGTGATCAAGGTTTTCATAAACTTTAGACCAAGGTAGCGGGGTGCCAATTGGATCTTTGATTTCAGAATGATAAAGGCCAGCGCCAATCTTCAGTTGGTTGTTATGATAGTTAAAGCCGACTTCTGTATTGCTGGCGGTTTCAGCTTTTAAATTTGTACTATTACTTGAACTAGATAGCTTGAAAGCATCTTTTATTTCTGGGCCTCGTAATGCTTTTGCATAGTTGGCATGAATGCTCAAGCGGCTATTAATGTCGTACACTGCACCAATATTTGGTGAGAAGCCTCCTTCAGAGTAGGACTGATCATTCACATCATCCAGCTCATAATGGTCATAGCGAACACCAGTTGAAAGGGTGAACGCATCGGACATTAGAATCGTATCTTGTACGTATATACCCTTAACCGAGCCTGTTTCGGAAAACTTGTAGGGGGCGCTGTCGACATCGTTAAGGTAACTTTTGTCATCTCGGTAATTGATACCATAAGTGAGCTCATGATCTCCGGCAAAGCTGGTGTTCTCAAGTGTTAAACCTGATGTTTCAACATAACCGCTGTAATTGGTGCCGCGAAACTCTCGCCCTTGGGTATTTTTCGTATGGTAAATAACCGCACGACTATTTATAAGATCGTTGTCCGCATCGACGAAATTGAAATTTAATGTGGTCGTTTCGCGCTCACCAGTCGTAGGCTCTGGAACGTTTCGCGGACCGGCTAACCATTCAGGCTTGTAAACAATGTCGCCTTCTTCATCCACACGCTCATGACTAATTGACATGTCTAGCTCATTAGTCAATGCCGCAGTGATCTTAGCAAACCCGAGTTGTTTATCAGATTCACTTCCTTCGATTTCTTGGCCGTTGCCGTCTTCTACGTTGTCACGTTTGGCATCCGTTAGGTGAATTAACCCACCTAATTTTCCTGACTCCGTTTGACCATAAACCGTTGCACTGTTTCTTAGACTATCACCATTGCTGCTGTAGGTGCTTTTCAAGATAGCACCTAGAGTTTCACCATCTGAAAGCAAGTCATTTGGATCTTTGGTTTCGAAGCGAACTGAGCCACCTAAAGCTCCAGGGCCTGCTGTTGCACTGGCTGGTCCCGCTTCAACTTCAACGCGTTTAAGCAGTTCAGGCTCCACGGAAATACGGCCAGAGTGGTGGAAGACTGCGCCAGATTGCTCAGCACCATCAATGGTAATATTAAGGGAGTCTTCACCAATATTTCGAACGTAGAGTTTTTGGCCCATGGCTACAGGCCCACCCGCAGAGACTTCACTTTCACCACGAAAAAGTTCTTCTAGATTAGTGGCTTGGCGCTGCTCAATTTCTGTGCTTGTGACTGTCTGATCTAACTCAGTGATAGCACGGCCTTCAACTTTTAATTCGTTTAAGACCGCCGCTTCTTCATTTGCCCATGCAGCGCTTGTAAGTGTTGTTTGAGCGATTGCAACGGCAAGGATAGTTCTGGGGAAAAGGGTAAAGGATAAAGTACGCACAATATTTCCTCTAAATGAGAATGATTGATATTTATAGGCGTCATTATCGTTTTTAAGTAAAGAATGTGAACAAGTTTTACAACTGTTACATTTTCATAAGTTCTAATTTAGTGGTTTAACACGATGTTGTTCTTAACCTTCAGGAGAAGTCTGAGTAGGAAGTGTTATCAACATAGTTAAACCCATACAATTGCGTTGATCGTCATACCTATTTTTAGCTTGAATGTTGCCACCAAGTGCCAGTATCTGTCGTTTGGCTAAGGCCAATCCTAAGCCATACCCTGTTTTAGTTGAGCTGACACAAGCAGAGCCATGCTTAGTCTGATTAACCCTAAAAAATGGTATAAAGATGTCTTCTAAGTGTTGCTCGGGTACACCACGGCCTTCGTCCTCAACTGTTAGTACAAACTCCGTCGCTGTTTGTCGTAGGTGTACTGTTACGCAACGGCCTATAGGTGTGTGGGTGAGGCTGTTTCGGATGATATTTTCAATGGCTGCAGCCAAGGCTTGTTGTGCGGTTTGAATGATCAGTTCAGAGTCAGGTATTTGTAGAGTAAGGCTATGTTCTGGGAATTCAAAACGTGCGTCTTCAATAATCACGTGAAGAAGATCAGCTATGTCTAATTCTTCTTTGCTTAAAGAAGGAGACTCAGTATTAAACCAGGCAAGAGTAAGGGCATCATCGATTAACCCCTGCATGTTGGCAGATTCATATCGTAGCCTTTGTAAAGCCTGTTGTTTATCTAAGTCTTGCTCCACTGAATCAACTGCGATGCCTAGTCGAGTCAATGGTGTGCGCAGTTCGTGCGATAAATCTGCAAGAAGTTGTCGCTGGTCGACGATGAGTGTACTTATGCGAACGGCCATCCGATCAAATGTGACTGCCAATTGAGTAAGCTCATCTGGTTTACTCGTCAGATCTTTATTTGCTCGTACGCTAAAGTCTCCGTCACTAAAGAGTTTGGTTGCTTGCTCCAGTTGCTTCAATGGCCTCATTACCTGTTGATATAAGAAGTAACTGATAAAGCAAAGAATCAAAAATGGCAGGGCGATTTGTAGTAATAGATCCACAATCAATAGGTTACTACCGGGGCGCATACGTTGAGGTAATTGAATCAAAAAGCGAGTTTCACCATCCGAAAAAGGAATATCCATAGTGGGGTTTTGTTTGAAATATAAATGGATTTTCCAATCTACACTTCGTGCTAATGTAAATACGGACTTATAGTGATCGGATAGTTCAGTCTGGGCGAAGGTTTGTATTTCGGGCTTTGCAATAGCGACCCAAGTATCTTCCCTTTCTTCTAAATCTCGAATCCAATCCGCTAAAACATCTTCACCTTGAGTGTTCATCATATGCTCAGCTGTTGCGGCATAAGAGCGTAACTCGTTTCGATATTTTTGATCAATATAGCTCATGCTATCTTCAGTATGGCTGACAATTAAATCGATTAGCCAAAACATAAGTACGGTACTGACAGCGATAACACCTAACAGCTTCCAAAATAATCGCTTTCTCATCGATAACGGTATCCTTTACCATGAACTGTACTCAAGTGCTCATTTGGCATGCCTGCGTTAATCAGTTTTTTCCGAATACGACTTAAGTGCATGTCTAGGCTTCTATCGTAACGGCTGAAGGCTTTGCCCAGAGCAATTTGTGATAGAAAAGCTTTGGTGAGAACTTCGCCTTTATTTTCTACCAATAACCAAAGCATTCTGAATTGTATGGGCGTAAGCTCAATTTGATTGCTAAGGTAGGCGACTGATTGCTCTGTCCGGTTTAACTCAAGTGATTCATCAACTAATTTAAGATCAATGTCTTTTGTGTTGTTACGGCCTGTGCGTCTTAGTAACGCGTCTACACGTAAGCTCATTTCTGTGAAATTGAAGGGTTTAGGGAGGTAGTCATCGGCGCCGAAGCTCAAGCCTCTGATTCGATCTTCCTCAGCGCCTAAAGCTGTTAACATCATGACCGGGGTATGGCGCTCTTTACGTAAGAGATTTAAAACTTTAAGGCCATCCATACTGGGTAGCATTACATCTAGAAGGACTAAGTCATAAGGGGTGTTTAGTGCATTCAAGAGCCCTTGCTCACCATCATGACAGAGTTCGCTTTGTAGTCCTTTTGTCTTCAGTAATTGCGAAATCTGTTGTCCAAGATAGAGGTCGTCTTCGATGATCAGAATGTTTGCGTCATACATATTTGTTATTCTTAATGATAATTATTCACATTAATATAACTTTATGATGAATGTATGTCACGGTTTCAATTCTGTAAAGCTCGTTATATCACTTTGTTTCTAAGTTAGAGGCCGAGGCGCTATTTAATTTCGGTTCTGTAAATACTTCTTTTGTGATGGACACAAAGGTCCAAACGTCTTCATAGAAGCAACTAAAGCGACCATCAACAGGCAGATCCGTTCGGTTGCTTTCCGCTGTGAATCCCAGCTTTTTGAGTATTGAACCTGAAGCCACATTGTTCAGTTTCAAGTAATGGGCATCTATTCTTACAAGCTTAAGTATTTCAAAGGCAGTATTTAATAAACAGCGTGCTGAGTGCGTTGCGATACCTTGTCCCCAAAAAGGCTCTCCAACCCAGTAGGACAGTTCTGCGGTTTGATTGCCGTAGTTGATTTTCTTTAAGATACAGCAGCCGACGATTATATCTTGCTGAAAAATCGTAAAGTGTAACTCTGGTGTACTGGGGACACCGATTTTATGTTCAGTACTTGACGCTAACCAAGCCTTAGCATCATCGAGCTGACAATTTACAGGTACGCCGCTAGTGCTGCTGATATTAGGGTTATTTGCTAACTCAACCAGTCTGGCAAGGTGATTTTCATTGATTAACTTGATAGATACTTCGCTCATGCAGATAAAAGTCTCTTTGATATTTTTAAAGAAGGTTTAGTTTGCATAGAACTGTTTAATATCTGCAATACGCTTCTGCGCCCGCTGTGGCAAGCTTTCAGGCGCGGATACAGCATTTAGGTCTTTGTTACCTACTTGAATAACCATTACCATGCCCATTGCCATATGGGGTGTGCATTCAATGCCATAAATGCCTTCCTGATCAAAAGACATTACGATTTCTTCATTGATGTTACCGCGAAATGTTGCTGCACCTTCTGGCCACATGTTAGCGATCGTCGCGGCATTGTGGCCTGGCGCAGTACGAAGAAATTTGACCGTATCACCAGGCTGGATATTTAAGTAACTTGGCTCGTAAGACATGGCACCGAGCTGATTACGGTTGACCATTTTTACTTCATATTGTGCCGCGTAAAGCGTGCTGGCAATAAGGCTAGTGCCTAATACAGTCAGTAAAGACTTGAACATGATATCGTTCCTTGTTTATTCAAAAGTTGTATATGAGGAGGGTGATCAGGCGAGCGAATGATGCGGGAATGAACATCGAATAGCTCAAGAATAAACGCTTCGCTGATTAACTCTGAAGGCTTGCCTTGTGCAATCAATCGACCGTCTTTCATGGCAATAATGCGATCAAAACGTAACGCATGGTTTAAGTCGTGGACGGCAACCAGCATGGTACGTTGAATGTTTTCAATCAAAGAGAGCACCACCATTTGTTGCTTAATATCGAGGTGATTGGTGGGTTCATCCATGACGATAAAAGGCGTGTTCTGTGCGAGTGCTCGCGCAATATGAAGACGTTGTTGTTCCCCGCCAGACAGCGTGTGCCAATGCTGCTGGCGCTTGTGTGTCATGCTGACTTTTTCTAGGGCGTGATCGACATGAGATTGGTGGGCAGTGCCCCACCTTTCAAAGGCTTTAATCCAAGGAGTGCGACCTAGGGCAACGGCGTCTTCTGCTTTAACCAATTCTTCGGTGGTGGCTTTTTGCTGAACAAACGAAAGGTGCTGGGCAAGCGTCCGCCTAGGATAGTGCTGGACAGCGATATCATCTAATGCGATATGGCCAGAACTTGGCTTATTAAGGCCGCAAATCAAACGCAGCAGCGTCGATTTACCGCACCCGTTAGGGCCAATTAAAGCAACGCGCTCTCCCTTTTCTAAGGCAAAGGAAATATCTCGCAGCAGTGTTTTTTTACCCAGTTGGTAATGAACGTTAGAGACCGTTAGATTCACCGCTTCTGTCCTTTGATCAACACCAACGCAAAGCACGGTGCGCCAATTAAGGCGGTGACCACGCCAATTGGCAATACTTGGCCGGGGATAACGATGCGCGAACCAATGTCGCAAAAGATTAAAAACAGAGCGCCAATCACGGCACATGCAGGCGCTAAGATTAAATGGGAGCTACCAAAGATAAACCGGGCAGCGTGGGGGATAACGAGACCTACAAAACCAATGGCGCCCACCATCGACACCATAACGGCTGTCATCATCGCGGTACCAAAAATCAGAACCACTTGCACACGGCGAACGGAAATCCCAATAGACGCTGCCGCATCCGAGCCGAACAAGAAAGCATCTAATGAACGAGCATGCCAAATAACCAAAGCCAACCCTGCGATAAGAACAGGTACAGACATGCTTACTTCTTGCCAGCGAGCACCTGATAAGTTACCCAATAGCCAGAACATAATCCCTCTGGCTTGCTCAGCATTGGCAGATTTAGCGATCACAAACGCCGTCAAGGCATTAAATAGCTGGGAGCCAGCAATACCAGCTAAGATAATCTGAGTAGAGATATGGCCACTACGGCGCTTTGAAGCGAGAGCCGACAGTAGCATAACGAAACCAAACGCCAGAATTGCTCCAAGCAAAGCGCCAAAAGACATGCTTAAGACACCAATACCCACTCCCGCAATGGTAACCATGACTGCACCAGTGGAAGCCCCCGCAGAGATCCCAAGCAAATAAGGGTCAGCCAACGCATTTCGTAACAGTGATTGAAGCACCAGCCCCGTAACCGCTAAGGCCGCACCGCAACATGCCGCCACTAATGTGCGCGTGAGGCGATAATTCCAAATAACGCCTTGATCAATGGGATGGATAGGGTAGTCAGCGCCAAATGCACCATTAGCAATGGCCTGAACAACGGTGGTGAAATCGATATTGGTTTCCCCCACCGCGACACCAGTCGTGATCGCGGCCAGCAACACCAACACTGTGAGCAAAACAAATAAAAAAGGGTGACGTGACATCACTCCATTTAATAACTGAAAAGGCATGGATTAGAGTTGTTCCACTGCGTCAGTCAGTTTCTCAAGGCCATTGATGAGACGAATGGTCGCGTCCATTTCCAAGGCGTCCATGATAACAATATTGCCTTGTTTCACTGCATCCATCTCTTTCGTTACTGGATCGTTTTTGAGGAATGCTAGCTTTTTCTCAAAATCATCGGCAGGGAAGCGACGACGGTTCATTTTCGCGATCACGATAATATCTGGGTTAGCTTTGGCGAGCGTTTCCCAACCCACCGTTGGCCATTCTTCATCAGACTGAACTACGTTTTCAATGCCCAAGGTTTTCATTAAATAGCCCGCTGCGCCTTTTTGACCAGCAACGTATGGATCAATGTCCATCGCCGCACTTGAGTACCAGAAAACAGCCGTTTTACCTTGGCTACCCGCCGCTTTAGCACGTTCGATGGCAGTGCTTTCACGTTGTTTTAAAGACGCCACTAATTGATCACCTCGATCAGACACATCAAAGATATCTGATAATTGATCGATCGACTTATACAGTGCAGCGGTTGAGAATTGATCTAGACGAGTTCCATCAAGGCCCACTGAATTGTCTTTGTTGTCACAGTCGGTCGGTAGGATGTAAGTTGGAACCTTTACGTCATGGAACATGTCTCGCGTCGCCACGATGCCTTGATCACCCACATGCCACTCATATTGCACGGCCACTAGCTCAGGTCGCTTCTCCAAAACTGACTCGAAGCTTGGATCATTGTCGGCCAAACGCGGAATGCCAGCGTTGACTTCTTTAAACTCAGGCAGGACTTCGTTAAACCAAACTGAGGTGCCCTTAACTTTATCGCTAAGATCTAATGTGTACAAAATCTCTGCAGCTGCTTGGCCAACTGTCACAGTGCTTTGAGGGGCTTGTTGATAGGTATGCGTAAAACCACAGTTTTCAATGGTTAAAGGATATTCCGTAGCTAAGGTGTGCGTAGAACTAAGCAAGGCCGTCGCGATTAGCGACATAGAAAAAACTGACTTCATTGGAACTCCGTTACCAATATGATTGATCAAAGCGCGTCATTTTAAAGGCTATCCTAATGCTCTGCTATAAAAAATAATTCTCATTTGACTGAGTCGTTTTCATCACCACTCTTACCCAATTGCTATTTTTGTTTCCGCAAAGCGCAGTTTTTTTTGACGCGGTGCTGCCAAAATATAAGCGAGGGTCAACGGTCCCACACGACCTATAAACATTAGAACGATGATAATGAATTCACCTTGTGATGTGAGTTGACTAGTGAGCCCACGAGACAAGCCTACCGTACCGAGTGCTGATACCGCTTCGAAGAGAATATCCAGCATAGGAGCCTGCTCAGTAAGCAGTAGCAAGAAAACCGCTAACCATGTCACTCCGGAAGAAATCATGGTGATTGCTAAGGCTTTTTTAATGCTCTCTTTGGAAATTTCCCGGTTGAACGCCAGTACCTGTTCATCTCTTCTTAAGAAAGAGTAGGTCGCCAGTAGTAGAACGATAAAGGTAACAACCTTGATGCCGCTTGCCGTGCTCATAGAGCCTCCGCCAATAAACATTAGCATTAACATCATTAGAGTGGATGAGTCTTCTAATTGATCAATGGGTAAGGTATTAAAGCCAGCAGTTCTGGGGGTCACAGCCTGAAACCAAGCCGCAAGCCATTTGCCAGATTCACTTAAGGGGGCGAGTGTGTTTGGGTTATCTTGCTCAATCAAATAGATAGCGATTAATGCAACACTGTTCAGTGCAATCGTGCCGAGAATCATTAAGCGACTATACACAGTCAGCTTCGACCAGCGTTTCTTACGCTTAATATCAATCCAAACTGAGAAACCAAGCCCTCCGATGATAAACAATGCAGTTATGGTGATGTTTACAACAGGATCACTGACATAGGGAATGAGACTGTCGGCACTGAGAGCAAATCCAGCATTGTTAAAAGCGCTAATGGTATAGAAAAAGCCATGAAACAAACTGGTTTGCCAACCTAATTCATCACTCCAATACATTGCTAAAATCAGCATGCCCACCAACTCTACCGTTAAGGCAAAGATGATGACAGACTTGGCCGTAGTGATGAGTGTCGAAGAGTCCGTCTGATTAAAAGCTTCCTTTGCGACCACTTTTTCTAGAAATCCGATACGTCCCCCAAGGGCAATCAAGGTCACAATGGCAAACGTCATGAGTCCCAAGCCCCCCAACTGGATCAATAGCGCAATCACCAATTGACCGAATACAGTGAATGCGGAGCCAGTATCGACCACGACTAATCCGGTAACTGTGACAGCGGATGTGGCGGTAAAGAAACATTGAACCCATGAAATGGGTTCATAAGTGGCAATCGGCAATTTAAGTAGGGCCGCACCGATGATGATTAACAATAAAAAGCCACCGCTTAAAATTGTGTAGGGGGCGTACTGTATCTTTTTTGCAGATGTACAGCTGCGTTCAATAGGAATGTGCTTAGGGTGCCATTGAATCATCTTACACCAACCTAGGTGCGAGATACTTGAGTTCGGATCTTGTGCCACATAAGAGTAGGGTATCGTTCTTTTTCAGAGTAAAAGCTAAGTCGATCTCTTCGACTAATTGATCGCCTCTCTTAACCAACAACGCTCGAACCGTTGATTTCAATTTGCCTAGCAAGCGCCCCATCGTCACACCATCTAACGCTGTTTTGATGTTGATCTCAACCACATAGAGACCATGCCCAAGAGGTAGGTAATTATTTACCATGGGGTAATTGAGTGCTTGCGCGACCCTGATCCCCATATCCTCTTCAGGGTGAATGATACGCTGAACAGCGAGTTTTGAGAGAATAGTATGGTGAGCCTTGGTTGTGGCTTTTACCCATATCTCCTTAACCCCGAGATTCTTCAATGCCAAAGTACATAACAGGCTAGACTGCATATCCTCACCAATGGCTACTAACACAGCTTCGCTTTGTGTCAGTTCCAGCTCGCGTAATGTGTTTTCATCCGTTCCATCACAAATAGCGACTTGAGTCAGTTGATCGACTATTTGATCTACTACTTTGGCATCACAGTCTATTCCTGTAACCGTATGTCCGAGATGAACGAGTTCGAGACTCGCAGCGATACCAAAACGCCCGAGTCCAATGACAGTAAAATGTGCCATTAAAAACCTTCTTTAAACTTTAAATGGAGTTTTAAAAATCAGATCTAAGAATGATTAAGAAATGTATTAAGAGGAGTTATCTAAATGCTCTGATAAGGTAAGTCGATATCCAACACCTGGTTCGGTTTTGATAATGTGCTGCGCATCTTCGCAGTCATTTAGTTTCTTACGTAATTGACTGATCAGTATTCGAAGGTAGTGTGTGTCGTCCACATGTGTGCGACCCCAAATACGTTGCAGTAGCTCGGATTGCTTGACCAAAAGCCCTGGTGTTTCAAGTAATAGAGCCATAAAAGCAAATTCTTTTTTGGTCAGTGAAATTTCATTGTCGGATACCCAGAACTGATGAGTGCTGTGTTGCAATGTGAGAGGCCCGAAACAAATGCGATCTTGAACGTTTGGTTCTGTTAATAAGTCTCGAGCCAGCACTTTAATACGCGTAATTAGCTCTCGAATGCCAAATGGCTTTGTCAAATAGTCATTGGCACCGGCTTCGAGTAATCGAATTTTTTCGTCTTCTTGATCTCGGGCTGTAAGCATTAGAACGGGCGTTTTTGCCTGAGAACGAATTTCAAGAAGTAGGTCGCTGCCATCTCCGTCTGGTAAACCAAGATCTAAAATCACTAGATGAGGCTTATGCTGTAACCATTGTTCTCGGGCGTCTTCAAGTGAACTCGCACCTATATATTGGAAGCCTTCAGCCGTTAAAGAAATGCGAATGAAGGTATGGATTTCAGGTTCGTCATCCACCAACAATATTTTATAAGTCATGTGCGAACCTCAGCTGCATCATCCTTTGGTAGTTCTATACGCATCAAACATCCAGTATCTACTTTGACACATTCAATGGAGCCGCCATGTGCCGTAATGATGCCCTTTGCAACACTTAATCCAAGTCCAGTGCCCTTATCGGTAGAAATGTTTTGGCGTCGAGAGTAGAACAAATCAAACATATGGATGCGATCCTCCGCCGAAGGGGTAATCCCAGTATTAAAGATATCAATTCGGATACTGGTCTGGTGATGGGAGGCTTTTAACGTGATGGGCCAATCTTTCAGCGAATAGGTGAGTGCATTATCGATAACGTTAAAAAGTGCCTGTTCAATAAGCTCTCTATTGATCGCAATGTTATCAATTGCATCGACGGACAATGCCATTCGTAAACCGTTAGCGTTCACTTTCGTCGCTAATCCTTCCAAAATCGAGGCAAGCGAACAATACTCCTTGTCTAAACGAACACTGCCATGAACCATCTTTGTCGCTTGCAAAAGGTTTTCCATGTATTGATGCAAACGATGACTCTCGGCTGTTGCGCTATTTAGTAATTCGTCTTTTTCAGAGTCCGTTAGCAGCGCTTGATATTCTTTAAAAGTCGACAAATTACCAATAATACCTGCTAAAGGTGTACGTAAATCATGGGAAACGGAGAGTAAGATCTGATTTCTAAGGCGAACTTGATCGATCAAAGTTTGTTGTTGGCGATAACGTACGGCAAATTGGCTAGTTACCAGAGCGACAACCAAGAACACTAACAGATTCAAAATGTCAGCCTGATTTAACATGTGAAAACTGTAGCGGGGCGCAGTAAAAAAGTAGTTAAAGCATATAGCCCCAAGACAGGCTGTGAGATAGCTAAACGCCGGTGAGCATTTAAAGGCCACCATCACAATGCCCAGTTGTAACAACAACAAGACTGCGATGGGGGAGTTGACCATCGAATCTATTGCAAAAGAACACAGCAAAACGCCCAGTAACACAGCGCTGGAAGTGCGTATATGCTCCCAAGAGAACAGCTTTGTCATCGTGTCGAAACCGTTGTTTGAAACTTGCTGAACACTTTAACAAAGCCGAACTTCCAGAGCGCGTAAAAAAACCATAAAAGTTAAGCTTGATGGAAGTCTGATTATCACAAGCTGGGAGTGCTCAACCCTCCAGCCTGTGACATCTGATTAGCTCAATGCAAAAGTAAGTGGTGCGCCATGGGTGCGGGTCAGCAGCTTTCCGTCTTTCATTACGACTTCACCCGCCAACACGGTGGCAATGGGGAATCCAGTGATGGTATCGCCGTGATAGGGCGTCCAACCGGACTGAGTGGCCATTTCGGAATCTTCAAAGGTGTGCTCAAGATTTAGGTCGACCAAAGCAAAGTCTGCATCATAACCCACTTCGATACGGCCTTTGTTTTGAATACCCAGTACTCGACAAGGACCTTCGCATACTAGCTCAATGACTTTTCGTAACGTGAGTTTGCCAAGATGGACTTGGTTGAGCATGATCGGTAGTAATGTCTGTACCCCTGGCATGCCACTTGGAGAAGCGGGGTAGGTTTGTTTTTTCTCTTCTAATGTGTGCGGTGCGTGGTCGGTTGCCATCACATCAACAGTGCCATCATGAATCGCGTCCCAAATAGCGTGTTGATGGTATCGCTCGCGGATCGGTGGATTCATTTGCACTCGACTACCTTTTTGGATATAGCAGTTTGGCGCGTGAAAATGCAGATACTGAGGCAGAGTTTCAACCGTGATTTGATTGGGTGAAAGTACTTGTTTTTGCTCTCTTAAATAGGCCATTTCATCGGCACTGGAGATATGCAAAAGGTGTAATTTTGCGCCAGTTTGCTGTGCGTAGCTTACCACTTTTTTAGTCGCTTTCAGCGCACTGGTGACATCGCGCCACTCGGGGTGTGACACTACTTTGCCTGATTTCTCAGCAATTACTTTTCGCTCTTTTAAGCGCTGTTCGTCTTCGGCGTGAATTGCAATCCGACGTTGGCAGGACGACAAAATATCTCGTAGTACTTGATCATCATCGACAAGAAGTGAGCCAAACGAACTGCCCATGAATACCTTGATACCAGAGCAACCGGGAAGCTTTTCTAATGTGGGAAGCTCCGCGATGTTATCGGCGCTTGCTCCGGCATAAAAGGCGTAGTGACACCAAGCGCTCTCTTTCGCAATGTCTAACTTTCTCTGTAATGCTGCGCTATTGGTAGTTGGGGGAGAGGTATTTGGCATCTCAATAATGCTGGTTACACCGCCAAGAATGGCACCTTTGGTGCCCGTGGCGATGGTTTCTTTGTGTTCAAGTCCAGGCTCTCTAAAGTGCACCTGTGAATCGATGATGCCCGGTAGAAGGGTTTTGCCTTGGCCGTCCAGAGTTGATCGGGCACGAAAGCCGCTGATGTCTTTTTGGATCGCGACGATTTTCCCTTTGTGGCACACAACATTGGTCATTTCGTTTGTAGAAGGGAGCCACACATCCACATTATGTATTACTAAATCAACGTCTATCATTTTTAAGCATCCTTATAACCGAAACTAGACTGCGCAACAGCGTTATGTCCATGTAGGCTTTCATAGTGTGAAATGGCTAAGTGGCCCGAGTAACCGTTGTCAGTTAACGCTTGCATCAGGCGTCTGCTCGCATCTTCAACGAACATTGGGTTTTGACCATTATTGATGGCGAATTGTTGCTCGTCTTGACGCTTCACGAAGGTTTGAACCGGCGTTCCTAAGGCTCCCTCACAAAGGTCTATGAGATTTTCTATTGGGAACTCCGTGCCGGTTACATCGACAGTAATGTCAGCTTCACTGCGCTGGCTGTGAGGGATGGCGTAAGTCCCTTGTTGCTCCAACCACTGTGCGATTTGCTGTTTATCAACTTTGCTTGGTTCGTAGTGGAATTGATCCAAAAACACTTCTTTTAATGCTTGCCTAGACAGCGCAGCGGATGCAGGGCAACTTGATGAATAAGTGACGGTCACTCGCAGTGAGACAGTTATCCCGGTCTGATGATCAAAACGAGCGGATACTTTTACTGGATAGCGATTCCAACCATATTGCTGATTATGTAGCGCAGAGCGCTTCCGCAATACCTCCGTTTCAATGTCACAAAAAATACAGTCCGAGTTGACTTCTCTTTGTTGTTCTAATGCCGATTGAAGACTCTCTTTGAGTGTGACTGGTGTCAGATAATG
Source organism: Marinomonas sp. AWM4_232 (assembly GCF_056158325.1). Taxonomy (NCBI): domain Bacteria; kingdom Pseudomonadati; phylum Pseudomonadota; class Gammaproteobacteria; order Oceanospirillales; family Oceanospirillaceae; genus Marinomonas; species Marinomonas sp. AWM4_232. The sequence continues at coordinate 3,839,153 of NZ_JBSWTA010000001.1, read as the reverse complement.
TTGCGTTAATGCCTGCAAAGATTGGTACATTCGAGACATATGCAGGCCTTTTTGATGGTTTTTAACATTTGCTCGAATGCTGAGTTTGGTGGCTGCCGTGATGGTTTGTTGATCGATTTCGAATGGTATCGGGAGCGAGATATGTGACATACCGACTTGATCAATAGCGATATCTGAGACGTTTAAACTGGCGACATCGGGCAGTAGGGAAGTTGAGTTCATGCTGTAACTAGCCATCCTTTGTAAAACATGCCTTACACAAAAAGCGATGAGGTTTGCATCATTTCTAATGATGAGGAACTAAAGTGTTATGTTATAACATTTTAAAATTAACCAAAACACAAAGGATCGATATATTTATGTCTAGTCAAAAAACAGCCTTAGTTGTTAGCGCACATTCAGCGGATTTTGTTTGGCGAGCAGGTGGCGCGATTGCGAGCCATGTGAAACAGGGTTGGAAAGTCAAAGTTATTTGTCTGTCTTATGGGGAGCGTGGCGAATCGGCAAAGCTGTGGCGTCAGCCGAATATGACGTTGGAAAAAGTGAAGTCTGTTCGAGAGCAAGAAGCACGCGCTGCCGCGGAAATTCTTGGGGCAGACATTGAGTTTTGGGATATTGGTGACTATCCCATGCGAATTTCAGATGAGATTTTATTCAAATTAGTGGATGTATATCGCGAATTACAACCTGAATTTGTATTGAGTCATTCAGAGCGCGACCCTTATAACTTCGATCACCCGCTAGCCATGCATGCTGCGCAAGAAGCACGCATTATTGCCCAAGCAGAAGGCCATAACCCAGGCCAGAAAATAGTTGGAGCGCCCCCTGTGTATTCATTTGAGCCGCACCAAACAGAACAATGTGGTTGGGAGCCGAATACCTTTTTAGATATCACGGATGTTTGGGATACTAAACTGCGCGCTATTCAGTGCATGGCTGGTCAAGAACACCTATGGGAATACTACACGCGTGTTGCGCTTCAGCGAGGTGTGCAAGCAAAACGCAATATAGGGATCACGGTCAAGCGAAACATTCAATATGCGGAAGGCTACATGAAACTGACGCCGACAGTGGTTGGGCAGTTGTAAAGCGGGTTGCAATCACGAAACCACGATTAAAATTAACTCTGGCCTATTCAACAGTTCTATCTGGACCTATGTAGCATTTTTCTTTTTCCATAACCTTATTGAGTATGTTTTAAGCGTGAGAAGAATGTGGAAACCATAGAATTATCCAACCAAGGACTGTTGTTGCTATCTTTAGCGATTGCCTGCGCTTCAATGATCACTTCTATTACCGGTATGGCTGGTGGTGTGCTGATGTTTGCTGCCATGAGCGTGTATATGCCTGTTAGACCTCTTGTGGCCATTCACGGTGTGGTTCAAGTTTTTAATAACGCTGCGCGTAGTTGGTTTTTAAGACGTAGCATACGCTGGTCAATGTGCATTCCTTTTGGAATTGGTGCTGTAATCGGTGCCACGTTGACCACGCTATTTATAGTTCAATATATTGGTGAGTTTTTTCCATTATTAATTCTAGTTGGATTGATTCTATATACCTTATTTAAACCAAAGAGAATGCCTCAAATGAAAGTAAAAGATGGCAGCTTTTTTTGGGTGGGTATAGCGACTGGCGCACTGGGTATTATCGCTGGCGCAATTGATCCTTTGCTTGCAGTATTCTTCCTACGGGATGACTTGACAAAAGAAGAAATTGTAAGCAACAAGTCGCTCATGCAGATGTTTGCACACCTCACAAAAATTCCAGCTTACTTATATCTAGGCTTTTCATTTATTGATAATGCCTGGCTGATTTTGGTATTGAGCCTTGCTGCTGTGATAGGTGCCCGTCTGGGAGTCATTGTGCTTGGTTATATTAGTTCTCGTGTCTTTTTTGCATTGATGAAAGCAGCGCTTTTGATTGCTGCAATTAGAATATCTTATCAACTTTTTCAAATGGGAGCTCCACTATGAGTGACACTTATTCTTTACTAAACCCTTTCAATAATGCTCCGATCGGTGAGTACGAATACACATCTTGGCAGCAAATTGAGAGCATTCTTGGTACATTAAAAGCAGGTCAGCGCAAACAGCGTCAGACAGCAGCATTTGAGCGTGCAAATGTTTTGGCTAAGCTTGCTGAGCTGCTAAAAGCGAATGCAGAAAAGTTGGCGACAATGATAACTGAAGAAACCGGTAAAACGATTTCTGATTCTCGAGTTGAAATGAACCGAGCTTATAATGCCGCGATTGCCAGCAGTGAAGAAGCGCGCCAAATCAGTGGCGAAGCTCTGGATTCAGACGCTTATGGCCCAATGGGTAATCGTATTGGCGTTGTTTGTTGGAGACCACTTGGCACGATATTCTGTGTCACCCCTTTTAACTTCCCAATTAACATTGCAATTCATAAGATCGGCCCAGCTTATGCGGCGGGTAATGCGATCTTATTTAAACCTGGCCCGCAGAATACCGCATCGTCTAAATTCTTGGTTGAGCTTTGTTATGAAGCTGGTATTCCTCAAGAAGTGCTGCAGTTCTGCATGCCTAAGATTGAAGATCTAGACCGTATTAACTCTCATCCAGACGTTGATGCCATTAACTTTACGGGCGGTACTGCAGCTGCCAATGCCATTGCAGCGGCAGCTGGATATAAAAAACTGCTGCTTGAATTGGGTGGTAACGACCCTCTGATCGTGATGGAAGACGCCAATCTTGAAAAAGCGGTCACAGCTGCTATTAACCAGCGTTTTGCGACTGCAGGTCAACGTTGTACAGCCGCTAAACGTCTGTTTGTGCATGAGAAGGTATATTCTGAGTTCCGCGACCTTTTGGTTAAGAAAAGTTCCGAGTTGGTTGTGGGAGACCCGATGAAAGATGAAACGTTTGTTGGCCCTGTAATCCATCAAGCGGCAGCAGATGAAATTCGTGGGCGTATTGAATCCGCGATTGAAGATGGTGCAACGGTTGCACTGGGTAACCGCTATGAAGGGGCGTTCGTTTACCCAACAATTTTGGAAAACGTTAGCGAAACGAGCGAAGTGATGATTGAAGAAACATTCGGGCCTGTCATGCCGTTGTTTAAATTCAATGAAGTGGAAGACATTATTCCGATCATTAATAACACTGCCTATGGGCTACAGGGAGGGATTTTCACAAATAATCTAGCCCTTGTACGCTACTTATTTGAAGAGCTTGAAGTCGGTACATTGGCGGTTAACGATGGCCCAGGCTTCCGCACTGAACATTTCCCGTTTGGTGGTGTGAAGGAAAGTGGTGTGGGTCGTGAAGGGATCAAGTATGCAATTCGTGAAATGAGCTTTACTAAAACGTTGGTCATTTAACGCTTACATCCCCAAAGAAATTACATTTTTCGCTCATTTGCGACCTCCTGTAGGTCGCTTTTTTTTGCCTGTTTTTCAATGGGTTAGAGGGTTCTGTTGGTGGTGCTTTTGCTGGTCTCACAGGCGATAGAAAACTGGCTCTAACTGGGGATTCGACACAAGAGTAATGTTAATGAAACTACGGTAAAGGCTTCTTCATGGAGGAAAAATCGTAGCTTACTTACTTGGTGGAGCGATGAATCAGCAAACCGCCCAAATATGTCGAAAATTTGAATATACATTAGAGGTCTAAGATGACTTACAACACAAACGATTTTGATTCATTGGATGTGGTTGCTAACGACAAAGAGCACGTATGGCACCACTTGACGCACCATAAGCCATTTGAAAGTAATGATCCTCTAATGATTGTGAAAGGCGAAGGCGTGCGTGTATGGGATGCAAAAGGTAATGAATACCTAGATGCGGTTTCAGGTGCCGTGTGGACAGTTAACGTTGGCTATGGCCGTACAGAGATTGCTGACGCCGTACGTGATCAATTGGTGACGCTTAACTACTTTGCTCAAACGGCAGGTAATGTACCAGCGGCGATGTTTGCTAAAAAGCTGATCGAAAAGATGCCAGGTCTTAGCCGTGTTTATTACTCAAACTCCGGTTCAGAAGCGAATGAGAAAGCATTCAAAATTGTTCGCCAAATTTCCAAGAAAAAATACGGCGGTAAAAAGAATAAAATCCTTTACCGTGAGCGTGATTACCACGGTACAACGATTGCTGCATTGAGTGCGACAGGTCAGTCTGAGCGTCGTGACGACTACGGCCCATTCGTGCCTGACTTTGTAGAAGTGCCACATTGTTGTGAATACCGTGCTCAAGAAGGCGCAGATAAAGAAAACTATGGCGTTTGGGCTGCAAATGAGATTGAAAAAGTAATCTTGCGTGAAGGTCCAGATACGGTAGGTGCACTTTGTCTTGAACCAATCACTGCTGGTGGTGGTGTGATCGAGCCGCCTGCAGGTTACTGGCAACGCGTACAAGAAATTTGTAAGCAATACGACATCTTACTTCACATAGACGAAGTAGTATGTGGTCTAGGTAGAACAGGTACATGGTTTGGTTATCAGCATTATGGTGTTAAGCCAGATATCGTAACAATGGCGAAAGGTGTGGCATCGGGTTACGCTGCGATTTCTTGTACTGTTACGACAGAAGCCGTGTTCGAAGCCTTTAAAGAAGACGATCCTCGTATGGGTTACTTCCGTGACATTTCTACGTTTGGTGGTTGTACGTCTGGTCCAGCTGCGGCGTTAGTTAACATGGAAATCATCGAAAACGAAGAATTGCTTAAAAACACGACTGAGCAAGGTGAATACCTGAAAGGTCGCTTGAACCAACTTATGGAAAAACATGAGATCATTGGTGATGTGCGTGGCAAAGGCTTGTTCGCTGGTTTTGAAATGGTTAAAGACCGTGTCACAAAAGAGCCGGTAGAAGAAAGTGTAGTCATGGCTGTTGCTGCTCACTGTATGGCTAATGGCGTGATTATCGGCCGTACAAACCGTTCATTTAAGTCATTCAATAACACCGTATGTTTGGCGCCTGGGTTGGTATCAACACGCGAAGACATCGATCAGATTGTGAATGCAATTGATGAAGCTATTACAGAGGTATGTAAAACGAGCTGTTAAAAGACGAGTTTAGGGCTATCGAGCTGTGCGTTAGTGTTTTTGTGGCGTAAGTCAGCATTAACGCGAGCGAGTTTTTGACATAGTTAACTAACGGCTCTTTTACCTGTTTACACTTAGGTGGTCACATCCGCTAAACTTAGAGATCTTATTGGAATGACTCAAGTTTGTTGACCACCTAAGTTTTTTTATTGGTATACTATTTTTAAATGCCATTAGAAGTACTAGGAATAAATGCGATGTATCATTTGTTTCATCTAACACACAACGCTGAAGTTAGTTTACAAAAGCAGTTAAGAGAGCAAATTGCATTAGCCATATTCAATGGCAATATCCCCTTAGATATCCCTTTGCCATCTAGTAGAAAAATGGCTCAACAGTTAGGGATTGCACGAAATACAGTTGTATTAGCTTATGAACATCTTTTAGACGATGGTTGTTTAGTCGCCAGAGAGCGGCGTGGGTATTTTGTGAATCCCGCTATAATGGATGGAAATGCTAATAACTTTACAGACCTTCCTAAGATTGAAAATACACCCGCACTAAAGCCAAATTGGTCCTCTCTTTTCAAAGTGCGGCCTAGCGAGCAACAAAATATTGTGAAGGCTCAAGACTGGCAGTCATATGAATATCCTTTCATATATGGTCAGTTTGATGAAAAGATCTTTCCTTCCGTTAATTGGAGAGAATGCTGCAAAGATGCGGTGAGCGATGCTGCGGTGAGTGATTGGGCGTCAGATAGTATGGATCATGATGACCCCAGATTGATCGAACAGATACGTACACGCCTTCTACCGCGAAGAGGGGTTTGGGCCAAACCAGAAGAAATTTTGGTATCTGTTGGCTCTCAACAATCTCTTTTTATGTTGGTGCAATTGCTTTTAGATTCTAGCAGTGTATTTGGATTAGAAAACCCTGGTTATGTGGATGTATATAACATCGCCAAACTACACAAATGTGATGTTAAACCCTTAGCAATTGATAACAAGGGGTTAATCATTGACGAGTCTCTTGATGAATGTGATTTAATTTATACTACCCCCAGTCATCAATGTCCCACGACGGTCACAATGCCTATAGAGCGTCGTTATGAACTACTTGAAAAAGCCAATCAACAAGACTTACTCATTATAGAAGATGACTACGAAAGCGAGACGAACTTTGATGTTCGTCCTAGCCCTGCGCTAAAGAGCTTGGATCAGAATGATAGAGTGATCTATATTGGCAGTCTGTCAAAAACACTCGCGCCAGGTTTGCGACTAGGCTATGTTGTAGCATCAGAAGCCTTAATTAAAGAAGCGCGAGCATTGCGCCGCTTAATGATTCGCCATCCCGCTTCAAACAATCAGCGGGCGGCTGCACTTTTCCTAGAAAGAGGTTATCACGACTCATTGATCATGAATATTGCTCGCAATTATAAGACCCGTTGGCAAGCAATGCATGATGCTTTAGATCGTTATCTCCCTGGTTGCCATGAAACTCCAAGCTTTGGAGGCTCTAGTTATTGGGTGAGGGGGCCTGAGTTATTGAATGCCTCGATCTTAAAAGATCGAGCTCGAGAAGCTGGCATTTTGATTGAGCCAGGTAATGTTCACTTTCTAGGAAATTCACGGCCTAATCGATATTTTCGACTAGGCTTCTCCTCAATACCAACAAATAAAATTGATTCTGGTATTAAAAAACTGTCTGAGATAATACAGAGCATGGAAGTTTAGGGCGCTATTTTTTTATCGTCTTCTCAGAGATGTGTAGCAAGTAGAATTCTGCGGCTAGGTATAAGGTGATTTAATCGAACATGTACATGTAGTAAAGACCCTAGGTGGACCATCTTAAAAACGAAAACTGAATAAATTATCCTTAAAGATTAAAACAACACAGATATAGAGCAAAGAATGACAAAAGCTAAAGAAGGAATGGTAGACCAAGAAAATTTGCGTATCGGTCGTCAAATCCGTGACCTTCGTAAATCGAAAGGCATTACGCTCACGACAATGGCTGAAAAAATTGGAAGGTCTGTCGGTTACATCAGTCAAGTCGAACGAGGAGTGTCGTCATTACCAATTTCTATATTACAGAATATCAGCGATATTCTTGGCGTAAAGGTGAGTTGGTTTTTTCATGCGGATAGTGAAGTTCCACTAGATGAACTAAAGTATATTGTTCGTCGTCATTCTAGAAGGAGTTTGAATTACTCTGGTAGTGGCATCAAAGAAGAATTACTGTCACCTCGGCTCTCGGGTCAAATGCAAATGATCCTTACAACTATTGATCCAGGGAAAGGTAACCGTCAACCAAGAAAACGTTGTGGTGAAGAGGGTGGCCTTGTTCAATCCGGTACTCTTGAGTTAGGGATCGGTGATAAGAGTTTTATACTTAATGCCGGCGACAGTTTTTCTCTAACAGGAGATGAGCCTCATTGGTTGCGAAACCCTTCTGATACGCAAGAAACGGTTATAGTCTGGACGTTAGTGGCGGGCTATTAATCTTAAATATCATTTCAAATAGGCAAAAGACTCCCGCTATTGACATAACCAATAGACAATAAAAAAGCCAACTTTTCAGTTGGCTTTTTAGTATCTTAATGGAAACTTAATGTTTAGAAATTAAGCTTTCAGTTTAGCGCCTGTTGGATCGTAAGGGATCTTCTTAAGAACGCTTGCCTTGTATACGTCGCCCAATACTTTCACGCTTAGTTCTGCATCTAAGTATTGAGTATCGACGTAAGCAAGAGCTAAGCTCTTACCGCAACGATAGCCGTAACCGCCTGAGCTTACTTGACCAACTATTTTGCCGTCGCTGTATACTGGCTCCATGCCAACACATGCATCAACAGATGTGTCATGTAGCTCGATAAGAACGGCTTTCTTTTTAAGGCCAGCTTCTTTCTCTTTAACAAGCGCTTCTTTACCTTCAAAGTCGCCTTTATCTAGTTTCACGAAGTAACCAAGGTTCGATTCCAAGACGCTGAATTCAACGTTAAGATCGTGGCCCCACATTGGGTAACCTTTCTCAAGACGTAGAGAGTCCATCGCACGCATACCGAAGTAGCCGATATTGAAGCTCTTACCTGCTTCCATAAGTGCGTCGTGAAGTGCTTTTTGGCCTTCGATTGGGTGGTGTAATTCCCAACCAAGTTCACCCACGAAGTTCATACGTAGTGCGCGAACTTTCACACCTGCCACTTCAATTTCTTGACCGCTAAACCATGGGAACGCTTCGTTAGAAAGATCAGCATCTGTTACTTGAGACAGCACGTTACGAGCGTCGGGGCCTGCTAGTACAAGCGTTCCGTAGTCGCGAGTGATGTTCTTCAAAGTGACAGAACCGTCTTTCGGTAGACGAGTGCGTAACCAATCCTCGATAAGAAGCTCGCCTGCCGCAGGTCCCATTAGGTAGTATGAACCGTTTTCAAGCAGAGTAATCGAGAATTCCCAAGCAACACCACCTTCTTTTGTAAGAGGGTGAGAAAGGGCGATTTGACCGACTTTTGTTGGTAGTTTGTTTGGCGACATTGCATCCAAGTAAGCGAATGCATTATCACCGGAAATTTCAAACTTAGTGAACGGGCTAAGGTCTTGCAGACCAACGTGGTTTTCAACCAATTTACATTCTTTTTCAACCGCTTCGAACCAGTTACCACGGCGGAAGCTGTGTTGTTCCACAGGTTCTTGACCTTCTTCAGCGAACCAGCTTGGACGTTCCCAGCCGAAGTAAGCACCGAAGACTGCATTAGCCGCTTTATGATCTTCGTATATAGCGGATTGCTTGTTGTTGCGTTTTGCTTCACGCATTGCGTATTCGTTCGGGAAGCCTAGCTGATATTCATTAGCGTAAACTTCAGTCGCTTTAGCAACGGTGTAGTCGTGATTTGCGTAATCGCCGAAGCGACGTGGGTCAAGTTCGAACAAGTCTAGTTCTGGGTGGCCGTTAACAATCCACTGAGACATAAAGTGACCTGCGCCGCCACCTTGTACGATACCGAAGTTAAAGCCAGTACAAACGAAGTAGTTGTCAAAACCGTGAACAGGGCCAATGAGAGGATGGCCGTCAGGCGTGTAAGTGATCGGGCCGTTTACAACCGTTTTAACACCTGCATGTGTAATGATTTCTACTTGTTCCATCGCTGTACACATGATCTCTTCGATACGGTCTAGATCAGGCTGAAGAAGTTCTTGACCAAAAGCAGCAGGTACACCGTCCGTTGCCCAAGGAATGCCACCTTTTTCATAAGGCCCAAGAATGAAACCATTACCTTCTTGGCGTAGGTAGTAAGATACGTCTGGATCACGCAGCATAGGCACCATTTTGTCTAGTGCTTCCAGCTCAGGAATGTTGTCAGTAACGACGAACTGGTGTTCCATAGAGGTAACAGGAAGTTGGTGTCCCACCATTTCTGCAACTTCGTTACAGCGGAAACCTGCTGCGTTAACGATGATACCTGCGTCAATGACACCTTTTTCTGTTGTTACTTTCCAACGGCCGTTTTCTAGCTGTTCGATTGCGCTCACAGGGTTGTTACGAACAATGGTTGCACCTGCTTCACGTGCCGCTGCTGCCATTGTATTTGTGATGCTTGATGGGTCAATGTGACCATCATCTGGATCCCACATACCACCTACAAGACCTGTAGTGTCTAGGAAAGGGTAGAGTTCTTTCAATTCGTCGTTATCGATGATTTTCAGGTTTAATCCTGCAATCTCAGACATCGCTACAACTCGCTGGAATTCATCCATACGATCTTGTGTATGCGCTAGTCGAACAGCCCCTGTTTGATGATGGTCTACGGTCCCCGTTTCTTTCTTTAGCTTTGCATACAGAGCGATACTGTACTGCTGAAGCTTCATAACATTATAGCTATTGCTAAAATGAGGAAGATTGCCCGCGGCATGCCAAGTGGAACCTGAAGTCAATTCTAACTTTTCAGTCAGCATAACATCAGTCCAGCCTAGCTTTGTAAGATGGTAAAGCGTGCTTACGCCTGCAATACCACCACCGATTATCAGTACATCTGTAGTATTTTTCATCGAGTATCGATCTCTTGCTGGGGATTTGAAAAGTGGACTTGTGGTCCGGTTAAAATCGATGTTATAAATCATGAAAGATTACTTCAAACGATTAATTAAGCTTAAATTAATAAGTAGGGCTAATGGATAAAAGGTTAACAAGTAACATCCAATTGAATTGGTTACGTACTTTTGAAGTGGCTGCAAAAGAGTTAAGTTTTACCCAGGCTGCTAAGATTTTAAATATGAGCCAATCTGCTGTAAGTCAGCAAGTTCAGTTGCTCGAGCATCATATTGACCATAAATTGTTTATAAGGGCTAATAGGACTATTCAGTTATCTGATGCAGGAAGAGCTTTTTTGCCTCTTGTAGAAAATTGCATGCGCGAATTAAATATTGGTGCTGCGCAAATATTTACGCCCTTAAATGCTTCTGTAGTAGAAGTGAGTATCAATACTTCCTTTAGCGTTCTTTGGATGGGGCCTAATTTGGATGAGTTTCACTCTATCTACCCTAATGTTGCAGTGCGCCAACTAGGTACTAATTGGGATTCAGATTTTAATATATCGACAGCTGAACTCGAAATTCGCTATGGAGATGGAAAATGGCCTGAATTTGAGGTAACGCCATTAATCACGCCTCATTTACGCCCTTATTGCTCGGAAACCGTCGCTCGCAATTTGCGTCACCCTGAAGATTTCAAAGATGTGCCATTATTAGAAGTAATCGGCACACCATGTGGTTGGAGTCAATGGTTGGAAGAAGCTGGAGAGACTTCTCTAGTTGATAGCCCCCGGCATTATATGGATAGTCATGCAGCGGCAGTAGCAATGGCGGCCAACGGCTTTGGTGCTTGCTTAATGTACGATGATATGATGTACGGCGGTGTATTTGCTCAACATTTAACTGCCCCATTTCACACGCGCATTACGACGACTGGTAATTATTATTTGTGTCATCGTCACGATATCCAGCTTTCACCAGCTTCATTGGCGTTCAAGGATTGGCTGCTCGACATGAATTCGATATCTACACTACCAAGAGGGTAGCCCCATGAAACGATTTATGCCTCCGCTGAATGCGTTACGTGCTTTTGAAGCCACTGCTAGGTTGCTTAGTTTCCAGCAGGCTGCTAAAGAATTAAATGTCACCCACTCGGCAGTGAGCCATCAAGTTAAAAAGTTGGAAAGTGATATTGAGTGCAGTCTATTTTTGCGTCAAGGGCGTCATATCAAATTGACTGAAAAAGGCGCTCAGTACTATGTTGAGATACATGAAGTGTTTAGACGAATAGAACATAGTACAGCAGAGATATTTGGTGATCCGAATGTTGGAGACCTAAAAATCCAAGCTTATTTCGGGATTATTGCTCATTGGCTTATTAAGCGATTGGGTGACTTTCGTCAGCACTATCCAAAGATAAATATCAATTTGTATAACAATTATTTGAGTTGGGAGTATGAAAAAGACAAAGCGGACATTGGTATCATATACAGTGAAAAACCAAATGATGAGCTTATTTACCACCCCTTATTTAGGGGAGCGTTGGTAGCTATCTGTAGTCCAGAGTTTAAGCAGGCCAACCCAAATATTAGTATACATAATATTAAAAGTTTACCCATTATAGATGTATCTGAGGCGCCTAATAACTTACGTAATTGGTTTAAAGGAATAGGGTTAACGTTGGAAGATGTTTGTATTAAAGAAGTACAAGATAACTATCTGCTAGCTATGGAGTCTGTTGCAATGGGTAAAGGTATTGCCATAGTTCCTATTTTCTTTGCTAGCAGTGAAATTGCAAATGGTTCATTGGTTGTCCCAATTGAATATACGTTTCCTGAGATAGGTAGTTGGTACTTAGTCCAACAACCGGACTATCTGCTTAACTCACGAGCAACTTGCTTCAGCCATTGGCTGAAGCGCCAGCTTGAAGAAGATATCGTTCTTAAGCAATATCGTTGTGAATGATTCCTCATCCTCTAAAATGCTATGAGGAAATTAGACTCCCTCATAGCATCACAAAAGAAACTAAAGCGCCAAACCGTTGCTTAGGCTCTTCCTTTCCAAGGTATTAGTTTAGCCTCAATCTTTCTCATCAAAATGTCAATGCCATAACCTATTAGGCCAACTATAATCACACCCATGACTACGATATCGGTTGATAGAAATTTACTGGCAACCATGATCATAAATCCAATGCCGGATTCTGCAGCCACGAGTTCTGCGGCGACTACTGTTCCCCAACACACCCCCATAGCCACACGCATCCCAGTGAAGATCTCTGGTAGCGAATTAGGTAAAATTACATGGTACAGAATTTGACGTTTGCTCGCACCCAGAGAGTAAGCAGCATGAATTTTGTTAAGTTTTACACTTCCAACCCCCGCTCTTGCAGCAATGACCATAATCCACAGGGCAGCAAAGAAAAGCAGCAAAATTTTTGAACGTTCACCAATACCAGACCAAATAATGACTAGCGGAATGAAGGCTAGAGGAGGAATAGGTCTAAAAAACTCGACTAGAGGGTCAAACCATCCTCGCATGAACTTTGATAAGCCCATAGCGAAACCTAGCGGAATACCAACCAAGCAACCCAATGAAAAGCCCATCAGAATGCGATATAGACTTGCCCAAATATGCTCCCATAATGAAAAGTTACGATAACCATCTACTGATATGTTAATTATCTGATCCCATACCGCGCCAGGACTTGGCCAGAAAATTGGGTTTACCCAACCGAATGTACTTGCAAAGTACCAGAGTATTGCCAAAGAGAGAACTGATAAAACACTCCAAAAACGACCGTCACTCACCGCAGAGGTATCACCGAAAGTAACAGTTTTACGCTTTTCAAAGCCAGATTTTTCTATGCCTAGTTTGACTTTGAGCTCATTTAAAAATGTCATTAATTAGGCTCCTTCAGCTTCGTTTACACCCATGATTTCCTCTTCCATTTCCCAAATCATGGAGAGAATTTCTTCACGAGTAGATATAAATTCTTTTGATGCTTTTACTTCACGAGGGTTTTGGCTTAACCCTGCCTCCGCAAATGGTAATGTATATTCTTTCTTAACTCGCCCCGGACGAGGAGCCATGACGAATAAGCGCTCCCCTAGGAAAAGTGCCTCTTCAACACTGTGGGTGATTAAGATGATTGTCTTTCCTGTCTCTTTCCAAAGCTTAAGGATCAAGCTTTGCATCTTTTCACGCGTCAGGGCGTCAAGTGCACCCAGTGGTTCATCCATTAATATAATATCAGGGTCATTTGCGAGGCACCTTGCGAGTGCTACGCGCTGTTGCATGCCCCCTGATAATTCGTAAATAGCCTTATCTCCAAAGTCTTTCAAGCCAACCGTTTCGAGTAATTCATCTACAACGGTTTTAATACTATTGTTGGTGCCGCCTCTCATTTTTAAGCCGAACCCAATGTTCTCTCTAACGTTTAGCCACTCAAATAGTGCACCTTGTTGAAATACCATTCCTCGATCGGGCCCTGGCCCATGGAGAACTGTATTGCCGTTACTTACTTGACCTTTGGTGGAGGCTAAAAAACCTGCAATAATATTTAGCAAGGTGCTTTTACCACAACCTGATGGCCCAAGCACAGAAAGCAGCTCTCCTTGTTTAAGGGTAAAGCTTACGTCACGTAACGCCTCGACTTCCTCCCCGCCTGGTACGTCATATATCATGGAAACATTATCTACTACGAGTTCGGACATCTGTTTGTTCCTTTCATTTAGACTAGTGGCTGCTCGCCACTAGTCTTGTTGTTAAGCTTTAATCGGGTTATTTAACGTTTGCGTAGAAACTTGCATCTATAGTTGTGCTGTAATCAGGAAGAGCTTTAGGAATTTGTTTTTGCTCAACAAAAAAGTCAGCGACTTCTTTTGTGTAAGATTGAACCGCTCCGCCCAACCACTTATCAGAGATCTGTTCATCTTTTAATGGAAATTCGAATAACGACAAGACTTGATTAGACGCTTCAATTGATAGTCCTGAAGCTTTAGCGATAACTGGAGCGGCTTTGTCGGGGTTGTTAAGGTAAATGGAGTTTGAGTCATCAGTAACAGATAGGAATTCCGTCAGAAGCTCTGGATATTTTTCTTTGAAGCTGTTTGTTGCTGAAATGACATCGAAAACTCGAATGCCAATGCTTTCTTGCTCTTTCGCCGTCATAAGGACGTCGCCGTAGCCTTTCATTCGAGTCAGTGCGCCCCCCCAGCCACAGGCCATTGCAACATCCCCACGCACAAGAGCTGCTGCGCCATCAGCTGGTGGCATATCCAGCAAACGTACTTTCTTTGCTTGAACGCCAAGATGATCGAATACTTTCAGCATTTTATAGTGAGCCACTGTTCCGAAAGGGACAGCAACTTTTTTACCCTGAAGCTCACTTGCATTTGCCTTAGTGATTCCTGACTTAGAGCTTACGACACAGTTATCGTTTTCTGCGTATGACACGGCAATGCCAACCATGGTGATCGGCAAGCCTTGTGACACTGCTACAGTAAAAGGAACAAGGCCCTGAGAGTATGAAATATCAACATCGCCTGACGCCATCGCCGCTGACATGGCTGTACCTGAGTCAAAGGCTCTCCATTCAACATTAACACCCATTTCTTTTTCATAAGTGTTGTTAGCTTGTGCATATTGGTTTGCGGTAGGCCACTCAAGGAAGTAACCAACGGTTACTGTATCGGGCTTTTCTTCTGCTAAGACAAGTTGCGATGAGGCTGCAATGGTTGTGCAAAAAACAGTATTAAATAAAGTTGATAATTTTAGTTTCATTTTGCTGTTCCTTTTAAGTGTATGAGTTATTTGTTGAATCTTTGTAAGCCAGTGACCACTTTTCGATCACTTTTTTTAATACTGCAATGAAAAAAAAATGCTAACAATTGAGAACTTTTGTGCTGATGTTAGAAAAAATAACTTCACCTAAATGTCTGATTTTGGTGCGAAAAAAAATAAAAAAAATATTTTTGCACTGTTTGTGTGTTTTTGCTTTGTGGTGATGAGAGGCAGCAAGAAACGTGTTTTTAAAACAGCGCGAAAAATCAAGCTTTGAACTTTTATGACAGAGTTTTAGGTAGGTGTGAGAGCACACTTTAGTGCAATAAAATGGTGCGCATATGAAAAATAAATCCTTAATATTTTTTAAAATGAAAAAAATGTTTGTAATTTCATTTTTAAAAATTTATTTTTGTCCTCGTTGATACGTTAATTCCAACTTATTTAGAGATATGAGCATACGTGATCCTAGATAAGTAGTTTTCTTACTAAGAGGTGCTGAATGGAACGTGAAATGATGGAGTTCGATGTCGTTATTGTTGGTGCGGGGCCTTCCGGTCTTTCAGCCGCAATTCGCTTAATGCAACAAGCCAACGATTCGAGCACTGAGCTGAGCGTTTGTGTTGTCGAAAAAGGCTCGGAAGTAGGGGCTCATATTTTATCTGGTGCCGTCCTTGAGACAAGAGCTTTGAATGAGCTTATTCCAGATTGGAAAGATCGTGGCGCACCTCTGACGACAGAAGTAAAAGAAGACCAGATATTCATGTTGAAAAATGAACAGTCAAGTCTGAGAGTGCCCAATGCGTTTGTGCCGAAGCCTATGCACAACCATGGCAATTACATTGTTTCTTTAGGAAATGTATGCCGTTGGTTAGCAGAGCAGGCAGAAGAATTAGGTGTAGAAGTCTTTCCTGGATTTTCAGCGGCGCAACTACTTATAGAGGATAACATCGTTAAAGGTGTTATCACTGGCGATATGGGTGTAGATAAACATGGAAATGAAAAAACAGGAATGTTCATGCCCGGCATGGAACTGCGTGCTAAATACACATTATTTAGCGAGGGCAGTCGTGGTCACCTTGGTAAGCAACTTATCAATCAATTTAAACTTGATGAGGGTAAGGATCCTCAGCACTACGGTTTGGGTATAAAAGAACTCTGGGATATTGACCCCGCTAAGCATCAGCCAGGCTTGGTTGTACATGGTACAGGTTGGCCTTTGTCTGAACGTGGTGCGAGCGGTGGCTTCTTTTTATATCATGCGGAAAATAACCAAGTTGTTGTAGGTTTAATCACAGACCTTAATTACGACAATCCATATATGAGCCCTTTCGATGAATTTCAGCGTATGAAACACCACCCAGAACTGAAGCAGTATCTAGAAGGCGGTACTCGAATTTCTTATGGTGCCCGTGCGATCACCAAAGGTGGGTTCAACTGCTTACCAAAAATGACGTTTCCAGGTGGCCTTTTGTTAGGTTGTGACGCGGGGACGCTTAACTTTTCGAAGATTAAAGGGACGCATACGTCCATGAAGTCTGGAATGGTCGCTGCTGAAACGGTTTTTGATGCAATTAAAAATGGCGATCAAGGTGGCTCTGATTTGACTGCATTCAGTGACAGCTGGTCTGAGTCTTGGGCATGTAAAGAGTTGTATAAAAGTCGTAATTTTGGACCTGCATTGCATAAGTTCGGCACCATCATGGGAGGTGCTTTTAACTATGTTGATCAGAACCTATTCGCTGTTCCTGTCACTTTGCATGATACACATGAAGATTATGGTTGTTTAAAACAGGCAGATTCATGTCAAGAGATACAATATCCAAAGCCTGATGGCGTGATAAGTTTCGATAAATTGTCATCTGTGTTTTTATCAAATACGAATCATGAAGAAGATCAACCATGCCACTTGACCCTTTTAGATGATCAAATTCCGCTGAAGATAAATTTACCAAAATGGGCGGAGCCAGCGCAGCGATTCTGTCCAGCTGGAGTATATGAAGTGGTGAGTGAGGGGGAACAAAAAACCTTTCAAATCAATGCTCAAAACTGCCTGCATTGTAAAACATGTGACATAAAAGACCCATCTCAAAATATTAATTGGGTTACTCCAGAAGGAGCAGGAGGGCCAAATTATCCAAATATGTAAAAAAGTAGCTCAGTAACTTGTGCAAACACGTTGCTTTGAATTGAAAATTTAATGTGAAGTTTTTTCTAATAATTTCATTTATATGAATTTATTTATTGTTTAAGGTGGTTATATGAAGATTTTGGTTGCAATTAAGCGTGTGGTTGATGCCAACGTTAAAGTTAGAGTGAAAGCTGATAACTCAGGTGTAGAGCTTAGCAATGTCAAGATGGCGATGAATCCATTCTGTGAAATTGCGATTGAAGAAGCAATACGCTTAAAAGAAGCGGGTGTGGCTTCTGAAGTTGTAGCGGTAACTGTTGGCAGTGATGCCTGCCAGGAGCAACTTCGTACTGCTCTTGCATTGGGAGTTGATCGAGCGATTCATGTGAAAGCAACAGATGAGCTGCAACCGCTTGCTATCGCAAAATCTCTAAACAAAGTAGTCGAAAAAGAGGGAGCTCAAGTTGTTATTCTAGGCAAACAGTCCATCGATGGTGATAACAACCAAACAGGCCAAATGTTGGCGGCATTAGCTGGCATGTCTCAGGCTACATTTGCATCAGAAGTGAAAATCGAAGGTGAAGAGGTGCTTGTAACGCGTGAAGTAGACGGTGGTCTACAACAAATTGCTCTTAAATTACCTACTTTGATCACCACTGACCTTCGATTGAACGAACCTCGCTTTGCTTCATTGCCGAACATTATGAAGGCAAAACGTAAACCAATAGAAGCACTCACCCCTGAAGAACTAGGTGTTGATTTAACATCAAAAGTGAAAGTTCTGGAAGTGAATCAGCCACCCGCTCGCTCGGCTGGTGAGAAAGTAGACAACATCTCTCAACTAGTTGAGAAACTGAAAAACGAAGCAGGAGTACTGTAATGAGCATTTTAGTTATCGCTGAACACGACAATCTACAACTTAAAGCGGCTACCGCGAATACAGTAGCAGCAGCCAATGAGTTAGCTGGCTTTGCAGGAGTTGATGTAAATGTTCTTGTTGCAGGCAGTGGTTGTTCTGGTGTCGCTGAACAAGCTGCCAAGCTGTCTGGCGTAAGCAAAGTTTTTGTTGCTGATTGTGACGCGTTGTCTGCTCAGCTAGCTGAAAATATGACGCCTGCAGTACTTGAGTTAGTTAAATCTTCTGGAGCGACTTATGTGCTTGCTCCAGCGACAACACAAGGCAAGAACCTGTTGCCGCGCGTTGCAGCGTTATTAGATGTTTCGCAAATTTCGGAAATTACAGCTGTTAAAAGCGTTGATACGTTTGTTCGTCCTATTTATGCGGGCAATGCAATGGCGACAGTTCAAAGTGAAGATGAAATCAAAGTATTAACTGTACGTACTACAGCGTTTGAAGCGGCTGAAGAAAGTGGCGACGCCGCTAGCATTGAAGCGCTAGGTGCAGTTGAAGATTCTGGTCTGTCTCGTTTTATCGGTGAAGAAGTAAGCGTATCTGAGCGTCCTGAATTAACCAATGCGCGCATCATCATCTCAGGTGGTCGCGGTATGCAAAACGGTGACAACTTTGTCATGCTTGAAAAAGTAGCTGACAAGATTGGTGCTGCAGTAGGCGCGTCTCGTGCAGCGGTGGATTCTGGTTTCGTACCTAACGATATGCAGGTTGGTCAGACAGGTAAGATTGTTGCTCCTGATCTTTACATCGCGGTTGGTATTTCCGGTGCTATTCAGCATCTTGCTGGTATGAAGGATTCCAAAGTGATCGTCGCGATCAACAAAGATGACGAAGCGCCAATCTTTGGTGTGGCGGATTATGGCCTTCATGCAGACCTTTTCGAAGCACTTCCAGAACTAGAGGCGGCATTGAGCTAATCACTCAAATGTCGCTGAGCAGGAGATAAATAGAATGACAAATCGATTGTACCGAATACTGTTAGATTGCCCCGATCAAGTTGGCATTGTCACTCGCGTAGGTGAAGTGATTACGTCCAATGGCGGCTGGATTGATGAAGCATCGCATCATTCTGATGAAGAAAGTAATCGCTTTTTTTCTCGATTCGAAGTTAGAGCCGACTCTTTACCTTTTGAATTGAATGAGCTTGAAGAGAAGCTTGCCGATCTCAAGGCTGAGTTCAATATGAACCTTCAGGTGATTGATACCGCTAAGCCAAAACGCGTAGTGATCATGGCGAGTAAAGGCAGCCATTGTCTTTCCGATTTGCTTGATCGTTGGAAAAGCGGTGACCTTAAATGCGATATTCCTTGCGTAATTTCTAACCATGAAGACATGCGCGGTTTAGTTGAGTGGTACGGTATTCCTTTTCACCACGTTGTGATTCAAAAAGAAGATAAAGCACCTGGCTTTGCACAAGTTGAAGGCCTGATCGAAGAATACCAAGCTGATTGTGTTGTTCTTGCCCGTTATATGCAGATTCTTCCGCAGTCTCTATGTGAAAAGCTGCGTCACAAAGTTATCAATATACACCATAGTTTCTTGCCATCTTTCATCGGTGCACGCCCTTACCATCAAGCGTCTCGTCGTGGGGTAAAGTTAATCGGTGCAACATGTCACTATGTGACTGAGCAGCTGGATGAAGGACCAATTATTGATCAAGACGTTGTTCGAGTATCGCACAGCGACAAAGTGGATGACTTGGTTCGTCTAGGTAAAGATGTAGAAAAAACTGTGCTGGCACGAGGCTTACGTGATCACCTTGAAGATCGCGTCTTAGTGCATGGAAATAAGACAGTAGTATTCAGATAGAAACAGCTCAGTGAATTACGCCCGCCATGTTGGGCATCGAGGAAAAGACTATGACTAAGAAAATACCTTCTTCTGCGCAGGTAGTAATTGTAGGTGGCGGTGTGATTGGCTCCAGTGTTGCATACCACCTAACAAAACTTGGTATGACAGATGTTGTTCTGCTAGAACGTCGTCAGCTTACTTGTGGCACGACGTGGCACGCGGCTGGTCTTGTACCAACGCTACGCGCAACGTACAACATGTCCATGCTTGCCAACTACAGCGCGAGTTTGTACGAGCAATTGCAAGCTGAAACAGGCCAGGCAACTGGCTTTGTTCGCAATGGTTCTTTGACAATAGCTACAAACAAAGAACGTTTTTCTGAGTTAAAACGCGGTGCCTCCATGGCGAAAGTGTGTGGCTTCCCTTGTGATGTGATCGATCCTGATCAAGCAAAAGAGCTATGGCCTTTGCTAAACATAGATGACATGTTTGGTGCAATTCACTTACCTGAAGATGGGATGGCCAGCCCAGTCGATGTAACGCAGGCTTTAGCTAAAGGCGCCCGTATGGGCGGAGCACAGATCATTGAAGGCGTTAAAGTGCTAGATATGAAGATTCGTGACGGTAAAGTGGCAGGCGTTATCACTGAACAAGGTGATATTGATGCAGAATACGTCGTCAACTGTGCTGGTATGTGGGCGCGTGAATTCGGTAAGAAAGCAGGTGTTAACGTTCCTCTACATGCAGCAGAGCACTTCTATGTTGTAACTGAAAATATGCCAGACCTAACGCACGGTCTACCAACACTGCGTGATATGGACGGTTACTGCTACTACAAAGAAGATGCAGGTAAGTTGCTTGTCGGTATGTTCGAGCCAAATGCAAAGCCTTGGGGGATGAAAGGTATCCCAGAAGATTTCTTCTTTGACGAATTGCCGGAAGACTTCGATCACCTAGAACCTTATCTAGAAGCGGCAATGCACCGTGTTCCAAAACTGATGGAAACGGGTTTGCAAGTTTTCTTTAACGGCCCTGAGTCGTTTACGCCAGATGACCGTTACCATTTGGGTGAAGCCCCTGAATTACGTAATTATTTTGTGGCCGCTGGCTTCAACTCCGTAGGCATTCAATCTGCAGGTGGCGCAGGTAAAATGTTGGCGGAATGGATCCATAAAGGTCATGCACCACGCGACCTTTGGGATGTTGATATTCGTCGTAATATGCCTTTCCAAGGCACACAAGGGTACTTGGAAGAGCGTACGACAGAAACACTTGGCCTATTGTACGAAACTCATTACCCATTTAAGCAATACAAAACGTCTCGTGGCGTACGTCGTTCTGTTCTACATGACCAACTAAAAGCTCAAGGTGCTGTATTCGGATCTGAAAATGGTTGGGAACGTGCTAACTGGTTTGCGAACGAAGGCCAAGATCCTTCTTATGAGTATTCTTTCGGTCGTCAAAACTGGTTCGAAAACAACAAACAAGAACATGAAGCTGTTCGTAACGCGGTAGGCGTAATCGATCAAAGCTCATTCTGTAAATATCAGGTTGAAGGACCCGATGCAGAGCGCTTCTTGAACCGTATCTGTTCAAACAATGTCGCAGTGCCAGTCGGTAAGATGGTATACACGCAGTGGTTGAATGATCGAGGTGGAATCGAGGCTGACGTTACCGTTACTCGTTTGGCTCAAGACAAATACCTTATTGTCTCAGGTGTTGCATGTCAGACCCGCGACATGGACTGGCTAAAACGCAACAAGCCTGACGACGCGTTTGTTGTTATTACCGATGTCACGTCTGCATATGCGGTTGTGACTGTGATGGGACCAAAATCTCGCGAAACGTTAAGCAAACTTACGCGTGACGACCTATCAAATGAAGGCTTCCCGTTTGCTACATCCCGAGAGATTGAATTGGGTTATGCAGTGGTTCGCGCTTCTCGTATTACATACGTAGGTGAGCTAGGTTGGGAGCTTTATATTCCAACAGAATATGCGCCGTCCGTATACGATGCGGTGTTCAAAGCAGGTGAAGAGTTTGGTATTCGCCCTTATGGCTACCACACAATGAACTCGCTACGTATGGAAAAATGTTACCGCCACTGGGGACATGACATTACCGATGAAGATACACCACTTGAAGCTGGTTTAGGTTTTGCTTCCGACTTCAACAAAGAAGGTGGATTCATAGGTAAAGAGGCTCTGTTAAAGCAGAAAGAGCAAGGGCCATTAACTAAACGCTTTGTAGCGTTTAAGTTTGATGATCCAGCGCCTCTTTGTTATCACGAAGAGCCTATTTATGCCAATGGTAAGATTGTTGGTCGTACTACAGCTGGTATGTTTGGACACACCGTCGGGGCTACGGTTGCTATGGGATATATAAATAACCTAGACGGCGTAAATAAGGACTGGCTAGAAGCAAGCGAGTTTGAGATTGAAGTAGAGTGCAAACGTTATAAGGTAACGCCGTCTTTGCGTTCGTTCTACGATCCAGCAATGGAAAATATTAAGTGTTGATATCGCTTTGTTAAACGCTAAGCCACTCGGCTTAGCGTGTTTTAATC
The DNA here is from genome assembly GCF_056158325.1 of Marinomonas sp. AWM4_232. Classification (NCBI taxonomy): domain Bacteria; kingdom Pseudomonadati; phylum Pseudomonadota; class Gammaproteobacteria; order Oceanospirillales; family Oceanospirillaceae; genus Marinomonas; species Marinomonas sp. AWM4_232. The sequence goes on along the minus strand of NZ_JBSWTA010000001.1, from coordinate 3,816,939 downwards.
TGATTTAGGGGATGGTGTTTGCAATGTCTGCATTGATTTTAGATGGAAAAAAACTGGCGGCTAGTCGTGAAGTGTCGCTTAAAGCTGAAACAGATTCTTTGGTGGAAAGCGGTCAGGGCCAACCTGTACTAGCGACTATCCTTGTAGGTGCTGATCCTGCTTCAGCGACGTACGTTAAGATGAAACAAAATGCGTGTAAGCGTGTTGGCATGGGATCTCAAGCTGTTGAGTTACCTGATACGACAACGACAGAAGAGTTGTTGGCTGTGATCGATAAGCTGAATAACGATGCCAATGTTTGCGGTATTTTGTTGCAGCATCCAGTTCCGTCTCAGATCGATGAACGCGCTTGTTTTGATTCAATTGCGATTGAAAAAGACGTAGATGGCGTGACGACAAAAGGTTTTGGCTTAATGAGCATGGGACTTCCTGCATTTGGTTCTGCCACGCCTGCAGGGATCATGACTCTTCTTCGTCACTATGATATTGAGATTGCAGGTAAAAACGCAGTAGTGGTAGGGCGCAGTGCAATACTGGGTAAACCAATGGCTGCAATGCTACTTAATGCTAATGCTACGGTTACAATCTGTCACTCTCGTACCAAAGATTTGGCAGATCAGGTTTCACGTGCTGATATCGTTATTGGCGCGGTGGGACAGCCTGAATTGATCAAGGCTGAATGGATTAAAGACGGCGCAGTAGTCGTTGATGCTGGCTACCACCCAGGTGGTATCGGTGACATTGGTAAAGAAGGCTTGGAAGAACGTGTTGCCGCGCTGACACCTGTTCCAGGTGGCGTTGGTCCAATGACGATTAATGCCCTTATTAGTCAAACTTTGGAATCAGCTAAGAGAAAGTTATAACACTTCTATCCCTATCATACGCTTGCTCAAAGGGTTCAGCATAAGTCTATTGATAACTTTCAGCAAGCGAATATCAGCCTCATAAACTGAGATCATTCGCCAGCGATAGAAACGCTTCTTTCGCTGGGTGTTTGGTGACGTTTTTATTCCAAATAAAGTAATTCGTCACTGGCGTAAGCGCGTCAAACTGATAGTGCTGGATTTCTGATTTTTGAATAAAGCGGTCAAAAATGCTTTTTGGCACCATGGCAAGGCCTGCGCCAGCGCTGACACAGCCTAAAATAGCGCCATTACTGGCCATATCAGTGATGTGGATAGGAATATCTAATGACTGAGTCCAAGCTTCTAGTATTTGTCGATAAGGACATCCCGCTGGCCACATGAAAAAGCCGAGTCCAGCTAAATCCTGCGGTGATTGAATAGCGGGATGTGTCGCCGGTGCAATGAGTATCAGTGGCTCTTGGTACAATGCTGCATAGCCTATATTGGGATGAGTAGGCTTTGCGGCAATGACTGCAGCATCCAATCGAAAATTCAGTACTTCTTGTTGCAGCACAGGCCAACGGTCAGTCTGAAATTGGATTTGAACATCGGGGTATTCCTGATGAAAAGCGGCCAGCAAACTTGGCAAGCGACTCATGGCAGAGGATTCAATAGCGCCGAGTTTGAATAGTCCAGTAGGGCGGATGTCTTGCTGCATGCTTTGTTTGGCAGCATCGCACTGAATCAATATTTTATTAACATGTTCAAGAAATACCTGACCATTCTGACTAAGCCGTAATCCTCGACCTTGCCTTACGAACAAGTCTTGCCCCAGCTCTTCTTCTAATTTACGAATGCGTGTTGTGATGTTTGAAGGCACACAATGCAGTTCTTCTGCAGCCCGAGCAATGCTGCCTAGATCAGTAATGGTCTTAAACATTCTTAGCTGTGACAGCTCCATTAAATGCTCACTTTAAATGATTTATTAAGTCTCTATAAGTCACTTTAATTTATCCTTTATGTGGCGTACTTTGCAACGTAAATCTTGCGTTGATCAGAGGAGTAGCCGGTCGTGACAGTGGATTTATTGATGTTGGGAGTCTTTTCGTTTTTGGGTGGGTTAATCGATGCCGCGGTAGGAGGTGGCGGACTCATATTAATCCCAGCTTTATTGCACGCGTTACCTCAACATGCGGTAGCAACGGTATTGGGTACTAACAAACTGGCGGTGCTCTTGGGAACTGGTTCTTCTGCGCTGACTTTTTTAAAACGGGTCAAAATTCAGTGGCGTTTGATCATTCCTTGCTTACTCAGTGCTTTTGCTTGTGCCTACATTGGCGCTTACTCCGTTGCCAGTATTCCAACGCACGTTATGAAATACCTTGTATTTGTCCTGCTTGTAGCAATGGCTTTCTATACCTTTATGCGCAAGGAACTAGGGCAAGTCCAACAAGAAAAAACGTTAGGGACTTTTCAAATCCTGCAAGGCTGTTTTCTGGGAGGCATGATTGGTTTTTATGACGGTGCATTTGGCCCAGGTAGCGGCAGCTTTTTTATTTTCATGTTTGTACGTCTGTTTGGTTTCGACTTTCTCAATGCTGCGGCTTCTTCCAAACTATTAAATATTGGCACCTTTATCGCCGCTTTGTCGTTCTTCGTGCCATCTGGCCATATGTTGTGGCAGCTAGGCTTTTACATTGCTGCCTGTAACGTTATGGGCGCCATCGTCGGCACCTTCGTTGCATTGAAATATGGCAGTGGCCTAATACGCAAACTGTTTCTAGTGCTGCTAGTGTTCCTAATAGGTCGGATGGGGATGTCTATTCTTACAGCTGCTGCTTAGGTGGCTGCTGGCGTGTAATAGAGGTATCGGTTGAATACGCAGGATTAATTGCACTGATCATTAGCTCTGGCACAGTGACGTCAAGCTTGCTCTGTGTTCGGTTTATACAACGCTTTGTTGTTGCTCTGGGCAACTGAGCGATTGCAAAGTCGACATACGCCGTCGAGAGACATTCAGGGAGAAACGTCATGTCAGCCATCGCTTTCAAAATAAACCATTCATCGGATGATGCATTACAACAAAAGCTGTTGTTGTTAGCGTTAGAAGAGGAACAAACATCTAGCGCCTTAGCTCAGAAGCTTGTTCGACCGCCTCAGGAGGTGATCAAAGCACTTGATTACCTGTTGTATCGAGGGTTAGTTGAGCTTCACGGCGCACGCTACTTTTTGACATAATGGTTTAGTGAGATCCGTAAAAATATCTTAGTTTTGCCGTGCAAGTTGGACGATACGCGCAGTAAATAATGTTAGACTTCGCGCCATATTGAGTTAGAGGTCCAGCATGGAAATCAAGGTAAATTTTTTAGACAATCTTCGCTTAGAAGCCAAGTTCGACGACTTTACAGTCGTAGCGGATCAACCCATTCGTTACAAAGGGGATGGTTCTGCGCCCAGCCCATTTGATTACTTCTTGGCTTCGTCTGCGCTCTGTGCTGCCTATTTCGTAAAGGTTTATTGTAAGGCCCGTGATATCCCTACTGAGGATATTCGCCTATCGCAAAATAATATTGTCGATCCTGAAAACCGTTACAACCAGATTTTCCAAATTCAAGTCGAGTTGCCTGAGTACATCAGCGATAAAGATCGCCAAGGCATTTTACGTTCTATTGAGCGTTGTACTGTTAAAAAGGTAGTACAAGAAGGCCCTGAATTTAAGATCGAAACCGTTGAGGACTTAGACGCAGGTGCGTCGCTAATGGCGATGGCGCGACCTGACGGTGCTGAGAAAACGGTGATTTTGGGTAAAGATCTACCGCTAGAAGATACCATCGCCAATATGTCTGGTCTATTGGCAGATCTTGGTATGAAGATCGAAGTGGCATCTTGGCGTAACATCGTGCCTGGTGTTTGGTCTCTTCATCTGCGTGATGCCGCGTCGCACATGTGTTTTACCAACGGTAAAGGGGCAACCAAAGAAAGTTCGTTGTGTTCTGCGCTAGGTGAGTTCATTGAGCGCGCTAGCTGTAACTTCTTCTACAACGACCAGTACTTTGGTGAAGAATTAGCGAACGCGGAGTTCGTGCATTACCCAACGGAGAAATGGTTCCCGCTGACCGAAGACGATTCTCTTCCACAAGGTCTGCTTGACGATTACTGCTTGGACATTTTCGATCCTGAGCAAGAGCTTCAAGGCTCACACCTTATCGATACCAACTCTGGCAATATCGAGCGTGGTATTTGTGCGATCCCTTACGTGCGTCAATCTGACCAAGAAACGGTCTACTTCCCATCAAACCTGATCGAAAACTTGTTCCTAAGTAACGGTATGAGTGCCGGTAACACGCTACCTGAGGCCATGGTGCAGTGTTTGTCTGAGATCTTTGAACGTGCTGTGAAGAAACAAATCATCGAGCAAGAAATTGTCCTGCCTGATGTGCCTATGTCGGTTTTGGAAAAATACCCAAGTATCTTGGAAGGCATTAAAAGCCTAGAAGAAAACGGTTTCCCTGTCGTAGTGAAAGACGCGTCTTTGGGCGGTCAATTCCCTGTCATGAACGTGACGCTGATGAACCCACGTACCGGTGGTGTGTTTGCCTCCTTTGGCGCGCATCCAAGCTTTGAAGTGGCGTTAGAGCGAAGCCTAACTGAACTGCTGCAAGGCCGTAGCTTCGAAGGTTTAAACGATGTGCCGCTGCCAACGTTTAACTCATTCGCAGTACAAGAACCGAATAACTTTGTTGAGCACTTTATCGACTCGACCGGTGTGATTTCTTGGAAGTTCTTTAGCGCCAAAGCAGATTACGAATTCTGCGAATGGGATTTCTCAGGCACCACAGAAGAAGAGCGCGATGGTCTAATGGGCATCCTTGAAGACATGGGCAAAGAAGTCTACATGGCGGTGTTCGATGAGCTAGGTGCTAACGCTTGTCGTATTTTGGTGCCAGATTACTCTGAAGTGTATCCTGCGGACGATTTGATTTGGGATAACACCAACAAAGCTTTGTTGTTCCGTGAAGACATTCTCAACATTCACACACTGGACGACGAAGCGCTGGAAGCATTGCTAGAGCGTTTAGAAGAAAGCGAGCTGGATAACTACAACGATATTCGTACCTTGATCGGTGTTGAGTTCGATGAAAACACCCCATGGGGCCAGTTGGATGTAGGTGAGTTGAAGCTTTTGCTGTTCCTCGCGCTGCAAATGCACGAAGAAGCAAAGGATCAAGTGCAGGAATTCCTAAGCTATAACAACAATACCGTGGAGCGTGGTTTGTTTTATCAAGCTGTCAGTGCGGTGTTGGAAATCGAACTAGACGACGAGCTTGAACTCGAGGATTTCCTACCCAACCTATCCCGTATGTTTGGCAAAGAAGTCATGGAAAACGTAGTGGGTTCCGTGAATGGTACGGTCAAGTTCTACGGCCTAGCACCAACGAATATGAAACTTGAAGGGCTAGATCGTCACTTGAAGCTGATCGATAGCTATAAAAAGCTCCACGCTTACCGTGCAAAGAAGCACGCTGAGGCATCGAAGTAAGCTTTTATCTGAGCGCAAAGGGAATTGCGCTCAGATAATAAACCTTCCTTAAAAGAAGCTAATTGGCAGGTAAAACTCCAAATCGAAGCTTTCGTCTTCGGTTAAGAATTGGTTTTGATAATACTGCACGTAGCCTGGTGTAGAGCGCAGTTTAAACTTCGAGCTGGGCAACCAAGTTTCCAGAACTTGGCTGATTTTTGGTAGCAGTTCTCCGTATTTTCCCTGTAAGCGAAACACCGCATGCAAACCAGCAGGTATCACCAGTTGGCTGACCACAGAATGTCTCGCCACAGGCCTATCGATTTCTAAACACGCCACATAGCGACACTGATCCAGCTCTACCCACGCCGGATTAGAATGATGCAAACCAAATTGTTTATCCGTATCGCGCTGTTCTGCATTGGCCCAAGCCATTAATGTTATCCACGCTTCCTTGATTGAACGGTTATAGCCTTGATGCCGCTTGTAGGCGACTAATCGAGCAGGACATTCTTGAATACGTGGTGTGGGAAGCGGGCAACTGGCGACGGACTCATAGCCTCGCGCCACATCAGGGTCTTTTAGGTAGGGCTTTTCCAACGTCGGACTTTCTTGTTGTCGCCAAGCCGATGGCGCACAGTGGAAGGTGCTTTTAAACGCCTTGTTAAAAGAGGAAGCCGAGCTAAAACCACAGCGATTGGCGATATCGATAATAGAGGAGTGGTTATCGAACATAAGCTGATTGGCGGCGTATTCCATGCGAACACGACGAATGTATTGATGAATGGATTCTCCCACAACGCTTTTGAATAAACGATGGAAATGCTGTTCAGAGTAGGCCGCGACCTCTGCTAGCTCTTTCGCTCCCAAAGGCCGACTGATGTCTTGGTGAATGTAGAACAAGACTTCATTAATACGGTTCTGATGTTGCTGCATAGAGTGCGAAGACATAGTCAATTCACCAAGTTGAAAGGCTTAAAAATAGCATAAATGAACAAAAGCTACCGCATAAATGGACAATTAATATTGTATTTGAATTTGTAGGATAGTGTTTCCAAAAACAATACAAATGGATGCCTAACCATGCAAACCGCTGTTTCTCTTGATCGTATGAAGTCTTCTTTTATCCGTGAAATCCTTGCCGCTGCCAGTGACCCAGATATGATCTCGTTGGCTGGTGGTCTGCCCGATGAAAAGACTTTTCCTATTGAATTGCTAAAACCAACGATTGCGCAGTTACACAACGACGTATCGCTGTTTCAATATGGCCCCACTCAAGGGTATGCGCCGCTGGTCAAGCATCTAAATCAGTTGTACCAGTTGCCTGAACACCACAAACTACTGGTGACCACAGGCTCTCAACAAGGATTGGACTTAATTGCACGGGCTTACATTAACCCTGGTGATGGGGTAGTAATGGAAGCACCCAGCTATTTGGGAGCGATGCAGGTATTTGATTTTGTTCAAGCCTCGATTCTACCTGTTGCACAGTTAGCGGACGGTCCTGACTTAGAGGCATTGGAACGATGCTTTGCTAACGATAAGCCAAAGCTCTTTTATGCCGTACCAGATTTCCATAACCCAACTGGTGTGTGCTGGTCTTTAGCGACACGGCAGGCGGTGGCCAAGCTTTGTGTTGAATATGGCGTCACGCTTTTAGAAGATTCGCCTTATCGACCGCTGCGCTTTTCTGGTGAGTCACTGCCGATGGTATCGAGCTTTTGCCCTGATCAAGCGTTGGTGCTGCGCTCGTTTTCAAAAATTGCCTCGCCAGGCCTTCGCATCGGCGTTGTATCAGGCCCCGTTCAATGGATTGAAGCTTTGATCAAGGTAAAACAAGGCGCGGATCTACATTCTAATGTTCCTGCGCAAGCCATGTTGTTAGGGCTACTGGAGCATTCAGAATTTAAGCAGCACATCGCCAAAGTGTGTGACTTATACCATGGCCGTTATCAAGTTTTGCTGAAGGCTTTGGAACAACTGGAACCGTTTGGATGTCAGGCACAACCTGTTGCTGGGGGAATGTTTGTCTGGCTGACACTGCCTGATTGTGACAGTTTCGCATTAGCAAAATACTTGATTGAGCAAGGTGTCGCGACAGTGCCTAGTGACGTGTTTTATTCTGCTGAGAAAGGCATATCGGCACTGCGTTTAAACTTTACCAATGCAACGCCTGAACGGTTAGAAGAAGCCGTATCAAGGATGGCGCAGGCACTTTCGAAACGGTGAAACACTTTGGGAGCAGCGCGAGTGGATTCATCAGGATCAGACACTGCGTAACTTTGTTTTAAACGAGCCCCGTGGCGGTGTCTTTCGCCATGTAAATTTGCTGTTGCCTTCTAAGCACCCTGAAGCAAGTTACGCGTGGATCATTATGGAGCCAGAAGATACTCCCCATGCCAGGTTCAAACAGTATCTGTGTTTCAACCGTGCTGTTGGGTACTGGCTTAGTGCCAATGGTGGTGATGCTTTAGGTAGCACCGCTTTTTTTAAAATAAATCAATATATTCATTCAGTGAATTGTGAAAATAACTTAAAATTATAAAAAATAAAATCATTAAGTTAGCGAATTCATTCCAATGCATAATCACTTCCTTTTACTTGATAAATACCGAAAACACGAGCGCACCATACGAGATCTGTTGGCTTCTATCACTACCAGTTTAGATTCCATGGCATTGCTTAAAAGTGAGCAACAGCAAATTGCGACAATCCATGATTTGAGTCGTTCCTATCCGTTTATCGAGTTGATGTACAGTCTCGATCAACATGGGATTCAGCAGTTTGAGACGGCCTTAAGTAAAGGTGTGACGGCGGCCAAGAAGCGTCATTTCAGTAAAGGCGCGGATCGCAGTCATCGACCTTACTTTTTAGAGGCGCAAAACAGTTCCAATTCAACGGTAGTGACAGCGCCGTATTTATCGTCAGCGACGCACACGCTTTCATTATCGTCGGTGCAGCATTTGGTGGACGAAGATGGAAATGATCAAGGCTACTTGGTGATTAACTTTAATCTGCCTAAGTTGGTGGCGTACCTGCTAGGTAACGTGCGTCAAAATTCATTACATCCCTTCTTTCAGAGCATATATGCCTTGATTGGTGCCTCGCTCATTGGGGTTGCCATCTGGTTGCTTGGTGCATCGTTCTATAGCTTCTTAAATGTATTTGATGAGCAACGCAGCGCGCCGGATATTTCCTTTGGCATTGTGGTCATGTTGACCTTGTCGTTAGCGATATTTGATCTTGGTAAAACCATTCTCGAAGAGGAAGTGCTATCGAGTAAAGACATTAACCACTATCAGTCTTCACGTAGAACCATTATGCGGTTTATGTCAGCGATCATTATCGCGGTGACCATTGAAGCCTTGTTGTTGATGTTTAAATCGGTGTTGAGCGCGAACGTGCAGAATATTCAATTTGGTGTGTGGATGCTGCTTTCAGGAGTTGGTTTGTTAGCGGGGCTTGGTGCGTATTTAAGATTAAGCCGAGAAGACAGTTGATATGAGGCAACGCTCAAACCCTGATTAGGTCTGAGCATTAAAAGAGTAGTCACCATTAAACGGTGTTTTTATTATCAGCTCTTCGATCAAATCGACCAGGGCGGAGCGCTTATCTTCTGCTGGGCTTTTGAATACTGCTATCTCCAGAGCGGGCAGTGTTGGCAGTGCCTTATGGCTAACCAGTGGTAAGCGTTCAGGTACAGAGCATTTGGTTAACATGGATAGCGCTATGCCGCTTTGTGCGGCGGCGATCTGACCTGCAATGTAGGCGCTGCTGTAAATGATCTTATAACCGCCTTTTAATTGATCGAGAACTCCGGTGATTTTCTTGCGTGCTTCGCTGCCAAATTCATACATAGCGACAGGAAGGGGTTTGGTTTCATCCCATTGGTAAGGAATGTAGCCAGCCCAGACAAGTGGCACGGCCGCTATTTTTACACCTCTATCGGCTTTGTCTTGGGTAATGATGCCGATGTCTATTTCACCTTTTGCGATCCGCGGAACAAGAGTCGTGGAGGGTTCGCAGACAAAACTAATTTCGATTTGAGGGTAGGCCTCATTTATAGCTCTTAATATGGCCGGAAAGAAACTCACCGCATAGTCGTCTGGAATGCCCAAGCTGATTTTCCCCGTCAGGTCTTGTTCTTTCGCCATGACAATGGCAGAGCGATGGGCTTTTAGAATATTGTCAGCATGGATCAAAAATTCTTGCCCTAAAGTGGTCAATGTGAGGCGTCGGATTTCTCGGTGAAATAACTCGCCTTCTAGAACGGATTCTAAGTTTTTAATGTGCATGCTGATGGCAGATTGGGACCGATTCAGCAGAGTGCTGGACTTGGTCATGGAGCCCGTTTGGGCCACCGATTTAAAGGTTCTTAACCATTGGATTTCTAAATCTCGTTCCACATTCACAATGAAGGTCCATTTAGCTATTCGATTTTCGGGTAGAGTATGGCTGTATTATGCATTTTACGGGACGAAAAAACGCTGCTATTGTCACTTTTTTAGGGAGTGCTAAATGAAAGCAACGAAAAATCACGCAGTTTTACTGGTTCATTTGAGCACAGCGTTATTTGCGTTATCGGCCGTGTTTGCGAAAAACATGGAGGTCTCTGTAACCAATATTGTTGCCATGAGGGCTCTGCTGGCGGCGTTAGCATTGGGTCTGGTGTTGGCGTTCTTCAAGAAGAATCAGTGGCGCAGGCTGAGTGTAAAGGAGTGGGGGCATTTAATTACACTCGGTGGGCTTTTGGCTTTGCACTGGCTGTGTTTTTTCATCGGCGTAATAGAAGCGGGAATCGCCGTGGGGACATTGGGCTTTGCTTGTTTCCCAGTGTTTGTCGCACTTATCAATAAAACACTCTACGGGACTATTATTTCTAAATACGAATGGCTCTGTATTAGCGTCATTATCTTAGGCTTATCCATCTTATCACTCGATAGCTTTCTAGATTCCGACAGTCTGCTGGCATTGGCTTGGGCAATTGCTTCGGGGGCTTCCTATGCGGTCATACTGGTTTACAACCAACGAGTGTCCGTAAAAGGCTCGGCGATACAATCATCGTGGGTACAGTTTGTCAGCTGTGGATTATTCGCGCTGCCATTTGGCATCAGCTCTTTGCCAGCCATTAGTGCAGACGATGTTATTTCACTAATCGTGATTGGCTTCTTATGCACAGGCGTTGCTTACACAGTACTCACCAAAGCACTGCAATCTGTGCCATCGTCCAAAGCCGCGGTTGTGATTACCCTTGAACCAGTTTGGGCGATTCTATTTGCGGCGCTATTAGGTACTGTGCCAACCATGAGTGTCTTGATTGGCGGCGGGCTAATTATCGCAGCGGTGACAGCGAGAACATTAAAAGTCTCGGATGCATAAATGTCACATTTTTACAGTGAAACCTACAGAGCAAAAAGTTGAAAAGCCGTAGTTGAGAGAGTTGTTCAATTTTTAATCTAAATAATAAAGTCATTTTACCTCACCACAACTGCATTACGGATAAAGCGAGTAGGGGAGGATTGTTGATTAACATAGCGATAGTGTTGATCACTCGGGTAGCTGATAGATTGCCCCGCCTGAAGGATATGGGTTTGATCGCTAAGCTCTAGATGTAAAACACCTTCGATGATATAGAGCATTTCATAGAAGCCTTGTGGGTCTGGCTCTGCTTGGTAAAAGTCGTCGGCAGCGAGTTTCCATGACCACAGTTCCACTTCATTTTGCGAGATGACTGAGCAGCCTAAATATGCTTCGCTGCCCGCTTTCGCACCTTTCCAAGTCAGAATCTGCTCTGGCTGAGTCGTGTTATCGATAGCAGGGCGAACAATTTCAGAGAACGTCACGCCAAGTACCATGGCCAATTGGTTTAATTTTGCGAGGCTGATGTTGGCTTGTCCATTTTCAATAGCTGCCACCATTCTGCGGCTAACCTCAGATTGGTCGGCCAGTTGTTGCTGGGTCAATTGGCGCTCGTTACGTAGGCGCTTTACATTTTCAGCGACGAACTCCAAGACAGCAGGAGTTTCGGCAGGGTGTGAGTCGGACAAAGCAAACTCCATAAAAATTGCATGTGCATTATATTGCACAATACGCGAATGAGTGTTAATTTGTGCACTATATTACACAAATCAATAAGAGTTAACAGCTATGTTTCAAAACACAGTATTGCCATGGTTGGCACGTTGGATAGGCCCTAAAACCGCTTTGCTTATGGTAACAGTGGTCTGGGGTGGGACGTTTGTGGTGGTGAAATTTGGTCTGACTTTGAGCTCTCCCATGTTTTTTGTGGCGTGCCGGTTTCTTGTAGCCGCTTTGGCGATTGGGCTGTTGTCCTATCAGTCGCTAAAACGCACCACCAAAGCCGATTTAATAGCGGCCATGGCCATTGGTTTGTCCATTACAGGAGGCTACGGCGCACAGACCGTGGGTATGCAGTACATCACCAGTAGTGAGTCGGCGTTTATTACGGCTCTGTATGTTCCTTTGGTGCCATTTATCTTGTTTCTGGTGTTCAAAAAGGTCCCCCATTACATGACCTGTATCGGTGCCTTGGTCGCCTTTATGGGGTTGGTGGTGTTGTCTGGCGGTGGCTCCAGTTCTCAAACTATGAATTTTGGTCACATCATCACGGCACTCAGCACCATCGCGCTGGCGATTGAGATTATTTTAATTAGTCACTTTGCCCCCAACGTGAACCTTAAAAACGTCACGATCTTACAATTGTTCTTTGCAGCGGTGTTTGCCTTTATCAGCATGCCAATCGTCGGTGAAACAGAGCTTCCTGAGTTCTCTTGGGCGTTAGTGGGCATCATTGGTGGGTTGAGTTTGGCCAGCGCTTGTATTCAGCTCACTATGAACTGGGCACAACGCAGTGTGGATTCTTCTACCGCCGCTATTATCTATGCGGGTGAGCCTGTCTGGGCTGGCATCATTGGACGTATAGCAGGGGAGCGACTACCTGCGATGGCACTACTAGGCGGCGTATTGGTAGTGATTGGACTATTGCTAAGTGAGCTTCGACCAAAGCGAAAAAAAACCTTGATCGAAACCCCTGCAGAGCAAATCAAAGACGCATTAGAAAAATAGTACGCTGGCACCATGCCAGCACATGTAAACGCCGACAACACAGATCAGTGCGCCTGATAGATAGGGCGCACGCGTCGCAATGCTGTTTAGCCCTGACCAGCGTTGCTGGGCTTTACGAGCGCCAATCGCGGCAATGACTCCGACCGATACTAATGTCAGAGCCAGTCCTATGCTGAAAGACAAAACCATGGTTGAACCAAGGGCTACTTCTTTCAATTGAAGACAGATCAAAAGCACTGTCACCGCGGCAGGGCATGGAATAAGCCCTCCAGTTAGGCCAAAAATAAGGATCTGCAGGTTAGTCGCAGGCTTGTTTTCAAAACGTTGTTTGATTTCCATTGCATGGGCACGCTCATGCTCATCAAAGTAGATTTCCTCTGGCTCATGGCTATGATCGTGGTGGTCATGGTCATGGTCATGGTCATGGTCATGGTCATGTGAATGATGGTGATGATGTGCATGACTTCGCTGAGTTCGCCAAATCATCCAGCTACCCATGATCAACACAATCCCGCCTGAGAGCAACTGAATCCATGGTTCAACATGGGTGGCGGTGAGTTGATTACTGACATATAAACCGCCCAAAGCAATCAACCAAACTACCAATGTATGTGAAATCGTCGCCGCCAATCCGAGCATAATGGCTTGTTTGACGGTGCCGTGAATCGCAACAATGAAAGCCGCCATCATAGTTTTTGAGTGACCAGGCTCTAAGCCATGCAAAGCCCCCAACAGGATCGCGCTAGGGATATAGAGCCATGCATTGCCATTTTGTAGAAGTGAAACAAAGTCCATAGAAAAGTCTTTTAAAGTAAATGTTGAGAAAACTATACTCCCCCTTAGTATAAAATACTATGGGGGAGTATAATTATCCTGCTATCTTTGCCAGTACAATAGGCACTATTCATTCATCAATAGGTTTGGCTATGTCGCATACGATAAAAGACAAAAAGAAGTTGCTTGCACGTGTTAGTAAGATCCAAGGCCAAATGAATGGTTTGAAAAAAATGCTAGAGGAAGATGGCGAATGTGAAGCCGTATTACAACAAGTGGCCGCAGTAAAAGGTGCGGTGAATGGCGTGATGCGTGAGCTGATCAAAGGGCATTTGGTGGAACACATCGCTGAGCAAGAAGACGCTCAAAAACGCGAACAGGATATGCAAGTCATCCTAAAGGTATTGGATTCTTACATTAAGTAACTATGTAACGCCCCTTAACCAATCAAAGCTAAGAGGCGTTTATTAGGGATTATTGGCAGGTATAGCCACCATCAATAACAACGGCTTGTCCGGTGATGCCTTTCGCGGAGGCGCTGGTCAAATATAAGCAATAGTCCGAGATCTCTTCCACCTCCAGTAACCGTTTTTGCGGTACCAAAGGCCAGATAACCTCTTCTAAAACTTCCTCTAGAGCGACACCGCGGGTACTGGCTAAGTCTTTGAGCTGATTACGAACCAAAGGAGTGTCCACGTACCCTGGGCAAAGAGCATTGACGGTGACACCGTAAGGGGCTGCTTCTAAAGCCGCAACTTTAGTCAAACCAATGACTCCATGTTTGGCCGAGTTGTAGCCCGCTTTTCCAGCGAAACCGATTAGACCGTTGATTGACGCCATATTGATAATTCGGCCAAAGCCTTGTTCCTTCATTAATGGCATCAGTTTCTTAATGGCCACGAAAGGGGCAATTAGCATGATATCGATTAACTGGCGATAACGCTCAGTAGGGAACTCTTCGATCGGTGCCACATGTTGAATGCCTGCGTTATTGATCAAAATATCTACTTTGCCGAAATGCTCAATGGCTCGATCCATCGCATTTTCAAAATGCACTTCATCCGTAACATCGCTCTGCAATAAACAAAGCTGCGTAGAGAAACGGGTCAGGTCTTTTGCGACTTGATCCAAAGCGGTTTGGTTAAAGTCGATAATGGCAACATTGGCACCTTGTTTAAGAAACGCTAGTGCGATTTCAAGGCCAATTCCGCTGGCTGCGCCAGTAATTAAAACGGTTTTATGTTTCATAACGATTCTCTTAAATTAATTCCCATACATCGATTGAGGCAGCCACAGCACAATATCTGGGAAGTAAAACACCAAACTGACTGCTAAAAGCTGGATTAAAATAAATGGGATGACGCCTTTATAGATATCAAGGGTGGTGACATTTGGCGGTGCGACACCTTTTAGATAAAACAGTGAGAAACCGACAGGGGGCGTTAAGAAAGAGGTCTGTAGTGCCAGTGCAAACAAAATCACAAACCACACCAAGTCAAATCCCAACTCGACCACAACAGGGCCGACTAATGGCAGTAAAATTAAGCTGATTTCTAACCAATCTAAGAAGAAGCCTGCCACGAACGTAATTAGCAAAATCACGATCACAATCCCCGCCGCTGACAGCGGGATACTTTGCAGCATTTCACTGATGAACTCATCACCACCTAGGGTACGTAGCACCACAGCAAAGGCGGTTGCCCCTAAGAAGATACCGAATACAAACGCCGTAGTGACTGTAGTTCGACGACAAACATCGGCCAGCATTTCAAACGAAAAACGCTTATTTACGATCGCGAGCAGGGTGGCTCCCAAAGCACCAACACCTGCCGCTTCGGTAGGAGAGACAATACCTAGGAAAATGGAGCCAAGTACCGCTAAGATCAAGCCTAAGGGTGGTATTACCGCAAGCAAGGTTTCTTTTATAAGCCCCCAAGTAACAGGCGGTAAATCCGTGGGCAACTCACAAGATTTTGGGTTCAGAAATGCACTAGAAACGACGTAAGCAATGTACAAAAAGCCCAGCATCAACCCCGGCATCAAGGCTCCCATAAAGAGGTTGCCAACAGAAAGCGACAGTTGATCCGCCATTATGATCAACATGATGCTAGGGGGGATCAAAATCCCCAGAGTGCCGGAAGAGGCGACAATGCCACTGGCAAAGGATTTAGAATAGTTCTGCTGCAGCATGACCGGCATAGACAGCATCGCAAGCAGCACCACGGATGCACCTACGATACCTGTGGAAGCGGCGAAAAGAATGCCAATCAAGATAACGGAAACGCCTAAACCACCACGAAAACGGCCAAACAGTCGAACAAAGTTGACCATTAACTTTTCGGCAACACCGGAGCGTTCCAGCATCAGTCCCATAAAGATAAACATGGGGAGTGCCACTAGCACCCAATTACTCATTTGTGCGTAGATGCGTTGAACAAAGGTGCCGTATATACGCCAATTGGTCATGTAGTAAGTGTCCCAATCAAGGTATTCATAGCCAATAATGCCTACACCACTAAAAACCACGGCTAATCCAGCCAAAATCCAAGCAACAGGAAAACCGGTAAAGATTAGGGCAATGAAGCTTCCTAGCATTGCCATAACAAGAATTTCATACGTTTCAAACATGTTTGGCTCCTACGCAGACGTTCGTGAGTGAGATTGACGTAGGAAGGCAAGACAGCGCAGCCAACGAGAAAATGCCGCTAATGCCAGCAGTACAAATGCCACGACAATGGTCGATTTGATCAACCAGCGCATGGGTAATCCACCGGGGGCAGAGGACACTTCATTTAGTTGATACGCCCGAGAAATAAAAGGGATGGCGTAATCAATGACGATAAAGCAAAACGGGAATAGCAGCAGAGTTAAGCCAATCAGCTCGATGATGGCCCGTGTGCGCAACTGACTGTGCTCAACCAAGGCGTCGACACGCACATGACCGTCGTGGATCAAGCAATAAGATAGGCCAATCATGAATCCCACAGCGTAAAGGTGCCATTGCAATTCTTCTAATGCGATGAAGTTGACGCTGAAAAAATAGCGCATCAGAGCGTTAGCCACGATTAACAACATTAATAGAATCCAAACAAACGAAATGTTACGTCCAATGGTTTCGATAACCTGTTCAATGCGTCGGCTTAACGTTGTGTGTGGTAGGGCAGACCAAGTAGTGTCTGATAATTTTGCTTCGATCTCTTCCAGATCAAGGCGGTTATCATGATTCGACATACTAGAATTCCAAATCAGAAATGAGCGAACAAGGCCAGCGTAGGCTGGCCTCTTACAACGACGTTACACAGTGTTGTGTGGCTTAGTTATTGCCCCAATCACGTGGTAAGTAGCCGAATTTCTTCCATGAGCTGTGCTCTTTTTGGAATGCTTTCATGGAAGCGTAAATATCACCAAAAGCTTTATCGCTTGCTGAGCGGCGAGCCATTACTTTTTGCGTCGCTTCTTCAAACGCCATTAGGATTTCTGGTGAGTACTGGTGCAGTTGAACACCTTTTTCCTCAAAGTCGGATAACACAGCACCTTGCATGGCTTCTGCTTTGGCGATAGACAAAGTGTTTGCGGCCATACAGGTGTTCTCAATCAGTGATTGAGTCTGCTTGTTTAGGCCATTCCAGCTATCTAGGTTGATGTATAAAAATTGGTTCGTACTAGGTTGATGCCAGCCTGGCAGGTAGTAGTGTTTGGCCACTTGATAGAATCCAAGTTGCTGATCCACGGTTGGGATCGAGAACTCAGTACCATCTAGGACGCCTGTTTCAAGCGCTTGATACAGTTCACCGCCAGGTAGAACCGTTACTGACATACCTAGCTCTGACATGATTTCACCACCCACACCAGCGGCGCGGAACTTAAGCCCTTTCATGTCTTCAGGGGTATTAATTTCATTTCGGTACCAGCCCGCTGCTTCTGGGCTGATAGTGCCACATAGAATAGGGTAAACATTATGTGGTTTGAAAAGGTCTTTAAGCATTTCATTGCCGCCATGGAAATACATCCATGCAGTGAATTCGCTAGACTCTAAGCCAAAGGGTGTTGCGCCAAATAGGGCAGAGGCTGGTACTTGTCCCCACTCATAACCCATCCAAGAATAGCCAGCGTCAATGGTACCGCTACTGACGTTTTCAAAAACGCCCAAGGCTGGAATGACGGTATTGGGCTCAAAGACTTGCAGTTTGACTCGACCGTCACTGGCATCACTTAGCATTTTAGAGACTTCTGGCATAGTGTCGCCAAGAGCCGTGAGAGTAGAAGAGAAGGACATCGGTACTTGCCAGCGAATCTTATCGAAGTCTGCATAAGTTGGAGCAGATAGGGCAAGCGCTGACGCGCATGACAGTGCGACAAGAGTTTTCTTCATAATGAGATCCTGTAGTTATTGTTGTTTTAGTGCCTGAATGCATTCCAATGCAGAGGCAATTATCTAGCGGAAGTTTCTATATCAATAAAGATGCCAATTGGTAAAAATCATTTAAAAACAATTGCTTATGGTTTTTATAGTGTTTGGTTTAGATTTTTTTGACAGATATAGTCCGAGAAATCGAACGCTTTGTGATGGTTTGTTAATCAAAAATGATAATTGAGGTGTCCGAATAATCGGACGGCGTTCGATTATTCGGACAAAATGCATGATATTTTAGGCTAGCTGATGCTTGCTCAGCTTTTCATAGAGGGTGGATTTGCTAATGCCTAACTGTTTTGCTGCCAGTGTTCTGTTGCCAAATGCTTGACTAAGTGCTTGTTTGATAGCTGCTTTTTCAGCCCGATCCATTTGTTCTTTGAGAGTGCCTGTTGTTGTGCAGACTGATGTTGTCGCGCTTTCGTTACTTTGTTCAACGGACGTTTCTAACTGGGTATGATTACGAACATTCGAAGGTAACAGTGACAAGGGGATCTTACGATCTTGTGCCGTGAAAAATGCTGCTTCCATGATATTTTCTAGCTCACGTATGTTACCAGGCCAATGGTATTCCAGTAGTGCGGTCATGGCCTGCGCTGTTAGCTTAGGGGCGCGACGGCCAGTTCGACGTGACAAGGCTTGTAAGAAGTGCTCTGCCAGCTTGGCAATGTCTTCTTGTCTTTCACGAAGTGGTGGCAGCGAGACATTAACGACATTAATGCGGTAATAAAGATCTTCGCGAAATGTTCCTTCTTTGATCAGAGTCTCTAATGGGCGATGCGTAGCGGTAATCAAGCGGATATTGACGGGACTGGGTGATGTGCTGCCCACAGCCTCAACTTCTCGCTCTTGAAGAACGCGCAGTAACTTCGCCTGCATAGATAAGGGCAAGTCGCCGATCTCGTCCAAGAACAAGGTGCCACCATGGGCCAACTGAAACTTACCCGCTTTACCGCCTTTTTTGGCCCCAGTAAACGCGCCTTCTTCATAGCCGAACAGTTCACTTTCTAAAAGGTTCTCAGGAATAGCAGCGCAGTTTACTTTAATAAACGGTGCATCGGCTCGCTCTGAAAGTTGATGAATGGCATGAGCATAAAGTTCTTTCCCTGTCCCAGACTCACCTCTTAATAGGACGGTGACATCGCCCGATGCGACTTGCGTAATGGTTTGATTCAGCTCTTTAATGGCTTTACTGTCGCCAACGATATCGGCTAAGCGATAATGACTGCTGGTAGGTAGTTCTGGGGTGTTCTTGTCTTGTGCGCGAAATTCATGCTCTGCAAGTAGGGCTTTAATATGGCTGTTAATTCGCTTCCACTCATAGGTATCGTGGAAAATAACCGTACCCACAGCACCGATGACTTTGCCTTGGTCCGTAATCGGAAAGCGGCTGGCGATCATATTGCTACCGCGAATTTTCTGGATGGATAAGCGCTCGGCTACACCTTTTTCAATGGTGATATGCATTCGTGTGTTTTCGATGACATCAGTGACTTTCTTGCCTTTTACATCATCCGCGTTAACCCCTAAAAAGCGTGCGTATGGACGGTTCAAGAAGAAGATCCGCGCGTTGTGATCCACCACGACCACCCATTCTTCAAGGGCATCTAAAATGGTGCGATAGGTATCCGCCGCTTGGCGTAGTTTCGATGTCGATGATGTTTTCATGAGTCTGACTCACTTTGTTTAATTGGTTGAGCAAAGGCATCCATTAAGGTGTCGAGCATTGCGGCTGCGGCTATAGATAACATGGATCGTGGCTTACAAATGACGCCAACCGTCCTTTCTATAGAAGGGGAGGTAATGGTTCGTTCAACCACGTTCTGTTCGCGAATTTGTTGTCGGCAGGTGGCTGGAACCACCGCCACCCCCATGCCTTCACTGACCATGCGAATGACAGTGGTTAATTGGTGAGCATCAAAGGCAACGGTCAAATCAATATTGGCGTCCTTGAGCGTATTCTCAATCATCTTTCGGACACTAGAGGGGCGCTGTAGAGTAATGAAATTGTGTTGTAACAAAGTCGCCCATGTGACTTCTTGTTGGGATGCTAGTGGATGTTGATTCGGAAGAATGGCAATAAATTCATCGTTATACAGAGGATAAAACGTCAGGCCTTCCGAATGTTGAGGCTCAAAGGTGACACCTAGTTCAACACTGTTATTGGCAACTCGTTCCACCACGATATCTGAGAGCACATCGTCTATGGCAACTTGAATATTTGGAAAGCGCTGATGGTATTGCTGAATCGCTTTAGGGAGCAATGATCCAGCGAATGAAGGCATGGCCGCAATAGAGATCTTCCCCAGTTGCAGAGCGAAGCGCTGCTTCATTTCGTCTTCCGCATCTTGCCACTGTGCTAGTAAGCGTTTGGCAATCGGAACGAGGGCATCCCCTTCGGGTGTTAGCGCAATGGTTCGAGTCGTACGGGTCAGCAGTTTCCCGCCCAAAGCTTCTTCAAGCCCTTTGATAGCAAGGCTTAGGGCAGGTTGAGATAAGTGCAGTTGATTAGCGGCTTGAGCAAAGCTTAACGATTCTGCGACGGACAAAAAGGCCTTCACTTGTTTGATATTCATTTGTTTTTCTTATTAATAAATATGAAAAATAAAATTAATTAATCTTTACCAATAAGTCAAACTGTTTGCCATACATCCCAGACAGCATTAATCACACAATAATAATTAGGAGTGGCGTGATGGCGGGTTTTGACAAAGTAGTCGTATCCTACGAAGAGGCCATGTCAGGTCTAGAAGATGGCATGACCATCATTGCCGGTGGCTTTGGCCTCTGTGGCATTCCAGAAAATCTCATCGCAGAAATCAAGCGCCGCCAAACCAAGGGCCTCACCGTTGTGTCGAACAACTGTGGTGTCGACGGTTTTGGTTTAGGCATCTTATTAGAAGATAAGCAGATCAAGAAAATGATCGCCTCATATGTGGGCGAGAACGCATTGTTCGAGCAGCAACTGCTGAACGGTGAGTTGGAAGTTGATCTTACCCCTCAAGGCACCTTAGCAGAAAAAATGCGTGCAGGTGGGGCTGGTATCCCTGCTTTTTACACAGCTACTGGTGTTGGTACACCCGTCGCCGAAGGCAAAGAAACACGCAGCTTTCATGATAGAGAATACCTTTTAGAAGAGTCCATTACCGGAGACTTTGCCATCGTAAAGGGCTGGAAAGCTGACCGCTTTGGCAACGTGATCTACCGTCATACAGCTCAAAACTTTAATCCACTGGCTGCAACAGCAGGCAAAATCACCGTGGTTGAAGTTGAAGAGATCGTCGAAGTGGGCGAACTTGAGCCGTCTCAAATCCACACACCAGGCATTTATGTGGATCGTGTCATCCAAGGCTCATTTGAGAAACGCATTGAAAAAGTCACCGTTCGTTCATAACGGTTTCTCCTAATCCAACAATAATAAGAGGTTGCTATGGCTCTTTCACGAGAACAAATGGCACAGCGTGTGGCAAAAGAACTGCGCGACGGGTTTTACGTAAATTTGGGTATCGGCATTCCAACCTTAGTGGCGAACTACGTCCCTGAAGGCATGGATGTCATGTTGCAGTCAGAAAATGGCTTGCTAGGTATGGGGGCGTTCCCAACGGAAGAAACCTTAGACGCTGACATGATCAATGCGGGCAAACAAACGGTTACCGCAGTCGCTGGCGCATCCATTTTCTCATCCGCAGAATCCTTTGCCATGATTCGCGGTGGTCATGTGGACTTAACCGTGTTGGGGGCTTTTGAAGTGGATGTCAATGGAAACATCGCTTCGTGGATGATCCCTAACAAACTGGTAAAAGGAATGGGCGGCGCCATGGATCTCGTGGCTGGCGCAGACAACATCATTGTCACCATGACACATGCTTCTAAAAGTGGCGAATCAAAGCTGCTATCTAACTGCTCTTTACCATTGACGGGTAAAGGCTGTATCAAGAAAGTCTTAACCGATCTGGCTTGGTTAGAAATCGAAAATGGTTGCTTCGTTCTAAAAGAACGTGCACCAGGGGTTTCTATTGAAGAGATCAAAGAGAAAACGGCTGGTGAGTTGATCATTCCTGATCATGTTCCGGAAATGACGTTCGCATAAGGCTTGAATTCTCGTTTGGTACGGGAGACATTCACTGCTTTATTTTTCTTATGATCATGGTTTAAGACAAGAGGAATACATTATGAAAGCGGTAATCGTGGCAGCAGGACGAAGTGCAATCGGGGCATACCAAGGGTCGCTATCACCACTGAGTGCAGTAGACATTGGCACTCAAGTATTACAAGGCTTATTAGACAAGCAGCCTTCGTTAGCAGAACACATTGATGAGGTGATACTTGGTCAAGTGTTAACCGCAGGCTGTGGCCAAAACCCTGCACGTCAAACGACTTTAAACGCTGGACTTGGCAATCATGTTTCAGCGATGACCATCAATATGGTCTGTGGTTCAGGCTTGAAAGCCGTTCAGCTCGCGGCTCAAGCCGTTCTGAATGGTGATGCCAAAGTAGTGGTAGCAGGTGGACAAGAAAGCATGAGCCAAGCGCCTCATGTATTGCCACAAAGTCGCACGGGCAAAAAAATGGGCCATTGGTCAATGCTGGATACGATGATCACTGATGGCTTATGGGATGCGTTCCACGATTACCATATGGGACAGACTGCGGAGAACATTGCAGATCAATGGCAAATCAGCCGTGCTCAACAAGATGACTTCGCAGCAGCTTCACAGCAAAAAGCGGCCAAGGCACAAGAAGCAGGGCGTTTTCAGGATGAGATCATCCCTATCACCATTCCACAGCGTAAGAGCTCACCCATCGTTGTGGCAGAAGATGAGCAGATTCGTCCTTACACCACGGCTGAGTCTCTCGCGAAATTGCGTCCAGCCTTTACTAAAGAAGGCAGTGTTACTGCGGGCAATGCCTCCACTTTAAACGATGGCGCTGCCATGGTTGTGGTGACCACAGATGCAGAAGCGAAGCGCCTAGGCCTGCCTGTGCTAGCCACCATTGAATCGTCTGCAACCTCGGGTGTAGATCCGAAAATCATGGGAACAGGCCCGATTACTGCCACCCAAAAAGCGATGCAAAAAGCCCAGTGGCAGGTTGCGGATTTAGATTTGGTTGAAGCTAACGAAGCCTTCGCTGTGCAAGCACTGTGCGTGGGGCAAGAGCTTGGGCTCAACCCTGAACGAGTCAACGTCAATGGCGGTGCGATTGCCTTAGGCCATCCGATCGGTGCCTCTGGATGCCGTGTATTGGTGTCACTTATTCATGAAATGCAAAAACAAAAAGCTGAAAAAGGATTGGCGACTTTGTGTATCGGCGGAGGCATGGGCGTTGCCATGTTGATCAGTCAATCACACTGAGTTCGTTCAGTAAAAGCAAGTGGTAAAAATAGGGCCACAAGCCCTACCTAAAATAACTATAAAATCGGGAAAACATATGTCTCATTCAATGACTCAGAAAACCGCTTTACAACGGATAAGCTACTTCTTCGTAACGCTATTACAACGTTACTTACCGGATCCATTCATTTTTGCGATTGTCCTAACACTAGTGGTGTTCGCATTGGTGATGCCCAGTACTGGGCAAGGCCCTGTTCAAGTGGTTGAAGCTTGGGCTGGTGGCTTTTGGAAGCTGCTAAGTTTCTCCATGCAAATGGCCATGGTTGTGGTGACAGGTCATGCCATGGCCAGTGCGCCGGCGTTCAAACGTAAACTTGCCATCATGGCAGGCATTGCCAAAACACCAGGCCAAGCTATCGTACTGGTGACAGTAGTCAGTGCCATTGCCTGCTGGGTCAACTGGGGTTTTGGCTTAGTTGTTGGTGCCATTTTTGCTCGTGAGCTTGCCGCTAAAATACGCGGAGTGGATTACCGTCTATTAATCGCCTCTGCTTACAGTGGTTTCTTGTTTTGGCACGCGGGTTTGTCTGGCTCGATTCCATTAGCAATCGCAGGTGGTGCGAACATTGAGACAGTCACGAATGGTGCAGTGACCGCAGCGATCCCAACATCTGAGACGATTTTTTCACCGATGAACATCACTATATTGCTGGTGATGTTGGTGACCATTCCGCTATTAAATCGCTTAATGCATCCAGCGCCGCAGGATACGATTGAATTTGATACTTCAGAACTATTAGAGTCGAATGCCGCTGAGTCGATCGATAAAGCGTCTATGACACCTGCAGAACGCATGGAAAATAGCCGTGTGCTTTCTGGTTTAATCGGTCTAATGGGCTACGTATTTGTCGTGTACTACTTTGTTCAGAACGGCTTTGCACTGAATCTTAATATCGTGAACTTCACCTTTTTGTTCACCGCCATCTTGTTACACGGCACACCGAAAAGCTTACTAAATGCTGTGTCTGATGGCGCGAAAAACTGCTCAGGTATCTTACTTCAATTCCCGTTTTATGCAGGAATTATGGGGATGATGACAGCAGTGGGTAGCTCTGGTGACAGCTTGGCAAGTCTTATTTCTCAAGGCTTTGTGGCGATTTCCAATGAAACCACTTTCCCACTATTTACCTTCCTAAGTGCTGGCATAGTGAACTTCTTTGTACCATCGGGTGGCGGACAATGGGCAGTGCAAGCTCCGGTCATGATGCCGGCTGGCGCTGAGTTGGGTGTGGACGCTGCGAAAACCGCCATGGCAATAGCGTGGGGGGATGCTTGGACCAACATGATCCAACCTTTCTGGGCACTGCCTGCCTTGGCTATCGCAGGGCTTGGAGCAAAAGATGTAATGGGTTACTGCCTACTTGCTCTACTAGGTTCAGGTGTCATCATCGGTCTAGGTTTAATGATTTTCTAACGAAGTTATTCCGCTCCTTCGTTAAGCAAGCGCCCGAGAAATCGGGCGTTTTTTTGTTTGCCCAGCGAAGCTGGCAAACCCGTCAGGTTGAAAGAAACCTGTCTCACCCCGACTGAGGGGAAGAGAATCCGAATCGCAAGGGCGTCGCTGGCCAACGACAGGGTCTGAAGGAAGCGATAGGGAGTTAACAGTACACAACGCAAGTGAACCTGCTTCGGCAGTTTAGGTGGGTAAGCGTGCAAAATAGCGCAAAGTCCAATACTCAGTCAGACCTAGGCTGTGTTTGAGGGTGGCATTGTTAACAGGGCGTCAGTGCAGTAACTGGGGAAGCCTGGCATCGAATCCGACTGTAAGTCGGAAGCATTTATTCGAGGTGTGAACCAAGATAAGTGTTGGTGTGAGGTGGCAGATGAATCCGTAGTAGTGAGTAAGGCTCGGCCAATGAAGCCCAGTAATGGTGTGGAGGAGAAAACTGAGCTGACCAACAACATGGCGTTTGTTGGGGCATAGTTTAGTCAAAAGCTAATCGATGCTGCGAAGGGAGGAAGTAAACTTTAAGCCTGTGATGAGCAGATGTTTTTTTTTAGTGGTACACGAACTAATGAATCATTGGGGTCTTCCAACGTGGTGGACTGTGGAAGCAGAACGCTGGAGCTGGAAACTGTACAAGGGAGTAGATCTGATACCGTTTAGTAAATTGCCATTGAGCTAGAAGGCTAAACCGCAGACCGAAATAGACCGACATGAACAAGAAACATTTTGTCCCCACACAGCGCACAACCCAAGAGAAGAGGTATCGAGTTTATTACAGTGTGTATGGTCACTTGCTGAGCAAGGAGCGATTATACAAAGGCTTCAAAAAGGTGTGGAAAGCAAAAGGCGCGGCTGGCATAGATAAGCAGAGCCTGAGTGACTTCGCCTCGAAGTTGAGTGATGAACTGGATCAGCTTCTTCTTGAACTGAAAACCAAGCAATACAAACCACATCCAGTCAGACGGGTAGAAATCCCTAAAGCAGATGGTGGCGTCAGATTGCTTGGCATCCCGACGGTTCGGGATCGAGTCGTTCAACAAACCCTAGCCGATCTCCTTACGCCCATCTTTGAGGAACAGTTTCACCCTTCTAGTTTTGGTTATCGACCAAAGCGAAGCGGCCATGATGCGATCAACAAAGCCACGATGTTTATGCGCCGATATGGGCTAAATCATGTAGTGGATATGGATCTATCAAAGTGCTTTGATCGCCTGGATCATGACTTAATATTAAAAAGTCTGAGAAAGCGAATCACAGACGGCAGCGTATTAAGGTTGATAGAACAGTTCCTAAAAAGTGGCGTAATGGTTGGTACGGATTGGCAAGAAACAGAGCAGGGCAGTCCGCAAGGAGGTGTTATTAGCCCCTTAATAGCCAACGTTTACTTGGATGAGTTTGACCAACAAATGCGTCAACGAGGCCATCGAATCGTACGCTATGCGGACGACATCCTGATCTTATGTCGGAGTCGAGCGGGTGCAGAGAATGCACGAGTACAGGCGACGAAGATCTTGGAGAAACAGCTTAAGCTAAAAGTGAATGAAGACAAGACCCATATCACGCACAGTCGTGAAGGAGTCAAGTTTTTAGGTGTGGAAATCGGAAGCCGATATACCCGAATCCAAGCCAAGAAACTGTGTTCGTTCAAGCAAAAGCTCAAGCAGATGACGAAGCGAAACGGTGGCAAACCGTTGAGTGATGTGATCAAACAGCTGAATCCGCTATTAAGAGGGTTCAGTCAGTACTTCAGGATTGCCAATGCGAGCGGGGAGTTCAAGAGAATCGCCCAATGGTTAAGAAGACGACTGCGCAGTATCCAACTCAAATTATGGAAAAAGCCAAAACGGTTACATAGAAGACTCAAACAACTGGGTTACAAACCACCGTTTAAGCATATAGCCATGAATGGTTGGCGAAATGCAGCGAGTCCATTAGCCAGCCATGCGATGCCAAACAAATGGTTCGATGAACAGAGTTTGGTGAATCTTGAAGAAGTGAAAACGGGGTATGTGTTCAGCAATTATGCTGAATGTAAGTTTGCATGAGCCGTATACGAGGTCCGTACGTACGGTTCTGTGAGAGGGATGAGGCGGCAACGCCTCACCCTACTCGATATCTGAACGGTTCCTTTGATTGGAATAGTGAAGGAGAAGGGAAGCCATCCATGCTTCGCTTCTCCTGATATTAGTCATCCTTCAAGGCGTTCGTGCGATGCCGCTTAGGATGTTAATGCTGAAGAATCTGCGCGAGGAAGTTTTTCGCGCGATCGCTTTTAGGAGAATTAAAGAAAGTCTCGGGAGGGCAATCTTCAATGATCTGTCCGCCATCTAAGAACAGCACTCGTTCAGCGACTTGACGAGCAAAGCCCATTTCATGGGTGACACATAACATCGTCATGCCTGTGTCAGCCAGTTTAACAAGCGCGTCTAGCACCTCGGCGACCATTTCAGGGTCAAGCGCGGATGTTGGTTCATCAAACAGCATAATCTTAGGTTTCATGCACAGCGCACGAGCAATAGCGACACGTTGCTGCTGTCCACCAGATAATTGAATCGGGTATTTATTGGCCTGACTCTCAATGCCTACTTTCTTTAAATAATGGCGGGCGAGCTCTTCCGCTTCTTTTCGACTAACGCCTTTGACACTCATAGGAGCCAGTGTGCAGTTGTCCAATACGGACATGTGTGGAAACAAGTTGAAGTGCTGAAACACCATGCCAATTTCTCTTCTGACATTATCAGCGGCCTTTGACGACATGGCCAAATCTGTGTCATGAACAAAAATATGACCGCCTTGGGCAACTTCTAGCTGGTTGATACAACGTATTAGAGTGGATTTACCCGAGCCAGAAGGACCACACAAGACGATGCGCTCACCTTCCTTAACTTGTAAATCGATGTTTTTCAGAACCTGATAATCACCATAGGATTTGTTCAGTCCAGAGATATTTATGGCTACATTTCGAGCAGCGTCGATGGATGTTTGGCCGTGATTAGTTAAGTCAATCGCTGTGTTCATAAGGCTTCCTAATATTTGAATCGAGTTGCACTGTAGGGCGTTGGAGAGGTAAAAGGGACATCGCCCGCGATCATTTCGGATAATAAACGTCCGCAGACAGGGCCTAGGGTTAAGCCATGATGGGCATGGCCAAAGTTGAACCACAAACCTTTATGCTTGGGGGCTGGGCCGATGATGGGCTTCATATCCGGAAAACAGGGACGTAGCCCTAACCAAGGCTCCACATCAACGGGTTCGCCAAGGGGAAACAAAGAGCGCGCAATTTTCTCACAGCGTTCTAGCTGAATAGCGTTCACTGCTTCCTCTGAGTTTGCCAGTTCAACCCCTGTGGTGAGACGAATGCCCATATCCATTTGCGATAAAACAAAGCCACCCTTGGTATCACACACCGGATGTTCTAAATTAACATTGTCCAACTTGCGATAATGCTGGTGATAGCCGCGTTTGATGCCCATTGGGAAACGATAGCCAAGTGGCGTGTAGACATCGGGGGATTGAGGTCCCAGCGCCACCACCACTTCTGGAGCCGTGATGATTCCGTTATGAGAGTCAACCTGCCATTGATCTGAGGTTTGTTTTAGGGTTCTGGCATCGCCATGCAGAACCTGACCGCCTCGTTGTTTGAATAGAGCGCAATAGCCTTCCACCAAAGCACCAGGATTGCTGACGGTTTTGGGATCAAGCCAGTGAATACCACCTACTACCTTCTGGCTGAGATGGGGTTCACGTTCACGCAGTGCTGGCCCGTCTAAGATATCGAACGCGAGCCCATATTTGGTCAGTGCCAAGGCATCTTCTTTGGCTTTAGAAAAGGCTTTCTCAGAACGAAATATTTCAATCCAGCCTTGGTCTTTGACAAAGCGCTCTAACTTTGCCGCCTCGATAAACTGATCATGATCTGCCACACAACGTTCTATAAGCGGTAGCATGGCGGCCGCGGCGTTATCGAGTGCCGCAGGCGCAGAGTGGTTCCAGTAGCTTAATAACCATGGGGCCGCTTTGGGTAAAAAAAATAGACTGTATCTGACGTCTGCTTGTCGATTCAGGCCATAACGTAACAAAGACGTGAACTCCCTTGGAAATGAGTAGGGAATGACGCTAGAACGCTCGATCAGACCGGCATTGCCATAACTGGTCCCTTTACCAGGACTGGCTTTATCGATTAGCGCCACCTGGTAGCCCTTGGCTTGCAAATGAAGCGCACTGCTGACGCCAATGATACCCGCTCCAAGTACGATGATTTGAAATTGCATGCAGCCGTATTCCTTATAAAAGTATTAATGCATATGACGGCCAAGTCGACCTTCAAAATAAACGATGCTTCGACGTACCAGCTCCACAACCACTAGGTATAAAACAGCGGCCCATAAGTAGATTTCAAAATCGAAGGTTCTAGAGAACGCTTGTTTAGATACTCCCATTAGGTCGTAAATGGTGACGAGAGAGGAAATGGCGCTGGCTTTAATCATAAGAATCAGCTCATTGCCCAGCGGTCCGATGGCCACAACAAGTGACTGCGGTAAGACAATCTTAAAAAAGGTCGTTGAGCGCTTTAAGGAGAGAGCATGAGCTGCTTCATATTGCCCCTTGGGAATGGAAAGTAAACTGCCTCTGAAAATTTCTGCTTGATAAGCGGCCGTGTTCAACGTAAAGGCCAATAAAGAGCAGTACCATGCATCTCTAAAGAACCACCAAAGTCCAACGTCTTGCCAAAACTCCATAAACGCACCAAGGCCGTAATAGAGCATGAAGAGCTGGGCTAGCAGAGGAGAGCCACGAAAGAAATAAATGTAGCCCTTACTAAAGCGTCGAATAAACTTATTTTGGGAAAGTTGAGCCGTCGCAAGGATTAAGCCTAAGACAGCGCCTAAACTGAAGGAAATAACCACTAACTTTCCAGTGACGATAAGCCCATTAAATAGCTTTTCACCATAAATATTAAATAAGTCGTTATTAATAAATAAACCTAAAATAGACTCGTAATTCATTATTTAATACTCCGTAAATGCTTACTGTAATGGGTCTCCATAAAGGTAAAGACTCGACCGGATAGGGCGGAGAAAAGTAAATAAATTAGACAGGCGACGGTATAAAAGAACATGGGTTCTTTGGTAATACTCACCGCAAGACTTGTTTGTCGCATCAAATCAATCAGCGAGATAGTAGAAACAAGAGACGTGTCTTTTAAAAGTGATAGCCAGTTATTAGACAGCCCTGGAATGGCGATTCGAATCAGCTGAGGTAAAATTATTTTAAAAAACATGGTGGGTTTACTAATCCCCAAGGCAAAGGCGGCTTCATATTGTCCTTTTGGAAGCGTCTTAAAGGCACCCAGCCACACTTCGCTAGAAAACGCAGCAAATACAAAGCTAAAGGCAATCATCGCGGCGACAAAAGTGTGAATGATAAATTCGCCACTGTAACCGAGGGATTCCATGATGTTTTGAATGAGAATTTGGCAACCATAATAGATAATTAACAGCGTTAATAACTCTGGTAGTCCCCTAAACACCGTTGAAAAAAGGGCCGCAAACGTTTTCGCGAGTTTATTCTTAGAACGAGCGTTAATAGCGATCCACATGCCTAGGGGGAGGCCAATCGGCAAACAAGCAAGTGATAGGGAGAGGGTGATCAGTGCACCTTTGAGCAAGGCGATGCCCCACCCGTCATCCGAAAATGACAGTAACGATAAGTATTCCATCGGTGTCTCTCTTTATATGAAGGAGAGATAGCCCCTTCTTAGTGGCAGGCTATCTCACAGTGCCATAGGATAAGTTGTGACTAGGCTTAATAGATGTTGGTACCGAAATAACGGTTAGAGATCTCTAGATAAGTGCCATCAGCAACGATGGCGTCGATGGCCTGATTGAAGCGTTCTTTCAGCTGGTCGTCTTCTTTTCTTACCGCAATGGCCGCTTCTGCATTTGTACCTTCGAAGTCGCCGACATATTCACAACATCCGTCACCATG
Organism: Marinomonas sp. AWM4_232; assembly: GCF_056158325.1. Lineage (NCBI taxonomy): Bacteria > Pseudomonadati > Pseudomonadota > Gammaproteobacteria > Oceanospirillales > Oceanospirillaceae > Marinomonas > Marinomonas sp. AWM4_232. The sequence goes on along the minus strand of NZ_JBSWTA010000001.1, from coordinate 3,786,476 downwards.
ATTATTAACCCACTCCATTAATGGGATCATATCGGCAATCACTGCGTCTAAGCGCCCGTTGGCTAAGTCCGCATTGGCTTCATCTTGAGTTGGGTAGAGTTTGACCGTGGCGCCTTTTGCGGCAAGCACGTCTTCTGCATAAAACGCTTGTGTGGAAGCGGATTGAGCACCAATAACAAGGCCGCTTGCATCGAAGTTATCCATGGTGGTATTGCTGCCTTTCTTAACAGCTAGAGACAGAGGCGTGTTGTAGTAATGATTGGTAAAAGAAACCTTAAGTCTTCTTTCAGGAGTATTGATCATGGAGGCGACGACTGCATCGTATTTTTTGGCAACTAAACCCGGAATAATACCATCCCAATCTTGTGCGACTATGGTGCATTCGGCGTTCATTTTTGCACATAAAGCATTGGTGATCTCTACATCAAAACCATGAAGATTATTGTTTGGATCCACATAGTTAAATGGAGGATAAGCCCCTTCGGTGGCAATTCTAATGGTTTCTGCATGCAGTAATGGGGTGATGCTGAATGAACCCATTAGAAGAGTGCTTAGAATTGTTTTTTTCATCGATTTGTTCCTTTTGTTTTACCGATTATTTTTTATTGGATTTGGACGTATATCCAACTAACTCATTATGAAGAGAAGCTGTCGCTTCAAGTCGCTTTTCAACATCAGGCCCCAGTTTCTTACAGACCTCGTTGACCATTAGATGAACCCAAGACAGCATTGACGCCGTGGATTCCCAAAATAAGTTAAACCCTGTGGGGATGCGGAAAACTTCATCGGCATTGCTCGCTGCCCAGTCACAATAAGTGTCTGTTACCAAGGTGGTCGGGATGCAGAGTTCTTTAGCTTTGGCACACAATGCCATCGCATGTTTTGAATATCGACGGGCTTCAAAAACGATCAATGCGGTTTCTTCTGGACGGCTGAGCAACACGTCGCTGAAGTGACCAGCAGCACCATCGACAAGGTGAACACCTGGGCGAATGTATTGCAAAAGGTGAGTCATACAGACCGCTACACCGCGCTCCGTTTGAAACCCGGCGATGAACACTTGTGGTGTATCCGCTAGTCTTTGCGCAACTTGGTGCCAATCATTCGTCACCGCGTATTCGTATACTCGCATTAAAGATGAGATTTCTAACTCTAAGCTTCGCGATAGGCCATTTGGACCATCTCCATGGGATTGTCGAAACTCTTGTAAACGGTCGCCAACCAGCCAAGGTTCATCCCCCAGACTTTTCTTTAAATCATGCTTTAAGTCTTTTAAGTGGTGATAGCCTAATGAGCGGCAGAAACGGCCAACGCTGGACTCACTGAGGTCTAATTTCTGAGCAATACTGGCTGCTGTTTGAAACGGTAGGTCTTGAAGATTAGAAAGCATGTACGTCGCAATCACGCGACCTGACGCGGAAGCGTTTTCTAAACTTTGTTCCAAACGTTGTATTAATGTCTGACTCATGACGACCTCACTTTTTGCTTAATTTGAATTTAATTAATTTCTGTCATTGCTTCAATAGTGACAGAAAACTGTCAAAAATTATTTTTTAAATTATTAAGTGATTGATTTTATTAGAAATTAATTTTTAAACTTAAAGTGGAAGTCGCTTATAGAAAAGCGATAGGAACGATAGAATCACAAATTAATAGCTAACAATGCAGCAAGGTGTATTCATCTAGCAGAAATGAATGATTAGATAAGTAATGAGAGTTAATCTCGCCTACTAGAGGGCATAGTTAGGGCGATTATTTGCATTGACTATATAGGATAATCATACCGTTACCCTTCTAATGGTCGCTTGAGGGTATAAAAACCTAATCGTAAAGCCGCCATTTGTTCATCAACTAAATTTAGGGAAACCAAAGCGAGTTCATAGGCGGCTTGAGCGGCCCCCAGCACGGGGGCATATTCGGGCACTTCACTCTGTAACACCGATAGTTGGTCAAGCTGGGCTTGTAGCTCAATGGTTAATGGCTGCACAAAGGCTTCTATTGCCGACAATTCCCCCCCTAGAATTATCGTCTCTGGAGCAAAAACTTCACAGGTTGAGCGCAGGGCCTGAGTGATAAGACGAATGCTTTCAAGACCGACGTGAGGCTGATCGGCTTTAATTTGTTGGTAAAAGCGCTCGGTGTAGACACTTTTACATTTACCCCGATCGTGTGCGCCGACGCCCACCGGGTACGAGCTCGAATGGCTTAGGTCCTCATACAGACTCTGGAGCATTGGAGCGATGGTTATTACCCGCCTATCAGAAAGTCTTTCGTCATATCTTGAGCGGCGATTTCCAGCATTATGATCCTTGGGATGCTGCCTATCGTCCTTATGTGGATGAGTATGTGGGAGGCACCACCAAATGCTCGGCGTTTAGAACCTTTCAAGGTTGGACGGCGCTGTGCGATATAAAATGTGATCAAGGAGTATTGTTCACGATTCCTTTGCCAGCGGCCATGGCTTATCTCTTAATTCGCCCTTTACTTGATGATGTCGCTGACGAAGCGTTGTGTGGTGTGTCGCCTCGTAAAGTCCTGCCGATTGATGAGCAATGGCATAGCTTATTATTAAGGGCTAAAGCCTTAATCCCAGACCTTAACGCAGGGGACTCCGTATGGTGGCACTGTGATTTGATTCATGGGGTGGATCCCGTTGAAAATCAGCAAGGCTGGGGCAATGTGATGTACACTCCGGCGGCACCTGGGTGTGAGAAAAACCTCCAGTATGCCAAACAGTGTGCTGAGGCTTTCAAAGCCGGTCGTTCGCCGGATGACTTCCCAGAAGAGCATTATGAGATGAATTGGGAGGATCGTTTCCAGTGGCAGGACTTGTCTTCACTGGGTCTTAAAGCGTTTGCCGAAAGGTAAACGCTAATTTAATGAGAAGCTATGGCGGGAGTCTTGATGAAAAGAAGCGCTCTTATCGTTCTAATTTCATATCAATATGTGGAATCCCATCTTCTATGTACATAGTCGATGTCGGTACAAAGCCATGTTTTTGATAGAACGTAGACAGGTGTTCTTGAGCGCCGATTTCTATTGGTTCGTGGGGCCAAAGTGCTTCACATGAATCCAGAGCTTGCTGTATGAGTTGATGGCCAGTACCACTGCCACGGTGGCTTTCTGCGATGGCAACACGACCAATGCTAACCGATGGGTAGCTAACGCCCTTCGGTAGTAAGCGGGCGCAAGCCACCAGATGCTCGCCGTCATAGCCTAATAAATGGTTCACCGCTTGAATATGGTCTTTGTCATCCAGTTCTTGATAAAGGCATTCTTGCTCTATCACAAACACATCCATTCTAAGTTTGAGCAGTTGATAAAGCTGCATGGTCGTTAATTGGGAAAAGGATTTGAGTTGCCAAGTAATCATTCAATAGTTGCCTTGCGAATTGTCCCACTTCTACTGGGGGAGTGACTTTACTGCACAGCATCTTAACTTATCTATTGTAGATTATGCTATGAAGGGTTCCGCTTAGCGCTGCGCCGTCGGAAGTTTGATCGGGGGCGCAAATTGCGTTGTCCACCCCTAAAAACTGGCTGCAAGTGATTTTAGCTAGCTTTATTTTTGGGATGTAAGCATTTAATGAGTTTTAATAAGTGTAATTTGGTCGATGCTTAAGCTGTATACTAAATAGCTTAAGCATCTTAGACGCTACTTATTTCAACTAAGCCCAGTTGATTTCATCGGCCGGGATGGCTGGTGAGTAATAGAATCCTTGTATTACATCACAGCCCAATTCAGCTAAACAATCTAGCTGATCTTTGGTTTCGACACCTTCCACGACGATTTCTAGGTTCATATTCTTGGCCAGTTTAATGATTGTGTCGGCCATCTTTTGTTGCGTTTCGTCTTTCGGCAGTTTATCAATGAAGCTTCGGTCAATTTTGAGTGTGTTCCAAGGTAAAGAAGCAACGTAAGATAAGGAGGAGTATCCTGTCCCGAAATCGTCTATTGCCAGCGAGACTCCCATAGCTTTGATGGAGCTCATTTGGGGAATGACTTCTTGCTCTCTTTCAATGAATGCAGACTCAGTCAATTCTAACTGAAGTATGCTTGGAGTCAGTTTCGTTTCATCTAGTACCTTTTTCAATGTGTTGACAAAGCGCCCAAAGCGTAATTGGTAAGCTGATACGTTCACGGATACTTTAAGATTTTTGCTCCCTGACTGCTGCGCCCATTTGTTCGCTTGTACGCACGCCGCTCGTAGTACCCATTCTCCTAACGCATCAATCATGCCCATTTCTTCAGCAATAGGAATATATTCACTTGGAGAAATCCAGCCTAGCTCATCATCCCACCATCGGGCTAATGCTTCAACACCAACAATGTCGCCAGTGTTAGCAGAATATTGTGGTTGATATAAAACGGTTAGCTTGTTTGATTCTAGTGCAGCCTTTAATTTGGAACTGAGCATCAGCTTACGTTGGCTAATGTCGGTTAAGTGCTCTTCGTAGAAACCAACGCTACCACGCTGCTGGCGTTTAGCTGAATATAAAGCTGCATCCGCTTCTTGCAGCAAATCTCGGTTTTCACCTAAGTGTTGAGTACTTACTCCAATCGTCGCTGATACATAAATCAAACTGCCTTGAGGAAGCGTTAGTACTGGCGTTAAGGCTAGACGAATATTTTCAACAAGTTGTCGAATGACGTTGTTAGAGACGTTGTTCATTAAAATGGCAAATTCATCTCCGCCAGTTCTTGAAAGCACAGTGTTACCATATTCTATGTCGGTTAAGGTTTGAATAATCCGCTGGCTCACCTCTTTTAATACATAATCACCAGCACCATGCCCAAAGCTGTCGTTCACATCTTTAAAATGATCCAAATCCACAATGATTAAACAGGCATTAAGTTGCTTCAAGTCAGCTAGGTGTTCATCAAGTAATCTTCGATTTGCAACACCGGTCAATGCATCATGTCTAGCTAAATAAGCCAATCTTTCTTGGGTTTGTTTAAGTTCATCAATATTAACGAGTGAACACACAAAAGTACTATGTTGATCTGTATGATCACCAGCAGTAGCACTGATAGACAGTAGGCCGGGCGTGTTATTTGGCTTAAATACTACTTCTCCTTTCCAATTACTGTTTATTCGAATGTCTGCCCAGTTGGCATCTAGAGGATGTACCCATTGACTAATATCTTGACCAGCTATTTCACTTCCTTGAGATAGGTTTAATAGTTTTGTAAATGCAGGGTTAGTACGTAACACGGTTCCATCAGAGTCAATGATAGCAAGGCCTTCTTTGACATGTTGGAAAACTGTGTCCGCCTGCTTTAAACCGTACTCCTTCTCGGAAAGCTCCTGCATGAGCTTTTGGCTAGTGGTCAATAGAAGCGACCATTTAAAGGGCTCTGCATGTAGAAACTGACGGAAGGTTTGGCGTTTTATTAGAACAAATCCCCAAAGAGGGATTGCGTACAGGGATGCTATGAGAGCTTTACCTGGTAAACCGCCAATAACAATTTCTATCGCTAATTCACTGAAACCTAGCGCAATTAACGGGAATAAAATGCCATCTAAACAAAGTGCGACTACAAAGCATACAATATAAATCGCGGCAGTTAACCAGTATGACCAGTGTCTACTTTTAATTTTCTCAAAGCAAAATAGCAAAAGGAGTAGCTCTGTTATGATCAACACTCCGCCAAGAATGATAAACGGAATTGAGACTTCAAATAAGTTTGCAGGCGTGTTGTGAGGGTTAATAACCACAGGGTCGTTTAGTACATGACTCACTAACGTTGAGAAAAGAATATTGAAGAGATCAACCAGTACAACCAGACGAACAAGGTGTCGTAGAATAAACGCATCTCGTTCGACTAAAACGAAGAGAACTGCAGACATCATAAAAGCACCGTAACATAGGTTGCCTCCAGAGACATTTATGCTTTCAGTAATAGGTAAGCTGTAGACATTACCAAAGAAGCCGCCAATTAAAAGAACCAACGCAATGTAGATAAAAAATGAGGCGCGACGTATTAATGGGTCTAGAAAGGTAAAATAAAGCGGAAAAGCAGAAAAAAGGGCAACTTGAGTGATCAGTGAAAGCATCATGCGGGGCGTTCCTAAACGTATTGAAATCCATGACTCCATTAAAACATGAGAGTATCACCTTGTCTTCTTACGAATACACCGGAGTATGTTTAGCTAACAAGTCTATTATTGTTTGAACTGGTGAACACCACAGAAAAAATGCTCGATAATCTAAAGAATGCTTATTTAGATGTACGTTTCTCATAAATTTCGATAAGAATAGGCTTTGATATGGATATGGATATGGATATGGATATGGATATGGATATGGATATGGATATGGATATGGATATGGATATGGATATGGATATGGATATGGATATGGATATGGATAGATTTTTTCAATAGCGATAAAGTAGTCAATAGCTAAATTCGAAGCGCTCACTTTCTTTAGGCATAACATCGATAATTGAGGTTAACTAGGTTGGTTTTACTTAATTGTATTTTGGATACATAATATGTAAATACAACGTTTGCCTCTACCTTGATAAGAAGAACAGAATGGACTTTATCGAAAACATTCAAAACTCCGGCAGGCTTGCCATTGACCTTGTTTTATATTTGATGCTTCCCATTACCGTCGTGATGGGGGGACTTATGAAGGTGATCGAAAACAAAGGGATATTGGCTTGGTTATCCGTCAAACTGTCCGCTGTTACGCATACTTTCGGTGCATCTGGCCTGAGTGTGATCGCCTCCACTAAAATGCTATTTGTGAGTTCTGTCGCGCCTTTTCCAACGTTGGCAAAAATTGATTTGATGGAGCAAGATCAGCGCAAGTTAGCTGCCTCCATGGCTTTAGTCCTGACTTTAACCCAAGGTAACATTTCCTTTCCGATGATTGCTTACGGCGTCAATATTTGGGTGCTCTTGGCCTCTTCAATTATCGGTGGCATCTTGGCATCAGCCTTTACTTACTATGTTTTAATGCGTAATCAATCCGCCTACGCAAACGGTACAGAAGCCATCGAAGAAGGCCCTAAAGTTAAAAAAACCATCGTGCAGTCTCTATCTGATGGGGGCATGGAGGGTATGAAGATCGCCATCAACATGATCCCAATGTTGATCATCACGGTTTTTATTCTCACTATTCTAAAAGATTTGCATGTTATCGACGTGCTAACTAAGTGGTTGGAGCCGATATTCAGTTCGCTAGGTTTGCCAGGCACTGCGGTGCTGCCAATTATTACCAAATACATCGCTGGCGGAACGGCCTATTTAGGGGTGATCATTGATCAGGTGGAGCAGGGCACACTGACCGCACGTGATCTGAATATTATTGTCGGTTTGGCCAGTAACCCTGTGGATTTAGTAGGTTTAGCGCTATTTTCAGCCATTGGTCCTCGTATCGGTAAAATCTTCCGTTATGCGCTGATGGGAGCCTTGTTTGGGCTGTTGGTTCGTGCTGTGATCCACATTGCTTGGTTTTACTAGTCGTAAGGCCGTTAGGGCATAGTTCTTTTTGCCTCAAACCAAGAGAGAGCGTCGTCCCACATAGGGGCGGCGTGTTCCCTAAAGTATCCCATATGACCGACTTTGCCCTGATAGTTTTTAGGATCTAAGTCTTCTCGCTCAATGGTGGCATTCGTATAGGCTTGTAGAAAAGCATCCCTCGATGCAGGCATGGCCCATAAATCATCGAGCGCATTGACAGCATAGATCGGCGTTGTAACCGCAGCATAACTTTGTTCAATCCCCTGCATAGCTGGGTCGTCGAAAAAGTAACGGGGAAATTGGCACCAATGACGCCACTGACGAAATACATCGAGTGGCAGATCTTCCCCCAGCCCTAGCATCTTCCAAGGACAATAACCTTTCCAAAGTGTGAGCGCTGGTAGTAACGTTCGCCACATAATTTGAACTTTAAGTCGCTCTAACTTTGGCATGTATCCATGCCAGCCAGCACTGGTACCAAACACATAGAAGCCGTTGATTAGGTAATGATTTGGCAATAAACCAAGTGCGTGTCCGCCATATGAGTGTCCGACTAAAAACAAAGGGACATTCTCTGAATGCATATAAGACACGGCCGCCGCCAGATCTTTTTGCCCCCAGTCGAGCAAACTCATTCGAAACCCCTTTAACTGTTCTGGGCGTGACAGACCAATGCCACGATAGTCAAAGGTTAACGTCTCATATCCTTGATCGGCGCAATATTGGGCGAAGCGTCGATAGAAACCTTGTGGGACGGCAGTGGCCCCCGCGACAATCAACTTCGCTTTAACGGGCTTTTTGGCAGTAAATATAAAACCCTGGAGCGTGTAACTATCCTCTGTTATGAGGCTAATAGATTGATTTGTTGCCGACATAGGTCCCTCGTTTCGTTGCTAAATTGAACGGTTATAACGACTGTTATAGAAATGTAACCTATAACGACTGTTATAAAAAGAGGGTGTGACAAATTTTTATGATAAGAAATGACTTAATGCTGGGATATGGCTTGTCGCATTAGCTCGTCTAACAGCTGTTCGATTTCATCTAATGGTTGCAAGCTACGGTGGGCGCGGCATAAGGCGACAGAGCCTTCAACCGAGGCAACGGCCAGTGTTGCAATACTATTCGCTTGAGCTTTTTCAGCCCCATGTTTGATGAGCGACTCAGCAAGTAGAGAGCGCCATTTGGAAAAGACTTCTGAGGCCGCTTCTAAAGTAGCTAAACCGACTTCGTCTGTTGGCTCTTCTGTTGCCACAGCAAGAACCGGACAGCCCGCTTGGAAATGACTTTGTTTTACTCGTGAGCGCCAAAGATCCAGAAAACTATGTAATCCAGCGATCGGGCCAGCTTCTAGTGCCTGTTGAAGTAAATGCGCGACATTATCACCAGCGTATTGAATCGCCTCAACCGCCACTTGCTGTTTTCCGCCGGGAAAGTAGTGATAAGTAGAACCTAAAGGCACCTTCGCATACTTAGCGAGTTCGCGAATACTGGTCGCATCAAGTCCTCGGCGACTGATCATATCTGCAGCGGAGGAGACTAAACGTTGGCGTGTTTCTGGCTTATTGTTGCTCATTAGCGAGTCTCTAAAACAAACTGATTAAAGCCTATCAAATGACAACATATTTGTCTGAGCCTTTTTAAGTTTGTTTAAAACGGCCCCATCAGCATCAAAGTGCTTAGTGTCAGCATAAACACTGCGATGATGGCGTCCAGTACACGCCACGCATTTGGGTTGTTAAATACGGGGATTAGAAGTTGTGATCCATAACCTAGGGACATAAACCAAGCCACGCTGGCTAGGCAAGCGCCGATGCCAAATGCCAGTTGTCCCAGTCCAGGATAGTGGGTCGAAATACTGCCCAGTAGAACCATGGTATCAAGGTACACATGAGGGTTTAGGAAGGTAAACGCCAAGCAGGTTAGCACCGCTTTTTTCAAAGAATTATGGTTGGTCGTGTCGTCTGTATTGAGAGCGCCAGCACCCGACCAAGCACGTTTAGCGGCTTGTAACCCATAAAATGCAAGGAATGCGGCCCCGCCAAATTGCAGCACTTGCATGAGTTCAGGCCATTCTTTAACCAGTAACCCGATGCCCGCAACGCCCAGTGTAATCAACAAAATATCACTTAGAGAGGTAATCGCGACAATGATGCCAATGTGGTTGCGCATCAAGCCTTGCCTAAGAACAAAAGCATTTTGTGAGCCGATGGCGATGATCAGTCCCGCGCCTGTGGTAAAACCTGCAATTAAAGCTGTCAGTAACATTTAATAATCCAGTGAATGGTTAGATATTGAATAGGCCCATGATCTGAGAAAACTGAAAGTTAGTAAAATTAATAATTCTATGTATAGTTAAGAAACTCTAATCTAAAGGCTATTCATATGAGCTTGATACACCCCCAATTAGCGGCGTTCGCAGCAGTGATTGAAGAAGCGAGTTTTGATGGGGCAGCGCAACGTTTATCGGTGACGCCATCGGCTATTTCACAACGGGTCAAAGCATTAGAAGACCGTTTAGGGCAGGTTCTCATCGTTCGACAATTACCTTGTCGGCCGACAGAAGCAGGGGAGAAATTACTGCGAAAAGTGAAGCCCATGTTGGCATTAGAAGCAGAAGCTTACGAAGACTTTCAGCTTGAGCAGCCCAACGCTGTGAATCGACGACTGGCCATCGCAGTCAATGATGATTCGTTAGAAACCTGGGTATTGCCAGCATTGGCCACCTTAAATCAGGAGTTTGGTTACTTATTTGATGTCATCGTAGATGATCAAGACCACTCACTTAGCTTATTGCGAAACGGCAGTACAGTAGGTGCTGTGACATCTGAAACCAAAGCCATCCAAGGCTGTGATATCCATGCGCTAGGCACTATGCGTTATCACGCCATTGCATCGCCGGAATTTAAGCAGCGTTTCTTTGCCGAAGGCTTAAACCTTGAGAGTTTAACCAAGGCGCCAATGTTAGTGTTTAGCCGCAAGGATGAGCTACAAAATCGCTTTATTCAGCAGGTAGTGGGTCATGATTTGTACCCACCAACGCACTATATTCCCACCTCAACAGGCTTTGTTGAAGCCGCAGCACTGCATCTTGGTTGGTGCATGGTGCCTGAATGTATGATTCAGCAGGCGCTAGCCGATGGCAAAGTAGTTTTGATCCATCCTAGAGTCACAGTCGATGTACCACTTTACTGGCAACATGCCTCTATCCGCTCAACCACACTGCAAAACTTAACCAAAGTTTTCATCAATCAAGCACAGGCGAAATTGGCTTTTGTGGAATAAAACCTTACTGTAATGTTAGCTAGCCAACAAAAGGAAGCCAAAATGAGCCTACAACCATTTCACCTAGCCATCCCTGTTTACGATGTACCTTTAGCCCGCGCTTTTTACCGCGATGTCTTTGGTCTTGAGGAAGGGCGTTCAGCGGAAGCTTGGGTCGATTTTAACTTTTTCGGCCATCAACTAGTGATTCACAGTCACCCAAAAACACCTTCTCAAGAAAATGCTACGACCAACCCAGTGGATGGTCATGATGTGCCAGTCCCGCATTTTGGTGTCGTGCTGGAATGGCAACAATGGGAAGATTTAGCCGAGCGCTTAAAATCATTCGATACGAAGTTTGTGATCGAGCCCTACATCCGTTTTAAAGGCCAAGTTGGTGAACAAGCGACCATGTTCTTGCTCGACCCATGTGGCAACGCGTTAGAGTTCAAAGCCTTTAAAGATATGGGACAATTATTTGCTAAATAGTGGTTAGTTGATAAAGAAAACGCACCTTGAGCAATCTCAATGTGCGTTTTTTGTGCCCAAGAAGCTGAAATTTAAATCAAAAGTTCTGCTGGACAGCCCACGATGAGATATGTCTTAATACTGTTTATTTAAACAGTATATTATCTCCATGCAGAACCCTTCTAACTACCAAAAAAAGATTATCCATATTGATATGGATGCCTTCTTTGCGTCGGTAGAAATGCGTGATTTCCCTCAGTATTGCAATATTCCGTTGGCGGTTGGGGGGAATGAAAGGCAGCGTGGGGTTATCAGTACTTGCAACTACGAAGCACGTAAATACGGTGTTCGTTCGGCTATGTCGACGGCGATTGCCAAGAAGCTGTGTCCACAGTTAACCGTGATCCCAGGTAGGATGCAGGTTTACAAAGAGACCTCAGCCAAGATTCGGGCGATTTTTGCTCGCTATACAGATCTGATTGAGCCGTTATCTTTGGACGAAGCCTATCTAGATGTCACAAACTGTCAGCAGCACCATGGTTCAGCGACCCTTATTGCTGAGGCCATACGAGATGAGATCCGAACAGAATTAAATCTGACTGCCTCAGCGGGCGTTGCTCCGATCAAATTCTTGGCCAAAATTGCCTCTGATATGAATAAACCGGATGGGCAATTTGTGATTACGCCTAATCAAGTGCAATCTGTGATTGACCAGTTGCCACTTGGCAAAATCCCAGGTGTCGGTAAAGTCAGCCTTGAGAAGCTTAATAATGCTGGGTTTTATGTCTGTTCCGATATTCGTAATGCCGATTACTTAGCGCTCGTAAGGCGCTTTGGGCGATTAGGTGATTCTCTTTGGAATAGAAGTCATGGGATTGATCCGCGAGAAGTCACACCTCATCGTCAACGCAAATCAGTTGGCGTTGAAAGAACCTTTGCCACTAATATCTCAAGTTATGATGAGTGTTGGCAGGTGATCGAGCAGCGCTTATACCCTGAGTTACAGCAGCGCCTTGGACGTCATTCTAAAGATAAAAGCATTACTAAGCAGGGTATCAAAGTAAAGTTTGCGGATTTCCAGCTTACAACTATTGAGCATGTTCACCAGAAGTTGGATCTTGATTACTTCAGAGATTTATTAGAACAGGTTCTAAAGCGCCAGAATGGACGTGAAATTCGCCTTTTAGGTTTAAGTGTTATGCTAAAGTCCGAAGAAGAAGCGCGACAGCTTCCCTTGGACTTTGCTGAGTCATGATGCTTAAAAGAAGGGCAGTTCCTGTTTGGTTTTCATTTCGACGACTGGCTCCGTACGGTGACTTAAAGACCGTATCAATATCGGTGCGACAATAATACTAAGCACGACGTTGGATAGTGGCAGCGCCAGCCATATTCCTTGTGTCCCCAGCACTGTAGGAAAGGACAACAGGAATGGAATTTGAATCACGATATTACCCAGTGCGACAAGCATGGCTTCACGGTTTTGTCCAACTGATAAGAAATACACCGATGCGACAAATAAAAAACCATCCAAGCATAAAGCAAACAAATGCAGTCGCATGCCTTCAACTGTAATTTGAACCAGTCCAGTTTGCTCAGTAGTAAATAATCCGATTAATTGTTCTGAAAGAACGTTAGCGATCAGCGTGGTGCATAAGCCAAGGCCTAAGACGATTTTTAAAGCCAATATCATGGTTGTCTTTATGTGCTTAGGCTGCTTTGCCCCATAGTAATAGCTGACAAGAGGCTGAATACCATTCGCTAACCCCTCTGCAATCAAGTAATAGAGCAGGGCAATGTAATTAATAATCGCGAAGGCACTCACATACTCAACGGAGCCGTATTTAAGTAATAAGGTATTGTGGGCAGCAACAATAAAACTAAAGTATAAAAACATCACCAGTCCAGAGCTGCCTGTTTTTAGTACCTGCATAAGTTGTTTGAGGTTAATAAATTCCAGAGCTAAGCGAATGCTGGCTTTGTTTGAACAAAAATAAAGCAAAGCAAACATAGCAACAGTGGCTTGAGAGATTACCGTAGCTATCGCCGCACCTTTTAAACCTAAATTCCAATGGCCGAGCATTAAATAATCTAAAACGATATTGAGCACTGCACCTATGCCTAACAATAACGTAGCTAGGTTAGGGCGATCATCATTGCGAACCAGCATGGGCAAAGCACCTGATGCAATCGTCATGATTGCTCCCCATTGAAAAACACTGATGTAATCAAGCGCCCATTGATAAGCCGTTGCTTCAGCGCCTTGTAAGGAAAGTAGATGGCTACCACTCAATGCTAAGTAGCCACTGGAGACGATGGAAAGTAATAGAATCAGCCATAAAGAAGCAGTTAGACTAATGGACGCTTTTGTTTTATCACCTGCGCCACGTTGTTGAGACATGATGGCACCACCCCCCATGCCCACTAAAATCCCAAAGCCAATGATTAGACCAAGGATTGGCCAAGCTAAGTTCATGGCTGCAAGTCCATTTGCTCCGACATAGTGTCCAACAAACAAGCCATCAATGACTTGATAAAGTCCATTGACCAGCATGCCCGCCACCGATGGGATGGCAAACCGCCAAAAAGTTCGCTGAACAGAGCCTGTGATGGAAATAGATGCGTGTTCCATGATGTCACCTGAAGTTGATATCCATATATTATTAAATGAAAATAAGATGAACCAAAGTTAGTGTTCATCTTAAAAAGAGATGGATTGGCGCAGGAGTAAGAGTTTGAATTGGACAATTGATCAATTAAAGATCTTTGAAATGGCCGCAACAGAAGGCTCTTTCTCAGCGGCTGCACGTAAGCTTGGTAAAGCTCAATCCCGAGTGAGTACTGCGATCGCTGATTTAGAGTTAGATCTTGGGGCCGAACTATTTGACCGTTCTTTGCATACGCCGACATTAACACCCTTTGGCCAAGAAATGCTAACTGAGGCTCGGTTTGTATTGGCTCAGCGAGATAGACTAAATGCGAGAGTCATGGCTGCCGTAGCAGGTCAAGATATTGAGCTGGTTATTGCAGGAGATGAGGCGGTCCCACTCGTTGGCTTTCAAACCATTTTTGCGCGATTGGCTGAGCAATTTCCAAATTTAAAGCTAACTCTCACACATGGCTCTAGAAATGATATTGCCGCCGCGGTGCTATCCGGTAGAGCCACTATGGGGGTGTTGTTCCGATCGAGTCAGCTAGACGATGACATTGAATTTCACTCTGTTGGGCATTTTAAACAAACCCTGATTGCTGCCAAAGATCATCCGCTTTGCAGCACCGATGAACCTAATTTGTCCCAGCTACAAGCTTTTCGCCAGTTGGTGATTTGTGACCGATTAGGAGAAAACCGAGCGGCACCGCTGACGTCTAACTACTGGCACATTGACAGTTATTATCAAATCTCTGAAATGGTGGCCATGGGGCTCGGGTGGGCGCTGGTACCAGAACACATAGCGCTTTCCCCTTGGTATCGCGATTCACTAATTAGCTTGTCCACGCAAAACATCCCGCAGTCCACGCTAGTCGAAGTGGGCGTGATAAAACGACGGGATCAGCATTTTGGTGAAGCCGGACAGTGGTTACTTCGACAGCTAGAACAGCTGTTTAACCATTGATCTCAACTGAGGTCTAATATCCTGTTAGTAACATTAAAGACAGGGCTCAAACAAAGGGCCACAGTTTTTCGGTTTAAGTTCTTCTATTGCTTGGTTGGATTCCATAAGATGGTTTTAGAGAGGCGTTAGTCTTTCTGCTAAACGAAAATAATATAAGGAATGTATCAATGCGATTTGCAATCAAAACGCTGGCCCTTTCAGTTTCTTTGTTGAGTAGCTCTGGTCTAATGGCTGCAGGACAAGCAGCAGATGCTTTTTCACCTGAGGCCGCCGGAGCCATTGAGCAGAAAAAGTTAGTTGAGGCACACAATTTTATGGTGGCCGCCGCTAACCCTAAAGCCGTGGAAGCAGGCTATGCTGTGCTTAAGAATGGTGGTTCTGCTATGGATGCGTATGTTGCTGTTCAAGCTGTTTTGGGGCTTGTAGAGCCACAATCATCAGGAATCGGTGGTGGTGCGTTTGCCGTGTACTATGATGCCGCTAAGGAAAAATTAACAACTTTCGATGCTCGAGAAACAGCCCCGTTAGAAGCAACGCCAGAGCTGTTTCAACACGAAGACGGCAGTACTTATAAGTTCTATGATGCGGTCATCGGAGGACGTTCAGTTGGTACGCCTGGAACGGTAGCGCTGATGCAAAAACTGCATGATGTTCATGGTAAGCTGCCTTGGAACTCATTGTTCGAACCTGCCATTAAGCTTGCAACAGATGGCTTTGAAGTATCCCCGCGTTTGGCAGGTGCGATTTCTCAAACTCGTGAATCTCTAGCTAAGTTTCCTGAAACGGCTGAGTACTTCCTAGATAAAAGTGGCCAACCTTTAGCAGAAGGAACGCTTTTAAAGAATCCAAAATACGCTAATACACTTAATCGTATTGCAGCGGCGGGTGCAGAAGGCTTTTATCAAGGTCAAATCGCGGAAGATATCGTAAATACCGTCCGTTCTATCTCAGATAATCCTGGTGTGCTTTCCTTAGCCGATTTTCAAACTTACAAAGTAAAAGAGCGACCGGCGACCTGTCTACCTTACGAAGCATTTGATATTTGCGGTATGGGGCCACCAAGTTCGGGTGCTCTAACCGTTGGTCAGATTTTAGGCATCACACAACACTTTGATTTGGCTTCTATGGGGCCTGAATCTGCTCAGGCATGGCAAATTATCGGGGACGCTTCGCGTTTAGCGTTTGCTGACCGTGGCCGATACATGGCTGATACAGATTTCGTACCGATGCCCGAAGGCTTGTTAGACAAAAGTTATTTAGCCGCAAGAGCCCAATTAATTACTCCAGGAAAAGCATTGTCTTCGGTAGCGGCAGGTGAACCTCGTTGGCAGAAAGCCGTGGCTCAAGCGGATGACCAATCTATCGAGTTTCCAAGTACCAGTCATAT
Organism: Marinomonas sp. AWM4_232; assembly: GCF_056158325.1. Lineage (NCBI taxonomy): Bacteria > Pseudomonadati > Pseudomonadota > Gammaproteobacteria > Oceanospirillales > Oceanospirillaceae > Marinomonas > Marinomonas sp. AWM4_232. The sequence goes on along the minus strand of NZ_JBSWTA010000001.1, from coordinate 3,770,271 downwards.
TTCCATCGTCGATGCGGATGGGAATGCCTTATCGATCACGACTACGATTGAAAATGGCTTCGGTTCACGAGTAATGAGCAATGGCTTCTTGTTAAACAATGAACTAACAGACTTCTCATTTGCGTCTTACAGTGAAGGTTATCCGATTGCTAACCGCCTAGAGCCAGGGAAGCGTCCTAGATCTTCCATGGCCCCAACCATCGTGTTGAAGGATGACAAACCCTACATGGTGGTGGGCTCACCAGGTGGCTCTCGGATCATTGGTTACGTGTCCAAAGCTTTGATCGCACACCTAGAGTGGGGTATGGATATGCAATCAGCAATATCGATGCCAAACATGCTAAACCGCTTTGGCACCTATGATATTGAAAAGGGGACTTCAGCAGAATCTCTTGCACCTGAACTTGAATCTATGGGCTTTAACGTGTCGGTGAAAGATCTAAACTCCGGTTTACAAGGCATAGTGATTGAGAACGGCAAACTTTATGGCGGTGCTGACCCTCGTCGTGAAGGTATTGTGATGGGAGATTAAAGATACAAAGAGTAAGCAAGCTCTTAAGGGGCTTGCTTACTAACCCAATGATAAAAGCTTATAGCACCTTTCAACTATTTCGAAAAATTCACGCCATCAAATGAGTCTTAGATCCATGAAAAATGCCAACCACTTTAATTTCAGTCACTAGTATTTAGGTTGTGCTTATGGGAATAAATCTATTACTAGACCTCTAATCCACCTTGTTTTGAATTTTTGTGGTGATACATTTGCTTGTCAGAAACTAGCAGTAATTCATTTAAGGATTGCCCATGTTCTGGGTAAGAGGCGTATCCCACTGATGCGCTCATGGAAAGTGGAATGGACTCACATAAGAATGACTTTGAGATGGTTTCTAATAGTGATGCCTCTAGCTCTTTGATGTTGTTAGCGTGCTTTCTAAGGATGACAAATTCATCACCGCCTATGCGGAATGCCAAATCGTCAGGCGCTAGCACGCTATTAATTTTGCTGGCCATTTTCTGTAGTACTTTATCGCCGATATGATGACCATGAACATCGTTGACTTGCTTAAAATTGTTTAAATCGATGAATAGAAGAGACAGTTTATCGTTTTCTTTGAGCGCATTATTAAATGATGTTGTTAAGGCCCCACGATTTAATAAGCCAGTGAGAATATCGTTATTGGCTAAAAAGTGTAGTTTTTCGTAGTTGGTCTTCCACTCGATAAGGTTGTTGACCAAATCCGTTATTTTCAGCAGATTTTTGTGAGCCAGATGGCTATTGCCTTCTGTACTTGTTGAAGTGAAAACAATGTAACCTTTTATTTTGTCTTTGTTGACGTCATGAATGGCGTGAAAAATTGCACCGTTGTTGTCTTTAATCTGGCTAATTTCATAGATGGCATCATTTGCTGATCTAGACAAGATAATGGATTCAACCGACTTATAAGAAGCTGGGTGGCTAGGGTCGATAAACCGCAAAAAGTGGTCATTAATAATCACAGCGACTTGAGCGTGGAATGGGTGCGGTAAACGGTTAACACGATCAGTAAACGCTTCAATGTATTCTGCTAACGACTCAGAAAGATTGGGAGCACGGGATAAAAAGTCTTTCTCAAGAGTCAAAAGTTTTTCATTGAAACGAATTTGCGTTTCCCGTCTTACTAGTGCTGTATAATCAATGACTCGAAGCAGGACGCCACCCACCTCACTTAGAGGTGTGACGAGCACCGAAATGTCGAGTTTATGCTGGCCTGATTGATTATTCACATGCAGAGGTAGCAATTGTTTATGCATTTTGTGGGAAAGCATACGGCTTAGTTTGCTGGATCTTGCTTGTTCAAGCGCATTCAATAAGGCTGGTGACACTCCTACAAAAACGTCTTCAATTTTTTGATTTATCAGTACATCTCTGTCTAACTGACAGTGCTTTAGGATCCAATCGTTGACATGGGCGACCTTACCATTTTTATCGAGAATGATGATGCCACCTTCAATTGAATCCAGCGAAGACATCACAATATCAATAGGAATTGTTCGGTCGATCATGGCTTATTCCCCAAGCTCGTTAAGGTAGTTTTGTAGCGCTTCTTTAAAAGCATCTACGATTGAAAAATCAATGGTGAAAACCAAATGTCCAGACAAGTCTTTGTGTTTTAAGCTAAAGTCGATGGTTAAAAGCATGACCACAACAGACTTGGGTTTTTCCCCTTTGCTTAAGTGTTTAAGCAAACTGTCTGATTCAATATGGAAGGTCGTAGGGAGATCTGTATGCAGACTTTCGCCAAGAATGTTGGCAATGGTCGATAGGCAGTTGTTTAGCAAAATATTGCCAAGCTCTGATAGAACTTCTTGTTCAAGTTCCGCGTCCAGCTCAATGTCATCGTCTAATTCTTCGCCGAGCATTGCCGTGACTAGGTCTAAACTACGTGCCTCAGGGAAAAGTAGTGTAGCGGTACCGCCAATAAACCCTTTGAACTCCTGGCTCACGCCACTTAAGGCAACAGAAAGTCGCTCATTGAAAGCACTTTCCGCTTCTTCATAAGACAGAAACTCAAGTTTTGGCACGCATAATGTCACTTCATCATCGGCAATTTGAGAAAGCGAAGCGGCTGCTTTCCCAACACCGATGTTCATGAGCTCAACCACTAAGTCATGTTCATCAGGGTTAAGGTAATTAATCACAGAAGCCTCCTATCACTTCAGCCAGTTGGCTTGCGTTGACAGGTTTGCCAACAAACTCTACTCCTAATCCCTTTGCCTTTTCTTGAATGGACGTTTGAATGTTTGCCGTGACAAGCACGTATTTCATATCGGGATGCTGACCAATGATGGCTTCCACCAACTCTAAACCATTGCGACCAGGCATGTTGAAATCAATCAATGCGATGTCAGCAGTATTGTCTTGCAGATAAGCTTCGGCGACATCAGCGTTTTCAGCCTCGGAAATTTCAAAGTCTTGCGATACACCCTTAATCGCTTTTTTTAATCCCATTCGGCTTACACGGCTGTCGTCAACCAATAAAACTTTAACTGTCATGGCAAAATCCTGATATAAATCAATTTGTTTTTTTGATAGTAAATCAAAAGAACTAAGATTGTGATGCCGTAAAAGCATAAATTTGTGTAGTTATTGTTAATTGAGAGAGTTTTTGTGGACAGAAAACATATGGTATTTCATCGCATTAGGTTTTTGAAATAAAGGTGCTTAACCTAAAAGCACCACAACCACGCCAAATATCGCAACGCCGGAAAAGATCGGCCAGCCCATTGAGCGCGTTCGACGCCATACCAAGTAAGTCGTCATGACTCCAACAAAGGTTGCAAACCACGTTGTCACGGAAGGATGAGCGGGGACTAGTGAGGTGCCAAACATAGCCGCGATCATTGTTGGTCCCAAAATCGTCAACCAACTTGGTATATTGGCAATGCCTTCTTGAGTGTTCTCTCGCTCTAGTTTTCGCGCCATCCATAGATACGGCAACAGTCGAATCAAATACGTTCCAATAGCGATGGAAAGTAGGGTAACCCAAATCGTATTACTCATGACTGTGCTCCTTGTTTGCCAGTGTACTTTAGTGCATAGAACGCTAGTGCACCGCACAAGGCTGCCGCTGGGATAGCGATATTTGGAAAACCAAAGACTTTCAGCAACATGGCAGAAGCTGCGGCACCTGCGATGGTCACTGTCCACTGAAGACTGTTGCAACGGGGCACGATGAGTACAAAGAACAAAGCCGGCAAGGCAAACGGTAGGGCCTCATTTATTAATGGCCAGCGCTGCATTAACTCATCCCCGGCAATGGCTCCTAGAGCCGAGCCTCCAATCCAACTTAACCAAGCCAAGGTTGCCGCTCCGGTGTACCAGCCAATGCGTGATTCACTGGGTATTTGTGGTAAGCGAGTATGGGCGATGGCGAAGATTTGATCCGTTAAGCCATGCATTAAAGGCCCCCAGCGGGCATCCTTAGTTAAGTAGGGCGCTAAGTTTGGGCCATACACCACGTGTCGAGCATTGATCAGTAACGTCATAATTATCACCAACCAAAGTGGAGCGCCAGAGGCCACCATAGCAACAAATAAAAACTGTGATGCACCAGCGTAGATAAAAGTCGAGATCAAAATGGTTTCGAGCACACTGAAACCAGATTGAACAGAAATCAGACCAAACGAAATCGCCACAGGAATATAGCCGCCTAGAAGTGGGATCGCATCTTTAACACCTTGCTTCCAGGGTGTAATAGATAAAGGTTGTGCCATGGTACTCATATTGATGGCTCCTGCTTAGGGTAGGTAATCACCATGATCAAAGTTGTCCATAAATCCCCGGTTTGATAACAGTGAGATTTGTCGGCTGAGAAGGTAAACGTATCGCCAGCGCTAAGCTTTTGTAGGTCCTGCTCTTCACCAGCAAACAATTCGCCACTAACAATAGTGATCGATTCAGTGGACCCAGTGATATGAGGTTCTGACAGTTTGGTTGTATTAGGCGCACACGACATCCAGTAGACATCGACCCTTGGGTTATCTGTGCCTTGGTCAATCAGTTTTACTTGAATGCCATTTTCACCCAATGAGGCGGGTACTCGGGCGATTAAGTCACTAAAAGGCACATTCAGCTGCACCGCTAAGCGCCAGATTGTTTCGATGGTCGGGTTACCATCCCCTTGCTCAATCCTAGACAGATTGGATTTGGCGATGCCTGCATCCTGTGCAAGCTGTGACAAAGACAAGCCTTTCTTAAGACGTAGGGTTTGTAGATTCCGGCCTAAAATATCGAGATTTGGTTTTTCCATAGAGTTGGCTTCTCATTTGAGCATTATATAAATCGTTCTATATATTGAACGTTCTATATATGGAACAAACGAAAGTCAATCAAAGAAGCTGATTTTGCACAATGTATGTGCAGTTGGCCTAAAGGTAATGAGATAAGAAGTCATTATTGAAAAAAAGTGAATAAAGATTTAACCCTCAGAAACCCTAAGGGATTAAGCTTGTGGTTATAGTGAGTTGGCTAGTTAATCACAATAAAGGGTTAAACAATGAATAAAAATAAAATTGCTCGTTTTACCAAACCTCTTCTTACTGCCATGACAGTAGGAGCTTTATCTATGTCCATGTCGGCAATGGCGGCTGAAGACTTTCCATCAAAGCCCATTAACTACATTTTGCCATTCAATGCCGGCGGCGAGTCTGACTTATCTGCTCGTTTCCAACAAACCGTATTTGAAAAACATGCCGGCGTTAAAACGGTAATCCAGTACATGCCAGGTGCTGGTGGGGCGGTTGCGTGGTCACAGCTAAACGGTATGGAAGGTGATGGCTACACTATTATGGGGATTAATATTCCGCATACCATCATGCAACCTATCGTGAAAGATTCGGGTTACAAAACCGAAGAACTGACTCCTATTTACTACTTCCATTACACGCCGAATGCGATTTTCGTTCCAGCAAACAGTAAGTTCGAGAAATTATCCGACTTGGTCGATTATGCGAAAAAGAATCCAGGTATGGTGACGTTCGCTGGCTCAGGCTCTAATTCCGCCAACCACATTGGTCAAACCTTGTTCGATAAAATGACAGGTGTCACCACAACATATGTACCTTTTAGTGGTATCGGTCCTGCAATGACGGCATTGATGGGAAATCAGCTGACGGCAGGGTTTAACTATGCCACGTCTGGCGCTAACGCCGGGGATAAGCTGCGTATGTTGGCGGTATCTGCTGAGAAACGTTTGAATGCCTTCCCTGATGTGCCGACATTTAAAGAGTTAGGTATTGATTTAGTAGGTGGTGCTTACCGCGGTTTGGCTGTACCAAAGTCGACCCCTGAAGAAGTTCGCCAGAAGCTATCTAAGATCATCGGTGATATTAACAGCGATCCAGAGTTCGTTAAAAAGATGGAAGACAATGGCTTTGTGCTAACGGACATTCCATACGAGCAAATGGATGAGTTTATGGCTGCCAATCAAAAGGAATATGAGGGCGTTGCTGAGTTGCTGGGCCTTGGCAAATAAAAGCAGGTATTCAAAATGGAACTACTAAGCTATTTAGTTGAAGCCCTCACGCCTTTAAATCTGATGCTTGCATTGGTTGGCGTGATCGCTGGGACGGTTATCGGCGCCATGCCTGGGCTGTCAGCGACAATGGCTGTCGCTGTATTAGTGCCATTTACCTATGTGATGGGGCCAGCTTCTGGCCTCATCGTACTGGGGGCGATTTATACGGGTGCCATTTATGGTGGTGCGTTTGCGGCAATCTTGGTCAATACACCAGGAACACCTTCTGCCATTGCGACCACGTTTGATGGCTATCCGATGGCAAAACAAGGCAAAGGTGCATTGGCTATTTCCTTAGCCACTCTTGCCTCCGTCGGCGGGGGTGTAGTGGGTGGCATTGCTTTGTTATTACTTGCCCCTCCGTTAGCGGAAGTGGCGTTAGCATTTGGTCCAGCCGAGTACTTTTGGATGGCGGTATTTGGTCTTACGTTGATTTCCGCATTATCAATTGGCAATACTGTAAAAGGTTTGATTGGCGCTTGTATCGGTTTGATTCTCTCAACCGTGGGTGTGGCGGTGGTGGGTGGCGATGTACGCTTTACCTTTGATCAAGTGTCATTATTAGGTGGCATCGACATCACTTCGGCCATCATTGGTCTTTACTGTATGCCAGTGATCATTGATTTGGTAGCGTCGAAAACGCCACATTTAAACTTTGCCAAAGTTGAGGGGGGATCTTCTCTTAAAACGGCTTTTGCTCTCGCTGCAAAGCGTAAGTTCAACCTTCTGCGCAGTTCCATTATCGGTACTGTAGTGGGGATCTTACCTGGAGCAGGTGGCTCTATTGCAGGCTTGGTGGCCTATACCGAAGCTCGTCGGAGTTCTAAAGAGTCAGATCAATTTGGTAAGGGGGCTCCGGATGGCATCATTGCAACGGAGTCTGCCAACAATGCTACCGTGGGTGGGGGCTTTATTCCGACCTTGGTGTTGGGGATTCCGGGCACACCACCTGATGCAATCATTCTAGGTGCCTTATTGGTACAAGGAATCAAAACCGGTCCCTCACTCTTTACTGAGCAAGGCAGCATTGTCTACACCTTTATCTACGGTTTGTTGATTGCAACCATATTGATGTTACCAGTTGGACTGGTGCTAGGTAAGTACGCTTACAAATCGATTGCCAAGACACCGAAACAGTTGTTGGTGCCAACGGTGGCGTTTTTAACTGTGATTGGTAGCTATGCGATCCATAGCAATCCACATGATACCTTTGTGATGTTCTCCTTGGGGGTTTTGGCATGGGTATTGTCGAAATTCGGTTTTAGTGCCTCGCCTATAGTATTAGGTCTAGTGCTTGGGAAAATCGCTGAACAAGGTTTTGTGCAAACCTATTTGATTGGTTCTGCACAAGGGCGAGTGTTAGAAATGTTCTTTGGTCGTCCGATTTCGATTGGCATCATTATCTGTGCAGTGTTTGCCTTGATCTATCCATTGTGGATGGCGCGTCGCAATAAGAGCCAAAAACTAGCTGTCGCACCAGAGAATAAACCTGCTACCTTGATGGTAACGCTGCTGATCATGGTAGGAAGTGGGGTACTGCTTTCGCAAATGGATGGCATGTCAAAATTAGGCGCTGTATTCCCAAGCTATATTTTGTATGCGGTATTGGTTCTATCAGGTTTGTTGCTGATTCGACTGTTGAAAACGAAGCATTCAACGCCGTTTCTACAGTTGGGTGTTTTGCCCACTGCACGTCAGTCAGCAGTTGTCGTGACGATCGGTTTATGGACGATGTTTATGTCGACTTTGGGCTTTGCTCTGTCTTCTTTGTTAGCGTTTACCAGCATCATGCTGATAGCGAACTTTGATAAACCGAAGCTGGTGCCAATGTTGCGTAACGTGTCGGTATCGGTAGTGATAGTGGCGGCATTTTACTTATTAATGAAAGAAGTGTTGTTATTGAGGATGCCAGCAGGGATCTTGTTTTAAAGTATAACGGAAATAGCTTTACTCAAGTCATTGCTTAATATTCCTACCAGAAAGGTCCTACCAAAAGGACCTTTCTTTGTTTTCATTGTTTAAAAACGAATCCTGTAAGTAATCTAAAAAGCGAGTGACTTTAGCGGATTGATTCAAGCGTTCCATATACACCGCGTAGATATCAGCTTCGGGCGTATCATAATCGTTAAAAATTGCTTCCAACTTTCCTTGGCGCATGTATTTTGCCATGTCCCATTCTGCGCGCATCACAATGCCATGACCATCTAATGCCCAGCGTAAAGCGATTTCGCCATCGTTGGTGAGCATATTGGCCTTCACTTTGACCACTTCTTCTTGATTGTCTTTGTAAAAGCGCCAAGCGCTGGCTACTTGTTGGTTTTGTTTGATGATAATGCAGTTGTGCGACATTAACTCCGCAGGCGTCTCAGGTTTCCCAAAGCGCTTAAAATAGGTGGGGGAAGCACAGACTAAACGGCGATTAGGGGCTATTTTACGGGCAATTACTCGTGAGTCTGGCGCTGGACCGAAGCGTATACACACATCTACTGATTCATCCGGAAGAGTGATAGGGCGGTCGGTGAGCATCAACTGGATTTCCACTTCTGGGTTCTCATTCAAAAACTCCGACAAGATCGGTGCAATGTAATTCCTGCCAAACCCTAAGGGAGCGTTAACGCGCAATAAGCCTCGCGGAGTTGAGCGTCGGTTGGTGACTGCTGCTTCCATTTCTTCGATTTGCGCTTTGATGTCCTTAGCGTGCTGCAGATAGATTTCCCCCTCATTGGTCAAGCTAATACGGCGGGTAGTGCGATTGACTAGGCGAACCCCGAGACGAGACTCCAGATTGTTCAAGCGTTTTGTTACCGCTGAAGGTGTTAAGTTAAGCTCACGAGCCGTTGCGGATAATGCGCCATTTTTGGCCAGTGAAATGAAAAATTCGAACTCTGAATTTGCGTCCATTGTTGCCTCTAGGGAAAAAGTGTCTGTCTTTTATTTTTAACTGATGACGTCTGATATCCCTAAAATCATATCACCAGCCTCATGATAAAAACCAATAAAGGGGGAGATATGAGCAGCGAAAACTCTGTGGAGTACATGTCTGACGTGATGACCAAGTTTACCAGTTACATTGGCAAACGTTTACCGAAAGACGTTAAGCAAAAACAAGCGGATTTGAGAAAAAAAGAAAAGAATCCGATGGCCATCGAGATTTACGACACCATGGCCGAAAACCAAGAAGCGGCGGATAAATTAGACCGTCCGAGCTGTCAAGACACGGGTGTTATTCAATACTTTCTAACGGTCGGTGCCAAATTCCCTTTGATCGGTGAGCTGGAAGATATCCTTCGTACCGCCACCCTTGAAGCGACTAAAAAAGGCCCGTTACGTCACAACGCAGTGGAAACGTTCGACGAGAAAAATACCGGTACTAACACTGGCTCGAAAATCCCATGGTTGGATTGGGATATCGTACCGAACGATGATACGGCGACGATCGAAGTCTACATGGCCGGAGGCGGTTGTACCTTACCAGGCCACGCTAAAGTCTTGATGCCAGGACAAGGTTATGAAGGTGTTGCTGACTTTGTCTTTGATGTGATCACCTCTCGTGGCATCAACGCATGTCCGCCATTGTTAGTAGGCGTTGGAGTATCGACGTCGGTAGAAACCGCTGCGCGTTTGTCGAAGAAAGCCATTTTGCGTCCAGTGGACACCTCTAACCCGAATGCTAATGCCGCCTTGATGGAGCAGTTGTTGGAAGATGGCCTAAACGAAGTAGGGATTGGGCCTCAGGGCTTAACCGGTGATAACACGGTGATGGGGGTGAATATTGAATCCTCTGCACGTCATCCATCGACCATTGGTGTTGCGGTATCCACTGGCTGCTGGGCCCACCGTCGCGGCACGATTAAGTTCAACTCGGATTTAAGCTACGAAATCATCTCTCACGAGGACGTCACACTATGAAAAAAATCCTAACGACCCCGATTTCAGATGAAGCATTGGCCGACCTTAACGTGGGGGACATTGTTTACCTGACTGGACACTTAGTGACTTGTCGTGATGTTGCCCACCGTCGCCTTATCGAGCTCAAGCAGAAACTGCCAGTGGACGTGCGTGGTGGGGCTATTTTCCACGCAGGCCCCATTGTTCGAGAAAAAGACGATGGTTCTTATGAAATGGTTTCCATCGGCCCAACAACCAGTATGCGAATGGAGAAATTTGAACGCCAGTTTATCGCCGAAACGGGTGTGAAAATGATCATTGGCAAAGGTGGTATGGGTGAGGAAACGGCCGCGGGCTGCCTTGAGAACAAGGCAGTTCACGCGGTTTTTCCTGGCGGTTGTGCCGTGGTCGCAGCCACCAAAGTGGAAGCCATTGAAGCGGCAGAATGGCGTGATCTGGGCATGCCAGAAACCCTGTGGGTGAACCGCGTCAAAGAGTTTGGTCCATTGATTATTTCCATCGATACCAAGGGAAATAATATCTTTGAACAGAACAAGAAGACGTTCAACGAGCGCAAAGGGGCCATCCTTGAGCGTATTCATGAACAGGTCAAATTCATCAAGTAATCGAGGAGCCTCCATCCAGTGGGGGCAAGACTTTTTACAGCGGTAAGGCCTTGTGGCTTTACCGCTTAGCTTGTTGCTTTTTGGATTAGTGCCTAAATTGCCATTGTGGCAAAGGCTTCTCCGAATGGTCAATTTGTATCAGATCTGCTTTGTATGTGTTTTCGACCACAGAAGTTTGGTGCATCTTGCTAGGAGTGTCGTAGTAAACGGTTTCACCTCGCTCGATGATGAGCAATGTATCTGCATAAAGTGTTGCCAAATTCAAATCGTGCAACACACAGAAGATACTCATGCCTCTCTCTGTCATCGTTTTTAACAACCGCATGACGATTTGCTGCTGTTGAAGGTCTAATGCAGAAATTGGTTCATCGAGGAAGAGTAGTTTGCCCGTCAAATCCTGCTCGCCTTGAGCGAGTAATTGCACGAGTACTCGCGCTAGTTGAACACGCTGCTGTTCACCACCAGAAAGGCTGTTAAACACACGATCTGAGAAATGCGCCATACCAACCATATTCAAGACATCAGTTATCGCCTTGTCTTGCTCTTTGCTGGTCAGCGACCATGGGCTCAGCCCTAAACTCACCACTTCGTGTACGCGCAAAGCAAATGGTATGGATAACTGTTGAGTTAACACCGCCCTAGATTGAGCAAGTTCATTTAAAGGCCACTGTTCCAAAGTCGTGTTATTTAAATGGATACTTCCTTGTGATGGCTTGAGTGTTCCCGCACAACATTTAAGTAACGTCGATTTACCCGCTCCATTAGGGCCAAGTACCACAAGTAATTCACCCGGCAATAGGTCAAAGGTTATGTCACTTAGCAGCGTGTCACGCTGATGTTGATAAGACAGTTGAGTTACTTTTAGCATTACTGTCCTCCCTTGATATTACGCATTAGTAGCCAGAGGAAAAATGGTCCACCAAGTAAGCTAGTCACCAAGCCAACGGGCAATTCTGCAGGGATGACCAGAATTCTCGCAACAGTGTCGGCACTGGTTAGCAGGGCTGCTCCAAGAATGGCGGAGCAGGGTACCACGAGGCGGTTATCAGAGCCGAACATCATGCGTACCAAGTGTGGAACCATCAGGCCAATAAACCCGATTAAGCCAGAGAAAGCCACGGCAACGCCCACTAGCAATGCAACAACAAGCACGATTTGCCCTTTAAAACGCTCAACATCTAAGCCTAAATAACGGGCCTCTTCCTCACCTAAAAGTAGCAAGTTAAGCTGTTGAGATTTAATCACCAAAAAGATCAGCATTGGGCTGAGTAACGAGGCAAGTGTAAACACATGTTCCCAGCGGGCTCCGCCAAGATTGCCCATGGCCCAGAAGGTTAAGGCGCGTAATTGCTCATCACTACTGATGTAGGTGAGTAAACCTGTGGCAGAGCCTGCAATCGCATTGATGGCAATTCCCGCCAACAATAGATGCAAGACCGATACTTTTCCTTGGTTCTTGGATAAGCGAAAAATGACGCTACAGGTAATTGTCGCTCCGATAAAAGCCGCAAAGCTTGATGTATATGGTTTCAGCCATTCTACCTGTTGCAGAAACTGCCAGCGTTCTCCAAAAACGATCAGAAGTCCTACCGCCACCGAAGCACCGGCTGCAATACCCAGTAAACCTGGGTCGGCCAATGGGTTGCGAAATAGTGCTTGCATCAACGCACCTGACACAGCCAGTGTCGTACCTACTAGCATTGCCATGAGTAGCCTAGGTAAACGCACGTCCATAATGATGTCTTGATCTAATGAATAGCCAGTTGTTTGCAACACGCTAAACCACGAGATCTGATATGCACCTTGAGTTAATGCCCATACGCTGATCCCTCCTAATAAAATAAAGAGATACAGGTATGGGCTAATCGATTGGCGTACCTTAGTCAGTGATTGGACAAGTTCGCTCATGGTGTCCAATCACCCATTTGCTGATAAATAGCTTCAATGGCTTGTGGGGTTCTAGGTCCGAAGCCAAGAGCGAGTAGGGTATCAAGTTCGATTAAACGCTTTGCTTGCGCCGCTGGTGTGCTTTTAATGCCAGGAATGCGCCAAATAGTATCCGCTTTCGAACCATGACTACCATGTGACGTTACGACAATGGCATCAGGCTGAGCTTGCATCAGGGCTTCGGGCGTGAGGTTTTTATAACCTTGAACGTCACCTGCGGCATTAATCGCTCCTGCAAGGTTAAATAGACCGTCTGGCCCAGTATCCCGACCAGCAATCATCGGTGATCCACCCATTTGCATAATAAATAAGAGCCTTGGCGCTTTAGTCCAATTCTGGGGGCGTTCTAATTGATCAAACGCGGCCTCGACATCTGCCACTGCAGTTTGTCCTTTTGCTGGAACCTGTAGGGCATCAGCAACGGTTTGAATAGCATCGAGGATGCCTTGTTTAGTTCTCGGTGTATCAATAACCTTGCTCTGAATACCGGTATCTTCCAGCTGACGCAGTACAGATTGCGGTCCAGCGGTGGTTGTCAGTAATAGCATGTCAGGACGAACACTTAGTACGCCCTCTGCTGAAAGGGTTCGCTGATAACCCACCTTTGGAGTTTGATTGGCCGCTTCTGGATAGACGCTACTAGTATCAGTAGCGACTAATTGATCAGATTCCCCTAGCAAGTAGACAATTTCGGTGACGGTGCCACCGATACTGACGACACGTTCAGCACAAGCTGTAGAAGAAACAAAACTGGCACTTGCGATTATAAGTGCTAAGAGCGCTTTACATGACATGGCTAGGCTCCTCTTTTTCAACAGATTCAGCAAGCTCTTGCCATTTAGGGAGTTCCACTTCACCTGGCTTACGTTTACCAAACAAAGTGATCACTGAGTCGCCGTATTGGTTAAAGGCTTCGATGGACGTGATGATGCCGTCTTTACTTGGGCGTCGGATGATCCACGTTTCAGTGATGAGGTCCGGTCTGAGGTGAAGGCTAAATTCAGGGTCCAAGATATTGAACCAAGGCCCATAAGGCATCAGTTTTTCGATGGTGCCGCTGAAAATCTGGATACAGCCTGGGTTGCCAACAAATATCATGATCGGACATTGTTGTTGCTGGGCCTGCTTTAGGGCATCAACGACCGCATTAGGGTTCAGTTTCTGCGCCCAATTTGGACCAATATTTCGTAGTGCCTGCGTGCGGCTCAGTTGATGCTTCTTCAACATTCCGTGATATTCATGCACGTCTTTCAAGTCCGCCCAATCGCGGTCGAATTGTTGGGCATCAAAGTTTTCTGGTGCGCTCTGAGCTGGGCTGATTTTCTGAGGGCTTGGCTCGAATTCAATGTTTTTAGGAGCGTCGTCACGAAATTGCTGTGTGATTCGCTGCCACTCGTTCTCGTTCGAGGCATCTGTTTTATAAACTTTGTGTACAGCAATGCCATATTGATCGAAGAATTGAAGGCTTTCTCGCCCGTTTTCAATCACATGAAAACCACTGTGCCATTGGCTTAAAAATAGTCTTAGGTCTAAATCATCAGATAAGACCAGCCCCATTTTGCCTTCACCATAAATGCTTAGTTTTCGATAGATTCCATGATGCTCGTGAACGGCTTCTTCGTTACGAGTGATGGTCATGATCTCACCGATCTTTACTAACTCGGTCAGCAGTTCAGTGAATGGGAATTGTAATTGCCATACTTGATTTCCTTGGCGGCATGCTACCAGCTGTCCTTCGCTGACGTTTAACGCTGCGGCAAGCTCACGTGCGCGGCGTTTAGGTTGTTCTTGTATTTCAGCCTGAAAACGTTGAAATAGCGTTGGTTCAGGCATAACGTCAGAAACTGTCATAAGTTAACTCTCAGCTACAAAAAAATAGGCAGTGTTGATGAACACTGCCTTGTGGGTGGCGTTAGAATGAAACCGTTACATCAACACCGACATTTCGGCCTGCACGAGTGTATCGAGCTAGATTGGCGCTGTTATTGGAAAGACTGCGAATGTCATTCCATACCCAGTACTCTTCATCGAAGGCGTTAAATACACCGGCATTGATCGTTACGTAGTCGGTTGGTTTGTAGTACGCAGTTAGGTCAACCAACGTGTGGGACGGAGTGGCTAACCAGCTGTCTGACTCGGCAAGGTCGCTGGCACTTTTACTAGCTACCCAAGTTAGGTTTAATTTTGAGCCCCATTGTTCATTTGGTGCGTCATAGCCAAGACCTGTGACCAATGTAAGAGGGGAGATGCTGTTCAGCGCCTCGTTGCTGTTTTTATCTTCACCATCAGCATAAGCAATGGCTCCGGCAATACTCCATCCTTCACCAATTACTTGATCTAAAGACCATGCGCCTTTGGCTTCAACCCCTTTGATGACAACATCGTTTAGGTTAATCGTTGTGTATTCACCGTAAGGGTTTTCTGCTGTGGCGCCGAGGCGGTAATTGCTTTCAATGAAGTTATTGTAATCATTGTAGAAGGCGACCACTTCAGCGAAACCGCGGTTGGTTTCATAGCGCACGCCAGCTTCTGCGAACAAACTTTCTTCAGGCTCTAGATCAGGGTTTGGCACAATTGCGTAGCCTCGACCACTGCTGTAGTAGTAATAAAGCTCGTCTAGTTTAGGAGCACGGAACCCTGAACCTACTTTACCAAACACAGACGTTGTCTCAGTGATGGCAAATTCGCTAGCCAGTTGAGCCGTGAAGGCTTCGTTGTTGCTATCGTCATAGGCAGAAACGTACTCATCACCTGTTGTGCTGTAGCGGTAGCTGTCAAAGCGAATAGCTGGGGTCAATAGCCAGCGATCGTTGACTTGCCAAGCATCTTCAAGATAAATACCTGCGATATCCGCATCGGCAAGAGGAGAGAAACGAGAGTTACTGTACAAGGTATCTTGGTTGTAGTTCTCTAACGATTTCTGCTCAGCATTTATGCCGTATCTCAATTGATGTTGGCCTAGCTGCTTGTTGGCATCGGCCTTAAAAGCAATGGCTTCTTCTTCATAGAATCGTTCAATGTTTCGCACCGGTGTGCTGGCAATATTAGTACGGTTCGTGGTCTTAGTATTTTGATAGTCTAACTGCCATGCAGCACTATCAAATGCAGGCGTTCTGCGCTGATATTCTTGGAAAATACCAATTCTCTGGCGAGTCAGGTTATCATCAGCATCACGAAGTTGACTGTTTGTGCTTTCCGAATAGAGATCCGACGTCATCTCACTTTCATAGTGTTCAGCGATGAGGCCAATCTTATTGTGCTCGGATAGGTGGTATATGCCTTTCAGTAATAGGTTGTCTGAACCATTATCTTGAGGGTCAACTGACTGACGATCGCTTCCCATCGTAACGTCACCGTTGCTATCTCCGTAATAGTTTTCCGTTTCTTCACCATCTCTGTGCGTATAAACAACTAATGACTCAAGTTTGCCTTGGCGATTGGCCACAGTAACGGTTTCACTCAACTCATTTGACGCACTCTTGTAGCCTAGCTTTACGCTGCCGAAAGTATCATTTCCTTCAGGATTCAGGTAAGAGGCTGGCGATTTAGTTTGGTAGCGAACACTGCCACCAAACGCACCGCTACCGGCAACGACATTACCACCTTTTTCAATGGTGATTTTCTCTAGGGAATCTACGTCCAGTGCATTACGACCCGTACGTAAATACGTTGAAGTCGGGCCATAAGCATCGGCTTGATCCATGCCATCAACGCTTAATTTAACTCGGTTTTCATCTAGACCACGGATCGTAATACCACTTATACCGAAACGAGCGTCTTGAGTCGTGCTGACACCAGGCTCATAGCGCACAGCATCATTTAAATCACGGACTAGATTCGTCTCAAGTTCTGCATTCGTTACCGTGCTAGTGCTACTACCAATGGTTGAGTTGTTATCCAAAGCCTCGGATTCAACGGTAATGCTCTCTAAAGCGACGGATGTTTGGTTAGTTTCAGCCCATGCTGAAGAGTGTCCAGCCAGTAAAACAGCGCTGGCAATGACGGATAGGGGGAAGCGATTTTTGATTTGTCTCATATACCTTTCTCTAATTCACGTGTTGCACGTTTGCACAAAGGAGACAGAGTTATACAATAAACAATTGAGAATGGGAATGGTTATCATAAACATTTAAGGTTTTTGATGTACAAATGTCCACGGTAATAACTAGTTGTTTTAAATGACCTGCAACTTGGTAAAGAAGTTGACAGAAATTAATTTTAGATGTATTGGTATGGATGCTATACCAATAGACCATTAACCCAGTGGGAGCAAAAGGAACCAAATATGAAACTTAGTCAAATTACCCAGTCGGGCTGTTTGGATGGAAAAACTGCCCTCATTACAGGCGGAGCAAGTGGGATTGGTGCTGCTGCGGCGTTTCAATTTTCAAAGCAAGGCGCGCGCGTTGCAGTACTCGATATTCAGGAAGAAGCGGGGAATCAAATCGTTGAAACCATTAAAGCCAATGGTGGCGATGCGATTTTTGTTCCGTGTGATGTGTCTCGAGCAAAGTCGGTAGAGAAGGCCATCGACGAGGTGATTTCGGTATATGGCGTGATTGACTCTTTGTTTAACCATGCTGGCACCATCATCGTTAAACCACTTCATGAATCAACGGAAGATGATTACGACCGTTTAATGGATATCAACGCAAAATCGGCGTTTTTAGTGTGTCGCAAAGTGGTACCACACATGGTGGAAAATGGCGGTGGCTCAATCGTGATCACATCCTCTATCGGCGGTGAGAAAGGCTTTGCTTTGGAATCCATCTACTGCATGTCAAAAGGCGCGGTGTTGCAGCTCGCCCGCTCGATCGCTATCGAATACCGCGAACAAGGTATTCGTTGTAATGCCGTATGCCCAGGTTTTGTTAAAACAGCGCATGGCTTACGTGAAATAGATGAGCTAGACGGCCTAGGGCAGAACTGGGACGACTCAGAATTAAAAGGCGCGCAAGTTAGAATCTGCGAGTCAGATGAAGTGGCTTCTGCGGCCATGTATTTGTTATCGGATAACGCAAGCTTCGTAAATGGAACGGCGTTGTACGTTGACAATGGTTGGTATGCCAAAGGCTAGCCAACCGCATATATGACTGAAAAGAAAGCAATTATAAACAGTCCCTCTCAATAACAGTACAAAAGGAAACTATAATGAAATCAATTGTATCTGCATTAGTCGTTGGATCACTTTCTTTGGCGGCAGTACAGCCAGCGCAAGCATTTCAACCAGAATCAAATGAACCTATTAAGCTGATGGTGGCCGATTGGACATCGATGTTGGTGAACACTGAAATCATGAACATCATCCTATCGACTTACGGTTACAACGTTGAAAAAGTCATTGCCGATGACTCGGCACGATACCCAGGTTTCGAGTACGGTGATTTACACATCGCTATGGAAACATGGCAAACCACACAACAAAAAGCGCTAGCGGCCTCCATCGCCACTGGAAAAGTGTTGGACTTAGGCGAAACTGGCATGCATGCCAAAGAAGACTGGTGGTACCCACTGTATATGAAAGAGCGTTGCCCAGGCTTACCAGACTGGAAGGCCTTACAAAGCTGTGCTGATGCGTTCGCTACCGCTGATACCACGCCAAAAGGCCGTTATCTAGGTGCTCCGGTGAGCTGGGGGGGCAATGATGAAGAACGTGTTGAGGCGTTGAATTTACCATTCGAAGTAGTGCATGCCGGTACTGCTGCGGGCTTAACGGCTGAGCTTCGTTCCGCGTACGAGCGTAAAGCACCAATTGTGTTGTGGGTATACGAGCCAAACTGGGTATCTAAGGCGTTTGAAGGTGAGTTTGTTAATTTCCCAAAATACGAGGAAGCTTGTAGCACGGATGCATCTTGGGGGCCAAACAAAGAGTCAACATTTGACTGTGGTAAACCTGAAGGTTGGATTAAAAAGATGGGCTGGGCTGGTGGTGAGCAAAAGTGGCCATGTGCATATGACATCGTGCGTAACTACACGATTGATAACCCAACCATCAGTGAGTTGGTTTACAAAGTAGACGTTGATGGTGAAAGCGTTGAAGACGTTGCAATGGAGTGGGCAAAAGACAACGAGGCGATTTGGCGCGAATGGGCTTCCTGCGCCGCGGAAGTTTAATTGAGTAATTCCCGTACCCGATAAATGATGGGTACGGGATACCTTCTTTGTTGTTTGAGTTTTAAGGAATCATTATGGCTAAAGTAATCGATAGAAAGCCGAAATTATCGGTTTCCTATATTTGGTTATTAGCACTACTTTTATTGGCTATGAGTTGGTTAATGACTTTGATCGGTCACTCCAATCAGCAGATCATCGATGGCCTACAACTTCCTTTGTCTGATTGGCTCGGAAGTGCGGTGAATTGGTTTGCTCGCGATGCGGCAATCGGTACGATCACGGTTCAAGATATTACCCGTAGTTTTGCTGAGTGGGTCAATTGGCCCATTAATTTCTTAAATATGCTGCTTTCAGAAGGGGTGGTCAGTGGTGCGGGTTTTAACAAAACCCAATTACTACCACCTCTGTCTTGGTTCGGTATTACTTTAGCTTTGTGCTTATTTGCTCGCCGTATTGGTGGTAAAGCATTAGCTTGGGTGTGTCTAATAGGTTGTGCTTACTTAGTGTTTTTTGGCTTATGGCCAAATGCTATGACCACCTTAGCCAGTGTCATTATGTGCGTGGTGGTAGCGGTCGCTCTTGGGTTATTTATCGGCATTCTCTCTTACCGCTCAGAGGGTATCGAAAAATGGGCACAAGCGACCATGAATGTTATGCAAACGGTGCCGATCTTTGCTTATCTATTACCCACTTTACTTTTATTTGGCTATGGCCCTAGTGCAGCACTGTTAGCGACTGTTTTATATGCCTTACCACCAATGGTTCATGCCACCATTTTGGCTTTGAAATCGGCGCCTGCTGAAATTCGAGAATATGGCCTGATGGCTGGCTCTACTCGTCGTCAACTCCTATGGAAAGTGGAGCTGCCCACGGCTTTGCCGATGCTAACCGTTGGCCTGAACCAAGTGGTCATGATGTCCCTTAACATGGTGATCATTGCCTCTATGATCGGCGCCGGTGGTTTGGGTTACGATGTATTGAGATCATTACGACGCTTAGATATTGGCGGTGGTCTTGAGGCAGGTCTTGGGATTGTTGTCTTAGCAGTAATGTTGGACCGTATCACCCAAGCCTTAGCCAGAAATCAGTCCTCAGGTTTAGATCATAATGTGAGAGCTCCGCGCTGGTGGTTTTATCTGGGGCTTATCCTCATACCTACAGCATTGAGTTTCTTGATACCCGCACTGAACCAATGGCCGAAGGCGTGGACGTTAACAACAGCGCCCTTTTGGAATGATGCCATCACTTACATCAATCAGCATTTCTTTGATCAGATGGAAGCCCTTAGAACCTTTGCTTTGATTAATGTTATGACACCTTTTAGGGACTTTTTGGTGTTTTTGCCAATCCCAGTGGTGATGTTGGCGCTTGCCATTGTTTCTTGGTTGCTGGCAGGCTGGCGATTAATGGCAACGGTATTATGCTTGGCTAGCTTTGTGGCGGTGTCAGGGTTTTGGGATGCCGCTATGATTTCGGTGTATCTAACTGCATGTTCTGTTGTGGTAGCAGTCTTGATCGGCTTTCCCATTGGTTTATGGGTGTCTTCCACACCTGCGCTGCAGAAACCTGCAGGCTTAGTGCTTGATACGCTACAAACCTTGCCAACCTTCATTTACTTATTGCCAGCGGTCATGTTGTTTCGAAATGGAGACTTCTCTGCCTTGATTGCGATCACTTCTTATGCCGTTGCGCCAGCGATCCGTTACACGATTCACGGTTTGAAATCAGTCCCTTCTAGTCGAATAGAGGCGGCAATAATGGTGGGGTGCAGCGCTTGGCAAACACTAAGATATGTCCGTTTCCCTGCTGCGTTTCCAACGCTTATTCTAGGTCTGAATCAAACTATTATGATGGCGCTTTCGATGCTGGTGATTGCAGCGTTGGTGGGGACTCGTGACTTGGGCCAAGAGGTTTACATTTCTTTGACTCGTGCTGATACAGGCACAGGACTGATAACAGGTTTAGGTATTGCGGCAATCGCATTGATAGCAGATGCACTGCTAAAAGCTTGGGCGGCTAATAAACAATTAAAAATGGGTGGGCAGTAGTGTCTGCTTTGCAAAAGGAACACAGAATGAACATTCAATCAACCATTGAACAACGTCCTACAATGTTGTCAGTAAGCGGTTTATGGAAGGTGTTTGGTGCGACAGAACAAGAGTTTAAAGCTGTAAATGGTACAACGCTTTCAGATGAGCAAATTGCATCGCGAGGCTGGACGGCAGCAGTGAAAGATGTCTCCTTGGATATAAAAGAAGGAGAGATATTTGTCATTATGGGACTTTCAGGATCAGGAAAGTCGACTCTGATAAGAAGCATGACACGCTTGAATGATCCCACCAGTGGCAAGTTGGTTGTCGCAGGGCAAGATGTAACCAAGGCGACAGACAAGATGTTACAAGGTTTACGCCGTAAGTCTTTAGGGATGGTATTTCAGCACTTTGCTTTGCTGCCGAATCGAACTGTGCAGGATAACATATCGTTCCCTTTAGAAATCCAAGGGATGTCAAAGCAAGATTATGATCAAAAAGTAAATGATCTAATCGAAACGGTCGGCTTAAAAGGAAGAGAAGGGCACTTCCCAAGTGAACTGTCAGGTGGTCAACAGCAACGCGTAGGTATTGCCCGTTCACTTGCTAATGATCCAAAAGTTTGGGTCCTGGATGAGCCGTTCTCAGCCTTGGACCCTTTAATTCGAGCAGATCTGCAAGATGAGGTGTTACGTCTGCAACAAACGCTTCATAAGACCGTTATTTTTATTACCCACGACTTGGATGAAGCGATCAAGATTGCTGATCGTATCGCCATCATGGAAAACGGTCGCATTGTACAGGTGGGGACACCGGAGCAATTGGTTGCACAACCTGCCAACGATTATGTGAAGCGCTTTGTCAGTAAAGTGCCTTTGGCGAAGGTGACGCGTCTCAGAAACATCATGCAGCCTTTACAGAACGATTGTGTTTCCAATCTAAAGCTGGATATGGATGCCATTGTTGAAGCGGTTGCGCCCGTGGTGATTGAGCAAAATACAGACATCATAGTGACCGATCAAAACCAGCCTGTTGGTCAAGTGGCGCTGTCTGATTTTATCAAGGTACTGGCAGGAGGCGCACGATAAATCGTCATACCGAGTAAGTACCTAGGCAAGGGTACTTGCTCGTATTCATCCGGGATTTATGGCACATTGAATATCCATAATGTTAGGTATGTTGGTCTAACTAATTGTTTAGGATGGATTTATATGAGTACTAAATACTCTTTAACTGGCAAAGTGGCGATTATTTCTGGTGGTGCCAATGGTGTGGGTGCTGCCAGTTGCCGATTGTTTTGTGAGGCGGGGGCATCGGTCGTGTTTTTGGATCGAGACCTAGGTGCGGGCGAACGATTAGAAAAAGAGTTGCGTGCAAGCGGCTATTCCATTGAATTTGTCCCCGCCGATGTCTCGAAGGCTGATCAAGTTCAGCGCTCGATAGAGCACATTCAAGCACAGTACCCAAAAATTGATATCCTGTTTAACCATGCGGGCATTATGTTGGTGAAACCGTTCCTAGATATCACCATTGATGAATGGGATGAACAGTTTGATAACAACGCTAAGAGTACCTTCTTGTTAACCCGAAAAGTGTTGCCGATGATGTTAGAGCAGGGCCACGGGGTGATCGTCAGTACCTCAACCACTGGCGTAAAAGCGGTGACGCATCTTGAGTCAGTTTACTGTGCCTCAAAAGCGGCCATGCATCAGCTCACCCGAGCCATTGCGGTTGAGTATCGGGATCAGGGGATTCGTGCCAATACGATTTGCCCAAGTTTTGTTCGTACTCACCATGGTGAAGATGAAATTCAACAATTACGCCAATACGGTGTGTTCGCGTCGGAGAAGGACTTAAACATGATGCAAGGAAGAATTTGTGAGCCAGAGGAAGTGGCGAATGTTGCGTTGTTCTTAGCTTCAGAAGATTCCAGCTTTATTAATGGTGCTGAGATCTTTGTTGATAATACGTTTACGGCTGTTTAATTATGCTGTGGGGATTGAGACCAGTAGAGCAGCAAGCCGCTTATGGCTTGGCTGTAGATCGTATTAAGCGACAAATTCATATGGGCTTTATCATGCCTGGAGAGCGTCTTCCAGCGGAGCGCAAGTTGGCAGAAGAAGTTGGGCTTTCCCGTGTTACATTGCGCGAGGCATTGCGTGTTCTAGAGGCGGAAGGCTATATCACCACTCGTCGCGGAGCCCATGGTGGCGCTTTTGTTGCAGAGGCAATTGTATTAGACGATATCGCTCATAAGCGCTTGATGTTAAATCCGTCTCATATTATGCGAATTATTGAATTCCGTGAGGCTAATGAGGTGTCAGCTGTGCGATTAGCTTGTGATCGGTCTGCGTTGCCTGAACTAAAGCGCATGAAAGCGGCATTGAAGGATATGCAAGCCGCAGAGTCAGGGGATCAGTTTAAGAGTGCTATATCATATTTTACCCTTTCTCTAGGGGATGCATCGCACAACAGTTACATTGCTGATGCGATTGAGCATGGCTTATCTCAAACTTTTTTGCCAGCCAAACTGTATGACTCTCAAGAGTTGATGCAGTTAATGACTGATCATTACCAAGAACTTCTAACCGCTATCGAGAGTAACTTGCCCGATTTGGCAGAACAGGAGGCAAGCGCACTTTTGAAAGTTATCCGTAAACTCGCAAGAGAGACGCTTCGCAGTGTGTAAGCTCATTAAATACTTTATTAAAGTACTTAGCCCTAATCATAACCCTTGGTTATTGTTATATGGGTGCAAATGTTGTTTGTGGCACTTTAATGACGGTAGTTACTATCAAGAGTCAAAAGGAACTACCTATAAAATGTCATAAATAAAGGTTTTAAAATGCTGAATTTGTCTTGGAAGCAAAGGTTTTTGATTACGATTGTCACTTCTGTCTTGGCTTTGGTGTGTGTGGCAATAGCTATTCTGTGGAGTTATCAAACTTTAGAGAGGGCCAACGGTGTTAAGGACAATGTCTCGACCTATCAACAGCAGATAACAACTTTTTCCAATACATTGCTGAAGTTAAAACAAAGCGCTAATGCGTTATCAATTAATGAGGCTGCAAGGTTTGAATCATTGCTGAATGACCTATCGATGCAGGCGCAGTACATTAAAGAGCAAGCTGAAAAATCAATGATGTAGAAGTGGTGACACTTTCAAGGCGGCTAGAAGAAACAGTTGGTTCGTATGAGGACCTTCAGCTTGTATGGTTTGAAAACCGAGAAGCATTAGGGTTGTCTGACAGTCTCGGACTAAATTCCTTGTTGACCCAAAACGGAAACGTGCTTTTTGATATTTCTCTGTCACGTGTAAATCAATTCAGTGTCCCCATCAGTGTGGCGCAAAAAGGGCTGATTGAAAACGGAAGCCAATCTGATGTTATTAAAATTCAGCAGGCTTTGACTGAGCTGATGTCTATGGTCGAGGACTTTGGTTGGGAATCCAATGATATTGGTAAAGCGGTGTTGGATTACGCTCAAGTGTCTCTCTTGATTAGCAAAGATAAACAACTGTCTATTCATTTGCCGCCATGACATTAGTGTTATCGATCGTTTACGACGTCGATGTATCATTCTTTAATGACCACAGGGTTTTGGTCGGTTAACTCTATCATCCTACTGGCTTTGCCACTGTTTGTGATGACAGGTTACCTGATGCAAGCAGGGGGTATGGCAAGTCGATTGGTTCACTTCGTTGAATCGTTAGTGGGTAAATCTCGTACTGGATAGGCTCATCAATGGTCATGGCCTGTGGTGTGTTTGGTGCGATTTCAGGCACAGCTTCTGCAGCAGTGGCAGATTACGATTGGTTCTATGGAAAACCATGGCTACAAGCGAGAATATACCAGTGCGCTATTGGGCATTTCATCTCTATTAGGGCTGTTAATCCCACCCAGTTTGACGATGATTTTATATTGCAGTAGTGACTCGTCAATCAGTGGCTGCATGTTTCTTGGCGACGATCGGTCCCGGTATTCTGTTGATCATCATGTTGTGTCTTTTGAACTGGATCAAGATGCGTAATGCGCCAGGCGAAGTGGTCAAAATGACCTTTAAAGAGCGCACAGACCTTATCAGCAAAAACTTTTGGAAGGCGATGCCTGCCTTAATGTTGCCAGTGATTATCCTAGGCGGTATTTACGGAGGCGTATTTACACCGACAGAAGCAGCAGCCATTGCCGTGGTGTACGCAATCCCTGTCGGTCTGTTTGTGTACCGTGAATTAAGCCTTAAAGATCTTGCGCGTTGCCTTGTCAGTGCTGCAGCAACAACGGGCGTGATCATGGTGATCCTTGTGTTCTCATTTGTTTCAAGCCGTATTTTTACGTTTGAGCGTGTGCCACAAGAACTAACCGAACTGTTGATGGAAACGTTCCAAAACAAGATTCTTATTTTGCTTGTTGTGAACATCTTTCTGATTCTGCTAGGCATGATTATGGATGATGTCAGTGTTGTTGCAATCATCAGTCCATTGTTACTGCCAGTAATGGTTAACATCGGTGTGGACCCAATTCAGTTTGCAGCGATCGTGGGTACCAGTGTTGTTATTGGCTGTAATAGCCCACCGATGGCCCCGATACTGTTTATGACCTGTCGAATAGGTAAAGTGGGTATGAGTCAGGTTATGAAACCGGCGTTGTTCTTTATGTTCTTTGCCGCATTACCTGTCATGCTGGTGACAACATACTGGCCACCATTGGCGCTGTACCTGCCAAAAATGTTTGGTTACTTGTAACTCGGTGGGGTTTATTTAGATCTGCTTACACACTCTCTACGTAGATGATTTGTAGGGTTCTTGACCCTTTCAATACATCACCCTTTTGGGAAGCATGCATTGGTCATCCAGTCATGCTTCCTTTTTTATTTCTTAAACTTTCCAGTTCCAGTCACTAGCCTCAACAAAGCTTGCGACAAGTGTCTCGATGCCTTGTTGATCATCTTGAGTGAAACGATGGGTCACGGGGCTATCTATATCAAAGACGGCTTTTAATTCGCCGTTGACGATCACTGGAATCACTAATTCCGAATTAGACGCCGCATCACATGCAATGTGGTCAGGAACCGCATGTACATCATCGACACGCTGTGTTGTTAAGCTTCGAGCCGCAGCACCACAAACGCCGCGTTGAAATGGGATGCGCGTGCAGGCCACTTTGCCAACATAAGGACCGAGGACCAGCTCTTCTTGACGGGCAAAATAGAATCCCGCCCAGTTTAGTTCAGGCAATGATTGCATGATAAAAGCGGAGAATTGTGCGGCGTTACAAATCAGGTCTGTTTCACCTGTTAGCAAGGCTTTCAGTTGTTGGTTTAGATCTTGGTACAACTCTGCTTTTGGCAGGCTGTTATCGACTTCAATGTTGAACATGGAATGGGTAACTCCAATCGGATGTAGAAATGTTGCAGCAGACTAACGTAATTCTAATGAAAACGATAGATTGTTCATAAATTTGAACAGACTGTTATCTATTGGGCTATTATTGTGTTCAATGAGTTCTCCTATGATGAGCTTACTTTAAAACAGAAAGCTTGGAGAAACAGATGAAAATATTAGTCGTAGGTGCACACGGCACGATTGGTTCTGGTGTTATCAATGAATTAGCAGATCGCCATGAAATGATTACCGCGGGGCGTACCAGTGGAGATGTGACCGTGGACTTAACCGATGTAGACTCTATCCGTGCGATGTACCAAAAGGTAGGTAATGTGGATGCCGTGATTGCCTGTTCAGGTCACACCAAATGGGCATCCGTTTTGGACATGACAGCCCAAGATTACCAATTCGGTTTAGATGACAAACTGATGGGGCAAGTTAATCTCGTGCTCGAAGGTATTGATTATCTTAATGATGGCGGTTCGTTTACCTTAACATCTGGGGTAACAGACCATGTTCCTGTGCCAATGGGGTCGTCTGCATCCATGGTGGCGTGTGCATTAAGTGGATTTGTTATGTCTGCTGCGACGGAATTGCCTCGTGGTATTCGCCTTAACTTGGTGAGCCCTGGGGTGATTGAAGAGGCGATGGACAAATACGGTGCGTTTTTCCGTGGGCATCAGCCCGTGCCAGCGAGTCGTGCTGCGTTAGGCTATGCCATGAGCGTTGAAAGTAAACAAACAGGTCAAACATTCAGAATTGTCTGAGCGCATTTTGCTGGCATGACCAATTCTGAAGAGTTGGGAGTTCTATGCAGGAAGTGGTTCAAGAAATGATTACCTTTGCAGTGGTCAATCGAGAGGGCAGCCTAACGGCTGCCGCTCAAGCATTAGGTAAATCAAAAGGTTATGTCAGCACACACATTGCGCGTCTAGAGTCTTTTATGGAGACCAAGCTGCTGTTTCGCTCTACCCGTAAGATCGCGCTAACCAAAGCGGGCGCATTGTTGTTACCCCATTGCGAAGCCTTGGTTGAGCGTTTGGATCTTGCGAAACACACCATGAGTGAGAGTCATGAGCAAATGTCAGGGGAGATTCGTCTCACCATTCCCATGTCTTTTGGGCATTTTGCCATTCAAACCTGGATATCAGAGTTTAAGCAGCTTTATCCAAACGTGATGTTGTCGGTTAGCTTATCCAATACCCCATTTGACCTCGAAAACAGTGACTTTGATTTGGCTATTCGTGCGGCAAACGATGTTTCTAATCTGGATTATGTTGCAGTGCATTTAGCTAGCTTTCACTACGCATTGTATGCATCTAAACAATACCTAATCGAGAAAGGGGAGCCGAAGACTATTAACGAGCTTGCTCATCATGATGCTGTGTTACACAGTGAGGTAGATGTTTCCAACACATGGCAGTTGATAACTTCAGAACAATCGGTTGCGATTGTGCCCAAAGCTAGTTGTTCATTTAATAGTGCAGAAGCCTGTCTGCAAGCAGCCAAAATGGGGTTAGGAATTGCGCGACTGCCAGACTATTTGGCTACGGGAACGGACTTAATAAGAGTATTAAGTCATTACCATTCATCTCCTATTGCGGTTCAGCTGATTTACCCTTATCAAGGCCAGCAACCAAGACGAGTTCGCGCCTTGATTGATTTCTTAAAAGCAAAACGGGAATTAGGCAATTTGTTAAAAAGATGAGTATCAAAAGTATCGAGAGTTATTTTTTACAAGTGAACAACGCGTTACCCTGATACGCTTGAGTAGATAAATATTGTCTACGCAAACGTAATGATAGGAGTTTACATGCGTTACAGCTTTCTAAATGATTACAGTGAGGGTGCTCATCCTAGTATTCTTAATGCTTTGGCTGAGTCTAACATGATTCAACAAACGCCCTATGGGGATGATGTGTTTTCAGTGGATGCAAAGCAACGTATCCGCAAGCATCTTGGAGCGTCTTTCTCGGGTAGTGTGCATTTTGTTGCTAGTGGAACCTTAGCAAACCTCGTATCGATCAGCAGTGTGCTAAGGCCCTACGAAGCGGTGATCACCGTAAAATCGGGACATATTGTGTCACATGAAGCGGGTGCGATTGAGGCCACGGGGCATAAACTGATTACCGTCCCTGGTGTAGAAGGCAAGCTAACGCCAGACAACCTGAGAGAAGCCATCGCTAAAAACTCTTTCTTCCCACATATGGCAAAACCAGGGCTGATTTATATCTCCAATGTCACTGAAATGGGTACCGTTTATACTCATGCTGAGCTTAGCACTCTATCTTCGATCGCTAAGGAACATGGACTATTGTTGTTCATGGACGGTGCTCGTATGGGGATGGCGCTGGCGTCTAATAAGAATGACATGACCCTAGCTGATATTGCTGAACTGTGTGACGTCTTTTGGATCGGTGGTACTAAAGTTGGAGCGTTACTAGGAGAAGCGATTGTTGTCAGTAACCCAGACTTAGTCGAAGGCTTTGATATCTGTATTAAGCAAAAAGGTGGTTTGCTAGCAAAGGGTCGTCTGCTGGGCGTGCAGTTCCAAATTTTGTTCAACGATGAACTGCTATATGTTGACATCGCAAGGCACGCGAATGCGATGGCCGCACAATTGGCACAAGGCATTAAAGCGGCTGGTTACGATCTACAGGATGAACCGGATGCTAACCAAGTGTTTGCGATTTTACCGAATACATTAATTGAAACACTTAAGCAGTCGTTTGAGTTTTTCGTCTGGCAACCTGTGGATGATAAAAAATCGTTGGTGCGCTTGGTAACGTCTTGGGCGACAGAAGAATCTCAAGTTATTCGTTTTGTTGAACAACTGAGCAGTTAAAGGAACGACTACTTGAAAAGTGAATAGGGCGTGAAACTTAAGATCTGTTCATGCCCTAAGTATTCAATCTGTGGTTTAATTACCTCATGAATGATGAGTCTTGAGGTATGTATGACACGAGTTTTAACTTCCCGAATTGTAAAAGGGTTTTCCATACTAGCGGTTGCTTTCAGTGCTAATTTTGCTATGGCCGAAACTTCTGACGATTGCACTGCGAAGCTAGAAAAATATTTGGACACGCTGCGTAAAAATGTTGCCTCGGATTACATTTCACCTAGACAAAAAGAAGCCTCACAGAAATTGATTGATAAGGCCGCGAGACTGCGTGCTAACACAGAATACACTTATACGGATTGCGCTGTATTCGATAAATTACTGTTCTAATTCCAATCTCGAAGCAATAAAAAAGCTGGCATCGCCAGCTTTTTTATTGCTTCATTATAACTAGTACACCATTCTTAGTTGCTTTGCTTTCTCGTTGTTATTCTCTGTCCAATCAGAAATCGGAGAAGGTTTACCAAAGTAGTAGCCTTGCAATGTGTCACACCCTAAACTAATTAATAAATTAGCTTGTTCACGTGTTTCAATACCTTCTGCAATGACACTCATATTAAGAGAGCGTGCTAACTGGATCGTGGACTTAACGATATCAAGATGTCGACGATCATTTGGTAAAGGCGCAACAAAACGTCGGTCTATCTTTAGAATGTTTGCGGGAATGTCGATCAACTGACCCATGGAGGCTTGACCTGTGCCAAAGTCGTCAATAGCAATAGAATACCCGTACTGAGATAAAGCGCGCAAACGTTTATGAATCAAAGGGTTGGTCATCACAGGGCTGGTTTCTGTGATTTCTAGCTCAAGCATTTCACCCAGCCAATTACGTTCTGATGTCATTGACATCAGCAAAGCAAAGAACATATCGTTCATCAGCTCTTGTCCTGCTAGGTTGAATGCTATTGGGGTTTTAATACTCTCTTTATGCCAAGCTTCTAATACTTCAACTAACTGTCTTAAAAGGTTTTCAGCAAGTTTAGGTAAAAGGCCTAATTCTTCCGCAAGTCGGATGAAAATGATAGGCGATACAAATGAGCCGTCGTCTAAGCGCCAACGTGCAAGGGCTTCAAAGGAGCGTATTTCACCTGATGAAACGACCTGTGGCTGAAGCCAAATTTGGATCTGCTTGTTTTTGATTGCGTCACCTAAAGCCAAGCCAAGCTTGTGCTCTTGAATAAGTTTCGCTTCAAGTTGTTGATCGAAGAATGCAATACGTTCCGCTGAGGTTGAGTATTCCAAGGCCATCTCACATCGCTCTAAAAGCTCTTCTGCTGTTTCTCCTTCATTTTGGTAATAAGTTACGCCAATTTGATAATCAACGTTAAGAACATTACTACCAATACGTATTTGAGCTGGCAAGACAGATTTTATTAAGGTTCTTATATTGCGCTGTATTAAATATGTTTGCCCAACAGGCATAAAGCACGCAAATTTTACGCCTCGTAAGCGACCGGAAATAGTCTTATCAGATAGCCTTGATTGCATGGTGCGTGAGAAGTTTAAGATGACCTTGTTGGCTTGTTCACGGCCATATTGCTTGTTAAGCAATTTAAATTGACTGATGCGAATGATAAACATGGCTCCAGTGTAATACTCGGCAACGTTTCGGATGCGATGATTGACCTGATGGCAAAAGTTTTCATGATTTGGAAGTCGTGTCAAAGCATCAAAATAAGCAAGACGTGAGTTGGTTTGTTGAGTATTTTCAAGTTGAGTGGTCAGGGCTCTTAGATGGGTAATGTCTTGTAGATGGAGAACATAGTGACCATGGGTGGTTAAGCTCGATCGATGTACCTCTAAGTGACTTTTAGTGTTGGCTTTTAAAACGCATTCAGAAACATTATTCTGCCAAAAAAATTTGTTAGACGCGTCTGACGTCGAAGCAATCCAATCGTTGATTTTTGAGCCTTCAATCTCTTTAGCAGAGACATTTGGAAATAAATCTAGAGCTTTTTGATTCAACTTAAGAACCACGCCTCGCTTATCACATAATAATGTCGGAGTACCGGTATGCTCGAAGATTTCTTCGTATAGTTCAGATTGATGATTTAGTCTATTCGCAAACTCTCGTAAGTGATTGATACTCTCTTGTAAGGTTTTAAGCATTCTTGAAACAGCAAGAGGTAAACCAAAATTAAGCACCGCAAAAAGCATCAATTGCATATATAAATGACTGGCTTCAAATGCAGTTTCTTGCTGATTACTTAAATAGAGGTCGATACATAACGTAGCAATATTGGCGATGCTTATGAACAACGAGTATCTGAAGCTATAAAAAAGTCGAACGATCAGAGGGATAGAGTATAAAGTAATAATACCAAACTCTACGCCATTGGATGTATCAGACAAAGCAATAAAAAAAATGCCAGTTACCGCACTAAGTGCTGGAAAAGCAAACGAAGCAAATCGATTGTATTTACCGGAGAAAATCAATAATACGGCGAATAAGGCAGAATATAATGCTCCCAAAGCTACAAAAATTTGGGAAGAATCGCTAGAACTGAATAAGACTAGACAGTGCACAGTGTATGCAAGAACGGCTAGCAAACTAACGGATAGAAGAATCCTTAGAGCGCTGATACGAAAGCGACTAGATTGGCCGGAATCGCTGTCAGTGTCATCAAGTACAAAATACTGTTTAAAAAAGTTTAATAACATCAAACTACTACAATCAGATTTAAGGCAGCTACCTTACACAAATGTGCAAGACAGCCTGTCAACACTACCTAAAAAAACTGCCTCTGACCATCCTGAGATTGATGCAATTTGTGAAAAACTTATATGTTTAGTTCAATACGGCGTAGATGATTGTCCCAGTGCACCCCAGCCAGCTGATTTATTTGGCTAATTTGACTATTACGGGGCGCAGAAAGCAACTGCTTACCTGTGCCACTGGTCAATACAAACTCATTTGTTTTGTCCGTGGCAACCAGACCACATACATCACGGCAGTTGTCCACTTTTAAAAATGTTCGTGACGGGACATCCCAATATGCGACAAAGCCTCCTCGAGGAGTGCTGATGGCCAAGGTTTCACCTGATTGGTCAAAACAGACACTGCCACAATATTGTTTAAAGCGTGCTCTAACGTGTTCAGGGATAGGCAAGTATTCCAAATCTTTTGATTCCTTAGTAGAAATCGCAACCAATGGTACTTGTTCCCATAACTCACCTTGGTATTGGAAGCCCAGAGCCACTTCTCCTTTAGCATTAACGTCTAAGTGTCGAATGCTTAACTTATGAAGCTCTGGTGCATGGCTAATTTGGTTGAGTATCGAACCATCTTTTAATGACAAATAAGTGACATTAGGCTGCATCGTATCCAAATTCAGAATGTCACGATCGTTGTTCGGGTGAGTTTTTAAGCCGCCATTAGCAATAACTAAGGTAGATTGGTCCATTAACACCGATTCATGAGGGCCGATACCGCCACTTGAATATTCATGCAGAACATCACCAGTTGGCCACTGGCGCAAAACGATTTTCCCTTCGCCAGTCGGGTAGTGGTTTTCTTGTGTGATTAACGTTTGACCATCTTCGGTAAATACGGCATGTCCATAAAAATGATGGTCTTTTAATGGCTCGATACGAGAAAACAACTTACCTGTTATGGGATTGAAAAAATCGATATAAAAACCAGGACGACGCGCTACCGCACCGACCACCGAATGGGTCGGGTGAACGACTGGCGCATGAGCCCTATCGGGTAACGCCATAGACCAAAGCAGTTCGCCATTCGTTAAGAAAGCACCGATAAAATGCTCTGATTTGCTTTTGGAAAAAGCAGATATGAACAGTTCTTGGTTAGACTTCACCGGGATAGACAATGCCCAAGTAGGGATCGTCCACGCAGCCAATGATGACGCTAAGAATTGACGTCGGCTCAAATTCATAATCAATCTCCATCACGGCTATTGAAGCCGATTTGGAACCCCATTGAAGTCACTAAGTTAGTGAGTGTTTGTTGGCTATTTGAAATAGCGCTGACTAGAGGTTTTGCCATCTCAACTCGTTGTTCTTGAGTATAAGACCCAGTGAAGTAGTCCGATGGTAATTGCATTGCAATCTTCAGGTTGTCAGCTAAAGAGTTTTCGAGACTCTGCGCTAACTCAGGCTGTTGAGCCTTAGCTGCGTCGTACAGTGACGGCGAACCAACATGATAAAGAGTACGGTAGGATTTTAGATTAGTTTTGATCGCCTCTAGAGACTGTTCGCTACGATAAAACTCTGCCAGTTTTAGATTGGCGCGTTCTTTATATCCGATTGGAACTTCAAGTTTGGCGTCTTTTACTACTGACATATGCTCCAACCACTGCTGAACCATTTGTTCTAAAACAAGGTGCTCTGCAGAAGTTGTGGCGCCTTCTTCAGGAAAGATCCAGTCGGTCGCTTTGCTTTGTTTCCATTGATTAAGCACGTCTTGTGTTGTGCTGGCATGATGCTGACTGACGGCTTGGAGAACTTCACAATCGCTTGGTCGAGCCACGACATTAAAATCACCATGATATAGCAGTGATTCAATTGCAGTCATACCACGAACGGCAATACTCGCTGAGGTCCAGAACTTTGGGGCCTGCATCGTCTGTGGATCTGCACTTAGGCTGCGTAACTGTCGTTGAGTCACGCCTTTTTTATCCGGCCAGTACTCGTATGCGTAGTAACGCATGAAGTAGGTAACAGGTCCGAAATTAAGCCACTGCAACTTCTGCCAATCTTCGACATTGTTGATAAAAGCCTGCTTTGCATCGAGGAGTGTTTGTTCGCTCGGTGCGCTACATAATGCCTGAGTGGAGGTCGCTAAAGCTTCAGCACTTTGACTAAATTGAGAGTATTTAGGAACGATAAACTGGCTTTGGATTTGTTCTAGAGTGACATCCAGGCTATCCGCTGTAGCTTGGCCTGCTGTAATGATTGCGAGAGCGGAAAAAAGCGCTTTTTTACTGAATAACATTATAGTGACTCCAAGAATCGGATAAATAAATCGCGTTGTTTCGCATTTAAGTTTTTGTAAGCCATTTTACTGGCTTGAGCTTCGCCACCGTGCCAAAGAATGGCTTCTTCAATCGTACGTGCACGGCCATCGTGTAAGAAACCGTTTCGTCCAGATACCTTTTCAGATAAACCAATTCCCCAGAGTGGCGCGGTACGCCATTCTTGAGGCGCAGCGTTGAGAACCGGAAACTCGTTGGCTAGGTCAGGGCCCATGTCATGCAAAAGCATATCAGTAAACGGGTAAAAGTCTCTATGAGCCAACGCAGCAAATTCTGAGGAGCCTGTGGTTAATTTGGGGCGATGGCAACTACCACAATTTAAATCATCAAAGATTTTCTTAGCGGGTCTAAACCAAGGCTCATTAAGGTTCCTCATGGCAGGAGGTCGGCTTAGGGCGACATAAGTATTTAGCAGTCGAGTTTGTTCCACGCCAACTTCCAAGTCATCAATGTGCTGACTATTACCGTTTGGTGCAGACAAGCAGTCTAGCTGTTCAGCGGTACAGTCACCACTAGGTGCTGGGAATAACGGTGTAGAAAGGCCTAAATCACCATTAAAGGCGGATTGGTTTTGCGCTGTAAGGGATGTCACACTGGCTTTATGGCCAAATTTCCCTAATAGTTTTTTGCCATTTACTTCAAGCCAATTAGCCTTGCCAGAGATACCGTCGTTGTCATCATCATCTGGATCAGCGAATTCTAAAATGGTTTGCGGATCGACAGCATCAAGTAATCCCATACCCACAAGCGGTGGCGTAACACGCAGCGAGACACCGGTTTCTTCTGACATTGGGCCATAATTTAAAGAAGTCCAATGTAAGCTTGGAGAGCGCATTTGTACTTGATGACCATCTGGGAACGTTTCTGTTTTTTCATGCCAAGTGATTCGGTAGTCACCCTCTGGCTGAATATTGGTAGAGCTAAGCGGATGGAATTGGCGTCCATAAATATAGTCGCCTACGACACCTGTACTGGAAAGTTGTGTCTTGCTGCCTAAGCGGATAAAAAAAGAAGGGACTTCACTGCCTAATTGTTCGGCGGTTGGTGCATGTCCTCGACCACTATTGATATGGCAACTGTGACAAGAGCGAGCGTTAAAAAGTGGTCCTAAGCCATCACTGGCTGTCGTAGAGGACGGGGAGGGGACCCAAAAGCGTTCAAACACACTTTCCCCAATATAGAACGACTGTTTTTCCTCTGCAGACAGATTTGCAAAAGGTTGTTTATAAGCATCACTAAGACCGTCGGCTAATGCACTGACGCTGATAAACGTGAGCGCGGCGACATAGTATCTCGACAAGATCATCATTACATTGTTTCTCTAACGACAAAAGGGGTGACACTGTCACCCCTTTGTAAAGCACTGCTCGATTATTCGAAGACTGCGCTTGGGTTATCCAAACTGTCAGATCCTTCAAGAGCGATATCTTGTAGGTCTAGAGTACGGATCAAGTCTTCCGTCGTACGAGTCTGATCAACTAGAGAATCAACAAATGTTTGCACTAGAGCATTACCTGCAGTGTTATTCATCGCAATCAAGACGTCAAACGTTTGACCTTTTTTAGCGGCTTCCACCATAGCAAGACCCGCAGCATCTGTTTTCTTAAGGTCAGCTTTCATCTCTAGGTCTAGAGCAGGATCCTGTTTAGCAATCAATGCAGACAGTGATGGGCCTTTAACCCAGCTGCCATCAACACGCTTGTATTCGCCTAGGTAAACGTTTTCGATACCTTTCGCATCGTAGTAATGAGACCAGTGCGTGTTATCAGAAAAACAATCATGCTCTTCTTCTGGGTCATGAAGCATTAGGCCAAGTTTGGTACGCTCACCACCAAGCTCACCGTAAGCAAGGCTACCCATACCTGTAAGGATAGTGCTTAGGCCTTCTTCAGCCGTTTGATCAGTCAACGCTGTACGCGCTTCACCGCCTTGTTTCCATGCATTTGCCATGAACTCAAGATCCGATACTAGCAAGTCAGTCGCAGCAGCTAAGTATTGACGACGACGGTCACAGTTACCGTTAGTACAGTTATCAACATCGAAGTCTGTTGCTGGACGTTCACCCGCACCAGGTTTTGTGCCATTTAGATCTTGGCCCCATAGTAGGAACTCAATAGCGTGGTAGCCGCTTGCTACGTTCGCTTCAACGCCATCAGCTTCTTGAAGGTAGTTAGCAATAAGCTCAGGAGTGATTGTGCTCGCATCAACTGCTTGACCGCCGATCATTAGTTTAGGATTAGCAATGACGTTTGCAGTGTATAGAGGGTTGATGTCAGATTCTGAACCGTAAGATGTGGCTGATACGTAGTCGATCAAACCTTCATCTAGAGGCCAAGCGTTAACTTTGCCTTCCCAATCGTCAACAATCGCGTTACCAAAGCGGTAAACTTCTGTTTGCTGGTAAGGTGCGCGAGCAGCAATCCAAGCATCTTTAGCTGCTTGAAGGTTGTACTCAGTAGGTTGAGCTAAGAAAGCATTGATCTTGTCTTGTAGCGTCAATGCTGTGGTGTACGAATCTCCGTATGCAGCTTCTGCAATGTCAGCGTAATGCGTCACAACTGATTCTGGTGTGACGGCAACGTTGTCTGTTTTAACCGATTGAGTGCCACAAGCAGTCAACATGCCGGCAGCAATGATTGCTGCGATAGGGGTCAACACTTTTTTCATTGCTTTATTGCTCCTTATGCAAAATGTGCAAACATTCTAGGAAAAATGAAAATGATTATCAATAGTTAAAACTTTATCTAGATCAATCAATTCTTATTCTTAGTAAAAGCAATTAAGTAGCCAATTGTAGTCGTGGTCAGAGCAAGTTATTCACAGGTTACGCCGAATTGACTAAGAGATTTTGTGGGTAATTTATATGAGCAGCTTGCATCACGGTAATGATCTTCACTCTCCCAAGAAATGGAAACCGTTGTTGGCGAGCTTTGTTTGTAGCTTGGGATGAAGCGGTAGGACGCCAACACTTCTATATCACTGTTTGGGCCAAGCTCAATTGAGTGACCGATTAACCTTTGACGAGTGGAAGGATCGTACAAAGTGTAATCAGTTGTGTATTCTCTGTTGCCGTTCTCATGTTCAAAGTAAAGCCAAATTTTGCGATAAGTCACCGACTCGCTGCTTGGATTAGAAAGGGTGAATTTTGTGAATATTTGCTGAGGCTGGCTTAACGACTGACTGGCTTTTACAAAACCAGTTTGGTCAGTAGAGCGTTGCCACGGACTGGTTGCACCGTACGAAATACTGGCAAGTTCGATACTGGCCTTAGCGACTTTCTGACTCGCAAAATTCAACAGATCTTTTGCTGGAGCGTACATAGCCATCAACATCATTGCTAAAATTACGTAAGAAGATTTACCGCGTAAGAAGTGGATCAAAGTGTTCATAAACTCACCTATACTGTATCGATGTACAGCACTGTATAAAAAAACATATAGTTGATGCAAGCTTTTTCTTGACGGTTTCTTGAACACAGGTGGTTATTGATTCAGAGCGAAGTAAGTAAATAAAATATAAAAAAGTGCTTGATTTAAAAAAGTGCACTGATTTGTAAGGGAAAAATTGATATTCCCACAGTCTTTTTCACCTTTTCTGTGGAAATAAAATGGAATGCAATTTGCTGTAAACAAATGAACTAGCGCAAGACAATTTTGCTGTTTTCGGTATAATGCCCGACTCGAAAATAGGGGTATCAATGGAAAGTTTTGACGTAGTAATTATCGGTGCAGGTGCATCAGGCTTATTCTGTGCAGCGCAAGCTGGTTACCGTGGTCGTAAAGTGTTGGTAATTGACCATGCAAATAAAGCTGGTAAAAAAATCCTGATGTCTGGTGGCGGACGCTGTAATTTCACAAACCTTGATGCTGCCCCTAAACATTACTTATCGAACAATCCTTATTTTTGCATTTCGGCATTGAAGCGTTATACCTCTTTTGATTTCGTTGAGCTGGTAGATCGTCACGCGCTTGACTATGTTGAAAAGGCCCCCGGTCAATTTTTCTGCGAACATTCTGCAAAAGATCTGCTACAAATCCTTTTAACAGAATGTGAATGGTCTGGATCAGAAATCCGTCTTAATACTTCTGTTCAGCAGATTACAAAAAGTGAAGAGTCATTCATGTTGGTGACGAATTCTGGAAGCATTAAATGTAACTCCTTAGTGGTTGCTACAGGTGGCCTGTCTATACCGACTTTAGGTGCGTCTGGTTTTGGTTATCAGATCGCTGAGCAGTTTGGTTTAAGCGTACTACCTAGGCGCGCAAGCTTGGTTCCGATCACAATTCAACCAGCCATGAAAGAAAAGTTATCCACACTCTCTGGTGTCAGTGTGGATATTGAAGCGACTGCCAATGATGTTAGCTTTAAAGAGCCGATGCTGTTTACCCATCGAGGCATCAGTGGCCCTGCGATTCTTCAAATAAGCAATTTCTGGCAACCAGGTGATGACTTACAACTTAATCTATTGCCAGAGATCGATCCTGAGCTTCATTTCAAGCAAGTACGTCAAGATAAGCCGAAAAGGGCACTTGAAACAGAACTTACCAGCTTATTGCCAAAACGATTTGTCGAACTGATGAAGCAAGATTTCTCGTGGCTAAGTAAACCTATGGCTGAGTTATCTAACGATCAGCTAGCTGAAATTACCCATTACTTAATCCACTTCGATGTCCAACCGAATAGTACAGAAGGCTATCGAACAGCCGAAGTCACCTTAGGTGGCATTGATACAGACCAAGTAAGCTCTAAAACCTTTGAATGCAACACTGTAAAAGGTTTGTACTTTATTGGTGAAGTGCTAGACATCACCGGCTGGCTAGGGGGTTACAACTTCCAATGGGCATGGAGTAGCGGGTATGCAGCGGGGCAGTATGTTTGATTGGATTCAAACAATTAAACCGTATACTTTGTAATTAACCTTAAACTTTTAGCGTAAAAACTAGGAATTGCACCGTATACTTTTCCAAGTCCAAAAATTACTCATAAGCCTCTATCCCTTACTGGGTGGGGGCTTTCGTGTTTTTAAAGCTAATTTCTTAGAAACATGAAATTAAACCATATACTTTTCTTCAATGCACAGGTTTAGTGCATCGAAAGACGCTCCACTAAACTTTGCCTGTTTACTCATTCCATACTTGCGAGTCACTATGTTAAATTCATTGTATCTTGATCATGCATTACCTATGGTCTAGTGAAGCCTCATGCCATGGTAGGAGGTAAACAGTTAGCGGAATGGAAGCAGTATAACAATGCAGACACCTTCGAACTTTGCTTTTCTGAAAGAACACGATCCTCTTTTTGTGGAATTGGCTGTTGGCGCTGAGCGAGTTTTTGCCAGTGATCCGAACACTACTTTGATCAAGCTTCGCCAGTTAGGAGAAGCCTTAGCTCAACATATAGCGTCATTAATTGGTGTAGAGTTTGATGAGAAGACCACTCAAGTCGATTTACTCTATCAGTTAAACCGAGAGCTAGAGTTTGAACCTTCCGTTCGAGAGCTTTTTCATACTCTCCGTGTAGAGGGCAACAAAGCAACTCACCAGTTTAAAACTCGTCACAAAGAAGCGCTTGATGGTCTTAAGTTTGCTCGTGAGCTAGCGATCTGGTTCCACCAGTCTTTCGGTAAACAAGGCACTTCTTTTAAAGCGGGACCATTCATTCCACCGTCCGACCCAAGTAGTCAATTACGCCAGCTTCAGACTGAAATTGAGAATCTCAAAAACGATTTATCAGAGGCGAACGTCAAACTAGATACCAGTAAGCAGCTTAATGACCTGATCAATAAGGAAAAGACTGAATACGAAGCACTCGCTTTGATGATGGATGAAGAATCAAAAGAGCTGGCTGACTTAGCGAAAGTACACGAGCAGGCTTTATCGGAACAACGCAAAGAGTTCGAAGATACGATTCGTGCGTTGAAACAACGCCTTAAAGATCAAGATGACAAGGTAATTGCGCAACAGAAACAGCAAGTATCGAAAAATACCCGAGTAGCGGGCCAAAATATTTCGCTTAGTGAGGAGCTTACTCGCGTTATCATTGATCAGCAGTTACAAGAAGCAGGCTGGAAAGCGGATACCCAAGAGTTTACTTACAAAAAAGGTGTTCGTCCTGAGAAAGGTGTGAACAAGGCTATTGCTGAGTGGCCAACGAATGACGGTGAAAAAAGAGGTCGTGCTGACTATGTCCTATTTCGTGGGCTGACACCAATTGCTGTAGTAGAGGCAAAGAAAGAAAATACCAATGTCGCTGGTAAGATCCCTCAAGCGGAGTTTTACAGTAAAGGCTTTGCTTTAGAAGATGCGATGGCATCGGCTTGGGAACTTGCAGGGCGAACTATTGCTTGGGCTGATGATAACGAAGGTCACTATAAAGTACCATTTGTCTATTCTTGTAATGGACGCCCTTACATCCCACAGCTAGCTGAGCAGTCAGGCACATGGTTTAGAGATGTACGTGAATCTAGCAATACCAAACGAGCCTTACCAAAGTTCCATACGCCAGATGGTCTTTATGATTTATTAAAGCGCAGCAAGGAAGAAGCAGAGCAGAAGCTTCACCAAGAAAGTTTTACTTATCTGAAACTTCGTGATTACCAAGAAAAAGCCATTAGATCCGTTGAAAGTGTTCTGGAGCATAATGCCCAAAATGCATTGCTAGCAATGGCGACAGGTACAGGCAAAACACGAACTATTATTGGTCTGATCTATCGTTTCCTTAAAGCGGAACGATTTAAACGAATTCTATTTCTTGTTGATCGAACCGCATTAGGTAACCAAGCGATTGACTCGTTTAATGAAGCACCTCTTGAGCAAAACCATACTCTGTCAAAGATCTATAATGTAGCGGAATTCGGTGATATGGCATCTGAAGTGGAAACACGTATTCAGGTGGCAACGGTACAGGCCATGGTTAAACGTATTTTTATGTCAGATACGCCACC
Source organism: Marinomonas sp. AWM4_232 (assembly GCF_056158325.1). NCBI lineage: Bacteria > Pseudomonadati > Pseudomonadota > Gammaproteobacteria > Oceanospirillales > Oceanospirillaceae > Marinomonas > Marinomonas sp. AWM4_232. The sequence goes on along the minus strand of NZ_JBSWTA010000001.1, from coordinate 3,729,394 downwards.
ACCTATCGATCAATTCGACTGTATCATCATTGACGAAGCTCACCGTGGTTATACGCTTGATCAGGAAATGACCGAAGGTGAGCTTGCTACGCGTGATATCAGCCAATATGTGTCCAGCTATCGCAGAGTGCTTGAATACTTCGACGCTAAGAAGATTGCTTTAACAGCGACACCCGCTAAACATACATCAGAAATCTTTGGTAAACCGGTGTATACCTATTCCTACCGAGAGGCTGTCGCAGACGATTGGTTAATAGATCATGAGCCGCCCATACGCTATGAAACTTTATTGACCCAAAAGGGTATTAAGTTTGAAAAAGGCGATAGTGTAGAAGCCATCGATACGAAGACAGGCGTTATTAATACCGCTGAGTTAGAGGATGAGCTTAAATTTGATGTGGATGCGTTCAACAAACGGGTGATCAATGAAAACTTCAACAAAGTGATTTGTGATGAGCTGGCGGAGAAAGAATTAGATCCCTTCGGTGACGAAAAAACCATGATTTTTTGTGCGACAGATAGCCACGCAGACATGGTTAAACGATTGCTAGATGATGCTTTTAAAACATTTTATGGTGATGAATACAATCAAGCTGCGGTCGAGAAAATTACCGGCCAAAGTCATCAAGTCGATAAATTAATCAGCCGATATAAAAACGAGCGTTACCCTAATATTGCCATCACGGTGGACCTTCTAACTACCGGTATCGATGTGCCTAAGATCTGTAACCTTGTATTCTTACGTCGAGTTAAGTCTCGTATCCTTTATGAGCAAATGATCGGACGTGCTACACGCCGTTGTGATGAGATCGGTAAAACCGTCTTCCGAATTTACGATCCAGTGGATATCTACGCTGCATTGAGTGACGTTAATACGATGAAGCCACTGGTTAAAGATCCTAATATCACTATTGAGCAGCTAGTCAGTGAGATCAGCGATCCTGAGACATTAAACTATGCCATGAATAGCCCTGGTGAGACAGCGGATGAAAGCCATGCTGAGGTGATTTTGAACCAGCTTAGTCAAAAGCTGATGCGAGTATTGCGAAAAGCTGAGAAAGCATCCGAGAATAAGCCTGAGCTTAAAAACAAACTGGATGAGCTGCATGAACTTTGGGGTGTAGAGCCAAAACAGCTACATAAACACTTGCAGGACTTAGGGCCGCAGCAAGCCGCTGAGTTTGTAACCCTGCACTCGGGACTAATAAATCAATTATCTGAAGTGGCAATTCTAGTTGGCAGTGATCGTATGCCGGTGATTTCTGTTCACGAAGATGAGATTCGAGAGCGTACGCAAAGCTACGGTGCTCATCAGCGTCCTGAAGATTATCTGGAAAGCTTTAATTGCTTTATCAAAGATCAATTAAACCAAAGCGCGGCTTTGGCTGTGGTGGTCAATAAACCACGCGACATGACCCGTGAACAATTGAAAGAAGTGACGTTACTTTTGGATGGGGCGGGGTACTCAGAAGCAAATTTAAGAGCAGCCGTTCGTAATCAAACCAATCATGATATCGCCGCCAAAATAGTGGGTCACATCCGTCGTGCTGCCTTAGGAGAGCCACTGGTTCCTTTTGAAACTCGTGTTGCTCAAGCCATGGATAAAATATACAGCAGCCATACTTGGTCTATTCCCCAGCGTAAATGGCTTGATCGTTTAGCGAAACAATTAGTGCACGAAGTCATTATTGACAGAGAGTTTGTTAATGAGCGCTTTGCCGAACACGGTGGCTCAAAGCAATTTGATAAGGTGCTGAATAATCAACTCGATGTCGTCTTAGATGAACTTAGCGAAGCCATTTGGCCTAAACTCGCTTAATCCAAAAAAACGATGTTGATGAACTCAGGTGTTCTAAATATGTTTCAGGGAAAGTCCGTACAAGTACGTAGCGCAAACGCATTGATATCGAGTGTGTACGGGTTGCCTATGACCGTATTAATACCTATAATTCTCTGCAACATACCCGCCAAGCCTATGGCTCTCGTAGCTACGCTCAAATCGTGCGGGTTTTTTTTTGTCTACCATCTGCCTAAACGGAAGTGAGAGACGGCAATGATGGCTTTCGCTAAACCTGCGATTACTCCAGAACAACAGCTTACCTTACTTGAAGAGCGCGGCTTAAAAATCGTCGATCGCTCCCGAGCATTAGCATTTTTGCAGTCAGTAAGCTTCTTTAGACTGACGCCCTACATGCGTCCTTTTCAAGCTAACGCAGAGCATAACTTTATCGAAGGCACAGGCTTTCGGCAGTTGACCGAGATCTACGATTTTGACCGTCGACTACGTCTATTAGTAATGGATGCTATCGAGAGAACGGAAGTCGCCATTCGTGGACATATTAGCAATCACATGGGCACCAATTATGGCAGCCATTGGTACCTTGAATCACACTTTTTTAAAAACCGGCCACAGCACGAGCGCTTATTAAACGAAATTCGTAATAAGCAAGAAAGCGAACTTCGTGATTATCACCGAGAGTGTAGCCGAATAGACAAGCTCAACACGGACGAGGGGCGTAAAGCCAACCTGAAGCGCAAACGCCAACAGGAAAGCTATGCTCGTCATTATGCATTGACCTACGATGCACCAGAGCTGATGCCTAACTGGGCCATGGTAGAAGAAATCACCCTAGGCACCTTATCTCACTTATACAAGAACTTAAGCAAAGACAGCGATAAAAAGCTCATCGCAAGAGGGCTGGGGTTAGAAGCGCCCTTGCTCGAATCTTGGTTGCATACCTTGACCATGGTTCGAAACATCTGTGCTCACCATAGCCGTCTTTGGAATCGCGAACTGGGCATCAAACCCGCCGCTCCTAAAAGCGCGCGTATCCCTTGGCCAAGCTATTTGCGTCAGGGCAATATAGCGCTGCATACTCGTGCCGCGGTGATCTTACCCATTTTGCAACACTTTATGACGCACTGTGCTCCACATGCGAGTTGGAAGCAGCGCTTAACAGAGTTATTTCAAGAATTTCCCAATACGCCACTAACACCCATGGGATTGCCGCAAGACTGGCAATATGACCCATTTTGGCAAGACAACTAACGAGATGAACTATGACCAACAACGATATTGTACAAAAACTCTGGAACCTGTGTGATGTGCTACGTGATGACGGCATCAACTACAGTGATTACGTGACCGAGTTGGTACTGCTGTTATTTATCAAAATGGTGCATGAGAACACTGAGGCGGGTACATTGAAAAAACACCCGCTACCAGAAGGTTGTCGTTGGACGGACATCAATGAAAAGTCTGGCATCAACTTGCTGGACGACTACAAACGCATTCTGCTTAGCTTGTCATCCGGTAAAGACGCGCTTGGCAACTTGGTACATGAAGACCCATTAATCAGTGCGATCTACGCCGATGCCCAGACGCGCCTGCGTGAGCCACGTCACCTAGAGCAAATGATCAAAACACTGGATCAAATCGACTGGTTCAGTGCTCAAAAAGACGGCCTAGGGGATCTCTACGAAGGCTTACTAGAAAAGAACGCCTCTGAAACCAAATCCGGTGCGGGCCAGTACTTCACACCTCGCGCATTAATTAACAGCATGGTGCGCTGCCTTAAACCGCAAACTGGCGAAGTGATTCAAGACCCAGCGGCGGGTACCGCAGGGTTCTTGGTCGCTGCGGATCAGTATATGCGCGAGCAAACCGATGACTACTTTGACCTCAACAGCAAAGAGGCAGCATTTCAAAAGAACAACGCTTTTGTGGGTGTAGAACTGGTTCCAAATACCCGTCGTCTAGCGCTTATGAACTGTTTGCTACACGGTATGGAAGGGGATGACGAAGGTGTGGTTCATCTTGGTAACGCATTAGGTGAAGCGGGTAAATCCCTTAAACAAGCCGATATCATTCTCGCTAATCCGCCCTTTGGTACCAGCAAAGGGGGGAAGCGTCCAATACCCGTGATGATCTGACCTTTAAAACCAGTAACAAACAACTGGCGTTTTTACAGCATATCTACCGTAACCTAAAACCCGGTGGTCGTGCGGCGGTGGTATTACCCGATAACGTCTTGTTTGAAGCGGGTATTGGTACCGATGTGCGCCGTGACCTAATGGACAAATGTAATCTGCATACCATTCTGCGTTTGCCGACGGGGATTTTCTACGCACAGGGCGTGAAAACCAATGTGCTGTTCTTTACTAAAGGCTCGCCAAGCGACAAGCACCAAGAAGAAAACTGCACCGAAAACGTGTGGGTCTATGACCTACGCACCAATATGCCAAGCTTCGGCAAACGTACACCCTTTGGTGATGCGCACTTAGCGCCATTTGAGACTGTATACGGTGACAACGCTGATGGTACAAGCCCTCGTAGCGAAGGTGAATACAACTTTGGTTCCGAAGAAATCGAGGTCGAAAAAGACAACATCGAAGAAAACCAAGGCATTGATGATCGTCTCGTGCATTCACGCTGGCGCTGCTTTACCCGTGACTGGATCGCCGATACCAAAGGCGATTCACTCGACATCAGCTGGCTAAAAGACAAAGACAGCATCGATGCGGCAGATTTACCAGAGCCTACTGTATTAGCCAATGAAGCCAAAGATGAGCTGAAAGCCGCTTTAAGTGAGTTAGATAGCTTATTGAAAGCATTGGAAGGGGCAAATTGATGAGTGAAATTAGTTTGCCGGAGGGATGGTGCCATACAACCCTAGGTGGTGTAATTGAGCTGAAGTATGGTAAATCTTTACCTGCGAGGTTGCGTGACGGTGGCGAGTTTCCTGTTTATGGGTCAAATGGAGTTGTTGGCGGACATTCAGAACCGCTTATTAAAAGTAGCGGTTTAATCGTTGGTAGAAAGGGATCCTATGGCGAAGTACAAATTTCAGAACAGCCGTTTTTTCCAATTGATACAACTTACTTTGTTGATGAGCTAGGTCAGCAACCCTTAAAATATTGGTATTATCAACTTAAGTATTTGCCGCTAACGGAACTTAATCGTTCCACCGCAATTCCAGGCCTCAATCGTGAGGATGCATACGCTCAGGAAATATACTTCCCTCCACTCGCAGAACAAAAAGTCATCGCGGATAAACTCGACTCAATACTGGCTCAGGTGGAAACCACCAAAGCCCGCCTAGAACACATCCCTGAGATCCTAAAAACCTTCCGCCAGTCCGTGCTTGCATCCGCAGTGAGTGGGAAATTGACGGAAGAGTGGCGACTAGAGAATGTAAGTGATGAGACCGCATCTCATTTACTTGATCGATGGCTGTCTGAAAGAAAGCAACAATTCAACCTTGATCAAGAAAGAGATATAGCTTCTGGTAAAATTAAACGTCCTAAAAAATTTAAAGAGCCATCATCCCCAGATTTGGAAACTTCTGGTCCAATTACAATCCCCTCGGATTGGACGTGTGTCAGTGTTTCTGAGTTCGCTGAGTGTCTTGATAGTCAACGCATCCCAGTGAAAAAAGAAGATCGTGAATCCACTTCAGGTATTTACCCTTATTTAGGGGCTAATGGTGAAGTTGATAGAGTTGATAATTATATTTTTGATGATGATCTTGTTCTAGTGACTGAAGATGAAACTTTTTATGGAAGGGTAAAGCCTATAGCGTACCGTTACAGTGGTAAGTGCTGGGTGAATAATCATGTTCATGTTTTAAGAGCCATGAGCAAGGACGCAAATGACTATCTGTGTTATGCGTTAATGTACTACAAAGTAATCCCTTGGCTATCAGGAACAACTGGCAGAGCAAAGTTAACGCAAGCAGCGTTGAATGTTTTGCCAATAGGGCTACCACCCAGTAAAGAGATTTCTGAAATCGTTCAACGCGTTGAACAGCTATTCGCATTCGCGGATAGCGTGGAAGAAAAAGCCAATGCAGCCCGAGAGCGAGTGAATAAGCTGACTCAGTCGATTTTGGCGAAAGCCTTTCGCGGTGAGCTGACTGCTGACTGGCGTGCAGAGCATCCTGACTTGATCAGTGGTGAGAATAGCGCGGAAGCCTTGTTAGAGCGTATCAAAGCAGAGCGAGCAGCACTCTCACAAAGCAAAACGAAAAAGAAACCAGCCAAGAAAAAAATTAAGAAAGGCGCTTAATTACATCAAGTATCTCGTTACTTGAAGGAGGTGTGTTTTGAAGGGTATCGAAACAATCTTTATCTTCGCGGTCACCAAGTTGAGCGCATCATAATCGATGTTAAGCAAACGTAACACCCCACATCGCTTTGTAATCATCAAAATACAGATGGGTGCCTCAATCCTTATGCACCCAGTTAAAGAGTTAGGTAATCGTAATGACTGAATATTTTGGTTCTTGCTTGTGTGGGGAAGTGCGTTTTGTGGTCCGTGGTGATTTTGATAGTTTTTGTCATTGTCAGCATTGTCAAAAAGACACAGGGGCTGCATATGCGGCGAATCTATTTTCGCAGTCTGCTCAATTGGTATGGCAGTCGGGCGGAGATAAGGTGACAACCTTCACGCTTTCGGGCACAAATCACAGCAAGAGTTTTTGCAAGGTGTGTGGCTCAGCATTGCCTTGTAACCAGATACCATCGTTGCTGATGGTACCAGCAGGGTGTTTGGATACTAAGTTGTCTGTGGTGCCCACGGCGCATATTTTTACATCCAGCAAACCTGATTGGGATAATGGGTTGGAAGATGTACCAGACTGCCAAGGGCTGCCATCGTAAACGGTGCAACCTCCTACTTTTTCAATATGACTTTACGCCGTCAAGACAGTCTTGTAGAAGAGGTGTTCTAGGAGCTTTGCCCAAATGACAATTAGGTTTAGTGAGAGCCTAGTTATTGTTGATGGTGATGACTCCTATCCCTGACAGGAGTCAGGTCGTACAGAGTGCTGAGGTAGGTTGTTTTACGTCTATAAAGTACGCCCAAAGCCAACTTGGGCCATTTCTGTTAGGCGGCTTTGGGTGCGTCGAAACTCAAATAATAGGGTGCCTGCTTGGTATAACTGTTCAAGCGGCACTTCAGCTTGAAGAATTAAGCGTACTCGCTGGTCGTAGCATTCGTCGACGAGGCTGATAAAGCGCCTTACCGCGTCGTCGTTGATGGCGAGAGATACCACACGATCCCCCGTTTTTCCTGAACCTAGTGCACTGTCTTCTGTGCCACGTGCTTTGATGTGTTCAAAGGCTTCACCACTCAAGCATGGAATGTGGCTGACGATGATTTCATCGAATTGGGAGGCGAGTTCCATGTAGTCTGCAGCGGCGCGGGGGCCAATACATAGGTCTTCAAACCGGAACCATATTTGGTTTTCATTACGTCCTTGAGCGGTTATCGGGCGATGATTGATTTTTATCGTATCGATCGGAGAAAGTGTCGAGGCATTTAAGTAGGCGGTAAACGCTGTTTCAGTAGTAAAGTAAATAGGTCGAGTAGGGCGGGGCTGAAAGCGATGATCAACTTCTCCAGTTAGATGAATGCTGGTAAACGCTTGTGACATTCTATCGATGGTGGGTTGAAAGCGCTTTTTTTGCAGCTGAGACTGAAACAACCCAGTAATGGCAATGTTTGAAGTGGCTACGATGATGACACCTCGGTCAAGCAATGCACCAACTATACCGCCGAGCAGCATGGCATCGCCAATATCACTGACAAAGAACTCGTCAAAGCACAGTACTTGATACTCAGACGCCAAGCGATCAGCGATGGTCAACAAAGGGTTGGCTTGGCCGAAGGTTAGATTAAGTTCGCGATGCAATCTTGCCATAAAGTGATGAAAATGAACGCGCTGTGCCATCCCGCTTGGTAAAGCACCATAAAAGATATCCATCAGTTTCGTTTTACCGCGACCCACGTCTCCCCACAGATAAATGCCTTGCTTGGCATATTGCTCAGTCGTGCTAGCTAGGGCATTGTAAAGGGCGTTTAGCTCCGTGATTGCCTTTTGTTGAGCATGATCAGTTTTTAATTCTCCAGAGGCACATAAGCGCTGATAAATGTCGGCGGGGGAGTTCATCTTTTATTCTTTCAAAGCTTAAACATAGGTCGCTAACATACACGTCACCTTGTCGTACTGCAATGACTTGCCTTCTGGCCCTTCATGCAGGGGAGCATTGAATTATGTTCGAAGGTGCTCTGTAGGAATCATCTTACCAAGCATTGATTTTCAGTTTATGGCCCCCATTTTTATGATATACAGTGAAAGGAGGTTATAACGATGAGTCGTCATTTTGAGAAAGCCGAAGGTTTATGCGAAGAAAAAGATCCCGCTACCAATGGGTTTGTGTTTAACCAAACTATGCTGCGCATTGCAGATCCTGTTCGGTCGCTGGATTTTTACACTCGAGTGATGGGCATGACATTGCTAAGAAAGCTCGACTTCCCAGAAATGGAGTTCAGTTTGTACTTTTTGACCTATGGCGAAGATTTTTCTGATATCAGTGCCGATGAAGGTAAGCGAACTGCGCAAACGTTTGGTCGTCCAGCAGTGTTGGAGTTGACTCATAACTGGGGGGACACGGCAGATACGGTGGAATATCACAATGGTAATAGTGATCCACGCGGTTTTGGTCACATTGGTTTTCATGTACCCGACTTAGAAGGGGCGTGCCAACGCTTTGAGGATTTAGGTGTGACGTTTCAGAAAAAGCTGTCTGACGGTAAGATGAATTACATTGCATTCATTAAAGACCCTGATGGTTATTGGATCGAGATTTTCGATGCGAATCGTGTCAATGGGTAATTAAGTCAACGCACGATCATTAAGCAGTCGATATACAGAGCCAGTTTCAACAAAGTTTGATACTGGCTCTTAGCTTTATTAAGCATGTATTAATGGGATAATCTCACCAGTGTTTATATTTGGCAGCTGTCTGTGCTGGTAAGGAGCAAGTTTGAGCCAAGCTGTTCGCAGTATCTGCAAAACATCGCCATGTGCAACCAGCAGAATGTTTTCATTTCGGTGGGTCTCTTCTAGCTTTGCTATGACAGACATAGCTCTTTTTAATACCTGATCAGTCGTTTCGACTCGATGATTAGGTACGTTTTTAGCCAATGCGTCATGTTGCCATACCGTATCGTAGTAACGATCACTCAGGCCGTCCCATTCGCCAAAGAAGCGTTCCCGTAATAATGGTTCAATGATGGGTTCAGATAATGAAAGGTTGTCAGTCAGTATTTGAGCGGTTTGTTTTGTTCTGAGGAAGTCGGAGCAGTAAACGCTGTGTATTTTTAGTTTTTTACATGTGGGTAGGCTGTTTCGTACTTGCTGTTTTCCTTCGCCAGTTAGGCCAAATTGAGAGCATCCTAGTTTGGGATCACTGATAATGATGCCTGCAACATTGGCTTCACTCTGGCCGTGTCTCATTAAGTAATACTGATTGCTGAGAGTCATTTTCTTATAGCTCGGGGTGATTATTGGAAAGGGGATTAGAGCTCTTCTTAAAAGCTCTAACCCGTGGCTTAAAATGTATGATTAGAGTAGCTTTTTACGTATTTGTACGACGATAATCTCTGCAACAATTACCACTGCGAATATTGCAAGTAATGCCATCGCTACTCGCTGCCATTCAAATAGGTTCATGGCATCGCTCAAAACAACGCCAATGCCACCGGCTCCGACTAACCCTAATACTGCCGATTCTCGAACATTAATATCCCAGCGGAACAGAACAATACTGAAAAATGCAGGTAGCACTTGAGGCCAATAACCCTTCAAAAGTACGGACGCCCAAGAAGCACCTGTGGCGCGCAGTGCCTCGATAGGCCCCATGTTTATTTCTTCGATAGCTTCTGCTAGGAGCTTACCGACAAAGCCAACTGAGCGAAATGCAATAGCTAATACACCTGCCAACACTCCTGGCCCAAAGATTGCGACAAACAATAGTGCCCAAACTAACGAGTTCACTGAACGGGATGACACTAGAAAAAATCGTGCGACCCAATGACTAACTGGTGAAGCCACAATATTGTTAGCGTTCATTAATGCTAATGGTATGGCGAATAGTAAGGTTACCAGTGTGCCAAGAGTCGCGATGTTTAGAGTCTCGATCATGGCATCGTGAACAGAGATTGAATAAAAAGCAAAGTCAATTGGCCACATCCGTGTAAACATGTCAGCCATTTGCTCTGGTGCATCATAGAAAAACTCTGGAATCACTTCGACTGTTCGAATGGACTGTACTAACGCCAGTAATAAGATGAGATAGACTGAGTAGCGCGACAACTTTTGTTTTAAAGTAAAACGTTGCCAATGAGAGTGCATAGTAGTCATTTTGATGTCCTCATTGGTTATCTGAAAATGCGACGAACAATGTTGGAAAGAAACTCGCCGAACATGATCAGTGCAATGATGGTGATTAAAATAGCGGCAACAAAGTCGTAGTCAAAACGTTGGAAAGCTGAAAAAAGAGTACCACCGAGCCCGCCTGCGCCGACAATTCCGACCATAGTTGAGTTACGTAAATTCGAGTCTAACTGATAGGTCGAAAAGCCGATGAAACGTGAGAAAACTTGAGGCATGACTGAAAACAGAATCAGGCTAACAAAGCCTGCTCCAGTCGCGCGTATAGCTTCCACTTGTTTCAAAGAAATTTCTTCGATGGCCTCAGCAAATAATTTTGCAATAAAGCCAATCGATGCAACCACTAGCGTGAGAATCCCCGCTAGCGCGCCAAAGCCAACGCTTTTAACAAACAATATCGCTATGATGACAGGATGAAACGTTCGACATAAAGCAATTAGGCCACGCATGGGAACCGTCACCCAATTCGGCATCAGGTTCCTCGCAGCAAATAACCCTAAAAACAGTGATAATATAATCCCTGTAACGCTGGCGATGATGGCTATTTCCAAACTTTCTGCTAGTCCGCTTAGAAGCAGTTCCCAACGAGCGAAGTTGGGTGGAAACATGCGTTCGAAAAGTTGACCCGCATGGCCTAAACCTTCCGAGAAACGCGTCCAATTAAGCCCCATTGCTTGCACAGAATAGAGTAGATAAATTATCAATAATGCCCAAAGCCCAGTAACGAACCAGTTACGTTTGAAGGGGTTATCACGATGAGTGGACGGAGTTATACCAGCCATGACTCACCTCCATAGATTTGTTTTAGGTGATCCTCTGTGATGCCTTCAGGAGCACCGTCATAAACCACGACACCCTCACTCATACCTATCATTCTGGTGGCAAAGCGGCGTGCTAAGTTCACATCGTGAATGTTAACCAAAGTGGGGATGTTTTTTTCTTCAGCGAATTTTTCTAATAGCTCCATGATTTCGACGGCTGTTTTTGGATCAAGAGAGGAAGTTGGCTCGTCCGCCAAAAGAATATGAGGATCTTGCATGACCGCCCGTGCGATGCCCACTCGCTGGCGTTGTCCACCAGACAAGCTGTCTGCGCGTTTGTTTGCATGTTCTGTCAACCCAACAGCATCTAATAACTGAAAGGCCATATCGATATCCGCTTGACTGAATTTGCGGCGCCATGCGCTCCACGCAGACATATAGCCAAGTCGGCCTGTGAGTACATTCTCAATCACCGACAGGCGCTCTACTAAGTTGTACTCTTGAAACACCATGCCCACATGACGGCGAAGCTTGCGTAACTGGCTACCTTTAGCCAAACAAAGATTCGATTGATGGAAAATGATTTCACCGGCTGTTGGGTCAATAAGCCGATTAATGCAACGTAGTAATGTGCTTTTCCCTGTGCCAGAAGGGCCGATAATGGCAATGATGCCTGGCGAATTGATTTCAATGTCAATGCCTTTCAAAATGGGGTTTCCAGGGGTGTATTCTTTCTTTAAACCTCGAATGTGTAGTGCATTGGGAGAGACTGGAAAATCTGAGGCGGTTGTCATAGCAAGTTCCTTTGGGTAAAAGGGCCCCTTACCGCATATATGAGCACAGCGGTAGAGGGGTATCGTAAGACAGAAGGGAGTTGGTGCTCCCTAAGTTGGGTAGCTGAGCTTAATTAGTGCTCTGCATCGCTTGTTTTTTCGCTGCGGCTTTCGCAGCTTTCGCTGCATCGGCTTCAGCCAGCTGTTTTAGGCCAGTTTTGGTGTAAGCTGTACCGGAAGCATGAGCAATATCACGGATGACTTTCCAATCTTCTTTATAGGTGACTGGGTAGAAACGGTCTGCACCACCAAAGGTTTTTTGCATGTCTTCCGAGAAGCGGAAGCTATCAAAGGCTTGCTTGATTTTGGCAACAAGATCAGGGTGTAAGTCGTGGGCATAGCCGAACGCAGAGGTTGGGAACTTAGGACTTTTGTAGATGATACGGAAGTCCTTTTCTTCAATACGACCACCATCGACCATACGGTGGAATACGTCCGAAGCAACAGGAGCTGCATCGTAGTCGCCTGCTAAGACCCCCATGATTGATTGGTCATGTTTACCTGAATATTTTACTTGGTAGTCTTTATCTGGCGTAACGCCCACGTACGGGAATAGAGCTCTTGGGGCTAAATTACCTGAGTTGGAAGACGCGGAAGTATGGGCAACTACTTTGCCTTTTAGATCTTCCATTGAGTGTATATCACTGTCTGCACGAGTAATGGTAATTAGGTTATAACCTTGAAATCCATCTGCTGTGCCTTTTACTGCAATAGGTACATAACCGCCAAGATTCACTGCGTAGCCCGTTGGGCCGGTTGAAAAGCCTGCGATATGAAGTCGACCTGATCGAATCGCTTCGACTTCGGCAGCATTAGAATGCACAGTGTAGTAAATCACTTTTTTGCCAGTGGCTTCACTTAAATACTCTTGAAAGTCATGGAAGGCATCCTTGTATACTGCTGGATCCTCTACTGGAGTATAAGTGAATACTAAAGTGCTTGGGTTGCGCCATTGAGAAGAGTCTTTAGGGCTGTCAGCAACAAGATCGTGATTCTCATCACAGAATTTATCGTCAAGAACACCACGATGTGAGCAGTCGTCTGCCAATACAGGGCTTGCTCCAAAAAGCAAGGAACCAGAAACAATCAGGCTTGTAAGCAGTTTGTTTGACATTATTTGTACCTCTTTAAACATTGTTTTTATTGTTATCGCCGGTCGGGAGGAGCCGTTGCCGGAGATGGCTGACTCTGCGTTATAAAGCAGAGGCAGCATTTAGATAGCAAATCAAATACCAACATGATTATTCATAATAAAAACATAAGGTTAGGGGTTTTTGGTTGACGAGCAGTTATCTTATTGGACAGACATGTCCATCCTAAAAATGACAAACGGGTCATAACTGTCCTTTTTCCAAATTGCTACGGAAGACTTGCTTATCAAGATGATGCTTTTTCATTTTGCGATATAAGGTTTTACGTGAAAGATCCAACAAGTCAGCTGCTTCATGTAACTGTCCTTGTGTGGCTCTTAGACCCTGTTCTAAGATTTGACGCTCATACTGTTCCATGCGTGCTTCGTAACTGGCCCCAGCGGGACTTTCTTCGTGCTTTAATGAGGCTAAGGAAGTTTCACTGATGCCGAGCACAAATCTGTCAGCTGCATTTTTGAGTTCACGGACGTTACCAGGCCAATTATGCTGTAGTAAATGAGTCAAGGTAGTTGGCTGTATTTCTGGAAGGGGCCTTACAAAGTGTTCTGCGGCTTTACGAACATAATGATGGAAAAGAGGCAGTATGTCTTCAGGTCTGTCTTTTAGAGGGGGGATAGTCAAGCTGGCTACATTGAGGCGATAGAACAAGTCTTTGCGAAAACGACCATCCTCGCTAAGCTGGGCAAGGTCATCTTTACTTGCGGCAATAACTGTTAGGGAGACTGGGATAGGAGTTGTACTGCCAACACGCTCAATGGTTCGATCTTGTAAAACCCTGAGTAGTTTAATTTGTACAGAAATTGGCATCGTTTCTATTTCGTCTAGAAATAATGTTCCGCCGTTAGCGGCTTCAATCTTGCCGATGTGTCGTTTATTAGCCCCTGTAAAAGAGCCCGCTTCATGGCCGAATAATTCGCTTTCAATCAAACTTTCGCTGATACCGCCACAGTTTATTGCGATAAACCGCTTGTCAGATCGCTGGCTAAATCGGTGTAATGCTCGTGCGACAACGTCTTTTCCTGATCCTGTTTCACCATAAATAATGGTGTCTACATTGGCTTGCGCCAGAGCTAAAATATGTCGGCGTATGTTTTTAATCGCAACCGAATCGCCGATAATGAACTCGTTCAACCCACTTTGCTGTTCTAAGTTTTGCTTTAATGAACGGTTTTCTAGTACAAGTTGACGTTTCTCAATCGCTCGTGAAAGTTTATTGATTAGTTGATCTGGATTGAGTGGCTTTTCAAGAAAGTCATATGCACCATCCCTCACTGCTTCGATTGCCATCGGAATATCCCCATGACCACTCATGAGAAGTACAGGAAGTTCTGAATCAAGCTTTTGCAGCCGAGTAAGCAGTGTGAGTCCATCCATTTTAGGCATTCTAACATCGCTTAGTATCACTGCTGGACTGTCAGTATCCAGTGAAGCCAAAGCTTCTTCGGCGTCAAAAAAGCTTTGGATTTTAAATCCTTCCAGCTCCAGCATTTCTGTCAGGGCTTCAACGATGGACTGATCATCATCTATGAGTATTATTTTAATATCCTGATTCATTTTATTGCTCTGCCTTATTTAATATCAGAGTAAAACAACTACCTTTACCTAAAGTGGAGCAGACGCGAATACGTCCTCCAAAGTCTTGAATAATGTTGTAACTGATAGACAAGCCGAGTCCGAGCCCTTGTCCTACTTCCTTTTGTGAGTAAAAGGGGTCAAAGATCAGCTCAAGTTTGTCTGGCTCAATGCCAATGCCTGTATCTTCCACTTGAATCTCAACCACAGACCCAAGGTCAGTAACTTGGATGCTAACCTTCGCATCGGCTGCTTGACGGTCATTTTGTTCTAATGCATCTAAAGCATTACTCAACAAGTTCACCAGCACTTGTTCTAAGCGTATTGGCTCAGCCAGTACGGTAATTGTTTTGGAAGGTGCTTGATAGTCAAACTGACATGGGGGTTCTTTCAAACGATTTGACATAAGATCAACAGTATCTTGAATGACTTCATTAACTGACACAGGGGACAGTTCGGTTTCAGCGACCCTTGCAAACGTTTTTAGGTGGCGAGTGATTGAGGCCGTTTTATCGAGTAAATGTGATATTTTAACCACTGTCTCGCGGGCTTGTTCTGGTTCATTTTTGTCTAAACGGCGCCTTAAAATATGCAGCTGGCTTGCTATGGCGGTGAGGGGTTGATTGATTTCGTGGGTAATACCAACACTAAGTTGCCCCAGTGCTGCCAATTTTCCTGCTTGCACCAGCTCATTTTGTGTAGTTTTGAGTTGTGCTTCGGCGGCGATACGTTCTTCTATTTCGGCCGCAAGCTTGTGATTTGTTTGCTCCACTTGGATGGCTGTATTTTGAAAGTGTTTAAGGTCCATAGCCATTCTTGATACTTCATCGTCACCAAGAATACGAATTTGTGTATCCAGTTTTGAGCTGGCGATGGCACGCATGTTTTTCTGAAGCTCTTGAATTCGCTGCAGCACATTTCTTTGCACATAAAACCAGGATATTGCCCCGGCTACGATAAGGCTTGCTAATGACAGCAGCAGCACGCTACGGATGCTGATGTTGATTGACTTGATAGCGTTGTCTAGTGACGTGCCAATACTAGTGTTAGTTTGATTGGTGTATTGGTTGATCTGAGCGGCCAACTGTTGAATATGGTTTTGGCTGTTTTGAAGGTAAAAAGACTGTTGGTAAAGTAGATCAAGTTCCTGATTTTTAAGTAGAAATAGCTCTCCCTTACGTGACCCCATCTTAATAAGACTTTGTAACTCATAGTGTGTGTCGGGCGGTATATCCAACTTGCTGGCATTTACCTGGAGTTCTTCTCCAAGTCGTTCTAAATGTAAAAAGGTATAGTCTAAATCGTTAAAAGATGCGTCATTTCTGATTTTCTCGGCCATACCAGAAAAATAATAAAGGTGGCTAATAATTGATAAGACGTCTGCTGGTGGAGATTGTTTAAATTGATCGATTAATTGCTCGATGCGAGGAAATATCAAATGTAAAGCCATGACTAAGTCTCGATGAACAAGTTCTCTTTGTTCAACGTTTTGATTAAGTAAGGTCAGGCTATTATGAATTTGAGTGATCAGTTCGACGAAGTAGCGGTTGTAATCGGGCAAGTTGCGCATCAACTGATCCATCTCATCAATGGCAATATTAAGCTCGACCATAGCTTGTAGCCGTGAGGCATTTGATTCGCTGCTTACCAATAGAGGAGCCGTAGAGACAATGAGGCGGCTTTTATCGTTAAGTTTTGCCGCAGCATCTAAACCTGGTATGTCTTGGTGTTGAAGTAGCTCTAGCTTGCCTCGCAATTTTAGATAAGTGTTTGTAGCGAGAGTACTGGCAACAATTGTAATGGACGAGATCAAAACAAATGCTAAAAAAAGACGCCCACCAATACCGATATGGCGGATCCAATCCCGCAAATTAATACCCATGCTCGTATCCTTATTATTATTGTAGTTAAGCCTTGTAATGAAAAAAGGATGCCAGTTTTACCAGCTTAAATACAGGGATAAAATTAACGGATCGGTCAGAAATGTCCCATTTGAAATTGCTCATGAATAAACACGAAGCATAGGAAAAACTTTCTAAATAATTAAATGATAACAATTACCATTAGCAATTGTGATTTTTTCGATTTAGAATTTCACTAGCGTTTTTAGCGTTTTTAGCGCTTTTATCGATGGAATTAAGTTAATTTAAGGAAGTAACCATCATGTCTCGTAGCTTAGCTCAAACTATATGCCCCAGTTCTCTATCACTGGTGGCTCTTTCAGTCATTTCAATTAACAGTGTTTTGATAGCTTCTCAAGTACAGGCTGAAGACTCTGTAGCCTTGGATACCTTGACAGTGACAGGGGAAAAAATGGATAAGAATATCCAAGATACTCCTACAGCCGTAACTATTATCAGTGGTGAAGATCTAGCCAGTGGTGAAAATAAAAGCTTACGTGAGGTGGCGACTCAAGTACCCAACGTAATTGTGTCGTCATTTGGCAATGTGGCGATTCGAGGCATGAGTGGTAACGGTGCAGCCTCGGGGGGGTATGCATTGATAACAGGGGCTCGTTCACGCGTAGCGACCGTGATTGATGGGGGGACTCAGGATTGGGCAGGGTATAACTTCACGCCTAGTGGTGTATGGGATGCGCAACAAGTTGAGGTATTACGTGGGCCGCAGTCGACAACTCAAGGCACCAGCTCTATTGCGGGAGCTTTGGTCATCAAAACCAATGATCCAACCTTTATTGACGAGGCCTCCGTTAGAGCGGGCCTTGAAAGCTATGAAAATGGCAACCTTAAATACAATTTGGCGGCAATGTCTTCGGGAGCGTTGATCGATGAAGAATTAGCTTATCGACTTGCATTAGATGGTACAAAAGGCGATGGCTGGATGAAGTATGGCCAAGAAGCTGATGAGCTCGATACCGGCCCTGATGTAGATGACGCTGAAAACTATAATATTCGTGGTAAGTTATTATGGCAGCCTACTAATAATCGTAATTTATCTGCTAAGTTGACGGTCGAACATCACGCTTATGATGGGGAATATTTAAGCTGGGCAAACAACTCGGCTAATCAATTTTCTCCGCCAATGATGACGTTAGGTGATGGACGTAATACCCGTCTTCAAGACTCAACTGTTGACTCCATCGCTACGGATGTGGATTACGACTTAGGGAATGGCATACTTAATTCACTACGTTTAGCATATAGCACCAGTGATGTGAGCTTTGCAGAGTATCCAGGTACGACTATGCTGGATGTCGTTAAGGATACCACGACCCTAGAGAATCGTTTGATATTTGATCAACCTAACAGGGCGCTTTCCGGTGTTTTAGGGTTCTACGCTTCGCAAAAAGAAGCGGATACCGATATAACTTATCGAGGACAAGATTGGTACACGTCTAATGATACGTCGACCGCTACGTTAGCATTATACAGTGAAGGAACGTTTTCTTTGTCAGATCAAACTAATTTAATCGGTGGTGCGCGTTTAGAGCAAGAGGATGCCGATCGATTGATCATTAATGATGGTCGTATCGATGTTGATCACGAAGATAGTGAAACCCATTTTCTTCCGAAAATAGGTATCACGCATGCTATATCAGATAGCACTACACTTGGGGCAAATATTCGTAAAGGTTATAGCCCAGGGGGATCTGCATATCAATGGGACTCTACTCGAGAGTTCTACTCTTACGACAGCGAAGAGGTGATTGCTTATGAAGTCAGTAGTAAGAGTGTGTTTTCAAACGGTACCAACCTGAACGTGTCCTTGTTCTATAACAATTATTCTGATTATCAAGCCATGTATAACGACCGCATCAATAATATTGATTCGGCACACACTTATGGCTTAGAAATCGAAGCAATTGCTTGGCTCTCGGATAACCTAGAGTTGCGGGGTAATTTAGGTTTATTGCGCAGTGAGATTGATGAGTATGAAACGTCAAAAGGCAATGATTTGCCAAGTGCTCCAGAGAGCAATGTCAGTGCTGGTTTCACGCAATATTTAGGAGAAAATTGGTCATTGGGTGCAGACATGACTTATGTAGGAGAATATTACTCAGGACTGGACAATAACGAGGAATACAAAGCAGGTGATTATGTTCGTACCGATGCACGTATTCAATATGTTAATGGCAACCTAACGATTGACGGTTATGTGAAAAACTTGACCGATGAAGATATCATCTATCAGATCAATGGTGGACGTGCTGTACGGGCGTCAGTTGGGCAAACTCGTACAGTTGGTGTGAGCGCGACACTGAGTATGTAAAATAAGCCTTAAACGTTGCAGATTGGCTTGCATTTGAAAATCAGATCTTTCGGTGCAAGCTAATTATTTGAATGGAGTTTGTTGAAGTCACCATTCTCAATCTATGCATGATCACGTAGCGAAAGCAGTTGAGTTTGGTTCCTAAAGCTGTTGTATCATTGGCGAGAATAAGCGCAGTATTCAATGCGAGTTATGGCTCAAAATCTTCATTTGTATTATGAGGTGTTTGTTGACTGTTTCAAGAGGAAGAAACTCGCCTTCTGGAAGCCGATAGCCACCGTTCAGTGCGCATTTTTGGTAGTCATGTAAGTTTAAATTAATTACTTTCTTAGACACATCGCACAGCTTGAAAGTGGTCTCGAATAAATTATATGGCGCCATTGAAAGGCGAAGAACGGCAGTCAACATGCTATAGCCGCGTTTACCGGTACGCTCTTCCAGTTCACTCAGAGTATAATGAGATTGCTCAGGGTGGGCTTTCACATAATTCGCCACTTCTGTCCAAATTTCTCCTTTTGGATACAAAGCACCTTCTATCAGTCTTGTGAACTTCTGTTGATGTTGTTTGTAATATTCACTGGTCATTCATTCAAATCCCTTGAACAATAATGTGTGTATATTTAACAACCTTAGTCAAAAGTGAGTGGAAGAAAGCACTTATTTTGTAATGTTTTAATTCTGTATTGGTTTAATGTAAAGAAATGTATCTTAATTGTCGATCGATTCAAAATAAAGTCAATACACGCATTTTTGATTTTCCATGATGTAACTTCATCGTTTAACGCTCAGCGCCTCTATCAAATAGAGAGACAATCATAAGGTTTGCTATGCAAAATTGTGATCAATGTCGCGCAATTTGGATAAGTGTCATTGCAAAAAAACCTTTAAAGTTAAAATGTTTTGTTTATAAACAATTATGCGGCACATCAAATTTCCTACTATAAAAATAATGGGGGCTGAAATGAGTATGTCTCTCAGCGCATGTGATTACGAGTGTAATGAAGTTTCCGCTCTAACTGTTTCTAAGTTTCTAATAAGTAAAGACTTTGAAAAGCATGAGTTAACCCAAAAATCAGCGGATATCGAGTCTGCTGTTGTAAAACTGAAATATTTTGGCGAAGTGACCATATCAGAGCATTGCTTTGGCTGCGCAGTGCAAATCGAAACGCCAAAGATGGTCGACCATTATCATCTACAAATTATTCTCAAAGGAGAAGGTACTGTTCTATATCATGGCATTGAGCAACACTTAAACGCTGGAGAGGCATTGGTGGTGTCACCTGATTCCTCCTTTATTAGTACCTATAATGCTGATTGCCAAAAACTGATTGTGCGTATACCAGAAACTCTAATGAGGCAAACAGCTCGCGAATTTAATTATGAAATGTCTGAAGCCCCTATAGAATTTAACTATATAAAACAGCGACTGCCATCTACTGGATCTTTGATTAATCTATTACAGGATATTTTACAACAACCCTCAGATTACTTATGCGGCAGGGGAGTTACTTATTATAACAAGCTCTTATCTAACGCAATTTTAGGGACATTTTCTTGTAACTTAACGCGTAGTGGCAAGAATGTATCAAGTCAACATCGTTTAATTGAAAGGATTCGAGATTACGTGCAGGGACGTATTTTGCAGGACATCACAATTGATGAATTGGCTTATCTTTGTAAGATCAGTCGTAAATCTCTTTATAATTTATGTGATCGGGAGTTAGGCATGACGCCAGCTTCTTTCGTGCGACGTTTAAAGCTTGATAGGGTTTATTTGGAATTAAGTATGAATCATCAAGTACGGAATGTTACTGAGGTCGCTTTAAAATACGGCTTTACAAATTTAGGCAGATTTTCAGCGCAGTATCGGGAACATGTCGGAGAATTGCCGTCACAGACACTACGCAATAACTGTGACTGAATGACCCCTAAGCGAGTAAATGACCCAAGCAAAGGGGAAATGCTAGGGTCATTTGTGTCATGTGAGAAATAGACGTTTAAAATTTATACATTGCCATTAGCTCAACTTGTTTGCCTTCAGGTCGAATGGATGAGCCTTGTGAAGAGGGTGGTCGATTTCCTGCATTTTGATCCCTCAGTTCTATGCCCAGTTCAACATTGGGCATGTAGGAGTAAATCATGTTCACGGCGGTCTGTTTTAATGTGTCTTCAGCAAGGCTTGAATCACCAGCTTTTACTTGCCCATAGCGCAGGTTGGCGCGAATTTTATTTGAGAATTTATGACCAATACCGGCGCTAAAGCCAGTGGTTGTGATCATATCACCGTTTTCATCCACTTCCATTTGGCCGTCAAGTCCACGAGAACCATTGTAGCCCCAGCCAGCATAAATTGCTGCGCCTTCTCCTGTGAAACCACTTAAGCTAACTGTTGTGTCACCAAACTTTAGTTTAGTAGCTAATGAAATTGCAGCGCCGAAGTCCGATTCGTCGTCGGTAGTAATAGACGGGGAAGTATCAACTTCTCTACCCGTCACGGCAATATTAAAAGCATGACCAGATTGGGTACGATGGGTGTACGCAAGCACTGCATCAGGGCTATCCGCTTTATCATACAAAGGGTCTTGTAAGGTTAATCTCAAACCATCTTTGACATAATGAATAACCAAATCAGGTCGAATGGGCGCACCATTTCCCGCAATGGTACCAATTCCAAGTCCCCAAAAATTGAGAGTTTCGGTATCAAATGGGGCATTAGCAAAGAATTGCCCATTCCAGGTCTGACCAATCGTTAGGTTATCAATATTCAGGTAGGCATGACGTAAGCGCCAAGCGTAGCTACTGTCAGCAGCGGTATTATTATCCCAAAAGTCGCCTTCGATAAAACCACGTAACTTGTGTCCATCGACTGTACTTGTGGTTGAAAAATTCAGCCGTGACTGTCTGACGCTGCCTTCTACAGAGCTTTCACCATCCTCAGGTCGGTCAAAAACAGTTTCTGCTTTAAGGTAGCCCCCAATGCTAAATTTTGTGCCATTGAACTCTCCTAGTTCGATGGCCAGAAGTTGCGAAGACATACCCGCACCAAGAACAGCTAATGCTAATTTTGTTTTTATCATGTTTTTCTGCCTTTTTTATTATCGTTGTTTAAAGGTGGGATTAATATGACAAAATGACTTAGGGAGCAGATATCCAAATAGTGTAATCTTTGTACACTGTCGTACCTGCTTTTGCTTTCAGGGTAGGGTTGTTGGCTAAGTTATTATTTTAACGCAAAAACTGGGCCACTTTATATCGCCTAGGCGTTTGTAATGTGCGAAAATGACCATTCAGTCAAGATCAATGCCACTAAAAAAGAGGTTTCCATGAGCGTTTATGAAATTCGTCACCCCCTTGTACAACATAAAATTGGCTTGATGCGAAATCAGAAAATGAGTACCCGTGGGTTTCGTCTTCTAGCATCTGAGGTTGGTAACTTACTGACGTATGAAGCAACGAAGGATTTAGAGTTAGAAGATTATCAGCAAGATGGTTGGTGTGGGCCAACCACATGTCAGCGTATACGCGGTAAGAAGATTACGGTGGTTCCAATTCTACGTGCTGGCTTAGGTATGTTGGATGGCGTTTTAGAACTAATTCCTAGTGCAAAAATCAGTGTTGTAGGCATTTATCGTGATGAAGAAA
This sequence comes from Marinomonas sp. AWM4_232, assembly GCF_056158325.1. NCBI lineage: Bacteria > Pseudomonadati > Pseudomonadota > Gammaproteobacteria > Oceanospirillales > Oceanospirillaceae > Marinomonas > Marinomonas sp. AWM4_232. The sequence continues at coordinate 3,706,967 of NZ_JBSWTA010000001.1, read as the reverse complement.
CACTGGAGCCTGTGAGCTACTTCGATAAGCTTGCAAGCGATATCGATCAACGTATGTCATTGGTTGTAGATCCAATGCTTGCAACCGGTGGTTCACTAATTGCTACCATTGATCTGCTTAAAAAGCATGGTTGTGAGACGATTAGAGCACTCGTGTTAGTGGCGGCGCCAGAAGGCATTAAGAAGGTTCAAGAAGCGCATCCTGATGTGGATATTTACACAGCTTCCATCGATAGTCACTTAAATGAACAAGGATACATTGTTCCTGGCTTAGGTGATGCTGGCGATAAAATTTTCGGCACAAAATAATATGGCGGCTCTCTTCACATGAATTCTTCTAATATTACTCAGTCTCAAGCAGGTTGGCGGTTGTTGTTAGCGGGCGCACAAATGCTGTTTGTGGCGTTCGGTTCATTAGTGCTTGTTCCTCTAATTACAGGCTTAGATCCTAGTGTTGCGCTATTTACCGCGGGCTTTGGTACATTGATTTTTCAACTTTGTACTAAACGATCTATTCCAGTTTTTCTAGGTTCATCATTTGCTTTCATTGCACCGATCATTTTTGCAGTGGAAACATGGGGGCAGGCGGCAACAATGGGGGCGCTTTTCTGCGCAGGCTTGGTTTATGTATTGCTGTCAATTTTGGTGGCTTTAAGGGGGCCTGGTTTTTTACATCGACTTTTGCCTCCTGTCGTAACTGGTCCCATTATCATGGTCATTGGTTTAGGTTTGGCCCCTGTGGCGGTCAATATGGCCTTGGGAAAAACGGGTGATGGTTCAGCGCAATTGTTCCCTTATGCAGATGCTATTTTGGTGTCAATGCCCGCTTTAATAACTACTTTATTAGTCGCTACATACGCAAAGGGTGTATTTCGCTTAGTTCCTATTATTGCAGGCGTATGTGTAGGTTACCTAGTTGCTACGATCATGGGCTTGGTTGACTTCTCTGCGATTCAAAGCAGTGATTGGGTAAGTATTCCTGCGTTTGTTATGCCAGAATTTAAGCTAGCAGCCATTCTTTTCATGTTGCCTGTTGCTATCGCCCCGGCGATTGAGCATGTGGGGGATGTATTAGCTATTGGTAGCGTCACCGGCAAGGACTATGTTCAAAAACCTGGTCTGCACAGAACGTTGTTAGGTGATGGTTTAGCCACATCCGCAGCGTCTTTGTTTGGTGGTCCGCCGAATACTACCTATTCTGAGGTAACAGGTGCGGTGATGTTAACGAAAGCTTTTAACCCTGTTGTTATGACTTGGGCTGCATTATTCGCTATCACTATGGCTTTTGTTGCGAAATTTGGCGCGTTCCTTCAGACCATTCCAACACCTGTAATGGGAGGCATTATGATCCTGTTATTTGGTTCTATTGCAGGTGTTGGTATGAATATATTAATCAAGGCTCGAGTCGACCTAAGTGCGCAGCGCAACCTTGTAATTGTTGCCGTTACATTGGTATTTGGTATCGGTGGCATGACCCTTGGGGGATCAGGCTGGCACTTACAGGGCGTAAGTTTATGTGGTTTGGTTGCAATTCTATTGAACCTAATTTTACCGAAAGCGGATCAAACAAATGATTTGCATGAAGAGCAGGAAGTAGTTGAAGATCTAGTTCATCCAAAACATTAAGCAATTCTTGTTTGCCTGAAAGACAGGTTTTTTCACTAAACTGTATCGCAAACCCGATTAGGAAGACTTAATCGGGTTTTTTTATTACTAATATAAGAAAAACGAGGCAATTTAGGCCTCGTTTGACAAAATTACAGTGATAGTAAAGTCGTTTCACTAAGGAAAAGACGCGTTACTTTTCTTACCAACCTGTGGCATTGCCACTCGTATCAAACTGTAAATCAGTTTGCGGCATGCCATTGCTGCTAGTGTTAAATTGTGATGTTGGCGAGCTGGAGTTCATAGCCATATCATCAACACTGTATATGTTCCAACGCTTAGCCTGCGAAGTTTGCTCGCTGTATATTTCAGCTACCACACGACGATTTTGTTCTCTACCTTGTGCAGTATCGTTAGTAGCGATAGGTCGAGATTCACCGAAACCAATACCTCTTATGCGATCTCGACTTACCCCAAACTGACGAATTACCACTAATGCGATAGCATTGGCTCTGTTTCGAGACAGTTCAATATTATCCTTGTCATCGCCAACACTGTCTGTGTGTCCCTCAATAATGACTGTTGTATTAGGATTGGCGTTCATGAAATCGGCAAGCTTTTGAATCTCAGGATAGTACATTGGTTTTACGTCAAACTTACCCGTATCGAAAAGTACTTCAAGATTAATAGATTGTAGGTGAGTTGATTGCGTGGGGCAGCCATCATTATCAACTTTCGCACCCAAAATTGTATTTTGACAAAAATCACGGATGTTAATAACCCCGTCTTTATCATCATCAGCAATGTTTTCAGGTAGGTTTGCGCTCGTATAGAGCGGTTCATTTGCGAGTGAAAAGGGCGAACAGACTAAGCCCGCGATCACCAGTCCACTTTTGGTAATATGAGATAAATTCATTGTGGTAGTCCATGGTTAACGAGTCATCTGGTAACTATAGATGGCTAAAGTTCATGAACTCTAGCCTCTATTTGTACACTTAGTGCTTTTATGGTTTCACAATGTGTGTTTTTGTAATGAAATGTTACCAGCTTCCTGTGTTTTCCATTGATGCCCATGGTTCTTGAGCTGCGAGTGAGTCACCTGCTTGTAATAGCTCAATGGAAATACCATTAGGGTCTTTAATGAATGCCATGTGGCCATCGCGTGGTGGGCGAAGAATGGTAACGCCCATGTCTTGTAAATTTTGGCAAACTTGATAGATATTTTCGACCTCGAAAGCAAGATGACCAAATTGATCGCCACCGGAATAAGTTCTGTCATCCCAGTTGTGTGTCAGCTCGACTTCTGGAGCGCCTTGCTCTGTTGCGTAGTAAATCAGTGAAAACTGGCCTTTTTCACTGTCATAGCGGCGAGTTTGAATTAGCCCTAGGCCTTTAGTGTAGAATTCGTGGCTTGCCTTTGGGTTAGCGGTACGAATCATTGCATGTAAATAACGTATACTCATCTTTTCTCTCTCCAAGTGGATGAATTTCCTTATGGTAGAGTAACTTAGCAAGGCTATCAAAAGATGCAGTGAGGGTTACAAAGACTTTCCTTAATCTTCCCAGACGTACCGGATTGGATCACCGAAATCGTCGTAGATGATTTTCTTCTTAGGTTGCTTTGATTGTTCCTTGGAAGGAGGAGTTGGTGCTTTTTTATCCGACTTTCTTTGCTGGATGGCGGCAACAACATGATTTAGAGGGGTTCTATCTTTTTTAGGCTCAATAAATCCTATATGGCTCGTGTTATACTTGCCATCTTGTAAGCCGGAAGCGCCCATTTCAACTTGCTTAATCTCGCCTTGCTGGCGTATAAATCGCTCAACTTGTGATTCGATTTCTTTTCGAGTTTGCGCCTTTGTTTTAACTGGTTTAGTCATTACGCTTGTTTAGGTTGCTCCTGTTGGCGAATGCATATTACAAACCATTCATATTAATCGTAAGAGGTTACTAGTGTCTATTGTCAATTTAATTGTTCACGAAGTTCAAAAAGAAGAGGGTGAATCTAAGGCGATGCTGGTCGCTCGCCCAAATGAAAACCCAATTGATTCTGATGCGGAACAACTAGCCGACAAGGTTACACACTTATTTAACCGTTCTGGTATGAACACTGGACAATTTTCCAACCCAGAAGGCAGTGAAGAAGGGAGTAAGTTGCCTGCGCTGCTTCACAAGCATTTTACTGGTTCTGAGTTCGATGATTTTGCTGCATTCAGTAAGGCGTGCGCTGCTGAGTACGTCCGATTTCTTGAGAGCGTTTCTGAGGCTGAAGGTGGTTTATTATGGTTTAACCATTACGAGCTAGGTGGTTCACACTTTCTGTTTATCGTTCTATTGAAGCGCAAAACAGGGATTACGCTGGGAGATGATTTGAGCTTTGCCCAAGTGAACCCTCTAGAAACAGATAAGCTGCATATGGCTTTGCGAATCAATTTATCTGCTTATCATGATCGTGATGATACACGGTATATTGCGTTCCGTTTTGGTAAAGCACCAAAATGGGAAAGTGAATATTTTACTCAGTTTATTGGCTGTGATGAGCCTAAAGTCGCAGCTAAAGAAACACGTAAGTTGGTAGAAGCTGCTTCCGCTTTTTGCCAATCTCAGTCTTTCCCATCTAAAGCAGCCAATGAATTTAAACGTGCTGTAGCAGAACAATGTTTGGAGAAGGCTGAAGAAAGAGAGCCGTTAGAGCTAACTGATATTGCCAGACAAATAGAGTCACGCTTTTCCGCAGAGCAGGCGTCGAAATTTTTGGAGATTGCTGAGTCAGATGCTTTTCAGGTAGAAAAAGAGATTTTCGTTGAAAAGGCTGCATTAAAGAAATTAACCCGCGCTTCTGGTTCAAACCGATCTCTGACATTGAGCTTTGATACCGATCTTCTTGGTGAAAGTATTGAGTTCAATGCAGACACTGGCGAACTCATTATTAAAGAGTTGCCGCGTAGTCTGCTTAAACAACTGATGTCATTAGAGTCTTAATTTACGATGTAAGCCCTAGGAGGCTCTGAAGCTCTTTCATGGAGGCGAAGGTTGCATCAGCACCAGCCTCTTTCTGAAGACTCGCCGGTAAAACAGCGCTGTACGCATAAACTCTTGCACCAGCCGCTTTTCCGGCCTGAATGCCTGCAAGAGAATCTTCAATGACAATGCAGTCTTCTGGGGCAACACCTAGTGCATCGGCAGCCTTTAGGTATAAATCCGGTGCAGGCTTGCCTTGAGTGACATCATCCACGGCAAAGCGTGTTTTGAAAAAGTGTGTTAACTGGATAAGCTCAAGCTTTAGCTCCATCTCTGCACGCTTTGCATTAGTAGCCATGGCAATAGGGCAGCGGATTGAGTTAAGAAGCTCAACCACGCCTTCTATCGGCGTTAATGAATTTTGAATTGCGCTGTTAAATGCTTGTCTGTATTGCTCAGGAAAGGTTTCGGGAAGTGGTTTCCCAAGCATCGATTCTGCTAGTTCGAGACATTCTTGCGTGGTAAATCCTGCAAATTGAGTATGAAGTGTGTGATCGTCTACATTTAACCCAACTTCATGAAGCATTTGTTTAAGGATATTTGAGGACAGTGTTTCGGTATCGACAATGACACCGTCGCAATCGAACAGAATGGCTTGATAATCTGGACGCATTACAACTCCTTTGCGTGTAAGTAAGTTTCTTACAGAAGTGTAGCGAGTCTGAATAGAGAAAGGAAAGGGGGTGTTATTCTTTTTCTCCCCAATTGCTTAATTTCTGTGAATTCAAAGTGTTATTGAAAGTTAATGTTTTACAGGTGAGCACCAGAGTGCTGTTTACCTAAAACAGGAGCTGCTTTAACGAAGCTAAACAGTGATTTTGTCGCAAAAACAACCTTTTTGAAGGATTTTGCAACGTGAGTTGTAAGGCTTTCGCTGTGGTACTGTGAGTGAGTTACGCCCCATTTTGACAACAAAGCCTCATATTGTTCTTGTGAATCTTTGGTTTGCTTAGCTGCGCCAGTGTAGTGCAGGTTATACAAAGCGGATGTGTTTACGTCTTCTGATGTGTACATGTTTAAATCTCCGTAAAATATAAAATGTAGTTTTATTACTACATTGATAGCTTAGTGCTTTCATTTGAGAGTCACAAACGCTGTTTTTTCACTAAATAGGTTATTTTTTTTCATCAATTAGGTGGTTATATGTCTCAATACCGTTCCCTTTCACTTTCTGGTAAAGAGTGGGTGTTTAAAAGGGAGGAGCCTTTTGTGTCGGCTGATGATCGAGAGCAAATTAAGCTTTTAAGTGAAGTTGCTGGCGCAAACATCTGGCGGGATTACGTTTCCGACTCTTTTTTATATCCTGATCTGTTTTCGGGCGACGTATGGGTTAAGAAGAACATCGTTGATACATGCGAATGGGAGCAGGCCTGGGAGTCTGATGAGGAGAGTGTGCCTGATATGATGCTGTCGCACCTTGAAAATTGGGGTGATGATACAAGGGCGTACTTCTGTTGCCATGCGGATTTAGTTCTTGAGACAACTTGGGCTGTGTTTAAGCGAGCATGGAAAGCATTTTTGTTTTTAGAAAGCGATGCTGTTTTGGTAGGTAAGAAGAAAAAGCAAGCGATCCAGTTCTGTGAAGATGGTCGCTTGACACTTTTGATGAGACCAAGTTAAGGGTGTTTACTCGCTTTCATCCAAGATCGCAAACGACAAGCATGTGCTAAACAATACCCCTCCTACCAAAATCGGAGGTGTAGGGAAAATTAGCATTAAGAAACCGGTTCCAGTCCATAGCGTTTTTACAAGTCTTCGTTTAGCTTTATAGCGCCCACTGAATCGCCTGAAGTGGGCGTGCTTATATTCTGATGAAGGGTCAAGGAAGTCCTTTTGATACCAAGATGGCATGATGCGAGAAATAGACAGGTGCACATAGAACATAATTAAGCAAATGGTCATAAACCTCACCAAGGAAATCAGTTTCGATTTATGATTAGTTTAGTTGTTTCTTGCTAAAGTGCAGTTCGATTCTGTTGTTTGTTGGTGAATCTAGGTGTTCAAGTGTAATTTCTGGTTGCTATCGACGCCTACTCGTCATGCTTCGCTCATTGAAAATGTTGTAATACTTAAATAGGGCTGAAGCCTCTTCAGGTGCATTTAAGGACTCTAGGCACATCGAGGCGACTTCTGCTGTAGCAAATTGATGGTCATGCTTTGCATGTCGAGTTTTAAAAGAGCGAATGGCCTCGGTGCTAATGCCGTATGTGGGAATATCATCAAGCCAGCGGCTTTGATGCAGCATTTTGCTGGCTAAGCGCCAAGTAGCGTCCAATAAAATGATGTGCTCAATTTTGTCTTCGGCGGTTTCTGCAATCAAATAATTTCCTGATGCTTTTCTTTTTTCTGTTTCAGGAAAAAGGATTGCCGTATTACCTCTGAAGGCATTTAGTCGCTCTAGTAAGGCTTCTTCTGGTTCTGTTCTAGACCACAAATATGCTTCAGTCTGATTTGGGAATAAATCTGCCAAAAGTCGACCGCTATTAGTAGGTTTATGGATTTCTGTATTGTGATAGAGCAATGTGAATTGGATTGGGCTTGCCATGCTGGTGCGTTCAGAACAAAAGCAGGCTGATTCTGACATGAGGCATGAAGGGCAGCGTACGGTATTCGACCCGCGAGCAACAAATGCTCTTTTGCTAGTTTGTTCTAATTGGTCACGGAGTAGGTCGACGCAGTGAGGGAGGTGCTTACGATTAACTTTATTTATCATGATAGTGAGGCAAATTTAAAGAGTAATTTGCTACGAATTCTGACTCTTTTTGTAATATTTTTCTATTAGATATCAGTGCTCTTTACGCAAAATATGCAAATTTAGTGGAATCACTGTAGAACGCTTTAATACGGGCTATCTAGTATTTATTCGACAAGCTAAGGTTACGTCATGATGTTTTTTATGAGTGAATTATGAGTCGATATATTTCGCCCGTGTTGTACATTTTAATGATGTTGATTGGGTGTGCGGCGTTTGTCTCCATTTCAGGAGTTCGAGTTGGTTTTATCGAACCAGTTACAGCTTTTGATATGCTGCGTAAGACCGTTTATGCTGCAGTGGTATTAACAATATTAACCGCTATTTCACTTTTGATATGTCGTAAAGAGTGTAGTGCTGGTGGTAGACGGTTCTTTATATTGGTTGGTGTTGTATCCTTCATTTACAGTATTATGTGGGTTGGTCTATATATGCAAAAGTCCAAGTTGCCGGACTTATATGATATTTCAACTGACTTAACTAACCCGCCTGTATTTATCAACATAGCTTACATCAGGAAAGCATCAGAGCATGGCCTTGCTTATGATTTCTCAACTGCTTCTGTCCAGAAAGAATATTACCCAAATATAAAACCATTAATATCCGGTGCACCATTCAAAGAAACGTACATTGAGGCTGTCTCCTTAGTGAAAGAGCTGGGTTGGGAGATTGTTTCACAATATCCAAGTGCTGGCGTAATTGAAGCAACTGCTAGAACACCGATTTTTGGCATGCGAAATGACGTTGTCATACGCTTAACTCAGCAGAATGAACATGTCGTTGTAGATATGCGCTCCTGTTCAAGGGCTGGAAAATCTGATCACGGTAACAATGCTGAGCGTATTGCTGGATATTTAGGAGAGCTTGGTCGTCGAGTCAATAAAAAGCCGAAAGAGTTTGCCTTTCGAAATTAATAGTTCACCCAACCAGCCCTTTTGATTAAACTTGTCATAGAGCAAAAGGGAGGGGTGTTCTTTGAACCAAAGAGAACAGCAAAAGGCGAATACAAGAACAAAGATAAAGAGCTCAGCGAAACGTGCTTTTAGTGAATTTGGCATTGAAGCAACGACAACTCGCGAAATCAGCCGACTAGCAAATGTAGCAGTTGGTACATTTTTTGTTCATTATGTGGACAAATTGGAGCTTGTTAAAGAGATATTCTTTGATGATATGGATGTTATGTTGTCTTCTTCTGTTGGCTCTCAAGTTCCAACACCTTCTCCGTCAGAGTATCTTATTCAAATCGTAAGGGTTCTGTTTCCTTTCTACTCAGTTAACATTGAGGCTACTCGTATTATCTTAGCTGATAGTATCAATAATGGCGGCTTTCATAGTCAGCAGATGCAATCCATCAGCCAAGGCGTCTCGAGGCGCTTTTTAGATGCAGGTATTGATACCAAAACGGCTCACCTGTTTGCAGAAAATATGATGGCAAACTATTGGTTGGTATTCATGGAGTGTTTGCCAAATAACGAGTTTTCTAATAGCTCAGTAATAGAGCGATTGGAGGGCTTAAATTTGCCATTCAAGATTTCTTTTGAAAATGCCTTACAAGCTAAACGCTAGCTTAAGGCATTGGCTTTTCTATAGGGACCTTGATAGTCAAAAAGTAGCTGTGTCACGCGCCAGTGTTTTTTATCCTGTTCTGCAATAACGAAGTCAGGGCTAGGTAGGTAACTGGCGAAGGGTTTGATTTGTTCTGCGCTATCAAACTCTAAGGGAGTGCTCCCTTCGCCGAGTCGACGTCCGAACTCATCATTAAAGCGTTGCTTGCCTTTTTTGAAATCAAAATTAAAGCTCTGTTTAAGTTCGTCACCATCCTCATCATGGTAAGTAATGTGTACTTTATTGCTTTCTATCTTGCATGATATCGCTTGACAACGAATCACTTTATGCCCTTTGAGGTTTAAGGCTTTCTTCAAAATGTCGTCTGGGTCGATTAAGCGCTCATCGCAATGTTGGCAATGACGTGCGGCGATATCATTTTCTTCGTCGCAGTGTGGGCAGCGCTTAAAGATAAAACGATAATCACACTGTAACTCTCCGTCCAATGTTTCGACTAGCCCCTGGCAGCGACGGCCGTAATGCTCGCGAATGGTGCCGTCAGCCGCTTTAATTCCCCAAAATAGGTTTTGATGTGCGCACTGGGGGCATTCGATTTGTACAAGCTGGCAGTTTGGGTTGGGCTTCTTGGTTCCGATTTCTGGCTGAAAGATATCGTAACCACTGTTGGTGTAGTCCAGGATCAAGCAATCCGTTTTATTAGGGGAGAGTCTAAGTCCACGCCCAACCATTTGTTGAAACAAGCTGACGGATTCAGTGGGGCGAAGTAGTGCAATGACATCAACGTGTGGTGCATCAAAACCAGTCGTCAAAACCGATACATTGACAAGATACTTTATCTTTTGAGCTTTAAAGGAGGTGATGATCCGATCACGTTCTTTTAAGGGGGTGTCACCTGTGACAATTTTGGCTTCTTGCTCAGGTAGATAGCCTATTATTTCCTTGGCGTGTTCAACGGTGCTGGCGAAAATCATCACGCCATTACGTTGCTTGGAGAGCTCGATGATTTGTTCACAGATAGCTTGCGTGACACGAGGGTGTTTACTGACTAGTTCGTTGAGTTGTTGTTCTACTGGAGATTGATCGTCATTGTATTCGTTGCTGTGCAGTTGGTTAAAGTCGTAGTGTGCTACAGCTGCATCGTAGACTTTTGGCTCCGTTAAATAGCCGTTTTTGACAAGGCGTCTTAACGGCAGCTCATAGATGCATTGGCTGAAAAAAGGTTGCTCTGTGTCGCGGGCAAAGCCCCAACAATGTTTGTGATAAATCCAGCCGCTGTCTAGACGATATGGCGTCGCAGTAAGGCCTAATACTTTGAGTGTCGGGTTAAGTTGTTTAAAGTGTTCAATGACTTGGTGATATTGCCCTTGCTGATCTTTTGGTATGCGGTGGCACTCATCAATGATTAGGAGTGATAAAGCTTCTTGGTGCTGCTCAAGGCCTCGTGCGATGCTTTGAATGCTAGCGAAAGTGACTTTGTTTTTGATGTCTTTGCGTCCTAGTCCTGCAGCGAATATGCCAGCGTCTACACCCAGTGCGTTGAGTTTTTGGTGATTTTGCTCAACTAACTCTTTTACATGGGTAAGGCAGATGACCTTTTGGCGAGCAAGTCGGCATAATTCAGCAATTACTATACTTTTTCCGGCACCAGTTGGAAGTACGATGACAGCAGATTCATTGCTTTTTCGAAAGTGATCAAGAGTCGCGTCGACTGCTTCTTGCTGGTAGTCACGTAGTTGATACATTTGCTAAGAAATCGTTAAAAGTTGGTGTTTTCGCAGGGCACGCTACAGTATCATTCGCCCCATTACAACGTCCCACACAGGTTTTCATCATGAGTTCAATTGTTCCTTTTACTTCAGAGACACCGTTTGACAAAGTGCTTGCGGATATACGAGAGAAAGGCTGGAGTATTACGGACGATTTCTTTTCGGATGAAATGGTTGAAGCTTTGATGTCAGATGTCTCTGATCTCGACAATAGCTATATGAAGCAGGCTGGAGTCGGTCGCTCATTGGATCACCAGGTGGCACTGGAACGCCGTCGAGATTACATTCGGTGGATTGATCCAGTCAATCCAGCCCGTAGCGCTTTTCTCAATGCGATGGGGGAGCTGCGCCTAGAATTTAACCGTCGTTTGTTTCTTGGTTTATGGGATTATGAAGCACACTTTGCTCGCTATGAAGAGGGCGCTTTCTACGAGAAACACTTGGATACATTCAAGGGTAAAAGCAATCGTGTCTTATCGACTGTCTTGTATCTGAATGAGAATTGGGAAGAAGGTGATGGCGGTGAGTTTGTTCTCTTTGATGAAAATGATGAGCATAAAGAGCTAGGTCGCTTTCACCCGAAAAAGGGACGTTTGGCTGTGTTCCTCAGTGAAGAGTTCCCTCATGAGGTGTTAAAGGCGAAGCGAACACGACACAGTATTGCTGGGTGGTTTCGGGTTAATAACAACATCCAAAACAATCTTGATCCTGGTCAATAAGATTCGCAATTTATAAGACTTTTCCCTATAATGCGCGCCTTCAATTTAAGGCTCTGGTTTTACGTTCCAGATCGCATTAGGAGAAAAAGACGTGTCAAAAGTTGTTGTATGTGCCCTGTATAAATTCGTTCAGCTTGATAACTATGAAGAGTTGCGCGACCCCCTTCGTCAAACCCTTGAAGATAACGGTATTCGTGGCACATTACTGCTAGCGAAAGAGGGTATCAATGGTACGGTTGCAGGCAGCCGTGAAGGCATTGATGCGATGTTAGCTTGGTTAGATCAGCAGCCGGGCCTTGAAAACATCGTATACAAAGAGTCATACGATGAGGATATGCCGTTCTACCGAACTAAGGTTAAGTTGAAAAAAGAAATCGTAACCATGGGTGTCGAAGGTGTTGATCCACGTAAAGTGGTCGGTACCTACGTTAAGCCAAAAGATTGGAACGCACTGATTTCAGATCCTGATGTAGTATTGATTGATACACGTAATGATTACGAATTCCAAATCGGTACGTTTGAAAACGCAGTTAACCCTAAAACCGACACCTTCCGCGAGTTCCCTCAGTACGTTAAAGAAAACCTTGACCCAGAGAAGAACAAGAAAGTTGCTATGTTCTGTACAGGGGGTATTCGTTGTGAAAAATCCACTGCTTACTTGAAAGAGCAAGGTTTTGAAGAGGTTTATCACCTTGAAGGCGGTATCCTTAAATACCTCGAAGAAGTGCCTGAAGAAGACACTATGTGGAAAGGTGAGTGTTTTGTATTCGATAACCGAGTATCGGTGAATCACAAGCTTGAGAAAGGTGAATACGACCAGTGCCATGCTTGCCGTATGCCAATTACTGAAGAAGAAAAGCAAGATGAGCGCTTTGAACAAGGCGTGAGCTGTCCACATTGCTTCGATAAGTACACTGATGAACAACGCCGTCGTTTTGTTGAGCGTGAGCGTCAAGTTCAGCTTGCAAAAGGGCGTGGTGAAGCTCATATTGGCGCAGAAGTTGTCGATGCAGTGGAAAAACACCGTCGTGAAAAAGAGCTTGAGCGTCAGCGTCAGCGTCAAGCTGGTCAACAAGCAAACTAATTGCTTATGTGATATTTCAAAAGGGTCAGCGAATGCTGGCCCTTTTTGCATTCTTGAAGTTGTGCTTATAGATGATTAGTATTCGCTCTCACGTTGTGTTCAAAGAAAAGAAGACAACATTTAAAAATCAAAAAAATAAAATATTACATGGAAGGGTTTCTTGTGAAGAATTCTCTAAAGCTCTCGGTTTTATCTGCATCTATGTTAACGCTGATTGGATGTGCCAGCCAGGCGGTTGACACAACACCTAAAGTCGATGTGAGTGTGATTGAAACCAATATTCGAACAGGTGGTTATTTGTTGCCAGATGGAAATATTTCAGAAATTCGTTATACCACTGCGAACAAAACTCTAGTTGAATCCAAAAATGAATATGATTCTTGGATCACGGGTAAGCTGCTTGGGGATGGTCATTTAGGAGAGGTGACACGTCTCGATAAAAAGCTCATTTGGAATATAAATTATAAAACAGAAAGCTACATGGAATGTGCCTTAAGTGGTTGTACTTCATTGAATCCTTGGGCTCAGCTTGAATCAGAAGGGGAAGCTGAAGAAGGTTCATACGACCCATCTGGTTCCGAAGCATGTCCCGTTAAAGTCGTTAAATATGATTTTACTGTTACGCCTAAAGACAAAGATCGTCAGATTAATGGCTTTAAAGCAGACCAGTATGTTGCTCAATGGGATGTGGTGAGTGAAGACTCGAACGGAAATCAAGATAAGCATGTTGTAACAATGGATTACTGGATGACTGATACCTCAAATAATCAGTCTTTGCAGATAGCGCATGATTTTGATAAGCGTTATTACGACATGGTTATTGCTCAAACACCTTTAGCGCAGATTTTTAATGATAATGTTGCCAAGCTGATGGAGTTGTTTTCCGCAGGTAAAGAGGCAGAGCTGAAAAAACTGACATCAGTTGGCGGTGAAGCGATCTCCGCTAAGCTAGAGTGGTATGCTGATGTGAATACTTGCCCAGCACCTGAGGTAGAAAAGCAGAAGCCAAGCTTTGATGCTAATGATCCGCTTGGATCTCTGCAAACAATGGCAGGTGATTTTTTATCTGATCAAGCGGAAAAGAAAGCTAAATCTTGGATGGGGTTAGGTGAAGGCAAACCTGTGCTAACAGTCATGTCAGAAGTTAAGAAGGCATCTATGTCTGCTGAGCACGAAAGTCGATTTGAAGTACCAGAAGGCTTTAAGATTACGGACCGTCAATAGTGGTTGTCATCCCCTCCCTGTTTTGGGGAGGGGATTGCTCATGTTTTATCTCAAATAGTGCATTTCTTTTTTAGCGTAAAAAGCTTAAAATTCAGCATATTACCTTTGTTTAAGAAAGCTGAATAAAGGTTAGTCAGTCCAATTCTGCACACGGCAGTCCCAGTCATCACCAGATTACATTGCATGAGCTATCAAGTACTCGCACGAAAATGGCGTCCGCAAACCTTCCTTGAAATGGCGGGTCAAGATCACGTATTGCAAGCCTTAGTTAATGCTTTGCGCCAACAGCGCTTGCATCACGCTTACTTGTTCACGGGAACTCGTGGTGTGGGTAAAACCACCATTGCGCGTATTTTTGCTAAATGTCTGAATTGTGAAACCAACGGCATTTCACCTGAACCGTGTGGTGAGTGTGATAGTTGCCGCGAAATTGCTGAAGGTCGCTTTGTTGATCTGATTGAAGTCGATGCGGCATCTCGAACTAAGGTGGAAGACACCCGCGAACTACTTGAGAACGTTCAATACGCGCCGACTCGTGGTCGATTTAAAGTCTACCTAATAGACGAAGTGCACATGCTTTCGACACACTCTTTTAACGCTTTATTAAAAACGTTAGAAGAACCACCAGAACACGTTAAGTTTTTGTTGGCGACAACTGACCCACAAAAACTACCCGTAACGATCTTGTCTCGCTGTTTGCAGTTCAACTTGAAGAATATGTCGGCACAACGTGTCGTTGACTATCTGCAAAAGGTATTAACGACAGAGCAAGTGAGCTTTGATCAACCTGCATTGTGGCAAATTGGGCAAGCAGCCAATGGCAGTATGCGTGATGCATTGAGTCTGACTGATCAGGCAATCGCCTTTGGTGACGGTCAAATCACCGAGACTGGTGTGACGTCTATGCTAGGTTTGGTAAATCAAAGCCAGATTCTTGCACTGCTTGAGTCAGTAGCAGCGAAAGACGCAGCACAAACCCTGCAAAAAATTGAAGCACTAGCAGACTATCAGCCGGATTTTGTGTCGATATGTGGTGCCATGTTGGATTCACTGCATCGTGTTGCAGTTGAGCAGCAAGTGCCTGGGGTGTTGCAAGATCAGATTGGTGATTTGGCTCGAATAAAGCATATTGCGCAAACGGTTTCACCTGAAGAAGTTCAAGTGATGTATCAAAGCTTGTTGGTTGGGCGTAAAGATTTGCCGCTTTCGCATTCGATAAAGTCTGGCTTTGAAATGCTCATGCTAAGGTTGATCGCGTTCCGTCCTGCAAATGCAATGACTGTTCGTTATGATGCGCCTCCAGCTCCAGCTCCTGAACGTTTGGCCGCTTCGTCTTCACCAGCTGATGTGGCACAAGAGAGCACTTCGTTAGCGGAGCCTGTGGTCGAGCAACGTAAAACCGAAGAGGCTGTCGATGTGCCTGAAAGCATTGATGCGCAAAGCTCGTTGGCAAGTAGTGATTCGCTTGAATCTCAGGTAGAGGCTGAACCGGAACCAAATGCGCTAGCAGCTGAGAGTGTCAATGTTAATGCGGTGATTGATGAAGAAATCGAAGCAACGCCTCCGCAAGAAAACAAAATGGACGCTTCACTCCCAGTAATTGATGAGCCTTCATATGATGATGTGCCGCCATGGGATGAATCACTGCCAGACAGCTCGCAAAATACGACAGCTATGCAATCTGTTGATGCGGTCGACCATGTGACAGCTGAAACGCCAGCGCCGTCTACTAAAGCATCTGGTATTGACCCCGCTGAGCGCTTGTCCAGAATGTTGCATGATGATTCGAATGATATGGACGATGAGGAAAGCGACGAAGAAGCCGATGAACGCGCCATTGCTGAAACGGAAGACCCTTATGCAACAGCGGCTAATCTGGTCGAGGCGGTAAATGAAAAGCCTTCGTTAATTGATAAACATCCAGATACCGTTGCACAGCCAGCGCTAGCGATGCCTTTGCCAGACATCGCACATTTTAAAGATATGACCATGAATTTATGGTGGTTAGTAGCGCCTCGGTTGAAATTAACGGGCTTAGTACAAAATATAGTTATGAACTCTTGTTTGATGGATGCATCGGAACAGGGGCTTAGATTACAGGTGCCATTAGAATACGGACACATGCTCAATCAGGCACGTTATGAACAAATACAACGTGAGTTGTCCGGTTTCTTTGAGGTACATGTACCGCTGATCATCGACACACTTGAGGAAGTCCAAGGTGTTACAGCGGAAGAATTTGCGGCAAGCAAGCGTGCAGAAGCATTGCAGGCAGCCATTACACATTTGAGTAATCATCCTATCGTACAAGCTCTGGCTAGTACGATGGGAGGGCAAGTTATATACGACACTGTTAAAGTGAAAGCCTAATTAGAATATTGGAGAGAGTTATGTTTAAAGGTGGTATGGGTAACATGATGCGCCAAGCGCAGAAAATGCAAGAAAATATGCAAAAAGCCCAAGAAGAAATCGGCAACATGGAAGTAGAAGGTCAAGCAGGTGCAGGCCTAGTTAAAGTGACCATGACAGGCCGTCATGACGTTAAACGCGTTTCCATTGATGATTCTTTGTTTGAAGATGACAAGGAAATGCTTGAAGATCTTATCGCAGCAGCGATCAACGACGCTGTACGTAACATCGAAACTGCTTCTAAAGACAAAATGTCTCAAGCAACTGAGGGGATGCCAATTCCTCCTGGCTTCAAAATGCCATTCTAATTGGAGATAGGTACTTGTTTAGTCCGTTAATTAAAGAACTCATTGAGTCTTTGCGATGCCTACCTGGTGTAGGGCCAAAGTCTGCTCAGAAGATGGCGTTGTACCTTTTAGAGCGTGATTCTCAAGGCGCTGACCGCTTAGCAGCTTCCCTTCGTTCCGCTTTAGACAAGGTAGGGCGATGCCAACAATGTCGAACTTTAACGGAAGATAACTTGTGTCCAATTTGCGCTGATGATCAGCGTAATCAGCAACGACTCTGCATTGTGGAAACGCCAGCAGATGTCATCGCAATTGAAAGTACTAAGCAGTTTGACGGCTTATATTTTGTTCTTCTAGGGCATTTGTCTCCGATTGATGGGATTGGCCCAGAAGAACTGGGTTTGGATCGTCTTGAAATGCTTTGTAAAGAGCAAGGTGTCGAAGAAGTCATCATCGCGACCAATAGTACGGTCGAAGGTGAGGCGACATGCCACTATATTGCTCAACTCCTTAAGCCAAATGGTATTGATGTAAGCCGCATAGCCCAAGGTGTGCCAATGGGTGGTGAGTTGGAATATGTTGATGGTAATACCTTGGCTCTGGCACTTGAAGGTCGGAAGAAACTCTAACATGGATACTCAAAACCAAAATTTAGACATAGTCTGGGTGGATACAGATGCTGCCTTGAAAGAGTGGTGTGATTATTGGAATACGTTACCTTTCGTTGCAGTGGATACGGAGTTTGTTCGTCGTACAACTTATTATCCAGTCACAGGGGTGATTCAGATTTCTGAAGGCAAAAAAGCGGTACTTATTGACCCGCAAACGATTTCAGATTGGTCTCCTTTGCGGGACTTAATGGTGAATGAAAGCGTTATGAAAGTCTTTCATGCCTGCTCGGAAGATCTTGATGTATTCGATCGCTTATTAGGTGTTCTGCCTGTGCCATTTTATGACACTCAAATTGGCGAAGCCTTCGCCGGTGCTGAATGGTCGTTAAGCTATGTTAAGTTGGTCAAGGCATACCTAGATATCGATGTGGCAAAAGATGAGACGCGCTCGGATTGGACATTGCGACCTCTAACTGATGCGCAAAAGCGTTATGCGGCGCTGGATGTTATCTATTTGGCAGAAGTTTACCCAATGCAAGTTCAGCGTCTACAGAGCAAGGGCATGTTGGACTGGGTATTGGAAGATTGCGAAAGTCTGAAATGGCAGTATCAACAAAATAATGACCCAGAGAAGAATTGGGATGGCGTAAAGGCGGCATGGCGTTTAAGTCCAAAGGGGCTGACACTGCTTAGAATGTTGTTTTTATGGCGTGATGAGCGTGCTCGTCAAGATGATTTGCCAAAAGGACAAGTTTTAAAAGATCGCTCTCTATGGGCAATCGCTAAATTCATGCCGGACAGCGCAAGAAGCTTAGGTAAAGTGGAAGACGTAACGCCAAAACAAGTGCGCTTATACGCGGATGTGGTGTTAGAGAAAGTGGCTTGTGTGAATGAACTAAGCGCTGATGAGTTTCAAAATCCATTGCCGGCGCCATTACCATCGGATGCTGGAGACTTGTCTAAGGCAATTCGCAGCTACTTAAAAGAGCTGGCACAAACATTTGCTATTGCTCCTGAAGTGGTATTGAAACGCAAACTGCTCGACCCGTTATTGCGTCATATTTATGAAGGTTCACCGATGGACTGGTCGAATCCAGCTTTTAATGGTTGGCGTCAAGATAAGGTTATTAAGCCTTTGTTAGAAAAATTCGCCAAGTAAACTGTTACCTTGTGAGACTCATTATGAGCCAAATGATTATTGAGATTTTTCGTTCGTCAAAACGTGATGAAATGTATTTATACGTCGAGAAGCAAAAAGGTACAAAGGATGTTCCTGAAATGCTGATGGAGCGCTTTGGTAAACCAATCAGTGCAATGACTATGCTTCTAAAGCCAGAGAAAAAACTGGCCCGTGCGAATGCTGAAGATGTGATGAAAGCGATTCGTGAGCAAGGTTTTTATTTGCAAATGCCACCTGTTCGCGACGAGTACCTGCTAGATTTATATAAAGCACCAACGGAAGCTAAGTACTAATGATCGCCAAGCGTTATGAGCCCTTTTGGAAAACGACTCCACTGGCACAAATGTCTCCTACGGAGTGGGAGTCTATTTGTGATGGTTGTGCGAAATGCTGTCTGCAGAAGTTGATGGACGACGAAACAGATGAGGTTTATTACACTGATCTTGCCTGCCATCAACTGGACATCAAAGGTTGTCGTTGTAAAGTTTATGACAAGCGTTTAGAGAAAGTTGAAGGATGTCTCTCTCTGACACCTCAAGATGTGACTGCGTTTGAGTGGCTTCCAGATACTTGCAGTTATCGAGTATTACATGAAACAGGTGACCTTCCGAATTGGCATCCTTTGGTTGTTGGAAGTCATCGCGAAATGATTAGCCAAGGCCTAACTGTAAGTCATTATGCAGTTAACGAAAATACTGTTGACGAAGATCGTTGGCAAGAACATATAATCAAATGGGTTCACGGCATGCCGGAGTGCTACGATCCGACCCAAGACTGAAACCATTAAACATGGTTTAATTCGCCGCCCAAGGAGTATCAAAATGGTGAAACGAAGACAGTTACAAGCTTATGTATTATCACTGTTTCTTTTCTTTGTACCTTGGGCCTCTGCGGATACCCAATTTCGATTAATCGTCGATGCATCAGGCAGTATGTTGATCAGTGATCCTGATAAGTTAACGTCTGAATCTCTTAAATTGATCTCTGACCTTGCGCCTGAACAAGAAGCCACCCTCGGAGTATGGCTCTTTGGTGAGCGCGCTCGTGTACTGTTGGCTGAATCTAAAATCAATGCTTCAACCAAGGCTCGCTTAAATAAAGCGGTAAACAGTTATACGCCAGGCGACCTACAAACCGACCTAGAATCTATTATCAAATTGCTTTTGCAAACACCTGATGTAGGTGGTTTAGAGCCAGGCTTTGATCGACACTGGATACTCGTGACCGATGGCATGGTGGATGTCAGTTTAGATGAGGCAGTTAACCAAGCTTCTAGAAATCGTATCACTAATGAGCTCGCTACTCAGTTGGCGGAACGTGGGGTGCACTTGCACACGGTTTCGATGACAGGCTACACCGACAAAGAGCTGCTTCAATCTGTTTCGACATTGACCAATGCAACACACACGGAAGTAGCCACACCCGATGAGCTGCTTGATACATTTGATCGTATCTTTTCTCAGGCCTCGCCATCTGAAGAAGTGCCTTTTGAAGGCAATACTTTTTTCATCGATGAGGCAATTGATGAAGCCACATTGCTCATCTTTCATGATTTAGGTGTTCAACCAAAGATTTTCAAACCCAATGGTCAACTGCTTGCTTTGACAGAAGCCAATGTCTCTTCAGTCGATGCAGATCATTACCTGCTGGCAACGATTACGAAACCAGCTGTGGGGACATGGCAAGTGGAAGACGTTGACTTAGAACGTAGTAATATCCGCGTCATAACGAAGCTGAGTGCGCAAACTACCAAAGTAGCGCCTGTGTTGTTTGTAAATGAACCGATCTATTCAACAGTTGGCTTGTTTCAAGATGATCAGCTTATTAACGATTCTAAAATGTTGGAGTTGGTCGACGTTCATCAACGATTGAATCTATTAAGCGGGGAGAGCAGTAAGGAGCTAATGAAGCGTCCCCTTGATGTTGCAAACTATCAGTTCAAGAATAAGATTGACCAAATAACAGATGAAGGCAACTACGAGTTGATTTCTGAAGTGGACGGCAAGACCTTCGTTCGTAAATTGAGTCAATTCTTTTCCGTGGCTGCGCCAATCACCTTTGAGGCAGAGCGTCAAAGCGAAAACCTGGTCTCGTTCTCTGCCAAGCCCACAAACCTTCGATTAAATGTTTTAAGAAGTAACGCGCGTCTTATTTTGACGTCAGCAGATGGTGGTGAGGAGTCTTTAGAGATGCCTTTGATTGGCGAAGGATTTTGGCAAAAGATTTACCCAGTGCCGCCAAATAGTACCGTCAGCGCTCATGTGCGATTAATCGGTATCACCCAAACCGGCGTTCGATTTGAGTACTCAACACCTTCTTGGTATCTGGTCCGTGATGGAGCGGGCAGTGTAACGGTCAGTCGATCTCAACAAGAGCCTGATGCCGCGATTGCAGCGGCGGCAGCAATCAATAGAGATCTTGTGCCTTTGGTTGTAACACCACAAGTGGCTATCGTCTCTGAGTCCGAATTAGACAATGAGCCTGAGGGAATTAGCAGTGAAGAAGATGCAGGTTCAACGGATGAGCCTTTGCCTGAAGCATCAGATGAATCATTAGTTGAAGAAGCTGAAACAAGTCTATCTACTACAGACTGGCTGCTTTATGGTGCTCTAAATGGCCTAGGCTTACTGTTATTGATCGGTGGCTATTGGTTATTCCGACGTATTCGGAAAAAACGTAAACAACTAGTAATAGAAGATTAAATCAATGTGTGAGTTACTTGGCATGAGTGCCAATGTCCCTACGGACATCTGCTTCAGTTTTTCTGGTCTAAGAGCTCGTGGCGGTCGTACAGGTCCCCACAAAGATGGTTGGGGCATGGCAATGTATCGTGACAGTAATGTGTGGTCTATTCTTGACCCGAGACCTAGCGCCGACTCCGATATGGCTGATGTAATGAGCAAGACTTCTCTAAAATGTCATATTGTAATCAGCCATATTCGACAAGCAAATGTTGGCAATGTTTGCTTGCCTAATACTCATCCTTTCAGTCGTCTTTTGTGGGATACAACATGGAGCTATGCCCACAACGGCCAGCTTGATACGCCTCAAAGTCTGACATTACTGACCCATTTTCCTTTGGGGACAACTGATTCTGAGCGCGCGTTTTGTTGGCTGATTGAGCAGCTGCTGGCGAAGTTCGGAGATCAAATGCCAGAGCTTGAAGAGCTAACGGCATTTCTTGGTGAGCAATGTGACCGCTTAAGGGAAAAGGGTGTGTTCAACATGATGCTCTCCAATGGGCAGTATTTATTTTGCTACTGTACAACCAAGCTTCACTGGATAACACGTCGTGCACCGTTTAAACCAGCAACACTTTCTGATGAAGATGTCACCATTGATTTCAAAGAAGTCACCACGGACAAAGATGTTGTCACTGTGATCGCGACACAGCCTCTTACTCATGATGAGACATGGCAGCAAATGCAAGTGGGTGAGATGTGTGTGTTTGATGCGGGTGAATTGGTGGCTCGTATTGAGTCAAAGCCGTTAGTTCAAAGCTTTGAGTAGACGTAAAAATTTTGCGATAAAATGAAAGTGATAAAAAAAACAGGCTCAATGAGCCTGTTTTTCGTTTAAACGATGTTGATTCAAGTTACTGAACGGTTTCGTTTTCGCTGAACTCGCCTTCAAAAAGCGCTGTTGATAGATAGCGCTCACCAGAATCTGGTAACACAACCACAATTTTCTTATCAGCAAATTCAGGATCTTTGCTAAGCTTTTCCGCTGCAACCACTGCCGCGCCACAAGAGATACCGCATAGGATGCCTTCTTCACGCATTAGGCGTTTTGCCATGGCAATTGCATCTTCGTTGGTAACTTGTTCAACACGGTCAACAACTGAAAGGTCGAGATTCTTAGGTACAAAACCTGCACCAATACCTTGGATCTTATGTGGTGCTGGAGTAGGCGTTTCATCGTTAATGGTTTGTGTAATAACAGGTGATGACGTCGGTTCTACTGCAACCGAGGTAATGGCTTTACCCTGAGTGTTTTTAATGTAGCGGCTTACACCTGTGATGGTGCCACCTGTACCAACACCCGCCACGAACACATCGATCTCACCGTTGGTGTCATTCCAAATTTCTGGGCCAGTCGTTTTCTCATGAATTTCAGGGTTAGCAGGGTTATCAAATTGCTGTAGTAAGACAAAGTTAGGGTCTTGTGCAATCTCTTGTGCTTTTTCGATCGCACCTTTCATGCCTTTAGCTGGCTCAGTTAGAACAATGTTAGCGCCCAATGCTTTCATGACTTGGCGACGCTCAAGACTCATGCTTGAAGGCATAGTGATGGTGATCGGGTAGCCGCGAGCTGCGGCAACGAAACATAATGCAATCCCAGTGTTACCGCTCGATGGTTCTACTAGTGACTTACCTTTGGTAAGAACGCCACGTTTTTCTGCGTCCCAAACCATGTTCGCACCAATACGGCATTTAACAGAAAATGCTGGGTTACGGGCTTCAACTTTAGCCCAAATATTGCCGTTACCGATTTGATTAAGTCGCACTAATGGCGTGTTACCAATCGTCAAAGAGTTATCATTAAATACTTTTTCAGACATGGGTCATCCTTATCTTTTACATCAAGCGTTTCAAACGTATTGGATTGTAGACATTCACTATACCTGCTTCCAGTATGAGGAGGTAAGAACTTTGCACTATATGGTTAGATTTGATGGTATGAAAAACAGCGAGTATTCATACCATACTCGTGAAGCAATTTAGTGGTAGAATCTTATTTATATTAAATAGTTATCGTCAGTGCTCGATATTTAGCACTGCACAATTGAAAGGTTACATCCATTTCATGCGAGAACACACCGAATCCATTGCCATGACTGCTGGGCAAGATCTGCTGATGGCAAAAGATCGCTTCGCGATAAAACGCAAACTAGACGTACTTGATAAACGTCGTAAAGAAGGCCTACCAACATCTAAGCTTGAAGCTGAATTGGCAGAGTTGGTCGAGGCATCGAAAGCACTCTATCAGGCCCGACAGGAACGTATGCCGACCATTACTTACGATGACTCGTTACCCGTTTCTGCTCGTCGTGATGAAATTATTAAAGCGATACAAGAAAACCAAATCGTCATCATTGCCGGTGAAACCGGTTCTGGTAAAACGACTCAACTTCCTAAAATGTGCTTGGAAGCTGGTCGAGGTTTGACTGGCCAAATTGGCCACACCCAGCCACGACGAATTGCGGCACGCAGTGTGGCGGAACGAATCAGTGATGAGCTACAGGTTAAGTTGGGGGAAGCGGTTGGTTTCCAAGTCCGTTTTACGGATGAAAGCCAAGAAGATACCCTGATTAAGTTGATGACTGACGGTATTTTGTTGGCGGAAATTCAGCAAGATAAGTTCTTACAAAAATACGACACCATCATTATCGACGAAGCCCATGAGCGTAGTCTAAATATCGACTTTTTGTTGGGGTACTTAAAGCGTATTACAACGCAACGTCCTGACCTAAAAGTTATCGTTACTTCGGCAACCATCGATGTGGAGCGCTTTTCACGTCATTTTAATGATGCACCAATTATCGAAGTATCGGGGCGTACATACCCGGTAGAAATTCGTTATCAACCGTTATTAAGTAAATCCGATTTTGAAGAGCTCGATGAAGATCAATCAATGGAGCAGGGTATTCTGGATGCCGTGACCTTATTGATCGCCGAAGAGCGTGAGACGGGGTATCGCGGTGCCGGCGATATTCTTGTGTTCTTGCCTGGTGAGCGTGAAATTCGTGAGACCGCTGAGTTACTGCGTAAGGAAGCGCTTCAAGGGGTTGAAGTATTACCCCTGTATGCGCGATTAAGCAGCTCGGAGCAACAGCGGATTTTTAAACCCCACGGCGGTCGACGTATTGTGTTATCGACCAACGTGGCGGAAACATCTTTGACGGTACCGGGTATTCGCTATGTGATTGATCCAGGCTTAGCGCGTATTAGTCGTTACAGTGTACGCTCAAAGGTCCAGCAGTTACCGATCGAGAAGATTAGTCAGGCCAGTGCAAATCAAAGGGCAGGTCGATGTGGACGTGTGGCGGAAGGTGTTTGTATTCGCCTTTATGACGAAGAAGATTTCAATGGACGCCCAGAATTTACCGATCCGGAAATTTTTCGTACCAACTTAGCCTCTGTTATTTTGCAAATGGCGAACTTGCGTTTAGGTGCGGTTGAAAAATTCCCATTTGTTGAAATGCCTGAAAAACGCATGATTAACGATGGTTATCGTGCTTTGACCGAATTGGGGGCATTGCGTGGGGATCGATTAACCACTATCGGCCGACAATTAGCAAAACTTCCGATTGATCCCAAACTTGGACGTATGTTGATTGCTGCCAATGACCGTCATGTCTTGAAAGAAGTTGCCATCATTGTCAGTGCGTTATCGGTACAAGACCCTCGTGAGCGTCCACAAGACAAGAAAACTCAGTCAGACCAATGTCACGCTGTCGATAAAGACGAAAACTCTGACTTCATGGTATTGCTGAACTTATGGCAACGTTATGAAGAACAACGCCAAGAATTGTCTCAAAATCAACTACGCCAATACTGTCGTAAGCAATTTTTGAACTTTATGCGTATGCGTGAATGGCGTGATATCCATCGCCAAATATTGATTGCTTGTAAACAACTTGGCTTTAAAGAAGTTGATCATGAAGAGCGCCAGTACGACTCGATTCATCGCGCTTTATTAGCGGGTTTGTTCACTCAAGTTGCTAATAAGGTGGATGAAAGCAAAGAAATGCTAGGCTGTCGCTCGCGCAAGCTATCCATCTTTCCAGGCTCTATGTTGTTTAAGCGCCCGCCACAGTGGGTGATGGCAGCTGAGTTGGTTGAGACGAGTAAGCTATACGCGCGAATCGTTGCGAAAATTGACCCTCAATGGGTAGAAGACTATGCTGCACCATTTGTGAAGCGACAGCATTTCGACCCACATTTCGAACGAAACCAAGGTCGTGTCGTTGCCTTTGAGCAAGTGTCATTGTACGGCCTGATTCTTGTGGCCAAACGTCGTATAGATTATGGGCATGTGAATCCAGAAGATGCTCGCGAAGTCTTTATTAGGCAAGCATTGGTCGAAGGTGGCTTAAAATCCAAAGCCGCTTTTTATAGGCAAAATGCTGAACTGATAAAAAGCGTTGAGACTCAAGAAGCAAAACTCCGTACACGTGATATTTTGGTCGACGATGAAGCTGTATTTGCTTTTTATAACGAACGTTTGCCTGCTGATGTGCGTAATCAAAAGAGCGTTGAGTATTTTGCCAAGCGAAATCCCGACGCACTGATCATGACGCGTGACGATTTGATTAACCAGGATGTCAATGTTGATGAGTATGCCTTCCCTGATAATTACTCGTTAAATGGCGTTGCCTTACCCATAGACTACGAGTTTGCCCCAGGCCAGCAGAAAGATGGGGCCACTTTAAAAGTGCCTGTCGGATTGCTAAGACAGCTAACTCTAGATGAGCTTGGTTGGGCTGTGCCTGGTTATGTTAAAGAGCGTTGCGAGTCTTTGATCAGAGCGTTACCCAAAGCATTACGTCGCCGCTTTGTCCCCATTCCACAGTTTGTTGAACGTATTTATCCAAATCTGTCGAAGGACAAAGGGGATCTATTAGAGCAGCTTTCACTTCAAATTAAGCGAGAAACTCTGATCGATATTCCGTTAACCGAGTGGAATGCGGATAAATTAGAAGGGCATTTAACTCTGAATATTGATGTGATTGACGAACGTGGCAAAGTGTTGGGCAGTGGTAAGAATCTGTCTGAGCTACAAACCCGTTTTGCAGAGATGGTCGAAAAAAGCTTTGCAAAATTCGGCACGAAAAAGCATGAACAAGTTGAGTTGACCGAATGGCCCGATCAGGATGTTCCAGAACGACAAGAAATAAAACAAGCTGGGATTAAAGTAACCGCTTTTCCCGCTTTAGTTGCGAGCGATGGCAGTAGTGTTTCTTTAAAAATGTTCGATGACCCGAATACAGCCATGGAAGCTCATCGTAAAGGGGTCATTGCTCTATTAAAGTTAGCGCTTCACAAGGATATGAAATACCTTGAAAAGAACTTACCTAAATTACGAGAGTCTATGTTGTTATTCTCACCAATAGGTAAGAAGGAAGTATTACTTCAAGATTTGCTGGATGCGATCGTCGAAAAAGTGTTTCTCGATGAACGTCCATTGCCGCGTACCAAAGAAAGTTTTGAGCAACGCTTAATGGATCATAAAAAGCAGCTCATCAGTATTGCTAATGACATGGCGTTACAGTTACATGCCGTTTTATCCGCTTATCAGCAAGTGGCTAAGCGAATGAAAGGCTCCATTCCTCTGCCTTGGACTCGAGTCTATGGTGATATCAAGAAGCAGTTGGAAAATTTGGTGTACCCAGGTTTTATCGGTGCTACGCCACTGTATTGGTTAGGTCAATTGCCGCGCTACTTTAAGGGTGTTGAGGTTAGGCTAGAGCGTTTCCAGAACCACCTCAATAAAGAGAATGCCGCAGTTGGTGAGTTGGAAAACCTTTGGGAGCAATATCTGCGTCAGAAAAAAGCTCATGATGAGAAGGGTATTTATGACCCTAATTTGACGCGTTATCGCTGGTTATTAGAAGAGTATCGAATTTCATTGTTTGCACAAACCGTTGGAACGTTAGAGCAAATTTCTGACAAACGCTTAGCTAAACAGTGGCAAGAAGTTAAAAAACTTGTTTAAACGCAAGGAAGGAGACACACATGAAACGTATAGTAGCCAGCATTGGATTGCTAATTGCCTCACTCTTTGCAGTGGCTGAGACTGCAGAGGATCCGTGGGAGGGTTTTAACCGTTCCATGTTTGCCTTTAACGAGACAGTTGATGAGTATGGGCTTAAGCCTTTAGCGCAGGGGTATGACGCGGTAACCCCAAACTTTATGCAAAAAGGGATTAGTAACTTTTTCTCCAATCTAGGAGAAGTCCCCAATGCATTTAACAACCTGTTTCAAGGCAAGCTTGACGAAACAGCTTCCTCAACCTTTCGTTTTATCATCAATTCAACATTCGGTATTTTTGGTTTGTTTGATGTCGCCAGTGAAATGGGGTTGCGCCCCTATAATGAAGATTTTGGGCAAACTTTGGGTTACTGGGGGGTATCATCTGGGCCATATCTAGTCTTACCATTTTTTGGTCCATCTACGGTTCGTGATGCAAGCGGCATGGTCGTGGACTATTCTATATATGATGCAATGGATGCTTATGAGTTTACGAACAATGATAAATGGATTGCTCGTGGTATTAACGTGATTCAGTTACGAGCTAGATATCTTTCAGCAGAAAGAATGATCTTTGGGGATCGCTATACTTTTCTAAGAGATGTCTATTTGCAAAATCGTGAAGGAGAGATAGGTAGTCATAAATTATATATCGAAACTCAAGCCCCTTTAAACAATGAGCTGAACGAGCCGGAGGTTGACTCTTGGGGGCAGGATGAGGATTCATGGGGAGATGCTTCTGACTCTTGGGGTGACTCATTTTAATACGCTGGTATGTTGAAATGTAAAGATATGGTGTTATTAGCT
This sequence comes from Marinomonas sp. AWM4_232, assembly GCF_056158325.1. Classification (NCBI taxonomy): domain Bacteria; kingdom Pseudomonadati; phylum Pseudomonadota; class Gammaproteobacteria; order Oceanospirillales; family Oceanospirillaceae; genus Marinomonas; species Marinomonas sp. AWM4_232. Next base: position 3,679,184 of record NZ_JBSWTA010000001.1, on the reverse strand, counting down.
GCTCATACACTTCTCATAATTGTTGCCTTAAGTACAGCATTACCTAATTTTGCTTATGGGGCCGATAAAGAGCCATTGATCTTTTATACTTGGGAAGATTACATTGATCCTTCTATCATCGAAGACTGGGAAGCTGAAACTGGAGTGCCGGTAAAGCTAGTCTTTTATGATGATGAAGCGCAGAGGAACTTGGTCTTATCAAGGGAGGAATCATCTCAAGTTGATGTGACTATTGTAGACAATGCTTCAATGAGAGTTATAACAGGAGTGGGGCTTTTAGATAGGATTCCTAAATCAAATCATGAAACCTATTGGCCTGAAGCCTGCGGAGATTATGGCAGACCTTATCTATGGGGCAGTTATGGTATTGCTTATCGGTCTGACAAGATTGACTTTCCTATAACAAGTTGGCGAAACCTACTGAACCCTGATCAACGCTTGAAGGGGCATATAGGCATGATCGGGCAGGCGGATGAGTTGCTTATCACTGCTCTAGCTGGAATGGGTTATCCCATAAATACTGCGAATGACACATTTTTGAAACAAGCGTTTAACTTGTTGAAACATCAATCGCATTTCGTTGCTACCTATGATTATCTTTATACCTATACTTTGAATAATCCAGAGCAAGATGATATCTGGATAGCTCCAGCATACTCTGGTGATCATCATGGTTTAAACATGATACAGGGCATTGACAGCTGGAAGTTTGTTGTACCAGAAGAGGGTGCGATTGTGTGGTTGGATTGTATTTCAATTGTTGAGAGTTCAAATATGAAAGAAAATGCGTTAGCTTTTATTGAGTATTTGAATCGCCTTGATATTGGAGCCCGCAATGCAGAGTATTTGCAAACCGCCAGTCCATATAAGGAGGTTTGGACTTTGATAAGTGATAAATTGAGGCGTGACTTCTCGGTATACATAGGTCGCGAGACTCCATCAAAAACAGTGCCTTTTGAAGGGGTTCCTGGAAAAGAAATATTGAAACGAACTCGTATTAAGGACGCTTTGCTGCGATATTATGACTCTAACTAAGCGCTTAGTACTGTTAGTTTTGCCAATTTTGCTGATAGGTGTACTTGTCGCTGCTATTGGTGTTCTCAGTATTCAAAAAGATACCCTTATTAAGGTAGAGCAGAGTCGCCTTGACCTTCAATTATTGCAAGCCAAAGTTGAATTCGAACGCGAAGCGAATTTAAGCCTTGGCGTTGTATCACTTCTACTAGAAGGTAAGGCCTTCAGTGATTTTACTCGTCATCTTGGACAAGATATCAGTGCTTATCTTGTCACACAAAGACTTGATTACATGCTAAATGATCTACTTGGTGATAATCACGTTCGAATTGCAATTACGGTTTTGGATAAAACGGGCGAGTCTCTATATCATTACGAAAGAAGTGATAATCCCTTTTCAAAGCCATCAACTTTTCTTCCTAGTTTCGCTCGCTCATTGATTAAGAAAAATAGTTTTGAAGAGCAAAAGTTGATGTTCTTAAAAAATGATGCTCATGCTTATTTGTATGGTCGTACGTTAGATGGCACCACCTTAACTACACCTGTTCGAAACTCAATGGAAGACTCTCTTGCTTTGGTTGTTACAGTTTATATGACCGAATTTGACAATATATTAATGTCATTACAGAGCGAGTACGGCGTACGTCCAATGATTATTAATCGACCATCATCTTTTGGCCAAACACTTGAAGGAAACACTCGTACCGTTGTGTTGTTCCCTGGTACCGTTCTTCAGCAAAAGCTAACTTCTGAGTACTTATCCAAAACACGTTCAGGCCTGACAGACTGGATAATTGCCACCTCATTAGGGTTAGGGCTTGCCATTGCAACGATTCTGCTGATTTCAATTCGAAAGTTCATTATTCAACCCATAGAAAGTTTAGATACACAGTTATCTCTTTTAATGAAAGAGCAGACTCCTGACTTTAATCGGCCAATTGAGAGCGATGAAGTCAGCCGTCTTGGAGCTAAATTCTATGATTTGTATGAACAGCTAAATATGAATCTTCGTAAGTCACAAGCTCTTGCTGTTACCGATGCATTGACTAAACTTCCTAATCGGACTCGTTTCCAGGAGTTTGCAAAAAGGGTGCTGGTAAGGGCTTGGAATAGACACAGTCATGTCTCCTTGATTTATATCGATTTAGATAACTTTAAGTTTGTTAATGATCGCTTGGGACATGAAGCTGGAGATGAGTTACTTCAGCATGCAGCTAAAGCATTTGAAAGTTTAATCAATGCAAACCAGGACAAAGAACAAAGCGCTTTAGTTTCTCGATTAGCTGGCGATGAGTTCGCCATAGTTTTGGCTCATGATAATCTAGATGAGCGTATAGAACTCGCTAAAAGCGTCGTTAGTTTATTTGAAGGGGGCTTTAAGACAGAGCGATATATTACGCCTGTGTCAGCGAGTATAGGAATTGCTAGTTATCCGACAGATGGTGAGGGTTTACGCGAGTTGATTGCAAACGCTGATATGGCCATGTATCACGCAAAACGTACCGGTAAAAACCGTTTTGCGGCATATTCGCATACCATTGCCAGAGAAGCGCGTCGAGTTAAGCTCATTGAGGATGCACTTAAATTTGTTAACTGCGACGAAGAGTTCTCTCTAGTGTTTATGCCGTTTGTTGATAAAGACCGAAAAATTAAAGGTCTTGAAGTACTTCTTCGTTGGTATTCCCCTGAGCTTGGTCAAATAACGCCAGATGAGTTTGTACCAATCGCTGAACAAACAGGAACTTATACTAAAATTGACGACTGGGTATTTAGAAACGCTTTTGAGCATCTTGAAAAGCTGAGATCATTCTTAGGTGAAGATATTGTTATTGCGATCAATATTTCTGCTGGAGAATTAGGCCAAGCGAGCTTTGTTGATCGTATAATCGAGCTTAAAAAGCTTTATTCTGTTCCTGATTGTGCGGTTGAGCTTGAAATCACGGAAACGTTTGGTTATTTCGCTGTTAAACAGGTTTTAACTGTTTTACAAAATCTGCGAAATCATGGTTTTAGAATATCGATCGACGACTTTGGAATAGGGTATACGCCTTTGTTACAAATGATTGACTACCCGGTAGATAAAGTTAAGTTTGATAAAGAATTGGTTGATCGCTTAACGAATAAAACACATCATCAGTTAATGCAACCTACAGTTGAGTTATGTCACTTGCAAAATATCAACGTAACCGCGGAAGGTGTCGAGAATACCGATAAATTTGAGCTGCTAAAAGAAGCTAAATGTGACTATTTTCAAGGCTATTCAATTGCCCAGCCAATGACGATTACTGAGCTTCGTCAATGGCACAGACAATATAAACTTTCAGATGAAGCTTAGTGTAAGCTATATGTGTCTTTAGGTCTGATATTTAAAATACGTCCTGAGTCGGTACTGATCATCAGGCTACCGTCTTGCATTTCAATGACGTCTCTCATACGCTCATTAAGTTCTTCTAAAAAGCGTGTTTCAAAGACTTCACCTGACTCCAAACGAACATTGTTTAAATGGCGTAGTGCAAGAGCTGTTGATAGAAAATCACCTTCCCAATCTTTAAATAATTGACCACGGTAGATCAGTAAAGAGCTTGGCGCGATAGAAGGAATGTAAACTTTCGCAGGGTCTTCCATACCTTCTTTACTGGTTGCCTCACCGACAGAAAGGGGCGCCCAGTATTCCTTACCATGAGAAACGATTGGCCACCCGTAGTTTGCACCGGCACGTATAAGGTTAATCTCATCACCACCTCGCGGACCATGTTCATTGGACCATAGAAACCCTGTTTTGTGATCATAGAACAAACCTTGTGGATTTCTATGCCCGAAACTCCAAATTTCAGGCTTGATGTTGCCATGGCGAACGTAGGGGTTATCTGCAGGGACTGTACCGTCCATATTTAATCTTAGAATGCTACCGGCATGATTTTTAAGGTCTTGTGCATTAGCACGTGTACCCCTGTCCCCAACACTGAAGAACACATGGCCATCATCATCAAACGCAATTCGACTACCAAAGTGTTGCCCTTTTTCGGATGAGGATTCTGTAATAAGAAGGTCTTGCCAATCAGTAAGAGATAGATCTTTCAATTTCGCTCGCGCAAGAGCTGTACTCGCTCCTTCTTTAGTGGGGTGAGCGTAAGTGAAATACACCCAACCTGATTCTCTATAGTTAGGTGCTAACGCTACATCGAATAGACCACCTTGCCCCATTCTCGCAATGTCAGGCAGACCTTGTATTTCATCCGTATCACCAGTATTTAAGTTTAGGCGTAAAAGCATGCCATCAAGGATGGTAACGAGTAGGGTATTTTGGTCCAGCTGCGCCATACCCCAAGGGATTCCATTCACTTGTGATATCTGGTTAATCTGAAACTTTATATCTGCTTCCACTGCATAGGAGGACGAGCTGATTAAAATCAGAACGCCAATCGCAAATTGTTTAAGATTTTGAAGCATATTGATACCTAGTTCATTCAAGTAGTTTGAGTATAGGTTCAAAAAGCATAAGAAATACGGCGATACGCCGCGTTTCATAATCATTGCGGAATACTTGCCAACTGATCATAAAATCAGCAGTTAAAATAACAAAACGCGACATAAAGTCGCGTTTTTTTGGGAATTCAGCTAAGCCGAATTATAGAGAGTAGATTGTAGCCTTAAAGCTTCTCTTCAATCATCTTCTCAAGTTTACGTTGGTCTACTGCGAAATTACGGATACCTTCAGCCAGTTTCTCTGTGGCCATGGCATCTTCGTTCAGCGCCCAGCGGAAAGCTTGCTCAGAAATGGCTTCGCCAGCAGGCGTTACATCTGAAACGGGTACCAGTTTGCGTTCAAGTGCGCCTTCGTCTTTCTTAAGTTCTTCAAGCAGGTTCGGACTAATAGTTAAACGGTCGCAACCAGCTAGTTGTTCGATTTCACCGATATTGCGGAAACTAGCGCCCATTACAATTGTTTTGTAACCATGCTGTTTGTAGTAGTTGTAGATCTCTGTTACAGACACCACACCTGGATCCGTTTCTGCAGTGTACTCTTGACCAGTAGATTTTTTGTACCAATCCAGAATACGGCCAACAAACGGGGAAATTAAGAAAACACCTGCTTCTGCACATGCTTGAGCCTGTGCGAATGAGAACAGCAATGTAAGGTTACAATTAATACCTTCTTTCTCTAGCTCTTCAGCTGCTTTGATACCTTCCCATGTAGAGGCCGCTTTGATCAAAACACGATCTTTTGAAATACCGGCTTCTTCATATAGTTTAATTAGGCGACGCGCTTTCTCGATAGTCGCTTCTTTATCGTATGAAAGGCGAGCGTCTACTTCAGTAGAGATACGACCTGGAATGTATTTAAGAATTTCTGTACCAACAATTACTGCAAGCTTGTCGCTAGCGTCAATAACCTGCTGCGCTTTGTCATTGCTTTGCTCTTTCGCCCAAGCTACAGCTTGATCAATGAAAGGGGCGTATTCAGGAATCTGAGCAGCTTTCAGCATCAATGATGGGTTAGTCGTTGCGTCCTCAGGCAGAAAATCCTTGATCGCAGTGATATCACCCGTATCGGCAACAATCGTTGTGAACTCTTTTAATTGAGATAACTTATTGCTCATTGCTCTTATCCTTTGCTTTTATCTAGCTTTTGTTTAACCAATTCAATGGCATCTACTAATACGTCTATTGTAGCGTCACTTCGATGACCGTTTTCTGAAAGGTAGCGTCTAAACTGCTTGCCACCTGGCAAGCCTTGGAAAATACCTAGTAAATGACGAGTTAAATGCATCAAGCGCTCGCCCTTTGCCAATTGACTCTCTGCGTATGGGATGAAACGATCTAACGCTTCGAAGCGATCATTGACTACGTTTGTAGCCCCAAAAATAGACTGATCCACTTCGCTAAGCACCCAAGGGTTGTTATATGCTTCTCGTCCCATCATAACGCCATCAACGTGACGTAAATGTTCTTTTGTCTCTTCTATTGTTTTTATCCCACCATTGATCAAGATTTCAAGGTCAGGGAAGTCTTTCTTCAATTGATACACAAAGTCGTATTTAAGTGGTGGGATTTCACGGTTTTCTTTAGGGCTTAAGCCTTGCAAAATAGCGTTGCGAGCATGAACAATAAATGTTTCAACCCCTTCGTCAGCAATCACACCAACAAAGTCACGCACGACTGCATAGTCTTGCTGATCGTCTAATCCAATGCGGTGCTTAATCGTTACTGGGATAGACGTGGCATCCTGCATGGCTTTCATCGCATCAACCACTGTTTGTGGGTGAGCCATCAAAATGGCTCCAATTAAACTATTCTGAACGCGATCACTCGGACAGCCTGCATTTAAATTCACTTCATTGTAACCGTATTCTTCGGCCATCTTGGCACATTTCGCTAAATCTAAAGCGTTGGAGCCACCCAGCTGCAATGCAATGGGGTGTTCGCAGTCATCATACTTAAGGAAGCGGGCAGGGTTGTCACCTTGAAGCAAAGCGCCTGTTGTTACCATTTCAGTGTAAAGAAGCGTGTGTTTTGTTAAGCAGCGTGCAAAAACACGGTAGTCAGACGTAGTCCAATCCATCATTGGCGCTATAGAGAAGCGTCTATCTAGCTTATCCCTTGTGTTTACTGGCTTTGAGCCATTTTCTGTTATCATTTTTGTAGCAATTAATTAGGTCATTTTAGGGTGTTTTTAGGGGTTTTAGGGCATATAATGCAACAAGGTTGCTACAAAAAATATTATGTAGCAAGATGAAAAATTGCTACATAATGATGCCTCAAACAGTCAAAACACCAATGCTTTGTTATCTGAATGAGTGCCATTATGTCATAAAGTTACAAAGTTGCTAACTAGTATGGCTACATTTAAAACCAGAAAGAAAAAAGACGGTACGGTGGTCCATGTCGCTCAGATTAGGATCAATAAAGATGGCAGGACAGTATTCAGTGAGGCGCAAAGCTTTACTGGCCCAAGAGCTTTGAAAGATGCAAAGCTATGGGCTGGGAATCGTGAGCGAGAAGTGAAGTAAATGCTTGCGAGTGGTAGATCACTTGAGACGATGAGCGTTGCTGCAGGCATTGAGCGTTATCTTAGTGACTATGAAAACGCACCAACTCCACTTGGTCGTTCTAAAAAGCACACTATGCTTTTGATGAGCAAAGAGCCGATATTGCATGAAATCGAGCTAAGCTCCTACAGCAGTGTTCAGATTGTTGAGTACGCTTAAAAAGCGTTACTACCAAGATCAAGCTTCACCTGCGACGGTTATGCAGGATGTTGCTTATCTTCGTGTGCTGTTTAAACACGCTCGAGCAGCATGGTCTATGAATCTAGATCTACAGTTACTAGAAGATGCTGTCCATGTTGCTAAGTCTATGGGTTTAATTGACCGTTCGCAGGTCCGCGATCGTCGCATCACGCTAGATGAACTGAACGGCATTTTGGGCTTTGAGCTAAGGCAGCAGAATGGAGCAGGTCGAAACATTAGCACAAAAATGTCGACGCCTTTAACTGAAGTTGTATTGTTTGCGATCTTCTCTACACGAAGGCTTGGTGAGATAGTTCGTATGCAATGGGATGACATTCTAGAGAGACTGATTTTTAAGCTAAAAGGGTGAGTTGAAGCAATATACTTAACTCACCTTAATTATTACAAAACTAAAATTTAACGACTAAGCCTTTATGGGACTATGGCAATACCGCCGCTGCTAATCGACAATATATCAAGGTCCGTAGTTTCAACACCGACAAGGGTAATTTGGTTAGTATAAGTATTAACCGAGCTGCCAGAGTTAATATCTCCTGTGTAGGTAATTAACGTATCATTACCTACTTGCTTAACCCCATAGGAACCAAAGCCAAAATAAATTTCAAGCTGATCTGTGCCCACCTCGAAATCATTAATTTTATCATGTTCGTTATTAGATGGTTGCGTTGAGAAAATGAATCGATCAGAGCCGCTTCCCCCAAGGTAGGTATCATTGCCTTCAGAGTCACGAAACTCATCATTCCCCGCACCTCCATACAGAAAGTCGTTTCCTTCTCCGCCGTTTAAATCGTCTTCACCGGAGCCACCATAAAGATGATCATTTCCTTCATCGCCCCATAGGTCGTCATTATTATCTCCACCATAAAGATGATCATCACCTGTGCCTCCATGTAGGTGATCGTTCCCTCCTAGACCGTACAAATAATCATTTCCTGATTCACCAAAGATAATCTCTCTGTCACTACTACCCCATACAGTATCATTGCCACCACGCCCATATACGTAGTTCAAAGACCCACTTGCTTCTACGCGGTAGGATTCAGAGGTGTCATTTCCATAAAAATATTTTCGAACTGTCATATCCATTTATTCCTTGTTAGTTGAAACGCTGCTAATCAAAGCAGCAACCCCTTATAACATAAAGAAATCTAAAAAATTAAAATCCATTTTAATCTTTTAGGTAAAAACACATTCATTACGTTTTGCTGACGATTTTTCTATGGAAACTCGCCAGTTTTAAACGATTGTACCGCTTATTAGTAATAGTAAGTTCTTTATAGAGAAGGGGGAATGTCTATCCCTCAATGATTGCACGTCGAATGGATAATGAAGAGCATGACATTGAAATAACTGGGGCAGAGCTTCGTAAGCTAATCCGGTGGGAGGTCATGCCAGGGTTAGAAAATCAGCAAATTTATGTTTGAGCACTTGAAGTACTAGAATTGGTCTCAATATAGCTATGCCTTGCATATCGCACTTAACAACTTAAAAGGGATTTTAAATGAATCTAGATAATATACGCCCGGGTGATCTGCTATATCGTACGAAGGGCATAGTTGAACACGCTGGTATTTACCTTGGCAATCATCAGGTGTTCCATAACTCTCCGGAGAATGATGTAGAAGTCGTTTCGTTTGAGAAGTATGCTGCTGGTAAAGAAGTTAAGGTTATCCATAAGAGTGTTGATGACCCAAAGAAACTCTCTGATCAATTAGAGCTAATCCTTACAGCATCCAAGAAATACTCAGCTATGTCCTACAACTGTGAGCATATTGCCAACCTTTTAATAATGGGAAGGGCCCACAGTCCTCAGATAGCAGCGACAGCTATAGGTGCTGTCGTGATGGGGATACTTGCTAAAGATAAAAGCGTACTGCAAATGATCGGCTGGGGCGTTTTAGGTGGAGTCATTGGGTGCTTGGTAAGTAATGGGGCGCGTAAATATGATGGGAAGGTTTTGGATCATTTGGAACATATACCAGCGTTAAAAAGTTAATTTTGGCTGTATGAGTAAAGCCGGACGAGGTAGCCATTTTTCGCTACATAGTCCGGCTTTTTTATTTGCCCAGCGAAGCAATCCTATGCCTGCTGTCACCTAACTAAAAATTCTTCAAAAGGACTGCAATGCCCAAGATACGTGGGATGTGAGCTTGTTGTTGGGTTAATGCTTAGGATCGAAAAGTAACTGTTGCTGAATGTACTTTCTCGTCTGTCAATCCTTGGTTAAGTACTTGTTTGATGTGTTCTGCAATAACAGATTTTGCAATATTTATAAGAGACTCATCTGTTAATACACCAGTAGCATCAGAAAGAGTTATTTTAACTTGCTCGTCTCTATATTCAGACTTGATTCTTTTTTCGCTAATGGCTAGTTCCTTATCAATATCAAGAACTATATATTTATCACTGTCGATTAATATTTTTGAATCTAAGAGCTTTAATGGAGGGGAAAAAATTTCAATTACTCCGGGCGTCGAGGTACGTTTCCATTCAATAGGATTATTGGGGGTTATTTCAATACCATAACTATTTTGTGCCTCCCATTGAAAGTAAAGCATTCCTTTTATTTTTCCTGCAGTGACAAAGCGAAAAAAATTATTTTTGACATTGGTTTCAATGAATTTTGAGTAAGTTTGTTTTTGCTCAGCCGTTATTATCTTAGTGACGGCTGTAATTTTTCCTGATGTGGCGCTTTCAATCGCTTTAGTTTCGTTATTAAAGACATGCTGGTATACGTAGTTTCCAGAAAAGACGATTGCGATTATTAGAAGGGCGGATGCTTGCAACTTTAAAACAGAGTTGATCATCTTGCATATTCCTTTCAAATTATTGATATTTCTTGGTGAAGATAATAGTTGATTGAAAAATAATCAACTTTATTTTCTTCTTTAATTGACTATCGGTGTTTGATCTTCTGTGTCTCGACCCAGCTCATAACTTCGCCCGCTAACCTTCGGTAGTTGGTACTGTTGGTCGATCCGCCGACAATACGTGGTTTTGGGGTGCTGGGTTAAAAAGCAACATCATACATAAATTTCTTTTTGGTCAGTCCAAGATACACTGATGTTAAGAATTTTTAATCTGACTCAAAACAGCTGCAGACTAGGCGAAAACGCCGAGGCAAGTAGCCGAAAAAGCACTAAGGTAATACGGGATAGGGGGGGTAGAAGCCGAACCATGTAGTCAATAAGCACTGCATCGTTCGGCTTTTTGATTTTGTCAACAAAACATATCCCTTTGCCCGCCCTCATATGATCAACAATTTTTCATCTGACCCTGAGGTATCCCCACAAATTTAAGCATAATTTTGCTTCCTTTTCGTCAGTTGCTGAGTGAGTTGTTTGATGCCGTCTCGCCAGTCATTTTTTGATATCTGGAAGCGGGTAATTACGGCTCGTTTTCCAAGATAGAAGTGAGACAAGACTCTTCGTTTGCGTATCGTATTGACCTGGAAACACTTCGCATGACCCGTCAACTCTATGACTTTTCCTACTAAAACCAGCAAGATCGCAGTAAGAGTCGTGAGTAGTATCAGGTTGATCAGACGCTCTATTTTAAACGTGTAACTTAGCTCAAAACCCAAGCCAAATCGGCTACTTTTCATATCTCGAAACCCTTCTTCAATTTGCATTCTTGTTTCATAAGCCTTGACGCATCGATTTGCAAAAAGACGGTTCACTGGAAGAGAAGACACTAATAGCCAAGGTTCTTTTGCCCCTCTTGCTGCGGTGAGTGAAGACAAGGAAGCTCGTCTGTTTCCTTTCTGATTTATAGAATGACGTCCTTTGGGAGAGCTTTTGTAGAGAACAAACTGGTTGGTGACCGGACTTGACTGGCGATGTTTAAGCTCAAGATGCTGAGGTTTTTGATTGGCGTTTGAGAATAAAGTGGATATACAACGCCAAGCTTGAAGCGAGTTATCATAGTACTTACGTGGCTTTCTGACTCGACCGACATAATCCCAGCCTTGCTTCACGACCTCCTCTAACCAAGGTGTCTTAAAACCAGCGTCCGTTACAATGATGGGCTTCGCTTTACTTGGAAGCAGAGCTTTTAACATTCTCAAAAATTGCCGGTGCGTTTTAGGTTTTTCTTTTGTGAGTTTGTCATGAACTTCTTCATAAAGTGTAATGGATCGACCTTCAAAAGCGGTACTGGCGCGAATCAAGAAATGCTGACCACGGGCATCTAAATCTGACCAATCCACGCTGATAATTGGACGAGATCGAACCACAAAAAGCCGACTTATGTGGGCATACAGCGAAATAGATTCACGTCGCAGGTTCGGATTGGAGAGCAGGCGGTCTGAACGTTTAATACGGTGCTTTTCATAAGCACTTGATTGGATCCCTCGACCAATACTGGTTACGGTACAAAGGCTTCCTTGCGCTAAGCTGAGTACGCAAGCAGATAGCGCTTTGCGTCGAGTTTTATGCATGTTGGGGCTGACAATCGGGAGGATTTTGTTCAATATAGTAGTCGCGTTCATGGCTCTGGTGGTGAGTTGTTTTTGGCGAAATTATTGATCGCCAAGAGCTATGAACGTTCCCTTCTTGCTCTAACATTCTGATCTATATTGAAATTTTGTGGGGATACCTCAGCATCTGACCCCAATAGTTTCACTTATTCGTTAAACGTGAGCAGTCGATCAGCAAAGTCACCGCAAAAGGCAACAGCAAAGCAGGGTATTGATGTTCAGTTGCTGAGCGTGAAGTGGTTTGTGTTTAATTTAACGCTGCCCTAATTACTTTGAAATGTCGTTTAGATGTTAGAATTACAACGTTAAATACATAAGATATCAAGGAAAGGCGAAAAGTGGCTGAAGATAAATTAACTGGCGGTGATAAGTCTAAAGACAAGCAACGGAAGAAAAGCGGGCTGTTCAAATGGTACTTTTGGTCGTTTGGTTTCGTGTTGCTGAGCGTGCTTGGCTATTTAGGCTTTCTTATTTATATCTCTTGGCCGATCTCGACATACAGTATTGATAAGTCCGCTTTGCTTGGTGATAGCTTTGGCATTCTGTCATCTCTGTTTTCTGGTTTGGCATTTGCTGGCTTAATTGTAACGCTAGTGATGCAACGTAAAACCCTTGATGCTCAGATGGAAGAGCTTGAGCTAGCCAGAAAAGAGTACAAACGACAGGGGGATGAGTTGGAAGGCCAGAAGAACGTTATGGCTACCCAGTTGGAAGCAATACAGCTACAGCAGTTTGAGAGTACTTTTTTTCGATTGTTGGATGAGTTTAGGCTTTTTAAAGCCACAGAAAAATATCGCTTGGGCTCTGTTACACCATATCAATTATCATCTAAGTTCAATTTAGAAATTGGTTGGTATGATAATTCTGTTATGAAAGAAAGCATGGAAGAAGATCGCCATATTTGGTTGAGTTATATTTCTAAAATTAGCGTTATTATTAGATTCACTTATCATGGGTACATGGTTGATGTGAAGAATAAGGGGAAAACATATATAGAGTTACTACATACTGAGCTAACTCAGGTTGAGATTTTCTGGCTTATTTTAGCCCTATCTTATTTTGGGAGTGAAGAAGATCTAGAGCTATTTCAAGAAGCTCAGATTTTAAGAAGGTTTGATTTAAGGAGCTCATTTTTTTCAGTATTGTATAATGGGAGTCTGAATGACCAGTTTGATAAAGCTTGCAAGGTTTTTATGGAGTTGAAAAAAGAGTTATTTGATGTGTCAGATTATTTCGCCGCATTTGAAGCTATTCAATCATCTGTCACATTGGCGTTAAATGATCAATCAAAGAAGAAGGATGAACTGGATAAAGAGGTTGCAGTCCTCTCTGAACGTATTGAAAGCTTGATCAGCATAGCAAAAGAGCGTTTTGGTTATTCTGAGCAGAGTGTAGATGAGTTGAAAAAACATAGTTTTGGGCATACCTCGAAAAGTTACGAGCATTTAATAAATCTTGATGAAATTGTTACGACAGTAGAACTTAGGATGCAATTTGGCTTGACAAAATATTTACTAGCGCAAGCTAGAAAGATTTTTGATGATAATGCCTCTAATTATCTAAAGTTAGTCGATATGCTCAATGCCTTGAACCAAAAGTTATCTTGATTTAATATTTACATCGTACTGGCAAAATCCAGTGCCGGGAATCTCACCCCGACTAACCAAAGCGGCCTAAAACACGCACCGCGTTTTTTTTGCGGCCGAAATCCGCCTGTTATGGCGGGTCTGTATTAGGCCGACTACGGTCGGGCCGTACCTTTGGGCGGTTGTGAGATCCTGATACTAGATCCGCCACCCTTTGAGAATCTCACCTCATCTGGTGGTATAGACTCCAAAGGAGGCCAATGATGGCTATGCAACTGATCCCGCTCCATACCCGCTCATTGAACGAGCAAACTACCGATACCGTTAACGCCCGTGATCTTCACGCTTTTTTAGAAGTTGGTCGTGATTATGCAACATGGTTGAAAGCCCGTATTACTCAATACTGTTTCATCGAAGGTGAGGACTATGTGGTATTTTCCCCAGAACGGGGGAAAATGCAGAATTCAGTAGATTACTTTATCACTCTCGATATGGCTAAAGAACTTGCCATGGTTGAACGTAACGAGAAAGGTCGGCAGGCCCGTCGTTACTTCATCGAATGCGAAAAGCAGCTTAAAGATCACAACCAGCTTCCAACTCCTACCGTCCCCGCTCCCGACGAATCCGAAAAATTCCAATTGCTAAATAACATCGCTAACTCAATGGACTTTAAACAGCCCGTTGTAGTGATCCCCACCCAAGAAGTCAGCGATATGATCGCCGCGATCCGAATGTACCAAGCCCAGATTGCAAAGCTACAAACGCCAGACTGGGTAGAAAGCAGCATTGCCAACGTGAAGCGATCAACGAACCGTAATTTTGCTGATATTTAGGTTGGAATAAATGCTCTTTAGCCCAATATATTCTTTATATATGGATAAATTGGGCTAAAGGAGTACTAATGGATATTGCTAAGTGCGTTACGGATGGCGTTGTTTACTACGCTGAAAAGTTCTCTCTTCTAAATGGGGCAGAACTAGCTTCAAAAAGACGGAATCTCATTTGTACTGAATGTGGTGCCGATGCATTTTTTAGAAAAGAGTCTACCAGCGGTCAAGCAGCATGCTTTGGTGCTCGACCGCACGTAAATGATTGCTCATTTGCTTCACCTGAAACTCAAAGAGTTGAGCTTGATGGCGGAGAGGAAGATTTTATTCGAAATCCGGGCAAGAAAATTGAAATAGATCTCAATTATGGTGCGGCCCAGCAAAACTTCGAAGTTGATTCTGAAGGCGCTGAGGGGAGTGATCAAGAGCGCGGGCGTCATTCAGGAAGAGGTAGCAGACCTGCTGCCACCATGCACAGACGGTTAAGTACTCTATTGAAAAATTTGATTAACTCTGAAGACTTTCGAGAGTCACATCAAGAAATAGAGCTGGCAGGGCATGAGTCAACGTCTGTTAGAGCCTTCTTTGTTAGTTTTAATGACGTAGGAAGTGAGCATACTGGCCAGTTTAGAGGCTATTGGGGCCTTATTACTGATGCTAGATATGGAGCCAACAGTGCACTATGGCTTAACTCCGGAGAGCGTAGTGCAGTCAGTTGTGTTGTCCCTGAAGAGTCTGTTAAAGGCTTCCTCGAAAAATATAAGGTGAAAAGTTTAGAAGATTTCTCAGGTGCCTACTTGTTGATGCTAGGTGAGAAACACACTTCAGGAAAAGGTAAGCACTAT
The DNA here is from genome assembly GCF_056158325.1 of Marinomonas sp. AWM4_232. Lineage (NCBI taxonomy): Bacteria > Pseudomonadati > Pseudomonadota > Gammaproteobacteria > Oceanospirillales > Oceanospirillaceae > Marinomonas > Marinomonas sp. AWM4_232. The sequence goes on along the minus strand of NZ_JBSWTA010000001.1, from coordinate 3,664,184 downwards.
ATTCTTTCTGAAGATAGCATTAATCATACGGCAATAAGCTTCTAACAATTTTAGCCCGCCAAGTGGTGGGCTTAGTTGGGTATTTTTGAAAGCACTTTATCAACCAGCTCCTGCTCAGCTAAACCTAGGATTAAGCTTCCTTTGGCTGCGGTTCGGTTGATTAGTATTTTCTTGGTAATCCATTCTTTTGCTGCGTGAGCATGCTTTGCTCGCGCATCACACTCCTGCCACCATTTCTTACCATATTTCTTGATTAGTGCTTCTCGAATGGTCTTAAAACGAGTTGGCTCTGCACTGGACTGTATCGAGGCAAACACACTGGCCCATATCATTTGTCTTTGACGATCGCTCGGTACCCAATGATTGGCTTTGAGCTTTTCTATTTCAGACAAGTTCATATAGAGCCGGTTGTTCTTAGCCTGCTTCTCTAGCCATATCGGCTCAGCTATGGCAAAGAGCTTAATCCTTTGCTCCTTGGTTAGTTGAGGCGTCATGTCTTTCCTGGTCTCGATCTGATCGATCGAGACCAGGGTAGCAACTAAATCAGTGGGGTTCATACTGAATGATACGGCGTTTGTTGATTAGCCTTAAATCATCTTCTAATTGCTCAATGCGTTCAAGAATGATGTGCTGCTGATCATGGGGGAGGTTTGCGATATCCGAAATTTGAATACGTTGAACTACTTTATAAAGTTCTTGTGATTCATTGCTCTTGAGTTTGGCAAGAGGGCTTTGTCTGATTTGCTCAAGAGCTACTAGGTGATCATCTGGATCAATAGATAGGTGGTCTAATGGGCAGATCTGTTGAAATGTTCTGTAAAGTTCTTCTATACGTTCTATGTTAAGTCCTTTTAACTGGATTGAATGAAGATTTTATTTAAGCAGATAGGGGGGAGATTAAAAGTGATATAGGTCTATTTTTTGTAGCAATTTAGAGCTGATGAAGAAGGTGTATTGATATATTTTTGCTACAAAAATCAAAGAGTGGTTGTAAGTCTATGAAAATAAATGACTTGTCTTTCAGTTGTTCCGATCCATCATGGGCGCTACAGAAAAGCGTCTGTCTATTGAATGCCTTGATATATCTGGATTAGAGTCTTGTTTCGGTGTAATGTTTGCCTAAATGTATATAGGTTGAAATAGAGGGTTTTAGTGCGCTTTGGTGCATATAATGCTACGCACTTGCTACATGAGTCTTCTTGTAAAATACAAGATTTCGCTACAATAAGAATTCATGCTTACTACGATATTTTCGCGGCATCAATGTAGGTTATTATGTCATAAACTTACGAAATTGCTAACCACATGGCTACAGGAATTCGCAAATATGATGATTCGATTACAGATCGGAAACTAAACAAATTGTGTCACACGTAGCGAATTCTAAATGCTCAACCGCCTTATCAATTGAACCAAGGTTTCTTCAACCCCTAAGTGCTAATAACTGGCTGTTTCTCGCTGCTTCATAATTGATTTTGAAATGGCATCAATGTGTACCTCCAATATGTGAAAGCATCGCTGTAACTTAAGGACAAATTGAATACAAAATACTTTAACCAAACGACAGTATTAAGGATTTCGATGGTTTTATGAGTTTGCCAGTATCGAAAAGCGCCATCTGAAGGTTGATCCCAGTAGATGCTATCTGTCCTTTCTACATGTAAATTTGATCAATGAGTTAAGAATATAAATCTCGTTAATTTCCAACATAAGCCACATTGTTGCCTTTTGGAAGTTTGATTCAGAGCAAAGCACTGACGAAATCTCGTAATTTAGTTAGAATTTCGGCGTTTTTCGTATGAATGCCTATTTCGAAATCTATGTCAGAAATAAGGCCGTTTTCAGGAGTAATTTCATGGCAACCCCATCTCAACACGATCTACGTAAAGACTTTCGTGCTTTGCTAGAGAGCGATAACTGTTACTACACTGCTTCGACGTTTGATCCAATGTCAGCACGTATTGCGGAAGATTTGGGCTTTGAAGTCGGTATCTTGGGTGGTTCGGTTGCTTCGTTACAAGTGCTGGCAGCGCCAGATTTCGCCTTGATTACCTTAAGCGAATTTGTAGAGCAGGCGACACGAATTGGCCGTGTCGCACGTTTACCGATTATTGCTGATGCCGATCATGGTTACGGAAATGCACTTAATGTAATGCGAACTATTACTGAGCTTGAACGAGCTGGTGTGGCGGCGCTGACAATCGAAGACACCCTTTTACCAGCAAAATTTGGTCATAAGTCTACTGACCTAATTCCGCTTGACGAAGCGGTTGGTAAAATTGAAGCAGCACTTGAAGCTCGAATCGATCCAACTATGTCGATCATTGCTCGAACCAATGCAGGACAATTAACGACAGAGGAAACAATTGAGCGTGCCAAAGCTTATCAAGCAGCAGGTGCAGACGGAATTTGTATGGTTGGCGTGAAAGACTTTGATCATTTAGAAGCCATTAGTGAACATGTTTCAATTCCTCTAATGCTAGTTGCTTATGGCAATCCAGAGCTTAATGATCGAGAGCGTTTGGCTAAAAATGGCGTCCGTATTGTTGTAAATGGGCATGCTGCATACTTTGCGGCAATTAAGGCAACTTATGATTGTTTGCGTGAGCAACGAGGTATTGCGGAAGGTAAATTAAACGCATCGGAATTATCTACGCGTTATTCGACTTTGGATGAAAGTCGTGAATGGGCTCGCCGATTTATGGAAGTGAAAGAATAGTACTTCCTATACAATATAGATTTATAAAAATGCCAGCGTAAATGCTGGCATTTTTATTTAAAAGTTCAAACTATGCACAAAATTAATTTGTGGCATTCTCAACTTCGGTCTCAGCATCGTTAGCGCCATCTTTAATGGCATCTACACCGTCTTCCCAAGCATCACCCACCGCATCTGCACCATCTTCCATTGCCTCAGCAGTTTCATCATATGCTTCGCCTGCAGCATCTTTACTATCTTCGTATAGTGCCTTCGCTTTGTCTTGGCCGTTCTGAAGCAGGTTAGAAGCCTTCTCTTTACCTTGTTCAATACGGTAATCAAAGCATTGATCAGAAAAGTCTTCGCGCATGTTCAGATCATCAATTTGTTGAATGCTTTCCTGAGTACAATTCTCTTCGTTTACTGTAGGCATTTTTTCACTACAAGCAGTTGTTAACGCTGCGACGGCCATAAAACCAGCGATGTAAGTAGGCTTAATGTTTTTCATAATACTTCCCTCAAAATTATGTGAATTTAATTAAATAAGTGTCTATTCAGTTTTTCCATAAACGGTAATAGAGCGCTTTTGTATTAATAATTAAAAACCAATCAGCAAAGACAGTTTTTTAATATATACAGCTGTTTGCTGTGTCCTTAAGCATGGATGTATTGTTATTTTTGGGAGAGGGATTATCAATTCAGGAAATTGTAAACATTATTTTTTCGGAACTTCTTTCAAATTTTTTGAAAACTAATTCCGAAGTGTAAAGATCCATGTGGCGCACGGGTTTGATGAGGAAATTAGAGATAAAAAAAGCCCCTTTCTAGGGGCTAATCTAAAAGAGTCTTTACATTACAAATCGCGTCTAAATTGGTCAACAGCGAGCTTATAGCAGTACAAAGCCAGTTCAGCGTCGTAGCGTTCACCTTCATCACGCATAAACGCATGTTGCCCGTTGAACTCATGCCAAACAAAGTTTCTTTCGGTATCGATTAGCTGCTGGTAAATTTTCTGGCGACCTTCAGTCGAAACATGAGGATCCTGTTTTCCCCAAATCATAGTAATCGCGCCTTGGATATCTTTCGTTCGACTAAAAGAGTCATTGCCATCTTGGCAAGGAAGCGTATTTGAATGTATGTCTGTCGCATACAAGCAAAAAGCGGATTCAATACGTGGATTCAATGCTGCACGATATGCTAAGTGACCGCCTATACAGACGCCCATTGCACCAAAGCGTTTTGAGCAGTATGGCTGTTGTTCAAAATAGTCAATCATTGCAACAGTATCACTGTCATGATCTTCTAATGGCTTGGTGAACTTGTCTTGGTTGCCTTTATCTTTGCCTTCATCATCATAAGCTAAAACTGTTCCGATTGCGTTAAGCTCATGAAACACTTCAGGCACAACCACTACGAAGCCATGTCCGGCCATGATTCTAGCGCTGCGCTCGATAGGTGCGGTGATCTGGAAGATTTCAGAATAGAAAATAACGCACGGAAATTGACCCTCTTGAGTAGGGCGATAGACATTGCAACGCATGGTTCCAGTTGCTGTATTTAGATCGATTATGTCTTTTTGTGAAATCATACTTTTCGACTTATTCTATGGAAGGGTATTGATACTTATATCATTTTTATTAGCTTTGATGAATCAAATCGATCTCAGACTATAAACTCGAGTTGCCATTACGTCGGCATCTTCTTGGTCGTGAGTCACTAAGATAGTAGGCACTTGCGTTTTCTGAATAGCATCTAATACAAGCTCTCTCATTTCTGTTCTGAGTGAGTGATCTAATTTGCTAAAAGGTTCATCCAGTAATAAGGCTTTAGGCTTTGCCAAAAGGGTTCGCAATAAAGCTAAGCGTGCCTGCTGACCGCCAGATAAGCGTTGTGGTAGTTGATGCTGTAATCCTTCTAAGCCAATTTCCTCTAGCTTCGAGCGTATGGCTTGTTTTCGTAGAAATCGAGATTCAGGGCTTTTATAAGCGAATAGTAGATTCTCTTCTACGGTTAAATGGTTAAACAGTAAAGGGCTTTGTTGGAGTAGGCCTAATTGACGTTTTTCGATGGGAAGATCTTGTATAGCGAACTGCTCTAATGTTACCTCTCCATGCCCTGTTAGTCCGCTCGGTAATGTTCCCGACAGATACGCTAGTAAGCTTGATTTGCCGACGCCACTAGGTCCCATTAATGCTAGTACTTCTCCAGCGTTGATGGCTTCAGAAACGGGGGCGATGATTGGCGCATGATCTCGGGCGATGTATACATTTTCAAGAGTTAGCAAAACTTTCTCCTTAAAGCGACGCGCCAAGTTGTCCAGTGTTTCGGCATCACTGTGGCGAGATAAAAACAAATCAATGGTAAGAATGCTTGAATCAGAGCAAGTGAACTGACGATCTTTCGGTCACCTGATGACGCTCGGGCGACGGCTTCGGTTGTCAGAGTGTTAATCCTTCCTTCTCCAGACATTATAGTCGGTAAATACTGAGCCATGCTGACGGCAAAGCCGAGTGCGAAAGCAGCACTGAGCGATACTTTTAGCAAGGGAAGCTTAATGAGTAGATAATTTTTTATCGGTGAATCTTTAAGTAAATTCGCTTGCTGAAGTATGCGCTCATCAAAAGCGAGATAGGGAGCTTTCAAGGTCAAATACACATAAGGAAGCACGTATATCAGGTGCAGTAGTAAAACGCTCCACCAATTACCGTTCCAACCAGCCCAAAGTAACCCCACCTGGATGCCAAATAATAGTGTTATCTGAGGCATAAAAACCGTAAAAAGCATCATCGTCGTAACAATTTTAGATTGTAAAAATTGGCGTTCTCTTTCGAGTAATACTAACGAAATCAGCAGAGCTACAAAGCCGCTGACTAAGGCAAGAGAAAGTGAAGACAAGCTTAGCTCGAAAAGTCGCTGTCCTAGACGGCTAATCGTATTTAAAGAGAATAGAGAAGGCCATGTATCAGGAAAACGCCAGCGATGGGCAAAGGCCCAGATAGGCAGAACCATTAAGGTGAGCGCAGTCAGCAAAAATATTCCACCACCAGCCAAAGCGCCAAACCAAGTTAGAGGTCCGACATTCGTTATGCCATTGCCCGACAATGTCATGTACTTACGAAGTTTATCGTAGATAAAATAACAAGCTTCCCAAAGCAGCATCATAACGACGACACTGCATGCTAGTGCGATTGCTGCTGCACTGGCTTGGCCGCGGAACATTAATGATGGATCGTTAAACCATCGTAGTAACGTCACAGCCAAGGTTGAAGGCGTATTAGGGCCTATGATCAACGCCACATCTACAACGGTCATGCTGAACGCTAAAACAATCATGATAGGGAGTCTAACTAATCGATAAAGCGGCCCTAACAAGGTGCCATGCCATGCAGAAATCGTTGAATGGCCTAATATTTTGGCAGTTTGAATGCGTGACCTAGCATCAAGTTGTGATAACGCCGCCATAATGGCAAAAACAAGGTAGGGCGTTTCCTTAATCACGAGCGCCAGAGTCATTGACCACCCTTGAGGGTCTTGAACGATAAGCCAGTTTGGAGGTCTTTCAAAACCGGTCAACCAAGGACTAAACCAGCGTACCAACCAGCCAGAGGGGCTAATCAAAAAGATTAAGCCAATACTAATGGCTACATGGGGAATCGAAAGAATGGGTGCGATAAAAGTATTTAAACGGTCAAACCAGTGACTTCCAAAACATGCAATGACTAAGCTGGTTGCGATCCAATAAGACAGAGCGGTGGAAGCTACGCCTATAAACAGGCTAAGGGATAAACCTGACCAGAACTCAGCCGAATGAAATAGCTGCTTCCAAGCAGCAAAAGTAAATTGATCAGACCCAGCCGCTGGATCAATGCCAAAGCTGGGTAGAAAAACGCCCAAAAAGCCCATTACAAGAAGTAAACAAAACACTAATGTAATGGGCCAATATAAGCATGTCGAAAAGGCGGATCTCATGCGTTACTGTGCGTATCGTTCACGCCATGTGCTTTCGAGCGCTTCCATCCAAGTGCTATGAGGTTCAGGCAACGTCGTACCTAGTTCGTCTACACTCAGTGTCGCAATACCTTTTGGTAGATCGTCAAAGCGTGCTCTCTGCTCTTTATCTAGCGATGCGTAATCTAACACTGTCATATCGCCCCAAACTGTTGGATGCTGTTTATAGGCTTGTGCTTCTGGAGATAACAAGAAATTCGCCACCACTTGCGCTGCTTCTTTGGCGTCGCTGTTGTATGGGATCGCTACAAAGTGTGTGTTACCGATCGTGCCTTGGCTTAAAACATAGGAGCGAACCGTGTCAGGTAAATTGCCTTGTTCAATTTGGACGGAAGCGGCTGATACGTCAAAACTCAACGCAATGTCTATTTCACGATCATCGAGTAAACGCATCATTTCTTCACTGCTTGATGGGAACACAGCACCACGACGCCATGCAATAGGGTGTAACTCATCCAAAAATGCCCATAGAGGTTGAGTGGCACGTTCGAAATCAACTTCTGAGACGGGTTTTAACAATAATTCAGGCTCAGGGGTTAGTTCATGCAATGCTTGCTTAAGAAATGTAGAGCCAAGAAACTGAGGTGGCTCTGGGTAGGTAATTCGTCCAGGGTGATTTTTTGCATAAACCAACAGCTCACGCATAGATTTAGGTGGTTTTGATAGCGTTTGAGTGTCATGCATGAATATCACCTGAGCCATTCCCCAGGGGGACTCCATACCATCCACTGCTGTGCCAAAATCTTGGGTTAAACTTAAACGTGCTTTCGGATCGACGTAGGCTTTATAGTTTGGAAGGCTTTCTGAGAATGGCCCATACAGCAGGCCGTTTTCTTTCATGGCACGGAAGTTTTCACCGTTTATCCAAATGAGATCAACAGAGCCATCAGTATCTTTACCAGCGGTTTTCTCTGCGAGAACTCGACTTACTGTGTTAGCGGTATCTTGGATTCGCACATGCTTTAATTTAATTTGATAATCTTCTGCAACCCGATCCGCTACCCACTCTATGTAAGCATTGATATTGTCTGCACCACCCCAAGCATTCCAATAAACGGTTTGACCAGCTGCTTGATCAACTGTGTGTTGCCAAGCCGATGTGTCATCATCTGCAATTGATAGGCTGCTGAAGAGGGAAGCGCTGACCAAACTTGATGCCAGTAATGTAAACAGTGGTTTCATCCAAGACTCCTAAAGCGTTGATATTATTCCATTAGACGCATGGAAATGCGTTTTATTACATGGTTTTATTTTTTATTCGTTCGCGCTTTAGCGTACCATGTTGCACCGAGATATCATTGTTGGAATTTGTAATCTTCCTCTGTTCTAAGGAATTTGGTTTTTCATGAGCTATCAACTGTATTCGCATACATTACCCAGCGCGACACCAGGCACGCATCGTATTATCAAGGCTCATCACTTCGGTGAAGCGGGCGCACACCCTAAAATCTATTTTCAGGCAGGGTTACATGCGGATGAATGGCCTGGCTTTTTGGTGCTCAATACGTTGATTAAAAAGTTGATCAAAGCCGATGAAAAAGGGCTTATTAAGGGAGAGATAATCATTGTGCCAGTGGCAAACCCTATTGGGTTAGGCCAGAACTTCCATGGCTACATACCGGGGCGTTTTGCATTCTCAGATGGCGGCGGCAACTTCAACCGTAATTGGCCACAGCTTGGTTCAAAAGTTGAAAACCAAATCCAAGGTAATATCTCGGGCGATGTCGAAGAGAACATTGCCATTGTTCGCCAAGCCATTAAAAAAGAGTTAGCTCAGCTCCCTGAGTTGACCGAACTACAAGGTCTACGCAAAACCCTATTAGCGCTTTCCATGGATGCGGATGAAGTCATTGACCTGCACTGTTCTGGTGAAGCATGTATGCACGCCTATGTGGCACAAGAATTTGAAGCGCACTTTACGCCATTGTTAGATTTACTTGAAGCAGAAGTTACCTTATCTGAATTGGAAACCGGCGCGCATTCTTTTGATGAAACCAATGTAAGTGTGTGGCGTCATTTAAAGACACACTATGCTCACATGATGCCTTGGGGTTGCCGGTCGTTAACATTAGAACTTCGAGGTGAGAACGATATTTCTCATGAATTGGCGGAAAAAGATGCCTCGGCGTTGATGAAATATCTAATTCTTCGAGATGTGGTAGCAGGGGAAAAACCAAAGCTTAAAAAGCAGAAGGTTACCTTTTACCCACTTGACGCCATGGATCTGGTCAAAGCGCCAGTGGCAGGCATTGCATGCTTTCATAAATCCCTAGGTGAACCTGTTGAAGCAGGGGAAGTGATTGGCGAAGTCATTGATTTAATGGCGGACGATGTCACGCAAAGTGCGCACCCTTTGATCGCAAGAGCCAATGGTGTATTTTTTGCCCGCTTCCAGCGTCGATTGGTTGTCTGTGGCGAGTCGATTGCGAAAATTGCGGGGCGTGAACACTTAGCGTTTCGCGAGATTGGTCATTTGTTTGAAGATTAACCTCGCGGATTAGATGTGATGAACAACTCAAAGATTGCCTTTACGGCCGAACAGTCGGCGGTTATCGAGCACGATAGTGCAAAGCATGCGAAGGTCATCGCGGTTGCTGGTGCAGGCAAGAGTACCACCCTGATTGGGCGTATACAGTACTTGCTTGATCAAGGTGTACAGCCAGAGAAAATTGGCGTTTTCATGTTTAACAAAAGCGCGCAGGAAGAATTCTTGCAACGCTTGCAAACGGCGATGTCTGAGCGTAATTCTGCCCGTGCGCCTCATGTCATGACATTTCATGCGTTCGGAATGCGTTTAAGTAAAAGGCTTGAGCAACGCGGTTTATTGCCTTCTGCCAAATTGGTGACAGATGAGTTTTCTCTGGTAAAACTTATCCGAGAAGCACGTCACCGCTTGATGCGCATGAATCTTGACGTAGAAATGCATGATGAGCGCGATTGGTTAGAAGACTTCTTACTCTTCATTGATCAAGTTAAAGCTGCCAGCACCTCCGCAGATATTGTTTTCGAGGCAGGTAATTGGTCCAGAGAATGCCGTCATTTTGTCGCATTGTATGAACAACTTGAAAGCTTACGCAAAAAATCGAATCTACGCTTTTTCTCAGATCTATTGGCTGACCCCTATGCATTAATGCAAGAGGCTGATGCCGCCTTGATGGATCGTATCCGAACCCTGGCACCACAGTATGACCATTTGTTAATTGATGAATTCCAAGACATAAACCCTTGCCAATACGAGCTATTAAAACTGCTTTATCAAACGCAATCCAGCTGGATGATTGTGGGCGATGTTCAGCAATGTATTTATGAATGGCGCGGTGCCTCGCCAGGGATCATGGCAGAGCAATTCGATCAAGATTTTGGCTCAGTGAATACATATCCGTTAGCATTTAGTTTTCGTTTTGGCCACAGCATTGGGATGATGGCGTCCTGTGTTGTTTCACAAAATGATACCCAACAAATTGTGATCGGTCAGGGACAAGAGACTGAAGTAGATTTTGCACGCTCGGAACTGCCTGGTCGAGCGTTGCTAGCTGAGCTAAAGAGTTGGCATGAACAGGGTGAGTCACTAGATCAATGCGCCGTGTTAGTGCGTTTGTACAGCGATATGGTGCCGATCCAGTTAGCGCTCATGCACAAAGGTGTGCCATATCAACTACACGGCGATTCACCATTACTTGAAAACCGTCAAATACGCATGTTGATGGCGTACTTATCAGTAATGGCGGGAGGGTTAAATGATACGACCAAATTTTATACCCCAGCAGATGTTGAATACCTCGTTACGGTACCGAACGTCACTCAGGTTGCCGCCGATCGACAGCGACTATTAACGCAGGCGCGACAGAGTCCACACCTTATTCCAGAGCTATTAGAACGTCTTGCCGAGCAGTCTGAGGGCTGGAAATCAAAGAAAATTGCTGAGCGAGCAGACTGGTTGAGAAGTCTTACGCTGTATCACAAAGAACCAGCACAGGGGCTATTGCAGACCATAGATAAGCTAGGCATCTATCGCTATTTCGAGCATTCCAGTAGCAAAGATATTCAGTTGCAAGAGAAGATCGCTACCTGTGAAGCGTTTTTAAGTTACGTTCGTGGCATGGGCGTTGATGCTGGAACAATCATTGCACAGTTGATTGGCCTTAATGAGCGTGAGCAGCAGGCAGGTAAAGGTGTTCACTTGATGACCATTCATAAATCAAAAGGGTTAGAATTTGATTTGGTGATGATGTCTGGTCTACAAGAAGGGCGATTCCCTTATTATGAGGATGATTTAAGCTCAATCGACAAGCAAGCCGCTGCTGAAATGCAGGCGGAGCGTCGCTTGTTTTATGTCGCCATGACTCGTGCGAGGAAGCGTCTGGTTTTCCTAGAAACGCCTAATGGTGACGCAGTGCGCCGTTTAAGTGACGGTACGTTGTCAACAGGGGCGAGTAAAGCTGGCACTTTAAGTCGATTTCTCTATGAAGCACAGCCTATACCGGTGCAGAAAATCAGCCAGCAGTGGCGTGCAGATGCATCAATAGAAGTGCAATCTGAACTGAACGGTTGCTTGTCTAGATACTTAGGAGAGGCAGGCGATAATGCCCCTAACGTTAGTTTTAAACGATCTGACACACAGTCAAAAAGAGATTTAAAAGCAGGTGACAAGGTTCGTCACGAGCAATATGGACAGGGTGTCGTCGTTCGACAAGAAACATCCGGCAAAAACATGATTTATGTAGATTTTGCCGAAGGGGGATTAAAGCGTTTTAACCCCAAACATACACGGCTGGTTCGTCTGGCCGATCGTCATCATGAAGCATAATCGGAGCAGCAATGGGTATTCCATTAATTGACTTTTCAAAGCTAACAAGTCCAGACAAAACATTACGCAGTCAGGAAATTCAGAGTTTAGACAAGGCGTGTCGTGAAATTGGCTTTTTTTACTTGATCAACACTGACATTGATACCGCTTTGATTTCTCGCATGATGAAAGCGGCGAAACGCTTTTTTGATGAGCCATTAGATGAAAAGCTTAAAATCGACATTAAGAACAGCCTAAATCATCGTGGCTACGGTGGTGTAGGGGAAGAACAGCTAGACGAGGTTCATAAGGCGGATTGGAAAGAAACCTTTGACATGGCGCTAGACCTTGCTGCGGATCATCCGTTGGCAACAAAATACCCCAAAATGTATGGACCAAACCAAAACCCAACGGATCCTGTGGTGTTGGAAACACTCCATGACTACTATGTTACTGCGTTCAATGTCTCTCAACATGTATTGGCAGCTATGGCGGAAGCATTGAATCTTGAGCAGGATTTCTTTACTCGTTGCTTCAAAGACCACGTTACCGTTTTGCGTATGATTCATTACCCACCGCGCCCAACGTCAACGCATGATAATGGCGCCGGTGCACACACAGATTATGGCTGTGTCACGCTTTTGCTGCAAGATCAGATCGGTGGCTTAGAAGTTAAGCATCGAAACGGTGAATGGATGCAGGCGACCCCTATGGAAGGTGCGCTGGTTGTTAATATTGGTGACTTGATGCAGCGCTGGACTAACGATGAGTATGTGTCTACAGCACACCGTGTACGCGCGTCTGAAAATGGCGTGCATCGTTACTCGTTCCCATTTTTTGTTGAACCGGATTACGAAACCCTAGTGGAATGTGTTCCAACTTGTATGAGCAAAGATAAACCCGCGAAATATGAGCCAATTTACAGTGGTGATTGGATTCAGTCGCGTTTTGATGCGACTTACGCATATCGAGACAACGAGAAATAGTCTTTCTCAACAGAACATTGGGTGCCTAAATGGCACCCAATTTTATGTCTATTATTTACTCAGAAGAGCATTACTCAACGGTTAATGATTGGCTGTTGTAATGCTCTATACCAACTTTTACGATGTGTCCTGGTTCGACTAGTTGCCAACCTTCACCAGAAAGATCTAATGGCTCTGAGCCCACGACGACATGACCGCCAAACTGCTTGTAGTAAAGTGATGGCGCATGTTCATCGCTTGAAAAGCGAACTGCCCACATGTCTTTGCCATTTGAAAGCATACTGGTGAACCTAAATGGTTCTGTAATACCTTTCTCGCGCATAAGATCTAAGATCTGCTGCAGCGTCTTGTTGATGGCATTCGCTGGGTTTTCATCCAACCCATTTGCAATCATCAGCATGAAAATCGCCTCGGAGTCTGTGCCGCCACGTCGATGATTATAAAGCTCTTCTGGTATCCAACGATCGATCTGCCAGCGCACTTGCTCGTACTGACCGATTTGTCCATTGTGCATAAAGAGCCAGTTCTTATAACCAAATGGGTGACAATTCGATCGTGCGGTTGAAGCACCTGTGGAGGCTCGAACGTGAGCAAAGAAGAGGCCGCTTTTGATATGTCGAGCCAAGCTTTTAAGATTACAGTCACTCCATGCAGGCAGTATTTCATGGTATTGACCAGGTTCTTCGCGCTCATCGTACCAACCTAAGCCAAAACCGTCCGCATTAACGGTCACTTCAGACTTACGCGCACTTAGGCTTTGATGAATAAGAGAGTGGTCAGGCTCAAACAACCACTGTTCAAGATAGACGGGGCTCCCTTGGTAAGCCATCCAACGACACATATTCACTCCATTTGGAAACGATCAGAGAGCAGGCGCTCTCTGATCAATGTAGAAAGGTTAAACTTTAAAGTAACGGATTTTACTGGTTAATTGAGAAGCAAGCGATGCCAATTGGTCAGAACGTTCACTGATTGCGGTAATAGACTCGTTAGTACGTTCGGCAATCGCAGAAATGGTATCCACGTTTCGACGAACTTCTGTGGTTACGGCTGCTTGTTCTTCCGCTGTGGTCGAGATTGAGTCATTCATCGCTCTAATTTGAGAAATTGCCTGACTGATACTAGATAGAGTGGCGCCTTCCTCACGAACCTGACTCACTGCATTGCTTGAACGTTCATGACTGTTTTTCATGGCTTCAACGGCTTTGGTTGTGCCTGCTTGAAGCTGTTGGATCATGGTTTCAATTTGTTGAGTCGCGTTTTGAGTATTTTGCGCTAGATGACGAACCTCATCCGCGACCACTGCAAACCCTCGACCTTGCTCGCCAGCGCGTGCAGCCTCAATGGCAGCATTCAAAGCCAATAGGTTCGTTTGTTCTGCAATACCTAAAATTACATTTAGGATGTTATTAATTTCATCCGTGCTCTGTTTAAGGTTCGTGATAGTGTTCGAAGAAGAGCTAATTTCTTGCGCTAAGGATTCAATGGTTTGAATGGTTGAGTTAACAATGCGCATACTGTCTTCTGCTGCAGATTCAGCAGAGTGGGCTGCGTTACTGGCTTCAGTGGTTGACTCGGATACATGCACTGCTGTGCTCTGGATTTCATGAATTGCATGGGAAATATGACCTGTTTCCGAGCGTTGCTCACCAACCATTTGGGTTGACTCGTCAGTAATTCGGTTTAGATCGTTGGCAGCATTGGTCAATGCATTGCTGGATTCCGCTACGTCTTTAATGATGTCACTCAGTTTATCAACTAACTGATCAAAGGCGTTTTCTAGTGCTCCAATTTCATCTTTTCTTCCGGTATTGGATTGACGACGAGAAAGCGTGCCGGCTGCAATTTCTTCAGCTCGAATAACAGCATTGCGAAGCGGTTGGGCGATACCGTTAATGATCATAACGCTAAATAAAATACCAATGGCCACTAATACACCAGCAAGGCCGATATTAGTGTAGATGCTTTGATCCAGTTTGCTTGCTTGAGAAGACGATACTTGCTGGTTGTAAGCATCAATGGTGGTAATGATTTCTTCCATGCTGGTGTTAATGGACGTTAATGTCTCATCAGCACTGCGGCGAGCTTTGTTGGCTTGCATGGTTTTAAGCTGCATCCACCAATCGTAAGTTGTGGTGCTGGCTTCTAAGAATTCTACTTGTAACGTTTCTAACGTGTTGATTTGCTCGTTCAGCGTTGGTAGCAGGTCGTTTGCAGGCAACGAGTTCAGTGTCGATTTCACCGCTTCTAGGCTGGCTTTGAGATCGGCTGAGTACGTCTGAAAGTTATCAGATGATTCTTTAATCAACTCGACACCGTAGCCGCCCATTGATTTGGCGATGGAGACTTGGAAAAAGCCACGCTCAAACTCAACCGTTTGCTGTAACAGTAACTGTCTTGCTTTCTCAAGGTTTTTAACGAGCTCTAAAGTTTTGCTTGATACGGACTGCAGGTCGTGAGCAACGGATTTGCTGGTAAAAGACGAATTGGCGGCTGTTGCCAATATCGCAATGGTAAAAAGAAATACTAGAGAGAGTATCTTGGTTCGTACGGATAGGCTGTTCATGAGGTCACCCTTATAATCATTTTTATAATCTCTTCACAATTGGGCATCGCAGTTCCTTTGTGATGTGTTTATCTATCCATACTAGCAATATTAATTCCAGCTTTTCTTTAATTTTCAATATGTTAACTATGGTAAGCTGTAGCTAAGTGTTGCTTTATGTAACTGGTAGCGCCAACTATGATGCTACAAAAGTGCTAACTAGTTATAAAAATTACTTATGAGAGTGGCTAAGAGAGAAAGGAGAGAACTGTATGACTTCAATTTAGTTCAAGAATGGATGGTTGCAAGCGGAGTATTGAAGAGATTTGTAATGATGGGAGGTTCACTTTCACCAGTCGAACGTGAAAAGTGAACCATTATGGTGCAATTTATTTGGGGTCAGAATCAATATGCACCTTGCCATCTCTCACTTCAAAAAAGAAGCAATCTCGTCGATTAGTGTGGCAAGCTGGGCCTTGCTGGTCGACTTGTAATAATATGGCATCGCCATCGCAATCGAATGCCATGGAAACTAGCTTTTGTCTGTGGCCAGAGCTTTCGCCTTTACGCCAATACGTTTGACGAGAACGGGACCAATAGCACACTTGACCTGTTTCAAGAGATTCACGAATCGATTTTTCGTTCATGTAAGCCAGCATCAGCACTTCTTTTGTATCATGCTGCTGTGCAATCGCCGCAATCAAGCCGTCTTTGTCAGTTTTTAAATTAGCCATGATCAAATCAAGATCAAGCTCGGTCCCTTTCGGAGACATTTCAAATTCTTTTAAACTCATTTGCTTACCTTAAATTCAGAGATAGCACCTTTGCCAATGCCTTCAAATGCATGAACTTCAATCATGTCATTAGGGTTTTCTTGAGCGAGTTGCTCAGCGATGTGTGCCGATAGAGACTCTACCGTGGTATCGCATGACAACATGTAAACCTGCTCACTACGAATAATCAGCTCAAATAAACCTTGCTTGGCGACATAAGTGAAATGATGGTAACGGTTGTGACTCTCTTCAATGATGCCAATAAGGTCATCTTGAGTACCTAGATAAATGTCGTTCCAGCGAGTTGACCAATCTTGTTCAAGTGTGCGATCACGTTCCCCGTTACGGTAAATCTCAATAACGGAACGATGGCCATGAGCAATACGCTGGCAATTACCATCGTGCTTCTTTAGACCATGACTGTACTGGTATTGAGCCTCAGTAGTGCTCTCTGAGTGGAACTTTACAGATACGGCTTCTAGTTCTGCTGGTAATAGATCTAAGATCTGCTCTTCTACCCAACGGGCAGCATTTTCTGGCGTGATTTGCTCAACAGGTAAAACAGAAATGGCTTGCGTTGGTGCGTTACATTGAAAACGCTGACCATTTTCATGTTGGAATGAAAAAGCAACTCTGTCGTCGCTAAGCTCTTCTAGAAGAGTCGCAGAATTTTTACCAGGAACAGCCAATGTGTGATCTAAGTGTGCGTCAAGCCAGTGCTTGATCATCTTTTTAACAATACTAAAATCGCAGACCATGCTTTCATCGTTTAGCTTCCCTGTTAACACGATATCTGCTTGCCAACTTTCACCTAGCACACCGCGAGTAGGGCAAAAGTAAGACAAATCAACATGGGTTAGGTTTTTTACAAACAGCTTCAACGAACGGTCCTCAATCAATAATTGCGGGGTATAGTACTAAATGCTAAAGCGTATACCAATGGTGAAAGTGTCACATACCGAGAAACCCACACTAAAAAATATTCGCTAAGTGACTGAAAAATATAGATCCTTGGTTGCACTTTCAAAAAAGCTACGTATAATGCGCTTCCAAGGTCAACGGGCCTCCTTTATGGTGTCTCCGCTGGTCCCCTCGCAACGATAAACCGTTAACCTGGTCAGGTCCGGAAGGAAGCAGCCACAGCGGCGGACTCGGGTGCCGAGGTGAGGCTGGTGGAGATGCCACCTTAATCTAGCTATCGCTCCTCAAATTTGGGTTTTTCTAAAAACTCATTAAATCTGTATTTTCTTAAGCTTCGTTATACTCAAATATACTCATTCTAGTTTGCTTAATTGTTAAGCTTCGATTGTTTCAATTTTGTTCGCTACTTGAGCACTCCTTTGCTCTTTCTAAATATTAAAATCAATCTTGAATCTTGCCAATGTACACAGAGTTGGCAGGTAGGATCATTTTATGGTTTTCGTATTCGCCGATCTTTAATCCTTCAGGCATGACGATGTTACTCACTTCATAACTCAATGGTGCAGTAAAATGAGCTTGCTCACCGGTATTGATACCAACGATAAGACTCTCTTCTTTGTGTGTTCGAGTGAACACAAGCACATCGTCGTCGCTGAATAAAAACTCAATTTCGCCATTGATCAAAGCAGGGTGGTGCTTACGGAAGTGTAAGAAGTCGCGATAAGCATGTAGAACCGAATGGCGGTCGCCTTGCTGAACCGTAACCGCTAAGGGTAAATGCGCCTCACTCACTGGTAACCAAGTGTTATCCGTAGAAGAAAAGCCTCCTTTGCTATCGTTGCTCCATGGGAACGGTGTGCGACAACCATCACGGCCTTTAAATTCTGGCCAGAAATTAATGCCGAATGGGTCGACCAACTGCTCAAAGGTTAGCTCGGCTTCTGGTAAGCCAAGTTCTTCCCCTTGGTATAAGCACACACTGCCGCGAAGCGATAACAGCATTGCCATAAACACTTTACTTTTCGCTGGATTTGCTTTGCCATGATTCCAACGGGAAGCCACGCGCTCCACATCGTGGTTGCTCATGGACCAGCAAGGCCAGCCGGTGCCAAGACCTTCTTCGATGGTGCTCATGGTTTTATGGATATGAGTCATACTGCTGTCGTGAGTTAACAAATCAAACGAATAGCACATATGCAATTTATCTGTGCCTTGGGTATATTCCGCCATGGTCTTGAGTGAGAAATCACAACCCACTTCACCGACAGTGGTGGTCCCCGGGTACTCATCAAGCAGTGCACGCAAACGTTTTAGAAAGGCAATGTTTTCAGGGCGTGATTTATCATAAAGGTGCAATTGGTATCCATAAGGGTTGTCCAAACTCACACCAATACTCCCTTCGACAATCTCTTGTTTTGGCGGATTGTCTCGTAGCTCTAAATCATGGAAGAAGTAGTTGGCCGTATCCAAACGGAAGCCGTCTACCCCACGCTCTAGCCAAAAGCGCACACTGTCTAATAACGCATCCACTACATCAGGGTTGTGGAAGTTCAGATCAGGCTGGCTATCGAGGAAGTTATGTAGGTAATACTGACGACGGCGGCTGTCCCAATGCCACGCGGGGCCGCCAAACACCGATAGCCAGTTATTCGGAACTGTGCCATCCGCTTTCGCATCCGCCCAGATATACCAATCGGCTTTGTCATTATCTCGACTAGAGCGAGACTCTTTAAACCAAGGGTGTTGGTCAGAGCTATGATTGAGCACCTGATCAATGATTACCTTAATATTATGCTTGCGGGCATGCTCAATAAGCTCATCGAAGTCTTCTAATTGACCAAATATCGGATCCACATCGCAATAATCCGACACGTCGTAGCCGAAATCTTTCATTGGCGAGGTAAAGAAAGGCGAAAGCCAAATAGCATCCACGCCAAGGGAGGCAATATAAGGCATTTTTTCAGTGACACCTTTTAAGTCACCAATACCGTCTCCGTTTGAATCCATAAAACTGCGCGGATAAATTTGGTAAATCACGGCACCACGCCACCAGTCAGACCCTTGCTTGCTCATCTCGGACTCCTTTATCTAGACGACTCTCTTTAACCTAGCATTTATTTATAACAACGCATGTGATTTAAACGTGTATATCAGGTTTCATTTGCGGATTCTTGTAGTAATTCAATAAACGCCGAGGCAGCACGGCTCAGCGTGCGTTGCTTATGATGGATAACACCTAATTTACGCTCCACGTTTAAAGCAGGCAAATTCACCACCACCAATTGTTCGTTTACTACGGTAGAAGGCACTAACGACCAACCCCAGCCGATACTGGCTAGCATCGCCAGTGTTTCTAGATTGTTGGTGTTCATTTTTACCTGTGGGCGAACACCATTCACTGCGAAGACCTTCTCCGCGATCTGACGTGTAAAGGTATTATCGTGGGGGAGGACGCAAGGGTATTTTGAAAGCTCAACCACGTCCACATCAGTCATATTTGCTAATGGGTGGTCGAGGCTTACTACACACTTCAATGGGTCTGACCAAATAGGGATGGTATTAAGCATGGCTTCTGAGTGAGCAGACAACGTTATAATGCCCAGCTCGGCATCGCCTTTTAAAACTTGTTTGTGTGCATCTTCTGACTGGGTGAAATCAATATGAATTTCTGCCAACGGATAGGTTTGTTGAAAGGATTTTAAGGGCTTAGGTAATCGGTGTAACCCTATATGATGACTCGTGGCAATCAAAAGCTCCCCTGACACATCATCCATTTGCAATGACATGCTGCGTTTGATGTCATTCACGTCTTCAGCGACTTTTTTCGCTTTTGGCAGTAACCGCTGGCCCGCTTCGGTTAAATGTACTTTGCGACCTACGCGATCAAATAGCTTGACGTTAAGGTGCATTTCTAGGGCTGCAATGCGTTTGCTGACCGCGGGTTGTGTAATGTATAACGCATCCGCAGCCTCAGAGAATGATTGCGTCTCGGCGACTTTGATAAAGGTTAATAGCTCTAAAATGTCCATCATTCCAAAAAATTATCCAAAACATGAAAAATATGAATTGGAGTAATTTAAGTTCAGCCAGTACTATAAAGCAATGCTTATGTAGGAGAGAAAGCAATGGCAGGTAAAACACTTTATGACAAGTTGTGGGACAGCCACCTTGTTCAACAACGCGACGATGGTAGTGCCTTAATCTACATCGATTTACAACTACTACACGAAGTAACGTCTCCACAGGCGTTTGAAGGCCTACGTATGCATGGCCGTAAGCCATGGCGTTTGACGTCAAGCATTGCGACACCGGATCACAACGTTCCTACAACTGTTGAAGAGCGTAAGAGCGGTGTCAACGGTATCGCCGATCCAGTATCAAAAATCCAAGTCACAACATTGGATGATAACTGTGACGAATTCGGCATCACAGAATTCAAAATGACCGATATCCGCCAAGGTATCGTTCACGTGGTTGGGCCGGAGCAGGGCGCAACACTACCAGGTATGACTGTGGTATGTGGTGACTCGCACACTTCTACTCACGGTGCGTTCGGCGCACTAGCACACGGTATCGGTACGTCAGAAGTGGAACACGTACTTGCTACACAGTGTCTAGTACAAAAGAAAATGAAAAACATGCTAGTGCGCGTAGACGGCCAATTGTCGCCATACGTGACAGCGAAAGACGTGGTATTGGCGATCATCGGTAAGATCGGCACAGCGGGCGGTACGGGCTTTGCCATCGAGTTCGGTGGTGAAGCGATTCAGTCTCTATCCATGGAAGGCCGTATGACCGTTTGTAACATGGCCATCGAAGCGGGCGCACGCGTTGGCTTGATCGCGGTTGACCAAACGACTATCGATTATGTTGCAAACCGTCCATACGCACCAAAAGGTGACCATTGGAACATGGCGGTAGAAGCTTGGTCTGACCTTGTTTCGGATGCAGACGCTCAGTTTGACGAAGTGGTAGTGCTAAATGGCGCAGACATCAAACCACAAGTGACTTGGGGAACGTCACCAGAGATGGTTATCGCCATCGACCAAGACATCCCTCGTCCAGAAGATCAAGCAGACCCCGTTGCGCGTGAAGGTTATGCTCGTGCATGGAAATACATGGGCCTAGAAGGCAAGAAGACCCTTGCTGACGTTACGCTAGATCGCGTGTTTATCGGTTCTTGTACTAACTCTCGTATTGAAGACTTACGCTCTGCTGCAGAAGTAGTAAAAGGCCGCAAAGTGGCTGCTACCTTGAAGCAAGCGATCGTTGTACCAGGTTCAGGTCTAGTTAAGGCGCAAGCGGAAGAAGAAGGTTTACACGAGATCTTTACTGCGGCGGGTCTAGAATGGCGCGAGCCAGGCTGTTCTATGTGTCTAGCCATGAACGCTGACAAGTTAGGTCAAGGCGAGCACTGTGCTTCGACGTCGAACCGTAACTTTGAAGGTCGTCAAGGTTTTGGTGGTCGTACGCACTTGGTAAGCCCAGCGATGGCAGCCGCTGCAGCGATTGCCGGTCACTTTGTTGACGTAAACGATTTGGTTAAACAGTAGGAGTTAGCGATGCGTCCATTTACAAAACACACAGGTATCGCAGCGCCATTAGACTTGGCCAACGTTGATACGGATATGATCATCCCAAAACAGTTCTTGAAATCGATCAAGCGTACTGGCTTTGGTAAAAACCTTTTTGACGAATTGCGTTACCAAGACGAAGGTCAGCCAGACCAAGATTGTACTGGCCGTCCGTTACGTGAAGACTTCGTCCTAAACCAAGCGCGTTACCAAGGTAGCAGCATCTTGTTGGCACGCAAAAACTTCGGTTGTGGTTCAAGCCGTGAGCACGCGCCTTGGGCACTAGACGATTACGGCATGCGTTCTGTGATCGCACCAAGCTTTGCCGACATCTTCTACAACAACTGTTTCAAAAACGGTCTACTACCGATCGTCTTGACAGAAGAAGAAGTGGATCAGCTTTTCAAAGAAGTAGAAGCAAATGAAGGTTACGAACTAACCATCGACCTAGAAGCACAAAAAGTGATCGCGCCTTCTGGTGCTGAATTCAGCTTCGAAGTCGATGCGTTCCGTAAGCACTGCCTATTAAATGGCCTAGATGACATCGGTTTGACGCTACAAGAGTCAGATGCGATTAAAGCTTACGAAGAACAACGAATGAAAACAGCGCCTTGGTTATTCGAAGCGCGCTCATTGTAAGGAAAGAACATGTCTAAGAAAGTATTAGTATTGCCGGGTGACGGCATTGGTCCAGAGATCGTAGAACAAGCAGTGCGCGTCCTTGACGCAGTGAACGCAAAATTCAACCTAGACATCGAGCACGAGTCTGCCTTGGTAGGTGGTTCTGCTTACGATGAGACAGGCTCACCGCTTCCAGAAGTCACCCTAGACAAAGCGAAAGCTGCGGATGCGATCCTTCTAGGCGCTGTGGGTGGTCCTAAGTGGGACGGCCTAGATATGTCAGTTCGCCCAGAAAAAGGTCTACTAGGTCTACGCTCTAACCTAGAGTTATTTGCCAATTTGCGCCCAGCGATTCTATACCCACAACTAGCAGACGCTTCTAGTTTGAAGCCTGAAATCGTTGCCGGTCTAGACATCCTAATCGTACGTGAGCTAACAGGTGGTATCTACTTCGGTCAACCACGTGGTATCCGTACGCTGAAAAATTGCGAGCGCGAAGGTTTCAACACTTACGTTTACAGCGAGTCTGAAATCCGCCGTATCGCCCGTTCTGCCTTTGAAGCAGCGCGTCAGCGTGGCAAACGTGTATGTTCTGTCGACAAATCAAACGTACTTGAAGTGACGGTTCTATGGAAAGAAGTCATGGAAGAAGTTGCGAAAGAGTACCCAGATGTTGAATTGTCACACATGCTAGTGGACAACGCGGCGATGCAGCTTGTACGTGCACCGAAGCAATTTGATGTAATGGTAACTGGCAACATGTTCGGTGATATTTTGTCAGATGCGGCAGCGATGTTGACAGGTTCTATCGGTATGTTACCTTCTGCTTCTCTAAACGCAGAAGGTCGTGGTATGTACGAGCCATGTCATGGTTCGGCACCGGATATTGCAGGCAAAGGCATTGCAAACCCATTGGCTACGATCCTTTCTGTTGCTATGATGTTGCGCTATTCGCTTGACGCAAAAGACGCGGCGGATGCGATCGAAGCTGCGGTCAGCACAGTGCTTGACCAAGGTCTTCGTACAACAGATATCGCTTCACAAGGAAGCGAAACAGTAAGCACATCACAAATGGGTGATGCGGTGCTTGCTGCATTGAACGCTTAATTCATAAAATTTAAGCATTAACTCGGGATACTGCTCTTGGTATGAGTGGACCCACACTAAAAAAAGGTAAAGAAAACATGTCAAAACAAACTGTAGGTTTAGTCGGCTGGCGCGGAATGGTTGGTTCTGTGCTGATGAAGCGTATGCGTGATGAGAACGACTTTGATCATATTGATCCAGTGTTCTTCTCTACGTCCCAAACGGGTCAAGCGGGCCCAGATATTGGTAAGGATATTCCACTTCTACAAGACGCAATGGATATTGAGTCATTGAAGAAAATGGATGTCATTATTACGTGTCAAGGTGGTGACTACACTAAAGCGGTCTACCCACAGTTACGTGAGGCAGGTTGGAAAGGTTACTGGATTGACGCAGCGTCTTCGCTACGTATGGACAAAGATGCCATCATCGTTCTTGATCCAGTAAACCAACACGTGATCAAACAAGGTCTTAAAGATGGCGTGAAAACCTTTGTAGGTGGTAACTGTACTGTATCTTTGATGCTTCTAGCTCTTGGTGGCCTGTTCGAAAAAGGTCACATCGAATGGATGACATCTATGACATACCAAGCAGCGTCTGGTGGCGGTGCGCGTCACATGCGCGAGCTACTAAACCAATTCGGTCTGCTAAACGCAGAAGTAGCTGCGGAACTTGCTGACCCAGCAAGTGCGATCCTAGACATCGACCGTAAAGTAGCAGAGAAAATGCGCTCAGGTACACTTCCGACTGACCAGTTCGGTGTACCGCTAGCGGGTTCTTTGATCCCTTACATCGATAGCCAACTTGATAACGGCCA
Organism: Marinomonas sp. AWM4_232; assembly: GCF_056158325.1. NCBI lineage: Bacteria > Pseudomonadati > Pseudomonadota > Gammaproteobacteria > Oceanospirillales > Oceanospirillaceae > Marinomonas > Marinomonas sp. AWM4_232. The sequence goes on along the minus strand of NZ_JBSWTA010000001.1, from coordinate 3,640,369 downwards.
AAGCCGTGAAGAGTGGAAAGCACAGGCTGAGTGTAACAAGATCCTAGGTATCGACGGCAACCCAATCCCAGTGGACGGCCTATGTGTACGTATCGGTGCGATGCGTTGTCACAGTCAGGCTTACACAATCAAGCTAAACAAAGATATCCCAGTGGCGGACATCGAAGGCTTGCTTGCTGAGCATAACCAATGGGTAGACGTTGTACCAAACGATAAACAAGCAACTATGGAGCGTCTAACGCCTACAGTTACTACTGGTACTCTAGGTATCCCAGTGGGTCGTATCCGTAAACTGAACATGGGCCCTGAATACATCAGCGCTTTCTCAGTGGGTGACCAACTACTTTGGGGTGCAGCAGAGCCACTACGTCGTATGTTGCGTATTTTGATCGAAGGTTAATTGGCTTTTGGTTTGATAGACTTAGAAAGACCCGCTGCTGGAAGGTAGCGGGTTTTTTGTTTGTAGGAGGGCTGTCCCAGCCCGATTGAATCAAGTTTCCGGAAAACTAAGTATTAAAAGGAAGTTGAAAATGAATGGAATCTTGAATCTTTTTATAAAATGTATCCTTATGATACTGCTCTTCATAGTGCCTGCTAACTCAAATTTTTCTCTGAACTTAATTGATGAAGGTAAACATTTTTTAATATGGTTAAAATTATTTATATTTAATAACTTTTTACCAATAGTTCAATCTATATTAGCAGCCGTGTTATTTGCAGGGTTGATGTGGTTTTGGAATTATAGGAAAAGCAAAAAAATTCGAGAACATGTAATTAAATTTCACATGGAAAAAATAAAGTCACATGCACAAAGTGCTTCACGATTGATTTACGGAACAGGAGTTCAGGGGCAAGGCAGTACCTTTCATAAATCATTAGATGAGAAAGACTTCGAAATAGCTAGCTATAATAAATGCATAAATTTAAATCTTATTAAAAATCCCAAGTATGCTAAAAAAATGGTTGAAGTCGGTCAAGAATTAATCATGCACTTTGATGAAATTGATAAACATGCTAATAGCTTAAATAGTTTTTTCGAACTATTGTCACCTGAAGAGATCTCTTACATAAATGAATTAAGAGAGTTCTCGTCAATATATGTACCATATTTTAAGTTGAAGGTTGGCCTCACTATTGAAAGAATTTCACCTGTCAATCCATCAATGAGTCACTTTAGTAAATATTTCTTTCAACTTTATATAAAAACTATCGAAATGAATAAGTATACGCTTTTCCAGAATGGTGACTATAGGCAATGCTTAAAAAAGTTAGATATAGAAAAAGACAGTTTTTATATATTAGTTTGTAGTAAATTTATGAAAAAGAAAGCGCTGTACAAGCGTGCCTTAAGACAGATAGCGATCAGGAAGCCAAACTTAACTGGATATAGGTATGTTTTAGAAAAAATGGATGTTGATACTATTGGTGACTTGAAGAAAATCTATTCAGATGCTGAGGTATCCCCACAAATTTAAGCATAATTTTGCTTCCTTTTCGTCAGTTGCTGAGTGAGTTGTTTGATGCCGTCTCGCCAGTCATTTTTTGATATCTGGAAGCGGGTAATTACGGCTCGTTTTCCAAGATAGAAGTGAGACAAGACTCTTCGTTTGCGTATCGTATTGACCTGGAAACACTTCGCATGACCCGTCAACTCTATGACTTTTCCTACTAAAACCAGCAAGATCGCAGTAAGAGTCGTGAGTAGTATCAGGTTGATCAGACGCTCTATTTTAAACGTGTAACTTAGCTCAAAACCCAAGCCAAATCGGCTACTTTTCATATCTCGAAACCCTTCTTCAATTTGCATTCTTGTTTCATAAGCCTTGACGCATCGATTTGCAAAAAGACGGTTCACTGGAAGAGAAGACACTAATAGCCAAGGTTCTTTTGCCCCTCTTGCTGCGGTGAGTGAAGACAAGGAAGCTCGTCTGTTTCCTTTCTGATTTATAGAATGACGTCCTTTGGGAGAGCTTTTGTAGAGAACAAAGTAAGCGTCCGGCCATTCACACCTTGAGGATGTTTTTTGATCTATAACACTTTTGAGACATTTAAAAGGTGCAAACAGGCTGTGATCTCTTTAATGTACGTTTGAGGCAGAGAGCTATGGATAGTTTAAGCTCCTAGGATGGGAGCTCTGCCTTTCTTCAGGATGACCATGAAGCTGCACGGATGCAGCAGAGAACAGTTTCTTCTAAGACGTTAACGTCACATTCCAAGGCAGCAAGTCATCGATGTCTGCACCTGTTTTGCGTTTTGGTAGTTCTTCAAACACTTTCACAAGGTAGTCGTAAGTGATCAAGCCATTGGCTTTAGCAGTTTCGATCATGCTGTAGAGCATCGCACTGGCCTCGGCACCATTTTCCGTATTTGAGAAGAGCCAGTTCTTTCGCCCAATCACGAACGGCTTGATGGCTCGCTCGGCACGGTTGTTGTCGATGTTGAGGTGTGGATCGTCAACATAGCGAATAAGCTTATCCCATTGGTTGAGACAGTAATTTAAAGCACTGGTGAGCTTGTCTTTTGGCGGCTTGTTTTTCACTGTTTTTTCTAGCCACTTCTTAAAGTCGTTTAGCACCGGTATCGCCTGTTCACGGCGATAAGCGAAGGCCTTTTCCGTTGTCTCGCACTGTGCAGCTCTACTTTCAATGGCATAGAGCTTTTGTATCCAGTTCAGTGCCACGGTATGTGTGCCCGTCTTGTTCTTTCCTAAACTTTTGGCAATGTCCATAAATTTACGGCGTGCGTGGGCCCAGCATCCAACGAGCTGTGTGTCGGTTTGTTCGTATCCAGCATACCCATCGGCGTGTAGATACCCTGAGTAATCATTCAAAAAGGTCTTGGGGTGGGTCGCTTGGCGCGTTTTTTGGAACTCGTATAAAACAATGGGGATTAATGGCGTTTTATACATAGGATGAGGCGTGTCTGGACCATCTGTACCACTGCAATAGACCCACATGTAGCATTTATCTCGATCTTCTTTCACCACATTGAGCGGTGTTTCGTCCGCATGAAGCGCAGGCTGCTGGACTAAAATGTCTTTCAGTCTCTGGTAAAGCGGTCTTAATGCATCGGCACTTTTGAGCACCCAGTCCGACATGGTTCTGCGGCTCAGCTCAATGCCTAATTGCTTGAACAGCGCCTCTTGTCGATACAGAGGTAAAGCAAATTGGTATTTACTGGTGATGATCTGGCTTAGCAAACTTGGTGTTGCGATGCCTTTTGGGATAAGACTGGGTGCTGGTGGTGCTTGTTTGATCGTGACATGCGTTTCATTCTGCTCACAATGGCGACAGCCATACTTAGGACGAACCGTTTCAATCACCGTGATTTTAGCAGGAATAAACTCTAAGCGCTCCGAACGATCTTCGCCAATACGATGTAATGCACCTTGGCAACACGCACAGACTTTTTCTACATTGGCGACATCCAGCTCAATGACAGTGCGAGGAAGGTCTTTGGGCAAGACTTTACGCTTAGGGCGATGACGCATTGATGCATCGTTCTTTTCTGACGACGAATCGGCTTCGTTTGAAGTCTCTTCTTCTGCGACCACTGCTTCAGCCTCATCAAACAGTTCACCTTGACCTGGACTCTTCTCAGAGCTTTTGCCAAACTGGCGATGTTGGGCCAAACGCCATTGCTGTAGCAGGCGTTCATAGCCCGCCTTCCAATGATCAATTTGTTCATCTTTTTCTGACAACTGCTCCGCCTGCTCAAGCAAGAGTTTCTTAAGCAAATCAATATCGTCAGGTAGGTCATTCAGAGTCTTTTTCATGGCATGGATTATACCAGCCATCTACAGATTAGAGCGCTAATTTTCATGATAACGGTAGGTAATTTTTGGGTGGGCCTGATCAAGACTAAGCGGTAAACCATCCAGTAGCCAATTGAGCTGCCTTGGTGATACTTGCAAAGACAATTGCTCATCTTCGATGCCCGGCCATTGAAACACACCTTTTTCCAAGCGTTTGTAATGCAGCCAAAAACCATTCCTAGACCATTGCAGGATTTTGAGACGATTACGGGTTCGACCGCAAAAGACGAATAAACGATCAGAGCATGGCTCTTGTTCTAAGTCGTACGCAACGATAGCGGTTAAGCCATCAATGGACTTACGCATATCGGTTGGACCACAAATCAGAATAACAGGGAGGGAATCGCTTGTATTGAACACAGTCATTACTCCAAAAGTCATGACTATGTCGGATCTAAGGTGCTAGATTAAGGTGTGAATGGCCGGACGCTTACAGAACAAACTGGTTGGTGACCGGACTTGACTGGCGATGTTTAAGCTCAAGATGCTGAGGTTTTTGATTGGCGTTTGAGAATAAAGTGGATATACAACGCCAAGCTTGAAGCGAGTTATCATAGTACTTACGTGGCTTTCTGACTCGACCGACATAATCCCAGCCTTGCTTCACGACCTCCTCTAACCAAGGTGTCTTAAAACCAGCGTCCGTTACAATGATGGGCTTCGCTTTACTTGGAAGCAGAGCTTTTAACATTCTCAAAAATTGCCGGTGCGTTTTAGGTTTTTCTTTTGTGAGTTTGTCATGAACTTCTTCATAAAGTGTAATGGATCGACCTTCAAAAGCGGTACTGGCGCGAATCAAGAAATGCTGACCACGGGCATCTAAATCTGACCAATCCACGCTGATAATTGGACGAGATCGAACCACAAAAAGCCGACTTATGTGGGCATACAGCGAAATAGATTCACGTCGCAGGTTCGGATTGGAGAGCAGGCGGTCTGAACGTTTAATACGGTGCTTTTCATAAGCACTTGATTGGATCCCTCGACCAATACTGGTTACGGTACAAAGGCTTCCTTGCGCTAAGCTGAGTACGCAAGCAGATAGCGCTTTGCGTCGAGTTTTATGCATGTTGGGGCTGACAATCGGGAGGATTTTGTTCAATATAGTAGTCGCGTTCATGGCTCTGGTGGTGAGTTGTTTTTGGCGAAATTATTGATCGCCAAGAGCTATGAACGTTCCCTTCTTGCTCTAACATTCTGATCTATATTGAAATTTTGTGGGGATACCTCAGATTCAGATGACCAATTTTATGACGCTCAAAAGGCTCTTCATGATGACAGGATTAGACATGAAAACTTTATATCAAGGAATGAGTATCTGAAAAAATCTTTTGAGATAGATGATGCGGAAAGTAGAAATTTTAACTTTAGTAATTGGTATGGGTTTTATACGATTAAAATAACTTTTAAAAACATATGAGCTGTTTAAAAAGTCAAATTATAGGTAAAGTATGGCGAAATTAAACACTGAAGTAATAGTTAAAGAACTTCAAGAAATGGTTATTTCAATACCAACTTCAACCGACTGGATTGCCGCTGGAAGCATTTTCGTAACGGCAATAGTTGTGATGGGAACTACTTATTTAACAGTCAAAAATTTAAATAAGACTATCCAGTTACAGAAAGATTTAGCATCACAGCGTAATGAATTAGATTTAAAACAATCTACTGCACAGAGGATATCAACGAGCAGACAGGATTGGATTGATAACGTTCGAGATATTATCGCTCAATATACAGGAATTATTCAGAAATATGATAATCATTCTAAGTTAATGAGTGTTAATATTGAGCATCCCGAAACGTATATATCTGAGCAAAACGCCAAACAGTCCGAAGACTTGTTTTATCAATCGGCGAATCTTCAGAGTGAAGCTTGGGCGTGTAGGACTAAAATAAACCTGTATTTGAACCCTACAGAGCCGTTGAGTAAGGATATTATGAAGGAAGTTGATGCTTTATATAAAATTGCAGGTGAAGAATCAGTTTCAGATAAAGGTCATCAACACTTTTGGGATACGTTTGATCGTTTGGAAGAGGTTACTCAAAAACTCTTAAAAGACGAGTGGGAAAGAGTAAAGAAGCAAGTATGAGTCGAGTTAAATTGATAGTTAGTTTATTAAGACACCCACCTTAAAAAGTGACTTGCAGCTCAGTTCTAAACAGCTCTTCTAAATCAGCCAGTTCTAACCAGAACTGGCTTTTTAGTTAGCTGTATGAAATTTGTGATGTACGTATTGTTTTGTAGCGTTTAAGGAGAGCATGATAAGAGTGCCAACCTTAAAAATAATTCAAAGAACATTGTTTAATCAGAAAGTCTTCATTGTGTCTTGATGATTTAACTTTGAAGAGCTTTATTGCGGATTCAACTCGGAAGCACAAAGAAAAAGTAATGACGAGTAAGGAAACAGTAAAGTAAATTGCGAGTACAGTTATAATTCCGTATTTTATGCCTCTACACAAACCTTCAAGGGGTAGGGGAAATGGAGTTTCATCTTATAAGTAGAGATCTAAATGGACTTCCTATAGGCCGACATCAATTCATTGCCATCGTTACGGGTGAGCAACGATCTTTTAGGCTTAAGAATTCGAAACGGGTTAATTGAGACACCCACCTTAAAAAGTGACTTGTCACTCAGTTCTAACCAGCACCTAACAGCTAGCCAGTTTTAATCGAAACTGGCTTTTTTAAGCGTGCAATTTGGGAAATCAGCTGTATTTGAACTGTTTTGGTGAATTTGAGGCGAGTGGGTGTCTTACCAGTTAGGTAATAGCATAAAAGCGAAGGGAATTTGTTAGGCCAGTAGCTGTTTGGCTTTGCTGATTTTGGGCCTTCGTCTGTAGCCGGCGTTTTGGTAGTAGTTGGATAAGATGGTTTCTGTCCCAACAGCGGCGAAGGTGTGCTGTTCAAATTGGGTGGCGATGGTGAGCCAGTTTTCCGATGGGGTATTGAGGCGCTTTAGAATGGGAGCAAAGCTTAGGTCGATGCTGCCGCGTTTATCTTCTCGCACAATGCGTCCAGTGAGATCGACAAGTTCTAGGTAGTCTTCAAGTTTAAAGGGCAGTCCTTTGGGTTGGTCTGCCCGTGGGTTACCAACAAAGGGATGCAGTACTTTTGGCTGTTGGTTTTGCTTAGCGCTGTGAATGCGTGTTTTGATGGAGGTATAGTCTGAGGTCTCAGGTGTGTCGGCCATCTTGGCGTGAACAGGGTTGAGATCCACATAGGTCATGCAAGCCATCAGCGCAGCTTCGTCCAGTAGTGCTTGAGACTTGAATCTGCCTTCCCAGAAACGTCCCGTGCAGTTGTCTTCATAATTAGCCTGTCTGGCGATATTTTCATTCAGTTCTCTAAGAAACCAACTGATGTCCATTAGTCGTTGTCGATAAGTCTCAACCGTAGCATCTAGAAGTGGTTGTAAGTACTCAGGTACTTGGCCTTGCAACATGTATTGCTGAGTGATCATGGTGCCTTTATGGATAGCGTGCCAGCGAGATAAGGTAATCCTCCCTTTTTTAACTTAGCTCAAAAGTAGAGGTTAAGCAGCCATTAGAGGTGGCTTGCCTCCGTTAGCTGTATGTGGTCTTTCGTGATTGTAAAACCACAACCATTTCGTTGCATAGTCTTGCACTTCCTCAAGTGTTTCAAAAAGATGCTTGCTTACCCATCCATATCTAGCTGTTCGATTATATCGTTCAATATAAGCATTTTGTTGTGGATTGCCAGGTTGGATGTATTCAACTCTAATGCCTTTCTTTTTAGCCCAACGAGTAAACTCATGACTCACAAATTCCGGCCCGTTATCACAACGCAGTATCTGTGGTTTATCTCGCCATTCAAGCAATTGCTCAAGCGTGCGTATCACCCTCAAGGTCGGTAAGGAAAAGCCTGCTTCCATCGCTAGTCCTTCGCGCTTGAAGTCATCGATTACGTTAAATAGACGATAGTGGCGACCATCGATAAGTTGGTCATGCATAAAGTCCATAGACCAAACCTGATCTCGTTTGGTTGGCTCCTTCAAGGGTTCAGGTACGTTCCGCTTTAAGCGTCTTCTTGGGCGGATTCGTAGATTCAACGCCAACTCGCAATAGATTCGATAGACACGTTTATGATTCCAAGTGTGGCCTTTTACGTTTCTTAGATAAAAGAAGCATTGCCCAAACCCCCAATCCGTTTGAGTCTCTGCTAGGTCAACTAAAAGTTTAGCGATCAAAGCATTGTCATCATTCAAAAGGCTCTTGTAACGATAACAGGTTTCACTGATCATAAAAGCAGAGCAGGCCAAACGAATGCTCACCGCCTTATTCGCTACAGCATGAAGTGACATCTCTCGTCGAAGGGATGGCTTCACCACTTCTTTGCCATGGCTTCCTGTATGATCTCCGCCTTTAACCGTTCTTCTGCATACATCTTTTTAAGACGACGGTTTTCTTCCTCAAGTTCTTTCATACGAGCCATTAAAGAGGCATCCATATCACCATATTTGGACCGCCATTTGTAAAATGTTGCCGAGCTCATACCATGCTCTCGACATAGCTCAGGAATGGGTGTGCCTGCCTCTGCTTGCTTTAGTATGGCCATGATTTGGCTATCGGTATAACGTGATTTTTTCATGCAGAACCTCCTGCGTTTAGAGTACGAGAAAATTCTACTTTTGGCTGCTGTTATTTTTCGGGGGGATTACCATAACACTTCTTCTGCTGTCCAGCTTTCTGCGGTTTCATGGTCGATAAATAATACTAGGTGGGTATGGTTGCTCATTACGGCATAAGCGCAGACCTTGATGGCAAAAATACGGCCTAGAAACAGCTATCGCTTCTCAACCCAATCCCTTCGGTGCTCATAGCTTTGGCCAGTCACAGGGTCTTCACCACATAGAAACGCTCGACGAACGCAGCGGGAAACGCAGTGGTAGTAGGGGGTATCAGCAATGCTGATCAGTTGTTTTCTAGGTTTTGGCATACTCATATCCTCTATCCTTGAGGTGTTTGGGTAAGTTTAATGTATAACTGTATAAATATACAGTTATGGTTTTTAAAACCTCGTTTAGGCCTCTCTTTCTCAAACAGCATGGACTTTTAATCTGAAGAGGCATGTATCAACACTGTGCATATTACTATACTAAAACCGTATTGCGTTTAAATTATTAGATGATATGGACTTTTGGTTTTAATATTATTGTTGCTATGAGAGAGATGGTCCCAGGGCTGCCGATTTCATGACGAAGTAAATGGAAGCTTTTTCAACAAGAATGGGATTATTTTTATGTATAAACTTACAAAGAAACTAACTATTAAAGTGTTTCTTGCCTTCTTTTTTTCTCTTATGTATTCAACGGCGTCTTTTGCAATGGGCTTCAGAGAGATGTCTAATAATGATGTGAATTTTGCTGTTTGGTATCCCAGTGATAGCACACCATCCACTCAAAGAATTGGTCCATTCGATGTTCTGGTGGCAGAAAATGCCCCTATAAAAGATGGAAAGTACGAGATAGTGCTTTTCTCTCATGGCTATAATGGCTTTTACAGAAATCATTATTTAACTATCCAAGCGCTAGTTCAGCTTGGTTACGTCGTGATTTCTCCTCAGCATGAGGCTGATTATCTGTTGGGCAGTAATGACACATCAGCTTCATTGCACTATCGATACCTTGAGTTAAGTGAGTCTCTAGAGACTGTTTTAACTTCTAAAGAGTTCCATGATCATGTGGAGGATCAAAAAGTACATGGCGTAGGCTATTCTTTAGGTAGTGTTTCTATAATGATGGCGTCAGGAGCTACGTTTTCCTTTGATCGTTACAGTGAGTACTGTCAGCGTAATCAGTCACTAGATCCTAATTTCTGTGAGGACCCTGGTTGGATATATCGACTACTTCAATCATTCCGACACGATGTTGTTTTGAAACCGACAACTGATCCGCTAACTGAGAAACCGTTGATTACCGATAAAGTAGTTCTCGTGGCTCCTATATTTCAAGGAATAGACCCAGGTTCTCAACTGTCTACTAGTAATTTAAATGTTTTTGCATTTGATTCTGACCAAATTGCGATGCCAGAATATCATGCGCGCCCTCTTTATAAGGCTTTTTCAGCTGAAACGACTAGTACCTACCGTGTATCCAATGCTCATCATTATGCATTTATAGCTCCTTTCCCTAAGTGGTTGGTGGAGAGCGAAGATATTCCTGTAGCAAAAGATCCAGAAGGGTTTGATAGACTTGAATTTTTAAATAATATAAATAGTGAAATCATTAATGCAATGAAGTTTGATTGATAATACCTGATTGAATAAAAGAGCTATTGAGACACCCACCTTAAAAAGTGACAGGTACTTCAATTCTTACCTGCACCAAACAACCAGCCAGTTCCAGTCGAAACTGGCATTTTTAGTTAGCTGTATGAAATTTGTGATGTACGTATTGTTTTGTAGCGTTTAAGGAGAACATGATAAGAGTGCCAACCTTAAAAATAATTCAAAGCACATTGTTTAATCAGAAAGTCTTCATTGTGGCTTGATGATTTAACTTTGAAGAGCTTTATTGCGGATTCAACTCGGAAGCACAAAGAAAAAGTAATGACAAGTAAGGAAACAGTAAAGTAAATTGCGAGTACAGCTATAATTTCGTATTTTATGCCTCTAAACAAACCTTCAAGGGGTAGGGGAAATGGAGTTTCATCTTATAAGTAGAGATCTAAATGGACTTCCTATAGGCCGACATCAATTCATTACCATCGTTACGGGTGAGCATCGATCTTTTAGGCTTAAGAATTCGAAACTGCTGATTTCAAGTAGAAAAATAGGTGACAAATACGGAATTGTTTTAGGTGCTCATAATATTAAGATTGATAAGGAATCTAAATATAATCGATTGACTTTTATACCATTTGAAGAGGCTGATTTCACAAATGCTCGTGAGTACTTTGGTGGTAAAGATTCGGTTTTATCAGAGCAATTTTTGTATAAAAAGCCGCAGGGGAAGCAGTTTTATCCAGATGCAAATACCAGCGATGAAGCATTGTTGGAACAAATTTTGACAGCAATAGATTACTACATCATCAATGAGAAAAGTGTACCAATAGCTTATCCATTACCTTGGTTTGGGAAAAACAGTAACAGCTGGACGAATTCTATTCTGGATGTGGTTTCTATCAAAAAAGATGAAAGCCTTTCCGATTTTGACGGTGCTGATGCCGCGCATGATGTAAGAATTCACTCGATGTATTTCATAGGAAAATGTTTGCCGTGCAAAATTCAAAATCCAGCTTATCGTTGATAAACGAAATTTTAATTAGATCTATATTTTCTTCTTTTATCATATTTTTATTTGTCATAATAATAACCTTAATTAGAGCATTATCCATGGGAATAGGCAATCCTTTAGGAAGTGATGACTGGATATTTGTTTCATTATTTTTGATTTTTTGGAATATCACCCCGGCAATACTAGCTAATATATTAACTAGAAAAACTAGATTCGGTAATTTTTTTAGTTATTTTGTTTTTGTTTTTTTGGAAACGTTGTTGTTCTATTTATATATTTATATTGCTTCTAATAAAACTGGAAATGAGTTATCTAGCTCACCTTTAATATTAATGGTTTATTTAGCAATTCCTATAGCGTTTGCTTTTTACCCAATATACTTCTTTAATAGAAATTTATTATTTTTAAAGAAGTAATTAATCAAGGTATCCACCTTAAAAAATGACTGATAGCTCAGTTATAACCAGCACTAGACAACTAGCCAGTTCCAGTCGAAACTGGTATTTTGTGACTAAAGGTTGGAAAATTGGCGTTATTTGAACTGTTTTACTTTGTTGAGCTTGGGCCGGCGTTTTTGTAGTAGTTGGATAGGATTGTTTCAATGCCAACGGCGGCGAATGTGTGTTGTTCAAATTGAGTTGCCATGGTGAGCCAGTTTTCTGATGGGATGTTGAGGCGTTGCAGTATGGGGACAAATGATAGATCGACGCCGACATATTTATCTTATGCGGCCAGTGAGGTCAACAAGCTCTAGGTAGTCTCATGGTTTAGAGCCGGCCTTTAGACCGGTTTTCTTATTGATTGCCTTCAAAGTTAGCTTTATTTACATTGCTTATATTAAATATATTTAAGTTTTATCTATGAAAATTTTATTGTTACTGTTTTTTGCGGCTTGTATTAGTGGATGTACGGGGTTAGCAGTTGGTACTGTCGGTGTTTTTGAAAGAGAAAACAAAAACTTTACTAGTAAGGAATTAACCAAACAACAATTCATCTCTAAAATGGGAAAGCCTGATGATATTTGGAATTATAAAAAATGTGAGGTTCTAACCTATTATGATGGATATACTTGGGGAGGAATAGGGGCTTTTGTTTTAGTTTTACCTATCCCATTAATGCTTCCAACTGGATATAAAGAAACAGACTATTATTTTATTGACAATAAATCCGTACGAGAGGTTTACGAGTTCAGTGATGTCACAGCTTCTTTTGGCTATACTTTTGGAAGCAATGATTGCTCTTGGTTAAACCCTAAAGGAAACACACACGACAAAAGGAAAGTAGAAGTTAGTTGGTGTGATTAAAATTACGGTAATAAAGTGAGACACCCACCTTAATAATTGCTAATGCTAATCATAGCGACTTCGGCGGCATATCTTCTACAACTAAGGCAAGGGCTGCTTATCAGGACATGAGATTTCATTCCACAAATGCAGGGGTTAAGTTAAATGAAGAAATTCTTCTGGGTGTGCTTTGCTATTTTCTTCATTCTCGAGTTACTTTTTTTGGAACATCTTTCAAAATCACTAGGCGCACCATATCACTATTATTCTATATTTGATTTCATTGAAGCGTCGATAATCGCTTTAATCTTTGCCTCTGCTTCAACTGCAAAGTATTTGGTTGTTAGAAAAATATTTAAGAATAAGTTGAGTTAATTGAGACACCCACCTTAAAAAGTGACTGGCACATCAATTCTAACCAGCACCAAACAACTAGCTAGCTTCAGTCGAAACTGGCTTTTTCATGCGTGTTAGTTGGAAAGTTAGCTATATTTGGCATGTTTTGGTGTGTTTCAGACGAGTGACTGTCTTACCAGTAAGGCAATAGCAAAAGAGCGGAGGGGAATGGTTATGCTAATAGCTGTTTGGCTTGGCTGATTTTGGGCCTTCGTTTATAGCCAGCGTTTTGATAGTAGTTGGAGAGGATGATTTCGGTCCCAACAGCGGCGAAGGTATGTTGTTCAAATTGCGTGGCGATGGTGAGCCAGTTTTCCGATGAGATATTGAGACGTTGCAGGATCGGCGCAAAAGATAAGTCGATGTTACCGCGTTTATCTTGGCGCACAATGTGGCCAGTGAGATCCACGAGTTCTAGGTAGTCTTCTAGCTTAAAGGGCAGGCCTTTGGGTTGCTCTGCCCATGGGTTACCAGCAAAGGGATGCAGTACTTTTGGTTGTTGGTTTTACTTAGCGCTGTAAATGCGTTTTTTATACTGGATTTCTTCGCACTTCCCCTAGGCCATTAATTTCACTTTGGCCTCTTCGACTGATTCGACAAATGCGTTTATTGCACTCATACCATTGTCTTTGCGCCAGATGAGGTAGGTTGGAGAACAGGACAGTTCTTTTTCTATGTATCTCTGCGCAAACTCTCCCTTAAATTTATGAAGAGCGAGTACAGATTTAGGTACGATCCCAATTCCCATGCCAGCTATTATACAGCTGATCATCGTATAGTGGCTGGGGATTTCAATAATACGTTCGCATTCATGATTGTGTTTTCTAAGCCATTGCTCTAACCGGGCTCGGTATGAGCAGCCTTTATTGTAACCAATCATAGTCACCTGTTCAGGCAATGGCACGCCGTCGTACTCTAACGGAAGAATCATGACCAGCTCTTCGTCGAAGCAAAAGGACTTCATTAATCTAATGTCGTCTGGTGGATCGGAAACAAATGCAATATCGAGGTCACCAGCAATGATCATATTCGCAAGTTGGCCAGAAGATGAGGTTTTTAGCTCAAGCTCAACTTTATCGAACTTTCGATGGAAGTCAGATAATACAAAAGGCAGCCTGGAGGCGGCGTTGTTTTCCATTGAGCCAAGTCTAAGAAGTCCCGAAGGCGCTTGATCCGTTAATTCGGACATAGCTTGTTGCTGTAACGTTAATATTTTTTTAGCGTGCTTCAATAGCTTTTGCCCAGAGCTATTAACCTTTAAGCGGTTTTTTTCTCTGATGAAAAGCGACTTACCCAATTCGTCTTCAAGCTTCTGAATACGGGCTGTAATATTCGAGGGTACGCGGTGTAGGTGTTTCGCAGCTGCGCTGACGCCGCCTTGTTCTACCACGGCTACAAATATTGATAGGTCGCTGATGTCCATAGAATGATCAAACCTTCTTTAAATAAGAAATAAACCTTCATAATTATTCATTATTAAAGAAAGGGGTTGTTTTGTAAACTAAGTCTTATTCAAACAACTTAGTTAGAGAAGTGTACCTATGGACAAAGTCAATAAAGGTTACTTGTATGGATTGGTTGCAGTAATTATCTGGACAGGTTTTATTCTCGTTTCTCGCGCCGGTTCATTGAGTGCGCTGGGCGTTTCAGACATGATTATGATCCGATTTGGAACAGCATTTATTCTTTTGCTACCTTTCATTATAAAAATGAGAAAGCGTGTTTTTACACAAAAAATGTTCGCACTAGGTGCTATTGGCGGCATTGCTTACTGTGCTACTGCGTTTTCGGGTTTTGCCAATGCACCCGCGACACACGCTGCATTATTGTTGCCAGGACTTATGCCAATAGTTATTGCCGTTATGGCATATTTATTGGCAGGTGAGCGGCATTCACATAAAGTTAAAGCGGGTATTTTGATCAGCAGTTTAGGCATTTTAGCGTTGCTCGTAGAAACTTTGCTACACGGGAGCGACAACCTTAAGGGCGATATTTACTTTGTACTAGCCTGCGTTTCTTGGGGACTGATGACTGTATTGTTACGACGTTGGAAAATTCCAGCGATGGAGTTCACTATCGGAATAGTCGCGACAACGTGTGTGATGTATGCGCCGGTTTACGCATTGTGGTTGCCAAAGTCAATCGGGGAGGCACCTGTTAGCATGTTAGCAATACAAGCTGTATACCAAGGGCTTTTGGCTATCATTGTTCAGATGATTTGTTTTGGGAAGGCGGTGCAAATGATCGGAGCGACAAGAATGGGGGCGTTAATGGCGTTGGTTCCTGTCTTCGCAAGCGTCCTAGCCGTACCATTGTTTGGAGAAAGCGTGACTATCGGCCTAGTTATCGCATTGGTTAGTATTCTTGTTGGAACGTTGATCGGCAACTTTAAAGCGCAAGATATACGTTGGCTTGTAAATAAAGTCACACGGCCTTCACCACACAGAAACGCTCGACGAACACAGCGGGAAACGCAGTGGTAGTAAGGTGTATCAGCAATACTAATCAGTTGTTTTCTAGATTTTGGCAAACTCAAATCCTCTGTCCTTGAGGTATTTGGGTAAATTTAGCATTAAACTGTACATATATACAGTATTCAGCAAATGGTATTCCGAATAGGCTAGCCTCTAACTCATGGCAATGAAGAGGCCAACGCTTCGAGTAGCGCTGAGGCGAAAAAAGCGGCCTATTTGCCGCTTTGAAGATCTTTTATGTAGATTAAAGTTGATTCAGGCTAATGAGTTCAACTCGGTCATTCAATGCCGCCAAAGCAATGTTATGAACCATTTCATCTGGTGCGGTACAAGCTTCGGCCAATACTTGCACCTGGTAGTTGGCTGCGCTGGAGGATATGGCTGTGTGGGTCACACAGTTTTGCGTCATGATGCCGCATACAACGATGCTATCAATGGCGTGTTCTTGAAGAACATCGTTTAAGTTCGTATTTAAGAAACTGTCCGCATGCGCTTTAACGATAATGGGCGCGTCAACAGCCTCATCTAGCACAGCAGGGTGAATGTCAATGCCCGTACTACTAGGGTTAAATATGGGCGATTCTTGGTCAGCTATATGTTGCACCACAATGACCAAGTCGCCCTTTTCACGAAAATGCTGTATTGCCTGTATGGTCTTATCCAGTGCACGCTCAACGTCCCATTGAAGGTATGAGCCAGTTGGGAAATATTCCATTTGTACATCGACCACAACTAATGCTTTTTTCATTTAACTCTCCTATCTCTATGTGTATTTGATAGGGAAATTATGGATTTTAAGGGAAGAGTTCAGTAGTGTCTTAAATGACATATTAAGGGTTAAATACGACAAAATGACAACTCAACTACATTCAGTAAATATTGCTGTCTTGGCATATCCAGGGTGTTTGCAGTCTGCGGTATTCGGTCTGCAAGAGATGCTGCAATTAGCCAACACTGCGAGTGTTGAGTTGGGACTGAAGCATCGTTTTATAACCGATATTTTGCGTTGGCCAGATGAATTCCACTCACAAAACACCTGTTCCCATTTCTCCATTATCATCATACCGCCAAGCCTAGAACACAGTTTTGTCTTTGCGCCAGATGAGAGCTTGGTCAATTGGCTCACCAACCAACACAAGCAGGGTGGTATTTTAGCTTCTGCCTGTGCCGGGGTATTCATTCTCGCTAAAACGCCATTATTGAAGAATAAAAAGGTCACCACCCATTGGGGGTTGAGTGAAGATTTTAGGTCGCTTTATCCCGCTATTGAGTTGGCGACCGATGCGATTTTGATCAATCAAGGGAATATCATAACGGCAGGTGGTTTGATGTCATGGTTGGATCTTGGGCTAGAGGTCATCGCGCAACTTGGCACTCCCGCTATTATGCGACGCGTCGGCAAAACATTGGTTATTGATACCGGTAAACGTGAACAGCGTTATTACCAGCCTTTTACGCCAAGCTTACAACACGGTGATTATAACATTGTCGCGGTACAGCATTTTATACAAGATCACTTTGCTAAACCTTTGACCTTGTCTCAGTTAGCAAGGCTCGCCAATTTAACTGAGCGGACACTGCAGCGACGCTTTATCAAAGCGACAGGATTGAGCCCGAGCCAATACTTACAACGTGTACGAATTCAGCGTGCATGTGATTTACTGGAATCCTCGCAACAAGCTTTTGAATCGATTAGTACAAGCATTGGCTACGATGACGTGAGTGCTTGTCGCAAGACGTTTATCAAAATCATTGGTTTGACGCCTAGCGAATTTAGAAAGCGCTTCCATTAACTATTGAACTTTCTTTGTTTCATAAGTTACCCCGTACCTTCAAAGGCAAATTGCTACAAAGTGATAACCGCTGTTACTTTGCCATTGATGGAAGTTAATTAAAACACCTACCTTAAAAAGTGACTGGTATTCGATGTTAATAGGATTCAGTTCTTACACGTAGTGGTAGTTTTTTTTGAACATTGTGTTTTATTAATGCTTATTTGCAGATTCGAAGAAACAGTCTCTGTCGCTAAGACATAGTACTGCGCTTACGCCATTATGTTGGGATACCTAACTAAGGAGTGGCATAAGATGAGCAAAGATGTAGCAGAAGTGATCGTTGAAACGTTAGCTGAGGCAGGTGCAAAACGTTGTTACGGTGTGGTCGGCGATACCATCAATCACTTAACCGATAAGATTCGCACCTCAGACATTGATTGGGTGCATGTGCGTCACGAGGAAGTCGGCGCGTTTGCGGCTGGTGCTGAGGCGTATATGACTCAAGAGCTTGCATTGTGTGCAGGTACATGTGGCCCAGGCAGCTTACACTTTATCAACGGTATTTTTGAATCTCACCGCAATGGCTCACCTTTAGTATTCATTGCTTCAAATGTGGATCGCCAGGAAGAAGGCCTTAACTTTCCACAAGAAGTCGATCAAACCAAACTTTATGAACAGTGCTCGGTCTTTTGCGAACGCATTTCTCATCCTGATCAAGCAGCGCGCATTATCACTCAAGCTGCGCAAGCAGCACTTGCATACCAAGGCGTGGCGGTTGTGGTGGTTAATGGCGATATGTTTAAAGAGAAAGTTAACAGTGATACCCGTTGGTCAGTACATCGTTCTCAGCCAGTGATCCACCCAAGTCCAGCCGAGTTGGATACGTTGGTAGGCCTAATCAACGACGCTGACAAAATTACCTTGTATGCGGGTATCGGTGCTAAGGGCGCTAATGAAGAATTGATAATGTTGGCTGACCGCCTGAAAGCACCTATCGTACACAGCTCGCGCTCGAAAGAGTTTGTAGAGCCGGATAATCCCTACCAAGTCGGTATGACGGGTATTTTAGGTAACAAAGCCGGTATGGAATCTGTACTAGAATGTGACCTTCTGATCTGTCTTGGGACGGATTTTGCCTACAGCCAGTTCTATCCTAACCATGCCAAGATTGCTCAAATCAACCTTGAGCCAACTCATTTGGGTAAGCGTTGCCCGATCGACTTAGGTTTGACGGGCGATGTGAAAGCGTCCATTGAGCAGCTACTTCCTAAGCTAAACCAACGAACCGACGAGGCGCACCTAGATAAGGCGCTTAAGCAATGGCAGAAAGATCAAGAGAGTTATCGCAAAGAAGAGGTATCTAAACACTCGTTGATCCATCCGCAAACCGTGACTCGCCGCTTGAATGAGCTAGCGGGCGATGATGCGATTTTCACAGCCGATGGTGGCTCGCCCATGGTCTGGTTACTGCGTCATTTAGACGCAAAAGGTTCACGCCGTTTTCTCACCAGTCTGTCACATGGCACCATGGCCAATGCGTATCCTCAGGCGATGGGGATTGCCAAAGCTTATCCTGAGCGCCCAGTGATAGCTTTGTGTGGCGATGGTGGTATGACGATGTTAATGGGTGATCTGCTTACGCTGATACAAGAAAACACACCCGTCAAATTGCTCATTTACAATAATGAAAGCTTGGGCTTTGTGGAGATGGAACAGCGTGTTGAAGGTCAGTTAGATAGCTTTACTAAATTGCAGAACCCTGATTTTTCAGAGGTCGCCAAAGCCATGGGATTAGATGCTTGGCGAGTTGAGAATCCAGATGAATTAGAAAATGCCATGTCGCAATGGCTAGCATCTGATAAACCTGCATTGTTGGATGTGAAGGTCAGTCCAATGGAGTTGGTAATGCCGCCGAAGATTGAAGCTGGTCAGGTAGCGTCTACAGCTTTATTTGGTATGAAAGCGGTATTAAATGGGCGCGCGGATGAAGTAGTGGATTTGCTAAAAGACAATTTCCTTCGCTGATCACAACCCCTTAATAACAACTGCTTGGAATACTTATGGATCAGAAACTGGCTATTTCAAATTGGATAATACAATGGGGCGCGATCATTGTGTTCGCGCTAGTGCTGGTAGTAATAGTTTACTTCAGCATTTTATATTTTATCGACGTGCGTCAAACTAAGCACACGATTCGACGCAATTATCCATTGATCGGGCGAATGCGTTACACCCTCGAGCATTTAGGAGAGTTTTTTCGGCAATACTTTTTTGCCTTTGATCGCGATGAGCTGCCTTTTAATCGAGCTGAGCGCTCTTGGGTGTATCGTGCGGCCAAGCATGAGGATACCACTCAAGGTTTTGGTTCGACTCGACCACTCACTCAAGAGGGTGATGTGTTTTTCGTTAGTAGTGCTTTTCCAAAGTTGGCCAGTGAAGCGGTTGAACCACAAGCCGTTGTTTTCGGCGAACACACAGCGCGACAGCCTTACAGTACTAACTCCATCATCAATATTTCTGGCATGAGTTATGGTGCGCTTTCTGAGCCTGCGGTAAAAGCGTTGTCGATTGGCGCAGCCAAAGCGGGCGTCTGGATGAATACTGGCGAGGGAGGGCTATCACCTTACCATCTAGAAGGTGGCTGTGACATTGTGTTTCAGATCGGCACCGCGAAGTATGGAGTGCAAGACAGTGAAGGGCATTTAGATACTGATCGTCTGCAAAAAGTAGCCTCTTATGAACAGGTTAAAATGATCGAAATAAAATTGTCTCAAGGGGCAAAACCAGGCAAAGGTGGCATGTTGCCGGGAGAAAAAGTCACCGCGGAAATCGCCGAGGTGCGTAATATTAAGCAAGGCGAAGATTCGATTAGCCCTAATCGACACGTAGACATTGGCAATATCGACGAGTTGTTAGACATGATCGTTAAGGTAAGAACGCTCACGGGCAAACCCACTGGCATAAAATTAGTGGTAGGTGAGTTGCAGTTCTTTGACGATTTGTTTAGTGAGATTCATCGCCGCGGGCTTGAATCCGCACCAGACTTTATTACCTTAGATAGCGCGGATGGCGGTACCGGCGCTGCTCCTCAAACCTTGATGGATTACGTGGGCATGACTGTTCGAGAAAGTCTGCCGCAGGTGGTGAACCGTGTGACTTCTTATGGCTTAAGGCCTCGTATTAAGATTATTGCGACAGGCAAATTGATGATACCTGGCAAAGTGGCTTGGGCCTTTGCGATGGGGGCTGATGCGGTGGTGAGCGCGCGGGGCTTTTTGTTCTCTATCGGCTGTATTCAGGCACTTAAGTGTAATAAAAACACTTGTCCTACAGGCATTACTACCCATGATAAAAAGCTTCAAAAAGGCTTGCTACCACACGAAAAAGCTGCCCGCGTCGCAAATTATGTTAGTGAAATGAAACATAGTGTTGGGCTGATCGTACATGCATGCGGCGTCTCTGAGCCACGCGAATTAAAACGTGAGCATGTGCATCTGATCCAAAATCAAAGTCACTCTATACGTTACTCAGACATAGACCCATTGCCAGAAGAGGAAAAACGCATCTATTAGGGCTAATGTACGGTAAGCCTTAAAAATGATTTTGCTTATCTGGTACTTACTGTGCCGAAAAACTGACGTCATCCGTTTGTTAGCAAAGTGGGCGACGTCAGTTTACGGATTGCTTATTGTAGAACGAGAGGTTTGTAGAATGTTGTTCTGCGTGATGACACCATGTTGAATTGGTTAAGCCACCAATCGTGATTTTTGGTCTTAAAGTTCACATAAAGCGCTTCTTCTTTGTCGTTTGAAGCCACTTGCGCTTGGTCTAAGCCATAAAGCGGATCCAAGCCATACAATGCGCTTGCTCCCTTGTAATTTTGCTCAGAACCAATAAAGTTCGCGACGACAGTGTAGGCTTGTGCCGAAAAGGCTACGGCATCCCACAACACCATTGAATTTTTAGGGTAAGGGTTGGCAACGGCTTGTTGATTGACTTGTACGTAACCGCCGTACTCGCCTGCCCAAGAGGAAGGAATGGCGATGATGTCAGCACGTTTACCACTTAAAACCCCCGCAATTTCAGGGTAAAGCACTTCTTCGCCAAGCATCACGCCAACTCTACCGACTTCAGGTACATCGATGGCTTTAATCGTATTGCCTGCAGTGGCCCAAGTTGCTTCGCTCGCGTTTAGGTGGGTTTTGCGATAAGTATCAATTAACTGGCCTGATTTATCCAATACCACTGCAGTAACATAGAGATCATCTTTGTCCTGCTCAATTAGCGTGTAGATAAGGTTAACGCCTTTTGTCTTAGCCAAAGCGCTCATTTCTTTGAAAGTGTCGCCATTAATTGGCTCAGCCCATTTCTTAGCTATGCTTGACGTCATTTGCATGTGTTCACCAGTCAAGCTGTATTCAGGCAGCACCGCAAGATCCGTGTCATTTAGGTCTACAACCAATGATTTGATGCTTGAAAGGTTTGCTTTTTTGTCACCTAGGATAGGTTGGTACTGAAGGGCAACACTGCGAATTTCACGCTCAGTGTTGTCGATTTTGTAGTTCCATGGCGCAATGTGGAGCATCAAAGGTTGATATAACTCAGGGCGACGACCTTTGAGTTTGTCTTCTCTGGTTGAGTAGTTTTTAGGATCTACTTGAGCGTAAACAATAGTGGTTTCTTTAGACTCCTCGTCGTCTTTAGATACGAATGGAGCTTCCTTGATGATGTTGCCGTTAGGATCAATAACTGCGCTCATACCAACCATGTGAAAGCTTTTTTCGGTATTGTTACGGTTGGCCTCAATAATGTAGACCCCGTTTTGCATGGCACGTGCTTGGTTGTAATAAATTGCTTGAATCGATGAGTTAGTCGGAAAAGCAATAATGTCCGCACCGTTAAGAGTTGGAATTCTTGAACTCTCGAAATAGCCTGAATCCATACAAATATTGATGGCAATCTTTCCAAGCTCTGTTTCAAACACAGGAAAGCCTAAATCACCCCAGGCAGCCCAATGTTCTTCTGCTTCCCATTGGTGAGTTTTACGGTAAGAGCCGATAACGCCTTCTGGTCCGACAAGCACCGCAGAGTTGTAGTAAATGCCAGTTTCGCTATCTTCTTCGGCCATGCCGGTGACTATGTAGGCATGGTACTTTTTAGCCAGAGCACCTAGCATGTCTGTTGTTTTACTTGGAATAGTGTCGGTAAAGTTTTTGATCTCTTCACGGCTATTATATAGGTAGCCTGTTGTCGCCATTTCAGGGGCGACCACTAACTTAGCTCCGTTTTTTAGAGCGGTTTCGATATCTTTGCTTAATGACACTAGGTTTTGGTCAAGCTCGTTAAAGATAGGATTGAATTCTACGGAGGCAACTTTAAAAGGTTGGTTTTGTTCTTTCGCCATCACATTACCAAATAAAATACTGATAAAAAGGGTAATAGTTACTTTTAGAAGGGATCTACTTAGGGTCATTGCATTTCTTCAAGGTTAATTTTTGGAACACAAGCAATAGCATTTCTTGTGCCAACTGTTGTGGTTAATAAAAAAGTTTGTGAAAGAGTTATGCATTGCTGAAATGTCTGAATTTCTGCGCTCAAATTGAATACAGGAATAAAGCATGTACATCGCTTATTAAGTGGGATTGTTGAGCTGATTTGGTGCACATGAATGCATGTTTGAGTTTAACCGGTGCACATCTATGTGCGTTATAGCTTCTATAAAATGAATGACCATCTAAAGCAAACAATCGTGTTTGGGTTAGCTAAAGTAAGCGCAGCTTGCTGCATTGTTCCTAATGCAGCATTAAAAACACGAACACCCTTATAAACTTCAGTGGCTATCACTACCAAAATTTAATTAATTGTTTGATTTGATATTCATTCCTATTGAATTAATTTTTAATCACTTTAAAATCCGCACCTCTTACCTCATGGATGACAAAAATGTCTTTACTAAACCCCCAAAATGAAAACACTGCCTTAAAACTAAAACCATTACGCTATTTGGCTCCAATTGCTGTCATTACTGCTCTCGGTTTAGGTGCAACTTACACAGTCGAAGAAGGTCATGTTGGGATAATAAAACGCTTTGGTGAGGCGATTTACCAAGAAAACCCTGGACTTCATTTCAAGTGGCCTCTAATCGACAGCGTGGAATCCATAGAAGTTCGAACGCGTAAAAATGTTGAAAAGATGGCTTCGAGTACCGCCGAGCAAATGCCCGTGACGGTTGAAGTTAGTGTCAACTGGACCGTAAATAAAGAAGCCGCACTTGAGCTATTCCGTAACTATGGTGGGTTGTCGCAGTTCGAGCAGCGTATTTTAGATCCTAGATTTCGCTCGGCAACGAAAGACAGCCTTCCGAAATTTGAAGCAGAGCAGCTTATTCAAGACCGGGCTCATGCTATCCAAGGGATAGAGCAAAGGCTTGTCGAAGAGATGGCTATGTTCCCTGTCATTGTGGATAACATTCAGATTGAAAATATTGTATTACCGCGTAAATACATTGATTCTATCGAAACGAAACAGACAGAGAAGAACCTCGCGGCAGCGGAACAACATCGTCTTGAACGTCAGCGATTGGAAGCATTAAGGGATGTAAATACAGCCGATGCAAAAGCACAGAGTATTATCAAGGTCGCAGAGGCAGAGGCTAGAGCCATCCAAATTAAAGGCGAAGCGGAAGCAAAAGCTATCGAGGCAAAAGCAAAAGCGCTTCGCGACAACCCATTAATCGTGAAGCTGACAGAAGCACAACAATGGAACGGAAAGTTACCTGATACCATTCTGGGTGAGGGGGGGATGCCGATTCTCGATCTAAGGAAAAAATAAGTTATTAATGGATTTTAATAATTTATTAGCTCTCGCGTAAAGCAGGTATCGCCACCAGTTACAGAAGTAATGTGGCGATACTCTATTAAAGGTATGACATTAAGCCGCTGCATCCTGTTTAACTTTCTTCGCAGCGTCGTCAGTGACTAAGTTTAACGTCACTGCATGTTTTACGGCATCCCCGGCGTCACGTATGAATGCAAATGGGACGTTGCAATCAGAAAACTTCGCTACGGCTGACATCATTTTCTCAGATCGTGCATCAGGTCTAAGATCACGAATGTAAACTGCAAGGATTCTATCAGGGTAATCTTTCGCTACTTTTAAGTACGCGTAGACATCTTTTTGACCAGAGTCTCCGATCAATACAAGTTTTAAGCTTGGGTACGTTCTAAGAATCGTCTCTATGCGGTCTGTCTTATAGCTTTCATGACTGCTCTTAAACCAACGATCTTCACGCAAACCAAAATCTTTTAAGAGGACAGGACCTTTGGGAAGTTGATGAATATGAATGAACTCGGCAATTAAGTCATAAATATTCCAAGGGCTACTCGATACGTAATAAAACGGGTTTTCCGCCTTGCCTGAGCGGCCTTTGTGTAGCGCGTTGTAGAATTCAGACGTGCCGGGCATTAGCTCACGGGTGTGGGCATTGTTCATCAACACGGTTTGCGTGTGTCGAAAGAAGTTAGTGGCACCGGTATGCATGATGGTGTCATCCACATCACTGACTACGCCAAATTCGGTGCTTTCACTGAGCAAAGAGACTTCAGCCACGCTGTGCTCTTCGGCTTTTGGTAACTTAGGATCGCTTGGTTGAAGGATAAATTGCGTCCAAGGGTTTTGTATGTACTGGCTATCTTTTGTGCGCCAACGATAGTGAAAATAACC
The DNA here is from genome assembly GCF_056158325.1 of Marinomonas sp. AWM4_232. Taxonomy (NCBI): domain Bacteria; kingdom Pseudomonadati; phylum Pseudomonadota; class Gammaproteobacteria; order Oceanospirillales; family Oceanospirillaceae; genus Marinomonas; species Marinomonas sp. AWM4_232. The sequence goes on along the minus strand of NZ_JBSWTA010000001.1, from coordinate 3,615,646 downwards.
ATGCGCATCCGTTGTCACGGTACGCACCTCATCCCCTAATATGAGATTGATGTCGGTAAAAGGGATTTCATCACTACGATAACGGCGTACCATATGTAACATATTTTTCAGATTACTATCTTCTAGATGGCCTTGAATCCTTTTCGCTTCCAGCAGCCTGCCTGCAATCCATAGGTTCTCAGCCGTTCCATAGGTGATGTAAGGTTGCACGATAACAGGAGAGTAACCACGCCAACGTTTTAGGCGGTGCTTTAGCTTGTCGTAACGGCGGCCAAAGCGATACACCCATTTTCGAGTGGTTTTTTGCATGGAAGATCCTTGAATATCAGGCATTAATATTGGAACAAATAAAGTATGTGGAATTTTACAGAGAAATGAGTCGCATTAAAAATGCTAAGCAAATTTTAGTGTTTTTAATCTAAGCCGGAGCTTAATGAGAAGTTTATATACGATAAAAAATGGGAGCTAATTTTGCTCCCATTTTGTTTCGCTTTAGTCTGAAACTGTATTCCAAGGAAGATGCCCTGGCGCTGCATCCACGAAATTAAAATATTGCTCTAACTGATCAATCAGGTCACGGATTACCTCATCTTGGCTACAGCCAAACAGCTCGTAACCTAGAGCACCATTTCGAATGTAGACATCCGCCTGCCAGTGAGTATCGTATTTTGAGTTTTCACTGTGTGCTTCTGGTATCTCATGTTCCGTGGCGATGACTTGGTAATAAAAGTCTAATTTGTCATCGCGCTCTAGCTGAAAGGTTACGCCATTCTCTTCTCGAGTGATGTTGGCATTCCAGCCATGGGCAGCAAGCTCTTTCTGTACTTCAACCATAGCCGGGTCAACCACTTCTTTAATGAAATGCGTAACCTTTGCTTCCCCTGGGAATTTAAAAAGTGTGCTTAGACGTTTTCGCCAGTTACCTTCATTGCTAAAGGCCCGAGTAGGTGTTGCAGCGGCTTCAACAGCGGCGCCTCGATGCCCCTCGATTACCAATGCTCGCCATAAGCCTGCTGCAGCGATCAACATAATTATCGCGAACGGTAACGCAGCTAAAATACTCATGGTTTGTAATGCGCTCAAACCACCAGCTAGTAGCAATGTGGCGGCAATGACACCCTCAAGAGAGGCCCAAAATACTCGTTGCCAAATTGGAGTTTCCAGTGCACCGCCAGAAGCTAAGGAATCAACAACTAACGAACCAGAGTCAGAAGAGGTAACGAAAAAGGTGATGATTAAGAACACCGTCACAACAGACAAGAATGTTGAGCCTGGCAGTAGGTCATAGAATTGAAAGAGAGCAACAGAGTGATCCGCTTGAACTTCGCCAATCAGTACGTTTTTGCCTTCTTCCATGATCAAGTGCAAGGCCGTATCCCCAAAGATCGAGAACCATAGGAAAGTGAAAACAGTCGGCACAGCTAGCACACCGAAAATGAATTGACGGATCGTTCTGCCTCGGCTGATTTTGGCAATAAACAGTCCGACAAAAGGAGCCCAAGCAATCGTCCATGCGAAGATAAACAGAGTCCAGTTCCCAATCCAATCACTTTGAGTATAGGCTTGTAAGTTAAAAGTACGCTCAACGATGTTACTCAAGTAAGCCCCTGTGTTTTGTACAAACGCATCAAGAATATGGATGCTTGGCCCGACAAAGAACACAATCGCCATAATGAATACGGCTAAACCCATATTTAAAATGGATAGGTTTTTCACGCCTTTATCCATACCTGCGACGACTGAACCGATTGCCGCTAATGTGATTAAGCCAATAGCGGTAATTTGAACGGTTGTGCTGATAGGAATATCACTCCAAAGATAGTGTAATCCCGCATTAATTTGTGTGACGGATAGGCCAAGTGTTGTGGCTAAGCCGAATAGGGTACCGAGTATGGCAAATACATCGACCGTATGACCAATAGGTCCATGGATACGATCACCGATTAAAGGGTATAAAGCTGAGCGGACGGATAATGGTAAACCATGACGGAAGGTAAAATAGGCTAATACCAGCCCCATTAGACCGTAAATCCCCCAGATGTGTAGACCCCAATGGAAGTAGGCAATTTGCATCGCTTCACGGGCGGCGGAGATGGTTTCCGGTGTGGCGCTAGGCGGTTGAGAAAAATGTAGCACAGGTTCTGCCACACCAAAGAACAGCAAGGCAATACCGTAACCAGCAGAAAACAACATGGCGAACCAAGCGGGGAAGCTGTAATCAGGATCGCCGTGATCGGCACCTAGTCGAATGTTGCCCCAGTTGCTGAACCCAATGCAGACAAGAAAAACCAGAAACACTGCAGTAGCGAGCATGTAGAACCAGCCAAAAGTGTTGGTTATCCAAGCCAAGGCACTCTGAAAAGCTTCTCCCGCAAGCTCAGGATTGCTTAGAGTACCAATAATTAGAAGTAATGTGATAACAGCAGTTGGAACAAATACTGGTAACAGCATCGCCCCCGTCCCTGCCTTTTTAATTTGATTCATGGTCGATCCTCCTTTATTAAAAGTTTACAAATGGAAGGGGTGAAGGCAACTGAAGTGAGTGAAATATAATTAGAGATCTAATTATTTTCTTGGTTGTATTGAAATAGGGATAAAGTGAGGCGGAAAGATTGGATAAGAAGGATTGAGAAGGTCAAATCGAATTCATGGATATATTAGGTAATATAATTATCATAGGTACTTAATTTGCTTGCCGTTAACAACGGCTAACCAAGCAACGGCGATACTTAGCTGGGGTAATTCTCATAATGCCGCGAAACTCTCTAGTGAAGTGTGATTGGTCACAGTAGCCGCACTCCAAAGCAATTTGAGTCATGCTCTTGCTTGTGTCCATCTTGATGGCAGTCATTGCTTGCCTTACGCGATAAATACGTGCGAGATGTTTCGGTGTGATGCCACATTGCTGTTTAATATGTCTTTCCAATTGACGTTGACTAAGTGGGGTTTCATCAAGTGCATCCATAAGGGTTTGTCTTTCAGCAAGTCGTTGAATAAATGCATGCGTAAAATCGGCGATATGATCTCTCGAAAATGTGAAATCAAAATATGGTGCCAAGGCTTTTTTAAACTCTAATAAATTGTTGCACTGTGTGACTTGTTTAGAGATACAACTTAAATTGTCGATTTGGGTTAACGGGTGGTTTAGCGCTTCAAGCTGTGAGTAGCCCGCCGGTTGAAAGCGTATTCCAAACAGCATCATTTCATTTGAATAAGTGAATTTTTTCGATTGCAGTGAATGTTTCTGAATATCGTAAGGCTGCATGATCGGTTTATCGTCAACTTTAGCGTTGCCTCGCTTTAAAAATACGATACCTGATCCGGCATCACTTGGCAGCCAAATCTCACCGTCAGTTGTACTACGTGCAAACCATATAGATTGCACGTAGTACCCTGCATCACCCTGGGGTGACTCTATTTCAAGGAAGAGCGGTTCAGTCATTGAATTCCACATCAGGCTTAAACATTTTGACGACACGGTTCCAGCTGTTGATGGCATTGATTGCTATGGTCAAGATTACCAATTCCTTGTCGTCAAATTCGCTGGTTAGTTTGCCGTAGAAACGATCATCTATCTCGTAAGATTGCGTCAGTTTCTCACACAGCTCAAGTGCTAAACGTTCTTTTGCATTATAGAAGGGCATATCTCGCCAAGCGCTTAGTCCTACGATCCTATTGTAATGTTCTCCCAACTGTTGAGCTTGCTTAGTATGCATGGCAATACAGTAAGCGCACTGATTAATTTGTGAGGAGCGAAGTTTGATTAATTCCCAAATAGTTAAACCAAAAGAGTTTTCCGCTTGTTGCTTTATCAGCTCCTCTTGCTCAATCAAGTGCTTCAACAAAGTAGGGGATGTATTGAAATAATCAGCTCGTTTCATAGTGCTTCTCCGTTTAGTTTGGAGGCATTTTATGAGCGATGGGTGGGCAATAATTGAATAAAATCGACATTATCAATACTCAAGGCTTGATATGACTTGAGTTGACTTGTTTACCCAGAGTAAGCTGGCTGGATATACACAAACAAGGATGCCCCAATGATTACGCCTATTTACGCTGCTTTACTAGCATTGCTATATGTTTATTTAAGTGCTCGCGTCATAAAGTTACGTATGAAATATCAAGTCGGTATAGGGGATGGGCAGCAAACGTTGCTAACCCGTGCCATTCGAGTACAGGGCAATTTTGGTGAATATGTACCATTCGCTCTGTTATTGGTGTGGATGTACGAAACTTTGAGTGGTGGGCCGATTGTGGTTCATGTGTTGGGGGGCGCGCTTTTGGCCGGCCGCTTACTTCATGCATACGGTGTAAGCCAAAAACATGAAGTCTTAAAATATCGTCAAATTGGCATGGTTATGACTTTCGTGGTGATTGTTGTGAGTGCTTTGTTGTTGCTGTTTAAAACAATTTTTTAAAAACGTGGCGCGTTAGTGTCAGGCTATCTAGCTTGCTGACATCTCGGTGAACCTTCTGTTGCGTGCTTGGGCGCCAACGGACAAATATTGGGAAACATTCTGGGCAATGCAGAAAAATGCCAAGCTTCGCATAGAGGAAACTGGTCTTACGATTTCGTTCCCGCAGCGTGATCTGCATATCTACAACCATGCACCTGCACAACAGAACGTCACTCAATAAATAGAACTATTTATTGTAAAAGGCCTCATATGAGGCCTTTGTTTTGTGTACATTCGATGGCAATAAATCACAAAAGCCACTCAATACCTATCTAATCTTTAAAAGGCTTCTTAGTATGAATAAAAAGCTGGAATCAAAGGTAAGAGATGGGAATTTTAAACAGTATTGAACAAACGACAAAGCGAGCGATTAACTCAAAACACATGCTTAAAGGGATTACTCTTGCTTCGTTTTTAGAATCCATCATCGTTCCCATTCCTTTAGAAGCTATACTAGTCCCATTACTTCAGGCTCGTAGAGAAAAAATATGGCTGATTGCCTTGATGACAACCTTGGGTTGTATGGTGGGGGCATTAGTTGGTTACGCCTTAGGTTATTACTTATTTGATCTGATTGGTGACTGGGTCATACGAACCTTTTCCAGCCCTGAGCAATTTGAACAAGTCAGCAGCAAAATGGAAAGCCAAGGCTTTTGGTTTGTTTTAACTTTGGGGATTGTCCCCGTGCCGTTTCAAATCGCCATGCTTGCTGCAGGAGCCGCAAAGTATTCACTGATTGGGTTTATCGTGGCCACAACGATTGCTCGTTCTATCCGTTATTTTGGTCTAGCTCTTGTCGTTTATTTTGCAGGTAATCAAGCGGAAAGTCTGATTCGTAAGTACAAAACGAAAGCTATTATCGCACTATCTATATTGGTTCTATTGCTTTGGTGGGTGTCTTCGTTGTTTTAAAGCTCACTCGAAGGTATCAGTCACTTTAATGGCACCTCTCGTGCTAATTGATTTGTATCATAATGATTAAACAGTGGTAGGCAGCAGGAACTAGACAGGCTTCTAACGGTCAATATATGCTTGAGCCACTTTATTTAGTGATCTATATATGACTCGAAGAAGCCTTACCACCATTCTATTGCTGATACTTTCTTTCGCTGTATTTTCGAATAACGCTTTGGCGAATGGAATGGATAGCATGGGTACACATGCTATGCTGGCTTTTGATATGCCTAATCACGCGCAACAGGACTGCTGCAAAGAGCTAAACCACCAACAAGAATGTGGTTGTTATGTTGCAGGGGTAGTTAATCTGGGTCATCAAATAAGCTACAGCCATGAAGTACTTGAATATTTATGGCCCACCTCTGGCAAGCCGTTAACCTTTACCGCCAAATTATATCGTCCTCCAAAGTTTGTTTAGTTAGACCCAGCTAACACTTAACTTTTTTAAACTTTGGAGAATTCTATGAAACGATTAACACCTATCGCTATGGTTGCTGTAATCAGCCTACAAGCCTTTGCGCTAAGCACTGCTGTGCAAGCACAGCAAAATATTACCTTTAATGCTGACAAAGAGTTTTTAGTTCACAAAAGCCCTACATGTGGTTGCTGCACTGGTTGGGTTGATCATATGACGTCCCATGGCGCTCATACCAAGGTTCAGCATTCGGATAATTTAGCAGACTTAAAAGCTGATTTAGGCATACCCGCCAACGCTAGATCCTGTCATACCGCGATCTCAGAATCAGGCTATATTTTTGAAGGTCATATTCCTGCGAAATTTATCCAGCAATTTCTAAGCAACCCGATCCCAGATACAAAAGGGTTGGTGGTACCGGGTATGCCGGTTGGCTCCCCTGGAATGGAGTACAACGATCAGTTCATGCCTTACGCTGTATATTTATTAAAGTCGGATGGAAGCCTAGAAGTTTTCGCAAAAGTGAATTCCCTAGCGGATCAAACTTAAACGTTATTGAATTGGTAAATTGCACGTCAAACGCTGCTACATAGCAGCGTTTTTTAATCATGATAGGTTAGGGTTATCAAATGTAAATTATTGTATCTTATTGATAAAAATGAATTTATAGTCGATTTAAAGCTCTTATTCTGGCTCTGATCAAATGCTTCAAAAAATTATCAGTCTTTTTACTCAGCACTGGTTGAAAAAGGATTCAAACACCCTTAGGTTAATAGATGTGACAATGAAACGCTAAACGTTCCAGATGAATGGGATAGGAAGAAGGAATTATTATTATGTATACATTAGATATCAGCGGTCACCATGTTCACACTACTGAAGACGTTCAGGCAACAATCAAAGAGGGGATGGACCAGCTTGCTGACATCAACAGCCACATTACTTCAATTAAGGTCATTGTTAATTCTGAAAACCACCACAACAAGAGTGAGCTGATCTTAGAAGCTCGAGTTCATATTCCTGGTCACGATCTATTTGCTTCGGTGACAACAGATAAACAGCTAGGTGCTGCGGTAGATACCCTAGTCGAAAAACTTGAAAAACAACTTCTTAAGCACAAGGCTAAGCATGAAGGCCGTAAGCACCACCCAGATGCTCGCGATGTTGAATCTCTAGAAGAACGTGAAGAACAAGAAGAGTTTAACGAACTAGATCGTCGAGATGCGATTTAGGTTTTAAAATGAGTTTTTAATAAAGATAAAAGGGCGCTTTAAAGCGCCCTTTTTAGTTGCTAACTAGTTTAGCTGTTTTAAGTAACAGCATCTGTTGCGATCACAGATGATGCTTTCTTAACGTATTCACCCATTTGATCAAAGTTCAAATAGTCGTAGATCTCAGCTGACATGCTGTTAATCTTATTCGCGTACTCGAAATATTCTTCTGGGGTTGGTAGTTTGCCAAGTAAAGATGAGACTGCCGCTAACTCTGCAGATGAAAGGTATACATTCGCACCATTCCCTAGGCGGTTAGGGAAGTTACGTGTTGAGGTAGAGACAACCGTTGATTTATCTGCGACTCGTGCTTGGTTACCCATACACAATGAACAGCCCGGCATTTCAACTCGCGCACCAGCTTTGCCGAAAATACTGTAGTAACCCTCTGCGGTGAGCTGTTGCTGATCCATTTTTGTTGGTGGAACTACCCAAAGTCTTGTAGGAACGACTTGCCCAGCTGATTCAAGGAGCTTTCCTGCAGCACGAAAGTGGCCGATATTGGTCATGCATGATCCAATGAATACTTCATCGATTTTTTCACCTTGCACTTCGGAAAGTAAACGAGCGTCATCAGGATCATTTGGCGCACACAATACCGGTTCTTTTAAATTATCCAGGTCAATTTCAATAACGGCTGCATATTCCGCATCTGCATCTGCGCGCATTAGTTTTGGGTCTTCCAGCCAATCTTCCATAGACTTCGCGCGACGTTCGAGTGTCCGCGGATCACCGTAGCCTTCGGCTATCATCCAACGTAACATCACGATATTAGACCTTAGATATTCTGCTACAGACTCTTCCGATAGATTGATTGTACAGCCTGCTGCAGAACGTTCAGCAGAAGCATCCGAAAGCTCGAAGGCCTGCTCCGCAGTTAGGTGCTCAAGGCCTTCGATTTCAAGGATACGGCCAGAAAAGACGTTCTTCTTACCTTTTTTCTCAACGGTCAAGTGACCATCTTTAATGGCTTGATATGGAATGGCATGAACTAAATCACGTAATGTGATTCCAGGCTGCATTTTGCCTTTAAAACGAACAAGGACGGACTCAGGCATATCAAGAGGCATCACACCTGTTGCTGCAGCGAATGCAACAAGACCAGAGCCTGCTGGAAACGAAATACCTAATGGAAAACGGGTGTGAGAGTCCGCACCGGTACCAACAGTATCAGGCAGCAGCATTCGGTTTAACCAAGAGTGGATAATCCCATCACCTGGACGCAGTGACACACCACCTCGATTCATTATGAAGTCAGGAAGTGTGTGGTGCGTTGTGACATCGACGGGTTTGGGGTAAGCTGCAGTATGACAAAAGGACTGCATAACCAGATCAGCGGTAAAACCAATACAGGCTAAGTCTTTTAGTTCGTCCCGAGTCATTGGTCCAGTCGTATCTTGTGAACCAACGGTTGTCATTTTTGGCTCGCAATAGGTATTTGCACGAACCCCCTCGAGACCACATGCCTTACCAACCATTTTTTGAGCAAGGGTATAACCTTTACCTGAATCCTCAATATCGCCTGGTTTTAAGAATAGCTCCGAATGACCTAACCCTAAAGATTCTCGTGCTTTGTTAGTTAGACCGCGTCCAATGATTAGAGGAATGCGACCGCCCGCACGAACTTCGTCAAGCAATACTTGAGTTTTCAATTCAAAGGTTGTAATTACTTCGTCGGTGTCGTGCTTTTTAACGACCCCTTCGTATGGATAAATATCGATCACATCGCCCATTTCCAGCCCATCAACATTGAGTTCGATAGGCAGAGCACCAGCATCCTCCATAGTGTTAAAGAAAATCGGTGCAATTTTACTTCCTAAACAAATACCACCTGACCGTTTATTTGGAATAAATGGAATATCTTCACCCATATGCCAAAGGACTGAATTAGTTGCAGACTTACGACTTGATCCGGTGCCTACAACATCGCCAACATAGGCTAATGGAAAGCCTTGCTCTTTCAGTTTGTTGATTGTGGAGATAGGGCCAACTTCACCATCAACATCTGGGGTAATGCCCTCGCGGGCCATTTTGAGCATGGCATTAGCATGTAATGGAATATCAGGGCGTGACCAGGCATCTGGCGCAGGTGATAGATCATCAGTATTTGTCTCGCCAGGCACTTTAAATACTGTGACAGTAATTTTCTCAGCTAACTTAGGTTTACTTGTGAACCATTCGCCTTCAGCCCAAGACTTTATGATTTGCTTGGCGTAAACATTACCTGACTTTGCCTTTTCTTCAACATCGTGAAATGCGTCAAATACTAACAACGTATTAGACAACGCCTTTACAGCGATGGGCGCAACATCTTCATCATCTAAGCACTCAATAAGAGGCTGAATATTGTAACCACCGAGCATGGTTCCTAGTAACTCAGTGGCGAAGACTTTATCAATTAGAGGAGAGGAGGCTTCCCCTTTTACAATAGCGGAGAGGAAACCAGCTTTAACGTAGGCTGCCTCATCTACGCCAGCAGGAATACGGTTCTTAAGTAGATCGAGCAAAAACTCTTCTTCACCGGATGGCGGATTCTTTAGAAGGGCTACTAATTCTGCGGTTTGTTCTGCATCAAGTGGTACGGCGGGAATGCCTTGAGTAGCACGTTCTTCGACGTGTTTTCGATATGCTTCTAACATGATAGATCCCCTTACTTTTTGGGCATCGATTTTTGATCGATGCTGTTAAAGCCTAAGCTACACTGCTCACATAAGAGTTTTCATGAGAGCAGAGCTCGGCACTGGCAAATAGATCAAATATCATTCTAACGAAAAATCGGTGCTCAAGAGCACCGATTGGCATATGAATGGAAAATAGGTGGTATTTATGCTGTTTATTGAAGGATTAAAGCTTCACGACTCTAACAACTCTAAATCCCCAGTTGCTAGCTCTTAGGGTTGGCTCTGCTCGATACCGTGTTGCACTTCGGCCAACCGTTGGGACATCAAACCAAGACCCACCGCGAAGGACTCTCCCAGTACATTGGTCAGATAACCATACTTGGTTGGTTGCTGGAGCGCCTTCATAGCTATCGTGATAACAATCTTCAACCCATTCAGCTACGTTGCCATGCATATCGAAAATCCCTAGTGGGTTGCTTGCTTGAGACGCGACAGGTGCTGTGGATACGCCATCCCATTGACTACCACAACTGTCACAGACACTGTAGCCTGGCTTAACATCATTGCCATACCAATAAGCCGTGGTTGAGCCAGCTCGGGCGGAGTATTCCCATTCGATTTCGGTGGGGAGTCGATACTCCGCGCCGGTTTGTTCAGATAACCATGCCGTGTAAGCTTTTGCATCATACCAGCTGACGTTTATGACTGGGCGATTAGCTCTTCCCCAGCCATTATCAGGTGGTGGCATTCGTCCAGTGGCGGCGACAAAGCGATCGTATTGATCAAACGTCACTTCATTTTTACTGAAATAAAAACCAGTGGGGATATTAACTTCGTGCACAGGAGATTCGTTGTCATCGCCAGAGCCATTTATATCTCCCATTTGGAAGGTTGCAGGGGCTATTTTTTCAACTTTTGGTGCTTTGCCACCGTCTTTTAGATCTTCTTCTAGAATTTGAGGTAGTGCATCAAATCGACTTTCAACAGAAACCGTAGCAGTCGCTTGAGGTGGATTAGCCGAAGATTCTGACTCTGGCCATAAAATGACTGCGGCAAATGTTGAAGCGGTAATGGTGCCAAGGGCGGACCAAAGCCATTTCTTGTTGATCTTACGTTTTCTTACTGTCTCGCGTTTGACTGGTTCTACACTCGATTTAGAACTGTTTAAAAACAAGTTGGCACGTAAAAAACGCATAACTTCGACTAAAGATTTTGGGCGATTACGTTCTGATGGGTGCGCCCATTTTCGTAATTTATCCCACGTCTCTTGGTTTAATGTGTCTACGTGATCAGGCAGGTGATCCAGTTTTCCATCATCAAGCCATGATTCTCCGACAAGAGACGCTAGCAAAAGCCGCATAAACATGTAGTTATCGGATGCAACAGACATGCTCGGACGGCGTTTTTTGTACTCAGGTGGGATAAAACGTTCGTCCATATCTTGGTCAGTGATTTTATCAAGCCAGCTGTGAGTGCCAAACCCTGTCAACACGCCTGCACCGTTGACCACGTGAACACTGCTTAAATCGAGGTGACCATGAATGTAGCCATGCTGATGTACTTGATCGAGCGCTTTGGCAATTGGGTCAAAAATACTCAGAACAATATTGAGTGGCGCCCCATCAGGGTATTTCCCTAAATGACTGAAAAGGCGTTCACCACCGCATAGGCTATATATCGAAAAAACCCACAGATTTGAATAGAAGGGTGGGTAACTTCGTGTGATGGCTGGGTGTTTCAATTTAGCATGGCGTCGAGCAATGGATAGAAACTGATTCACATCGCCACGGTCTGAGCGATAAAATCGCAACACAAATGATTGGCCGCCTTGGTCTGCTACCCAAACGCTTCGGTCATCGCTTAGTGGATAGTTAAGCACATATGGGTCGACTTCAACGCCGACTTGCTGTCCGATGCTTAGTTTACTTACGTCATAAAAATGATTCATTGCTGAATTGATATCCAAATCAATGTTTTGCTTGTGCTGATTAAACGTCTCAATGAGAGTATAATCCGTTTTTTTTTAGAAAAAAGGTAGCATTGATGTTAACTGATTATCCTGAGCTAGTAGCTTTTTTACCATGTGAGTCACCAAAAGAATGGGTGCAGTGGGCTTTGGAAAACGAAGAGTTACTATTAGTTGATCACGCTCACTGTGAAAAAAAGGCGGCGTCAACGGCGATGAACTTAATGTATCGTTATGTTGATCGGGAAAATCTTTTACACAAAATGTCTCAACTTGCCCGTGAAGAACTGCTGCATTTTGAACAGGTACTTAAAATCATGAAGAATCGTGGCATAGAGTATCGTCATCTTGAGGCTTCGCGCTACGCAAGTGGTTTACGTCAGCACATTCGTACTCATGAACCAGCAAAATTGATTGATACCTTAATTATTGGTGCATACGTAGAAGCTCGTTCTTGCGAACGATTTGCTGTGCTTATTCCACATCTTCCACCAGAGATTGCAAAGTTCTATAAGTCGCTACTGAAATCTGAAGCACGTCATTTTGAAGATTATCTGTCTTTGGCTGAAGAATATGCGGGACATCCGATTGATGATCGCGTGGCGTTTTTCCGTGAAGTAGAGCGTCAGTTGATCGAAGAACCAGATGTAGAATTTCGAGTTCACAGTGGTCCGCCAAAAGCTGCTTAGATACATTCCTTTACTGAATTAAAACAAACGTTTGTAAAGATTCTTCTTCACAAACACATTTGTGGTGCTACACTCGAATTAACTGCTCTAACAAGAGGAGGGCATGCGATGGGCACTCAAATGAATGATTTATTGCCAGACGTGACCTACTGGCTAACATTACAAATTGCAAAAAGTGATCCGGGTATCGATCTCGAGCAAGTTTACCAAGGGACTGTTGAACTAGATTACCTTTATCAAGTGCTAACCAGTAAAGCTCAGCAACACTGGTGGTCTAAGTACGGCATTGAGCTTAGTCCTGTGACGGTTAACAATGCTTTTTTTAGAGCCATTGCAGTGCTTCATGACCGAAATCTAGAATACAAACGGTCTAGAAATCGCTCTGAAACTGACTGGGTTCGAGAACTCCTCCACTTATAAAAAAAGAGCAGCTTAGCTGCTCTTTTTTATGCATGTATATTTTATAAACTTCGATGACAATTAGAGGATTATAAATTCACAGTGTGCATTGCCTGCCAATCAGATACTGGTGTTACTTGATCGAGATAGCTTTGAGTATCCATCGAGTAATGCTTGAAGGAATTGTCCTTTAGAACACCGCACCAGATCGATCTGTCCCAGTCTCCTAGAACTAAGCGTTTAATGTTTTCAGAGTCATGTAAGGCTGGTCTATGTGTGTGGCCGTGAATTAGCAAATCCGTGTCTGATGGCAGTACACGACTGATCTCATCAAGGTTTACATCCATAATGGCCATGCTTTTGTCAGCAGAGCTACTTTTGGAATCGTCCCTAAGCTTTTGGGCCAGTGCTAAGCGTTGTTCAAGAGGCATGGCGAGCACTTGCTGTTGCCAAGCAGGCTGTCTAACCATGGTACGAAACTCTTGATACGCTTTATCGTCAACACAAAACTCATCACCATGAGTGAGTACAACCTTTATGCCATCAATCGTAATCGGGCTTTGTTCTTGCAACTCAATGACTTGGTTTCGTTTGAACCATCCGTCGCCTACTAAAAAATCACGATTACCAGCAATAAAGTAAGTTATCACTTTGTGTTGGTGAAGTTTCTGTAACTGAAGATCGAGCTGTGTAACCCAATTAGGTTGGTAGTCATCACCGATGTAAGCTTCAAAAAAATCACCAAGGATATAGAGTTCGCAAGGTGCTTTTGAGTGGCAAATTTCATCTGTTAAATGCACAAACGCCTGGATTAGATCCAGGCGCTTGTCACTCAAATGCAAATCTGAGATGAAGTATCGAAGCATGCGCTTATTCTTTGATTAGCTCAGCTGATTCGATGATCACGTCTTCAGCAGGAACGTCTTGGTGACCTGCTTTGATCGTTGTTTGAACTTCTTTGATCTTGTTCACTACGTCCATGCCAGCGGTTACTTTACCAAATACTGCGTAGCCCCAGCCGTCAGGTGTTTTGCTGCGGTGGTTAAGGAAGCTGTTGTCAGCAACGTTGATGAAAAACTGAGCAGAAGCTGAATGTGGATCCATGGTACGCGCCATTGCTAGTGAACCAGCAACGTTTTCAAGGCCATTGTCTGCTTCGTTTTCAATTGGAGCACGTGTTTCTTTTTGCTTCATACCTGGCTCAAAACCACCACCTTGGATCATGAAGCCATTGATAACACGGTGGAATACAACACCGTTGTAAAAGCCTGATGTTACATATTCTTCGAAGTTTTTAGCCGTTTTTGGCGCTTTTTCGTAGTTAAGTTCGATAGTGATGTCGCCAAAATTCGTATGGAAAACGATCATGTAACTTTCCTTTATTCAGTTAGGTTTAAATCAATCAATGCCGAGCATTTTATGTGTTTGTAAACTTAGACGCCACTGCGGATTCTGTAAACAATAGCGAATTGTCTGTGCTTGAGCGTCATTGATGCGCTCATGACCCTCTGGAAGGGCACTCTGATCCATTGGTTGGAGGTAAAAGTGCTCAAATTCAAGGTCAGAGAACAAATTAGGTGGCAAATGATCCTGCGGAAAGATGAGCTTGAGTTCACTGCCTTGGTTCACAACTAAAGGCTCTGCTGTTTTAGGGCTAACACAGATCCAGTCAATACCATCGGGAAGGGGAAGTGTTCCGTTGGTTTCAATGGCCAAAGTGTAGTGTGAAGCTTTCGCAGCAGCTATTAACGCTTCGTCTAGTTGTAAAGCAGGCTCACCACCGGTGAAGATTAAATATTTATGGCTTGTTTGTTCAGGCCAGAGTGTATCTAGGTGCTCAATCAACGCTTTTGCAGTTTTGAATTTGCCACCATTTTGACCATCGGTACCGATAAAGTCGGTATCGCAAAACTGACATTTAGCACTGGCTCGGTGTTTTTCTTTGCCAGTCCATAAGTTACAGCCAGTAAAACGACAAAATATTGCAGGGCGACCTGCATGAGCGCCTTCACCTTGCAGGGAATAGAACGCTTCTTTAATTGAGTACATGGTTATTCCTTCAATCACCCGAAGACAGTCGGGGTTGATAGTGATAACGGTCATTAGCAAATTGCTTGGCAAAAGCTAAATCAGGTTACGTATTTTTTACGAATCGTTAAGCTTCGTAGTTTAGTGGGTCAGTGACGCCTTGTTCAGTAAACGCTTCAAGGCGCTCATTACAGGCACCACATTTACCACACGCTTTTTCACGCCCGTTGTAACAAGTCCATGTATCAGAGTAATCCAAATTCATTGCTAAGCCGGCAGCTAAAATCTCACCCTTAGAGCTGTTTAAGAAAGGCGTAACAATTTCTACAGGCTCATAGTTAGCAATTTTAGACACAGCATTCATGGCGTGAACAAATTCTGGGCGGCAATCTGGGTAAATATGATGATCTCCAGAGTGCGCACCATAATAAACTTCTGGCGCTTCAAGTGATACTGCGTAAGCAATCGCCATAGATAGAAGCACCATGTTTCGGTTAGGAACAACCGTGTTTTTCATGCTTTCTTCAGCGTAATGACCCTCTGGGATGTCGATTTCGCTGGTTAGTGATGATCCAGCCATCAAGCTATTGATTGCTGAAATATCAACAATCTTGTGCGGAATACCGTGTTTTGCACAAACGGCAGCCGCTACATCAAGCTCTTTACTATGGCGCTGTCCGTAGTTAAACGACAGAGCATACACTTCTTTTCCTTCTGCTAAGGCTGTGTGCAACACAGTGTAAGAATCCATTCCTCCTGAATAGACCACAACGGCTTTATTTGACATGGATTGTTTCCCCTTCGTTTCAAGGGCGCGGATTATAGCAAAAACCGTATTTCTAACTAGTCCTAGCTATGAAATAGCAATTTTTATAGCGAGGAAGCAACAAATCAACTTGTGCGTAACTGGTTACGAATATAAAGTATGTAACCAGTTACATAATGTGAGAGTTAATTCGTCGTGGAGCAATTTGGAATTTTATCCCTAGGGAGTCGCCTTAAAAGATTAAGTGACTATCTATACAGTGAGGTTCAGTCAATCTATACAAGTCAGTCTCTTAAAATCTCATCTACCTACTTTCCAATTTTGCGCTTATTGCAGCAGTCTGGGTCGTTGTCAGTGGTCGAGATTTCAGAGCAATTGGGGTTATCGCATCCCGCGGTGAGCAAGCAAGTGACAAAAATGCTAAAGGAAGGCTTGCTTTTAAAGATGCAAGATCCTGATGACCAACGCAGGTCATCAATTAGCCTCTCTACTTTAAGTGAACAGGAAATGTTGAAGGCTGAACCTATCTTAAAAGCGATAGGAGATGAGCTTCAGCGATATCTAGATCGTGTTTCAGGTCCATTTCTCCAGCAATTAGAGCTACTTGAGGGCGAATTGTTAAACGGCCCTTATGCAAAGAGAGTCATTTACAGGCTAAACCCTGAGCAATTAGTTATCCAAACCTGTAACACCGACAAAGACTTTAAAGCGTTTAAGCAACTTAACTTGGAATGGCTTGAAAAATACTTTTGCAATGAAATCTACACCAAGGACAGACAATTGCTCAGCCAACCTCAGAAGTATATTAGTGACTTAGGAGGCGTTGTAAAAGTTGCAAGCGTAGGGGGAGAAGTAATAGGCGCTTATTATGTGCTGCCTTATTCAGCTGATGAAATTGAGCTTGGTAAGCTTGCCGTGACTGAAGCTTATCAAGGGCTGGGCATTGGTGAAGCGCTTTTAAGCGATGCGATGGATGAAGCAAAAGGACTAGGTGGCCAGCGCTTGATGCTTGAGTCACACACATCACTGGCACCAGCACTCAAGCTATATCGTAAAGCAGGGTTTATTGAAGATTTAGACGTTGATGGGTTCAGCGTGCCGCGAGCCAACATAAGAATGATAAAACAATTGGTGGAATAAGATGAAAACACTACAACATGCCCAAAGAGGCGCTATTGCCTCAATACCGATGATCATTGGGGGAATTCCATTCGGTTTATTGTTCGGCTCATTAGCCATCGCGAATGACTTAAGTATTTGGTTCGCAATCGCTATGTCGAGCATCGTATTTGCTGGGTCAGCACAATTTGTTGCCTTAGGGTTAATTGCTGCTGGTGCGCCAATATGGGTAATTGTATTGACGACTTTTGTGGTCAACCTAAGGCACATATTGTATGCGGCCGATATGTTAAAGTTTGTCAAACACTTACCGCTAAAGCTCAGGTTATTTATGGGTTTTGGGCTCATCGACGAAACGTATGCCGCTGTGCGCCCAATGTATGACATGGGTTCAGCCAACAAAGATACCGGTCACAAAGTCTATATCGGCTCATTCTTTAGCTTTTATTTAATGTGGAATGTGACAACGATTATTGGTGCTTTAGCTGGTGAGTTGATACCAGGTATCAGCCAATGGGGCTTAGAGTTTGCCATGGTTGCCACGTTTATCAGCATTGTGACTCCGTATTTGAAAAGCGTTCCTTATTGGGGGGCGTTTGCTGTTGCAATCGTTGCTTCGGTGGCATTGCGCGAGATGCCAAACCACCTAGGATTGATAATGGCCACATTGATGGCGGTAACAACAGGTTATGTACTCGATCGTGGCAATGCTCAGAATGCTTCACAGGAGGCGAAACATGTCTAATGCACAGCTAACACTGATTATCATCGGTATGTTTTTAGTAACTTATTCTGTACGGACGGTTCTGTTTGCGAGTGCGCACAAAGCCCACATCCCAGACTGGTTAAATAAAGCGCTGAAATTTGTGCCGATTTCTGTGTTAACCGCCATCATTGCACCAATGTCCTTAACCAATGCCAGTGGACTTTTGCTTACGCTCTCTAACCCTTGGCTAGTTGGGGCGCTAACATGCCTTGTAGTTGGCTTGTTCTTTCAGCGTCAGTTACTCACGATCTGTGTAGGCGTGATGGTGTTTTTCGTTATGAAAGTCTTTGTTGTGGCGTAGTTTTCGCTTTTGAACATACCAATCAATCGACAAAATCAGATATACTCTTACGCTAATTTTTCTAAACGTTACATGAACACCAATCGGGATTCGAACATAACATGTCAGAAGCGTCTAAAACTGGGAATTTCATTACCCAAATTATTGATAAAGATAACGAAACTGGCAAACACGGTGGCAAAGTCCTAACGCGCTTTCCGCCTGAGCCAAACGGTTATCTTCACATCGGCCATGCTAAATCTATCTGCCTAAACTTCGGCATAGCACAACGTTACCAAGGCCAATGTAACTTACGCTTCGACGACACCAACCCTGAAAAAGAAAGCGTTGAGTACATCGAGTCAATCAAACGTGACGTTGAATGGCTTGGCTTTGATTGGGCGGGTGAGCCTAAATACGCATCAGACTACTTTGATAAGCTTTTTGAGCTAGCTTGCGAATTGATCAAACAAGGTAAGGCTTACGTTTGTGAGTTGAACGCAGAGCAAATGCGTGAATACCGTGGCACACTAAAAGAGCCAGGTAAAAACAGTCCATACCGCGACCGCACGCCAGAAGAAAACTTAGCGCTTTTTCTAGAAATGCGTGACGGCAAATACGCTGACGGTGAGAAAGTATTACGCGCGAAAATTGATATGGCTAGCCCAAACATCAATATGCGTGATCCAATTATCTACCGTATTCGCCACGTACATCACCACCAAACTGGTGATAAGTGGTGCGTATACCCAATGTATGACTTCACCCACTGTCTATCAGACGCCCTTGAAGGCATTACACACTCTATTTGTACACTTGAGTTCCAAGATCACCGTCCGCTATATGACTGGACGCTTGAAACACTTGGTACTGCACATCCACAGCAGATTGAGTTTGCGCGTCTAAACCTAAACTACACGGTGACTAGTAAGCGTAAGCTAAAGCAATTGGTCGATGAAAATCACGTGGAAGCATGGGATGACCCACGTATGCCGACTATTTCAGGTATGCGTCGTCGCGGCTTCACGCCAGCTTCTATTCGAAACTTCTGTGAACGTATCGGTGTGACTAAGTCAGACAGTATCGTTGACTTTGGTATGCTTGAACACGCAATCCGTGAAGATTTAGATGCTAATGCAAACCGCGCGATGGCCGTGTTGAACCCAATTAAGGTGACACTGACCAACTACCCAGAAGATAAAGAAGAAATCTTCACCGTTGGCAACCACCCGAAAAACGAAGAAGCGGGTACCCGTGAAGTGCCATTTAGCAAAGAGCTTTTCATTGATGCCGCTGACTTCGAAGAAGTACCACCGCGTAAGTGGAAGCGTTTAAGTCTTGGTACTGCTGTGCGTCTTCGTGGTGGCTACGTGATTACCTGTGACGAAGCCATTAAAGACGAAAATGGTAACGTTGTTGAGCTGCTATGTTCTTACGATGAAAACACGCTTGGTGTGAACCCAGAAGGTTACAAACCGAAAGGTGTTATTCATTGGGTAAGCGCTAAGCACGCTGTGGACGCTAAAGTTCGTCTATACGACCGTTTATTCAATGACGAAGCCCCGGATGCGAAACACGAAGGCAAAACGTTCCTAGACTTCATTAACCCTGAGTCAATGACTGTTGCAGAAAATGCGAAACTTGAGCCGTCTCTTGCCAAAGCAGAAGCGGGCGTTGGTTTCCAATTTGAACGTGAAGGTTACTTCTGCCGTGACTTGAAAGAAGAAGGTATGGTGTTTAACCGTACTGTGACACTACGTGATTCTTGGGCGAAAATCGAAGCGAAAGGCTAAGGCATAGCATGTTAAAACTGTTTAACACCATGACCGGCAAGAAAGAAGAGTTCAAGCCGATCGAGGAAGGTAAAGTAAAAATGTACGTATGTGGCATCACAGTCTATGACTTCTGCCACATTGGTCACGCGCGGGCGATGATCTCTTTTGACGTCATCACACGATTCTTGCGCCACATTGGCTACGATTTGACATTTGTTCGTAACATCACGGACGTTGATGACAAGATCATTAAGCGTGCTGAGGAAAATGGTGAAAAGCCATCTGAGCTTACCGAACGCATGATTGCTGCAATGCACGAAGATGAATTGGCTCTAGGTAATAAACTGCCTGACCAAGAGCCTAAAGCAACTGAGTTCATGCAGCAGATCATCGACATGATCCAAGTATTAGTGGATAAAGGCTTTGCATATCAAGGCGAAAGCGGCGATGTATTTTACCGTGCAAGCAAGTTCTCTGAGTACGGCAAGTTAAACAACCGTAAACTTGAGGACATGCTAGCTGGTGCTCGAATTGAAGTGGAAGCTTCAAAAGAGCACCCGGCGGATTTCGTACTTTGGAAGCCTGCGAAAGCTGGTGAAGTCTCTTGGGATTCTCCTTGGGGCAAAGGTCGCCCAGGTTGGCACATCGAGTGTTCAGCGATGTCGACTCACTGTCTGGGTAATCATTTTGATATCCACGGTGGTGGCCCGGATCTTAAGTTTCCACACCACGAAAACGAAATTGCGCAATCTGAAGCGGCAACAGGCGAGCAGTATGTTAATTACTGGATGCACTGTGGAGCGGTTCGCGTAAATAACGAAAAAATGTCTAAATCGCTAGGCAACTTTTTCACGATTCGCGAAGTGCTTGAGAAGTTCAACCCAGAAGTAGTGCGTTACCTGATGGTATCGAGCCAATACCGCAGCAGTATTGATTACTCTGATGCGAGCTTGAAAGAAGCCAAGACAGCACTTGAGCGACTGTACACAGCGCTTCGTGGCCAAGAAATCGCAAGTAGCTATGTTGCTACGGAATACACTCAACGCTTTGAAGATGCGATGCGTGATGATTTCAATACACCTGTAGCGCTTTCTGTTCTGTTCGAGTTAGTGCGTGAGCTAAACAAAGCACGTGCAGAGGGAAGCGAGCAGGCAGCAACGCTTGCAGCTGAACTTAAAGCATTGGCGGATCTTGTTGGTTTGCTATCTCAAGACCCAGAATACTTTATGCAAAACAGTACGGTTAACGAAGGTTTGTCTGCTGAAGAGATCGAAGGTTTTATTGCTGAACGTGCACAAGCACGTAAAGATAAAAACTTTGCACGCAGTGACGAGATTCGCGACTTGCTATTAGAGCAGGGGATTACACTGCTAGATACACGTGAAGGCACGACTTGGACACGTGGTTAAGTCTTTACGTATTGACTGAGTATTAAAAAGGGAGGCTTTGCCTCCCTTTTGTTTAGATCGATGTCTCTATCTCGGATCAGTCACCTGATTTAACACGAACAGCTAATACATCACATGGTGCGCCGTGCAGTACGCCATTGGCTGTTGAACCTAGAAGCAAAGCCAAGCCATGTCGGCCGTGGCTGCCGACTACAATTAAGTCAGCGTTATTTTCTTCCGCTACTCGATGGATTTCGGTTTCAATACCACCCTGGGTAACGACAGTGGCTTGCACAGGAACATCTAGTTGATCAACTAAGACTTCCATTCGTTGTTTTGCTGTAGTCTGCAGTTGTTCTTGAATGTCGCTTACATCAATCGGCACATCACCGCCGTAAGCGTAGTTTAAAGACTCAATAACGTGGATAATAGTCAGTTGACCATCAAACGCCTTGCACATTGCAGCGGCCTTGTTGGCAACTAAAATACTTTGGTCCGTTAAATCCACCGCCAAAACAATGCGTTGGTAGGGCATGGGATACCTCCAATTTTGGGTTCCATTTGTTCTTAACACTTTAAGAGTAATTCAATGACAGCTTTAATTGTAGTGTTTATTACCCTTTCCTTGATGGGGTCCGCTTTATGGATCATGCCTTCAAAGAGAGAGCGAGAAAAAATGTCTCTTCGTATGTTGGCTCGAAAACACAATATCACCGTTCAATTAACCAGTATTGAACTGCCCGATAAATGGGATAAGGTGACTGAAAAAGAAAGTGTCTGCGCCTATCACAAGTATCGCGAAAAACCGCTTAAAGACTTTAGCGATATCAATGTATACCCATATGAGGTTTGGAAACACCCAGAAATTTGTAAAAATTGGTATGCAAGCCAATCATTTACACTTTCAGGGCGCGCCATTTCTATATTAGAAAAACATCACAATGTCTTTGTTGCGATAGAAATTAGCGCAGCGAAAGTGAGCTTATACTGGCGAGAAAAAGGTGACGATGAAACCGTTAATGAGGCCAATGAGCTTATTGAGGACCTTTTGCAGCTTCGTCTTGGCTAGCCGCGGGCTGGCTTTGATCTTCTAAAGAATGCATAAGCTCCGTGAGCATTTCCTCGGGGGTTTCTGCATCTTGAATTGCCATAACTTGCGGAGCAAAAATCTCTTTCATTCGGTCATCAACAAACTTTTCAAGCTCTTTCTTTTCTGGTCGATCGACGTTGTTGGATTTCAAATGTGACAAAATAACGCTATATAAAGTTTGTGCAACGCGCATATCGCCAGAGTGAAAATTTTTATTGGCTTGTACAATTTGACGGTTGAGTTGAATCCACAAATTTAGCCAACGCAAATAGGTGTAGCATAATTTGTAGTGAGTGTTACTGATGCGACCTTTTCTTCGCATATAAAGAAGCATTTTTGCGGCTTTGGTAATCCGTTCTTTGTACTTGGTTTTTTCATGGAAGCTCATCTCATCCGGTTCATGATGAAATTCAGTGGGAGCCTCTTCTCGTTCTGCTTCGGCTTTGGCAATACGCTCTTCTATTTTTTCAGGATCATCTGAGTAGGAAACAAGCTCCCTTAAATTCTCCAAATAAAAGTCATAGAATACATCACTAACAATCATATCGGTGTTTATGCTACGTAAGCCAATGATATGCTGCTCCATGCGATCAGCACGATTTTGCAACTGTAAATACTTTAGTCGACGCTCTTTTAGTTCTTGTTCTTTTTGATGTGCACGAGAACCAATCACTACTGAAATCAGCACGATTATGAAAAGAATGACTATAGTTAAGATCTGAAGCGTAGCCATGATTGTCCTTTTTAAATGATTTCAGTATGTTAAAGGGCAAATACTGGACTCGGCAATAGGAATGTTGCGAATCTGTAAGGGATTGCTTGTCATATAATAGCGCTTTGCTTAATATCTGCGCCCCTAAAGTAATCAAACTACGTTCATCTTTCAAAAGTAATTAAGGCTCGAACAACTCAATGGCTAAATCTCTGGTTATCGTGGAATCGCCGGCAAAGGCGAAAACAATTAACAAGTACCTCGGCAACGACTATGTCGTAAAGTCGAGTGTAGGTCATATACGAGATCTGCCTGCAGGAACGACATCAACCTCCACTCCGCAGGAGCGTGCTAAGCAAGCGGCCTTAACTCGAAAGATGAGTCCAGAAGAAAAAGCGGTTTACAAACGCACCAAGGCTCGCAAACAGCTCATCAACCGTATGGGTGTTGACCCCGAGCAAAATTGGGCTGCTCACTACGAAGTGCTTCCAGGAAAAGAGAAAGTCGTCGATGAACTAAAACGCCTAGCCAAAAATGCTGACACTATCTATCTCGCAACCGATTTGGATAGAGAAGGTGAGGCGATTGCATGGCATTTACGTGAAGCCATTGGTGGTGATGACAGTCGCTACAAGCGAGTTGTGTTCAATGAGATCACTAAAAACGCCATCAAATCCGCTTTCGATACGCCATCTGACTTGGACATAAACCGTGTTAACGCTCAACAGGCACGTCGTTTTCTTGACCGTGTAGTTGGTTTCATGGTGTCACCCCTGCTATGGGCAAAAGTTGCCCGCGGTTTATCTGCTGGTCGTGTGCAGTCTGTAGCTGTGAGACTAATTGTAGAGCGTGAAAAAGAAATTCGAGCTTTCATTCCAGAAGAATTCTGGGAATTGGATGCTAACTTAGCGACAAAAGATGATTCAAACATTACCTTTGAAACCGCTAAGTACCAAGGAAAAGAGTACCGCCCTACATCTAAAGAGCAATCTGACGAGCATGTTCAGCGAATTGAAAAGCTGCCGTTTAATGTCGCTAATCGTGAAGACAAACCGACCAAGTCTAAACCTTCAGCACCATTTATCACGTCAACACTACAACAAGCTGCCAGCACTCGCCTGAGCTTTGGTGTTAAAAAGACGATGATGCTCGCTCAACGTTTGTACGAAGCGGGTTACATTACTTACATGCGTACTGACTCGACCAACTTAAGCCAAGAAGCGGTAGAATCTGTTCGCGAGTTTATTCAATCGAGTTACGGTGATGCTTACTTACCAAAAGAAGCGCTGCGCTATTCAAGCAAAGAAGGTGCTCAAGAGGCCCACGAAGCGATTCGACCATCAAGCGTAACGGTTACTCAAGACATGCTTCAGGGCATGGATAAAGATGCTCATCGTCTTTACGATTTGATCCGTAATCAGTTTATTGCCTGTCAAATGACGCCTGCAGAATACACGTCGACAACGATCACTGTGATGGCGGGTGAATACGAATTGCGTGCTAAAGGCCGCATCCTTCGCTTTGATGGTTACACGCGAGTGTTAACACCTGTAGGCAAGAAAGCAGAAGATACGATTCTGCCTGATGTACAAAAAGGCGATCAATTAACGCTGCTAAGCTTAGATCCGGCGCAACACTTCACGAAGCCACCGGCTCGTTTTAGTGAAGCGAGCCTTGTAAAAGAGCTAGAAAAGCGCGGCATTGGTCGTCCTTCCACTTATGCTTCGATCATCTCTACGATACAAGATCGTGGTTACGTTCGAGTTGAGAATCGTCGTTTTTATGCTGAGAAAATGGGCGACATTGTGACCGATCGATTGGTGGCAAGCTTTGACGATCTAATGAACTACAGCTTCACTGCACAAATGGAAGAGAAGTTGGATGACATCGCGGAAGGCGAAAAAGATTGGATTCAAGTTTTAAACGACTTCTACCAAGATTTTAGTCAAACACTCAATCAAGCGGAAGCAGAAGAAGGTGGTATGGCTCCAAACGAACCTACGCCGACCGATATTCCGTGTCCGACATGTGGTCGCCCAATGCAAATCCGTACCGCTAGTACGGGGGTTTTCTTGTCATGTTCTGGTTACGCACTGCCACCAAAAGAGCGCTGTAAAGCAACCATAAACTTGGTCAGTGGCGATGAAGCAGTTGCAGTAGATGATGAAGAAGGCGAATCTAAAGCACTGATCAACAAGCGTCGTTGTGATATCTGTGGCTCAGCAATGGACAGCTACTTGGTTGATGAGCATCGTAAGCTTCATGTGTGTGGTAACAATCCATCATGTACAGGTTACGAAGTAGAGCAAGGTACCTTCAAGTTGAAAGGCTATGACGGACCAGTTATTGAGTGTGACAAATGTGGTTCTGAAATGCAGCTTAAGACTGGTCGTTTTGGTAAGTACTTCGGTTGTACCAATGAAGAATGTAAAAACACTCGTAAGCTTTTGAAAAATGGCGAAGTGGCTCCACCAAAAATGGACCCAGTACCAATGCCTGATTTGCCATGTCAAAAGGTAGAAGATCACTATGTTTTGCGTGATGGTGCGACCGGCTTATTCTTAGCTGCGAGTCAATTCCCGCGTAAGCGTGAGACTCGACCGCCATTGGTAAAAGAGTTGAAGCCGTACATGGAACAAATTGATCCTAAATACCACTACTTCGATAAAGCCCCTTTGCAAGACGAAGAGGGTAACCCGACCGTTATTCGCTTTAGTCGTAAAACTAAAGAGCAATACATTATGACTGAAGTAGAAGGAAAGCCTACTGGCTGGAAGGCTTTCTATGAAGGTGGTAAATGGAAAATCGAACATGGTAAGAAGAAATGAGCGGTTCAAGCTTAGCAAGCGTAACCAACCAGCGCCTAGACGCTGCTAGAAGACTGCTTCAGCAAGCAACAGAAATGGATAACGATTGGATGACTCAAAGCCTTGAGTCATCTGCATTGTTCCAGTTAAGATGCGGGCTGAATGGACTGCTGCAAGAGGTGAAAACCTCTTACAGCCTACCTGCTGCTCTCGATTTAGACTCGTTGCTTCAAGCCGCGAATGCGAAAGGCATCAGTGTTCCTGTGCTGAATGAGTTGGCACTATTGAAAAACAATGGTCAATCTTGGTTGAGCCAATTGCATGTTGCCTTCCAAGCCGCCTTAGATTGCCAAGTGGCTAATCAGTCCTATGGAGCAGGAGTGGAATTGATTGGCCGCGGCTCTGACGCTGGTACATCTACGAAATACATTTTGAGCTCTTTAACAGAGTTAGTCTTACGCTATCGCGAAGACGCGGCCGAATATTAGTGATGAAAGATACCTACTTAGAAATTGTCGAATTGGAAAATGGTGAGATTGTCTTACGCCCAGCAGGGGAGGATGACGATAAAACTCCTATTGCAACACTCACGATTTCCGATGATACGAAAGACTTCCTGAAAGATCGTTATTTTGAGCTTGCCAAGTGCATGTTCCATGCGGGCATCGACTTCGTTTATTCAGAAGATTTCGGTGGCATGGATTCGTCTGAAGGCGATGTGCACGATGAAGAGTTTATGCCGCGGATTTTGCATTAAATAAACCGTTTCGAATCATGGTCAATGCCATAAAAAAGCCTCTATCACTAGAGGCTTTTCAGGAATTGATTATAGGAATTGATTAATGGCCTCGTCGGATTACGCCCACCGAGAGCCCTTCAATGGCAAAGTCTTCGCTTTCCAGATCTACGATAATGTCATTAAATTCTTCGTTTTCCGGGATTAAGCGTACTTCACGACCTTTTTGCTCAAATCGCTTCACGGTTACTTCATCACCGATGCGGGCCACCACGATCTGACCATTGCGCACCGTGTGAGTTTTATGGACAGCTATCAGGTCACCATCTAGAATGCCTGCGTCTTTCATACTCATGCCGTTAACAGACAGTAAGTAGTCAGCTTTTGGTGAGAACATTTCTGCGGCGATAGGGATTCTGGCATCGATGTTCTCTTGTGCCAAAATTGGATAGCCTGCTGCGACTCGTCCAACAATTGGTAAAGTGCCAGCTTCATCGTTCGCACTTACGGGTGCTTCTTGCTCTACAAGGCGAATGCCACGAGAAGCGCCAGAAAGCATTTCGATTGCGCCTTTTTTGCTAAGCGCTTTTAAATGTTCTTCTGCTGCGTTTGGGGAGCGAAAGCCTAAACGCGCCGCAATTTCAGCACGAGTAGGTGGGAAGCCTGTTTCGTTAATAAATTCGCGAATTGTTTCTAGTACGTCAGACTGTCTTTTTGTTAATTTAATCATACGGCATCTGTTTGTTTATACAGTTACTGTTATTATATACAGCTATCAATCAATTGCTCAACTATATTCCATGCTTTCAGACTCGATAAAAGAAAATATTCAAACGGCCTATCGCGCTTACCTTGAAGCCAAAGGCCATAAAGCACGTGTTGGTCAGCGTCATATGATTGCTACGATTGCACGAACGCTTGGTAATATACGACAAGGTTCAGAAGGCGAAAGGCTTGGTGAGAAGCATGTTGCCGTGGTTGAGGCTGGAACAGGTACTGGCAAAACACTTTCTTACTGTTTATCTGCCATCCCCATTGCGAAAGCCAAAGGGCTTAAATTAATCATATCAACAGCCACTGTTGCGCTGCAGGAGCAGATTCTCCATAAAGAGCTGCCAAGCCTGCTGGAATACACCGATTACACGTTTCGCTATACCTTGGCCAAAGGTCGTGGTCGCTATCTTTGCTTAAATAATTTAGAGAGCTTTCTAAGTGCGGAAGATCAAGCCACAGAAGATATGTTTGCAGGCCTGTTTGAGCAACACTTAACACCTGATGATGTAAATACCGTTTTGTATCAGGAAATGGACGACTCACTTCGTGATGGCAAGTGGGATGGCGATAAAGATAATTGGGAAGGCATTATTCGTGAGCAGGATTGGCGACGTTTAACCACCGATCATCAGCAGTGCACGAACCGCAATTGTGCGAATTTTTCAGCTTGCCCATTTTTTAAAGCCAGAGCTGAGTTAGAGACGGCCGATGTTATCGTGGCTAACCACGACTTGGTATTAGCAGACTTATCATTAGGTGGCGGTGCGATCTTATCCGATCCCAAAGAAACTATTTATGTGTTTGATGAAGGGCATCACCTACCAGACAAGGCAATCGGTCATTTCCGTCATGAGGTCCGTCTACAGCAAAGCATTAGTTGGCTTAAGCAGCTAGACAAGAACTTAATCAACCTACGTCAAGAGCTGACCGATGAGGTCAGTTTAACGGGGCAAATCCTTCTAAAATTGCCACAGCAGATACAAAGCACGATCAATTTTATTCAATATGCACAGCAAGGGCTCGCTCCATTTATTCAGAATTTAGGTTTAGATGAAGACTCGCGACAGCATCGCTTTGAGTTTGGTGTGATTCCTGATGAGTTAAGGCAGCTTGCTTACAGCTTATCTACTTCCTATCAAAAGCTGTTTAACCAGATAGAGAACATTCAGGACGAATGTAAAAAGGTGAAGCAAAACGAAGGGATGGGATTAACCGAAGAAACCGCAGAGAACTGGCTACCGATCCTTGGTGTCATCCTTGGTCGCTTAGAAGCTTGTGTGGAACTATGGAAGCTTTACGCTGCGCTGGACGATCAAAACTATCCCCCAAACGCTCGCTGGTTATTGGTGGTTGGGCAAGGGCTTGAACAGGACATAGAGCTAGGCGGATCACCGATCTTGGCTGCTCATACGCTGAGAATGCAACTGTGGGATAAGTGTTTTGGTGCTGTGGTGACATCAGCCACACTGACTGCGTTAAACGAATTTCATCGCTTTAACATGCGCTCCGGCGTACCAAGAGAAAGTGAATACCTAAGAGTCGTCAGTCCCTTTGATTTCCAGAACAAGGGCACGTTAGTTGTTCCGAATATGACGTCTGAGCCCAATCATGCAGAAGCACATACAAAAGAGCTCATCACATACTTGAACGACAACGTCGATACATCGCTTGGCTCGTTGGTGTTGTTTTCCTCACGACGCCAAATGGAAGAAGTGGCTGCTGGCCTAAAAGATAACCTCAAAGACATCCTACTGATTCAGGGAGAGCAATCGAAGCGCATTATTTTGGAAAGCCACAAAGATGCCATAGATGGCGATAAAGGCAGTTTGCTATTTGGCTTGGCAAGTTTTGCGGAAGGTGTCGATTTGCCTGGTAAATATCTGACAAGAGTGTACATCGCCAAAATCCCATTTGCGGTTCCAGATGATCCGGTTGAAGCCACATTAGCAGAATGGATTCAGCGACGCGGAGGCAATCCGTTTATGGAAATTACGATTCCGGATGCCTCGTTACGACTTGTTCAAGCAACCGGCCGTTTACTGAGAAGTGAAACCGACAGTGGCGAAATTCATATTCTGGATAAGCGCTTACATACGAAGCGCTACGGTAGACAATTAATCAACAGCTTGCCGCCTTACAAACAGATTTAACCAAACTAAAGGTGATAAAGGGCTACCATTTAGGTACACTTCACGCCTGAGTAATTACATTCATTCAAAAGAGATTAAAGACTCTCACATGGAAAAACAGCAAGAAGCAGCGCGCCCTGCATCAAAGGGACCAAAGCGCCAACGTAGACCCCGTCGTAAACACAACAAAAGCAGTGCTAACGCTACGGGAACTAGTACTCCAACTGCTGAAAAAACGTCTAATGGAGAACTTTGGTCAATTAAAGACTTTAAGGTTGCTGAAGTTGAAGGCAAAGTACGTTTTCATGATATGAACCTTCCGGATCGTGTAATGAAAGCCATTCAAACCATGGGGTTTGAATACTGCAGTGAGATTCAAGCTGCGACATTACCTGCCACACTTCAAGGTTATGATCTGATTGGTCAAGCTCAAACAGGTACCGGTAAGACAGCCGCGTTCTTAATCGCGATGATCAGTGACTTCTTAGATTACCCAGTTGAAGGTGAACGTGCCAACAACTTCCCACGTGGTCTAATCATTGCTCCAACTCGTGAGCTTGCTTTGCAAATCGCTGACGAGGCAGAGAAGCTAACCAAGTACACCAATCTAAATGTTGTGTCATTGGTTGGAGGCATGAATTATGACAAACAGCGTCAGCAACTTGAGACAGAGTTTGTTGATTTAATCGTTGCTACACCAGGGCGTTTACTTGACTTTGCACGTAGCAAGAAAGTCATGTTGAACAAAGTAGAATGTGTGGTGCTAGACGAAGCCGACCGTATGCTGTCAATGGGCTTTATCCCAGACGTGAAAAGCATTATTCGTATGACGCCTCATAAAGAGCGCCGTCAAACGATGCTGTTTAGTGCAACGTTCCCGAAAGATATTCAGGCATTGGCTCGTCAGTGGACATTCCACCCAAAAGAAGTGTCTGTTGTTCCTAAAGAAACAACGAATAAAAACATCGATCAAGTCATTTACACGGTTTCTAATAATCAAAAATGGCCAATCTTGAAAAAGCTAATCGAAGAGAATGGTAGTCAACGCACCATTATTTTTGCGAACCGCCGTGATGAGACCCGTGATCTCCACGAGAAATTGAAGAAGGCTAACATCAACTGTGCCATGCTATCAGGTGAGGTTTCACAAGATAAACGCGTTAAAACCCTTGCTAAATTCAAAGACGGAAGCATTCAGGTATTGGTTGCGACAGATGTGGCTGGTCGTGGTATTCACGTCGATAACATCGAGCTAGTCGTTAACTATGCATTACCTGATGACCCTGAAGATTATGTGCACCGTATCGGCCGTACTGGTCGTGGTGGCGAACAAGGTAAATCTGTTAGCTTTGCAACAGAAGATGACTCTTTCATGATCCCTGAAATTGAAGCGACCATCGGTACGTCTATTCGTTGCGAATACGTTCGAGATCAGGACTAGAAATAGTTTATGCGTTTGCAGCATCGTTTTGCTCAATTAGGCAATGAATTTAGTGCTCATACCTATGTACAACCGTTGCAAGAGCAACGGTTGGTTGAGATAAACAAACTTCATGCTCAACATTTAGCAATTGATGTGACTGATGCGCAGACGCTTTCGATCTTATCTGGCGAAACCACTTTATCCGATAGCCTTAGTATGGTGTATGCTGGCCATCAATTTGGTGGTTTTACACCACAGCTAGGAGATGGACGAGGTGTTTTACTGGGTGAAGTCATCGCTCAGGATGGTTCCTACCATGATCTTCACGTAAAAGGTTCTGGGCAAACGCCATTCAGCAGGCAAGGAGACGGTAGAGCCGTACTTCGGTCATCTATCCGCGAATACTTGGCCAGTGAAGCCATGGCGGCTCTTGGCATTCCGACATCCAGAGCATTAGCTTTGTATGATAGCCAACAAGCCGTCTATCGTGAGCATCCCGAAATCGGCGCTATGCTCATTCGTACGGCTCAAACACACATCCGCTTCGGGCATTTCGAATACTTTTTTGCTCATAAAAAGACCACAGAGCTACAGCGTCTCATCGACTTTACTCTAGAAAATCATTTCCCCCATTGCCTCAACACTGAACAACCAATAAAAGCCATGCTTATTGAAGTGGTTCAGAGGACTGCTCGCATGATCGCCAAGTGGCAAGCGGTTGGTTTCCAGCATGGGGTAATGAATACCGATAATTTCTCTATTTTAGGTGAAACTATCGATTACGGTCCGTTTGGTTTTATGGAAGATTTCAATGAACGCTGGATTAGTAATCACTCCGATCAAGA
The DNA here is from genome assembly GCF_056158325.1 of Marinomonas sp. AWM4_232. Taxonomy (NCBI): domain Bacteria; kingdom Pseudomonadati; phylum Pseudomonadota; class Gammaproteobacteria; order Oceanospirillales; family Oceanospirillaceae; genus Marinomonas; species Marinomonas sp. AWM4_232. The sequence continues at coordinate 3,584,233 of NZ_JBSWTA010000001.1, read as the reverse complement.
CGGTCGATATGCTTTTCATCGTCAACCCGGTATAGGGCTTTGGAATCTAAACTGCTTAATGCACGCTTTCTCAGGCCATTTTACTCGTGACGATCTGATTGAGGTGTTAAAGCATTACGAGCCCTGCCTACAAGAACATTACGATACCTTGATGGCACAAAAACTTGGTATCAAAGTAGATGAAAGTCTCGAACCTTTACTAGAAAAGTTATTCGCTCTACTGCGCCGTGAAAAGCTCGATTACTCATTGTTTTTTAGATCTTTGTCGCATCTAACACCTAACAGTCCAGAAAAAATCTTAGATGAGGTGATCGATAGGGAAGCAATGTCTCAATGGCTTGACTACTATTGGTCCGTGCGCAATAAATCACAAGTGGCTAATGCCCAGCACATGATGCTGTGCGTTAACCCAAAGTTTGTTTTAAGAAATTATCTGGCTCATGAAGTCATAACAGCTGCTGAAAAGGGGAATTATTTGCCATTTCGTCAGCTGCTTGCGGTCTTATCTAGTCCTTTTGAGGAGCACCCAGAGAGTAACTCTTTGGCCATGCGTAGCCCTGAGTGGGGAAAAGACCTAGAAGTAAGCTGCTCATCTTAATGTAAGGTTAAATATTTATATGGATAAGCAATCAGTTTGTGTATTAGGTGGTGGTAGTTTCGGTACAGCGCTGGCTAACATCATGGCAAAGAATGGCCACCAAGTAAGCCAATGGATGCGCAACGAAGAGCAAGTAGAAGAGATCAATTTAACAGGGCTTAATAGCCGTTATCTTCCTAATGCACCGTTACATCAAGAGCTACTTGCCACCAGCAATTTGGAAGAAGCCATACGTACCAGTAACACGATCTTTGTATCAATTCCTTCGAAATCATTTGAGCAGGTCGTAGAAAGAATTAAGCCGTTGCTGACACCTAATCAGGTTTTGATCAGCACGACTAAAGGCTTTAATCCTAATCGCTTCGAGCTCATGAGTGACATTCTGAAGCGAAACGGTGTCACAGAGCGCATTGGCGTATTAAGCGGTCCAAATTTAGCAAAAGAAATTGCAGCAGGCCATTTGACTGGATCCGTTATTGCCAGTGATGATGACGCACTTAGAACTACTGTTATTGAGCTACTTAAATCTCGGACGTTTCGAGTCTATGAAAACCGTGACAGCACCGGTGTTGAATTAGCCGGCGCCCTGAAAAACATTTATGCCATTGTCTGTGGCTTGGCCAAAGCTATGAAAGTGGGCGAAAACACCATGGCAATGATCATGACGCGTAGCCTTGCGGAAATGAGTCGCTTTGCGGTTCACTTTGGTGCCAACCCCATGACATTTTTAGGCCTTGCTGGGATGGGAGACCTAATCGCTACCTGCACCTCTCCACTTAGTCGTAATTATCGAGTAGGATTTGCCTTGGGTTCAGGCGAAGAATTGGAAAAGGCAATCGGAACCATTGGTGAAGTTGCTGAAGGTGTGAATACACTAAAAATGGTAGTAGAAGAAGCCAATAAGCATGGCTTGTATATGCCATTAGCTTCTGGTTTGTATAAACTAATTTTTGACAACGCGAGTTTAGATTCTTTAATCGGTACCATGATGACCGGCGAACAGAAATGGGATGTAGAATTCGCAACTGCTGGAGTAAATAGAAATGAATAAACCTGGTTACGCAAATCAAGAGTTTTGGATCCGACTTGTTTTCATGTTGATTTATTGGTGCCTACTAAACCTAGCGCTCACAGTGTTTGGTTTCTTGGTTGTTATTACTACGATCGTTAAATTTGCCTCTAAATGTGAACTTTCTGGATTGACGTATTGGGTTCGCTCAACCGGTGTATTTGTTAAACAAATCGTCTCCTTCTTATCTTTCAGTACCGAAGAAAAGCCATTTCCTTTCCAGCCATGGTCAGATAAAGATGGCGAGTAATCTTAAGCGCTTATATGTCATGAGGCACGGCCATGCCGAGCCTTTTGGCTATGACAACGATGCGCAAAGAGAGTTGACCGCTCAGGGGTATGCAGAAGTACGACAAACTGCCGAACAGTTTGCTGTGAGGCAAGAAGACTTTGATGCTATTTTTGTCAGCCCTTATATTCGTGCACAACAGACGGCCAATGAGTTTATCAAGGTTCTGGGGACTGGAGCTAATTTCGAAACGATTGATTTGATTACTCCGAGCGGTAAACCGCTCGATGTGGCATTGTGGCTTCACGACTTACCTTATTCTTCAGTCTTGCTGGTTACTCACCAACCCTTCGCTCATCAATTAGTGGATATGTTGGCTGACGAACCTTTGCCTTATGAGTTCCAGATGACAACGGCAACTATGGCAGCTCTTGAGGGGGAACTCTTTGCAACGGCTTGCTGTCAATTTAAATGGGCAATCTCTCCAAAACTGTAAAGAGTTTATTAATTAAGTTATGTCCAACGATACACAATATAACTTAGGTCACACCAGTTTAGCCGGTCAGCAATGGCTATCTAGCAACCCTAATGCCCTAAGGGTATTAATGCTTCATGGTTGGCTAGATAATTCGGCTTCCTTTACCAATTTAGCCCCATATTTATCTGATTATAATTTGTCCGCTGTGGATCTCGCGGGGCATGGATTATCTGACCACCGTCCAGATGGCTGTTTTTATCATCTATGGGATTATGCATTAGACATTATTAGTATTTTGAACCTTAGCTCGCAGCCTATTTGGTTGGTGGGGCATAGCATGGGAGGCGCAGTGGCTATGCTGGTTGCTGCTTTGGCCCCCGAAAAGGTGCGAGGTTTGATTGTTTTAGACAGTCTTGGTCCGGCGACAGCGACGCCCAATGAGCGTGTCGTAACTATGAAACGTGCTATGCAGAAAATGCTAAAACAGCGAAGCCAACGAAATACGCATTACCCATCTCAAGAAGATCTCATCTACGCAAGGATGCATGGCATGACTGAGCTGAGTCATGATGCGGCAAAGCTATTGGTTAATCGAGGCTCTACAGTAAAAAATGGCGAATGGGTATGGCGGGCTGATCCCAAACTCTCTTTTCCATCACCTTATCGCATGGATGAAGAATCTGTTGAGGCTTATATTTCCTCTATTAAATGCCCAATATTAGCTTTGTTAGCGAACCAAGGTTTTTATGGAAATGAACCGGACTTGCTTAAACGACGTACCCAGATGTTCCCTTGGATAAAAGTGCAATTTCTTGATGGTAGCCATCATTTCCACCTAGAAACTGAAACTTGCTACTCGGTTGCACAGGAAATTCATCGATTTATCGACCAGAATTAAGATTCGTATAACCGTGTTAAGGAGTGAGCAATATGTTTCGTAACTTTGTCACCGCTTGTTGTCTAAGCAGCACGGTTGTCTTTGCAGCAGAATCAACTAATACCCAACAGGAAATACCTTCGTATCGAAGTGCTCAGATCGTCAAGAGCACGCCAGTAGAAAACGCCAGTTTTGAAATTCCTTTGGCAAAGATATACCGTTCTGGAAGAGGTTGGGAACCAGAAAAAGTGACGGTTGTAGAAGGTTCTTCTGTTCAAACACTTTATAAAATCGGTCGCAATGTTCCGATGGAATCCGTTGAGTCTTTTTATGACCAGGCTATTCGAAAATTAGACAGTGTTGAGCTCCTTTTTGAGTGTCATAGCCGTTCATGTGGCAGTTCAAACGCTTGGGCAAATAACTTCTTTAATGATTATTTACTTTATGGAGCCGACTCTAGTCAGACTTTGTGGGTCGCAAAAGATGCACATCAACATTACTGGGTAGTATACCTGAATCGCCGTGGAGCCGGTGATGTTATGGTTAGGATAGATGAGGTCATACCCCAGGGCAGTGAAGAGAATATTGCCATTCTTGCCCAGTTTAATGCTAAAGACATCCCAAGAATTCGACGCTTTCTATCTGAATCCAATGATTTAACAACTATCATTGGATTTGTCACAAGCCAAGCCGATCATCGAAGTGCAGTAAGTGTTGGTGACCAGTACATTAGTGATATCCAATTTGGTTTAAGTCCTAAAGAGAACCGAGATATTCGTTTTATCAACTTGGCAAATATGGGTGATCCAGCACTTGGGACGGACCGAGTTATCTTTATCCGCAACCAATGAATTCAGGCCTTAAAGGAATAAAGACGTATGACAGGTAAAACCGTTTCGTTGGTGCTAGGGAGTGGGGCTGCTCGTGGTCACGCACATATTGGTGTGATCAACGCACTTGAGCAACAAGGTTATGACATTATTTCCATATCAGGCTGCTCGATCGGATCCATCATCGGTGGCATTTACCTCTCTGGTAAGCTTAAGGAATACCAAGACTGGGCAGAATCTTTAGATCGATTTCACGTACTAAAGCTGCTGGATATGGCGGTGCTAATGGGCGGTTATGTTCGAGGTGACCGCTACTTCAAAGTTATCGAAGAGTTATTAGGTGATGATCTGAACATAGAAGATCTACCACGACCATTTACTGCTATAGGTGTTGATTTACTCAGCCAAAAAGAATTTTGGTTTCAAAAGGGTAGTCTGCTAAAAGCTATGCGGGCTTCTTCTGCGGTGCCTTCTATTGTCAGTCCAGTTCAAGTGGGTGGACGAGTTTATGTTGATGGCGGTGTTCTTAACCCACTACCTATTATACCAACGGTGTCGGCTGGGGCTGATTACATTATCGCTGTGGATCTAAATGGACCAGCACAAGAGCTACCCGAGGCAACAGTTGTTCAGCCAGAACAGGAAGCTGAATGGTGGCGAAGTGTGAAAGACTTTTTTGGCAAGATGGGAGATGACTCTGACTCGGAATCTGAGTTGGAACCAGAAACGCGCTACGACACCCAAAACTGGGGACGCATTCAAACCATTAACATGATGTTTGAAACCATGCAAGAATCGCTGACTCAATACAAAATCGCAGGCTATCCGCCAGATTTGTTAATTTCTCTGCCAAAGGATTCGTGCAGCTTCTATGAGTTCTGGCGTTCAAAAGAATTAATCGAACTCGGTCATAAAGTCACAACTGATGCTTTAGCGCAACTCGAGTCACCAAAACGCGACTATTTTTCTTTCCCTAGCTAACTTTACTGTTTAGCAACTGTGAGGCCCAAATATAGATATAAAAGATAAAATAAGTATAATATTTTTCAATATTATTTTATCTAAGGTTTAACTGTTATGGCTCGTAAGGCAAACATAGCGAAAGAAGAAATCATCCAAGCCTGCTGGGATCTTATTGAGCAGAACATCTTTCCTAACATTCCACGATTGAGTGATTACTTTAAAAACCTTGATGGTCGCGGCTGCTCGAATACAACATTGCTAAACGCCATCAGCGAATGGGAAGAATCGTATAAAGAACATCAAGAGAATGAGCTGAAAGAAGTCACCGAGCATTTTGCTCCAACCTTTAAACGCTTCGAAAGAGATATTATTCAATCACTTTCTATCATCCTGGACGAGCAGATCACTGCGCATGAAGAGAAACTATCTCTTAGACAATCTTCTATTGAAGGAAGAGAGCGCTCCCTATCAGAATCTTTTATTAACTCTCAACAAGAGCTAGAAACAACTCTTGAACAAAAGCAGATATTTGAGACACGCTGTAATGAATTGCAACAAAGCCAAAAAGCGCTAGAAGACCGACTAGAGCATTCATTAACTCGAAACAGGGTACTCGAATCCGAAATTGAACAATGGAAGCAAGCTCAGAGAGAAGCAGACACCAAACTCCATCAAGCGCAAGTTGATCTAGCCAAACAGGATAATGAAATTTCCCAGTTAAAACAGCTTTTAACGGACAGCCAAGCAGAAGTTCAGCGCTTAAAAAAGCAAAACGATCAGCTTTTAAACAGTGCAATCGAACAAGTCTCAAAGCTTGCAGAAAGCGTGGCGACAAAAGCGTCAGATTCATAGAGTCTAGCGGGGATTATCGCTATAATGACACGCATTTTTAACGCATAAGATATTGCTATGAGTAGACACCAATCCGCCATAAAGGATTTATTGACCATTCAAGATTACATCCGCTGGACGTATTCTCGTTTTCGTCGTTCTGATATTTTTTATGGCCACGGTACAGACAATCCTTGGGATGAAGCTGTTCAGCTGGTTCTTGGGGCGCTTTCATTACCTCTAGATTTTCCAAAGGAACACCTAGACAGTCGCTTAACCCATGATGAGAAAAAGCGGATCTTAAAATTGGTAGATCGCCGCATAAACGATCGTGAACCATTGCCGTACCTATTAGGCGAAGCATGGTTTATGGGGCTACCGTTTAAGGTTACTAAAGACACCTTGATTCCTCGCTCGCCAATTATGGCTCTAATCGAGAATCAATTTGCCCCATGGTTAGAGCAATACCCGCTGTCCATTCTTGATATGTGTACTGGTTCTGGGTGCCTAGGCATCGCAGCTGCGTTAACCTTTGATGAAGCCGAAGTAGACATTACTGACGTTAGTGACGCGGCATTGGATGTGGCTTTGCAAAACATCGCTATGCATGAGGTGGAAGACCGTGTACATGCTATCCACTCCGATATGTTTAATGCATTATCCGGTAAGCAGTATGATTTGATTATTTGTAATCCGCCGTATGTGGATGCGAATGACTACAATACTGCGCCAAGAGAATTTCACAACGAACCACAGTTGGCCCTAACATCCGGCGATGATGGTTTAGACTTTACCAGAGCATTCCTAGCGCAAGCCGCAGATTACCTTCATGATAACGGTATTGTTGTCTATGAGGTTGGCAACAGTGAGGTTGCATTACAAGAAGCGTACCCTGACACACCATTTATGTGGGTAGAATTAGAGAATGGTGGTAACGGCGTCTTCGTGTTAACGAAAGAAGAATTGAAAACCCTACAACAAGAGTAACTAGACAACATGGCTGGCAATACATTTGGTACGTTATTTAAAGTCACAACTTTTGGGGAAAGCCACGGTTTAGCCCTAGGCGCAATCGTTGATGGTTGCCCTCCAGGACTTGAGTTGACTGAAGCTGATCTTCAGCGTGACTTAGATTTACGTAAACCAGGCACATCAAAACATACAACGCAACGCCGAGAGCCGGATGAAGTAGAGATTTTGTCAGGTGTATTTGAAGGCAAAACAACCGGCACACCGATTGGTCTTTTAATTCGCAACACAGATCAGCGCTCAAAAGACTACGGTAATATCAAGGAAACATTCCGTCCTGCGCATGCTGATTACGTATACGACCAGAAGTTTGGCTTCCGCGACTATCGCGGTGGCGGTCGTTCTTCAGCACGAGAAACAGCGATGCGAGTTGCGGCTGGAGCTATTGCTAAAAAATGGCTTAAACAGCGCTACGGCATTGAAATACAAGGCTTTTTATCTCAACTTGGCCCAATTAAGTTGGATGTTAAAGATTTAAGCCAAGTCTATGAAAATGCGTTCTTTAGCCCTGACCCAGATGCGATTCCGAAACTTGAAGAGTACATGACAAACCTTCGCCGTGAAGGCGATTCAGTTGGTGCTAAAATTACTGTCGTTGCTAAAAACGTACAGCCAGGTTTAGGTGAGCCAGTATTTGATCGTTTAGACGCTGATATCGCCAAAGCCATGATGGGCATTAATGCTGTGAAAGGCGTCGAAATCGGTGATGGCTTCGATGTGATCGAGCAAAAAGGTAGCCAACATCGTGATGAAATGACCCCAGAAGGTTTCTTATCGAACCATGCAGGCGGTGTGGTTGGCGGCTTATCCTCTGGTCAAGATATTGTGGTACACATGGCATTAAAACCAACGTCAAGTATTACAATTCCAGGTAAAAGCATTGACCGCTCAGGTCAAGCGATAGACGTCATTACAAAAGGGCGTCATGACCCTTGTGTCGGCATTCGAGCGACACCGATTGCTGAGGCGATGCTTGCGTTAACCATTATGGATCATGCATTACGCCATCGAGGGCAAAATGCGGATGTCCATTGTGAGACACCCATTATTAAAGGCCAAGCCGAATAATATACAAAAGGTCGCTATTGCGACCTTTTTTGCTTTAGGGAGAACTTTATGTCGAGCGTGGTAATAAGAGTATTAGTAGGTTCCACCAACCCAGTGAAGAAAGGGGCCGCGATGAAAGCTTTCGCTAAGGCATTCCCTGATCATGCTATTCATTGTGAAGATCTTAATGCTCCATCTGGAGTGGCGGATCAACCCATGAATGAGAAAGATACCAAGCTTGGAGCGCAAAACCGAGCAACATATTGTGCCCATTTTGATAGCCAACAGAAATACGATTACTACGTGGCTATGGAAGGTGGTGTGGATTATTTTGATGAAGGGCCCGCAACCTATGCATACATCACAGTCCGAAATCAGGAAGGACGAATGATCACGGGGCGAACAGCCAATTTACCGTTACCTCAGTTTGTCTATCAACGCCTTGAACAAGGCGAAGAGTTAGCTCATGTGATGGACGATATATTCGATCAGCACAATATAAGACAAAAGGGCGGTGCTATCGGTGTTTTGACTAACCATATCGAAACCCGTGAAAGTGTTTATATGCAAGGGCTAGTGTTAGCTCTCGCTCCGTTTCTACACAGCGAGATGTTTTATGAATCATCTGTATGATTTCTATATTTTTGATGCGGACCATACATTGTTCGAATTCGATGCTTTCGAAGGGCTTAAGCACATGTTTGCTAATTTTGATGTGCAGTTTAACTTGGAAGATTATGAGTTCTACCAACAAACTAATAAGCCATTATGGGTGCAATATCAAAACGGTGAAATAAGTGCCGACACATTACAAACAGTGCGATTTAGCCATTGGGGTAAAAAGCTCAACATACAGCCTCAAGAGCTCAATGAGCGTTTTTTAGACAGCATGGCGGAAATATGTGAGCCGTTGCCAAGTGCTAAATTGTTACTGGAAACGTTAAAAGCTAAACGAAAAAGCCTTTCCATACTGACCAATGGCTTTACAGCCTTGCAGCAACGCCGATTGAATAAAACAGGTTTAGCTGATGTATTTGATCATGTGATCATTTCTGAGCAAGTTGGCCTCGCAAAACCTGATGAACGTGTTTTTAAACATACTCTGGACAAACTAAACATCAGCCACGACCAGAAGAGTCGCGTGCTAATGATCGGAGATACATTTGCTTCAGATATTGTTGGAGGCCAACGGTCAGGTATTCAGACATGTTGGCTAAATCATCACAACGAACAACTTACTGGTGAGCAGATTAAGCCAACGTATGAAGTTAAGTCTTTAAAAGACTTGATGGCATTATTAGAGCTTTAATAGCTCTAAAGTAGGTCCACTATTTCCGATAAATGTTATTATCGGAAATAGTGTGATATTAGAAATTATGGCCTTTTCCTCGTAATTTCTTTCTTATTAGGCTCAAACTAAAATTTTAAAGAAGCAGCTTCTTCGCCTGTGCTGTTGTTGCTGTAGTCTATCGAGTAAATAAATTCTTTTATCGCTGACTGGAGTCAGCTCGTACGCTGTATTCCGTTTCGTACGACCCGATTCTATCGGGGAAAATGCGGCTATCCTTGTTTATTGCTTATTCGTTCGATTGACATGTCATCTCAAAAACGAGTTAATAACAAAGTCTTATAAAGACATTTCATTTAACCCTAAACCGATTCGGAGGCCATTATGACTTGCATGCATTCCATCATGACAACATCTATGACTGCGCCTCGAATTTATGTCCGAACAGCCAATAAGGCCTTTGGCATTCGCGTTTAGTGTTGTTTATTACATTGATCGCGGGAATTTACGCGGTCAATCAAGCATTTAAGGCCACTCCTCGTAAATTCTCATGATCTTGCTGATTAGGAGAACATTATGAGCTTTATCGCACTTTTAAACTTAGCAAAAGAATACTTTGAACAGCGCCGTCTAAACCAAACATTCGGTCACCTTGATAACCATGTTTTACGAGATATTGGTTTTACTCGTACCGATGCTGGCATTCGTCCATTAAACCCTCATGCTAAAGGCGAAACACCACCGCCCCAAAGTGAGTTAAGTCCTAGGTGATGATGCCGCTGGAAGCAGGATAAACAAGTTACTAATGATTTTCCTGCTTCCTTTGTTTACTTGCTAACGCGTCACCCAATATTGAAAAATACTGTTGGAACATCTCATTAATCATCAAACGCTGCTCACCATTTGGGTATAAACCAAGCTTAGCTTCATCGGTTCCTATTGTACCTCTCACCAAGAAGCGACTATTGGGTAAACAGTCCTCAATAAACGCTTCAAACGCACGAGCGCACATTTCTTCTGGCTTTGAGTAGTAAAAACTATTCAGTCGAGTATCTGTTTCTCTTGAACAAATAAACAGCGGACTTGGCTCCTTACCGTCAACTGACAACAAAATCGTTTCGTAACATTGAGCCAGTAATGTATTCAGGGTATGCGGCCCATATGGGTAATCGTTTAACCATAGTTTCGAGGCGAAAACCATGCGGTCTGCAATAGGAAACATCTTGTCTGCCATGTAGTGATCAAATGCATGAAACCATTCGTGAGCGAGACTACCGGCTCCAGCATTCTTCGCTAGCGAAAGTTTTTTAACTGCAGGCATGTAGTGAGCGGAAACACCTAACTGCCCGCCTTTGCCGTACTGTAATCCCAGTGATCCTCTAAGTGAGATAACGGACTCCGGTACTTTTAAAGCGTGCATTAGATCCACTAAAGCTTGATGGAAATTTAAGGCCGCTCTGTCACGTTCTTTGGGTGTAACCCATTGACCAAGTTCGATGCTTTTAAAGTCAAATTGACGTCGTATTTCAACAAAGTTCATGAATGTGCATACATTAGAATAGATTTAAGTACGCCCTTAAAATTTATCATAGGGATGCATGTTTGATTCATATTTAGCCCTTTAAATTCGTGTAATTAAGTGAAGAATACTACCCTTTATCTAATCGACTAAACTCTTGTTCGGAACCCCTATGACACAATTACCTCCAGCGAGTACCACACCCAAACATGTGCAATATCTTCGTGTTCTTGCGCTGGGTTTTTGTGCGTTTATTTTTAACACATCTGAGTTTGTACCAGTTGGGTTATTATCTGATATTTCCGAGGACTTTGGCATTACTCCGTCACAAACAGGCTGGATGTTAACGATTTATGCATGGATTGTTGGTGTCATGTCTTTGCCTATGATGCTGATCACGAGTCGCATGGAACGAAAACTGTTGTTGATGGGAACATGTACAGTTTTTATCGTCAGTCATGGTTTATCAACCATCGCTTGGGACTTCCAAAGCTTAATGATTAGCCGTATTGGTGTTGCGTTTTCGCACGCAGTGTTTTGGTCCATTACAGCCTCCATTGCGATTCGTGTAGCACCTCCAGGAAAAATGAATTTTGCCCTCAGTGTACTTGCGACAGGTACGGGCATGGCAATGGTACTTGGGGTTCCACTTGGCAGATTAATAGGTCAGCACCTTGGCTGGCGAATGGCTTTTGAGGTGATTGGATTAGCTGCACTAGTCATTACAGCATTGGTATTTCGCCTACTACCGCCCTTACCAAGCCTTACCAGCACTGATCTCACTGCCAAAGTAAAATCGGTATTCACTAACAAGCGTTTGTTCATCATGTATTTGTCTGTGTTTCTTGTGTTCACAGCTCATTACGGAACTTACAGCTATATTGAACCGTTCCTAATGGATTTCGGTGGTGTTTCCAGCAATTTAACCACAGTCATCCTACTAACATTTGGCGTATCAGGCATCATTGGTAGTACGTTATTTAGCTATCTCGGTGAAAGGTATGGTGCTCAATTGATGATTGGTAGTGCTGTCGGCATAACTATGTGTATGCTGTGTCTAGCCATTGCTTTAACCTCTGAGACCGCTTTGATCGTCATTACTGTTGTATGGGGGGCTGCATTAATTCTGACTTGCTTGGCCATGCAATCCCGGGTTCTGAGTATCGATACCAGTGCTTCAGATATCATCATGTCGCTTTTTTCTGGCATCATCAACATGGGAATCGGGGCTGGCGCACTGCTCGGCTCTATCAGCATAGAACAAGTGGGATTAGGCAACATTGGCTACGTCGCATCAGTGGTTGCGTTTTTAGCGATATGGGTTGTGATTTATATTGCTAGAATGAACATCACGCCAGTTGCGGTTAGCGGCGGTGGACATTAGGCGCCTTAGCACAACAATGAGGCTTATGACGTGCATTAGCACGTATGTTTTCACTTACCTGCTGTGCCACTCGGTATCGCCAACGCCACCAAAACGATTCACATAGGTCTACATCAAGCGCTGAAAGTGAGTCAACAACCTCTTCAAATGTTAACAGAGAGGCGTCATAGTGAAAGACGATGATGCCTCTTTTGTCATTGAGCTTAATTAAGTCAACAGCTGTACTCTCTGTGAAATATAACTCAACCAAAGGGATGGTTGAGTTATTCAAACCAGAGAGTTTTAAGGTTACTTTATGACGATAAGCAGAATGCTTAATTGCTGACATAAAAGCTCCCTATTTCCCTAACCAAAACCACCAAATGATAAAAGCGATGGCAGCAACACCAATCAGATTTAAATACATCATCACTAGTTTGCTCCTTTATTCGTTGAGTTTGGTTTGAACCAGCGCAGGCGATTAGCGTTTACAACAACCGTAATCGATGACAGCGACATGGCTGCACCCGCAATGACTGGACTTAAAAGCCATCCTGTTAATGGATACAATAATCCCGCTGCAACAGGAATCCCTAAGGTGTTGTAACCAAATGCACCCCAAAGATTTTGTTTAATATTACTCAGCGTCGCTTTACTGATTTCGATGACGTTTGCGATATGGTTTAAATCATTACCAATGAGTGTAATATCAGCGCTTTCCATCGCGACATCCGTACCCGCACCCATAGCAAAACCCACATCCGCTTGAGCCAATGCAGGTGCATCATTGATGCCATCTCCGATCATACCAACCGTTTCACCTTCTTGTTGCAGTTGTTGGACAAAATCGAGTTTGTCTTGCGGCAACATATTCGCCTTGAATTGATCTATCCCCACTTCATCAGCAACAACTTTCGCCGTTTCAGCGTTATCACCAGTGAGCATGATCACCTTAATATGGTTGTCATGTAACTGTTTGATGGCAGCCTTAGCACTTGGTTTTATTTTATCTTCAATAACAAAACCAGCCAGCAATTGATCACCTTTAGATAGATAAACATGAGAACCCGTACCGAGCTGAAATGCGACGCTTATACTTATCCCTTTTTGCGTCATCAGAGCCGCATTACCCAGCGCATAATCGATACCATCAATGGACGCTGTAACACCTTTGCCAGGTACATTGTCAAAGTTTTCAATCAATTGCTCTTCTGCGCTGTCTGAGTACTCTAACAAGGCCTGTGCTAATGGGTGGTTCGCTCCTGATTCAAGGCTTTTAATGATGCTTTTGATAGCATGCTCATCATCGCCTATCAGCTTAACTTCGCTGACAGTTGGTTTGCCCTCCGTAATGGTGCCCGTTTTATCAAGCACAATCGTTGTGATTTCACTCGCTTTTTGAAGCGCATCACCATTACGAATTAAACCACCGTATTCAGCAGCCTTACCGACTCCGATCATGGTCGATATTGGCGTTGCCAACCCTAACGCACAAGGGCATGCAATGATCAAAACGGACACCGCTGCAACCAGCATATGAACGGCGGCTGGTTGAGGACCGCAATTCAACCAAGCCATCGCAGCTAAGATAGCGAAAATTATGACACTTGGTACAAAGACTGAAGACACTTTATCTGCCAAGCGACTGATCGGCGGCTTGGAATTTTGTGCTTTACCAACCATCGAAATAATTTGAGCCAGCAACGTATCACCGCCTACTTTTGTCGCTTTATATACAAGGCGTCCGTTTCCATTCACCGTACCTGCAGAGACAGTGTCGCCTTCACTTTTTTCGACTGGTACCGGCTCACCTGTCAACATAGACTCATTGATCGATGACTGCCCTTCCACAATCACACCATCAACTGGTAGCTTCTCACCTGATTTTATTAAGATATGGTCATCGATTTTTATGGCTGAGATATGAACCTTATGGGCTATACCATCTTGTAAAATATTAGCTTGCGAAGGTTGTAGATCTAATAGTCTTTTTAGCGCAGCACTCGTTTTACCTCGAGCCTTTACCTCCAAAGCTTGGCCTAAATTAATCAAACCAAGGATCATCGTGCTGGCCTCGAAGTACAAGTGTCTAGCATTAGCAGGAAGCCAGTCAGGTAGTAAAACCACAGACATGGAATACAACCAAGCCGCACCAGTTCCTATCGCAATAAGAGTGTCCATATTGCTGTGGCGATGTTTAAAGGCTCGCCACGCACTGCGATAAAAATGCCTTCCACTGTAATACATGACAAGCAACGAAATCGCCCCAACTACACCCCAAGCGATTTGTTCTCCAGCTGTCGTTACCATCATAGAACCACCGAGCAGACCCCAGAGCATAAGTGGAATACCAATAATTAGGCCTGCAAATGAAAAGCGTACCTTGGTGTGATATTCATCTAGCTCTCGTTGAGCTCGCTCATCCTGTTCTTTTAGAGGGTCTTTGATCTGCTCTGCTTCATAGCCAGCATTTTCTATCGCTTTTATTAATTCATCGACAGGAGCTTGGCCTTGAACCTGGGCTGTTCGGCTTGCAAAGTTTACTTCTGCTTCCGTTACATCAGGTAGTGCGTTAAGGGCTTTTTGAATGGTATCGACACAGCCAGCACATGTAATTCCTCTTAAGCTTAACTGTACGGCAGGATCAGACACCTCTTTCTGTTCAGGTTCTTCTGAATGAACTAGCTCAGTGGAATTGGCATTATCTTCAATAGATGTGCCCTCTTCAGCATTAGCAGGTGCATACTCTCCTTTAAACTGAAAACCTGCTTTGGCAACAGCCTGGCTGAACTGCTCTTCCGTCATGTCTCCCATTAAGATAATTCGGTCTTCTTTAGGAAAACCTTCAATGTCAGAAGAGGAAGAAATGGATTGAATTTCATGACGGAGCTTTTTGACGCAACCTTGGCAATTAAGCCCCTCTACACGATATGAATTATTTTGGTGATCTTGTTCAGTCATTTTTACCTCCATTTCCACAGCAGTCATCTGGCTTGTCCCATTCCTCAATTAAGCAGCAAATGGAATGCCCATTAGGAACACCATCTTGCATTTGATCCCAGGCGGATAAAGCCGCTTCCATTTTATTTAAGTGAGATTGAAGCTGAGCAATCTGTTGCTTCACTTCTGGGACTTTTTGCTTTAAAAGATCCCTAACCAATGGGCACGGTGAATCTCCCGAGTCCGATTGCTCAAAGATATCCTGCACTTGCTTAAGGCTAAAACCTAGCTCCCTCGCCTGCTGTATGAACCTAACTTTGCGAAGTGCTTCTTTATCGTATTGATGGTAGCCATTTTCAGGGTTTCGATTCGCTTGTATTAAGCCCTCTCGCGTGTAATGCCGAATAGTTTCGGGCGTTACATTGGCAGTGTTAGCAAGTTCGCTGACTTTCATAGCAACCTCCTTTAGTCTTCTTAATAGACAGTTTAAAACCTTTGGGTTACACAAAGGTCAAGCGAATTTGAAAATATGCTTTTCAATTACAAGACAGATGCCTTTTTGCCAAGTAAAGTAGAACAAAAATCTACTACATCAATGAGTAATCTATGTTCTCAGCACTCTCCATGGCCTTAACACCTATTCTACTTTTAGGAGCATTAGGCATTTTTCTAACAAGACGAACACAATACTTAGATAGTCCACATTTAGGTTCTCTTGTCTCGAACGTTGGATTACCAGCTCTACTACTGTCCTCTGTATTAAAAATGGATATGGATTTGGGGGGAATGCTTTCTATTGTGGCGGCCACCCTTCTGTGCTTAATGGCTATGCTAGTTGTTTCACTGATTTTTCTAAAAATCATGAAGCTGCCCTCTCGGTATTACTTGCCGCCATTGGTGAATCCCAATACTGGTAACCTTGGTATTCCTGTTGCCTATGCGTTATTTGGTGAAGAAGGCCTTACCGTCGCAGTGGTCGTAAGCTCTGTCGTGCAAGTAAGTCACTTTACATTGGGCGTGGGTTTTATGTCCGGCAGTTACCGGCCAAAAGAGCTTTTAAAAAATGGCCCTGTGGTCGCGTTAATTCTAGGGGTTTTAGCATTACTCTTTGACGTCTCACTTCCTGCAGCAATGTTAAAAACATTGGAAATGCTCAGTGCGATCACATTACCTATTATGTTAATGCTATTAGGCAAATCTTTAGCGAATTTGTCCTTCAAGCAAAGCAACATGCTTTACCGTTCCATCAGCTTTGCTTTTTTTAGACCACTTGTTGGTGCTGGGATTGCAGCGTTGATTGTGCCTTGGTTTTCATTTTCTGAGGTTGAGCAAGCCGCAATCATTGCTTTACAAGGTATGTCGGTTGCGGTCATTAGCTATATGTTGGCAACTAAATTTGATGGCCCTAAAGATGAAATAGCCCTAATGATTTTACTATCTCTACCAGTTTCATTGGCCGTGGCGGCACTGGTTTGGTGGTTTAAAGTCGCCAGCTAACTTAGGCTGGCAAATTTAGTCTTCAGTATCTAGATCGGAAACTTCTACGTAGGGTGACACGGAGCCGTCCGTGTTCAATTGTAAAATTGAAAACGGCATACTTTGACCATTGATTCCCAAATTTGTGGCGGATGGTAATGGTGCAACCAACCCTTTTGCGTTGCTTGGAGGGTTCGCTAAAAATTGTTTTACAACCGCTGCAGGAATATTACCTTCAAACAAGTAGCCACTTTGAGATAAAGAGGTCTGGCACGAACGAGCATCTAGAGGGACGCCATAACTGTCTTTGATTTTATCCAACGCGTTCGAAGAATGAATTACTGCCTTCATCCCCTGGTCAATCAATCCGCCAACCAAGTCACCACAGCAACCACATGAACGGCTAATATGAACATCTAAGGTGTCATCTTTGGGCACAATGCTGGTTTCGCTTGCACTATATAGCCAAGGGCTTGGAAACAATAAGATTAGTAAAGGAAGTGTACGGATTACATTCATAGTCATGCTTAAAGAGTTACGTTATCTTTAAGATATTAGCAAGAATGTAGAGGGTGCATCTGCGCTAGTTTATTGAAATAACGTTTTTTCCGTAATAACCGTCACTTAAAACAAACTGTGCACAACATATAAGTAAGGGAGCAAAGCTCCCAAACTTATATAGAACTGGTTATTTCTTAAGCGTCCAGTTTACTTGACGTCCTGCATAGAAAGGCACAATAGGTTCGCCTGTTGGTAGGTCAATTGACTCTGGTACCACCCACTGCTCACGCACAAGAGTGATGGTATCTGTGTTACGAGGTAACCCATAAAAATCAGCACCGTGTAGACTAGCAAAGCCTTCTAACTTATCTAATGCGTCTAGTTCATCAAAGACCTGCGTGTACAGCTCGATTGCAGACCATGCGCTATAACATCCTGCACAACCACAGCCAGACTCTTTGCGATGCTGAGCATGTGGAGCAGAATCCGTGCCTAAGAAAAACTTAGAAGAACCTGTTTTTACCGCTGCACGAAGCGCCTCTTGGTGAGTTGAGCGTTTTAGAACAGGCAAACAGTAGTTATGCGGACGAATGCCGCCATCTAGCATATCATTACGATTCAACATCAAATGCTGTGGTGTAATGGTTGCCGCCACACCATCACGGGCAGACATAACAAAGTCAGCCGCATCTTTAGTGGTAATGTGTTCAAACACCACTTTTAGGTGTGGAATTTTCTCAACAATCTTCACTAAGTGCTGATCAATAAATTCTTTTTCACGGTCAAAAATATCAATGTGCTTTTGCGTCACTTCACCGTGGACTAGTAAAAGCATGCCTTCATCAGCTAGCGCTTCAAATACCGGGTAAAGACTGTCCAGAGAACTTACACCAGCATCAGAGTTCGTTGTTGCACCGGCTGGGTACATTTTAGCCGCCACAACGCCCGCAGCTTTTGCGGCACGGATATCTTCTGTTGAGGTTTTATCGGTAAGATAAATGGTCATTAAGGGAGCGAAAGAATTACCCGCCGGAATCGCTGCTTCAATGCGCTTACGGTACTCTACTGCTAACTGCGCATTGGTCACAGGTGGAACTAGATTGGGCATAACAATCGCTCGCGCAAAACAGCGAGCAGTCGCTGGTACAGTTTCCTTAAGCATATCGCCATCGCGGAAGTGTAAGTGCCAATCATCTGGACGAATAATTGTAATTTGATCCATCTCTAATCCTGCTTTTTTAAAATATTGTTTCTGTTAAACCATTATCCCCGATGGAATCGGGTCGTACGAGAGGAGGCTCCCCTCGCTAACTCAATCTGTCCTGTAATTGTAGGGCCGCGCTGTGTGCGGGAAAAGCCATATCCCTCGGGAGCCGAGGCCCTACATTCTCGATTTAAAACGGAGCTGGGACTGCCCCCACCATCACAATCTACGATTTAGTTGTAGGACCGCGCTGTGCGCGGGAAAAGCCATATCCCTCGGAAACCGAGGTCCTACATTCCAATTTAAATCGGGTCGTACGCAAATTTCTTTCAATAAAAAGCCGAGCAATGCTCGGCTTTTTTGAGAACTTAATCTTTATTACGAGGACGTGGCTTACGGTCGCCGCGATCTCCACGCTCTTTATTAAAGCTACGTGGACGACGATCTCCACGATCACCTCGGTCATTACCTTGGCGACGGCGATTACCACCAGCAGGACGCTCGCGCTCGAAAACTTTATCATCTGCATTTTCAAGCATTGTTAGGTCACAGCGTTGGCCACAAATACGAGTCTTAGCCAATTTGCTAACAGCTTGCTTGTTCATATCAGCAGGTAGATCTACCGTTGCAAAATCTTCGAAGATTTCGATATGACCAATCAGACGGCTGTCTAGATCCGCTTCGTTTGCAATCGCGCCAACGATATTACCCGGTTTAACACCGTCACGATAACCTACTTTAACAAGGTAACGCTTCATTTCTACCGAAGGGTTATCTTTAAGAGGCATCGCTTCTTTAGTAATGTTGCGAGGCTTACGTGGAGCGCGATCACCGCGTTCGCCACGATCTGGACGCTCACTGCGCTCACGAGGTTTAATCTCGATCTCTTTCAATAACAGAGGAGTTTTACCTTGAGCCATGTAAGCTAACGCTGCAGCTATTTTCGTAGGGTCTACTTCGTTTTCTTTTTGGTAGCCTTCCATCAATTCGATGAAGAAATCTAGATCTTGGTTATCGATTGTGTCAGTGATACGTTGCTTGAATCGAGCCACACGTTGCTCATTGATATCTGCCGCAGTTGGAAGCTGCATACGTTCAATGGTTTGGCGAGTTGCACGTTCAATTTGTTGCAACATACGACGCTCACGGTGACCAACGAATAGAATCGCAGTACCAGAACGACCTGCACGGCCGGTACGACCGATACGGTGTACGTAAGACTCAGTGTCGTATGGAATGTCGTAGTTAACCACATGGCTTACACGATCAACGTCTAGACCACGAGCTACAACGTCCGTTGCAACAAGAATGTCGATCTGACCTTTCTTGATACGTTCAACAGTACGTTCACGAAGGTTTTGGCTGATGTCACCGTTTAAGGCTTCACAAGCATGACCACGAGCAGTCAATTTCTCAGCAAGCTCAACCGTTGCCGCCTTCGTACGAACGAAGATGATCATACCGTCGTGCTCGTTCATTTCTAGGATACGTGTTAGCGCATCTAGCTTATGAAGACCACTTACTTGCCAGTATTTTTGAGTAATAGTCGTTGCAGTAGACGTCTTAGTTTGGATCTTAACTTCTTTTGGGTTGTTAAGATGTTGTTGCGCTACTTTACGAATGACACCTGGCATCGTTGCCGAGAACAATGCGATTTGGCGTGTCTTAGGTGTGTGCTCCAGAATCCACTCAACGTCGTCGATGAAGCCCATACGTAGCATTTCATCCGCTTCGTCTAGAACAAGCGACTGAAGGCCATCTAGTTGAAGTGTCTTACGACGAATGTGGTCCATGATACGTCCTGGCGTACCTACAACAACCTGCGCGCCACGCTTAAGTTGGCGAAGCTGAGAGTCGTAAGACATACCACCGTAAATCGGTAGAACGTGGAAATCTGGAATGTAACGAGCGTAGCTCTGGAATGCTTCAGAAACCTGAATAGCCAACTCACGTGTTGGCGCCAACACCAATAATTGTGGTGCTTTATTTGCTACATCAATGCGAGATAGCAATGGCAGAGCGAATGCCGCCGTCTTACCCGTACCTGTCTGCGCTTGACCAAGAAGGTCATGCCCTTCTAACAAAAATGGAATGCTTTGCGCCTGAATGGCAGAGGGTTGTTCGTAACCTAGTTCACTAACCGCTTTAAGAATTGGGGCGGCCAGACCCAGAGAATCAAAAGTAGGCTGAATATCAGCGTCAGACATGTAGATGGTAACCTTTAAATAGGATAAGAGACGTGCGAGGATCCGCACCGAAAAAATCAATCGCATATTCTAGTAGAGATTAGAAAATAATGCCAGTTCTTATTTAACTAACCTCTACTATTTGATGAGGAAAAATTATGGATGAGCTTTTGAATCGATAAGAATCGCTAGCCATCGCATTTTAGGATTCGCCTCAAAGGCAAACTTTAAAATGATCGTTAACGGGATGGATAAAAGCATACCGACAGGACCGAATACCCACCCCCAAAGCATTAATGACAGGAAAACGACTAATGGCGATAAGCCAACCCCTTTTCCCATATATTTCGGCTCAATTAGGTTACCCATCACTAAATTTACCAATAAAAAGCCTAAACCAGTAATGAGTGCTTCAAAACTACCCAGCTGGACAAAGGCCAAGAAGACTGCAGGGATGGCGGCTAAAATGGAGCCAATATTAGGAATGAAATTGAGCAGGAATGCGCAAACACCCCACAACACCGGGAAATCAACGCCTACGGCCCATACCCATACGCCAACAAACACACCGGTTCCAATGCTAATCAGTGTTTTAATCATCAAATAACGATTCACGGTTGCAATAAACTGATTAACCTTGGCCATTGAATGCGTAGCATCATCAAGGGCATAGCTTAATTTCTTTGGAATCTCAGCTGCTTCCAACAGAATAAACACAACGATCATGATCACAACAAATACATTGGTTAATACACTACCAAGACTAGTAAGCGTATTGGTAAACAGTGTCATCAATGAGGATGGGTCTACATAGCCTTTAATTTGCTGATATGAAATATTAATGCCCAAGTGATTCAGCTGCTCAAATATCGAAGACATTTCTGCACCAAAACGAGTTCTATAATTTGGTAATTCCTTAGAAAAATCATCCAATGAAGCGGCTACCAACAACCCAACGGACCCTAAGCAAGCCACGATAATAAGCACGATAAATACAATCGATAGCCAAGTCGGCACATGATAACGGCGCAAAGTGTTTTGTAGCGGTGAGCAAATGATCGCGATAAATACAGACAGCATAAACGGCACGACGATTTGTGATGCCTCTTTAAGGCCTGCAATGATTAGAATAAACGCCGCAATACCGACTAACCATTGTGTGGTACCTCGTGAATCGCTCATGCTCAGGTCTCTCCTTGTATATAGCTCGTGTGG
Organism: Marinomonas sp. AWM4_232; assembly: GCF_056158325.1. NCBI lineage: Bacteria > Pseudomonadati > Pseudomonadota > Gammaproteobacteria > Oceanospirillales > Oceanospirillaceae > Marinomonas > Marinomonas sp. AWM4_232. Next base: position 3,562,590 of record NZ_JBSWTA010000001.1, on the reverse strand, counting down.
CCGATTATTAATATGGATAAATGCCTTGGGCATAATCCGCTAAGTCTTGCAGCATGATGCGCTTACTATCAGGTAGACTTTCATCCAGCGCCAATTCATTAAGACGCTTAAAATATTGGTCCATGGTGATACTTCCGCCGCCGTCTGCTTCTAGCAGTCGTACGCGTCGATACTCTTCCCACTCTTCCCTCTGCTGACTGTTCATTTGCTCAGGATAGTTTCTAGCAAGATACCTCATAAACATTTCAGGCAAACGACGATCATCAAACGTCAGTTCCAATTCCCCTAAAATATCGCTTGGGGTCGAGCGTATCTCATCCATTCGTTGTTTGTCATCACGGGAAAAGAAGCCGCCGCTATAGAGCATTAAATCTGGATCTTTGTCGATCTTTTCAAAAGCTTGCATAAAGACATTGGACAACTTAGCAGCAAGTCCAGGAGCATTTTTTAACAGTGACAAGTTTTTGCGGCAAATATCACCGTCCAAATTAAGCCGTTGCACAACTTTTTCATCTTTTAGGAAAGTAGCCGGCGCCACAGCTGGACATTTATTCAAATGAATAACTTTCAGCGGAAGTCGTGTTTCTTCGGCCAACTCTTCTTTTGTCGAAAAAACGCGGCGCTGAATGTCTTCAACGGATAGATCAATTAGCGGCTGCGCATCTTCCATAAGGTCATACACAATAACACCATTTTTATTGGATGGATGCGGTGCTAACGGAGCAACAAACGCAGCAAATTTTTTCTCATGCCCAAACATTCCCGAAATATGTAAAAATGGCTTCATACGAACCGGATCGACAAATTGTTGCAACGCGGACTTTTCACGCATAGCAAAGTAGTAATCGAAGAGTTTTGGGTGAGTTTCCTTAATCAACTTGGCCATGGCGATAGTGCCATGAACATCTGATAAGGCGTCATGGGCCTGTTCGTGAGCGATCCCATTTGCCTTAGTCAGATCTTCTAACTTAAACGAGTAGCTTCCATCTTCTTTTTTAGGCCACTTTATACCCTCAGGGCGCATGGCATAAGTCATACGCACCAGATCAATAACATCCCAGCGGGAACAACCGTTTTGCCATTCCCTTGCGTATGGGTCGATAAAGTTACGGTAGAAGCTATTTCGGACCACTTCGTCATCAAAGCGCAGAGTGTTGTAACCTAAAGAACAGGTTCCTGGAACGGAAAGCTCCTGTTCAATTTGTTTAACAAACGCGGATTCTTTTAGACCTTCTCTAATGGCATCTTGCGGGGTAATGCCCGTTAGCAAGCATGCATCAGGGTGAGGTAACACATCATCAGCTAACTTACAGTAAAGCATGATGGGCTCACCGATTGGGTTAAAGTCCAAATCCGTGCGAATACCAGCGAACTGCATTGGTCTATCTTTGGCGGGATCCACTCCGGTAGTTTCAAAGTCGTACCAAAAAAACGATGTTGTCGCACTGTTACTCACAAATTAGTCCTGTTCGGTTTGTTTAAAACGGGTATTATACGCATCTAAACAAGAACTTGGCGATGAAGGAATGTGAATGACTCCACCTGCTCAATGTCCCTGCGGATCAAAAGCACATTATGAAATGTGTTGTGGAATGTACCATAACAACCCTGGCACGGCTCCTACTGCCGAAGCCTTAATGCGATCACGCTACAGCGCTTTCGCACTTCAGAACTTCGACTACATTGCCAAAACCCAGAATCTGAAAGAAGACACTGGGCAAACAGCCGATGAAATACAAGATAGCAACGGTGCTACCCAATGGGTTCAACTTGAAATCATTGCTACCGAAGATGGTGGTCCAAAGGACAAAACTGGAATGGTAGAATTTGCGGCGCATTTCAAAGAAGGTTCGAATACTGGACGTTTATCAGAGCGATCTCTTTTCGAGAAGAAAAACGGTCAATGGTTGTACATCTCAGGCGAGCATGAAATTCAAGGACATACTCCTTACGTTGCCCCAGATAATGCCAAGGTTGGACGCAACGACCCTTGCGTTTGTGGGTCTGGCAAAAAGTATAAAAAATGTTGTGGTTAATATGAAAACAATACATCCGCGCATTAGGAACGAGTTCTATGCACGAATACCCTATTTTTCCCTTAACCTCTTGCTTCCTTTTCACTCGCTTCATCCCATTTTGCCTTCACTAGCCTCACCTCTTCATCTTGTAGAATAAATGCATCTACCAACTCAGGATCGAAGTAAGCGCCCGAGTTTTCCTTAAGGTATTGATAAGCCTCTTCAATCGACCAAGCTTTTTTATATGGCCTCTCCATAGTCAAGGCATCAAACACATCTGCAATGGCAACGATCCGAGCCGTTATTGGAATCTGCTTTCCTTTTAATCCTGAAGGGTAACCTGAGCCATCCCACCTCTCATGATGTCCAAGTGATGCTTCAGCAGCCATTTTAAACAGTGGCGCCTCACTGTTACCAAGTATGTTTGCGCCAATGACAGGATGCTGCTTCATGATCTCCCACTCTTCATTGGTTAATTTTCTAGGCGCTTTCAAAATACTATCTGGTATACCAATTTTGCCTGTATCATGCATTGGTGCGGCCAATCTAAGGTTCTCAACTTGACCGTCGTTCCAACCAATTTTTCTTGCTAAAACGGCACAATAATCAGCCATGCGCCACATGTGACTTCCAGTCATTTCGTCATTATACGTGCCTGCTTCACTTAACATTTTAACAGCAGAGTACAAGGCTTCTCTTAATTGAGAAGTTCTCTCCTCTATAATCAAGCGATTTCGTTTGTTCTGTTGGGAAAGCGTTAAATGGTTTGAAACTCTTGCTAATGTAGTAAGTGGCGTAATGGGTTTGGTAATAAAATCAACTGCCCCTACTTCGAACCCCTCCTGCTCATCTTCAATAGAAGTCATGGCAGTTATGAAGATGACGGGGATGTGGGCAGTCTGCGGGTCTTGCTTAATCATTTCACAGACCTGATACCCGTTCATTTCAGGCATCATGATGTCCAGCAATATAAGGTCAGGCTTTTGGGCAGCAACAATTGACAAAGCCAGTTTTCCACTCTTTGCGACAAGTACGTCATAGTGTTCCTGTAAAATACCCTTAAGAATGTTGATATTATCAGCCATGTCATCGACAACTAATATTTTCGATCTTTCACATGTGCGCTCGACATCCATTGATGGATCGTTTAAGTAGTCTAAATTTACCATTCTTTTTACCTTCACCTACAAAGCGTTCTTTAGATTTTCGAGCTGCTCAATTGCAATATCATAGTCATAATTTTCGATTTTAGCCTGAACATATCTTAATACACGTGCATTTTGCTGATCCACTTGATCAAATAAAACAATTAGCTTTCCAGAGACATCTGAAGCACCCATTTCAAGTTCTTTGATGATTTCACTTAAACTAAACTTAATTTCATCTGTTGACTGCACAGCTTTTGGCTCTGCATTGGATGAACATTCTGAAACAATTTCTCTATCCGTTATATATGTAGTAACTTGCTTCATTAGCTCTTCAGCAGCGTCTCTAACTCTCATGATTTGAACAGTATGCTGTTTGCAGCCAGTGTTACCATTTTCAGCTAAATCTTTTTCCAATTGAGCCACCTGAAAGGCAAATTGTTCACCACCAATATTAGCAGCACTGCCTTTAATACTGTGAAGTTCATAAGATGTCATAGGGATAACGGAAGAGTTATGAACGGTAAAAGGTAAGAGCAACTTAGAAAACCTATGCAGCAACTCAAGGTATCTCTTCTGATCTCCGCCAACCCTATATAAACCAGCATCAGATGCGAGGACACGTTTTGCATTAGGCAATTCATTTATGCTTGAATCAACAGGCTGGTTCAGCAACCACTCTTCAAGTTTATTGAGTAAAAGAAGAGGATCTAAAGGTTTAGTCAAAAAATCACACATGCCTGAGTTCATAGCAACTTGTTTATCTGATTCCAGTACTCCCGCTGTTAATGCCAGTATCGGAGGACATTGTTCACCACAGTGCTGGATAATTGCCTGTGTGGCTTGGTAACCGTCCAATACAGGCATTTGCACGTCCATCAAAATTAAGTCAAATAGACCACACTTAGCAGCTTTGACAGCTTCTTCACCATTTTTAGCAGTCGTTACGATAACCCCTAGCTTCTCTAATAGGGCTGAAGCTATTTCCGTATTAATCGGATTATCTTCTGCGAGCAAAATTCGTTTTCCTAAAAGACTATCGCATTCATGGTATTGACCTAATATATTTGTCTCATGACTATCTATGTTAGGTATAAAATTGATACAACTGTTAAGCTTTAACTTTGTGAATAAACTAATTCTTCGCCAGTTGAAAACACTCCTCTTAATAGAATTACCATATAAATAAACCCTCCCACTGAATATTTTGTTAAAGGCAGCTTCACATTGCGAATCGATATTTAGGCATGCTTTTTCACTTAGAATGAGAATTTGTTGCATGCTAGCCACATGGTTTTTGGTGATCGCTATATGACTTATGTTTAATTGTCTTACTATATCGAGAGCAATCAGATCGTCTTCCCAGACACACACACTTTCGCTCAACTCAGCCTCGGTAGCTTGTTCCATTGCTTCAAGAGGGAGTGTTACGTAAAAAGTTGACCCTTTACCTAAACTACTTTCAAAGCAAATTTCTCCTCCCATAAGCTCGATTATTCTCTTAGATATGCCCAGCCCTAGCCCCGTACCACCGTACAATCGTGTTGTGCTGGTGTCAGCTTGACTAAAACCTTCAAATATATCGTTTGTTGTATCTATGCCAATACCGGTATCGACCACTGTAAATTTTAGACAGTCTTTGTCTAAAGAAGTCATTAACGAAACCGACCCCTCATTGGTGAACTTAACAGCATTACCAAGAAGATTAACCAAAACTTGTTTTAGCTTGTTAGGGTCGCCTAGCCAAACATCAGGTAATTGAAAATTTCTAGAAACAGTAAAATTAAGCTGTTTTTCCTCTGCGGCTGTTCTGCAGACTTGGTACGAGTACTCCAAGACATCATCGAGTTTAAATGGTGCAGACTCAAGCTCAAGCTTTCCAGACTCAACTTTCGAGAAATCCAAAATATCATTAATAATATGTAGCAAATTGTTTGCAGAGCTTTGGATCTTCAAAATTTGATTGCGCTGCTTAGCTTGTAAATCAGAGTCCAAAACTAAATGAGACATACCGAGTATGGCATTCATAGGCGTTCTGATTTCATGACTCATGGTCGCTAGAAAGTCTGTCTTGGCCTGAGTAGCCGCTTGTGCAGCGGTCGCAGTCACTTGCAATTCATTAGCCAAAGCTTTAGTTTCTTGATACGACTTGATACTTAGGGCTATCTGTTTAACTAACATGCCTATAATTAGCAACATAACCAATGTTAAGCACGCTACAAGCACACCCAGATAGTGGTATAAACTGTATAAATATTCTCGCTCATAGACCTTATCTTTAGACCTACGTTCAAGGGCGGCAAAAACAATGTCTTCCGTGACAGACAGTAAGACAGCAACCTCGCTCTTAATCTGCTCGACATCGATCGTACTTGGATCATTAACAAACAAAGTATTGTCAACGGTATGCATAGCCGCATTTAAACTATGACGATACTCGTCAGATCGTTCTAATTTATTAAATAAATCTTTCAACTGACCTGACGAAATAACATTCATGCGGCTGTATAGAATATCGAATCTTAATTTTGCCTCTTCTAGTTTTTCAGTGGCTCCATCAGAGTTTCTTGTGTAAGCCCACAAACGAATAGAATTCCTAAACTTTAATGCTTCTCGATCCAGCTGATAGGAGGCCCATAACGCGTCTTCTTCTGCTGCAGAGAGCAACTCTTTTTGCCGATCTAATAATTGTAGATAAAGCAGTATAATTATTACCAAAAATACTGCAGCAGCAGCCACTAAAAGACTAATAAAACGTCCATATTTATAATTACCCCCTCTCCATCTCATCGTGGCTACATCCCTATTGAACCGTTATACTTTTAACTTGCCACACAGAACGGTTATGTATTACCTCGTTATCGAGAGATGGGTCATTAGCGAAAGGGTATAAAACAAATAGCGGGCCTTTATCCCTAACGGACATCTGCTTACCGTTCATATCCATGGCCAGCATGACATCATGATCATAAGCATCTTTAGAGGGGACATTTGCTGTGTAGTCATTCAAGGCTGTAACGGCTAAATTATTTCCATTTGCCCCAACCGCTTCTAACAAAGACTTAAGAGATGGTCCGTTAAACGTATTGATGCCGTCCGTCCAAGGGGTATCGGTCATCAGCTCTTGCTTTCCAAGTGCCATGAGCATTTCACGATCAAACTGAGCGCCAAATGAGCTATTTGTCTCCGATATGTTGCCCGATACCGTTAAAATAACGCGCCCCTTCGGCGCCTCTAGCGCAAAACTAGAATTGGCAACAAGCAACGTACCTAAAGCAACAATAATAAGCGTTTTCTTCAATGTTATGGCCATGGCAACTTACCTCACATGGTGGATGGCTAGTGATCAAACTCACTGAATAATATAGGCACTCAACCAGAGTAGTCATTGACATGTTACTAATCTTTACGCAATCACAACCCAGTTATACGAACCATTAAACACAATGCGTACAAACATTAATCAAGACCATTAATAAGCTCGTAAAACGGTTGCAGTCAGCCACGAGTAAACGTATCGTACGAAGAAATGTAAGAAAATAACGAAGTTGTATTTTGATACCTCACTTCCTTTGGTATGGATAGATTCATGAACTCCCTAACACTTGGTCCCCTTAATAGCGCCAATGGCGAAATCCAAATCCCTGGTTCGAAAAGCTTATCAAACCGTATTCTCCTGCTTGCCACACTTGCAAAAGGCACGACTAAAATCACAAATTTGCTAGACAGTGATGACATTAAGCACATGCTGAATGCACTTAAAACCATGGGAGTGAACTATCAACTGGAAGATGAAGGTCGCACTTGTATTTTAGAAGGCCTTGGCGGTCCAATAAATGTTGAATATGCTGATCTGTTCCTAGGTAACGCAGGTACAGCAATGCGCCCACTGACAGCAGCATTGTGCCTTGGCACGGGTGAATACCGTTTACACGGTGAACCACGTATGCATGAGCGCCCAATTGGTGATTTGGTGGATGCGCTAGTAGATCTAGGTGTTGATGTTCAATACGAAGATAACAAAGACTATCCTCCGCTTTTGATCAAAGCTAATGGTATCCTAGGTGGTGAAGTATCGATAAAAGGCAATATTTCTAGCCAATTCCTGACAGCTCTTTTGATGAGTGCGCCATTAGCAAAAGGCGACTTAACCATTAAAGTTGATGGTGAACTGGTTTCCAAGCCATACATCGACATAACATTGTCTGTCATGAAGCAGTTTGGTGTAGAAGTTGAGAATCAAAATTACGAAGCGTTTGTAATCAAAGGCAACCAGACTTACCAAAGCCCGGGCGAAATCATGGTGGAAGGTGACGCATCCTCTGCTTCTTACTTCCTTGCGGCAGCAGCGATTGCTGGGGGCAAAATTAAAGTTCGTGGTGTTGGTTCTGAAAGCGTACAAGGCGATGTCAAATTTGCTGAAGTGCTTGAAAAAATGGGCGCAAAAATCACATACGGACCAACATGGATTGAATCGGAACGTGGTGAGTTAAATGGCATTGATATGGATATGAACCACATTCCTGATGCTGCGATGACTATTGCGACAACGGCGTTGTTTGCTAAAGGCCCTACAACGATTCGTAATATCTACAACTGGCGCGTAAAAGAAACCGACCGTTTATACGCCATGGCCACTGAACTTAAAAAGCTTGGTGCGGATGTGGTAGAAGGTGAAGACTACATCACCGTTACACCAGTTGAGACTTTACAGCACGCAGCTATCGATACTTACAACGATCACCGTATTGCGATGTGTTTCTCTTTGGTAGCGTTTTCTGACACCCCTGTAACGATCAATGACCCAGGCTGTACATCAAAAACCTTCCCGACTTACTTTGACCTATTCAATAGCATCACAGCATAACACAGATATATTGAATAATTCGTTACTTTAGCCCTCAACTTTAGAGGGCTTTTACATTTAAATACTCAACATTGAAGTTTTAAAAAAGGAAAAGGAATGAAAGCTGATTTTAGTCTAGAAATTCCAAGATTTGAGAACCCCTTCGAGGATGGTAAAGCGCTGTCAGAACTTGAATTACACATTTCTCAAAAATTAAGGGAAGATGGCTTCTGTGTGTTTGATTTTCCAGAGGATAATTTCGACAGTATAGCAAACAGCTTAATATCGAAATTAACCAAACATTTTATTGCTAACAGTCCTGAAGGAAAACTAAGACCAGGATTAAGGTTGCAAGATGCCGTTGAAATTGAAGAAGTTAAACGCATAGCATCAAATAAAACCATTATAGAGATTTTAACAAATGTGTATGGGCGCAAGGCATTTCCATTTCAAACCTTGAACTTTCCATCAGGTACCCAGCAAGGAGCTCACTCAGACCATATACATTTTGACTCGCTGCCACATAAGTTCATGGCTGGCGTGTGGCTAGCACTAGAGGACATTGATGAAGAGAATGGACCAATTTTTTATTATCCAGGTTCTCATAAGTGGCCAGCTTTAACCAATATCGATATTGGATGTCATTCAACTGAAGATCTCAAACTTTTGCAAAGACGCTTTGCCAGTGCATGGGAGGCCTATGCTGCTGTCTACGGAGTTGAAAAACAATTTTTTCACGCGAAAAAAGGGCAATGCTTGATTTGGGCTTCTAATCTTGTTCATGGTGGGGCCTTACACCAGAACATGAGTCGAACTAGATGGTCACAAGTCACTCATTTTTATTTCGACGACTGCGCATATTATACACCCATGCTGAGCACCCCTCATGCTGGCTATTTTCATTGGAGAAAAGTCTTTGATCTTTTTACAAATGAATTAAAACCAAACGTTGTCAATGGCTACCAGATATCGACTTTAAGTGACAATGTTTCTCGAGAGACATTTAATTTTGATCCAGAAAAGTATTTGGCGCTCAACCCTGATGTTCAAGCAGCAGAAGTTGATCCATATCATCACTTTTTAAAGTACGGCTTTAAAGAAGGTCGTAAATTTTAGTTATCACTTATGAATTTTTGTGCAAAGCGATTTAAATGAAAGCCCCACTTCCGTTAATTGACAACTTAGAACACTTGCCTAATCCATTTACACAGTTTCATGGTATTTTGGGGTCTTTGCAAAACGACATCCCACAACTTAGTAAAGTTGATTACCAACGAGACTTACAACTAGCGCTTTGTTTTATTTACAGTTACAACGGTTCTCAAGCAACTTTTAATTCTTATCGTCGTGAAGTAGAGAGACTCTTGCTTTGGGCTTGGTTTGTGGTTGAATCACCGGCTCTGGCATTGCGCCGTGATCAAATCGAAGAATTTATCCATTTCTGTAACGCACCTCCAGAAGATTGGATTGGCACCAAAAACGTCGCACGCTTCAAAAACAAAATGGGAGAACGAGTGCCTAATGATGAATGGCGTCCATTTGTCGCACACGTATCAAAGTTAGACTTTCGTAATGGCCAGGTGCCATTGTCACAGCAATATTCCCTATCGCAAGCTGCGATTCGTGCTACCTTCTCTATTTTATCATCCTACTATGGCTTTTTAATGCAGGAAGAAGCGGTGCAACAAAACCCCGTCGCTTTGATACGTCAAAAAAGTAAGTTTGTTAAAAAGGAAGTCACGCGCCGCCAAGTACGACGCATCTCTAACTTACAATGGGATTATGTCATTGAAACCGCTGAATTAATGGCTGAAGAAGACCCAGTCACCCATGAGCGCACTTTGTTCATTATGAATGCACTACTTGGGATGTATCTGCGTATTTCTGAATTGGTTGCGGATGAACGATCAGCACCAATAATGGGCGATTTTATTAAAGACGCCGACGGCAACTGGTGGTTCAAAGTTTTATCGAAAGGCAATAAAGAGCGCCTAGTTAGCGTATCAGATGAAATGCTCAATGCATTGATTCGCTATCGCCGTTTTCGCCAGCTTCCAGATTTACCAACCGTGGCAGAGCAAACCGCCCTCATTCCGAAAACTCGTGGGCAAGGCGCCATGACCAGCTCACGACAAGTACGCAATATCGTGCAACATTGTTTTGATCAGGCTTTCTACCGTATGTGTGATGATGGTCTGAAATCTGACGCGGAAGATCTAAGGGTGGCTACCGTGCACTGGTTGCGTCACACCGGAATTTCAGAAGACGTAAAAGTTCGCCCTAAAGAGCACGTGCGCGAAGACGCAGGCCACGCAAGCATGGCCACCACGGATCGATACATAGATACGGAATACCGCGAACGACATGCCAGCGGTCGCAAGAAATCACTTAGGCCGCATTAGAGAACTTGCTTATAATCGAAGCAATCAAATCGGTCGTTTTCTTTTTTAGATCCAATTCTGATGGATCTACAGACACAGCGTATGTCTCACGATCAAAATCGATTAGGCGTTTACAAAAAGCTGTCAAACGGTCCGAATTGGCCTCGCCAGAAAGCGTATAACCGTATTTATTTGTTAACTGATAGGAACTGCCAGTAGCACTGAAAGCAACAACAGGCACCCCTAAAGCGAAGGCTTCTAGTACCACTAGAGGATTAGGATCCTCTCGTGATGTCAGCAGAAACATATCAGAAGATCGAATCAATGGCGCAGGATTACTCGTTGCATTAGACCAATACAAATTCTTAAGCGGGTTCTTTTTATTCAAAGGCAATGCCGGGTTAGTAGACCTGACAAAGTCATCGTCATCCCAGCTCCCAACCCAAATAAAATCATGCTCTGGAAGTGAGCGAGCCAGCTCCCAGAATATATCACTGCCCTTTCTGTGAACAGCTGTGCCACACATTGTGAACACTTTTCGTGTATCCGCTTTTTTAAACGGCAAGCCTCGAGCATTAATACAGCTGTCAGGCACTAGTTTTGACAACGCAAGCACTTCATCATAATTTATGCCTACACCAAAATTAACATGCACAGCATTCACACCAAACAGAGACTCAAAATCCCTTTGGCTTTCAAAAGATGCAAAGGTAATGAGATCACAATATTCAAAGTCATAAGGATCAAATAAGTTATTTTGCTCTAACCCAAAAATTCCTTCTTTCATCTCATGCACGTGAAGAATGCATTTTGTATTGCACTTCTTTGCCGCTGACAGCCATTCTGATGCTGCAATGGAGTTAACGTAGATAAGATCTGGGCTATGCTCCTGAATTGTCTCAACAGCAAGCTTCAATCTATCCTCTCTAATCAGATTAATGCTTTCATGAAACATGTCATCAACGATTACTTTGGCAAACTTGGTGTCGTCAATTTGATCACCTAAAGGCCCACTCTGACGTGCGATCAAAAATGTCTCTATTGATTCAGAGAAATACTCAGCCATTTTCAAGCCAATTTTAGGTGCGCCGGTTAAGCTTAAGTCATGTAAAACAAAAAAGATTCGCATACACTAATTCCAATAAAACTTATAATCTAATTCTTTCATGACATTACCAAACACTCGCTCAATAGCGTGTTCTAGCTGCCCATCAACCAAGAAATCCAAGCCCTTGTTGTCTGCATTGATAAAAGACATGCCTTTCACTTTATCAAATACAACTTTCATAATGTCTGGCCTCATCATCATCATTGTGCCTGACACATATTCACAACCCCTATTTTCTTCGCTGATATTGAACTGATCTAGCAATTGATCATAAAGTTTGGTGTTATCTCCAAGACTTGTTTCTTTATGCTCAGACGCACCAATGATCCCAATGTGCTGATCGGAAAGAAGCGCTGAAATATTATTTTTTATGATCTCATTTGAGCCCAAAATGGCATTAAGAAGATTAGTTCGCCAAGTAATCATATGGTTTTCTGATATATGCTGGCTTTTTTTACCATGCATAACCACTAATCCAACATAGTTATCTAAATCAATTTCATGAAGGAGTGATATATAACCGCCTATATCTCTACCTTCGTTAACAGAAATTTTGATATTGGATTTCGGATATGAACGCCTGATCTCATGCATGGTATCCAAACACCATGTGCTATCCACCATATTGATATGAAGATCAAATTCAACATCAATATTATCAATATACTTTTTCAGTTCTGGCCATAAATCTGCATAATACAAATGCATTAGCACACATAGAGGCTTTTTATTTGATACAGAGCTAATTAATGAAGTGTCAAATTTCTTTTTGCTTTTAGATTTAGGTGAGAAAAAAGCGCTGAAATTATACGGCCTGCCCTCTTTTATTCCATGAGAAAGATAGTGATACAGACTGTCTATCGGTGAATCTTTATATATTTTTTCGATATCACGATGTAAATCTAAGTACCCCTTAGGGGTGAAATCCATCGGGATAAATCTTGGCAATGCCTCCAATGTCTGAAAGAATTTGATTACACCTTTATATTGTTCATCAAATAAATTAAGGCCATATTTTTTCTTAACAAATAAATTTGCATCATTTGCCAAGTTTGGAAAACCAGCACCTAAGAAAAATAGTTTTAGAACATTATCGTCTGTTTTTATTTTACCTTTGTCGAAAGGTAGAATTCTATTGGGATAGCATTTCTTCCAATAGAATTCGATCGCACAATGGTGATTATCAAAGCCAGGTACCTTCCCCCTTAGCCATTCATGATCAATCAACCTATGTGTTGGAAGCTTGTGAGCCATTCCCTCTTCTAGATAATGTATCACCGCGTCGGTACTACTATCCAATTCATTGATAGCTTTATAATAAGTGGCATCAAATAATGGATTTGGGTGAATTCTAGCATTGATGTCTAAAAATATTTCTAAAGCAGCCTCATGTCGACTAAGGTAATTACTGCCTATTTGTTTGGCAATAAACTGACTATCGAGCAAAGAAGAGCTTGCCAGCTTCAAAACTTTTTCAAATAGAATATCGACTCCAATACTCGAGACCGTTTGCGCAATACTTTTAAGTTTGTCGGTAGAAACTTGTAACTCTTTGCAAACATCTGGATAGACTGGAAAGACATCATTAAGTCTATCGTATGTAATAAGTAAAAGAATCAAGTAAGTACTGGAAAACTCATTATCATCACAACTATTAAGCTGTTCCCGAAGATACAATATTGCTTTGTTGTATTGACCATCATCTAACATCGAAATGACAGGTGATAAATCCAATGAAGAGGTATAGACTTTTTTCATAGCTCAGAATTTACTTATTTGGCTTCACAAGAATGGCAATAGATTGACCCAATGGTTTGTCATCCATTAAAGGTTGGCCCGCGTCAACAAAGCCTTTTAGCTCAAAGCCGATTTTTTCAGCCCATAACTTGATTACATTACGTTCAATAAATACATTAGTATGCGTCACTGTTTCATTGATCGTAGATTCAAGAGTGGTTTCAAAAACAGACCAGTGACCAGGTTCAGAAAATTCAATAAAGCTAAACACTAAAACCCCGCCTGGCTTTAATGCTCTTAGTGACTCATGAAGATAGATAAACGTTTCTGCATGCGGTAGATGTGTAAATAAACTGAAAGCACACACCATATCTAAGGAATCTGATTCGATAGGTAACCTGAAACCTTGAGATAATACAAAATTATAATTAGGCGCTTTAGATTTAGCATACTCTAAAAGCTTCCTAACGATATCAATACCAGTGTAATCAAGGTTCTCTATGGTTTGATACAGCTGACTCGATAATCGACCACTACCACAACCAAGATCAAGCATTCTCATTCCTGGTTTTAAACCGAGTTCTAAAAGTAATTTGGCCTCTATCATGCCAACTTCTTTATAATTTCCGCCAACTGCAATCTCCATTGCCTCATCCATTGGAAGTGATTTAACTAAGTTAGCGACAAAATTTTCATAACCCTTTACTGAACTAGAAATAGGCATTTGAAGTCCTTTTTAATTATCTGAATTTAACAGTTCAAAAAACGCAGGTAGAGATACCGTTTTAAAATCATATTTTTCAATCACTGTTTGACGGGCCTTATTACGTAATGTTTCATACTTCTCAGGCTGATTGAGAACCTCAATTACTTGACTGGCCAACGCCTCACTATCATGAAATGGCACTAGAAGACCATTTTCACCGTGTGTTACAACCTCTTCAACAGGCGCAGTTGACGACCCAATCACCAAACAGCCAGCAGACATGGCTTCTAACAAAGACCAGGATAAAACAAACGGATATGTCAAATAGACATGGGCACTTGAAATCTGTAGCGCAGTTAAGAAATCTTGATAAGGAAGCTTACCAGTAAAATGTATGCGGTCGAGATCCAATTCATGCTTAACTTCGTCAAAAAAGATCGACTTCCAAGTTTTACCATCTGGTGCCTTTTTACCATAGCTAGCCCCATCACCACCAATAATTAAAACTTGGCAGTTCGGTCGCTCTTTCATGATAGTAGGCAGCGCTCTCATGAACTTGTGGTAGCCTCGGTAAGGCTCTAAGTCTCTGTTAACAAACGTGATCACTTCATCTTGGTAAGATAAAGTTAATCCGCTTGGCAATGTCAGCAGCGCATTCTTATTGGGTGTTATTTTATCCGTATCAATGCCGTCATGTATCACATGTATTCTATCTTGATGAACTTTAGGAAAGCGACTCTTTTGCCAATGGGTGGGAGAAAAACACTCGTCAAGCGTTTCAAGTGCCATAGCATGCACTGAATTCAACGAACGCACATTAAACACATCGTTCATCGAATATGGGAACTCATCATCGAAGCCTACATCTGCCCCTCTGAAATGATAATAGTATTCTAACAGACCGATTATCTTGGCATGAGGAAAGACTTCTTTCAAAAAGATCGAATCCCCCCATCCAGGGTGTACAAAAATCACATCTGGCTCATAGCCTTGGTATTTGTGCTGAATAAGCGTGTTAGCAACCACCGTCGCGCGCTTAGATGCTTCATTATAACTTTGCGCAAAGTGATGGACGCCTGACGTATCAGAGCTTTCAGGCATACGATATTGAATTAAAGGGTAATCTAAAGTGTCAGGATTCACTTTAATTTTTACATCTTCACCCATAGCGCAAATGCTAACATTTGGCAGTTTTGCCATGATGGGAGCGATACGTGAGAATTGGCCAGGATAGGAAGGGTGAATAAATAAAATATCCATATATATTACAGTACCAAATCAAATAAAAAGAAGCCCGCAAAAGAGCGGGCTTCTATACAGCAACTTTAATCTTTAATAATTAAAGATCGAAGTCAATCATACCAGCTGTAATGTCTGAAACCGATACACCAACAACGGTGATAGTAGTATCTGATTCACCAGTATCGAATGTGTAAACAGCGTTACCGTCTACGTCTTCAGCACTGATTAAGATATCTGCAAGATCATCTAGAGAGTTCAATGTATCGTGATCAAATACAAACTTATCGCCTGCACTGAAATCATTGATTGTTACATCACCGATCGCATCAAAACCAAAGACATCATCACCAGAACCACCTACTAGTGTATCAGTACCACCACCACCAATGAGTGTATCGTTACCCTCACCACCAGCGATCATCTGATTTGTAGCATCTGCGTTGACATATGTATCAGTGTCATCAGCGACAACAAGGTTACCATCACCAGCGAGAAGCACTTTCGCGATATTTTCGATGTTGACAGTCGATCCATCATCTAGATCAAAGATATCAATCAAAGCAGCATTGGTAGTATCAGTCGATGCCTCAGCACCAACGATATCTACTTCAGTTGCTGCACGTCCAACAACATCACCACCTAATGAGTAAGAAGCAAATTTAACAGTGTCGTCAATTCCGTTCAACAGGTTAGCAACTGCTTGCTTATAATATCCTTCAACTGTAGGGTCAACTGAATCAAGCCCATGATTCAAAATTGTATCCAAAACTGCTTGTTGGCCTGTTTGAACAGCGCTTTCACCAGTTATTTCTGATACAGAAGAAGTTAATGTTACACCATTAGCTGCGGTCACAGAGCCTGCTGACTCACCATCAGCAGTAGTTAGATTAGCAGTACCAGTACCACCAACGACAGTATCACCAGAGAAAGTCGTTACTCCTACTTTCTTCGATGCACCACCTTCTACCGTTACAGTGCCAGTAACACTCGTTGCACCATCTTCAACAGTTAACTCAATAGTATCAGACTGTGAAGATGAAAGGACGTTCGCTAAACTTGTAGTACCCAATGAGCTACCTTCACCATCTGACTCAATCGTCACAGGATCAGTGCCAACACTACTAGTAATTGACGTGATACTGTCATCACTCAGCCCAATCGAATCTAAAAAACTTGATATTTCAGTACCATCACCAGCCGAAACGCTGCTGGCATCAAATACTCCGCCTGGAACTGTTGCCATATTAATCTCCTTTAACAGGTAAAGTTCTAAAAAAAATGCTATTTTATTAGATAACTTAAAAGGCTCAGTATCAAGTTAATTTTAACCAAAATGGACATATATGATTAATCGAAATGCGTTGTATGCCATCTACGCTATATACATTGACGATACGTTATCAGAAGAGGAATATCTTTCCATTAATCATAGCTATCTCAATAATGGTTTAGCATCTAACGCAGCTATAACTGACCTTTTGGATAAAAATAATTGGATGCATTCAAGCAGCGTTAGTGACTTTAATACCCAAGTCATAAGAGGGCTTCTTCCGGACACGCTACAACCTAGTGAAGCACTGATCAGTGCTGCAAAACTCTATTTAAGTGACCTATTGACAAGCCATTCTCGACTAGAAACACTTTACCAAGCCACCAATAGCCTTTTAGCGGTTACCTCAAGTGAGGATTGGCTGCACGCCTTTCAACAACGGCTCATTAACATAGCAAGTTTATCGGAACAAATTGAAACCTCGCAGCAACACTTGCATGCCCCCCTCTGTTTCTCCCACGCCTTCAGCATCATTACAGATGATTCCGCGACGATTGAAACGGCTATCCAATATTTGTCAAACAATCAAAATGAAACGTGGCACTTTATGTTTTATATGATCGCTGACAATGACCTTGAAACCTATGCTTTACAAGACTTACT
The DNA here is from genome assembly GCF_056158325.1 of Marinomonas sp. AWM4_232. Classification (NCBI taxonomy): domain Bacteria; kingdom Pseudomonadati; phylum Pseudomonadota; class Gammaproteobacteria; order Oceanospirillales; family Oceanospirillaceae; genus Marinomonas; species Marinomonas sp. AWM4_232. Next base: position 3,545,474 of record NZ_JBSWTA010000001.1, on the reverse strand, counting down.
GGAAATCCAAGCTCTCGTAACCAACAGCAATATTTCCGCGACCGTGGTACTAGACAGAAGTGATACCTATGATGCCAGCCAAGGCGACTGGACTGATACCCGATACGGCAGCATTAATGCAAACTCGGAAAGCGTAAGTGCCGATTTAGTTAGTATTGGAGAGCTCAATATGACCGATCCTAACTACCTGACAACCTTTATCGATTGGTCTACCCAAAGCTACAGTGCAGATAACTATGTATTGGCACTTTGGGATCATGGGCTGGGTTACGAAGGCATCGGGATAGATTATTCAAACCGAGGAAGCTCACTAGCTATTAATGACATTAATTCCGCCTTAGAGGGCACCGAACTTGGCTCTGTTGACACGATAATTTTTGATGCCTGCAATATGGCAACAATGGAAGCAATCGTCGGACTACAATCCGTCACCGACACCATTATTGCTTCACAGGACATTGTCCCGGATGAAGGCATCGACTACACAGCATTTAGTGAGCTAATAGCAGACAACACAACCGATGATAACGTCATGCAATCCATTCTAAACAGTTATCAAGAGGCCTTTAATGGGCTAAGCACCCTCGCCTTGTCTGAGTTAAAAACCTCTTACACCACCGAATTAAGCGATACTTTAGAGCGTTTTGTCGACACAACCATCAGCACGGCGCAAGAATCAGACTGGTCCCTGATACAACTTGCCCGTTCAAACAGTAAATTCTACTACGAGACCAAAAGCATCGACATCAGCTCATTTCTCAATACACTGACAACACTTGACGTTAACTTAGATATCCTCAGCGCTGCAAATGACATGCTTACCGCAGTGAATAACGTTATCGAAATGAATGTATCAACATTAGATTTAAGTGATGGACTGTCTATCTACTGGCCTGAAGAATCCAGAGGCGAGTACTATGATCAAGAGTATGAACTGATCGCAGAAGAACTTGGCTTGGAAAGCTGGAATAACTGGTTAAATACTTTTTGGGAGACTTGACAGAGTCTTTGCACAAAGCAACTTTCAAAATAAACATTAGCAACGATTGAAGCCATACTTTATGGTTCAATCGTTGCAATGGTTGAGTATTACTCCGCACCAGACTGTAGCTGATTCAAATTATACAGCGCATCCGGATAATTAGGTCGAAGCTCTAACGCTTTTAACAAACTACTCTTTGCTTCTTCTAAACGACCTTGAGAGCGCAATAAATTACCTAAATTATTATGCGCTTCAGGCATATTAGGATTGATATGCAAAGCGCCTTGATAAGCTTTAATGGCCTCTTCAATATTGCCGCTTCGTTTATAAGCAACACCCAAATTTACCATAGCGGGCAGAAAATCATTTTTGTAGCTTAACGCCCGCTTATGGAAGGTGATTGCTTTGGTAAAGTTCTCGCGGTCTTGAAACATCATACCAAGATCATTATAAAAATCAGGACGATCCGGCGCTAAAATAATCGCCTGCTGCAAAAAAGCGAGCGCTTTATCATTGGCCCCCTTATCACGAAGCACCAAAGACATACCATGCAACGCATCAGGAGAGTCAGCATTAATTTGCAGAGCCGCTTCGTACAATTTCCCAGCCTGATCAACGTTGCCTTTTGAATGACTTTGGCGAGCTTGAGCAATCACCTCATTGATCGTCAAAGGCTTGTTAATCACTTTTTGCAAATTGTTAATATAAACTTCTGCTTCCTTGCTCTTAGCCAGCGTCATAGACGCTTGAAAGGCCTTCAATGCTTCCTTGAAATTGTTTGTTTGCTGGTGCGCGATACCAATCTGAACCAATACAGACGCCTTTATCTCGTTAGAGATAGACTCATTACTTTGAACTTTTGGCCACAACGTTTTGAGTTTGATTAATGCATCAGCAGATCGATTTGACCGATTCAAAAGAACAACAAAACCAATATTTGCCGCCAAATTATTAGGCGAAGACATTAAAGCCTTACGATAGTGCTTTTCTGCTTTTTCAAAGTCCTGATTTTCTAGGGCTTTTGCAGCCTTATGTAAACGCTCATCTAAAGGTTTAGCCATAATAAATTGTCTCTATTTCCATATCTACACAAAATAAATGGATCATAACAAAAGCAATGCAGGCATGCACTCAATCCATTACGAATTTACCGACGCTATTCTTTGCAAAGCAGACATAACAAAAATGTACGGCAATTCATCCTAAATACCATGATTGCCAGTGTTGACACCAAATTTCACACCGCTTTGCTGGATGATGTCAGCAACAGGTTTCCCTTTCCTAAAATTTGTCTCTTTAACGTTTGCTTAACCTATCGCGTAGATGCCAAACCAGCCAGATAAAACACCATAGCAGCACCACAGACAACCCGATATAAGAAAGTAATCGCTCTCCCTGAGTCGGCAATTCAGGTGCTTTAACCGCTAACAAATAGGCAGTAATAATTGATAAAGGCCGCAATAACCACACCGATGGCACACGACGTCCAAGCATTAAAATACGTAACCAGTTTGGCACAATCCACCTCAGCTTCATGTATTATGCCCCCATAGTAAATGATTTGTTTGAAAGTTTGATGATTTATAGGGAAATTTTTACAAATGCGTACAATCTTAGTGACTGGTGGTGCAGGCTTTATCGGCAGTCATGCCTGTGTTGAACTTCTGCAGCAAAACTACGATGTAGTCGTTGTTGATAATCTATGCAATGCGAATCCAGCATCCCTGCAACGGGTAGAGCAAATCGCCGACAAATCGCTACATTTCTACGAAGTGGACCTGCTTGATCAAGTTACGTTAAGCAAGGTATTTAAAGAACACTCGATTGACGCCGTCATTCATTTTGCTGGATTAAAAGCAGTTGGCGAGTCAACGCAACAGCCACTCACCTACTACCATAACAACCTGACAGGTACTCTAGTTCTGCTGGAATGCATGCAAGAAGCCAACATATTTAATCTAGTATTCAGTTCCTCGGCGACCGTATACGGTGACAATAACCCAATTCCTTACACTGAAGAAATGCCTTTATCTTCGACCAGCCCCTATGGTCGAACCAAGGTGATGATTGAGCAATTTTTAAAGGACGCTTACGCCGCAGATCCGCGCTGGAACATTGCAATGCTGCGCTACTTTAACCCAATCGGCGCTCATCCAAGTGGCCTAATTGGCGAAGATCCTAATGGTATCCCCAATAACCTAATGCCTTTTATTACCCAAGTAGCCGTAGGAAAGCGTGAGCAACTTAGTGTCTTTGGTGATGATTATCCTACTATTGATGGCACAGGGGTTAGAGACTACATCCATGTGGTTGATCTAGCATTAGGCCATATCAAAGCGCTGCAAAAGCTAGCACAACAAACAGAGTCCAGTATTCAAGCCTACAATCTTGGTGCGGGTAAAGGCTATAGCGTGTTAGAAATAGTGAAAGCATTTGAACGCGCTAGTGGCCAATCCATCCCATTCAACATCGCCCCACGCAGAGCGGGCGACATCGCAGAATTTTATGCAGACACCAGCAAAGCCCTTAAAGAACTAAACTGGCAAGCTGAACTCGACCTAGAAACCATGTGCCGAGACTCTTGGAACTGGCAGAAAAACAACCCCAACGGATATGAGTCGTACGAGCTGACTCCTGTCAGCGATTGAAGTGTCTCTTCCCCGATAGAATCGGGTCGTACGAGCTGACTCCTGTCAGCGATTGAAGTGTCTCTTCCCCGATAGAATCGGGTCGTACGAGTTGACTCCTGTCAGCGATTGAAATGCCTCTTCCCTGATAGAATCAAGCCTTACGAGCCATCTCCGCATGGCGATAAAAGATTATCATCCCCGATAAAATCGGGTCGTACGAGCTAGTTTTATTTTTCAATCAAATCAAAGCTAGGATGGAATAGCTACTCCACCGTCACACTCTTCGCTAAGTTTCGAGGCATATCCACATCATTACCAAGTCGCATTGCAATTTCCATTGAAAGCAGCTGAACAACAACAAGCATCTCGAAAAACTCAAGCATAGGGTGCTCGTGCTCATTGGTTAAAATTAAATCATCCGCAAGCTCAAATGGCATGGAGGAAATGGCAACAATCATCGAATCTCGCGCAGAAAGTTCCTCAACATTACTTTTAACTTTATCGTACAGTGTCGATCTGGCCATTAACGCGATAGTGAATAGTTGATCATCGGCCAATGCAATGGGGCCATGCTTCATTTCACCGGCCGGATAGCCCTCGGCATGTAAGTAACTGATTTCTTTAAGCTTGAGCGCTCCTTCAAGAGCTAATGGATAAAAAATATCACGCCCTATGAAGAAAAAACCGTGCCCATGGAGATATCGTTTTGAAAGTCTATGAAGTTTTTCATGCATATTAGAGCTAATTTTTAGCGCATCAAGCGATGCTCGCATCGCTAACGTTTCATATTTAACAGCATGCAAGTCCAGCGTGTTCTTGGCTTGCCCCCAATATACTGATAGCAACCATAAAGTAAGTACCTGCGCAGTAAATGCCTTAGTAGAAGCAACGCCCTTTTCAATACCAGCACGTAATAGAATCTTATGCTCAGCCTCACGAACGATAGAGCTGTTAACTACATTACATAGTGCAAGAGTTGCAATCCCTTGTTTTTTGGCAAGCTTGATCGCTTCCAATGTGTCAGCAGTTTCGCCCGATTGAGAAATAACGATAAATAAACCATTTGGATCAAAAATAGGATCTCGGTAGCGCAGCTCACTGGCGATTTCAACTTTACAAGCAACCTTCGCATGGCGCTCCAATAGGTAGCTAGCCACTAATGCCGCGTGATAACTCGTACCACAAGCACAAAGCGTCACTGAAGTGAATTCCGCCAGCCAGTCTGCTGGCACTTCGCTCAAAGCAACCCGCTCATTTTGAATTCGACCATTTAGGATATCCGCAGCCACTGCAGGTTGCTCATAGATTTCTTTTTCCATGAAATAACGGAACCCTTCTTTCTTCGCACTTAAGCTGCTAGCAGGAAGAGCAGAAAACTGAGGAATGACCTCATTACCAGAAGCATTGAAAAGCTCAAGTGAATTATGGCTTGCAACGCCCCATTGACCATCTTCTAAATAAACAGTCTGATTACAGTGCTCAACTAATGGAGAATCCGTTGAGGCGAAATAACACTCATCATTTTCAAATGATAACTGTAGCGGAGACCCTTCTCTTGCAAAGAAGACATAACCAGGAAATTGCTCTGTCACTAACAAAATTGCATAGGCGCCGTGCAAGTACGACAAGGTAGCTTCAAAAGCTAACTTTGCATTCTCTAAGGTAGAGTCATATTTCGCTAGCTCACGTTCAAAAATATGAACAATGACTTCGCTGTCCGTTTGGCTAATAACAGATGTCTCAAGAGAGTCTTTTAGTGTGACGTAGTTTTCAATGATGCCATTGTGCACCACTTGGCTATGCAAAAGCCCGTGTGGATGTGCATTGATTTCAGTTGGTTTGCCATGGGTTGCCCAGCGAGTATGTCCAATAGATGCCACCGTCCCCTTGGTGCGATAAGTCGCTACTTTTTGCACAAGATTGTCTAGTTTGCCAACCGCTTTATAGGTATGAACACCATCACTCTCTAATACAGCAATACCAGCTGAGTCATAACCACGATATTCCAGCTCTTTCAAACCGCTCAAAAGAATGCTTGTTGCTTCCTTTTTACCTATATAGCCTACAATACCGCACATATAAAAATCCTAATATCCTTTAGGTTCATAAAAATAATAATCGGAATCTTACCTACCACTTAAGAAATTACAATTATTAATACAATAAAAGCGCAAATGTATTTATTCAGTTTAAGATGCTTACTCGTAGATTACTTTTGGTATCCACTTTATCAACTCACTGGCACTTTCCTCATCACCACGGTTAAGAGCGTCCTGGTATTGCTTTATAAAACCAACCTCTACAACATTGTCTAACTTTAGATAGCTTCTTGATGGCTTTCTTTGATTATTTTCTAAACGACGACACATAGCCTGCGGCACATCAAATGGACGTTGTGATGGATATTGTGGCAAGTATAAGCTTTGAGCGGATTCATGCCATGCCAAGGCAGCCTCATGATAGTCCTTGCGCAAGCCTTTAAATTGGGTTCGAAGATGCGTAGCCCCTTGACTAGTCAACGCCGTTTCTAACACTCGACCAAAGGCTAAAGGCGTACCAGGCAAAATTTCTTCAATAGAGGTATGACCATAAGTCTTTAAAATTCGATAATAGTATTCAGTATCAGCGTTAACCGAAACGCGATCCCAAAAGCCTAATGTTGTAAAAACCTCACGCGTAAACATTAGCGATGAGACATTACGATAAATCCATGCATCTTCGATACGCCAGCGCTCAAACGCTAGTTCATTGGAAGAACGTACCCAATGGGTGACACAGGCTTGAAGCTGATTATTTTGGCGTAAGCATTTGACCTGTTTTTCTATCTTATTAGGGTGGGACCAATCGTCCGCATCGTGCACAGTGATATAGTCACCCTTTGCCAAGGCAAGTGCCGTATTGCGCGCCGCATACGCCCCTTGGTTTTGCAGATGTCGGAATATAGTTATTTTCGGATACTGCCTAGCCAAGCCGGAAACAACCTCAGCACTCAGATCCGTTGAGGCATCATCGACCACTAAGATTTCAATGTTTTGCCATGTTTGCGCTAGCAAAGAATGTAAAGCCGTTGTAATCGTTGCCTGGGCGTTGTAACAAGGAATAATGATTGATACTAGTGGCCCTTCTACATCCTGACTCTCTATATTACTAGGGCTTGTGAAGAAATTTGGCAGCAGATCAAAAAGGTTAGCATCATTAACATGATTTTCTTCCTTATAAACCGCTTGCTCTAAACCATTTGTCCGCCAAAGACGATTAATATAATGAAACTTATCTTCGCCTGAACAAACCATAGACAAAGCAAGCACAAGATCTGCAGATTTTGGAAATTCTGGTATGGCTACTTTATCTAAAAAGCTTCTCGCTTCAGCTAGCTGATCTTGGTAGTAGAGCGAAGAAAAATACAGTAGCAACGGCCCTTGGTGCGGCACCAAGCATCTTGCACCACTTGCAAAAAATAGCGTGAGATATCCCTCTACTTCCGACCATTGGCGATAACTGCCAAACCAACGTGCCAAAACCCAACCAGCAAGCCCCTGTTCTAGTGTATTCGAGTTAGTTAGCAGCTGCTTAAGTTGCTCGACTCGATCCTCACTTTGCTCCTGCCATAGAAGCTCTTCTAATTGTAATGCTTGAAACTGACATGGTAGACGACTCTCGTTAAAGCCATGATGCAAATAATGCCCCCATGGTTCCACTCCTGCGGCGGCAATGTCAGGATAGGTACTTAAGTAAAACTCAGAATCAAAGACATCTCTCAATTGCTCAACGGTTAATTCACTCACACGACCTTCCAAATATACAAATCCAAATGATCACCACTTAATAACTTTATCACTGTGAGCCGCCACTGGTTGACTATCGCGGGTCTAATTTATACAGCGACATATATTGCTGAGCCATTTGCTCAACACTGTCACTGATAGAGCCGTTTTTATGCAATGACTGTAGTTGAGATTTGACCGAGTCCAGCGATGCAATGATCATATCAAACAAATCCTGGCTATCAGTCATCTGTTCAAGTACCTCTTGGTCTATCAGCCAACCGGCACCATGATCACGTATCCGTTGGCCAATGGTTGGATACTCTAAAGCTAATACCGGTAAACCTACTGACCATAGCTCAGTTAAGGTATGGCACCATGTTTCATTCCAAATCGAAAACACAGCACCAATATGCGGAGCAATTGCGCCGATACGATCAGCGATTTCTTCTCGTTGATAAGCACCATGGATAACCAATCTTGGATGCGTCCAATCAATATCGGATTCACCTAAGATATGAAACTCTAGCAGTCCGTTTGAATCAATTTCGAGCAGTTTACGTACAATCTCAGTCCCCTTGGAAAGATGGATCGTGCCAAGCAAAAGAATACGTAAAGGCTGTCCCTTATTATAGGATGCAGCCAGATGGTCAAGCCTTTTGAAATCTCGCCCATGGGGAATAACCATAAACTTTTGATGATCGAGACTCAGATATTTAAGCAACGTATCGCGAACACTGTCATGCGTCGTTACAAATTGATCACACCATTGCAATGCTTGATTAAACTTTTCACGCCAGCGATGTACCCACTGCCCTTTTAAAGTCGGGAAACTGTCTTGGGGCCATAACTCAACTCTACAATCCTGCTCATGATTGGGCTTAGAAGTCGAACAGTACCCAGCACAATAACGTGACTGACTGTCCAGTAGTTTTACCGATGGACAAATACTATAGAAGTCATGAAATGAATAAACCACTCTTGCGCCCTGCTCTTTTGCAAAACGCGGTAAAGACAAACTATGCCAACCTAAATGACGAATATGTACCACATCAAAATCGTATTCCGACAGCCATTGCCAAACAACACGATTATATTCAGGGGAGTCATGGGTGATGGGGCTCACTGGCTCCACATCAAAATGATGTTGATGAATTAAATGCAGTTTACCATTATGCAAACGTGACAAAGACATCTGCTGCAAATCACATTGAAGAAGCCAAGGCTCAATTTGGTCGCTAAGCGCGCCCATAAGGTCATTATTCGTTTTAGGTGTGCCACCTGATTGAATAGAAATAACAAATAACACTCGAGGCAGAGTCAGCTCTTGTGCAGTGACTCCACTAGCATAGCGATAGATACTGGCAATATTTTGATATGCTGAACTGCGCCTAAATTGTTCGAATAACTTACTAAGTTCCTCAGACACACTGAATTGATCAATACCTTGGTCATCATTTGAAGGCTTGGACTTAATCAAGGTACGATCATCTAGAATATGATGGTAGCCCTGCTCGCTGGCAGACATAGCAAATTGCTCAATGCTTAAATGTAAAGCTTCGTGTGGAGAGTCAGCTGAGCTAATCTCTGGTAAACCACCTAATGTATCAAGCACAGAGCGTCTAATATAGATGCAACCAGTGTCGATGAGTGGCAAAGGTATGGACGGATATGCCCCTTGACTAAATCGGCGAAACATTGAGGGAGCAACTTTAATATCAGAATAAACTTCAGAGACGCTTAAGCTTCGAAATACATAATCTGAATAAGGTGAGATGGTGGCAATAATACTATCAATGGATGCTGCTCGCTGAAAGCCTTCTAGCCAACGTGGGCCGAATTCAACATCATCGTTTAAAAAAATAACTTCCGAGCTAGGATAATCAGAAATCACTGAATTGACTTTTGCGAGAACATATTGCTCTCGACCAATAATGACTTGACTATCTATATTTTTACAGTTTTTCACAGCCTCGAAAAACTCTTCACTTAGCTTGGAGTTAATGGATTCCGTAAGCAAACAAACTACGACATTAGCATTAGTGGTTTCTGATAACCTCTCAATAAAAGTTAATAAATCACCAGACGAATTAGTGCTTAGAAATATTAATACTGAGTAATTATGAGAGGAATCACATGAGTGAGGAGGCTGCCGCTGATAATTTGGAATCGTTTTAGCTGGAAAATCTGATTGAGAAAGCCAAGTCGTATAGCCCAATTCACCATTAGGTAGTCGAATATCTACTCTACTTGATAGCTCAGCGATTAGATTGCTAGGGATTTTGATATAAAATCCACCAAAACCATTGCTTATATCCGCATTGAGCAAATCAGATCTAGGCCTGTCATTGTAGATAACGTCACACTTTATATGATCTACGTATACATCCAATTCAAATATTGCTGAACTGTTGGACCTCTCAGTACACCAGCCTTCTATTACTACGTGCGAAGAATAATAAGTTACTGAATCAACATTACCTTGATGCCACCCTTCTTGGTCATTCAAATTCATATTTGTAGTGCCAAAAGATACTAAACTAGAATCAAGCTTTGAGCGAATGAGTTTAAGATTAAATTCAATAAGCGACTTCACCTTTGAAGGGGGATTTCCCCTCAGTGCTAGAGTGAAATATTTTTCTGCGTCAGCAAGATCCCCTTGCCTAAGTGAACGGTTTCCCAACGTGAAGTTGGACTCATTGATATTCATTCTTACACTAGTCAAAATTGTTCTCTAAACGTGGCTGGGGGAACGAAGTCTTCTATCATTAATAATTAAAATATCAGCCGAAAACTACCCTTTATCACTTTCGGGCAATGAAAAATCAAACATTTGGTCGCTTCCGTCCTGATCTGTAGAACGCTCACCTGACTCGATCACAATTGGTTGATTAATTAAATCGCTACTGCAACGTCGAGTAAGTCGACCTAAACCTTTTTCAAGCGGAAAATACTCCAGCTCAAAGCCATAATCTTTCGCCCAACGCTCACAGATGTCCTTCTCTTCCTGACGGACCGTATCATCCATCCAAACTTCGGCATTTGGTGACATCTTATTAGCCAATGCTGACAGCGCTGGATAACGGCTAAAATGGCAAGTCGCCCCTGGAGGCCCATCCACCCATAGCAAATCAACCCGTTCGATGCCCTTCAACAAGGATACCGGATACCAGCGAGAGGGCTTTTCAGCATCATCAGGATTCAGGTGCTCACCTTCCCAAGCTTCCAGATCACCAATACGCAGATCTACCCAGCTCTCTAGTGACTCAGCCTGTAATGTTCTAAAGGTTTGCGCGCCATAGTAATCACTATGCTCCAACGAGATCAAATTTCCGGTTCCGTTCTGGCGCAAAGCATCAGCAATCACCAGTGTAGATGCACCACTACCGCACTCCACCACCACTTTTGGTCGTACTGCCATAATATGAGCATGCAAGCGCAACAAAACATCTGGCGATGTCGCCCAGCCACGTAACGGCGGCAACTGGCCTTTAATGACCAAGCGGCGCTGTAGCCAGGAAAGACTTTCAAGCTGGGCATAAAGCCGATTTTGAACAATTAGCAGATCGCGTGTAATTTTATCGGATTGCTCATTTTGCGCCTTTAGCAGCTTTCTTTCTAAAGCTGATATTTCTTCAGTCATCGGTCTTGCGCCTTATGTGTCTATTTTTATAACTAAGTTAACATACGAGGTATGTGTCAATTGAATTGATACCCATTTTAATTTTCTTTTTCCAACCAACTGGCCTGCCTTTTTTCTTCTCATGCAACTCTTTTCCGGTCAGTGCCTAGACCTGGCCACAAAACGCTCATTACCCAATACCAAGCCTTTGTTAGCGGCTTTACGGATATCACTCAGCAACTCGCCACCCACCTGATATAAGAGAAGCTCGCGGTAACGCAACTTCCGTCCAGAAGCGGCCTGGCCCAAATCCAGATAAAGTGAGTGCGGTGTCAACAGTTCAATCGACTTAACCAAGGCATTGCTTTGATAGCTTGACCAAGAGTAATCCGCCTAATCATCCATCATGTCCGCTCTAACGGGTTTTAGCTCTATATAGCGGTAGATCTGAAGCAAATAGGTTTATCCTGCACCAGCGAAGAACGAAAACGCCCTTCCCACAAGGTGCTCGTGCGCATATAACGCCAATTTAAATACTGCACATAGCTCCGCCCAAGCGCCTACATCATCAGAGAAGTGGCAGCAGCAGGCGCAGAGGGTATACATAGCAGATGAACATGGTTGGTAATCAAAACCCAAGCATATATAGCGACTTGGAACTTATCAGCATAGTTCTCTAACCAAGTTACATAGACTGGCATAATTCCCGGGCTAGGATCTCATCTTTGGTATCGGGACCGCCAAAGAAACCGCCTTCAAACAAACTGGTAATGTTACGCTCAGCAAACACAACACGAAACTCAGCCTAGTCACCACTACATACTACAACTAACGAGCGCCAGGGCTTTGCTGACGAAGCGTTTCTAAGCCTTTAGCCATCTCACAACTTAAGAATCCTTCACTCACATGACTTGCAAAAGAGCACCCAAATCAGAGCCAACCTGCTGTTCCAAATAATTTCCTCAAGGAAGTAAGCGAACTTTTTATACCGGGAAACACCACCGTTGGTGAAGTGGTAGTCAACAATTGCCAGAACCAAGCTCATCCTCTCTACCACAGCACACAACAAAATAAACATGCCCCCCCTGATAAAACCTAGAGAATTCATATCACCGCTTCATTATTTCCTAGTAAAACCGTGACGCGTGCTACAGTTTTTAGCACACAAGAAATGACGTCTCCAACTTAACACTACTAGAAACCCCTTTAATAACAAGGATCTTGGTCTCTTCACAAACCATGAATTTTTCTGAGTAATAGCTATGCTCTTGCGAAACATTAATATCATCATATTCATTTAAAGCATATTTAAACTTCACTTCAACCCCTTCTCTAGAGAGAAGAATCTCTCCCTTCTCTTTTCCTTGATACACATTAACTTTAGGATGGAGAACAAGCTGATATCGCCACTCCTGAACTGTGTCCGCACCAAAGAAATCAACAATTCTTATCTCATTTACGCCATATGAGACTTTGCGTTGCACTTCACATTCACTTGACAGTCGCTGAGCAGCTGAAACCTTGAATTCTTTATCGTCAAAACTTTCGAAAGCCGTAAAGTTAGACATGTGCTCTGGAGTTTCGAAATTTTTAAATAGCACATTCCCCTGTGACTTAAGGTAGAAGCCACTATGCGAAGCTGCGGAAATAAACCTTCGCCTCAGCTTATCTCCAATATCGTAATTATAAAGCCCAGAGTCTACAATAAAGTCTTTCCCGCTTGCCCAGAGGGTGATGCTTAAGTCATCAATATGACGGTGAGAATATTTACTCCCCCCAGCACGAAACGTAAAGTGAACATTATCGTCAGAGAGGACGAGCAAGCCTGCTTCTGGGTAATACCCAACACCCTTTGAAAGTTCAGGCTCTACATTCGGGAAAAAGGTCCCTAGCTTAGACTCACTATCACCGATTAAGGGCACAGTGCCATCTGGACGCAATAAAATTGCTCCGACACCCTTAGATTTTTCAAGAGTCTCTTCCCAGCCATCTAAAGCACAGTCCTGTGCATACTCTTTCAGGAAGGAAAAAATCGAAAGGAATAGGGAGTAATTGACGAAGTGGTACGTTGGACTGTTCTCTGTACAGCAACCTTGAGAATCAAATGTGTCATCAAGCATCATCCGAAGCCGCCTTAGCGCGATCTCCAAATAACCGTCCGCCTGCTTTGAATCAACATCCCGTATAAGAACAGAGTATTGCGCCAAGGATAGATCCATCATCACGCCATGATTATTTTTGACGTAATGCTCATCATGAGACAACCACTGGGCGTGCCTTTCAGCGTGATACAAAAGCTCGAGCTGGGATAATGATGCTTCTTCCGCTCCGACAAGATGATGAATGAATGCACAAAGAACAAAAAGACGGTTAGACACAGCGTGCTCGTCTTTCCATGAAATATCGAACACTCCCTGACCAGAGTCATACTGATTAAGGTAAGCCTTAATTAAATCAACTGATTTCTTGAAGCACGGGTGATCAACATGTCCTTTTGATTCGGCAAGGCATGCATGCGGGGTAACCAGAGAATTAATCCAAAGCTTTTTTGAGTTTGCAGCACCGCCGAGCTCCGCCTCCCACTTATTAATATCACCTATATTAACGTAACCAATATTAGGCATAAATATTTCATTACCTAATGCACGTTTAGCCACCTCATCGACATTCATTTTTGGCCAGGGCCAACGTGTTTTTTTAAGCGGGGTTGAGGGAACAACTTTCATCACAGCTCCATAAATAAATCGTTAAATTCTTTTGAAAAACCTGATACATCGTAATTTTCTTTCAGAAACTGTATTCCGAGCCTAGAGCTTTCAGAAAAACCCATACGCCCTTCTTGGAACTGTATCACTTTACTAACCAGTTCCTCCTGATCTTTTACGACACATTTTTCAGGCCAAATATATTCCGCCCCGGGCCAATGCTGAACCAATGAAACCCCTCCGCCTGAAAAGCCATCTGCTATAGCAAGGTGGAAACTTTCTGGCCCTGGGAAATCGAGATCAGGGTCACTGACCGAAAGGACATAGCCTACTTTTTGTCGCGCTAACTCTTTCTTTATATTTACGTGACCTATGAAATCTACAGAGCCTTGCAGCCCGTTTTCTTCTATGTAGGCTTGACAATCAGCAAAATAGGCCATCTCCGTTGGATTCTTTGCAACCCAAGCAAGGTCCTCAGCTCGCTTTCCAAATACTTTAAGATTGAATCGACTGTCGTGGCTCTTGAGTTTTTTAAGGATTTCTAGCGCTTTTTTGTAGCCCTTTCGAGAAGGCAAAACACCAATAATGCCTAGCGTGAAAAGTCGGTCAGGGTGCCAAGTAGTATCGTAGTCGTCTACACGCACATAGTTATGCATCAGGCGTGCTTTATGACGCGGAATATTAGGATATTTTTCTAGAAGTCGCTCAAAGAAGTAAGTTGACACGGCAACAACGGCGTCAATTTTTTCAATATCCATATTGACGCCGTGGTCACGTGCCAGCTCCATACGGTGCATTCTTACGACTAGCCGCTGATGTGGCTTTTTATGGTTTGAATACCACTCCGCATTGCCTAATAGCCACTCACACCAAATGTACTCAGCCCATTCCAGGCATACACGACTTTGCGCTTCGTCATGGATCGCATGGCCCTTCCACTCATCAAACCGGATATCGAAATTCTGGCTTAGCTCAGCGGTAGCATCTTTAATAAACTTAAGGTCATGACCAGCAATAAGCAATCTTGGCTTCGCCAGGCCCAAAAATGTTGAAAATAATCCAGATCTCACTGAAGCCAAAACATCGCTTATACGCTTCGAATAGTTGAATTTCTTAATTACTGGCCAGTGGTGGTTTACAAACCTTGAAAACGCACTGAATGTAGCCTCATCAACATCGCCCGGATTTTTGAAAATCAGGTTTTCGATTGCCACTCTTAAGCCCACGTTGAGACGGGACTCGATATAGTTAATCCCTAACGGTTCAAGCAGCCGCTGTGTTGTCGACCATACTTCAAGGTGGTCGGTAAGCTCGCGCCGTCCATAGCGCTGGGTACTGGCGGGTGTCATTGAAGGAATCTTGAAATAGACATACGTTGGCGAAGCTAGGTACTCAATTACTTCGGCATGGGCCAAAACGTTCGCGAGGAAAACAGTGTCCTCCCCCATCCTCAAGTGTTCAGCCCAACGAATATCGTGTTTTCTGAGCAGTTCAGCCTTGACCAAACTGGTAGGTACTGTGCTCTGTTTCTGAATAATGAGTTCAGCTCTTTGCTTCTTAGACAGTGCACCGTGCCACGCTTCGATTTGATTCATGTGCTTCTGTTGTTTACTATCTTTTGCCAAAAGCTCCGAACGAATCACACAGGCTTGCGTCTGCTCCGCTAGCTGAGTCAGTTCGGTCAATGCATCCGGCAATATTTCATCGTCACAGTCCAGGAAATAGATATACTTTCCACGCGCACTCTCTATTCCTCTATTACGGGGACGAGAGGGTGAACCACTGTTCTTTTCAAGCTGAAAAAAATACCAGTGTTCTACATCAGCACATGCCTTCTTGGTTAGCTCATCTGTGCCATCAGTTGAACAGTCATCTATAAACAGCACTTCATACTGCATGGGGTCAAAATTTAGCCTCTCAAGGGACGCCATGCAGCGTCCGATTTTATCGATGGCGTTAAAACAAGGGATCACAAAGGAAACAATCATGACATTATACCCAATACACGTTAGAAAAAGACTTTTTCGTTTGACAATGCAGCCAATCTATAAACTGGCTTGCACTTCCCATCACAATAGTATGGGCGGTCGCTGGTGCCGTCTTATGCCGCTGATCAGGCTGCTCTGCTAGCGCCACAAGGTGTTCTGTCATGTACTGTAGGTGCAGTGCCCCTTTCTTTATCTGTCCGGCATCGGTATTTTTGCCAGGGCGCAGTACGACAAAGTGAGAGGTTTCCACTGGCCGGTAACGATCTGGTATTGCATATTTTTCAGCGTGCTGCATCGAGGTGACCGAAACGCCAAAGCGATTAAACTCTTGGTAAAACTTAGCAACGTCCAGCGGGTCCATACTGATATCAGCCACCAGAAGTAACCGTGACTCTGAAAACTGCATACCATACTGCTGATACCATGCTATCGCTGATGAAGCCTCTTCTCTACTTTTGACAACATATGTGAAAGTCAGTGTTGTATCATTTTCTACGAATGGCAGGCCAATTGCTTGCAATATACTGCGCCAACGCTGCTTGTAGGTATGCTTTTCCAGCACCTCATGCAAGGCTTTGTGGCGTATATTATCAACCTCGTTCTGAGTAAGAGACTTCAGCCGTAGCGGGTCGCGGTCGGGGAACACAACCAAGTCTCCAAACATTTCATCGACGCCTTTGGAGTAGTTTGACACGACCAGCGTATTGCTCGACATGAGTTCAAATACGCGCCTAGCAAACATGGTCGTTGAAGCTGTCACTGTATTAAAGTTTAGCCCATAGACACTCGATTTATACACTTCAGGCATTTCGTGGTGCGGCTTGGCAGGAAGTAAATATTGGTTATATTTTTCGGGCCAAATGTGTAGAGGATCAGAGTCGCCATGGTAGCGGTTGTATATATCCAGCTTAAAACCACCATCAATTAACCGATCCAAGATGTTTTTCATTTCTTTACAGCGCTCGGTATGATTTTCATACCAGCTACCTGCAAAGACGACATGGTCTGTCCGCTTGCCATTTTCTATCGGGTTAAACAGCCTTGGGTTCGTACCAAAAGGCAACGCAAAGGCATTTTTCACGCCGTAGTTATTTTTATAGCTTTCAACACACTCTTCCGCAGTAGTAAACACATAGTCAAAGAGTGATGCCGTTTTAACAAAGTCATGAACCTTGTCGTTATGGTGTGTGGGATCTTCCTTATTCCAAAAAACGGTAGGGATGCCCGCTTTTTTACAGTACTCTATGATCGATAGCAGCGACTTTCTGTTCTCGTTAGGAAAATTAGTGCTTGCGTAAATTTTCCCACGCCACGGCCGCTTCAAAGGATCACGGCCGGCCCATGCTGACTCACAGAAGAAGATGTCAGGCTGGTGATCTTGAAAAACATCCAGCCAGTTATCAGGCTCTAGCGGGAAGGCTTGAAACTCACCAGAAAAGCTATTACTGGTGAACTCATCAGCAATAATAGCCACTTTATAATCAGAGGCCTGCTTAGGCTTTTCGGCACCACGAGAAACTGGCACTGCCTGCGAGGCAAACTTGGTTGCCTTTGCTTCTAGCTCATAAACCTCAATGTCTGTTTTATCGGTTGCCTGGAAGAGCGTAAAGCCTATCCTGACGTATTCGATATTCTTAGCAGTATCAACAAATGTCAGCTGTACCTTCTTGCCTTTTGTATCCTCGAGATATACGAAACTACCTCCGAACACTTCTGACTTCGGCAGATTCACCTCATCCAGAGAAACCTTCTTGCCATCTTTGTCGAATAGCTCTATCAGTAGCACTCCGGCCTTACCTCCGCCATGCTTGATACTGACGTTACCAAGAATGCGAATGACATTAGCGCCGTTTAGATCAAACCTCTGCCAAGTGACATCTCGCGTCAGTTTGATGGTTCTGTTCTGGGTGGGGTTGGTTTGAGCCTTGTTTATAGGTTCCACTGCTGGCATCACGGTAGCGGACTTGGGCAGCGTTTTTGACTGCGTTTGAGGTTTGTCAACCTCTGGCTGCTCAATAATAGGTCCACTCTCTCCGCCCTGCTGCCCTTCCTCCCTCTTCAACGCCCTCACCACCGGCTCGATATGCGCCGAGAGAAGCAGTTCGCTAGTCGGCTTAGGCGCGGGCAGCTTCAGTGCCCCCTGAAGGGCTGTGGACAAGCTTTTGGCATTACCCGACTCGAACGTCTGCACATCCTGATATTTCTGGGTGTATTCGTTCAATGGCGCTACATCTGATACCACCAGCCTTTTACCGTAGAACAGTGCCTCAGCAGCTTTCATCGGGGGCACCAACTCGCAAACAGGTAGTTTTTTGCGAGCAATAACGATGGTATCTATCAGCGCATAGTACTCTGCCACCTGCTCATGAGATACGCGGCCAACCTGTATTAGCCAAGGATACTTTTCCATCTTTGTTCCGCTATCATTTGCGGTTACAGGCTGGCTATCGCCTACTAGCAATAATTTAAGTTTTTCACCCTGCTTGACTATTTTATCACAGGCTTCAATTAATAATTCATGGCCTTCGTATGCACTAAAACTGCCGATATAGCCAATTACCTTATCATCTTTATCAATTCCAAGCTGTTTCTTCAAAGCTGGATCGACTGGTTTGATGATAGGTAGATGGCTTACACCATTAGACACAATGTCTATACGGTTGCTATCGATACCACGTTTTGAGAGTTCTTGTCGCATCGGTTCATTCAACGTAAAAACCGATGTCGCTTGCTTGGCTACAAAAGCATCTCGCTCAGCTTCTTGTTTGAACTCTCTTGTTTGAGCATAGCCTGGCTCTCGTGCATCTCTAGAGAGTTCCCAAAACCCACGAACTTCATTATAAAACGGCAAGTCTAATTGCGTAGCCGCTATCCAAGCAGGTAGGCCTACTATCCAGTTAGATGCCGCTAGAACTGCAGCAGGGCGATAGACTTTAAATAGCTCTACATAGGCTTGCACGCTCTGAACAAGATGTTCTTTTTCATTGACTGGAGTCTTGTCTCCCGCCCAACGACTATGGACGTAACGAACACCGTTTACCATCATTTCCGGCTGTACTGACCCTTTTGGGATGCCTAGCTCCCATGGTCGACCAGGGCGAACAAAACACAGCGTTTCAAGACCATGTTGATTAAGTGCTTCAGCAACTCCCTGGGTACGAATAGCGTAGCCATTGCTTGCGTAGCTTTGGCCGTGACTTACAACATACGCAATTCTTTTTTCAATTGGGTGATAGGATTGAATTGTAGTTTTAGCAAGATCTTGAGCATGCTTTAGTAAAGCGTCCATTTAACTGCCTGAGTGATTCAAAAAATATATAGAGGAGTCCTGTAATGAGTCCTCTATTGGATGTAAGTGAAAATTGTGAATTAAGCTAATAAGCCTACTGCATCAACTAAGCTGGCACATTTAGCCAGTTTATCCTTCGCTTCGATGAATTGCTGATGCTTAACCAAGACTGCCAAGGTATCCGCTTGCGTCATCGCCTCACTTAACGTCACTAATTCTGCATTGCAGTCTTTTAATGATGCCGGTAACTCTTCAATATTTGGCTCTACAATTATTAGTCTTGCGCCAAGTGTACTAAGTGTTTTAGCAATGCCCAAAGCTGGGCTTTCACGTAGGTCATCAATATCAGGCTTAAAGGCAACACCAAGACAAGCTATTTTGATGTCTGAACGTGTACGCTCGGGCTCGCCTTGATGCAAATTATCTAATTGTTCTTTGACGCGCTCTACAACCCACTGAGGTTTATCATCGTTAACAATACGAGCTGTTTTGATAATACGTGCTTGTTCTGGGCAGGAGTCCACAATAAACCAAGGATCGACAGCGATACAGTGCCCACCTACCCCTGCTCCAGGTTGTAGGATATTTACGCGTGGATGACGATTAGCGAGCGCGATCAGTTCCCAAACATTGATATCCAGTTCATGACAGATCGTAGAAAGCTCATTGGCAAACGCGATATTAACATCACGGAAGCTATTTTCCGCTAATTTGGCCATCTCTGCTGTGCGAGCATTAGTCACCACACAATCACCTTGCACAATGATTTTGTATAGCTCTACTGCAGCGGCAGAACACTTTTCAGTCATACCGCCAATTACGCGGTCGTTCTCTACTAGCTCACGTATCACGTGACCGGGTAGAACGCGCTCAGGGCAATGCGCGATACGAATATCGGATTCTTCACCGTGTGTTTGTGGGAAGCTCAGGTCAGGGCGCGCTTCGGCCAGCCATGCTGCCATTTTTTCGGTGGCGCCCACAGGGCTAGTGGACTCCAATACCACCAAGTCTCCTTTTTTAAGTACAGGAGCAATGGATTTGCTGGCCGCTTCGATATAGCTCAAGTCAGCTTTATGGCCTGACTCACTCTCGATGAAAGGTGTTGGTACTGCTAGCATAAAAGCATCAGCAGCTTGTGGTTCCGTAGAAGCACGTAAATAGCCATTTTTTACAGCTGCTTGCACGACTATATCGAGCTCTGGTTCAACAATATGAATCTCTCCACGATTGATGGTATCCACTGCTTTTTGGCTGACATCAATGCCAATTACTTGTTTTTTCCGAGAGGCAAATACTGCAGCGGTAGGCAGACCGATATAACCTAAACCCACTACGGATATGTTCTCAATACTCATTTTAAAGTCCTTATTTGTGATGGCATTATTTAATCTGCAGTGCTAATGCATCTACGATTTGTTGGCATGCAGTACCGTCGCCATATGGGTTATGTGCAAAACTCATAGCATTATAAGCACCTGAATCTGTCAGCAGTTTGTCTAAATTAGAGACTATAGTATCTACATCGGTGCCCACAAGTTTTACTGTGCCTGCGTTCACGGCTTCGGGGCGTTCTGTCGTATCACGCATAACTAAAACAGGTTTACCTAGCGAAGGAGCCTCTTCCTGAATGCCACCCGAGTCCGTTAGAATAATGTGTGATTTATTCATTAAATACACAAATGGCAAGTAATCTTGAGGTTCGATTAAACGAATGTTTTCAATCCCTGCAAGAAGGCGATTCACGGGTTCTTGCACATTAGGGTTTAAATGAACTGGATAAATGATTTGTAAATTTGGATGGTTTTGAGCTGTTTGGGCTAGCGCTTGACAGATACGCTCAAAGCCACCGCCAAAGCTTTCACGACGGTGTCCTGTAACTAATAACATTTTCTTATTTTTATCCAAGAAATCAAAACGTTGATCTAGTTCAAACCTCAGTTCTTCGTTTGATTCAATGTTATTCACTACTTCTAGCAAAGCATCTACAACCGTGTTACCTGTCACAAAGATCTTATTCTCATTTACGCTTTCACGACTAAGGTTGTCAGCTGATGCCGGAGTCGGTGCAAAATGGTAGGTTGCTAGAGCTCCGGTTAATTTACGATTACCCTCTTCAGGCCATGGTGAGTAGATATTGTTCGTGCGAAGCCCAGCTTCCACATGGCCTACTGCAATTTGCTGATAGTACGATGCCAATGTTGCGGCAAAGGTTGTAGCCGTGTCGCCGTGAACTAGAACAACATCTGGCTTAAACTCAGCTAACACAGACTTTAAGCCTTGTAAGATTTTACAGCTTACGTCCGCGAGATCTTGACCAGGCTGCATAATATTCAGGTCGTAATCAGGCGTTAGTGCAAATAAAGCAAGCACTTGATCTAGCATCTCACGGTGCTGAGCCGTTACACATACCTTGGCATCAAAACGATCATCTTCAGCCAGTGTTTTTACAAGTGGCGCCATCTTAATGGCTTCAGGGCGAGTGCCAAATACAGTTAAAACTTTCATGTTTAGTTTCTATCCAATAATTTATATTCAAGTTCTTGGCAACGATTGAAATATTTTTCCAATAGGGCCTGAGTTTGTGCCAGCTGGTCTGGGTTTGAACTCTCTACAACAATATTTGCCTTATTGTCCGACAGTATTGGCAAGCTCCTACCGCTTATTTTCTGATCACATAAAGCAATATTGATCGAAAAGTTTCGCTCACCTAAAACCTTAGCCGCTTCAATATATAACTCTTTAGCTTGTTGAAACTGCTTTGCTTTAAATAGCTCTGCGGCATCTTTTACTAAAGCCGATGTCTTACTCTGTTTCTGCTGCACCATGCTCATTCCCTAATTTAATTCTTTACCATTGATTGAAAGCCAAAATGCGCCTGAATTTTCATTGCTTTGATATGACAGTTCGCGCTTGTCTAACAGTGCGGTCCATTGTTGAGCTATAACTTGCTCTGTCTCACGATGATAATCATCTAATACAATATCTAACTGATGAGAGCTCAAACTTTTAAGCAGACTTGGAAGCGCCATAAACCGATCTTCACTATCACCATCAGAGGTTGGGCCATCAACTAACACCAGTATTTTGGCATTGCGACCATCGAAAATATCGGCAATTTGATCAATTTTTCGCTTACAGTCATAGAACAGGTACTCTTTACCCTGCGACTCAACATCCACTAAAGGGGCATACACCAGTTCAACAGTATCTTGAAGGTTGTTTGCCTCTAAGTTTTTTTGAATTTTTTGAGCATGTTGCTTGCTGTGCTCAAAGCTCATCAAGCGCTTAGGTAGCTCATAAGCACTAGGCGCTTGGCTCTTCTCCACAGGGTGTTGAGTCGAATCATCTTCAAGGTGATAGTTTGATTGGTAGGTACTTTGGTAATCGGTTGCTTTGTTAAATAACAATTTTGCCATCACCTGTGTAGATGTACCTGCACCGAACTCAATAACCAAATCGTATTGATTAGATTTAATTTTATCTGTTAAAAACAGTGCGAGTTCAGGCTTAATATTATAGGTGCCGTATTCCAATGAATACTCAGGGGAAGCAATACCACGTTGAACATTCATTACCGCTTCAACACGCTTAGCCCCTTTGTCAACAGTTTCGGTGATATGTCGGCCTAGAGCATTAGTTGCTTGTTGCAAGTGATGAGTTTGCTTATCAAACAGTTGCTGAATTTGGGACTCAAGGGAGGTTTTCTCATTTAGCTGTGAGTTTAGTGCCTCCTTTTGAGCTTTTAAAGCAGCCAACTCTTCCACTTGCTGAGTTATTTTTTGATTTAGCTCTGCTAATTGCGTTTCTTGCTCTTCTGTTTGCTTTTTGCGGGCGACAAACCAACCATGGGTTTGATCTAGCTTCTCCTGTAATTGAGAAAGCTCCGCTTGTTTATCAGATAATTGTTTATCATGATTTTGCTTAGTACTCGCTAATTCTTGCTCTAAAGCAGACTTAGCGAATTCAAACTCAGCTTTTGATTGCTCTAACGTTTTTGATAGCTCATTAAGTTGAGTTTCTTTGGAGGTTAACTTTTTATGCAGCTCGTCCCGAGTAGCTTTTGACTCAGCCGTTACTTTTTCTAGCGCTAGAGATTGTTCAGCAACCTTTGACGTCAAAGCCTCAACTTCTGTACTCTTATCCGATACAGTTTTTTCAAATTCAGCTATTTGGCTCTCGTGTTCTTGTCTGCCTTTTGTTAGCTCTTGTTCTAAAGCTGACTTCGATGATTCAAACTCTGTTTTCGTTTGCTCTAGCGTTTTTGATAGCTCATTAAGCTGAGTTTCTTTGGAGGTTAACTTTTTATGCAGCTCGTCCCGAGTAGCTTTTGACTCAGCCGTTACTTTTTCTAGCGCTAGAGATTGCTCAGTGATCTTTGAAGTCAGAGCTTCAATTTCTCTGCTCTTATCCGATACAGTCTTTTCAAATTCAGCAATTTGGTTCTCGTGTTCTTGTCTGGCTTTTGTTAACTCTTGCTCTGAAGCTGACTTCGATGACTCAAACTCTGTTTTCGTTTGCTCTAGCGTTTTTGATAGCTCATTAAGTTGAGTTTCTTTGGCTGTTAACTTTTTATGTAGCTCGTCCTTAGTGGTTTTTGACTCAACCGTGACTTTTTCTAGTGCTAGCGATTGTTCAGTAATCTTTGACGTCAGAGCTTCAACTTCTCTGCTCTTATCCGATACAGTCTTTTCAAATTCAGCAATTTGGTTCTCGTGTTCTTGTCTTGCTTTTGTTAACTCTTGCTCTGAAGCTGACTTCGATGACTCAAAATCTGTTTTCGTTTGCTCTAGCGTTTTTGATAGCTCATTAAGTTGAGTTTCTTTGGATGTTAACTTTTTATGTAGCTCGTCCTGAGTGATTTTTGACTCAGCCGTGACTTTTTCTAGTGCTAGCGATTGCTCAGTGATCTTTGACGTCAGAGCTTCAATTTCATTGTTCTTATTTAGTAACTCTTTTTGATAGGCAACTTCAGCGGTATCTAATTTAGATTTAAATTCATCTAACTGCTGCACAAGCTCTGTTATATATGAGTTTAGTGCGTCGATCTTTAGATCTTTAGCCTTAATCTGCTTCGAATGAGCCGATTTACTCTGCTTTGATTTTGCCTGTAATGTAGCCAGTTGTAGCTCACTTTGAGTAAGCTCCTGCATAACATGTTTTACTTCAGCTTTTGTATCTAAGATTTGCTTGTAAAGTGGATGACGCTGCATTACATAGCGCTTTCGATCCGACACATCAATAGATGAGAATAATTCTTCAAAACCATGGTCTACTAACAGCTGATATGTATCACTTAGGCTTGCTTCACCTCCATACAGAACTTCCGAGTTCACATACACAATTAGCTTATCAAGGTTATTAAGCAATCCTGAATCAAATAAGCTTGAAAGGACTTCAAACTCCTGACCTGGCAGATCAATCGCAAGTGCATTGTTAGATGTGAGATCAAATTCATTTGATATAAGTTGCTTTACGTCCTGCGCAGGCAAATGCACTTCGCTAACCAGCTTGAGACTTGGGTACAATGAAAAGAGCTCATTACCTTTTCGTGTCGAGCTCGTGCTCGGAAGACTGTAGCGGTAAAAAGCTTTCTCATCATCACCTGTAGATACCAAAGATTCTAGTACGGTGACTGACTGTTCTTTCGATGCTTTTTTCTTTAATGATTTAGCAAGCTCAGAATCGGCCTCTACTAGGACAATTTTATTAGGCTTTGCAGCTAAATAATCATTCAGCTCTGAACAGGCTCCTGCACCAAGGTGCATTAAAGCATCGATATCTGAGAAATATGTGGTTAAATCCATTTGAGTGTCCATTATTCTGAAGTCAAATCATTACTAGTTAAATCAAACTTAGCAGCACGCCCTTCCTCTCGCCCATGTAGTTCAAAGTGAAGCAATGGATTAAGCTGAGCACTGGCAACATCAGGATGAGTTTCTAAGTACCAAACACCATCGAAGTAAGGGCTTGGAGCCTTATTCTCTAAGTAACCAGTGGTTAAGTAGTGCTCTGCTGGGTTGATGCTATTTTCAATCACTTCAGGGTATTCACTGACATACCATAATGCATCAAAGTATTCTGAGCGTGCAATTTGCAGAATATTTTGATCTACATCGAAATCGGACTCTTGTGACTCTTTATTTAGTGACGGATAAAGCTTGAATAGAAGTTTTTGCTGACCGAAATAGCATTCTTCGAGAGATTCTTGCACAGTAAGCAGCTGATTAAGAAGAAGGTCATTTTCTTCGACTAACGTCGTTCGATCACTTTCGAAAGATTGCTTTAGCTGAACTAGGCTCTGATTATCTGCTAATGCTACTTCCAGTTTTTCTTGGGTAACTTGCAAGCTTTTTTGATGCTGTTTTACCTGCGCTTCATGCTTATCTTGAAGCACCTTAAAGCTTTCTTGCGTGGTGAGTAGTTGATCAATAGTAGACGCTTTATCTGCCTCTAATTCTTCTATACGCTTTTGCGATTTCTTAAGCTTTTCGTTTAGGCCTTTAACTTCAACGTTTAGAGAGGTAACTTGTGAATCTTTTGATATATGCAGCTGCTCTAAGTTCTCTTGTACGGTGAACAGCTGAGCAAAAATGGCTTCTTTTTCTTCTGCTAATTCGTTTATATGCTTTTCAAGCTCAAACGCTTTCAGCTCAGAATCTTTCAGCAATCCTTCTTTTTGAGCTTCAGACGTTTTAACTTGCTGAAGGCAGTCATTGATATCAAAGCCCACTTCATTGGAGATTGGTAGAGCACTTGCCTCAAGTAACTCTGTGATTTCCATTAAGTCTGGGTGAGTAGCGCATAATAGCTGGCCTGAAAGATCATATTGGTCAGCTATCGAGTTATACCCTTGAGCTATGACTAACTTAATACGCGATCGCTGTGCTTTTCGAACTGCAAACATAGCATTTAAAAAAGAGCACCATTCTTCGATGGCTGCATCAACACTCACATCAGTTTGATTTCGTAAGATATGTGCCATGCCGTTTGCACTGCTGTCTATGACGAATAATAAATCGTCATATGCCTTTAACTGACTTTGTTCGTTTGATGAATCACACAAGCTTGCTAGTTTTTTGCAATCGAATGGCACTAACAAATCGTTTTGGGCGATAAGGTCACATTGTATGAATTCGGCTAGCTGGGAGTCACTGCTTAAACTAGTTATGAATTTTGAAACAGTATCTTTAGACAAGGAGTAAGTGAGATTCACCACCGCCTTTCTATGATCAGACATATCTTGGTTCATTATGAGGCTTTCCTAAATCTGCTTGCTTAACTGCTATGACGTAAGAGGTACGCCCAATAAAGCGACTATTTAAGTTAATAAAGAAATATGAAAATTTAATGTGGGTATATGAGATGTAACAATCCATTGCTTTATTCTTTTCTTTAATCCATCGATGCAGTGAATTCGATGATATTGATTTAGTCAATTTAATTTGATGTTAACCTAAAAAAATTGTACTGGCTATGTTGTAGCGAAGCTTTAGGCATATGAATATACGATTGATATTAGAAGTGATAGTTTTTGATCGCCATGCGGAGATGGCTTGTACGACCCAATTCTATCGAGTATAAAGATGCTTTATCGCTGACAGGAGTCAGCTCGTACGATCTGATTACATCGAGGAAAATAAGCCCGAATAGCTGACAGGAGTCAGCTTGAGGTTTACCAGCGCTTTAGGCTTTGTTCGTCACTTGTTTTTGCTTCGACCCACTGCTCTCCTTCTGGAGTGACCTCTTTTTTCCAGAAGGCCGCACGGCTTTTTAGGTAGTCCATAATAAAGTCGCAAGCAGCAAAGGCTTCCGCTCGGTGAGCTGATGAAACACCGACGAAAACGATCTGGTCGTCAACTGATAACTTACCAACGCGATGTACGACTTTTACATCTAATAGCGTCCAGCGTTGATTTGCATCGGCTACGATCTTTTCAAGGTTGTGTTCGGTCATGCCGGGATAATGCTCTAGCACAAAACTTGATTGTGCTGGATCATCGCTGAAATCACGAACCCGCCCAACAAACATTGCAACGGCCCCCGTTTTGTTTGCTACGCAAAGTGAGTCATATAAAGACTGAACATCAAAGTCTTGTTCTTGAACGGCGATCATTTATCCCCCTGTTACTGGCGGAAAGAAAGCCAGCTCTCGCACTTTAGCTGGGTCAACCAGGTCATCGTCGCGGGCAAAATCAAAATCAATCGCTGCTTTAACCTTTTCTTCAAGTAATAAAGGCTGTTGAAGTTGCTCAGCTAGTTTTTCTTTCAACTGACGCACCGTTAATTCACTCTCAATTTGAAGCTCTAGCTCATCGCACTTCATGGATTCACGCAACGATGCGAAAAAGACAATTTTGATATTAGCCACGATTTGCACTCCAAGAGCCGCTTTTGCCACCATGCTTTTCTAACAAAGAGGTCTCTACAATGGTGATCCCTTTATCTACCGCTTTACACATGTCATATAAGGTTAATGCCGCGACACTTGCGCCGGTTAATGCTTCCATCTCGACGCCCGTTTTTCCACTCAAAGCACAGGTACATAGAATCTCAATTCGACAGTCATCCAGCACATTAATCTCTACCGTTATTTTCGTCAGCATTAGCGGGTGACACAGAGGAATCAATTCAGGCGTTTTCTTGGCAGCTTGGATACCGGCAATACGAACCGTAGCCAAAACATCGCCTTTTGGTAGACCACCTTCAATCACCTTCTTAAGCGTATCAGGCAACATTTTTACAACAGATCGAGCGGTTGCAGTACGCTTAGTAACGTCTTTATTACTCACATCAACCATGTGTGCATTGCCATTACTGTCTAGGTGGGTCAAAGTTTCGCTCATGGACTTTCGCTCTTGCCTGTCATTCAATGAAAAACGTTTATAGTCGCAAAACTTCAGCACAAATCAAGGCTTAAGATGTCATTGGGTTTGTGCTTGGACGTTATTGAGGCATAATGATTTGAAATTGACGTAAGTTGACCCTATGAGCCTAATCGACGATTTTAACCTTCTTGAAATACCGACTAATGCAACGGAGCAGGATGCTAAAGCCGCATACCGTCGTTTAGCACGTCGTTACCATCCAGATAAAAACCCTGACCAAGATACCACAGAACATTTTCAACGAATTCATGACGCCTACCAAAATGTCTTAACAGCGATTAAGCGCAGTCAAGGTCAAGATTGGAAGCCCTATGCGTTTACCGAAAAGGCCAGTAGCCGCAACACCTCAGGGTTTGAGCGTTACGAGTTCGAAAGCGATGCCAAACAGCGTGAATACGTAAAAGAGCAACAACGCGCTTACCAAGAAATGAAACGTGGCAATGCACAACAGGAGCGAGCTCGTGAAGAGGCACTTCGTAATGCTCGCAGCACTTTACACCAACGTCGTATGAATGCTTTATATGAGGAAATGCGCAAAGCTGAGTCAGATCAGGCCAAAGCAGAATTCGATCAAGATAGCTTTAATCGTTATTCCGAAGAAAATACGTCGTCTGATGAAGCTTTTTATGCAGATTCGGACTCAAGTTTTGATCGTGAGCCAAATGCTAAAGCTTCGAGCATACCACCAAGGGTAAAGCCGTTTAGACGAGGCGCAGCGAAAGCCGCTTTTATTGCTAGTACATATTTAGCGACCTTTGCGATGGGGATCTATAGCGCTCATTATTGGAACAATCTGTTTACTCAAGAGCAAACCTTTGAGCAGTCTTATATCAGTGGACTCTACCCACAATTTCAATTGGGAGATCACTACACTCTAAAAGATACTCGGCTGTTTACAGAACCAAGCGTCGCTTCACAGATCAAACAAACCATCTCCCCTTTACAAGATGTAGAAGTCATTCAAGCACAAGGCGACTGGTACACACTGAGTTATTCAGGTAATACTGGATGGTCAAAAGCGGAGAATTTTGGTTTTGGTCAATCTAGCTTTGCTCAGCAAACAGGCTGCCTTGGTCACCCAGGAGTAGCTCCAATTCACGGGGAAGTGATTGGCAATGCTAGCGGCTCCAGTCGATTGCGAATTCTGAACCAATTACCTGAAGCCAGCATATTAAAATTTGAGTCCTTAGATGGCCTCCCCCCGTTTTCTATCTACTTACACGCCAATCAACCTTTTGCGGCTAATTTCATACCGAAAGGAAACTACCGGTTGGTGTTAGAGACGGGTTCCCTGTATCATCAGGCCTGTCAGCGTTTCCTATTCAATGAGCAGCAACGTACCGTGCTCGAACAAGTTAGTTTCGCCAGCACCGAGCAAACGCTCACCTTGAGAAACCTCAACACTCCGTAATCTGATAACGTAAACGAGTTACCATTTCATGCTTAGCAATATTCGCATTGTACTGATTAATACCTTCCATCCTGGCAACATCGGCGCTATTGCACGCGCTATGAAAAACATGGGCTTAAGCAACCTGTATTTGGTTGATCCAAATGACTACCCATCAGAAGAAGCAACAAGCCGTGCGGCAGGTGCTGTGGATCTGTTAGAAAATGCGACCATTGTGAACACTCTTGAAGAAGCGATTTCTGACTGTAGCTTAGTGATTGGTACCAGCGCTCGTCATCGCACCTTCCAGTTGCCTATCATGAATGCTCGTGAGTGTGCTGAAACCGTTATCCCAGAAGCAAAAGAGCACAATATTGCGATTTTATTTGGCCGCGAAACGATGGGGCTTTTAAATGAAGAAATCGCCCAGTGTCATCGTCAGGTATACATCGATGCAAACGATGAATACCCAGTACTTAACATTTCCCAAGCGGTGCAGATCGTAGCCTATGAAATCTGGGTGGCGCATCAGAACGAACAAGTGCATGAGAAAATCGTTCCAGAATACCCACGTAAAAAAGAAATGGACTTGTTTTACGAGCACCTTGAAGAAACATTATATGGTATTAACTTCGTTGTTCGTAACCACCCTGGTAAGGTACTCGACAAACTTAAACGATTCTTCAACCGCTCACGCCCAGAGAAACAAGAATTGGGGATTCTACGTGGTGTTCTAGCTGCGGTTGATCGTGAGGCTGGCCTGAATGAAGGGATGAGTCACGAAGCGAAGAAAACCAAAGAGCAAGAATAAAGTACGACCCGATTCTATCGGGGATGAAAAGCTCAGTTCGCTGACGGGAGTCAGCTCGTACGACCCGATTCCATCGGGGATAATAAGCCAGAATCGCTGACAGGAGTCAGCTCGTACGACCCAACTCTATCGGGGATGATAAGCCAGAGTCGCTGACAGGAGTCAGCTCGTACGACCCGATTCCATCGGGTATAAAAAGCCCAGTTCGCTGACAGGAGTCAGCTCGTACGACCCGATTCTCTCGGGGATAATAATTCAGAATCGCTGACAAGATTCAGCTCGTACGACCCGATTCTATCGGGGATGAAAAGCTCAGTTCGCTGACGGGAGTCAGCTCGTACGACCCGATTCCATCGGGGATGATAAGCCAGAGTCGCTGACTGGAATCAGCTCGTATGACCCGACTCCATCGGGGATGAAAAGCTCAGTTCGCTGACGGGAGTCAGCTCGTACGACCAGATTCCATCGGGGATGATAATCCAGAATCGCTGACAGGAGTCAGCTCGTACGACTAGATTCCATCGGGGATAATAACCCTCAGTCGCTGACAGGAGTCAGCTCGTACGACCCGATTCCATCGGGGATGATAAGCCCAGTTCGCTGACTGGAGTCAGCTCGTACGACCCGATTCCATCGGGGATAATAAGCCAGAATCGCTGACAGGAGTCAGCTCGTACGACCCGATTCCATCGGGGATGATAAGCCAGAGTCGCTGACTGGAATCAGCTCGTATGACCCGATTCCATCGGGGATGAACCAAGCATTGCTAATCCTTATCTTTTTATTCAAGATAAATACAATCCCAGTGCGAATAATCTTTAACGGAAGCAACAAGCCCAGACCTTTTTGGATTGGCAATAATGTATCTTGCGGTATTTATGAGTTGCTTTTCGTCTCTAATCAAACTGTCATAAAAGCCTTTGTTCCAAAGTATATTCTTCTTACTTTGGAATTTAATGTGCTTTTTGATAGAGCTTACTAGTTGATTGGGTGTCTTTGAGACTGTTCGAACAAGCCAATGAATATGATCAGGCATTACTACAAATGCAATCGTCAAAGACCACGCATTATCATCGCTGAACTTAAAAGACTGGATAGCAAGCCTCGCCGTTTCGAAATCATTTAAGTAAGGGGTATTATCAGCAGTTGAGAAGGCTAAATGATATACATGCCCTAGCTCATATACACGCCCGCGCCTAAGTGCGGAATGCCCTTTTCCTTGATACATAAAGCTCACTCCTTGAGTTTAGATATTTCAGAGAAATATAACATATAGGACCTAGAGTCAGCTCGTACGACCCGATTCTATCGGGGATGATAAGCCAGAGTCGCTGACAGGAGTCAGCTCGTACGACCCGATTCCATCGGGGATAATAAGCCAGAATCGCTGACAGGAGTCAGCTCGTACGACCCGATTCCATCGGGGATGAAAAGCTCAGTTCGCTGACGGGAGTCAGCTCGTACGACCCGATTCTATCGGGGATGAAAAGCCCAGTTCGCTGACAGGAGTCAGCTCGTACGACCCGATTCCATCGGGGATAATAAGCCAGAATCGCTGACAGGAGTCAGCTCGTACGACCCGATTCCATCGGGGATAATAAGCCAGAATCGCTGACAGGAGTCAGCTCGTACGACCCGATTCCATCGGGGATAATAAGCCAGTATCGCTGACAGGAGTCAGCTCGTACGACTCAATTCCACTGGGGATGATAAGCCAGAGTCGCTGACAGGAGTCAGCTCGTACGACCCGATTCTATCGGGGATGATATTCCAGAATCGCTGACAGGAGTCAGCTCGTACGACCCGATTCCATCGGGGATAATAAGCCAGAATCGCTGACAGGAGTCAGCTCGTACGACCCGATTCCATCGGGGATAATAAGCCAGTATCGCTGACAGGAGTCAGCTCGTACGACTCAATTCCACTGGGGATGATAAGCCAGAGTCGCTGACAGGAGTCAGCTCGTACGACCCGATTCTATCGGGGATGATATTCCAGAATCGCTGACAGGAGTCAGCTCGTACGACCCGATTCAATCGGGGATGATAAGCCAGAATCGCTGACAGGAGTCAGCTCGTACGACCCGATTCCATCGGGGATGATAAGCCAGAGTCGCTGACAGGAGTCAGCTCGTACGACCCGATTCTCTCGGGGATAATAATTCAGAATCGCTGACAAGATTCAGCTCGTACGACCCGATTCCATCGGGGATGAACCAAGCATTGCTAATCCTTATCTTTTTTTATTCAAGATAAATACAATCCCAGTGCGAATAATCTTTAACGGAAGCAACAAGCCCAGACCTTTTTGGATTGGCAATAATGTATCTTGCGGTATTTATGAGTTGCTTTTCGTCTCTAATCAAACTGTCATAAAAGCCTTTGCTCCAAAGTATATTCTTCTTACTTTGGAATTTAATGTGCTTTTTGATAGAGCTTACTAGTTGATTGGGTGTCTTTGAGACTGTTCGAACAAGCCAATGAATATGATCAGGCATTACTACAAATGCAATCGTCAAAGACCACGCATTATCATCGCTGAACTTAAAAGACTGGATAGCAAGCCTCGCCGTTTCGAAAACATTTAAGTAAGGGGTATTATCAGCAGTTGAGAAGACTAAATGATATACATGCCCTAGCTCATATACACGCCCGCGCCTAAGTGCGGAATGCCCTTTTCCTTGATACATAAAGCTCACTCCTTGAGTTTAGATATTTCAGAGAAATATAACATATAGGACCTAGAGTCAGCTCGTACGACCCGATTCCATCGGGGATAATAACCCAGAATCGCTGACAGGAGTCAGCTCGTACGACTCGATTCCACCGGGGATGAAAAGCCCAGTTCGCTGACAGGAGTCAGCTCGTACGACCCGATTCTCTCGGGGATAATAATCCAGAATCGCTGACAGGAGTCAGCTCGTACGACCCGATTCCATCGGGGATGAAAAGCCCAGTTCGCTGATAAGTGTCAGCTCGTCCAAGTTATTTCATTTCTTCAAGTACTGCTAATTTAGCTTGTATAAACTCAGAGTGTTGCATAAACAGAAGCTCACTTATTTTGCGAATACGGTGATCTTCGTGCGCATCCAGGTTTCCATCCGCATAAGCTACTCGCCATAAGCATTTCAAGAGTTCAAATTTCTGCTCCAGGCTTGCCTGCTCATTAATAACTTTAGTGAATTGATAAGCGTCGTTAGCATCATGAATGGTATTTTTAACGTCATCAAATAGGCGATCAATATCTTCACCCAAGTTACTTACTGATTTTATTGCCTCTTTGGCTGATTGTTCTTCACTTGGATGAATTTCATCATCAGCAATCACTACTTCAAGTAATAGTGCAGCGACCGCTTTTTGATAGCTGATTGGATCTGCAACGGTGTCTGTGGAGCTAAATAGTTTTTTTAACGCATTGATCATGAAGAAACCTTAAGTCTTGTTTTTAATGCCTCAATAAGCACATTAGGGAATTGGCGATAATCCAAATACGGGGTCCAAAGACATGAGCCGGATAGATAAGCAGTGTGCTTTCCACATACAATTTGGTCCGCATCTTGCGGGATGGGCATCTGTTCGAGAAATGTTTTGCCCACAATAACTGAACAATCATCTTTCAACGGTAGCTCATCGGCGCTGAAGCAAAGCTTCGCCCTTTCCCATATATATTGATCTCTAACTATACGCCAATCCTCATCAGGTTCAGTAATCAACTTTGCAATGATTGTGAGTATTTTACGCCAGTGATTACCATTTAGCTCAATCAACTGTGAAGGAGTACAGTCTAAGTAACTATCGCAGGTGGCAGGTAAGATCGGGGCATTGGGTAATAAGAAAATCATTCTTCACATTTTATCCTTTTGAAACTAAGTAAATTTTAACTTTCTAAACTGTATTTTTCTGCATGAAAGCTAGTAAATAATTTTATATTAGATTATTCTTAATTATATATTTCATTGCACGAGGTTTACTCTATGGACGCATTTACAATGCCCTTGTTAGGTGGCTTGCTTATTGGCCTTACAACCGCCGCCTACCTTCTTCTAACAGGAAAGGTGGTGGGGATCAGTGGCATTCTGGCCCAAGCTTTATTTAGCAAAGATCGATTGCTTCCTTTCCTCTTTATCATTGGCTTAATCCTCGGCGGAAGTGCTTACGGGATTCTGGTGGAACCATCGCAACCCTTCCCTGAAATGAGAAGCCCATTACTACTGATCATATCAGGCCTTTTAGTTGGTTATGGCACACGTTTAGGTAGCGGCTGTACAAGTGGTCATGGTGTCTGCGGTATTTCTCGTCTATCACCTCGATCATTGATTGCTACGGCGATATTTATGACCACTGCGATAATCACCGTTTTGCTAACCAAGTAGCTGGAGCTTTACTATGTACGCAATTATTACATTTCTTACTGGACTGCTATTTGGACTCGGTCTTGCTATCTCTGAAATGACTAACCCAGCTGTCGTTATTGGTTTCTTGGATATATTTGGGAATTGGAACCCATCTTTGGTTTTTGTGATGGGCGGTGCGGTTGCTATTGGAATGATTGGCTATGTTATTCGAAATAGACGTTCAAAGCCTTGGCTTGCAGACAAGTGGTACGTGCCTACGCGACGTGATATCGATAAGAACTTGGTATTAGGGGCTGGACTCTTTGGCATCGGCTGGGGGTTAAGCGGTTATTGCCCTGGACCAGGCTTGACGGCATTAACCAATAACCCAATGGAAGGCGTGTATTTCGTTGGCGCTTTGATATTAGGCTCTGCACTTTTTCACGTTCAGAACCATCGAAAAAATGGTTAGAACTCTATACAATATAAGGCTCTTCGGGGCCTTTTTTTGTGCCTAAAAAAAAGATAAAAATTTACTTGACGTGAAATTCATTGCGCCTTAAATTTCGCCTCGCGTCGTTGCTGAACATATTCCGCACCGCTTCAACTGCTGCGCTAGTCGCTTAAGGCTTAAAATGCCGGATAAGTAACAGCTAAAAGTAGGATGGGGGGAGGTAAAGGCGTATTTTTCGGATTATGTTTTCTCAAAATAAGGAGCAATGCGCCATGTCAATGATGCCTATTGATGTACATTCTTTTTACACACCTGAACAATTCAAACGCTTGAAGTCTTTGGCTGATACAAAGGAAACCCCTTTTGTTGTGATCGATACGAAAATGATCGACGAAGCGTACACTGAATTGGCAAAAGGCTTTCCAACTGCTGATATTTTTTACGCTATTAAAGCCAACCCAGCACCAGAAATTTTAACGCTTTTACGTGATCGTGGTTCAAACTTTGACGTTGCTTCACGCTACGAGCTAGACAAGTTACTTGCTATT
The DNA here is from genome assembly GCF_056158325.1 of Marinomonas sp. AWM4_232. Lineage (NCBI taxonomy): Bacteria > Pseudomonadati > Pseudomonadota > Gammaproteobacteria > Oceanospirillales > Oceanospirillaceae > Marinomonas > Marinomonas sp. AWM4_232. The sequence continues at coordinate 3,510,073 of NZ_JBSWTA010000001.1, read as the reverse complement.
GGTGGTGTAAAACCTGAGCAAGTTAGCTACGGCAACACGATCAAAAAAGCCCAAGACGTTCGTTACTTCTACGAGAAAGGCGTACGCATGTTTGCAACCGACTCAGAAGCTGACCTTCGTAATATTGCGAAAGCTGCTCCTGGTTCGCGTGTTTACGTTCGCATTCTAACAGAAGGCACTGTATCAGCTGACTGGCCGTTGTCCCGTAAATTCGGCTGCCGTCCCGACATGGCTATGGATCTATTGATTTTGGCTAAAGAGCTAGGTCTAGAACCATACGGTGTATCATTCCACGTTGGTTCTCAGCAACGAGATATCGGCGCATGGGATGCTGCGATCGCCAGCGTTAAAGTGATTTTTGAGCGTCTAAAGAGCGAAGACAACATCACTTTAAAAATGATCAATATGGGTGGCGGCTTCCCTGCGAACTACATCAGCCGTACCAATGATCTTGCTACCTATGCTGAAGAAATCACTCGATTCTTGGAAGAAGATTTTGGTGATGATATGCCGCGAATTATCCTAGAGCCAGGTCGCTCTTTGATTTCTAATGCGGGTATCTTGGTAAGTGAAGTGGTATTGATTTCTCGTAAGTCACACACTGCACTTAACCGTTGGATTTTCACTGATGTTGGTAAATTCTCAGGCTTGATTGAAACATTGGATGAATCGATCAAATACCCTATTCACGTTGAGAAAACAGGGGAACTTGAAGAGGTTATCATTGCAGGACCAACGTGTGATAGCGCCGATATCATGTACGAACACTACAAGTACGGCCTGCCATTGAATCTTGCTATCGGTGATCGCTTGTACTGGTTATCTACAGGTGCGTACACCACCACTTACAGTGCAGTAGAGTTTAACGGCTTCCCTCCGCTAAAATCTTACTACATCTAATACAATTACCTTGAATTAGGTAACAGACCGGCCTCCTGTGATGTTCCAACATTGCAGGGGGCCGCTTTGTTTATGAGGCGTGCGAGCGCAATCTGCGCCTTTGATTGTAGGACTGCGCTGTGCGCGGGACAAGATATTTTCCCTCGGAAACCGAGGTCCTACAACTACGATTTAAAAGCCACGTCCCCGATGGAATCGGGTCGTACAAGCTGACTCCAGTCAGCGACGGAGCCATCTTCATATGGCGATTGATGATCAATACCTTTAAGATACCTTAACGCTCATTTCATCTAAGGATTATTCGTGTCTCTGAAAGTCTCTCAATTAGCCGTATACCCTTTAAAATCTTGTAAAGTTATTCCATTAAACTCATCTAGGGTCACATTATCTGGATTAGAGTTTGATCGACGCTATATGTTAATTGATGAAAAAGGGCTATTTTTAACGGCACGAGACTACCCTGCTCTAACACTTATCGAAGCAAGCATTAATGGTACTACGCTTTCCTTAAGCCACCCACAACAGTCTGTCGGTATCTCGATCAATCCAGATCAATTTGATGATGACTACGTCAATACTGAGATCTGGGAAACACCCGTCCGTGGACAATTAACCAGCAGCCAATTTGATACTTGGTTTAGCGAATTACTCAATCTGTCCGTTAAGCTTGTCTATTTTGGCGATCAGTCCGAGCGCTTTACAAGTCGCAGACCGGATCTTCCTGTGGCTTTTGCTGACGGCTACCCTTTCCTATTGACCACTGAAGCATCCCTCGAAGACCTAAACAACAGCGGCCCTCAAGTAAATGAAATGGAACGTTTTCGACCAAATATCGTTATTGAAGGAAACCAGCCATTTGCCGAAGATACTTGGAAAAAAATTCGTATTGGCGATGTGATTTTTGAAAATGTTAAGCCATGTGAACGCTGCATCTTTACCACATTAGACCCGAAAACTGCTGAGCGAAGCCTCAAGGGAGAGCCTCTTAAGACTCTTGCCAAGTTTCGCTTAATCGCAAAAGAAGGTGTTACGTTTGGTGTAAACCTAGTGGCTGAAAATGAAGGTACTATCCATGTTGGTGATGAAGTAGAGATATTAGAGTTTCAGAAAGCATACCCTTACAAAGACAAACGTTAAGTCATTTTGTTAACACTCTGAATACATTCATGTTCTCAAGTCGTAGCAAACGATTACGGTTTGCTACGAATCTCTATGCAAACTACATGGTTAAAGACCTGTAACGGACATATGCTGTAAACAAAGGGAGGTGATTGTCATGAATACAGTCAACACTAAAAACTGCCCTTACGATCTGACAGCAGATACGTTAAAGACAGGTTCTATATTTGGTGCACTCAGTGCTTCAGCGATCGATTACTTAGTTAATCGTGGGAAAATGATTCATTTGGCGCAAGGTGAACAACTATTTTCAGATGGCGATAAAGGCGACAGCTTTTTCATCATTATAGAAGGTACTTTAAGCTATTACCGAGAGAAGAATAATGCTTCTTCACTCATTCGACAGGTGACATTTGGACAAGCGTTAGGCTATGTCACTATGGTTTCATTGTCTGCTCGAAATGGTTACGCGATAGCAGATACAGATGCCGTGTTACTTGAAATTGATTACTCGGCATTCGGCGAGTTCCATGATCGATTCGCCTTTGATTTTGGGATTTTGATACTGAACTTATCAAGAGATATGGCTCGCAACATCCAAATATTGAGCCGTACTATTGCCGACGCTGGCATCAGCGTCGACCTTAGCAAACACTAACTAAAAGTTATTTCTCAGCGGCAACCACTGAGATCTCAACCAACAATTCTGCTCGCGCTAGGCGTGCTTCGACACAAGCACGCGCTGGTGCATGACCTTCTGGCACCCATGCATCCCAAACAGCGTTCATGGCAGCGAAGTCTTTCATATCACGAAGGTAGACAGTCGCGGAAAGCATATGTTCACGACTAGAACCAGCTTGCTCAAGCAATGCATCCACTTTATCTAGCATAGTTTGAGTTTGCTCAGAAATATCAGTATTTGCATCCGCAGCAACTTGGCCACACAAAAACACCATGCCATTATGTTTAACAATACGGCTCATACGCTGACCAACTTCTTGACGCTCAATCGCTGCCATGACTAATTCTCCAATAAGTTAAAAACGCTATAATAACAATCTCATTGCAGTTTATCTGACTAAAATAGACAACCTACTCAGATTTTTATACTTAACATCATAACTAAAGCGGAATTACGATCCTGTTTAAATCGGGGATGATAAGCCTGAATCGCCATGCGGAGATGGCTCGTACGCCCCGATTCCATCGAAGAAGCAAGCTTTTTATCGCGGGTACAACCCGCTCGTACGACTCGATTCTATCGGGGATGATAAGCCTAAATCGCTGACAGGAGTCAGCTCGTACGACTCGATTCCATCGGGGAAGCAAGCTTTTTTATCGCGGGTACAACCCGCTCGTACGGCCCGATTCCATCGGGGAAGCAAGCTTTTTATCGCGGGTACAACCCGCTCGTACGACTCGATTCCATCGGGAAAGCAAGCTTTTTATCGCGGGTACAACCCGCTCGTACGACCCGATTCCAATCGGGGAAAGTCGCTCATACAACCAACAAAATTACTAAAATTCCAGCCCTTTTTGGGCTTTAATGCCTCGCTTGAATGCGTGTTTGATTTCTTTGATTTCACTAACGGTGTCGGCAAGTTCAATCAGTTCATCGCTTGCACCACGGCCTGTCACAACAAGGTGCTGCATTTCTGGTCGCTCCATAAGCGCTTTGAGGACTCTATCGGCTTCTAGATATTCGTAATGAAGTAAGTAGGTGAGCTCATCTAACACAACAAGATCATAGGCTTCATCTTGAAGTAGTTGCTCTGCTTTCTCCCAAGTCAGCTTAGAGCTTTCGATGTCTTTCTCACGGTTTTGGCTTTCCCAAGTAAAACCAGTTTCCATAATGTGCCAAGTAACATTTGGATGAGACTTAAAGAAATCAATCTCGCCAGTATTCCATTCACCTTTTAGAAACTGCACGACACCGACTTTCATATCATGCCCCAATGCGCGGGCAACCATGCCTAATGCGGAGCTAGACTTCCCTTTACCATTGCCTGTAAGCAGTACAAAGGTACCCTTTTCTTCTTGGGCTTTCGCAATTCGCTTGTCGACATGCTCTTTAATTTTCTTCATGCGTTCTGCATGTTTTTCAGGATCATGAATTGCTTTTGCCATAATGTTAAAACCTCTCAGACTGAAGCCTTAAACTCTCCAGCCATAAATTTAGTATATTATTTACGATTAATTTCTTTTCATTCCAAATACGCGATGCAAATGCACCACTTAAAACAAAAGATATGCTCACCTCTGTTTGAGCCATACCAATGGATGAAAAATGGATTTGCCATTGCTCAGTATGCTTGATCAAGCAATGACGGAAATGCCCTTCAAGTACGAGCAGCTGGCCAGAAATGGATTCAATGACTTCAAACTTTGCAGCAAAAGGGCCACGAAGAGATTGAAAAGTGATTTTTTGCGTTGAGCCAGTTAAAAAACCAAAATCTGAATCAAACGATTGCATCGCATGATTCCAGTTTGTCTGATTTGGCTGAGTGAAAAGATCCCAAGCGGCTTGGCTTGGGATCTTAAGTTGAATGCCTGCCTTAAGGCTGAATGGCGAATTAGATTCGATCATCCTCTGGGTCGTATCCTAAATTAGGGGCCAACCAACGCTCGGCGTCATCTTTCGTCATACCTTTACGCTCAGCATAGCTATCTACTTGATCTGGACCAATTTTACCCACACCAAAGTAATTACTTTCTGCGTTACCAAAGTACCAGCCACTTACCGCAGCAGTGGGCAGCATCGCGTAGCTTTCAGTAATTTCCATACCCGTGTTTTTGGTCACATCCAGCAATTCCCAAAGCTTGTCTTTCTCAGTGTGATCAGGACATGCAGGATAACCTGGTGCAGGACGAATCCCTTTGTAGCGCTCTTTGATAAGCTCTTCATTCGTTAGAGATTCATCTGGAGCATAACCCCAAAGCTCTTTACGAACTTTCTCGTGTAGGTACTCCGCTGTTGCTTCCGCCAAACGGTCAGCTACCGCTTTGATCATGATCGAGTTGTAATCGTCGTGATCTGCTTCGAAACGTGCAACAATTTCATCAATACCAAAACCAGCCGCACAAGCAAAAGCTCCAATGTAATCGTTGCCCTGCTCTTTGGTTGCCACGAAGTCAGAAAGACACTGGTTGTATTTGCCCGGTGCATTGAGCTCGTTTTGGTTACGTAAGAAATTTAATGTCATCACTTCTTCGGTACGAGACTCATCTGTGTAAATGACAACATCATCATGGTTTACTTGGTTTGCTGGGAATAGACCCACTACTGCTTTTGCGTCTAACCAACTCTCTTCGATAACGGTCGCAAGCATGGCTTTAGCATCTTCAAACAAGCGGGTCGCCTCTTCACCAACGACTTCGTCCGTTAGGATTCGTGGGTAGGCACCGGCAAGCTCCCAAGTTTGGAAGAATGGCGTCCAGTCGATGTAGTTTTGCACTTCATTAAAGTCGATATCTGTTGTATCAAATACTGTGATACCAAGCTTCTCAGGCGTTTTAATGCTTGAGAAATCCACTGGCGTTTTATTCAAACGCGCCTTATCAAGTGATACACGACGACCCGCTTTAGCACGATCTTTAAAGCGAATACGTGTTTTCTCATAGTCATCTTTGATTTCAGCAATGAACTTAGCATGACGCTCAGCATCTTTGGTCAACAAGTTACTGGCAACACTGACACTTCGCGAAGCATTGGTAACGTGAACTACTTGGTTGTTTTTGTAGTTCTGCTCGATCTTAACCGCTGTGTGCGCTTTTGAAGTGGTTGCACCACCGATCATCACTGGAATATGGAAATCCTGACGCTGCATTTCTTTGGCAACGTGCACCATTTCATCTAGAGATGGCGTGATCAAACCTGATAGACCGATGATGTCCGCATTTTCTTCTTTCGCGGTACGCAAGATCTTTTCAGACGGCACCATCACGCCAAGGTCGATCACTTCGAAGTTGTTACATTGAAGCACAACGCCAACGATGTTCTTACCGATATCGTGTACATCACCTTTAACGGTGGCCATAATCACTTTACCAGCGCTAGAAGAGCCTTGTGTTTGGTTACGAGCTTTTTCCTCTTCAATGAATGGCATCAAGTAAGCCACGGCTTTCTTCATGACACGTGCTGACTTAACCACCTGAGGAAGGAACATTTTGCCGGAGCCAAATAGATCACCCACAACGCCCATACCATCCATCAAAGGACCTTCGATCACTTCTAGAGGGCGGTCAAACTGTTGACGTGCTTCTTCGGTATCTTCGTCGATAAACTCAGTGATACCTTTGACCAATGCATGTGTCAGACGCTCGCCAACCGGCAAACCACGCCACTCTTGCGTTTCTTTTTCTGCTACTTCACCCGTGCCAGCGAATTCACCAGCGATAGCCAACAGATTGTCTGTTGCATCAGGTGTGCGGTTAAGCACAGCGTCTTCCACCGCATCACGCAGACGCTTTGGAATGTCTTCGTAAACCGCAAGCTGACCTGCGTTTACGATACCCATGGTCATGCCGTTTTTGATCGCATGATATAGGAATACCGCGTGGATCGCTTCACGAACGGGGTTGTTACCACGGAACGAGAACGATACGTTCGACACACCACCAGAGATTTTCGCGTAAGGAAGCTCACGCTTGATATCGCCGGTTGCTTCAATGAAGTCCAACGCGTAGCGGTTATGCTCTTCGATACCTGTTGCGATAGCAAAGATGTTCGGGTCAAAAATGATGTCTTCTGGTGGGAAGCCCACTTTGTTTACCAACACATCGTATGAACGGCGACAGATTTCGATTTTACGCTCTCGTGTATCCGCCTGACCGACTTCGTCAAACGCCATCACGATAACCGCTGCACCGTATTTCATCAGCAGTTTAGCTTGTTCGATGAACTTTTCTTCACCTTCTTTCAAGCTGATCGAGTTAACAACACCCTTACCTTGAATGTTCTTAAGACCCGTTTCTAGAATTTCCCATTTGGACGAATCCAGCATGATTGGCACACGAGAGATATCTGGCTCAGAGGCGATCAGTTTTAAGAAGCGCTCCATAGCGGCTTCTGAGTCCAACATCCCCTCGTCCATGTTGATATCGATGATTTGCGCGCCATTTTCTACCTGTTGACGAGCAACATCTAGCGCTGTGTCAAAATCACCCTCTTTGATCAGGCGTTTAAACATCGCAGAACCCGTAACGTTAGTACGCTCACCAACGTTAACAAACAAACTTTCATCGCTGATATTAAACGGCTCAAGACCAGATAGACGACATTCTTTTGGAATTTCAGGAATAACGCGAGGCGTCGCTTCTAGGAACGCATCGGCAAAGGCTTTGATGTGGCTTGGTTCAGTACCACAACAACCACCAATAATGTTCAAGAAACCGGCATCCACCCAAGTTTGAATCTCTTCCAGCATTTCTTCTGGTGTTTCATCGTATTCACCAAACGCATTTGGCAGACCCGCGTTAGGGTGCGCAGAAACATGCGTATCAGCAATATTTGAAAGCTCTTCGATGTACTGACGTAGATCTTTTGGACCCAAGGCACAGTTTAAACCTACAGAAATTGGTCGAGCGTGAGAAATTGAGTTCCAGAAGGCTTCAGTGGTTTGCCCAGAAAGCGTACGACCCGATGCATCGGTAATCGTACCGGAAATCATAATTGGATAACGAACGCCATGATCTTCAAAGTATTGAAGCGCGGCAAAAATAGCAGCTTTTGCATTTAGGGTATCGAAAATGGTTTCGATTAGAAGCAGGTCTGAACCGCCTTTAATCAAGCCATCAATGGAAACTGTATACGCTTCCACTAATTGATCAAATGACACATTACGAAAACCTGGATCGTTTACATCAGGCGAGATAGTACAAGTTCGGCTAGTAGGTCCTACCGCACCCGCAACAAAACGTGGCTTATTTGGGTTCTTAGCGGTAAATTCATCGGCCGCTTCACGAGCCAGTTTTGCAGACTCATAGTTAATCTCGTAGCTCAAAGACTCCATATGATAGTCGAGCATCGAGATAGAGTTAGCATTAAAGGTGTTGGTCTCGATAATATCCGAGCCAGCTTCTAGATAGGCAGAATGAATAGCCTTAATGATTTTAGGTTGAGTTAATGACAGCAGGTCATTGTTGCCTTTCAGTTCACTGTGCCAGTCACTGAAACGCTCGCCTCGATAATCCTGTTCCTCAAGCTTGTAGCTTTGGATCATGGTACCCATACCACCATCCAAGATCAGAATATTATCCTTTAAACGATTCTCAATAACTTCATATGAATCAGACTGAACCACTGCCACTACCTCTATATTTGAATGCGAGCTTAATATAACAAACTCATCACGCAAGTTGTTGAATTTTAGTAATGCTAAGATGAAGGATTGTGAAGTGATGGCGCAATTGAGCAGATTTCAGCTAAATTGCGCCATAATTGAATAACTTAACATTGGTAATGCTTTGGTATCAGTTTCGCTTGCCGACTTTTCCACCGACAAAACCAATTAACAGACCACCCAGGATAGCGGCCACCCAGAAACCGTATTTGCCCAGCCAATCGTTAGATATCAGCTCAACACTTTGGGTATCTCTGTACACCTTTCGCAGTATCATTTGTCCATCGTAGTTAACGGCTTGTGTGACCGAGACATTCATCGTGGCATTTGGTCGCTCATTCAAACCACTCAAACGCCAACGAAAATTAAGTTTGCCTTGATTGACCGTCGCCTCAGATTCAGACGAACTCATCATACTCAAAGCACTGTCCGTAAACAGTTCAGCAAAATAAGTTTGACCTTGCACCGACTGATCAACCGTCGCAGAAAGTTGAATTTCAAAGGTATCGTTGAGATTAGCGGAAGTTGGTAGCGTCCAACGAACATCGGATAACTCGCTTTTCAGCTGTTGTTGCAAAGACAGAACCGCTCCTTCAAAAGGAATCAAGTTATTGACTTGGTTCTCTAGACGAGCCTTTTCTTCCTGTTGCTGCTGAGACTGATTTTCCAATTGTTGCACGCGTTCATTAGATGCAACATAGCGTTGCTTAAGCTCTGACAATTGAGCTAAAACGGTGTTTTTTTCTGTAGCTGTATCTTGGAGAGCTTGTTGAAGCTGCTGAGCATTGTTCTCGCTAACTTCTAGCATCTCCTGAACAGTCTGAATTTCACGACTTAGCGCCGTATTTTGAGCCGCCGCTTCACGGTACATCGACTCAACACTCGACAGTTGATTACCTAAATCATCTTCCTGACGAACAAGCGCTTGCTCTAATTTCTGAACATCGCTTTGATAGTTTGAAATTAAGCTATTTTGCGCATTGAGTTCAGCTTTTAGCCGGGAGATTTGAGCTTCTAATTTCGCTGTGTCTACCGCATTACTTCCATCAGAATTTTCTGAGGCACTAACAATTGATCCACTGCGATTTAAGTTAGCATTCTCTTCTTGCAGAGCATTGATCACATTACTTTGAACGCGTATCTTATCCCAAAGAACTTGATGCTGCGCTCTTGCTTCTGACAAGGCGCCACCCAGTCTTAGATTGTCTTGTTTGACGGCATTCAACTCGCTCAATAAACGATCATTTTGAGACAGCAGTGATTCAAATTCACTTTTCAAATGCGCATGCTTGATGGATAGGTCTCGGTAATCTTTTGAAAGGGTAAAGTGAGCACTATCAAGGGTACGAAAACTTTTGTTTAGCTCAATAAAGCCCGCTTGTTGTTGAGCAAGCTGCTGCTTAGTCTTTTGAGTTTGGTTTTCGAGTTCAGCCACCCGATGGGTTAAGCGATCATTCTCAAGTCGTAGATGATTATACTTTCTCTCAAGCACTTCTCTTTCATTTTGTAGCTTTTCGATTTCGATGAGTTGAGAAGCATCTTTATCAGTAGAAATCAAATTTGCAAGTAAACGGTCTTTCTCATCAAGCTGTGCAGTTAATATTACTAATTTTTCTGAGTTTTGCGCTAACTGCATACGCAGGTCACGAATCACACGGTCTTGCTCAAGAAGCTTAGCGTCATCCAATTTTGAAGAAGCACTATTAGGGGCGAAAGCCTGATTAGATGAGTCGCTAGATGACATACTAGACTTAGTTAAGGTCGATGAATCTGTCTCACTCGTTTGAGTCGTACTGCAAGCACTTAACGCTACTCCCAGCGCAACTGGCACAACATAACGATATGGCTTTATCATTCTAGTTCTCCCATCTCCGTTGAACAGATCTTCAAAATCAATCAGTTAATTGTAGATTGTATTGTTGACGTTTACCTTACAAAAAAAAGCGCTGGTCTGACCAGCGCTTTTCTCTCTTTTAAGCCAGTGATTTTGAAACCACTTCGTAAACATCTTTTGAAAGATCTTCTCTCGCAATACGCTCAAGCTCCCCTTTCATTTTTTCCGCTAGCGCCGGCACCATTCTCTGCCAACGAGTTAGCGGTGTACACAGACGCGAGGCAATCTGAGGATTACGCTTATTCAACAAAATAATCTGATCCGCCAAAAATGCATAACCGCTGCCATCTAGATTATGGAATGCGTTTACGTTTTGACCTAAGCCACCAATAACTGAACGCAGTTTATTAGGGTTTTTAATGTCAAAGCTTGGATGTTCCATCAAAGCTTTAACTTGCTCTAAGCCATTTTCCTGCTCACGAGCCGCAGACAGCATTAGCCATTTATTCACCACAAGCGCTTCATGCTTCCATTGTTCAAAGAATGCATTCAACAATTCATCCGCTTCTGCCAAGTTGAAATATACAACACAAGACAATGCGGCAAACTGATCCGTCATATTGTCTGCATTACGGTATTGACGTACCACAGCGGCTTTCGCTTCGTCACTACCAGATGCCACCCAGTAGCTTAGTGCGGCATTTTTGAGAGAACGTTTGGCGATTTGTTCTGCACTCGCTTGGTAAGCCTCACTAGAAGCATTGCTTTCATAGACATGCTTAAACTCTACTTCAAGAGCTTTCGCAGCAATCCCACGAAGATGCTCTCGCGCTGCTTTGATAGCTTGTGGATCAATCTTATCAGCCAGTTCTGACATATAAGCTAGACTTGGCAAACCAAGGATCAATGCCACCATGGCAGCATCAAGGCTTTCATCTGCAAGCAATGCTTTAAAACCTTCAACTAGAGGTGTTTCCTCACTGAATTGTTCGCCATTTTGGTATTGCGCAATCAGTTTATTCAGTTCGTTAACAGCCAGCTGTTGTGATGCACTCCAACGGTTAAAGCCATCTGGATCGCCTGACATCAATTGCAGCAATTGCTCTGTTGAGTAGTCGTAGTCAAGCTTCACAGGAGCAGAGAAACCACGAAGCAATGACGGAACCGGCTTAGACATAACGTTTTCAAACACAAACGTTTGTTCAACATCATTCACATGTAGCACAACTTCGTCTTGAGTTTGTCCATCAAAAGTAAAGCTTAACGCTTCATTGGACTGACCAACTAAACCAACCTTCACTGGAATATGTAATGCTAATTTAGTCGGTTGATTCGGTGTTGGCGGTGTCATCTGCTGAATCGTCAAGCTGTAAGATTGAGCCTGCTCATCATAATGATCAGTCACGGTCAGACGCGGTGTGCCCGCTTGTGAGTACCAACGTTTGAATTGGCTCAGATCTACGCCATTTGCGTCTTCCATCGCCTTAACAAAATCATCACAGGTCACCGCTTGACCATCATGGCGCTCAAAATAAAGATCAGAGCCTTTACGGAAGCCTTCTTCACCTAATAACGTATGGATCATGCGCACCACTTCTGCACCTTTCTCATAAATTGTTAAGGTGTAGAAGTTTGAAATCTCGATAAATGAAGCAGGTCGAATCGGGTGGGACATTGGGCCTGCATCCTCAGCGAATTGCGCTGTTTTAAGGAAAGACACATCCTCAACACGTTTCACAACATCTGAATGCGTATCAGCTGAGAAGGATTGATCACGGAACACGGTGAAGCCTTCTTTTAAGCTCAACTGGAACCAATCACGACAAGTGACACGGTTACCCGACCAATTATGGAAGTACTCGTGCGCGACAACCGCCTCAACACGTAAATACGCATCATCGGTCGTGGTTTCTGGGCTGGCCAGCAAGCAAGAAGAGTTAAAAATGTTTAGCCCTTTATTCTCCATCGCCCCCATATTGAAGTCATCTACGGCAACAATCATAAAAATATCCAGATCGTATTCGCGGCCATACACTTCTTCGTCCCATTTCATCGAGCGCTTCAAAGAATCCATGGCAAAGTCGACTTTATCGATATTGTGCTTTTCGGTGAAAATCTGAAGCTTCACATCGCGACCGCTCATGGTTGTGAAACTATCGTTTAACACTTCAAGATCACCTGCTACCAAAGCAAACAGGTATGCAGGCTTTTTAAACGGATCGTGCCATGTGACGAAGGTTTTACCCTCTTCTGTTTTACCACGCTCAATTTCGTTACCATTCGAAAGCATCACTGGGTAACGCGTTTCATCGCCAATAATCGTCGTCGTAAAAATCGACATGACATCAGGACGATCTAAGTAATACGTAATATGACGGAAACCCTCTGCTTCACATTGAGTGCAGAACATAGAAGATGAGCGGTACAGACCTTCAAGCTTAGTGTTGTTCTGCGGTTCGATCATCGTTTCGCACGTCAGCACGAACTCATTGGGTGTGGCAGTTATAATGAGTTTGTCATCTTTGATCGTATATTCTTGCTCTGGCAAAGCATAATCATCGATTGCTACGCCGATTAATTTCACATCTTCACCACCGTCCAATACCAGTTCAGAGGTTTGGGCATTACTTTCCGGATTGCGACGAAGATGCAGGCGGGACGTCACAATAGTTTGTGTTTCGTCTAGATCGAAAGTCAGCTCCGTTTTATCGATCAGAAAGTTCGGAACTGTGTAATCTTTTAAATAAATTGCTGACGGCTTTTGCTCTGCCATGACCGGCTCCTATAGCGTGAATTCCGCTTCATATCCTGTGTATTTGCGTAGGTTGATAACGCCCGTGTCCAAAATCCAGTACTGCCCTTTGATACCAATTAACGTGCCTTCTATCAACGGCGTTTTTTCTGCATTAATGCTGGCAATTTTAGTTGGGTATTCTAGTACAGGGTAGACAAATTCATGTGTGACGTTATCAGCAGACAATTCTTGAATGGATTGTAATCCGTATTCGTTTTGCAGTGCGTCCAGACCTTCCCATAAACGATTAATCAAACGCTCTTGCTCTGATTCAAGGTCTATCTCAACATCTAACCCTTTCAGCATATTTCGCCAATTAGTTTTATCCGCCACTTCAGATTTAAATAATGTTTCAACCAAACCTGACATACGGCGATTTTCCACCAAAAACATTGCGCGTGCCTGAGTCGCACCTTGATCGATCCAGCGCGTTGGTAATTGATCACCACGGGTGATGCCGACTTTCAATGAAGTGGTATTCGATAAATAAACATAATGACTTTGCATGCAGTATTTTTCTGCCCACTCCGGCTCACGACAAGTACCTTCATAATAATGGCACTTTTCCGGACTCATAATACAAGTGTCGCAAGCTGCCAGCTTCTTGAAGCACGGATAACAATATCCTTGGCTAAATGATTTTTTACTGGCGCGCCCACAATGAATGCAGTTTATAGCACCCGTGAAATTCAAAGAGACTTTTTGCCCAATTGCTTGATCAAGTGGAAAAAGCTGATCGCCAAGTTTTAGCTCGTAACTCACTTTGCCATCTACAACTTTGGCTGGCATTTTACGAATACTGCCTTGGATCATTGCTTGCTATCCGGGTTGGTTACCCATTTCACTGTTTCATGCTCAAGAGTATCTTTTTTGCTACTGCAACCAAGGTGCGCTTCACGATCAATGAAGCCAACACGCTCTTCTTCAGGTTTATTTGTGTAGTCATAAGTAATCACTGCCTGCATGCACAACTCAGTTTGCTCTGGCGTGAGTTTCACACCATTAGGCCATTTACCTAATTCAACCGCTTGTTTAAGGCGGCCGTAAACCTCGGGCGACATATTGTCGATCATATCTTTAAAATTCATAACTCACTCTACCGGAACACCGGTTAATTAGCGTTGTTTGATTAGTTTCCAAAGCAGGCTGTAGACACCTGCAAAGACTAAACCTGAAACGAGGCCCATAAGATGCGCTTCATTGGCCATATTGCCAAGGCCGAGAGCAGAAAATACGTCGGTGTAACCTGCTATCAACCAAACCACAAAGAAAATCATCAGTGGTTGTGAAATAATTGGCGGCCATCCCTTGATTAAATAAGGCATTACCCAAGCAAAAGCGATTAAGCCATAAACTAAGCCTGATAGCCCGCCAAACAAAGGATAACCGTTAATTAAGTATTGTCCGATATTGCTCACGACTGAGACAAATACCGCAAAAACCAGCCATACTAGAGAGCCCATCAGACGCTCAAGCTTACGCCCAACTTCCCACACCCATAACGAGTTGAAAATAAGGTGAGCGATACCAAAGTGCAGGAATGCAGGTGTAAGCAAGCGCCAGTATTCTCCTTTACTTAACACTTCGGCTAATGGATCAAATTGAATACGATTGCCTATCACTTCAAACGAAGAGATCGTAAACCAACTGATAGTGTCTAAATATTCGCCTAGACCAGTCATCACTGCCACTAGGCCTGACAATACTATGAATGCCAGCGCCATGGGAGATTTGTGCCATTGTTGAAAGAAGGGGCTGCTTGACTTCTTACGCTTTGGGGCTTCAGGTAGTTCTAAGTCCTCATCAGCGGAGTGCTGCCATAATTGAAGAATTTCCATCGCTTGGTGCGTATCAGAGGGATCTAAAACCCACAATTGATCGCGATTGTTCGACTGAACGATACGATGAGCAATACGTTGCTGCCAAAGAATCTTACTCAGTGATTCTGGTGATTCATTAACAGCAAATTCGTAAAGTAAAACCATAGTAATAGGTCTACCCTATTGGCGATAACCTGACTGCCATCCCAGCTTGGTGCGACACACATCGTAAAAATCATGATCTTTAGGATGGATCAAACGAATCCCTCCCTTACGACGAGTAATATGGATTTCGTCACCTGGAGCAGCGGTAATATTAAGTTGGCCATCACAACTCACGCTTGGGTACGTCAAATTCGATTCACAGACAACGATTCGAATTTTAGCATTTGCGTCAATCACGATAGGACGATTACTTAATGTATGAGGGTGCATTGGCACTAATACAAGTGCATCAAGCTTTGGCAGCATAATAGGACCGCCAGCAGACAACGCATAAGCGGTAGAACCAGTCGGTGTGGCAACAATTAAACCATCTGACTTTTGGTTCATAACGAACTGATCATCAATAAATAGATCAAAGCGAATCATCCGAGCAGACTTACCGGGGTGAAGTACTAAATCATTTAAGGCGATACCCTCACCACTTGGTCGGTTCTGGCGCTTAATCTTTGCTTCGATCATGAAGCGCTTTTCTTCAAGATATTCTCCTCGAAGAATCGGCTCTAACTCTTTTTCAAAATCTGTCGGAGAGATATCGGTTAAGAAACCCAAAGTACCACGGTTCATTCCGAGAACAGGAATATCATAATCAATGATTGCCCTAGCGGCACCTAAAAAGCTGCCATCTCCGCCAACAACGATTACTAAGTCACAACGGTCGCCTAACTCTTTCAAAGGGGCGGATGAAAGCTTCGCCCCAGACATCATGGTAGCCAAATCTGCCTCTAGAACAGGGGTGACACCTTGCTCCAAAAGAAAATCTGTTAGTTTTTTAACCGTGTCTAGAATTTGTGGTTTATCAAGACGCGCAATAATACCGATTCGTCTAAAAAGACTCATGTAATCAATCTTTCCCATCACTGATTCGCAGACAGCAACGTTTACCGTTACGAAATTAATTTTCTGTGGTTTCAATCAATTAGCCAACAAGCTACCTAAGCGTAGAATGTAACACGAAGCAACGCTATAGGCTATGACACGACACTATTGAGCGTATTGAAAACACTCTCAATACACTTGTTTTTCTAGAGCAAGCCCTTGCCAGCCCTGTAATCCACCTGTGTGAACAAACAATGTTTGATCGTGCTGCCACCCCCCTTGTTCACACAACTGATTCACTTTATAGACCATTTTAGAAGTATACAAAGGGTCTAATGGAATATTGGGGTTGAGCGCTTTAAGCGTTTTCAAGAAGGCAAGCTGATTTGATGAAACTTTGCCAAATCCACCATGAAGTGACTCATCAAACCCTTCTATCGAGGAGTTAATTGACAAGCCAGCGTCTAGACATTGATTCTCAATGTCAGTTGTTAAGGAATCGACTCCCTTTAAAGCTGAAAACACTGTCATAGAGGAAAACTCAGACGCTGCAAACCCTGCAGCTGTGGTGCCTGTACCGCTTGCGATACACAAGTGGAATGGCTTGCCATGGCAGAGTGTATAAATCTCATTCGCCCAATCTAAGCAGCCCCGGACACCTTCAGCGCCAGCGCCACCTTCTGGTATCCAATACACTTGATGATCATAATATTCATCTACAACTTTCTTTATATTGGCCCTTAGGCCAAGTTTGTAATCCACCCGCTCGCTTGGAAATAAGAGTGCGCCGGAATCGACAGCCTGACGCAATGTCGGTGTTAACTTAACCCAAGTTTCACCACGCACCACAATAAGTGGCGTTAAACCTTGATGCTTACATTGCGCCACGAAGGCTGCAATATGATTTGAATGTGGCCCGCCAAATGTGGCCAGTATGTTTTTGTTTTCTCTAATGGCTTGCTGTAGATGATACTTAAGCTTATGGCGCTTATTACCCGGCGCAACACTACACTCTAAATCACCTCGATAGATGTAAAACTGACGCCCGCAGGCTTGCTGAGCAGGCAAATATAAAGGTTCTATGATCATTTGGTTGTCGTATTACAGATTCTCAATAAAGGTACCGCAGCCAATGTCATGCATGACAAAATACGTTTACTAAATGCGTAATTATTTATTAAGTCCACACTCATGTTAAGGAGTTTATTTGTTACAATGTAACAAGCAATAGGCTACTAACATCGGAGAATAGTACATGATCCCTAAGCTGTCTGAAGTCTCACCAGTCCAAGCAAAGTACCTCGCTTTTATCGAACGCTTGAAGACTTCAGGATTCCAAGGAGATACCAACCCAGATTACGCTAACCGCGTTGTGTTAGCGACCGATAATTCCATATATCAAGTGTTACCACAGGGCGTCATTTATCCCAAGTCGGTCGAAGATATTCAGCTAATCACTCGCCTTTCAAACAACGAAGCTTTCCAGGATATTGTTCTTAGTCCGCGTGGTGGCGGAACAGGAACGAATGGCCAATCCCTTACAGACGGACTGGTAATCGACCTTTCTAAGTATTTGAACAACATATTAGAAGTCAATGTCGAAGAAGGCTGGGCTCGAGTGCAAACCGGGGTGGTAAAAGACCAGCTAAATAAAGCAATCGAAGCACATGGGCTATTCTTTGCACCAGAGCTTTCCACCAGTAACCGAGCAACCATTGGCGGCATGATCAACACCGATGCAAGTGGTCAAGGTTCCGTCATGTATGGCAAAACCCGCGATCATGTATTAGAGCTCAAAACCGTTTTGCTAGACGGCGAACTGCTGACCAGCCATGCCATTTCTGAAGATGCCCTTGAGCAGATCAAGCAAGGCTCTGACTATTCTGCCTATGCGCACAGAGTCGTTGACACCATTGCCACAACCAAGCAAAAAGAGATTTCAGAAACTTTCCCTGAGCTAAATCGTTGTTTAACAGGCTACGATCTCGCCCATATCCGTGGTGAAGATGGCTTGTTTAATATGAACAATATCTTATGTGGATCCGAAGGAACACTCGGTTTTATCGTTGAAGCAAAGGTCAACCTACTAAAAATCCCCAAATACGCTGCTCTGGTCAATATACGCTACAACAGTTTTGAAGCTTCGTTACGTCATGCCAAGGATTTATTATCCGTTCAGCCTACCTCCATCGAAACCGTAGACTCTAAAGTTTTAGGGCTCGCTAAAGGCGATATTATCTGGGACTCTGTGTCAGAGTTCTTTCCTGAAAAAGCGGGTGAGAACACACAAGGAATAAACCTTGTGGAATACACCGGTGACAGTGAAGAAGACATTGCCGAGCGCATAAAAGTCCTAACAGATATCTTAGATAAATTAGCAAACACACCAAACAGCAGCGCTCTTGGCTACACCATTGCTAACGGTCATGCCAATGTTAATAAGATTTGGGGCATGCGAAAAAAATCCGTTGGTTTATTAGGAAACGCAAAGGGTGAACAGCGCCCTGTGCCGTTCGTAGAAGACACCGCCGTACCGCCAGAAAATCTTGCTGACTTTATTATGGAGTTTCGCTCGGTCTTGGACTCTTATGGCGTTACTTATGGCATGTTTGGGCACGTCGATGCCGGGGTGTTACACGTTCGCCCTGCCCTAGATTTAAAAGATGAATCTCAAGTGCCTATGATCCGTGAAATCACAGATAAAGTCGTAGCACTCACACAAAAATACGATGGTTTACTCTGGGGGGAACACGGTAAAGGCGTGCGTTCAGAATACGCACCCGCGTTCTTTGGTGATCTATATCCAAGCATTCAGCAAATAAAAGGCGCATTCGATCCGCGTAACCAGTTAAATCCCGGAAAAATAGCAACACCTTATGAATTAGGTGCTGAACTCCTTAAAATAGATCAAGTGCCACTGCGCGGCGAATTAGACCGTCAAATTCCTTTGACCAATCGCGATCAATTCAAGGACGGTATGTATTGTAATGGCAATGGTGCCTGCTTTAATTTCGACCCTGATGACGCTATGTGCCCTTCCTGGAAAGGCACACGTCAGCGCATCCACTCCCCAAAAGGTCGAGCATCCTTAATGCGCGAATGGCTTCGAGGCATGAGCAATCATGACATTGATATCTCGAAAGAGCGTTACAAAGTCAGACACTCTAATCTTATAACCAACTTCTTCCCTAGGCTCAGGAACACCTTAGGAAAACGCAAAGGTGAGTATGATTTTTCACACCAAGTTCATGAGTCCATGATGGGGTGTTTAGCTTGTAAATCTTGTGTTGGTCAATGCCCGATTAAAGTCGATGTACCTGAGTTTAGAGCCAAGTTTCTGGAGCTGTATTACAGTCGATATTTACGACCAGTAAAGGACTATTTTGTCGGCTCATTGGAATATATGACACCGACCTTGGCATTGTTTCCAAAACCCTACAATTGGCTTATCCGTAACAAGGTCACGAATCGTTTGATGAGTAAGGTGATCGGACTAGAGGACAGCCCAGCCTTGTCAGACCTTAACCTTAAGCGAGAAATGTCCCGTCGCGGCATTCGATTAGCCACACCGTTGGCAATTGAGTCCCTAAGCCCTAAAGACAGAAAACGTGCGGTTATTGTTATTCAGGATGCGTTCACCAGTTACTTTGAAACACAGCTGGTATTAGACATCATGGAGTTGTTGAGCCGCTTGGGCTTTCAAGCCTACTTAGCGCCGTATATGCCAAATGGTAAACCTTTACATGTGCATGGTTTTCTAAAGCCATTTGAAAAGGCTGCCAAGAAAAATCTCGATATGCTGCAAAACCTTGCATTTTATGGCATCCCGATGGTTGGTATCGACCCATCAATGACACTAACTTATCGATCTGAATACGCAAAAACTTTTGGCACTAGTCGCCCTATTCCTAAGATTCAGTTAATCCAAGAATGGCTCGCAAGCCAATCTGAGCATTTACTAAAACAGGGAATATCGGTCAAAGATGAAACATTTCATATGATGGCCCACTGTACCGAAAAGACCAACGCGGCACCGTCGATAAAAGATTGGCAGCAAATATTTGAATTGCTCGGTCTGAATCTGGCCATTGAAAATGTTGGCTGCTGCGGCATGGCAGGCACCTATGGCCATGAGTCCCGAAATAAAGCGACTTCTGTTGAAATTTATAATTTATCTTGGAAAGAAAAAGTCAACGATCCCAGACTTCAAAACAAGCTGGTCGCAACCGGTTACTCTTGCCGCTGCCAAGTTAAACGCCTTGATGCTACAGCGATAAAACATCCGGCTCAGGTCTTGCTAGAACACATAAAAGCAGATTTAGCTTAGCTCCAAAGTTCGTTATGATACAGCCAACAAGGCCAGACAGTTGTCTGGCCTTTCTTTTATCACGAGAACAACCATGTCACTAATCTTTGAAACTCAAGATGAGTTTGGTGTGATCAGCGTTTATGACGATGGCAAATACCGTATCTTATCTTTTGCTGAAGGCGACGAACAAAGTCGCCTTCAAATTAAAAACCCCCACGTTCTGCAGCATGAATACACACAGGCAATGCTACTAGCACTGATAGACCGAACACCAAAACGAGCCTGCATTCTTGGCTTAGGTGGTGGCGCCTTAGTACATGCTCTTGCTAAGGCAGTCAGTGGCATACATATTACAGCTGTAGAGCTAAGACCTGAAATCGTTGCTATCGCCGAAGAGTTTTTTAGACTGCCAAAAAGCAAGCGCGTGGAAGTGATAACACAGGACGCCATTGAATTTGTTCGCAGCAATAAATCTAAAAAATTCGATATTTTATTTACCGATCTGTATCAGCACTTCGGAATGGATAATCGCGTCGCGACAGAGGCCTTCTTGGACGATGCCAGCAGGCAGATAAAGGAAAATGGCATGTTAGTTCTAAACTGTTGGGAAGAACATCAGTACCAACATGACTTGAAAGAATCATTAAAACAGAGATTTAACACCGTGACGGGACTCGATACTGGCTGCGGGAACTGGGTGGTTTTTGCGACCAACGCTCCACACGCTCTTAACCTAAAACAACAACGAGACGAGTGCGAAAAGCTGTCTCAACAGCTTGGCTTTCCGTTGAACAAATGGCTAAATCGCTTAGAAGACGTTGAATAACGTCCTCTAAGCTTCCCAGCTCAAGCAGGGATTAGCTTAAAACTGTGTTAACCAACGCCACAGCTTCCTTCTCAAGCAGTGCTAAATGCTCCTCAGATACAAAACTTTCTAAATAGATCTTATAAACATTTTCTGTACCGGATGGACGCGCTGCAAACCAACCATTATCCGTCGACACTTTCAGCCCACCAATGGCCGCACCATTGCCTGGCGCGTGAGTGAGTTTGCTAACAATCGTATCACCAGCAAGTGTGTCTGCTTCTACAGAACTTGCTTCTAACTTACCAAGTATGGCTTTTTGCTCTGGGGTAGCCGCTACATCGATGCGCTTGTAATAAGGTTGTCCAAAACGCTGCGCTTGCTCTTGCGCAAGTTGCGCAGGATTTTTACCCGTAACGGCCAGAATCTCAGCAGCAAGTAATGCCAAAATAAAACCATCTTTATCCGTTGACCAAACACCACCGTCACGACGCAGGAAGGAAGCACCAGCACTTTCTTCTCCACCGAACGCCATAGTTCCATCAAATAACCCGTCAACATACCACTTAAAGCCAACGGGCACTTCACAGAGCGTTTTATTAAGTGAGGCGACGACTCTATCAATCATGGCACTTGATACCAGAGTTTTTCCGTATTGAATGTCAGCAGGCCAGTCTCGATGGCTTGCTAAGTATTCAATCGCCACCGCTAGATAAGCATTGGGATTCAATAAACCAAAACCAGGGCAAACGATGCCATGACGGTCATAATCTGGGTCATTACCTACCGCTACATCAAATTGGTCTTGGATTTTGAGCAAGTTATTCATTGCATAAGGCGAAGAACAATCCATGCGGATACGTCCGTCTTTATCTAAGGGCATAAATGAGAAGGCGGGATCCACTCGATCATTCACGACCTCAATATTCAGACCATATCGATCTGCAATCGGTTGCCAATAGGCAATACCTGAGCCACCCAATGGATCAACACCAATACGAACCTTTGCGTCGCGAATAGCTTTCATATCGATCACATTTTCAAGATCCGCTACATAGTGCTCAATGTAATCGAATTCTTCTACCAAGGTACTCGACATGGCTTGAGCAACCGACACAGCATTTACACCATTGAGGTGATTGGCTAACAATTCATTCGCGCGGTTCGCCACCCAATCGGTTATGTCTTTGTCAGCTGGACCACCTTTAGGTGGGTTATATTTAATGCCACCATCTTCTGGAGGGTTATGGGAAGGAGTGATGACAACACCATCAGCCATTTCTTCAGAGGATTGATTATGAGTCAGAATAGCGTGTGAAATGACAGGTGTCGGGGTATAACCATCCCCTTTCTGAATACGTACCGTCACTTCGTTTGCGACAAATACCTGAAGAGCGGTGGTAAACGCAGCTTCCGATAAAGCATGAGTATCTTTACCAAGATAAAGAGGGCCATTGATATTGTGCAACTTTCGGTATTCGCAGATGGCTTGGCAAACCACCAGAATGTGATCTTCGTTGAAACTTGTATGTAATGCACTGCCTCGATGGCCTGATGTACCAAAACTTACTTTTTCATTAGGATTAGCTACATTCGGCTTTTGGGTGTAATAAGCACTCATAAGCTTTGGAATGTTAACTAAATTGTCCGTGGGAGCAAGCTGCCCTGCTAGCGGATGAATTGCCATAAATAGCCCCTTTCTAAAATGCTGTTATTATGTTCCTTAATAGTTTGTAAACTTTCAACACAATTAATCATTAAATCAAGTAATTACGAAGGTTTGATGACCTAATCAATCTTCACTCACTAAAACATCTACTAGTAACATTTCACCATTTCCTAAACGAACGACAATTGTTTTACAGCTTTTCCCCGAATGCAGGTCGTAATAAACATCAGATACGATGGCACGCCTTGCATTACTGGCTTTGCAAAAATAAGGGCGCCAAGACCAATTAACATTTTCCCAAGGCGTTCCTTCATCAACAAATTGCCCAGAAGAGTTCAGTGAGAAATTAGGCGATAACTGATTACCTTCGTAATCCGTCATGTAGTAACGAATTAAGTGAGAAATAGCTTTTAATTCGGGCTCTATATCATTTCTGATAAAGCCTGCCACATGGCTTCGCTCTTTGATTCGGTTGATTGTTTGCACCAAATGTTTATTCCAACGGGTAGAATCCCGCAGCGTCTTTCTAGCCTCATTAAAGTAGGTTGTTCTTAGGGTTTCTATTTGATCTTTGAATGTATCCTTTGGCAGGAACTCAGCAACTGCTGGAGAAAAAAGATAGCCCTGCATGTAGTGAGCACCACAACTTAAGCCAAAGAAGAATTCTTCTTCTGTTTCTACCCCCTCCATGACCACAAGAGCGCCACTTTTTTCGCAAAAATCGACAATAGATTTCACAGCAACTCTTGCGAAACGCCCACCAGATAAAGCCTTCTTCAATAAACGCATATCTAGCTTGATGATGTCTGGGGTTAATTCAATAACGCGATCAAAATGCGAAAAGCCTGAGCCAAAGTCGTCAACAGCTATGCGTAACCCCTGCTCCCGATATCGATGCACGAGCACCGCTAAGTCAGAGATAGCACCATCGGATTCCACCAGCTCGATAACGACTTTCTGAGGCGAAATATTCTCTGATTTCAGCATCATCATCGTTCGGATAATAGGCAACCCATCCTGAAATTCTATCAACTCAGGGGAAATATTAACCGTCAAGCGTGTGTTATCAGGCAAGCTCCGGACATTTCTAATGGCTTGCATTCGGACATGCTGATCGAGTTCTCGCTGAATATTCTTAGGCAGGTAATCATCATGGAACAAAAAAGCCGCAGAGCTTATTTCCCCATTTGGCTTGTGATAGCGAGCCAAAGTTTCAAAGGCAGTTATCATCCCTGTTGAAACTTCTACGATAGGCTGAAAAAAGGGCACCAACCCTTTTTTCAGCCTATCTAAATCATGAGTACCCATTTCATGCTCCGTGAAGGATCTTGTAAGCGTAAGCAACTTAAGCAGCACTAACTTTAAATAGACTTACCAGTCTTGAAAGCGAACTTGCTTTTGCGTTAACCTGCTCTGCATTAGAACTTACTAAGTCTACACAGGCTCCTACTTGAAGTGAACTGGCGGCAACCTGATGTGCATGATCTCCATTTGCTTGGCTGCTTTGAGATATTTGCTCAATGATCGAGAACATATCCTGTGCAATCAACGAAAGCTTATCACTGTCGTTCGAAGCCTCTTCATTTCTCAGCAAACTTTGATTCACGTCTTGAACGCCTTTTTCCATGAATATAACGGCGCGATCTGTCTCAAGCTTTATGCCCTCAACCACTCGACCAATATCCGCTGCCGCCGTGGCAGTCCTGTTGGCAAGCGCCCTGACTTCATCAGCAACAACTGAAAAGCCTCGACCAAACTCACCGGCCCTAGCAGCTTCAATAGCCGCGTTTAGAGCTAGAAGATTCGTTTGACTGGTAATATCTGTTATTTCATCAACAAATTGACCAACGTTGTCTGCTTGCTTACTCAATGAGTTAACCGAATCTGCTGATGTTTGCACCACATCGCGTATCGTTTCTGTACTTTGTCTGACCAATAAGTATTGGTTTTGAGCACCTTGAACCGCTTCGTCCATGGATTCCTTCATATTTGACACGGTATCGTTGGCTCTGGTTACATAACCTGCTTGTTGCTGCACGATACTTAACGAGTCGTTTGCTGCCTCCTGTACTGCCTTAGCCGCTTCAGCCGCCTCCCTATTAGATGAGTCCATTTGCTGAGAAAGAGTGGTTACTTGACGAGCAGAAACAATCACCTCCCCGACAATTTGATCCAAATTATCGATGAAGCTATTGATCCAGCGCCCCAGATTACCTGCTTCGTTAGGAGGTAGACGCGTGAGATCCATTCGCTGAGTGAGATTTCCTTCTCCTTCGGCTAATCCGCGTATGACTTTTGTCATGCCGCCAAGCTGTTTTGACGTTTTAGCAGGGCCCTTTGCTGAGAAAAAAGCACCTATGATAAGAGCGGCTAAACACGATAAAGCTAGGTTCGCCCAAAGAGGTAATCCACTGTAACTAAGCAGCAAAAATTGAATGAACAAAGCACTGATTAATGAAACACTAAAAAGCTTCATGGTTGTAAAGTGAATGGATCGAGGACGATATACTTCCTCAACGTCGCCTTCACACATCAGCCCCCATCGATCATCTGAGCCTTCTAACTGGAAGGTAACACCCTTACCTATCACCGGAATGTGGCGGTAATCTGAATAACCAGGGTATTTAACAAATAGATTACTACCTTTTTTGATGGTTTCTCGTACACCTGGGTGTAATTCACCGGTTGATGGGTCGGTAAACATTACTTCGAGTTCGGTGTGTTCTTTGATCGAAACTACCCCAAATGGCGTTTTAACACCTTGCTTTAAATTCTCACCTAGAAAAAAAGTATCATCTTCGAAACGAGATCGACTGAGTGCGACTCCAGGCTTAATAGCCGTATCAAAATTGGACTCCACCATAAACAAGTAATTATCGCCGGACTCATTAAAAATATGGCCCGCTTCGCGCTGAATTAAGTCGCTCATCACATCATTAGGAATACGAGCACATAACAATAAACACGTTGTCTCATACTGCACTGGCAGGTAAAACATCATGGTCATTTGATCATGAAACTTTGAGGTGGATGCTCCTAAAGATAATGTAATCGGATCCTTATAGGGCCCATGCAGGAACTTACTTGCTCGAGCTCTAGTGGCTGCTTTTATTTGTGTATGAGTTTGATGAGCATGCTTTGCTTCAGTAGACGCGATCACGATATTGTCTAGATCGAGAAGAAATAACTCTGTGGCTTCAGGAAGGGACTGCTTTAATAAATCCAATATAGCTAAATGCTGCGAGCCAGATACGTTTTGTAACGCGGGAGCAGCTTGTTCAAGCCTTTCCCAAACAGATCGAGTAAACTGTTTAAGCAATCGTACTCGAGTATTCGCAATCCCTTCAAATGTTGCTTCAATATCCTGGTAAGCAGAGCGATTAACATAACAACTCCAGCCTAGGTTAAATTTTCCGTTCGCGCCAAACCATTTCAGCCAACGCTTTTCTCTACTACTAAGCGACATCAAATCACTTGCCAATTGGGTCATGGGGGTCCCCTTCTATCGTAGGTGTGGCGAGCCATCATCATCGATGCTCAACCAATCTACATAGCAATCGTCATACCAAAAACATTACCCCCATATAGATACAATCAATATCTAAGCCGGTAGAGAAGACGACACTTTGCTAAAATCTTACAACTGTAAACTATAGTAGTGACTTATATTGCATTTACACACTGTTACAGAAGAATCTACATCTGCAACCAATTAAAATCTTTTGAAGTGTTAAAAACTAAAATCATAGATTACATTTAGCTGTATAAATATCGTGCAATATGACACCAAAATAATGCACCAATTTGAGACGTGACTCACAATACAGCACCATATAAAAACATTTTTTAAAATCTCGGTGTTCTCAATGCTTTAAAGGAGTGCAAATGGCTAACAAAAAAGCACTACTCCTATCTGGCGGCGGCGCTAGAGGCGCGTATCAAGTAGGCGTCTTGATTGCCTTATCGAGCATGCTGAATAGAAAGACGCCTATCCCATTTGATATTCTGTGCGGGACCTCTGCTGGCGCTTTAAACGCGGCCTTCCTTGCCACTCAAGCTGATAGCTTTAGAAAAGGTGTTAAGCAACTTTCGTATATTTGGCGCCATCTAACAACGGACCAAGTCTTCATAATGAGTCGGTGGCCTATCGCTTCGTCCATCACCAAAACGATTACCTCAGCATTCTTACAACAACAATCTGGCCAATCATTGTCTTTGTTAATGAATCAACCGCTAGAAGAGCTTTTAAATAGGTTTTTGGATTTTAATAAAATATCCATTGCATTGAATCAAAGACACATTGAAACACTTGCCATAACAGCGATGAACTATAGCGACGGAAACTCTACAACGTTTTTTCAAACGTCAAACAATGAGCTATCAAATTGGACTCATGGTAGAAAAGTAGGCATTAAAAGTGCTGTGACAATTGACCACTTATTAGCATCTAGCGCTATCCCTGGCGTTTTTCCACCAAGGAAGATAGGTACTCAGTTCTACGGCGATGGAGCTGTGCGGCTTGGTTCAGCCATTCAACCAGCTATAAACCTTGGAGCAGATAAGCTACTGATGATTGGTGTCAGCGATAACCGACAAGCAAAAGATTGGACTCAATCACCAACAAGTATCAATCATGATGCACCCTCTATTGTTCAGGTTTTAGGGCAATTACTAAATAGCGCTTTCATCGACACCATTGATCAAGACATTGCGCACATAGATGAATGCAATCAATTGCTAGCACTGATTCCCGAAGAAAAAAGACCTTACAATTTAGCACATCGTCAGACGCTAGTTATATCACCCTCTATAGGGCTTAATGTGCTCGCGCAAGAACACCTAGAAAGCCTGCCATTGAAAATCAGAAAACTTCTAAGGACCGCTACTGGTGATAAATCTAAAGGAGCTGCTTCAGCAGCAAGTTACTTGATGTTTACGCCAAGTTACTGCCAAGCTCTTATTGAATTAGGTTATAAGGATGCAATGTGGCAAAGAGATAAAATAGAAGAATTTTTTGCAGATTAATTTCAATTGTACGATCCGATTCTATCGGGGATGGAGAACATAGCAGGACCGTACTAAACGCAGGATTCCTCTACGGGACGCTCCTCCGACAACAGCAACAAAAAAAGGCAGCCAGATGGCTAACGCTGTTCACTTAAGGATTGAATTTAATTGAATAGCCCAAGAAAATCCGATTAAGCATTCTTAATCGGATTTTTTTATGTCTATTCAACAGCTCTTACTCAGTATCGACGAACTTCACTCTTTCTCCGACCACTCAACTTTCACTCAAAACATTCCTGTTGAATGGATTGAGTCGGCATTAACGCTTTCTTCAAAAGCAACCATTAGGCGCCGACGATTACCTGAAGACCAAGTTCTTTGGCTGGTCCTAGGCATGGCTCTTTTCCGAGATGAGTCGATTGAGGAAGTGGCTAGACGATTAAATATTTGTTCTGAAGGACTCTCTTCTGAGCAACTGATTGCTAAAAGCGGAATATCCCAAGCACGGCAGCGCCTTGGGTCTAACCCTATGCAATGGCTTTTTCAGCGCACCGGTGAACACTGGGCCAATGAACGATTTGCTAAAGATGATTGGCAAGGACTACAAGTATTCGCTATCGACGGGGTTATTTTCCGTACGCCAGACACACCCGATCTACAAGCGCATTTTGGTAGTGCCAGCAATGCCACTACAAAACAAAGTGCTTATCCGCTGTTACGCTGTGTCGCGCTGATGAACACTCACTCTCATGTTATTTTAGATGCTCAAGTAGGCGATTATAGAACAGCTGAAACGCCTCTGGCAGAGGCCATGTTAGATAAAATTCCTGATCGTAGCATCACACTGCTAGACCGGAACTTCTGGAGTGCCAATCTAATGCATACCTTGATGAATGGAGGCAATGAGCGGCATTGGTTGATACCTAAACGTAGTAATGCTGTGTACGAGGTGGTCGAAGAGTACGGGGACGGTGATGCTTTATGGCGTATGACCGTCTCACCTCAAGCACGTAAAAAGAATGCTGCGTTGCCAGCATACTGGGATGTGCGAGCTGTTACTTATGAAGTTCAAGGAAAGCCTAGAACGGTACTTACTTCTCTTCCTCAGAGTGACTACGCCGCCGACCAAATAGCTCTGTTGTATCAGCAACGCTGGGAGATTGAATTAGGGTTCCGCGATATCAAATCCTCGATGCTTAATAACGCGATTACGCTACGCAGTAAGACAATCGACTTAATCTACCAAGAAATGTGGGGGATGTTGTTGGCCTATAATGTAGTGCGCCGAGAAGCAAGCCATGCGGCGGCGACACACGGCCAGCGCGCAAGTGCGATACGTTTTAAAATGGCCTTTACTTACATTGCTTCGAATCTGATCGTGATGGCAGCAGCTAAGCCAGAATCAAAGACTGGAATGCGTCTCAAGGATCTAAGGTCAGGGATATGTAATTTGTTTTTGGAACAAAAGAAAGCGAGGCCTAATAGGCCCCGCATGGTAAAGCAATCAAAGACAAGATATCCGGTATCTCGTAATGCTGTTTCGCTTAAGTGAACAGCATTAAGCCAGATGGCTGCCTTTCGGTTCTGAGTCAGAACAATTCGATTACAGAGTTAGACGACGTACGTCGCTTAGCAATGCGTTCAAGTAAGTCATGAAACGACCTGCATCAGCGCCGTTTACCGCACGGTGATCGTAAGACAAGCACAATGGCAACATTGTACGCGGCTCGAACTCTTTACCGTTCCAACGAGGCTCGATGTCAGCTTTAGATACACCTAGGATACCCACTTCAGGAGTATTCACGATTGGTGTAAAGCCTGTACCACCCATAGCACCAAGGCTAGAGATAGTGAAACAGCCGCCTTGCATGTCAGCAGGTTTAAGCTGCTTAGCCAGCGCTTTCTTGATCAGTTCACCTGCTTCTGTAGCGATTTGAACAACAGACTTCTGGTCAACATCACGTAGAACAGGGACCACAAGGCCTACTGGTGAGTCTACTGCGATACCGATGTGAACGTATTTCTTCTGTACAACGCTTTCGCCGTCAGCATGCAGAGATACGTTGAATGCAGGATTCTTAACTAATGCTTGAGCAACT
This sequence comes from Marinomonas sp. AWM4_232, assembly GCF_056158325.1. Lineage (NCBI taxonomy): Bacteria > Pseudomonadati > Pseudomonadota > Gammaproteobacteria > Oceanospirillales > Oceanospirillaceae > Marinomonas > Marinomonas sp. AWM4_232. The sequence goes on along the minus strand of NZ_JBSWTA010000001.1, from coordinate 3,480,335 downwards.
GCCTTAATCATGAATGGAAGCGGCGTTAGTTTCACGCCTTGCTTTTCCATTTCAGGCTTCAAGCTCTTACGGAACTCTTCTAGATCCGTAATATCAGCTTTGTCGAATTGCGTTACGTGAGGAACATTCAACCATGAACGCGTCATATTAAATGACGTGATCTTCTGAATCTTGCTCATCTTAACAACTTCAACTTCACCAAACTGGCTGAAATCGATTTCAGGTACGCGTGGAATACCGGCACCTTCAGCAACTGGCGTAGCAGACGCTGCTGGAGCAGATGCCGCTTTTTGAACCGCTGCTTTAACGTAAGCGTGTAGGTCTTCTTTCGTGATACGACCACGAGGACCTGTTGCACGCACTAGCGCAAGATCGACGCCTAGCTCACGAGCTAACAAACGCACTGCTGGGCCAGCATGTACTTTCTTGTTTGGAGCAGAAAGAACAGCACCTTGGTCTACTGCAGGTGCAGCTGCTTTTGGCGCTTCTTGCTTAGCAGGAGCGGCCGCTTTCGGTGCTTCTTGCTTAGCTGGAGCTGCTGCAGGAGCAGAACCTTCCACTTCAAGCTCAAGAATCAACGTACCTTCAGATACTTTATCGCCTTCTTTGATAGAAAGAGATTTAACCGTACCTGATTTAGGTGCAGGAATATCCATTGAAGCTTTGTCAGTTTCAAGAACGATGATCGAATCACCTTCTTCAACTTTATCGCCTACCGCAACAGACACTTCGATTACGTCAACATCTGTCGCGCCACCGATATCTGGAACATTCACCGCTTCAACACCACCTGCTACAGGTGCAGCTGCTGGAGCAGGAGCCGCCTCTTGTGCTGGTGCAGCTTCTTGAGCCTCAACAACAGGTGCTGCTTCCGCTGGAGCAGCGCCCTCAGCAAGGATAACAAGAATGTCATCGCCTTCAGAAACTGTGTCACCTTCCTTAATCAGAAGCTTAGAGACCTTACCAGTAACTGGAGAAGGAATGTCCATTGAAGCCTTATCCGTTTCCAGAACGATGATTGAATCACCTTCAGAAACGTCATCGCCTTCAGCGACACAAACTTCGATAACATCAACACCTGTAGCACCGCCGATGTCTGGAACAGAAACCGTCTGTTCAGCAGATGCAGCTGGAGCTACTGGCTTTTCAGCTGCAGGGGCTGGAGCAGGAGCCGCTTCGGCTTTAGGCTCTTCTTTAGCAGGCTCTTCAGCGGTTTCAGTCCCCTCAACTTCAAGAGTCAGAATATCGCTACCTTCAGAAACTGTATCGCCCTCTTTAACAGAGATCGCAGTAACTTTACCTGCTAACGGAGACGGAACGTCCATAGACGCTTTATCAGTCTCTAATACGATAATTGATTGGTCGACTTCAATCATGTCGCCAACTTGTACGCTAACTTCGATAACATCGACGTCAGTCGCACCACCAATATCCGGTACTCGAATGATTTCAGTACTCACGGAAATCTCCTTTGTCGTAAAGACGCATCAAACTTTTACAAACTGGGCCAACTTCTAATTAGTCGGCCCAGTCCCGATTATTCTGCCAATTAGCAGGTAACTGGGTTTGGCTTGTTTGGATCTAGGCCAAATTTGCTGATTGCTTCAGCAACGACTTCAGCTTTTACTTTGCCGTCTTTCGCTAGAGCGCTCAGTGCAGATACAACAACCCAGTAACGGTTCACTTCGAAGAAGTGACGTAGCTTGGCACGAGTATCGCTTCGACCGAAGCCGTCAGTACCAAGAACATTGAAAGTACTATTAACGAACGGACGAATTTGATCTGCGTAAAGTTTAATGTGGTCAGTTGAAGCAATAACTGGACCTTTATCACCTAGGCACTGTTCTACGTAAGATAGACGTTGCTCTTCTGTTGGGTGAAGCATGTTCCAACGCGCTGCATCTAGGCCTTCACGGCGCAGTTCGTTGAAAGACGTTACACTCCAAACGTCAGCATTAACGCCGAATTCTTCACTTAGGATCTCTGCTGCCGCTTCTACTTCACGTAGAATGACACCAGCACCTAGAAGCTGAACAGATTCTTTGTTGCCTTTCTTCTCAACAGACTTGAACTTGTACATACCTTTCAGGATGCCTTCTTCAACACCTTCAGGCATATCTGGGTGTTCGTAGTTCTCGTTCATTACTGTCAAGTAGTAGAACACGCTCTCACGGTCTTGGTACATACGACGTAGACCATCTTGTACGATAACCGCAACTTCGTAAGAGTATGTTGGATCGTAAGATACACAGTTCGGGATAGTGCCCGCAAGGATGTGCGAGTGACCATCTTCGTGCTGTAGACCTTCACCGTTAAGTGTTGTACGACCCGCTGTAGCACCTAGTAGGAAACCACGAGCTTGTGAATCACCTGCCGCCCAAGCCAAGTCACCAATACGTTGGAAACCAAACATTGAGTAATAGATGTAAACAGGAATCATTGGGTAGTTGCTGTTACTGTAAGAAGTAGCAAGCGCTAACCAAGCAGACATCGCACCCGCTTCGTTAATACCTTCCTGTAGAATCTGACCTTTTTCAGACTCTTTGTAGAACATTACCTGCTGGTGGTCATGTGGCGTGTAACGCTGACCTTCAGACGAGTAAATACCTAGTTGACGGAACATGCCTTCCATACCGAAAGTACGTGCTTCGTCGGCAACGATAGGCACTACGCGCTTACCAATACCTTTGTGCTTAACCATGTTGTTCAAGCAGCGAACAAAAGCCATCGTCGATGAAATCTCACGACCTGCAGTACCTTTAAGCTGAGCTTTAAAGTCTTCTAAAGTCGGAACTTCAAGGGCTTCGCAGTCTTTACGACGTACAGGGAAATCACCATGAAGTGCTTCACGACGTGAACGCAAGTACTTCATTTCTGGGCTGTCTTCCGCCGGACGGTAGTAAGGAAGATCTTTTAGTTCTTCATCACTGATAGGAATACCGAACTTATCACGGAATTGAGCCAGAGACTCTTCATCCAATTTCTTAGTTTGGTGAGCCGTGTTTTGCGCTTCTGCTGCCTTGAACATACCGTAACCTTTAACGGTTTGAGCAAGGATAACGGTTGGTTGACCTTTGTGAGAAGTCGCTGCTGCATAGGCTGCGTAAACTTTGTATGGGTCGTGGCCACCACGATTAAGGTTCATGATGTCATCGTCAGACATATCCTTAACCATTTCTAGCAATTCTGGGTACTTGCCAAAGAAATGCTCACGAGTGTACGCACCGCCGTTTGCTTTGTAGTTTTGCAACTCGCCGTCACATACTTCGTCCATACGTTTTTGAAGAAGACCTTTATCATCTTTTTCAAATAGCGGGTCCCAATGACGACCCCATAGACATTTAACAACGTTCCAGCCTGCACCGCGGAATACGCCTTCAAGCTCTTGAACAATTTTGCTGTTACCACGTACAGGCCCGTCAAGACGCTGTAGGTTACAGTTGATAACGAAGATAAGGTTATCTAGCTTTTCACGGCCAGCCAATGCGATAGCACCTAGTGATTCTGGCTCATCACACTCACCGTCACCTAGGAACGCCCATACTTTACGGTCGCCTTGTTTAACAAGTTCACGGCTATCTTGGTATTTCATAACGTGAGCTTGGTAAATTGCTTGTAGTGGCCCAAGACCCATAGACACCGTTGGGAACTGCCAATAATCAGGCATCAGCCATGGGTGTGGGTATGAAGAAAGACCTTTGCCATCCACTTCGCGACGGAAGTTGTCCATTTGCTCTTCAGTCAAACGACCTTCGATAAATGAACGTGCGTAAATACCTGGTGCGATATGACCTTGGAAGAAGACCATATCGGCTTCTTGTGTTTCGCTAGCACCACGGAAGAAGTGGTTGAACGCGATATCATACAAAGTTGCTGCAGATGAGAAACTTGTAATGTGACCACCAAGTGTTGAGTCTTGGCGGTTCGCTTTCATCACCATCGCCAATGCGTTCCAACGAATGATAGAGCGAATACGACGCTCCATGAACAAGTCACCAGGAAGTGTCTTTTCATTCTGTGGTGCAATGGTGTTGCGATATGGCGTAGTAATAGAAGCTGGCATTGGAGTACCAGATTTAACAGCTTCTTTACTTAAGCGATCCAGAATATACTGGGCACGTTCAGGACCTTCTTCTCGAAGGACAGACTCGAGTGCATCGACCCACTCTTTAGTTTCAATTGGATCGATATCTTCGAGGATATGCTGCTCCGTCATAGTGTTTATAACCCCCGCTATTAGAACAGATCTTCAAACTTATAGAGGCGTTTGGTTGTTTTGCTCTCTATAAGCAGTTTAAACAGACATTGCGAATTCAATTTATGAATCCAGCCGATACCTACATACACTAAAAGTGACCGAGTTATTGGCCTCTTATGTATGTAAGCTCGATCTTGAACATGCTTTTTATTCTAATTAGACGCTTGTCGCCATCGTTACCGACCACCCATCATCTTGGGTCAGTCTGTTTCCGTATTAAAAGTTTGATTCTCAAACTTTCTGCTTACTCAGATATCTGCACACTGTTTTGCAGTACAGCTGATCTAAGTAGGCGTTAACAGATGCCACATTTTTGCCTTAGTAAAACAGATGAAACCAAGGTTTTCTCGCTATCCATGGCACGATTTATAAGCTTTCGCTTCAATCGTTGTAGCTGTTAATCCCGTGAGTTGGTACAAAAAACGCGGACAAGGTTACCATCTAAACTCACCAAGGAATAGATATGGGACTTAAGTTACTGCCTTATAACCGAGCAAACCACCCTCAAAGTGATTGTTTTTTGTGCGATTTATATCCCTAAGCACCGAAAAAACATGATTACTAGAGCATAACCATAGCATCATTCCTCAAACTAATATCACCCATACATAAAAATTATACCCAAACTTAGGAGCCAGAAGCTTAACAAATGTTACAAAACCAATTTCTAAACTGACTAAAGGGATGATAATCGATACAATTAGGCGACATATTGAGCTACTTAATTGGATACATGAATGGCCACTCTTTCCGACTCATTACAAGATCACATTTTCAAACATGTTCAAGCTTCACTTGAAGAAGATATTGGTTCTGGCGATATTACCGCCAAATTAATCCCTTCAGATAACACACTTACGGCTTTTGTTATCTCAAGAGAGTCTGCCGTCCTTTGCGGCCGTGCTTGGGCAGACGAAGTATTTGCTCAATTAGATCCTAGCGTTTCATTAGAATGGCTGGCTGATGACGGTGACGAACTAAAACCTGATGAGCCTTTTCTGAAATTAAGCGGTAACGCCCGCAGTATTCTTACTGGTGAACGTACAGCTTTAAACTATATTCAAATGCTGTCCTACACTGCGACCATTTCAAGACACTACTCCAACATGGTTCAAGATGCGTCTTTGACTATTTTAGATACTCGTAAAACCATCCCAAGCCTTCGCCTTGCACAAAAGTACGCTATCAAAGTCGGCGGCGCCTCTAATCATCGAGTCGGTCTATATGACGCCTTTTTGATTAAAGAAAACCATATCATGGCCGCGGGCTCGATTTCGGCAGCAGTTACACAGGCTCAGTCCATTGCTCCAGGTAAAATGATTGAGGTAGAAACTGAAAACTTGGTGGAAGTTGAAGAAGCTGTGAAGGCGGGTGCTGACATCATCATGCTCGACAATTTCTCATTAGACGATATGCGTTTCGCAGTAAACAAGTATCAAGGCAAAGTTAAGTTTGAAGCATCAGGTAATATGACAGACGCCCACATTAAAGATGTGGCGAGCACCGGGATTGATTTCATTTCTGTTGGCGCGTTGACAAAACACGTTCAAGCAATCGATCTATCATTACGCGTTGTAAAGGAAGATGTTTAATATGTCACAAGTATTGGTTGTTAATTGTGGCAGTTCCTCACTTAAGTTTGCCATCATGGATGGATCGGGTGCTGCACCATTGCTTGAAGGTATTGCGGATAGACTTGGTTCTGAACACAGCAATATCACGTTTAAGTTTAACGGTCAGAAGGTGGAGCAACCACTTCATGAACATGACCACAAAGGTGCTGTAACGGCCATCAAACAATGGATTGACGATCATAAAGATCTCAATATTGAACTAGTTGGTATCGGTCATCGAGTGGTTCATGGTGGAGAAACGTTTAGCCAGTCTGTTCTGATCGATGAAAAAGTGCTTCAAGGCATTGAAGATTGCTCAAAGTTTGCTCCACTTCACAACCCCGCTCATGTAAAAGGCATCAATGAAGCACAAGCTTTATTTGGCGACTTGCCACATGTTGCAGTGTTCGATACAGCCTTCCATCAGACTATGGCAGCAGATCAATACCTTTACCCAATTCCAATGCGTCTATATCGCGAGCATCATTTTAGAAAGTATGGATTTCACGGCACCAGCTACCGATACATCTCGGCAAAACTGGCCTCGCTAAATGAGAGCTTCGGCTCTCAGAATACTCTTATCGCTCACCTAGGTAACGGAGCCAGTGTTTGTGCTGTACGCGCTGGCTTGTCTGTCGACACCAGTATGGGTATCACCCCTCTTGAGGGTTTAATGATGGGAACAAGAAGTGGCAGCTTAGACCCAAGTCTACTATCGTTCATTAGCGATGCCGAAGGCATCTCAATGAAACAAGCATTAGATATCTTGAATAAAGAAAGTGGCTTAAAAGGTGTTTCAGAGATTTCCAATGATTGCCGGACCATTGAAACAGCTCAAGCTGCAGGTGATGATCGTGCGGAGTTAGCGCTTAATATGTTTGCTTCTAAAGCAGCAAAGCATTTAGCCTCAGTAGCGACGAATCTTAGCACTGTAGATCATCTAGTCTTTACTGGAGGAATTGGAGAAAATTCCCCAGTATTAAGGGACAAAATCTGTCAGCGTCTGAAAATGATGGGAGTTAGATTAGACCAAAACCTGAATCAGACTTGTCCTCGTGGTGAAATCAGCCAAATTTCTTCAGATACCTCTGATACCAATATTTGGGTGATTCCAACAAACGAAGAGCTTTTAATCGCTCAAGATACTTTGTCTCTAATTGATAAATATTAATCAAACCCTGTAAACGGTATTTTATTTATATGTCTACCAACGTTTTAATGACTGTTCCTACTGGCCCTGGTGTCGGACTAACCTCTGTATCAGTCGGACTGGTTCGCGCATTGGAACAACAAGGTTTGAAAGCCAGTTTTTTCAAGCCAATCGCGCAGCCACATCCAGGTGATACTGGACCAGATCGCTCAACTGCAATGGTTGCTCAAGGGTCAACCTTACGCCCGGCTGACCCGATCCCGCTTCACGAAGCAGAACGTTACTTATACAACGATTCTATTGATGAACTTATGGAAGAAGTCGTGGGTCGCTTTCAAGCTAGCATTGAACCTGACTCTACCGTTATTGTTGAAGGGCTTGCGCAAATCCCTGGTCATCCCTATGCCACCCGTTTAAACAAAGCCATTGCTCGCACATTAGATGCTGGCATCGTATTGGTTACAGCACCGAACAAGATGCGTGTAACCGAGCTGGAACATCACGTTGAAATTGCGGCTGGTTCATACGGTGGAATCAAGGCGGAAGATGTTATTGGTTGCATCTTAAATAAGACACAACCTGGCTCTTTAGGAATGAAATCCTATGGGGACTCTTTCGCTCAGCGCCCAATTTTCAAACGTAACTTTAGTCTTCTTGGTCAAATCCCAGCCTCAGAAGAATTGACTTATCCACGCGTCAAAGATGTTGCTGACTTTTTAAACGCCAAAGTCATCAGCGCCGGAGAAATGGATGCTCGCCGCATTCACTCCTATACACTTTGCGCTCGTGGTGTTGAAAATATGCTCGAAGCACTTAAGCCTGGCGTATTAGTATTTACTCCAGGGGACAGAACCGACGTCATCATGGCAACGGCGATTGCTGCGCTTAATGATACAAAAATCGCTGCTCTGGTGCTCACGGGTGGTTACCAACCTAGTGAAGCTCTTATGACGTTATGCGGTAAAGCCATGGCGAAAGGGCTGCCGATTCTATCCGTAGACAGCAATAGCTGGGAAACAGCGATTAAAATGCAGTCTTTCAACCAAGAAATCCCGCTTGATGACAAAGAGCGAATTCTGACGGTCAAAGAACACATTGCCCGCTGTATTGATCACGATTGGATCAATACATTCGCACTAAATAATGAGGAGCGGAAACTTTCTCCTCCAGCGTTCCGTTATCGATTGATTGAGCAAGCACGCTCATTGAACAAGCGAATCATCCTACCAGAGGGTGAAGAAATTCGTACGATCCAAGCGGCATCCATCTGTGCTGAACGTGGTATCGCACGCTGTACTCTTCTAGGCAACCCTGAAGAGATAGAACGTATTGCTCAAAACAACGGCATCGACCTTAACTATGGCGTCGAAATACTTGATCCGAAAACCATTCGTGATCAGTACGTCGGACCAATGGTAGAACTGCGCAAGCATCGCGGCCTTACAGACATCGTTGCCAGAGAACAACTTGAAGACAACGTTGTTCTTGGCACCATGATGCTGCAACAAGATGACGTAGATGGTCTAGTATCTGGCGCAGTGCATACGACAGCCAACACTATCCGCCCTGCTCTACAGCTCATCAAAACCTCTCCGGATTCAAGCTTGGTCTCTTCGGTGTTCTTTATGTGCCTACCTGATCAAGTTCTGGTGTACGGTGATTGCGCCATTAATCCAGATCCAACGGCTGAGCAGCTGGCAGAGATTGCCATCGAAAGCGCTATGTCTGCACAGGCATTTGGCATCACACCTCGAGTAGCAATGATCAGTTACAGTACTGGCGGATCAGGTTCTGGTAATGATGTTGATAAAGTTCGTGAAGCAACACAAATTGCCCAAGAAAGACGTCCAGATATTCTTATCGATGGCCCTCTTCAGTACGATGCAGCCATCATGGAGAAAGTTGCCAGCCAGAAAGCACCTAATAGCAAAGTAGCAGGTAAGGCAACTGTATTTGTCTTCCCTGACCTCAATACAGGAAACACGACTTACAAAGCGGTGCAGCGAAGTGCTGAAGTGGTGAGTATTGGACCTATGTTGCAAGGCATTCGTAAGCCAGTAAATGATTTGTCTCGCGGCGCTCTTGTCGACGATATTGTTTTCACGATTGCGATTACAGCAATCCAAGCAGGACAGCAGATAAAATAAACTTCTATTGATCAATATCTAGACAAAAAACGGCTATTTGATTACATTTAATAAGTTAATGTTAATCGAATGGCCGTTTTTTATGTCTGGTAGTGTTTCTCTTTCAATTGAAGCGCAACGCTTGGTAAATGAGCGCACCTTTAATGCTGCCTCAGATACAAGCAGCTCAATTCAGTCAGAACAGCCATCAGGCTCAGCTATTCAAAGCCGTTCCAGCTCTGACTATACAGTCACCCTTTCCGAAGATTCCCAAAGTCTTTTAAATGATGAACGTCAATCAGAGGTTCAGGACGCTGACATAACGAATGATGAATTAGATGATGTAGATAGCAGTTCATCAGCTCAAGATTCGGACGATACATCTGCTAACGAGTTGACTGAAGAAGAGCAGCAAGAAGTAGAAGAACTTGAAGCCCGAGATGAAGAAGTACGAGTCCATGAACAAGCTCATGCGTCAGTTGGTGGACAGTATGCAGGAAGCCCATCATACAGTTATGAGCAAGGCCCTGACGGCAAACGTTATATTACCGACGGAGAAGTTCAAATCGATGTCAGCCCTATTGCCAATGACCCACAAGCAACGATTGAGAAGATGAAGCAAGTATATCGGGCTGCATTGGCCCCTGCCGAACCTTCAGCAGCTGACCGGTCTGTCGCCAGTGAGGCCCAACAACAAATTGCTGAAGCGACAGCAGAATTAGCGACCACTAATCAAGGCAATGAAGACTCAACTTCGCCTTCTTCCGTCAATACAAAGTCGACACTTGCTTTTAATAGCGCTTATAATCAGTCTGAGCGCTCTACTGGAGCGCAAGTTAGTATAACTGCTTAAATACCAGAACCTCACAGGAAGTGAGATGACAAATCATTCGATACTTATTTCATGGAGGAAATACGTAATGAAGATATACCGCCGTAATGGTTTTACATTAATAGAGTTGATGGTAGTGATCGCTATCATATCGATTTTAGCGACATTTAGTGTACCGAGCTTCGAAAAGCACATAGCTAAAGCCAACCTTGTTGATGTCCAATTATATGCAAGCCGACTCACTGGTTCGATAGATGAATTCACTCTAACGCACTCAACGTTCCCTACAACGAACGAATTTGATGGCTTTAAACCTGATCACAGCAACATCGAGCTAATCAAATCTGTCTCTTTGTCAAAACTTGATGCAACGCAAGGCAATATCTCTATCGCCTTCAATAGTGACATTGGTATCCAAGAAAACGAATTCATCAAATATTCAAGAACTACTGATGGCCAATGGCTTTGCGAAAGTTCTCTTAGTACAAGCATTTCTCCAGAACACTGTAGTGAAGCAGAGTAGAGGGAAAAATGAATATTGAACAATTAGTAAATTACACCATCGATAGAGGGGCAACAGATGTGCATATACTCGTATGTGAGAATCAGCTTCATATCAAGTGGCGTATTTTGGGTGTATTAACACAATCTCAAAACTTTCCAAATGGAGATACTGTACTCAATAGAATAAAAATTCTTTCAGAATTAAATATTGCTGAAACTCGTCGTGTGCAAGAAGGTATGTTCAATTATGAATACAAAAATCATAAATATTGCATAAGAGTAAGCATCATGCGCTCCGAAAAAGGGGAAAAAGTGGCCTTGAGGGTTTTACACACCTCATCTTCCATACAACTTGAACAGCTCGGGTTACATGAAAATGCCTTACAAGCTTTAAAACAATCCATTAACTCTCCACATGGACTTATTATTGTTTGTGGCGCAACGGGCTCAGGTAAAACCACCACCTTATACTCTTGTTTGAACGACATTAATAATGGCGAACGATCCATATATACGATAGAAGACCCGGTTGAAATACCTACCAAGGGGCTCTATCAATTTGAACCTAATCCATCACTTGAAATCACCACTCATGACTTACTTAAAGGCTTCATGAGACAGGATCCCGATATAATCATGGTCGGGGAAATAAGGGACGCCAGAACAGCGGACCTTGCTATTTCTGCTGCACTAACGGGACACTTAGTGCTCGCCACGCTACACGCGAACAACCCTTTAAACGTTATTCATCGCTGTAAAAATTGGAAATTAGATTACTTCGCGCTGGCCAGCTCGCTTCGGCTGATCATCCATCAGTCAATGCAATATAATAATCAGGCTGCCAAACCGACCTTTATGACACTACAACCAAATTGGAACGAGCAATTACCAGCTGATTACGATCAACTTATTGCGCAGCCGCACCTTTGGCGATATCTAGAAGGTAGCTCCATATGAAATGGTATGGATATCAAGACAAGTTAATTTTACCTTTCAAAACCGATCATCAAGCAATTCTATACGCTTGTCGGAATGAATATCGTATAAACCAATTTAAACCCATAAGACTCCCCCCGATGACACCAGAAATGTGTCAATATTATTTAAAACAAGTTCTCAGCCACTGTCGAAATGGGCATTCTCTTCAGGACGCTTTTTTAAATCAAAACAACTATCAACTTCGAGATACTGCAAGCCCTTACGCTACCGCAATAACAAGCCAACTTTCGCATGGCTACCATATAACACAAGCGATCGCTGAGCTTTTACCGCCTAGCGTTAAATCACTTGGTAAAAGCATCCCTCTTGACAACACAGAGGAAAGCAAAGTGGCAGGAGTAAAAGTGATTTATGAAGCGTTAGAAGAGCAAACCACACTGAGCAGTCAGCTTGTAAAATGTTTAATTTATCCGTTTCTGGTGATTCAAAGTGCATTAACTCTACTTATCTTTACCAGTGCTCTTCAGCAAACACAGCTACTTGCGAGTCTAGGCGCCTGGGCTGTAGTCACATGTCTTCAAATCGGCGTATTTATTTGGATAAAAAAAGGCCACGCCTACCAACTACTATGCCGCTACATTCCAAGTTTTCGCAAGAGAAGAACGCTACTATTACTTCATGCTCTCATTAGTAGTGGACAACCACTCCAGACAGCAATCAATACTTTGATCAACACGAGCCAGGGGGAGGACAGAAACATCTTAAAAAGTATTCATTTTAAACTAATTAGTGGCAATACCGTTGACAGCAGCCTACCGTTAGACTGGTTTCCTAAGCATCAAAGAATGGGAATTAGACACTTGGCCAAAACAGGCGACTTAAACACCCCATTAAAGGAAGCCATAGAGTTCTGGAAGCAGAGAAACCAAAAATACTTAAACTTATTATCCAAAGCATTTCCGATTATAGGTATAGTGGTTGCCTCTTTGTTTGTGACGAAAACACTAATAACGCTTTACGCACCCTTAATGGAATCAAGCCACATTGGATTATAATCTAATACTCTATATTATTGTATTACTGTGTATTGGTAGTGCCCTATCGGCATTTACCCATAGATGGAATTTATGTGCTGAACACCGCTGGCGATCAGAAGCGCACGAATATATTAATCTCCCCTTTTATGAAAAAAAACCGCTAAGTTATAGTTGTGGCAAATCAGTTTGCCCGAAATGCCAACACCCCTTAAAACACATTCACCTAATCCCTATCGTTAGCTTCATACTACTGAAAGCGAGATGTCCGTTTTGCCAGCATAGAATACCTTGGCGTTACCCACTCATAGAGGCAAGCACCTGCTTCCTATTGCTCCCTTTGTATTGGTTACCTCTAACTATGCTTGAGTGGGTAGTATTGATTCTTATTATGACATCCTTAATCTGTGCCATGATAATTGATGCGCAGTATCTATGGCTTCCAGACGAATGCATGTTCATTGTCATCTGCTGCGCGACTTACCTTTTCTACTACAACAATCAAACAGATCTCTTAGGGAACGTTTCAATCGGGATACTAGCCTATTTAAGCATCTACTTATTACGTGCTTTTTTTATGATGACACGTAATATTGAAGCTATAGGCTTAGGTGATGCAAAATTAATGGGGGCACTGACCTACTGGCTAGGAGCAGGTTCATACAGTTATATTCTTCTGTATGCCTCTTTAGTTGGATTGATCTGGGCTGTCATTATCCATCGTCGCAAGCAAAGGTACATCCCTTTCGGGCCTTTTCTCATACTAACCTCTTTCTTATATTATTACTCAAATTTCATACCATGACGAAGATAGCTAAACGACCAATAGTAGTTGGACTGACCGGTGGCATTGGTTCTGGAAAATCAACCGTAGCCAAACTCTTTAATGAACTAGGAGTGGAGTCCATTGATGTAGATGATATTGCCCGTGAAGTGGTTGCCCCAGGACAATCATGTTTGCAAAGCATTGTGAAAACCTTCGGGAAAAGCGTATTGACACCGGAGGGGGCTCTCGACCGCCGTGCTCTTAGAGCAATCGTATTTACTGATGAAACTCTACTCAAACAATTAGAAGACATTACCCACCCTGAGATACGAGCGAGACTGAAACTTAAATTAAGTCAAAGCAAGGGCCCTTTTGCGTTATTGGTTCACCCATTGTTGTTTGAGACAGGGCAAGATAAAGAGTGTGATTACATCGTTGCCATTTCACTTCCTGAGTCAACTCAATTACAACGAGTTATGCAACGAGACAATAATTCTGAGGCACAAGTGAAACAGATCATGAGTTCACAGCTCACAAATGAAGAAAGGATAGGTAGAGCAGACTTTGTTTTGAAAAATACTGGTAACCATGAGGAATTGAGTGTTAGAGTCACACAGTTATACAATCATTTACGTAATAAATTAATCTGAATTTAATGGAAACTAAAACACTAATTGCTTGCCCCAACTGCGGCAAAAAAACGCTGTGGACAATCCAAAATAAAGATCGACCTTTTTGTAGTGCCCGCTGTAAGTTGATTGATCTGGGACAATGGGCCAGTGAAAGTTATGCAATCCCTCAACAAACATCAGAGGAAGATGATATTTTTTCAGAAGACCTTGTCGCAAATCCTAATAAGTCATTTTTAGACTAACAGAGAGATTGATGCAGGATGAACAAGCCTAACTTTTCAGATAAAAAAGCATTACTGATAGAAGACATGGCTGAAGCACGAATCATGCAAAAAAAAATGCTTAACGATTTCGGCTTTAAATCGATTGAAATTGCCATGAAAGCTGAAAGTGCAATCGAGCTTCTTCGCTCTAATTCTTATGATGTTATTTTATCTGATTACAATCTAGGTAATGGTAAAGACGGACAACAACTTTTGGAAGAAGTTCGTCACTCTCACTTAATACCTAACACCTCAACTTACCTGATGGTCACGGCGGAGACTTCTACAGAAATGGTAATGGGCGCCATTGAATACGCGCCAGATGGTTACATTACTAAACCATTCTCGCAAGCCATGCTGCAACGGCGCTTACTGAAATTAATGATGAGCAAAGAGCAGTTATTGCCAGTAAACAAAGCACTCGATGCGAATAATTACCAAGAAGCAATCAATGCGGCCAAAACCATTGCAGAGAAAACCCCCTCATTGGCAAGCAAATGTCAACGAATCATTGGTGAATCTTTAATTCATTTGGAGCAGTACAAAGAGGCTTTATTAGTCTTCAAGCAGGCTCGCAAAGAATCCAGAATGCCATGGGCATTTTTTGGCGAAGCTAAGTGCCATTACTACCTAAATAATATAGAAAAAGCCGAAAAGAAATTCCGCCAACTGACCTTAGACAATAAATTTTTTGTAAGTGCATACGATTGGTTAGCCAAGACACTAGTCAAAAAAGGCGAATTGGATGAAGCACAATCTGTCTTACTTGATGCTGTTGGACGCTCGCCAAAAAACTTAATGCGTCAGATTGAATTAGGTAAGCTTAGCTTAGAAGTTAAAGATAATATGATGGCCGAGATGTCTTTCCGCCGGGCCGTCTTTCTTGCTAAACACTCTTGTTTTAATGAAGCAGAAGTTTACTTGCAGCATATGACATCCATTGTCGCTCTGGCACGTGAAGGTGATATAACCTCCAGACAGCTAAGCAACTTCCAAACTACACTAGAAAAGGTCCACCAGACATTCTTTGACTCTGCAAGAGTAAGAAGCGAAGCTTATTTAATAGAAATAGAGCTATACGCTGCCACAGGAGACACAAAAACCATGAACCAGATTGAAGAAGTTTGGAACCATGATATTGAATCCGGTTTAGCTGAACCGATTAGCTCGGCAGCTCAGCAAAGAATCAGCCAGCTTAAGGCGTAGGTATATACTATGCAAAAAATTGATATCAGCACTATTCTTGCAAGTGCCATTCATGAGAGTAAAAACCACTTAGGCACCCTACTTTATCAACTTGAAGCGCTTAAACGATTAAACTTACCTTCAGAAGGCAGTACTGCACTTAGAAAAGTCGAAGAAGGCATGAAGCAACTCAATGATGAATGGGTTGAATACTTGTACTTATATCGACTGGCGTCTGATGGATATCAAGTTCATTATGAATGCCATGCACTGGATGAGTTTTTGGATGATCAAGTTTTTGCACTTACGCCATCGGCATCAGCAAAAAATTTGTCTCTATCCTATGAAGTAGATGCATCTCTAACAGGAGTATTTGATGAACGCCTGATGACTGCGGTGGTAGGCACAGCTGTTTATAACGCCCTACGGTTTGCTAAAAATAAGATCGAGATTAATGCTGAAATCAGAGATCAATATTTAATTATTAGTATCGAAGATGACGGAAAAGGATTCGAAGAAACCGCTAATGAGGAAGATGAAATGCTGTTTCAAACCAACACAGGACTCGGTCTTTACTTTGCTGAGTTATCAGCAAACGCGCACAAAGTTGACCATAAATCGGGATTCATTCAGAAGCAAAGCTCCAGCAAACTTGGTGGAGCTAAGTTAACCATTCATCTACCACAATAATGAGATAAGCTTAAGGTATAAACATATCTATTCGACCGCCGCCAGTTGTCTCGTCATTTTTCAAGGTAGTGTGACCAAAACGCCCCTTATTGGTGTGGAGCCTCACTACCTTATCACAATATAACCAGCCGGTATTTTGACTGGTTACATTGTCAACAGAGCTACCTGACACCAATGCATCGTAAGCCTCTAGTATAAAATCAGGATAACCCTTTCCGTTATCAATAACAGATAGCAAAAGACCGTCACTCGTTGCATGAAACTGAATATCGATCTTATCATTAGTGTATCTTAGCGCATTCAGGAGCGCGATTTGCAAAACCGTTTCCATCAGCTGCGAATCCAGATACCAACTGATATCCTCACCTTGCACGGTTACCTCAATCCCTTTCTGCTGTAGCAAAGCATCTAAACCTGCTAAAGTGTCTTCTATCAACTCTAAAACAAACGTTTCTGAAGCGCTCACTACTAATTTTTCATCGTTCACCAAATACAAACCGTACATCTGACTAATAACGTTTTGCATGCGAACAATTTCATACTGAGCCTCAGCAAACATATTTTTGTCTACACTATCGGTATTAGCAATAGCATTGTCGAGCTTAAATAAAACCTGACTCAATGAATTGCGCATATCCTTGATAGAAGCCTCAATAACCTCCTGAAAAGGTAATTGCGGTTGAAATGACATGTAGCAGCCTCCTAAAACATGACCTTATAATGCTTTGCTAAATACTCTTTTAAAGCATTCAATCTTTTATATTGTTTGTGCGCTGGAGTCACATGTCTGAGCCGTTGAATTGACTCAACACACTCTGCCACCATGTGTGACTCACTGCCTTGCGCTTCCATCAACTTAAGGCAAGTTTGCACATAATTTAAATTCAAACCAGGATGACGTGGTGATAGCGCTAGGGCAGTTTTAAATTCATGGATTGCGTCTTGATAAGCTTTATTTGAGTAGTGGTTTAAGCCCTGCTTGTTCAGTGATTTAGCTTGAGCTTTTGCTCCAAGACTGACTGGCTCGTCTAAGAAATCTGATGCTTGCTGCTTTAATGCATCGCTTGTTGCTTGATCATTGACTAATGAAGCTAAGATAGTTTCTGCTTGCTCTTTCTCGCCAGCATTGTAAAGCGTCTTACCATATTCAACGACCAGATCTTGAGGCAAACCACCTTCTAACTCAGAGGCAATTTGCTTTGCAGCTTGAAGAGACTGTTGCGCTTCGCGCATTTGCCCTTGTGATGCGTGAAAACGGCTCTCAGCGAGAGATTTTCTTAACCTTACAGAATCATCATTGCCAAAGCGTTTGTTAACCACAGATAGAGCCTGACCAGCCTCAGCTAACAGCCTCTTTTTATCTGTGCTGTTTTCGACATTCGCAGCGGACTCAGCCACAATATCCACCAACTGAATATAATCATCAGGGCTTTCATGTACTGAGTTAATCCCCAGCCTAACGGTTTGTTGACTGGCCTTCAACGCCGTTTTCGGATCACCATTTGCTAGGCTTACCGCCGCCATATGTTTTTGTCGCTTATGAATTCTCGGGGAAATTTTTATTGCATCATTTAAGACCTCTTGAGCCTCCTCTAAGCGACCCATTGATTCATAAGCTTGCGCGAGTAGATCGTAAGCACTGATGGCTTGCGGAAACTGCTGAATAGTCTTCTGTAAAACCGATACTGCCTGAGGAAACTTTTCTTGTGCCATCGCTAACCGAGCTAACCCAAGTAGAGCCCAATCTACCTCTCTTTGCTTAATCTCAGTTTTGCAAAGATGCTCTAACTCGTCGCCAGCACCAATATTCAAATAAGCATCGACAAGATTACGCTTACACCAAGTCGCATAGCGACCATTTTCTTCTATGTGTTTAACGCAAAGAGGAATCAGCTGATCAAACTTCTCTTTTGCTATCAAAGTTTTCATTGTCGAAAGTGCTTTGGTTTGCACAAATTGACGTTCTAAACGGCGCGCAAGCACTGCTTGGGTAAATGGCTTAGACAGGTATTCGTCAGGTTGAGATTCCATAATACCCATTACAACATCTCTACCCGTTTCAGCGGATACAATAATAAAGATATTCGTCGGCTTTAAGAGCTGTAGAGTGCGCAGCTCTTCAAGCACCTGTTGTCCATTCTTACCGCCGGTCAAACGAAAGTCACATAGGACAATGTCGTATTTACGTGCTCTACAGGCGTCAACAACCCCTTTACCACTGGAGGTCTGATCAACGTGCTGTATACCAAGTCCTTGCAGCATCTGACGAATCGATACGCGAGAATTTTCAAATTCATCCGCGACAAGTGCTTGAAGACCCGCATACACAGAGGAATTCTGAGCAGCTTTAGCCTGAAATAAAGATTTATCCACCAGTTAAACCCAAAAGCTAGTTTTCATTTTTAAGGTAATCAACAAGCATGCGACCCGCAACTTCAATATGTGCTTTTAAATAGCGCAGTGCTTGGTCTTTTTGATCGCTCTCAATCAACGAAATCAACCTTTCATGCTCATTCTGACTCGTGTCACGATAGTTAAGAGGACCATATTGGAACCCCATGTAACGTCTCACTTGTTCATTTAGTATAGCGACTACCTTAAATAAAGTAGGTCTATTTGCTACTTCATAGAGCGTTGCATGCAAATCCCAATTCAGCTGACCACGCTCAAGCAAGGTTAAACAAGGGTTATTAAGTTGTAAATTAATATCTTTCGCACGGCCAAGCACTTCGTGCGTTAAGTTAGGCAGAGCATGTTCCAATAACTGCACTTCGAGAGCCATACGCATTTGATACAAATCCTCGGCCTCACGCCAATTTAGCTCTGGCACCATCACACCCGCTTTACCATGAGTGACTAACCAACCTTGGTTTTTAAGCTGTGCAATCGCATCACGAACGGGAATGCGACTCACATTGTATCTAGCTGACAGTTCTTGCTGTCTAAGTGGACAACCTCGAGGTAATGCACCATTCAGGATATCAGCTTTTAGCTGCTCAATAAGTTCCAACATGACGTTATGACTTTTTAAGATTTTGAATAAGAAGCACCGTTAAACCAAAACAGATGCCCCAAAAAGCTGAGGCCACGCCAAAAAATGATACGCCTGAAACGGTAGTTAAGAACGTAATTAGTGCTGGTTCGCGATAGCGCTCTTCATCAAAAGCCGCTTTCAGATTTGCTGAAATGGTCCCCAGCAAAGCAATGCCCGCAAGCGCAGCGATCATCGTCTTAGGAAAAACAGCAAATAACCCAACCACTGTTGCTCCAGCCA
Organism: Marinomonas sp. AWM4_232; assembly: GCF_056158325.1. Lineage (NCBI taxonomy): Bacteria > Pseudomonadati > Pseudomonadota > Gammaproteobacteria > Oceanospirillales > Oceanospirillaceae > Marinomonas > Marinomonas sp. AWM4_232. Next base: position 3,461,069 of record NZ_JBSWTA010000001.1, on the reverse strand, counting down.
ACCCTGCAAATGCATAAAACACCCCTGCAGATAAACCAGCAATGTAACGTTTTGAAGGATCCTTATGGCACTCCTCACCACTACAGATAGCCGCAGTAATAGCGGCCAAATTGAACGCAAAACCACCAAACGGTGCTAACAGTACGGTCGTTATCCCCGTCCAAGAGATAATATTTGATACGGGGGTTTCATATTTACTGGCTCGCATCACAGCAACACCAGGAATGTTTTGGGACGTCAGGGTCACTATGAAAAGGGGCACACCCACACCTAAAATCAAAGAAGTATTCCACTCAGGTACCACAAAACTCATACTGCCAATTGATAAGGGAATACCACTAAAAGCGGCATGCGGCTGCAATAAAACCATGACAACGCCCACTATCAATACCATGATGACAGCATAACGCGGCAACACCACTTTACAGACTAAGTAAGCCACAATCATCACTGCAACAATAAGCGGGTCGGCTTCAAGTGATGTAAAAATCGCCACACCAAAATTAAACAACACGCCAACTAACATAGCGCAAGCGATGGGCAATGGAATCCATCGCATCAAGCGATCAAACAAGCCGGATATACCCAACAAAAGCATCAGTCCACCGGCAAATATAAATACGCCAATGGCTTCAGCATAGGTTGCATCAGTCAAGCTAGTTGCCAACAAGGCGGCTCCAGGGGTTGACCATGCGGTAATAACAGGAGATTTATACCACAGTGATAAGAAAAAGCAGGTTGCCCCCATACCTAGGCCCAGCGCCATAATCCAAGATACTTTTAGAGCTTCATTCGCACCGGCCATATCCGCTGCCTGAAATACAATCGCCACCGAACTGGCAAAGCCGATTAATACCGCCACAAACCCTGCAGCCACAGCACTCAAGCTGATATCTTTCAAAACATTCATTGATTAGATCTCCTTATTTATGGAGAACATAACACAAATATAAAAATGTATACATTTCTATATTTGTATCGATTTTAATGCTGCATCATAAAGCCCACTAACCCCAATACAAACCCAAGTACCGCACCAAATGGCGGAGCCCAATGTTTCTCAAGCTTAACTTGAGGCGCAATATCCTGAAAAACTGCATACAAAATACCGCCTGCCGCCACCAACATAATGCCGGCAACAAGCTCCTCAAACCTCGCCAACCAAAAATATGCGATTAAAGCTGAAACAGGCCCCATCAAAGCCAATAGCAAAAACAGCCACAAAATACGTTTATCAGACAAACGTCCAGACTCCCTTAACTCGCGGAACGCATTAAAACCTTCTGGTAAGTTTTGCATGGCAATGAGTGTCGCCAATAAAAATGAGGAGCCTTTTCCAAGAGCTAATGAAGTACCAAGGGCGATTGATTCAGGTATAAAGTCCGATAGCATAGCAATGAGCTGGCCTGCCGCACTCTTGTGTTGATATAGATAGCGATCAATACACATGAAAAGCAATCCACCTGCTAAAAATAAACCAGCGCTGACCTCAACAGAAAATGGCACAATACCTTCTGGCACTAACACCAAAGCAATCGCTGAAAGCAGAGCGCCACCACCAAAAGCCGTTACACTGTGTCTTAGCTCTTCATTAAGCCAATTCGGCCTTATCGCATCTATTGTGGCTAGGCAGCCTCCTAATGGCATTGCCAAACCAGCACCAAGTGTAAGCAGCAAAATATAGATCCATTCCGGCACATTAAATTCCTTGTAAAACGAGAACACCGCCATTTGGCGGTGTTAGGGTTAGTATTCAACTTAATGATAACTTACTACTGACTCATGTAGGCATTCAGAAATGCCTGAGTTCTTGTCTCTTTAGGCGCCGTAAAAATTTGTTCAGGCTCACCCTCTTCTACAATAGCACCTTGATCAAAAAAGCACACTCGATCACTTATTTCCCGTGCAAAGTACATTTCATGGGTCACGAGAAGCATAGTAAAGCTATGTTTCTTTGCTAAATTGCGAATCACATCAAGCACTTCATCGACTAATTCTGGATCAAGAGCTGACGTAATTTCATCCAAAAGCAAGATCGCTGGCTGCATCGCCAAGGCTCTCGCGATACCTACCCGTTGCTTCTGACCACCAGACAATTCATTGGGGTACATGTCTGCTTTATCGGTCATCCCAACTAACTCTAATAGTTCATCAGCAATCGCTTCCGCTTCCGCCTTTGTTTTGCCTTGCACTCGCATCGGCGCTTCTGTGATATTGCGCTTAACGCTCATATGTGGAAATAGATTAAAGTGCTGAAACACCATACCTAAATGATGGCGCATTTTGTGAAGGTGTTTTTTATCTGCAGGAACTAAACCATTTGCTGTACGTTTATGCCAAAGAGGTTCCCCCGCGACATTGACCACTCCACCCTCGATTCCTTCTAAAGTCATCAGAATGCGTAACAGAGTACTTTTACCGGAACCGCTCGGCCCAATGATGGATACAATCTCTCCATCTTCTACCGAAAAATTAAAATCTTTAAAAATGACTGTATCACCAAAACGTTTTTCAACGCCCTGAAATTCTATTAAAGGCTGACTCATTTTAGCGTTATTCCTTCTTTCGGAAAGCGTCTTTCAACACAATGGATACCGTATGCAGCGACCAAACTAAACAATAAATACAACACGCCAACTAACGTGAAAGGCTCAAGATATCTAAAGTTTTCAGAGCCGATTATTTTTGCAACTTGAAGCATTTCCAGCAAAGTGATGGCAGAAAGCTGGGGAGTTTCCTTAAACATTGCAATGATATAATTGCCAGTAGCAGGGATCATTGGCCTTAAAGCTTGAGGCAGAACAATGTCTTTATAGGTGTCAAATATGCTTAAGTTCAAAGCCCTAGCTGCCTCCCACTGCCCCTTTTCAACACCATCAATGCCACTTCGGAAGACTTCTGACAAATAAGCACCATAATGAAGCCCAAGCGCCAACACTCCCGTTAAAAGTGGAGACATACTGATTCCAAACTCTGGCATCACGTAGTACAGGAAGAAAATCTGCACTAGAAGCGGTGTGCTTCGAACAAACTCAACAATCCAGTATGTAATTGAACGAACTAAAACAAGTCCGCTTCGACGCAGTAAAGCAAAAGACAACCCAACAACTATGGCTAGACAACTGCCCAACAAAGTAGCCAAAAGCGTTACTTTAGCAGCCTCTAAAATCGTCGGCATAACCTCAAACGTGAATTGCCAATCCCAATCAAATCCATTCATTGGCCCAACCCTCCACGACCTAAACCTCGGCTCAGTTTTTTCTCCAACACTCTAAACCCAATTGCTAAAATTTGAGCAAATAGGAAATAAAGAACCAAGACAACTGCAAAAATCTCTGTCACTTGAAGTGTCATATCCGCTAAAGCTTTTGCTCGATAAGTCAGGTCTGCGATGGTAATCAACGAAACTAACGACGTCGCTTTCACAAGTTCAATCGCTAAGTTGCCAAACGGGGGGATCATATTGACTAATGCTTGAGGCATTAAAATTCGCCACAATCGTTGGGTTGAACTGAAATTTAACGCGACAGCCGCTTCATACTGGCCTTTCGGCACGGATGCCATGGCACCACGCACAACTTCTGTACCATAGGCACCAATATTTAGGCCTAAAGCGACCACACCTGCGGTCATTGCATCAAATGAAAAACCAAAGAAAGGCAATACAAAGTAAATCCAGTACAACTGGATCAGGGCAGATGTGCCCCGAAAGAACTCTATGTAGATAATTGCAAGATATTTAATCGGTTTGGGAGCATAAAGCCTTAACATCCCAAAACCAAACGCCATCACTGCAGCTAAGGGTAAAGCAAAGGCCACAATTTTAAGTGTGACCAAAGCCCCCTCGAGCAGGATAGAGACAATTTCGCCAAACGGCATCTCTCTCTCCTACTCTACTTTATGGCTGACACAGCATTTCAGCGGTTGCCGAGCCCGGTAGGGTATGTTCGCCAAAGCCGTACTCTTTCACCATCGCTATGTGCTCAGGTGTTGCAATAAAGCCTTTTAGCTCTTTATTGAATGCATCTCTTAGGGACTCGTCACCAGGCCTAAAACCAAATGCTCCGTAACCTTTGATAGCTTCGCCATCAATCACTAAGTCTTCAAAGGGTTGCGCTAGAGACACTCGATCATCTTTTTGAGCGAGTGTTGCCATAGTCAGAGCAGTACCTGCCAATGCATCAATGCGCCCAGCTTTTAGCGCTGCAACACCAGATGGATAATCTGGCAAGGTAACAATCTTACTCATTTCTATGCCGTAATCTTTGGCATAACCATATTCCACAGCCCCCGACATTACGCCCATTTTTACATCCTGCTGATGTACATCTTCGTAACCATGAAGATTTTTTGGATTATCATTTTTAACCAAAAAACCCTCACCAATGCTGTAAGTTGGGTTTGAGAACAAGACTTGCTGACAACGTTTTGGGGTGATGTACATACCAGCAGCAATGACATCAAAACGACCAGCTTTTAAACCTGGAATGAGTGCGCCAAACTCGGTTACCACAACATTGACGTCTTTAACCCCCAAAGACTCTAAAACGTGAACCGCTATACTTGGTGACTCACCAGCAGGATCCCCTGCAGGGGTGGTGTAGCCATATGGCACTTCATTAGCAACACCTATTGTGACTTCCCCACTCTCTTGAATATCTTCAAGTGTGCCTGCGTTAGCACTTAAACTCGCTGCACAGACTGCAAGTGCGACCATACTACGATTTAATTTAGTCATGCTCATTGCTTCTCCTAATGATTAGAGCTCAAAATTGTGTCCTAAACCATCGTAAAGAATCGCTAAAGAACATTCAAACAAATTACATGTCTAAATATTTTAAATCTAAGTATTTGATCATTCTAAATTTAACGATATCTTATATTATCTTTTATATTTCAATAACTAAGCGTGGGCTATTTAGACATTAGAATATTTTGTAACTAATCTTATCTTTCAATTATGAACCTCAATTCACCTCAATTGATATACGCATCTAAGCACTTTTAAGTTACCAAAGTTTGCAAGTTTTGAATGGTAAAAATGACTCAAAAATCGCTTTGAATTTGACAGCATTAGCCTTATTATCGCGCGATCTTCATTATTGAGCGCTACCACGTGAAAATTGTTTCTTTTGATGCTTTAAGATCCCTTCACCTGCCCAATGTGCAATACATCAAACCCGAAAAGATGTACGCACATTTAGACGATATTCGTGCAGCCGATTGGGTGATTTTTCCTGAGTATTGGCAGCTTAACGCACTTGTGCACGGGCTAAAGAAACGTATTTTTCCAAGTTTAGCATCGTATATGGTGGGTCATGATAAAGTCGAAATGACACGTACATTTATGACCATTATCCCTATGAATCATCCCTATACGGAGATTGTTGCCAACACCCCATACGAAGCTGATCGGATATGGGACATTATGCCAACGCCATTTGTCGCTAAGATCCCACGTAGCAGCATGGGCAATGGGGTGTTTCTAATAGATAACCCAATCCAATGGCGTGAATATTTAGAGAAAAGTTCTGTTATCTACGCACAAGAATATCTCCCTATAGACAGAGATCTTCGCGTTGTATGGGTCGGTGGGAAAGTCGTCAGCGGCTATTGGCGACTACAGGCCGACAAAGGGTTTTACAATAACATCAGTCAAGGTGGGAAAGTTGAAGTTGCTCTAATTCCAAAAGAAGCACTGGATTTAGTTCATTTTGTAGCGACTTCATTAGGTATTGACCATGGTGGTTTCGATATTGCGATGGTTGGCTCAGCTCCATACTTAATCGAATTCAATCGTATCTTCGGTAACCAAGGTGTTAAAGACCTGCAACAGAGTGTTGATGCGAACATTATCGAGTATTTAGAAAATGAACTTCCTACTGATAGCATTGTGGATATGATCGGATAAAAAAGGAGTGAATATCACTCCTTTTTTGATCATTGCATTTGCCTATTTGTATTCAACCCAAGCTTCGCCGCCCAATACAACATCTTCGATGTCTTGATTGCCTGCAAAGTGCTTGGTGATTTTCTCTATAAAAGCTGCCATAAACCTCTCTCCTACGTAGTCATTAGAAACATAATACGCTTGAAAGATGACAATCAGAATTTAGTTTAAGCTAACAGTTTCATAAAGATTTGCTATCAGTATCTTGGCAGCTCAATTCCTTCAAACAACGATTCAACGTCTTGTCGAGTCGGCATCTCCATCGCTTGCATAACCAAATCTTGCGTAAGGTGTGGTGCAAAAGACTGGATAAACTTGTACATATATCCGCGTATGAAGGTATTTGAGCGTATACCTATTTTAGTAGTGCTATCAGCAAATAAGTGTGAAGCATCAAGCGCAACAAGATCGCTGTCTGCTTCTTGGTCATAGGCCATCGTAGCAACTATCCCGACGCCTAACCCCAAACGAACATAGGTTTTGATAACATCAGAATCTGCAGCGGTGAACACCACATTTGGTTCTAAGTCGGCCGTTTGGAAAGCTTCATCAAGCTGCGAGCGCCCCGTAAAACCAAACACATAAGTTACAATTGGGTATTGAGCCAATGCTTCAAGCGTTAGTGTATCCAGTTGAGCAAGCGGATGATCTTTAGGAACTACTACAGATCTATTCCATGTATAGCAAGGCAACATAACTAAGTTACCAAACATCTCCAATGCTTCTGTTGCAATTGCAAAATCCACAACACCGTCATTCGCCATCTCAGCAATTTGCATAGGTGTGCCTTGGTGCATATGCAGAGTGACTTCAGGATAGCCTTCAATAAACTTATGAATAACATTAGGTAAGGCATATCGAGCTTGTGTATGGGTAGTCGCGATATCTAGCGATCCTTTCCTTTCATCACTGAACTCTTTTGCGACCTTTTTAATGTTTTGCGTTTGATTGAGAATTTCGCCAGCAAGAGCAATGATTTGTTCACCAGCAGGGGTGATATGAGTCAAATGCTTACCACTGCGTGCGAACACTTCGATGCCTAATTCGTCCTCGAGCAGTCGAATTTGTTTACTAACTCCCGGCTGAGAGGTATACAAACTTTGCGCAGTTGCCGAGACATTTAAGTCGTGTCGTGCGACTTCCCAAATATACCTTAGCTGTTGTAGCTTCATTTGCCGATTATCCTTATTCTAAAAAGAGTTAAAAACATAAAAAAATATTACTTTATAGAATAGTAAAAAAGATCTATGGTTGCCAACATTAATCTAGTAAAGATGCGGAACAATGGATTTTATTTGGTACATCATGGCCGGCGTTGGCGTGGGCTTAGCGGTAGGTATTACAGGCGTTGGAGGTGGCTCGCTGATGACCCCCCTTCTTTTAATGTTTGGTTTTCCACCCCACATTGCTATAGGTACAGACCTACTTTATGCAGGCATAGCTAAAAGCACAGGCGTGGTTATGCATGCAAAACGAGGCAATGTGAATTGGCGAATTATGGGGGCCATGGCCGCAGGCAGTCTACCTGCATCTTTTGTCACTGTTTGGGCATTATCACAGTTTGAGCATCCAGAGCACTATCAGCATTTGTTGACTGGTACGTTGGGGTTAATGCTCATTATCACTGCCGTTGTAATAGTATTTAGAAAGCATTTACATGGCTTTCTAAAGCTCAACATTAATGAACAGCAAGGCTCAACTGCAATATTCTTGTGTGGACTTGTGCTTGGCGTATTCGTTACGCTCACTTCGGTAGGAGCAGGAGCGCTAGGAACCGCTATGATGATGCTATTATTCCCGGCTATGCAAGCACGCAACGTCGTTGGTACAGACCTTGCCCATGCTGTACCTCTTACTCTTGTTGCTGGTATTGGGCATGTATTCCTAGGAAATATTGACTACAACTTATTAGCAGGACTTTTGATAGGCTCCATCCCAGCCATATATGTTGGAACAAAAGTAGCCTCATTTGTTCCTAATAAAGTTCTTCAACCAGTACTAGCAACGGCGCTGGCCAGTTTTGGCGTAAAGTATCTTTTTTTCTAATCCCCGCCAAACAAGCTAATTGAGAAAGGCACTCATTTAAGTGCCTTTTTTTATTTCAAACACATTTTTTAGCATTTTTATTTATAAAGTCCCTTCATTCTTACTTTGAAAACCTGTAATGTACCTAACACATAAAAAAACGAGCAATCAAATTGCACAAAAAGTTATATTAGGATTCTTAGAGATGAGTGATTCGCGTTTAGAGGACTTAAATATCGCCTCTTTCAGTTCTTTAGTTACCCCACAAGCTCTTAAGCAAGAGCTTCCATTAAGCCATTCAATCCGTGAGCAAATTGCTCAATCACGTGATGTGATTAAGAACATTATGGATGGTACTGATCACCGTCTTGCGATTGTGATTGGCCCATGTTCTATCCATGACCCTGAGGCAGCGTTAGATTATGCGCGTCGTTTAAAAGCGCTATCAGAAAAAGTGAGTGATTCACTTTACATTGTTATGCGAGCTTACTTTGAAAAGCCACGCACCACTGTTGGCTGGAAAGGTTTAATCAACGACCCAAATCTAGATGGAACATTTGATATCAATAAAGGTATGCGTGTCGCTCGCAAACTTTTGGTCGACCTTTCAGAATTGGGTCTTCCTCTTGCTACAGAAGCATTGGATCCGATTTCACCTCAATACTACCAAGACCTAATCAGCTGGTCTGCAATCGGTGCACGTACTACTGAGTCGCAAACTCACCGTGAAATGGCATCTGGCCTTTCTGGCCCAGTTGGTTTCAAAAACGGTACAGACGGTTCAATGACGGTTGCCGTTAACGCGATGCAATCCGTATCCCACCCACACTCTTTCCTTGGTATCAACGAAGGTGGCCAAGTAACCATCGTGAATACAAAAGGTAATGAGTACGGACATCTTGTACTACGTGGTGGTAACGGCTTACCAAACTACAGTGCAGAACACATCGCAGCAAGTGAAGCGGAACTTACAAAAGCAGGCCTTAAGCACAACATTATGGTGGACTGCTCACATGAGAACTCAGCTAAAAAGCCTGAGCGTCAACCTGAAGTGGCACTGGACGCAACTCGCCAAATCATTGAAGGTAACAATTCAATCATGGGCTTGATGATCGAAAGTAATATTGGCTGGGGCAATCAAAAAGTACCAGCGAACATTGCCGAGCTTGAGTACGGTGTATCGATTACTGATGCATGCATTGATTGGGCGACCACAGAAAAAACTCTGTTGGAAATGGCTGAAGTACTAAAAGACGTTCTGCCAAAACGCCCTCGTTCATAAAGGGTTATAGCTTTAAAATAAAAATGGAGCCGTTGGCTCCATTTTTTATGTCTTCAATTTGACTAAGCATATCTTACATAAAGGCGTTGTCTGTTACTGTGTGGTCAGTCGCATCTTTAACAGCCGTTAGACCCGGTACTTTTTCAACCAACGTTTTTTCAACGCCTTCTTTAAGTGTTAGATCTACTGCACTACAGCCTTGGCAACCACCACCAAATTGTAGAACAGCGACGCCACCCTCAATCACTTCTACCAACTTCACTTCGCCACCGTGTGCAGCAAGACCTGGGTTGATTTCAGAATACAAGACGTAATTAATTTGATCTTCAATCGGGCTATCAGCGCTTACTTTCGGCATCTTAGCGTTAGGTGCCTTGATCGTTAATTGGCCACCCATTTTCTCAGTTGCGTAATCAACAAATGCTTCATCAAGAAATGGCACTGAGTTAGCTTCCATGTAAACACGAAGCTTTGGTAGGTCTAACACTTCATCTGTTTCGACTACTTCTTCAGGACGACAATAAGCCAAACAAGTTTCAGCGTATGGCGTTCCCGGCTGCTGAATAAAAATACGCACAGCCATACCTTCTACACCTTGCTTATCTAGCAAACCGCCTAGGTATTCTTGCGCGCTGTCTGTAATCGTGATGTTCATACTCACCCTTATAAAATCGTGTGATCATTCAATAGCGCCAATGTTACCCCACTATGATTACAAAACAAAAGACCCACTAAAGAAGTAAAGTATTTTTTCCATTTAGGAAGAATCAAGACACTCTTCGTTAGTCGATTTTTTTTTAAAGATATAGATAAATATTCATTTTAGGAATAAAGGATTTTTGGTAAATTTACCCTACCTAAAATTTATACAACAACGGTTCAGTCTTTTATGTATCAATACGACGCAATTGACCAGCAGCTAGTGGAAGAGCGTGTGGCACAATTTCGCGACCAAACTCGCCGCTACCTGAATAAAGAGCTAAAAGAAGAAGAGTTTCTTCCTTTACGCTTACAAAATGGCCTATACGTTCAGCGCTATGCTCCTATGCTACGTATTGCCATTCCTTACGGAATGGTTTCCAGTACGCAACTACGACTTCTAGCAGACATCACTCGTCGCTACGATCGTGGCTATGGTCATTTTAGTACTCGCCAAAACCTGCAATTGAACTGGCCTAAGCTTGAAGATGTGCCAGATATTCTTGCTGAATTAGCAACAGTTCAAATGCATGCAGTACAAACCAGCGGTAACTGTATCCGTAATACGACAACAGACCAGTATGCAGGTGTTATCTCTGACGAGGTAGCAGACCCTCGCCCATATTGTGAACTGATTCGCCAGTGGTCTACATTCCACCCAGAATTCGCGTTCTTACCACGTAAATTCAAAATTGCTGTCTGTGCAACAGATTCTGCCGACCGTGCAGCGACTCAAGTACATGATATCGGTCTTCATATTAAGAAAAATGATGCCGGAGAGATTGGCTTTAAAGTCATCGTTGGTGGTGGTCTAGGGCGTACACCAATGGTCGGTGAAACCATTTCTGAGTTCATTCCTCGTACTGACCTTTTGACGTACCTTGACGCGATCATTCGTGTTTACAACCAACAAGGTCGTCGTGACAACAAGTACAAAGCACGTATTAAGATCCTAGTGAAAGCATTAGGTATTGAAGAATTCCGTAAGCGTGTAGACGCTGAGTGGGAACACCTACGTGGTACTGAAAGCACTGTTCCAATGAGTGAGTTCGATCGTTTAGCAAGCTTCTTCACTGAGCCAGCTTATGAAGCGCTTGAAGATCAACCTGCTGAAATAGCTGCAAAAATCGCTGAAAGCAACGGTTTTGCACGCTGGTACGAGCGCAACACATTCGAACACAAAAAACCAGGCTACCGCATTGTCACGCTTTCATTGAAGAAACCAGGTATCGCACCAGGTGATGCGACAGCAGATCAAATGGAAAAAGCAGCGAACCTTGCGGATCAATACAGCTTCGGTGAATTGCGCGTTAGCCATGAACAAAACCTTGTACTGGCTGATGTTCGTCAAGATCAGTTGATCGAGCTTTGGGAAGCCGCGAAAGAAAACGGTTTTGCTACGCCTACTCTAGGTCTATTAACAGATATGATCTGTTGCCCAGGTGGTGACTACTGTGGTCTTGCCAATGCGAAATCGATCCCGATTGCAGAGCAAATCCAAGAGACTTTCGACAACCTAGATTACCTATTCGATATCGGTAATGTTGACCTTAACATCTCTGGCTGTATGAATGCCTGTGGTCACCACCACGTGGGCAACATCGGTATCCTTGGTGTAGATAAGAAAGGTGAAGAGTTCTACCAAGTATCTCTAGGTGGTGCTTCTGGCCACGATGCATCGATCGGTAAGATCCTAGGCCCCTCTTTTGCTCAGGAGCAAATCGGTGGCGTGATTCAGAAAATCATTGGTGTTTACGTTTCTCAACGCACCGAAGAAGAACGCTTTATTGATACCTTCCGCCGTATTGGAATTGCACCATTTAAAGAGGCCGCATATGCCAAAGATAATTAAGAACGGCGAAATCGTCGAGAACACTTACGTATGGCAACAAGACGTCGAAGCTGCTGCCACTGAGAACGCGATCGTACCAATGCAGAAATGGTTGGATAACCAAGACAGCATCGGTAAAGTTGCTGGTATTTGGATTGATGCAGGCGAAGGTGTTGAACCTCTTGCAGGTGTTGACTTAAGCCAATTTGATGTGATCGGCGTTAACTTCCCAACGTTTATGGATGGCCGTGGCTTCAGCTACGCTCGTCTATTACGTGAGCGCCTAAACTACCAAGGTGAAATTCGTGCACTTGGTGCATTCATGGCTGACCAGCAAGGTTACTTGATTCGTTGTGGCTTCAACAGCTTTGAGTTTGCAGAAGACGTTAACCTTGATATCGCGTTAACTCTGAACAAACCATTCAGCGTTGCTTATCAAGGCGATGTGGCGGATCCACGCCCAATCTTCTTACGCCGAGGTTAATCCGAGCGTCTGCAAGAATTAAAAAAGCCGAGCTACTAGCTCGGCTTTTTTATGCTTGTACGAGTAGCTTTGCTCATGGTGAGAAACCTTTTATCGCGGGGTACAACCCGCTTGTACAACACAATTCTATCTCAGAAAAGAAAGGCTCTTAATCGCCCTTCATATATTCGCTGTTGACCACATGGTAAATCGGGTAAAGCACATCAGCACCCAAAATCTTAGAGCGCTCAGGCGACCAGCCAACGACTTCGTCAGGTAAATTCTGATTGTCTTTAAATGGCATTTCTAACGTTAATGACAAGCAGCGGTAGGTATTACCAACCCATTTAGAAGCCACGGTCAGTGTTTCTTCACCGTAACGTACTTTTTCATAGCCGATTTCGTTTTGGAAATCAGGGCTAACTGCAGTGAAAATTTCTTCGAATATGGCTTCCATATCAGCAATACGCTGATCGAAGTTTGGCACACCTTCACAGCCATCAACGAAGTTTACTGGCAGCGTTTCATCACCATGAATATCCAAGAATAAATCAACGCCTGTTTCAGCCATTTTCTTCTGCACAGCCAGTACTTCAGGGCTACGCTCTTCTGAGGCCCGCTTCCATTCACGATTTAGGTTTACCCCTTTACTGTTAACACGCAAATTACCGTGTACGGCACCATCAGGGTTCATGTTTGGTACGATGTAGAATCGACATTGTTCCAACAAAGCACGAGCAACAGGGTGTGACTCGTCAAAGATACGCTCCAACAACCCTTCCATAAACCACTCTGCCATGGTTTCACCAGGGTGTTGACGTGCAATTATCCAAATATTCTTCGCCAAGCCTTGAGTCTTACTAATCTCAAGCATCGTGATATCACGGCCTTCAGCAGTTTCACCGATATGATGTGTAATACAGTCCTCATAACTTGCCGCCCAAGCGACCATGTCTAAGTGACGCTCGTAGCTGTAAGGCGCAAAGTAAGCGTAATAAACACTGTCTTGCTCAGGAGTATGAGTGACTTCCAATACCCCCTCGACATATTCAGTTGGTACACGAAACCAATGTTCTCGGTCATACGATGCGACCGCTTGGTACCCATCCCAACCTTCCGCAAAGGCCGCGTCTGACGCATTCTCAAAACGGATGACACATTGCTCACCCATTCCACCTTGTAAACGGAAATAGAACCACTGGAAGAAATCAGAGTTTGTATCTTTGGGTATATTTACTCTAATATTGTCCGGCTCTGTGGCGTCGATCACTTCGATATTACCGCCATCAAAGAAACTGCTGATTTTGAGTCGGCTAGTCATTCACTCTTCCTTAACGCTAGGCTGTTAATTTTCATTATGGCAAGTTTACCCATATTCATAAGCGCTGTCGCTAACTCTACGGACGAACCACACTTTCCACTGTTATTTACTTGGTCCACACACGACGCTCAGATCAAAGAAGTCTTGGTAACCCCTGACGATGACTGGTTACACGAGCATTCCATTGAACCCAACCTGCAAAATCTAGATGAACAACAACTGTACGAGTTCGGTTATGAAGCCCAAGACATCTTGTCAGAATGGGCAACCGAACTCGATACTGACACCATGTATGCTGTTGATGCAGAGTCGGTAGAGGCGTTAGTCGAAACACTATACGATACAAAAGGCTTAGATCCTGCCTTTGAAATCGTATCCATTGAACAATGGTTTAATGAGCGTGACATCAACCTTCACCGCGCTCGCGTAGAACAAGGCGATAACACTCCTTTGCACCTGTTAAGCCCTGACGAGCAAATCATGAGCTTGTTACAACTTGCAGCAAATCATGACTTGCTAGACTTAAGCGACTTGGAAGTAGAATAGTTTCAAATGTTGTCTGAATAACGAATATAAACGAGGTGCTATAGCACCTCTCTTTTTATGTCACTAAAGTGATTAAAAAATTTAGATCATATGTTCCGTCTTCATTGGGGGAGTAAGCTTTTTTATCGCGGGTACAACCCACTCGTACGGTCCAACTCCGTTTGGGGAAGCAAGCGCTTTTTTATCGCGGGTACAAACCGCTCGTACAACTCGATTGCGTTCGGGGAAGTGAGCTTCTTTATCGCGGGTACAACCCGCTCGTACGGTCCGACTCCGTTAGGGGGAAGCAAGCTTCTTTATCGCGGGTACAACCCACTCGTACGACCCGACTCCGTTCGGGGAAGTGAGCTTATTTATCGCGGGTACAACCCACTCGTACGACCCAACTCCGTTCGGGGAAGCAAGCTTCTTTATCGCGGGTACAACTCGATTTAGATCAGGAACAGCCATTTTCATCACTTTGGAATTTATTATGAAAGACATTCTACCTGACCTGTGCGACCTATATCCTAATCATGTACAAATTGCCGAGCCTATTTTCCAAGACTTTGGTGGCCGTGATAACTTCCATGGCGAAGTCGTTACAGTTTATTGCTTTGAGGACAATAGCCGAATTCGGGAACTTGTCCAAACACCCGGTAAAGGCAAAGTCTTGGTGGTAGACGGTGGCGGTAGCCGGCGTAAAGCGTTGCTTGGTGACATGCTTGCAGAGAAAGCCGCAACCAACGGCTGGGAAGGCGTGGTGATTCACGGTGCGGTTCGTGATGTCGCTGCGCAAGCTCAAGTTAATCTTGGCCTGAAAGCCCTATGTGCTCACCCAATGCCAACCGAGAAAAAAGGCTTGGGCGAAGTCGGTAAAACACTGTCTTTTGCCGGTATCGTAATCGCAAACGGTGATTACATCTATTGTGATGCAAATGGTATTTTGGTTGCCAAGCAACCTTTAGCCCTACCTTAAGCAAGCAATAAAAAAGAGGAAGCACATCACTTCCCCTCAAGTTCACACTAGGTGAATAAGCTCTGCTGAACAGCAGACTAACCTAAAGATAGTCCAATCGGTAAGGTTTCGCCAACCAATTTAGAAAGGTCGGCATCCGTGAGCTCAGAACTGTTCTGCTCTAGACGCTGAGACCATTGAGCGGGACATTTGTCTTTCTTAAGCTTATCAAGCACCTTTTTACGCAGCGACTTCAGCTCTTTGCCGTCTTCATCAGAACTTAGTTGGACCATCAAAACCGCGGCCAAGCCCGCCTGTTTACGTTTCTTCCAATCCTCTTTAAGCGCATCCTGAGTCAACTTAATCGCCAACGCTTGGTCAAGTGTATTGCCCTCTTCATCTAACAATAATCGACGTGACGCTATACGACCTACTGACCACCATGCCGTATCTGGCTCGGAAGATTTCTTAAGGCGTTTTGAGAGCCAATCAATCGTTTCAAGCTTACGCTCTTTGGGCAGTCGCTCAAGTGCTCCCACCATACGAATCATGTCATCGCTGGATTTCGTGGTAAGTGCTTTTTGCTTTTCACGAGATCGCTGTCCCGCTGGTGAGTAATATTGAGCAAACTGCTTGTACAAATTTTCCTGCATCGAAACAGAAAGCCCACCAGCAATACGGCGATACAAGGTCCAATGTTGCCCCCACACTGGTGCTTGATCATGCTTAGGGCCTTGCTTCGTTGCATTCATCGTCTGCTCAACCCGAGCTTCATCGCCTAAAGCACCATAGCCTGGACGTAAGCAGAAACCAATCAACTGCAACCACTGGCGCTCATGTTGAGGCGACTTGGTACGACCACTTTTCACAGCTAACAATTTATCAACTAAACGACGAGAAGTGGCCAAGTTCCATTCTTCGCGATCACCAAGTAAGCGGTCTAAGTCCTGCTTAAGGGACTTCACCAAATCTGGGTATTCTTTTTGGCCAGCGGCAGAAAAACATTTCACTAAATGCTCTTCAGCTTGCCCCATATTACTGTGTAACGGGCCATCTTGATCGTTTGCGGCATTCTCTTCTGATGACTTAGCCACACCAAAATGCAGCACCCACTGATCTTTTCGTGCCAGTGAAAGCAGCTCTACTTTAAGAATACCCACTTCCGTCATGGTGGCAGACAAAGCCACTTCAACAGTGTCGTTAGAGGCATTGCCATCAAGCTCAGTCACTAAGTTTGAGACAAAATGAAGGCCTGATTCATCAGACTTCAACTCCCCCACATCACAAGATAAATGGTCATCACAACGATACAGAGGAAATTGAACCTGTTCGCCCATTTTCACTTTAAAGGTTTGCGATAGCTTGATTTGCTCTTCTTTTGGCGTACCTTTTGGCAACAGTCCTAGGAACTGACCATCAGCAAGCTTCAATAACAAACTGTGAGCCACACCACTTTCGATCCGTTCAGACTCACCCGCTAAAGAGCGTAGGTACTGGGCGGCACCTTTCGCAACCGCATCGTTTGGCTCTGAAGCATCGCAGACAATAATGGGACTATCAGACCATTGGTTAAGCTGTTCTAAAACACGACTTTTTAGAAGATCACTGTTGAACAAACCACCGTTAAACAACACCACATCAGGCATATTGGTACCTGTTGCAGCGCTTATTTCATCTCGGTGGGAAGCAAGAAAAGCCGCTAAATGGCGGGTAAAGGCCGCATCACTTTCATAAGGCAAACCCAGAGTGTGAACAGCGTAGTCGCTTTTCAGTACTTTGGTATCAAGTGCCTCTAGCGGTAGGAACCCTGTTTCCACTTGCTCGACTAATTGAGCACGTTCAACCGTAAACTTCTGTGAGCCGCCAATCAAACGACTGCCACCACCCAAAACCGTTAAAGTAACGGATTCTGGTGCATCTTGCCCTAACAAAGACTCTTTGGCTTTACGGGTTTGTTGCACCAACGCTGCCAAACGAGAAGCAGACAATGCCGAAATCTGACGAGGGTCTAACTGGTACGCAAGTGCCTGATCAAGGTTGTCGCCACCCAACAGTAGATGATCCCCTACCGCGACACGTTTAAGACTAGTCTTTTTCTGGCCAGTAGTATCAATACGAACCAAGCTAAAGTCCGTGGTACCACCACCAATATCAACCACTAAAAGCATTTTTCCTTTCGCCAAGACGTCCAGGTTTTCTTGATTGCGAATAAAGTGATAACACGCGGCTTGAGGCTCTTCGAGTAAGTACAACTCGCCAAAACCTGCTTGCTGAGCAGCTTCAAGGGTTAGAGCTCTCGCTTCTTCATCAAACGAAGCAGGAAGCGTCAACGCAACATCTTGCGCTTCAATTGGACTAGCAGGAAAAGCATGATTCCACGCCGCTCGAATGTGCGACAAAATAAAGGTACTAGCTTGTAGTGGACTGACTTTACGCGATGCTTCACTGCCCCAAGGGAGGATCGATTCGCGACGGTCAACTTGGCGATGACTCAGCCAGCTTTTTGTACTTTGAACCAATTGACCAGAACGGCGCTGACCAAGCTCTAATGCGCCATGCCCCACAATTAAGTCTGTGGCCTGCCCACGCCACGGAAGAACAGGCTCGATTTTACCGAGTTCATCTTTGGCTAATAGGTAAATCGCACTCGGTAAACGCGTGGATGGGCGCACCGTCCCATCCGCCATAAACTGAGGTATTTCCAACAATTTGGGCTCTGTCTCGCCCGCCGCAAGGTAAGACACCACACAGTTAGTGGTGCCCAAATCAATACCAATACGAAATCGAGCGTTTGACATTAAGACTCCCTAACTTGGAATTCGATTGTCCATACTAAGTCAGAATTTACATCGTGCGCTTGCAATAGCAGTAATCCAAGCTCTGTCACACGAGCAGACAAGCAAACACGCACCATATCGCCTTCTTGGTAATGACCAGCATCCAATGCAATGGACAGTGGGCTAAGCTCACTTAAGGCCGGAACTGAGAAAGACGGAATAACTTTACCGAGCGTATCGACCTCAGCACCTTGTGATTGGAAGAAACGGAAAGTAACCGTTTCCCCTACCACAAGGGAAAACTCGTTTGGCAACATCTGCTCGTCAGAGCCTTCCTCTAGACCAAACGGTGCCACACACAATGCATCGACGGGAGGAGCCATGCCAGGGATCGCAGGCATTGGGCTTGCGACACCAATGTAGTAGTTCGCGGCTAAGCCGCTTTTTACTTTAACGCCGCCTTCTTGCTGAACCTTCTCATAGAAAGCTGCACCTTTTGCTACTGCATAATCAAGGTGCGCAGGCGTTAGCATCGTTAATTCTGTGTGCTCACCAAGCATCTCCTGAAGACGCTGCTCCAGTAAATCACGGATTGGTTTCGCGTTAAACACACCACCGTTTAGCAGTACTTTATTAGGAACTACTTCAACGGTTGCAAGGAATTCTGAGATGTGGCGTGTGATCGCAGGGTCCGCTTCGTAATCAAGGTTGATGGCAGCAAAACCTGAGCGTTGAGCAGCTTGAGCACGTTCACCTAAAGTGACTACTGGAAAGAAACCAGCCAACAATTGTTGCTGAACATCTTGCTGGGTCAACGTTGCTTTAATGCTGTTATTAAACAAGCTACGACCACGACTAGGTACCACTACAGTGGCATCCACTAAATCTTGATTACCTAACAAGCGCTCTTTCGCTTCACGACACGCTTGCGTTAAGCCTGTAATTTGCCAAGGTTCAAGTTGAGTGCCTTGTTGTGCAAGTTGACCCGCCAAATGGTACGTCAACGCCATGTCCATGTTGTCACCACCTAGGAGGATATGGCGACCTACTGCAACACGTTCAAGACCTAGACTGCCGTCTTGGTCAACGGCTTGGATCAAGGATAAATCAGTGGTACCACCACCTACGTCAACCACCAGAATATGATCGTCAACGTTTAGTGCATCCGTCCATTTAGGTTGATCTGCCAACCAAGCGTAGAAAGCGGCTAATGGCTCTTCGATTAAACGAGCGCGAAGACCCGCTTTGTTGGCAGCATTTTCTGTGATGGCACGGGCAGCAGGATCAAACGAGGCTGGCACGGTGATCACTACTTGCTGATCGACCATTGGCGCATCTGGAAACTTATGATTCCAAGCGTTCACTAAATGCTCGATGTACCATTCAGTGACTTGTGCAGGGGAAACTTTTTCGACTTCTTCGAGTGCATCAACAGGCAAAACCTGCTCGTCAGCATTCACGCGTGAGTGACACAACCAACTTTTCGCGCTCTGCGCCATACGACCTTGTGACTTGCCACCTAGCTCACGCGCTAAGGCACCGACGATCACATCAACTTTGCCCCAAGGAAGCTGACGATCACTTTCTAAAAATTCCGTTGAGTGTGGGAAGTAAGCAAAAGATGGCAGCAATGCCAATTCTTCCACTCGGCCCGCAGCAGTAAGCTGAGGAATCAATAACTGTTGAAGACTTGCATCTTCCCCCTGCTCTGCATAAAAAACTGCCGAGTGAGTAGTACCCAAATCGATACCAATAAAATACTGTGCCACTTAAACCTCTACTTCCGCAGGCGCCAAAATATGTAGGCTGTCTGTGTTAGAAACTTTTGGTAGGTTGGTTGCCGTTACTTGCCAACCTGGATGAATCAAGGTACCTGCGTATGGGCCTTCACCCTGCACACGACCTTCAAGTTTGATCGCTTTTGGATCATAGTTCGCAGCCACTTCTACGCGGCTGTTTTCAGGCGCACCATTTACCACATCAACGGTAAAGTATTGACTAACCACCTTTGAACAACCTGCATGGATCTGACGAGCGGCAGCACCAACATCCGCATCACTGTAGCCATCAATGCTCTCTTTTACGAAGTCGATAAAACGCGCTTCTTGCTGCAAAAGCTGTAACAGTTGAAGTGCACCATCTTCGTTAACGGTATCAAGCTTAGGCGCTTGCACCTCAACCTCTTTCACCACTTCAACTGTTTTCGTGATGATTTCTGGTTCTACTTCTGAGGCAAATTTCTGGCCTTCGCTAACCGCTGAACAGCGCGCAGCGTATTGACCATTACCCATGTATTTAAAAAACTGGCCGAACGCGCCAAAGAAGCGCGAAACAAAACCAATGGATTTGATTTCATCTGACATAGTATTTATCCGTTCTGCATTTCTTCAAGCTCGACCCAACGTTCCATCGCGTCTTCGAGCGCTTGTTCTGTTTCGCTAAGCTTCGCCAGAGTAGCTTGAACCTTTTCTTGGTCACCAGTGTAGAAATCAGCCGCTGAAGTCACTTCATTCAGCTCTTCTAACTGCTGTTCTAAGTCGGCTAATAGATCAGGCATCGCATCAAACTCACGCTGAAGTTTGTAGCTTAGTTTGCTCTTAGCTTTGGCAGGCTCCGCGGCTTTTTTAGGTACTTCGGCTTTCTTTTCAGCCTTTTTCTCTGCCTTTTGCGGTTTTTCTACTTCAGCGGTCGATTCATCAGGGAATTTACCACCTTGACGAATCCAATCCTCGTAACCACCCACATACTCTTGAACGTTGCCTTCACCTTCAAATGCAATCGTACTGGTGACTACGTTATCTAGGAATGCACGGTCGTGACTGACTAGAAGCAAAGTCCCGTCGTAGTTCATCAGTAGCTCTTCTAGAAGCTCCAGTGTTTCTACGTCTAGGTCGTTGGTCGGTTCGTCCAATACCAATAGGTTGGCTGACTTTGTGAAAAGCTTCGCCAGTAGTACGCGGTTTCGCTCACCACCTGATAAAGCTTTTACTGGTGTGCGAGCTCGCTCTGGCGGGAACAAGAAATCTTGTAAGTAACCAATGATGTGACGGTTCTGACCATTGATTTCAATGGTGTCTTTACCTTCGCCCACGTTATCCGCTACCGTTTTTTCAGGGTCTAGCTGATCACGTAGTTGGTCAAAATACGCAATTTCAAGCTTGGTACCTTGTCGAACTGTACCTTGGTTAGGCGCGAGCTGACCAAGAAGGATCTTTAAGAAGGTACTCTTACCGCAACCATTCGGGCCGATCAGACCGATGCGATCGCCACGACCTACCACGAGATCCATTGGCTTAAGAATCACTTTGTCACCGAATGAATGGGCAACTTGAGTAAACTCAGCCACCAACTTACCGGACTTCTCTTTGCTATCCAGCGTCATTTTCGCGGTACCTTGACGGTTCACGCGTTCTTTACGTTCTTCGCGTAATGCCTTTAAAGCTCGAACACGGCCTTCGTTACGGGTACGGCGAGCTTTGATACCTTGTCGAATCCAAGCTTCTTCTTCGGCTAATTTCTTATCAAATAATGCATTGGCACGCTCTTCTTCTTCCAAAAGCTTTTCTTTGTAATCTAGGAAAGCAGACAACGAGCCCGAAAACGACAGCATGTTGCCACGATCAAGCTCGATAATACGGTTGGCTAAGTTTTCCAAGAAACGACGGTCGTGGGTAATGAACAGGATCAAGCCACGGAACTGTTTCAACTGACTTTCCATCCACTCAATGGTTGGAACGTCCAAATGGTTGGTTGGCTCGTCCAGCAGTAATACATCTGGATTAGACAACAAAGCTTGAGCCAAGATAACGCGACGGCGCCAACCACCAGACAGCTCTGACATAAGTTTGTCAGCAGGTAACGCCAAGCGTTGGATCATATGGTTAACACGCTGGTCAAGGTCCCAGCCTTGGCGTTTATCCAATTCGTTTTGGATACGAGCTAATTCATCATGATGCGCATCGTCAAAGTCGGCAAGCAGCTCATTGTATCGCTGCATAAGCTGGTGGATATCGCCACCGCCCTCACTGACAACTTCACGAACTGTTTTATTATTCGCCGCTGGCAATTCTTGCGGCAACTGAGCAACACGCATACCGCCTTCTACTCGAATCACGCCTTCATCAGGAATTATTTCACCAGCAATGATTTTTAGAAAAGTAGACTTACCCGCGCCATTTCGGCCGATGATCGCTACTCGTTCTCCGGCTTCTGCAGAGAAGCTGACTTTACTTAGCAACGGATGATGGCCAAACGCTACGCTCACTTGGTCGAGTGTTAATAAACTCATAGTATTCCGTAAAAACAGGGTCAATTTAGTGCGGCAATGTTACCACTGTTCTTAGGTAAAGATTAACTACAGGCGTCTTTTTGCGTTGATTTTTAATATATTTTCCTTAACAAACAGACCCTTTTGTCTGTAATGACGTCCTATAAATCATCCAGATATCAATATTTCTCATATTTGATGGTACGCTTCACAAGCCTAATGCGTATAATTTGCACAAAAATAACGCTTACTTGGATGCATGGAGTAACACATGGATTTTCGAAACAAACTTGGGCCGACGCTAGCGATCAGTATGGCTGGGCTTGCCGCAATTTGGTTATTAAGTGGTGAAAATGGCATCACGCAAGCACAAGCACAAGCACAAGACACGTCATCTAACGAAACCAAGCCTTCCGCTTCTAGTACTAACAAGCCAGCGTCCTTATTCAAAGTCACAGCTGTACATTCTACCTCTGAGCCAATCCCCCAAACGATTAAACTGAGCGGCTACACCAGCGCAAACAATACTCTGAGTATTACCAATCAACGTCCTGGTTATGTGGCAAGCGTTAATGTTAGCAAGGGCGATCGAGTCAATGCAGAACATGTCCTGATCGAAGTAGATAGACGCGCCTTAGAAGCGAATATCGTTCATGCACAAGCATTGGTAAAACAAAGAGCATTAGAGCTAGAAGGTATTCGCAAACTTACAGGTCAAAAGCTGACTTCTGAAGTGAGTGTTGCGTCAGCAGAAGCGGCGCTGGCCAGTGCAAAGGCAAACCTTACTACTTTAAAAATTGATCTTGAAAATAGTAGGGTTCGAGCGCCGTTTACAGGCGTGATTAATGACTTCAGCATCAAGCCAGGACAATGGCTAAATGACGGCGCAGTGGTTGCCACCCTGATTGACCTTAACCCTCTAAAAGTAGCGGCTCAATTACCACAAAAATACTTAAACAATTTATCTATCAATTCTGATGTCGAGCTCACAATCAATGGTCAAGAAACAAAACAAGGCAAAGTTAGCTACATCAGCATGACAGCGGACAATGCAACCCGCGCCATTCCTTTTGAAGTTAGCATTGATAACTCCGACGCCAAACTTTCCGCGGGTTTGAGTGCTGAGATCAACCTTATTCTAGGCCAGATTGAAGCACACCCAGTATCGCCAGCATTACTCAACGTTAACAATGATGGTCAGATGTCTGTTAAGACCTTAGATGGAGATATCGTCACCGATTCACCTGTCCAAGTTGTCAAAACTGACCGTGAATTTGCATGGGTATCAGGCCTCTCCACAAAAAGCACCATTATCACTTCCGGTCAGGGTTTTGTGAAAACTGGTGACCAAGTAGAAGTTACGATTGAACCTGCTCAGCTAACTGAAGGGACATCATTATGAGGACGGTTATCGATGCGGCATTAACTCGGTCACGAACTGTGTTGATGCTGTTTGCATTACTACTTGTTTCTGGAACTGTCTCTTACATTGAAATACCAAAAGAAAGCTCACCAGACATCAGCATTCCGATGGCCTATGTGTCAGTGTCACTTGAAGGGATTTCGCCGGAAGACTCAGACAGTTTATTAGTTCACCCATTAGAACAAGAGCTTCGCGGTGTTGAAGGACTTAAAGAAATACGCTCAACTGCGTCAGAAGGTCATGCCTCCATTATCCTCGAATTTCAGTCTGGCATTGATATTGACCAAGCCATCATCGACACCAAAGACAAAGTAGACCGAGCTAAAAGCGAACTGCCGGATGATGCCGATGAGCCAACGGTCACTGAGATTAATTTATCAACTTTCCCTGTTATCCGAATCAACTTGTATGGCAATGTAGCTTTTACAACGTTAAGTAGCATCGCCAACCGCCTGCGAGATGATCTTGAAGCCATTGAAGGCGTATTGGAAGCTGACATCAGTGGAGATCGAGACCAACGTGCTGAAATCATTGTTGATCAACAAAAATTAGACAGCTATGGCATCAATTTAAGCGATGTTGCAAGTCTAGTATCAAGCAATAATCGACTGGTTGCAGCAGGTAACCTCGACAGTGATGCGGGACGCTTTCCGGTAAAAGTTCCTGGGTTACTCAAAACAAAACAGGACATCATGGACTTGCCTGTAAAAGTCGCGGGCGATCAAGTCGTGCTACTTAAAGACATTGCGACTGGGGAAATGACGTTTGAAGACCCAAACAGCTATGCTCGAGCGAACGGCCAACCAAGTATTACTTTAGCGGTGTCTAAACGTGTCGGTGCCAATATTATCGACACGCTATCTAAGGTTAAGGAAGTTGTAAGTGAGAGCCAACAAAACTGGCCTGAAGAACTCGAATATAGCTTAACTCAGGACCAGTCCGAGGAAATCGAAACCTCGCTAAACGATTTATTCAACAATGTTCTAGCAGCCACATTGTTAGTGATGATCGTGATTGTTTGGGCACTTGGCGTCCGCTCATCCATCCTAGTTGGACTGGCCATCCCAGGCGCCTTTTTAACTGGCATACTGTTTCTTAACCTACAAGGTTACACCATCAATATGGTGGTACTATTCGCCCTAATCTTGAGTGTCGGCATGTTGGTTGACGGCGCCATCGTCGTTACTGAATACGCGGATAGAAAACTTGCTGAAGGCGCCTCCAAACAACGCGCTTTTGCCGAAGCCGCAAGACGTATGGCCTGGCCGATTCTCGCCTCTACTGCAACCACTCTAGCGGTATTCATGCCATTACTATTTTGGCCTGATATCGTAGGCGAGTTTATGCGTTATATGCCTATCACCGTTATTGCGACATTATCTGCATCACTTTTAATGGCATTAATTCTACTTCCAACATTGGGCGCTATCATTGGCAAACGCGGAGCCTACTCTCCCAGTGCTTTAAGGACACTACAATTAACTGAAGATGGCGATTTAACGGAACTATCAGGACTGACTGGTCGCTATGGTCGCATTCTAGCTAAGCTAGTGAATTATCCGAAGTGGGTCTTGTCATTCGCCATAATTCTACTGTTCTCCGTAATCGCTGTTTACGCATCGTTTGGTAAAGGGGTTGAATTCTTTCCCAACGTTGAGCCAGAAGTTGCAAACTTAGAAGTCAGAGCGCGCGGCGATTATTCACTTAGTGAAAAGGATGCTTTTGTTAAACGTGTTGAGGACATCATATTACAACACCCTGAGCTTGAAAGTGTCACCACCACGACCTACAACTCACCACCAGATAATGGAGCCGCTGATTCGATCGGCACCATAACTATGGAGTTTATTGATTGGTATTTACGACCCTCCGCCGATGCCATTCTTTCTAAAGTTCGCGAGGAAGCTCAGCAAATACCTGGCATAAAAGTCAGCACCGTTGTGCAACAAGGAGGTCCACAATCTGGTTCTGACATAGAGCTGCAGCTCACATCTAGTTACAACGAGTCGTTAAATTTGGCGGCTGATCGCATTGTGGAGTCTTTACAACAACGACCTGAGATTGTGTCTGTGAACGACGATCGCTCTTTGCCTGGTATTGAATGGCGTATTGAAATTGACCGCGCTGAAGCCAGCAAATACGGCGTAAACGTCAACACATTAGGTAATGTTATTAAGCTTGTCACGACGGGGATCACTCTCGGGGACTTTTTACCGGAAGGGGCAGAAGACAAGATCGATATCGTTCTGAGATATCCAGTAAACCAAAGAACGTTGGACCAGCTTGATGAACTTCATATCCCCACTAACCAAGGGATTGTTCCCGTTAGTAATTTTGTTCAGCGCTACGCTGCCCCAAAACAGGGGTACATCCACCGCGTGGAAGGTAAACGCTCAGTAAAAATATCCGCTGATGTTCAGGATGGTTTAGTCGTTGACCAAGTCATACAGGAAATACGCAGTGAACTAGAACAAGCGGGATTGCCTACTGATCTTCATTATGAGTTTCGTGGTAATACGGAAGATCAGCAAAAAGCAGCCAGCTTTTTAATCAAAGCATTTGGCGTTGCCTTTTTCATCATGGCCATTATTTTGGTCACCCAGTTTAATAACTTCTTTCAGTGCTTGCTTATTCTCAGCGCGGTTGTGTTCTCAACCATGGGTGTGTTCATTGGCCTACTATTAAAGGGCGAACCTTTTGGCATTGTGATGAGCGGCGTTGGTGTTATTGCTCTAGCGGGGGTTGTTGTTAACAACAACATTGTTTTAATTGATACCTTTAACACCCTTAAAGCAAAAGGCATGACGGCTAAAGAAGCCGCCGTTCGTACCGGCGTACAACGTCTGAGGCCCGTAATGCTAACCACCATCACTACTATCTTAGGGCTACTACCTATGGTTTTTCAGCTCAATATTGATTTTATTCATCGTGAATTGAGCCTAGGAGCCCCCTCTTCCCAATGGTGGACTCAGCTCTCAACAGCAATAGCGGGTGGCTTGGCATTTGCAACACCTTTGACTTTAATCCTTACCCCTTGTCTTTTGGTACTAGGACATAGAAACAGGAAGCGAGAACAGAATTTGTAAGAATTACGACTGAATGTCATACAAAAAACTTACAATTCACTTGTGGTGATGCTCGTGCATCGACATAATGAAAAGACATTTTATTGCAAAAATTAGGTAGTTAGCTCAATGGATTTTGCATCTTTTATTGGAATAATTTCAGGTATTGCACTAATTGTTTCCGCTATTTTTCTAGGCAGTAGCGACTTTAGTATTTTTATCAACATACCTGGCATCATGATTGTGATCGGTGGCACCATTGCCGCCACCCTACTGACTTTTCAGTTTAAAGATACTATGGCCGCTCTGCGGGCGATGTTTATAGTCTTTGCTCAAGACAAACAAGACCCGCAAGCTATGATTGCAACCATGCTACAGCTTACTAAGATCGCTCGACGTGAAGGTCTGGTCGCCTTAAGCCGCGTTGAAGCAGACTCTCCATTCCTTAAACGAGCTTTAGGGATGGCATCCGATGCCTCCGATGAAGAATACATCCGTAACACTCTTCAAGCAGATATAGATTCATTAAAGATGCGTCATTTTGTGGTGCAAGATGTGTTCAAGAAAATGGGCACCTACGCGCCAGCATTTGGTATGTTGGGGACTCTAATAGGTCTAATACAAATGCTTTCTCAACTTGATGACCCAGAAACCATTGGACCGTCCATGGCTGTGGCGCTTTTAACCACATTCTATGGTTCATTACTGGCAACTGTGATTTTTAACCCTATAGCTGGTAAGCTAAAAGCCAGAACCATTCTAGAAATTCAAACACTCGAGATTATTCGTGACGGCACAGTAAGTCTACTAGGAAGCAACAACTACCTAGCAGTTTATGAGCGATTATCCTCTTACATTCCAGCTCATCAGCGTAAACCTGCAGGAATTGGCGGAGAGTAAACTATGAGCGATCCATTATTCGATGATGATGAAACTGCGGGGTGGATATTTACATTTGCTGACCTAATGTCATTGCTTTTAGTGTTTTTCATTCTTCTTTATAGTTTATCAAGAATGACCGAAACAACACTGGTAGCAGCACTTTCATCAATCCAAATAGCACTTAATAGTAATGGCGCACTAATCAGGCAAGAGCCCTTACGCTATTCCGGTGGAGGTACAGAGACAATCAAACCTGCCGAACCACAAATGGCAACGAACAAAGAGCTGGTCTATGCGAAAGACCCCATTGACGAAGAAGTTCGTGAAGAGGTCAATGAAATTGCCAATGATGTGGTAAGTAAGTTTGTCGCCAACAATCTTGAAAGCCAAGTAATGGTTTTTGAGGACGGGGAGAAGATCACCATTCGAATCGATGGCCACTCGCTGTTTGAGTCTGGTGAAGCAGAGATTTTATACAGCGCCGAGCCGATTTATGAAACTTTACTGGGGATTTTTAACCGTTACCCTGATTACAATATCAACATTAAAGGTCATACAGACAACATTCCAATTAACACGGTGAGATTTCCAAGTAACTGGGAGCTTTCAGCGATTCGGGCTACCACTACTCTGCGTTACTTTTTAGAAAATGGAATCCCTCCCGAACGTATGACTGCAACAGGCTATGCTGACAGTATTCCTTTAATGAGAAATGATACAGAAGAGCATCGTGCTGTGAATCGACGAGTAGAGTTTGTTCTTCAACGTGACAAAGACAAGCCAATAAACAAAAACCAATAATCAATAGGTGCGCTCAACACGCTCACAAGGAGTCAGTATGGCGAGTGATAAAAATATGACATACCACTCCAGTGAGCGCAGAAATGCCGTCAGGGTTACTCCTAACGGCCATAAGCTTTCTTTTGATCAAGGCTCTTTTAAACTCAATTGCCTTGATATCAGTATGGAGGGTGTTGCCCTAAAAAGTGATAAATCACTGCCAACTTTAGAAGGTGAACAAGTCGCGTTTGTTCTCGACCAAGACGATGTAATCATTGGCAAGGTAAGAGCTAGATTAGTGTATAAGCAAGATGCGCGTTCTGGTTGGCAATTTACTGCTCTAGAAGATGCCGTTAGAAGCTTTATCGATCAGCTCGTACTCGACACGCAAAAAGATGCGTTACGTAAAGCTGCTGGTGAGCGGCTGGCAGAAAAAGAAAAACAATTGTTAGATCTAGACGATAAAAGCAATAGCAATGATTTCGATTAACGTTTTTTGACAGACGTTAGTGCATTAAAAGTAAAAGGGAGTTGGTACATGTAGCCAACTCCCTTTTTCCTATTAGAATTAGCAATCTATACTTTTGCCAATGCTTGTTCTACATCAGAAATAATATCGTCAATGTCTTCAATACCGACAGAGAGACGTACTAATCCTTCCTTGATGCCTGCAGCCAGTTTTTCTTCATCGGTTAAGCGACCATGCGTGGTCGTTGCTGGATGTGTTACGAGTGTTTTCGTGTCACCTAAATTGCCAGTGATCGACATGAGTTTAACGTTATCAATAAACGTCCAAGCGGCCTCACGACCGCCATCAAGCTCGAATGACATTACGCCACCAAAGTCTTTCTGCTGCGCTTTTGCAAGCTCATGATACTTATGGGATGGTAAACCACCGTAGTTTACCTTGGTAACTTTAGGGTGATTTTCAAGAAACTCAGCTAACGCCAATGCATTCGAAGAATGCGCTTTCATTCGAAGACTTAATGTCTCAAGACCATTCAAAAGCACCCATGCATTAAACGGGCTCATCGCAGGACCAGCACTACGCATAAAAGCGACAAACTGATCCACAATCTCTTTAGAAGAAATCAGAGCACCACCCAAGCAGCGACCTTGTCCGTCTATAAATTTAGTGGCTGATTGCATCACAATGTCAGCCCCCTGCGTTAGAGGATTCTGCAAAGCAGGCGTCGCTAACACCGTATCAACACACAATAATGCACCTTTAGCGTGTGCAAGCTCAGCCACTTTAGCGACATCCACGACTTCGTACAAAGGGTTTGATGGCGTCTCAAAGTAACAAAGACGTGTATTGTCATTAATTTCACGTTGCCATGCCTCATAATCGGTTGCGTCAACGTAAGCAATCTCTACGTTGTACTTGGCCATGTAAGCATTGAAAAATTTAACCGTTGAACCAAAAATATTACGTGAACAAACAACCTTGTCACCCGCTTTAAGTAGCGAGTAGCCCAGTGTCATTAAAGCCCCCATACCTGAAGACGTAGCAATTGCAGCCTCCCCTTTCTCAAGAGCCGCTAATCGCTTCTCAAACATCTCTACAGTCGGGTTCGTGAAACGTGAGTAGACATTTCCATCAAGATCACCACAAAACTTACCCGCTGCTTCTGCTGCGCTAGAGTAAGCGAAGCTTGATGTCATAAAGATCGCTTCACTGTTCTCTTGCTCTTGGGTTTGACGAATACCTGCTCTTACAGCAAGTGTTGCATCTTTATATTCAGACATAGGTCACTCCAAGTTGACACTTTAAAAACAACTAAGCCAGGTGAAAACCTGGCTTAGCATGAGCAAAAACAAACAATCGCTAAGCCAATGCTATTACATTGGGTGCATTAAATCGTTGTTTGCAGCCTCTTCTACCGAAGCTTTATTTGAATCACTACGCGCATTAGCAAGACCGCTCAAGTAATCTTGATCAATATTGCCGGTAATGTATTTACCATCGAAAACAGATGTATCGAATTCACGAACATCAGAATGTTTTTCATCAATACACGCTTCAATCAAGTCTTCCAAGTCTTGGAAGATTAAACGATCCGCACCGATCAATTCACAGATTTCGTCTACTGTACGCTCATGAGCAATTAGCTCAGTCGCAGCAGGCATATCAATACCGTAAACGTTCGGGTATCGAACTTCAGGCGCAGCAGATGCTAGGTATACTTTTTTAGCACCCGCTTCACGAGCCATCTCAATAATTTCTTTACTCGTGGTACCACGAACAATTGAGTCATCAACCAATAACACATTCTTATCTTTAAATTCGAAAGGCACTGGATTCAATTTCTGACGAACAGACTTTTTACGTACCGTTTGACCAGGCATGATGAAAGTTCTGCCGATATAGCGGTTTTTAACTAAGCCTTCACGGAAAGGAATATTTAGCTCTTGAGCAATCTGAAGTGCTGCAGTACGGCTTGTATCAGGGATTGGAATGACCACATCAATGTCATGATCAACCCACTCACGCTTAATCTTAGCAGCAAGACGGTCACCCTGATTGATACGTGCCTTGTATACAGAAATGCTATCAATAACTGTATCCGGACGAGCAAAGTAAACATATTCAAACAGACAAGGGCGAGGTGCTTTCGCTTCTGTACATTGACGTTGATGAACATTGTGCTTCACATCAAAGAACATCGCTTCGCCTGGACGAATATCACGCTCGATCTTGAAGCCAGCTGCATCCAGAGCAACGCTCTCTGAAGCCACCATGTATTCCGTACCGTTCTCAGTTTCTTTAGAGCCATAGATAAGTGGACGAATACCATCTGGGTCACGGAACGCTAAAATACCGTAGCCAGTAATCAAGGCAACCACCGCATAACCACCTTCGATACGCTTATAAACGCGCTCTAAGGCGTTAAAAATATCGTCAGGAGTTGGTACTAATTTACCTTCTTCATGAAGTTCATGAGCCAAGACGTTAACTAATACTTCAGAGTCAGACGTAGTGTTAATGTGACGAAGATCCGACTCAAACACTTCCTGCTTTAGCTTAGCCGTATTAGTAAGGTTGCCGTTGTGGGCCAACGAAATACCGTAAGGAGAGTTCACATAAAACGGCTGAGCTTCAGCTGAACTAGACGTACCCGCAGTCGGGTAACGAGCGTGTCCAATACCGATATTGCCGTGCAGTTTTTTCATGTGTCGTGTACGAAACACTTCACTCACTGGACCATTATCTTTGCGCAAGCATAATAATCCGTTATGGCTTGTAACCATACCAGCAGCGTCCTGACCGCGATGCTGAAGAAGCGTGAGAGCGTCAAAAATGGTTTGGTTAACCATCGACGTGGCTACGACACCAACGATACCACACATGTATATATACCTCGTGATTTGGGGGAACGACTTCGTCGTTTATTTAAAACTTCGCATGTAAATGCGATTAACTTGTTAAAGTACGCTCGATAAGGGAGCTATCATAGACTTCACCCCCTTTGCCTAACATCTCACGCACCCAATCTTTTAATACGACCAATTGTGGTACTAACTGTGAAGATTTCCACATATCAGATTTTTCTATTGCAGGGCTTAGGCTTAGCAACGAAATGAAAGCCACAACAATCAAACCACCTCGCACAAAACCAAACAGCATACCTATAATGCGATCTGTGCTACTTAGACCAGTTGCCTGAACCAGGGAACCCAGAACAAAATTAACCAGTGCACCAAGCACTAGAGTAGCTATAAATAATGCGACAAATGCCACAACATAGCGTATTTGATCGTTCTGCACTTGATCGACTAACAATGTTTGAAGTGGACTTGTGAACTTAACGGCAACAATAAAAGCAACGACCCATGTTACTAATGACATCACTTCCTTCACAAAGCCGCGCTTTAGACTCAATAATGTCGATAACACCACCACTGCAATAATCATCCAGTCGAGCGTTGAAATTGATTGAATCTGATCCATGCGTACCTCTAAATTATGCTGCGCAGTTTACCAAAAGATTACGGTATTCCAAGCAACAAGATGAAACAATTACGAATTCGGCGAGTATTTAACGACAATCCCGCTTAACTTGAATTCTTTCTGAACTTTCTGTTTCATTTTTTCTGACTCTTCTCGCTTAAGCTCTGGGCCAACAAACACTTTAAACAAAGAGTTCGTTGTCATCACATAAGCTGGATAACCTGCATCCTTTAACTTCTTCAACGTTCGAGTGGCGTTATCTTGCTTGCCAAACGTAGCAACCTGAAGAGTCCAGCGCTCACCGATCGGAACCGGGTCCTTCGTTACTTTTAAGACAGGTTCCACAGACTTCACTTCAGGTTCCACCACAACCTTTACTGGCTCTTTAGCAACAGGTTTAACGGGTTGTGTTTCAGGATCAGAAGGCAAAAGTTCGATGCTATTTACGTCAACGGGTTCGTCTGGGATCTCCATTTCAGAAACCGGTTGAACTGGCGCAATCGCCACCTCAGGGAACTCAGGGCGCTCTGGAACACTAATCTGAATATCTAATGATTCCGGACGCTCCCCATCTAAAACAAGAGGAAAAACTATCGCCGATGATGCTAATATAAGTCCGGCACCTATCAACCGATATTTAGATTTCGTATCCAACATTCAGTTACCTACTTAACAACATGAGTTGACAGGTATTCTGACACAGTTAAGAAAGAGCCAAATACAACAACGACAGAATCCTTTGTCTTTGCCATCTGTTTAGCTTGGCTTAACGCTTCAGACATAGACTGATGACAAAGTGGATTGCTACCTTCCACGTACCGAGACAACTCTTCGCCTTTAGCACCCCTTGGCCCAGGTAGATCGATAAAGTGCCACGCCGCGAAGGAATCATTTAACGTATCCATAACACTGGCTATATCTTTATCTTTCAGCATGCCGCAAACAGCAATTGCAGGCTGCTCAAGTTGAGCAATTTGTGTTTTGAGTTGACTTGCCGCCTCTGGATTATGGGCAACATCGATATACACACAAGGGGCTTCTTCAACCAATTGAAAGCGACCCAAGAGCGTGGCAGACTCAAATAACACAACAAGGTCTTTATGGCTTATTTCTAGATCCAGCTGAAGCAATGTGGCAATCACCGTTGCGGCGTTTTCCAAAGGGAGCTTTGGAAGTGGCAATTCAGCAAACTCTTTGCCTAAACCTTTCCAGGACCACTTTTTGCCATCGACACTGAATGAGAAGTCTTCATGTTTTTGAATAAGTTGAGCACCAACTTCTTCGGCAACTTTGGCGATCGTCGCAGGCGGATTGACCACACCAGAAACTAAAGGTTTAGTTTTTCTGGCAATACCGGCTTTCTCATAACCAATACCATCAATCGAGTCACCCAGCCAGTCCACATGATCAAGTGCGATAGAAGTAATCACAGCAAGATCCGTATCAATCATATTGACGGAATCTAATCGCCCCCCCAAACCTACTTCTAATACCCAGTAATCTAGCTCAAGGTGATTAAACACCCAAAGCGCAGCCAAGGTTGAAAACTCAAAGTATGTTAGAGGTGTGTCACCACGTGTTGTCTCAATAACCTCAAATGCTTCACAGAGTACAGCATCTGAACATTCCTGAGCATCAATCTGGACACGTTCATTGAAGCGGAGAAAATGAGGGGATGTATAGGTACCAACATTAAAGCCAGCATTCACCAAGTATTGGGTCAACATAGTACAAGTTGACCCCTTGCCGTTTGTCCCAGCAACAGTGATAACTTTTGCTTTAGGTCGACCAAGGTTCAAGGCATTTAAAACCTTTAAACCACGTTCCAGTCCGAGCTCGATCTCAGCTGGGTGCTGGCTCTCAATGTATGAGAGCCATTCAGATAAAGACTTAGCGGTCATTAATTAGGCTGCTTTGTTCGTCAAGATCGATAAAATGTTGTACAAGCGATCACGCATTTCATGACGTGTAATAATCATGTCTAGCGCGCCTTTATCCAGTAAGAACTCAGAACGCTGGAAACCTTCAGGAAGCTTTTCACGTACAGTTTGTTCAATAACACGTGGGCCTGCAAAACCAATCAACGCGTTTGGCTCAGCTACATTTAGGTCACCCAGCATAGCAAGTGATGCCGATACACCACCAAATACAGGATCTGTCATAGCTGAAATATAAGGAATCCCTTGTTGCTTCATGCGCTCCAGGCCTGCACTGGTTTTCGCCATCTGCATCAAAGAAATCAAAGCCTCTTGCATACGTGCGCCACCTGATGCTGAAAAGCAGATCAAAGGAATACGTTTTTCAAGACAAACATTAACGGCTTGTATGAACTTTTCACCTACAATTGAGCCCATTGAGCCACCTAGGAAGTTGAACTCAAATGCCACCGCTACAACAGGCATGCCATTCAAAGTACCTTCCATAGCAACTAAAGCGTCTTTTTCACCAGTTGCTTTTTGTGCCGAAAGCAGACGATCTTTGTATTTCTTGGAATCTTTAAACTTCAGTTTATCTTCCGGCTCGAGATGAGCCGCGATTTCTGAGCGCCCTTCTTTGTCAAGGAAAATATCCAAGCGGCGACGCGCATTGACACGCATATGGTGTTCACACTTAGGACAAACGTCTAGGTTCTTTTCAAGCTCTGGACGATACAAAACGTTGTCGCATTTTGGGCACTTTTTCCAAAGTCCCTCAGGCACACCACCTTGTTGTGTTCGCTTCGATTCATTGCGCATAATCGAAGGAACAAATTTATCTAACCAACTGCTCATTTAACTCTCCAAATTAATAACTTACTGATCGCTTTCGCTTACTTGTCCATTTCCGAACGCATCGGCAACATGATAGCCCGCAACGCATCAGCAACTTGATCCTGTGTACTTTCCTTCGCTTGGGCGATGGCATTAACTAAAACACTACCGACAATAACTCCGTCTGAACATTGGCTCACTGCACGTGCTGTGCGCGCATCACGAATACCAAATCCAACACCTATCGGCAGGCTTGTAATTTCTCGTAACGATTGAACATGTGACGCAACCTTATCAACATCTAACGTTGCTGAACCTGTCACTCCTTTTACCGAAACGTAATAAACATACCCAGATGCCAAATCACAAATCTTTTTAGCGCGAGCTGGCGTTGTTGTGGGCGATAAAAGATAAATCAAATCAATGCTGTTACTGCGGAAGCATTCTACAACATCTCTCGCCTCTTCTGGAGTCAAATCTACTAATAAAATGCCATCAATACCGGCTTCTTTTGCTGCATCAGAAAAGGCTTGATAACCAAAGAACTCTATTGGATTCAAATACCCCATTAAAACAACAGGTGTTTGCTGGTTTATTTCGCGAAACTCAGCAATGATTTCCAATACTTTGCGAATGTTCGTTCCCGCCGCAAGAGCGCGCTCACACGCCAACTGAATCACTGGACCGTCAGCCATTGGATCAGAGAATGGCATACCGATCTCTAAAATATCCGCACCTGATTCAACTAGGGCATGCATCAACTCAACGGTATACGCAGGAGTTGGATCCCCAGCGGTAATATAAGGAATTAATGCTTTTTTGCCATCAGCCTTTAATTGCTGAAAACATTGTTCGATACGACTCATGATTACATCTCCAAACCATCGATTTCGGCAACAGTGTGGATGTCTTTATCACCACGCCCAGATACATTAATTACAACGATTTTATCTTTATCCATCGTTGCTGCGAGCTTCATGCCGTAAGCTATTGCATGACTGGATTCCAAAGCAGGCATAATACCCTCTAAGCGCGTCAGTTCACGAAAGCCATGCATCGCTTCATCATCATTAATTGCCACATAGTTAGCGCGCCCAACATCTTTCAGCCAAGAGTGTTCAGGTCCAACACCTGGGTAGTCAAGACCCGCTGAAATTGAATGGGTGCCAAGAATCTGACCATCATCATCCGCCATAACATAAGTACGATTTCCGTGTAAAACACCTGGTCGCCCAGCACTTAATGGTGCTGCGTGACGCCCAGTTTCAACGCCATCACCACCTGCCTCAACGCCGTACATTGCGACATTTTCATCTTCGATAAACGGATAGAACATACCGATCGCATTAGAGCCACCACCAACACAGGCGACAACAGCATCAGGCAAACGCCCTTCTTGCTCTACACATTGAGCTTTGGTTTCTCGACCAATAACCGCTTGGAAGTCACGCACTAATTTCGGGTATGGGTGCGGGCCTGCTGCTGTACCAATGATATAGAACGTATCATCAACATTACTGACCCAGTAACGCATGGCTTCATTCAATGCATCTTTCAGAGTTTTCGTACCTGACTCAACAGGAATAACCTCAGCACCTAAAAGCTTCATGCGATAAACATTAAGTGCTTGGCGACGAATATCTTCAGAGCCCATGAACACTTTACACTTCAATCCTAAGCGAGCCGCAACGGTCGCCGATGCAACGCCGTGCTGGCCAGCGCCTGTTTCGGCAATAATGTTCGGCTTGCCCATATGCTTGGCAAGTAAAGCCTGACCTATGGTGTTGTTGATCTTGTGCGCACCCGTATGATTTAGGTCTTCTCGCTTCAAGTAGATCTTAGCGCCACCCACTTTTTCTGTTAGGCGTTCTGCAAAATACAACGGTGATGGACGACCAACATAATGAGCTAGGTCTTTGTCAAAGGCAGCCTGAAACTCAGGGTCTTTTGACAGAGTTTCATAAACTTCTGCTAGATCCTCTAACGCCGACATTAGGGTTTCAGAGACAAACACACCACCAAATTGACCAAAACGACCATGTTCATCTGGCAAATTTAAGGAAACTTTTGATTTATCCACGCTTAGCTCCAGTAATAAATTGCATCACTTTTAAAGGGTCTTTAATACCCTTTTGCTGTTCTACACCGCCACTAACATCCACTGCATAAGGTGTCACTACATCCACTGCTTGTTCAACATTTGCAGCGGTTAAACCACCGGCCAAAATTAAGGGCTTTGGCAACTCGTCAGGGATCAAATGCCAATCAAATGTTTCTCCCGTACCACCAGGAACACCAGCCTTGTAGGCATCCAACAACACCGCACTGGCATCAGTATAACGAGAAGCCTCTTCAAGTATATCTAACCCAGGCTTCATACAAATCGCTTTGAAATACGGGCGTAGCCAACGCTGGCATTGTTCAGGTGATTCATTACCATGAAATTGCAGTGTCCAACGAGCACTGCCAGCTAAAACTGACTCAACCAAAACCTCATCAGCGTCAACAAACAGCGCAACCGGTGTGATAAAAGGCGGTAACTTGGTGACAATTTTGTTCGCGTCTTCTGGGGAAATATAACGAGGGCTCTTTTGATAAAAAACAAAACCTAAGGCATCCGCACCACACTCCGATGCATGCAAAGCGTCTGACAAATTTGTAATCCCACAAATCTTAACGCGGCAAGACATAGGGTGGCTCCTCTTTAAATGGTAAAAAGTGAGGGCCTAATGCAGGCTTTGGCACACCAAAATGCTCAGGAAACTCTGCATCAACAAAATACAAGCCATAAGGGGGTGCCGTAACACCTCCTTGAGCACGGTCTTTTGCCTCAAGCACTTGCTTCGCCCATTCGACTGGCTGCTCCCCAGCACCGATTGTCATCAGAACCCCAGCAAAATTACGGATCATATGATGCAAAAAAGCATTCGCGCGAACATCTAGAACAATGTACTGTCCGAATCGATCAACCGAAAAATTCAAAATAGTTCGAACTGGGCTATGCGCCTGACACCCTACGGCACGAAACGAAGTAAAATCATGAGTACCAATAAAATACTCACAAGCAGCCTTCATTGCCGTGGCATTTAACTCTTTATAAGTCCAAGTAACACCCTTGCCCATAACTGCTGGTCGAAATTCAGACTGATATATCACATAGCGATAGCGGCGACTGACCGCACTAAATCTAGCATGGAAATCCTCGGCAACATTCGCAGCCGCTTTGACTGAAATATCAGGAGGTAAATGGGTGTTTACACCGAGTGTCCAAGCTCTTAATGGCCGCTGGACGTGCGTTTCAAAGTGAACAACTTGTGCACTTGCATGTACACCCGCATCTGTGCGTCCAGCGCAAATCACATTGACAGGATGATTAGCAATTTTTGAAAGGGCGTTTTCTAAACATTCTTGAACGGTGGCAACATCAAACTTTTGAGCTTGCCACCCTTTGTAGGCTGCCCCGTCGTATTCCACGACTAGGGCCACTTTTTGATTACTCACTTGGGAACATGCGCTCCATCATACTACTTGCTTCAGCTACCTGGCTTTCATTGCCAGCATTAATAACATCTTCAAGTATAACACGAGCGCCCTCTTCATCACCCATATCCATGTAGGCGCGGGCCAAATCTAATTTCGTTGCCACCTCATCGCCACTGGCATCAAAGAAATCAATTGGCTCTTCGTCATCGTCGTCATCAGAACTGTTTTCCATATCAGCAGCGGCTTCATCAGCACCAAATTCAGGAACTTCAAGACCACCAAATTCATCTTCTTCCTGAGCCTCGGCAAGCACTTCTTCTATGCTATCTGCCAGTGCCGAATCAGGCTCCGCATCAAACACAGATGACTCATCCACATCTTCCTGCTCATCCTCAGTGAGAAGATTGTTTACGAAGTTTTCCTCCTCAGAGAAATCTTCAGGCTCCTCTTGAACCTCAAAGTCATTACTAGCCGGCGCCTCTTCTGAATCCAACCCAGACAAGGTATCTTCTAAATCAAAGCCTTCTTCTGTGTTAAAGATATCATCTTCTGCCAAGCTTGCAGGATCTTGCTCAGCCACCTGTTCTTCAACTGCCGCATCAAAATCTTCAAGATTCGTCTCTTCTACTTCGAATTCAGAGAATGGATAATCACTGGAATCCTCATCAGCCAATTCGTCCATTTCTGCGCCAAGTGCATCATCAAAAGCTGAATCAGTCGCCACGTCGTCCAACTCAGGCACTTCAAACTCATCAAAGGCATCTTCTTCAGGCAAAGACGGTTCTAAATCTGCTGATGCGACATTTTCATCAAACCCTTCAAAGCTTTCTTCTTCTGGAGCGTCTACTTCAAAATCAAAAGCAAATGGATCCTCTTCTTCTATCTGCTCTTCAGTCTCTGCAAACGGATCATTTTCAGGCTCTGGTTCAGCCATCACTTCAGCTGCGGCAACAGCAGCCACAGGTGCAGCAGCGGCTGCAGGAGAAAGATCAAACTCACTAGCCTCTTTGGAAGAGTCTTCTTTATCGGCCTTATTTCTGCCTGAACGCTTGATAAGCATACCAATCAGCAAACCGAGTAGCAGCAAAACCACCCCGGTAATAGATAAAATAATTGGGTTACCAAAAATCTTATTGGACCAAGAAGCCTCTTCAATTGCTTCTTGTTCACGGCGTAGCTGATCAGCCTCCAGCAATTGATCTACCGTATTTTTCTGTTCCTGCATTGCCTGCTGCGCACTTGTAAATTGGCGCTGAAGCTCGGCCATCTGCTGATCTTTAAGGGTAATGAGGCGCTCAAGTGTTTCCAGCTGTTCATTTAACTCGCTTAACTTATCATTAAGCTCTGCTTTTTCACGAACTTCTTTATCTAATAGTTCATTGGTAGCAGAAAGCTCAGTCTCTAATTCACTGATACGCTTAGCATCAGCTTCATTCGAGCTAGCGTTATTTTCAGGTAATACATTTTGACCAGAAGCTAATCTTAACTTGTCACCATCAGAGCCACTTGGAGCCGATGCCTGATTACTTTTTGCTTGGGTATTGAGCTGCTCATTTTTGATCACACTATCGAGCTGACCTACTTGCTTAAGAGCCATCCAAGCGGCATGTTGCCGTTCAAACTCTTGCGCCGAAGTCGTTTTATTAAATAGCTCTATTTGCTCTTTAGTCGGCAGCCTAAGTACAGCCCCCTCACGCAGTAAGTTGATATTATTTGCATAAAAAGCATCTTCATTTAGAGCCTGAATGGCCATCATCGTTTGATAAATGGTCAATTGATTGGTCGGGCGATTGGCTCCAGCGATGGACCAAAGGGTATTACCTTTTTGAACGTCAAGCTTACCTTTATCGTTCATTGAATTAGCTTGCTGCGTTTCGTTGCGGAATACTTGATTAGTGGTTACAGGCTGAGATGGGGTAACAGATTGGACAACTTCAGGCTGTGCTTTTTCAACCAATGAAGAACGATTTAAAGGGACGCTATACTCTCTTACAACTTGACCATTCGACCACCCCGCAGCTAACACAAAGTTTAACTGATCGATTTCAAGCGGTTCATTGGATTTAACCGAGACCAAAAGCTGGCCATTTTCAGAGAGCACTTCAAAATTCAGCTGAGATAATGCCCTAACAAGGGGTACACCAGCTTGGCGAAATTCACTTTCACTACCCAAACGAATAGAAATATCATTTGGCGCTAAACCATCAACATCCTGTAGTTGAATACTTCCAACGAATGGTTCGTCAGCGTTAGATTGGGAAGTAAGTTCACCTAACTCCAAGGCAAAGCCACTGGAGGTATAAAGTGCGCTGGAAATAGCCAAACTAATCAGCGTTTTTTTGAGCATAAGCTTCCCTTTCTTGTTAAGAACTGACGACAAGTTTAGTTCAAGTATCTTATACAGGTCGCTATTTATCAATAGCTTTAGAATCAATGGTTTGGCGAATATCAGAGTTTAGGGCATTAAGGCATCTTATTAATAAATTGTGTGCGGTACAAATAGCCTTGTACGTAGTCCACTTCCAGCATCTTAGCAACTTGAAGGTCTGCTTCCGTCTCAACCCCTTCCAAAATAATCTTTTTATCCGTCATCTTAGCAAACTGAATCATTTGCAGTACAAATTTCATAAAAACATCATTATGCTGCATTCTCAAAACACATCGATCCAACTTTACCAACTGCAACACTGAAACAGAAATCATTGAATGCGGATGACAAAGATCGTCCAAAGCGGTGTCGATACCCAACGCATCAAATGCTTCAATCATAGACAAGCTCATAATTGCATCGTTTATCTCAGAGTTCTCAATAAGCTCCACAACAATTTCTGATTCTTTTTGCTTACGAATTAGCTGAATAAATGGGTTGTTATGAGCCTCCACATCCGTTGCAAAAAATGCATCTTGGTCAAGATTTACAAATAGGCGTGTTTCAGGGGACTCCGCAAGCTGAAGCTTCTTTTGTAGATATTCCACCTGAAACAGTGTGATGGGATTTTCATGCAATGATGCATATATTAAATCTGGCCTTACCGACTCACCACCATAATTATAGAATCTCGACAGGGCCTCATATGCCACCACTTCACCAGTACTGAGCTCAATGATTGGCTGATATTCCACACCAAATCGCTCAGACTGAATAATCTCAAGTAAAACTGATTTACTTAGTGCCCCATGAGAAGTCGTCATATTCCAATAATATCCATCTTTAAAAATCACTCACATGATAATAAATATCATTTGCTTTAACAATTTAAAGAACATAAAAAACCCTGCCAGAAGCACAATGCTGTTCACTTAAGAAAAAAACAGCATAATTAGTTAAAATCCAGTAACCATCAGGCTACTGGATTTTTTTATGCCTCTTCACCAAACCTTGCTTGAAATCGACGAACTACACCAATTCTCAGACCAAAGTACTTTTACTCAAAACATCCCTGTTGAATGGGTCGAATCCGCCCTTACGCTCACTCAGAGTGCAACCATTCGTAGGCGGCGATTACCATCAGATCAGGTGCTTTGGTTAGTGTTAGGCATGTCGCTCTTCAGAGATGAACCTATTGCTGATGTGGCACGACGTTTAAACATCTGCTCCCAAGGCTTGGCTAATGACTGTTTACTAGCAAAAAGTGGCATTTCTTCCGCTCGCCAGCGGTTAGGTCCCCAGCCTCTTGAGTGGTTATTTCGCA
Source organism: Marinomonas sp. AWM4_232 (assembly GCF_056158325.1). Classification (NCBI taxonomy): domain Bacteria; kingdom Pseudomonadati; phylum Pseudomonadota; class Gammaproteobacteria; order Oceanospirillales; family Oceanospirillaceae; genus Marinomonas; species Marinomonas sp. AWM4_232. Next base: position 3,418,944 of record NZ_JBSWTA010000001.1, on the reverse strand, counting down.
AAACAGGTTATCACTGGGGAAGTGAGCGTTACCCAGCAGATGACTGGAATGGATTGCAAGTTTTCGCTGTTGATGGTGCGTTGTTCCGAACGCCTGACACGCCCGAGTTACGAGAGCACTTTGGGTCTGGTAACACCTCGACTAACCGTCAAACACCTTATCCTATGCTAAGGCTAGTCAGTCTTATGAATACAAGGTCTCACATCATGCTTGATGCCCAAATCAGTCCCTATCGCAAAGGTGAAATTCGAATGGCTGAGAACTTTGTATCTCGTATCCCTGACCACTCTGTAACACTGCTAGATAAAGGTTTTTGGGGAGCCGACCTTTTGCTCAGCATCAATCGTGACAATGACAATCGCCATTGGTTAATCCCTGCTCGTAAGGGATTGGTTTATGAGGAGGTTGAGCAGTACAACTCACGGGATAGATTACTGCGCATGAAGGTCTCAGATCAGGCTAGAAAACGCAATTCAAGCCTACCTGAATACTGGGATGTCCGCGCGGTGACTTATGAAATCAATAAGGTTGAGAAGACGGTTTATACTTCCTTGCCCTATGCGAAATTCAATACAGAAATGGTGAGCAAGTTATACCATGAGCGCTGGGAAATCGAACTAGGCTTTAGAGATATCAAAAGCTCAATGAACAATAATGCTCTCACTCTTAGAAGCAAGAAGGTGGAACTGATTTATCAGGAGGTTTGGAGTTTATTACTAGCCTACAATGTTGTAAGGCGTGAAGCAGGGCAAGTAGCCATTGCTTATCAGAAATCCCCAAGTGAAATAAGCTTTAAGGCGGCATACTGCTATATTGCGAGTCAGCTCATTGTGATGGCACAAGCACAACCAGTATCAAAGACAGGAACTCGCTTAGCTCACCTAAGATCAGGTATTGGAGAGTTGTGTATAAACTACCGTTCTAGGCCTTCTAGACCTAGGACGGTAAAGATAAACAAGACCCGTTATCCGGTGAATCGCAATGCTGCTCCCCTTAAGTGAACAGCATTGCTGCCAGAAGCAGGGTTTTTCGTAGATTTATAGCTAAAAATAAGAAGCTAATGTAATCCCTAGGGCGTCGGGTAAGGAGCAGTCATTACTGACCGCCCCTCCCCTAAGAACCGTGCGTGCGATTTTCACCGCATACGGCTCAAGCCTTTAGAAGGCTAGCGAACTAGACCGGCAGCATCATTGCAATGCAAGAAAGGATTCTCCTGATGAAGACACACTAAGACAAATACTTACATTGCCTCCTATTACAGAGGCATCAATATTGTCAACAAGCTCCAAAAGAGTTAGATAATCAATAACTTTTTTATCTATCTCCTCAATCCTTCTTGACTTTATTTTAGTAAGAAAGTGTTTGATCTCATCCTTTGAAAGAAAGACATATTTTTGCTCAACGAACAATTCAATCATTCCCTTCTCAGTTAGCCTTGCTTCAACTATATCCGGCATCGCTGCCCTATCAGGATTGTCTAGCCGAGATTCTTTACATGAAATCATTCCTTGATCTCTTAGAACTTTGCAGGCAGCAAGTTCTATTAAAGAAAAACCACTAGCTTTACCCTCATAAATTTTTGCTAATAATTCATTGCTCATAAAATCACCTTATTAAAGAGTAGCCCCAAAATAAATTTTGAAGATGGTCTGACTTCTGTGAGTGGCTAATCTCACTTCGATCATCGCCCTCCTCATACGGCGATCTTCGGCAGGCGCAGCCCGTATTGCACAAACACCTGAACATAAAAACATACATATGGTCACCAGTTTAAATTTCAACCATTCGATTAAAATAAATTCAACCATTATGTATTTGCCTATGACAATTAGGATGCAACAACTGCAAGTTATCCAGATTGTCGCTTCCGCCCCGATGACGCTCGACCACATGGTGAATGTTCCACCCTGTTTCCGGCGTTATAAGTTGGTTGCAACACGGACAACGTCGTTGCTGTCGTTTCCACAACGTAAAGGCTTTGCGCATTCCCATCTCTGAATTTCTGAGGACATATTCCAAGCGTTGCTCGAAATACAGCTCATAGTTCGGGTCATAAGGATTTGCTTCTCCTTTAATTTTCGTATGGCGTTTAATGGCCGTATCGGAGGTATAAACAAGGTTTACTACCCCCTTATCAGGAGAGTTGCCAAAAAATACCCATTTCCGTTTTCCAACAGTCATAAAGTATTTTTTCACTACCCATCGCTTTTGGCGATTAGAGTGACGGCGTTTGCACCATTGCCACAGCATTTTCCAAATACGGTAATCGAGATATTTGAATGTTTCCTTCGACGCCCCACCTTTATGGTAGTTAGCCCAACCACGAACGATTGGATTCAGCTTAGTGATTAATAACCAAGCAGGCACCGTTTTGTAACGCACGAAAACATCCTTTATCTTAGCCAGCACATTCTTCAGGTTTTTAGCCGACGGTTTGTTCAAGAACTTGCCGTTGTATTTCCTGAGGTTCTGACCAAGAAAATCAAATCCACGCTCTATGTGCGTGACCAAGGTTTTCTCTTTAGAAAGCGTTAGCCCGCGTTCCGCCATAAAGGCTTCAACCACTGGTTTCACTCTTTCTTCCAATAACTCCTTGGAGATACCCGTGATAACAAAGTCATCCGCATATCGCACATAGTTCACCTTCGTTTTATAGGCCGCTTTAGTGTCCTTCTTCCCAAAATGAGATTGCAAAACACTTTCCAACCCATCGAGTGCCCAATTAGCCAGTAACGGAGAAATGATTCCGCCCTGTGGAGTACCCGCGTCGGTGTCATGAATTCGTCCCGATTCCATGTAACCCGCCTTTAGCCATTTCTTGACGATCTTCCTGTCCAAAGGAACATTCTGTATCAACCAATCGTGACTAATGTTGTCGAAACAACCTTTTATATCCCCTTCCAGCACCCACTGCGCAGATGACTTCCGACTTAAGTTCACGAACAGTTGTTCGATCGCATCCGCCGCAGAGCGCAATGGACGAAACCCATACGAGTTTCGATCCGCCCACGTTTCACTAACAGGTTCCAGCGCCAACAGGTATAAAGCCTGCATAGCCCGATCCAACATAGTCGGTATCCCTAACGGACGACGACCGCCGTTCGCTTTGGGAATATAAACCCGACGCAGTGGTTTCGGTTTGTAACCTTTTGGGGTTAGCCGAAACATTGCAGACCATTTGCTTTTGGGAGAATCCCAAGTCTCACCATCGATCCCCGCTGTCTTACGACCGCGGTTCTCAGTGACACGCTTAATGGCAATCGCTTTAGCAGAATATGAGCGCACCAACATACGTTGGAGTTGCTTTACTTTCCGCCATTGCTTTTCTTTCGCTGCCTTCGCGATCCTAATCTGTAGCCCTTTCACAGTGACCGTCACTGTTTCCCAATTAATGGAATGCCAGTTTTGATCCTTGTTGAAGGATGCAGAATTAGTCGCCTTAACTTCTAATCTCATCTTGCCCTCCTTCTACACCCCGTAATAGAAGGAAGCCCCAATGGGAGGCTTCGCCCATTAGGGGGAGTAAAGGCTTTACTTACCTTCACACGATTAAAGACCAGTCAGAAGTCTGCACTGTTTCCAGTTGGGGCAAATTTTGAACCCCTATCCAAACCATTACAGTTTGACCTTCGCTTTTTCCAACCTCCTCTACCCACTTACTCAACAGTTGGCCTCACGACCTCCCTGCCTAATCAAAGGCGAATAATTGGGCTTACCGAGTTCCGTTTTAGTTACACGAACAACTTAGGTTCTGCCTGTCCACCGGTGGTTCATTGGCAACGTGTCCTCAGATGTAAAAAGGACAGCCAACCACGTACCTTTTGGTCAGAGCGTAACAGCAATATTTCGCTCATTGCGGCTGACGGTGTTTATCAGCAGTTCACTTTCGTTAACCCTATTGTCCAGCCTAGCCCTCAACCAAACCATTGCTGTTTGATTATGTGACATCTCACGATGGTCACACCGCGCAAGCGCGGAGGTACATTGTCAGGAAGCTTCACACCGAACCGTTACCAGTTCCGCATTATCCCTAGGCTACTGTTAGTTGCATAACAGGTCTCCTGCCACTTTCGTGGTGAGACAATAACCAAAACAGCTTGCGCCCGAAGTCGCATAGCCATCTTCAAACCCAGATCGTGCCTCTCGGCAAGTAAATTCCAGAACTCCACACCTCTTTTTGTGGGCTATAGATATAACCAGCCCGTTGTAGATGTTGCTTAAGCACAATCGACAACTTGTATTACATTTGCAAAGGGGTGTGTAACGCACCTTTTGGCAACTTGTACCACTGTACAAATTACGGAAGGTCTCATGCAGTGGGCTAATAAGCCCGATTGGAAGGTACTGATTACACGAATGCAATCAGGCGAAAACTTCCCGAAGGAAGTTCCGCTGATCGGATTGTGCAATCCGATCAGCGGATTTTTCGACTACTATTTTAGCTGGAAGATAGTGTATACTATGTTAGTATACACTACGGACGTAGCCAGCTAGGTTAGCGACCTCACGACTCTCGTCGCACTACATCATGCCGCCCATTCCACCCATGCCGCCCATATCAGGCATAGCAGGAGCGCCACCTTCTTGTGGGATGTCGGCAATCATTGCTTCAGTTGTGATCATTAGACCAGCAACAGATGCTGCCGCTTGAAGCGCTGAACGAGTAACTTTAGCTGGATCAAGGATACCCATTTCAATCATGTCGCCGTAAACGCCCGTTGCAGCGTTGTAACCGAAGTTACCTTCGCCTTGCTTCACTTTGTCTACCACAACAGATGCTTCGTCACCCGCGTTTGATACGATCTGACGCATTGGAGATTCCATTGCACGAAGCGCTAGGGCGATACCAACGTTTTGGTCTTCGTTATCGCCTTCAAGAGCAGACAGCTTAGATAGAGCACGTACAAGTGCAACACCACCACCCGCTACAACACCTTCTTCAACCGCTGCGCGAGTTGCATGAAGCGCATCGTCTACACGAGCTTTTTTCTCTTTCATTGCCACTTCGGTCGCTGCACCAATCTTGATAACGCCAACACCACCAGCAAGTTTTGCAACACGCTCTTGTAGCTTCTCTTTGTCGTAGTCAGACGTTGAGTTAGCCATTTCTGCACGGATCTGGTCAACGCGAGCAGAGATAGAAGCATTGTCGCCTGCGCCATCAACAATCGTTGTGTTTTCTTTTGTCAATGTAACACGCTTAGCAGTACCTAGCTGATCAAGCGTTGTACCTTCTAGCGTTAGGCCAACTTCTTCAGAGATCACTGTTGCACCCGTTAGGATAGCGATATCCTGAAGCATTGCTTTACGACGGTCACCGAAACCAGGTGCTTTTGCCGCAGCAACTTTCACGATGCCACGCATAGAGTTAACAACCAATGTTGCCAACGCTTCGCCTTCAACGTCTTCTGCGATAATTAGCAAAGGACGTGACGCTTTAGCGGAAGCTTCCAAAGTAGGCAGCAAATCACGGATGTTAGAGATTTTTTTATCAACTAAAAGAATGAATGGGTTTTCAAGCTCCGCACTCATTGTTTCTTGGTTGTTGATGAAGTAAGGAGATAGATAGCCGCGGTCAAATTGCATACCTTCAACCACTGCTAATTCGTCTTCGAAGCCAGAACCTTCTTCTACAGTGATCACACCTTCTTTACCAACGCGCTCCATCGCTTCAGCAATGATCTTACCAACTGAGCTGTCAGAGTTTGCAGAAATTGTACCTACTTGCTCAATCGCACGAGTGTCAGCACATGGTGTAGAAAGGCTTGCGATCTCAGCAACAACAGCAGTGGTCGCCTTGTCGATACCGCGCTTAAGATCCATTGGGTTACGACCTGCGGCAACAGCTTTAAGACCTTCTGTAACGAACGCTTGTGCTAGAACTGTTGCAGTGGTTGTACCGTCACCTGCTACATCGTTTGCTTGTGAAGATACTTCTTTAACCATTTGAGCACCCATGTTCTCAAAACGGTCTTCAAGTTCGATCTCTTTAGCAACGGTAACACCGTCTTTAGTCACTAGTGGCGCACCGAATGATTTTTCGATAACTACGTTGCGTCCTTTTGGTCCAAGTGTAACTTTTACAGCGTCCGCTAGAACGTTAACACCTTTCAGCATTTTTTGACGTGCACTGTCTGAGAATTTTACTTCTTTAGCCATTTTCTCTAATCCTAAATTTATTAATTTACGCTAATCGTTGATTAAACAAACAAGACTTAGGCTTCGATAATGCCGTAGATTTCGTCTTCTTTCATGATAAGTAACTCTTCGCCATTTAGCTTAACTGCTTGTCCCGAGTACTGACCGAATAAAACGGTATCACCTACTTTTACTGCAAGCTCGCGTACGTCACCGTTAGACTGAATACGACCCGTGCCCACAGCCAAGACTTCACCCTGAGTTGGTTTCTCAGTGGCAGACCCTGGTAGAACGATACCAGATGCAGTAGTTGTTTCTTCTTCTTTACGGCGAACAACAACGCGATCGTGCAAAGGACGAATATTCATTGATCTATATCTCCAAAGTTAATCAATACCAGGACTCCCCTGGCCGGATTAGCCCCACTCTTCTGGTGGGATTCGTTATCGAATTGATTTATGCGGTTAGCCCATTTTTTTTCAAGGGCAAAAAACAACTATTTTTTCTCAATGTGATCATTTTTTTCCGTTTCAGAGCGGTATTCACCTTCGATCACATCCTCTCTTGTGTAATGACCCTGTGTATCGCGGGTATACCACGCTGCGCGCATATTCATGCGACTCTTTAGGAAGTCTAGAGACACCTTAGCAGCGACAGCTTTTCGTAAGGGTGAAATCAACAGCAGCGCACCGATAGCATCCGTTACAAAACCAGGAATTAACAGACAGACGCCAGCGAATGCCAACATAATACCCTCCGCCATTTCTGAGGCTGGCAGCTCACCTCGACGCATTTTCTCTTGCGCACTACGATGGGTTTCAAACCCTTGGCGACGAATTAACGTAATACCGACAATGGCGGTCAAAAACACCAGTGCAATGGTGGTCAAGCTTCCGATTTGTGAGCCGACTTTTATCAATACGGAGAGCTCAACCACAGGAATTAATATAAAAAGCAATAATGCAAAACGCATGGTAACCTTCTTTCTTTCTGATTGTATCTTTGACTATTTAGGGGTGATTCTTGGCGAATCAAGAGACAGAGGCATTTAAAACACGTGTTCTATTTGTTCTTGCACACTTAGAAGAAGGTGAAATCACGTCATACGGTGAACTTGCAAGACAAGCAGGTAATGCGCGCTATGCACGTTTAGTCGGGCAAATTTTAAAAAAATTGCCCTCGGACACTCATCTGCCCTGGTATCGAGTTGTAAATAGCCAACATAGGATTAGTTTCACGGAAGGTACGGATGCTTACGCACGACAAAAAGTGAAATTAGAACAAGAAGGCTGGATTGTGGTAGGTCAAAAGCTCATGCAAAAAGAGGCGCCTTAGGCACCTCTTAGAAAACACAATCTTGTTATGTTCATCACACAGCATTAGTCACGGAAGTTATTGAATTGCACTGGCAACTCAAGATCCGCGCCACGCAATAACTGCATCACTTGCTGCAGATCATCACGTTTCTTACCTGTCACACGCAATTGTTCCCCTTGAACTTGCGCCTGTACTTTGATCTTGCTGTCCTTGATCATTTTAACGATTTTCTTCGCTTCAGCCTGATCGATACCTTCTTTTAGCTTGATCTCTTGAGTGGCACGTAAATTACCTTCAACTATTGGACCACGATCCAATGTTTTAAGGTCGATACCGCGATTGACCAATTTCTGTCCCAAGATATCCATCATCTGACGCAATTGCATTTCTGCCTTTGCTTCTAGAACAACAGCTTGCTTATCTTTTACAGTAAAGCTCGCATCAATTCCTTTAAAGTCATAACGTGTTGAAACTTCACGGTTTGATTGGTCTACAGCGTTCGTTACTTCGTGCCAGTCCAGCTCAGAAACGATGTCAAAAGATGGCATTTTGGCCTCCTCCATTCGATATTTACTCTTAGGGGCGGCATAATAGCAGGCTTACCGTTAAAAAACTTCTAATACGAGGCTTAAATGACAAAAGATGAGTGGTTAGTAGTCGGCAATGGTGCCATCGGCTTACTGTGGGCGAGCAAGTTACGTCAGCTAGGTGAGCCTGTTACCGTTTTGTGCCGTCGCGATGTACCAAGCGGCTTACTCACTGTCGAAGACTTAGGTGAAGATGGATCTCAGCAAAGCTCAGAATATGACATTCGTTTTATTACCAAGGAACAGCTCGAAGGAAAATACACCAAGGTTCTACTTTGCACCAAAGCATTTGATCTCGTTGCTGCCTATTTAGATATTCGTAAGCACACCAAAAAACGAGGTTTAGTTGCCACCCTGTGCAATGGCTTAGGCGCGCAGCATGATTTGATTGCACATCTAAAAAAGCACCAGAACTTGTGGGCTGGTACCACTAGCGAAGGCGCCCAAAAAATCAGTGCTAGCCGCGTCAAGAAAACAGGTCTTGGAGATACTTTTTTTGGACTATTAACGGATGCGGACGAAAACTTCTTTGGTAGAGAATTTCCATATCCAGGCGTTCAGTGCGAAAACATTGAACGTAGATTGATTGAAAAGCTTGCCATCAATGCTGTGATAAACCCGCTTACGGCTATATTTTCAGTTCGAAATGGCCAAGTTCTCGAAGCACCTTTACGAGACATTTTTGACGCCGCCGTGGCTGAGCTTACGCAGATTATGCAGTCAAGTTCATTTAAATATGCAGAGTTAGTATCCGACTTATCTCAAGATCAATTACATAATCGAATTACAAACGTGGCTCGTTTAACCGCGCTAAACTGCTCTTCTATGTTCGAAGACGTGCGTAATCATCGAAAAACCGAGAACGAATACATTTCTGGTTTTTTCCATCGCCAAACCTCAAATGATCAGACGGTCATTCAAGACACCTTTTATGCGGCTTTAAACGACCAGAGCAATTTGGAAATGCATAAAAAAAAGCTTCTAGAAATGTTCTAGAAGCTTTATATGCTCACAGCCTAATAAAACTATTGAGCTGTTTATTTTTTTAGCATCGTCTTATCCTTGCTTAGGATAACTTTTTGATCTTTATACAACGCCCCAAGTGCTTTCTTAAACGTCGCTTTGCTGACTTTAAATGTTTTGAAGATGGTGTCCGGTGCACTCTTATCCGTTAGAGACATTTCACCACCGTTTTGCTCCATGTATTCGATAATCTCTTCTAACAGACCCGTTACCTTTTTATAACCTGTCTGCTGCAGACTTAAATCGATTTTACCGTCTTCACGAACACGCTTGATAAAGGCTTTTAAATGGTCACCTTTGTACACGCGCCCAACGACATCTTGAAAAAACAAAACGCCCCAATAACGGCTGTCTACAATACACTTGTAGCCAATATCAGTACGATCACCAATAATGATGTCTACTTGTTCACCAGTACGATAAGAAGGCTCGTCGCGATTCAACAAACGGTCAACCTTTGTCGTCGCAACAATGCGGTTCGTTGTTTGATCTAAGTAAACAAACAGAAGATGTGCTTGCCCTTCTTCGACACGTGTTTTTTGTTGACCAAAAGGAACCAAAAGATCTTTTGGTAACCCCCAATCGAAAAATGCTCCGACCTGGTTAACAGAAACCGCTCGCAACCCTGCAAACTCGCCCACCTGAACTTTTGGCACCAAGGTCGTGGCAATCAATTCATCCTCAGAGTCTAAGTAAACAAATACTTCCAACTCATCACCGATGCGCAGGCCGTTGGGCACATAACGTTTAGGCAATAAAATTTCACCTAGTTGGTCTGCATCGAGGTAGACGCCGAAATCTTTTTCTTTCACTACGCGTAAGCGGTTCATGCGTCCGATATTGGTTGGCATATTGACTCCAAGGAATTAAGTAAGGTCGCGCACTATACACACAACCTAGTAAAAGTAAACGGTGTTTAAGCCTGTGTCATGCATTGCTGCATAAGTTTAGCCAAGGCCTCATGGCCAGTCTCTTCCATTAATTTAATATTACGATCAGGTATGGTTGCCGTATCGCCATAGAATTCTATGGCTTTTTCCAAACTCGCTTCACGCAGTATATGCAACATAGGGTAAGGCGAACGGTTAGTGTGGTTACTGACATCATCTTGCTCTGCACCCGAAAAACAGTACTTTGGGTGAAACGTTGCTAATTGGTAAACCCCTTCACACCCCTGTTCGTACATCAACTCTTCTGAATCATCGACAAAATCCAAGTAGTTAACGAAATCCTGAAACATAGTAGGAAAAATCATTAATGTCGTTTCCACGTCAGGGTTTTGATCAAGAAAATTAATCTCCGCCATCAACTCCTCAAGTGCTATTGTCGCTTGACGAGAACGCACTACAACATACCGCACTGAGCCACGCTCCACTTCACGCTTAGCAAAGGGGCATACGTTCATAGCAACGATAAAAGAACTGACCCACTTTTGTGTTTGGGCGACCACTAACTCTTCGGTTAAGTGCATGAAATAAACCTCATAATTTTTCGTCATTTTATTTCATTCCCAATAAGCGGTCTAATGCCTAACAAGAATTAATGAAATTAAATGAAAGAAACCTACGCCTACAACAGGACAATGGTACAATCACACCACAATTTACGTTTTAATTGAGAGCATACATGTCCTTTTCCGAATTAGATCTGGATTTTACCATTACGCAAGCCATTGAAGACATGGGGCTTAGCGAACCGACACCGATCCAAGAGCAAGCAATCCCGCTTGCTATGGATGCCCAAGACATTCTTGCCTGCGCTGCAACCGGTACAGGCAAAACTCTAGCGTTTGCTGCACCTGTTGTGCAGCACATTTTAGATCGTGACGAAGAATCTAGCCTTGCGCCTAAAGCATTGGTACTGGCCCCTAGTCGTGAACTAGCACGTCAGATTTTCCAAGTATTTGAACAACTGCTCGTTCACACACGCATCAAGCTACAACTGATTGTTGGCGGCACACCTTACGGCATGCAACAACAGCAATTGAGTGAACCTTGTGACATTCTAGTAGCCACTCCGGGTCGTTTAGTCGAGCTAGATGAAAAAGGCTGGTTAGACTTCAGTGATTGCTCAATGTTTGTCATCGATGAAGCCGACCGCATGCTTGATATGGGCTTTATTGATGCCGTGAAACATCTTGCTAAACAACTACCAAAAGAACATCAAACATTGATGTTCTCGGCGACCATTGATGGCGAAAAAATGAGTCGTTTCTCTCGCTCTTTGCTAAATGAGGAAGCGGAAACCATTCAACTGACGGATTCACCGCGCACAGTCCCAAGCCAGATCAAACAGGTTGCACTGCGTGTTGACGATGACGCCCATAAAGAAGCGTTACTCAAACACCTGCTATTGCAAGAACGCGTTCAGCAGGCGGCATTATTTGTTTCTAATCGTGACCACGTGGATGTATGGGTACAACGCATCCGTAAATGGGGCCTACGATGTGACGGGCTTCACGGTGAAATGAAGCAAAGCGACCGTAACGATCACCTAAAGCAAATGAAGAAGGGACGCTTACAAGTATTAGTTGCCACAGATGTGGCTGCACGAGGCATCGACCTTCCGGAAATTAATACTGTCATCAACCTTCGCTTACCGCGCCGCGCTGACTCCTATGTCCACCGTGCTGGCCGCGCATCACGCGAGGGAAATCCTGGTGAGTGCTATTCGTTGGTTGATATGCATGATTTGCCTATGATGGAGAAAATCCAGCGATACATGCAAGCCCCTATTGCCTTTAGTAAAATAAAAGGCTTGGAGCCAAAGACTAAGATCCGCGCAGCAAGCGTCACTAAGTCGAAGAAAAAGCCAAGCAAGAAGAAAACAACGGCTAGCAAAGCTAAGAAAAAGAAATAGTTTTAACCATTTCAATATCAAAAAGGGAGCTCAGATGAGCTCCCTTTTTTTCTAAGTACTACAAAATCAATTTGAGAACGACAATTTAATCAAATTTGATAGTGTGTTGCTTATGACGTACTTTTGCTTCTAAGTAGTTGCGATTGTGCTGATTAACATGTACTTGCGTCGGCACCAGTTCTTCGACTTCAACGCCATTTTGAGTTAACTGCTCAGCCTTATCAGGGTTATTTGTTAGCAAGCGCACCTTATCAACACCTAGAGCCTTTAACATACGCGCCGCGATACCAAAGTCACGACTATCCTGAGGCAAGTGCAACATTTCGTTCGCTTCGTAAGTGTCATAGCCTTGATCCTGTAATGCATAGGCTTCAAGCTTCGCATACAGGCCAATTCCACGCCCTTCTTGACGCAAGTAAAGAATGTAACCACCCTCTTCATTAATTAGGTCAATGGCTTCATCTAACTGCTCACCACAATCACATCGCCCCGAACCAAATACATCGCCCGTTAGACACTCTGAATGAAGGCGGACTAAAGGGGTTTGATTTTTTTCTTCTGCGATACCTGCAAAAGAAATAGCGATATGCTCTTTGCCGCTCTCATCGCCGTTGAACGAAATAAACTCGGCCATGACGTCACCAGCTCGAACTGGAATCACTACTCGACGTTTAACCGTTAATTGATCCATTGATACTGCTCTCTTACAAAAAATAATGTTCTATATGTGAACATTATAAAGGTTTTCAATCCTACAACTAAGGAAAACTATAATAAGTGCCCTAGTGGTAACGAAGTATTTTCCTTAACACTACGTAATAAGAAGCTAGATTGGACGCCACTAACCCCCGGAATCCTTGTTAATTTTCCAAGTAAGAAGTCATGATACTTTTCCATATCTTCAACCACGACCTCGACCAAGTAGTCACAATTCTGCCCTGTGACAAGATTACATGCCCGCACTTCTGGGAATGAATTCACCTGTTCCTCAAATACGGTAAAACGATCAGGCGTGTGTCGATCCATGCTTATCTGAATGAAAGCCGTCAATTTTAAGCCCAACTCAGACCGCTTAAGTAACATTACTTTTCGATCTACAATGCCACTCTCTTCTAACGCTTTGACTCGCCGCAGACAGGGGGAAGGCGACAAGCCAACGCGATCAGCCAGCTCCTGATTCGTTAAGCTAGAATCTTGCTGCAATTCTTGTAGTATTCGAATATCAATTCTATCCAACTGAACCATTAAGCCACCGTTGACCTGATTTTTATAAATTTAAGCAATTTTATTCTAAGATATGGCCAAAAAAATGAGTAAAACGCAATCATTTTCCGATAAAATTTAGATACACTATTTCTTGTCGAATGATGCTAACCGCATCCGAACTAAAAAGGCTACCAGCCAATCTACTTATGGAAGGAAAAGAATATGAGTTCTTTTGATCACACTAAATATCGTCCGTTTGAGCCGGTTGCGATTGAAAACCGCACTTGGCCTGATCAAGAAATCACAACCGCACCAATTTGGGCGAGTGTTGACCTGCGTGACGGCAACCAAGCACTGGTTGAACCAATGACTGTGGACCAAAAGAAAGAATTCTTTAAACTTCTTGTGGATGTAGGCTTTAAAGAAATCGAAGTAGGCTTCCCTGCTGCATCTCAGTTAGATTTTGACTTCGTTCGCTGGTTAGTAGAGGAAGATCAAGTACCTGATGATGTGTACATTCAAGTATTAACCCAAGCACGCCCAGAATTGATTGAGCGTACTTACGAATCGCTGAAAGGTGCTAAGAAAGCCGTTGTACACGTATACAACTCAACGTCTAAGACTCAGCGTGAGCAAGTATTCCGCTTAGGCAAAGACGGCATCAAAGATATTGCTGTTAAAGGCGCTCAGTGCGTTAAAGAGCACGCAGCCAAACATCCTGAAACAGAGTGGGTATTCCAATACTCTCCAGAAAGCTTCACAGGTACTGAGACTGACTTTGCGGTTGAAGTATGTGATGCCGTGATCGATGTATGGCAACCGACACCAGAAAACAAATGCATCATCAATTTGCCAGCCACCGTTGAGGTGACAACACCTAACCGCTTTGCTGACCAAATTGAATACTTCTGTCGAAAAGTTAAGAACCGTGACAGCATCATCGTTAGCTTACACACGCACAATGACCGTGGTTGTGGTGTAGCGGCAGCAGAACTTGGCTTAATGGCAGGTGCAGACCGTATTGAAGGAACTTTACTTGGTAACGGTGAACGTACAGGTAATATGTGTGTTGTGACCATGGCCATGAACATGTACAGCCAAGGCGTTAACCCTGAATTGAACTTTGCTGACATGGACCGCGTGATCAGCGTTGTTCAATCATGCACACAATTGCCTGTTCACCCACGTCATGCTTACGCTGGCGAATTGGTATTCACGGCATTCTCAGGTTCTCACCAAGACGCCATTAAGAAGTGTTTGGCGAATCAAACAGATGATAATCCTTGGGATGTGGCTTACTTGCCAATTGACCCTCGCGATATCGGCCGTAGCTACCAAGAAGTTATCCGCGTAAACAGCCAGTCAGGCAAAGGTGGCGTTGCCTTTGCACTTGAGCAAGAGTACGGCTTGGCTTTACCACGTTGGTTGCAAGTTGAGCTAAGCCCAATCGTTCAGAGCTTCTCAGAAGAAGATGGTGGCGTTATTGAAGCTGCGGACATGAAACGCCTATTTGAAGAAAACTTCATGACGGCTTCTGCGCCATACGCATTGGGTAACTACGAGCTTAGCAAGAAAGACCGTGACAGCGTCTCCGCTGAGCTAACCCATAAAGACGGCAATATTTCAGTACAAGGTGAAGGCAATGGTGCATTGTCAGCCTTTACCAGTGCGCTAAGTGAACAGTTCAACATTCGAGTAGACATTGTTCAGTACCAAGAACACGCTTTAACTGTCGGCAGTGATTCACAAGCGATTGCGTACATTCAAGCAAACATCGATGGAGAGCGTTACAACGGCGTAGCCATTGATAACGACATTGTTTCTGCTTCCATCCAAGCAGTACTTGCAACAGTGAACCAAAAAGTGAGTGCTTCAGAACAGGCGAACGTTGCATAACCCCCGCAACGTTGGTTTGAAACTGGGGTAAGTGGCAAAACCATTGCCCCAGATACTAGAAAGCCGAGCATTTATCCCGCTCGGTTTTTTTACGTTTGAAGTAGATGCAAATAACGAAATAATAGAAGTAGCAATCAGTTAGTAACCTTCGATAACCACTTTGTCTCGGCCAGTATTTTTAGCAATATATAACGCTACGTCAGCCCGTTTAATCAACTCAAGCTGATTGATATCATTATCGTACTTGCACGCGCCAACACTTACCGTAAGCCTTATTATATGACCATCATAATCATAGTTTTCCGCTGAAAGCACTTCACGATATCGTTCGCAAGCAATCTTGGCTTCTTCTGCGTTGGTATGGGGCAGAATAAGCCCAAACTCCTCCCCCCAATGCGCCCAAATACATCACCACTTCGTTGAGAAGCCATTAGCCGTTTCGACACTTCTCGTAAAATCAAGTCGCCGGCATCGTGACCGTAGGTATCATTGATTTGTTTAAAATGATCAATATCCAATATAGCAACACTCAACATCTGATCATGCCTGCGAGCTTTCGCCATTTCATCCCTAAGACGTTGCTCAAATGCGCGCCTATTTGGCAAATTTGTCAGATAATCCGTCGTCGATAAAGCCTCTAGTCGGGCATTAGCGTTCAACAGCTCTTTTCTCATTTCGGCTAAACGAGTGACGGCAATTATTTTAGCCAACAGCACTTTGTGTTGAATTGGCTTGGTTAGATAAGCATCCGCCCCTGCCTCTATACAACGTAATATATCCACATCTGTATCAGATCCGCTCAAAAAGATAATCGGCACCCAATTAGCTGCATAGGAACCTTGATATTTTCGGATCTCTGTAACCGCCTCAACACCAGATTTTTCTGGCATATTTAAATCCACTATTACAACATCAAGGTCTTTAGAGTTTTCATAAAAGTAGTTAACCAATTCAACCCCATTATTCACTTCTCTAACACAGTGGCCCAGCTTCTCTAAATGGAGCCTTAGAAGCATTCGATCCGAAGCCGAATCTTCGGCGATCAACATATTCATTTAAGCCATCCTTGAGACTTAAGAGCGCCTATTAAGTTGACCATTTCGCTCTTTATGACTTGCACTTGAGTTTGGGGAGAGTCTATCGCGCCAACTTTAGCCTGCTCTTCCATGACCTTCGCAAGATGATTTAACCGTATTGCCCCAACGTTCGCACTCACAGACTTTAAGCTGTGTGCGGGACGATAATAGGCATCGGAAGAGCTATTATTAGCCAACGCCCCCTCCATCTCTTCGATAATACGATCTGCGTCTTGCTGAAAAGCAAGCACAACTTCTTGCACTTGATCACCTAGAATTTCTTGCAGACCGTTAAGAACAGAATCATCTAAAACATCACTTGTTGACATAATCGTTAAGGCCTCCTCTTCAGCCTCCAAAGCAGCATCAATATTTAACCAGCCAGCAATGGTACGAACCAATTCGCTGCCTCTAAAGGGTTTGGTTATATAGCCATCTCCACCAATATCATTCACTGCTTGAATACGTTCCTTTTGTATATCTGCTGTTAGCGCTAAGATAGGAACTCGCTTTCCTGTAGAAGCTTCCATTTTCCGAATTTCTTGGATTGCAGTTAAACCATCCATCACCGGCATATGCAAATCCATAAGAATTAAGTCCGGATTTGTAGCCTGCCATCTTTCTATTGCCTCTTGGCCATTTTCGGCAGTTTCAATAGTCAGATCAAACGGCGCTAAAATACCTTTAACGACTAACAAATTAGCCCTCATGTCCTCCACAACAAGAATCTTAGCTGGAGGGATATAGACATCCTGCTGAGTTGGGTTATTAACAGCAAACACAGAATAACTTTGGTCAATAATTCTACTTTTAGCCAATGGCATTTTTATAATACTTTCAAGACCTGCTTTTATATCTCGTATGCTCGCAGGCTTATTGAGACACACATCAATATTGGCTTGTTTCAAATCATTTCGCGCCAGTGTTCCAGCAGAAGAGATCATAACAATGTGAGGCAAGCAATCCTTTGGACTCAGTTCCGCCAACATCTCCGCTAACTTAATGCCATCCATCTCAGGCATTAGATAATCCAATATCAGCAGATCGTAAGGCTTATTAGAAATGGCTGCATTCACTAAATTATCTAATGCAATCAGTGGGTTGTGTTGAAACTCTGCTTCTATGTCCAATTGTTGCAGTTGGTTTCTAAGAATGGATAGATTTGTTGGGTTGTCATCAACAACAAGTACTTTCTCAAAAGTATCAGGTGCTAAAACTATATCAACCTCGTCAGTTTTCTCAGACAATTTAAGCGGCAAGGAGACTTTAAAAGTACTGCCTTCATCTGGCGCACTGTGAACAGTGATCCCTCCCCCATCAACTCTACTAATTGTTTCGTAATGGCTAATCCAAGACCAGTCCCGCCAAACTTTCTGGTAGTAGAATTATCTGCTTGGGTGAAAGCATTAAACAGTTGCTCTTGGGCTCGTTTACTTATTCCTATGCCGGTATCAATGACGCTAATATCAACATGTATCTCGTAACCTGCTGCACCATATTCGCTTTCAACTCGAATAATCACTTGACCTTGCTCGGTGAACTTTATCGCATTCCCAACTAAATTGGTAAGAATTTGACGTATTCGATAAGGATCACCCTTTACAAAAGAGACATCTGGAAGGTTGTATTCGACTAATAGTTCAATGCCTTTTGATTCCGCCTTTATTACTAACAAACGCGATAAATCATAAACAAGCGCCTCCAAGTCAAAATCAATTTCTTCTAGGGAAAAGTGACCTGCTTCTATTTTTGAGAAATCTAATATTTCATTAATCAATTCTAATAAACTCTCACCAGAGCTGCGAATGATATTTAAATGATTCTCTTGCTGCTTTGAAAGCTCGGTCCCTGATAGAACTTCAGCCATACCTAGCACCCCATTCAAAGGGGTTCTGATTTCATGGGACATAGTGGCAAGAAAGTTACTTTTCGCTTGACTCGCTCTAATGGCTTCTTCACGCGCCTCTTTTAGAATAGATTCGGTTACATAGCGTTCAGTGACATCAATGTTAGTTCCAAACAGATATGACGCTTGACCTTGACTATTAAATGCAGTCCTAGCATTAGCATTTATATAACGGATTTCCCCATCTAATCTTTGAATTCTAAATACGATATCAAGATCTTGCTGAGTATCAATAACTAAATCTGATTCTGTTTGAACTCGCTCTAAATCTTCAGGGTGAATAAAAGATTCCCACTCTTTATAATCGACGGGACCTTCACGGTATGCTAAACCGTACAAATCAAACATTCGCTGATCCCAAATAAGAGAAGCCCGCTGGATATCCATCTCCCATACTCCAATCCCTGCTGAGTCTGTTGCCACACTTAAGCGGTTCTGTACCTTAGTCACCTCAGACTCAATTTTTAAACGAGATGTAATATCGCGAGCGTGTATGATGTATCCTTTGAAAGCGCCAGCCTCATCTTTAATTTTACTTCGAACATTCTCCGCAACAAATTCCGTACCATCAGCCTTTCGATAAGACATTCTATACTCTGCCAACTCAGGCATACTTTCATCTACGTACGCTTGGGACATACTCTGTGAATCAGAATTGTATGCATACAAGAACTCAGGAGTTTTGCCAATTAAGTCTTCTTCTTTATATTTAAACAATTCAAGTGCATGAGGGTTCACCATAACAATTTTACGCTTGTTATCCGTTACAACAATTGCTTCTGGTGCGTGCATGAACAACGAACGGAACAAGTCCATTTGTTGATGTAAGGCACTCTCAGCTATCTTTTGTTTTGAAATGTCATGAAATGCAAGAACACACGCCAAATTATCTTGTTCATCATTGACCGGTGTACAAGAATACTTAACAGGAAAAGTTTCGCCTTCATTTTTGTAGAAGGTAGCGACTTCACCATTAAGCTTTTGACGGTTGCGTATAGCGGATTTAATAGGATTTTCTTCAGCTATGAGATGGGCGCTTAAAGATAAGCTATCGTGCAATAAGCTACCTACAGGTCTTCCAATTAAGCTTTCTAAGTCCATTTGAGCTAACTGTGCAGCGGCGGGATTAGCAAAAATAATATAACCCGCTTCATCAAGGCCAACGATGCCATCATGAACTGACTCTAGTATCAATCTGTGTTGTTTTTGCGCTGATTGAGACACCCTTCTTTCTTGTTCTTTTGATAATTCACTTTGAAGCCATTGTCCCAGTAGCTTTACAAGCTCATACTCATCATCATTGAAATCTTTATGTCTAGCTTGCGCACTGGAAAAATTTAATGTTCCCCACGTGTGGCCACCTATTTTCAGAGAAACACCTAAATATGATTCAAGTTTAAAATTTTGATAGCAGGGATGTGTCGCGATCTCGCTTTGGCTTGCATGATAAAAACCAGTTACTTGATCCCTACTAAGAGTATGTACACAGTAGCATTCACCTAAATTAAAAACGGTACCTTTATCAGGTCCACCAAAGCTATAAGCTACTTCGTACATATCCCCATCAACATGACTGACTATTCCTATCGGTAAATTGAGAATATGACAACCAAGTTTTAATACTCGCTGAATTTTTTCTGAAAGAGCTATGTTTACGTCTGTTGTGATTTCATGAAATTGCTTTAAAGCTAACGTGATACGTTTTAGAGGTGTTTGATCACTAATGCAAACGTATAACCCAAACACTTCACCGCTTATAAAATATGGTGTGAAAGAGCAGACCACATGATAATAATTAACCCCCCCAGTAACGTTTGGAACGCGAGCAGAAATCTGAGCTTCCGCTGGTTGACCGCCTAATGCCCTCTCAATATCAGGTTTCACTTGCTCAAATTGATCAACGCCTATGATTTCAGCAATTGTTTTACCGATGACGCTTTCTTTGGACCGTTTGAAGACTCGTTCATAATGATTGTTAATATATTGGTATCTTAAGTCTTTGCCGACCATAGCGACGATAAAAGGAAAATCATCCGCCATAGCAAAGGAGTTAACCACTTCGCTATTAGCATGGCAGGCAGGAGTCGCTGTGTTTAAAAGTGCCTTAATCAAAGGTAAAGATTCATGGACGATATTTGCATCAACATATAATGGAACGCCTAGAGAAACCGTTTCTGAGACTGAAAACCACTCTAAGGAGGCAAAAGAAGCGGGCGTCATTGATTTGATGATCCCCTCTTCTACATAAAGTCCTTCACCATGATTAAGCACAACAGCCCAATGAGACACCGCACCGGTTCTCTCAAGTAAAATGGCAAGGGAACGAAACTCAGTAAATACCCCAGAAAACGAAAGTGTCCAGTGAATCGGATTTGGGTGGGTTGGCACTATCGTTGAGTTCATACATATCCCTTAGCCGTATAGCTCTATGGTTATCTCAAAAGCTAACTATTACATCGTATACCAATGTCAGCAACTTTTATTACTTAAACGAATAACTAAACTAACTTGTTAACCTAAACAAACACTTTAAAGATGGCATAATGTTGCAAATTTTATCAAGTGAAGTCTAACCCATGAACCCAAATGCGCTTAAACAACTGGCCGTGATTATCAAACAAGGCTCCATTAGCTCAGCGGCAGAGCAGCTTTTTGTCACTCAGCCTACACTTACTCGCGCCATTAAGCAGCTGGAACAAAAAGTCGGTGCGCCAGTACTAACTCGAACACGTTATGGTGTTGTAGCCACTGAAATCGGTGAACGCTTGGGTAAAATCGGTGAGAAAATCCTCTTAGATGCCGAGCAAGGCGAAGAAGTAATCCGACAATGGCACAGTGGTTTTCATAACGAGTTTTCTATCGGCGTCGATCCACTATGGGAATACGCAGCAACTCAACAAACAACCCATGCTTTCTTACAAGACGCACGTTATGTTTTCCATTTGAGAACAGGCTCGGCAGCCGCGCAAATCGAGCTACTGCAGCAAGGTGAGTTGGACTTTATTATTGGGCCTGCCCATCTGACAGATACGCAAAAAGGTCTCCGCAGAGAGGTGTTGTTTCGCGACAGGGCTGCCATTTTTGCAGGTGCAAAATCGGCACTGCTCAAGCAAAAACGAACTATTACGACAAACGATTTATCTAAGAGCAAATGGTTTATAGCAGGGGCTAACGCTGGCTTTATGAACCATCAGCATAATGTCGCACTGAACAATGCTGCCAAGATTAGTTTTACTGGCAGCATTCATTCGGTTATGAATCTTTTGAATTCAAGCGATATGCTCGTTCAGCTGCCTGCTCGTCTCGCCTTAATGAGCGGCGCACTCCAGTCAGAGCAAATGCTCATTATTGAGGATATGCCTGACCAACCAAGACGAGACATCGCTTTGTGGTCACGCAATGAAGAATCGGAACGTCCAGACGCGCAACGAATTCGACAGTTGACCTATGATCTCTTACAAAATTTAGATCAAACAACACCAGAGTATGGTCTGGAGCTTTAGCCCTTACTGGTTATACCAATTGAAGTCTTTAATGGTGCTCTCAACAACATCATTTGAGCGGCCTACTACAATCATACCCTCTCTTACCGAAGGTCGATAATCTCGGCCGTCTAGCATCTGCACTACACCACCGGCTTCTTGAATGGCCAAGATCCCAGCGGCATGATCCCAAGAATTAGGCTTTGAGCTAATGAAGAAATCTACATTACCATTTAGCATGGTCCGATATTCATGACAGCAACACCTAAGAGCAATGACTCTGGCAAATTTAGTTTGTGTTTGGGCTGCCAACATACGTTGACTCTTATCTTTAAACAGAAATGGAGAGAATATGCCCACTAATGACGGATCCGTTACTTGTTGAGAAAGCGCGACCTGCTTTGGAGCTTGATTTGGTTTTACGTACCAAGTTCCGTGCCCCTTAGACACCTCAAACCAATCATCATTAACAACATCGTATAAAAGCCCAAAGATCGTCTCGCCCTGATAGGCCGCGGCAATAAGAACGCCAAACGTCGATAAACCATTGGCGTAATTCCAAGTTCCATCGATTGGGTCAATAATCAACACTAAATCAGAAGAATCAAGTAAATCCAATACTGATTCATCTTCTGCCACAGCTTCCTCTCCTACAATCAAGGCATCAGGCAACGCTTCTTGAAAACGTGCAGTCATCGCTTTCTCTGCAGCAACATCGGCAACCGTCACCAAGTCATCAAACCCAGATTTGGTATCAATCGCATCACTTGTAAGAGATCGAAAACGCGACAATATTTCTGTTTTAGCAACGTCTCGAACAATCTCAATAATAGTTTGCTTATCTTGCATTGAAAGCATGCATGCTCCTTGCGCTAGTTGTTTTTCTTTGTAAAAAAAAGAGGATGCCACCACTCTATTACATTACTTGGACAGAAACCACATCCCACATTTTTAGTAACTTTGTTCAATGAGCAAGTTTCAGCACGACCACACCTGAAATAATCATCAGAATACCGAAATAACGCATTGCAGAGCCTGGGTCACCAAAAAACACCACACCAACTAAAAAGGTGCCAGCAGCGCCAATCCCAGTCCATACTGCGTAGGCCGTACCAATAGGGATCTGTTTCTGCGCTAGCCACAGAAACATGCCACTAATGGCCATAAAAGCAATTGCCATCAAGATACCGGGCCACCTTACTGAGGAAGTTTGTGCGATTTTCATACCTAACGGCCAACCTATTTCTGTCAACCCTGCCAACAACAAATATATCCAGCTCATATCTACCTCCAAATTCAGATGAACTGCTAATGTTTGACCAACATAATATCTATAAATAAGATACTTAGTAGTTAATAACCATCTAAATAATTCATATGCAAAACTTAGAACATATTCGAATGCTGGTACTTTCTGCTGACTTGGGCTCTTTTTCGGCTTGCGCAAGAAAACTAGGTAAAGTGCAATCTGCTGTCAGTCACGGCATCAATTCCTTGGAAATTGATCTCAATGTCACGCTGTTTGATCGTAGTACTCGTAAACCAACACTTACGCCAGCAGGAGAACGCCTTTATCGAAGTGCCAAGGCACTACTGGCACAATCAGACGAGTTCGAACAGATTGCCCAATCTGTCAACCGAAGAGAAGAAGGTCTTATACGTCTCGCCATAGATGATGCTTTAATGACACCTCAGGTATTAACGCTCCTAGAACAGTTTTCTGATCAGTACCCTCATACACAACTTGAGTTTTTAGCTCTGCCATCACCCGATATCATTCAACCAATACAAACAAATCAAGCACATTTAGGTGTTATGTTTTCTGAAATTAAAACCTTTAAGGAAGTCGACTTCGGATACATTGGGCAAATTAAAATGCTGCCTGTTTGCCATGCACAATCGCCATTAGCCGCTCAAAAACAAGTGACAGAAACCGCTCTATACCCGTATCGCCAAGTGGCTATTCGTGGAGGAAAGAAAATTGAGCCTTCAATGTTGGTTAGCATGACACCAAATGTTTGGTGGTGTTCAAGCACTCAAACAGCTTTAGATTTGATTCTAAGTAACATTGGTTGGGGATATTTACCCTACCATCTTGTTCAAGACGCTCTGAAAGACAAGCGTTTGGTAAAAGTAGATGTCGAGTTTGATCAGAAAATATGGGAAGCGCCAATCGACCTTGTCTGGCAGCGAGGCAGTTCAAGAGGCCCTGCGCTAACGTGGTTGATACAAGAATTCAAAGCTGCCTTTGCTCAAGCTGATTATTAGAAAACCATTCTACAAATATTCATCTTTTCTATCTTATTAATAGATAAACAGTTTTTCTAAATACTGCACTGTATGCGCTCTCCATATCGATAGAAATAAAGCAAAACAGTTGACTTAACCAAAATGTTATCGGTAACATTGCGCTTAGTTACCGGTAACATATCCATGTAACTGGTTTCTTTATCATTCCTTCAAAACAATAAATAGCGGGAAGACATCATGAGCACATTTGCCAAGACGTTACTCACTGCCACGCTTACTGGCGCCCTATCCGTATCAGCATTCGCAGCTGACTACACTTTTAAATTCCAATCATCTGACCCATCAGGTGACAAAAACTTCCAAATCCAAAAAGAATGGACTGAGCGTGTAGAGCTTATGTCTGGCGGTCGTATCAAGATCAACTTACTTCCAGTTGGCAGTGTTTTTAAACACACTGAAACCCTTGATGGCATCAAAATGGGCATTCTTGATGGTCAAATTACCGCGACAGAGTTCTTCTCTGGTAAAGACGCTGCTTTCGGCCTAATTGGTAACACCGTTGGTGCGTGGTCAGATACTAGCCAACTATTGCAATACATTAACTACGGCGGTGGTTACGAGCTAATGAACGAACTTTACGCTCCTTACGGCGTAAAATTCATTGGTGGTTCTACAACGGGTGTTGAGTCTTTCGTATCGCGTGTACCACTAAATGGTGTTGAAGACCTGAAAGGCCTTAAACTTCGTGCACCAGAAGGTCTAGTACAGCGTGTATTTGCCGCGGCAGGTGCTGCACCAGTAAACCTACCGGGTTCTGAAGTATTCACTGGTCTAAGCAAAGGCGTTATCGACGCGGCTGACTACACAGTGTTTTCTACCAACCAGAAAGCGGGTATGAACGACATTGCCACACACCCAGTTCAACCTGGCTTCCACTCGCTACCATTGATCGACGTTTCAATGAGCATGAAAAAGTGGAACAAGCTTCCTGAAGATCTTCAAGCCATCATGACAACTTCGGTTCGTGACTTCGCTAACGACATCACGACTCAGCTACGCATTGCAGACCAAAAAGCAGTGAAAGCGGCTCAAGATGATCCAAACATCACTATCCACGACTGGTCTGCAGAAGAACGTAAGAAGTTCCGTGCGATTGCTCGTACACAGTGGGAAGAGTTTGCTAAGCAATCTCCAAACGCACAGAAAGTGTATGACTCAGTAACTTCTTACCTTGAAGAAAACGGCCTTCTTTAATCTTTAAGAAGACCATCGCCAAACCAAAACAGGAGCTTTGTGAGCTTGTAAATGACAAGCTAACAGGCTCCTGTTTTAAACTGGACCCTACCCCATGAGCAAAGAAACCCCCATTCCACATACTGAAGATACTGCAGAACAACCACGCAATCTTTTAGATAAAGCCATTGTTCGTATCGGCAATGCGTTAAGTCTGTTGTTTCTTTTTACAGTGGCTATTTCATTTTATGAAGTGGTCATGCGTTACGTTTTCAATGCCCCGACAATATGGGTGCATGAATCTGCGTCTTTTCTAGGAGCGTGCTTATTTGTCTTCGGTGGCATCTACGCCTTAGCGACTAATAAACACGTTCGCGTTGTGTTGATTTACGACGCGGTCTCAGAGCGCACACGCCAATACCTGAATGTCTTTCATCACATTATGGGACTAATTTTTGCTGGGTTACTCGCGTACGCGGCTTATCAAATGACCGAAAGCGCGGTGCTATCTCCATTTGGCGACATTCATTTTGAGACGTCAGGCTCAGCTTGGAATCCTCCGTTTCCAGCGTACGTGAAAATTACCATTTTCATCACTATGTGCGTGATGTTCATTCAGTTCGCTCTTCACTTAATTCAAGAAGTACTGAACCTAAGGAAGTCATAAGATGTTTGATTTATCTAGCTTGGGCATTGGCTACGGCAGCCTTTTAATGTTGGTGTCCATGATCCTGCTGCTACTCGCAGGTATGCAGTTGGCCATGGTGACAGGTCTTGTGGCACTGGTTTTTGCAATCGGTTGGTTTGGGATTGATGCCCTACCCCTGGTGACTAGCCGTTTATACAGTTTTGTTGGTGGCTACGTATTCTTGGCCGTCCCTATGTTTGTACTGATGGCCGCCTTACTTGATCGCTCGGGTATTGCACGTGACTTATTCGATGCTATGAAAGTACTCGGACGTAGAGTTCGCGGTGGTGTTGCGGTTCAAACTCTTGTGGTAGCCGTGATTTTGGCTTCTATGTCTGGGGTAATCGGTGGTGAGACTGTACTGCTAGGTATCCTGGCATTACCACAGATGCTGCGTCTTGGTTACAACCGCAAGCTCGCTATCGGTACTACCTGTGCGGGCGGCGCATTGGGCACTATGCTCCCACCAAGTATCGTATTAATTATCTATGGTTTAACGGCAAGTGTATCGATTGGCGACCTGTTCAAGTCGGCGTTCCTGCCTGCATTGATTCTAGCCGCGGCATACATGACTTATGTTTTAATCATTTGTCGACAACACCCTGAATACGCACCACTTCCAACCGAAGAAGAACTTGCTCAAGAAAGCGACATCAATTATTTCAAGGCACTGTTTTTCCCTGTGCTGTCTGTCGCGGTCGTGCTTGGCAGTATCTACACCGGTATCGCATCGGTAACAGAAGCGTCTGCGTTAGGTGTTGTAGGTATCTTTATCAGTGCCTGGATTCGCGGCGAATTAAGCTTCGAGATGCTTAAAGACAGTGCAAAAGCGACCATGAGCACCTGTGGCATGATCATTTGGATCGGTATTGGTGCGACGGCCTTAGTAGGTGTTTACAACCTAATGGGCGGTATCGATTTCGTCGAAGAGACTATCCTTGCTCTGTCTGGCGGCAGTGTCATGGGTACGATCCTAATCATGATGGTGATCCTCTTAGTATTAGGTATGTTCTTGGATTGGGTAGGCGTTGCTTTGCTTACCATGCCAATCTTTGTACCGATCATCACTAACCTTGGTTTAGACCCTGTTTGGTTTGGTGTTGTGTTCTGTCTAAACATGCAGGTGTCCTTCTTGTCACCTCCATTTGGTCCAGCCGCTTTCTACTTGAAATCTGTGGCACCAAAAGACATCAGCTTAGGTGAAATTTTCAGCTCTTTATTACCATTTATCGCCCTTCAGGTAAGCGTACTTGCATTAGTTATCATCTTCCCTGAGTTGGCAATTTGGTGGAAATAAGTGGCCAAGCCAATCTGTAAAGACACAAGTAATTACGCAGAGTGCCAGTTGGCACTTTGCTAGAGAGGAAAAAATGATTAATAAAATCATTGTTATGGGAGTTTCTGGCTGCGGAAAGTCTTCAATGGGACAAAAAATTGCAGCGCACTTCGGATTTCCGTTTTTTGATGGTGATGATTACCACAGTGAAGCCAATGTCGAAAAAATGCGCCAAGGCATTCCACTTACAGATGAAGATCGATTTGGCTGGTTAAAAACACTGAATGGTATTTTGAAAAATCATCCTACGGCTGTCGTTGCCTGCTCAGGCCTAAAACCTGAATACCGAGAGATATTACGCCATGATGTAAATGACTTAAGGATCATTTATCTTCAAGGGGACTTCGAAACGATTTGGCAGCGTCATCAAAAGCGAGACGGGCATTATTTTAATGGCAAAGAAATGCTTGAGAGCCAGTTCGCCACGTTAGTAGAACCCAAAGATGAAGCAGATGTTATTATCGTCGATATCCGTCATACAATCGATCAGGTTTTCAGCGTAAGCATTCAAGCGCTAGAAGCAAAATAACGCATGTTAGCTGACCTTAAACATTTGTTTTAAAGTCAGCTAACTTATTATTTCATATTGCTTTTTTATAATCCGCTCATTCGCAGCTTACCTAATATGTGGTAATGTAAACGTTAACAGAACAAAAACAGATCGATCAAAAATGAAGAAGAAGCGCCCCACCTTACAGGATGTAGCTGACTTAGTCGGAGTGACAAAAATGACTGTCAGTCGTAGCATTCGTAATCCGGATCAAGTGTCGGATGCGCTACGTGATAGAATTCAAGCGGCGCTAGATGAGCTAGGTTATATCCCTAATCGAGCTCCGGATATTTTATCGAAATCAAAAAGCCACGCCATTGGTGTCTTACTTCCCTCTCTTACCAACCAAGTTTTCGCTGAAGTCATTCGAGGTGTTGAGTCCGTACTTGAACCGGAAGGCTATCAGACTATGTTGGCTCACTTTGGTTACAGCAAAGAAGTGGAAGAAAAGCGTATTGAGACACTGCTCTCATACAATGTCGACGCATTAATCATTTCTGACAGTGTTCATACTCCCAAAGCACAGAAAATGCTGGAAAATGCTGGCGTGCCGGTTATTGAAATCATGGACTCAACGTCCTCTAGTCCACTGCACATTATTGGCATCGATAACTGTGCTGCCGCACGTGATATGACTCAGACCATGCTTGATCAAGGCCATCGTAATATTGTTTTCTTTGCAGCGCGTATGGACACACGTACACTGCAAAAGATCAAAGGCTATCAACAAGCCATGACACAGAATGGTTTAAAAACAGTCGTTAAAGAAACCGAAAAAGCTTCTTCTTTCTCATTGGGTGCTCAGTTTCTTGACGAAATATTGCAGGAACATCCTGAGACGGACGGCATTATTTGTACCAATGACGACTTGGCAATCGGGGCTATTTACGCCTGCCAAAAGAGAAATATCAGAGTCCCTGAACAAATAGGCATGGCAGGATTTCACGGGTTAGACATCGCACGAGCGATGATACCTTTACTTGCTACGGTTATCACACCACGTGAAGAAATAGGGCGCTTGGCTGCCAAAAACATCATTCAAAGCCTCAATGGCCAACCTCCTCAAATTCAAACAATACAGCTTGATTACAAAATTGAGTGTGGTGAAAGCATCAGATCGAACAGGTGATTGCCATAAAAAAAGGGAAGTATGCGGGGTGTTGAAGAGTCGCACATACTTCCCTTAAAGGGTGACGTTAATCATCATCACAGGCCTATTCAAGTAGTTTAAAAAGGCACCGAGCTAGCAAGTTATCCCCCATTTATGATGACTTACCGACTCCGTGACAATGATAGAAATAGATCACCATTCCATAGAGGACTTCGCATACGATATAGGGCAGAACAAATATGTATCGCGACGTCGAGATACATAATAGAGCCTTTAAGACTATTCAATCTTACTGTGTGCGCCCAAGATCACATTATTTACGACATATTTCTACATGATATTTTGAAGCATAAGTTTTTATTAGAGCTTTTCATGACCTTTGAGCATCAATGTAGAAAATAAAGTAAGCCACTAATAGTGAAGAACGAAAAAATTGTTGTAATCATCAAGGTGCTCGCACAGAAATTTCTTTGCCCATAGGTATCGCCGATAATCGGATAAATACTAAACATTGGCATCGCAGCAAACAATAAAGCAGACGCTTTAAGCTCAAACGGCATCGTCGGAAACGCTTGCAGACCTGCAAACACAACCAATGGAAAAATTACTAATTTAACGCTGGCGACCAGTGCTGTTCGAGTTTTACTGCCACGGATAACCACGCCTACTAAAGAGCCGCCGATTACGATCAAAGCACATGGCGCCGCCGCCGAGGCGAGAAGCTCTAACCCGCCCCCCATAAAATTAGGCAAGTGCACTCCAAGCAAAGACATGATTACGCCAGTAAAAACCGCCATAATAATTGGGTTAGTTGCGATACGCTTGACTACATTAAGTAATACTTTACGACCTGCACCAGATTCTTGGTGATACAAAGACTCAATTACGATCAAACCAACCGGTAAGAACAGAATATTCTCAACAACTAGCGACATGGCGAATGCTTGGGCTGGAGCATTGTCCAAATACTGAAGCAAAATGGGAAAGCCAATAAATGAACTGTTTGGCATCATTGCTCCAATACCACTGACAGCGCCATTACCCCAAGACTCTTTCAACACACTTTTAACTAATACAAGTGTTAGTGAAAAAGCCGTTAACCCTCCTATGGCATAAACCCCCATATAGGAAAGATCAACTACAGCTCTTAAGTCTAAAGATGAGATTTTGGTAACCATTACCGAAGGCAATGCAAAATATAGAACAAACTTACTTAAAGCAGGCAAGGCATCTGTACTGAGGAGTTGATACTTAGTCCCAACGAAACCAAGCAAAATCAAGAAGAAAATAGGTGCAGTAATATTAAGAACAACGTCCAAAGTAAATCCCTACTAAATTGGTCTAAATAAGTGGTTGATCCTATATTAAACTCAACTTAATAACATTACGTTACATAATTAACGAAGGCTTTCTGCATAAATCCAATAATGAGAAAGCCTGAAAGATGGGATCAAATGGACATCATTGATCCTGTGCGGCATGCCAGTTCACAAGATTTTCAAACGCGGTACGAAAATACAGTTCATAACTGTTTTTTTCGACATAACCGATATGTGGTGTCGCGGTAACATTTTCTAATGTGAGTAACGGCTCCTGCTCCAACGAAGCAGGCTCATGATCAAACACATCAATAGCTGCTTGTCGTTTGGGGTGATGTCGTAAGGCTTCAAATAAAGCATTCTTCTCTACTAACTCGGATCGGCTCGTATTTACAAACAAAACGGTATCTTTCATCAAAGCAAGGTCACTGGCAGTCACGCAGTTTCTTGTGGCTTCGTTTAGTCGCAAATGGAGAGTAATAACATCCGCTTGGGTGAAAAAATCTTGTTTACTTTCCGCTGCCGTAAACCCGTCTAGCACTGCTTGATCACGGGAAGACTGACTCCCCCAAACCAACACCTGCATATCAAAAACCTTAGCGTATTGGGCGATACGCTTACCTATTTTTCCATACCCCCAAATCCCTAAGGTTAATCCATGCAGCGTTCTTCCAAGCCCCATATTTCCGGAACTTTGCCAGATATTTTCACGCAAGTTGTCACTATAACTTGGGATGTGTCTGATTGCGGACATAAGCAACGCCCAAGTTAACTCAGAAGGCGCCACAGGTGAGCCTACGCCTTCAAGAACCTGAACGCCGTAACGCCGACATAGTGTGACATCGATATGATTACTAACTTTGCCTGTCTGACTGATCACCTTGAGCCTAGGGAGTTTTTTCAGAAGAGATTCAGTAATGAGAGTTCTCTCACGAATAAGAACAAGTGCTTCAACATCAGCCAATTTCTCAACCAATTTTTTTTCACTGTAGGTTTGTTTTAGAACTTTTACTTCGTGATCTTCCAGTAAATAGAAGCATTCCAAATCCTGAACTACGTTTTGGTAATCATCTAGAATTGCAATTTTCATAGTATTCCCTCTGACATGCAGGCCTAATTAAACCAAACATTGGAAACCTCATACTATGATAATCACGTTGATATAAAAATAGGATCACTCGATTAAACTATCAGTATTCTTTGGCTCTTAAGTATACGCGAAATCTTCATCAGCATGCGGCAACTCCTGGACAGCCGACACGACAATATAATTCAACTCGCCACTTTATTTATATATGCCCCTACCACTTTCGTATTACACCCATGCAAAAACATTAGCCGAACCGCGAAGATATGATAAATTTGCTGCTTTAAAGGACTCACCAACAGGAGTAACTAATGAGCCAAATTTGCGAGCTAGCAGATTTACAACGCTTGTATCAAAAGCGTGTTCCTAAAATGTTTCAGGGTTATTGTGAGTCAGGCTCATGGACTCAACAAACTCTTGGGCTTAATAAATCTGACTTTCAACGTATTTTATTCCGTCAAAGGGTCGCAAGAGATTTAGAGCCAAGATCACTCGCCTCACAGATGGTTGGCCAAGATGTTAAAATGCCTGTGGCTATAGCGCCAGTTGGTCTACTGGGGATGCAACATGCTGACGGTGAAATCCTAGCAGCGCAAGCCGCAGAAGAGTTTGGTATTCCTTTCACCCTATCTACGATGAGCATCTGCTCTATTGAAGCGGTTGCCAAAAAAACTCAAAAGCCTTTTTGGTTCCAGCTTTATGTTCAGAAAGATCGTGAGTTTACTAAGAAGCTTATTGAACGAGCAAAAGCCGCGGGCTGTAGCGCACTTGTCGTAACACTCGATCTACAAATGATTGGCCGTCGTCATGCTGACCATCGCAATGGTATGACCGCACCTCCAAGATTAACTCTACCCAATATCATTGACATTGCCCGTCGCCCTAAGTGGGCTCTTGGTATGGCCAATACTCGTAATAAAGCCTTCGGTAACATCCAAGGTTGTGCGACCGGCGTAGATGACATGTCTGATTTGATGAAATGGACTGCAGGCTCATTTGATACCAAATTGAACTGGGAAGACATCCGTTTTTTCAGAGAGCTTTGGCAAGGACCTTTGATCATCAAAGGTATTATGGAAGTCGAAGACGCTAAAGAATGTGTCAAGCTAGGTGCCGATGCCATTGTTGTCTCCAATCATGGTGGCCGTCAGTTGGATGGAGCACGATCAACGATATCCACTCTTCCAGAGATTGTCGCAGAAGTGGGTAATCAAATAGAAGTCTGGCTAGACAGTGGCATTCGCAGTGGACAAGACATCATTCGTGCAAAAGCATTGGGAGCAAAAGGTGTTATGGTAGGACGGCCAATGGTCTACGGTTTAGGCGCTATGGGTAAAGCGGGCGTAACCAAAATGCTGGAAATATTTCACCAAGAAGCAGAACTTACCATGGCGTTTATCGGTCATCGAGACATAGCAAATGTGTCTCGCAAGGATATTGTTTTTCAAGAAGAGACATTTAAGAACGTATAATCGCTGACTCACACTAAGGGCAAATACCAGCCCTTAGTGTGAATAGAGCTTTTGCCTAGTGAAGTTTCAATTTTGGCTTAACAACTTTACCTATACGCTGAGCCGCTAGGATAATCATTGCTTTAAACCAGCCGTGTATAGCAATTAGATGAAGGCGATAAAGAGAAACGTAGACAAATCGAGCTAAGCGCCCTTCCACAAACATAGACCCCTTCATCAGATTGCCCATTAGACTACCTACGGTACTGTAACGGCTTAGATTCACCAGAGAGCCATAGTCTTTGTATTCATATTCCTTTAATGACTCGCCCTTTAGCGAAGCCAAAATATTCTCATGAACTAAGGACGCCATTTGGTGCGCGGATTGAGCTCGAGGCGGCACAAAAGAGCCGTTCTCTTGCTTACAAGCACAACAGTCACCAATGACGTACATATCGTCAAATTCTGTACTTTGTAATGTGCCTTTCACTAGGATCTGGTTATTACGTGTGATTTCTAGCCCTTCAATATTTTGAATAAACTCAGGTGCTTTGACACCAGCAGCCCAGATCATTAAGTCTGCGCTAATCACTTCTTCATCAGCCGTCACCAGCCCCTCCCTTCGAGCTTCGGTAACACGAGTGCCTTCGTGCACATGAACGCCTAGCTTCTCTAGCTCTTTCTTTGCATTGTTAGCGATACGATCAGGTAAAGCAGGCAGAATGCGTGGACCAGCCTCAACCAGCTCTACTTTTACCTTCTTTGAAGACATTTCAGGCATACCATAGGCTTTAAGTAAGTCTGCAACATGGAACAACTCTGCCGACAACTCCACGCCTGTCGCACCGCCCCCTACAATGGAAATATTGAGTTGCTGATCGCCACCCATTTGATGGATCCGTAAAAACTGGGTCAAAAGGGCTTGCTGGAAACGCTCAGCTTGGCGGTGGGAATCTAAGAAATAGCAATTTTCTGCAACACCTGGTGTACCGAAATCATTGCTCACGCTGCCTACCGCCATCACAAGTATGTCGTAAGAGACTTCTCTGACTGGCAAAACCTCACGTCCCTTGTCATCTTCCATGCTCGCAAGACGAACACACTTCTGCTTTGGATCAACGTCAATAGCCGTACCCAATTGGAAATCATAGTAATGCTTAGCGGAGTGAGCACGGTAATTAATACCGTCTGTGTTGATATCTAAGGAACCGGTTGCCACTTCATGCAGTAGAGGCTTCCAGATATGAGTTTGAGACCGGTCGATTAACGTAATCTTAGCTTGTTTACGTTTACCAAGACTGTGACCAAGGCGGGTTACTAATTCAAGACCGCCTGCACCGCCACCGAGAACAACGATGTGTTTCATTTAAAAATCCCCAAATTGTGAATGATTTGCTAAACATTCCTGCTTGCTTAGCAAATCATTCATCTCTTCACATCTACTTGGGGCGCTTAGCGAGAAGCCTATCTAGTGTGTTCGCAAAATTAGCTTTATCTTTATCGCTAAAAGGCGCGGAGCCGCCGGTATCAAATCCGCTCGAACGCATTTGATCCATAAAGTCACGCATGGCCAGCTTTTGCTTAATATTTTCAAGGGTAAATAGCTCACCTTTAGAGGTGAGAACGGTTGCACCGCGGGCAATACAATCGGACGCCAAGGGAATATCTGAGGTAATCACCAAATCTTCTTTGGATACATTCTGCTCAATGTACAAATCTGCTTCGTCAAAACCACTAGGAACGACTTTACGAGTCAACCACTTGCTGTTCGGTAAGGCAATGGCCACATTGGCAACAAAAACACAGACGATTTCACATCGTTCAGCAGCTTTGTATAGAACAGGTTTGATGGCGTTGGGACATGCATCAGCGTCCACCCAGATTTGCATTGATAACTCCTTCTACAAGAAGCTCAATTATTCCTATTGTCTAAAGATTTGGCTATAGCTTTAGGGAAAATTATTAGATGTTTTTATTATAATTAACGAGGTATCCATTTATTAAACCAGTGTGGGAAATAAATGAACACCTCATTAGTAAATTACTAATTTAAAATATCTTATTTATTCAATAGCGCAACATTTGGTATAGATTGATCACTTTTGAACCCTTTTAATGATTCAGCAGCGGTATTGGCTCGAAGAAGAATGTGATCAAAATAGAATTTTGTCTTTGCCAACCAAGCTTCATCCGCAGCAGCGTCTTGCGCTCCTTTGAGCAGTAACCAGCCGCCTAACACGTAACCTAATTGCATCATGTAATCAAAAGCAGCTTCTGAAACATTTACTTGCTGATCCAACATCAGTTCGGTGGATGACTGCAGTAGCTTAACTTGTAATGAAAGAACTTGGACGTGCTCATCAAGCTGAGCAAAGCTTGCCAGATCCGTTGATATCTCTTCAATTAACGCGGCCATACCAGCGCCTTTGTCCGCTTTCAACTTACGTCCAACGAGGTCGAGCGCTTGGATTCCGTTGGTACCTTCGTAAATTGGCAAAATACGTGCGTCACGGTAAAGCTGAGCAACCCCCGTTTCTTCAATAAAGCCCATACCACCGAAAACTTGTACTGAAGTAGAAGTAATCTCGAGCGCCAACTCCGTTAGCCAACCTTTCACAATCGGCGTATAGAGCTCATTTCTAACGAGATGAGACTTGTCTATCTTAGCAAGATCTCCTTCCACTGAAGCGGTGTACATCAAGGCACGCATCGCTGACAGCATACTGGCCATTTGCCATAGCATGCGACGCACATCACCATGCTCAGCGATAGCAACCTTCCCTTCTACGCCTTTTACATTACCTTGTTTTCGATCTTGAGCGTAATCAAGCGCCATCTGATAAGCCGCCTCAGCCACTGCCAATCCTTGTAGACCGACACTTTGCCGAGCATTGTTCATCATTGTGAACATTGCCATGAGGCCGTTGTTCTCTTGTCCTACTAGATACCCTAACGCCCCCTCAGACTCACCAAACTGCATAACACAAGTCGGTGACCCATGGATACCAAGCTTATGCTCTAGAGAGATAGGGTAAACATCATTTCGGCGCCCTGGTTGGCCGCTTTCATTCAAGAGATATTTTGGTACCAAAAATAGCGAAATCCCTTTAACACCCTCAGGCGCATCAGGCAAACGAGCCAATACCAAATGAATGATGTTTTCACTCATTTGATGGTCGCCCCAAGTAATGAAGATTTTCTGACCATAAATACGGTAGTGATCACCTTCCCTTTCTGCTTTGGTTTTAATCGCAGCCAAATCGCTACCAGCAGATGGTTCGGTAAGATTCATGGTGCCAGTCCATTTCCCAGAAATCATATTAGGGAGGTAGGTAGACTTTAGCTCATCGCTTGCGTGGGTTTCGATGGCGTCTACCGCCCCTTGAGTTAGAAGCGGACACAACGAGAAGGAAAGGTTGGCAGATTGCACACCTTCGTTAAAGGCAACTTCCAAAGCACGTGGTAACGCTTGACCACCAAACTCTTCGGGGGCGCTCAACGTGGTCCATGCAGCCTCTTGCAATGCCTCATAGACGGGGTTGAATGTCGAAGTTTCTTGAACACAACGATCAACCATCTTTGGCGGATCTAGATCACCTTGACGATTTGTCGGGGCAACGCATTGCTCAGCAAATTTTCCAGCTTCACTGAGAATTGGCTCCAGTAAATCGTCACTGTAATTTGGGAATTGTGCCTCGAGACGCTTTAATTTTGCGATATGCTCGAGGCAGAACTTGATTTCAGTAGCTGGGTATTGGTAACCGCCCATTGTCTCACTCCTTATAATTTTTATTGTTTTAAGAGTGGTAAATATACACGTTTTCAACAATGGCAAATGATCGCTAATTCACTAACATTTGAGTTCAACTACATGACGCCGTGTCACTTAAGCGCCTTAAAATCTGCGTGTTTGCGGTATTCACCCGGTGTCATCCCAGTCCATTTCTTAAATGAACGATAGAACGCACTTGGCTCCTCAAACCCCATTAGCGCAGCAATCTCATTAAAAGATAATTGTGGCGCGTTGATGTATGTGATCGCCGCCTCTTTTCTGCACTCATCTTTTATCTGCTGAAATGAGGTATTTTCATCCGTTAAACGTCTCCTCATTGTGGAAACACTCATATTTAGCAATTGAGCCACTTCCTCAGCAGAGAGCATCTCTTGCGAAAAGTCTTTCCCCAAAATAGAAATCACACGGGATTTAAGGCTATTGTCATTATCCACCATCACCAAAAGCTGATATGGTGCCGTTTTCATAAAGCTACGTAAGCTCTCTTCATTCTGCACCAACGGCATATCAAGATAAGAGGCAGGAAATACCAAAGCATTGCCGTGCTGAGAGAACTTAATATCAGATTGAAAAAGAGTCTGATAATACTCCACATCATCTGGTCGAGAGGCAGTAAAATATGCGGCTTTTAATACAAGTCGTCGGCCAATCAACCAACTGATGAAATGATGCCACATTGAAAGCGTACTTCTGACACGCTCTCGGGACTCAAACGCCTGATCCAGAGAAATATCTTTTTCAAGTTCTATGGACTCAATCGGCGCAAACGTCACTTTCGCAAAGCGACCTTTTTGCACCACAATTGGCTTGATGGTTGGCCCCCTGCAAATTTCATAAAAATCGCTACAGCGACGTAATGCTTGCGCCAAATTCTTAGAATGCAGTATGCAAAGGCACATCATTCTGAAAGAACCTTTAGGCATTCTACCACCACTTAATATGCCGAATGACTCATCATTCATACGCTGCATTATACGTTGATAAAGCAAGCCATATTGGTATGCAGAAAGCCCTTCCTTAGTGTCAATATCTTGCTTACTAATGCCTACTTCATCAAGTAAAGGCATGACATCGCAACCTTGGTTTTCTACGGCACTCAGCAAATAGCGCACGCTCTGTGCTGGAACGGTTGCCTTCAATCCCATACAAACGGTCCCCTATAATTATTTTTAGGCACAAAAAAAGGCCGCATTAACATGCAGCCTTTTCGATTCACAATTAATGTTCTTCCGTTAATGCATCAATTAAATCATTATTAACCAGCTGTTCAGCACT
This sequence comes from Marinomonas sp. AWM4_232, assembly GCF_056158325.1. Classification (NCBI taxonomy): domain Bacteria; kingdom Pseudomonadati; phylum Pseudomonadota; class Gammaproteobacteria; order Oceanospirillales; family Oceanospirillaceae; genus Marinomonas; species Marinomonas sp. AWM4_232. The sequence goes on along the minus strand of NZ_JBSWTA010000001.1, from coordinate 3,381,361 downwards.
TTTTTCAGGCGCTTGCGCGACTGTCGCCTCTGCAACTTTTGGCGTAAAAGTAAAACGTTTAGGTCTTACTTTTGGCTCAACTTTTTCAGCTTCTGGCAATAAACCCAGACGGCCTAGCTTACGTTGAGCTTGCTCTTTTCTTTGCTTAGTTTTCTTGGCATCAAAGCGCGAAGGAGAAGCCGCCTTACGTGCTTTTTTCTGCTCTTTTAGCATTTCCTTGGTACCAGTTTTACCAAGTTTCCCTTTCATGCTACGGGATTTCTTCATGCGAGACATAACTCACCTCTCTTACAAGACATGTATTGTAGCAATCTAGATCGACTAGGTCACGCTGATCGCATTGACTAATTAGCAATCCGCTTTAAATGCACGATGGCCTTTTTTACGCAGATTGCCGATCTCTCCTAATGCCATTTTTGCAGAAGACGCATCCTTATCCGCTACCGCTTTGTCTAAAGCAACAAATGCAGTGATGGTATCGTCCATCACGGATTGGTAATCAGCCATTCGCTGGCTAAGCTCTGCCCCTTCAATCCCCTTTTCCGTGAATAGATATGGTTTTTCCTCACGAGCATCCTTCAAAACGGCAATAATACGGTCAATACGAGCATCGGCCGATGCATAATCCTCTTTTTTAACTTCAAAGGCCAAGCTCTTCATTTCAGTCTTTAGAGTGTCCATATCTTCATGCAAAGGCGATGCTTTACAATTAGCATGGGCAAAACTACTAACGCTCATCGTCATCAGCAAACCAGTCAAAGCTACTTTTTTACTTAACATCTCTCTCTCCTGTTTCTGTTAAGTCGATCTAAATCACTTTAACGTATAGAAACCTATAACGCAGTATGGTTCCTTAAATTTCCACAAAAGATCTATGGATTTGCCTTTTACACCTTAAAGCGCGCAATTTGCTGCTCTAATCGGTCTGCAACTTGAGCCAATGACTCAGCACCTTCCGCAGTTTTGTTGGATTCAGCAGATAAACGATGCGAGATGTCCTGAATGGATTCACTATTCTGTGAAATGTCTCTGGTCACAATGTTTTGCTCTTCTGCTGCACTGGCAATTTGCATCGCCATATCACTGATACGTTGGACCGACGCTAAAATAGAATCCAATGCTGTGGCAGCAGCCGCTGCTTCATTAACAGCGCCATCTGCAATGGTCGTTGATCGCTTCATACAAGTGACCACGTTAGAAGTAACAGAGTTAAGTCCTTCAATTTTCTCACGAATCTCTTCGGTCGAGCTCTGTGTTCGCTGTGATAACAAGCGCACTTCATCAGCAACAACCGCAAAACCACGCCCCTGCTCACCCGCTCGTGCGGCTTCGATGGCAGCATTTAGCGCAAGCAAATTGGTTTTCTCTGCAATATCCTGAATAGTCAGCAAAATAGAGCTGATTCCTTGAACATGAACATCCAAGTTGCTGATAATTTCTGATGCCTGGTGCACTTCAGTGGCAAGGTTTTTAATTTCCTGCTGTGAGCCACTTACAATTCGGCTACCTTCATTTGAAGTGTCGGCCGCCTCCCTCGATGCCCCTGCTGTATTTTCAGCGTTCAGAGCAATTTCTTGTGTTGCAGTTGATAACTGACTTACAGCTGTCGCCACCATAGTAATTTCATTTAACTGAACACCTAACTCACGACTGGACTGAAGTGACAACGTTTTAGAATCATGAGCCAAACTATTAAGACTACGAGACATCGTCTTAATATCACCAATTAAGCCACCAAGCGTTCCCAAGAAGCTATTAAAATGCGCCGCTAGTTGACCTACTTCATCTTTGCTATCTACCTCAATACGCTTAGTTAGATCACCTTCACCCTTACTAATTTCCTCCAGTGCACGACTAACTTGAGTGATACCCGCTAGTAATTTCGAGCTGATAACCGACATCACCAATGAAACCAAAAGCGCTATCACAATAGCGGCAGGAACAAGAGTAAAAAGAAGCTTGTTTAGAGGGGCCATCACTGCACTACGATCCAACTCAAAAACAATGGTCCAGTTACTATTTGGCACGTCAAACTTCGCAACCAGCTCTCCATTTACAGTAACAATTGTCGCATCTTGCAGGTCTGACAGCTGGTAACCGAACACATCACTAACCGTTTTGTTATAATTCGATTTATCTCGATCCGCTAAAACAACACCATCTTTATTAGCAAGGTAAGCTCTCCCCTCACCAGCAAGCTCTACATCCAAAACGCCTTTTGTTACATCATCAAGATTAATGTCCGCTCCAGCGACGCCAATGAGCTGTCCTTTTTTCATCACCGCTTGAGCCGCTGTGATCATAAGTAGCCCAGAGGAAGCCCCTACATACGGAGAAGTAAAAATCACCCCTCTATTTTTTTGCGCGTCCTTGTACCAAGGTCGCTTTCTTGGATCATAGCCTGGAGGAAGGGTTTCATTAGGATCATTCTGTAACATAACGCCTGCTTCAGAACCAAAATAGCCTAATGCAAAACGTCCAGCGTCGGTAGCTTGCTGTAACGTTTCAAGCGTTGCCTCTGAGCGACTTAAATATGTTGCAAGCGCCGATACTGCCGCTTCTTTACTCGCTTTCCACTCTACAATTTTTTCAACTTGACCATTACCCACTGCAGAGATTTCGTTTTGTATACTCTGATTTATTGAACCCTTCAGCTGGGTGTAACTTATTGCACATACAATGAATGCGGTCATCACCGCACAACCAAACACCAATAAAGAAAATTTACGTCTTAACGTCATAGACTGCCCCAATCTAAGTACTCATGATAAAGTTATTATGTTGTTATATTGATAAATCCACTTTTCGCAGCAATACACTATAAATGAATCTATAAGAAAGTTTTATGACCTCACCCTACGGCAAGCAAGCACTGTTCATTTTAGTTATTTTATTTAGTGCTACATCCCATTCCATCTACGCAGCGGAATGCGCGGATCGCAATGCAATGTCAGCAGCGATGAGTGCTTCACAGATCATAATGGGCGGCAATAGCTTCAAGAAACCAAGAGTTTTGAAACGCCACCATCCCAGTAAACGCAAAGAGGTCGCCACTTACTTCAAAAGTGGCGACCTCTATTACACTCTGTACTGGATTATATCAGATAACTGTACAGCAGGGTTTATTAAACGCACTCAAGGCAAGCGCTAACCTTTGTTAGCACTTGCGTCTTCCTTGTCATTATCGGCTTTTTTACCTTCTTCAGCCGACTTTTCTTTCTCAGCATTCTCTTCCTCTTCTCCAAGCTTTGAGATCTCCTCTAAGCGCTTAAGAATTCTCGCTGAGATAGTGCCTTCAGGATACTTACCATTTGAATCCAATTCGCCAGGCTCCAAGCCAGTCAGCAGATGCAGTGCCTCGTCAGCTTTCTCTACAGCATAAATATGGAATTGGCCTGCTTTCACTGCCTCAATCACCTCATCACTTAGCATTAAATTGATGACATTTGACTTAGGAATAATAACGCCTTGAGAGCCAGTCAAACCACGAGCATGACAAACGTTGAAGAAACCTTCAATTTTCTCATTCACACCACCGATAGCCTGTACTTGACCATATTGGTTCAATGAACCAGTAATGGCTAAATCTTGGCGCAATGGCACATTGATCAAAGCAGACAGTAAACAACATAACTCGGCTGTCGAAGCGCTGTCCCCATCTACATAACCATAGCTTTGCTCCATTGCGATGGAAGCACTGATGTCTAATGGGAATTCTTGCGCGTAACGGTGACCAAGGTAACCTGAAAGGATCAACACCCCTTTAGAGTGAATACTTTGCCCAAGGTTCGACTCACGCTCAATGTCGACAATCCCCTTACCACCAGGGTAAACCGTGGTAGAAATTCTTGCGGGTGCTCCGAAGCTACTGTCGCCAATTTGCATAACGGTTAAACCGTTAATGTTGCCTATGGCCTTACCATCACTTTCGAGCAAGATGGTGCCATCGACAATTTCTTCAATGATCTTTTCGGCAACACGACCTGTACGATGTTTCTTGGCTGCTAGCGCTCGTTGTACATGAACATCGGTAATCACATCGTCTTTTGCCAAGTCTCGATTAAAGTCAGCTTCACCTAAGAGTTCGAACACATCGCCTATTTTGGCAGCCATTTCTTTTTGATGCTCAGCCAGTCGGCTGCTGTACTCAATTAAGCGAGCAACCCCTTCATCTGTCACATCAGCATAGCCTTCTTTGGCGACTCGATCTTTCAACAATCGAGCAAATGCTAGCTCGGTTTCCTTATCACGCTTAAGTGAGTCATCGAAATCCACCAATACCCTAAACATTTCTTGGAAATCAGGGTCGGCATCTTGTAACAAATAATAAATCTCACGTGAGCCAATTAGAACCACCTTCACCTGCAATGGCAGATCTTCAGGTGACAGAGTGGTTGTACTCATTAAACCCATATCCGCATAGGGATGCTCAATTTTTAGAGTCTTGCTCTTTAGAGCACGCTTTAATGCTTCCCATAGATAGTGATCGGTCAGAAGCTTTTCAGCGTCTAAAATTAAGTAACCACCATTTGCAGCATGCAGACTACCAGAGCGAATCAAACGATAGCTAGTGACCAACATACCTTGATCAGAGCTGTACTCTACTTGTCCAAACAGATTACGGTAAGTTGGGTGAGGTTCGTAAATAACCGGCTGACCGCCATCAGAGGTATGCGTGACCGCCACATTCGGCAGATACATTTCCTCATACATAGTGCGACGACTGGATTCATCACGATTATCCGACGCTTTATCGTCAACAAACTGATCGATAATGACCTTATCAAGGTCTTCGCGCATTTCGTTTAGAAATTGAACCATAATCTCTTGATCGGCATACTTCTCAAACAAAGGCGCCATTAAAGGATCAAGTGATTCCTTCACGGTGTTTAAATTCAGCTCTCGCAACTGCTCATACGAAATACGCTTCCAAGTTGGTAAGCTCAACAGCTCATCGTTCAGCATACCCTCAAGCTCAGATACACCTGCTTGGAATGCATCACGCTCATCATCAGTAAGCGTTGCGAAATCTGCTTCTTCTAATGCTTTGCCATCACGCATTGGTGCAAAGCTTACAGAGGATGCATCACGGAACATCGCCACCCCGATTTTCGAGGCATGACGTTCCACTAGATTAATCGCCGCTTCATATTGATCGTTGAACGCACGATCAATAGCGCCTTTTTGTTGCTGGTAATTTGGGTGCTCAAACGCAGCTGGGAATGTTCCCATTAAGCCGTCTATCAAGGTGCGAATATCTTGTTCAAAGACTTTTGCTTGTCCTGGCTGAAACTCAATGGCTTTTGGTGAACGTGTGTCTTTAAAATTATTAACATACACCCATTCACTTGGTGTTTGTTTGCGCTTGGCTTCACTCTTCAAATAACTGGTTACATAAGAAGAACGGCCTGTGCCCGCTCCGCCCATCACGAAGATGTTATAACCAGGGCGATGCATCGCCACACCAAATTGAATGGCTTCAACGGCACGTTCCTGCCCCAAAATTCCACTCAGTGGCTCTAGTTCACTAAGAGTTTTAAAAGGAAGGCTTGCTTTCTCGATTTTTGCTGCCAGCGCATTCGGCGCTAAGGCTTGAACCATTTCTGACATCTAACAGGTCCTTTTGAACATAGCCATCACATTAAATAAACAGGCTACGAAAGTGTTATTTTTAAATTAAGATATTATCGCGCTTAACTTTTGAAAATTTGCGATGAAAGTTCTCCGAGCTAATTTCCATAAGCTCTTCGATACGAATCTGTTTTAGATCCGCTACAAATTGGGCTACGTCTCTGACGTATTTAGGCTCATTCTTCTTACCACGGTGCGGAACCGGAGCTAAGTAAGGAGAGTCCGTTTCTACCAATAACGCATCTAAAGGCAGTTTCTTAACGTTGTCACGAAGATCATCAGCATTTCGGAAGGTCACAATGCCCGAAATCGAGATCATGTAGTTTAGATCTAACGCACTTCTTGCCATATCGTAATCTTCAGTGAAGCAATGAAGTACACCTCCAACCTCTTTGTTACCATACGCACGAATAAGGTCTAACGTATCATTCTTCGCATCACGAGTATGAATAATCGTTGGTAACTCAAGCTCACCGGCGGTGGCTAAATGTATTGCAAAACTGTCTTTTTGCGCGAGATGGTTTTCAGGCTCTTTATCATAAAAGTAATCAAGACCTGTCTCACCAATAGCCACCACCTTCTCTCTTGATGCCAAGGCTAACAACTCGTCATTGGATGAAAGCAAGCCTTCCTTATGAAGTGGATGCACGCCACAGCTGGCAATCACACCTGCTCGTTCGGTGAATTGATACACCTCTTCAAAGCTTTCTAGGTCTACTGAGATGGTCAAAATCTGAGAGACACCCGAATCTCTAGCGGCATCTATAGCACCTTGGGTGCCTTTTTCATAAGCTGATACGTCTAATTTATCTAGATGACAATGTGAATCTACAAGCATGTATTTACCAAGAATTTAATTCGCCTACTAACTGTATAGTGGGGTTAAGATGAGTGATATCAAGCTGTCGCTTCAACCCTGTTAAACTCGAACTAAAATTCATCAACCGATAAACATCATATCGAGACAATAGAGCATTCAAAACGCTTTCAATGTGTGTGTCCTTCTGTCCTGTAGCCGAATAATGTATTGCTGCAGAGAGCAATGCCAACAGACCATCAAGCCACAGAGCAACACCATCTTTTGGCACTTTCGCCGCTAACTCGTCTGTTCGCATACTACCCTCCAGCCACTGCATTAGATGGTCCGGCAAAGCTTGAAGTAACTCATGCTGCTTTGAGTCAACCAGTCGAAGTAACTGATATGGCGTTTTAGAAAACCATAAAAGATCGCTTACATCCGCTTGAACTCGTTCATTAACCCATCCAACAACAAGAGCTGGATCAGGTGCTGGCAGCATTACTCTTTGGCATCGACTTAATATTGTTGGCATCAACGCTCTAGACGTGTGGGTTGTCAAAATAAAGTATGTCGAAGACGGCGGCTCCTCTAAAGCTTTTAAGATTGCGTTGGCCGCATTCACATTCATTTCATGAGCTTCATGAATAACGACCACCTTAGAAAAGCCTAACTGCGGTTTATTCGCCACTTTTGCTACAACTTGTCTGACTGCATCGACACGAATACCACCTTCACGACCGTCCAATACTAACCAATCAGGATGGGTATCAGCTTTCGCTACCTGACAGCTATGGCATGTGCCACATGGCGCTTTATCTGGATGCTCACAAAGCAACAGTTGGGCCACTTGTTGAGCAAACTCACTTTGTCCAACACCATTAATACCACTGACCAGCAGAGCATGGTGAAAACGACTTTGTCGGCGCCAAGTCTGAGCCTGCTGATAAGCATCTGTTAACCATGGGGCCAATTCAGTCATCATGAAGTTTTCTCTAGCAGACTCAGTTGCTGCAAAATTTGCTCAGCAACATTGTCCATCGTCTGACTCGCATCCAACACGGCAAAACGTGCTGGCTCATCAGAAGCTAACTCTAAGAACCCACTTCTTACTGCTTTGTGAAAGGCCGTCGATTCACCATCAAGTCGGTTAGCGTCACCACGGGAGGCTACTCGACTTAACCCCATTTCGACAGGCACATCCAGTAATAAAGTTTTATCTGGCATACACCCTTCTAAAAACGATGATCTCAACATATCAATAACGGATTTGTCGATTCCTCGTCCAATCCCCTGATACACATAACTTGAATCCACAAACCGGTCACTGATTACCCATTTGCCCTCAGCTAAAGCTGGTAATATTGTGGTATTGATATGTTGAACTCGAGCAGCAAACACCAATAACAGCTCAGTATCTGCTGCAACAGCCTCGTCTCTAGACGCCAAAACAAGCTCACGAATTTCTTCGGCCATTGGCGTGCCACCTGGCTCTCGAGTAAGAACATACTCAATATTACGCTCTTCAAGCCACGCTTTAATCACATGAATTGCCGAGCTTTTACCTGCGCCTTCACCGCCCTCTAGGGAAATAAATTTACCTTTCATACAAACCTCTATTGAGTCGGAGTTGACGTGTAATCTTTGCGACGCTGGAAACGCTGGTAGCGAGCAACCGCATTATTGTGCTCTCGCAACGTTTTTGAAAAAACGTGTGAACCATCACCTTTGGCAACAAAATACAAAGCTTTCGTCTCGCCAGGATTCAGAGCCGCTATAATCGCTTCTTTGCCAACATTTGCGATTGGCGTAGGCGGCAGTCCATTTATCTGGTAAGTGTTATATGGTGTGGCGCGGCGCAGATCCGCACGGGTGATATTTCCGTTATAACGCTCTCCCATACCATAAATCACCGTTGGGTCGGTTTGTAACCGCATTCCCTTTTCAAGACGGCTGATAAATACCCTTGCGATTAGCGGACGTTCCGCGGCAACCCCGGTCTCTTTTTCGATGATTGAAGCCATGATCAATGCTTCATAAGGAGATTTAATAGGCAAACCTTTCGCTTTATTTTCCCATGCATCATCCAAAGCCGTATTAAGCAATGCATGCGCTTGCAAAAAGATATCTAAATCCGTATCACCATCGTGGTAGCGATATGTATTTGCAAATAGCAAACCCTCTGGAGAGTCGTGCTCAACCCCTAATTTTTCAGCGATTTCTTTTGCGGAAAGGCCGTCCAGCGTCATCTTGATATTACCTTTCGCTTTCATTGCATTAAGGTAATCGCGGTAAGTATGGCCCTCAAGTAGGGTAATTGGGTAAAAGATGGTCTCCCCTGAATCAAATTTAGCCAACACGTCCATGAAACTCATGCCAGGCTCAAGTTGATATTTACCAACTTTAGGCGTTAATGATGGATCTAATTCATGAGCCAATCGAGCCAGTAATGGATGTGGGAGCCAGCCCTGATCCGCCAATTGATACCCTAGCTTGATAATAGAAGTGCCACGCTCAATATCAAATGTCATGCTTTCTTTAATAGGAAGCGGCTCCGTTAAGGATTTATAAGCCCATGTTGCCGCTAGCGCAGAGAGCGTCGCGACCAAAACCAGCATCAGTACTATCCACTTTACATACTTCATATTGGATTTATTTTTTCCATTAATTGTTTGGTCATCGGTCCTATTGGAAAGGTTTTGTCGTTAAACCTAACTACAGGCATTATTTGACTCATTGCATTACACACAAAGATCTCATCGGCCAGCATTAAATCTTCAAGCGTGTAGCGGCCGATTTCAATACACCCATCAAAGCCCGCTAAGATTCGACTCCTCAGACTACCTTGAACACCACTTGTCATCAGGGCAGCAGTCCTCAGTCTACCTTTGTAAAACCAGAATAGATTGCTTTGAATGCACTCGATGATAAAGCCATTAGCATCGACTAGAACAGCCTCATAGTAGCTTGCAGGCAGACAGGATTTTGCCATCACATTTTCTAAGCGATTAAGGTGCTTTAACCCCGCCAATGATCGATTAATGGAGGCATTGATAGGAGAAGTCGTTAATGATACACCCACTTGATGCATAGCCGCATAGTTTGGCTTTTCAAATACGCCGAGAATAAACTCAAAGTTAGAGGTATCTGGTGGCAAATAGCCACGACCGCCTGACCCACGCGTCAAAATAATTTTCAAACCAGAGTCGGGGTACTCTTGCGCTTTTTGACCGACAAACGACCAGATCTTCAGCCAAAGGTGGTCATCAACTGCAAAATTGAGCCTATGACAGCCTCTTTTTAACCGGGTTTGATGAATAGCAAGATTAACCACATCACCATGCAGTACTGAGAGCGTTTCGAATAGACCATCACCGTAGGCTAAACCACGGTCTGATAAAGAAACATTTGTGTCTGGAAGGGAGTTCCTGAACCACTGCATATGATTGATCTCATTGAAAAAGCTAAATCATAACAGATTAGATAGATGGCGTCCCATAGGGGGTTCGAACCCCTGTTACCGCCGTGAAAGGGCGGTGTCCTAGGCCTCTAGACGAATGGGACGTAGTTGAAGCGTACTTCGAATGATTAATTTTGCACCTTAATCAAGAAAGGTGGCGTCCCATAGGGGGTTCGAACCCCTGTTACCGCCGTGAAAGGGCGGTGTCCTAGGCCTCTAGACGAATGGGACACATCATTGCTTCCGTAGAAGCTCTCTACTCTTTCAAGTTAGAGAATTTGGAGCGGGAAACGAGGCTCGAACTCGCGACCCCAACCTTGGCAAGGTTGTGCTCTACCACTGAGCTATTCCCGCATACTGTCATACACTTTTTACAACCTGCATTAAGTTGGCGTCCCATAGGGGGTTCGAACCCCTGTTACCGCCGTGAAAGGGCGGTGTCCTAGGCCTCTAGACGAATGGGACACATCATTGCTTCCGTAGAAGCCCTCTACTCTATTGAGCAAGAGATTCTGGAGCGGGAAACGAGGCTCGAACTCGCGACCCCAACCTTGGCAAGGTTGTGCTCTACCACTGAGCTATTCCCGCATATTGTCATGCACTTTTACAACCTGCATTAAGTTGGCGTCCCATAGGGGGTTCGAACCCCTGTTACCGCCGTGAAAGGGCGGTGTCCTAGGCCTCTAGACGAATGGGACACATCATTGCTTCCGTAGAAGCCCTCTACTCTATTGAGCAAGAGATTCTGGAGCGGGAAACGAGGCTCGAACTCGCGACCCCAACCTTGGCAAGGTTGTGCTCTACCACTGAGCTATTCCCGCATATTGTCATGCACTTTTACAACTTACTTTCCTGAATTAGAAAGCGTTGGCGTCCCATAGGGGGTTCGAACCCCTGTTACCGCCGTGAAAGGGCGGTGTCCTAGGCCTCTAGACGAATGGGACACATCATTGCTTCCGTAGAAGCCCTCTACTCTATCGAGTAAGAGATTCTGGAGCGGGAAACGAGGCTCGAACTCGCGACCCCAACCTTGGCAAGGTTGTGCTCTACCACTGAGCTATTCCCGCATACTGTCATACACTTTTTACAACCTGCATTAAGTTGGCGTCCCATAGGGGGTTCGAACCCCTGTTACCGCCGTGAAAGGGCGGTGTCCTAGGCCTCTAGACGAATGGGACACATCATTGCTTCCGTAGAAGCCCTCTACTCCATTGAGTAAGAGATTTTGGAGCGGGAAACGAGGCTCGAACTCGCGACCCCAACCTTGGCAAGGTTGTGCTCTACCACTGAGCTATTCCCGCATATTGTCATGCACTTTTACAACCTGCATTAAGTTGGCGTCCCATAGGGGGTTCGAACCCCTGTTACCGCCGTGAAAGGGCGGTGTCCTAGGCCTCTAGACGAATGGGACGCATCATTGCTTCCGTAGAAGCCCCTACTCTATTGAGCAAGATATTTTGGAGCGGGAAACGAGGCTCGAACTCGCGACCCCAACCTTGGCAAGGTTGTGCTCTACCACTGAGCTATTCCCGCATATTGTCATGCACTTTTGTACAACCTGCATCAAGTTGGCGTCCCATAGGGGGTTCGAACCCCTGTTACCGCCGTGAAAGGGCGGTGTCCTAGGCCTCTAGACGAATGGGACACATCATTGCTTCCGTAGAAGCCCTCTACTCTTTCGAGTTAGAGAATTTGGAGCGGGAAACGAGGCTCGAACTCGCGACCCCAACCTTGGCAAGGTTGTGCTCTACCACTGAGCTATTCCCGCTTTAAGCTTTCACAAACATCAGCTAAGCTAGCATGGTTTTAGCCAATCCGTAGATTGGCGTCCCATAGGGGGTTCGAACCCCTGTTACCGCCGTGAAAGGGCGGTGTCCTAGGCCTCTAGACGAATGGGACACTTGTGCGCCTTGCTGTGTAAGCGGGTGCGTATATTACTGTTAACAAACGGAAAATCAACAACTTTTTTTAAATATCTGTAATCTAAGCGAAAAAAAGTGGTTTCCTATACTTTTACCTATAACAACGACTCTACTAAAGAGGGAGAACGATGAAAGCATTGATCGCAAGCAGCCTAGTCCTTGTTGCACTAGGCCTACAAGGCTGTGCCAACACAACCCACACCATCAATATCGAACCTCAAGATACAACTCTAGATGCTCAGTACAGTAACCAGCGCCAAATCCATGTTGTCGTGAAACCTTTTCAGGAAATATCTATTGGTCACATCAAAACCGGAATTGGAGAAAAAGCAGATATAGAAATCGGTAACAATGTTCAACAAGCCTTGAGCGACTACATGAATAACAAACTCAACATACTTGGCTTTAAAACCAATCAAGGCCAATTACCAGCAACACTATTCACCATTGAGCTGAATGAGCTTAGCTATGTCACCAAAACCATTGCACTAAAAACAGAAGCAAAACTGACATCACAAATACGTGCAACGGTATCACAAGGGGAGCAAACATATACTGCTACGTTTACATCAGAGAAGGTAGACCAATATGGCACACTACCAGATAGAGACGTTGTAGAAAGTGAAATCAATGAACTTTTAGGCAAAACTATTGACCGAGCTTTTAAAGACAAGAAGATTGTCCAGTTACTCGGCCAATAATAGCTCCCCTACTATTTCAGCCTAAGCTTCTCCCTTAGGCTGAAATTTCAATGAGGCAGAGTTTACACAGTAACGAATACCCGTTGGTTCTGGTCCGTCTGGAAACACATGCCCAAGATGCGCATCGCATTTTTCACATACAATTTCGACACGCTGCATCATCCAAGAGTTATCCTCTACCTCTTTTATATTTTGTTTATCCGCGTCATAAAAGCTAGGCCACCCAGATCCAGAATTATATTTTGTCTCAGACTCGAATAGATGCGCCCCACAACAAACACATTCGTAATGACCTTCTTCATAAAACTTTTCATAACGCCCAGTAAACGCTCGCTCAGTGCCTTTCTGACGAACGATTTGATACACTTCTTCTGGTAGACGCTGCCTCCACTCTTCATCACTTAGTGACTGAAATTGGCTTGGCTGTTGTTCATTACTCATAAAACATGACTCCTGTTTTGCGTCTCTACATTATAACTGATTCCATTACCCTATATGAGGAAGCGTGGTGCAAATACGTAAATCGAATAAACTTGCAAACATCTGCTATGAGATTCGCGGACCGGTTCTTAAAGAAGCGGTACGCATGGAAGACGAAGGCCACCGCATCCTAAAGCTGAATATTGGCAATCCAGCGCCATTTGGCTTCGAAGCACCTGACGAAATCCTAGTTGATGTCATTAAGAACCTACCTAACGCCCAGGGGTACTGCGAATCAAAAGGCCTATTCTCTGCGCGCAAGGCCGTTATGCAGAAATATCAGGCCCTAGGCATTCGTTCGGCCAGCGTCGAAAACGTTTGGATGGGCAATGGAGTCAGCGAGCTTATCGTGATGGCGATGCAGGCCTTATTAAATGATGGCGACGAGATTCTTATTCCAGCGCCCGACTACCCACTCTGGACCGCTGCTGCCACCCTATCTGGTGGCTATGTTCGACACTACTTATGTGATGAAGAAAATGGTTGGCAACCAGATATTGCCGACATCAAATCGAAAATCACCAATAAAACCAAAGCATTGGTCATTATCAACCCGAACAATCCAACTGGCGCTGTGTATTCTGAAGCCATATTAAAAGAGCTGGTTGCACTAGCCGAAGAACATGGCCTACTCCTGTTCTCTGACGAAATTTACGACAAAATTTTGTACGACGACGCCCAGCACATTCCAACCGCCACCTTAACGGAAGGCAAAGTCCCATGTGTTACGTTTGGCGGCTTATCAAAGGTCTACCGCACAGCCGGCTTCCGATCTGGATGGATGATTATCACTGGGCCCAAAACCGGCATTGAAGATTACATTGCTGGTATAGACATGCTGAGTTCTATGCGTCTATGCGCTAATGTGCCGGCACAACATGCCGTGCAAACGGCCTTAGGCGGTTATCAGACCATCAATGAGCTAACTGCACCTGGCGGACGCTTACTAGAACAACGCAACCTGGCGTGGGAAATACTAGACAGCATCCCTGGGGTTCATTGCCATAAGCCCGAAGGGGCTTTGTACCTATTCCCAAGGCTCGACCCAAAAGTCTACAACATTAACGATGACGTAGAAGTAGCCCTTCGCTTCCTAAAAGAAGAAAAGGTCTTACTGGTACACGGTACAGGCTTCAATTGGCCAACACCAGATCACTTACGCATTGTATTCCTACCACATGTAGAAGAACTGCAGCCTGCCATGGAACGCTTTGCGGCGTTTTTATCTCGCTTACGCAATTAAATCCTACTTGAAAAGGAACCAATTGCCCCTATGATGCTCCATAGTATTTTCACTCTGGAGCATCTCTATAATGCGTATATTGCTTTTCCTTTTAACCAACATTGCGGTTTTGGTCGTTGCCAGCATCGTTTTGAGTGTTTTGGGCGTTGAGCGCTACATCTCAAGCAGCGGCTTAAACCTCACATCACTACTCATTTTCTGTGCCGTATTCGGCTTTACAGGAAGTATTATTTCCTTATTGCTCTCTAAAAAAATGGCGAAATGGGGTTCAAAAGCTCAAGTAATTGAGCAGCCACGTAACCACAAGGAGCAATGGCTTCTAACGACTGTTCAAGAGCTGGCAAATGACGCTGGTATTAAAATGCCAGAAGTTGCTGTTTTCCCTGCTCATGAAGCGAACGCCTTTGCAACCGGCTGGAACAAAAACGATGCCCTAGTAGCCGTTTCCAGTGGCATGCTAGATCGCTATCCGCCAGACGAAATCCGCGCGGTCATGGCACACGAAATTGGCCACGTTGCAAATGGCGACATGGTGACATTGACCTTGATTCAGGGTGTGGTGAACACCTTCGTAATGTTCTTTGCTCGTATCGCAGGCTATGCAGTCGATCAATTCCTTCGTAAAGACGATGAAGGAGAAGGTAGTGTGGGTTGGGGGTATTACATCGCCACTATGTTATTTGAGATTTTGTTTGGCATCCTAGCCAGCATGATCGTCATGTGGTTCTCCCGTTACCGCGAATTCCGTGCGGATGAAGCAGGCGCTCGATTAGCAGGTAAAGGCGCGATGATTGCGGCTCTCGCTCGAATTCAAAGTGAGCACGAAGTATCTCACATGCCAGATACCATGGTTGCTTTTGGTATTCGCCGCGGCCCTAAATCCAGCTTGGGGGAGCTATTTTCTAGTCATCCACCGATTAACGATCGTATTGCAGCACTTCAAAAGCTGTAATCACTAATCCAATAAAAAAAGGCCCAGCGGGCCTTTTTTTATGTTCCATTCGCTATAAAGTCTTAACGCTGCTTCTTAGCAATAGTTTCTAAAATGTATGCTAACAGCGGAATCCCTTGTTCTTTTTCTATATTGTTAAACTTAATTCCATATACGTACATAAACTCTACCCCCATTCGAGATAGAAAAGCATTATCAGCAATTGAGGACTGTAGCTGCTCGAGCATTTGAATTTCCTGAGAGCGAATTTCACACTCAATCTTAAGAATGTGCTTATAATCACCAATTAAAAGATTCAATGCAATTTTCATGGTTTGATTAACTGAACCAAAGTCTTCCTTAGAGAGAATTTTACACCCTCCCGTACTCAAGTCGACAACCACGCCTGTCGCACTTGTTAGAATAGATTGCTGCCCACCATCAGGCTCCATTGAACAAATTAATCTTGATTCTACTCGAACCGATTGACGAACCTCCGATGCATCAACCATTGCAGGCGTTGCAATATGCAAATGCGCAGCTGGCTCCAAATAACTTTTAGCAATTTTCGTGGAAAAAGCACACACGACTGTAGCGGACATTAGCCGTACATTTACAACTTGGCTATCACGTACGATGATATTCTTACCATTTACACGAGGGCAAGAAACAATTAAAGAACGCCCTGCCATACGCCCAAGCACCTTGACCGTATGACGCCCAGGCGGGGAAATAAACTCAATTTGTACACTTGTACCAACAGGTATAGAAATATCATCAAAAGCAACTTGCGTAACTTCTGCCATTAAAACTCCTAACAGCGTTTCTGGTGAAAACCTAACGCATTAAGCTCACTTGAAAATATAGAATGCACAACAGTCATGGTATTAAATTCATCTCGCTCTACGTAGTTCTTTCGCAACCAGTCGAAACCTCTGTCTTCACCACTATTCATAACATACTTGAAGCGGGCAGAATCTCTTGCCACATCAAAGCAACATTGAATTGCTCTATTCAATGCCTCTTCTTTCCCAAGGTCAGAATTCATTTTTATTTCACAAATACTACCCTGACTGACCGCTTCAGAAAAACTACTTTTGAGAGGAATATCAAAGAAGTTGCAAACGGACTGGTAAATAAACCACGTTCCCTTTTCTCTACCCTGCTTACTGTACCCAGCAATATGCGGTGTTGCGATGTCACACAAAGCAGCAAGCTGCATATTTGGATGGGGCTCTTCATGCCATACATCCAGCACAAGATTAAGAGCGCCACCTAACGCATGAAAGCGCTCAATCAATGCCGTCTCATTAATGACACCACCTCGCCCAGCCGAAATAATGGTTTGCCCAGCAGACAGGTGAGCAACGTATTCATCGTTGATCATATCAAAGCTTGGGTAAGCACCTGTGTGAGTTAACGGCGCATGCAAACAAATTACATCGCAAGTCATCACTTCACAAAGCGTTGTTAACGTCACACCTGAGACCGTTTCGTCAACTAAAGGATCGTAGGCAACCACCTCACAACCTAGCTCGACAAAACGTGACGCAACACAGCGCCCAACATTACCCTGTCCGACAACCCCAATTTTCGCCTTAAGCCAGTTTACCGACTTAGTAAAATACAAATATGACAAGGCACTAAAGACGTAGTCAGCGACAGCATCAGCATTGCAACCAGGCGCACTATTAAAACCAATGCCCTTTTCCGATAAATATTCGGCATCTACGTGATCCGTACCTATGGTGGCACTTCCTACATATTTAACCGACGTACCTTCAAGCAACGATTCATTTACTTTGGTAACAGAGCGCACTAACAGTATATCCGCATCCATCAATTGCTCTTTCGACAAAGAACGACCATTCACTAGAGTAATGTCGCCTAAACCGCCAAAAAGCGCTTCAACATTCGGCATATTCTCATCGGCAATAATTTTCATAGCACTCTCTTAGGTGGGGTATAACTAACGATTCTGAAGATTTAAAATGGCGAGCAAATAAAGCTTGAGCAAACAGTGAGACGCGATTGGGAAGACCATTCTCTATCAGCTCTGACACTCGATTTAAAACAGCTTCTCTAAACGGAGATGGGTCATAATCAGGTAATGCCAAATTATCTACGCTGACATCAAATTTCATTCCGCATGACCAATGGAATAGGCATTCATATGCTTGAGGTTGCACCTCAAACTTTTCAAACTCTTTTTGCTGAGCGAGGGTGCGACCATCTTCGGCATACCAATAGCCAAAATCGTCTTGTTGACGCCTTTCTTCTCCAGCCACGCACCAATGGCTGACTTCATGCAAAGCACTTGAGGCATAGTCGTAGCGATATTGAATTTGACTGACACCAGACTCGTCACAAGCCAGATAAAATGGTTCGTCAAAGCCGCCCTTTAAAACTGTTTGGTAGGTCGAAAAAAAAACGTCATAAAACGTCTTTTCGAGAAATCGTGCGTTCACTTAATCACTCAAAATCAAAGCCCTCTCTCATCACGAGGGCTTTATTCAAAAATGACTTAGCCACGGAAGTATCGTGATGGGAAGAATGGCATCTTCGCAGGGGTTAACGGGATAAGTTTACCACGTAATGAAGCGAAAAGGGGCTGCTCAAGTTTATCTGTCTGCACATAACCCATTATAATTGGCTTCTCAAGAGATGGTGCAAAGCCACCACTGGTAACAGAGCCTGCTAGATCACCAGATTCAGTCACAATATCCACACCCTCACGCACTGGCGCCTTACCTTCCACCAAGAAGCCAACACGCTTACGTGAAACGCCTTCAGCAAAATGCTGTAGAACCACATCAGCCCCCACAAAGTTACCAGCACGCTCACCTTCAGCACGACGAACTTTCTGAATTGCCCAGGTGATTGAAGCTTCAACAGGGGTAGTCGATTGGTCTAAGTCATGGCCATATAAACAAAGACCCGCCTCTAAACGAAGAGAGTCACGGGCACCTAGACCAATCCATTCCACTTCTTCTAGAGCAAGTAACGCCTGACAGAAAACTGTGACATTCTCGTTTGGAACAGAGATCTCGTAACCATCTTCACCAGTGTAGCCGGAGCAACTTACCCAAAGCTCAACACCGTTCCACATCACCTTAGTGGACTGCATAAACACTAATGCTTTTAGTTCTGGCAACAGCTTAGCCGCCGCTTCACGAGCTTTAGGCCCTTGCAGCGCAACCAGAGCACGATCAACCACTTCGACTGACGTTGTTGGTAAATTGTTAGTCAAATGCGCAACATCTTGCTCTTTACAAGCAGCGTTCACTACCATGTAAATTTCTTCATCGCCCCAATTTGTAAACATCAAATCATCAGAGATACCGCCATTAGTCGTCGTGAACACACCATAGCGCTGTTGATTAAGCCCTAAACCGATGACATCAACTGGCAAAAGCGCCTCTAATTCTTGTTTTACGTTCTCACCACGTAAAATAACCTGTCCCATATGCGACACATCGAACAGTCCAGCCGAGGAACGTGTCCAAAGGTGCTCTTTCTTCACCCCCATTGGGTATTGAACTGGCATTTCATAGCCTGCAAATTCGACCATGCGAGCGCCTGCATCGACATGCGCTTGATATAAAGGAGTACGTTTCATGAGCACCTCTGGTTAACATTAAATCAAAATGGGATGTTTCGGATGTTTCCAATCGGAAACAAAGTATCATCGTTAAACCAAATGAATGCAACCTCGAATCTACTTACTACCAATAAAATCCATTAACATCAGTTACTACGTAAATAAAATAGTCAAAACTGCACATTCGGTTAATCTTTCTATTTGCGACATTTTTATGCATTCAATTCAATTTGTATTGAACAAATGTTTCCAATCGGAAACTTTTTGTTTATGATGCATTCATCTCATAGCAATGCAGATGATTAGTACGAAAGGAGAGATGATCTTTTTTCAATTCATTTTCCGACATAAATGATAGAATAAGTATCGTCTCAGAATGTCATCGACATGAATTTCAATTAAGAGGATCTCAAAATGGCTAACACTGAAGCCTTTTTCAGCCAAGCGCTTAAAGACCGCGATGCTGAGTTATTCGCAACGCTTGTAGAAGAGCAAGAGCGCCAAGAAACTGGTATCGAGCTTATCGCATCTGAAAACATCGTTTCTAAAGCTGTACTAGAAGCTCAAGGCTCTGTTTTGACTAACAAGTACGCGGAAGGCTACCCAAACCGTCGTTACTACGGTGGCTGTGAAGCGGTAGACGTAACTGAGCAACTTGCTATTGATCGTGCTAAGAAACTGTTTAACTGTGAATTTGTTAACGTTCAGCCTCACTCTGGTGCTCAAGCAAACGGTGCAGTAATGCTTGCATTGCTTCAGCCAGGTGACACGGTAATGGGTATGACACTTTCTTCAGGTGGTCACTTAACTCACGGTGCTGCACCAGCGCAATCAGGCAAATGGTTCAACGCTGTTCAATACGATGTAAACCCAGAAACATTGTTGATGGACTACGATGCGATTGAAGCTCAAGCTCTTGAGTGCAAGCCGAAAATGATCATCGCGGGTGGTTCTGCTATCCCACGTCAAATCGACTTCAAACGTTTCCGTGAGATCGCTGACAAAGTAGGCGCTTACCTATTCGTTGACATGGCACACATTGCTGGTCTAGTTGCTACAGGCGTTCACCCATCGCCTCTTGAGCACGCACACGTTGTTACAACAACAACTCACAAGACTCTACGTGGCCCACGTGGCGGTATGATTCTTTCTAACGACCTTGAACTAGGTAAAAAGATCAACTCTGCTGTATTCCCTGGCTACCAAGGTGGCCCACTAATGCACGTTATCGCTGGTAAAGCGGTTGCATTCGGTGAAGCACTAAAACCAGAGTTCACTGACTACATCAAGCAAGTTGTTGCGAACGCTAAAGCGCTAGCAGAAGTAATGGTTGAGCGTGGTTGTGACATCGTTACCGGTGGTACTGACACTCACCTAATGCTTGTTGACCTTCGTCCAAAAGGTCTAAAAGGTAATGCAGCTGATGCAGCACTTGAGCGCGCTGGCATCACTTGTAACAAAAACGGCATTCCATTCGACACTGAAAAACCAATGGTTACTTCAGGTATCCGTCTAGGTACACCTGCTGCAACCTCTCGTGGCTTCGGTGAAGAAGAATTCCGTAAAGTTGGTCACCTAATCAGTGACGTACTAGACGGCCTAGTTGCAATGCCAGAAGGTAATCCAGAAGTAGAAGCTCGCGTAAAGGCAGAAGTACAAGAGCTTTGCAAACGCTTCCCTCTTTACCGCTAATTTGCGCACAGCCCGAGACTCGATCTCGGGCTATTTATAATAAAGGATAGATCGCCATGAGCAACATTCCATCGAATTTGAAATACGCAGACTCTCACGAGTGGGTTTTAGATAACGGTGACGGTACTGTTACTGTTGGTATCACTGACCACGCACAAGAATTACTAGGTGATGTTGTTTACCTAGAACTACCTGAAGTCGGTGCAGAAACCACAGCTTCAGAGCAGTTTTCTTTGGTAGAGTCTGTTAAAGCCGCATCAGATATCTATGCCCCTGTATCTGGTGAAGTTGTTGAAGTTAACGAAGCATTGGATGACTCTCCAGAGCTTGTTAACGAATCACCTTTCGAGGACGCTTGGATCGCTAAAATCAAACTTAGCGATGCAAGTGAACTAGACAAGCTAATGGACGCGGACGCGTACGCTAGCTCTATCGAGTAATCGATACCACACCCCTCTCCTAGAGGGGTGCTTCTCCCCATTTATCTTGCAATTTCTTTTATAGGTGACTTTCCATGACATCGTGTATCCGCGATTTGCTAGGCAAAGACGAATTCATCGCTCGCCACATCGGCCCTGATGCAAACGAGCAACAATCGATGCTAAACACTCTAGGCTTCGACTCCTTAGACCTATTGATTGAGAACACCATTCCAAACGCGATCCGTTTGGCCAATCTTGATATGTCTAAACAACCTGTCAGTGAGAACGAAGCACTGTCGCAACTAAAAGAAATTGCAGGTCGCAACAAAGTTGCCCGCAGTTACATCGGCATGGGCTACCACGACACATTCGTACCAACGCCTATCCTTCGTAACCTGCTAGAAAACCCAGGTTGGTACACAGCGTACACACCTTACCAGCCAGAGATTTCACAAGGCCGCTTGGAAGCTTTGTTGAACTTCCAACAGGTGATCATTGACCTAACTGGCATGGAAATTTCTAACGCTTCGCTACTGGATGAGGCGACTGCCGCAGCAGAAGCCATGACGCTAATGCAGCGCTCAAGCAAGAAGAAAGTTAACGCGGTGTTTGTCGCAGACAATGTACTACCTCAAACCATCGACGTTGTAAAAACACGAGCAGAACTACTTGAGTTTGAAGTCATCGTTGACGATATTGCCAACCTTGGTAACTACGATGTATTTGGCGTCATTGTTCAATACCCAGGCATCGATGGTTCTGTAAACGATCTAAGCGATGTTATTGCTCAAGCGCACGAGCAAAAAGCATTAGTCACCACAGCGGTAGACCTGCTGTCTCTAGTGCTATTGAAATCCCCTGCGGACATGGGCGCTGACATCGTTGTTGGTAGTGCACAGCGTTTCGGTGTACCAATGGGATTCGGCGGCCCACATGCTGCCTTCCTTGCAACGAAAGACAAATTCAAGCGCTCTATGCCTGGCCGTGTTATCGGTGTCTCTAAAGATAGCCACGATAAGCCAGCACTGCGAATGGCGATGCAAACACGCGAGCAGCACATCCGTCGTGAAAAAGCGACATCAAACATTTGTACCGCTCAAGCACTACTCGCGATGATGGCGGGCTTCTACGCGGTATACCACGGTCCTAAAGGCCTAAAACAAATTGCGTCACGTGTAGCAGGCCTCACAAACATCTTCGCAAAAGCGCTTAAAGGCACTTACTCTTACAACGGCACTTACTTCGATACACTTGTTGTTAAGACGCTTGATAAGACAGATGCAATTCTTAAGAGCGCAGCTGAAAAGAACATCAACCTTTACCGCGCAAGCAGTACTGAGCTGTCGCTATCATTCAGCGAAACCAGCACCATCGAAGACCTATACAATCTGGCAAGCAGCTTCGGTGTAGAACTGACTGATGAAATGCTAGACGCAGAAGTTGGCTTCGGTATCGAAGAAAGTATGCTACGTACTGATGACATCCTAACGCACCCAGTATTCAACTCGCACCACAGCGAAACTGAACTAATGCGTTACATGCGTCAGTTAGAAGTTAAAGACATCGCGCTCAACCAAAGCATGATCCCACTAGGCTCATGTACGATGAAACTTAACTCTGCATCAGAAATGATCCCTGTAACATGGGAAGAGTTTGGTCGCATCCACCCATTTGCACCAAAAGTGCAAGTGTCAGGTTACCAAGCATTACTTAACGACCTAATTGCCATGCTTTCTAAAGCAACTGGCTACGACACAATTTCCTTGCAGCCTAACTCAGGTGCGCAAGGTGAATACGCAGGTCTAATCGCGATCGACAAATACCACAAATCTCGTGGCGACGATCAGCGTGATATCTGTCTAATCCCAAGCTCTGCACACGGTACTAACCCAGCGTCTGCAGCCCTTGCCGGTATGAAAGTTGTTATCATTAAATGTGACGAGAACGGCAACATCGACATTACTGATTTGAAAGAAAAAGCAGAGAAACATGCTGAAAACCTAAGCTGTATCATGGCGACTTACCCATCAACTCACGGTGTGTTCGAAGAACAAATCCGCGAAGTATGTGACATCGTGCATGACAACGGCGGCCAGGTTTACATCGACGGCGCAAACTTGAACGCATTGGTAGGTATCGCGCCTCCAGGTAGCTTCGGTGGTGACGTATCGCACTTGAACCTACACAAAACATTCTGTATCCCACACGGTGGTGGCGGTCCAGGCATGGGGCCTATCGGTGTTAAATCACATCTAGCGCCATTCCTACCAGGCCACGCAGTATCACCTGTTGTTCAAAACGAAACTCAACACGGTGCAATATCGGCAGCACCTTACGGTTCAGCTAGCATCCTAGTCATCACTTGGATGTACATTAAGATGATGGGCGACCGTGGTCTACGTGATGCTACATTCCACGCGATCCTTAACGCGAACTACATCGCGAAACGTCTCGGTGAGCACTACCCTGTTCTTTACACTGGTAAGAACGGCACCGTAGCGCACGAATGTATTATCGACATTCGTCCGATCAAAGCAGAGTCTGGCATTTCTGAAGAAGACATCGCTAAGCGTCTAATGGACTTCGGTTTCCACGCGCCAACTATGTCATTCCCAGTTGCTGGCACACTTATGATCGAGCCTACTGAGTCTGAAAGCCGCGAAGAACTTGACCGTTTCTGTGACGCCATGATCCAGATCCGTAACGAAATCGCGAAAGTACAAGCAGGCGAATGGCCCCTAGAAGACAACCCGCTAGTTAACGCTCCGCACACAGCAGCGTCTTTACTAAACGGTGACTGGACACATGCTTACACACGTGAAGAAGCGGCTTATCCACTACCATGGATTGCAGCTCGTAAGTACTGGCCACCAGTGGGTCGTATCGATAACGTTTACGGCGACCGTAACTTGTTCTGTGAGTGTCTGCCAGTAGAAAGCTACCAAGACTAATCAAAGAACCGCTTTAAATTGAAAACTAAGAGCATTTCATGAGTCAAATGTTCTTAGTTTACCCTCCCCCTAATCCATATCTTTCAATTTTTTTAATCAAGCCTTGTCTTGATAACCCAAGAAGCTTGGCGGATTGGGTTTTGTTGTGACCTGTTGTGTCTAATGCTTTTCGGATCAGCTTGATTTCTAGCTCCTGAACTTGCTCATCAAGCGAATGAGTAAACGCTACTGGCTTTTCTTCAGAGGTTAAGATTGGCGAGTGACTTTGAGGCGCTACATCGTAATTTAGCAATTGAATTTCGGTTAAGGTAATTTGGCCTGCCACGGCGATCGCTGCTACGCTCTCAAGAGTATTTTTCAGCTCTCTTACGTTTCCTTGCCATGGACGTTGCCGGAACCATTGAAGCGCTTCATTTGAAAGATAGTACTTTCTACTTTGATGTGTTTCTAATGCAGCAATAAAGTGTTGCAATAAAACGGGGATGTCCTCTTGACGCATATGAAGTGCTTGCGTTTCGATGTTAACGCCTTTGATTCGATAATACAGATCTTCACGAAAGTCACCACTTGCTATGAGCTGAGCCAAATCAGCATTCGTTGCTGAAACAATCCTAACGTCGATGGACTCTAGCTCTCGCGCACCCACAGGAAAATAGCTTCCCTCCTGTAAAACCCTCAGCAATTTAACTTGCATTGGCACTGGCATTTCACCAATTTCATCGAGAAATAAAGTACCACCATCCGCAAGCTTTAGAAGGCCAACTTTATCTTTGTCTGCTCCAGTGAAAGCGCCTTTAACATGACCAAATAGCTCACTTTCTAACAGTTCAGCTGGGATAGCACCACAGTGTACTGAAACAAATGGCTTTTTTGCCCGAGGACTCATATCGTGTAGTGCTCTCGAAATAACCTCTTTACCTGTTCCAGAAGGCCCCGTCACTAGTACTCTAACGTCTGTCGGAGCAATACGTTCTATCAAAGAACGAACACGCTGCGCACTGTCAGAAATACCAATGTACTTTTCTGAACCTAACTTTGGAGAAGTTTCTTGTAAACGCTCTACTTCGCGCTCAAGCCGTGTCTTTGCTAATGCCCGCTTCACCACAACGGCTAACATTTCGGGATCTATGGGTTTGGCGATAAAGTCCCATGCACCTTGAGAAATCGCTTGCAATGACAGCTCACGTTCGGCATGTCCGGTAATAATGATCACTGGGCAACCACCAAATTCTGGCATGGTCTGCAGGGTTTTCTGAGGATCAAAGTATGGGGGTAAGGAAAGGTCTAGCAATACTAAATCTGGCTGTCCTTGGCTTTTTTTCGCTTCTAAAGCTTCATCTGTAGAGCCCACCGTCTTAACTCTAAACCCTTGTTGACGCAACCAACTTCCTGCCAACTCGCGAAAAGCCGGTTCATCATCGACCAATAAGATGTAGCCATAATCAGACATCTTTGGATTCTCCTTTGGTTTGTACTGTGGGGTTGAGAGGCAATCGGATTTCAAAGGTAACGGGCCAATTTAGATCATTACGATGACAAATTTGCCCATGATGAGCATCAAGGATGCGCCGCACAATGGCCAGTCCCAGTCCGCTACCTCCTTGTCTTTTGCTGACAAATGGGCGGAATAATTCCTCTTGTCCAATACAGGGATCTAAGGACGGACCATTATTATGGATACGACAAATTAACTCTGAACGTTCTTTTTGTGCTTCGATACAGATCGAGCCATCACCCTGATTGCGCACGAAAGCCAAAGCATTATCAATGAGATTAATAAACACTTGCTGTAAGCGGTGCGGATCAGCATTCACTTCGAGCTGCTCTTCAATTTGTAAGGTGATCAGAACGTTATCTGTGTTCAAAGAGCTCAGGACACTCCCCAACAAAGGCTCTATAAACACAGGCTGATATTGGAGTGTAAGTTTGCCTGAATACACCAGCATATCGCTCACTAAACGATCGGCACGGGTTAACTGCTCTTGGATATGACGGCGTGTATCAACAGGTGAATTGTACGACGCCATTGAGATAATATTTAAAGGGTTACGTAGCTCATGTGCCATGGCAGCTGAAAGACTACCTAGCTCGACTAGATGTTGTTCATCTAAACGTTTTCGTTCTGTTTCTGCTAACGCGAGAGATCGTTCAAGTGCAGCACATTGCGTCGCAAATAAAGAGCTAAAGACGTCCAAAGTCAGTCGCATACCAGGGCTAATATCGTTGGTGTGTACTGGTTGTGCGAACCAACCATTCAATTCTTTCTGTACGACAATATGAAGCTCTTCTGGCACATCCGCAGGCTCAAGGCAAATTGGTACGGGCTGTCTAAGGTGTTGTGCCAGTTGCTGTTCACCCAGTAATGTTAATGCTTGCCATGATCCTGCCTGATTCAACTCCCTATTCCAATTATCTAAGATGCGCTCATTCAGCACAGCGCCAGGGAATACTAAACGTTCACTGAAACGTTTTAACCATGGGTACACCATCGCTGCTGTTAATAAAACCACCAATGAATAAAGCCATAACTGCCATATTGGCACCGTCGCCAAAGCCTGTAAGCCAATGGGGCCTGAAAAAGCCCCCAGTACCGCAATCACACACAGTACAACAAGCATCATCGCTAATGCTAATAAAGCCCGATTCGCGAAACGGTTTACATCCAAAATCTGATAGCGCACCACACCATACACCAGCAGTAATAAATAACTGGGGAGTAACAACATTGGGTAAGGGAAAACATTAATACCAAACGATGGAAACACGAAGCTCGTTGCCAGTAGCAACCCCCATGCCGCGACACCAAACATGGCTAAGATGGAACGTTTTTTATTGCCAGAATGCTGCTGCCAACCAAGCAACAACACCCCATGACCAAGGACACCTATTAATACGGTATATGCTAGATTCACTGCGCCGTGGGCATTAAACACAAAGAATGGCCGTCCATCCATTAATGGCACCGTGTCGCCAGCTTCGGCCCAAATACTGCAAATCACAATAAAGATACTGATTGCATAGATCCAAGGCATGATGTGTATCAATCTAGTCAACCACGGTTGTTTCTCAGTACCTTCATTGACAAACAATAATGCAAAATGCAGAAAAAAAGTTGGCATTAACGGGTTAGCAAGAACCAAGACCATGCCCAGTGTTTCTTGGTTATGCAGCAACGCCAAATGACCTGAACACCACAATGCCATCATCACTGCAAAGCCCGCTAAAGCTCGCAAGTCTGGTTGATGACGAGCACGCCACAACAGCCATGCGGCAACCAAAACGCCACAGACGCTGGTTATCCAAATAGATATCTCAAACGCAATCGATAAGGTCAAAACGTAAACCTCGTTGACAGTGTAAACTTTGGATAAATCGTAAACTTTGTTTACGACTAGTTCAAACAAATAATTTTATTCAATAATTTCAACAACTTAAATCAAACATTTTATTGGCACAATCAATGCTAAAGATCAATCAACATGATTTAACTCAATACAGTCCTCGAGGTAACACCTATGCACTACAGTCAGCTTTTAATTGACGCCTTTGTTTTAGTTAGCATCATCAGTCTTGCCATCACCCCACTTGCATTACGCCGCTTTGCTTCTAAAGCGTAGGATTTTCTTATGGAACTCGATACCGCTTTACTCTCTCGCTTACAGTTCGCGTTTACTGTTAGCTTTCATATCATCTTCCCTAGCATCACCATCGGCTTAGCCACCTTGATTGCCATTTGGGAAGGTCTATGGCTAAAAACCCATGATCCTCGTTATCTACAATTGGCCAAGTTCTGGATCAAACCCTTTGCCATCACCTTTGGTATGGGTGTGGTTTCAGGGATTGTCCTATCCTATGAATTTGGCACCAATTTCTCGAAGTTCTCAGACATTGTTGGTCCTGTGCTAGGTCCATTAATGGCTTATGAGGTGTTAACTGCCTTTTTCTTAGAAGCAGGCTTCTTAGGCGTCATGCTATTTGGTTGGCAGCGTGTAGGACGCAAACTACATTTCTTTTCAACGGTAGTCGTTGCGATAGGTACATGGATTTCAGCCTTTTGGATCATCGTCGCAAACTCTTGGATGCAAACACCCCAAGGCCATATCATCGTTGACGGTCAATTTCATGTTGAAGATTGGTTCGAAGTGATTTTTAACCCTTCTATGCCGTATCGTCTTTCTCATATGTTATTGGCATCTTTCATCACTGCAACATTTGTAGTGGCTGGTGTCTGTGCGTATTACTTACTTAAAAAGCAACACACCGAGTTCGCCAAAAAAGGCTTATCCATGACCATGTGGATTGCGCTCGTTCTCACACCACTGCAAGCGTTGGTGGGAGACCATCACGGTTTAAACGTCAAAGAGCATCAACCAACTAAACTTGCCGCAATGGAAGGTATTTGGCCTGCAAAAGAAGAACATGTTCCGCTATTACTGTTTGCGATGCCTAATATGGAAACCGAATCCAATGACTATGAACTGGGTATCCCAAGCTTAGGCAGCCTGATCTTGACCCATACTTTCGATGGCGCTGTACAAGGCTTAAAAGCTGTTCCGCCCGAAGATCGGCCGAACGTACCGTTGGTTTTCTGGTCATTCCGGGTGATGGTTGGATTAGGGTTTGGCATGATTGGCTTGGCTGTACTTGCGCTATGGCTCCGTAAGCGCGGTAGTTTGTTCAGTAATAAACCATTCCTAACCGCGTTGACCTTATTTACCCCTTCAGGTGTCATTTCCGTACTAGCGGGTTGGTATGTGGTCGAGGTTGGCCGCCAACCTTGGTTAGTGTACAACCTGGTTCGTACCAGTGAAGTCGTATCACCACTGCCTGCTGAGCGCGTACTGTTTACTTTGATCGGCTTTGTGGTGATCTATACCTTGCTGTTGGGCGTCTATCTTTACTTCATGCGTAAGCTGATCAAAAAAGGCCCGCCGTCAATGGCGCATCTTGAAGAACAATTAATTGGCATGAAAGCACCGGGTTATGCATTAGCTTGGGTGAAAAACCTCAAACATGAAGAGGGAGTAAAATAATGGATTTAGTTCTTTTCTATTTCTTGATCCTTGGCTTTGCTGTCTTGATGTATGTGTTATTGGATGGCTTTGATTTAGGCGTGGGTATTCTCTACCCATGGTTTGACCAAACAGGTGAGCGTGACCACCTGATGCGTTCCATCTCACATGTTTGGGATGGTAACGAGACATGGCTGGTATTTGGCGGTGTCGTTCTATTCGCTGCCTTTCCAGCCGCTTATGCGGGTATTTTATCAACATTCTACTTACCAATTATATTAATGTTGTTTGCCCTTATATTTCGTGGCGTCGCGTTTGAATACCGTTTTAAAGCTGACCGCTCTCGCCCCTATTGGGACTTTGCATTTAGCGCGGGCTCTGCCACCGCAGCTTTTTGCCAAGGCTTAATCTTAGGATCAATCGTTCAAGGTGTTAATGCTAATCATATTCAACTCGACAGTTGGTATTGGTTATCTCCATTCGCCATTTTGACTGGATTCAGCGTCATGGCAGGCTATGCCTTACTTGGTGCAAGCTATCTGTATATGAAAAGTCGTGGTCGTATTCAGCAGCATGCAGCGCACTTAGCAAAACGACTTCTTCTAGGCGTAATGGTGGCCATGTTGATCGTTAGCTTATGGACTGTCCTCTCTTCAGATGATATTCGTGAGCGCTGGTTTGCAGGTGGTAACTTTTTATACTTAAGTCCATTGCCATTACTGTCCGCTCTGTTTGCCGTGTTAGCTTGGAAAGGTCTCAGCGATACGATCCATGAAATCCGACCATTTTGGTATGTTGCCGGTATATTTACCTTAGGTTTTGCTGGTTTGGTTGTCAGCCTATTTCCCTACTTGATACCGAACCAATTGACGATCTGGGACGCCGCTGCACCTGACTCAAGCCTTAAATTCCTTGTTGTCGGCATCGTGATTTTTATCCCACTAATCCTTGCTTATACTTTGTGGGGATACCGTGTTTTTGCCGGTAAGGTTGAAGATTATCAGGAGGGCTATTAATGAAAGCCTCTATGAAAAATGTAAAGTCTTGGCAGTGGTTCACACTCCTCTATGTCTCAGGTCTGATTAGCCTTAGCATAATTGCTTACGGCTTACGATTTCTGATAAACAGTGTTGGATAATTTGGATGCCAAACCAAGCCTCATAGACAAAGGCTTGGTTTGGCGATCAAATCATTAAAAGGCATCCGAGATGATAAAAACACTCGCACTCTATTCAAGTGTTGATGGTCAGACTAAAAGGATTTGCCAGCGTATTGGCGAACATATCAAGAGCGAACACGATGTGACCTTAATCGATATTTATAACGCGACAGCGGTTGATTTAGCGAACTATGAAAAGGTTATTTTGGGCGGGAGCGTTCGTTATGGTAAACATCGGCCAGACTTTGAACACTTTTTAATCGAACAGGCGGCCTTACTAAGCACAAAGAAGACGTTGTTATTTAGCGTTAATGCCACCGCCAGAAAAGCCAACAAATGCTTACCTTCAAACAATCCATATTTTATGAAGCTCAAGCATAAAACGGGTATTCATGCAGACATCGAGGCCGTTTTCGCAGGCAAACTGCATTTAGCAAACAATAGCTTCTTTGACCGTTTGATGATCAAACTGATCTTTAAAATGAGCGGCGAACAGATTAGTAATAGTGAAATTGAATTCACTGATTGGGACCAAGTTGACCGTATCTCGACTGAATTCCAGCAACTCTAATCGTAAAGCCCCGCTAGCATTTTCATGGCCCAGCTCCGACTGTCTAGGTAATAGGTATTCAGTTTATCGACAGTATTATCGTTGGCCGAATCTAAGCCTGCTTTCTCAAACGTTTTTACGAGCGTTAAGATTCTTCCCAGCTTACCGTTATGTCGAATGAGTGCATCGACGCTCTCTTGCTGCAGTGGCATATGTTCACACACCTTTTGAATCGGCTGACCTAACATTAAGTCAGCCATTGATAGCATGCCAACCATGAAGGCTTCGTCCGCATTAGCTTTAAACTCATTTTCAGCAAGTGCTTTACACATCGCGGCACGAGTCAAGACTTTAGATAGTAGCAACATTTTACAAGGATCATCATTGGCGAGGACTAATGTACTCACCAGAGTTCTCAGCTTCTCAATCCCCAGCAAGGTTAACGCTTGGTGCAAACTGCTGATGGTATTAGCTCGTTTATACTGTGCCGAGTTAATCATCTTTAACAAACGCAGGACCAGTTGAGGTTCCATTACCAATAATTTTTCGACTTTATCAAGGTCGACTTGATCACTGTACAACTCATTTAGTATTTCGAGTCTGGCGTTTGCATTACCACTGCGATCCACTTCAGTCGCGCTTTTGATTTCAGGCTTTGCGTAGAAATATCCCTGAAAAAGCGTGAAGCCCTGTCGCTTGCAACGCTCAAACATCTCAAGATCTTCGACCTTTTCAGCCAGCAGCGTAATACCTTTGTCTAAGTAAAGCTCAATATTGCTATTTTGCTGATCAACCAGCATATCGAGTTTGATGATGTCGGCTACCTCTAATAATGGCCGTGTTTGTTCATTAAGAACAAAGTCATCTAATGCAATTTGATAATCCAACGCCTTTACATGCTGAAGGGCCGCAATAATTTCAGTATCCCCCTCGACGCTTTCAAGCACTTCAATAACAACTTGTTCTGGGTACGGAGGTAGTAATTCAGGTTTTAGCAACCATTCTCTAGGGGCGTTAAAAAATAACTTGCCACTGCCGCAGAGATTTTCAATACCGGTTTCATAGAAGGCTGCATTACAGGCCCTTGCCGTTGCAACAAGCTCATCATCGATCACCGCTTTTGACATAGATGACGTAGACCGGTATAGCAGCTCATCCGCTACATGAACCATGTCAGAATCACATATGGGCTGCAAAGCTATGCAATAAGATTGCGGTTTGGGCATAAGAACTCACTTCAAATCAATACCATTAAAAATATATTAGAAACAAAGTCCACTGTCATTTATTTCAGGTTCAGCGGACCTCTCTTTTACTAAAAATGACAAAAGTTTGACGTGCATCTCAACCAGAAATGATATCAATTATCATTTACACAAAAGATGTTATGATATAACATAATATAACCATTCAAGGAGGTACCTTATGCGTTCAAATATTCACCCGGAATACCGTACCGTCGTATTTCATGACACCAGCGTAGACACCTATTTTCTAATCAAAACTACGCTACAAACTTCACAGTCAATTGAGTGGAAAGACGGGAATACCTACCCCTACCACACCATTGATATTTCCTCGGCCTCTCATCCGGTCTACACCGGTGAGCAACGTGCCACACAGTTGGAAGGACGTGTTCAAAACTTCAAACGTCGATTTGGTTC
Organism: Marinomonas sp. AWM4_232; assembly: GCF_056158325.1. Taxonomy (NCBI): domain Bacteria; kingdom Pseudomonadati; phylum Pseudomonadota; class Gammaproteobacteria; order Oceanospirillales; family Oceanospirillaceae; genus Marinomonas; species Marinomonas sp. AWM4_232. Next base: position 3,349,146 of record NZ_JBSWTA010000001.1, on the reverse strand, counting down.
TCGTCAGTTAAAAGGAGCACGTTAATGCAAGTCTTGTCATCATTGAAAACGGCTAAAAAGCGCCACCCAGACTGCCAAGTGGTAAAACGCCGTGGTCGACTATTCGTGATTTGTAAATCAAATCCACGATTTAAAGCCGTACAAGGCAAAGGTGGGAAGAAACGATAGTTTCTTAGTTTCTAGAATAGAAAAAGGGGCTAACCGATTTGGTAGCCCCATAGGAAGGCTGCTTAAATAACCATTAGTGCAGCGTTCTCAAGACGCAGTTCACGGGTAGACAGCTGATCAACAAAATCCGCATCATGAGACACTATGACCATGGCTTGAGACAAGCTAAGAAGCGTATCGATCAAACGTTGACGCGCTTTTACATCCAACGCATTACTCGGCTCGTCTAGCAATAGTACATCAGGCTCCATTGCTAAGACGGCGGCCAGCGTTATCATGCGCTTTTCACCGCCTGAAAGTTGGTGAGTGATCCTTTCTTCAAACCCAGCCATACCAAGTGAGGTCAATGTATCTTTAGCAATCTGCAGAGCTTCTGTCCGAGACTTGCCCAAGTTCAAAGGACCAAATGCCACATCTTCTAACACCGTTGGACAAAACAATTGATCATCTGGATCTTGAAACAAAAACCCTGCCCTTGCGCGCACCTCCACAAACTCTTTTTCGTCATTGCGCGTTTTGCCAAACGCCCAGATGTGACCCGATTTAGGCTTCTTTAAACCGACCAATAAATGCAAAAAAGTTGTCTTACCCGCACCATTTGGCCCAGTGAGGGCCACTCGCTCTCCTCTTTTCAATTCAAAATCCACCTGATCTAACACCACACCCCGCCTCGGGTAGCGATAACTTAAACCAGTTACTTTGAAAAAAGATTCGTCGCTGCTCATAGAAAATTTAATCCGATCAATAGACACAAAACAGGTGTAAAAATAAGGCTGAAATTCAGGTCTTTCTGGCTCAAGCGCATATCGTCAAATAAATAGAACTTGCCTTGATATCCGCGGCACTTCATAGCATCCATGATACGTTCTGAACGCTCTAATGAGTGGACCAATAGCATACCGATTAAGTAGCCAATCGAGCGCCAAGTATGTCGGTCTGTACGTAATACAAAGGCTCTGGCTTTCATAGCACGTCGCATACGTTTGTACTCTTGCCCAATGACTTCTAAATAGCGCACTGTGAAAAGCATCAAATGCACCAATTTATCCGGAATGCGTAAGCGTGCCAGAGCATGACCGAGCACTGTTGCACTAAGCGTACCAATCAACGCTAACAGTGCTAGTACCACAGCATGCGCTTTCAATAGGATCACCACAGCATGAAGAAAACCTTCCTCGCTGGCAGAAAGACCTAAGATGCTGAACCAAGTCTCTCCAGGTGTCGTAAAAGGCAACAATATGATCAGAAAAATCATAAACATATCCATCGCCAACACTCGACGTAAGGTGCGTTTTAGGTTCAATCTAGCGAGAACTGCTAACAATAAACCTACGCCCACAGCGACACATAGGCTTAAAAAGCTCTGTGATAACACGGTGATCAGGGCAAACAAGGAAGCCATCACCACCCGCAAGCGAGGATCTATATGATCCACGATTGAACGGTGATGTTTAACTTTTTGACCTTGCCAAGAGGTGCCACTGTGCTCCAGAAACTCAGGCATTTGCCTTTTCCTGTTTCTCTTTTTGACGCTGGCGCCACCAAATCCCTAAGCCACATAGGCCGAAGATGTAACCAATACCCCCTAAGATATCTTGCATCCCAGCCTTCGCTTGATACTGCATCAATTCTTGGCGTAACGGTTTCACTTGTTTCGCCACGGCTTTTTCAATCATGGCCTCAAGCTCAGCTTGATCCATCCCTGAGGTAGACATTGAAGTCGCCTTAGATGCCTGCTTCGTATCGCTATTCTCAGCGCTAATAACGTCTCCCGACAAAGACTCCGGCAGTTGGTCTGCGGGTAGCATTTCTTCCATCACATGCCCTGAACTCATGTTGGCATAGAAAAAGTGATCAATACGCTTCTTCGCCTCAAAGGCAAACAGTCCTTCAGCATCGGTTTTCACACGCCCTAACTCATTACCCAATGAATCAAACACAATCACTTCCGTGCCTTCAGCCGCCATGTCACCATTTGAAAAACCGATCTCGCCTTCTATGGTTGAGCCTATCGCATATACACCGCTGATCACATTGTGTGCTTGAACCATAAAAGGCGAGCACATGAAAAGAAGCGTCAAAATGGATCGCCATCTAGCCATAGACACGTTCCTCATCCAGTCCAAGGAAAGTAGGCTTCACTTTTCGGATCAACAACACCGCCGATGCCGTCACAAAACCTTCGATGATCATCACCGGTATATGTGCGATAAACGTCGCTTTGGCAGCCAACGCAAACCCTTCTCCCGATAGCATCAAAGACACGGCGACCATTAGGGTCGTCAGGATAATGCTTCCAGCACCGCCGATTGCCCCCCATATGGCTGCCACTTTCGTGGAACTGGATTGAATACCATAGCGGCAACCGTAGTAAACCAGCACGGCAGGTAACGCGATATTCAACGTGTTGACACCTAACACGACAAAACCGCCAAAGCCAAAGAAAACGGCTTGCAGGAATAACGCAATCAATAACGCAGGGAACGCAGCCCACCCAAGTGCCAATCCGATTAAACCGTTAAGAATCAAATGCACGCTCGAGAAACCAATCGGTAAATGGATGTAAGAGGCAATAAAAAACGCAGCGGACAATACGCCCACCTGCGGAAGGTGGTCATAATCCATCTTCTTTAAGCCTAAAGCCACACCGGCCGCCGTTAACAAGGCGCCGGTGGCTAAGACAGGAACAGATAATGCTCCGTCTACTATATGCATATCTTAATCCTATTATTTGATGGCGTGAGCTTGCACCCAAATGACGGCATCTTGAGACAGCTCTTTACCTTTGTATTCGGTTTCAGAACCCACTCCTAAGGCCGCAAATCCCCACTGGCCCGCTTTAGGAATCCCAAAGGTAAAAGTACCGTTGGCATCCGCGAAAATGGTCATTGTAATGAAGGCATCAGCGGGTGGCTCAATATTCCCCTCGCTGGCAAAGGCATTCGTGTCAGAATTAGGTTCATAGTTGACGTATTCCACTTCAATTTCAGCGAATGGCACAGGCAGCCCTTCACTTCGCACAACGCCAGTGAACGTGCCACCTTCATAAATCGCATAAGGTTTGGTCAGTGGTACGATCTCCGCTTTTAGACCAAAGTCCTCATTCCAGTCTGTTGGCAAGCTACCAACGTTCACAATTGATTTGCTAATCTGCTGAATATAGATGTCTTCTGATGCTTCGTAGTAAGGTGCCATCTCATAGATAAAGACATAATCCCCTAAGCCACGTAATGAATACTGCGCTTCATAAGACAAGCCTGTGTTGCTTGCGCTGGTCCATTGACTAGGTTTAACCGTATCGAGAAGGTCTGTTTTTTTGCCCTTTTTAAACACGTAAAACGCTTCAGGCTCATCAACTGCCATCACATGGCCACTTTCAGAAGGATGAGTAAAAGGCAATTTCAATGAAATGGGGCCGCCAGCTTCTCGCAGCAATTCTGGTGTGTACACCATTTGAAAGTGTGCCGAAGCAACAGAAGAGTAAAGCGCAACGCTTGCTACAGCCGTTAGCGCGATGTTTTTAAACACAAAAATGTCTCCAACAAAATAAATAGTCGGAGTTGGGAGGAAAAGTATTGTCAGCTAATGCATCATTACTCGGTGAAGCCCTCCGCAACACCATGGTAAACCACTATCAGGCTGGTATCCGGACTCATCAGCGTGATCTTTTTATCACAGTCGATTTACCTTCCCATGTGAAATACACACAGTGGCATTCAAAATCGACGTTACCAATTTACCGTTGCGGGGGCAGTGTTGGGATTGCACAGCGGCTCACCAACTTCCCAAGTCAAAAATCGACTTGTACCTAAGTACGACCTAATAGAGCGTACAACTTACGTAGGATGAGCAAGAAAAGCAACTGCGCAATGTTCTTATGAGCATGAATAAAACGAGGATAGCTTCCTTAGCGAGGCGCAAAGAATGTCGTTGGTTTAACTAATGATCGATCAGCTGTAAACAGCATCTTAATATCGGATTTACCTAGTGCATTTTCTAAGTAAGCCCTCCTGCAAAAAGCCAACACAGATTAGTGAAAAGCAAAAAAAATACGTTAAACTAGACCCAGATAAAACTTTAAGAGGATATCGCAGTGGGCGCATTTCGTTATGAAGCTCTAGAAGTGTTGTTACGCCAACAGATTCAAACTGGCCGTTACAAGATTGGGGAAAAACTGCCTTCGGTTCGAACTCTGTGTAAGCAGCACGAGCTATCCAAAGCAACGGTCATTCATGCTCTGCATAAACTCGAAGCGGATCAACTGGTCTATGCCGTACCCAAGAGTGGCTATTTTGTGGCAGAAAGCGGCGCGGATTACAACACACCGAAAAAAGTGTCGACGCCCTCAATCCCTGCACAAGTAAATGTACCTGACATTTTCCGCGACATTATGTCCCGTAGCGCTGCATTTGATATATTACCAAGTGATGGGTCGACTCCTGCGGCGCAGCATTTGATTAACTTGAATCGAATGATCGGCAAAGCGTCTCGCTCTCATCCAGAGCAAAAAGCTAACTATTATGACGAGCCAAAGGGACATGTGGGCTTGCGCAGCGCTATCGTTGACCTATACCGTCAACGGGAAACAAGTCTAAGCGTTGATGATTTATGCATCACTTCAGGATGTCAGCACGCCCTATTTCTTGCTTTGATGGCGACTTGTCAGAAAGGCGACACCGTAGCCATTGAATCCCCAGCATTTTACGGTGCACTACAACAACTTGAGCAGCTCGGGTTACACGTCATCGAAATCTCATCCGACACCAATAAAGGATTAGACCTACAGGAGCTGGCCGAGAAAATTCAAGACTGGCCGATCAAAGCCTGTATTGTCACGCCGAACTTCCATACGCCAACCGGTTCAAAAATGCCGCTTGCGAATATGAAAGCCTTGGTAAAACTCGCCAATCAGCATGATTTCTACATTATTGAAGACGACATTTACGGAGAGTTACGCTTTCGTAGTGAGTTATGCCCACCGATTAAAAGTGTTTGTGATGATGGTCGCGTGATTCTGTGCGGATCTTTCTCGAAATGCCTATCGAGAGAATTACGTATTGGCTGGATTGCTGGCGGATTACTGCATCACAAAATCGTTCAGCTAAAACTGATCACGCAACTGGCCAGCCCCCAAGCCGTGCAAGAGGGCCTCGCAGAGTTCATCAGCCAAGGGCACTTTAAACGTTATGTGAACCAACATCGTCAACAACTGAAAGAGCAACGGGATAAATTATTAGCGGAGCTTAAGAAGCACTGGGGCACTCAAATCAAATTCACCAAGCCTAATGGTGGATTGAGCTGTTGGGTCGAACTACCCGACCATATTGATACTCAGCAAAGCTACAAAGCCCTACTGGAAAAAGGCATCGTACTGACTCCAGGAGTATTATTCTCAGCCCATGGTTTGTACAAAAACCACATGCGCCTCAGCTTCTCGCAACCGCTAACAGAGCGCCGCCGAGCAGCGCTTCACTTATTGTTTCAGACGTTACTAGATACAAAATAGGCATCCTTTTTAATAAGCTTCGGCATTGGGAAAAAGTGTTTTACCACGGTACAAAAAATAAGACCAATAGGAGTAAATCAATAGAATTGGCATCGCAATGATCATAGCCCATATTGATAATCTTAGGCTTGATTGCGGTGCAGCAATTTCATAGAAGCTTAAATCAGGTGGAACGATATACGGCCAAACAGTCGTGATAAGCGTAAAATAAGCGGTGCCAAACATGGTTAATATGATTGCAAAAGGCCATCTGTTCCACTCTGAAAAACGAACTACATAATAAGCCCAAGTGAACAACATAAGACCCAACATAGGCACAAAACTCAGATAGAAAAAGTTTGGTAACGTGAACCAACGTTCTTTTAAGGCCTCATTTAAAAAGGGCGTTACCAACAAGATAGCTGTTGCCGCATAACCAAGCCAGACCAACAAGTAATGAGAATATTGTCGTATTTTTGTGTACAACTCGCCTTGAGTATTAAACAGTAACCACGTTGCACCAAGTAGCGCGTAGGCAATCACTAAGCTTATGCCAGTTAAGATACTAAACCAGCTTAACCATTCCCACTCTCCACCTATGTAAGCAAGATTTTCAACAGCAATACCTTGAACTACTGCACCTAACGTAACCCCTTGCATAAAGGTCGCGATGAAAGAGCCAATAAAAAATAAAATATCCCATTTTCTCTGGTCTTGACTGGAGGCTCTAAGGCGGTATTTAAAGGCAACACCACGCAGTAGCAAGCCAACGATCATGGCTAAAATAGGCATGAATAGTGCCTCGAAAATAATAGTAAACGCTACCGGAAAAGCCAGCAAAACACCCATCCCACATAAGGCCAACCAACCTTCATTACCGTCCCATACTGGTGAAACAGTTTTTAGAATGACTCCACGTTCTTGTCTATTTCGAACAGCAGCAAATAGCAGCCCGAGACCTAAATCGAACCCATCCAATACAACATACATCATCAAAGTAAAAGTAATGACAAGCATCCAGATGGTGACTAAATCCACCCCCATTTTTAATCCTCTCAATTGAGCGTGCCACGGCAAAGAGGATATCTGACTTAAGCGTTAGCTCCTCAATGACACTATTTTTCAACGGTTAACGTCGTATGATCAGAGGAATATTAGATTAAAAAATAAAACCGACACAGGCACAAAAAACCAAATAATTAGTAGGGACAGATTGATATAGCTGGTCTTTGGATATACGTTTTCTTTGTATCTAGAACCAAAAACAAATTATTACCTATATTAAAGAATGGGCTACAGTAAAGGCATCGAGACAATCAGAACAATAAAGGAGTCGTACGATGCAGTATCACGTCAATGGTTTTCACCCTGGAGACCCTCGCTTTAGTGACCCACAAGATGCAGTGGTTGCACCACCTATCAAGCGCCCAATGCCTAGTGAGGTGGATGTTTTAATCATTGGCTGTGGCCCAGCGGGCTTAAACCTTGCGGCGCAGTTGTCTCAGTTTGGTCAAATCAAAACCGCAATCGTTGATATCAAAGATGATCGTTTGCTCGTTGGGCAAGCGGATGGCATTGCTTGTCGCACAGTCGAAATGTTCCAAGCTTATGGTTTCGCCGATCAGATCATTCAAGAAGGTTATCAAGTCAATGAAGCAGCCTTTTGGAAGCCTGATGCTGAAAACCCTGAGCATATTTCCCGTACAGGTAAAGTTGAAGACGTTGAGGAAGACTTATCAGAAATGCCTCACATGATCATCAACCAAGCACGAGTTCACGATGAGTTCCTTCGAGTTATGCGTCAAGCACCAGGAAAAATAGAGCCTCACTATCAGCGTAAATTTTTAGGTTTAGAAGTCAATGAAGGTGATAGTGAGTACCCTGTTACAGTAAAACTTGAACGCATGGTGAATTACTCCCAGTTCAATCAAGAAATTGAAACCGTAAAAGCCAAATACGTCGTTGGCTGTGATGGTGCGCGCTCTGGAGTCAGAACCGCTATTGGCCATAAGTTGGTTGGTGACGCCTTGAACCAAGCTTGGGGTGTCATGGACGTCCTCTTGAATACAGACTTCCCCGATATTCGTTTGAAGTCTCTGATTCAGTCAAACAAAGAAGGCAATATGTTGATCATTCCCCGTGAAGGGGGCTACATGGCCCGTATCTATGTGGAATTGGATAAATTAAAAGAGAACGAGCGCGTTGCACGAGATCAGATGACGTCAGATATTCTTGTTGCGGCTGCCAATCGAATCATAGCGCCTTATACCATGGATGTGAAAGACGTAGCATGGTGGAGTGTTTATGAGATAGGTCAGCGTATCACCACAGCCTTTGACGATGCTACGGCTGAGCGCTCCGCTCGTGTTTTCTTGGCTGGAGATGCTTGTCATACCCATAGCCCCAAAGCTGGCCAAGGCCTTAACACATCGGTGATGGACACCTGGAACTTAGGTTGGAAACTGGCTCACGTATTGACATGCTTAGCGCCGGAGAGCTTACTTTCAAGCTATTCCCAAGAACGTCATGAATATGGGCAAGCATTAATCGACTTTGACCGTGAGTGGTCAGCTATGTTTAGCGCAAAGCCTAAATCTGCTGAACAGCCTGATGGCGTTGATCCAGCAGAGTTTCAGCGCTACTTTAAGTTATTTGGTCGCTACACTGCTGGGGTTTCGATCCAATACCGCCCTTCTGACGTGATTGGATCCGGCACCCATGACAATCTGGCAACAGGACTCAAAGTAGGGCTGCGCTTCCATTCTGCGAATGTCATTCGTCATGGGGACGCCAAACCAGTGCAATTAGGTCATTGTCATACTGCAAATGGCGCCTATCGCATGTATCTGTTTGCCGGCCAGCAAGCACCTATGTCGAATGACTGTGGTGTGAGAAAACTGGCAGATTATCTGGTCAACGATCCATCTTCTCCAGTCAACCGCTTTACGCCAAAAGATGCTGACATTGATTCTGTGATCGATATCAGAGCGATTTTCCAATGTCATCACCATGAATTAGAACGATCACAACTCGATCCATTACTCACCCCTCAAAAAGGTAAGTTTGGGCTAAAAGACTACGAGAAGGTGTACTGCGCTCCATTGAAAGAAGGTAAGGATATCTACGATATGCGTGGTATTGATCGCAATCAGGGCTGTGCGGTGGTGGTTCGACCTGATCAATATGTCGCCGAAGTACTACCACTGGATGATATCCAAGGTATCAACGCTTTCTTCGATAACGTACTGATTCAGCAGAATTAACGACGAGCCAGCACTTATTCGCTAAATTCACGTGTGAGTGTTGGCCAATTCTCATCTGCAATTTGAATGTGTTTCAGTGGGTTTTCACTCCAGCGTTGCTTTACCTTTTCGTTATAATTTAGGTAAAGCTTACCCTTGATGATAGCCCACTGAGTTGCATCAGACGGCGCGAAATCACTTTTCGTCGAAACACCCCACGCACAATAACCGCCATACTGTGGCACGTATTTCTCTGGTGTTTTCAAAAACATCTGCAAATGTTCAACCTTAGAAAAGTGCCACTCAGCGCCCTTGTAGTTGGTTGACCATTCAGGGTTTCCTTTTACAGCCTGTCCCTGTGTAAAATAGGCCACAGTGTCGTAACCATCTAGTGCTTTATTACTAAAAAAACCGGTCGAAATAGGCGCTTGCGCCAGCGCTATCATGCTAAAGCATGCCAAACAAATACTGATTAGCCATTTCATATACCTACCCTCTTTTTTATCTTTTCTCTCGACTCATGTTTGCCACCCAAGCTAAGGCGAGCTTTAGCGATCCACACCATTTAACCCCCAGTCATAGCTCAGGAATGACAGTTTCAAATCCTTATGCATAAGGCTTTGCACACTACTTTCCGGTAATGACAGGGCCTCTTTGTAATGGACTAAAAAGGATTCAAGCGAGTCATAGCCTTGCCAGCCTTTTTCAAAGTCTTCTTTGTACCATTTGAAAATCGACGAAAGCTTCAACGTCTTACCGTCCAGTCGGTTTCGGGAACGATCGGCTAAAAACATGCGAGTTTGCTGTTCTAAGAGCTGTTCAAGGCTGTCTCCTTGATAGGCGACATTTGCCAGCGCAGGACAACCGATACTGGCGCAGTTCACAACAAAGTGAATACGAGGGTCTTGGTAACGGTCTGAGCCTCGAATCAACTCATGCTCAATCTCATCAAGTGAACGAACTTGTCCCAAAAGAGGAATAAACTCTTTGCGCCACGGTGATCGAAACAGTCCGCCAAGATCTTTAATGGAGTCTAAATCAGGCCACTTGGTTAAAATTAATTGTACCGTCCAAGCGTTATAGGCATTGATCAAGAAAGCCAGTTGATCGCTCTTGGGCCAACTATCGAATCTTTGCTGATCCACACTTTCAAGCTGATTTAAGTACTGTACTAGAGCGCCTTTACTCTCTAGAAAGCCCTGATAGTCCACTTGACTGGCTTTACCCTCATCGATCAGGCGCACATGTTTTTGCAGTAGTTGATCCCAACCACCGTGATTAAAGGCATTACTTGCCAACACATTGCAGGAAAAGCCAAGACTGAACAAGAGCGCTATAAACCATGCTTTCATTTGCCTAACCTCGACGCCACGCGTGATATTTTTCCAGCCAGCTCAATACTTTTTCTGGAGCGTGAGCACGTTTCCACTCTCCGGCAGCGTATTTATTGGATTCTGCCCAAGTTGGATAGGTATGAATGGTCCCTAAAATCTTGTTCAGACCTAAACCGTGTTTCATGGCTAAAACAAATTCAGGTAGGATCTCACCCGCATGTTGTCCAACAATGGTGACACCAAGTATTTTGTCCTTACCTGGGACGGTTAGCACTTTTACAAAGCCAACTTCAGCGCTCTCAGCAATGGCACGATCTAAATCATCAATGCCATAGCGTACGACCTCGTAGTCAATGCCTTGGGCTTTGGCGTCTTGCTCATTTAACCCCACACGCGCCACTTCTGGATCCACGAAGGTTGCCCATGGGATTACTCGATAATCGGCACGAAACTTTTTGAAAGAGCCAAATAAAGCGTTTACCGATGCGTACCACGCTTGGTGCGCTGCCACATGGGTAAATTGATAAGGCCCTGCCACATCACCAGCCGCGTAGATATTTGGATACAGTGTTTCTAAGTAGTCATTCGTGACAATGGTTCTTCGGGTCTCGATACCTAGATTTTCCAGTCCATAACCTTCTAAGCGCGCCTCGCGGCCGACGGCGCAAATCAGTGCATCGAATTCGATACGACTTTCCTGCCCGCCCTGTTCAACAATCAAGTATTTACTAGCCCCCTCTTTCTCACAGCGCACAGCTAGGTGCAAGGTTAAGATGTTGACGCCATCTTCGCGTAAACTTTGTTGAACCAGTTCAGAAACGTCTCGATCTTCACGAATCATGATGCGTTCTGAACGCTCAACTTGCGTAACACTTGAACCTAAACGAGCAAAGGTCTGTGACAACTCAGTGCCAATTGGACCGCCTCCGAGCACTACTAAACGCTTTGGTGGCTCGTCAAATTTGGCAAATTCAGACCACAAAGTATCGCTGGTGTAATAGCCAACCTCTTCTAAACCTGGAATGGCTGGCACAACTGGGCGCGCCCCTGTCGCCAACACGATACTTTGCGCCGTTAAGCGTTGGCTACCGCCTTCATTTAGTTGGATCTCAACGGTCCAAGGGTCAATGATCTTGGCGTAGCCCTGCACCACGTCGACGCCTAATTTGGTGTAACGCTCAACGCTGTCATGGGGCTCTACTTTCGCAATGACCTCATGCACTCGCGCCATGACTTGTTTGAATGAAAAGCGAGGTGTGCAAGCTTCCAAGCCATACTGATCTGCATGACGAATCTGCTTGGCGATTTTGGCACTCTTGATAATGGCTTTGCTGGGTACACAACCGTAATTTAGGCAGTCTCCTCCCATTTTATGGGCTTCCACTAAAGTCACTTTTGCCTTTACCGCCGCCGCAATGTAGGCACTGACCAAACCACCGGCACCTGCACCAATGACAATCATGTTGCGGTCAAACTTTTTAGGCTTTTGATACCCTCTGTAGACACGCTTTGCTTTAACAACCGCCAGCACTTTTTTGGCGATCAAAGGAAACACACCCAATAGCACAAAGGAGAACAACAACGAAGGCGACAAAACACCAGAAAGGCTGTCCAGCTGAGCCAACTGCGTACCCGCATTGACATAAACCAATGTGCCAACAAACATGCCCACTTGGCTCACCCAATAGAAGGTGATCGCACGGATATTGGTTAAGCCCATCAGTAGGTTAATCAAAAAGAATGGAAAGACTGGCACCAAACGAAGGGTGAACAGATAAAACGCCCCATCTTTCTCGATCCCTTCATTAAAGGCTTTTAAGCGGTCACCAAAACGCTTTTGTACCGTTTCTTGAAGAAGGTAACGAGACACTAAAAAAGCCAGCGTTGCGCCAATGCTGCTTGCAAAAGACACCAGCAATGTACCGACACCTACCCCAAACAGCGCTCCCGCCGCCAACGTCATAATCGCCGCCCCAGGAAGCGACAACGCAGTGACCAGCACATACGACACTAGGAAAACGCCCATCACCAGCACAGGTGACTCAGAACGCAAAGATTCAAACTGCTCCAAACCTGCTTTCAAGCCTTCGAGCGTTAGTAAATGGTGTATATCAAAATAGAAAAACAGCGCCACCAGAACAGCGATTAACACCAATAAGATTGCCTTCTTCATCAACATCTCCACACAAGCTCGATTTATTGAGCAAAATAACAAAGGGTATAGAGTAGACGCTTGAAAATAAAAAATCTTACAGATTGCAGAATTAAATTTTTAATACTTAAGCTCTGTCAGGCCATCGTTTTTATTAGTGCTTCTTTATCCTCCTAATTTTCTTGAGTTAAATTAGATTTATCGCCACTTAGTAAAAATAGCCACATTAGTTACACGTCATTTACTGGATAAGGACATAATTACTCGATAGCCTCTACAAATTATATAAAACTTTCATGTGCGTATATCACTACTACCTTTTGGTGATCACAGGACTTAACTTTATGTCAGCAATGTTACTCTCTTTATTGGCTTTATTTGTCAGCGGCTTTTTCATTTACATCAGCCATGGCCTTATAAATGTCTTGCTTCCATTACGCTTGAATTACGAACAGGTGAATACCGGTAACATTGGTTTAATTATGTCAATGTTTTCTGTGGGGTTGCTCTTAGGTGGAGTGTTCACGCGACGAATCATGTCACGAGTAGGACATATTCGCATGTACACCGCCTCTGCGGCCCTTGCTGCGATCAGTATTCTAGTATGCTTTCTTTGGTTCAACGAATGGGTGTGGGCAATCATGCGCATTTTGATGGGCTTTTGTATTGCTGCGACCAACATTGTCTCCGATGGGTGGCTGAGTGAACGCTCTACTTCAGAGACACGTTCGAGAATCTTGGCGACTAACCAAATTGTTGTTCTGCTATCTATGTTTTTAGGTTCATTCGTCGTCAACCTTGCTGATGTCACGCATGCAACGCTCTACATTATTGCCGGCTTACTGCTATGTGGTGGTGTGGTTCCTATTGCGATTAGTAAGGCCACGGCGCCACAGGTGGAAGATACCGTTCCTATGCCATTACTGCAGCTTGTTCGCACGTCTCCAGTCGGTGCAACTGCAGTATTAGTATGTGGCTTTATTTTAAGCTCACTATTTAGCATGTTGTCGGTATACGCGGACTCCAAAGGAATTTCAGGTATCAACCTATCACTATTGGTAGGTGCCGCCATCATCGGTGGTGTTGCACTGCAATTTCCGATTGGCTACTTTGCGGACCGATTTGAGCGCCGCAAAGTCATTTTATACACCGTTCTATTTTCAATCGTCTGCACCTTGGCCATACCAGCCATTCTGGAGTTGGACTTCTTTATCCCCGCGTTGATTTTGATCAGTATCAGCAGTGGTATTGTATCAAGCCTCTACCCCCTTGGTATTTCTGAAACCTTCGACCGCCTACAACAAAATCAAATGAGTGGTGCCATCGGAGCGATCATTATCATTTACGCGGCGGGCGGGATCATAGGGCCTTATATCATCGGTCTGATCATGGAATACATTGGCATCGACTTTTTCTTTATTGCTTTAGGGTTAATTCAATTAGCGTTTGCACTGTTTGTTATTTACCGCAGTAAAGTGCGTGAATCGATTCCTGTTGAAGAGCAAGAAGCCTTCGTTGCTCAAGGTGCGGCCATGGGTTGGGTCAGTAGCGAATTGGACCCTCGTACAGAATACGTGGACCATTCAACCCTGAGCCATGAAGTGGAAATCGCCGTCGATATTGCTCAGCTACAACCACAGTTAGCGTTGAAAATGGTCAGCATCTTAGCCCGCTCGTACCCAGAACAGATTTTAGATTTCGCTAAAGCGCTGGCCAATATCGAAGGCATAGATATCTTAGAGCTTTACCACCGATTGCTTAAATTTCACCCAAACCATAAGCATGAATTAATCGAGACAATCATTACTAATGCTTCTGGCTCAACCACCGAATTTGTCGCGCAGGTATTTGATGAGGCAGATTACGAAGACCTACCTGAACTGACAGCTATGATTACCAATGCTGACCCAGAACACAGCTTAGAAATTTTCGAAGCGGCTGCCGAGACGGTTGTTGAAGAGCATCCTGAAACCGTTATGGACATCGCTGAGGCCTATGTCACCACAGCGGCCACGAATCTTGAAGAAATGCGTTATGCCGACCGATTGGCAGAAGAAGGTGAATTAGAACAAACCATTCACAGCGTAGTGGATTATATTGCTGAAAAAACACCAGAACATGCTGAAGACATTGAATCGGTTATTCCTGAAACTTTATGGAATAAGGATGAGGAAACAGAGGAAAACAGCTCCGACCAAGAGAATGAGACTGAGAAGCCAGGGCTGGGGAAGCAATAATTTAGTCACAAAACTAGGCGGCACGGCTATAAATCAAGAAGAAAACTTGGTTGCTTAACACTACTTAGGAAATGTCATTAAGTCGGCAACATGGCGCATGTCTCGCCGACTTAATTAAGTTAAGTATACTAATGCTTCCCTAATTATATAGGGATATAACTGCGTGTTTATTTGATCACACTGAAATACCATACTGAGCTAGCAAATCTTCCATGGCGTTCATCAAGGCGATGTTTTTTGCCTCGTCTAACGCATCGGGATGAGGCTGAGCCCAAACACCAATGTCATTATCAAAATAACGTCCAGAAACGTTAGCAAATTCACCACTGGTCGCGGCACGGGTTAAGATATCTGCCCCGATACGCAAGTCCTTACCATCCGAACCATAAGCTTGCTTGACCATTTTACTGCCCAAGAAAGAAGCCGGATTAATCGCGACTAAACTAGGAGCATTGTCTGTAGGAGCACTGTCTGCCCAGCTTTTTGCCAACTGAAAAGTCCACATAGTGATGGCCAATTTGCTTTGCGCATAGGCTTCACTGTCCGACAACCTTTGCTTACCAGACAAAGCCGTCAAAGCAACAGGGGCTTGGGCAGCAGAAGACAAATTCACCACACGACTGTCATTCGTCATGATAGGTAATAAAGCTTTCGTGAGAACATAAGGCGCTAATGTGTTTACCACAAATCGTACATCCAATCCCTGTGACGTTATGCTGTCCGAAACTTTAAAAACACCAGCATTATTTATCAAAACATCCAAATGGGAATGCTCACTAACAACCTCTTTAGCTAAGGTTAAAACCTGCTGAAAATCTGACAAATCGGCCAAATAAGTACTCAGAGATGTTTGTGGATAAAGAGCAAGTATGGACGCTTTACAGGCTTCTAATTTGCTCGCACTGCGACCATGCAGCAACAAGGTGTTGCCCCCCGCAGCCAATTGTTTTGCCGTTTCAAATCCTATACCGTCAGTGGCACCTGTGATGAAAATTGTTTTACTCATGTTAAACCTCTTATTCATACTGATCCGCCTTATCAAACTCTCCAATAAAGCCGGAAGCTCATTCTGCTAAACAGCTTAATGATTTGGAATTTGAAGATAAATGACTTATAAGAGGATTCAGAATTCCGATTTTGGAGATAATCAAAAGTGGACACTAAGGCTATTAAATTATTTGTACTGGCCGCAGACACACTAAACATCAGTGCTGCTGGGCAGGAGTTAGGGCTAACGCCTTCTGTTGCGAGTGCATGGCTTGCGAAGCTTGAAAATCAAGTTGGCGCGGATTTATTCCATAGAACAACCCGCAAAGTGAGCTTATCCATCGAAGGTCAGGAGTTTTTGCCCTACGCTAAAGAGATGCTGGCTCAACAAGAGGCCGCTTTGGCCGCCTTAGGACAAGGTAAGCCAACGGTCAGTGGCACGCTTCGTTTTGCCGCCTCCAGTACTTTTGCACAAGCCTATGTTATGCCCATCTTACCGGAGTTCATTCAGCGCTATCCTGACATCCACTTGGAACTTATGCTCTCAGACAGCCAAGTCAAACTCATCGAAGGGGGTTACGATTTAGCCCTACGCAATTTGGCGGCAACAGACAGTAGCTTTATTGGCCGGCGTCTTGCCAGTGACACTCGCGTCTTGTGTGCCTCGCCAGAATACTTAGCAAAACAGGGTATCCCCTCTTCACCCGAACAACTGACAGAACACCAGTTATTGGTCTTTATGAATAGCAAAAGTCGCAAACTAAGACATATTCAGAGCCAACAGGAATACAGCTACCCACCATCAAATTGCAAACCTAAAATGGTATGTGATGATGGCACAAGTTTAAGAATTGCAGCAAAAGCCGGCTTAGGAATTTGCATGAGCTCGCTATGGAGCATCCACCATGAATTAGACTCAGGCAAATTAGTAAGAGTATTGCCAGACTATCAAATAGAAGACAATAGCGCAGTCTGGTTGGTTTACCCAAAATCCAATGTGCTAACAGCTAAAGTAAGAGTTTTCATCGATTATTTGGTTGAAAAAATTGGCACACCACCTATTTGGGAAAGACACCCAGAGCAAAAACCATAGACTAATTATATTGAAAAACAGAAAAGTGATTTATCAATTAGCCAATTTATTTGGCCATTAAAGAAAATTACACTTTCTCCATCGTCCTATAGAAGTGGTTTCAACGATTCAAAACCACTTCATGACCACTTGATACGGAGAAACTAAATGACCACTACAACACACAAAGAACAGCCTCTTGATGCATTGCATCGCGCACAGCATCTCACCTTACCGACTCGTCAAGCTATGCTGCAACGCGCTCCAGAAGTGAGTGACTTTTGGCAAAGCAACAGACAACTATTAGAGGAGGCATGGCAACTCTGGGATACCAATCCACAAACAAGAATCCACAAACCCGATACCTTTTTGCTGGACAGTAAACTTCGACACGCCGTTGAGCAAGCTTGGCAAGACCCCAGCAAAGAACAAGCAGTAAAAGACATATGGACCGAAGTATCACCAGGCGTCTTTCAAGCACAATTTTTTGATCCTGAGAAGCTTCATCTATTGCGAGATTATCTCGCTGCAGCAGCGGAGGCAGGCATACCGACTCGCCCACCTTATGGCATTGCACTCAACCGACATGGTGCTATGCTGGATGCACGTTCTGAAGGCTACTTAGCGGCACCGAGCTTTCAACACTTCTACCAGACGCTGATGAACCATTACATGCGCCCAATCGCACGTTTATTGTTCCCTAATATAGTCGGCTATGACAGCCAAACCTTTGGCTTTTCAATTCAATACCAAGCGGGCGTTGATACGTCTTTACAACCGCACTCAGACGCTAGCGCGGCAACACTAAACATTAATATGAACTTACCAGACGAGTCATTTACCGGTTCCGAAGTGGACTTTTACGATCGTCAAATCAATCAAGTGAATCGTTTTAGCTTCACACCGGGCAGTGCGATGCTGCACAAGGGCAGCGTCCCTCACGCGGCTCAACCTATCCTAAGTGGCTCACGCAGCAACATGGTGCTCTGGTTATATGGTGAGCGGATGCAAATTCCTATGGCGCATCAAGCTCAAACACTGTCACTCGACGCCGCCGAACGTTGGCAAACACCCAAAACTGTCTCGGACAAATATGCCCCTTTTTAGGGGCAACTTTCTATAAACAAATCGTAGGACATGCGCCATTCAAATTCGATTAATGCAGCCAATCTTCCCATGTTAAGCTACCTATATGCTGGAAGAGCAAATGAAGTTATCAAACATCTAAGAGATAGACTTTTTCAAAGAAAAATCCAACTAATAACTCACGCTAACCTAAACTCAGTCTTACTTTGCCATAGGTTCGAAGCACTGTTCCTCGCTATCTGATACGCCCAATCCGCTACAGCCATGGATTTCTCTTTATCGCATTCAACGTAGCTGGCAAGTTCCTCAGAGATCATATTTGCGTTGTTGGCAAGATTATTTTCTTCCCATTTGTACTTGTGCTCATAACTGGCGAGGTAATCTCGTTTACTGTTGTTGCAGGCACGATCCGCCAATACAAAGTTGTGGCCAAGGTCGAATGCGTATTTGGCGAATGGGATAAAGTGATCCACTTCGGCATGTTGGTCGAGCTTTTTACCACAGTAGAAGCATGTATTTTTCTGTATCTCTTGAAGTAGAGGCTTGGCATAGACTAAAGCCTTACGGTCTTGACCAAACAGAAATTCCGGCAAGTTGGCCTGCGCATCTACGAGGTATTGGTTGTGTTTAAAAGAAATGATCTTGTCGATCCAAGCAGCCCGTGCAAGGTAGGTGATCAGGTGATAAAACTCACGAAAATAGCCCGCGATGCCGGCATTCAGCTCAATATGACTCTGGCTTTTATCATGCGGATATAAAAAGCATTCTTCTTTTTTTGCCAAAATCTGTAAGCGCCAGAGTGGGCCATTTTTGAGTGCTGTCTTTGCAACTCTATGCACGGTTTTATAGTGTGGGCTTTTGTACAACTGATTGATGTTGTATAAACCTGTTTGCTGGATGCTCTGCACCGCCGTGATAATAGCAATTTGCTTTTGAGAATCATTGTTTTGATGCAATTGCATCGTTTGGCTAGAACCACCAAACGGTCGGGCCTGATTCCAATACAAACGAAGCATTTTGTCCGCTAAAACATCTAACTGAATTAGGAGTTTACTGTTTACGGTCACACTGGAACTTTCCACGCATACATCCGCAATCGCATGTAATAATGCATACTTGTACGTCGCGGTAAAATCACCTTCTACCAACATCCGTTGAATGTAAGCAATAAACTCGATGGCCGTTTTCATCGATAGGCTACTCTTGCTTTTCAATGATTACATTGAGCCACTGTTCGGATGATCGGCCTTCTCTCTGGTCACCGGTTACCCACATATCTTTGACGTCGAAGCCTGCCAAATACTGCCTGATCGTATGTTCGGTTTGGTCACAAAAAAAGCGCCCTTCTTTGACACGCTCTTCATCGCCATACTTGAACGACATATACATAACGCCATGCTGTTTGAGCGCCCTGAGTAAGCGTAAAATTGCATCCATGAGTTCGACTTTAGGGACATGTAATAAACTCGCACAGCACCAAATACCATCGAAAATATTGGACTCGTTGAATGTTTGAAAGGTCAGCACGTCGACGTCGAATTGCGGCTAGTCGGTTGGCCATGTAATCCAGGCTCCTAGTAAGTTATAATCCGCGCCCTCGTCGTAGTACATCGGCTAGCTCGATTAGGGTTGGAGCGGCAACAGGTTCATTGAGGGCGATTTGGCCGCCTGGCTCGTACCTTGAGCACTCGGCAGCAGAGCTCTCATCAGTACATTAGAACGCCTTCAGCCCCCCCCCCAAGAGCATCAATCAAACTAAAGTCATGCACAACTCATTCAAATAGAAATCTACTCTCACAAGATCTGGCGAGAACACAAAGCAATTACAGCTTTAAACTAGCTGAGAGGTAGAGGCAGCTAATAAGGTAAAACAAGGTATTTGAAAAGGGAAAACTAGAGAGTCTGTGACTTGTTGGTACGAACTGCAAAATTACACAAGAAATGCCTTTCAGAAAAGCCACAAGAATTTGAATTAGCAAGATATGACACGAATCAGTCACACTGTGGTCACATCAAAAAAACGAGAAAAATTTTGGTCGCAAATGCCATGTAACTTAAGGAAGATAAAAGTTATTTAATATCAGATACTTATAAAGGAATTTCTAAGTAAGAATAGATGGTGGGTGTGGAGAGGTTCGAACTCCCGACATTCGCCTTGTAAGGGCGACGCTCTCCCAACTGAGCTACACACCCATCATAGTTTTACATCTTGAGGAAAGATGGCGGAACGGACGGGACTCGAACCCGCGACCCCCTGCGTGACAGGCAGGTATTCTAACCAACTGAACTACCGCTCCATATTGTCATAAGTTGTTTAGCCACTGACTTATAAGTGGTGGGTGTGGAGAGGTTCGAACTCCCGACATTCGCCTTGTAAGGGCGACGCTCTCCCAACTGAGCTACACACCCATCATAATGATGGTACTGCTACCGACTTACTTCTCATTAAAAGTAAGTGGCGGAACGGACGGGACTCGAACCCGCGACCCCCTGCGTGACAGGCAGGTATTCTAACCAACTGAACTACCGCTCCATATTGTCATAAGTTGTTTAACCACTGACTTATAAGTGGTGGGTGTGGAGAGGTTCGAACTCCCGACATTCGCCTTGTAAGGACTAAAAAATCAAAAGAACTTTAACTTGCATCAACCAACCTTGACGAGCATTTTAACTTAATATCATTTTAAATCAATAACTTAGAAAATAAATTATTGGCTTATTTTGCGACATTAAGAAAAACCGCTCAAGCTTTGCGGCCAATTTTATAAAAAAGTGGTCACAGCACTACTCAATCATCTCAACAGAAAGAGTACTCACTGATGAGCTTCGCTCGACAACGGGCGCAGATAGTACAACATTGAATTTTTATGTCTAGCTTTGGATAACATTTTTTTAAAAAAACTTAGGTGTTTTTAATAGAAGCGAAATGAACAATGAAATTAAGCTACTAAATTGCTCAAAATCCAAACATGCAACAAAGCTTTAGCTAGTTTGACCTAACAATTACACTTATAGCTCTATTTTTAATGCGTCCCAAAAAAAGCCTAAATACAGTGGTATTTAGGCTGAAATAACAGATAGGAAACTGAATAAAACGTTTTTAAAACGTAGTACTTTTTCTAGAAAGGAACAATCGCTATGACTTGGCCATACACATTAGTGTCGTTAGCGCCTAGCTGCTTATTGTTACTCTCTTCTGGCTTATAAAAGCCAATCAGTGGGCTTATGATCAAATTAGGTGAAACCACCCATTCCGCGTACAGATCTAGTTCCTGCGCATCCATTTCACCATTATTGGTATTACTGAAGTCGAACAAAACTGCTCCTATAGAAAGCATGTCGGTCGGCGCAGCCTTCAAGGCAACCTGCTGAACGTCTGCATTAGAGTTAAACGGTCCAGCATAATTACCGGCTACTTCACCTTGGAACCAGGTACCATAGCCACGATTGAAGCCATAGAATAACGGGTCAAAGCCCTCATCAAACTGCGCAAATCGGTAGTTGATACTCGGTGACCAGCTCAGATCGGAAAAAGTCCAGCCCGCCTCCAAATACCAAGCATCGCCGTCCATGCCCCCATTTCCTTGAGCTTGAGTTACATATTCACCGGATAAAAATAGATTGTCCACGCCCGCATTGCCTTGGTAACGTAGACTCATGGTTTCTTGTCCATCACGAGCACTGCCCAACGCATCAGAGTGCACAGCATCTAAGCCTTTGATGTAAGCGGCAGCATAGGTACCTTCGGGCGTCACATACTCCGCATTAACACCTGCCAGCTCCATCTTATACTGAGCAACGTTGTCGGACTGTAGCCAGAAAACATCGGCACGAGCGCCTTCTTCGCCCCCGATACGCAGGATCGCAGTTTCATCAAATGCTTTTCGTGGCGCCAACCAATAGCTACCACCACGATTCATGCTGCCATCAAATGCATTACCAAAGTTTAGTGCATCACCGTTAATGAGAAAGCCATCACCTAGCGCGAAGTTCTGGCGGCCAAACGACAGATCCAAGCCATTCTTGCCAAGCGCAGGCAATAAATCACCCGAGCGCCAACCAACATAAGCATCCTCTAACTCGGTTTCACGTTCATTACCGATGGAGAAGCCAGCTGCATCACCATCTCCCCAAGTTCCTGAGCTGACGACATTGAAGGCGCCATAGGCACTAGCATTGCTCTCACCGGTCACCTGGCTGCCTGACAAACCGTATTTAATGTAGCCTTCTTGCCACGTTGAACTACCTGATTGTTTAGCACCTAACGTGTCATAGCTGTGGTCACTGGAGAAAACACCAAACATGGCTTCAATATCCGCATTCAGTTCTGTGCCATTTTTCTCATACAAATTGTAGGCTTGAGCAGAGGAAGCAAGTGCTGCAGCAATCATCGTGGGTAAAACTTTCTTGGTGAAAAAGGGGCTGATTTCACTCATATTATTGTCCTAATTATAAATTCGATTTGCGATATCGCTTACCTAATTCACCAGAACCATATTGCAAGGGCATGGCGTATTTAAGTAAGCATCTTTCTAATAAAGTGATTCTTCTTTGTAATCACTCATCGACCTTATCACTCTGTCCCCGCAGATTAACTGCCCCTTTAGGGACATTTTCGTCATCACTTTGTACTGAGTTTTCAAACAACAAGAATTATAATCGAAGCATTTTAGGTGAATATTTAGTTGGGGAAATTCCGAACAAAAAGTAAGCATATTTGCATTAAGAAGATGGTTAAATTGCCATCTTCTTATACATTGTCAGTTAGATCACCGTTTATTTCTTATCCAGAAACTGTCTCGACTGACGAACCGCTCTCGCAATCAAATCACCAGATAACTCTCTTGCAGTTTCAGTTTCTTGCCGGCTACGAATCCATCCCAAGTAAGTGAAACCTCGTAATGTTAAGAAGAGATCAAGCTGTTCAATTTGCTCATCTGATAAGTCACGCTTCGAACGATATCCCTCTATGATTGCATCTTCCATTACCTCGTAATGGGGTTCCGTCTGCATAAAATACAAAGCTGTCGCAATTTCAAACATATGCCAGCCAAATCCGGCATCATCAAAATCAATGGGACGAACGATGTCGCCTTCCATCATAATATTATTTGGATCAAAGTCCGCATGAATCAAACTGTAATTCGCTGGCGAGGTGTCTAGTTTGTTTAATAGCTCAATAGCTTTAGCACGAGCCTCTTCTAGCAAAGACTTTTGCTCTTCAGTCAGCAATTCTAGCTCCCAGAAACGCCCCCAGAATGGCTCTTCTCCTACTAATCCTTCTAGATCCCAAGCATGACGTTTGAACCCTTCGGGCAACTCCCAACTAGATGAGTGGTTATGCAGTTGTGCCGCAATCTCCCCGATGGTGTAGTAAATCTTGTAGCACTGCTCTGCAGTTGCCATAGCATCGCTATCTGCTGCCAGTGATGCGCCATCTACCCAAGCAAACAAATCAATGTAAACATCTTCTCCTGTCTCAGGGATGATGACTTTAGTCATCAGTTCCCCAGAGGTGTTGCGAATCACTTCCGGAGTTGCGACACCAAATTGTGATAAGGCATCCATCCATTGCAATTCTGAAAGCAATGACGCGTAGTCATGGTAACCAGGGCGATGAATGCGCAAAGCAAAGAGTTCGCCATTAACACCAGTCAGTTTATACACCGCATTTTCACGATATTTAATAAGATCAAGCTGTGCACCATTCAATTCCCAGAATGGTAAAGCATTCTCTGCTGCTTGAGTTAATTGCTGGAGACGAGTATCCATAGCTGTTGTCATTTTATTGCTCCTTAGAAATATCAGTAAATGCTTTTTCTAGTGCTTGCAATAAGATGTCTGCATGCTCTGGTTGAAACGGCATCGGTGGGCGGATTTTCAAGACGGAATTGAACGGACCAATAGTACTAATAAGAACGCCTTGATCACGCATATGGTTAACGATCTGTTTGGCTTGAACTTTGGCAGGGACTTTGGATTCATGATCCACAACCAACTCGACACCAAAAAACATTCCCCGACTACGTACTTCACCAATTAAAGGGAATTTTTCTTGCAATGCTTTCAGGCCATCCGTCACATACTGTCCAGTTGTGATCGCATTTTGCAAAAGATTCTCTTGCTCAAGTGCGTCTAAAACAGCATTACCTACGGCACAGGCAACAGGTGTTCCTGCAAAGGTGTTGAAATACATCGCATGCTTGGTAAACGCATTCACATTATCGAGGCTTGTAACAAGTCCAGCTAATGGGAAACCATTCCCCATCGGTTTCCCCAACGTAACGATATCTGGAACGACGTCGTACCATTGGTGAGCCCACATATGTTCGCCAGTGCGTCCAAAACCTGCTTGCACCTCGTCAAAAATCACCACACCACCAGCAGAACGAACCAGAGCCACCATGTCTTCCATAAAACCATCAGGAAGATTTAAAAGTCCTTCGTTGGCAAAGTCAGGGCAAACTAGGATACCAGCAAAGCCGATCCCATCCTCGTTGAAAGCATTAATTGCATCTTGAATTTTTTGTAAATAATGGTCTTTAAGCTGCTCAGGTGAGACATTTTCCTGACCACGATAGGTATCTGGAATTGGGAAAGAACGAACGCGCTTAGTGGTTAATGCTTCAGGCATAAAACCCGATCCAAGCTCACAGACGGCTTCAGTATTACCATGATAAGCGGCATCAGTCCCGATAATACCTTGAGCATTCGTAAGGAAACGAGCCATGCGTAAAGCTTGCTCATTTGCTTCACTACCAGAACACATGATCATCGCAGCGTCTAAAGGTTCAGCAAAAGTACTCGTTAACCGCTCAACGTACTTAACAATATTTTCATGCAAATAACGGGTATGAATGTTTAGTGTCGTCACTTGCTGAGTTAGAGCATCCGTTACTATTGGATTACAGTGCCCTACATGAGGAACATTGTTATAACAGTCTAAGTATTGTTTACCATCGGCATCGTATAACCAGACCCCTTCGCCTCGTGCCAGGTGAATAGGCTCATCATAAAATAGTGGTGAGTGTTTACCGATTGCTTGGAAACGGCGTTGTAATAGCGTGCTTTCAGACATTGTTATCCTTACCAAAACAGTCAATTTGAATTAATATGTTAACTAATCAACCAATCCAGCAACATCAACCATATGGTTGAGGCAGCTCGGCCACCAACGATAAGGAGAACCTGTTTGCCTTCGCAGCAATTTCCGGCGATGTTTCAAGCCAAAAGCCTTGAGTTAATACACAAGCTTATAGAGATCAAAAGCTCCGTCTTTTTCCTTGTCAATCCGGAGATGAGACATCTTGGCGCTTTTATATTTAATGCTCCGTCTGAAATTGAAAAAGCCTACACGCAAACTTTTTACGCTCTAGATCCGCTGAACCCGAGCCAGTTTCACCACAGTGATACTAAAATGGCAACGATTGACTCAGTCATCCCTGAGCAACAACTTTTACAAAGTCGCTACTATCAAGAGTTCATGCAACCATTTCAGCACCGCTTTGTCCTGGACATTTTTTTTCGTAACACTCGAGGACAAATCATTGCCTTGATCAGTTTGTTAAGAACGGAGTCTCAAGGAGATTTCAGTCAGCAAGAGCAAGCGTTATTACAGTCTGTACATGGCTTTATGGAATACAGCCTAAACAGTGTGTACCTGCCAAAGCGGGATACTGAGCGAGCCCACCTACAGCAGCATTATGCCTTTACTGAACGGGAGCTGGATGTGGTTGAATGGCTGATTGCAGGAGCAAGCAATAAAGAGATCGTACGACGAATTGACATGGGAATGGCGACTCTAAAGACCCACCTTAACCACATTTATCGCAAAGCAGAGGTACAATCCAGAACGGAACTGGTGGCCAAATTAATGAGTAATATTTAGATCTCCCAAGGAACCATAAATTATTAAAGTCCTGAAATATCATTAGTTGTATGTGACAAATTATTACACTCCCAGTGTGGAGTTACCTATTAAAAAAAACCCCATACATTGCTGTATAGGGCTTCTCATAATCAGGTTTGACTGAATCTATTACAAACGGCTCGTACCATACACAAACTCGCCTGATTCCTGTGACGCTTGCGGTGCTGGTACCGCGTCACCCGTTTGCGGTGAGATGGGGAAAATCGCATTGATTTGTCCTGTACCAGAGCTACCGAAGTAAGGCGTAATCACCTCAACTTTTTGATCGTAGTCTGACCAGCCAAGGGCACCGAGCAACATTGCTGTATCATGCATAAAGCCTTCACCATGACCTTTGGCCGCGTACTCAGGTAACATGCCACAGAATTTTTCCCACTCACCTTTTTCCCACATATCCACGACGCGATGATCAAGATCTTCTAGGAATGGGCTCCACACCTTGTCAGAGAAATCCGGTGCTTGTCCATTTTGGGCAAAGCGGTGAGACAAAGACCCACTGGCTAGGATCGCCACAGTGCCATCGTAGTGTTTTTCAATCGCTTCTCGCAGTGCCCACCCTAAACGCGCCGAATCATTCAAATAATGCACGGTTAACAATGCTGAGACAGAGATGCACTTAAAGTGGTTATCTTCGTTCATATAACGCATCGGCACCAACGCCCCGTACTCCGGCGCCAAGGTCGTCGCATCGTGGGCCATTGTTTCGACGCCCTGCTCATTACATACTTGGGCAATAATGCGTCCTAATTCAGGATTGCCATCCAAGCTGTACGGCATGTTATTGATAAAGTGTGGCAGTTCATTACTGGTGTAAACCCCTTCCCAATGGGGTGCACAGTTAATGTGGTAACCGGCATTAACCAGCCAATGTGTATCAAACACCACGATGGTATCCACCCCTAACTCACGACAACGACGCGAGATTTCATGATGCCCGTCAATGGCCGCCTGACGGCAGCCTTTCTTTGGGCCATCAAGCTCGGATAAGTACATTGATGGTACGTGGGTAATTTTTGCAGCTAACGCTAACTTGCCCATGGAAGCTCTCCGGTAAAACAGTTATCTGTATAAAATTTCAGGTAAAAACAAAGCAATTGAACTTACAAATAAAATCAATGCTAAACGAATCATATCTGCGCACCAGAACGGCACGATTCCTTTAAAAATTGTGCCGGCTTTGACGTCATCCAATACCGCACTCAACACAAACACATTCATCCCAACAGGCGGTGTGATCAAACTGATTTCAGTCACCACGACCACTAAAATGCCAAACCACACCAAGTCAAAGCCCAAGCTCTGCACCAGCGGATAAAAAATCGGTACGGTCAATAGAATCATCGACAAGCTTTCGAACACCATGCCCAACACTAAGTAAATCGCAACAATAATCAGCATGATGCCCATCGGCGATAATTCAAAGCTTTGCACAAAAGCTAATAGCTCAGCAGGCAATCCAGCCAAGGTAATAAAGTCTGAGAAAATTAACGCCCCGATCAACACGGTAAATAGCATGGCAGAGGTGCGCCCTGTATCAATCAAAGCATGGAATAATGCATCTAGGTTGAGTGACTTACGTAGTAAGGCAATGACAAATGCACCGCCTGCACCGACCCCAGCCGCTTCAGAAGGTGTAAAAATACCGAGATAAATACCACCCATGACAATAGCAAATAACAGCAGTACTCCCCAGACATTACGCAGCGACAGCAAACGCTCAGACCATGGCATCGGGTCACCAGCAGGGCCTGCTTCAGGATGACGCCAAACCACATAACGAGTCGCTAATAAATATAAGCCAATGCCTAACATACCGGGCAGAAACCCTGCCGCAAACAGTTCGCGAATACTAGTCTCCGTCAAAATGCCATACATTAATAAAATAACACTTGGCGGTATTAAAATGCCTAAGGTTGAGCCTGCAGCAATGGACGCACTGGCCAGCTCATTTGAGTAACCGTATTTTTTCATCGGTGGCATCGCCACTTTCGCCATGGTTGCCGAGGTCGCAAGGCTGGAACCACAAATGGCAGAGAATCCTCCACACGCAACAATGGTTGCCATGGAAAGACCGCCTTTACGATGACCTAAGAAGGCATGGGAAGCCCGATATAAGTCACCAGATAAATTCGCTTTGGTGACAAAGTTACCCATCAAGATAAACAGTGGAATCACCGACAAGCCGTATTCTTGCGCTGTATCGATAATACGATTTGAAGCAAGAGAGATCGGACCTCGCCAGCTAAATTCAAACACGTTTTCAAACGTCAACCCCTGCAGCGTTGCAAACCCTACAATGCCAACGGCCCCCATCGCAAAACCAATGGGCACTCTAAACACTAAAATCAGGCTTAATAAGATAAGAAAGCCAATAAACGATTCAAACATATCAATACTCGCTACAGATCTTTCTTAATGAGTTTACGAAGCGCCACAATGATCAACACAGCTGCGGACAAATACATCATGATGCTAATAAATTGGATGAAGTACGCGACCGGAATCTGCAAGAACTCCGTGAATACGCCTCGTCGCAATGAACGCTCAGCCATAAACCAAATTCGATCAGCGAGATAATAAAATCCGACTGCCACTATCAAATGGCTGACGACACCTGATAAGCGCAGAAATATACTGGGCAATAACCGATCAAGAATGTCTACCACCACATGGGTGCTAGCAATCGTCACCACTGGAATTTGGCAAAAGATGATAATCCCTAGCGCCAATTCCGTAAGCTCGGTGGTCCCGTTGATGGAGTTGTTAAACACATAGCGACCGATGACATCGCCACAAGTGAGTAACATAAGAGCCATTAGAAATAGAGACGATATCACCTCTAGGGTAAAGGTTAACCATTTGGCTAACCCAAACCCACCATGGTGCTTATCGACGAGTCGAGTCAGCAACATGATTAAGCTCCGTGATTATTAGCGTATTCTTGAGCTTGGGAGCGAAGGTAATCCAATGCTTCTTGGCCGTTGTAACCTTTTTCATTCGCCATTTTCACCCAATGTTCAGGCACATTTTTAAGACGTGATTCAAACTGATCGGCTAACGCATCCCCTTCTTTTAACTCTTTCACTGCTACGCCATTGTCACGTGCAGAGGCCACGCCGGATGCATCGCTCGCATCCCATGCTTTACCCGCTTGGATCGACAGTACTTCACCAGAAAGGGCATTGATTGCGGCTTGATCTTCTGCTGAAAGCTCTTCAAATACGTAGGGATCCATGAACATGGAGAAACTGCCCATGTAGAGGCCTTGAGGAAGAATGGTTAAATAATCGGTTACTTCTGAAAGGCGCAGTACGCGCTGCTCTACAGCAGGTAAAAATGCACCATCGATAACGCCTTGCTGCATCATTTCGTAGACTTTTGGTGCGGGTGCTCCAACAGGTGTGACATGAAACTCTTCCGCGATGATGCTTTGCACGCCACCACCGATACGGATTTTCATATTCTCAAGATCTGCAACGTCCTTTACTTCAAACTTAGAATGAATCTGGCCCGGACCATGAGTAAACAAAGCCAGCAGTTTTAAACCATCAAACTCGCCGGATTGATCAAAATACTTGTCGTAGGTTTTCCATAGTGCGTAGGAAGCGGCCTCTGCATTGGTCCCTAAACCAGGCTGTTCGACCACTTGCGGCAGTTCAAAGCGTCCAGGAACATAGCCATGGTAGCTGTAGCTGGCTTCAACAATGCCATCTTCTACAAGGTTCCACATGGTTTTAGGATGACCAAGGCCATAGACAATCTCAACATCAACACGACCATCGGTCGCTTCATTGATTGCTTTTCCCCAGGCAGGGATCACCACCTCGTTCATTGGGTTGGTCGGTGGTAGCCAGCTTGCTACACGAATCGTCTGCGCTGAAGCGATTGTTGATCCTAGAATGGTGGCACCCAGAATGATTGAACTAATTTTAGTCTGCATTACGATTTCCTCTTTTTATATTTATTTAAATGGCTTTAGAAAATTCGCTTGTTTGGTTCACTTACTTAAAAAGTGGGTGAATATTGTTTTGGTTGTATTTCAACTCAGGGTCTAATTCTGTTAGCTCGAATGAAATCTGAACATAATGCTCATCCGTGACGGGCTTCATCCAGTCACTCAAAATGGCAAATACGTTTTTCGCCACTTCTCTCTTCAACGCCATATCACGACCATGACCGATTTTTAGGTTCAGGTTTAACAGCGCGAAATCCTCTCGCCCATCGGCCACACGAAAATGATCCACTTTGATCGCACGGCTGCGCACACCACCAATTGGGAATTGGCCCGTACCAATGACGTACTCATGCAGGCGCTTAAACAGCGGCTGAAAATCTAACTTGTCTTCAAGATTTGCAGAGTACTCGACAATAAAATGCGGCATTTCTTATCCTTTCAGGGTAAAAATGGAGCTGACTTAGCCAGCTCCATTGATCATCAAATAGGCTTAAACGCCCCACTTAGGAATGTGATGAGAACCTAAGCTGACACATACGTTTTTCGGTTCACAGAACACTTCAAAACTGTAATCGCCACCCTCGCGGCCAGTACCAGAGGCTTTAACACCACCAAATGGCGTACGCAGATCACGAACGTTCTGCGAGTTCACAAACATCATGCCCGCTTCTACTTTCTGAGCGATGCGATGCACTTTGCTCACGTCTTGCGTCCATAGGTAAGACGCTAGGCCGTAATCGTTGTCGTTCGCCATTGCGACTACATCGTCTTCATCTTCAAATGGAATTAACACGGCAACAGGGCCAAAGATTTCTTCTTGTGCAATGCGCATGTCATTGGTGACATCACGGAATACGGTAGGACGAACAAAGTGACCACCTTTAAGGTGATCTGGCAATTCGTCAACTGGCTTCTCTGGACCACCAGCAATCAGCGTTGCGCCTTCTTCGATACCAATGCGGATGTAGCCTGTTACTTTGTCGAAGTGTTGTTGGCTGATCAGTGAACCAACTTTGGTGTCTAGATCTGTAGGATCGCCGACTTTGATTTTGTTGGCACGTTCAGCAAATTCGGTAGCGAACTTGTCATATATACTCTTCTGCACAAAGATACGAGAACCTGCAGTACAACGTTCACCATTGATAGAGAAGATGCCAAATACCGCTGCATCCAATGCACGCTCGTAGTCACAATCATCGAAGATCATCACTGGCGACTTGCCACCTAGCTCCATAGAGAATTTTTTCAGACCAGCGTTGGCGATGATGTGTTTCCCCGTTGCAGTACCGCCCGTAAAGGAAATCGCATCCACGTCGTCATTAGTGATGATGGCGTTACCTGTCGTCGCACCAAAGCCGTGAACGATGTTGAATACGCCTGGCGGGATGCCTGCTTCAATGGTCAGACGACCAAGGAAATCTGTCGTCAAAGGAGACAACTCAGACTGTTTCATTACCACCGTGTTACCCAGTGCTAGTGCCGGAGCTGTTTTCCATGTACCGGTCATAAACGGTACGTTCCAAGGCGAAATCAGAGCACACACACCCGTAGGTTGGTAAAGTGTGTAGTTCAGCATTTGGTCATCAACAGGGTAAGTATGACCATTCATTTGCTTCGCTTTTTCGGCAAAGAAGTAAAAGTTATTCGATGAACGCGGAATCAATGCATTCAGTGTTTGGTACAACGGAAGACCCGTATCAGCCGTTTCAAGACGTGCAATCTCTTCCACGTTTTCAGCGATTAAATCACCCAATTTTTCGATGATTTTAGAACGTTTTGCAATCGGCATACTCGACCAAGCTGGAAAAGCAGCTTTGGCAGCTTGTACTGCCTGCGCAACCTGTTCGTCAGACGCATGAGCCACTTCAGCAAGCAGTTCTCCAGTCGCTGGGTTAAAGGTTTGGAACGTCTTTTCGCTTTCAACCCATTCGCCATTAATTAAGTTCTTGATCATTTTCACCTGCTCTCCTATGAAGCATTTATATGTGACGGAAAGGCAAAAACCCTTTCAATTGATTAACATGTTAAGTAAATTAATACTGAGATTTGGATCTGTCAAGGACTCTTGACTCGAACAAAGCTAGTTGTGATATGGGAAATTTTTAGGAAACAGGTTTAATATATCCAAAATAGCCATCGATCCTGCGGTAAAACCCAACTCAGAAAAATAATTAAGAGGTGCATATGACGGTTATGGACAATTCTTTATTTCAAGCTCTGCCAGAGCTGATTGGGGCGATAGGAGAGCCCGGTTTTTACACGCAGGTAGGCGTTTGCTTTAGTAATATTTCAACCGTTTCAAACTTTAAGGTTTTCAGTTATCCCAAAGCCGACAAACCAGCATTGTTAGCGGGGTTTCAAGAACCAGAGCTTGATCAACTCTACTGTGACTTTGCCTACCAGCTTGACCCTTTTTACGACGTCATTAACCAACAGCAAAACAAAGCCTTGGTGACCTTAGACAGCATCACGCGGCATGATTTTGAAAGCTCCACATATTACGACCGCTTCTACCATAAGATCGGCTGGAAAAACGAAGCTAACCTGATTGTTAGCCTGAACGATGAACGCACCATTTGCTTGGCCTACACGGCAGATAAAACACCAATTCATCAGCTAAACAGTGAACTACGCCCTTACCTTGAGTCCATTAAATCGGCCATCCAAAAACATGAAGCCTTGCTTTCGACCATTCTAACGGTTGAAAACGACACTCACATTCTGACAACTAACCACAATCCGCAGTTAGAAGCTCAAAGCCAAGTAATGGATCAATTTGGGCTGACCAAGCGAGAAAAAGAAGTGGTGCAATACATTTTGCAAGGCTTAGCCTCGGCACACATCGCTGAAATGTGCTTTGTTTCCGAAGGTACGATCAAGAACCATCGTAAGAACATTTATCGCAAGCTTAATATCCACTCCCAGCGAGATCTGTTTAGAAAATTCTTAAATTAAAAACAGAAGTTGACATCTGAGTTTTATTTACGAGAATATAATTAACATGTTAACTAAATAACTTGGTAACTATTCCTATGTACACATACCGACTAGAAGAATCCGGCAAAGTGGTGACAAAAACCAGTGACACGACTTTTGCTGTGGACATGACAAACCCGCTTGCTCCAGCCGTGAACGGCGCAGTAATTGGCGTTGCCCTGAATAACAAAGACTTGGTAGCAACGTTAGCAGACCAATTTGAAGATAAGCCTTACGTAACCGCACCTAAAACACCGGTGCTGCACATCAAAACCGATAACACCCATGTCGGTCATGGCCAGACTATCAAAGTGCCAACTGACAAAGGCGCAGTATATGCAGGTCCTGCTCTAGGCATCGTCATTGGTAAAACAGCCACACGCGTAACAGAACAGCAAGCACTGGACTTTATTAAAGGCTATACCGTTGTCAACGAAGTCTCTCTGGCTGAAACCTCGTTTTACCGCCCAGCGGTCAAAGCAAAGTGCCGCGACACATTTTGCCCAATCGGACCTTGGGTGGTGGATAAAGCCATCGTTTCAAACCCAAACAACCTATCGATCAAAACCTATGTGAACGATGAACTGGTGCACACCACAAACACCGATCGTTTGGTTCATAGCGTAGAGAAAATCATCAGCTACATCTCAAGCTTCATGACTCTTGAAGAAAGCGACCTCATCATCGCTGGCACACCGTTACGTGATGCCTCTTTAGAAATTAAAGGTGGCGACATCGTCATGATTGATGTTGAGGCCGTTGGCCGTCTAGCGAACCCAGTTGAAGTAGAGTGAGAGCAAACATGAAACACGCACGCGTAAAAGTAAATAACCAAACCTTAAACGTAACGGTCAATGACAACAATGAAGTCGTCACGCCATCCGGTGAAGTACTGGCTGACGGTACTTTTACATGGTTACCGCCATGTGATGGCAAGATGTTTGTGCTTGCTATTAACTACGCAGATCACGCTGCTGAACTGTCTTTCAAAGCGCCAGATGAGCCGCTGGTATTCCTAAAAAACAGCAACACATTGATTGGCCATGAACAAAACACTTACCGTCCAGACAATGTCGATTACATGCACTATGAGTGTGAGCTTGTGGTGGTGATTGGTAAAGAAGCGAAAAACGTTTCCAAAGAAGACGCCATGTCTTACGTAGGTGGTTACACTGTGGGTAATGACTACGCGATTCGCGATTACCTAGAGAACTACTACCGCCCTAACCTGCGTGTAAAAAGCCGCGACACATGTACACCGATTGGTCCTTACATTGTCGACGCAGATCAAATCAAAGATCCACACAATCTTGTGCTACGCACTTACATCAATGGCGAGCTTAAGCAAGAAGGCAACACTAAAGACCTGGTGTTTGATATCCCACATTTGATTTCTTACCTAAGTGACATCATGACTCTGACACCAGGCGATATGATCTTTACGGGTACGCCTGAAGGTCTAGCGGATGTGAAACCTGGTGATGTGGTAACAACGGAAGTGGAAGGTGTTGGCGTACTGACCAATACCATTATTTCTGAATCTGAATACCTTACGAGCTTAAACTAGGAGTCTGTCATGCTTTCAAAAGATATTATCACTACCTGCGCACAACGCTTGCATGAAGCGGAAAAGTCTCGCAAACAGATCCGCCAGATTTCATTGGACTATCCAGATATTACCATTGAAGACGCCTACGCGATTCAGCGTGAATGGTTGGACATCAAGCTCAATGAAGGTCGCGAAATCATTGGCCATAAAATCGGTTTGACCTCTCGTGCCATGCAAATGAGCTCACAGATTGATGAGCCAGATTACGGCACATTATTGGATGACATGCTTTATCACGACGGTTGTGAAATCAACACCGATGATTTCATCGTGCCGCGTATTGAAGTGGAGTTGGCCTTCATTCTGAAAAAGCCATTGAAAGGCCCAAATGTCACTATTTTTGATGTCTATGATGCAACGGGGCACGTGGTCCCAGCTCTAGAGCTGATCGATGCCCGCAGCCAGTCCATCGATCCTGAAAGTGGCCGCCCGCGTAAAGTGTTCGACACTATTTCAGACAATGCTGCCAATGCTGCAATCATCCTAGGTGGTCGTCCAATCAGCATTGATGAACTGGATCTACGCTGGGTATCTGCCATCATGCAACGCAATGGTGTGATTGAAGAAACAGGTGTCGCTGCCGGCGTACTGAACCATCCAGCCAATGGCGTAGCTTGGTTGGCCAATAAATTGGCACCGTTTGATGTGGAGCTACAACCTGGACAAATCATTCTGGGTGGTTCCTTTACTCGCCCCGTTGCGGCCCGTAAAGGCGATACCTTCAATGTCGACTTCGGCACGCTAGGCTCTGTGTCTTGCTACTTTAAATAAGGGGTTCGCATGTCTGCACCAAAAAACACCTTTAAGCAGGCCCTTATTAATAAAGAGCCGCAAATAGGCCTTTGGTTAGGTCTTGCTAACAATTACACAGCGGAGCTGATCGGTTCCGCTGGGTTTGACTGGTTATTGATTGACGGTGAACACGCACCGAACACGCTACAAACGATGTTGGGGCAAATTCAAGCTCTAGCGCCGTTTGCAACACATCCGATTGTGCGTCCAGCTTGGGCGGACGATGTGGCGCTGAAGCAAATCTTAGACTTAGGCGTGCAAACAGTTTTGGCACCGATGGTTGACAGTGCCGAGCAAGCCGAGCAAATCGTACGTGGTACACGTTACCCGCCGCAGGGTGTGCGTGGTGTGGGCAGTGCTTTGGCTCGTGCCTCTCAGTTCAACCGCACTCAAGATTACCTGACCACTGCAAACGATGAAATCTGCGTGTTGGTTCAAATTGAGTCTGCAAAAGCGGTTGAAGAGTTGGACAATATTCTCGCGGTAGACGGCGTGGATGGTGTGTTCATCGGCCCAGCAGATTTAAGCGCGTCACTTGGCTACATTGGCCAGCCAAACCACCCAGAAGTGGTCAAAGTCATCGAAGCCAGCATTGCCAAGATTGTTGCCGCAGGCAAAGCGCCAGGCGTACTGATGGCCGACAAGAAACAGGCTCGACGCTACCTAGACTGCGGCGCACTGTTTGTTGCCGTCGGCAGTGACACAGGTTTACTGATGACCGCCACGAAAAATTTAGTCAGTGAGTTTAAGCCTGAACTCAACAATGACCTCCAGGGTAATGCCTCCGTCTACTAGTTTCGCGTCCATTTAGGTACTAAAATGAACTTAATGGCGTGCCCGCATCACCCTTTTTTTGCCCAGTTCGCTGGGCTTTTTTTATGCTGAAATCTAAACATAGTGATCGCTGTTATGAAAACTGAATGGATCCCCAATATCAATATCGGTGAAGATTACGACCTCGCATACCAAGATGCGACCATTCACTTTGATAAGCTAGGCAAGCTGGCAGATTTTTTTGGTCGTGATATGCCCATGCATCTGCACAGTGAATACTGCCAGTTTCATTTTGTCCAGTCTGGTAAAACACTCTTCAACATCGATCAAAATACCTATCAAACCCAAGGTAAAGCACTGTTTTACACGCCCAGCTCTACGCCCCATGCTTTCTGGACAGAGCCTGAAGCACCTGGGTTTGTGATCACCATGCACCGTCTCGTATTGGAAGAGATCATTGAGCAGCTGAATATTGATCGGACCACTTTGTATATGCCCCTGGTACTGCATTCTGAGCAAACAGACACCTCACAGTGGCAGACCATTGAAACGCTCTTCTCCCTGTTAAAAAATGAGTGGCAAGAGCAACGAGATTTACAACATCCTGCAATGGTCTCCATTTTGCGGTTGTTGGTCATTGAAATGGTTCGCTTATCTGAGGCCAAGTCCCCAAAAAATCAGCATAAACACACAGAAGTCACTCTTTTCCGAAAATTTAGCCACTTAGTGGAGTCTCATTATATTGAGCACCGCAATGTCAGCTTTTACTGTGAGCAATTGCATTTGAATGAGAGCCGACTGCACTACATCTGCAAGAAAATCGCCGGCTCAAGCCCTAAGCAAATTATCAATGGCCGTGTGATTCTCGAGGCCAAACGGCTACTTTCTCACACCAGCCTCAGTTTCAGTGAAATCAGCTACCATTTGAATATGCTAGAACCGTCTTATTTCTCACGCTTTTTCATGCGTAAGACGGGACAATCACCAACGGATTTTAGAAATCAGCAAAGCAATCATTAGTCTCTTGCCCTAAGTCAAACAACAAACTATCTGCGATTGAAGGATTAATTTTCCCCGCATATATTTACTTAACATGTTAAGTAAAATACTATTTGAGGTATCAGTTATGGGTAAGTTATCTGTTGCGGCAAAAATCACACATGTCCCAACTATGTTGCTGTCGGAACAACCAGGCAATCTTCAAGGTTGCCGACAAGCAGCCATCGATGGGCATAAAGAAATTGCTCGCCGAGCAAAAGAAGCTGGCGTCGACACCATCGTCGTGTTGGACACCCATTGGCTTGTGAACGCAGGCCATCATGTGAATTCAAATGCCAGCTTTAAAGGGGTCTACACCAGTCATGAGTTCCCACACTTTATTCAAAATCTGGAATACGAATACCGTGGTAACCCGACACTCGGTGACGCCATCGCTGAAAAGGCAACGGCGAAAGGGGTACATATGTTATCTCACCAAGTAGAAACTCTCGATTTAGAGTACGGCACCTTAGTGCCAATGCGTTACATGAACGAAGACAACCATTTTGACGTGGTATCCGTTGCAGCATGGTGCACTGTTCATAACTTAGAAGAATCTCGTCTGATTGGCGAAGCGATTCTCGAAGCGATTGAAGCCAGCGATAACAATGTTATGTTGCTCGCTTCTGGCTCCTTGTCTCACAAGATTTGGGAGAACGAACTGTACGCTGCCAACAATGGCACGTTCACCATCTCGCGTGAATTTAACCGCCAAGTGGATTTGCGTGTATTAGAACTGTGGCAAAAAGGTGACAACAAAACCTTCTTAGCCATGTTGCCTGACTACGCACAACACTGCTGTGGTGAAGGTGGCATGCACGATACTGCGATGTTATTTGGGGCTTTGGGCTGGGATAAATACCAAGGCAAAGCTGAAGTCATTACCGATTACTTCCCAAGCTCCGGCACCGGACAGGCGAATGTGATCTTTCCCATAGAGTGAGCACATGACCACACACGTGACACAACAAACCAACTTAACCACTATGGCAGCCATTCAGATGGGAATGGCTGCCATCCACCACGCTGAACGTCTAAATATCCATATCAGCCTGACGATTGTGGACACTACTGGTCATTCCCTTACCAGTTTGCGGATGAATCAGTCACCGTTGATCTCAATGGGCGTGGCAGAGAAAAAAGCCTATACCGCCCTATCCTTTCGCCGCCCCACGCGAGATTGGCAAACCAGCTTAGCGCAGAAACAAGTCGTCCTTGCTGCGCTGCAAAGCGAGCCCAAATTCACCTACTTAGGCGGTGGCCTTCCTATTGTCATCAACGATGAAGTGGTGGGCGCCATTGGTGTTTCTGGGGGCAGTGAAAGTCAAGATATTGACTGTGCTCAGTATGCCATTGAGTCCCTATTCGGATAACAACCTTCAGATAACAACAAAGAGAGACACACGATATGTTAAAGAAGCAGTACCCATTCTACTTGGCCAGTAAACCCGTTTACGCCAATGAAGATCTTGAAGTTCGCAACAAGTATTCTGACAAACTGATTGCTACCGTTGCGCTCGCTTCTGCAGCCGATATTGATAAAGCCATTGCCGCAGCGGATAAAGCCCAGCCAGCAATGAAAGCGTTGCCGTCGTATAAGCGCCAAGCCATTTTGAATCACTGTGTCGCACGCTTTAAAGAACGTGCCGAAGAGCTTGCTGTTGCCTTATGCGAAGAAGCAGGCAAACCGATTAAAGACGCTCGTGGTGAAGTGACGCGTTTAATTGATACGTTCCAAATCGCTGCCGAAGAAGCGACACGAATTTATGGTGAAGTGATGCCAATGGACATTTCACCACGCGCGGAAGGCTACCAAGGTCAGTGGAAGCGCTTCCCAATTGGCCCTTGTTCTTTTATTTCGCCGTTCAATTTCCCGTTGAATCTTGCAGCCCATAAAATCGCACCAGCTATTGCTGCGGGCTGTACCTTTATTCTGAAACCTGCTTCGTTAACGCCCATTAGTGCGTTGATCGTAGCGGAGATTCTAGCGGAAACAGAACTACCTGAAGGTGCCTTTTCGATCCTGCCTTGCCGCCGTGACGGCGCAGACTTGTTTACCACTGATGACCGTCTGAAACTGCTCAGTTTCACGGGTTCACCGGATGTGGGCTGGGACCTGAAAAAGAAAGCGGGTAAAAAACCTGTTGTGCTTGAACTGGGTGGCAATGCCGCCTGCATCGTCGATGAAGGGACGGATTTAGAAGATGCCGTACAGCGCATTATTTTTGGTGCTTACTACCAGTCAGGCCAAAGCTGCATCAGTGTACAGCGCATCATGGTACATGAATCTCTATATGACCAAGCGAAAGACAAACTGACCACGGCCGTTAGTAACCTTGTGATGGGCGATCCTGCAGATGAGCAGACGTTCATCGGGCCGATGATCTCGGTAAAAGAAGCAGAACGCTTGCATGGCTGGGTACTAGAAGCCCAAGCGGCTGGTGCCACCGTATTAGCGGGCGGCAAACGTGACGGCGCGATGTTAGAAGCGACTCTGCTGGAAAACGTTACCTCTGATATGACGGTGAACAATCAAGAAGCCTTCGGCCCTGTTGCTATTTTGTCTAAGTTCTCAGATTTCGATAAAGCACTGGAAGAAGTTAATAACTCTGATTTTGGTTTACAAGCAGGGATTTTCACTAAAGACATCTACAAAGCCCACAAAGCATGGGAAGAGCTAGAAGTTGGTGGTGTCGTGATTGGCGATGTGCCATCTTGGCGTGTGGACCACATGCCCTACGGTGGCGTGAAAGACAGTGGCTTAGGTCGTGAAGGTATTCGTTATGCCATCGAAGACATGACTGAATTGAAGCTAATGGTGTTGCGTACACCAAAATAAGCCGCTCATTTTCTCGAAAAAAGCCAACTCAATGTTGGCTTTTTGTTTTATAAGGACGCAAACATGACTTCTACTCATTCTCGATGGCTGGTGCCATTGCTCGGTTATCTCGTTGCCTTTGGCCCTCTGTCCATCGATATGTATTTACCCAGTTTACCGATCATTGCGGCCGATCTAGATTCGAGCCAACAAACCGTTCAGTACAGTATTACCGCCTTTCTTGTGGGTATGACGTTAGGCATGCTGCTGTTTGGCCCGTTGTCCGATCAATTGGGGCGCAAGAAATTACTGCTGGCAGGGACCTTCCTTTACGCACTCACCAGTATAGGGTGTGCCATTGCCCAGTCCGGCGAATCGCTGATCGCCTATCGCGCTTTTCAATCCATCGGAGCCGCGGCCGCCGCCGTACTTGCCAGGGCGCTAGTACGAGATTACTTTGCACCGAAGCAAGCAGCTGGCATTCTTTCCACCATGCACATCATATCCATGATCGTGATGTTGTTTGCGCCACTGTTGGGTGCCTATATTGTACAAGTTTTTTATTGGCGTTGGATCTTCTATTTTTTAGCGGCATTCTCACTGATCGCCTTTGTTGGCATTTTCGCACTGATTCAAGAGCCTGCTAAAGAATCAAATCACACCCCCAGCTTGCAAGCGTATTTTGCTTCCTATATTGCCTGTCTAAAAGAGCCCAAAGTTTGCTTTTTGATACTGACCAACGGCTTTTCATTTGCCGCCATGTTTGCCTTCATTGCTGCATCAGCGTTTGTCTATATTGAGCACTTTGAATACAGCGAATCCACTTACGGCCTGCTCTTTTCCGCCAATATTGGCGCGATCATCGTCATGACCCTGGTCAACAAGCGAATCCTGAGTCGCTACTCCTCTGAACACGCCTTACGGTTTGCGATTTCTATTTCGATGATAGCAACCTGTTGTATGGCCATCATCGGAACCATCAGTTCCCCCCCTGCCCCACTGTTCATGCTGTCCAGTATGCTTTATATCAGTGTGACCGGCTCCATTGGTGCCAACTGCTTGGCCAGCTTGTTTAACATTATTCCCAACCGTGCGGGTACCGCAGCAGGCTTATTGGTCGCCATGCAATTTGCCCTAGGCGCTCTTAGCACCTACATCACATCGTTAATGTTTGATGGCACACCCAATTCGCTACTGTTGATTATGGCGGGCTTTGGCTGCGTTTGCTTTATAAGTTTCGTATTGAGTACACGGGTTAACGTTTGCTAAGGGGGCACCTCTGCTGCCTGCTTAATACTTAGGAGATGGAGACAGCCTTTCCTCAACAGCACGCCATTCTGGCTGTGCTGGGAAGCGCTGTTTTGCCCACTGTAATTCTGAAATGGCTTCTTGATTATGGTTCAATAAAGTCAAAGCAACAATATAGCGATAGGCAAATACAAATGATTCTGGAGCGGCATACGCAGCCGCTTTTAAACTCATAAGCGCTTTGTCGTAATGCTTCTGTTTAAGCTCAATAAGACCTTTATAATGAATCAGCATAGACTTTTCTTGATCAAATGAAAGTCCTTCCTTGATTATCTGCATAGCAGCATCAAACCGTTCCAAAAAGCGGTACAGCTCAATTAACTGGATACGCGCAGGACTATAGTCCAGATCCATCTCGATGGCTCTGTTCAAATGTTGTAACGCCTCCTCATATCGAGCATGACTGATGTCGAAATTCGCTCTCAATACGAGTCCCGAAGGACGATCCGATATTTGATCTAAATATTCACGATACTCTGCCTCACTCTCCGGGCGCCTGCTGGTATCCACTTTTAGGGTCGATAATGTTTGAAAAGAACTTAAACGTACTGCCAACAGAGGGTCATTTAATCCCGAGTCAATTTTATCTGTCAGGTCTTCGGGGGCTAATAAGGCCGCAGCGCGCCAAGCACTCTCGCGAATAAGATCCCCATCATCCTCAAGCAGGTTTAACAGCAATGGGGGCGCCTGTTGTGCTATCAGCTCAGCATTCTCTTCGATCAAGGTAGCTCGTCTAAGCTCCGGCTCTTGCTGATTCCGAATATAATCCAACACCGTCTGGCCTACATTCGATTTATAACCAGACCAATGTGTTTTACTCAAATGATTTGGCCATAACTCGGCAAAAGCAGCTCTATTCCACTCCTCATCTTTAT
This sequence comes from Marinomonas sp. AWM4_232, assembly GCF_056158325.1. Lineage (NCBI taxonomy): Bacteria > Pseudomonadati > Pseudomonadota > Gammaproteobacteria > Oceanospirillales > Oceanospirillaceae > Marinomonas > Marinomonas sp. AWM4_232. The sequence continues at coordinate 3,307,308 of NZ_JBSWTA010000001.1, read as the reverse complement.
CCTGATGACATGTTAGGCACTCATTGTTTGGCGTTAATGTAGGAATGGAAAAGCTGTGCTCTCTACGACGGTCAATCGTCATGAATGTTCGCTCCGGCATATGGCACTCCACACACATTGACCCCGCCTTCCCTAGTGGATGGTTATGATGAGTAGTCTGTTCATAGACTGAGGCCTCATGACACTGTAAGCAAACACCGTTGTTAGGCAGAAGTAACTTACCTGTATGAGGGTTATGACAATTGGTACAAGTCACGCCGGCTTGATACATTTTGCTTTGCATGAAAGACCCAAGCACATAGGCTTCATCATTCACATGGCCTTCAGCGGTGTATAAAGGAGAAAATAAGCGCGTTAGGCTATAGTCCTCACCTATTTTTAAGCCTGGCCCACTATGTAACTTAGTCCTTAATGAATGACAACGTCCGCAAGTCAGCGTCGTGTTATCAACCGCTCTTTCGGTTATGGCTCTGGGGACTGCTGTAGCTGAACGCCCTGGCACAAATATATTACTTTGAACAGCTTCTCCGGCACTTACATAGTCACCAATAAGAGCTCTACGCTCATGTTCTTCGGCTTTTGCATGACAAGCACTACAACTGACATTGATCGCGCTCCATTGCGATCGGAAGCGATCACGACTCAGTTCATAATTCTTTTTAAAGTCAGTCACATGACAATCTGCACACATTCCATTCCAGTTTTGATAAATGCCTTTCCAATGTAGCGGATGACCAGCCGTTTGTGGTGTTTGCTGATCCAAGCGCAACCAATTTTCTCCACCCTCATCTCTTGGGCGTGTATCCCAAGCAATGTTTAATGCTTGAACTTTCCCATCACCAATTTCGATTAAGTACTGCTGTAAAGGCTCAACACCGATGACATAGCGTATTGTCCAAAGCGCTTCCGGCTCTCCTTGCTCTTTTAGATGTACTAAATACTTACCATTTTGCACCTGAAATCGTGCTGTGACCTGTTCATCTTGATAAGAAGAGGGAAAATCAGCCAAAATGGACTCGCTGTTTGCCGCTTGCATCGCTAACGCATGCTGGGAAGTTTGCCAGGCTTGATGCTCTTGCACGTGACAGGAAGCACATTCCTGTGCCACCGCACTTGTAAGCCCTCGTGCTAAGCTAAATAAGAAAGCTGAAACATAACGCATAATCTTGTCTCTAATCCACATAGAACATAGCCCACTCCGCGGGGAGCAGGCCATGTTTGTAACTGTGCAATTAGTAGCCGCTTACCCAATTTGGCAAAATAACATTATTTTGCTGCACATAGGCTTGCCAATGGTCACGCATTTCTGCCATCACATTTGGATGCTCAGCCGCCACATCATTACGCTCTGCTAAATCCGTTTTGAGATTAAATAATTGTGCCTTTCCAGTACCATGGGGTGCCGGCATTAGGACCATTTTCCAATCACCTTTACGTACAAAATACTTACCAAATAACTCCCCCCCAACAATACGTTCATTGGCATGATTGGCTTCGCCTTTTAATATAGGCATGAGCGACACACCCTGAATTGGTGCGACATTTTTTCCTTTATAGAGGCCTTGAGGAGCTTCCAGATTGGCAATTTCAAGGACTGTTGGTGCTAAATCCATGACATTCGTATAGCTATCAATGCGTTGACCAGCACTATCCGTACTAGGCAATTTGATGATGCCAATAGAGCGCGTGCCACCTTCGGTCGGGAAGCCTTTTTGCATACTAAAGGCTGGAGATGCTGCCCAGCCCCAGTTAGGGCCTAAGAAGGTATAGGAGCCTGGACGTCCCATTCGCTCATAACTGAAATCATTGGTTTGATCAATCACTGCACGAATTTTCGGAAAAAGGTCACCGGGCCACGTTTCATCAATATCATGGCCCTCTGGACCATTATCTGATAGAAACACAATCAGGGTGTTTTCGAATTGCCCCGTTTCTTTCAAGTAGTTGAGAACCTTCCCCGTATAGCGATCCATTTCATCCACCATCGCGGCGTAGATTTCCATCGCTCGGACTTCTGTTTTACGCTGCTCAGGTGTTAAGGACGCCCACGCCTGACCTTTCGCTAGACGCTCAGAGCCTTCCGCGTCCTTTGGGATAATGCCTAGATCTTGTTGTGCTTGAAGACGATGTTTAAACAGCACATCGTAACCCGCATCGTAGACGCCTTTGTATTTTTCGATCACCGTATCGGGTGCTTGTAAGGGCCAATGAGGGGCGGTAAAGCTCAACATCGCAAAAAATGGCTGCTCTGATCCTTGGCCTTCTTTGAGATCAGAGATCAATCGCTCTGCATAGTACTGCGATGAGTATTCAAACGTGTCGGGGAGTTTGTCTAAAAGAACACCATTGTCGGTGTAGCCCGCTTTGGCCTCCGGGGTTGGCGCATAGGCCGGTTTCATATCACTAAAGTGACTCGCGCCACCGGGAAGCAACACAAAACTGTGATCAAAACCACGAGCCTGGGGATTGGAGGCTTCATCTTTACCTAGATGCCACTTGCCGGTGATATAGGTACGGTAACCCGCATCCTTTAGCAACTCTGTCAACGTCACCACGCGATCATTAATATGCCCCTCGTAGCCCGGTTGCCCTTCTTGGTTGGGCGCTAGCTCTTCCGCCATATTCCCTAAGCCTGCAATATGCGGATCGACGCCGGTCAATAGTGAAGCCCGAGTCGGCGAGCAAGCCGGGGCAGTATGGAAGTTGGTCAATTTAAAACCTGACTCGGCCAATTCATCCAAAGTTGGCGTGTTTATCTCACTGCCGAAGCTACCAATATCGGAATGGCCCAAATCGTCTGCGACAATCAGTAAAATATTAGGTGATTTTTGTGCTTCTCCTGCATAAACGCCTGCAGGTAGCGTAGCCACGAAAACTGTGACAGCTAATTTTTTATAATTCGATATTCTCATTTGTGACTTCTCTTAAATAGTGATGTGCAATTAATTTGCAATTTCAGAGTAATCACCAGGATTAATCAGAACAAAGTCACATTTCACACAGTGAATTTTAGTAGGGAGCAACATATTGATGCTGCTTTAGGGCTTGTGAAATACGCATGGCGTAATGTTTAAGTATCTCAGCATAATGAAATCTTAATTGCAGATCATCATTGCTGTTCAAATAGATCAGATTGATGCAAGCGACTACCTGATCCTGAAGCCAAATGGGGACCGCAATAGACTCAGAAATTTCCGTTTCATGATCATCTATGCCGCCGTGATATAAGCGCTCGCGCAATGCGTAGCCATGCTGCTGAACTTGCTCTATCAAAGCGTTCACAAATTCTTTGGTATAGACGATACCCACTTCGCTTTTAGCTGATACAAGAAGATCAGCTAGCGACTTGTGAGGCATGGCGGTAATATAAGCTCGACCTACAGCTGAATCGAAGAGATTGGGACGGAACCCTATCATGCCCCGATGACAGATATTGTGGCTTAGACGCCTTGTGCTCTCTAAAATAACCATGCGCTCGCCATCGAACACAGTTAAGTCAGAAGGCCAATGAGTCAACTCAAACATCTCTGTCATTAAAGGGCTGGCCAGCTGTGACATCAGCCTTTCTTGTGGAAGCTGGTCTCCCAATAATACGGCTTTTCTACCTAAAGAATAATTACCATCATTAATCGATCGATACACCCAACCCCGTGCTTCTAGCGTCCCTAAAATTCGCAACAAAGTTGCTTTATCTAATTTTGTTGCTGAGGCAATTTGATGCAGTGATACTTGACCAGCGACTGATGAGAGATAGTCAAGTAAAGACATTACTCGAACAACCGATCTATTCTCCTTCACTAGGGGCGCCCCTCTAGAAATCTTTATGGATTAACTAAATAAAACTCTAATTTCATGGAGTTTTACGAAAGTCGGATGCTGCTATACGGGCTTGATTTACAAATGAGTTCATATAAAAAGCCCCATAATCCTGCTGAATCATAGGGGCTTCAATGTATGCCTATAAGAGAACTTAGGCCGTAACCGCTTTACGACGTACTTTGCTAATAACAAATACAGTAATCGACAAAATAGTAAGCATCAACAAGGTCAGGGCAATTGGTCGATCTACGAAGATCTCGAAATTGCCATTGGATACTCCTAATGCTTGACGCATACGGTCCAAAAACACTGGGCCCAGTACTAAACCAAGGATAATGGGTACCGCAGGGATATTGTTGCGCTTCATGATGTAGCCAATTACGGAGAAGAACAGCGCAATCAGTGCATCGGTGATTTGGTAATTCTGGCTGTAGGCACCTAAGAAGCCGAGCACGAAGATCAATGCGCCAATGAATCGTCCTCGGATACGAGTGATGTTAACGATATATTTTGAAGCAAACGTTAAGTACACAAACACGAAGACGTTCATGATGAACAAGGACACATAAAGACCAGAAATAAACTCTGGATGCTCCGTGAACAGACGTGGGCCTGGAATGTAGTTATGCACCATAAACACTGATAACAGCATAGCCATCAAAGCATCCGCAGGGATACCAAACGCCAACAGTGGGATCATTACTGATGCTGTTACGGCATTGTTGGACGTTTCTGATGCCACAATCCCTGCTTCGGCACCATTGCCAAACTCTTCAGGCTTTTTAGAGAATTTCTGAGCTAAGGTATAGGAGAAAAACTGTGAGCCAAACTCCCCTACGCCAGGCAGTAGCCCCATTAATACCCCTAAAATAGCCGAACGAATGGCGGTGACTTTATTGCGCATTAACACCACGAAGCCTGATAGATGGCCGGAGCCTTCCAACTTCGTTTTGAATGAATCGCCACTTTTCGTCGACAGTAAGATATACGCCTGAGACATGGCAAACAAACCGATTACCGCCGGCACCAAGGGTACACCAGCGAGCAAGAAGGATTGATCTAACGTATACACTTGTGTGTTGTAAGAGCGGTCAATACCGATGGTGCCAAGGAACATCCCGAGGCCAATCATTGCCGCCGCTTCAATGGCATAGTCGTTGTGCGCCAAGACCACAAAAACCATCCCAAGTAGCGCCAACATGGCAAACTCAGCAGAACCAAACAGGGTGGCTACCTGAGATAATACCGGTGCAAAAAACACCAAAGACAATACTGAAATGATGCCGCCAAAAAAGGATGAGGTATAAGCAATCGACAGCGCTTTTTTACCTTCCCCCCGCTTCGCCATGGGATAGCCGTCGTAGGTGGTCAATACCGCCACCGGCGTTCCTGGCGTATTCATCAAAATAGCGGGGATGGCTCCGCCATACCAGGCACCACCGTACACCCCTAACAAAAGCGTGACGCCAAATAACGGCTCCATGGAGAAAGTTAATGGCAGCAAAATCGCCATTACCCCGGCGGGCTCAAGCCCAGGAATAGAGCCTATGGTAACGCCTATCAGCGCACCTATAATCACTGCCCAAATGACACCGCCATTTAGGACTTCGTTAATACCTAAACTAATCAGTTCCATACATCATCTCTACAAGTAACTGTTCATAAACCAAAGGACACCGTCACTAAACAGCGCTTCATAGAGCACAACATCTGGAAACCAAATATTGACCCCAACTCGGAAAATCAACACGATCATGGACACCGCTGCGATGGCACATGCGACCCAAAACCATGACAGCAGACGACTCAACCAAAGCAGCGCTAAAACAAACAGCAAGGTAGCTGGCGCAAAACCAATCCAGCCCAATGCATAAATGTAAGCAATGAAAAGTCCACCGGTTATCACTACCACTTGATAGTAAGGTAGGTTTTCAATCAGCCCTTGGATTAGACTAGGCTCACCTTTCACGGGTTTTAATAAAGTCAGAAGCTTAATAAAGGAGAAAAAAGCTAAGATACTTAAACCTACCAACGGTGCGATATAGGGCTGTGTATACCAGCCACGCGCACGCTTTAAGGTGGTGGTATGCTCTGGGAAGCTAATGATTAAGTAACAAGTGACAACCAAGGTCACAATGAAAAACAGTTTAGATTTACGCTGTGCATGGTCCATTTATCTTAATACCTCAACTTGCTTGATGGTATTTGAAATCGGGACAATGAGAACCGGAGTGGAAGCACTGTGAATGACTTTCTGAGCGGTCGACCCTAAAAATAAGCGGGACAGGCCACTGACACGGCGGTCTCCCATCACGATCATCTTTGCTTCAATGTCTGTTGCCACTTCAACAATTTTTTTCGCCGGTTCACCAAACGTGACAATGACTTCGATTTGTTCTGCATCGAACTCGGACTGCTGTAGCTCTTCCGTGACGAAGTTATGAATGCGCTGTTTCATGTAAGTGCGAATTTCTGTTTTTAGCGACTCAAGATGCTTGTCGTGGGCTTCTTTAATTCGAAATCCGCCCAGTGTTTCATCTTGGCCTCTATGAAATTGCTCTGACACATGTAAAAAATAAATTTGTCCTTTACTTTGGATTGCTTGCTCAATCGCCGCATGCAATACCACTCGACTTCCATTTTCCAAATCGGAAGCATAGAGAATATGTTTCATGAATTACCCCATAAAAAAGGCGTAGCCTCAGATCGAAGCTACGCCTTATCTTTATGATTTACTTAGCTCGGTTAACCACTTTTCTAACCGTATACTCAAGTAATCCTTCTTTACCGAATTCAACACCCAGACCAGAGTCTTTGTTACCACCAAATGGGATATGAGGCAGGACTTCCGCATGGTTATTTACCCATACAGTGCCAGAGTCTAATTGAGACACCACCCAATCTAACTCTTCACACGGCTCGCCCCAGACAGATCCACCCAAAGCGAATTCTTTGTGAATCGCGTGTGACATCACCTCTTTGACATCATCAAACGGAATGATCGGCAACACAGGACCAAACTGCTCTTCACACACCACCGACATCTCGTGTTGCGGATTTTTCACCAATGTTGGCGCAATAAAGTAGCCATCCAAACCTTCTGGCAGCGCAGGTTCAATGACCTCAGCACCCGCCGCTTTGGCTTCGTCGATCATGGCTCTCACGCTGTTAAATTGCTTCTCATTTTGCACCGGACCAAAGGTCACACCTGCATCCATACCATTGCCAACGACTTGCGCTGCAGCAATTTCCGCCAAGGCCTTGGCAAGCGCGTCGTACTTAGAACGATGCACGTACAAACGTTTCAGACAAGCACAGGTTTGTCCCATGTTGATGAAAGACGTCATGTAGATCTTTTCAGCGATCTTGCTGATGTCCGCATTTTGCAACACGATGCCCGCATCATTGCCGCCCAGCTCAAGAGTGATTTTCTTAAGGTCTCCCACAGCTATCTTAGCAAGGTGTTTACCCACCGGGGTCGAGCCGGTGAACACTAGCTTCTTCACATCAGGATGTTGCACCAATGGTTCACCAATCGCTCGGCCGCCACCGACCACTACCTGAACCAAGTTAGGAAGGGTGTGCTTGTTGATAATTTCCGCTAATTTGATGGTGTTGATAGGCGTTGTTGACGCCGGTTTTACCACCACACTACAACCCGCTTTTAGGGCAGGCATGATGTGCCACACTGCAATCATCAGTGGCCAGTTCCACGGCGTGATAGACGCCACCACCCCAACAGGTAAACGCTGAATCTCAACGTAACGCTCGGCACTGTCTTCGATCACTTCCGCTTCTAAAGACAAACTCGCGTTGTATCGAGTCCAACCAGCAGCCCCACCCACTTCCATTTGCGCAATCGCAAGCGGTTTACCTTGTTCTGAAACAACGATTTGTGCCAATTCCGCTGCACATGCCTCGATTTCGTCGGCAATGTTCAGCATGGCTTGGGTACGCTCTTCATCAGATTTCGAACGCCAAACCTCAAAGGCTTGTTTCGCGGTTTCAACAATGCTGTTTAATTCCGCTTCCGTGGTTTCCGGAATACTTTTATAAACCGCTTTCGTGGCAGGGTTGATTACATTAATCGTCATGTAGTACACACCATTTTATTGTTATGTGGATTTCAAACCGGCAGGCATGGATGGCTATTTATTAGCTTCCGCCAGTTTTTTCGCATTTTCGTAATCTAGCTCGATTACTTTTTCGGCATCATCCATATTGGTCCAATACACACCGGCACCTGTCGTCTCTTGAAGTTTGATTACGTCAGGGCTTTGCAGTGCAGTTTGGGCAATGGATGCGATTTTTTCTTTCACTTCTTTAGGCGTGCCTTTTTTAACAAACAGACCGTTCCAAAGTGTTTGAGTGATTCCTGTTTCTTCATTTAGTGTTGGTATGTCTGGTGCTGTAACCAATCGATTAAAGGTATAAGAAGTAAGTAGCTTCACTTCACCTGAATCTAAACAAGGAAGGATTAGTTGCGTTGTAGTATTGGTAATATCCGCATCACCGTTCGCTAAAGTCGCACAGTTTAGCTCGTTAAACGCTGAATCAGACGCGATATTGATACCCAACTGATCCGCGGCTTTGAAGGTTAAAACAGTCGGTAAGGCTTGATAGCCGAAGTGGCCAAGAGAAATATCGTGAGTTTTAGAGTATTCCGCTAATTCTGCCAATGTGTTGTATGGGGCATCAGCCTTGGTTGCCAAAACAAATGGGTAATCTAAGAAAATACCCACTGGTTCAAAGTCGTCTTTTGAGTAAGGCGCATTGCCACCCACTACTTGAGAAGTTACCAAGTCCACCACGAATGAGCCAATCACGCTGCCATCTGGGCGTGATTGAGCGACTGCTGTAGCACCCAATACACCACCGCCACCAGGCTTGTTGACAACACTTGCTGGCACGCCTGTCTCTTTAGACATCTCTTCAGCTATTTTACGAGTTAACACGTCCTCTAAGTCGCCTGGCGGCCAAGGCACAACAAAGCGAACTGGGCGATTTGGGTAATCCGCAGCCATGGCTGCTGTCGACACAGCTCCCATTACCATAGAGCATGCAATTGGTGCTAATAGTAGTTTCGCGCTTTTTTTCATTTTTATGCTTCCTTTTGTTTGCGATATATCAAAGTTACACATACGTCTCTATATCCTCTATGTCCCTTTGGGGACATTTTTACAGCGATGCAAATACAGCCCGAAAGTTCAGTTTCTGGGCCATTTCGGCTAGTTCTGTTCAATCATGAAATGATTAAAAAATGCAGCCAGTTCACGATGTGCTGTTATTGGTAAGATTGCGGCAATGTGTTGATCTGGACGAACCACTACTACACACCCATCCGTACGATTAACGCCACGAAGGTCATAAATATCACTGCCTGGTTTGGGTTGATATACCTTCTCGTAGTCACGCAGGCCGTATTTGCCTTTAGCAGGCCAAAGGTAGGGATGAAGCTCATGAATTGACAAGTCTTGTTGTTGAAAGACCGCATAAGTATCAATGACTGAGTCAATATCAGCATCTTTTGGCGTAAATTTGATGACTGGTGAGGTTTCATCATTGGCTAAGAAATCAATCAGTTTATATGCCTCAGAATTCTTATCAATCGGACTTTGTTCACCACCAAAAACAAACAGGCGCCAGCGGCCATCTGCTTTAACTAAATGTCCTAGATGCTCAATACGTCCATCTGCGGTACGTTGCGCTTCGGCAGAATGAAAGCGTTGACCAATTTTGAAGCCCGATGCCAGCTCTTGGTATTCCTGCCCAGTACAAATATAAGAAGGAAAATACTCAATTGCAGTGCCTGAGACAAAGCCGCTTTGACGCTTCATAAAGGCTTCAATTTTAGCAGTGTCGACTTTAGCTTGTTTGGAATCATCACCCGCATCAGGACGCGTCGCCACCAGCTTAGATAGTTCGCGGTCTGCATCAATAAGTTGTTGGGCCACTTTGCGACGCTCGATCTCATAAGTATGCAAAAGCTTCGGATCACTTTTGCCCTGAAGCACAGACGCTAGTTTCCACCCCAGATTAAAAGTATCCGGCAAAGAGGTATTCAGCCCCCAGCCCCCTTTCGGACTGTGAGTATGGCACGCATCACCCGCAACAAAACCTCGTGGAATGATGTCTTCAGAACTGCCAACTGGGCGATTATCAAAACGCTCAGCAATGCGCTGACCTACTTCGTAGATCGACCACCAAGCGACTTCTTTCACATCCAATGTATACGGATGAAAGATTTTCTGTGCTTTGGCAATCAAATCTTTCTCTGTCATCTTTACATCGCTGGCACGCTTATCTTTGCCCAGTAGATCCAGCTCGACATAGAAACGGCATAGGTAGCCGCCTTCACGGGGGATGGTCATTACAGCCCCATGATCTTTGGACTGAATAAAACTCTTTACACGGATATCAGGGAAGTCTGTATTAAGCAGGATATCCATAACACCCCAGGCTTTGTTTGCGGAATCACCTTGCAACTCTATCCCCATACTTTTGCGTACGCGACTACGTCCACCATCGCAGCCAACCACATACCGAGCCTTCACCGTTTCGGTGTTGCCATTTCCGGCGGCATCCGTCCGTTTAAACACTGCAGTAATCGGATACGCCTGAATATCTTGAGTCAACGCGTCGTCAATTGACAAGTCAACCAGCTCGCGACTGTAGTGAGGCTCAAGTTGTGTAATGGAATTTCGCATACCATCAATAAGTAGCTCATGTAGACGAGCTTGGTTGACAATGCCGTGGGTAAATTCAGACAGCCCCGCCCGCGCATCTGCAATTTTCTCGGTGCGCTTAATGTTTTGAGGGTTTTGCGCATCCGGCTCCCAGAAAGTATTCTGCTTCAATTGATAGGTCTCTTTTACGACCATTTCACTGCTATTGAAGGCTTCCATGATTTCCATTGTGCGGCACGAAATGCCGTCTGCACGGCCGAAAAGCAGCGGACCTGGCGCCATATCTACGATGCAGGTTTTGATGTCTTCAAACTCTGCCATTTGACGCGCCATCGTCAGTCCTGCCGGACCAGTACCGACAATTAGGACATCCACGTTAGTCGGTAAATCCAATACAGGTGGGTTTGGATATGGCTTACGAGCTCTATCTGGCACTTGATAGTTTCCCGGCTTAAACCCGTTCAAATGATATTGCATTACATGTTCCTCTTTTTATATCGGGACTGAATCCCTATATAAAAATTAATTAACATGTTAAATTGATAACTGTCAATAAATATCAAATAACTGGAAGCGCGATACTTAATTTTCCAGAAAAGTCCTAGTGATTAGCTCGAATTGGCCATTCATCTCGACTGGAGCATTTCTAATAATGTGCTGTATCTGAACACATAAAAATAAAGAGGTTTTGCCATGAAGCGTCCTAATCCATTGCTTGAAGATCTTAAGTCTGTTCTTCCGGAGATTGCCAAGAACGCATCTCACGCGGAAGATTTGCGAAAAGTCCCAACTGAAAACATCGAACTGCTGAAAAAAATCGGGTTGCACAAGGCGTTTTTGCCTAAAGCCTACGGCGGCTATGAGATTTCGCTACCAGAGTTCTGTGACTGTATTGCGGCACTAGCGGGCGCTTGTTGCAGTACTGCTTGGGCCTTTAGCTTGCTTTGTACTCACAACCATCAAATGGCGATGTTCTCAAAAGAGCTGCAAGAAGATGTGTGGGGCGACAACCCAGATGCAACGGCGAGCAGTAGTATTGCACCGTTTGGCAAATATGAAGAAGCCGAAGGCGGTATCAAGTTCACTGGCAATATGATGTGGAGCAGCGGCTGTGATCATGCTGAATGGGCCATTGTCGGCTTCCTACGCGACAACAGCGAAGGTGCGAAAGACTACTGTTTCGCCGTGATTCCTCGCTCTGATTACAGCATCCAAGATGATTGGCACTCCATGGCCATGAAAGGCTCTGGTACTAAGACGCTAGTGATCGAAGATGCCTTTGTGCCTGAACATCGTATTCAAAAAGCAAAAGATATGATGGAAGGTAAATCTGCTGGTTTTGGCCTATACCCTGACAGCAAAGTTTTCTACGCACCTTACCGCCCTTACTTTGCTTCTGGCTTTGCTTCCATGGCATTAGGTGTGGCTGAACGCATGCTTGAAGTGTTTAAAGACGTTACTTCTAAGCGTGTTCGTGCTTACACGGGCGCTAAGGTCAATGCAGCAACCCCAGCTTTGATGCGTTTAGCGGAGTCGACACATCAGGTTAATGCAGCCCGTGCGTTCATGGAAAAAACGTGGGACGAGCACCGTGAATTTGCAGAAGCGCATCGCTACCCAAATCGAGAAGAACTGGCTTACTGGCGTACTAACCAAGCCTATGCCGTAAAAATGTGTATTGAAGCTGTCGACCGCCTTTTCAATGCGATTGGTGCAACACAGTGGATGCTGGATAAAGAAGCTCAGCGCTTATTCCGTGATTGCCATATGTGTGGTGCTCATGCTTACACCGACTACGATGTCTGTGCCCAGATCCTAGGCCGAGAAATCATGGGACTTGAGCCAGATCCATCATTACTTTAATCAACATTGCTGCGAGAGCTAGTGCTAATTGCTCTCGCTCACTTCTAATAATAAAAGAGCACTCAGATTATGAACTTCGACCCAAAAGAATTCCGCCGTTGTCTTGGCAACTTCGCCACTGGCGTGACCGTTATTACCGCTCAATCTGAAGACGGCACCAAAGTGGGCGTCACCGCCAACAGTTTTAACTCCGTATCGCTTGATCCACCGTTGGTGCTATGGAGCATTATCAAAGAGTCAGGCAGTTACCCAGTGTTTGAAAAAGCAAGCCACTTTGCTGTGAATATCCTGGCCGCAGATCAAATTGACGTTTCCAATCATTTCGCCCGTCGCAGTGAAGATAAATTCGCTGAAGCAGAGTTTTCTTTAGGGGCAGGTAATGCTCCCCTGCTGGCCAATACAGCCGCTAACTTTCAATGTGAAAACTACCAGATCGTAGACGGTGGCGACCACTGGATTATGATCGGTAAAGTAGTCGCTTTTGAAAATCACAGCCGTAGCCCATTGTTGTATGTTCAGGGTAATTACGCTGGCGCGATTCCATTTACCGGCACCCAGTCTAGTGACCCGGTGGCATCACCCTCTACATTAGAACGCCTGCATAACAGTGCGATTTATTTAATGAATAAGGTGTTGCAGAAGATTCAGGAAAACTACCTGCCGAAACAGTCTGCGTCTGGCTTAAGCACCAGCGAAGCGCGTTTACTACTAGTGCTGAGTGACACATCAAACACTACCCTTGAAGATCTAAAACATTTGGTCACCATCCCTGAAGAAGACGTGACCGCCGGCGTAGATAGTTTGCAGCAATTTGGCTTTATTAACGCTGATTTTTCTTTGACGTCAAAAGGCCAAGAGATGGCCGATAGGCTCTGGGATATTTCACAAAAACAAACCGATGAAGTGTTTGAAGAGTTCACGGATGAAGAATATGAAGTCTTTAAGCAACAGCTTCAGATGCTGCTTAGACAGCTTTGCTGATGTAAACATCCGCATTTTAAGTTAATGCATTCAAAGGCCAAGGGGAATTTTCCTCTTGGCCTTTCGTGCTTTCAAATTGAGAGAGATAAACCGTTGAATAAGACCCTTAGCACGCTCATCCTAATGTCCATGGCCAGCCCATTGGCACTGAACATGATCATTCCTCTGTTGCCCAATTTAGCGCTGCACTTTCAGGTCAGCCATAGCTTAATACAGATGAGCGTGTCTCTTTATTTGATTGCACTCGCTGTGGGGCAACTGTCGGTGGGCGTTATGATTAATGCCCTAGGACAATCTAAGACCATCCAGCTTGGTCTAGTGCTCTTTTTAGCGGGAGGAGCGCTTACCTGGTTGGATGTAAATGTGTACTTCCTACTTGTTAGCCGAGTACTACAAGGACTAGGCGGTGCGGTCTTAGTGTCTAATGCCCGATCATTACTCGTGCTGACCTACGGCAAAGAGCAAAGCTCACATATGATGGGTTACATTGTCATGGCGATTGCGTTATCACAAAGCATTGCTCCACTGCTAGGGAGTTATCTCAGCTCCTATTTAGGATGGGCAAGCATTGGACTTCTCTCTGCGATTCAGGCTTTTATCCTTATTCTAGCATTCAAGAAAGTAATACAAGGCCATATTCAACCCACCACGCGACTTGGCTTAGCACAGACCCTTATCCAGTACCGTGAATTACTGCAAAACACGCAGTTTCGGACGTATACCGGTGCCAATACGCTCATCGCCTGCTGTTTTTATATTTTCGTTGCTAGCGCCCCGTATTTAATTCCCGATACATCACACAACCCTGAGTTATTTGGCTATTGGTTTATTTGTATTTCTACCAGCTTCTTAGTGGGCGGCTTTTGTAGCACTCGCCTTAATAAAATCTGGCAAGTAAATAAAACCATTAATGTTGGCAATGTAATTTGTGTAATGGGCGCCATTTTGCTGTTACTCGCACAGTTCATTCTACCGACATCCTATGCAATGCTGTTTTTACCCATGTCTTTAGTCACCTTTGGACGAGGTATCAGCCAACCCTCTTATCAATCTGCAGGTGTAGGCGCACTGGCAAATCAGACCACAACCGCAGCAGGCTTGATGGGCTTTTTACAGCTGTCTATGGGCGCGTTTATCTCTCAGCTGGCACCCTGGCTCATTACGCTTCATAGCAGCTTATTCGCAGTCTGCATCCTGGCGTTCTGTGCTGTGGCCGCTGTCTGGCATTTCTGCGTTTACAAAACGCTTTAGCTCACCGCATAACTATGAATACCAACCACTTACCTTTAAACTATTATAAAACTTATTAATTAAGCCCTACTCACACATGAAGAAACTTGAAGACTCATTAACCCTACAGCTGCTCCGAGCCCGCGAGTCAGCAATGACATTTTTTAGACCTGTATTACAACAAGCAGGCTTCACGGAACAACAATGGCGAGTATTACGTGTACTGAACGACCACAAGGAATTGGAAGCGAAACAACTGGCACAGCTGTGCTGTATTTTAAGCCCTAGCCTGACTCGTATTATTAAGAGTTTTGTAGAAGACGGCATGATCATTCGTATTCGCTCTCACGAGGATCAACGCATCACTTTGCTGTCGTTATCTGACAAGGCAAAAACACTGGTTTCAGAATTTCGTCCATATGTGGACGCTGGCTATAAACAACTGATCGATCAATTAGGCGAGAAAAAATTGAAAGAGTTAAGCTCATTATTAGAAGAAGTCATAAAACTCTCTCCTCCTAATAAATAAAAAAGCGCAACCAGAAGGTTGCGCAAAAAAGGGCAGAACTAATAAGTCATTCAATCATTAAGCGATGATCGAGAATCATCACTTATAAGTTTATCTATATGATTCAACACTCTAAATAGCTCTTTGGGGACATTTTGATCGGCCTAGAAACGCTCAAACTTATACGGCGCAGGATCAATGATTGGCGTCACATCAGATACGATATCTGCTGCCAATTGCCCCGCTGCAGGCCCAGTGCCAAAGCCATGACCTGAAAAGCCTGTAGCGATCGTTAAGCCTGGAATGCTGTGAATACGATCAATCACTGGATTAGAATCCGGTGTCACATCAATCACGCCCGCCCATGCCTCTTCGATGGTTGCTTGTTCAAACGCAGGCCACGCCTTACTTAAGTTATTCAATGCATCCTGATTTAGCCCATGGTTAACGGAAGGATTATTCACCCGAACTTTTTCCATCGGGCTAATATCCTCAGCTTTCCATTTGCGTCCCAATGCAAGGTCTTTAAAGAACGTTGAACCAATCGATACTTTTAAGAAGCTACGTTGGTGTTTTAATTGTTCTAAATATTTATGACCAATTAATAGATGATCCCATGTTACTGGCGCATCCAGCTTACCGCGTTGCGTAATGATGTAACCACCATCTTGATGCTTTCTAAACGAAAAGTCTGGACCACCCACAGCAATGTCCGTTGGGCCATCCATCGGTGCAGTGCGCAACACAGAGCACACCAGTGGTAAAGTGGGCAATGAAATCCCGTGGTTACCTAGGAAGCGGCGAGACCAAGCACCGCCCGCAAGTAACACTTGCTCACAGCGGATTTCGCCTTTTTCCGTTAACACACCGCTGATGTTACCCGCTGTTGTAACCAATGAACGTACCGCACAATGTTGTACGATCGTAGCGCCCTTTTGCATGGCCGCTTTGGCCATCGCGGGCACAGCAAGATGAGGTTCAGCCTTACCATCTGTCGGGGTATACAATCCCCCTTTCCACTGCCCTACACCGCCCGGCACCAACTTATCAATTTCCTTTTGAGACAGCATTTTCGAGCCTAAAGACAAGGACTCAACCGATTTGAGCCACGACTCGTGCATTGCCAACAGCTCATCGGTTTGGGAAAGGAACATAATGCCAGATTGCTTATAACCTACGTCACTGCCAACCCGCTCGGCCATTTGAGCCCAAAGTTGATCCGCCGCTAAGGCAAGTGGGACATCATCAGGATGACGGCTGGTTTTACGAATCCAACCTAAGTTTCTCGAAGATTGTTCGCATGCAATATGGCCTTTTTCAAGCAGCACCACGGAGATATTGCGCTCTGCTAGAGCTAACGCCGCAGACACACCTGCGATACCACCACCAATCACCACAACCGATGCAGAGCTAGGTAGCTCGTCCTGCGTCGCCAAACGCTCAAGTGTAATCGTCATACCATTCCTCCATAAAGGTTGAATCAGATCACCAATTCAACCTTTTGCCGTTGATTACTGGGCAATCGTGATCGTTTCCACGTCTGCTTCAGCGGCACCACGGTATGCGGTCACTTCCAGCTCCACTTTGTAGACTGTTGAACCTAGCGGTGGACAGGTTACCGTTGTGGTTGGATCCACGCCGCGGAATTTAGTCCCAATGAAAGCCATGACTTTTTCAGTGTCCGCAGGATCCTGAATGAACACGCGTGACACAACGACGTCTTGTAGACTGGAGCCAACCGCCACTAGTGCGCGCTCAATGTTTTCAAAGACTTGTGCCGTTTGTTCAATCACGTCTTCAGGAATTTCTTTGGTATCAGGGTTACGGCCCGCCGTGTTGGATACGTAAATCCAGTTATCAACCGCAACAACACGAGAGTAGCTTGCAATTTCTTCAAATTTTGAACCAGTTTTCACTTTAATAATTTTAGCCATGGATATGCCTTTATAAGTCAGGTTTTAAATCAAGTAGAGTCAGGGTTACGCCAGTGCCGGGGTATTCCAAAGGTTTAGCGGTACACCAATGCCTTTTTCAACAGCGTTACGGTAGACAACAGTTGCCCAAGCAACGTCTTCTACGGGCATTCCGCCCACTGACATGATGATGATTTCTTCGTCGTTTTGACGGGCAGGTGTATCTCCAGAGACAATCGCGCCTAGGTCCTCAAGATCCGTTTCCGCCATTAATTTGGCATCGATCATGTCCATGAAACGCATACCCACTAGAGGAATGTGATTGTGTGCAGGTTTTGGCACTTCTTCGTACCAAGCTTTGTATAGACCAATACTGTCCATCACTTTACGGACATTGTCGCTGCTCATGCCATCATCCAAGCTACAGCTCGCAGGCATGGCTAAGAACGCTCCAGGTTTCACCCACTCGTGTTTCACCATTGGGTAAAGAGAAGGATCACCAACTTCGCCAGAATTACAGAACGACACAAGATCCGAGTCACGAACGACCTCTTCAATGGAGTCAACAACCTGGATGTTTTTTAACTGCGGGTAGGTCTCTTTCACCCAAGCCACAAAGTTATCTAGGTTTTTCTGGCCACGGCCTTTGATTTTGATGGTATCGATATTTGGACGCACCGCCATAAAGGACGCAACGGTTGTCTTACCCATCACACCAGGACCCAATAGACCAATTACTTTGGCGTCTTTACGAGCTAAATGTCTTGCTCCCACACCAGGAATGGCACCGGTACGGTAGGCAGAAAGTAGGTTTGCCGACATCATTGCCAAGGGGGCACTGGTTTCGATGTCGTTCAAGATCATCATCAGAATAGAACGAGGCAAGCCACGCTCGCGGTTAGCGATATTTGAGCCATACCATTTAACGCCACAGGTCTGAAAGTCTCCGCCAAGATAAGCTGGCATCGCCATCAAACGACGATCCGCCGTTGGCTTTGGCATCGTTGGAAATGGGGATTCCTCTGGAAAAGTAATCATTGCTCCATGGGAGTCGTTATTCGGCCCTGCCATGCGGTAATCACCTTGGTGCAGCAGCGCAAACATCTCTTCCATGGTATCCACACACTGCGCCATGTCCGTGACGCCAGCTTTGATCATGTCCTCTTCCGACAAGTAAATAAAATCAATCTTAGTATTCTCGGCCATGTTACACCTATACTTAACATGTTAATTTTTATTGTAATTGCATTTACTACAACTCATGAGAGTCGTAGTATCTGTTGGATACGTTAAAGTGTTCGGCATTAAAAATATTGAAGAAACGCGCCAAGTGCGGAAATAACTGCACAGTACAAAAGTAAGAAAACAAGAATTAAAAAGGCATCAGCAATGCGTACATCAGCAAAAGCATGTCAAGGAACGAGTGAGCAGCCATGGTTTGTGCTCAATGCAATGAAAGGATTGACTCAATATAAGCCCCAAGTTAAAGGCCTGTCGCAAATTTACCGTTTTCAAGCGGGCGCTAGCTCGGATGCAACATTTGCCATTCCTGATGGCTGCATTGATATTATGTTTGATTGCTCAGAATCCACACCAAGCGCCAAAATTTGTGGCTCAACATTGCAAGCTCAAAACGCAAAGTTGAAACCTGGTCACGAATACCTTGGCGTGCGCTTTACACCTGGCGCTCTACCAAGATACCTCAATATATCCGCGAAAGAGTTGATCAGCCAACGGCTGAACTTATTTGATCTCGCCCAAGATCGCGACCATCTGTTGGAACAGCTCATTAGCAACCAAAACTTTAACCACCAAGTCCAAATCATCCAGCACCACCTATCTGGTGAGGAATTTTCTAAACCGTCGAATAAAACCCAAGTGGCAATGAATGCCATTCATGAATGCTCAGGCAACATTCAAATCAACGAATTGGAAACCCTCACAGGCATAAGCAAGCGAACCCTACAGCGTTTATTTCGAGAAGAATTAGGGATTTCCCCCAAGGAATTTAGTCGAATCGTTCGCTGCCAATGCGCCGTGAACCAGATCAATCAACTGTCTGAAGTCACCTTTATCGAACTTGCTCATAACCTAGGCTTTAGTGATCAACCACATTTCATGCGTGAGTTTAAGAATCTCGTCAGCTCTACACCATTCGCCTATCAACGCAAAATTTTAGAAAGCTCTTATGCGTCACGGATACAGCAAGTCAGCTAGACATGATAGAATATAGTTAACTTGTTAATTATATTCTATCTTTAGGAACAGAGATGTCCATCAAACTTTCAGTGGTTGATCAAACCCCCGTACATGGTTCCCATGGTAAAAATGCAGCCCCTTCCCTTAGCGTAGAACTTGCAAAATTATGCGATCAGTTAGGCTATTACCGATACTGGGTTGCGGAACACCATAACAGCATTCATTTTGCCAATCCTTGCCCGGAGATATTGGTGTCTCATCTCGCTAGTGTGACCGAGCGTATACGTGTCGGCAGTGGTGGCGTGATGCTCTCTCATTACAGCCCATTAAAAGTCGCGGAATGTTTCTCGATGATGGCCACCTTGTTTCCAGACCGAATCGATCTGGGCATTGGCCGTGCTCCAGGTGGATCGGGACTGACATCACAAGCGTTAGCCTATCCACATGCACCGAGCGCTGGCGATTATTACTCGGAAAAAGCGCAGCAACTGAAAGGTTTCATACATCAAACACTGCCTAAAGGGCACCCATTTCATGACATCAAAGTCATGCCTGATCACACCCCACAGCCGCAACTATGGATGCTTGGCTCCAGTGGTGGAAGTGCTGAGCTAGCAGGTCAGCTGGGCTACAACCTTGCCTTAGCGCGCTTTATTGACCCTGATAACTGTCATCCTGCGATTTTTGCTGGCTATCGAGCTGCCTTTGAAAAAGCTAATCATGAGCATTCAAGTCATACCATGTTGGCGATTGCGAGCATTTGCGCAGAGACAGAAGAGGAAGCCAAACTACGTGCTGGCACTGCCGTGTACCGTAAGTTAGCCGCGCAAATGGGACAGCGAGCTGACTTTCTAACACCGGCTGACGTTCAAGACCGCTATCACCAACTACCGGTGTCATTGCAAAGTGCTTACGATCATATTCTCGCTGGATATACCGTAGGCACCCCAGAACAATGCTGGGACGAGATCCAGCGTTTATCAAGTGAATATGGCTGCCAGGAAATCGCAATGGTAACCGTCACGTACAGTCAAGCAGAGCGTCTGGATAGCTATCGCTTAATTGGGCAACAGCTTTAGAGTATTCCTAGTATACCGAACGAAAAAGACGCCTCTGAAGTCGTCTTTTTCGTTCAGCCATTAATTACTCAAGGTCAGGCTCGAATAATCCGCGCTTCATATAAACCTTCACCCAGATGGCGGCAATGATTCCAATAACCAGCAACATTCCTCCCGAAATGCCGTAGACCAGTTTCAAACCTCGAAAAGCAATCATCTCAGAGCATGCCGATCCCATCCTTTACCCGTAACATTTCGAACAATCTGTTCTCTTCATCCCTGCTCACTGTGGAGACTTCACTACCAATTCAGACGTTCCTATACAGAAAACATCGAAGATGAGCGGAGTCAATTACGATCACACAGGCTATGTGTACCACCTATCACTGTTTTTAGACAAACGGAAAGACAGCTTGAGGAACTTTCGATCGTAACAGCGTCACAATTAGTTTGTATTGAAGTTTTTCGCCATTAATTCGCATTTTGAATAGATGTTCAGATATTTTTGGTCACTCAGTATATGTTTCAATTTAGACACAAGCCTCACATACTTTATACTGAGTGGAATCTAGCGCCCACCATCCTTGAATCAGCCTAATATAAAATTGTTGAATACTAGAACGAACTGAATACCTTAAAGTAGAACTCTCATCATCCTTACAGAAAGCTAGCAGGTTGTTAGAAGTCAAGTTAACGACATATCGAGACATGCACCAGAGCTACTACAAGGCTTATTGTGACAGCTAAGTATTCCTAGAAAATTAGCTTTAGAAATCCCTACAACCTCCTTCAGTTCTGCTAGAAACATCAATAGGTCACAGCACCTTTAAATAAAAACCTACTCACAAGATCTGGCGAGAACATAAAGCAGTTAAAGATTTAAATTAGCTGATAGGCAGAAGACGCAAATAAGGTAAAACGAGGTATTCGAAAAGAGAAGAATAGGAAGCCTGTGACTTCTTGGTACGAACTGCAAAATCACACTAGAAATGCCTTTGGAAAAAGGTCACAAGAATTGACGCTCGAAAAATGTGAGACAAATCGATCACAGCGTGGTCACATGGAAAATAAAGAAAAATTATGGTCACAGCGTGGTCACAAATGCCATGTAACTTAAGGAAGATAAAAATTATTTAATATCAGATACTTATAAGGGAATTTCTAAGTAAGAATAGATGGTGGGTGTGGAGAGGTTCGAACTCCCGACATTCGCCTTGTAAGGGCGACGCTCTCCCAACTGAGCTACACACCCATCATAGTTTTACATCTTGAGGAAAGATGGCGGAACGGACGGGACTCGAACCCGCGACCCCCTGCGTGACAGGCAGGTATTCTAACCAACTGAACTACCGCTCCATATTGTCATAAGTTGTTTAACCACTAACTTATAAGTGGTGGGTGTGGAGAGGTTCGAACTCCCGACATTCGCCTTGTAAGGACTAAAAATCAAAAGAACTTTAACTTGCATCATCCAACCTTGACGAGCGTTTTAACTTAATATCATTTTAAATCAATAACTTATAAAATAAATTATTGGCTTAATTCGCGACATTAAGAAAAACCGCTCAAGCTTTGCGGCCAATTTTATAAAAAAGTGGTCACAGCACTACTCAATCATCTCAACAGAAAGAATACTCACTGATGAGCTTCGCTCGACAAAGGGCGCGGATAGTACAACATTGAATTTTTATGTCTAGCTTTGGATAACATTTTTTTAAAAAACTTCTGAGTCATTAATAGAAGCGAGATGTGAAGCTACTAAATTGTCCGAAATACAAATATCCAACATTGTCTGACATTGTCTGAGATTCTCTCAATTCGGTTTTAAATTGGAGCGGAGAAAGCTTAGGCGATTCGCGATTCTGATTTTAAATGACGGCTCGATAGGCTGCGGTGGAAGCCAGTTATTATCAGCTTTCTTGTAGTCCATTTGCACACCATCCGGCACGGGCTGGAACGCTTGAGTGCCTCTTGTCGATACTGAGGTAAGGCAAATTGGTATTTACTGGTGATGATCTGGCTTAGCAAACTGGGGGTCGCGATACCTTTTGAGATAAGGCTGGGCGTTGATGGTGCTTGTTTGATCGTGACGTGCGTTTCATTCTGTTCGCAATGACGGCAGCCATACTTAGGACGAACCGTTTCAATGACGGTCATTTTAGCAGGGATAAACTCTAAACGCTCCGAACGATCCTCGCCAATACGATGTCGCTCCCCTTGGCAACACGCACAGACTTTTTCTGCCTCGGATACATCCAACTCAATGACGGTGCGAGGAAGATCTTTAGGCAGCTGTTGACGCTTAGGACGGTAACGCGTTGATGCATCGCTCTTTTCTAACGATGGATCGGCTTCGTTTGAAGTCTCTTCTTCTGCGACCACCGTTTCGGCTTCATCAAACAGCTCACCTTGACCAGGACTCTTCTCAGAGCTTTTTCCAAACGGGCGATGTTGTTCCAAACGCCATTGCTGTAGAAGGCGTTCATAGCCGGTTTTCCAATGGTCAATTTGCTCGTTCTTTTCACCCAACAGAGCCTCTTTTTCCGACAACTGCTCCGCTTGCTCAAGCAATAGCTTCTTAAGCAAATCCATGTCGTCAGGTAAGTCATTCAGTGTCTTTTTCATGACGTGGATTATACCAATCATGAGCAGATGAGCGTGCTAAATTTCGTGATAACGGTAGGTTATTTTTGGGTAGGCTTGATCTAGACTAAGAGGTAAGCCATCCAGTAGCCAATTGAGCCGTTTCGGCGATACTTGCAAAGACAATTGCTCATCTTCGATGCCCGGCCATTGAAACACACCTTTTTCTAAGCGCTTGTAATGCAGCCAAAAGCCATTAGTAGACCACTGCAGGACTTTGAGACGATTACGAGTTCGGCCGCAAAAGACGAATAAACGATCTGAACATGGCTCTTGCTCTAAGTCGTACGCAACGATAGTGGTTAAACCATCAATGGATTTACGTATATCGGCTGAACCACAAATCAGAATGACAGGAAGGGAATCGCTTGTATTGAACACAGTCATTACTCAAAAAGCCATGACTATGCCGAATCTGATGCGCTAAATTAAGGCGTGGTTCACTGGACGCTTACGCTTCTAATGGGGATCGAGTTTATCCAGCAGGCATGCATAAACCCAGTTCTCATAGATGTAGCCCCAGTCGATTTCAAAAGTTTCGGCACTTCGGGTGGTTATATCGTGACCTGCCAACTGTTTGAGATACTCTTATGCCTAAGGCTAATGCTGCTAGCAGGCATACTGAAAGACTTTCTGCACGGATCGGAATGCAAAGCTTGTTGAATCGTATTTGGTAAGTTTGAATATTGTCCTGCTTCGGCAGAGTCATAACAGGGACGCGATCATAGGTCTTCTCGGCTAATTCATAAGAGGCTTCGTCGTGGCTGGCAGTACTGATAAACCAGAGATTAAGTGGCACCAGAATCTGGTGACATTCTTTCAACCCTTTAGGAGCGTTGGTAGCGAGATTTCAGTCAGACTGATCAAACTCTCGCCATAGCCTTTCTTCTCTAGTGCTGATAGAAATTCCGATAAGTATTGTTCGGGTCGTGACAAGTTCATCTCATCAAGCAAAATCACGTTGCAGGTGTAACTCCAGCGTGGTGTCTGAGCCTGATACAAGGCTTGCAAACAATCTTTCTTCAAATGCACTCAGTGACCTAGTAGATATTCACGGCCACTCAAGCCAGTTTGAACGGCAATGTCAGTAGTGTTTGCTCCAGTTTCAACTCACGTTCATCCAAAACATGCTTACATTCTTGCCCTGCGGACGTCAGTTGTACTTTGCCCTTCTGAATAGCCAGCTTCAATTCGTATTTTTGCTTTTGAAGCTCAGTAAGAGCCTCCCATACAAAGGCGTCTGCCACAACAAGTTCTAGAAGAAGGATACTACCGTAGCAACGCTACAGTACCTTATAAACTTTCTAATTTTATAATCCCTCCAACTCAACCAAGGTTAATATTTGCCCTAGGAAAGGTGTTACAAAAAAAGCCCTACCTATCATACCCACATAGATATTATCAGCTAAACTCTCGTTTACTTGATAAGTAAGAGTCCCATTGCGCCAATCAACATTTAACACATCAATGGCGCTAAAACCAAAGCAACGTTGTACAAAGGGATAAGCAGCTTTGTAAAAGCTTTCTTTCAGGGAAAAAATCAAGGTAAACAGCTCACATGTAAGCTGTTGTTTAAAAAGCGCTCGCTCTCTCGTGGTCAAGATCATATCAGATATATCTGCCACCAATTTTGGATCTACAATAGACTCGATATCAAGTCCGATACTGTGTTGCTTTGATACCATAGCTAATGCAACCCCATTACTATGGCTAATGCTTCCCCAATTACCTCGGGGCCAAGTTGGCTCGCGATTTCTTCCATAACCAGGGACACTGTTTTCTCCAAGCTCAGACAAGGCTTGCTTGGCGCAATAACGCCCTGCCACAAATTCAGCTAAGCGTTTTGACATCGCTTTATCCAGAGCATTTGGAATACTTATACCCAATGACTTGGCAGCTACTGCCTGATACTTTAAATGATCAAAAGTATGCCAATAAACCGCCGAACTTCCAGAAAACGGAGAGGTGAGCTTCCCTCCTTGTAAAATAAATCCTTTATCCAGTTCTTGCAAAATTATCATTTTATTCTCTAGGCAGATAAATTATCTAAAGTTGCGCTCCTTGCTAAGCCCAGCTTGAATTAATTAGGGCGACTCATAAGCTAAAAAATTTGCAGCATATTTGCGCAAGGTGCTCCTCAGGTACAAACTTTACAGATATCAAGAGTACCAATGATGGCCGAGTAAAAATGGCTACCACTCTTAATCCAGCTGCATTGCACTGTTCTCAGAACAAGAAATCACTTAGAACCTATGAAACTTGAATCGATTTGACGCTACTTACGACACATGGAATCCATCTTTGATTACTCACTAGATCACTATACTGAATACTGGTAATGATCAAGCAAAACTGGGATTTAAAATTGGTAATGAGCCCCAACACCAAGCGTTCTAGGCTCCCCAAAAGTCGCCACGCTCACTAATGAATTTGAAATAAATCCTCTAATGTACTTTTCATCCGTCACGTTGTTGGCAAAAAGATAAAGATTCCAGTCATCCTCTCGATACCCCATTTTTACATCAAAGACGGTAAAACCAGATCGTTTAGATATTTTCTCATTGGCATCATCAAAGAAGTACATGTCCCCCTGACGCAGAGCATCAAGACGCCCATACCAAGCTTCGCCTGGATCATAGGCAAAGCTTAACCGTACCGTGTGAGAAGGTGTTTCGATCACATGCTGCCCATCATAATTAGTACTACCAGCATCGTATTTATCATACTTCGCCTCAGTTACCCCTAATGCTGTACTGATTTGAATATTTTCCGTGGCAAACCAATTCGCTTCGACTTCAAGCCCTTGGGAATGTGCTTTTTCTGCGTTAGAGGTTAGATATAAACTGCCTATCTCCTTGTATACATGAATATCTTGGATATCCATGTAAAAAGCGTTTGCCGACAATGTCACCGTATCAAAAGAAGCCTTGAGCCCTATTTCATAGTTATCAGATGTTTGTGCATCAAACCGATTATCCTGTTCACTGCCCTGCATTGCATAATAGTTGTACCCTCCAGGCATATAGCCTTTAGAGTAAGATCCATACATCATCCAATTATGATTAAACTGATAGCTCAGCGCGGCTTTCGGTAGTATTTTATGCCAAGTATGCTCGCCTGCTAAATGGTAGGTGGACTCACCTTCCTTTCCTTTCGGTAGATAAAACATATTCAGATCTATGTCTTTTTGAATTCGTTGCAAACGACTCCCTAATGTGAGCTCCCACGCATCATAAAATGGCACCATAATCTGACCAAATACAGCGAGGGTTTCACTATTGGTTTCCGATTCTGCGTTCATACGGTAGTTGCCAACAAATGTTTCGGGCACCTGATCCCCATCCATATCAGCGTAAAATGGAAATTCCATCCCTGATGGTGCCTGTCGGCACGTCGATTTATCAAAATAAAGTCCGCTTACCCAGCGAGTTCCATTCGCAAGGTTATTTGAGAGTTTAAATTCTTGGGACCAAGACTCGGTCTCATTTTGATTAAATTGAGAGAGTCCAGCATAGGCCTCACCATTACCAAAGTCAGCATCATATAAGCCATCTATATCAACATTTTTATGGACCGTCGTGGAGTCAAACACCACTTTGTCG
Organism: Marinomonas sp. AWM4_232; assembly: GCF_056158325.1. Classification (NCBI taxonomy): domain Bacteria; kingdom Pseudomonadati; phylum Pseudomonadota; class Gammaproteobacteria; order Oceanospirillales; family Oceanospirillaceae; genus Marinomonas; species Marinomonas sp. AWM4_232. The sequence goes on along the minus strand of NZ_JBSWTA010000001.1, from coordinate 3,280,806 downwards.
AAGCGATATAATAGATTTAAACTCTGTGAATCGGTTTTAACGGTTTCCTTTTGCGGCACGTCATAGGTAACGAATTCTGCGTCATCTCGATTAAACTCACTAAGTTCGGCGCCGGAAGGTAGCCCATAAGCGTCCCACCAAAACCCAGTCCGATGATGATGTTGGAGGTTTAGTTTCGCTTTAAAATCTTCTGTTGGTGTGTATAAAACATAAGCCCCAAATTTGGTGCTATCTTTTTTGTTGGCTTCTTTATCGGCTCCAGGATAATCATTCTCGATCCAACCATCATCCTTAAGACCCTGTCCATTAATACCAACAAACAAGGTATCATCAATCACTGCGCCATTAGCATTAAACGAGCCAAACAAACGATTATGACTGCCAGCTTCGACACCAACGTTACCTTGCCACTCATTATCAGGCTGTTTCGTCACGATATTAATCACAGCACCGATAGCATCTTTGCCGTATAGCGTACCTTGAGGGCCTCGCAATACTTCTACTCGCTCAACATTTGCTAACGATGCGTCGAAGTCATAATAATCGGTCGAAGGCACACCATCTATATAGACCACAACAGGGTTGTTATTGGTAAATAAAGAAGAGCTAAGTCCTCGAAAACTCACACGACTCCCGCCGTTCGTTTGAACACTCATATTAGGAATCTCTTTCACCACATCGGTAACTTGTTGAATTCCTTTGTCTTCAAGGTCGTATTCGCTCAACACACTCACGGCTTGAGGCACCGTTAGGATGTTTTCTTCTATTTTATTAGCCGTAACGTTTAAAGGCGCTAACGTTTGGGCATTTGTTTCTGTATCGGCCTTGGCAAGACCCGACATGACCAGACTTGAAACCAAAGGTGCCAATAATGAAACTTGATATTTGAACTTCATTTACGCAACTCCTAATCAGTATCTTCTTGGGATAATGATAAAGAGCTGCCACGTTAGAACTACTCAAGCACGGATAAATTACCGGTGCATTTATGACTGCTTTTTAAAGTGTCATGTCTCACACCTTAACCCGCCATTTTAGAAACACCGGTAGCGTATGAACGCCTATGCATAGAAGGGGTTTTACCAAAGAAGTTACGAAAAGCAGACGAGAAATGGCCATGATTGTTGTAGCCCACTTGCAGCGCAATGTCTATGATAGGCATTTGAGAAGATTCAAGTAAATAAGAAGATTTGCGCATCCGCAGCTCAAGCAAGTATTCAAACACCGTTTTTTGATTAAGCTGCTTAAACCCCTGCTTCAACTTAAACTCATTTAAACCAACAGTTTTGGCTATTTGAGACAAAGTAGGCGACGATTGTAGCTGACTATTTAACATCTCTTTTACTTGTTCTAAACGCTGTACATCACTGATGGTCAACTTAACTGGGCCGAGATTACGGCAGTGTTCCTCTACTATGCGATCTAGCGACAACTGCAACAAGGCATAAGCAGAAGCACGACGAGATAGGCCGTTCATGACCCCTAAACTGGGCTGGCGGTAAAGCTGATTAATCTGCTTCAGCATACTTTGAGACATCGACCCAAAAAGAGAAAAACAGATTTGAGGAGTGTCGAATATTGGCTGAAAAAGGTTAGTAACTTGTGGCCTAGGCTCATGCTGTAACAATTGGTGCAGTAAGGACACATCCATACATAAAGAACTCGAAGCTACCGATTGCTGCGCACGATAGTCACAATAGCCATCCATATTAGGAGTGTAAACTAAGCAAAACTGGCCTGCTTTCATCTCTTTTGCAGTTCCCCAGCCGTCGATATAATTAATAGGCGAGCCATCAATGACATAGCCAAGATGAATATAACCAGAAAGAGGAGCGGATGACATTTCTATGCGCATCGGGCGATGCGCGCAAACCAGACCTTCCATATAAAGTAATGACGTATCAATCTTTTCTGATTTCATATGCATAGTGCATAGCTCAGGATCCACTAGACTAAACTCATTCTCCTCTACTCCAGAATATAGCCCTAACAGATCAGATTCATTAATTACTAAGTGTTTCATTACTCAAAGCAGCGTCAATCAACAATGCTACAATATAACATAACAAAGCAATTAACGCGGCTCAATTCATAGGAATATTTTAGTAAGTAACACTAATACAAATACTTCTTAATCAACTACCAATCATAACGCATACCAGCACCAAAGGTTCGCCCTCTTCCTGGTGCGCCATAGGCAGCGGATTCGGCCCCATAGTAGCCATAAAGATCATATTCTTCATCGAGTAGGTTCGTTCCCCAAAGATAGAAGTCAGCCTTAGCAATGTTTAGCCCTACATGCATATCCACTTTATTATAGGCATTAAGATCAAAGTGATTTTGCGGATCAGCTGGACGCGTACCAGTGTAACTCCAACTTAGACGAGTATTTAACATTGGTGCCTCCAAACCGCTAATCGTGAGTGGCTTTTTCCATGCCACAGCTAGCTTGCCTGACCACGGCGACACGTCTGGAACCTTATCGCCCTTCGTGACATCGCCTCCACCAATGCCGACTAAACCAGTCTCAATCGTAGCGTCAGTGTAGCTAATGCCACCTTCAACAGTAAGTTGATCTGTCACAGCCACCATTGCACTTAACTCGGCACCAACACTTTGAGTATCCGCATTAACAACACTTGATACAAACGTATTTGAGTCATAGGACAACAGGTGATTATCTGTTACTTCATTGTAAAAAATAGCTCCTGTCATACTAAAGCTCCCATCTCGAGAAGCTTTCTTCATACCAAATTCGAATGAATTCACCTTAGCAGGCTTATAAGGCACACTTTCGATAGGCTGTGCTGCGTAGTCATTGAAGCCACCAGGGTTATAACCCCTAGCGAGCATACTATATAAGCGCACAGTATCCGTAAGGTCATAGCCTAAGCCTAGACGCCCAGTAAAAAAGTCGTCATCTAGATCCCGATGTTCTGAGGTCACTTCCCCACCACTGGCATAACGACCATCGTATTCCCGATCTTCCCACGAGTACCTTAGCCCAGTCGTCAAATCCCAGCGTTCAGCCACAGGGAATGTCGCTTCGCCATAGATACCATAGCGATCTGTTTCAAAATCTCGATTACGGGCACTCCCCGCCCCATACATATTATAGGGGGTATCGAAATAGCGATCCGACTGGGACAAACTAGCGCCTGCGGCCCAAAACACTTCAGCATGAGGCAATGAAGAAAAACGCAAGTTCTGAGTAAACACTTTCTCTCGGCTTTCATCCGTTTGCCAATATTCTCCTGCGGAGCCATATAAAGCACGATACAGATATTGCCCATACGCCACGGGAGCAATGTTATAGGAATCCGTATAACCAGACGTCGCAGTAAATTGGCTACTATCAAAATCATGTGAAAGTTTCACGCTGTAACGTTTTACTTCTTTTTCATCATCGTCATACAGCCCAGGGGTAAGGCTAATGGCTGGATCCGATGAATAAGGTCGCAACACAAACATCTCAGCCATATCATCTAGCTTATGCTGCTCAGCTGACACTAATACACTCGTGCGGTCGGAAGCATCCCATAACAAGCTGCCACGAATCGCTTGCTTTTTAGGACTACTCATTTCTTTTCCAGTTTGATCATTGGTCACCCAATGATCATAGCCAGTAGCACGTACCGCTAACCGCCCACTTAGGTTTGTTGCTAAAGGGCCGCTAACAGCGCCTTCAACAAGGTATTGATTTTCTTCTCCATACTCAGCGCGCACATAACCTTCCTGATAAGGTGTTGGTTTTCGGCTTGAGATATTTATGCCTCCGGCTTCCCCTAATCCACCGAACAAAGTTCCTTGAGGGCCTTTCAAAATCTCTATACGTTCTACATCGAATGTGCCAAGTGAAATATTACGGCTAGAGATAGGACTACCATCTAGCATTACTGCTACAGAGCTGTCATCCATACTCATTGGATAGAGCGCACCCACCCCGCGAATATAAATAGTGGAAACGTTGGCTCCACCGGATGTATTGACGTTGACACTTGGTTCGCTGATTAATACATCTTCCAGCGTGGTTTGACGAAGGTCTTCAATATCATCTGACTCAATAACATTAACGCTAAAGGCGAGATCTTTTGCTTGTTCACCATCTTGGCGAGCACTTACATAAATTGGCCCTAGTACACTTTCATTTTTGACATCAGAAACCTGTTCAGCATGTGTAAAAGAGCCTACCAGTACCAATGCAGCACTATTGCCAAATACTAGCCAGCGTCTAGCCATTATGGCCACTAACTGTTTGTATCCCATTAAATTTCCCTCTCATTAATAGACTATCCCGAATGGACAAGGACTTCGCCGATAATGATAATGAGTTGCATTTAACTAAATACCCAATTACAGTCAATTTTTATCACTAATGAGTCAAATAAGGCTAACTCAGCTATTTAAGTAAGGATCTATGCCATGACCAGTACTCCTACTCCAGTGACAGAGCTCATTAAGTCGTCTGCTCATATGATTTACTCTGACGGCAACTTCTATCAGATAGCGCTGCTAAAACTGTATGAAGGCGTTAACTTGATGTCTTGGTATAGCCACTTTAGCTGCAAGCAAAACATCGCCCTAGAAGATGACTCGCACAATATCTACTTCAGCTTTAATTTAAACTTGCGGGGGGTTGCACAATGCTGCTTTTGCCAAATAAATGACGATTCTAAGCACACCGTTTTTCAAGGCTGCGGCGGTATTAGCTATCACCCAGCATATAGAGGGAGCTACATCCAGAAAGGAGAATTAGAGAACGTAACCTTAATCATAAACAAAGAGGTATTACCCCAATTTATTAACAACCACGAACAGCTAATGGCGCAACTAGTAGAGCACAACGGCTATATTAACAACCTATATCTTCCAGAATTACACGCCACGGCGAGACAGCTTTATAGCGAGATGACGGCCAGTTCCTCTACTCGTAATCACCTCTGGTTCCAAGGCAAGGGGTTGGTCTTTACCAGCCTTTTTATGGAGGCTCTTACTTCCCTATCCAATGTTCATCGCGTTTCGACATCGAATCAATATCGTCTCACCGATTTAAAAAACCACTTACTTTCAAATCTAAGCCATCCCCCTACTATTGCTCAGCTCGCAAAACTTTACGGCTTTAGCGCGAGTACACTAACGCGCAGTTTTCGGCGCGTATTCGGTTGCAGCATTAATGAAATGCTACAACGAGAGCGAATGATGTTTGCCCACCAAAAGCTGCTACGCTCCGAAGCTAGCGTCACCCAAATTGCAGCAGAAATCGGCTATAGCAATACCAGCCACTTCTCTAATATATTCCGCAAGCATTTCGGTATATTACCCGGCCAAGTAAGACGAGAACACGCCCACTAGATGTTGAGCAATCTAAACAGTAAGTGCCCTGGATGTTGAGTAAAGAGTCGCCCCTTTACTCCAGCAAAGTATCCATTCCCAGCGATGACCAAGCTATAGCTGATGCCATAGTTTTCATTTTCGTTTGGCTTTCAAGCCATTCTTTCATCGGATCAGAATCTTTTACAATACCGCACCCAGCAAACAGCGTAGCAGAATGACGATCTAGCAATGCCGAGCGCAGTGCCACAATGAAGGTGCCTCCTCCTTGTCGATCCAAATACCCCACAGGCGCAGCATACCATCCTCTATCAAGCTCTTCACTTTCACGAATATATCGTACAGCATGATCAACGGGTAATCCTCCGACAGCCGGTGTAGGGCGTAAGTTATAGACGATTCCAGCAAGCTTGGCGCATTGCATGTACTGCTTCTTCTCGGCTCTGGGGTATTACGCGCTCAAATACTCACCTAATATGTTGACCAGTAATACAGGTGTACCACGCGCCAATTTGCAAACCAAACTGCCGAGCAAAACGCTGATTTTCATGACTTAATGCTGATAGTAAAAGACCAGTCCCTGGGAAAAATGGTAGTTGGACATGATCTTTGCGCGTCAATGCATTCGTGCATACACCATGGCGCCAAGCCGCCACTTGGCCAAGATCACCATACCCGCCAAGAATCGCCACCGTTACCTTGGGGATTCCAGCCGCAATAACTTGACTATTCATACCCCTTCCTCCGCTCTAATAGAGTCGCATAGGTACTCATTCGAGCCATCAGTGGGCACCGTCAATTGCCACCCTTGGGCTTGCTCTCTTTCATGCCAGAATGCTTGATAACGCCCAGATTGTGACATTAACGAAGCATGGTTTCCGCGTTCAACAATATGTCCCTCTTCCAGCACCACGATTTGATCCGCCGCCATAATCGTCGGCAAGTTATGGGCGATGACAATGAGTGTTGCACGCTGTTTCATCACCTCCATTGTTCGCCTGAGATAGAGCTCATTTTCAGGATCCAGAGCCGCGGTAGCTTCATCCAATAACATAATGGGAGCATTTTTAATGATGGCGCGAGCGATCGAAACACGCTGGCGTTCTCCACCAGATAAGGCGCTGCCGCCTTCACCTACACGGGTTTGCCATCCATTAGGCAAACGCTGGACAATCTCTTCTACTCCGGCTAGTTTTGCGGCTTCAGCTAATGCTGCGCGGCTCGCGCTAGGAGAGCCAATCAGAATGTTCGCTTCTAAAGTATCGTCAAATAGGTAGACATCCTGCATAACCACCGAAATTTGCGCCATGAGAGCTTCAGTAGTCTGCTGTTTCACATCGCCCCCCCCCACATATACCGTGCCCTGTTGGGCATCAAAAAAGCGCATAATCAGCTTGCTGAGGGTTGTTTTGCCGCTGCCAGACCGACCTACAATAGCCGTCATCGTCTGACAAGGAACATGAAAAGTCAGGTCGGATAAGACTGGATGCTTAGAATCGTAACCAAACTGCACACGCTCCAAACGAACATCTCCAGGAAGTGTTACAGGAGTATTCGTGGTAGGAACATCAAGTGGTGCTTCATCTAATAAAGCAGCCAAACGATTAAGATCATTCGCCGCAATACGTAACAAACCACTACGACCTGCCGCCTCAGCCAGAGGTCCGGTTAGACGAGCCGTCAAAGCTAACAAGGCCACCAATTCTACCGAGGAAATTTCTTGATTGAATGCCTGCACAACAGCCACCAAAACAATAAGGGCAAAGCTTAACTGAACGATCATTCCGCCCGCTAAGATACGCGGAAAAGTCTGATCCAACATTGAGCTGCCTGCATGACGTTGCTTTTCCGTCGCCTCTTCAAGTGGTTGATAGCCCTCACGCGCTAAGCCAAACACTCTCAGTACTTGCTGCTTCTGAGCAAACTCTACGACCCGATTACTGGCCAGCGCCGCCGCGGCATCCACATTGGCTTCAGTCTTACCAATCCATTTCGCCGACCAATGATGAGCAAGATAAATAACAGGTGCGCAAAGTAATGCGGTGACACCAATATGCCAATCAATAAACAGCATTAATACTGCAATCGTTATAGGTGTCACCAACCCCGACACAATAGGGGCCATAAAGTGAGCAAACACATTGGTCACCATCAAGGTTCCCCCGGTTGCGCTGCGTGACAAGCGCCCTGTTTTATCTTCAGAAAACCAACCTGTAGGTAAAGTAACTAAGTGATCGCCCAAGCGTTGATGCAGTGTCGTTAACACCACTAAAGCCAGAGCAAAGCCTTTCATTGTATGCTGGTAGTGCGCTAAACAAACCAGTAGAACCAGTATTGCTAATACCGTCAGAGCATGTATTAACGCACCACTGTCCCCTACAAAGATGGCATTCAGAACCGGTACCACCATGACCATAGCGATACCCTGCAAGACCGAAAAGCCGATCAACCAAGCCATATAACGGTTTAATTGACCAAAGTATTCGGCTCCTAATATCTTTTTCAGACCTGAATACATTAGACCGCCTCCTTGTCAGATTCATAGGTTTTGACATCCGCTGCATTAGAAAAGGTATGCCACATTCGGCGGTAGATTCCTTGCGCATTGAGCAGCTCCTCATGACGGCCCTGCTCTTTAATTTGTCCCTGATCCAACACAACAATCTGATCCACCTTGGTAATGGTAGATAAACGATGGGCAATCACTATCACAGTACGGCCTTTTGTTACCTCTGAAAGGGCCTGTTGTACTTGTGCTTCGGATTCGGGATCAGCATGGGCGGTGGCCTCGTCTAAAATGAGGATGGGGGTATCTGAGAGCAAGTTTCGAGCGATAGATAGCCGTTGCGCTTCCCCCCTGAAAATATGGCATCTTCACCAATGACTGAGTCATAGCCTCTTGGAAGTAACAAAATACGGTCATGAATACGGGCTAAACGAGCAACGTTTTCTATCTCTTCCTGGGTGGCATTTGGTTTACCAAAACACAAGTTGTCCCGTACCGTCCCCCATAACAGCTGGGCGTCCTGTAATACGAAACCGACATGCTGATATAAAACACTGGGATCAACCTCTCGCAAGTCAACACCACCCAAACGAATAGCCCCCTGTGTTACGTCATAAAAACGCGGCACTAATTTAGCTAGGGTAGATTTGCCTGCACCTGATGCTCCAACCAAGGCAGTTACTGTGTTGGGTTTACAAACAAGATTGATATCTTTGAGAATGTCATCATTGCCATCAAAGCTAAAAGACACTCGCTCAAAACAGACCTCTGCATTAGAAGGGACTTGGGGAGATAAAGAGCACGGCAGCTCCTCAACATCCAGCAACTGGGTGACTCGTTGCGCTGCGGCAAGCGCTTTTCTTTGCGCCGCCATCCCTTGGGTGAACGCCATCAAAGTTTGAGGAATGACCATTGCGATCAACAGCTCAGCCACGAGCTCCGGCGCCGATACCCAACCTTGTAGCACCATCCAACCACCACCTAGCAAACTCACTAGGGCAATTATAGGCACAGAAAGGGCCATGGATGATATCGCTTCTAAGCGCAATAACGGACGTACCCATCCAGCATAACGTGAACTAAAGTCCGCGACGGCATTTTGATAACTGGCATGAGCGCGTCCTGTTTGCCCAAATACTTTCACCACAGCAATACCGTTTGCAAACTCGATAATCGCTGAGCTGACTTTGGCAAAGCTTTGGTCAAGCTGAGTCATTTTGCTACCGAAATCGCGCATCATCCAAAGGTAGGCCAACAAATAAATAGGTAGAGTTGCAACCGCCAGCAGTGCCAGACGCCAATCTAACCAAAGCAAATACAGTACTCCACCAAGCGGTAAAACAATGGCTCCGGCTAACTCAACATAGTGATGCGCCACCAAATGATGCAGATCTTCTAAATCATCCTGAACAGCTTTACGCACCGCACCCGAATTCTTATCTGAGTACCATCCCAATGGCACCTTACCTAAGCGTTTCACCAGCGCTCGCCGCAATGACGTTTGCAACCTATGATCGGCAATATGCATCAGCCAAAGCGCCGCGCCACTGCACATCCAGCCCAGCATTAATCCCAAAATCACCGCTACACCTAGTCCAATTAAGGTAGCGCTATCCGGCAAAGTTGAGGACAGCATCAGCTGCCCTAATTGCGCGATACCGATGAAAGGTACTAAGGTGGTTAGCGCACCCATTCCGCCCAAGGCTATCCCCATGTACATTAGGCCATGCACAGGTTTGCGTAACGATTTAAACGACTCCAAAGAGGCCTCCTTTTGATCTACAGCGTTCTGCTTCATCAAAGACTCCTCAATGGCATGGCGAGATAATCCGCCACCACTTCAACATGAGGGGGTTCGATCACACTAAAGTGATTACCGGGTACATTATGTAAGCTAAAGACACCTAGACAGGTTTCCTCCCAGAATGGCGCAATTAAATGCCCAACCCCAGCGGTAATACCAAATGACTGCTCCTCTTCACAACGTAAGAAACGCATATCACTAATATCATGATGTATTAAAGCAAGATCAAAAGGCGCAAAAGGATCCACTTGATGATGTGCCATATCCCTACTAATATCGACAATCCCTGACCGAGTGACTGCGTCACTTTTTGATGCTACAGAGGCACGATGGCTATTATGAATCAAAGCTTTCCAGCTAGATAAAGTCGGAGAAGCAATGAGTTCTACAAAAGAAACAGAGCACCCAGCCTTACGAAGAACCCCTGAAATTTTCATCATCGAAATAGAGTCCACCCCCATTTTAAGAAGATCACATTGATGATTTATATCAGCCGTCTTATCTATGACTGTGGCCCTGACGAGATCCTTAATTTGGGTCAATAATTGCTCAAAATCAGATCGCACTAAATGGTCATATTTCTCGTTTTTATCGGACACCTGTGTTTCTCCTTTGCTCTTAAAAAATTCTTGAATAAAAACTTCTTATTAAAAAATCAGCGACATTTTTGATAATGCCTTTAAATCATTTAAGTTTTTGAAGTCAAATAATCCCCCTGCCATTGTTATGACAGCAAAGGAAACAAACTAAAAAATTTAAACTAAAGCAAGAAAGGCTTGCTTAATCCCATACTGTTCCCTCAAATTCTAAAATGCGCTTTTTATCTATTTTGTCTACGGCAGTAACAGGTAGGTGTATTAAAGTCTTGATACGTTCAGGAAGTTTAAATTCTGCTATACCTTGACTACGAAGGTGTTCCCGCAGCTCTGTAAGCGGAGGCGGCTTGGTTGTAAGGCTTGGAACGATGGCCGCGGCCACTCTTTCTCCTGTATCTGAATCAGGCAATGCCACAACCGAAACTTGACGTACACTTGGAAGAGTTAATAAATGATCTTCTATTTCATCCGCAGCGATATTTTCACCATTACGAATAATAGTGTCCTTTAATCGCCCAGTAACAATTAAGTTTCCATTTCTAGTTTCACGCACTTCATCACCACTGCAATAATAACCATCGGTGGTAAAAGCATGTTGGTTATATTGCTGAGCGCGATAATATCCTCTTTGTGTGTAAGGGCCTTTTACCAGTAATTCCCCTTCTTCACCTTCCGCTACATCATTGCCAAGTTCATCGACGATACGGATATCGTCCAGAGCACTCATAGGGCGACCTTGATTGCTAACGATAAGTTCTTCGCTATCATCTATACGGGTATAACAAATTAACCCCTCTGCCATGCCAAAGACTTGTTGAGCGCTCCAAGAAAAGCAAGACTTATGTGAAGAAATGACCCGTTTAGGAGGAACACCTCCTGAATTGCTAGAAATCCCTGAAATACGCGATCTTTTTCTTCTATCTATACGTATAGACTACAAAATTCTCGAAACATGGGATGGCCAATCCACTGCCAATATCAATGCCCCTATTACCGTCTTTAGAGGAGTAGATGATTCAGAACTAACACTTGAGCAAGCTCAAGGTTGGAGTCGATGGCACACAGGGAAATTTTCCATAAAAGACTTTCCTGGTGGCCACTTCTATCTATCAGAAAACCCACAGCCAGCAATAGATGAGATTCATAAAATATTACTTAAATAAGCATCATCCAATATAGGAGTGTGATCATTATCACACTCCTATAATTTATGAAGTCTCTTTCAAATCTGGTATATATTCATATGTTTCAGACATCACGGAAGCACTTTTATATTTATATGGAATAACAATCAATATAGAAAACAAGCCAATAAAAAAGGCTAGAATTAAAACACCAGAATATCCCAACGTTGCGATTAAGGCGGTTCCTACCGAAACCATACCAATACTAAAAAAAGATTTGATACTATACTGCATGGTATATTCCGTTCCCGGTGCACTACCATTTGCCACATAATCCATCATTGAAGTCGCTAATATGGTTGCCGCCGGGTTATAACAAATAAAATAGATTCCTATCGCAAATGTCACAGACCAGCTATCGCTCATGCCATAAACCGGTAATGCGATTGCCGCAATCCCCAGTAGCTGAACCACCCCAGCCAATAGCAGCGCCCTATTGCGGCTCATCTTTTTAATGAGCCACCCTGTTCCTAATGCTGACAATACGCCTAAACTAGAACCTACCACATTAACTAAAAAGCCAATACGCTCTAGAGCCCAACCTTGATCCACTAAAACAGGCGCCACCAACGAATAAGCTAAGCTACTTCCGATAGGATAAATAAGTAAAATCACCAACCATTGCTTACTTCCGGGACGCTGCCAAAAAGATCTCATATGCTTTATGAACACCCATCCAGATTCCCTTGTCATCACGATATCCCGCTCTTGGTAAAACAGCAGTTGAATAAAGGATACGCTCGTCACCAACATCAGTACCGACAAACACCCCGCCCAACCAAGCCTGTCATACATCATTAAAACAACACCGGCACCTAACAGATTCCCAAGCAGTCCACCCGCAATTTGAATACCATTGCCAATCCCTCGGTCTTCTTCTCTCAGCATACGACAGGCCGTTGCATCAACCGCTATATCCTGAGTTGCCGATAAAAAAGCCATACCCAAACACAGCGCATAGACAGTCCAGAAGTCCTCAACAGCATCAAATAATGCCATGGCTGCGAACACTATAATCATGCCAAGCTGAGCCAGAATCATCCAACCACGATAGTGACCTAATCGACCAAATGACCACTTATCAACCCACCCAGCCCAAAGAAATTTAAAGGGCCACACCATGCCTAACATGTATACCATGCTAAGCATCTCAAAAGACACGCCCCTAGTTCTCAAAATAGCCACTAGGGCAATGATAAAAAAGCAAATACCAAGTGATTGTGTTGTATATAGGCTACCAAGCAGCCACCATTCAGAGCGAGAAACTGACAAACTTCGAGGTTGATTCGTGATACTGCTCATTGCTCTATTAGATCCAAAGTAATTATTTTTAATGCCCAAATATGTTTACAAACAAACATGGGAATGTTTCTCATTATTAAGAGTAATTACTAAGCTGTCAGCTCCGACTGGGAAACCGCATCTCTAATCGGGAAAAAATCATCTTCAACTTGGAATAATTACTGTGGGCTAAACATGGGGAAGAATGTGCCACCCGATCAGGGCAGCACAACTCCAAAGCATTCGTCCGAATGCAAGAATACCTAGCGGAATGGGTGGGGATCTTAACGCATAAGCAGTTGCTTAAGAGAAGAAGGAGATAAACCATACTCTTTACGGAAAGCGGCTGAAAAATGTCCTGGATTGTTATAACCAACTTTCTGCGCAGCATCCATGACGCTACAGCCTGAGAACTCGATAAAATATCTCGCCTTCTTCATACGTATACTGCGTTGACACTCAGCAATCGTCTGCCCCGTCTGCTGCTTAAATAGTGCTTTTAAATAACACTCATTTAGACCTACTTGGCGCGACAGAGAAGCAATGGTATGTCTCGTATCATAGTGGTTTTCAAGGATATTGATCGCCTCACAAACCTGGTGATAGTGCCTATGTCTATGAATGTCAAAATGCGGCTGGAATATCTGCGTAAAGTGTGATGCGATCTTATGAATAAGCTCCAGCACTAGGGATTCGACATAGATAATGTCGTTCAATTTTTCGCAGTTGCATTGCATAATCTTGTCCGCAACCTTGACCGCAAAATGACGACATAAGTGATCCATTTTGAGCAGACAATTATCGCGCGGAAAGGATTTTATTTCAGAAAGGTCGCGGTCCGAAAATAGCTGCCCAAAGAAACTAACGGGCACATCAATAGAAACCGCTTCAAGCCTATTATCTTGACTGGACTTATAATTTAGCAATAGGTTTTCGACACAAGACCGACAGCCAATACCGACTGCCCCAGATTCAAAGCTATGTAAGATCTTGCCATCAGATGTCTCTATATTTAGCTGTCCCGACAACACAATAAAGATGGCAATAACACCTGGGGACTCTGTGTACTGTGAATGCATGGGAGCAGATACACATGCACGACCAATCGTTAGCCCATGGACTATTTGAAATAAATCCATCCAGCCTCCCTTCTCTAAGGAAGGGCCGATCACGTCATATTGGTAGTACTTACGCCCCATCAGTGAAGCTTGCCCTGAAGCAACGTACTGACCGTGCTTATGGCAAGAGTCATGATAAAAATCTAGTATATCTAACTGGGTACTCATCATTCGAGCCTTGATTCCTTCCCTAAAACATAGCGCCAACAATAGCGGACTAATACTTTGATGACATTATAGATAATAATTCTCATTTTCAAATATAAAGTTGCTCACACACTGATTGCTTCCTTAAACAATAGACACTGGCAGCAAGAACCTGCTTTCGACTGTCCATAGAAATATCGCTTGTTTTATCTTCATTTAAAACGTTATAACATAACTATATAAATAGAAATAAAACAAGCGCCATCACTTTGATTAGCGCAACGTTAACGTATGACCATAGGACCAACATTAAGCAGTATGAACAATCATTCGAAGCTTCGTGTTATAGCGAGTATCAAAGAACACTTCCTTGGCTAAATAGATGGGTTGATTAAACCACTACACTCCAAGAGCATCAATCAAACTAAAGTCATGCCACAACCCATTCAAATAGAAATCTACTCATACAAGATCTGGCGAGAGCATAAAGCCATTCAAGCTTTAAATTAACTGAGAGGAAGAGAAAGCCAATGAGGTCAAACAAGGTGCTGTAAAAGAGAAACTATGGGATTTGTAACTTGTTAGTACGAACTGCAAAATAACACGAAAAATGCCTTTGAAAAAAGTCAAAAGAATTGGAATTCGCAAAATATGCCACAAATCGGTCACATCAAAAATCAGGAAAAATTTTGGTCAAAGCGTGGTCACAAGCATTATGTGACAGGAGAAAAATAAAAGCTATTTAAGATCAGATACTTATGAGGAAATTTATCAATATTGATAAGTGGTGGGTGTGGAGAGGTTCGAACTCCCGACATTCGCCTTGTAAGGGCGACGCTCTCCCAACTGAGCTACACACCCATCATAGTTTTACATCTTGAGGAAAGATGGCGGAACGGACGGGACTCGAACCCGCGACCCCCTGCGTGACAGGCAGGTATTCTAACCAACTGAACTACCGCTCCATACTGTCATAAGTTGTTTAGCCACTGACTTATAAGTGGTGGGTGTGGAGAGGTTCGAACTCCCGACATTCGCCTTGTAAGGGCGACGCTCTCCCAACTGAGCTACACACCCATCATAGTTTTACATCTTGAGGAAAGATGGCGGAACGGACGGGACTCGAACCCGCGACCCCCTGCGTGACAGGCAGGTATTCTAACCAACTGAACTACCGCTCCATACTGTCATAAGTTGTTTAGCCACTGACTTATAAGTGGTGGGTGTGGAGAGGTTCGAACTCCCGACATTCGCCTTGTAAGGGCGACGCTCTCCCAACTGAGCTACACACCCATCATAATGATGGTACTGCTACCGACTTACTTCTCATTAAAAGTAAGTGGCGGAACGGACGGGACTCGAACCCGCGACCCCCTGCGTGACAGGCAGGTATTCTAACCAACTGAACTACCGCTCCATTGTCATAAGTTGTTTAGCCACTGACTTATAAGTGGTGGGTGTGGAGAGGTTCGAACTCCCGACATTCGCCTTGTAAGGGCGACGCTCTCCCAACTGAGCTACACACCCGTCATAGTTTTACATCTTGAGGAAAGATGGCGGAACGGACGGGACTCGAACCCGCGACCCCCTGCGTGACAGGCAGGTATTCTAACCAACTGAACTACCGCTCCATATTGTCATAAGTTGTTTAGCCACTGACTTATAAGTGGTGGGTGTGGAGAGGTTCGAACTCCCGACATTCGCCTTGTAAGGGCGACGCTCTCCCAACTGAGCTACACACCCATCATAATGATGGTACTGCTACCGACTTACTTCTCATTAAAAGTAAGTGGCGGAACGGACGGGACTCGAACCCGCGACCCCCTGCGTGACAGGCAGGTATTCTAACCAACTGAACTACCGCTCCATTGTCATAAGTTGTTTAGCCACTGACTTATAAGTGGTGGGTGTGGAGAGGTTCGAACTCCCGACATTCGCCTTGTAAGGGCGACGCTCTCCCAACTGAGCTACACACCCGTCATAGTTTTACATCTTGAGGAAAGATGGCGGAACGGACGGGACTCGAACCCGCGACCCCCTGCGTGACAGGCAGGTATTCTAACCAACTGAACTACCGCTCCATATTGTCATAAGTTGTTTAGCCACTAACTTATAAGTGGTGGGTGTGGAGAGGTTCGAACTCCCGACATTCGCCTTGTAAGGGCGACGCTCTCCCAACTGAGCTACACACCCTTCTCAATTGGATATTGGTGCCGCCACCAAGAGTCGAACTCGGGACCCCCTGATTACAAGTCAGGTGCTCTACCAACTGAGCTATAGCGGCAAACAAAAATCCAGTAACAATTTAAATGGTGCCGCCACCAAGAGTCGAACTCGGGACCCCCTGATTACAAGTCAGGTGCTCTACCAACTGAGCTATAGCGGCATATAATCTTTTGCTACATCTTATGATGGTGCCGCCACCAAGAGTCGAACTCGGGACCCCCTGATTACAAGTCAGGTGCTCTACCAACTGAGCTATAGCGGCGCAAAAGAAACGCTTCAAATTGTAAGTGGTGCCGCCACCAAGAGTCGAACTCGGGACCCCCTGATTACAAGTCAGGTGCTCTACCAACTGAGCTATAGCGGCATATATCGCGAAGTGTTTTAATGGTGCCGCCACCAAGAGTCGAACTCGGGACCCCCTGATTACAAGTCAGGTGCTCTACCAACTGAGCTATAGCGGCTTAAACGCTTAACGAATTGTACAACCAAACTTTAGATGGTGCCGCCACCAAGAGTCGAACTCGGGACCCCCTGATTACAAGTCAGGTGCTCTACCAACTGAGCTATAGCGGCATTTCTAATTTTTGGTCGGGACGGCAGGATTTGAACCTGCGACCACTAGCACCCCATGCTAGTGCGCTACCAGGCTGCGCTACGCCCCGTTGCTAACCAGAGCGCTGCCCCTGTCAGCGGGTGCGTATATTACTATAACGAATTCAAAAGGAAAGATTTTTTTTAGATTTTTTTCAGTTTATTTTTCTTGTTTAAAAAACATACCTTCCCGCTAACTTATTTATATATAAGGAAAACCTCGCCCCTCCTGAAAATGCTCTGTCAGAATCTCACCAAATAAATGTCGTTGATCAATTTACATTCAGATACCAACTGTTCACAAATTGATCACAGTCTCTCAACAGGACTCCACTATTACCTGGAATAAATTTCTCTATCTTTAAACGATGAATGCAGTTCAGCACTCTTCACTGCGGAACTAGAGACTAATGTGTTTGGAGATTGAGTTATGGCCCTAAAAAAGTCCACTGTTGCAGCCCCTTCGTCATCCCTTACTGATAACGCAGCTGCTTCGGCAAAGCGTGCAGAAGCTCAACGTAAGCAAGCAAGAACTGTTGCCAAGCAACAGCAAGCTGCTGAACGGATCGCGGCTTCGACCGCCGAATTAGCCAGCGCCATCACCGAAGCCAGTAGCGCAAGAGAACAGTTATCCAAAGCTTCAGCAAGCATTGCTGCTGGGGCAGAACAAAGCAGCAGCTCCTGCCAAGAAAGTCTGGCGGCCATCAACCAAGTCAACCAATCTCTAAAAGTTCAACAAGAAGTCATTACCGAGTCAAAAGAACGATCAGACGTTCTACAAACTCTCATCGAACATGTTTCCAAAGAAATTTCCAATCTTGTCGACAACATTGGTACCGCCAGTGACAAGCAAACAGCTTCGGTTGCCATGATGTCTGAACTAGAACAACTCGCAAGCAACATCGGCGAAACAGTGAAACAAGTGACTCGCATCGCAGATCAAACCAACCTTCTTGCTCTTAACGCCGCTATCGAAGCGGGGCGAGCAGGTCAGCATGGTAAAGGGTTTGCTGTGGTAGCAGACACCGTTAGATCCCTTGCAGAAGTGTCTGAGAAAAGTGCGTTGGATATTGCAGCTCAAATCGAACGTATCCAGCTACAATCGCGTCAAGTGAGTGACTCGGTTCAAGAATCTGCCACTACAGCCCGAGAGGAAGTCGAAAAAGGTCGCTTAGTCACCTCTCAATTACAGCAAATCCTCATTGATATCAGTGATATTAGCGCCTCCTCCGATGAGCTTCTTGGGAGTGCTGATCAGATGTTTGCCGCCAGCCGAGATATCTTAAAAGGCTCTGAAGAAATCGCCTCCGCAGCAGAGGAACAATCTGCCGCAGCAGAACAAGTCGTAAAAACCATTGAACAGCAAGGCATTGCATTATCAACCGCAGAAGAATCTTCACAAGACTTAGAAAGTGTCGCTGACGACCTCAAAAACAGTTCTGATATCAGTAAAAGCGCTGAAGACGTTGCTTCTGCATCAGAAGAGCTTTCCAGCTCTATAGAAGAAATCAACAGAGCAGCCAGCGAAATTAGCGCTGCGATTTCAGAAATCAGCCGCGGTGCCGAAACAGCGGCAGCAGCGGCAGAAGAATCTGCTGCAGCTTTGAAACAACTTGAGACGGGCTCTGAGCTAGCTTCTACACGCTCCCAAAATACCCTTGAACTGATAACGAATATCCAAGAGTTACTTACTACCAACAAAACCAGTGTTGATGAAATGATCGCAGGAATCGGCACATCATTAGAAGCGGCTCGCAGCAACGTTGATGCGATCACATCAATGGAGCAAATGGTCAGCACCATTGATAAAGTTATCGACACCATCACAACAGTTTCCATCAAAACCAGTATGTTGGCTGTCAATGGTGCCGTAGAAGCAGCTCGAGCGGGTGAATACGGTAAAGGTTTTGCGGTGGTTTCTGGCGACATCCAAAACTTAGCTGACGAAGCTGCCGAGAACGTCGACCAAATTAAAGATTTGGTCAAAGCCATTCGCGATCAAACTGTGCGTGTGCGCATCGACCTATCCGAAACATCAGAAAGTGCCAAACGCGAAGTAGATAAAGCTGCTCAGTCCACCCAAGACCTTAACAAAATCGAGCAAGATATCATTTCAGTTCGAGATAACAGTACTCAAGTAGAACGAACCGCGATAGAGATTTCCTCTGCAGTTAGCCAAGCCGTTAAAGGTATGGAACAGATTGCAGCGGCAGCGGAACAAGCGAGCACAGCAGCAGAAGAATGTGCCACTGCGGCTCAGCAGCAGTCTCGTAGTACCGAAGAACTGTCCATGTCAATCGAAGAGATTGCTTCCGTTGCTGACGAATTGCAAAACGTCTAAGCGCTTCATTTATACGAATGTATAGGAGATTCTTATGACTAATGCCATGGTAGCGGAACTCACTCACGAAGAGTTCGAAGAATCATTAAACCAGTACGTGACATTTTTCATTGGCAAAGAGCGTTATGCGTTCCCAATGATCGATGTTGTCGAGATTATTCGCGTCCCAAGCATGGTTGATGTGCCTCTGACTTCCTCGTCATTACTTGGGTTAGCTAACTTAAGGGGACACGTTTTACCGGTATTGGATTTACGTACCATATTATCTTTTAACAGTGTTGAACAAACTGAAAGCTCGCGCATATTGGTCGTCAATGTCGGCTCCAACATTGGGCTTATGGTTGACCGTGTATCACGCGTCATTGATGTCACTGAAAGTGATATACAAGACGCTCAAGGCATCAAAAGCAGTATCAATGCCGAACTATTACAGGGTGTGATCAATAGTGGTGACGATCAGGGTTTTATACAAATCCTATTACCAAGGCAATGCGTAGAGACTCAATTTCAAAACATCATCTCTGATGCAGCCCAATCAAATAGCATGGCTGATGGCTCCACAACATCAATCACTATTGAAGAAGAGGAAGCGGATGAAGACATCGATATGCTCGTCAGCTTCAACGTTGAAGAACAAGAATACGCTTTTCACCTAGGGTCTGTTCAAGAGATCGTACGCCTCCCCGATGATATTTCACAGGTTCCTCACGTGGATTCCCATGTGCTTGGACTGATCAACCTTCGCGGTCGCGTGCTACCTCTGATCAGTTTGCGCTCCTTGTTTGGCATGTATGAAGGTGAAGTCAATGAAGATCATCGCATTTTGGTGGTGGATCTCAACGATAAACCTTCGCAAAGCAGCTGTGTTGGTTTGGTTGTTGACGGTGTTAAAGAAGTGTTGCGAGTTTCTCCAAATGAACAAGGAGAAGTTCCGAAATTACTCAACACCTTTAACAGCGATGATATTGAAAAAATTTGTCGTTTAGACAACGGAAAACGTCTGGTGTCAGTGCTAAAGCCTGGCAGCTTGCTGCAATACCCTAGCGTTCAGAAGGCGTTTGACGAAGCCCATCATGAGGACCAGACCATGGAGCAACAACAAGATAATGATCTAGACCTTGATAGTGATAACGAGCAAATGGTGGTGTTTAAACTTGCCGATCAGGAATACGGTATAAGCATCGAAGATGTTCAAGAAATTACACGCGTCCCAGAAAAACTCGACAAGGTACCTAAAACCGCCAGCTTCATTGATGGCATGGTTAACCTTAGAGGAACGATATTACCCGTCGTCGATATGCGCACACGTTTTGACATGAATCGCACAGAAGCCAGTGATCGACAACGCATACTGGTGGTCAACATCGATTCCGTAAAAACGGGCTTCGTAGTGGACTCGGTCTCTGAAGTGCTACGTCTTTCGAAACGTCAAATAGAAGATACTCCTCCACTATCTGACGACCAAAATCGTATGCTCGGTAAGGTAGTCAATCTCTCTCAACGTAACCGAATTATTCAGATTCTGTCTGCAAAAGAACTACTAAGCGCCAATGAGCAAACTATCGTTGCTAATCAATTAGGGTAATTATTCATGAATGAGCTGATACTTGTAGTAGACGATTCAGCCCTCATGCGTAAGCACATCGGTGAGTTTTTACGCCAACAGGGCTATCGTGTAGAAATTGCTCGTAACGGCGAGGAGTGTCTGGAAAAGGTTCAGCACTTCCAGCCTGATGCGATCACTTTGGATATCAACATGCCGGTAATGGACGGGCTAACTTGCCTAAGCCATATAATGGAACGCTATCCCTGCCCTACCGTCATGCTCTCCTCTTTAACCAAACGAGGAGCCATGTCGACCATTGAAGCGATTCAGCTGGGTGCAGTCGACTATGTTTGCAAACCAGGAGGCACGGTTTCGTTAAACATCAATGAAGCGTTCCCCGATCTCCTTAGCAAAATTCGCATTGCTTTGAGAGCGCGAGTAAAACGCCCTAGAGCCGTTAGTGATCCAACCGTATCCAATACAAAAACAGCAGAGCGACGCTCAAGACAACAAACTGTTAGACCGGTGCAAGAGGCTAGAACCACACTGCAAGAGAAGGTGATCAACATAGAACCTTCCGCAGACATTGACCTAGTCGTCGTCGGTGTTTCAACAGGTGGCCCGAGCACACTGGAGGAATTACTCAGAGGCCTACCAGCAAACTTCAAAGCGCCAGTGGTGATTGCTCAACATATGCCAGCCACCTTCACTCATAACCTTGCTAAACGCTTAAATGGGCTCGTAGGCATTCAAGTGGAGCATGTTGAAAGAATGACGTCTTTGGAGCCCGGCAAAGTGTACATTGCCAGAGGTGATGCAGACATTTTGATTCAGCGCCGTAACGCTAAGTTAGTCGCTCAACCAGCACCCAGTTCAGAGAACCATCTATGGCACCCCAGCGTGTCGAGGATGGTGGAGTCAGCAGGTCGAGCAGCGCAGGCAAAGCGCATTGTATGTGTCCAGCTTACAGGCATGGGTAACGATGGCGCACAAGAAATGGCTAATCTGAAACAACAGGGAGCCCTTACCATTGCAGAATCTGAAGAGACTGCTGTGGTATTTGGTATGCCCCAAGAATTAATAAAAAAGAATGGTGCGAGCTGCGTCTTGCCCTCACACAAAGTCGCTAATCAATTGGTGAAATGGGTAATGCGTACAGCCTAGGAGACATGACTCATGGTTCTGAAAAAAGCATCGGCGATTGCCAGCAATCCAAACACCGCGCCAGCTGTTCGCGGTTTACAAGAATGGCTTACATTGCTGGACAGCCAAGACACAGATGAACGGCGTTTAGCGGCTCGAGCCCTTGGCGAGTATTCTGTCGCAACACCCGCTTTATTGAACGCACTTGCTCGAGAGAAAAGCATCCGCGTCAAAGGGGCTATCTTAGTGAGTTTGCAATATATTGGCGGTCACCGAGTGCTAGAAGGGTTACTGCCCTTCTTGCGTTCAGAAAATGCAGCCCTTAGAAATGGCGTCATTGAAATTCTTCAGGGCATGCCAGAAGAGATTGGCGAATACATCAAAGACCTACTTCACGACCATGACTCAGATGTCAGAATTTTTGCCATCGATATATTGCAAACCCTCGCTCACCCTGATTCCCCTAACTGGTTGATTGATGTGATTTTACACGATAAGCACATTAACGTCGTTGCCACTGCCATTGACCGGCTGACAGAGATCGGCACACCAGAAATGCTACCAGCAATCAGCGCTGTTAAAGCACGTTTTCCAGGTGAGCCATATATCGAATTTGTAGTGAACCTTGCAGTTAAACGCTTAACTGAGGAGTAGTTCATGACCCTTACTCACAAAGATCTAGATATTAAAATCACTAATTCGGAGTTCGAGCGCTTTCGTGACTTTTTTTATCGCAAAACGGGAATTCGCTTCGAAGACAGTAAACGCTACTTCGTTGATAAGCGCTTAGTTGATCGCGTTAAAAAAACGGGGGCGCATTCTTTCAGAGACTACTTCACCGCCATGCGTTTCCAAGCCTCAGGGGCGGAATTGCAAGAATTGATCAACATCATGACGGTCAATGAGACTTACTTCTTTAGGGAAGCCCATCAATTTGACTGCATGGTAGAAGAGTTACTCGATGAAATCATCACGACCCAACAGAAAAAGGAATTAAAAATATGGTCAATTCCTTCGAGCACTGGCGAAGAACCTTATTCCATCGCCATTTATTTGATGGAGCGTTGGCCTTCTATAGAGCATGTCGACATCGAACTGATGTCATCAGACATAGACTCCTCTGTTCTAGAAAAAGCAAAAGCCGGAATATTCAACGAGCGCTCGGTGCAAAATTTAGGGCCAAGCTTAAAGAAAAAATACTTTACCAAAACAGAACACGGTCTTTACCAAGCAACAGACGATTTACGTAGCTGCGTTCATTTTTCAAAAGTAAACCTAAATGAACAAAAAGACATGCAAAAGTATCGCGACATTGACCTAATATTTTGTCGAAATGTACTGATCTATTTTGATGATGTATCGCGCAGAAACGCTGCTGAAACACTCTATGACGCTCTAGCACCAGGTGGTTTTATCTTCCTTGGCCATTCAGAGTCAATGAGTCGAATCTCTTCATTATTCAAGGTACGCAAGTTCAAAGAAGCGCTGGCCTACCAAAAGCCGATTGCATAGGAGACGTTAGTCATGAAAAAAATATTAATCGTTGACGACGCCACAACTGTTCGAATGTATCACCGTCAACTGATGGAGAGCATAGGCTATCAGGTAGAGGAAGCTGGCAATGGGCTTGAAGCATTAGAACGCATTAATCAAGAAAGTTTTGATTTGCTATTGGTCGATATCAATATGCCAAAGATGGATGGCTACACTTTTATTGAAGAAATGAGGAAAACACCCGACGTACGTGCCATCCCTGCCATCATGATTAGTACCGAAGAAACTGAGCAGGACCAAGATAAAGCTTACGCAGCAGGCGCCAATTTCTATTTAGTGAAGCCCGTTCGAATTGAGGCCTTACAAACCTACGCAGAGCTTCTAACAGGAGGTGTACAATGAATCCAATGCTGGAATCCTTTATTTCCGAGTCACGCGACAACTTAGAAGAAGCCAGCCAATGTTTCCTAGCATTGGAGCAGTCACCAGATGATGCCAGTATCATGCAAAACTTATTCAGAGCGATGCACACGATTAAAGGATCATCAGGACTCTTTGATATTGGTCCTTTCACACGCTTAATGCATGTAGCAGAAGACATCCTTGATTTGGCCAGAGCAGGAGATTTAAGCCTCAGCTCGGAACATATTGATGTGTTACTCAACGCAATGGACCAAATAACAGTTTGGATTGACGAACTCGAAGAACTTGGGGAATTAGGTAGTGACGCTGAGCAACAAGGAGCGCCACACATGTCTGAGTTGTTAGCCATCATTCCCAAAGAGGTCGGTGACACACTTGATTCAGTCAGCGCGCCAAGCCATCAAGGCGGAAATCAATCAAGCGATCATAGCCGAGAAGACCTCAAGCATGTGCTAGAAACACTTTCCACAGCAACTCGATTGCGTATTTTCACTCAGCATGATCTGGCAACCTATATTCATTACACGCCTCAGACAGACTGTTTCTTCACTGGTGATGATCCAATCCATACCGTTCGTTTGACTCCAGATTGTTTGGTTACCCAAATAGCCTCTATTGCACCTTGGCCAGCCATAACAGAGCTAGATCCTTATGCATGTAACCTTAGCTTCGATCTTATCTCTTGTGCGGACATCGAACCACTTTTAGATCACTTCAAATATGTAGAAGACGACACCAAGATCTTAGGCATTGAATTGCCTTGGCTAGTATTCCCAAGCGGAGAGTGGAGCGACGATCAAAGTTTGTTCCAAGATGTCCTAGCGCCATTGTCAGAGCACATTAAAAACCAGACTTGGAATGCCATTCCTAACTTACTGCAACCTGTTATTGAGTTAGCCAACCCAGACTTTTATCAGGTTAGTTGCTTGCAATGGATCAAAGCGCTCGCCGAGAAAGACGCAGCTGAACCGACGCTTATGAGCGCACTACTTAACGCTTTAGAAAATGGCGCATTCGTATATGATTACGACGAGCAGATTTCTGAAACGGTAACCTTATCCGAAGCAAACAGCAGTGAACATGACACAGAGAACGCGCCGGAAGAAGCTTCTTGCCATGCATTAAGCGAAGCTCAAAAAACTCTCCTCGCCACCCAAATGCAGATGCTTGAATTCAGTACCGAATCAGATATTGAAGGCAGAATCGCATCGACTCAATTAGTAATAGAGCGAATCTTAGGTGATGCACTTACACCTTCTAACTTAGGGGCTGTCGTTCACGAATGCCTTGAAAGCAGTTCTACTATCGGGTTGATATCACTGATTCAAAATGTACTTGAATTAAGTCATTCAGATCAGACTCAAGCCACCGCCGTTACTGAAGGCAAAGACGTTGGCAATACTTCAGAGCCCGATGCAAACTGTAGCGATGAAGAGGATGAAATGGATATCGCATCCCTCGTTAGACAAGAGCAGCAGCTTCGCCAAGCACCTGATCAAGAGGAAGCCACCGAAGCGACAGATAGCACAACTGTAGTGACATCTCATGCTCTTTCTAACGATGCGGATACCCCCTTAACACCTACAACCAAATCGGCTTCAAGCAATACCACACATGAAACGAGTCACAACCAAAAACCACAGGTTTTAAAGGTCGACCAACACCGTATCGATCTTTTAATGGATTTGGTGGGGGAATTAGTAGTCGCTAAGAACAGCCTCCCCTATCTCGCTAAAAAGGCGGAAGATGACTACCAAGTCAGGGCCTTAGCTAAAGAGATTAAAAGCCAATACGCCGTGATTAACCGCCTAGCAGAGTCCATGCAAAGCACAATGATGCAAATCCGCATGGTACCAGTGTCAACGATCTTTCAACGCTTTCCGCGCCTTGTCAGAGATTTGTCACGCAAATTGAATAAGGATGTGCGCCTAATTTTAGAAGGGGAAGAATCAGAAGCGGATAAGAACGTGGTTGAAAACCTAGCCGACCCATTGATTCACTTGGTTCGCAACAGCTTAGACCATGGTTTTGAAACGGAGCAAGAACGCGTTGACCAAGGCAAGTCTGCTCAAGGTACGCTTTACTTAAGGGCCATTCCGAAAGACGATCAAGTCATTATTGAGGTGGTAGACGATGGCCGCGGTATGGACCCTGAAAAGCTCAAGCAAAGTGCGTATCGCAAAGGCATCATCAATGAACAAAAACTCGAATCCATCACCGACCAAGAAGCACTGTACCTGATCTTCGCGCCTGGCTTCTCTACGGCAGAGCAAGTGTCCGACTTATCCGGCCGAGGTGTTGGCATGGACGTTGTTAATGGCTTGGTGCAACAGGCTGGCGGCAAGGTCACCATTGATAGTGAATTGGGTAAAGGCACCACCATTCGTCTATTCTTACCACTTACCATGGCTGTGAGTCGCGTCATGATGGTGGAGGTTCAGCATCAATGCTTTGGTATCTCCATGGAGAATATTGTTGAGACAGTAAAAGTGCCTCACGATCGCTTACTGCGCATCAAGCAGGGAGAAGCCATTGTCTTACGAGATAAAGTCATTCCTGTTTTGTCCCTGCACTCTTTATTGTCTATGCCCGAAACAGAGTACGAAGAGGAAGTGCCACTTCTCATCATGAGCCTCAATGGAGAAGACATCGCGCTGAAAATTGACCAGTTCCATGAAGGAATCGACATTGTCCAAAAACCTCTTGCGGGATTGATGTCTCAATACAACTACTATTCAGGATCCGCACTATTAGGCGATGGCCGAGTATTGCTGATCCTCAACATTAAGGAGTTGCTATCATGCCAATAACCTACAAAACCAACGTAGCCGTATTCGATGGCGTTTGCGGTATTGAAGAAGGCGATGACTTACTGCAATGGTTTAGTGAACACCCCAAAGGCAAAATCAATTTGAAACAGTCCACGCACATTCACACAGCACTGATTCAAATCATCATGTGTCAGCAGCCTACAGTGTCTGTTGCGCCAGAAGATCCTGAATTTGAAGTATTCTGGCGTGAGTCAATCGCAGCAATGATGTCAGCGGAGACGGAGACTACTTAATGAACGTGATCACGGTATGCAATCGCAAAGGAGGTATGGGGAAATCCACCACCGTAGTCAACTTAGCCAGACAATGGGCTCTACAGGGCAAGAAAGTGCTCGTGATAGATTTAGACTCGCAAGGTCATGCTACCCTTGGTTTACTGGGCACAAAGTACATGACGAGCCCTCAACTGGGAATTCATTCGATACTGAGTAGAGCTAATTCAGTCATTGAGCCACATATATTAGCAACTGATTTTGAGCAGTTGAGTGTACTCCCAGCAGACTTGAATTTTAACGAATCAGATTTGACTGCGGACATTACAAGATTGCGAGAGTTGTTACGCGGTCTACCTCAATACGATTTTGATCTGGTTGTCATCGACACTCCCCCTTCCCTCAGTAATGCCTTGTTATCTGCTTTAGTCTGTTCGCAATGGGTGTTAATTCCCTTTATTCCTCACGCATTATCCTTGAACGGCATCATGCAACTTAGCGAGTTGTTCAAAGATATCGCGACCAAACACAATCCGACACTAAAGCTCATGGGACTGTTACCTGTGATGGAAGACCGTCACATTAGATTACAAAATCGTGTAATAAACACACTGTCAAATCGGTTTGGATCGCACAAACTGTTAAGAGGAATCAGAACAAATATACGGTTGGCAGAAGCATTCGAACAAGGATCACCGATCCAAGATTATTCTCCCAACTGCCGTGGAGCGATGGATTATCACATGCTCGCTCATGATCTAGATTTAGTGATTCATTAGGAGAACGCAATGAAAAAGATACTTCTCGTAGATGACTCTATGACCATGTTGATGAGCATGGAGGGTGTTTTAAAACGCGCTGGCTTTGATGTCAAAACAGCGACTGACGGTAACCAAGCCCTTGGGCTCATTGATAGCTACGCGCCTGATTTAGTGATCACCGATTTAAACATGCCCGGCATGGATGGGATTGAGCTGATCAAAAAGATTAAACAAAACGCCAGCATGCGCTTCAAACCCATATTGATGCTCACCACAGAGTCGCAAGAATCGAAAAAAGTTGAGGCCAAAGCAGCTGGTGCAACAGGTTGGCTAGTGAAACCTGTATCACCAACAGATCTAACTGGCGTCATCAAAAAAGTTCTCCCTGGTGCCTAGATTTTAACTCAATTCAAGGGGGCCCTCATGTCTGAGATGAAGCCGCAGAACACTGAACAGCGCTCTTCAAAGAAAGAAGTGCTCAAACTGACAACCTTTACCGCATTAATAACGGCTTTACTTTTGATTGCCTTTGAGACCGTTGTAAATTGGTATGAGTTTAATTTAGGACTCACACAAGAAATCCTTCTTATTTTGGTTACTGCATGCATCACGGCATATGCCTGTGGCATGAGTTATAAGTACTATCTACAAAAGCAAAAAATTAAAATCGCATTTGTAGATCTTGGCTGTATGCATTTAATGGAGTCCGACCTACTTGATCAAGAACATATGTTGGACTGCATCAGTCGCTACAAAGAGTCCAATATAACCGTCAAACAATGCAATAAGATTTTAGATGAGCAGTTAACCGGGATCATTGAGCTGACAGACGATGCCGCTATCAATCTCATGACAAAAATACGTACCGCAGAAGACGAAGCCACTCAGGCGTTAAACGATATTTTTGATGCGGTATCGAGCACCTCTAAGACTACTGACCTCTACCGCGAGAAACTCGCAGAAAATAGAACCAGTGCCCACGAGCTTAGCGAATTCTTAAAAACCCAGGTGAGTGCCAATCATGAACGTGCGGAATCGGTTAAAAATGCTTTAGGGCAATTAGACAAGCTCTCTGAACTAACAGATCTGGTCAAAAATATCGCCGAGCAAACGAATTTACTGGCGCTAAACGCGGCTATAGAGGCCGCTCGCGCTGGCGATGCTGGTCGAGGTTTTGCAGTGGTCGCCAATGAAGTACGAACTCTTTCGAACCAATCACTAGAAGTTGCCTCAAGAATTGATGGTGAGATCAGTGGCGTTATTGAAAAAGTACATGAGAGCCTTAACGGTTTCTTTAATAATGATTCAGGTGGAGATACCCATGACTCGCTGCATGAATTTGCAGATGCTTTTCTAGAAGCCATCAAAGAGTTAGAGCATCTTAGCGAATTACAAGATTCTGTCAGAAACAAAGTGGACGTAACCTCTGCTAACTTAATCAATACCATTGCAGAGATCTTTGCAGGAGCTCAGTTCCAAGACATCACCAGACAGCGCTTAGAACAAGTCATCTCTGCTCACAAGACCGTTGATGACTACTTCTCGGAGCTTGATGAATCAGCCTTGGACAAAATTGAGCTTCGCAAATTAGAGCCACTAGATTTAGAGTTACTACACAAAGAATATAAAATGGAAGACCAACGTAAACGACATCAAGCGGCAATAGATGGGTCAGGGGCAACACAAGACACAACAAGTGTCTTTACCGAATCAAAAGCGGGCAGCTCAAATATAGAACTCTTCTAACAGGATTGATCTGGTTAAATCAAGAACCATAAAAAAAACCGCTTTAAGCGTAACTTAAAGCGGTTTTTTTAATAACTTAAAGATTACTCTTCCATGTAACTTTCAACCTTGGATTTTAACTTTTGACCAGGTTTGAACGTCACGACGGTTCTAGCAGTAATAGGAATTTCCTCTCCCGTTTTCGGGTTACGCCCTGGACGTTGGCTCTTTTCACGCACTTCGAAATTACCGAAGCCAGACAGTTTTACTTGCTCTCTTTCTACCAAGGTTTCTCTAACGGTATCAAAAAAGCTCTCAACAAGGTCTTTCGCATCTTTTTTGCTTAAGCCAAGTGAGTCTACTAAGTTTTCTGCAATATCTGCTTTCGTCAAGGACGCCATATCATTACCCCCGAATAACTGCTCCGAGTTTCTCAGCCAATGCTGTAGTGACAGCTTCCACCGCACTGTTCACTTCTTCATCACTAAGAGTGTGTGAAGGATGCTGCCACGTCAAGCCCAAAGCGACACTTTTTTTAGATTCATCAATGCCTTGGCCTTGATAAACATCGAAAACAGCGACTTTTTGGAACGCTTCACCAGCATTATCAGCAATGACTTTTTCAAGCTCATTAACCGGTGTTGCACGATCAACTAGCAAAGCAAGGTCACGACGTACTTCTGGGAATTTCGATACACGTTGGTACTCAGGAAGCTTCGCGCCAAGCGCAGTGTTCAAATCCATTTCAAACACATAAACCGCTTGGTTTGTACCCAGCTGCTTCGCTAGTTGCGGGTGAAGCTCACCAATCACACCCACACGCTCACCATTTACTAATACATAAGCTGAACGGCCTGGGTGCAAGTATACCTCATCTGCACGTTCGAACTCTGGCTTAGGACCCTGGTTTAGTGCGAACAGTGCTTCTACATGCGCTTTAAGGTCGTAGAAGTCCACTTTTTCGTTGTTGTGGTACCAACCTTCAGGGTAACGAGAACCTGCAATTAGACCGGCTACTTGATGCTTCTGATCCAGTTCATCTAGTTTGTTCACATCCCCTACGAAGCGGCTACCCGTTTCGAAAATACGAACGCGAGACTGCTGACGGTTTTGGTTATGAAGGTAAACCTTCACAAGACCAGGAAGCAGGCTTGGACGCATCACACCCATGTCACCAGAAATTGGGTTTTCTAGTGGTACTGGGTCAATCGCAGGGAAGAACTGCTTGCTCATCACAGGATCAATAAAGCTGTAGGTCACCGCTTCTTGGTAACCTTGAGAAACCAAAGTCGCACGTAGCGACTGAATCGGCGTTTTGCTTTCAGACGATGGAGTAAAGTTCACTGCAGCCGTAGGCATTGAAGAAGGCAGATTGTCGTAGCCGTAGATACGTGCCACTTCTTCAATCAAGTCAGCTTCAATTTCGATATCAAAGCGATGTGACGGCGCAATCGTTACCCACTGCTCGTCCGTTACGTCAACCATTTCAAGATCAAGGCGCGTAAGGATGTCAGTCACTAGATCTTTATCTAGAGAGGTCGCCAAGTACTGGTCAAGCTTCTTACGACGCAATGTTACTTGGTTCGCTTTCGGCAAGTTTGCTTCTGTTACCACTTCATTGACAGGGCCCACTTCGCCGCCTGCAATCTCCAGGATTAACTGAGTCGCACGCTCAATTGCTTTTGGCGCTAGGCTCGCGTCTACACCACGCTCAAAACGGTGAGATGAATCGGTATGCAATCCGTATGAACGCGCTTTACCCGCTAGAGCCAGTGGCGCAAAGAAAGCACTTTCTAGGAAGATGGTTTGCGTTTGATCGTTCACACCAGAGTGCTCACCACCCATGATACCCGCCATCGCCAATGGTTTTTGCTCATCCGCAATCACCATTGTATCAGCGCGTAACGCGATCTCTTGACCGTCCAGTAGCAATAGCTTTTCACCCTCTTCGGCCATACGTACAACGATAGAGCCAGAAAGGTTGTTCAGATCAAAAGCGTGCATTGGCTGACCAAGTTCGATCATTACGTAATTAGTAATGTCGACAATTGGGTCAATCGAACGGATACCACTACGACGTAACTTTTCAACCATCCAAAGCGGAGTTTCTGCTTTAACGTTGACACCTTTGATCACACGACCAAGGTAACGCGGACAGCCTTCGGTTGCATCAACTCGGATTGGGAAGGTATCGTCGATGGAAACAGTTTGTTCCGTAATCGCAACAGGCGTTAGATCGACTTTATTGATAACACCCACTTCACGAGCAAGACCAGCAATGCTTAAGCAGTCAGCACGGTTTGGCGTTAGATCAACGTCAATAATGCTGTCATTCAGGTTTAGGTATTCACGGATGTCTGCACCGACTGGCGCGTCTGCAGCAAGCTCCATAATGCCATCGTTATCATCGCTGATTTCAAGCTCAGACGCTGAACACAGCATACCAAACGACTCAACTTGGCGTAGCTTCGCTTTTTTGATTTTGAAATCGCCACCAAGCACAGCACCGATTTTCGCGAACGGAATCTTAATGCCTGGACGAGCATTCGGTGCACCACACACTACCTGGAACTGCTCAGTACCATCAGAAACAGTACACACTTGCAGCTTGTCAGCATTAGGGTGTTGCTCGGCTGCTAGGATTTCACCAACGACAACGCCAGTGAACACACCTGCAGCAGCTTCCACTTCATCCACTTCTAGACCAGCCAATGTCACTTGAGCCACAAGCTCATCTGTCGTGACTTCTGGATTGACCCACTCTCTTAGCCAATTTTCACTGAATTTCATAGTTAGCCTTGGTCCTTACTTGAATTGCGTTAGGAAACGAAGATCGTTTTCGAAGAACATACGTAGGTCGTCTACTTTGTAACGCAACATCGCGAAACGCTCGACACCCATACCAAAGGCAAAACCAGTGTACTTCTCTGGATCAATACCAGACATTTCCAATACTTTTGGATGCACCATGCCACAACCCAAGACTTCCAACCAAGACTCTTCGCCTTTGCTGTTAGTACGCATAATGTCGACTTCAATTGAAGGCTCTGTGAATGGGAAATAACTTGGGCGGAAACGTACTTTTAGATCATCTTCAAAGAATACGTTTAGGAACTGCTGCAAAATACCCTTTAGATCAGCGAATGAAATATTTTCGTCGATCAGTAGACCTTCCACTTGGTGGAACATCGGCGTATGGGTTTGATCCGAGTCGCTACGGTAAACGCGACCTGGACAGATAATACGAATCGGCGGCTGGTTGTTTTCCATGGTACGCACTTGCACAGGAGAAGTGTGAGTACGAAGAACCGTATTCGGATTAAAGTAGAATGTGTCTTGCATCGCACGTGCTGGGTGGTGCGCAGGAATATTTAGCGCTTCGAAGTTGTGGTAGTCATCTTCGATTTCAGGGCCAGAGGCAACATCAAAACCAATACCACGAAAGAAGTTTTCAATTCGCTCCATAGTACGAGTAACCGGGTGCAAACCACCGATTTCTTGACCTTTACCAGACAAAGAAATATCGATTGTTTCAGTGGCAAGCTTTGCGTTCAATGCGGCAGCTGCTAGAGCAGTCTTACGCTCGTTCATTTTCTCTTGAACTTGCTGTTTTGCTTCGTTTACCAATTGACCGAACTTAGGTCGATCTTCCGGCGCAACGTTACCTAGTTGCTTTAGAAGCGATGTAAGAGCACCTTTCTTACCAAGGTACTGAACGCGCACCTCGTCAAGACCGGCCTCGTTATCAGATGCAGCTACCGCAGCTAAGGCGTCAGCAAGAATCTGGTTTAGGTTCTCCATTTCATACTCCAAAAAATAAAATAGGGGAAGAGCGTTGGCTCTTCCCCTATCAAAGACTGCTTGAGTGACAACACATTAAATGCATGTTCACCCTAGGCACTACGTCTCAATTAAGCCAAGCTTGCTTTCGCTTTTTCAACGATCGCAGCAAAAACTTCTTTTTCGTAAACTGCCAAGTCAGCCAATACTTTACGGTCGATTTCAATAGAAGCTTTCTTCAGACCAGCAATGAAGCGGCTGTAAGATAGACCGTTTAGACGAGACGCCGCGTTGATACGAGCAATCCATAGAGCACGGAATTGACGTTTACGTTGACGACGGTCACGGTAAGCGTATTGACCTGCTTTGATAACCGCTTGTTTCGCTACACGAAACACACGGCTACGAGCACCGTAGTAACCTTTAGCTTGCTTTAAAATCTTTTTGTGACGGCGACGAGCCTGAACACCACGTTTTACGCGAGGCATAATATAAACCCTTTAACTAGTTGTTGACTGAAAATATCGATTAAGCGTATGGAAGCATGCGAACGATCAATGGCTTGTCGCAAGATTTAACTTGCTGCATTGAACGAAGTTGACGCTTACGCTTAGTAGACTTTTTAGTCAGGATGTGACTAGTGAAAGACTGCTTATGCTTAAAACCGTTAGCGGTACGTTTGAAGCGCTTAAGAGCACTACTGTTAGATTTAATTTTTGGCATGGTAAAACCACTCTCGCATTCGTTAATGTTAAATGTAATAACAAGGGCTAAGCATAAAACTTAGCCGCTTTTATTACTTCTTCTTTTTAGGGGCCAGCACCATAGTCAATTGACGACCTTCCATTTTCGCAGCTTGCTCTACAACACCATGTTCTTCCAAGTCTTGTGCGACTCGATTCATAAGTTGCATGCCTAGCTCCTGATGGGCCATTTCACGACCGCGGTAACGTAGTGATACCTTGGCCTTATCCCCTCCTTCAAGGAAACGTATCAGGTTGCGGAGTTTTACCTGATAATCCCCTTCCTCCGTCCCTGGACGGAATTTCATTTCTTTTACTTGGATTTGCTTCGCATTCTTCTTCTGAGCAGCTTTAGCTTTCTTCTGCTCAAAGATATGCTTACCGTAGTCCATGATTTTGCAAACAATCGGATCTGAATCAGCAATCTGCACTAGGTCAAGACCAGCTTCTTGTGCTGCTTGTAGTGCTTCTTCAATCGAAACAACACCAATTTGATCACCATCAGCACCGATAAGGCGCACTTCGGTAGCTCGAATGTTTTCGTTGATTTGAGGACGTTGCTTAGCATTGGCACGTCCACGATTCATATTACCTTTTATAGCTCTATCTCCATTTGTTATTTACGACTACGGCGTGAGATGTCTTTTTGAAGCAACTCTTCAAATTCTTGAATACTCATCACACCCAGATCATCGCCAGTACGAGTTCTTACAGCAACTTGCTGGTTTTCGACTTCTTTATCACCGACAACGATCAAATACGGCACTCGTTGTAAAGTATGCTCGCGGATTTTAAACCCGATCTTCTCGTTTCTCAAGTCAAGTTTTGCACGAAAGCCTTTTAAATTAAGAGTTTTCTCTAAATTAGCACAGTATTCGGCTTGTCGATCAGTGATGTTCATTATAACAGCCTGCTCAGGTGCAAGCCAAACAGGGAACGAACCCTCTGTTTCCTCAATAAGGATACCAATGAAACGCTCTAAAGATCCAACAATAGCTCTGTGTAACATGACAGGAGTTTGACGTGACCCATCTTCCGCAACGTATTGCGCTCCCAGTCGAGTTGGCATTGAGAAATCAACCTGAACAGTACCACATTGCCATACACGGCCGATAGCGTCTTTCAATGAGAACTCAATTTTTGGACCGTAGAAAGCACCTTCACCAGGAAGCTCTTCCCAATCAAGCTGAGCTGAGTTCAGGGCATCAGATAAGGCTTTCTCAGCTTTGTCCCATACATCATCAGAACCTACACGCTGCTCTGGTCGAGTTGAAAGGCGGTAGATAATTTGATCAAAACCAAAATCAGCATATACTTCATGAAGCAAGTCAATGAATTCAGATACTTCATTTTGAATTTGGTCTTCTGTCACAAAAATATGACCATCATCTTGCACAAAGTTGCGCACACGCATAATACCATGTAATGCACCTGATGGTTCATTACGGTGACATGATCCGAATTCCGCCATACGGAAAGGAAGGTCACGGTAACTCTTCAGCCCTTGGTTATACACTTGAATGTGGCAAGGGCAGTTCATCGGCTTCACAGCGTAGTCGCGGTTTTCTGAATGAGTAGTAAACATGTTTTCATGATACTTACCCCAGTGACCAGACTTCTCCCACAAAACTCGATCAACAATTTGAGGTGTTTTCACCTCTTGATAACCATTATCAAGTTGTTTCTGGCGCATGTACTGCTCAACTGTTTGGTACAGTTTCCAACCTTTCGGATGCCAGAAGACCATACCTGGCGCTTCTTCTTGAACGTGGAACAAATCCAGCTTTTTGCCTAGTTTACGGTGATCGCGCTTTTCGGCTTCCTCGATACGCGTTAGGTAAGCCTTCAGGTCTTTCTTATCTGACCATGCTGTGCCGTAAATACGTTGAAGCTGCTCGTTACTTGAGTCACCGCGCCAGTATGCACCAGCAAGCTTCATCAATTTAAAGTGACGCAATACACGAGTATTCGGTACGTGAGGCCCACGACACATATCCATGTATTCCTCATGATGATACAAGCCGACTTCAGTAACTGAATCATCCATGTCATCGATCAACTGAACTTTGTAATCTTCGCCCCGCTCTACAAATTGAGCTCGGGCTTGATCGATGGGCGTCATTTTTTTGATAACGTCATAATCTTTCTTAACAAGCTCACCAATACGTTTTTCGATCGCCGCCATGTCATCAGGCGTGAATGGACGCTCGTAAGCAATATCGTAATAGAAGCCTTCATCAATTACTGGACCAATCGCCATTTTAGCGGTTGGGAATAACTGCTTAACAGCGTGACCTACCAGGTGGGCAAATGAGTGGCGAATAATTTCAAGGCCTTCCTCATCACGTCCCGTTACTAAGCTCACATCAGAGTCTTCAGTTATCAGCTCGCAGGCATCGACTAACTCACCATTGATTTTCCCTGCAACAGTAGCCTTTGCTAAGCCCGGACCGATATCCTCTGCAACCTGCATTAAAGTAACGGACTCAGCAAACGAACGCTGACTTCCATCTGGTAAAGTAATTACTGGCATTTGTTTCCCCTATTTTGGAGTCAGTGGTGCTCCGTACGTAAGAGCACGTGTAAATTTAAGCGCATTAACCTAACATTAATCGATTCAATTTGCGACCTTGTTAAATCCAACAAAACGGCTAATTTAAATGACTCTACAAAGTACACAAAAATCAACCTTTTTTTGTGCTTTTCGGCCGTAGACTTTCCCACCCAAGCGAGTAAAATGGCGCTCGTTTCACAACAACCGCTCCAGATTATTTTTAGGCCTTATGGATTACGAAGCAATTGACAAGTACTGCGTTGAGACAACTCAAGCAGAACCCGACCTTTTGTTGGAATTAGTTGAAAAAACTTATACCGACATGGGCTACCCGAATAAGTTATCGGGTCGCACAATTGGTCGCACACTTAAGTTGCTGGCAAAAATCCACCAACCTAAAAGAGCACTAGAGATCGGTATGTTCACAGGTTACTCTGCTCTTTCAATTGCAGAAGGCATGCCTGAAGACGGCCAACTCATTTGTTGTGAAACCAACCCTCGTGCAATTGAGTTTGCGCAAAAGTTTTTTGATCGCAGCCCTTTTGGCAGCAAGATCAACCCTATCTTTGGCCCAGCTTTGGATACCATCCAAACACTTGAAGGCCCACTAGATTTTGTTTTTATCGACGCCGATAAACGCAACTATCTAAATTATTATGAGGCCACTGTACAGCTTGTGCGGAGCGGTGGCCTCATCATAATTGACAATTCGATTTGGCAAGGACGAGTACTCTCTCCCGAAGAGAATAGCGATATCGCAGTGGACGCAATGAACCAACGTATCGCTCAAGACCCGAGAGTGGAAAATGTTCACCTCCACGTGCGAGACGGTTTAAATCTCGTTTTCAAGCTTTAAAACCCATTAATTTATTGCAAGCGCCCAGACATCGCCTCTTATAGGCGAGGTTGGGTACGCTTTTGCATTTGACTGTAAGAAATTCAAGAGGCAGGGATTTTGGTTGTTTTTAAAATCACAAATAATGTCACCGGAAAGCACTATGTCGGCACATCCTTCAATAGTGGCTTTCAGCGCTTTGAGCAATACGTTGAAGCGTCAAGTGAAGATCTAGACTATCCACTTTATGAAGACATCCGCACTCACGGTGCCGATGCTTTTTCAGTAGAAGAGCTATTTGAAACCAGCGACAAAGAAGAGCTATACGAGCTTGAACAAGACTACATTGTCATCTATAACGCTGAAAGCCTTCGCGGCTACAAAATTGGCCAAACCTCATCAAAAGCTAAAACCTTTGATTTTGGTAAAAAAGCCATGTTCGACACTAATGGCAACTCAACAGCTGAACCAGTAAAGAAACCTACTGCACGCAAAGCAGCCGCCACTAAAAAAACAGCTGAAATGCCGAAGGTCGAGCTCCCAAAGAAAGATTCCCCAAAACCAACTGTAGCTTCTTTTTTTGGTGAGCTAATCGGTGAAGATCGCCTTGACACACCTGCATCAGGACAGATCGAAGACCCAACTAAACCATCAACAATAAAGCGTAGTGCAAGCACAACAGCAAGCGCTAAAAAACCAACGACACGTAGTGCCAGCAACATTCAAAAAATGCTTCGCGAAGCAGAAAAGCAAGCGAAAGCGGAACGAGCAGAGCAACTTCGTAAACAACAAGAAGAGCAAGCAGATGAAATGGCAATGATTATGGCCAAACTTGATGTCACAGCCAAGTCTGCAAACTCAGCTTTCCGTCGTCGCAAAGGCTAAAACCGGACCGCATCCACCAGCAATCAAACCAAAAAAAACCTTGGCAACTCCTACGTTACCAAGGTTTTTTATTAACCAAATACACCATCTAACCACGTGCTTTCTTAAGAGTTTCAGCAATCATAAATGCCAACTCTAAAGACTGATCTGCATTCAGGCGAGGATCACAATGGGTATGATAACGATTAGCCAGATCGGCTTCCGTTACCTGAAAAGCGCCACCTACACACTCAGTCACGTTTTGCCCTGTCATCTCAAAATGCACGCCACCTGGGTAAGTCCCTTCGGCCTTATGCACTTCGAAAAACTGCTGCACTTCACGCAACACATCATCGACTTTACGAGTTTTGTATCCCGTGCTGGCTTTGACCGTATTGCCATGCATTGGATCACTACTCCAAACCACCTTTTTACCCTCACGCTCAATCGCACGAATCAGGTCAGGCATACCATCAGCAACTTTGTCAGCCCCCATGCGAACAATGACATTTAAGCGCCCTTCTTCGTTATTTGGATTCAAAATATCGCATAGACGAATTAGATCTTCAGGATCCATTGATGGCCCTGCTTTGACGCCAATTGGGTTATGAACGCCACGCAGAAACTCCACATGAGCACCGTCAATTTGACGCGTTCGGTCACCAATCCAGAGCATATGAGCAGAACAGTCATACCATTTGCCTGTTAAACTATCCTGGCGAGTGAGCGACTGCTCATACGGTAGCAACAATGCCTCATGAGAAGTGTAGAAAGAAGTCTCTTTGAATTGAGAAGTTCCCGCACCCAATCCACACGCTTCCATAAATTGCAGTGCGTCATCGATCTTATCTGCAATAACTTTATAACGCTCACCTGCAGGGCTCGCACTAATAAAGTCCAAGTTCCATTGATGCACTTGATGCAAGTCTGCAAAACCGCCCTGGGAGAAAGCACGCAGTAAGTTCATAGTCGCAGCACTTTGGTTATAAACTTTCACCAAACGCTCAGGATCCGGGATACGAGCAACTTCATCAAACTCAATACCATTGATGATATCCCCACGATAGCTTGGTAACTCCACACCATTAACAGTCTCTGAGCCAGAAGATCTTGGCTTAGCAAATTGACCAGCCATTCGCCCAACTTTAACAACGGGACACTTCCCTGCGTAAGTCATCACTACAGCCATTTGCAGCAACACTTTAAAAGTATCGCGAATGTTGTTCGCAGCAAACTCCGCAAAGCTTTCTGCACAATCTCCACCTTGCAGTAAGAAAGCATCGCCTCGGGCAACTTGCGCAAGGTCAGATCGTAACTGACGCGCTTCACCCGCAAACACCAAAGGCGGCATTTTAGCTAAAGTCTGCTCAACACCCAATAACGCCTCTGCATTTGGGTACTCCGGTTGTTGCAAAGCCGTTTTCTGACGCCAGCTCTGTACGTCCCATGAATTAGGCATTTATACCTCTTGTTATCATTCTCACACTTACGACAGTTAGCGGGCAACAACCCACAAAATCTGCGCATCTTTTTGGGATAAAGACACAACGATGTGACCCATTGTCGCATCGTAATACACACTATCCCCTTCATTAAGCTCTACTGGCTCATAGAACTCAGAATAAAATACCACGCTACCCGATAAAACCAAGAGAAATTCTTCTCCATCGTGACGCACCCACTCCTTAAATTCCGAGAAGCTGCGAGCTCTGACGATAGTCTTAAAAGGCACCATTTTTTTACGGCTAATGGAATAGCTGAGCAATTCATGCTCATAGGTAGCCGTTGGATGGGGCTCCCCCTCCCCAGAGCGTGTAATATCTCTTCGACCAGCCATCGAGTGCTCTTGCGCCTCTACAAAAAGCTGCGGGAGATCCATACCAAGCCCACCAATCAACTTCTGCACAATTGCAAAACTCGGGGATACTTGATCGTTTTCAATTTTCGATAAAGTGGAGCGTGCGATACCTGTTCGCTTACTAACTTCTTCTAACGTCCAACCTTTCGTCAGACGAATCTCTTTGACCCGCTTACCAAGCTCAAGCGGCTCAACAAAATGATCCGGATCAGAAGCGGTTGCAGTCTCTAATGAAGGTCTACTTACCATCAATCATTTCTCCTTTACGCTTCGCAAGTTTACTAAAATAAACTCTATTGACCCATAGGATATCCGACCCACTGCTTATCAAAAAGCACAAAAAGCCCGACATGCGAGCTTTTAGAATCAAAGTGTTAAAAATCACTTAATCAATGACTTCATAGTCGGCAAACAGCGATTTAAATCAAATCCTTTTTCTACCACCTCACTGAAAAGCTGATTAAAACTAGCTTTATCATTATGTCGCGCCAATACCCACAGAACCGACGATCGAGTACCTGTACGACAGTAGGCGAACACCTTATCTTTGGATTGAATCAGATCATTTTGAATGGACACTTCAGCCGACGAAAGCTGATTTAAGTTAATTGGATTATATACGTATCTCAGGCCAGCACTTTCTACTGCTGATTGAATATCCTCACTCGAAGGCTGGTCTTCAGACTCACCATCAGGGCGGTTATTAACCACCACATCAAAACCAAGTCGCTTCAATTCAGGAATATCTAGCGGTGAAACTTGAGGCGAAACAGAGTATTGAGGAGACAATTCCGTGATCTTCATAACTATACAACCTTTAATCTATGAACGATAAAGCACTTTAATAAGATGAAAACCAAACTTTGTTTTCACTGGTCCCTGAATCTTTAACAAAGGACCACCAAAAACAGCCTTATCAAAAGGCGCAACCATATCTCCTTTACGAAACTCACCCAAATCCCCACCCTTCTTACCAGAGGGACAAGTGGAAAACTTCTTAGCCAATTGATGGAAGTCAGCCCCTTTGTCGAGCTTAACTTTAAGTTGTTCCGCTTCTTGTTTTGTCTTAACTAATATATGACAAGCACTTGCTGTCGCCATTATGACCTCTTTCGTGACTCATTTTAAACAATCACAACAAAAGCTGTGCTACATTCAGATAGTATAACTTGTTTAGCCTAAGAGGATAGTATGGAGCTAACGCCATCTTCGGAAGAGTTATCGATTCTATTAGTCGAACCATCTTCCACTCAACAAAAAATAATTCAACAGGCACTTGAAGAGACAGGCGTTCGCCATCTGTACTTCGCTGACTCTGTTAAGTCAGCTATATACGCGATCAAGGAAAACGAGCCAGACCTCATTGTTTCTTCGATGTATTTACCTGACGGTACAGCCGAAACACTCGTTACTTTAGTCAAAAAACACCCCGATACAGAGCATATACACTTTATGCTAGTATCAAGCGAACGTAACCGTGAGCAGCTTGAGACTTTAAGACAAGCAGGTGTCATCGCTATCCTGCCAAAACCTTTTGATATAAAAGATCT
This sequence comes from Marinomonas sp. AWM4_232, assembly GCF_056158325.1. Classification (NCBI taxonomy): domain Bacteria; kingdom Pseudomonadati; phylum Pseudomonadota; class Gammaproteobacteria; order Oceanospirillales; family Oceanospirillaceae; genus Marinomonas; species Marinomonas sp. AWM4_232. The sequence goes on along the minus strand of NZ_JBSWTA010000001.1, from coordinate 3,239,362 downwards.
TCGTAGAGCCATCAACGCAACACTTGACCTAAGCATTGAGCAAGAAATTGATTTAGAGCTACTCGACCCTCATGAAATGCAGGTTCTCATAGTGGATGATAGCCGCCTCGCGCAAAAACATATCACCAGGGTCTTAGAAAGCATGGGGATCACCAATATTGATGTTGCCGCCAATGGTGCTGATGCCATCACACTTATGAACGATGAAGCCTACGACCTTGTGATAACGGATTACAATATGCCTGAGATGGACGGCATTGAATTTACTCACACCGTAAGAATGACCGAACACCTTTCTCATATCCCCATCCTGATGGTGGCATCTAATGCAGACCAACCACAATTAGCCAATATCACCCAAGAAGGCGTTGACGCCATATGCGACAAAGTCTTTGAGCCAGAAACTCTACGAGTGCTATTACATAAGATTCTCGACTAAAAAAATGGCCCGCTTTGAGCGGGCCACTTACATTTAATGAAATTAGTAAAGCATCAAACAAATTTACATCAACGAATCATCTAACAAAGCGTCTACGACAGGGACATTAGCCACTGGAAAGTGATAATTAGCAAGATCGGATACAGGCACCCAAGCCACTTCTTGACCTTCTTTCCCATGTGCTTCCCCTGAGAAATCCGTGACTTTGAAAAAGTGCAGTTCAACAGATTTATCCGGGTAATCATGCTTAATAAGCTTGAAGATCTGTGAATCAATTACCTCGATCCCACACTCTTCTTGCAACTCACGTTCTAACGCAGCTTGAGGCTCTTCATCGATTTCGACCTTCCCTCCTGGAAACTCCCAGCAACCGCCTTGATGCTTATCATGCGGGCGTAGCGCAATGAACACCTGCTCATTACGCATAATGACGCCTGCGGCAACTCGAATAACCATTAAGTACGGTACTCTGCGTTAATTGTTACGTATTCATGGGAGAAATCAGTTGTCCAAACCGTATCTGAAGCATCACCTGCACCAAGATCCACGACAATATGAATCTCTTCGGGATTCATTGCTGCTTGACCCGCTTCTTCACTGTAATCAGGAGAACGACCGCCCTCACGAGCAATTTTGCAACCATTAATAGACAAAGAAACTTTGTCAACGTTTAGATTCTCAACACCAGCACGACCAACAACAGCCAAGATTCTGCCCCAGTTTGGATCTGATGCAAATAACGCAGTTTTAACAAGTGGCGAATGCGCAATCTCAAATGCGGTCTTAGTTGCATCTGACTGAACCTTGGCACCCTTCACTTCTACTGTGACAAACTTAGTCGCCCCTTCCCCATCGCGAACAATGGCATGAGCAAGCTCTTGCATAACCTCAAGAAATGCCTGAGCAAACTTAGCACCCTCACCTTGTGTAAGGTCAGAAATAACAGGGTTAGCAGCCTTCCCCGTTGCCACAGCGATACAGGAGTCATTAGTCGAAGTATCGCTATCGATGGTAATCCTATTAAAACTCTGATTTGTTGTTTGAGCCAACAACGCCTGCAAAGCAAGAGGATCAACAGCAGCATCCGTGAAAACGAAGCCCAGCATAGTCGCCATATTTGGACGAATCATGCCTGCACCTTTCGAAATACCACCAATGGTGATGGTTTCACCCGACAGCTCGATTTGACGGAAAGCACCTTTGGGCAAGGTATCTGTTGTCATAATACCACGCCCTACATCCTCCCAACCCTCTGAAGTAAGAGAAGTCAAAGCATTTGGCAAAACACTGGTAATTTTAGAGACTGGCAATGGCTCACCAATCACTCCAGTTGAGAATGGCAACACTTGCTCAAGAGCCACTCCCGTTAGATTCGCTAGCGTCTCACAAGTATGCAAAGCATTTTGCATACCTGATTTACCCGTACCAGCATTTGCATTACCAGTATTAATCACAAGATAGCGAGGCTTAGCCTTGGCGAGATGCTCGCGACAAACTCGAACTGGCGCCGCACAGAACTGATTCTGTGTGAAAACACCCGCTACCGCGGAGCCTTCGGCCAACTCAAAGACAACAACATCTTTTTTGTTTGCTTTTTTTATACCTGCTTCCATTGCCGCAAAACGAACACCTTCAATCGAAGGGATCACAGGAAAAGAACCTAATCCAACTGCCATATTGGCCTCTCGCTCTAAACTAAATGACTAAACTAAACTAAACTACCGTGACACTGCTTGTATTTCTTACCTGATCCACAAGGACACGGTTCATTACGACCTACTCGAGGCACATCACCCGCTTGACTTGCAGACGACTGACTGTCGGTAGAATCAGACACATTAGTTGTTACTGTTGTTTTAGCAGCCTGCTCACGACGAGCCGCCTCGATCTTTTCAGCCTCTTCAGCCGATTGTACTTTTACACGAGTAACAACTTGAATGACTTCAAACTTAATCTGCTCAAGCAAACCCTGGAACAACTCAAACGCTTCACGCTTGTACTCTTGTTTAGGGTTTTTCTGAGCATAGCCACGCAGGTGAATTCCTTGGCGCAACATATCCATTGTTTGAAGATGCTCTTTCCAAAGCGTATCAAGAACTTGCAAAAGAACCTGCTTCTCAAAGTTACGAAGCCCTTCAGCGCCCGCAACCGCTTCTTTAGCCTCATAGTCATCTACAAATGACTGCAGAATCTTTTCTCGCAGCGGCTCTTCATACAATTTTTTGTCTTCTGCCACCCATTGTTGAATCGCTAACTCTAAGCCGAATTCATTACGGATGCGCTCTTCTAAACCTTCAAGATCCCATTGATCAAAGATACTTTGTGGTGGGATGTATTCATCGATTAAGCCCGCCACAACTTCTTCACGCATAGACTGAATCGCTGCTGACAAATCATCAGAAGACATCATGTCGTAACGCTGACGATAAATTACTTGGCGCTGATCGTTTGCAACATCATCGTATTCAAGCAATTGCTTACGAATATCGAAGTTACGCCCCTCTACCTTACGTTGAGCTTTCTCAATGGCATTTGATACCATTTTGTGCTCAATCGCTTCACCTTTCTCCATCCCCAAAGCCTGCATCATTTTCTTGATACGCTCAGACATAAAGATACGCATTAGATTATCTTCTAGAGATAAGTAGAAGCGAGAGGAACCGACGTCACCTTGACGACCCGCACGTCCACGAAGCTGATTATCAATACGACGTGACTCGTGACGCTCAGTACCAATAATGTGAAGACCACCCGCAGCCAGCACCGCCTCATGACGAGTTTGCCAATCCGCTTTCAGAGCTTCTTTTTGCTCTTCAGTTGCATCTTCACCTAGCTGTGACAACTCAACTTGTAAGTTACCACCTAAAACGATATCTGTACCACGACCAGCCATATTGGTCGCAATAGTAACTGCACCTGGACGACCAGCTTCCGCAACAATATCTGCTTCACGGTCATGCTGCTTTGCGTTCAATACATTATGCTTAACGCCTTTTTTCTCTAAGAACCCAGACAACAGCTCTGAGTACTCAATCGAAGCTGTACCCACCAAAACAGGACGACCATCTTGGACATTTTCTTCAATGTCTTTAACAATCGCTTCAAACTTTTCTTCCGTTGTCATAAAGATTAAGTCGTTAAAATCTTTACGCTGAACGGGGTTATTAGTTGGAATAACAATGACTGACAGTGCATAAATTTGCTGAAACTCAAATGCCTCAGTATCTGCCGTACCCGTCATACCAGACAGTTTTTCATACAAACGGAAATAATTTTGGAAGGTTGTCGATGCAAGCGTCTGACTTTCTGCCTGAATTTCCACACCTTCTTTTGCCTCAACAGCTTGGTGAATACCTTCAGACCAACGTCGACCAGCCATTGTTCGACCAGTGTGTTCATCGACGATGACAACCTGACCACCTTGTACGACGTAATCAATATTTTTCTTGAACACAACATGTGCACGCATACAAGCGTATACATGATGCAGCAATTGCAAGTTGCTGGCCGCATAAAGGCTGTCACCTTCTTCTAACATACCTTGTTCTACCAGCCATGCTTCAACAAACTGGTGACCAGCTTCTGTTAGTTCGACATTACGTTGAGATTCATCAAACGTGTAATGACCTACTTCTTCACCTTCTTCCTCTTGTTTAACCAGCAATGGTGCAAGGGCATTAATTTTGCGGTACTGCTCGGAGCTATCCTCCACTGCACCCGAAATAATAAGCGGCGTTCGCGCTTCATCGATCAGAATCGAGTCAACTTCATCGACAACAGCAAACGCCAACTCACGCTGCATACGGTCTTCCATACGGAACACCATATTGTCTCGAAGGTAGTCAAAACCAAATTCATTATTCGTTCCATAGGTAATATCAGACTGATAGGCAGCACGCTTCTCTTCTCGATCTTGTCCTGCATATACGACACCAACACTCATATCAAGAAACTCGTACAAAGGACGCATCCAGTTAGCATCACGTCGAGCCAAGTAATCGTTCACCGTAACAACATGTACACCTTTACCAGTTAAGGCATTTAAATATACTGCCAAGGTTGCAACCAGCGTTTTACCTTCACCCGTTCGCATTTCAGCAATACGGCCATCGTTAAGCACCATGCCACCGATCATCTGCACGTCAAAATGACGCATCCCCATCACACGGCTACTTGCCTCACGAACGGTTGCAAAAGCTTCTGGCAAAAGAGAGTCCAGAGACTCGCCCTTAGCCAGACGCTCCCGAAACTCAGCTGATTTAGCCATCAAATCATCATCGGATAATTGCTTATAAGAATCTTCTAACTTGTTGATTTGAGAGACGACTTTTTTATAGCGCTTTACTTCTCGGTCGTTTTTTGTACCGACAATTTTTTTAATGACTGTTCCGAACATTTTTCACACAACTTAATATTTGAATGATTTAGAGTCTAACATGGTAGATAGCTACAAAACATGAATTATCAAGCCCTTATAACGAAAAAAGCCAGACATATGTCTGGCTTTTTATGTTATTGCTCAATAACTATGCAGTTGCAGCAGATTCCGTGAAGGAAATTGGGTTTAATGATTCATCCTCTTCGAATGTAACATACTCCCAAGCGTCTTGATGCTGTAATAGCTCAAGCAGCAATTTATTATTTAATCCGTGCCCTGATTTAAATGCTTTATACTCACCGATCACACTATGACCCAAAAGATATAAATCACCAATCGCGTCTAGGACTTTATGGCGAACCAACTCATCACGGTAACGCAGACCTTCGCTATTGAGAACACGATAATCATCAAGCACTACGGCATTTTCCATATTAGCGCCACGTGCAAGATTATTATTTTTGAAGTACTCAATATCCTTCATAAAACCAAAAGTCCGGGCACGAGAAATTTCTTTCACGAAGGTCGTTGTTGAAAAATCGACCGAAGTAAACTGCACTTCCTCGTCAATAGCTGGGTGCTGAAAATCAATAGTGAATGACAAACGGAAGCCATTAAATGGCTCTAAAGATGCGTATTTGTCACCATCTTCAACTCGAACAGACTTCTTAATGCGAATAAATTTCTTTGCAGCATTCTGCTCTTCAATACCCGCAGACTGAAGAAGAAAAACAAAAGGGCTAGCACTGCCATCCATTAGAGGCACTTCGCTAGAACTCAGCTCAACATAAGCATTATCAATACCTAGACCAGCAAAAGCAGACATCAGATGCTCTACAGTACTTACTGTAACCTCTCCATCACGCAGCGCTGTCGCAAAATTAGTAGTACCTACCGCTTGAGCTGTACCAAGAATTTCTACAGCTGGCTCTAAGTCTGTACGCACAAAAACAACACCCGTATTAACAGGCGCAGGTTTAAGTGTTAGATAAACTTTTTCGCCGGAATGCAAACCCACTCCGGTAGCGCGAATAATGTTTTTTAGCGTGCGCTGACGTACCATTATATTCCTACAATATGATGACAGTTAAAATTTGTCGGCATAATACCAACAACCATCGTTTTATACAATTAACCAAACCAATGCTGCGCATTTTTTACGCAAAGCAAAGTATCAATCCGCCTGACGTCGAAGAAACGCGGGAATATCAAGGTACGACAATTTGTCTTCTGTTGCTTGAGAAGCCCCATTATCACCTGCTTTACTATCTGCCTTTGGAGAAACTGACTCAGCAGCAGTATGAGCGGGCTCCGCTTGAGGAGGCAATGTATTAACAGGCACAGCTACCTCAGGTTTCTGCTCAACTATTTTTTCAGCCGCTGCGTTTGACTGCGGCACAGAAGTAGAAGAAGCAGTAGAGGTTAACGAAGAGCCGACGGCAGATTGTATTTGCGCCATGCCACCCTTACCTTCTAGCCCTGTCGCTACAACTGTTACACGCATCTCTTCACCAACACTTGGGTCAATAGCACAACCAATTACGACCGTTGCATCTTCAGAGGCGTATTCTTCAATGATATTACCCACCTCGGTAAACTCAGAAAGACCCACTTCATCGTTTGCAGTAATGTTAACAAGTACGCCACGCGCACCTTTAAGGTTAATATCCTCTAGCAAAGGATTATGGATTGCAGCCTCAGCAGCCACTCGGGCGCGTTCTTCACCTGTCGCCGATCCAGACCCCATCATCGCCATCCCCATCTCTTTCATAACGGTTTGAACATCGGCGAAGTCAACGTTAATCAGGCCAGGACGCATGATCAAGTCAGTAATACCTTGCACTGCATTCAACAAGACATTATTTGCCTCACCAAATGCTTTCAATAACGAAATATTTTTACCTAGGACGGGAAGCAATCGCTCATTAGGAACAGTAATCAAAGAGTCAACATTGTCACGCAGCTCTTTAATACCTTCATCCGCAACTTTGGCTCTGCGACGCCCCTCAAACGGAAACGGTTTAGTTACCACAGCAACTGTAAGAATACCAAGTTCACGAGCTACTTTAGCAATGACCGGTGCTGCACCTGTACCAGTACCGCCACCCATACCAGCAGTAATAAATACCATGTCTGCACCTGTTAGCAGCTCAGTAATCTTCTCTTGGTCTTCAAGAGCAGAGTCACGGCCAATATTAGGATTGGCCCCCGCCCCAAGACCTTTAGTAACCGTAGTACCTAACTGCAAGGTAATTCCAGAGTCTAAGCCGATAAGAGCTTTAGAGTCCGTGTTCGCGCAGATAAATTCAACGCCATCAAGATTACTTTCAAGCATATGCTTAACAGCATTGCCACCACCACCGCCAACACCAACTACTTTGATGACAGCATTGTCGGATAAATTTTCTTCAGCTAAATCAAATACGTTCATAGACATGGGCATTAAGCTCCTATAATTCTGCTGTCATTCCTGACTAAATATAACTTTGAAACCAATCTTTTACCTTGTGCCACGCCTTCGCTGGACTGAAAGCAGGCTTGGCCTCACCGTTCGCCACTTCGGGCAGAAATTTTTTATTAGGAGCTCTTGAGCTGATAGGAGAATCACTCATATCAGGCACAGGCACTCCAGATCCGGCAAACTCTAACAAGCCAATTGCAGTAGAATAGCTCGGATTATCAATCATTTCATTGAGCCCACTTGCGACTTTGGGAGACGCAATCCTTACCGGCATATCAAAAACACGCTCAGCAAGGGCTTCTGCGCCCTCCATCAACGAGGTCCCCCCCGTTAAAACAATGCCAGCTGGAATACGCTCGGCAAAACCACTGCGATTCAATTCGTCTAGCACCATTTTATAAACTTCTTCGTACCTTGCTTCGACAACTTCTGCAAGCGCATGACGCGAAATGGACCTAGGCTTACGGTCGCCAACACTTGGCACCTCAATACGCTGATCTGCTGAAGCCAAACTTGACATCGCGCAGGCATATTTAATTTTGATATCTTCGGCATGGAACGTTGGCGTTCTTAATGCCATCGAAATATCGTTAGTGACTTGATCTCCAGCAATTGCAACCACAGCGGTATGATGCATTGCACCATCCAACCAAACAGCCAAATCTGCGGTACCAGCGCCGATATCGACCAGACAGACACCAAGATCTTTTTCATCTTCACTTAAGCAAACTTGACTCGATGCCAACTGTGATAAAACAACTCCATCAACCTCAAGACCACAACGTCGAATACACTTCTCAACATTCAAAACCGCATTGGCCGCGCCAGATACTAAATGAACATTTGCTTCAAGACGAACCCCTGACATACCTAAGGGGTCTCGAATACCTTCTTGAGAATCAATATTAAACTCTTGAGGCAAAACATGCAGCAAACGTTGGTCAGAAGAAATCGGTACGGCCTGAGCCGCATCAATCACACGCTCAATATCTTCAACGTGGACCTCACCATCTTTCACTGCAACAATACCGTGAGAATTCTGACTCCGCACATGACTACCGGCCACACTCACATAAACCGAGTGAATGTTGCAACCAGCCATCAATTCAGCTTCCTCAACTGCTCTTTGAATAGATTGCACAGTAGACTCAATGTTGATCACAACGCCACGCTTCATGCCTTTGGCGACATGAGTACCAACACCAACGACTTCCATTATGCCATCAGCACTTTTTTCACCTACAACACAGGTGATTTTTGAAGTACCAACGTCTAATCCAACAATCATAATTTTCCTAGAAACCCTTAAAGAAACCCACTACTGTTCAAAAAAGCAACAATCAGACCAACTTTTCACTCTTCTGGAAGCCATTTTACAGCCACACCATGAGGATAACGCGCATCCACCGAAGCAATTCGATCTATTCTACCCGATAAATCGCTTTTATACACGGCCACAAAGCGCTGTAATCGCTCTAAAACCGTATCTCTGCCTAGCTTCACTGACACACCATTGACGAATGAAATCATCCAGGCACCACGGCTTTCGAGCTTCAAACTGGCCACTCTCAATGACGTCGTAGAGAGCATTTGACTAATGAGGATAAATTGATCCAATACAACATGCTCAGTATCCAATGGGCCGTAGAGCTGAGTAAGAGGCAAGTCTAAAGCACCGTTTGGCGAAATAACTTTCCCATCAGCGGTAATAATTTTCCCATCATTCCAGTATGCAACGGGTTTGTGCTCATGAACCTCAATTCGTACAGTATGGGGCCAGACTCTGCGTATTTGAGCGGACTCAATCCAAGCAGGCTGCTCCGCCACATACTTAAGCGCTTGCATTGGCTCAGTGAATAAACCTAATCCAATCAAACGATTATAACTTTTTTGAAGAGTTTCGCGGTCAGCATATTGTAAATCTCCTACTACTTCGACCTTACGAATATCAAACATTGGAGCACTGCTAGCCACTTGATCAGGATTTTCCTGAAAAAGCGCAAACACAATTAATAAAACCGCCCCAATAAATGCAGCCGTTCGCATCACTTTAGCGAGCCCCTGTAAAATTCTGCCATGCTTTCTCTGCAATCATTTCTACTAGCGCGTCGTAATTAATTCCAGCATATGCCGCCGCCATAGGGACTAGGCTATGGGATGTCATACCTGGTGATGTATTTACTTCAAGCACGGTAAACCCACCTTCAGCATTTTGCATGACATCCACACGCCCCCACCCTTCGCAGTTCATCGAACGGTAGGCTTCTAGCGCCAAAGCCTGCACTTCAAGCTCCAGCTCTTCAGAAAGACCACATGGCAATAGGTACTGGGTATCGTCCGACAAATATTTAGCGTCATAGTCATACAGCTCATGACTTTCAGAAGGCTTTAAGCCAATCGGCGCATAAGCAACATCATCAATAATTGTGACAGTAAATTCAGGGCCCGATACAAATTCTTCTACCAATATATCTGAGTCATATCGCTTAGCATCCTCAAGCGCTTTCGCCAACTCAGAGGCATTGTGCACTTTACTAATACCTATGGTTGATCCCTCTCGAGAGGGCTTAATTATCAATGGATAACTCATTTCCTTGTTAATCTGATCAACGTTGGGAGTATCAGTGAAACAAATATAGTTGGGCGTTGGTATACCAAGGCCCTGCCAAAACTTTTTAGTCAGCGCCTTATCCATTGCAAACCCAGAAGCCAATGGACGACTACCGGTATATGGTTTCTCAAGCATATCCAACAACGCCTGAACACGGCCATCCTCACCTTCACCACCATGCAGTGCTATGAAAGCAAACTCATAGGAAGCCTCTAGCAGTTGCTTCACTGGATCCCTTTGACCATCAGCGCCATACAAGTCAATTTTAACAACTTGATAGCCTCTGTTTATTAAAGCTTGAGCAACACGCTCACCACTTTCAAGAGACACTTCTCGCTCAGCAGAACGACCGCCGTAAATCACAGCAATCGTTTTATTTTTTAAAAGCTCCATTCCTACACACCCTCTGCCGCAAGCTTTTTAGAAATAGAGCCGATATCACCTGCCCCCTGAGTAATCAACAGGTCATCTGGGCGCAGCACATTGGCTAGGATGGCTCTTAAATCATCGGTTCCGCTTACATGGATCGGATCAACAGAACCTCGCTGACGGATACTACCGCACATAGATTTGCTATCAGCCCCATTAATTGCCGTTTCTCCAGCTGAATAAACATCTAACAACAACAACACGTCCACTTCAGATAACACTTTCACAAAATCTTCATAGAGGTCGCGGGTACGCGTATAACGATGCGGCTGATACACCATCACCAAGCGTTTCTTGGGCCAGCCTGCACGGATAGACTTAATGGTCGCCTTCACTTCACTCGGGTGGTGACCGTAGTCATCTATAAACATAACTTTGCCACCAGCAGGAAGAGAAAGGTCGCCTTGTTCTTGAAAACGTCGACCCACTCCCTCGAACCCCATTAAGCCTGCCTGTATTGCAGCCGCTTCCACACCTAGATCTGTCGCTACTGCGATGGTCGCCAAAGCATTCAGAATGTTATGGCGTCCAGGCATTGGCAAACGAATCCGAAGCGGCTCACCTTCGGGACGATGTGCTAAAAACTCACAAAAACGCCCTTTTTGTGAAATCTCCGTCGCATAAAAATCAGCAGGCTCATCAATGCCATAAGTTAAAACTGGACGACTTAACTCGGGCATGATCTCACGAACATTCTCATCATCGACACATAAAACGGCCAAGCCATAGAATGGTAGATTATGAATAAATTCTATAAAGGTACGCTTAACCTGTTCAAAATCACCATTGTAAGTGTCCATGTGATCTTCATCGATATTGGTGACAATCACGGTCTGTGGCTGCAAATGTAAAAACGACGCATCACTTTCATCGGCTTCTGCCACCAGATACTTACTGCTACCTAACTGCGCATTGGCTCCTGCACTGGTCAAGCGACCACCAATAACAAATGTTGGTGTTTCATCTGTCGCAGCCAAAATGGATGCCATCAAACTAGTAGTGGTGGTTTTGCCATGCGTCCCAGCAACGGCTATGCCGTGTCGATAGCGCATCAATTCAGCCAACATTTCCGCACGTCTAACGATCGGAATTCGATGCTCTCTGCCCCACTGAATCTCTGGGTTGCTCGCATCAATTGCGCTGGAAACGACAATAACATGAGCGTTTTTTACGTTTGACTCTTGGTGGCCAATAAAGATTTCCACACCCAATTTAGCCAAACGATCCGTCGTTACTGAAGCCTTCATATCTGAGCCGCTTACGTTGTAACCCTGGTTACATAGCACCTCGGCAATACCTGACATACCAACACCACCCACACCGATAAAGTGGATATTTTGAATACGGCGCATGGTAGGGATATCGTAGCGAAATTTTGCTTCCATCATTCTTTTATTAACCTTATGCAATGAGACACCACGTTTCGTGTAGCGTCTGGGTGGCCTGCTTGCTTAGCAGACACCGACATGTTTTGTAATTTTTCAATATTCCCAACAACCTCAGCCAAACAGGCATTTAAAGCATCTACATTTAAAGTAGGCTGAGGCATTAGATATGCAGCACCCTTAATCTCTAAAGAGCGCGCATTGGCAGTTTGATGATCATCAATAGCATGTGGATACGGAACCAAAATTGAAGGCAGTCCGGCAATAGCAAGCTCACTGACTGTCATCGCTCCAGAACGGCACAGTACAATATCAGCCCAATAATATGCTTGGCTCATATCATCAATGTAGGCATCCACACGCGCTTCAACGTTGTGCTTTTTATAATCCTGTACGACCGACTCATGAAGTTTAGGACCAGTCTGATGCCAAACATCAAGGCGAACCCCATGTGACCACTGCTCTAGTAGTGTTGGCACTACATCATTAATAGCTTTAGCACCTAAACTGCCGCCTACAACCAACAACTTCAAAGGCCTCGCGCTGTCTTTCCTGGGCTCTCGACTCTGCTGAGATAAAATATCACTCCGCACAGGATTCCCTAGCGTCAAGCCATCTTGAAGAGCCCCCTCAAACCCTTGCATTTTCAATTTTGCAATTTTAGAGAGCAGCTTGTTAGTGGTGCCAGCAATAGCATTTTGCTCATGGATTGCCAGTGGTATTCCCAGCATTTTGGCTGCAACACCACCTGGTCCCGCAACAAAACCACCCATCCCTAAGACTAAATCTGGTTTTTCATTCCTAAGAATGGCAATCGCTTGACCAATTGAATTAGCTATACGCCACGGTGCCATCACCAAACCTGCGAACCCCTTTCCACGCACTCCTTTAATTGAGACCGTTTTCAAAGGAATGTCATACTTAGGAACAAGAGATTCCTCCATACCACCAGCAGAGCCTAGCCAACAAACATCCAAACCTAAACGCTTAAATTCAGCTGCACACGCCAGTGCTGGGTAGATATGTCCACCAGTACCGCCAGCCATCAACATTATTTTACGGGGTTTAGACACTTAAGCTTCCTCTGCAGTAACGGGAGATTTAGACAACTCTGTAACAGGGTCTTGACGACGATTTTCTATATCGACTCGCGCTACGACAAACAAACTGGCCAGAGTAATGATGAGACTACTACCACCGTAGCTAATAAGTGGCAGTGTTAAACCTTTGGTTGGCAAGAAGCCGGTGTTTACGCCAACATTGATGATGACTTGAGCCAAAATCAAAATCGCAAAACCAAAGCACATATAACCTTGAAATAAGCGCCCTAATCGCATGGCATGTTGTCCTACTTTAAAAACACGAGACAACATCAAACCAAAAGCGACCAACAACACAAGCCCTCCCAGCATACCAGTTTCTTCTACCCAGATAGAGAACACAAAGTCAGTATGGGCTTCAGGCAAATAGGCTAACTTTTGAACACTATTACCAAGACCTAAACCAAACCACTCACCGCGGCCATAGGCGATTAGCGCCTGAGAAAGCTGGTACCCATCATTATACGGGTCTGCCCAAGGGTCGATAAAATTCATGAGCCGCTTTAGTCGATAACTCTCTGATACGGCCACAACACCAAGTGCAGCCACCACAGCGATCACAAGACCAATAAACTGGTAAATGGGCGCACCAGCGATGAATAGCAGCGCAATCACCGTTCCCACTAATACCACCGATGCTCCAAAATCAGGCTCTAGTAATAAGCAAATGAGAAACAAAAACGACACGACCATCGGCATGCCTGAACCTACTAATTGCTGCCTAACACGATCAGCTCGTCGTACCAAATAGCCAGATACATAAACAACCATACAGACTTTAGCAACCTCTGAAGCCTGCAAGTTAAAGACCACCAAGTTAATCCAACGACGACTACCGTTAACCGTTTTACCGATCCCCGGCATCAGCACCAAAATCAGCAACAACAACGAGAACATCATAAGTGGCACACCCCACTTATGTAGCGTTTCTGTCGGAATAGACATCATGAAATAACCAAAGCCCAAGCCAATCACCAGATAGATCAGCTGCCGAGCCATGAAATAAAAAGGGTGGCCGTATTTTGTCTCCGAAAGAAAGATTGAAGCACTCGACACCATGACAATCCCAAGCATTAATACGCACGCAACTGATGCTAATAAAATAGGATCAGCATTACGAAACTCTTTAATTGAGATAGGCTCTAGGATTGCTCTAATGTTCATAGTTGGTTAACAAGCTCCTGAAAATGCGTACCACGGTGCTCAAAACTCTTGTATTGATCAAAGCTTGCGCAAGCAGGAGAAAACAAAACTATGTCACCCACCTTCACATTACTTCTAACCGAGTCAATCACCTCAGAAAGATCTTGATAATGTGAGCATGGCGTATCAGTCGGAATAATGTCTATGATCCGATCAGCATCTTTACCGAACACATAAACTTGCTTGACGTATTTTTCAATGACTGGTGCCAAAGGAGAAAAGTCTGCTCCCTTGCCCACACCGCCCAACAACAAATGGATAGACTTTGCTTTACTGTCGCCAAGTCCTTCTAATGCAGCCAATGTTGCCCCAACATTAGTACCTTTAGAATCATTAATGAATACCACACCATCTAGCTCACGAACTGTCTCGCAACGGTGCGGCAATCCGGCATACTGCTCGAGAACGGCAACGACTTCTGGCGCGTCAACAGGGAGCCCCATCACGTCCAACATGGCTAAACATGCCAACACATTGGCGTAATTATGCTCTCCCTTTAAACGAACATGTTGGGTATTTAGCAAACGTTTCACGCCATGACACAACCAAGTACCTTCATCATCTTTTAGCAATCCAAATTCTTTTAGGTCTGGCATCCCTTTTGTGAAAGCACGCACCGGCGTATTTTGGGCAAGCAGCGGCGCGGTCAGGATGTCCTGCTTGTTACACACTGCAGCTTTACAGCCTCTATAAATACGCTGCTTGGCTCTTTGATAACTGTATAAGTCATCATAGCGATCCATATGATCTTCAGAGACATTTAACAAGCATGCTACATCGGCCTGAAGATGGTGAGTCGTTTCAAGCTGAAAACTAGACAGCTCCAGCACATATATATCAGCCTGATCCTCTAATAGGTCCAATGCTGGACGACCAAGATTTCCGCCAGCAACAGACTTTTTGCCCAGCGCCAATAGTAATTCATTAAGCAGGGTTGTTACGGTGCTTTTCGCATTGGAGCCTGTGATCGCAACAAATGGAGCCTGAACATAATCACGAAACAAATCTATGTCGCCTCGCATCTGCACGCCTTGGGCCGCAAGCTCTTTAAGAATAGGAGTAGACAGTGCGATGCCGGGGCTCACAAAAAGCTCCGTTACACCGAGCTCTTTAAGCGCATCTAGACTGCCCGTATAAATTCGATCCTCAGGACAGATGGTTTTCACCTGCTCTAAACCTGGAGGATTTTCACGGGAGTCTACAACAAAGAAATCCAAGCCTTGTTTGGCTAAAAAGTTAGCGGTCGAAACACCGCTGACACCAAGACCGACTACTGCACGAATGCGATCTGATGAGATTAGCGACATGGTAGACTACCTCACCTTCAACGTTGCCAGTCCAACCAAGACAAGGCAGACGGTAATAATCCAGAAACGCACAATGACCTTCGGCTCCGCCCAACCTTTTAACTCAAAGTGATGGTGTATCGGGGCCATACGGAAAATTCGGCGTTTGGTTAGCTTATAAGATGCGACTTGCAGTATCACAGAGACCGTTTCCATTACAAACACGCCTCCCATGATAAATAAAACCAGTTCCTGACGAACGATCACTGCAATCACACCTAACGCAGCACCCAGCGCCAACGCCCCCACATCACCCATAAACACTTGAGCAGGGTATGTGTTGAACCACAAAAAGCCCAATCCAGCACCAACTAATGCCGCACAGAATACAATCAACTCACCTGTTCCATGCACATAAGGAATCAACAAGTATTCCGCGAATTTAATGTTACCTGTTAAGTAAGCAAATAATCCCAACGCACCACCGACCAAAACTGTCGGCAGTATTGCCAAACCATCTAAGCCATCTGTTAAATTAACCGCGTTACTCGTGCCGACAATGACAAAATAGGTAAATACAACAAAGAATATCCCCAGAGGAATGGCTGCATCTTTGAATAGAGGAATAAGCAACTCTGTCTCAGCAGGTGTTGAAGCGATTGAATACAGATAAATAGCTGCGGATAAGCCAAACACACTCTGCCAGAAGTACTTCCATTTCGCGGGCAAACCTCGAGAATTTTTCTCTACCACTTTACGATAGTCATCTACCCAGCCCACGGCACCAAAGGCAATCATTGTCAGCAAAGTCACCCAAACATATGGGTTAGTCAGGTCACCCCACAGTAACGTACTAATGGCGATCGAAAACAGAATCATTACCCCACCCATGGTCGGGGTTCCAGCTTTGCTCAAATGAGATTGCGGCCCATCATCACGCACCGCCTGTCCAATCTGTAAACGCTGCAGCAAACGGATCACTTTGCCGCCAATCAGTAAAGAAATAAACAATGCCGTCAACACACCTAGGATCGCTCGCAACGATAGGTAGTTAAAGACGGTAAAAAACGTAAAGTATTTGCTAAGATAAGCCGTTAATAGCAGTAGCATGGTTATGCCAATTCCTAAATTTTTAGAGCGTTTACAATATCTTCCATCTTGGCAGAGCGAGACCCCTTAACCAAAATGACATGTTCAGCATCAAGCGTAGAGAGAAGCTCTAACGCTTCGTTTTTACTATGACAAGCATAAAGCTGCTGTTCAGACTTTATGTTGTTTGAAAACCCTTCCGCTGCAAACTTTGCAACCGGACCGATGGTTACCAATCGATCTACACCCGCTTTGGCAGCGTACTTACCCAGCGCCTCATGAATTGCAATTTCTTGATCACCCAATTCCCCTAGCGCACCAAGAACCATCCATTTTGTATGCTGTTTATACAAGGATAAAACATCGATCGCCGCTTCAACGGATTTAGGGCTAGCATTGTAACAATCATTAATGACAACAGCTTCACTTTTTGTAGGAACCAGCTCCATTCGCCCTGGCACCTGTTCAGGATGCTTTAAGCTATTAATGATCCGTTCAAACTCAAACCCTAAGGCCACCATAGCCAATGCAACCGCCATAGCATTCGCTACATGATGTTTCCCAGGTCGGTCTAGCTTCAACTGAAAGCTCTCATCTTGGTAAATCAGAGTAGTTTGTGAGCCACCCACCGTTTCCTGCATATCTTTGGCAAACAACGTCGCCTCATGATCATGAAACGAAAAGCTCAGCAAACTTCTTTCAGCCAACAACCCTAACCAGTATGAATAGGAGGAATCATCAGCATTCAATACAACCGATGCGCTAGGCCGAGCCGTTTCGATAAGCTTACCTTTCTCTACCGCAATCCCTTGGATGGAACCAAAACCCTGAAGATGGCCGCCACTTGCATTGGTTAAAACCACCACATCGGCTTCTATCGTATTGCCCAGTATTTCAATCTCACCTGGGAAACTCGTACCAGCCTCAATCACTGCATACTGGTGGTCAGCAGCCAACCCCAACAATGTTTTAGGCACGCCAATCTGATTATTTAAATTACTTTGAGTTTTGAGTGTGATTGCATCCGTAGAGAGCGCCTGTGATAACCAGTCTTTCACACTCGTCTTACCATTACTTCCAGTAATCGCCACTACTGGATGCTGAAATGCCCTTCGAATATGTCTTGCTATAGCCCGGTATGCTTGTGCGGTATCGGCCACATGGATACGAGGCTTGACGTCAACTTCCTCACTGACTAAAACCGCAGTGGCGCCCTGCGCTATAGCAAGACTTGCGAACTCGTTTCCATTGAAGCGCTCTCCCACTAAAGCAACGAAAAGCTTGTCGCACAAATCATCACGAGAATCTGTTGAGACCTCTGAAACAACGGCATCATCACCAATGAGACGACCGCTAACAATGGTTGCAATATCAGATAAGGTAAGGTTAATTAACATACTTGCTAAGCGCTTTCAGCGCCTCCTCTCGGTCGTCAAAATGCTGTCTGACACCCTTAATCTCTTGATACGTTTCATGGCCTTTACCAGCGATCAGCACAATGTCTTCAGAACTTGCGGATGCGATAGCTGACTCAATAGCGCGTTGGCGATCAGGCTCGACCACCACTTCAGCAAGCTGTTCATCAAAAGCACACATCGCATCATCAATAATGGCCGTTGGAGACTCTGAGCGAGGATTATCCGATGTAAGGTAAACTTTATCGGCAAACTGCTGAGACACCTGCAACATCATCGGGCGCTTTCCTTTGTCTCGATCACCACCGCAACCAAATACACACACTAACTTTCCAGCAACATGCTCATGCACCGCTTTAAGCGCCACTTCGAGTGCATCCGAAGTATGGGCATAATCCACAATTACCAATGGTGCACCGCTACGCTTGCAAGGCTCCATTCGCCCTGGCGCACCTTTTAAATGCATCATGGCTGGCACAACTTTATCGACATCCGCCGCAATACTTTCCACTGCTGCTAATGCGGCCAAGGCATTTTGTACATTGAAATCACCAAGTAACGGTAATGACACCGTATACTGTTTGTCATGTACTTGAATGCTTAACTCCAAACCATCCTGACGAAAGGCTTTATCCACCACAAAAAAGTCAGTATTCGTCTTACTTTGAGCAGAATAACGCCACGCCTTAGCGTGGCATGTTTCAAGCATAAAATCGGCGTAATCCGAATCAGCGCAGACGATGGCGTAGGTTAAGGAGTCAAATTCAAACAAGCGTCGTTTTGCGAGAGCATAAGACTCCATTGAGCCATGATAATCAAGGTGATCACGCGTAAGGTTTGAGAAAACGGCTGTTGACACAGGAACACCAGCCAAACGCTTTTGATCAAGCGCATGTGATGAAGCTTCAAAAGCAACCAATTCAACACCTTGCGCCGCAAAGCTAGACAAAAGCTTGTGTAAAGTAAGGAGATCTGGTGTCGTTTGCTTGGCTTCTTGCAATTGATTGATTGGACCAATGCCAAAAGTGCCAATCATCGCACTAGAGAAACCTGCCGCTTGCGCAAGCTGCGCAATGTAGTAGCAAATACTGGATTTACCATTTGTGCCGGTCACAGCAATAATGTGCTTAGGTGGCGCCCCGTAAACTTCTCTCACAAGCAGAGCTAATTGCAGCTCAATATCGTCAACTTCTAGGAGTTTAAGATCGTCGTGGTTAAGATTTAAGCCTCTAGGTAATATGGCGACAGAGCAACCTTTCGCTGCAACTTGATCTAGATAGTCCCAACCATTGCTGGCCACCCCAGGCAAGGCGATAAAGACTGAGTCGCCCCCCACTAAACGAGAATCGGTCTCTAAGGACCGATACTCAATATGCTCATTTTTCCAACAGTTTTCGAGACTTAACCACTCTAAAAGCTGCTCAAGGGTAAACATGTTAGTTTCCTTGTACGATTCGATATGGTGTTTTTGCCGTATCGTCTAAGCGTACTTCACGAAGCCCTTCAGGACGATCCGGCGGAACATTTAGCGTTGTTAAGGCCCCTTCCATAACACGGGAAAATACTGGAGCAGAAACCTCACCACCATAGTATTGTCGGCCTTTAGGATCATTAACCATCACTACCATTGCTAAACGCGGATTAGTTGCGGGCGCCATACCAGCAAACAGGGAAATATACTGATCGTATTCATAACCACCAGCACCAACTTTGTGTACAGTTCCGGTTTTACCCGCCACATTGTAGCCAGGGATCTGGGCTTTTTTACCTGACCCCTCAGTTACAACAGCCTGCAGCATTTTTACCACATCTTGAGCTATATTAGCTGGCACGATCTGCTCACCTTGTGGAGGAATATCCTGTTTAAAAATTGTAACGGGTACTTTATAGCCATGATTCGCTAAAGTCATATACGCTTGTGCAAGCTGCAAAGTAGAAAGGGACAAACCATAACCATAGGACAACGTAGCGATTTCCGATGGGTGCCATTTTGGATGCATAGGTAGCTTACCGGTGGCCTCACCAGGAAATCCTAACCCTACAGGCGAACCAATGCCTAGCTCGTAGAACATATTCCAGATGGTGTCCTGAGGTAAAGATAGAGCAATGTGCGATGTTCCAACGTTGCTCGACTTAACCAATACGGTTTCTAAATTAATTTTGCCGTAGTTACGGAAGTCACGGATTGTGTAGCGTCCAAACTTCATGTAGCCAGGGCTGGTATCAATAACGGATTCTGTTGAATATTGACCGGAACGAAGCGCAGCTGTAATAGAAAAAGGCTTCATAGTAGAACCGGGTTCAAACAAGTCAATCACAGCACGATTGCGTAGCTCTTCAGGCTCCAAATTAGAGCGGTCATTAGGGTTAAAGGATGGCTGATTCACCATCGCAAGAATTTCCCCCGTTCGAACATCAAGTATAACCGCAGATGCTGACGTCGCACGCTGCTCTGTCACAACCGCTTTAAGCTCACGATATGCCAAGTATTGCAGACGCATATCGATACTTAATTCAATATTCTCTCCTGCACGCTCAGGCACCTCTTGTCCAAGGGTGCGAATAATATTGCCTTTCAAATCTTTCATATACGAGATTTTACCGGGCGTACCCTGTAATGACTGATCATAGGCCAACTCCAAACCCTCTTGGCCTTTATCGTCAATATTAGTGAAACCTACTACTTGAGCGGTCACTTCTCCAGCCGGGTAGAAGCGTTTGTACTCTTTGATCTTCGTCACACCAACCACTTTCGCATCTAAGATCGCCTCAGCCTCATGTGGCGGCACCTGACGCTTTAGATACATAAAGCCTTTATTACGGTTGATCTCAAAACGCTCTTTCAGAAGTGCAGACCCCACCCCCATAGCTTCTGCTAATCTGGCAATCTCTTTTTCTGGTGTTTTACGCTCAGAAGCAGGCTTAGATAGATTTTCAGGGTCTTCCGCTAGCCCCCATAAATCACGCGGATTAGCAATAACCGTCCAAGTCGGTGTGCTAACAGCTAATGGCTCACCATTGCGATCCAGAATCATGCCACGAGTGGCAGGAATTGACTCCGTCCTTACCGCACGCATTTCCCCTTGATTCTGTAAAAACTCTTTATCCAAAACCGTCAGATAAAATAGACGCCCTGCCGCTACAGAAAACAAAGCAAACGCGATGGCATAGACAACGTATAATCTTATCTTGCTGGGTGAGTATTGTTTATCGTCTGAGTTCATGGTTTCACAATGACCAATTCTTCGGGGCCCGGAGCATGCATTTTCAGCTCTCTCACAGCAGCCTGTTCTAATCGACTAGGTTGGGTTAACGCACTTTGCTCTAGCAGCAACTGCCCCCAAACCACCTCATAATTCACTTCGTCTTTTTTTAGCTTCTGCAGGTATGCAAAGTCCCTACGAAAATCATAAACTTGAACAACAAGAACTATCGCGAGCACGCCTAGCAATACCAGACTTAGTAGAAAACTAAGCGGCTTAGCCAAATCATTACTCACTGATTCGCTCCATAATCCGAAGCACTGCACTGCGAGAGCGAACGTTGTCACTCACTTCACCTTTCGATGGCTTGATCGCCTTACCAACCGTTTTAAAGTGAATATTCATGTGCGCATTCTGGATAGGTAAATGGCGCGGCAAGTCCGGCCCTTTGCATTGCTTTTTCATGAATTGCTTCACAATGCGATCTTCAAGAGAATGGAAGCTAATAACCACCAAGCGCCCGCCCACCTTGAGCGCATTGGCAGCAGCCTCTAACCCTTTTTCTAAATCACCAAGCTCGTTGTTGATATGAATGCGAATTCCTTGAAACGCTCGCGTAGCAGGATTTTTGCCTTTTTCCCAAGCTGGGTGAGCTTCTGCAACGATCTTGGCTAGCTGTTTAGTGGTTGTAATGGGTGTGTGCGAGCGAAACTCGACAATGGCACGCGCAATTCGACGAGAGAAACGCTCTTCACCGTACTGATACATGACATCTGCTATTTCTTTCTCCGGCGCGACAGCAATCCACTGAGCCGCGCTTATGCCTGCGTCAGGGTTCATGCGCATATCCAGTGGGCCATCATTCATAAAGCTAAAACCGCGTGAAGCGTCGTCTAATTGTGGTGATGACACTCCTAGATCCATCATCACGCCATCGACTTTGTCAGCACCAAAGACTTGCGGAATATGTTCCGCCATGTTGGCAAAGCTATCTTGAACAATGGTAAATCGATCATCCTCTTGCTCTAGTGCCTTTCCGTGCCCGATAGCGACTGGATCTTTATCGAAACCAAGCATTTTGCCAGTGGTCAAACGAGACAACACCAAGCGGGTATGACCACCACGACCGAAGGTGCCATCCACGTAAATCCCCGCCTCATCGGTCACTAGCATGTCGACCGACTCATTCAGCATGACGCTAATATGTTCAGGTGTTGTATCTGTCATAATGAGATATCCATTAACGTATCAATTTCTAAATTTTCTAAGGAGACTTCAGACAAGTACTCTTCGCGTTGCGATTCCCACTCTTCCAAGCCCCAGATTTCCAGTTTTTTTCCTTGCCCAAGCAACGTGGATTTACGTTGTATCTTGGCAAATTCTCTCAATGGTGCAGGCAAGAGCAAGCGCCCTGCACTGTCTATCTCAAGGTCGGTTGCATGACCAACTAGCAACCTTTGAAGACGCCTTGCCTGCGGCTGAAATGAAGGCAAGCGATCGAGCTTCTCTTGTATCTGCTCCCACTCTGAAAGCGGGTACAGCAACAAACATCGCGACATAGGGTCAATTGTCACAACAACACCAGCATCCTCGTACTGAAGAAATTCATCACGTAAGCGCGCAGGAAGAGACAATCGCCCTTTTGCGTCCACACTCACCTGATGAATACCTCTAAACATGCCCATATCCCACTTATCGACACTTTCCCCCACAATTTAACACTAATTTTAGTATTAGTTAAAAAAATACAAAAAAAAATTCGCAAAATGCGAATTCTTGTTGTGCCTCTAAGGGAAAACTTACGAAATCTTTAAGATTGAAAGGAGTTTGTCGAGGAGAGAGGGAGCAAGTTGGCCGATAAGCCGGGTTCTGTCGTGGACAGTCATTCATCTAGGCTGTACATTGCTGCACAGCTCAAGCAACCTACCCGAACTCAGTGCGGGTCACACCAATGAGTTCCTATTTGGTCTTGCTTCAAGTGGGGTTTACCATGCCACGAACTGTTGCCAGTCGCGCGGTGCGCTCTTACCGCACCATTTCAACCTTACCGGCAGTAAACTGCTTAGGCGGTATATTTTCTGCTGCACTTTCCGTAGGCTCTCGCCCCCCAGGCGTTACCTGGCACTTCACCCTGCGAAGCCCGGACTTTCCTCCCCTTTAACAACGTTAAAGCGGCGACTGTCTGGCCAACTTGCGGTGGGGCATACTACAGGGCGACAGATGAAATGCAACAAAAATATCGTTTTTTGCGTATTTTTATGAGATTGGCAAACAAATCCTTACTTCTAAGCCGCCTTCTGGCCGATTAAAAGCTTGGATCTCACCATTATGTGCCTGAACAATACGCTTCGCAATGGTTAAGCCAACACCAAACCCGCCACTATTGGCTTCCCTAGCTGAAGACGACCGAAAAAAAGCATGAAATATCTTTTCGAGCATTTCATCCGCCACACCAGGACCACTGTCTTTTATTGCAATAATCGCTCTTCGATTAACCTCTGTTACATTAACTTCTACCGCTCCCCCATCACCAGAATAAAAACATGCATTTCTCAGCACATTTTCTAATGAATGACGTAATTGAACAGGGTCACCATAGAGTGTTTTTGGAGCCACACCTGTTTTAGTAATCGCTATACCTCGAAGCTGAGACTCGAACTGAACATCATCGACAATATCTTTCAACCATTGCTGCAAATTCATTGACTCTTTTTGCATAGACGCAGCTTCTAATCTAGAAAGCATTAAAACTTGTCCAATCAACTCATCTAACTCGTGAAGCTCGGCACGTATTCTTTCAAAATAATTCTGTTGGGCAGACTGACCTTGCTTATCCTCAGCAATAGTCAAAGCCACTTCGATGCGCGCAAGAGGCGTCCTCAATTCGTGTGAAACATCTCTCAAAAGACGCTCCTTGGAACTTAAAAGTGTCTCCAAACGACCTGCCATTTCATTAAACTCACGAGCGAGATTACCAATCGCATCATTACGTTTAACCAGACGAGAGTCCACCCGAGCCCCCATATCCCCCTGACCAAATGAACGAGTGATTTTCTGAAGCTTTAACAATGGCCCCAGTAGCCAATAAGCCAAAATGGCACTCGAAACTAACAAGCCAAGCAAAGACAACAAAGAAATCATCCACGGACTTACGGTATCACTTCGATCCTGTGGCCTAAAAACCAGTAGATACTGCGTATTACTAGCACCAATAACTTGTATGAATTGGCTGCGTCTCGCATCAGCTGCGGCCTGAGCAGAATCTGATTCAGCGCTCCCTTCAACAGAAGCCTGCTCTTTGAAGTTTCTTGGCAATGGTCTTAGTAACGGCAGACCATTCTCCTGATAGATATAAATGCTACCCTGAAGCTGTTGCTCATAGATTCGTGCCTGAGCTTGAAGCTCACTTGCACCACTTTTTTCATAAATCGAGACCAGATCAACCCCAACATCCCCAAGAATGTCAGCCGACACCTGATCTTTATCATTTAAAAAGTTTACAACCCCTAACCCTATTGCAACCACTACCATGTTAGAAAAAAGAACAACTAAGAAAACACGCAAAAATGTATTTTTCATACCTTCAGGTAGCCAGCGTAAAAACGCTAGCCATCAGCTCCATCTACAAATATATATCCCACACCACGAACAGTTTTTATGCGAGGCTCATCATTGTCAAAACTACCAACTTTTTTTCTCAAATTACTAATATGCATATCTAAGCTTCGGTCGTACATGGCCAACTTTCTGCCAAGCGCCTTTTCAGAAAGCTCTTGTTTCGTCATAACCTGACCAGGAACAAGCATCATACATTCCAAAAGCGCATACTCTGAGGTGGTCAATTCTACCAGCTCATCATGCAAGAATACGGTCCGATCACGACGCCTCAACAACAAGTCTGACAATACCAAATCAGACATAGGATCATCTTCTTTTTCTTGAGACGCGCGGCGCAAGATCGCCTTGATACGTGCCAACAATTCGCGCGGATTAAACGGCTTAGATAGATAATCATCAGCCCCCATCTCAAGACCAAGAATTCGGTCGATATCATCACCCTTAGCGGTTAGCATGATGACAGGGATAGAACACTTATTACGAATCTGCTTTAGAGTTTCAAACCCATCAAGAACAGGCATCATGACATCAAGGATAACAATGTCAGGCCGCTCTTGCTCCATATAATCAAGTGCCTCCTGCCCATTCCACGCATGCGTTACGTGATATCCCTCACCATCAAAATAATCTTTAACCAAATCCGACAAGCGCGCATCATCATCCGCTAATAGTAACTTAACCATATTCAACCCTTATAAATGTAAAGTCGTTTGACTATTCAATAGTATGGTAGTAAGTGAACAATTAAACCCCTCTTTTCAAAGAACTGACAGTTTTTGCTATGGGACTGACACATTGACATAAAAAAGCGCCCCGCAAAAATCAATTCATGGGGCGCTTATTAAGAGAGAAACAGAAAGTTATTTCACTTCAACAACTTGCGCTTCAATTTTTGCTTTCCATTCGGCTGGACCAGTCAAGTGAACTGATGTACCAGACGCATCCACGGCAACGGTTACCGGCATATCTACGACATCAAACTCGTAGATCGCCTCCATGCCCAATTCAGGGAATGCAACAACTTCTGCCTTCTTGATCGCTTTAGAAACTAGGTAAGCAGCACCTCCCACAGCCATCAAGTAAACTGCACCGAACTCTTTGATCGCTTCAATCGCAACAGGTCCACGCTCAGCCTTACCGATCATGCCAAGCAGGCCTGTCTTTTCAAGCATAGTATGCGTGAACTTATCCATACGAGTCGACGTAGTCGGGCCTGCAGGGCCAACAGCCTCATCACGCACAGGGTCCACTGGACCTACGTAGTAAATGAAACGGCCTTTTAGGTCCACCGGCAACTCTTCACCATTGGCCATCATTTCAACCATTTTCTTATGGGCTGCATCACGACCAGTTAACATTTTACCATTAAGTAAAACCGTTTCGCCTGGCTTCCACTCCTTAACCGCCTCAGGAGTAATGTCATCCAGGTTAACTCGACGAACGCTTTCACCTACTTCCCAAGTAATATCCGGCCAATCATCCAATGATGGTGGTACAAGATCAGCAGGACCAGAACCATCTAGAACAAAGTGCGCATGACGAGTTGCCGCACAGTTAGGGATCATTGCCACAGGCAAAGAGGCTGCGTGCGTTGGGTAGTCCATGATTTTCACATCAAGAACCGTTGTTAGACCACCAAGGCCTTGTGCACCGATTCCTAAGTTGTTTACCGCTTCAAAAATTTCTAAACGAAGCTCTTCAACACGGTTTTGTGGGCCACGAGCTTTCAGTTCGTGAATATCGATTGGTTCCATTAGAGATTCTTTTGCCATCACCATGGCTTTCTCTGCAGTACCACCGATACCTATACCCAACATACCTGGTGGACACCAGCCCGCCCCCATTGTTGGCACCGTTTTCTTAACCCATTCAACAATAGAATCAGATGGATTCAGCATCGCAAGCTTAGACTTGTTCTCAGAACCGCCACCCTTAGCTGCAACATGCACTTCAACAGTGTCACCTGGAACAACTTCCATATGAATCACCGCTGGTGTGTTGTCTTTGGTGTTTTTACGAGCACCAGCAGGATCATCAAGAATTGAGGCACGCAAAACGTTATCTGGGTGAAGGTAAGCACGACGCACACCTTCATTAATCATGTCAGTTACGCTCATAGAGCTTTCCCACTGAACATTCATACCAACTTTAACAAATACCGTTACGATACCCGTATCCTGACAGATTGGGCGCTTACCTTCCGCACACATACGCGAGTTGATAAGGATCTGGGCCATGGAATCTTTAGCGGCTTGGCTTTCTTCACGCTCGTAAGCTTCGTGAACGGCTTTTACAAAGTCTAGAGGGTGGTAATAAGAGATAAACTGAAGGGCATCTGCCACACTGCTAATCAGGTCATCTTCTTTGATAATGCTCATGCGACTCTCCTGCTGAGTATTATATTTTTATGTGGAAGCAGAATGTTAAAAGAAGCGAACTAGCTTTGAAAGGCAAAAGCAAAATTTTCACTAAATATACCGTACATTCACGGTATCAATACAAAAAAAGCCCATATGACAGCAGCGCTAGCATATGGGCTTCATGAAAAAGCGTCTTATTTGCAATTAAGCTTTTTGTGATGAGCGCGGATTCGTAACAGAATATTGAACGTACTCTTCTAAAATTGATGAAGTGAACTTCTCGCGCTCTGACAAAGAGTGGATTTGTTCTGCTTCCCAATTTATCAAACAAATAAACACTGAGTATTTATTGATGCAGCCATAATCGAGATCTCGAACACTAACTTGGTGAGACTCCATTAAAGCAAGCACCTGCTCGATCACCTTTTGACTTTCAAAGTGCCCTACACCCTCAATACTTTTTAAAAGTCGCTCAACCCTTTCAATAGGGTTTTCAGATGCTTTGGATGGCTGCGATTGTCGGCTTGCCATTAGAAACTTATCCAGCATTTCCTCTGTGTACATTTCACGATCATGCACATCTGAAATCTGGGCCGCTTCTCGCTCTAACAGTCGTATAAATAGGCTTTTGTTACGTATATCCGAGAACTCAAGGTCTCTAAGCGAAAGCTCACTCTCTGACATAATTGCAATCACCGTGTCATAGGATTGAACGGCTTGCTCATCGCCTTTGGCTGCCAATGCAAGGTGGCGACGAAGCTCATGCATAATTTTCGCTGCACGGTAATCCTCTTTTAACTGCAAATGCTGGGAATACTGCTCCTTGCATGCTGTTAAACGCTCAGACAGCTCGGAAAAGCCTTGCTGAGCATCTTGCTCGGCGCGCATAGAATCCATTCGCATCTGCGCTCTTTTTGACTCCCACGCTTCGTAGGCACGCGCCCTTGCTTGAAACGCACGCTCAATGGCTTCTTCGAAGCTTTGTTCAATGCGCGCCCGCTCTGTTCTTTCCTTTAGCTCTTCCTGCTCAACGGCAGCTCGCTCGCTACGTTTCGCTTTAAGCGCTTCTTGAGCCAACGTAAGCTGTCCTTCCAACCCGTCCATCTCAACCAAAATTTCGGATTCATCGAAATCCATTAGCAAGCCATGCACTTTTGCCCAATAAGCATCTTCCTCAAAAGGCACTTCAGGATTACTTGACGCATATTGGTTACGAAGAGTTTCTTTAAACTGCTCTCCAGTCGGCCTAAAGGCATTCGCTGCATTAATCACATTATCATGAGTGAACACTTTTTCTTCTCTAAGAGGTTCAGAAAATGCCTCTTCAATATCTACTTGCTGATCCACATCTTGGTCAACAGATGCATCAACCGCCAAATCTTCATTCTCAAGATCAAGTTCCATTTCAACATACTCTTCAGATTCAGCCATATCTTCTGCTGGCTCAGCTTCAGGTTCAGTTGAAGACACTTCTGAAACATCTTCGCTAGCAGTGTCGCGAAACTCAGAAGTAAAAACTTCTGTTTGCTCTGCCGTCGGTAAATCTTCAGCTGCGTCGTCTATATCGTCTAAGATAGTTTTTGCCCCCGCATAAGCTCGACTTGCATCCGCTGGTTTCTCACTAAAGCGACGTTGAGCAAAGGATTCAGAAGTCGCTGTTGGCTTCTCTACCTTTGTATGGCGAGGCTGGCCATTCCAGCTTACTTTGAACAGCATCGTTCTATCGCATAATTGATACATAGGAATATCCCCTTGGGATAGTCCGTTTTGAAGAATGATGGATTCCGCATGACGCAACGCCATTGCGGATTCACTAGAATTAGTCGACGTCGCTAAATTTAGTAGCTTTACTACCTTATTCACTGCTTTTTTTCTTCGTCTAATACTCATACTTCGAATGTCCTAATGTTGTATGGATGCGATGCCAACCATGAAGAGTTTGAACAAGCCTATTCTGACACTATCTTACTTAGCCATTACATGGCTCGATAAGCTCATCACCAAGCAATCGTTTAAACTTTTGCAAAATATCGGCCAATTCTTGATCAGAATAGTGGTTCGACGATATTTTACCCCAAACAGGCTCTGGCCAGCACTCATCAGCCTCAAAACGAGCCACGTGATGAAGATGCAATTGACGAACCTTGTTGCCAATGGCGGCAACATTCAATTTATCAGGGGAAAAAAGATCCTGCATTGTTTCCGCTATTAGGCAACTTTCTGCCATCAACTGAGTGCGATCGCCATGATCTAACTGATGAATTTCCTCAACATAGGCTCTTTTAGGCACTAAGATCACCCATGGGGCATTGCAATTATTTATAAGCCTAACCTGGCAAAGCTTAAGATCACCAATCAGAACAGAATCTTTCCGCAAAACGGCATCTAATTCAAACATGTAACCGACTTCCTATTTACTTTATGGCCTTACATAAGCACTATAGCATTCTATTTTTAATCTTACCCTACGACTTGGAGTTCCCATGACGGAAATGCGTTGTGTCCTAGACGCACAAGCCAAACTCGCAGAGTGCCCTCGCTGGGATGAACAAACTCAGACTCTTTACTTTGTTGACATCGATTCCTTTGAATTACACGCTTACAACACTCAATCTGGTGACCATTCAGTTCGTAGATTCGAAGAAGAAATCGGCTGCTTTTCATTGGCCAACAACGGCGGATTCATCGCCGCGTTTCGATCAGGTGTCTACACATTCGCAGACTTTAACGCGCCACTAGTGTCATACTGGCAAGCGGACTACGATCAAAAAACCACGCGCTTCAACGATGGCCGATGCGACCCTGCAGGCCGTTTTTTAGCCGGCACAATGTACTCCCCTAAAGATGCCTTCCTAGGCGGTTTATATCAGTTTGAAAAAGGCCAACAACGCATACTGGATCAAGCAGCATGGACATCTAACGGCCTAGCTTTTTCACCAGATCAAAAAACCATGTATTACTCAGATACACCAAACCACATCGTTTACAAATTTGATTATGATGTAACAACTGGTGAAGCGACTAATAAGCGCACTTTTATCGAGTTTCCTCGTGGCAATGGACGCCCAGATGGCGCAGCTGTTGATGCAGACGGCAACTACTGGTCGGCACTTTACCAAGGCCAACGTGTAGTAAAAATCAGTCCTGAGGGTCAAATCCTAGCAGAATACCCGCTGCCTGCGACGTACCCAACGATGGTGGCTTTTGGCGGTGAAGATATGAAGACATTATTTGTATCTACTTGCCGAGCAGCACAAACAGACGCAGAACTTGAGCAATTCCCTCAAGCCGGCGGCATCTTCGCCTTAGATGTTGAAAATGAAGGCCAAATTGAATTCCGCTTTGCGGGTTAATTTCATCACTTATTTTTAGAAAGACGACATATTATGCGCGCAAGCAACTATCTTTTTTCTACTCTTCGTGACGCCCCATCTGATGCGGTCGTCGCGAGCCACCAGCTAATGATCCGTGCGGGCATGATCCGCCAAGTATCTAAAGGCCTATACACTTGGCTACCCACTGGCGTGAAAGTGTTTCGCAAGATCGAGAACATCGTTCGTGAAGAAATGCTAAAAGCAGGCTCACTTGAAGTCATCATGCCTGGTGTACAGCCGGCGGAGTTATGGCAAGAAACTGGACGCTGGCAGAAATACGGCCCAGAGCTGCTTCGCATGAAAGATCGCCACGATCGCGATTATTGCCTTGGCCCAACTCACGAAGAAGTTATCACGGACATCGCTCGCAACGAGCTAACAAGCTACAAACAGTTGCCGCTAAACGTTTTCCAAATCCAGACCAAATTCCGTGATGAGGTACGCCCTCGTTTTGGTGTGATGCGCTCACGTGAATTTGTCATGAAAGACGCCTACACGTTCCACGCTACTCAAGAGTGCTTGCAATCAACTTACGACATTATGCACCAAGCATACTGCAACGTATTCGATCGCATTGGCCTTGATTACCGTCCAGTTCGCGCGGATACAGGCTCTATTGGTGGCGCTTACTCACATGAATTCCATGTTTTAGCGGATTCAGGCGAAGATGATATCGCATTTAGCGATACGTCAGACTTTGCCGCGAACGTAGAACTTGCTGAAGCCGTTAGCCTGAAATCAACGCCCGATGCAGCCACTCAAGAAATCGAACAAGTGTATACACCAAACTGCAAAACCATTGCAGCTGTCGCTGAATTTTTGAAACTACCTGTTGAGAAGACGGTTAAAACCATGCTTATCAAAGGTGTTGATGAAGAAGGTGAAAGCACGATTATTGCATTGGTTCTTCGCGGTGATCACACTATTAACGAAATCAAAGTAGAAAAACTAAAGGGCGCTGTTGTGCCATTCGAATTTGCTTCCGAAGCAGATATTGTTGCCAAGATTGGCTGTCAACCTGGCTCTATCGGACCTCGCGGCTTAAAAGAAGCAGGCGTAAAAGTCGTGGTCGATCGTTCCGCTGCTGTGATTTCTGATTTCTGTGCCGGCGCGAATAAAGACGACTACCACTTCACTGGCCTAAACTGGGGCCGTGATTGTGATGACTTTGAAGTGGCTGATATCCGTAACGTGGTTGAAGGCGACCCATCCCCTGATGGTCAAGGTACTATTGTTATTAAGCGTGGTATCGAAGTAGGCCACATCTTCCAACTTGGCCAAACCTACTCTGAAGCAATGAAAGCAACGGTGCTGGATGAAAACGGCAAAGCTCAAATCATGCATATGGGTTGTTACGGCATCGGCGTTTCTCGTATTGTCGCGGCGGCTATCGAGCAAAACTTTGACGACAAAGGCATCAAGTGGCCACTGGCCATCGCACCGTTTGAAGTGGCTATTGTAGGCATGAACTACGAGAAGTCTGAGTTTGTGAAAGAGGCTTGTGATGAGCTTTATAACTCACTGCTTGCACAAGGCATTGATGTCATCCTTGATGACCGTAAAGAACGCCCTGGCGTTAAGTTTGCAGACTGTGAATTGCTTGGCATTCCGCATCGCATTGTCGTAGGTGATCGCGGCTTGAAAGAAGGCACTCTTGAATACAAGAGCCGTGATACTGGTGACGGCGAAGACATTGCCGTCGCTGACGTCGTGGCTTTCTTACTAGAAAAATTGACGTAAGCTCAAATCAAAGGCGGCAAGCTAAAACAACTAGGCTTGCCGCCTTATCTGATCCACAGCTAAGACAAAACTTAAGCCTTTACTGAGGTCAACATGACAACAATTTACCATAATCCGCGCTGCTCAAAGTCCCGTGAAACCTTAGCCCTTCTTGAACATGAAGGCATTTCACCAGAAGTGGTTTTGTACCTACAAACCCCACCATCGAACGACGCAATCAAAACTCTACTTACTCAACTTGGTATGACATCAGCTCGTGAGCTTATGCGCACTAAAGAAGACATCTACAAAGAATTAGACCTTAAGTCAGAGTCCAATGAAGACGCATTGATTGAAGCCATGGTAGCAAACCCGAAGCTAATTGAGCGCCCAATCGTTATTCATAATGACAAAGCGAAAATTGGTCGCCCGCCAGAATCCGTACTTGAGCTATTCTCATGAGCCAAGCCAATATTCTGGTTGTGTTTTACTCTCGCCATGGCTCTGTAGCCGCCATGGCTAAACACATTGCTCGTGGCGTACAAAAAGTACCTAATGCTCATGCCGTCATTCGCCAACTGCCCGAAGCCTCATTTAGCCATGAGCAAACGAGCCCCGCACTGCCAGAAGATGGCTATCCGTACTGCGAGGTTGAGGATTTTGCGGCGTGCGATGGCCTAGCCATTGGCTCCCCTTCTTATTTTGGCAGCATGGCGGCACCCGTAAAATTGATGCTCGATCAGACGAGCCCTATATGGATGAGCGGCCAATTAGCGGACAAGCCTGCCTGTGGTTTCGCCAGCGCAAGCACCATGCACGGCGGCCATGAGATGACCATTCAATCCATGATGATCCCACTACTTCATCACGGTATGATTTGGGCTGGACTCCCTTATAAAAACAAAGACCTGATACACACGGCTACAGGCGGTACACCTTATGGTGTGACTCATTTTGCTCCCCACACCCAATACACTGGCCTAAGTGACGAAGAAATTGCATTGTGTGAAGCTCAAGGCCAACGCATTGCCGAATTGGCCATTAAGCTAAAGAAACGCTAAGTCATTTCACCACACTCAATACGACCTAAATCAATACAAGGCGAGCTATTAGAAAGTATTATAGCTCGCTCAATTATTGAATAAGCATTGAACTAAGCCATGGCAAAACGATTTTCAATCTCCGCATCCGAACAGCAGCACTATCAGGGACTATGCCGCTCTTATCGCCCTATCCTGATATTGAATCATATTGGTCTAATGCTCGTTTTGATCTGGTGGCATCTTGTTTTGTCTGAGATTGAACTACAACACCCTCTGCTTTTATTAAGCGCAGTCTTATTACCACTATCTTTATCACTTTGGGGCAATCTCAATGGCAGCTACAAAGGTGCCATCGGCATCTGTTTCATCAGTTTATTCTACTTCACTGCTGGAGTGACACATTGGTTTCACCCTACACTTTGGCCTATCGGCATGAGCGAAGCCTTGCTTGGGGCTGGTTTGTTTTGCCTTGGAATGTTGTACGCGCGCTGGAAGGGATTAAGTGAACTACCTGTGACCTAACCCCTTTATGACAGACTTTAAGGAGAACCGCTAACGGAATATACGGTCCGCCCAAACGGTTAAACCACTGGCAACACTACCGAAGTGGTCACCATCAAGCAAAGGGATATTGCCGATGTGCTCTCTCACTGCCGCCTGAACCACTGGTGATTTGGCCGAGCCACCCGTCATATAGATCACATCAGGCTTTTCACCTGCTTGCTCTATAGCATCCAACATCAGCGTCACCATTTTCTCGACAGGGTGAATGATCGATTGAGCAAATTGCTCTCTGTCAATCTCTAAGCTCAACATATCTTCAATGTAACTTAAATCCACACTCACTTTCTCTTGCTCTGAAAGCTTAATCTTGGATTCTTCAGCATCTTTGACAATGTGGAAATTGTGCTTATGTTCACGCATGGTTTTGAAGCGATCCATCAAAGTAGGTAGAACCATATCTAAGCGCAATTGATCCATTTGCTGTTTCGTTTCAAGACTATTAAAAGTCGACTGCGCTGTGACATCATTTGTGGTGACCG
The DNA here is from genome assembly GCF_056158325.1 of Marinomonas sp. AWM4_232. Taxonomy (NCBI): domain Bacteria; kingdom Pseudomonadati; phylum Pseudomonadota; class Gammaproteobacteria; order Oceanospirillales; family Oceanospirillaceae; genus Marinomonas; species Marinomonas sp. AWM4_232. Next base: position 3,205,206 of record NZ_JBSWTA010000001.1, on the reverse strand, counting down.
CATTCCAATAAAGCTGTGTTGGCATAGGCAAACCGGTCTTCAGCTCCGCCCCCATACCAAACAAAGGCATAATCTGACGTCCAGCTAACTGAATATCTAAATCGTTACCACCGACACGCTCACCTGTATACGAAAGAAAATCCTCAGTTCGATCTAATCGATCACGATAACTTGGCCCCATTCGAACCATGGCGCAATCGCTTGTACCACCACCTATGTCCACAACCAATACCGTCTGATCTTTATCTAGGTTACACTCAAAATCCAACCCTGCAGCAATTGGCTCAAACTGAAATTCAACACTCTCAAATCCCGCTCGACGCGCTGCAATCGACAGAATATCTAACGCCTGTTGATTGCTTTCCTCGGCATTGATTCCTTGGAAGTTCACAGGACGACCAATCACAGTGTGCCGTAAATCAACTCCCAAACTACGCTCTGATGCCTCCTTCACATTTTGCATCATCAGCGTGACGATATCTTCGAAGAAAGCAATATGCTCAGACCTTAATCCAGAGCCGCCTAAGAAGGACTTAGGCGATTTAACAAAATAGCCGTCTTCTGGAAATTGATAGTATTCTAAGAAAGCTTCGCGACCAAAAAATAGCACCTGATCATCAGCACCATAATCTTCCTCTACACGAAACCTACGAGCACGACTCAGAATCCCACGGCGGCTTTCAATAAATTCTGATTTAAAATGTTCAGGCAACCCTTTTGCTACCGCTTCACTAATCAAATCACGACTCATGGCGTAAACAGTCGAGGGCAAATAGCAATGCTCCCCTTCTAGCCTAGCTAAAGCAGGCCTACCTTCTTTCAAAATTCCGAGAGCACAATTCGAGGTACCGTAATCAAAACCGCAATGCACAAAACAACCTATCTGATCAAAAACTGGGGCGCGGACTCTAGCATAAGTAAAAGTCAAACATAAGTTAAAAATGGGTATTTCCTATTGGCATCCCACCTAAATGGCTGATGAAGGCTGCTTAGGTACTTTATTACAGTAGATAAAATGGACGAAATCGTGTCACGTTTTGTGATGACATAATTGAGGAAGATATTGAGAAAAGAAGCAAAACAGTTATAAGAGAAGTGGATTGTTTCAAATTAGATTGTGAGCATAAATCTATTATGCTTAACTCCGGACCACTAAAATCAATGCATTAGATTTGTGTATAAAAAAACCGAGACACTGTCTCGGTTTTTTTTAAAAATCAAATCGTTATTACGCTTTGAATGGGTCACGTAGAACAATTGTCTCGTTACGGTCTGGACCTGTAGAAATAATATCTACTGGCACACCGATTTTCTCTTCGATGAACTTGATGTAAGCCTGAGCATTAGCTGGTAGCGCTTCAAAGTTTGGCGCACCAACAGTAGACTCAGACCAGCCTGGAAGCTCTTCGTAAACTGGAGTAGCTTGTTCGTAGCCTTCACTATCAACCAACGAGCCTGAAACAGATTCACCGTTAGCATTTTGGTAGCCAACACACACTTTGATTGTTTCAAAGCCATCCAGCACATCTAGTTTTGTTAGACAGATACCAGAGATTGAGTTGATTTGTACCGCATGGCGAAGAACCATGGCATCGAACCAACCACAACGACGCTGACGACCTGTCGTCGCACCAAATTCGTGGCCACGCTCACCAAGGCGCTGACCGTTTTCACAATCAAGCTCCGTTGGGAATGGACCCGCACCAACACGTGTTGTATACGCTTTCGTAATACCTAGTACATAATCTAGATACAGAGGACCAAAACCAGTACCTGCTGGCGCACCACCAGCAGTTGTGTTTGAAGACGTTACGTACGGGTATGTACCGTGGTCAACATCAAGTAGAGAACCTTGAGCGCCCTCAAACATGATGTTCTTACCTGCTTTACGCAAGTCATGCAGAAGAGTAATCGTGTCAGCCACCATTGGGCGAAGGAATTCAGCCATCTTCAGACCTTCTTCGTACACTTCGTCAAATGACACTGGCTCTACTTTGTAGAAGCTTTCTAGCATGAAGTTGTAGTATGCCAATACTTCTTTAAGCTTTTCAGCAAAACGCTCTTTATCTAGGATATCTGCTACACGGATCGCACGACGAGCCACTTTATCTTCATACGCAGGGCCAATACCACGACCAGTTGTACCAATTTTCTTGTCGCCTTTCGCGATCTCACGAGCCTGATCCATTGCAATGTGGTATGGCAGGATCAAAGGACACGCTGGGCTGACTTTCAAACGCTCAACGGCTGGCACACCTTGCTCTTCAAGCTCTTTAACTTCTTTTTGCAATGCAGCAGGAGACAGTACAACACCGTTACCGATGATACACTGAACACCGTCACGAAGAATGCCAGAAGGGATCAAGTGCAAAACGGTTTTCTTGCCATCGATAACCAAAGTGTGGCCGGCATTGTGACCGCCTTGGAAGCGCACTACTGCAGCAACATCTTCTGTTAGAAGGTCTACGACCTTACCTTTACCTTCGTCACCCCATTGAGTGCCTAGAATAACAACGTTCTTACCCATTTTTATGGTCTCGCTTAAGATTGTTCTAAACCGAAATTCGATTAATTAACTTTCACTAATTCCCAGTCATCACCTTTGGCAATCAACTGGAAATCAAAATCTGATGCATTCGTGTCTTGATCTAATTGCTGGATCACACGATAGCCCTCTGCACGCAGGGACTTAATTTTTTGCCAAAGTGCGTCATTGTGCGTTGCTGGCGCTAGAACACTAGAGCGATCTTCAACAACCACATCCACTAAAGACACAAGTGTTTTCACATCAGTACTAAAACCTGTTGCTGGACGTGAACGACCAAACACTTCACCGATGTAGTTGTAACGACCGCCACGAGCGACAGCGTTTCCATGTCCTGGTACGTAAGCCGCAAACACCAAACCTGTGTGATAGCTGTATGATTCCATATCAGACAAGTCAAAGTGCAAGCCAACCGCACTAAAGCGCGTCGCCACTACGTCAGCCACAGCACGAATTTGAGCCAATGCGTCAGAAACTGATTCACTCACATCCGCTAAGATAGACTCTGCTTTGACTAACACTTCAACCCCACCACACAAGCGAGGTAACGCCAGCAACCATTGCTTAGCTTGAGCATCAATACTTTGTGTTGATAAGTATACCTCTAACTCAGGCAAACCTTTGGCACGATATAAGGCAGCAATCTTCGTTTCCTGTTCGCTAGTCAGCCCAGATGCCGCCATAACTCCGCGCACGACATCAATATGGCCAACATCTAACACGAGCTTACTCAGACCTGCTTGAGTTAAGGTATCCAGCATAAGAGAAAGAATCTCTAAGTCACTTTCAATACCGCTGTGACCATAGAGCTCAGCACCCAGTTGAATGGGGCTGCGAGTGCCGTCGAGACCTGCTGGCGTTGTGCGTAACACGCTACCACAATAGCTTAGTCGCTCAACACCATCATTTTTAAGGCAGTGAGCATCAATACGAGCTACTTGAGATGTGAAGTCGGCCCGGATCCCCATAAGACGTCCGGTTAGTTGATCGATAACTTTAAACGTTTCGATCTCAAGGTCTGAACCTGCACCGATAAGTAAAGAATCTAGGTACTCGATGAGAGGTGGAATGACCAATTGGTAACCCCAACTTTCATGTAGGTTTAGCAGGGTTCTTCTAAGGTGTTCAATTTTGGCAGCCTGTTTTGGCAGAGCCTCATCAACCCCATCTGGAAGCAACCAGCGATCTGCTAGTGTCATTAAACTGTATCCTCTTAGCTTCGGGTCAGAAATAGGAGCGTTAATCCAAGAAACATACTCACCGCCCCTAACAACCTTAAGCTCCGATCAGAGCTCGAGATCGCTTTTACCATCATTTCACGCCATAGATTAGGCTTTAAAAATGGTAATACCCCTTCGGCAATCAACAAAAGACTGAAGCCGACCAGAAGCGAATGCAACAATTCCTGCATAGACTCTCTATATTTTGACCATTAAAAAACCGGGCCTTGCCCGGTTTTGATGATTCTATCATGAATTGATGACTGACTTACAGGCATAATGCACTGACAAGTCAGCCAAAAACAGAGAATTAATTGGTCTCTTTAAAGTACTTAAAGAATTCGCTGTTTGGATCCAGTACGAACAGATCACCATTATTCGAAAAACTTTCACGATAAGCCTGAAGGCTACGGTAGAAGTCAAAGAATTCTGGATCCTGCTGGTATGCCTGAGCATAAATTGCAGCAGCCTGCGCATCACCATCACCACGGATCATTTCCGCGTCACGCTGAGCTTCTGCCTCAAGAACAACACGCTGACGATCTGCATCCGCACGAATACCTTCCGCAAGCTCCAAACCTTTAGAGCGATGCTCACGCGCTTCACGCTCACGCTCTGTACGCATACGCTGGTAAACAGATTCACTAACATCTGGTGGTAGATCAATCCGTTTCACTCGGATATCAACGATCGTAATACCAAGTTCAGTCTGAGCCACACTATCGATACGATCTCTTAGCTCAGTCATTAACTCTTCACGCTCTCCAGACACTACTTCATGCATGGTGCGCTCACCGAACTGGTTACGTAGACCTGTGTCTACACGAGATGAAAGCACTCGGTTAGCAACAAACTCATCACCAGAAGTTGCTTGATAGAAGCGAGCTACGTTAGAAATCTTCCATTTAACATACGAATCAACGATCACCGCCTTCTTCTCAAGCGTTAGGTAACGCTGAGGGCGAGAATCCATGGTTAGAATTCGAGCATCAAACTTTTTAACATCGTTCATCACAGGTAATTTAAAGTGCAAGCCCGGTTGAACATCTTCACGTACGATTTCACCAAATTTAAGCACTACTGCTCGCTCTGTTTCTTTAACAACAAACAGAGTTTGAGAAGCCACCAAAACCGCAGCCAGTACGATAAAAAGAATCGCAAAAGATAGGTTTTTCATTAGTTTCTCCCCTCACGCACAGAACTTCCTGATTGACGGCTACGAATCTCTGCAATCACTTGATCGGTTAACGAGCTAATAGAAGAAGAACTCGTGCTGCCAGTACTTGATGTTGCTGGTCGCTGTTTCATAATCTGATCTAGCGGCAAGTACATCATATTGTTGCCATTTTTCGAGTCGATGATCACTTTGTTTGAATCTTTGTAGATCGTTTCTAATGTTTCTAGATACAAACGCTGCTTCGTCACCTGCGGCGCTTTCACATACTCTTGGTACAAACGATCGAAACGATCTGCTTGACCTTGGGCACGAGCAACCACCTCAGAACGGTACGCCTCAGCCTCTTCACGAATACGCTGAGCTCGACCGCGAGCCTCAGGGATGATGCCATTGGCATAAGACTCAGCTTCGTTACGAACACGCTGCTCATCTTCTTTCGCTTTGATAACGTCATCAAATGCCTCTTGCACCTGGTTCGGCGCCTGAGTATTCTCAACGTTAACTTTGGAAATCAAAAGACCAGTGCCGTAATCATTAATGTATGACTGAAGTCGCTCCTTCACATCAGCCGCTAATACTTCACGACCTTCTGTTAAGATTTGATCCATTTCAGTTGTACCCACAACGTGACGTAAAGAACTTTCAACGGCTTGCGCCAGAGAGTCTTCTGGAGAACGTACGTTAATGACAAAGTCACGCGGATTATCAATGGAGTATTGAACAGAAACGCCAACTTCAACGATCGCCTCATCGACCGTCAGCATTAAAGCCTTGTGGTCATGTGAACGAACCTTAGTAACGTTTACCTTAGTAACGGAATCAATCATTGGCGGATTCCAATGAAGACCTGGCATAACAGTTTCGTGGAATTTACCCAAACGAAGCACAACACCTCGTTCTTGTTGGTCCACCTGATAGATACCTGTAGCCGCCCACAGAGCAAACAAGCCAATTACAACGACACCTAATAGGCCACCGCTTAACTTGCCTCCCATACCTGGACCACCGCCTGAGCCAGAACCGCCATTACCACCACGCTTCTTTTTAACTCCAAGCATATCCATCAGCTTGCCAAAAGCCTCATCTAAGTCTGGAGGTGATTGATCTTTACCGCCGTTCTGACCTTGACGACCCCACGGGTCATTATTAGGTTCTTGGTTACGCCCACCATTGTTGTTACGGTTTTTATCCGTGTTCCATGGGTCGTTGTCGTTATTACCCGGTTCATTCCAGGCCATACTACATCTCCACTTTCTTGTAATGATAATCCGGTTATTTAGGCTGCCTGAATTTGTTCTTCAGACATACCCACTCTAGCAAGAATCTGTAAATAATCCTTACGAGGCAGACATAATTCAAGTACAGATCGCCCTAGCTCATCATAAGTTTCACCCTTTACAGCACCCTGCTCGAACAACATCGCTCTAAAACGACCCAAACTCGACGGCACAATAATGGTTTCCTTTACGATTTCCTCAGACAGCAGTTCCGCAATTGCCTGCTCAAGTAAATCAATGCCATTCCCCTCACGTGCAGACAACCAAACTCTCGTTGGGTTCCCTTGTTCATCACGATCTATTCTGGCTTCACCAGTAGGCAAGGCATCAATCTTATTAAAAACCTTCAACATTGGCAGCTCATTAGCGCCAATCTCATTTAACACATCATCAACTGCAGCAATATTCTCATCTCGATTAACATCCGCAGCATCAACAACGTGAAGCAATAAATCAGCCTCCGCTGACTCTTTCAAAGTCGCCTGAAACGCTTTGACAAGACGGTGCGGCAGTTTTCGAATAAACCCTACGGTATCCGCTAAAACTACTGCCCCCACTTGCTCTAGATCCAATCGGCGTAGCGTCGGATCAAGTGTTGCGAACAGTTGATCGGCTGCGTAAACCTCTGCTCCTGTTGCCCTATTAAACAATGTTGATTTACCAGCATTGGTATAGCCAACTAGCGAGATTGTAGGAACATCAGAACGAGATCGAGCACGACGACTTTGATCCCTCTGAGAGTTTACTTTCTCAAGGCGTTTTTGGATTGCTTTTATTCTATCTCGCAATAAACGACGGTCAGTTTCTAGCTGCGTTTCACCAGGGCCACGCATACCAATACCACCTTTTTGACGTTCAAGGTGGGTCCAACCACGGATAAGACGAGTTGACATGTGCTGAAGCTGAGCAAGCTCTACTTGCAGCTTACCTTCGTGAGTTCGCGCACGTTGAGCAAAAATATCTAGGATAAGACCGGTACGGTCTAGTACCCGACACTTGAGGACACTTTCAAGATTACGTTCTTGAGATGGGGACAAGGCGTGATCAAAAAGCACTACTTGAGCCTCTTCTCGAATCACAATGTCTTTGATTTCATCTAGCTTACCAGTGCCGACAAAGAACTTGGAATCAGGTCTTTGACGAGACCCTGTCACGACAGCGACAGGGTCTGCACCAGCAGAGATAGCGAGTTCTACGAATTCTTCAGGTCCATGCCTATCTTCTTGATCATTAAAATCGATATGGACTAATACAGCAATTTCACCACTTTCTGGGCGTTCGAAAAACAAGTTATTTAACCTCTGCTTGCTCTAGTCGAGCAAACTTATTCTGCAGCATCTTCCGCCTGATCAGGGGACGGTAGACGAATTGTACGAGAAGGAACAACCGTCGAGATTGCGTGTTTGTACACCATTTGGCTAACAGTGTTTTTCAACAAGATCACGAACTGATCAAATGACTCGATTTGTCCTTGTAGTTTAATACCGTTCACAAGAAAGATTGACACAGGCACTCTCTCTTTGCGAAGCACATTTAGGTAAGGGTCTTGTAGTGATTGCCCTTTTGACATCGGATTCTCCTTAAGCAAGCAAACTTATAATTAAAATATTGGCAAAACAATACTATAGATAATACAACAAAATTTTCCTGATTTCCCCTTATATAATCTCGCTTTGCAAGTATTTCAAGGTTTGTCCTAAAAGATCCTTTTGTAAACTATCGAATATCACCAAATTATCCCAACCTCGCAACCAAGTATGCTGACGTTTCGCCAACTGCCTAGTCGCGACAATCCCTTTAAAGATAGCATCCTCTAGAGAATCTTCTCCTTCAAGATATTGCCAAAGCTGACGATACCCCACACAGCGAATAGAAGGCATATCAATCGTCAGGTCTCCACGCTGATATAGCGCCTCCACTTCGGCCAAAAAACCTTGTTCCATCATGATATCGAAACGCTGTTCTATACGCTGATGCAAGGTTGCGCGGTCTTGAGGCATCACAGCTAAGTTAACCATATCAAACGGCAGCTCTTGGGCTTCCTGCTCCGCCCAAAGCTGTGTCATTGTTTTACCTGTTAACCGAAAGACCTCTAATGCCCGCTGTAATCGCTGTGGGTCATTTGGGTTAATGCGCTCGGCAGCCACAGGGTCGATCTGTTTCAGCTGATCATGCAAACTCGCCAGACCAAACTCGGCGGCATGTTGCTCAAACTCAGCTCTAATAGCAGGATCCGCCGCAGGCATCGGAGCAAGCCCCTTCTGCAAAGCATTGAAGTACATCATTGTTCCACCAACCAATAGCGGCGTTTTTCCATGCGCAACGATGTCATCTATTTCTCGACAAGCATCGGCCATAAAATCTGCGGCTGAATAGCTTTCACTTGGATCAATAATATCTATTAGTCGATGGGGAGCCTGCGCCAAAGTCTCAGCATCAGGCTTAGCCGTACCAATATCCATCCCTTTGTACACAAGAGCAGAGTCGACACTGATGATCTCATAGCCATGCTGGCTGGCCAGTTCGACTGCTAAGCCTGTTTTTCCGGAAGCCGTTGGCCCCATCAAACAGACAACTTTAGGTTTGGACATAACTTAACGGCCTCGTAAAAACAATTTATCTAAATCAGACATCGACAACTGAGTCCAAGTTGGACGCCCATGGTTACACTGCCCACTGCGCTCTGTGACTTCCATATCTCGAAGTAGACTATTCATCTCGGCAATGGATAATTTTCGATTTGCTCGGACAGCACCATGACAAGCCATAGTCGCCATCAATTCATTGGCCCTTGCTTGCAATAAATCTGTTGTGCCATTTACCACAAGATCACTGATGACATCACGCACTAAACTTTCGATATCGCCATTGATCAATATGACTGGCACTTCCCGGACCATGACACTCTCAGGCCCTGAACGCTCAATGTTAAAGCCAAACTGAACAAACACATCATGATTATCTTCGACTAAATCTGCCTCAGCCTGAGAGATAGACACATTAATGGGCACTAATAATGGCTGTGACGGAACATTTTTCGAATAGAATGCAGCTTTCATGCGCTCATAAACAATTCGCTCATGAGCCGCATGCATATCCACAATAATCATGCCCTGCTCTGTTTCCGAAAGAATATAAATGCCGTGCAATTGGGCCACCGCATACCCAAGTGGCGGTGTCACCCCCTCCCTTGGCAATGGTTCACGTACACGACCTGTACCAACATCCGTTTGCGGCACAACTGCGCCTGTATAAGAAACAGAATTAGGCGATACAGGCGCAGCAATCTGTTTAATTTCGCCTGTTTCCGAGTCCACTTCCTCAGTAACAAACTGACCTGCGAAATCATTCATGTCAGAGACAACACCTAACTGCCCAGCAATGCGAGCACCATCTATCTTATCTTGAGGAGTATAGTTACTTGGGCCAGAAAAACTTCTTCCAGCATGACTTTGAGCCTCTGACGGCGTATTTTGACCAGAGCTCATCCAAGAAACATCACGAGCCTGACCTGGGTGTCCCAGCCCCAATTTCTCCTGCTCTTGAATTTGAGCCTCTTGCTTTTGAATAGGGTTCTCAGCACTACCTGACATACCAGTCTCTGGTCGAACATCAGCAAGAACTTTATGAATACGACTGAATAAGAAGTCATGCACCAGACGCCCATCGCGGAAACGAACCTCATGCTTCGTTGGATGCACATTGACGTCCACGGTTCCCGGATCTAACTCAAGGTAAAGCACAAAGGTAGGGTGACGACCATTATACAAAACATCTCGATAAGCTTGACGCACCGCGTGAGCAACCAACTTATCACGCACAACGCGACCATTTACAAAGAAGTATTGCAAATCAGCCTGTGAGCGTGAAAACGTGGGCAAACCAATCCAGCCCCATAAACGTAAGCCAGCCGCTTCAACATCGATGGTGAGTGCATTTTCAATGAACTTCTTACCCAGCAAAGTCGCTAACCGATGCTCTGCATGCAGTTGGTCTTGCACAGGTCTTAAGTCATAGACTTGCTTACTATTATGATTGAGACGAAATCCTACATCGTAGCGGCTGAGCGCTAAACGCTTGACCACTTCTTCCAAATGACCAAATTCCGTTTTTTCGGTACGAAGAAATTTACGGCGCGCCGGCGTATTAAAAAACAAGTCTCGAGCTTCAATGGTAGTACCCTGAGGGTGCGAAGCAGGACGTACAGACGTTGCCATGTCTTTTCCTTCTGCTTCAACACGCCACGCAGCACTTTCACCTTCTGCGCAGGAAGTTAAATGCAAACGGGAAACAGAGCTGATACTGGCCAAAGCTTCACCACGAAACCCCAGTGTGGATACAGCCTCTAGGTCATCGAGGGTGATGATTTTACTGGTCGCGTGACGACTAAGCGCCAATGAGAGATCATCTTTAACAATGCCGCGGCCATTATCACGGATTTTAATACCGCGAACACCGCCCTGCTCAACATCTATGTCAAGCTGCGTTGCGCCAGCATCCAAACTGTTCTCCAGCAACTCTTTTACAACTGAAGCGGGACGCTCTACTACCTCACCGGCCGCAATCTGGTTGGCCAAGCGCGGAGATAGTAAATTAATTCTAGACATAAATTTCCTTTGCGAGACAACTAATTAACTAGCAGGGATAGAGAGCTTTTGACCGACCCAAATGACGTCATTACGAAGAGTATTCGCAGAGCGTAGCGAATCAAGCGACACACCATTTTTACGTGCGATTTCAGACAAAGTATCACCTTTTGAAACCGTATACGTATAGCCACCTTTCTGCTGCTTACGCCACGCAATGTAGGTGCCGTCAGGAGGATTATTTTCGAAGAACTCTTCAACACCCTTCGCGATTGAAGCGGCTAACTTACGACGATAAGTACCGCTGGAGAGATTTTTCGCCTCAGTCTTATTCGAGACAAACCCTGTTTCAATCAAGATGGAAGGAATATCAGGAGACTTCAACACAACAAAGCCAGCTTGCTGAACAGAGCTCTTATGTAAAACCGCAACTGTTTTCATTTCGCTAAGCACTTTACTACCAATATCTAGGCTCATTTGGATCGTCGAATTCATCGACATGTCCAATAGCACTTCTGCAAGCAACTGATCTTTGTCGTCTAAGGAAATCCCCCCAACCAAGTCCGTAGCCTGCTCTTGTTGTGCTAACCAACGCCCCATTTCAGACGTTTTCCCACCAAGAGATAAGGCCCAAACAGAAGCACCACGCGCTGAGGCTTTAGTAAACGCATCAGCATGGATAGAAATCAGTAAATCCGCATTTGCCTCTCGGGCAATACGCGAACGATCGCGCAACTGAAGATACTCATCGGTTGAGCGAGTCATTACTGCCTTGATACCTCGAATAGCATTCAAACGTTTAGCCAGCTCACGCCCAATCGACAGCACGATATCTTTCTCACGAACTTTATATTGCCCCAACGCACCAGGGTCCTTACCCCCATGCCCAGGATCTATCACAACGATCACATCACGTTTTTCATCAGAAATGGAAGCCAAGCTCTTTACGACGGCTATCTCACTTTTCTTAGCGCCATATTCAAGCTCCACCATAATTCTTGGGCCATAGTCACCCGAGGCCGCCAAAACTGACGATTTAGCCTTAACCTTTTTACTTAAATCCAAGACAAAGCGCATACCCGTATCACGCTTTGCATACCGAACCCGAAGCAATGCATCGCTTGATAAGGCAGAAAGACTGTTAACGACTTGTTGAGAAATACTGGTGTTGCTGATATCCAGCACAATTCGATCAGGGTTACTCAAAGGAAACATTCGGTGCTCAGCAGAGCTATCTAACTCAAACACTAGACGTGTAGAACCCGATTGTTCTCCAACCCGAATATCTTTGATTTGAGCAGCCTGTAGTACAGTGCTCATTGTCAGCAAAAGCAGTGGCATTAGCCAATTTATTGAAAAGATTTTTTTATACATATCAGACAGCTAGCAAATATATCACCACACTATAACGTTTGCTGAGAATGATCTCAAATAGACCGTTCTACGAAATAAAAAGGAGGCAACAAGGCCTCCTCTATAAACCTTAACTAGCAAGCCGCTGGGTTATCTTGTTCACAGCTTCGACACCGTAGTCAGTCTTCGGTTCAATCGATATAGAGCGGCCATGGCGCACCAAGTCCAAATGAACAATTAGATCTGGTTTTGGCAATACTCCTTCCCCCATTTCGGCCCACTCAATCAGACACAACGCCCCTTCTTTGAAGTAATCACGAATTCCCATGTACTCTAACTCTTCGGCGTCACTGATACGGTACAAGTCGAAGTGGAATGCCTCAATACCAGCCAGCTCATAGGGCTCTACAATAGTATAAGTGGGGCTTTTGACTGGACCGTTGTAACCTAGCCCTCTAAGCATCCCACGTACCAATGTTGTTTTCCCCATACCTAGGTTGCCATCTAAATACACCACCCCACCACTTTTAAGTGATGCTGCCAGCTTTTCACCAAACAGCTCCATTGCTTCTTCGCCAAAAATTTCTTTTTCTAACATATTCTATTTACTCACTTTTCTACACACACCTGTGTGCGACTTTTATTCCAAATAATCTAGTAGCTGATATGGCTGCATCGCCACCATCCCAATCTCTTGTCCGCACTTTAACGCTGCATCATTATGCCAAGCAGCTGCAATCACTGCGGCTTCAAATGCATCGGGATAGTAAGCAAGACACGCCCCTACCATGCCACTCAGGACATCGCCAGAACCACCTTTCGCCAATCCCGGACAAGGTTTACCCACAATAACCATTTGACCTTCGGGAGATGCCACAATACTTGTCGTACCTTTCAGGATCACGATTGCCTGATATTGATTGGCAATACTTCGAGCTGCTTTAGGCAAATCATACAAAACATCTGCAACGGTCTTACCCAGTAAAGCCGCCGCCTCACCTGGATGCGGTGTCAACACTAATGCCTGTCCAGTGATGGGCTTTTGTTTCAGCCAGTACAAACCGTCAGCATCAACCACTTTTGAATGAGGTAGCTGCGCACATTGACTCCAAAGAGACTTAGACCAGTTACTTTTACCTAAACCAGGACCTATCACCATAACTGAGTCAAGACTTCGAAGAGTGTCTTCAATCTGCGTATCATCTGACGCAAGCGCCATCACATTAGGATTACGTACCAAAGAGGCAGTTAGATGTCTTGCTTGGGTATAAACAGAAACGGTTCCAGCACCACTTTTGGCCGCCGCTTCACTGGCCATAATTGCAGCACCACCGTACCCATAATCCCCACCTATAACAGTGACGTGCCCATAAGTTCCCTTATGAGAGTTCAGTTGACGTTTACACGGGGTGATTAGAGTAAGTGCGGCAGGATCAAGAAAGTATGCTTGGTGTTGCTCTGACAAGTCAACAGCTTGCAAGTTTTCTGTGACAATTTCATGACAATACATGGGCCCTTGCTGCAAATGATGCCCCACCTTATCACCAATAAAAGTGACCACTAGATCAGCACTAACCGCCAACTCAGTCTGACCAGATTGAAGATCCAAACCACTGGGGCAATCCACACTAACCACCCAAGCATGCTTAGCTGACAGTTCATTGATTATCGTGATAGCACGTTTAAAGACATCCGATAAAGGCGCTCGAAAACCTATCCCTAGCAAAGCATCTACGATGACGACTGCTGATTCTTCAGCAAGCTCCTCGATCGCACATAAATGGATATTTTCTTGGGCAGCAGCCAAGCTTTCAGCTTTAGCAGCGTCACCTTTTCGCGGTGAGCTGGCAACATCATATACTCGGACATTGATACCATCTTGCGCTGCAAGCTGGGCAACAATCCAACCGTCGCCTCCATTGTTACCGCCGCCAACCACTACAGCCATACGAGTCAGAGAAGGATGACGACGGATGATGTGCTGATACAAAGCTAGGCCAGCCCGTTGCATCATTGGAAAGCTATCGCCTTCATGAGCAAAGCTTGCCTGCTCAATTGAGCGGATACTAGGGATATCGAAAAGCGGAGTTAGATAACGACGAGGAAGTACAGATGCCATCACAGCTGTCTCCTATTGCAGTAAAAATTGCCCGCATTATGACAATGCAGTAGAAACAAGCACAACTCAAAAAGCAAGGGTATCGACACGAGTGCAACAATACCCTTTGTACCTATTAGCCAAGTCCAAACATGGTTTTGCGGTAGTGCTTTAGCTCTTCAATTGACTCGATAATGTCATCAAGAGCCAAATGTGCGCCCTTTTTCTCAAATCCTTCCAACACTTCTGGCTTCCAGCGTTTTGCTAGCTCTTTGATCGTACTCACATCGATGTAACGGTAATGAAAATACGCTTCAAGTTTTGGCATGTAGCGGTATAAGAAACGACGGTCTTGACCGACACTATTACCGCAAATAGGCGATTTTCCAGCAGGTACAAACTGCTCCAAAAACGCAATGGTCTGTGCTTCAGCCTCAGCCATAGAAATATCGGAGTTAAGCACCCGTTCAGTTAAGCCTGACTGACCATGATGGGTAGTACACCATTCATCCATGGCATCCATTACAACTTTGTCTTGATGAACGGCCAAGTTAGGGCCTCGACCTAAAACGTTCAGATCCTTATCTGTTACAATCGTCGCAATCTCAATTATAGTGTCTGTTTCAGGCTCTAATCCGGTCATTTCTAAATCAATCCAGATTAGGTTGTCTTCGCTGTAACTCATATCGCACTCAATCCTGTATTTTAATTGCCGTCCATTATACTCTATGCGTTTAAATTAACGACCTACAAATACGAATGTCAAAACGAAAGCTGACCAAACAACAAGCCTGGCGCATTGAGCGTATTCAAAAAGAACGTATGGAGCGCACTCAAAAGCGTGCCGATCGTGCAGAAGAGACATTGCAGTCATCGGATCTTGGCTCTGAAACTGAGGGCATCATCATTTCTCACTTTGGTACCCAAGTAGAAGTAGAGGGCACACAAGAACCGCATGTAGGCATCAGCACTCGTTGTAATATGCGCGCTAATCTTGGCCAATTGGTCACTGGCGATAAGGTCGTTTGGCGTCCAAAGCAAAATGAAGGTGGCGTCGTGGTCGCTCGCGCAGATCGTGACACCTTGCTACAGCGTCCAGACATGCACGGTCGCTTAAAGCCTGTTGCGGCTAACATCGATTTTATTGTAGTGGTGATCGCTGCCGAACCTGTACCACACGCCAACCTGATTGACCGATATCTTGTCGCAGCGGAGACGGTCGACATTCCGCCGGTCATTCTTTTGAATAAGTGTGATTTGATTGATGAGTCCAACAAAGAAGAGCTTGAGAGCCTTCTCAGCACTTATGTGGATCTTGGCTACCGCGTTATTCGCACATCAACCAAAGACGCTGAAGGCATGAGCCAGCTTTACGACTTCTTGCAAGATCGTATCAGTGTCTTCGTTGGTCAATCTGGAGTAGGCAAATCCTCTTTGATCGGCACACTCCTACCTGACATCGAAATTAGCGTGGGCGAACTATCACAAAAGCGCAAAAAAGGCACTCATACCACCACAACAGCTCGTCTATTTCACATGCCTTCTGGCGGTGACTTGATTGACTCTCCAGGGATACGTGAGTTTGGCTTGTGGCACATCAGTGAAGATGAGTTATTGGAAGGCTTTACTGAGTTCCGCCCTCATTTGGGCTACTGCAAGTTTCGCGACTGCTCCCACGAACAAGAACCTGGCTGCGCCATCAGAGAGGCGTTAGAAAAAGGCGAAATCACGCCCCATCGATTTGAAAGCTATTTACGAATACGTCAATCGATCCGTGATAACGATGCATTTTAACTAGCCAATGGCACATGTAGGCCATGCCCCTAGAATACAGACTCTGGGGTCATGGCAGCATCTAGCTGAACCTGCTCCCCACCATACTTTAACCGACTACTGTTTAGCATTCGCTTATAAGCATCGTCTGTCATCAAAGTAATTGAAATACGTCTGTTCTCAGCACTTTCAGGGTCTACACGGTTGTATGGAACTGTATCCGCCAATCCAATGACCTGTGCGATTCTTCGATGAGCTAAACCGCCCTCCACCAAGACTCTTTTCGCGGCATTTGCACGTTCGCTTGATAAATCCCAATTATCTTCGTAACCATCACCAATAAAAGCAGAGGAATCTGTATGCCCAGTAATGACCACAGGATTGTTTACTTGATTAAAAATGCCTGCCATAGAAAGCAATGTATTTTCCATATCTGGCACCAACTGAGCACTACCGCGCTCAAACATCGGTCTTTCAGGATCATCAATTAGAGTAATACGCACACCCTCTGGGGTGATCTCTATGCGCATGTTCTTATCATTAGAATTAATGCGATCCATGCTTTTAAATTCTTCGATCAGCATGGCATTCATCTTTTCTAACTCACTGCCATCATTCCCTGTTCCTTGTGCTTGCTCATGTGTTGCATCCATAGTACTACCAGGCTCAGGTAAATCTGTATCTAGTTTACGCTCAAGACTCTTCGCTGGACTGCCCCCTAAATCAATAGGTGTATTACTGTAACCTGCAGCAGACATACCAGCAGGATCATTAAAATACCCTTCTATGGCCGCCAACTCCTCTGGTGAAGCAACATTAATAATCCATAACACAAGAAAAAAAGCCATCATCGCCAGTGCAAAATCAGCAAGGGCTATTTTCCAAGCGCCTCCATGATGCCCACCTTTCTTAACTTTTTTAACGCGTCGAATAACTGGTTCGTAACTGTTCATAGATACACCTAGCGAAATTGCTTCACTAAGTCTGACAACTCAATAAAGCTAGGACGTAAATGTGGGGGCAACATTTTTCGTCCCGCCTCAACCGAAATCGTCGGCGGATGGCCCGAAGCCATAGCATTTAGACAAGCTTTTACACATAAATAAGATTGCATTTGCTGCTCCCCAAGACGCTCAAGGTGAGCTGATACAGGACCAACAAAACCGTAGGCAAAGAAAATGCCTAGAAAAGTTCCCACTAAGGCCGCTGCAACATGAGCCCCTATTTCTTCCATGGGACCACCTATAGACCCCATGGTAATAACGATACCGAGCACAGCCGCCACAATACCAAACCCTGGTAACGCTTCAGCGACCCTATTAACCGCATGCCCAGGGGCCACGAGCTCTTCAGCAACAAGCTCCAGTTCGGAATCCATCATCGCCTCAAGTTCATGAGAAGGCATCCCTGTAATGGTGAACACTCTGTAATTATCAGTAAAAAATTCAACCAGTTCATGATCACGAATCACATCTGGAAAGCGCTGAAACAATTCACTTTCAAAGGGTGCCTCAACATCTTGCTCTACCGCCAGAAAACCTTCTTGGCGGCTTCTCTGAAACAATGAATATACGCAGGTTAACAATTGAGTGTAAAAAACTCTGTTGTGTCTACTCCCTAAAAAGACCTGCGGCAAAAGTTTAAACGTCTTTTTCTGCAAGGCTGCAGGATTAGCTATAAAAAATGCCCCTAGAGCGGCACCACAAATTATCAACACTTCGAATGGTTGCCACAGTGCAAGCATTTCACCATGCGAAGCCAGATAGCCCGATACCACGCTTACGATAACGATAAGCATTCCCGCAATTACAAACATGTTTTCATCCTAGATTTTTACAGTGTATGCTCACCTAGCAATATAAAGTATGATTGTTCTATATAAGCAATCAAAAAGACGCTAAATCGACTAGTTAACAATGCCTTGAGCCCTAAATGTAACGAGCTATGAACAATAAGTCACCCTTTGGCCTCAACGAATGGCTACTCTATCTGCAAGACAGGAAGTTTCCAGTTGGCTCTGACAGCATTACTAAGCTTAAGAAGCAAATTAAAACGCCTGATGAAACACTTGACCGAATGCAAAAAAACATTGCGTCGGAACCACTACTCGCTTTCGCCATATTAAATCAAGCCAACACCATGGTTGAATATAAGCGCAATGACATCAAGAGCCCTATCCATGCTGCATCAATGATCGGTATGACAGGGATTGGTCAGGTGTTTGATCTGCTTGAGCCCGTTACGATTCAATCCAAAAACAATGCCCATGATGCATTTTTAAGAGAAGTTCAAATAAGTTATGAGGCAGCCGCGATTGCTAAGCGTTGGGCGATAGAAAAGAAAATCAGCCATATCGATGACGTCTATTGGATTACGTTTTTCCGCGATGTAACTCGCTGGTTATTATGGTTCCATGCTCACGAAGAAATGGAGCATATCACCCAAAAAATTCGCCGAGGAAGCAGCACTAGCCAAGCCGAAAACGCTGTGCTCGGCTGCCGTATCGATGAATTAACCGTCGCGCTTTTCAAATATTGGAAGGTTCCAACGGTAATTATTGAGTCTTTTCTAACTGACCAGATTCCAACTGCGGAAGAGTTACAAAGCATCGCTCGATTGACGCATACGCCCGATCAACTGCCTGGGTTTGCGGAAGATAAGCGCATTACTATTTTGATGAATGGCCCATTGATATTAGCTTACTGCGCAACACGAGTAGCGCAAGAAGCAAACGTAGTCGGCTGGGGCAGCAAAAATCTACCCTTCTTTTATCGAGTGGTAGCTGCCATTTTACATATCCGCCTAGGTGACGCCATACAGCTCACTCACTTCGCCACAACTGAAGCCGCTAGAGAAGCTACAAATTCAGTGAAACCAAATTTGGCAGCTCATTTACTCTCACCAATTCTATTTACTCGATCCAGTGCTCAAGCAGGAATTGTTAAAAGAGTTGCTGCAAACCCACTCAACCAATTGCAGTCGAAGCTAAAAGGTATAACTGATAGTAAACAAAGAGCCACGCTCGCTATGAAAGCAATGCTGTCACTCTTTAAGGGGGCAAGTAGCGCTGTATTAATCCTTCATTACAACAAGGCAGATGAAACATTACGCCCGATCCTACAATTTGGTTTTGATACCGACATATTAAGGCGGGTGCGCTGGAACTCGCCCTCTTCCGTTATATCAAAGCTCAACACCAAACGTGTCGCTGTTCACTTTGATAACGCTAAACTGAACGCCATGAGTAAAGACATGCCCGAAGGCACGGATAAGCTTTTCGAGGGTACCCAAGATTTGTTTTTGGCTTCATCTCCTATTGATGAAGCCAACACCTACATATATTGGCTATTTGGCCAAACCCAACTTAATCGTGAGCAGTTTGATACCTTTAAAAAAATCATCAAGCTTGCTGACCAGTAACCAGACTAGGAATGACTGTGAACAAAGATCAAATTTTTGCATTTCTTCAGCATATTACGCCTCAAAAAACACTCTCACGCCTTGTTGGGCGAGTTGCGGAGTGTACCAACACCTCAGTTAAAAACGTTTTTATAGAGCAGTTTATTAAAAAATATAACGTTGATATGAGTGAAGCCATCAACGAAGATCCAAAAAGCTACCGTAATTTTAATGAGTTTTTCACTCGAGCTATAAAACCTGAGCTTCGCCCTATCGTAGAAGACGAGAAAACCATTGCCTGCCCAGCTGATGGAGCAATCAGTCAATTGGGGAATATTGAATATGGCACCATTTATCAAGCTAAAGGACATACTTACAGCCTAACAGAATTGCTAGGTGGCGACGCTGAACTATCGAATCAATTTCTAGGCGGTAAATTCGCAACGGTCTACCTATCTCCTAGAGATTATCATCGCGTTCACATGCCGCTAGACGGTAAATTAGTAAAAACCATCCACGTACCAGGTAAACTGTTCTCGGTCAATAAAGTCACTGCTGAACAAATCCCGAATGTATTTGCCCGCAACGAACGTACCGTTTGTATTTTTGATACAGCCGCAGGCCCGATGGCTGTAATCTTAGTTGGCGCAATGATCGTAGCCAGCATTGAAACGGTTTGGACTGGTCAAGTGACCCCATTCAGTAAAAATGTTCAGACATGGGATCACGAAAAATTAGCAAACGTTGAGCTGAAAAAAGGCGATGAAATGGGACGCTTTAAATTAGGCTCCACTGCTATCGTACTTTTCGGAAAAGATGCAGTCGCTTGGTCTGAGCCACTAAGTGCTGAAACGCCGACTAAAATGGGCATGGAGTTTGGCAGAGTAGCTGTTTGATGATTCCATCAAGTGGCTTGCAGCTACAAATAGCTAAACGAAAAGAGGCCCGCACATTGCATTGTGCGGGCCTCTTTGCATTCACGACCAGACAGCTTACGGCATTTCGTCTTCGAACTCTTCTTTTGGTGCTGGCACCAAATCTTCACGTGTAATATTTTGCGCAAGCAATAAATTAGCAGCGACAAAAACAGATGAATAAGTACCAATCAAAATACCAATCAACAACGCTAGGGAGAAGTTATGAATACTTTCTCCACCGAAGAAGAACAGCACCACTAGCACAAACAAGGTTGTCATCGAGGTGATAATAGTACGATCTAGCGTCTGATTAATCGACTCATTGATCAGATCGTAAGGTGTGGTATCACGCATAATACGGAAGTTCTCACGAATACGGTCACACACTACGATGGTATCGTTCAAGGAATAACCGATTACCGCCAAGATAGCGGCCAATACGGTTAAATCAAACTCAAGCTCAAACAGCGAGAAGATACCCAAAGTAATAATTACGTCATGTGCAAGCGCCACAACAGATGCTACTGAGAACTTGAACTGAAAGCGTACTGCAACATAGACCATAACGATCGCAAGTGCCAATAGCATACCTAAGCCGCCCTGTTCACGCAGTTCTTCACCCACTTGACCACCGACGTACTCAGAGCGCATCAGCTCAACTTTCACATTGCCGTTATCACGCAGTGTACTCAACACCTCATCCCCTAGCGTTGGGGTGTAGGCATTACCCATGCGCACCACAACATCCACGGGCGAACCAAAGTTCTGCACGGTTACATCCTGATAATCTCCTTCCGCCAATAGCGTTCGAACATCATCAAGCGCAGGCGCCTCCGTGTATTGCACCTCTATTAAACTACCACCAGTGAAATCTAGACCAAATTTCAAGCCTTTTACCGCTATCGAACCTAGAGACACCAGCACCATCGCAATCGAAAACATCGCGACGACTTTACGCATTGCCATAAATGGAATATTCATCGTATCGCTGTCTCCTAGATAAATAAGCGCTTATTTTTACGTCCGCCGTACACCAAATTGATTTGGGCACGTGTTACAACAATCGCTGTAAACATAGACGTCAAAATACCAAGAGAAAGTGTGACAGCGAAACCTTTAACAGGACCTGTACCCACTGCGAATAAAATCACCGCCACCAACAATGTTGTGATGTTTGCATCCAAAATAGTGGTGAATGCACGGTTAAAGCCCGAATGTATCGCCTGCTGGCTTGGCAAGCCCGCTTTGAGCTCTTCCCGTATGCGGGAGAATATGAGTACGTTAGCGTCCACCGCCATACCCATGGTCAATACGATACCAGCTATACCAGGTAGTGTCAGCGTTGCAGACAGCAATGACATACACGCCATCAATAAGACGATATTTAGCGCCAAGGAAATGTTGGCAAAAATACCAAACACTTTGTAGTAAACCAGCATAAATGCCATCACTACAAGCAAACCAATTTGTGCAGACAATACACCCAAACGGATATTTTCAGCACCTAGGCTTGGACCAATAGTACGTTCTTCAACAAAGTAAATAGGCGCTGCCAGTGCTCCAGCACGAAGCAATAGCGCCAACTCAGACGATTCGCGCGGACTATCCAAGCCAGTGATACGGAAAGAGTTACCCAGCGTTGTTTGGATCGTCGCTAGAGAGATAATATTTTTCTCACTGTAACTACGACGTACTTCCGTCAACTCACCATTCTCATCTTCGACAAAGCGGCTGCGGCTCTTATGCTCAATGAACACAACTGCCATGTTACGGCCAACTGCAGTTCGTGTGACACGCGCCATTTGCGAGCCACCTTTACCATCAAGGCTGATGTTTACCTGTGGACGGCCGTTTTCATCAAAAGATGAATTCGCATCCGCCACACTGTCACCAGTGATGATTACATCACGCTCAAGACGTGCAGTTCGACCACTACCATCGCGGAACGTTAGCGTATCGATATCAGACGCATTGGCATCTAAACCCGCTTCAAGGCGAAACTCCAGGTTCGCTGTAGCACCGATGATACGCTTAGCCGCCGCCGTGTCTTGCACACCAGGAAGCTCAACCACAATACGGTTGCTACCTTGACGCTGCACAAGAGGCTCAGCCACACCTAGTTCGTTCACACGATTACGCAAAGTCGTTAAGTTCTGCTGTAACGCATAAGCCTCCACTTCAGCACGAGCCGCTTCCGTAAAGCCTATCTCAACAAAGTAGTCACTTCCTTGATTCGACGTGTTGTAAACATACTCGGAGAATTCATCTTGAAGCAGCTCAAGCGCTGCCTGCTGGTCTTCTTCGCGTAAGAAGCGAATCGACATCACACCATTCGTCACTTCTACACTGCGGTAACGAATACGCTCCGTACGAAGACTGTTCTTCATCTCGCTCGCCGCAACATCCAAACGTTGCTTCAGCGCCGCTGGTGTATCAACTTCTAGCAAGAAGTGTACGCCACCACGTAAATCCAAACCTAGCTTCGCAGGTCCCGCACCAATCGAAGACAACCACTCAGGAGTCGTTGGCACTAAGTTAAGTGCCACAACGTAATTCTCACCTAATGCTGCAGCAATAACAGGTTTTGCAGCCAATTGATCTTCGCCATTATTAAAGCGAAGCGTACCACCCGCACTGGTCAACTCTGCCTCTTTAAGAGTAATACCCGCATTTTTAAGGGCAGTTTCGGCAGTAGTTAACGTTCGTTGATCAACGACGGTGGTTGTTTTTTGAGTGGACAGCTGTAATGCAGGGTCATCGGGGTACAAATTAGGAAGCGCATAAACCACACCTAAGGCGATCACGAGCAAGATTAGCAAATACTTCCACAAGGGGTACTTGTTGAGCATGTATAGTCCTTGGAGCTAATAAAATAAAAAACCAAGAAGAAGAAAAGCGCCAAGATGGCGCTTTTCTCTTGAGATTAGATGGATTTTAGTGTGCCTTTTGGCAACACAGCACCCACTGCAGATTTCTGAAACTTCATCTCAATGTTGTCGGCAACTTCTAGAACAACGTAGTTGTCATCAACTTTCGTCACTTTACCTAGAACACCACCGTTTGTTACCACTTCAGTGCCTTTAGCTAGTGACGCTAGTAGGTTGCGATGCTCTTTAGTACGTTTTGCCTGAGGGCGCCACATCAAGAAATAAAAGATAACAACGAAACCAACCAACAATACAAGGTTAAAAATCCCTGCGTCAGCTGGCGCAGCACCTTCAGCGTAAGCTGGTGAGATCAAAGCGATCATGGTGTTTACTCTCCAATGGTTAAAAAAACGGTATGCGCATGTTATTTAAAAATAGTTGCGCCATTTTGACTATTATTTTCGACAGTTACTCACTCAGTGGTGGAGTTTCCATACCACGTTTCGCGTAAAACTCATCTACGAAGGCATCAAATCTACCTTCATCGAGCGCCTTACGCAATCCCGCCATAAGTGTCTGGTAGTAACGTAAGTTATGGATAGTGTTTAATTGCGCACCAACCATTTCCTGACACTTGTCTAGATGATGTAAATAAGACCTAGAAAAGTTTTTACAAGTGTAACAATCACATTCTTTATCTAAAGGGCTTGTGTCATGACGATGAAACGCGTTTCGGATACGCACAATACCTTCAGACGTAAACAAGTGACCGTTTCGAGCATTACGAGTTGGCATCACGCAGTCGAACATGTCGACACCGCGACGTACACCTTCAACGAGATCTTCAGGCTTACCTACACCCATTAGGTAACGAGGCTTGTCCTCAGGCATCTTATAAGCCAAATGATCTAGAATGCGCACCATATCTTCTTTTGGTTCACCAACAGACAAGCCACCGATTGCGTAACCATCAAAACCAATATTGGTTAAGCCCTCAAGTGATTCATCACGCAACTGCTCATACATACTGCCTTGAATGATACCAAATAGCGCGGATGGGCTGTCACCGTGAGCATCTTTCGAACGCTGCGCCCAACGAAGGCTCATGCGCATAGAACGCGCGGCTTCATCTTCGGTGGCAGGATATGGCGTACATTCATCAAAAATCATCACAATGTCAGAGCCCAAATCACGCTGAACCTGCATGGAGATTTCAGGACTCAGGAAAACCTTGTCGCCATTAACCGGTGAGCGGAAACTCACACCCTCTTCCGTGATCTTTCGCATATCGCCTAGCGAAAACACCTGAAAACCACCTGAATCAGTCAGGATCGGCTTCTGCCATTGGGTAAAGTCATGCAAATCCCCATGAGCCTTGATGACATCCGTACCTGGACGCAACCAAAGATGGAATGTGTTACCAAGAATGATATCAGCGCCAATGGCTTCAATATCTTTGGTTAGCATACTTTTTACTGTTCCGTAGGTGCCAACCGGCATAAAAGCAGGGGTTTCAATATCACCACGTGGAAAGCTCAAGCGCGCACGGCGAGCTTTGCCTGAGGTGGCTAACACCTCAAAGTCCATGAAACATTCTGGACGTTTTTCTGACATTCGAATTATTCCTCAGTAGTTGGCCCTTCGGCCTTTGGGTTT
Organism: Marinomonas sp. AWM4_232; assembly: GCF_056158325.1. Lineage (NCBI taxonomy): Bacteria > Pseudomonadati > Pseudomonadota > Gammaproteobacteria > Oceanospirillales > Oceanospirillaceae > Marinomonas > Marinomonas sp. AWM4_232. Next base: position 3,180,338 of record NZ_JBSWTA010000001.1, on the reverse strand, counting down.
CGAGTAATAAACATGGCGTCGCCGTAACTAAAGAAACGGTACTTCTCTTCTACCGCGACACGGTAAGCATTCATCACACTTTCATAACCAGCAAAGGCACTGATCAGCATAATGAGAGTCGACTCTGGCAAATGAAAGTTAGTTACCAGCACATCAACCGTTTTGAATTCATAACCTGGGTAAATAAAGATACTCGTATCAGTCGCAAACGGCTCGATCTGACCCGACTGACTGGCCGACTCCAGAGAGCGCACGCTGGTTGTGCCTACTGCGATAACGCGCTTGCCTGCTGCCTTGGTCGCACGAACTTTATCAACAACTTCTTGAGATACTTCTGCATACTCAGAGTGCATAACGTGGTCTTTCACGTCATCAACACGTACTGGCTGAAAAGTACCCGCCCCAACATGCAGGGTGACAAAAGCGGTATCTACACCTTTGTCTTTTAAGGCTGCTAACAATTCGTCGTCAAAATGCAGGCCTGCTGTAGGTGCCGCCACGGCTCCAGGAGTCTTGTTATAGACCGTCTGATAACGCTCTTGATCGCTCTCATCGTCTGGGCGTTCAATATAAGGTGGTAAAGGCATATGACCCACCTTTTCCAATACTTCAAGTACTGGCTCGTCAAAGCGTAGGTGAAACAGTGTGTCCTCACGACCTACCATTTCTGCACCATGAGCGACACCACGATCTGTACCTAACATAAGTCGATTACCGACCTTGGGAGACTTACTACAACGTACGTGCGCCAAGATTTCATGCTCTGATAGCAAACGCTCAACCAATAGTTCTAACTTACCGCCAGATTCTTTTTGGCCGTATAGACGCGCAGGGATCACTCGAGTGTTGTTAAACACCATTAAATCCCCAGGTTCAACGAAATCAAGAACGTCTTTAAAAGTGTTGTGTGTCAGCCCGCCCGAAGGGCCATCTAACTTAAGTAAACGGCTCGCAGTTCGTTCGGGCATCGGGTAGCGTGCAATGAGTTCTTCAGGTAGCTCAAAGCGATAATCAGAAACGCGCATAATAGCTATTTAATTCACCAAGAAAAATGATGCGGCATTTTAGCGAATTTCTAACCGATTGGGTACGATATAAGAGTATTTCCCATATCACTGCTTGGTTTTCTGAAAACTCTGCTCAGCTTTTAGACAAAACAGCATTTACTGCGCCCAAATCAAAATAATTTTAGCAAAACCGTTGACAGGTATAGAGAAATCACCATAATACGCCTCACCTTTTTCAAAGCCAGTGTGGTGGAATTGGTAGACACGATGGATTCAAAATCCATTGCCTATAAAGCGTGCCGGTTCGAGTCCGGCCACTGGTACCATCTTTAAGATGCGAAAAGCCCCAAGATTACAAACCTTGGGGCTTTTTTCGTTTGATGGGCTAACTTACGTTATAGCGCCACCGCTTGACCTGATTGCAATGAGGCAACCGCCGCATCAGCCAACAGCAAGGCTTTCTCGCCATCGTTTCCACTTGGGAATGTGTGGTTACCAGACGCCAAACCTTCTACGAAACACTCTAGTTCGCTTTTGTATGCCGCGGCATAACGCTCTAAAAAGAAATGCATTGGTTTCTGGGCTTGCACACCAGCATCCGTGGAAACCACTACGGTACTTTCTGGAACGTTTTTGATTTCCAACATTCCCTTACTTCCATGCACTTCTACACGCTGATCATAACCGTAGGACGCTCGACGACTATTGGTGATTACAGCAACCTTTCCGCTTGCACAAGTCAGAGTGACCACTGCTGTATCCACATCACCAGCCCCTTTAATTTCCGGCGACACAAGTGAAGAGGCTGAAGCGTAAACGGTGACTGGCTCCTCCCCCAACAACCAACGGGCAATGTCAAAATCATGGATAGTCATATCACGAAATAACCCGCCTGATGATTGAATGTAAGAGACTGGAGGCGCACTCGGATCACGAGAAGCAATCGTCAGCATTTCTAGATCACCCACAACCCCTTGATCTAAAGCGTTTTTAAGGTGAGCAAAGTTTGGATCAAAGCGACGATTAAAGCCCATCATTAAAGGTACATCACACTCTTTCACAACGGCTAAGCATTGACGTACTCGATCAATGTTCAAATCAACCGGTTTCTCACAGAAAATAGCCTTACCAGCGTGCGCAGATTGAACAATCAGGTCGGCATGGGTTTCGGTTGCCGTACAAATCAAGACAGCGTCGACTTCTGCATCCGCAAGGGCCTCCTCGATTGTCGCAACACTCGCGTTGAACTTGCTCGCTGCCGCCTCAGCTGCCGGCTGGTAAACATCTACGACGTATTTTAGGTGACACTTTTGATTTGCTGCGACGTTAGCTCCATGGATCTGCCCAATACGGCCACAACCAAACAATGCGAAAGTATGCATAACTCACTCCATTTATTTTGTACTTGTTGTAAATGCACGTCAGTGACGTACAGAGAGTGAGATCATGTATATTTCTCCCAAGCAAAACGGTCAAAATATTTTTGTTTTTCACATCAAAATAATCTATTTTGATTTAAAAGACATCAAAACTGGTTTTTAGAAATGCGGGAAAGAATTAAAAAGCTGACCATCAAAGACATCGCCAAAACAGCAAACGTCAGCACTGCGAGCGTGGACAGAGTGATCAATGGGCGCGATGGCGTGAAAGCCTCGACCCGCGAAAAGGTGCTTAGTGCAATTGATCAACTAAATCGCCATAGCAACACCAACAAAGTTAAGCTGACGAAAATTGCGTTCATTGTGGAAGCTGGGCCAACGTTTATTAGCCTAGTCGAAGGCGCTATTACCGCTTTTATTGAAGAAAACGAATATGAAATAGAATACTCACTCGACACATTGAAAACAGGCCAAGGCTCAAGCCAAGATATCGCCGAGATCATACTTAAGAGAGCTCAAGAAGTTGATGGCATTATTTTAATGGCTGCCGACTCAGTTCCGGTGAATCGAGCCGTTAATCAAGCCATTGAGCAGCATATTCCTGTCATTTGCTTAACAAGCGATCTACCTAACTCAAATCGCACCGCGTATGTTGGCTCAGACCAGAAAAGTGTTGGTGCAACCGCTGGTTATTTACTGGGAAGAATGCTACCTCGCATGCCAGGACGAATTCTGTTCGTAGCTAGCGCGCCCTACGACTGTCAATTACAAAGAGAACTGGGATTTCGCCAAGCATTAAGACAAGAGTTCCCACACCTTAAAATCGAAGAATGCCTTCACTCTCAAGATGACTCAGACTATTCGTATCAGTCCATGCTGAAGTTCCTTAAAAAGGATCGTCACCTCGATGCAGTCTATAACGCAGCAGGCGGCAACCGAGGGATCGCCAGAGCGCTCAGAGAACACAACCTGACACGCCATGTCGTCTTCATCGGCCACGAGATCAGCAACCACACGCGAGAGCTATTAGACCAAAGAGAAATGGATTTGGTGATCGGCCATGATGTAGACCAAGAAGTAAAAACCGCAGTGAACATTATCCGCCACCAGCATGAGCAAGATTGCCTATCTCCCATCAGCATTATCACGCCATATAACTCCATATAAGCACAATTTAGCTGAGCAAAGAAAACCAATGGCCCAAAACTGAGACGAAAGCGGCGCCTTTAAGGCGCCGCTTGATTAAGCTTTATAAAAAACTTAATTAGCCAATCATTTCACCGTCATCACGAGAAATAGCAATCACACTAGATCGCGGTGTACCACCGTTTGGCCATACCGAGTTACCTTTCTCTCCAGGATGCTGGATACTTACAAACATAGTCGTACGGTCTGAACTCCACGCAGCACCAGTGATTTCACACTCTTTTGGACCAACAAGGAAACGCTTAATTTCACCCGTCTCAGGATCCCCCACCAACATCTGGTTGTTACCTTGGCCAGCGAAACCTTTCTCGTTTGAGTAATTACCGTCTGTTTGAATCCACAACATGCCTTTCTTATCAAACTTCAAACCGTCTGGAGAGTTAAACATGTTGTCTTTATTGACGTTCTTAGAACCCGCGTAAGCGTCATCGTAAACAGCAGGGTTGCCGGCTAGTACGAATAGATCCCAAGAGAATTTCTCAGCTGTATGATCTTGGTTAGCCGGTTGCCAACGGACGATCTGACCGTAGTTGTTTTTTACGCGTGGGTTTGGACCCACTGCAGGGGTTTCATCACCGCCCGCATTTGGCTTAACACCACGGTTTTTGTTGTTCGTTAGTGCACAGTAAACTTCTGCTTTATTTGGGTTAGATGCCACCCACTCAGGACGGTCCATTGTCGTTGCACCGACTTTCGAAGCCGCTTCACGAGTGTAGATAGCGATTTCAGCTTCCGTCATGCCAGTGGCTTTTGGCGTTAGCGCGATCCAATGACCAGTGTTGTTTTCGTTGAACTTCGCAACGTACAACGTACCTTCTTCTAGTAGGTCAGTGTTGTCACCACCAACAACGTATTTGTTCTTAGATACGAAGCGGTATAGGAACTCACCACGCTCATCATCACCTAGGTACACTACAACATGGCCGTTTGCTGCTACTTCAACTTCAGCGTTTTCGTGCTTGAAGCGACCTAGCGCTGTACGCTTTTTAGGACGTGCCGTTGGGTTTAGCGGATCGATTTCAACGATGTAACCAAAACGGTTCGGCTCTTGCGGATCTTTAGATAGATCAAAACGAGAGTCTGCCATCGCCCAGCTGTAGCCCCAATCATCATGGCTGATACCGTAGCGCTTCATTTGCGGTGTTAATGGGAAGTCCTTGTTGCTAGATGAGAAGTAACCGTTAAAGTTTTCTTCACACGTTAGGTAAGTGCCCCATGGTGTTTGACCATTGCCACAGTTATTCCAAGTGCCTTTCGCAACGACGCCTTTCGGGTCGGCTTTGGTTTTCATTAAATCATGACCACGAGCTGGACCTGTGATGTCCATTTCAGTATCCGCTGTGATACGACGGTTAAACTCAGAATCTTTTACGATACCCCATTTGCCATCTTTGCGGGCGATCTCAACCACAGAAACACCGTGCGCTGCTTTACTCTTACGAATGTCATCAGCATTCACAGGTTTACCATCAGCACGATTAGCATGAAGCGTTGTTAAGTTTGTGTACTCGTTGTTAACACAAAGGATTTGACGACCGTTATGAGAGAAAAGCGCCATGCCATCGTTGTGGTCACCGAAAGCCATTTCTTGAGAAGCGCCTGTACCACCCGTTGCTGGATCAAAAGCTGGTGCATTTGAGAACAATGGCTCGCCCCAAGAAGCAAGTACTTGCCAGTTGTAACCCTTTGGCACAGTAATCGTATCTTCGGCGTTGGCTTTTACCATTTCAAACGCCAAACGAGACATTTTCATCTCTTCGCCCGCAATCGCATTACTCGCAGCAAGAGTTGTTGAGCCCATTACTAATGCTGTTGCACCTACTGCAGCGCCCCCAGTCAAGAAACCGCGACGAGACACCATTGCCTTGGCTGTTTCTTCAAATTCCACTACTTCTGCAGCTGGACGTACTAATTCATCATGCTCATCAAAACCTAGCATTTGATCCTGCTTAACTGGCATTTGTATTCCCCATTATCTATCGTTTTAATTTGTGTGCGCACTGGCAGCGCAGTTATTTATAAACTCGAAAGATATTTAGCCTTTGAATCATGTCAGTTACGTGAAAATCACATGACAGTTTAATAACAAAGTTAAGTCAGTGAGATATTAAGATTTCCATGTAAACCAGCATTGGAACATTATGTAACCACCAATCTTTATGTAAACAATCAGAATGCAAATGAGAACTGATAGCGATAACAGAATTGTTTTTGTATCATTATCGATATTTCATCTAATCTCGCTCCATTATGTTAAGCACACAGTATCGCTGGTAGCGATCATTGACTACGCGATGACTCCATTTCATGAGCCATCTGTCGTATGAGGAATTTCGACGTTCATGTTCTCACTTAAAAATATTAAGATGGCTCGCTCAGGGCGAGTCATTTTAGATATTCCCTCCCTGACCATTCCTACGGATAAGCTTACCGTGGTCCTTGGTCATAACGGATCCGGTAAATCCACCTTGGTAAGTCTTCTTTCAGGGCAGCAGGCGCCAGATCAAGGCCAAGTCATGTTGCACTCGGATGAGGTAAACAGCTTATCTGCCAAAATACTCGCTCGTAACATTGCTTTTCTACCGCAAAAGTTACCCTCTTCAGCCGGATTAACTGTCCGCGAAGTCGTGCGTTTAGGGCGGTTTCCTTGGCGTGGCTTGCTTGGGAGATGGCAAAAAGAAGATGAACAGATTATTAACCAAGCCATCGAAGAAACCGGCATCAGTGAGTTTGCCAACACTGCCGCAGACAGCTTATCAGGTGGAGAACGTCAGCGCGCCTGGGTTGCTATGCTGCTCGCTCAACAATCGCCCGTATTGATTCTAGATGAGCCGACTTCCGCTCTAGATATTCAACATCAATATCAGCTAATGAGCTTATTGTCTGATCTCTGCCAGCAGCAAGGACGCGGCATCATTGTCATACTTCATGATCTCAATCTGGCACTGCAATATGCTCAGCAAATCATTGCTCTTAAAAAAGGTCAAATTGTCTTTGAAGGCAGTGCCGAGCTACTGCTTGATGAAGAACGTTTAAGTAACCTTTACCAAACCCCAATAAAATTACTTGATCATCCTAACTCCGTTCCACAACAACCATCAAAGGTGGCCGTCGTATGTCCTTAAACCTCCCTCAACTGATGCTGTTAACACTCAGCCTTTTTGCCAGTAGCGCTTCATTAGCTGACATTACCATCCATGACAGTGAAGGCGAGAAAACCTTTTCGAAGGTACCAGAGCGTGTTGTTGTTCTGAATTGGGATCTTATTGAACAAGTACTTGAGCTAGATATCACTCCTCTTGGAGGCCCTAATATTGAGGGTTACAACACTTGGGTAGCACAACCTCATGCATCAGAACAATTAGCAGACATCGGCACACGCGCTGAGCCTAACTTAGAAAAAGTCGCAGCACTAAAGCCTGATGTCATCATTGCTGCATCGCCTCAGAAGGACTTATTAGACAGCTTTTCAGAAATCGCTCCCGTCGTGCTACTTGAAAATTATCAAGGTGATTATGATGCGGGTGAGCAAGCCATTGCCAATTTCAGAACTTTAGCCAAGCTATTTAAAAAAGAAGCGCTGGCGGAAGCTAAAATTGAACAGTTACATTCTGATTTAGCGTCTTTAAAGCAGCAACTAGAGCAATCATTTGGGCAAGAGTTGCCCAGTGTTTTACCTGCCAGATTTGGCAGTGAAACAACCGTGTTTCTTTATACTGAAAACTCTTCTTCTGATTGGGTGTTGAAACAGCTCGGACTGAAAAATGCGCTCCCCCTGCCGCCAACGCTTTGGGGCACAAAGCAAATACGTATTGATCAATTAAAAGACCTTACCGATGCGTATTTCTTATATATCTTGCCGTTTAACGAAGAAGCGAAATTAAAGAAATCATTCTTATGGCAAGCCATGCCTTTCGTTAGAGCAAAACACTACAATAGAGTTGCGCCAGTTTGGAGTTTTGGTGGTGCCATGTCATTACGCTACATGGCTGAAGCCTACACAAAAAGCCTGCTTGAAATTGCCCAATGAACCTAAAGCATTTTCCTATTTGGGGCGTTGGCACTGGCTTCGCCCTACTGATCATTTTACTCACGATTTTCGGCAGCCCTCTATCCATTGACCATCAATGGAGTCTACTTCAGGGAGCACAAGCACCGGAAAGTTTTGACGATTTTAGTTTCCTATTTGGGCACCTACCGCGCATTGCGATGGCTCTGATTATCGGAGCCACATTAGGGTTGGTAGGCAGTTTGATGCAGCAACTAACACAAAACCCTCTAACCTCTCCACTCACGCTCGGCTCCTCTTCAGGCGCTTGGCTGGCCCTTATCATTATGAATGTCTGGTTTGCCCAGTATGTAAATGACTATGGGGATTTAGCCGCCATGGTGGGTGCGATGCTAGCCTTTGGGCTTATCCTCGCCATCGTTGGCCTCAATAATATGACGGGCTTGCCCATCGTTGTGGCAGGCATGGTTGTTAATTTATTGCTGGGCGCTATCGCGACGGGCATCATACTGCTCAATGAACAATTTGCTCAAAACATCTTCATGTGGGGGGCAGGAGACCTAGCGCAAAATGGCTGGGACACTTTTACAAGTGTAGTCCCTCAGTTACTTATCGGGCTGCCTATTTTGTTTTTTGCACCCAGGGCGCTAAGCCTACTACGACTAGGAAAAGATGGCGCCAGCGCACGCGGTTTATCCGTGCTACCAACCTTTTTTGTGTTAATGACAACAGGCATTTGGCTTGCCTCTGCTATCGTCAGCAGCATTGGCGTCATTGGCTTTATTGGTTTGATTGCACCAAACATAGCAAGAGCAATGGGCGCTCGTACAGCACGCCAAGAATTAGTATTCAGTATGATTCTAGGTGCGGGATTACTCTTCGCCACTGATCGCATGGCTTTTTGGTTAACCCAGTACACCAATGATGTCGTAACCAGCGGCGTCACTGCTGCATTAATTGGCGCGCCAGCATTGGTTTGGTTCAGTCGGCGCCAGCTCAAAGCACAAGATAATTTAGCGTTTATATTGCCAACAGGTGGACGTAGTCTTTCATTTAAAGCACTGTCAGGTATCGGGATGAGTGCCGTCACGATACTCTTACTCAACACATTCGCAGACTTTTCTAGTGGTTCTTTTGAGTGGCATTGGCTCAGTGACTATCAGTGGCAAATAAGACAGCCAAGACTGCTGACCGCAGTCGCTGCTGGTGCAAGTTTAGCGATCGCTGGGGTGTTGTTACAAAGACTGATTTATAACCCGTTAGCCAGCCCTGATATTCTCGGTGTATCCGCAGGTGCAACCCTTGCCTTGGTGTCCACAACTGTTTTGTTTGCTAACGCAACCCTGTCAAACAATTGGCTCGTAGCAGCCTTAGGTAGTATCGCAGTCTTGCTGGTATTGATTGCTTTAGCTCGCAAGCATCAATTCGCCCCTTCCACTTTAATCCTGACGGGCATTGCGTTGACTGCTCTGCTTGATGCGGTGATTCAGTTCTGCTTGGCTAAGGGCACTCAAGATAGTTACCGTATTCTGTTGTGGTTAGCAGGTTCCACCTATCGCGTCACAAACGCCCAAAGCTTAGCATTGCTCGCTAGTAGCCTATTACTATTAAGCTTTGCTCTGATTAGCTCGCGCTGGCTTACCCTACTTTCTGTCGGAAGAGCCTTTGCATTGGCCCGCGGTGTCCCTCTCAATTTAGCCAGTTTAATCATTCTGACGCTTGTTGCATTACTCTGCGCCACCACCACCGCAACGATGGGCCCAATCGCATTCATTGGATTAATCGCCCCCCATTTAGCGATCATGCTGGGAGCCAGAAGCACTCGCAGTCAAATTTTATGCGCCGCGATATTAGGCGCAACATTGCTGCTATGGGCCGACTGGCTAGGGCAAAGTTTGCTTTACCCAGCGCAGATTGCAGCAGGCACTCTAGTTTCTATCCTAGGCGGGCTTTATTTCATTACTCTGTTGGTTATTGGGCGGTTTAAGAAGTCATAGCCGCTTCAACACTGAACTCCGATAAAAACACTCGGAGCTCAGTGTTGCAAATATGCTTTAGAATTAGCAAAGCAGTCGCTCAATCGTTTGTGCCAACGACAGAAGTTTTTGATCGTCACCATTTTTAGCGGTTAGCATTAATCCGATTGGCTCGCCTTGGTAGGTAAACGGAAGTGAAAGGCTGCAACCGTCAACCACATTGGCAAACGATGTATTTCGTAAGCAAAGCAAATTGATGCGATTAAAATCTTCGTCTGTTGCAAAATCGGAAAAGTCAGGTGCAATACAAGCGACAGTTGGCATGATAAATACCGTGTTTGCTTCCTCAATGGACATACGTTCTATCAAGTCATGCCTTAAACGCTGAGTGTTGTTGAATTCTTCGTCAGTAACCCCCTCCCCCCTAGCAATGCGCTGACGCACTCGCGGGTCCAGCAGATCACTTTCTAGATCAATAAGACTAGCAAAGTAACGACAGCTCTCCACCGCAGAAAACTGCCAAACGGGTAACTGTTGATAGGCTTCAAAAATGGGATAGCTACCACGCTCAATCTTTAGCCCTTGATCTTGCAAAGACTTGATTACAGAATCAAAAGCTTCTCTCACTATCGAAGAAGCTTCATCCATACCAAAGTTCGTCGGGACTTTTAAGACAAAGTCGTGATCAACATGCACCTCTTTTTTGTCACTCAATACATGCCAAGCTAGAGAACAATCGTTAACCGAGTTAGCCATTACGCCGATGCTGTCTAGAGACTGAGAAAGTGGTAAACAGCCTTTGCTGGATACAGATTGCTGACTCGGTTTAAACCCCACTAAACCACAAAAGGCAGCGGGAATTCTCAGTGAACCACCGGTATCTGTTCCCAAGGCGATATCAGCAAGCCCCGTTGCAACGGAAACCGCTCCACCACTTGTAGAACCACCAGGGATACGGCCTTGTTTGAGCGGATTTTCAGGCGTTCCAAAGTGTGGATTGAGGCCTACACCTGAATACGCCAACTCTGTCATATTGGTATGGCCAATTAGGCTTGCACCCGCTGCCCGTAAAAATGCGACAGTATCCGCATCTTTTTCAGCATGCTTCTTTCCCAGCAACTTGGATCCCATTGTCGTCGAGTGACCAGCAACATCAAATGTCGCTTTTACCGAGACGACAGCACCAGAAAGTGCTCCATCCTTACTGTCCGCGGGTTCAACAAACGGTGCAATAAAGATCGGCTCTGAACACGCTATTACTTCAGATTTAAGCTTATCCAAATGCGTATCTAAGTCCCGCTCTGACCAATGTTTAGAATCCATCATGTCCATACCTTTTCTTTAAAATCGAGCCCTGAAATGCCACTCGCCTGTTGCGATATCATTTTTGATTGAGTCGCGAATATCATCGTCTAAGCGCTCATCGTCAAAGTCATATAACCCTAAAAGAGGGAAAACTTTATTGCGCTTTATTTCTTTACCAATAAATTCGTACACCACACGAGTACAACAAGGCATACGCTCACCACTGCCAGACACGCCTAAACGTAAACCGGTTAATCGATCTACCCTATTCTTAAAGGTTGGGTACAAAATTGTCTGGGTCATCTCAAGATTGGTTAGTGTTTCATAGTCGTGCAGAAATATTCGGTCCCCCAAAAATTGCACAACCCCTTTGTACATACCATGAAAAGGTTTACCTGAACGGCGAGGATTTAAACGCTCTGTACGTTGATAGTAGGTTTTGTTGCCTTGACGCTCCAAGCAAACCAGAGTTCGTAGGACTTTGCCCGGATACGCCATGGAAAGGTAGTATTCAAAATAGTAGCCGACGTATTTTTCAATGCCATGCTGCCCGATACTGTTTAACTTGTCGAAAAACTGTTGCTCAGGTGTTGCCGCGACCGGTTCTTGTTCAGCAATTGGCCGTACTTGCAACAAGCGTCTAAACTGGCTGTGAGGGAGTAGAATCTCATGCTCTTCTACACCAAAAAAATCACATACTCTGCGCAAGGTACTGTTCGATGGAAAGGTCGTACCGCTTAAATAACGGTTAAACTGTGGCCGATTAATAGATAAGCGCCGACAGACATCAGCAATCGACTTGTAATAACTGCAGAGTAACCTCAGGTTCTCTGGAAAACTGTCATTCATAACACTCCCCCCAACATGTTTTTCGCATAGCCCCCCTACTAAAAGAGTAGTTAAACTCACATAATAGCGTTAACTGATGCTATTAAAACACCAAACAACATCAATTTAAACCAGCTTACAAACTCCCTTTTCCCTGCCGTATTCGTTTCAATATCTATCATGATTTAAAAAGTACAATCACATCAGATTCTGGCAACAGGCTCGGTGGTGCCGCCCATCTTTTTTAGGATGCTACTATGAATACTCGCTCCGAATACGATCTACTAGGCAATTTAGATGTCCCAGCCGATGCTTTTTATGGCATTCAGACATTAAGAGCTGCGCAAAACTTCTCTATCACTGGCGTACCAATTTCGCACTTCCCAGAGTTGATTAAGGCACTTGCTATGGTGAAGGCTGCTGCTGCTCGAACAAACCAAGAGTTTGGTTTGCTGCATGAAAACAAGGCGGATGCCATTGTCTATGCCTGCCAAGATTTGATTAACGGACAGTACCATGAGCAATTTATTGTGGACGTTATTCAAGGGGGGGCTGGTACATCGACCAACATGAACGCCAACGAGGTCATTGCCAACATCGCTTTGACAAAATTAGGCCACGGTCTAGGCGAGTACCAGTTCCTGCATCCAAATGACGATGTAAACCGCTCTCAATCGACCAATGATGCGTACCCAACTGCTGCTTGTCTTGGTATTCAGTTTGCGGCTGATAATTTCGTGCCAGCCTTGGCATCATTGAAAAATGCCTTGGAAGATAAAGGCAAAGAGTTTTCCCATGTGTTAAAAATGGGTCGCACACAGCTACAAGATGCCGTCCCCATGACACTAGGACAAGAGTTTGACGCATTTGCAGTCACTCTCGGTGAAGACATTGATCGCATCAAAGAAGCCTGTGCCCTGCTATGCGAAGTAAACCTAGGCGGAACCGCTATCGGTACAGGTATCAACACACCTGAAGGCTACTCTAAAAAAGCGATCGAGAAGCTTGCCATTATCTCTAAGAAGCCACTGGTTCCTGCATCGAACCTTGTGGAAGCGACCTCAGATATGGGCGCATTTGTATTCTTCTCAGGGATTTTGAAGCGTTTGGCCATCAAATTAAGTAAGATGAGCAATGACTTGCGCTTACTTTCAAGTGGTCCTAGAACTGGATTTGGGGAAATAAAACTACCTGAAATGCAACCTGGCTCATCTATTATGCCAGGCAAAGTTAATCCTGTGATTCCTGAAGCCATGAACCAAACGGCGTATCAGGTCATGGCATCTGACTTAGCTGTCACCCTTGCAGCCGAAGCAGGCCAGCTCCAGCTAAACGCGATGGAGCCAATGATTATCTATAATCTGTTGAACTCATTAAAAATGCTAAAGCAGGCTTGTGAGATGCTCGAAAACAAATGTATTCGTGGTATTCAAGCCAACCAAGACGTCTGTCTTGCGCATGTTGAGAACAGCATTGGCATCATTACCGCGTTGGTGCCCCATATTGGCTACGCAAACGCTTCACGCATTGCGCGCCAGGCACTGCTTAGCGGCTTAACGGTGAAATCGCTTATTTTAGAAGAGTCATTACTGACCGAAGATGAGCTTAATGAACTGCTTAAGCCAGAGAACATGATCGCTCCAACTCGAGCAAAGAGCGGATCATAAGGAGATAACGTGACACACAAAATTCTTATCGTATATACAGGTGGCACCATTGGAATGGTTCAAACCGAGCAAGGATTAGCGCCTGCTGCGGGACTAAATGAGCGTATCCTTGACACCCTTGGTGAGAGTTTACAAGGGCTGCCAGAGTTCGATGTTATTGAGCTTAATCCATTAATTGACAGTTCAAACATCACACCTGACCATTGGTGTAAAATTTACGATACATTGCAGTCAAACTGGCAAGCCTACTCAGGCTTCATTGTGCTGCATGGCACCGACACATTAGCGTACACCGCTTCTGTTTTGTCTTACATGCTGGGCGCTTGTGACAAAAATGTCATTATTACGGGCTCACAGATTCCGTTAGGCATGAGTCGAAGTGATGGTATCAGCAATTTGGAAGCGGCACTTGCCATTGCAGGAGAAGAAAGTTTTGGTATGGCGACAGTGTTGTTCCACCATACTTTGATGCAAGCAAACCGAGTGACCAAGTTCAGCAGTCATGATTTTGCGGCTTTTCAGTCATTCAATGCCGAGCCACTTGCAAAGCTATCCATCCATAAGCAATTTACTGGCGTGCAGTTAAATCACTTGTTAACTCATGCCCCAAGCCCTAGAGACTATGATTTTGCTGCCAACAGCGTTGGGATTTTACCTTTATACCCCAGCCTGCCAAGCAGTGCTTACCAAGGTTTTTTGCGGGATGACCAATGCCAAGCCATCGTTTTACAAACCTATGGCGCAGGTAACATTGCCGACTCTAACCCAGACTTGGTAGCATTCTTAGAAGCCATGCAAGCCAATAAAAAGCTGGTGATTAATGTCACCCAGTGTGCTCATGGTGGCACTTCGACAGGAGCCTATGCTGCAGGTTCGCTACTTGAACGATTGTCGATCCTTGATGGTAAAGACATGACCTTAGAAGCTGCGTTCTCAAAAGTTCACTGGCTACTTGCCAAGGGCCATAGCTTTGATGAAATTCAGACTCTCTGGTCTGATAATATTATTGGCGAGTATTCGTGCTAATTCAGCATTAACGAAACTTACAATAGCATTAAGCGTTGAAAAAATGCGCATGGCAGGTTGAAACAAGAGCGGCCATAGAGGATGATTTAAATCACTACAATGTGATCGAGAATCTGATTATGTCCATCTCTTTAACCACTCCTGCCATGCTTTTTCCTGCGGTTTCATTGTTACTTCTCGCCTACACAAACCGTTTCGTCACACTGGCTTCATTGATCCGTAATTTCGATCCTGAGCACAGTACTGAAAATACTCAACAGCAAATTGCTAATCTGCGTAAAAGAATCTATTTGATTCGTCGCATGCAAGAAGCCGGCGTTATCAGCTTCTGTCTATGTGTGGTGTCTATGATGGCTTTGTATTGGGGGTATGAGGCAATTGGTGGCTATATTTTTGCAGCAAGCTTGGCATGCCTACTCTATTCTCTGTTTTTGTCAGTCAGAGAAATTAATATTTCTTGTGACGCGCTAGACGTACACCTTAAAACCTTCAAAGTCGACTTCAAGGCACGTTTTAAACGTTAAACGTTACCAAACATCGTTTTCAGCCCTAACACTAAGACTTTGTTCGCCCATCTCATCAACTTCAATGTGAAAAACGATGGGGCGGCAACAGACTTGGCAATCTTCAATGTATTCATCCGTTTCCGAGCTGACTTCAATCAGCACGGAAATACATTCGTTGCAGTAGGGGCAAAAGATCTCTTCTTCGGACAACGGCTGCATTGTGAGTACCTCTCTTCTTTCTACTCTATAGCTAATTTAGACCACACAGCCCATTCATTACCACATGGGTCGAGGAAGTGAAAACGACGACCACCCGGAAACTCAAAAATTTCTTGTTCAATACTACCGCCATAAAGACGAACAGTGTCCAAGCTGGCCTCTAAGTTATCGCTGTATAACACCACCAAAGCTGCGCCATTTTGAGGTCGTGAGGTAAAATCAGCGCGAAAGAAGCCCCCTTCTAAGCCTGAGTTTTTAAACGCGGTGTAATCCGGCCCAAAGTCCTCAAAGCTCCAACCAAAGGCCTGTTCGAAAAAGCGCTTATTGGCTTCTAAGTCACAGGCAGCCATTTCTACGTAATTAATACTATGATGCGTTTGCATAACTCTCTCATTCTAAATCGTTGCCAGTGTTACTAAAATCACACTGGCCAGAATCATTGCACCACCAAACCACTGTTGGGCTGTGATGCGTTCATTAAAGCGTCGCTTAGATAAATACAAAGTCCCCAGTATTTCAGCTTGACCGAGCGTTTTGACTAGCGCGGGGTTCACCAAGGCAAATCCGGTAAACCAGCCAATCGAGCCTAAGGAACTTAAAATCCCCACTTTCCAACTCAAGCGTACTGATCTATTTATCGGTGCTTTGATGTCTTTCGTCTTATAAATCTGTAAAGCGCATAGCAACACTGACTGAAAGGCTAGTACATACCATAAGGTGACGCCAGCACTTGTAATCAAGGATCCCTGTAATGAGTGGCTGGCCATCGCCGCGGTAACAGACGTGACAGCGAAGCATAAACCACTACCAAGCCCTGCCATGAGAGAAATGTCTTTGTGGGCGTGTCGTAATGTTTCTAAACGCAAACTCATTACCAAAGCTCCAGCAACCCCCAATATGATCCCTCCCCATCCCAAAAGACTTAAGGAGTAGTGCAATAGAGGGATACCAATTAAAGCAGCCAGCACAGCTTCCGTTTTCGCCAGTAATGTACCCAATGCAAAACTGCCCGACTGAAACACCCTAAGCATTAAGTAAGTCGCCAACACTTGAGCCATAGCACAAATAGTGGCAAACAATATAAAGCTCCCCGCCTCGGGAAATCGAACACCGCCAATGAAGATCCAGCAGACAATCAAGTACACAGAGACCAAAGGAAGGCCATAAAGCGAACGTGCCATGGTAGCGTGAAGAAAACCTTGCTCTTGTGATAAGGTTTTTTGATACGCGGTACGCATTGCTTGGCATGCTGCAGCAAATAGTGTGACAAAGACCCACATAGCCTAGTATTCTCCCGTTACCCATAGCTGATGGGCGTAGGATGGTGTTTTGGGTTCTATTTGTAAAAGGAATAATTAGAATATTTCACATAACACCTTGGAATGGTTCAAATTTAAAAAGCAGACTGTGAAACAACAATTTATTAAGTTCGGCATGGTAGGAGCGATTGGCTTCCTAGTCGATGCTTTAGTTCTCTGGCTAGCCTCTCATGGGCTCCCCTATCCAAGCGCCCGCGCCATTTCATTTTGGGCTGCTGTCACGTCAAACTGGTGGCTAAACCGGGTGTTTACCTTCCAAGATGCGGAGCATAGTGAAAAGGCCCACCAGCAGTGGGGCAAATTTTTCTTAGCTTCGCTAATAGGTTTTATCCCGAATTGGGGCGTATTCGTCTTGCTGATGGGTTTTGGTGAACAACAGGCACTTATTGATATGCCTCTCTACCCATACCTCGCTATGATTCCTGGCGTCCTTGCCGGAATGCTGGTCAACTTCTCATTGTCGAAGTTCTGGGTATTTAAAGCATAATTTGGTCGCTTAGAGTTCAGACCGTGTCTGGCTCTTCGACCTTTCCATCGGCATATTTTGCAAAACGGCCCTTATTATTACCGTGAGTTTGATCACTCGCCTGCCATGGCCATCCGCCAAACTGAGTTTGTTGATAGTCATAGAAAGCTTGCTGAAGCTCTTGGCGCGTGTTCATGACAAACGGACCATGCTGCTGCACAGGCTCACTGATTGGGCGGCCTTGCAGTAACAGAAAACGTGCTTTTGAACCTGTGTTGTGGATATCGACGGCGGATTGACTGTCTACAACATAGGCTTCTTGCACTGCGACCTTAACCCCATCAAAAGTGCCGCTTTCCCCTTCAAAAAAGTACAACGTTCGATTCAGCCCAGCGCTGGCTGCTGGTAACGTCCAACTCGCATTAGGTTCAAGATCTACAATCCATATGGCGACATCATTGTTTGCATCAGCGGCCCAAGAATCCGGCGGTGGTGCAAGTGGAGAAATCACTTCACCGCTTGGGGTATGGTATGTCCCAGCCACCACTTTTACCTGAGTTGTGTGGCCAGACTCATCTTTAACCGTAGCAACTGGCGTTTGCTCATTCCATAACATGGCAAAATGAGGCTCAACCATTTTGTTTTTAGCTGGCAAGTTTAACCACACCTGAAATAACTCTATAGGGTTAGGCTTGTCTTCGAAGACCAGTGGAAACATTTCTGAGTGCTGAACCCCTTTACCAGCGGTCATCCATTGGGTATCACCTTGGCCATAACGTCCCGCAGCGCCCATCGAATCAGCATGATCGACAAAGCCTTCATTAACAATGGTCACGGTTTCAAAGCCTCGATGCGGATGCGCTGGGAAACCTGGCACTTTACTGCCATGGTACATACGCCAGCCATCCATACCTGCGAAATCCTGACCAATGTTACGTCCCGCTAGCGAAGCCGAAGGTCCTAATGCGCCGTTGCCCTTTGGAAAGCGGTCATTATGGAAAGCACAAAATAAAAACGGATCCAAGGTTGGCCAAAACATATCAAGCTTTAAGCGCTGTTTTATAACCGACGTCATCTGTCACCTCTAGAAAACAATGTAATGTTTGTAGGTTAACGTATGTCGCGTGATGGCACGATATCCTGAGCCGTCATTGATACGCTTTTATGAATTAGAGCTACACTTTGTTCACATTAAATCGTTTTTTGCTAATTTACATTGCTCGTACTACTTTCGTCGTAGCACTGATGCAATAAGCTGAGCCTAATGTTGTAATCAAAGAAAAACTAAATTGCTTGGAGTATGTAGTATGGTGCGCATTTGGATTGCGACAGTGATTATGGTGATTGTTGCCATAACAGCTGTTTTATTGGGTGGTATCCCTATCTGGTTCGCTGCGCTTGCTAGCGCCATCTGTGCTTTAAATGGGATCATTGCGATGGCGAGCCATCTCAACACAAACCATTCCTCTAATAAGTTCACTCGTAGCGAGCAAGTTTCTGCTCCGAGCAGCACCTCAACGATCGCTTCCACCGTTTCCTCCACGGCTTCACAAATGGCCATCAGGTCAGCCGAGGTTTCTTTTGCGGTAGACAGCCTTACTACCAGTATTCAGGATGTTGAAAATCACAGTCAGCAGATTTCTGGCGCCACATCGGATTTGAGCCAAACGGGTGAACAACTTTCTAGCCACATCGTGACAGTCAATCAGACCATGGAACAAACCGCTCAAGCAGCATCGCAGTCCGAGCATAAACTACGTGAAGGCGCCGAACGGGTTTCATCACTGGCATTGGCTGTAAACAGTGCAGCTGAGCAACTTGAACGACTAAAGCAGAGTGCGGACGACATCGAGACGATTACAGATGTTATTAAAGGCGTTTCGGAACAAACCAACTTACTGGCGTTGAATGCAGCCATCGAAGCGGCCCGTGCAGGAGAACAAGGTCGAGGGTTTGCCGTAGTGGCGGATGAAGTGCGTACCCTTGCAGGAAAAAGCGCCGAAGCCTCACAGCAGATTGCAGATATGTTAAATGAGGTGCGTAGCAATACCCTTCGCACCCGTGATGATATGTCCCAAGTCACTCAGCAAAGTGAGTTATTAGAATCAGAACTCACCGAAGTCACACAAACCTTCTTAGGCATTACTCAGGATGTACAAGAAGCGTCCCAATCCATGGAAGAAATCAAACAATCCAGCTTAGGCTTTCAAACCACTAGCTTGCAAATCAACAGTTCAATTGATGACATCAGTGCAGCTTTGGCAACTTTATCACGCCGCAGTGAAGAACTTTCGGGTCAAGCCAGTGGGCTTAGCCAAGGCGCAGAGAGTGTATTTCTGTCACTGGATGGTATTCCGCACGCTAGTTTCTTTGCCGAAACGTTGGCAGAAGGCAGAACCGCGGCACAATCTATTGGCCAATTATTTGAATCGTGGATTGATCAGGGGCGCATTATAGAAAGTGCATTGTTTGAGCAGAACTATACCCCGATCCCTAACACTAACCCTACTAAATATTCGACGGCTTACGATCAAATGACAGATCAGGGGCTACCCGATATTCAAGAGCCCATTTTAGAGCGTCATCAACATATTTTGTATGCTGGGGCCGTAGATAAAAAAGGCTATTTTCCGACCCATAATCGCCGTTATACACAGCCATTAAGCGGAGATTATGATAAAGATTTGATAAATAATCGCACCAAACGCATCTTTGATGACCCGACTGGAAGACGCTGTGGCAGCCATACAGATTCTTTTTTATTGCAAACTTACAAGCGTGATACAGGGGATATTCTGCATGACTTATCCATCCCGATCTATGTTAAGGGTAAGCATTGGGGAGGGTTCAGAATAGGCTTTAAAGCCAATCACTCTCACTAAAAACCCGCTAAATGCGCTGTTTTTTCCATGAAAATGGCGCTTTTTATCATCTCCATAAAACACCTCCCTCGCCTTTATATAAAACTACAAAACCATTGAAATAAGATTTAAAGGTTTCAAAAGTTACAAATTCACCTTTTACTTTCTTAATCTCTCGGGGACTTCTGTAAATATCAAAGATTGGTAGACTGCGCTGCAATAATAATCACAAACCAATAGAGAGTATTCTTCATGATTACAAACGAAGCAGTCTCCCCAAACGACCAGCGTGAAGTTAAAATTGTTCTTCTGATCGCGGCGTTTGTCATCCTACTTGCAACCTTTTTTAACCAGTTACCAGGCGGTATGATTGGCGCATTAGGCGCAATGGTTATTGTTGGTTTCATCCTGAACTACCTAGGTGACCGTACCCCTATTATTAACCAATTCTTTGGTGGTGGTGCTATCGTGGTTATCTTCGGTTCATCATACCTTTTCCACAGTGGATTCTTGTCAGGCGATATCGAAAAGCAAATCACAACGTTCACAAAGAGCGGTGGCTTCCTTTCTTTCTATGTAGCCAGCCTAGTGACAGGTTCTATTTTGGGTATGAGTACGGATACTCTCAAAAAAGCAGCACTGAAGTACATTCCAGTTATCTTGGGTGCGGTTGCAATCTCTTTCCTATTCGCAGGCGTTGTTGGTCTGTTTTTCGGCAAGAACCTGTTTGAATCTCTAATGTTAATCGCTCTACCTATCATGGGTGGCGGCATGGGCGCTGGTGCAGTACCGCTTGTTGAGATTATGTCTGGCCGTACAGGTATGGACGCTTCGACACTAATGTCACAAATGGTTCCAGCGCTAGCCATCGGTAACGCTATTGCCATTGTCATCGCGGGTTTGTTGAACAAAGTGGGCAATATGAAGCCTTCTTGGACGGGTAACGGCGAGCTTATCCGTGGCTCAGAAGAAGCGATTGAAGACAATTCAACGTCAACCGATTCTATGGATGTTAAAAAGCTTGGCATGGGCGCACTGATTGCTATTAGCATGTTCTTCCTAGGCACATTGCTATCAACGGTTATCAGTATGCACACTTATGCATTGATGATCCTATCTATCGCTTTGATCAAAGTCTCTGGTTTAATGCCTGAGCGCCTAGAAAAAGCCGCTCATGCTTGGTACACGTTTGTTGTTGGCAACTTAACGCCTGCCTTACTTGTGGGTATCGGTGTTGCCTACACAGATCTTAACCAGATCATTGACGCGCTAAGCCCTATGTACTTCGCTATGGTTTTCGCCACTGTACTGGGTGCAGCAATTGGTGCAGGTATTATCGGACGTGTAATGGGCTTCTACCCAATCGAATCGGCAATTACTGGTGGTCTATGTATGGCTAACATGGGCGGTACAGGTGACGTAGCGGTACTGGCTGCCAGCAAACGTATGCAGTTAATGCCGTTTGCGCAAATTTCATCGCGTATTGGTGGTGCATTTATGTTGATCTTAGCGACCTTCGCTATCCAACTGCTTGCATAAACCTTTCAAGAGCCCTCTATGAGGGCTCTTTCCCCTCCTTTATAATGCTGGGTATTCGCCAATGACCGCCAATACCATGACTCTAAAATCCTATCTCACCGCCATCATTCTCATTACCATTACCTTAATTACGGCGGTATCAGGAACCTTACTGGTATTTGTCACCAAGCAAACCTATTTAGATGGCGTCAGTCAGCGTGGTATCGAATTAGGCCGTGTTCTCGCACATGACCCAAGAGTGATAGAAGCAACCTTGCTATCAAACCAAGGGCAGCATGTCAGCCTGAGGAACTACATAGAGTCCATCCGTGCTAAAACAGATGCGTCCTATATCGTCATCACCAACCAAAATGCCATCCGCCTGAGTCACCCGACATTAGAGCGCATCGGGAAAACCTTTATTGGCAGTGATATCTACCCTACTTTAAACGAGGGCATCACACGTACAACGCTCGCGACAGGCTCCCTCGGTTCGGCGATCCGTAACTTTGTGCCAATTCAGTCTGACGGTGTCATTATTGGAGCGATCAGTATTGGCTATCTAGAGCAGTCGATCACTGATTTGCTGTTTACATATTACAAAGAAGCGATTGCATGGCTGGGCTTTCTCTATGTTAGCGCGATACTGTTAACACTCTCGCTGTTAAGTAAATTAAAACGTACCTTCCTAGAGTACGAGCCGGAAGAAATCGTACAGCGCTTCAAAGAACACAGTTTATTGTTAGGCAGCATACGTGAAGGCATCATTGCTATTGATCGACACCACCGGATTACAGCCATTAATGATGCCGCCAGTGCTTGGCTTGCACCGGAAAAGGAACCCCACCAATTAGTTGGTTTCACCCTATCGGATGTATCGCAGGCATTGTCTCTGCTGATATTGGATTCATTAAATAATCGACACAAGCATACCCTCACATTGGGTCGACATGAATTTGCCACTTCGCTCTACCCCCTAACGGATGAAAGCCGCGACGCAAGTGGTTACCTGATCGTGCTGAACCACGAAAAGGACATGTCAGAATTAGAGCTAGAACTGGCTAGAACAACCGCTTACGCCAATCAATTACGGGCGAAAACCCACGAACATAACAATAAGTTGAACGTCATATCAGGGCTTTTACAAGCGGAGAAATACTCTTCAGCCATCGACTATCTCCAACAAGAAAGTGATTATCATCAGTCTATTTTGGCTACGCTTGTTAAAAATATTGAGAATAGCCCTGTGGCAGGCATGCTGTTGTCCAAGTACAATTACGCAGCAGAAGCTGGCATCACATTTGTACTGGATGAAGACAGTAAGCTAAACGCTTATAGCCAATCCGTGAATGATGATTTAGTGACCCTTATCGGCAATATTGTTGAAAATGCGTTTTACGCTGCCAAGGAGAACCCGCACTTACCACCATCCGTCGATGTTTTTATCAGTGATCGTACGAACTATGTCATGATCACCATTGAAGATACGGGATTAGGCATTGATGAGCGTATCGCACAGCGCATTTATGACCTAGGGGTCAGCAGTAAACCAGACCAAACACAGCACGGTGTTGGCTTATACCTTGTCAGCCGCATTGTTAAACGCTACAACGGCACCCTTGATTGGGAACGCAGCGATGATCAGACAACCGTTTTTAGCGTCTACTTAGATAAACGTGAGTTACTTTAATATGAGTCAATACACTGTGTTGATCGTCGAAGATGATCAGCAAGCAAGCTACACCTTAGAACAAGCCGTCAATCAGAACCCGCAGTTTACTGTTTGCGCGGCCGCCGAAACAGCCGAAGAAACTCGCCAGTGCCTAGCGCAAAACCCAGACTTAATATTGCTGGATATCACCTTGCCTGATGGCGATGGTATGACGCTATTGAGGGAGATACGCCAACAAAACATTGGCGCCTCCGTTATTATGACCACAGCAGAGAGAGAGTCATCAACCGTTGCCCAAGCCATTCAATTTGGTGTTAACGACTACTTAGTTAAGCCACTTAGATTGTCGAGGGTACATCAAGCGCTTAACGATTTCGCCGCATTTCAAAACAAACTGGAAGAGTCAGAGCGAATCGACCAACTGCAGATTGATGATCTTATGCGGAAAAACAAGGCTCAACCTCGCACTCGAAAAACGCCTAAGGGCATCGACGCCACCACGCTCGCAACAATGATCGAGCACATCAAACTGCGTAGCGCACCATTTTCTGCGCAAGAAATTGGCGATGAATTAGATCTAAGCCGCATCACCGCGAGACGCTACCTTGAGTATCTAGAAGAGCAAGGTATGGTTAGCATGAGCCTAAATTACAACACTGGCGGACGCCCTAAGCAGCTTTATCACATTGTCGCTCAAGGGTAACGTTGCTGCGTACCGTCCCTCGCCAGCGGACATTTGAAGCAATTAAAGAGCCGATAATTAAGATAACGCCAAACCATTGCCAAAACCCTAAAGTTTCGCCCATTAAAAACATCCCCAATGCCACGGCCATCATTGGGTTCAGCAGCGACAGCATGCCAAATGCATTTGGGCCTATCTGCTTAATACCATTAACTGCAATGATGTAGCCCAATGCGGTATTTAAGATAATTAACCAGAAAAGCCCAGGTAACTGCTCCAATGTGACCATTGTTGGCGCTCCTTCCCACAACCAAGCAACTGGAATGAGCAATGTGCCCGCGGTCAGCAACTGCCATGTCGCCACACCTAGAA
The DNA here is from genome assembly GCF_056158325.1 of Marinomonas sp. AWM4_232. Taxonomy (NCBI): domain Bacteria; kingdom Pseudomonadati; phylum Pseudomonadota; class Gammaproteobacteria; order Oceanospirillales; family Oceanospirillaceae; genus Marinomonas; species Marinomonas sp. AWM4_232. Next base: position 3,156,320 of record NZ_JBSWTA010000001.1, on the reverse strand, counting down.
TATCTTTCACCTGCCAGTGTTGGGTGAGTAATGTTGCGATAGCAATGACAAAGGTTGCGCCTAATGCACACGCTACGCCTATTGGATCAAGATTAGCGGATGGGTTTAATAGCAAAAGAACCCCAAACAACCCTACCACAGCACTCAAAGTTGCTTTAACAGCGGGACGTTTCCCTTGAGCCAACCACTGAATAACGATTAGTAACAATGGCAATGTGGCACCTAGCGTGCCAGCGACGCTACCCGGAAGGCGATACGCTGCAACCATAAGCAAAATAAAAAACACACCGATATTAAAGAAACCAAGGATCACGACCTTGCTCATCGCCATCCTAGGCAAACGGCGTAATAGCAACATCAAGAATACTCCCGCTCCAAGCGCCCTAAAAACAGCGACCCAAAGTGGTGATAAATCCGTTAAATATAAGCCAACTGCGGCGTACGTACTGCCCCATAAAATCGGGGCAAGCGCTGTCAAAAGAAACGGGTACAAGAAACCTCCAGAAATTTATCTTTCACAAAAGATACTTTCGTGAAAGATATTGTATTACACTCCGCAAATCAAGTATCTTTTACAAAAGACAAATATACAGAAAGATGATTTATGCCTGATCACGTAGAAAAGTTATTAAAGCAGTGGCAAAACGTTCGCCCAGACTTAGATTGCAGTCCAATGGGCGTTATCGGTCGAATAGGAAGAATGGAAAAGTTCATCAGTCCAGCAGTTGAGAAAGTCATCAATGAGCATGGAATGAGTCGCATTGAGTTTGACCTGATGGCCACGTTACGAAGAGCCGATCAACCTTTAACACCAACAGAGCTATACAAAACAACCATTCTTTCATCTGGAGCAGTCTCCAGCAAGCTAGATAAGCTAGTAGATCGCGATTGGGTTCAACGTTTGGCGAATATGGAAGATCGACGCAGTTGCCGAGTTGCGTTAACGCAACATGGAGTCAGCATCATTGATGCAGCCGTTGAGGCTCATGTTGCAAACGAAAAACTGCTCCTCCAAAGTCTTACTCTGGAAGAACAGGCTAACCTCTCTATGCTGCTGGCCAAATGGCTTGGCCAGCATGAACGAGATATTTAGTTAGAAATTAGCGCAACTATTTCACTGCACTTAAGGACGCGTATTGCTCAGTAGAAGACATGTTCACCGCACGCTGAAGTGCTTCTGGCGTCTGGTACACTTGTGTAATGAATTGCTGACCTTCCACTTGTGATGCATCTAAGTAGTGGTTATCAACTAGCCACTCTTGTAGCGCAGCTTGGTCTAGCTGGCCGCCAGGAAGCTTCATGCGTTCCATATCGTCTGCAGACATCTGCGCGACTGTACCGCCGGGTAAGTAAATAGCACCAGTAATAAAATCAACACCAAACGCTACCACGCCCGGCACGAACCAAAACAGCAAACCCAATGCATCCAATGCGACAACACCTAAATCCAATTTGCCGCCATTTTGCCCCTGTCGCTCAGGGTATATTAACGTACCACATGCAACCAGTTGAGATGCAATGAGCGAACCAGCAACCACTTTAGCAATGCCTTTAGATGTAACGTTCATAAAGCTCTCCTTAATCATTTAATAAGTCTAATTTGGCTTCATGACGCTTATTTAGCAAGCAATGGAACCTCTCTTAGCTATTGTTTACTTGCTTTTAACACAATAGTTAGAGCTCTAACCAGTTGCTTTACATTTGCTCCTCAAGCTTGGCGAGAATGTAGGCACCGATTGGAAAAGCACTGGTAGCAGCTGGAGACGGTGCATTGCAGACATGAAGCGTTCTCGGGCTTTGAGCAAACAAAAAGTCGTGAACCAGCTTACCATCACGCAATACAGCTTGAGCACGAATGCCTGCGGGATAAGGCTCAAGATCAGATCGCTGCACCATAGGACAGTATTTCTTCACTTCTTTTAGGTAGCCATCTTTGCACCAAGAATTGTAGGTCTCTTTAATCCCTACCTTCCAATAATCTTTAAGAAGGCGCCAATAACCTTTAAACCTCAGCATCTCGGTAACATCTTTGACATCAAAATTGATACGACTGTACCCTTCCCGCTTCCAGCCTTGAACAGCATTTGGACCAACGGTGACAGAGCCATCAATCATACGTGTCAGATGAACCCCTAAGAAAGGTAGCTCGGGATCAGGAATGGGATAAATTAAATGGTTAACAATCTGATTGTGATGCGGACTGAGTCGATAATACTCACCACGAAATGGCACAATTTGGAAATCAGTCGGAATATTCAACATCTTAGTCAAACGGTCAGCCATTAGCCCCCCACAAGACACCAAATACTTAGCTTTAAACACTCCTCTTGTCGTTTCAATCATGACATTAGAAGCATCTTCGGCGAGGTGAGTGACGGTGGTTGCCAAGTGAATATCACCACCCTGATTGGTTAACAGCTCAGCCAATTTTTCACAAACGCGCTTGTAATTGACAATACCCGTTGAGGGCACAAATAAAGCCCCTTTGCCGACAACATTTGGCTCACGCTCCTTTAGCTCTTTTTGACTTAGATAATGTACTTCTAAATCATTCGTTTTACAGCGTTCAAATAGTGCATCCATACGCTGCAATTCAAGCTCATCCGTTGCAACTAACAGTTTTCCACACTCTTCAAAAGGGATGTTATGTTGTTGGCAAAACGATTTGGTTGCGGCGGCACCCTCTTTACAAAACTTCGCCTTTAGACTTCCTGGCGCGTAATACACACCGGCATGAATCACCCCCGAGTTATGGCCCGTTTGATGCAGTGCCACAGAACTCTCTTTCTCAAGCACTGCGATGCGTTTATCCGGGTATTTGTTTTTCATTTGCCAAGCGGTTGATAGACCGACAATACCCGCTCCGATAATAACAATGTCGTACTGGTGATCTGGAGAGGAAGAATGAGGACTGAGAGATGCCATGATTGCTCCGTGCTAATACTACTATTTGTAGCATTATATGGTGTCTAAACAACTGTCGTCATTAACGAGTGGCAGTATTTTTTTTCTGCCAGAGCAATACTGTAAGCGACAGATAACTCAAGGTGAGTTAGTTGATGTGTACAAAGACTTTGCGCCTCATACCGAATCAGCACACCTAAAGATGTGCATACCCGAGCCGCTTATTTAGATCTACACGAGTCAGAGCGGTCATTCAGTTTTTAGAAGAGGTCACATCCGAGATATAGGCTAGATTTAGCAAGGTAGAACTGCCACAACCCAAGCCATTTTACTTATATCCATCAGTGCTGCAGTGCCTACAACGAGTCCAAATAACTTCATAATCCTTCCATATCTTACCGTTAGTAGATCCATACTACTTTCATCATCGAACTATGCATGCTTATTTGCACTGTTTTACAGTTTATGCACTTTTTTTACGACAAAAAAATCCCCGCACTAGGCGGGGATTTTTAGAATCCATTACTAATAAGCGTTTTGCTTACCAGCCAGTGATTTCTTTAAGACCAGCACCGATATCCGCTAGAGAGCGAACAGTCTTAACGCCTGCGTCTTGTAGTGCTGCGAATTTCTCGTCAGCAGTACCTTTACCACCAGAGATGATCGCACCAGCGTGACCCATACGCTTACCAGCAGGAGCCGTAACACCAGCGATGTAAGAAACAACAGGCTTAGTAACGTTTGCTTTGATGTAAGCAGCCGCTTCTTCTTCTGCAGTACCACCGATCTCACCGATCATAACGATCGCTTCAGTTTGAGGATCGTTCTGGAACATTTCTAGTACGTCGATGAAGTTAGTACCTGGGATTGGGTCACCACCGATGCCAACACAAGTAGATTGACCGTAACCAGCGTCAGTAGTTTGCTTAACTGCTTCGTATGTCAAAGTACCAGAACGAGAAACGATACCTACTTTACCAGGCATGTGGATGTGGCCAGGCATGATACCGATTTTACACTCTCCAGGAGTGATAACACCTGGACAGTTAGGACCGATTAGGCGAACACCTAGCTCGTCACACTTAACTTTACAGTCAAGCATATCAAGAGTAGGAACACCTTCAGTGATACAAACGATCAGCTTGATACCAGCGTTCGCTGCTTCAAGGATAGAATCCTTAACGAAAGGAGCTGGAACGTAGATTACAGATGCTTCAGCACCAGTTGTTTCAACAGCTTCTTTAACAGTGTTGAATACAGGTAGACCAAGGTGAGTTTGACCACCTTTACCTGGTGTTACACCGCCAACCATTTTTGTACCGTAAGCAATCGCTTGCTCAGAGTGGAATGTACCTTGGCCGCCAGTGAAACCTTGACAGATTACTTTAGTATCTTTGTTAATTAAAACAGACATTATTATTTGCCCTCCGCAGCTTTAACAACTTGTTCAGCTGCGTCTTTTAGACTTGATGCAGCGATGATGTCTAGACCAGAGTTCGCTAGAACTTCACGGCCTTTCTCTGCATTAGTACCTTCTAGACGTACAACAACAGGAACGTTTACACCTACCTGCTCAACTGCACCGATGATGCCTTCTGCGATCATGTCACAACGTACGATACCACCGAAGATGTTAACCAATACCGCTTTAACATTGCTATCAGAAAGAATAATCTTAAATGCTTCCGCTACACGCTCTTTCGTTGCGCCGCCACCAACGTCTAAGAAGTTAGCTGGTTTGCCGCCATGTAGGTTTACGATGTCCATTGTACCCATCGCTAGACCTGCACCGTTAACCATACAGCCAACGTTACCGTCTAGAGCTACGTAGTTAAGTTCCCAAGATGCTGCATGCGCTTCACGCTCATCTTCTTGAGACGGATCGTGGAACTCTTGCATTTTCTTCTGACGGTAAACAGCGTTGCTGTCGATGTTGATCTTACCGTCTAGACAGTGAAGGTTACCTTCGTCAGTAATTACTAGAGGGTTGATTTCTAGTAGAGCGAAGTCGTAGTCGTGGAACATTTGTGACAAACCAAGGAAGATCTTAGTGAACTGCTTGATTTGAGCTGGGTTAAGACCCATTTTGAATGCCATTTCACGAGCTTGGTATGGCTGTGCGCCTACAAGTGGATCGATTTCCGCTTTGTGGATTAGCTCAGGAGTTTCCTCAGCTACTTTCTCGATCTCAACACCACCTTCAGTAGATGCCATGAAAACTACGCGACGAGTAGAACGGTCTACTACAGCACCTAGGTACAATTCGTTAGCGATGTCTGTGCAAGACTCAACTAGGATTTTAGCAACTGGCTGACCATTTTCGTCAGTTTGGTAAGTTACTAGGTTTTTACCTAACCAGTTCGCTGCGAATTCTTTTACTTCATCCAAAGAATCAACAAGCTTTACACCGCCCGCTTTACCGCGACCACCAGCGTGAACTTGAGCTTTTACAACCCACTTGTCACCACCAATTTTTTTCGCTGCTTCTACTGCCTCTTCTGGCGTGTCTACTGCGTACCCTGTAGATACTGGCAGGCCGTATTCAGCAAAAAGCTGCTTAGCCTGATATTCATGTAGGTTCATTTGATTCTTCCGCTCATCTTAATGATTGACATAAGTCTGTCTGTTTGACAGAAATTGCCGGCTTCTCAGCCGGCAAATCGAATTTTGTTATTTGCGTTTACGGTTTGCTACGTGGATAGCGTGACCGTCAACTGCTAGTGCTGCTTCATGCACTGCTTCACTTACCGTTGGGTGAGCGAATACAGTCAGAGCAATGTCTTCAGCTGTAGAGCCGAATTCCATCGCGATAACTGCTTGTGCGATTAGGTCTGCAGCATGACCGCCAATGATATGGCAGCCTAGGATACGGTCTGTTTCTTCACAAGCAAGCATTTTAACGAAACCATCAGTATCGTTAGCTGCCATTGCACGGCCAGACGCAGCAAATGGGAATTTACCCACTTTGTATTTCACGCCTTCAGCTTTAAGTTGCTGCTCGTTCTTACCTACCCAAGCAAGTTCTGGGTGAGTGTAGATAACAGATGGGATGCAGTCGTAGTTCATTTGCGCTTTGTGACCAGCGATGATGTCAGCAACCATTACACCTTCTTCAGATGCTTTGTGTGCTAGCATTGGGCCACGAACGATATCACCGATCGCGAAAACACCAGGAACGTTTGTACGGCACTGTTCGTCAACGAACACAAAACCACGCTCATCTAGGTTTACACCAGAATCAGCGGCTAGACAGCCGTCTGTGAATGGCTTACGGCCAACCGCTACGATTAGCTTGTCGAAAGTTTGCTTCTGCTCTTCACCTTTCGCATCAAGGTAAGTCACTTCAACTTCTTCACCTTTCACTTCACTGCCCGTTACACGAGCACCAACGCGAATGTCTAGACCTTGTTTTTTGAAGATCTTAGCCGCTTCTTTCGCTAGATCTTGGTCACATAGGCTTAGGAATTGATCTTGTGCTTCAAGTACAACGACTTCTGAACCTAGGCGCTTCCATACAGAACCTAGCTCAAGACCGATAACACCCGCACCGATCACGCCAAGACGCTTAGGCACTTCACGGAACTCAAGAGCACCTTCGTTATCAACGATGATGTCACCAGTACGTGGAGCAGGTGGAATGTTCACAGGTACAGAACCAGTCGCAAGAATTACGTTGCCAGCTTCTAGTGTTTGAACAGAGCCGTCGTGCGCAGTGAATTCAACTTTTTTGTTAGCAAGTAGCTTACCGAAACCTTCAAAGCTTGTTACACCGTTTGCTTTGAACAGACCAGCAATACCACCAGTCAACTGGTTAACGATTTTGTCTTTGCGATCAACCATCGCATTAACGTCCATCGATACACCATCAACACCAATACCGTGTACTGCGAATTCTTCTTTCGCATCGTGGTATTTGTGTGAAGAGTCCAATAGAGCTTTAGATGGGATACAACCTACGTTTAGACAAGTACCGCCTAGCTTTGGCTTGTTGTCTTTATCCAGCCATTTTTCGATACAAGCTGTTTTTAGACCCAATTGCGCTGCACGGATTGCGGCAACGTAACCACCTGGGCCACCACCAATTACGATTACATCAAATTTTTCAGACATAGGATTTATCCATTGTTGTTTGCTAGGGCATTTTGCGCCCTAGCAAGTTTTACTCTCATCCACAGAAGTGGGTGCAATTACTTAGATTTCAAGCAGTAGACGTGCTGGATCTTCTAGTAGTTCCTTGATGGTTACAAGGAATTGCACCGCTTCTTTACCGTCGATCATACGGTGATCGTATGACAACGCTAAGTACATCATCGGTTGAATCACAACCTGACCGTTAACCGCCATTGGACGCTCTTGGATTTTGTGCATACCCAAGATCGCTGTTTGAGGCGGATTCAGGATTGGAGTAGACATTAGAGAACCAAAGATACCGCCGTTAGTGATAGTGAATGTACCACCTTGCATATCTTCCATGCCTAGCTTGCCGTCACGACCACGAACAGCGAAGTCCATGATGCCAGATTCAATGTCAGCAAGGCCCATTGCTTCGGTGTTACGCAATACAGGTACCATCAAACCGCGGTTAGTCGATACTGCTACACCGATGTCTTGGTAACCGTGGTAAACCATGTCGTTACCATCGATAGAAGCGTTTACTGCTGGGAAGCGTTTTAGAGCTTCAGTCGCTGCTTTAACGAAGAATGACATGAAACCAAGTTTAGTGCCGTTATGAGTCTTCTGGAACAAGTCTTTGTACTTGCTGCGAAGCTCCATTACAGGGCCCATGTTAACTTCGTTGTAAGTTGTCAACATTGCTGCTGTTTGCTGAGCTTCAACCAAGCGCTTAGCGATGGTTGCACGTAGACGTGTCATTGGTACACGTTTCTCAACACGACCGTCAGCACTTAGTGGGGCTGGCGCTGTAGGCGCTGCTTTTGCAGGAGCCGCCGCTGCAGCTGGCTTGTTCTTCGCCGCTGCTTCAACGTCTTCTTTAGTGATACGACCGCCTTTACCAGTACCTTTTACTTGAGCCGCTGTTAGACCAGCTTCAGCAAGTGCTTTACGCGCCGCAGGTCCTGCGATGCCATCTTCATCACCAGCTTCTTCTGCTGCAGGTGCTGCGGCTGGCGCTTCAGCTGGTGCCGCTGCACCACCCGTTGCGCCAACAGCGAAGTTCGCTAGCACTTCTTCACTCAGTACTGTGTCGCCTTCTGCTTTAACGATGTCAGCAATCACACCATCAGCTGGAGCAACGACTTCTAGGACAACTTTATCAGTTTCGATGTCAACGATGTGCTCATCACGCTTACAAGCTTCACCTGGTTGTTTGTGCCAAGCAGCAACCGTACCGTCTGCAACAGACTCTGGGAAAGTTGGTGCTTTAATTTGAACTGTTTCTTTAGCTTCAGTTGCAGCTGGTGCAGATGGCGCCGATTCTGCTTTTGCAGCGGGTGCTTCAGATGCGGATGCACCAGAATCAAATACCGCAAGAACTTCTTCACTAAGAACGATATCACCTTCAGCTTTCAGTACGTCTTTTAGTACACCATCAGCTGGTGCAACGACTTCAAGAACAACTTTATCTGTTTCGATATCTACAATGTGCTCGTCGCGCTTACACGCTTCACCTGGTTGTTTGTACCAAGTAGCGACAGTGCCATCCGCTACAGATTCTGGAAAAGTAGGTGCTTTAATTTCAATACTCATTTTTAACCCTTATCTCTGACAGGCAGTGTTGCTAGCCGACAATCGCGTCGTTAACCAGCGCTTCTTGTTCTTCAACGTGTACGGACATGTAACCTGCAGCCGGAGCAGCAGAAGAAATACGTCCAGCAAAGCGGATCTTAATTTCAGGATACAGCTTTTCTAACACACGGCTCATACGGTGGCGGTTTGCATGCCAAGCGCCTTGGTTCTTAGGCTCTTCTTGACACCAAACTAACTCTTCAACATTTTTGTACGGTTCCAAAATCGCTTCAAAGTCAGCGTATGGGAACGGATACAATTGCTCAAGACGAATGATAGCCACATCATCCTTAGCCAGCTCTTCACGACGATTGTATAAATCGTAGTAAACCTTACCGCTACAGATAACCAAGCGTTTTACGTTTTCTGGCTTGATGTTATCTGCCACTTCAGGCAATACCGTTTTGAAGCTACCTTCAGATAAATCTTCTAATGTAGAGATTGCTTGCTTATGACGCAGTAAACTCTTAGGAGACATAATAATCAGTGGACGACGCATTGGTCGAATGGCCTGACGACGCAAGATGTGGAAAATCTGCGATGGTGTCGTAGGCACACACACTTGAATGTTGTACTCAGCACATAACTGCATGAATCGCTCAAGACGTGCAGAAGAGTGTTCTGGGCCTTGGCCTTCATAGCCATGCGGTAGCAGCATTGTCAGACCACATAAACGGCCCCACTTGTGCTCACCACTGGTAATAAATTGGTCAATTACAACTTGTGCCCCGTTAGCAAAGTCACCGAATTGAGCTTCCCAAACCACTAAACCTTTTGGTGAAGTCGTTGAGTAACCGTATTCGAAAGCCAATACCGCTTCTTCAGACAAGTAAGAGTCGTAAAGATCAAGCGTTGGCTGGTCGTCTGACAAGTGCTTAAGAGGAATGTAAGTGCTACCGTCCTTTTGACTATGAACAACAGCATGACGGTGAGAGAACGTACCACGACCTGAGTCCTGTCCCGTAATACGGATTGGGTAACCCTGCTCTAGCAAAGTCGCAAATGCCATGGTTTCAGCATAACCCCAGTTAAGAGGCATGGCACCAGCAGTCATTTTATTGCGATCTTCATAGATCTTCATTACCTGACGCTGCACAACAACACCATCAGGAACAGTGGTTGTCTTCTTAGCAAGTTCTTGCAATTTATCTAGTGGATAAGTTGTATCACCTGCATCCGTCCATTCAACACCTAAGTAAGGTGTCCAATCGACAAACAGCTCAGACTTAGACTCTAGAACCAAGCTCTTAGCAACGTGACGGCCATTATCTAGGTCTTCACGGTTTTCATTCGCTAGTTCATCCGCTTCGGCTTCTGTTACTACATTATTAGCAATCAAGAACTCAGCGTATTTAGTACGAGTCGTTTTTAGCTTACTGATGATTTTGTACATCAGTGGCTGAGTGCCAGAAGGCTCATCTGTTTCGTTGTGACCACGACGGCGGTAACACACCATATCGATGACCACGTCACGACCAAACTCGTAACGGTAATCCAGCGCTAGTTGAGTAACAAATAGAACTGCTTCTGGATCATCACCGTTAACATGGAAGATCGGAGCCTGAATCATTTTCGCAACATCCGTTGCGTATTCAGTTGAACGAGAATCTTCTTGGCGGTTGGTTGTAAAACCTACTTGGTTGTTCACAACAATGTGCACTGTACCGCCTGTTTTATAGGCGCGTGTTTGTGACATTTGGAACGTTTCCATCACCACCCCTTGGCCAGCAAATGCTGCATCACCATGGATGGAAATTGGAACAACTGTTTTACCTGTTTTGTCTTCGCGACGATCTTGGCGAGCGCGCACTGAACCTTCCACTACCGGTGAAACAATTTCAAGGTGTGAAGGGTTGAACGCGAGCACCGTATGAACTTCGCCGCCAGCGGTCATAACATTCGAAGAGAAACCTTGGTGGTACTTCACGTCACCAGACGTATTCACCAATTTCTTACCTTCGAACTCATCGAACAGGTCTTTAGGGTTCTTACCTAAAGTGTTAACAAGTACGTTCAAGCGACCACGGTGAGCCATACCGATAACAACTTCTTTAGCGCCTAACGCACCAGAACGTTGAATCAGTTCGTTCACCATTGGAATTAAGCTTTCACCACCCTCTAGGCCGAAACGCTTCGCACCTGGGTAACGACTTGCTAAATACTTTTCAAGGCCTTCCGCTGCAGTAAGACGCTCTAACAAAGCTTTACGAGTTTCAGCTGAGTACTCTGGACGAGAGCGAACGGATTCAACGCGCTGTTGCAACCAAGCTTTTTCTTGGGTGTCGACGATGTGCATGAATTCGTAGCCGATAGAGCCACAGTAAGTTTTCTCTAACTCAGTCACAATGTCTTTTAAAGGCATTGTTTCTTGGTTAAAGAAAAGAGAACCGGTATTAAAAGACGTATCAAGATCAGCACCAGTTAGCTGGTGGTAACCTAAATCAAGGTCAGCAACTTTATCTCGTTTTTGTAGACCTAGTGGGTCTAAATTGGAGTGTTGGTGTCCTCGAACACGATACGCGTTGATAAGCTGAAGTACGTTGATTTGCTTTTGCTCATGATCTGAGCTTGCAGCGACACCTGTAGAAACAGGAATATTGCGAAACTTGTTTTTACCAAGTTCTAAAAATTGTTGTTGAATAACAGAGTGAGGAAGATCGGTTGACTGCGCTTCGCTAATTCTCGGCAACTGATCAAAACATTTCCGCCATTCTTCCGATACTGAGTTGGGGTCAACTAAGTAGCTCTCAAACAGCCCCTCAACATATTCAAGGTTGCCCCCTGAAAAGTGAGAAGTGCTCCATAGCAACTCCATCAAACTTTCATGCATTCTCGATCACCCTTTTATGTTCGAGCCAGCTATCACCACGTGATAACTCAAATTTTCATTCTGGTTAAACTATATAAATAGTTGCCAGCTTATTATTTACTTTTTTGCCTAACGACACTTAAACAGCCCTATTTTAAATCACTAAGACTAGAGTTTTTAGTAACAAATGGGACTATTTAGTGTTTTTTCATGCGCAAATAAATATCTGCCATGAAAAACTAAATTCTTCGCAACTTATTTTTATGTTTTTTTTGCTCAAGGTTGCGCTTGAGCAGGTTAGCGACTTCATAAAATGAAGTCGCTAACGGGCATCTTAACGAAATACTAATGCCTTACGCTCAACGAGTATCAGGTCGCTCGTTGGATCAACATGGTACGAATGTTACCAATTGCTTTCGTAGGATTTAAGCCCTTAGGACAAACATTCACACAGTTCATGATGCCATGGCAACGGAATACGCTAAATGGATCATCAAGGTCGCTCAAGCGATCCTGTGTCGCTGTGTCACGGCTATCGGCCAAGAATCGGTAAGCTTGTAGCAAACCAGAAGGACCGATGAACTTATCCGGGTTCCACCAGAAAGATGGACATGACGTTGAACAACACGCACACAAGATACACTCGTAAAGACCGTCAAGCTTCTCACGCTCTTCAGGGCTTTGTAGACGCTCGATTGCAGGCGCTGGCGTATCGTTGATCAAGAACGGCTTGATCTTTTCGTACTGCTTGTAGAACTGCCCCATATCCACAACTAGGTCACGCACTACTGGCAGACCAGGAAGTGGACGCAAAACTAGCTTGTTGTTCTTAGCCGCTGCAGAAACAGGCGTGATACATGCAAGTCCGTTTTTACCAGACATGTTCATACCATCAGAGCCACATACACCTTCACGGCAAGAGCGACGGTAGGAAATGCTTGGATCTTGAGCCTTCAAAAGGTTCAATACGTCCAGTACCATCAGGTCCTTACCTGCTGGCAATTCAACTTCGTAATCCTGCATGTAAGGAGCATCGTCCTTCTCAGGATTGTAACGGTAGATACTAACTAACATCGACATAACTCCTTAGTATGAACGTACTTTAGGTGGGAAAGCTTCCATTGTTTTCGGCGCAAAGTTCACATCACGCTTGGTCACTTTCTTATCCGCTGGGTGATACAAAGAGTGCTTCAACCAGTTTTCATCATCACGTTCAGTAAAGTCATTACGAGCATGCGCACCACGACTTTCCTTACGGAATTCAGCAGGAATCGCTGTTGCTTCCGCCACTTCTAGCAAGTTTTCAAGCTCAAGCGCTTCGATACGAGCTGTGTTGAAAGCCATACTCTTATCTTCAAGGTGAAGGTTTTCAACACGCTTACGAATCTCTTCGAGCTGCTGCAAACCTTTCTGCATTGATGCACCCTCACGGAATACACCAAAGTAAAGCTGCATTACTTTTTGCAGCTCTGCACGAACCTCAGCTACAGACTCACCACCTGTAGTGTTGTTCAAACGATTTAGACGAGCCATCGCTTTTTCAACATCAGTGTCATTGGCATCCATAGAGTCAAAACCTTCATCTAGAGACTTTTTAACCTGTAGACCCACTGCACGTCCGAATACCACCAAGTCTAGTAGAGAGTTACCACCTAGACGGTTCGCACCGTGTACGGATACACAAGCGATCTCACCACATGCATACAAACCAGGAACGATTACGTCTTCGCCAGCTTCATTTTGCATCAACGCTTGGCCACCAACGTTAGTCGGAACACCGCCCATCATGTAGTGACAAGTAGGAATAACAGGAATTGGCTCTTTAACTGGGTCAACGTGCGCAAATGTACGAGACAGTTCAAGGATACCTGGCAAGCGCTTGTTTAGCGTCTCTTCACCAAGGTGGTCAAGCTTTAGAAGAACATGGTCACCGTTTTCACCACAGCCACGGCCTTCAAGGATCTCAAGAATCATTGAACGAGCCACTACGTCACGACCTGCAAGGTCTTTCGCATTTGGCGCATAACGCTCCATGAAACGTTCGCCGTCTTTGTTGATCAGGTAACCACCTTCACCACGACAACCTTCTGTAACTAGTGTACCCGCACCGTAAATACCAGTTGGGTGGAACTGCCACATTTCCATGTCTTGCATTGGTACGCCAGCACGCAGTGCCATACCTACACCGTCACCAGTGTTAATATGGGCGTTAGTCGTTGACTGGTAGATACGACCTGCACCACCTGTAGCAAGAACCGTCGCTTTCGCTTTAAGGTAAACTACTTCACCCGTTTCTACACAGATAGAAACCGCACCGACGATTGCACCGTCAGAGTTTTTAACCAAGTCGACTGCATACCACTCGTTAAAGAATGTTGTGCCTCCTTTAAGGTTTGCTTGGTAAAGAGTATGTAGAAGAGCGTGTCCAGTACGGTCAGCTGCTGCACAAGTACGCGCTGCTTGACCACCTTTACCGAAGTCTTTTGACTGACCACCGAAAGGACGCTGGTAGATACGGCCATTCTCTTTACGAGAGAAAGGTAGACCCATGTGCTCAAGCTCAAATACAGCTTGTGGACCTACAGAACACATGTACTCGATAGCGTCTTGGTCACCGATGTAGTCGGAACCTTTAACGGTATCGTACATGTGCCAACGCCAATCATCATTTGGGTCTTCACTTGCAATCGCACAAGTAATACCACCCTGTGCAGATACAGTGTGAGAACGAGTCGGAAAAACTTTTGTTACACACGCAGTGTTCAAACCAGACTCAGTCAATTGAAGTGCCGCACGCATACCTGCGCCACCACCACCAATTACAATGGCATCAAAAGAAATAGTACGAATATTAGCCATTATTTACAGCCCCCAAAGAACCTGAATACCCCATACGACATAGATAAACATTACTAAGCCACATAGAGATTGAAAAAAGAAACGAACGCCTGTTGCTTTAATGTAGTCAGTTGATACAGACCACAAACCGATCCAAGAGTGAATACCAACAGACAAAAGAGCTAACAATGAGAAAATGCGCATAGAAGTAGTTTCGAACAACCCACTCCACTGTTCGTATGTAAGATCTGGATTTAGCAGAAGGTAGCCGATAATAAAGATGCTATAGACAGAAAGAACTAGTGCAGAAATACGCTGCATCATCCAGTCATACAGACCTGAACGGCCAAAGCTAGTTATTTGAGTTACCATATCCACACCCCTGCTAGTAGAATCAGAACAACAGCGATCACAAGGTTCGCTTTCGCCGCAGCGCGGCCACTTTCAAGTTCTTCGAAATGTCCCAAGTCCATAAACAAGTGCTTCACACCTGCCACGAAATGGTACATCAAAGCTGATACAACACCCCAAACGACAAATTTCGCTAGGAAGTTGCTTTGCAGCACCTCTACCACTTGATCAAAGCCCTGCTGTGAAGACAATGATTTATCGAACGCGTAGAACAAGAATACCAATCCAATAAATAGGATGATCCCTGTTACACGATGTAGGATAGAGACTATTGCTGTTACGGGCATTGATATTGTGGAAATATCAAGGTTGACTGGTCTTTTTTTGTTCACGACTCTTTACACCACTTTGTTTGATTGAATGGTCAATCACGACCCAAGTTCTATTGTCACCTTCTTCTTACGTTTAAAAACGTACAAAAGGTTTACATAGGCCTCCATGAAAATCCCATCGATTTGCAAACGATATTGTTACAAGCGACTCAAACTTGCCAAATAACACCGACAAATCAATGAAATCATCGGGCCGCAATTATAGACTAGGCCAAAAACCTAAGACAAATAGACAGAACGCAGGGTTTTTAATGGTCGCCATTCATAAAATGAATGGAGCCATAAATTTAAGCAATAATGGTATAAAATTACATCTCATAAAACATAGAAAATAATTTTTTAATGTATATTTTTCAAAAGCTTACAGTTTATTTGTGCATACTTTAAGCAAACTTAATTTATTTTCTTGTTATAAATTTACATAGAAATTACTAGTATCTAATTAACGCTAAGAAATTTGTCTAATTGACTTTGCAACCACTAAGAAAGTATTTTTTCCGAACCTTCTGGGCCTGGAGAGCTAACTCAATGCTCTTTGCCCGGACCAGAGTACGAAGGAGAACAAAAATGGCTGATAAAAAAGCTCGCATAACCGTAGACGGTATCGACCAATCGATTGAACTTCCTGTATTATCAGGTACAGCTGGTCAGGACGTGATAGATGTAAGAACTCTTGGTTCTCATGGCATCTTTACTTACGATCCCGGCTTCATGTCTACAGGCTCATGCGAATCTGCAATTACCTATATCGATGGTGATGCAGGTGTTTTACTACATCGCGGCTACAAAATAGCCGATCTAGCAGAAAACTCAGATTATCTTGAGACTTGTTACCTACTTTTGTACGGAGAGCTTCCTAGCGCTGAACAAAAAGCGGAATTCGTAGAAACAGTTAAAAACCACACGATGGTTGCTGAATCCATGCAGAAGTTCTTAGACGGCTTCCGCAACGATGCTCACCCTATGGCGATCATGGTGGGCTTAGTAGGTGCACTGTCTGCCTTCTACCAGGATCACATGGATATTAATGATCCTAAGCACCGCGAAATCGCTGCATTCCGATTGATCTCAAAAATGCCAACTCTTGCGGCGATGTGTTACAAGTACTCTAAAGGTCAACCGACCATGTACCCACGTAACGACTTGAGCTACGCAGAGAACTTTCTCCACATGATGTTTGCAACACCTTGTGAAGAATATAAAGTAAACCCTGTTTTTGCTAAGGCCATGGACCGCATCTTTATCCTACATGCGGATCACGAGCAAAATGCATCTACTTCCACAGTACGTCTTGCAGGTTCATCGGGCGCCAACCCATTTGCATGTATTGCAGCAGGTTTTGTTACGCTTTGGGGGCCAGCTCACGGCGGCGCTAATGAAGCAGTTCTGAACATGCTTGAAGAAATTGGCGACGAATCGAAAATTGATGAATTCATCGCTAAGGCCAAAGACAAAAACGACCCATTCCGCTTAATGGGCTTCGGTCACCGCGTTTACAAGAACTTCGATCCACGCGCAAAAGTTATGCGTGAAACATGTGATCAAGTTCTTGCCGAGCTTGGCCAGTCGGATGATCCTATGCTTAAGATTGCGAAACGCCTTGAGCAAATTGCGCTTGAAGATCCTTACTTTGTGGAGCGTAAGCTGTACCCTAATGTTGACTTCTACTCTGGCATCATCATGAAAGCTATCGGTATTCCGACGTCAATGTTTACAGTGATTTTTGCTATGTCTCGCACGATTGGCTGGATCTCGCACTGGAATGAAATGATCAGTGGCAACTACAAGATCGGCCGTCCTCGCCAACTGTATGTTGGACATGCTGAACGCGATTACCCAACTGACAAGTAATTGGATAATCATAAAAAAAGCGGCTTGAAAGCCGCTTTTTTTTTGCATTAGATGGATGAAGATTTATTCTTCGTCATCCTCAAAAACAAGCTCTGTTACAACTTTAGAGCCGCATTTAACACATTCACCTTCAATCCAAGTGCGCTCCCCAGCCTCAAACTCTTTCGGATTCTTCATCCCTAAGTCCATTTCCATACATTGGTTACACCAAGTCTGCAGTAAAAAGTCGTCCTGTTCTTCCGGAGAGCGAGCAAAAAAATCCTTCTCTATTGGTTTAATATCGGCATCATTAGTCATTTACTTTACCTTTACCTGTATACTGGTATTTCAGAGTCTGAGAAAGGGGATTTGCTATACCGGAAGTTTGCGGCCTAATAGTTAATACTGAACTTAAAGCAACAGTATTTGCAAACTTTTCAGGTGTACCATTTAAAAGCATATCAAAACCCACTTGACCATCAACAATACTTGCTAACTGGACCTGCTTTACCACACCAATCGAAGCCATATATTGACGCAGCGTTTCAATCGCTGAGTAATTATGGACGCCTTCAACCTTCACAAAAACTTGCTGCGGGTTAAGCATACGAACTGATGCATACCGATTAGATAGTAGAGTCGACAAGCTAGCCAGAACTTCATTGATTGCTTCTTCACGGGTTGGCTTCGTAATAGACATAAGGTTTGAAGACTGATTTGGCGAAATAAGTAATGAGTCAACAACTGCTTCACCATTGAATCGACTCAACCTCAAAGCCAAAACAACATCTGTTTGATAACGCTTACTCGCTGCTTGAATGTCCTCTTCAAAGAATCCCCACAAAGCACTAGCACTCAAAGCCTTTAAATCTGTCTCATCCACAAGCGGAGCATATACAGGCAAACCGAAACCTTTTGCCTGTTCAAAAAGTTTTGACAATGTCACTGATGGCTGATTTGCACCGAACATTTGGCGCTGACCATTATTATCTTCAATCACCCATACAAGAATACTAGGTCTATTATCAGCCCAAACAGGCAGTCCATTATCAAATAAAAACGTATCGACAGATTCTTTATAAAAGGCAACTGTTATCTCTTTAGCTGGCTCCATACCAGCTTCACCTTCGACCATGGCCTCGCTATTTTGAACAGAATGCTGAGAAACCCAACTAGAAACAGAACGATGAGCTTGATTCAGTATGGATTGAGAAAGATTTTGTTTTTGACCAGAAACACGTACAAGGACCCTATCGATAGCTTCATTAAAAGCTCGATTTAATATTTGTCGATCATCTAGACTTGCCGGTAATCGGACCACAGCTGAGTATAAGTTTGAAACTTGCACAGCATGGCTAACAGTTGACACCAATAGCAAACCAAATATTAATAAACGCTTCAAAGCAATCCCCTCATTAAACGTATTTACCCTATTCTACTGCCTTCTGTGCAAAGAACCATAGCCCTTATTTTCCACTGTGTTAAAATGCCGTTTTTCCCACACCATGATAAGGCATAGGCAATGACCGGATCGAAAAAAACCTCGATTAGTTACAAAGACGCAGGCGTAGACATTAACGCGGGCAACGAATTGGTTGAACGTATTAAAGGCGTCAGTAAAAAAACACGCCGACCTGAAGTACTAGGTGGCTTAGGTGGCTTTGGCGCACTGACACGCCTACCTCAAAAGTACAAAAACCCTGTCTTAGTTTCTGGTACTGATGGCGTGGGTACAAAATTACGCTTGGCAATGGACCTTAACAAGCACGATACGATTGGTATTGACTTGGTAGCGATGTGTGTTAACGACCTTGTTGTTGCAGGTGCTGAGCCACTGTTGTTCCTTGACTACTACGCAACTGGCAAACTAGACGTTGATGTTGCTGCGGACGTTGTAACAGGTATCGGTGAAGGCTGTCTTCAATCTGGTTGTGCGCTAGTTGGTGGCGAAACTGCAGAGATGCCAGGCATGTACCATGACGGTGATTACGACCTAGCTGGCTTCTGTGTTGGTGTGGTTGAAGAAGACCAAATCATTGATGGTAGCAAAGTTGAAGCAGGTAACACCCTGATCGCACTTGGCTCATCTGGTCCACACTCAAATGGCTACTCTTTGATCCGCAAGATCCTTGAAGTAAGTGGTGCCAAACTGGATCAAGAAGTTGACGGTGTAGCACTAAAAGACGCTCTGCTTGCGCCAACTAAAATTTACGTTAAATCTATCCTTAAATTGATGGAGTCAGTAAACGTAAAAGCCCTTTCACACATCACGGGTGGCGGTCTACTTGAGAACATCCCTCGCGTTCTTCCTGAAGGTGCTGCGGCCTACATTGATGCTGCAAGCTGGACTCGTCCTGTCATCTTTGATTGGCTGCAAGAGCAAGGCAACGTTGAACAAGAAGAAATGTACCGCGTACTAAACTGTGGTGTCGGTATGGTACTTGCGATCGATAAAGCAGATGTAGAAAACGCTCTTGCAATTCTTAAAGCCGAAGGCGAAAACGCATGGGTAATCGGTGATATTCGTGAGAAAGCCGGAAAAGAGGTTGTGATCTCTGACCTTGAGGCTTCTGCATGAGTTTTCCAGTCGTTGTGCTAATTTCTGGCAGCGGCAGCAATTTGCAGGCTTTGATTGATCAAAGCCTGCAAGGTCAATTAGACATTGATATCAAAGCCGTTATCAGCAATAACGCGTCTGCGTACGGTTTAAAGCGCGCCAGTCAAGCTGGCATTGCAAACCACGCCTTGGATCATAAGCAATTTGAAAGCCGAGAGTTGTTCGATCAAGCCCTAATGAGCCTAATTGATCAATATCAACCTAAGCTGGTTGTACTGGCTGGATTTATGCGTATTCTTACCGAAGAATTCACGCGCCATTATGAAGGTCGCATGTTGAATATTCACCCTTCTTTGTTACCGAAATACAAAGGCTTGAATACTCATCAACGTGCCATTAATGCGGGCGAATCGGAGCATGGTGTGTCGGTTCATTTTGTGACTTCGGAACTTGATGCAGGATCAGTGGTCTTACAAGCAAGTACTGAGATAAACGAAAACGATACGGCAGACTCTTTAGCTCAAAAAGTTCATGCTCTTGAGCACATCATTTATCCACTCAGTGTTAAATGGTTTAGCTCAGGTAGGCTGAAACTTGAAAGTGGACAATCCATATTAGATGGACAGCCTTTGCCTGAGTCAGGCGTTCGTTACACAACGGATTTAAACGAACATTAGGAACACCAAGATGGGTATTATCAAAACGCTGTTTATCGCAACCTGTTTGCTCTTGATAGTACCCTCTTACGCCGAAGACATTTCACAGAATTCGGGAATCCCAACTCTAACATCAGAGCATGAATTCTTTGCACCCTATCAAGTCACCTACAGCACACTGTACAAAAAAGGCATTACCCTTAAAGTCGAAGGCACTCAAACTCTGACCAAGCAAGCGCCTGACCTTTGGCAATTCAACTTTCATGTCGACACACTGCTAGCCTCTTTAAAAGAAACGAGCCAGTTCAGCCTCCAATCAGGAAGCTTACGTCCAACTGAGTATCACTACAGCTCAAGAATCCTAGGCAAACGTAAAAATGTCAAAGTAGCGTTTGATTGGGATGAAATGGTAGCGTCGAATACGGCAAAAGATAACACTTGGCAAATGCCTATTGACGATATTTCACTAGATCGTCTAACACTTCAGCTACAACTGCGATATGACCTGTTAAGCGGGAGAGAACAGCTTACTTACAATATTGCTGATGGTGGCAAGCTCAAGCAATACACATTCGAAATTAAAGCTAAAGAGTTAGTGCAGACAAAATTAGGCGAGCTTGAAACAATCAAAGTCATTCGTACTGACAACCTCTCTGACAAACGCCATCAGTACTTTTGGTTCGCTCCAAAACTCGACTATTTACTTGTTAAGATGGAGCACTTTGAAAAGGGAGAGTCGTATACTCTCAATGTGGATAAAGTAGAACTATCCAATACAACTAAAGATCCAGCTCCTCAATACGATTAATATTGAGCAATTCGTCCTGTCGATCCCAAAAAACGGCCTCACATCCAAGAAGTTTGTAAAAGCCCATTACCCCGAAGTGCTCTGCTCTATCCAAATAGTCTGATAAACATTGCTTTAAACTGGAGGCAGGTATAACTGCATGCAGAGGCTGCCACCCATTATCCGTTTTCAGACAATGAACCTTACTCGGCGCTTCTTTCGAGGCAGCCAACAAACTTTCTAACGCAAGCGTTGAAATTCGAGGCGTATCACAAGGCAAAATCAGAATAGACTGCTGATTCTCTAAACTCGGTAACATGGCAAACAAGCCGCCCAATGGACCGATAGTTTGCCAAGGAGGTTGATCAACAATGACGTCATCAGCCAATGTTTTATAGTACTCAATATTCTGGTTGGCGCTTATTACAATACGATTGGTATAGGGCTGTGCCGCACTTATGACATGCTCAATCAGAGGAGCACCATGGTAAAGCTGGCGCCCCTTGTCGACGCCTCCCATACGCAGAGCCTGCCCACCCGCCAAAATCAAAACTGAAACATCGTCCCTTGAGACCATATACCTATACTACTTGATTGTATTGCAAATACTCACGATGCCTTGACTACTGCCAGAGTAAAGCCGCCAACTCTAAACAGTGGGCCTGATCCGGCTCATTATGGATTAATCCCAGTACGCCCGCCATAGTTTGCAAAACCTTTTGTTTTCAATGTAATTGCCTACGTCATTGTAGGGACAAACTATTATAAGCATGCATTGAGCAGGTAGAGTTCGTGTCAAAAATAAAGCCCTTATAACTCAGAGAGTTAAAACAATTCAAGTGAAATAAATGTTATAAAGGACTTTTTTACGCATACTCTTAGCACATCAAAATATAAGATTGACCTTATTTAATACACCTTATTTAATTATTGGAGGCAATGTAATCATCTTGAGGTTGCCGTCCTTTCTTAACTAATAGCGCTAATGAAAGACGATCTTTTATATGAAGCTTCTTATAAATCGAAGTGAGGTGAGCCTTTATGGTTCTTTCTGTCACATTTAGGGATAATGCGATATCCTTGTTTGAAAGGCCCTCAGCAACGCGTAAAGCGACAGATAATTCTCGCTCAGACAGTAGCTCCCCCCCTCAAATGATGTCAAATCACCTGATAGCTCAGCAGTTGCATCTGATTGCTTAATAAGTTGCTCAATAAACTCTTTACCACCCCAAATCTCTCCCGAATTGATGACAGACAACACCAAACCTAACTGTTCTTTAGCAATAAACGGGGAGCACTGCCCTTTGACGCCAGCAGAGAGCATACGTATCGCTGCCGTCTGGCTTCTCATGTAAGGAAATGCGACAAAATCAATCTCAGTAAATCGGGTGCAAAGCATAACAACTTGCTCTACTTTTTCGGAAAACTCTGTCTTATCAAGATAAATAAAACAATAATCGAATGACTCTCTCTCGAGAAGGTTAACGGTATTTTCTAGACTTTGACTAATTACCAAATCTGACTCATCAGAGCATACTTTTCTCCAATGCTCACGAACAGACTCATTAGTATTCCAGCAAAGTACTCTCAAAATCTGCCCCTTAAATCAAAGCTCTTTTCCAGATTCGATTTTATAAATGATTTTGCAACCTATATGTTAACTTTTGTAAAAAAAACGGAAAATATTGTAACTATCGTTCACGTAACGCGTTCTGCTGCGCTTTAAATATAGGCTTCAAAAGATAGTCTAGCACTGTTTTTTTGCCAGTAATGATATCTACAGTGGACTGCATACCTGGAATGATATTAAGTGGCGATTCAGCTGTGCCCAAATAATTCTTGGTGGTTCGCACACGCACGACATAAAAGCTGTTGCCCTCTTCGTCTAAAATAGTATCTGCAGATATGTTCTCTACTTCTGCTTCCAAACCACCATAGATCGAAAAGTCGTAAGCAGAAAGTTTTACGACAGCCTTTAAGTTAGGCTTAATAAAACCGACATCTTCAGGACGAACTTTTGCCTCGATTAGCAAGGAGTCATCTACTGGAACGATCTCCATTAAACTCATCCCAGGCTTAATAACACCACCAACCGTGTTGATTTGAACTTGCTTTACCACCCCTTTAACAGGAGAACGCACCAATGTACGATCAACTTTATCTTCTAGGGAAACACTAGACTCTCTCAACTGGTCAAGCTGCGCTTGCACATCGGTTAATTGTTCTTGGGCTTCAGCTCTGAATTTTGCAATACTTTCAGCCAGCTTGGTTCGAGCTTCTTGTAGTGCAGAACGAGCACGAGGGATCGCCAATTTAGTGGCTTCAAGGTCCCCTTGAAGTTGATTCACTTGTCGCTCTAATTGCAACAACTCTACTCTCGAAACAGCCCCTTGTTCGAAGGCAGGCCTCGTCAACCTTAACTCTTCACTCGCCAGCTGAAAACTGTCCTCTAAATTACCAAGCTTGGCATTTTGCTCAATAACTTCCTGTTGTTTCTGCACAACCTGTTGCTCGAAAATAGCCTGGTTAGCAGAAAGGGAAGTTTGCCGATTTCGATATAAGTCCATTTCACGATTTATAAGATCTGGGAACTGCTCTTGCATCTCAGAAGTGAACTTTGGGTTTTCTCCTGTCGCTTCCGCAGTCAAACGAACAGCACGAACCATCAGATTCATTCTTTCCACTTGACGTTCTCTTAATGAAGAAACGGCTTCAGTATTCTCAATGGTCATTAAAAGCTCTCCTTGAGCAACTGGCTGACCAACTCTAACATTGACCTCTTTTAAAATCCCACCTTCAAGGTTCTGAATAATTTGTACTTGACTAGAAGGGATCACTTTTCCCTGAGCAACAGTGACTTCATCCAATTGTGTATAGTTAGCCCATACCAATGCGCAAATCAAAAACACGAAAACACACCAAAGAAGTAAACGCCCTCCTTTAGGAGTTTTTAACATCATCGCCGCATTGCGATCACTGAGGAACTCCAAATCGGACTGATCAACGAGATGCTTTTTACTTCGCTTAAACATAACTAACTCACTTTTAACTTGCCTTGGCGCAACGCTTCGAATACGTGAGCCTTAGGTCCATCTGCTAGAATACGACCATTATCCATGACAATTAACCGATCAACTAAATCCAACATAGACGACTTGTGAGTGATCAGAATAAAGGTTTTATCGTCAATAATTTTAGCCAATCTACGCCGCATACGAGTCTCAGTAGTATTATCCATGGAAGCGGTAGGCTCGTCTAAGATCAAAATGTTCGGATCAAACAGTAACGATCGAGCAATAGCGACACTTTGCCTTTGCCCACCAGAAAGGCGATAACCTCTTTCACCGACGATACTGTCCAACCCGGTCGCCTTTTTATTTGCAAACTCAGAAACACCAGATAAATTTGCAGCTCTTATAATGGCCTCATCTTCTATGTAAGGTACTCCAAAACAAATGTTTTCTTTAATTGTTCCGTAAAATAAAGACACATCTTGAGAAACTGCTCCGATGTTACGGCGTAAATCAACGGGGTTTACTTGTCTCAAATCAACACCGTCAACACGAACCGCTCCTTCCTTCGGCTCGTACAACCCCATCATTAATTTGCCTAGTGTAGATTTTCCGGAACCAATTCGCCCAATGATGCCAACCTTTTCTCCTTGGCGAATAGTAAGATTTATATCAGAAATAGCATTTTGCTCTTGTTCAGGATATTCAAATGAGACGCTATCGAACTCGAATGCACCTTCAAATTTTGGACGGTGAACAAATTTAACATCATCCGGTTGCTCAACAGGCGACTCCATAATGCTTTTTAAACCAGAAAAGGCCGATTTTGCATGATTGTATCGCGCAGCCAAGGCAGCAAATTGTGCCATTGGAGCAAGTGCTCGACCGGTTAACATCACGCAAGCAACTAAAGCTCCCATTGACATTTCACGCTCAGAGATCATATACACGCCCAAAATAACCATCGCAACAGTAGTCATTTGCTGAGCGACCATCGCAAAAGAAGAACAGGATTGAGCCAGCTGGCGTGTTTTTAAGCCCCAATCTGCAATATTACCGACAGCTTGCTCCCACTGTTGCTGAAGCGTTCCTTGTGCATTATTTAATTTAACAATCTCCGCATTAGATAAGCTTTCAATTAGCACAGCATTTTTTTGAGTAGCCGTTTTCTGACTCTCTTCAATAGAGCGCTTCAGTGGTTTTTGAATAGCTAAAGAGTACAGCAAGACTAATACTATTGTAACGACAGGAATTAACGCTAAAGGACCGCCAACAAAATAGATGACCGCCACAATCAAAAACATAAATGGAATATCTACAAGAGTCGTTACCGATGCAGAGGTAATAAAGTCACGTATACTATCGAAGTCCTGAAGGTTCTTAGCAAACCCTCCAATAGAGTTTGGTCGAGAAGCCATTGTGATATTATTCACTTTTGCAAATATATTAGCAGATATCAGAATATCCGACTTTTTCCCTGCAACATCGATGAAGTAAGCACGTAAAGAGCGAAGTATAAAATCAAATATGTAAACAACAGAAACGCCTGCGGCCAGCACCCACAATGTATCAAAAGCGTTATTTGGCACAACTCTGTCATATACGTTCATAACAAAAAGAGGACTAACCAAAGCAAACACATTAATTAACAAAGAGGCAATGAATACATCGCGATAAATGCGCCAAGAACTGGCTAATGTTCCCCAGAACCAGTGCGAACGGCCTGTATTATTGGTTTCTACACCAGAACGTTTGTCAAAACGAAACTGAGGTCTAACAAAAAAACAATAGCCTGAGTACAACGCCTTCAGGTCAGATAAAGACATATTGACTTCACCATCACCAGATTCAGGCAACATAACGACCGCTGAGTCATTTTCAGAATCAATACTCAATACAACGCACGCCTTACGCTCTTTAAGTAAAAGAACGACCGGCATTAGGGCATCTGAAATTTGATCGATTGGACGCTTAACAAAGCGAGAAATAAAGCCAATTTTCTTTGACGCCCGCATGAATAACTCAGGCGTCATCCCCTCATCTGAAACAGGCATCCCCGCTTTCACCCCATCAGCTGTATAGGGATTATCAAAATATCTCGATATGAGCACCAAGCAATCTAGAAGTGGGTCCACACTGTCTAGTTTCTCTAAGTCACCAGCCCATGATTGATCAACTTTTGCCTGTTCTTGTGTTTTAGGTTCAGGTTTAAAAAATTCTTCATTAGCTTGGGGATTAACACCTTCAAACTGTTGGTGTGAGTCTGAAACATTGGCATTTTCGCTTGCCGGAACCCTGCTTTCACTAACCTGAGGTTTTTTTTGTTGAGAGTCGTCCTTCCAAACATGTGTCTCAGACTTACGTTGGAATAAATTAAAAAACGTAGAGCGTTTTTTAATTGGCTCTGGCTCTGGCTCTGGCTCTGGCTCTGGCTCTGGCTCTGGCTCTGGCTCTGGCTCTGGCTCTGGCTCTGGCTCTGGCTCTGGCTCTGGCTCTGGCTCTGGCTCTGGCTCTGGCTCTGGCTCTGGCTCTGGCTCTGGCTCTGGCTCTGGCTCTGGCTCTGGCTCTGGCTCTGGCTCTGGCTCTGGCTCTGGCTCTGGCTCTGGCTCTGGCTCTGGCTCTGGCTCTGGCTCTGGCTCTGGCTCTGGCTCTGGCTCTGGCTCTGGCTCTGGCTCTGGCTCTGGCTCTGGCTCTGGCTCTGGCTCTGGCTCTGGCTCATAGGGTGGACGTTGTTCAACGTCAGTCAATAGCACCTTAGAAAAAAGTTTTGTTTCTTCAGAAAGCCCTTTTTGAGCTTCATTATCGTTATCTAGCTGTTCAGTTAGGTTCTCTGTACGAAATAAATTTGCTTCAGTCTTTTCAATTGGCTCATCTTCATCAGCGCTCGCCGCAAAAGATTTTGAGAACAAACTTGATGAAGAAAGCTCCGTTTCTCTTGTTTTAGATTCTTGCGCTGCAGAGCTTTGCTCTTTAAGTAAATTTGGAAAGGCTTGTTCCTGCGTTAGCTCTGCACTTTTATCAGAATCACTCGGAGCAGTGCTTTCACCTGCCATTTGTTCAGATAACAGCTGCTCTATGCTTTGCACTACCTGTGTATTATCAGAGTTAATTTCACTGGCCTTGTCGTTCTCAATTTGCTTAAAAGCAGACAAGCCCGACCACTCATTATTTTTCGGTTCTGACAACGTATCATTATTATCGTTTTCAGTATCATCATTAATTGCCTGATGAGAGCCCTCAAACTCTTTTTCAACCTGCGCTAATTCTACTGCTGGAACGGTCGCCGATAAGCTATCGTCGGTCGATGTCGGCACATTAGTTTTACTGGAAGATCCCTGAACTAATGACTCAAGGTGGGTAAGTGTTTTCCCTAATGAATTGTCGTTAGAATCCTGTTGTGCTTCCTTTTCTTCTTGTGGAGTTGTGTTTTCCCTTGGCATGGACAGAGGCTCTGTCGCTTTGATGTCATCTGATTTAGCTGCATCAACATTATTGTTTCTTGAAACAGAAACAGGGTTTTCGCTTTTCTCCGTTGATAGCTCTATATCATGCTGCACTTCTTCACGAGCCAGCCAAGCATGCGCATTTTCCTTAACTCGATCATCTTGTGACAATCCTTGGTTACTTTCCTTAGTAAGTTTCTTTTTCCAGAATAATGCCATATAAATTAGCTCTGAGTTTTTCTTAGTTCACTCTAAATATCGGAACTAGGTTCTAAAAACAAAAAATAATACTATTATCTTTACTTAATGACCGCTTAACTATTCGAGGGTAAATCGCATGCTTTACGCAAAGTTCGATGAACAAGGAAAAATCATCGATGTCGCACCATATCAGGATGATGAGTTTACCCAGCTCGTTGCTCCAAACGATCCTCATGTTGCAAATATTCTTGCTGCAAAACTTGATCAATCGTCTTCACAAGAATTACTCACCTCCTCCGACCAAGACATGATGCGGATACTAGAAGACCTGATAGATCTTCTAACAGAAAAGCGCCTTATCCAGTTTACTGAGTTACCGATGGCAGCTCAGAAAAAACTTCTCAGTCGCAAGTTCGTCCGAGGCATACACTCAGGCAACAACGACAGCTTAATTGGCGAAATTCGTGATGATGATGCTTTAATCTAAGCATCATCGAGCCCTACAGGTCGACCCACACCGTAACCTTGCACGCCACTGATATCAAATTTTTTCAGCAATTCAACTTGTTTGTCAGTTTCCACTCCTGTTGCAATCACATCAATATTCAAGCTGTTAAACATTTTACACAAGGTATGCATAAAGAAAGACTCAGACTCTTTGCCAACGGCCAACTTGGTATAAGACGGGTCTACTTTCACATAGTCGGGCATCAAATCCTGTAAATATTGAAAAGCCGAAAACTGCTTACCTACATTATCAATACCAAACTTAATTTCATGACTTTTAAGGGTTTTCGCCAGCAGAAAGGCATGATCCTCTGTACCTAAAACACTTTGCTCAGAAACTTCAAAAGCTAATTTTTGCTTAATAGTAGGAGCCAAAGTACTGAGTGTTTTATCAAGCCAGCTAACAAAAGACATTTTCGCGTAGGCTGACGCTGACAAGTTAATCACGAAAGGGCCTTCAATCGTGGTCATTTGAATAGCTTTGATCACACGCAGAATGATCACTTGGTCAACCTGATCGCCTAAATCGAATTGCTCCGCTAAACCTATAAAGTATCCTGCATGATACTGCTTACCGTCGAATTCTAAACTTGCATACAATTCCTGTTGTAACAATTTGTTAAGATCATGAGAAGAAGCGACCACTTGTCGTCGTAGGACAAAGCTTTGATGGGCAATCGCTTGCTCAAGCATCTCTTTCCAAGCTATCCGACCTATTGCCATTTGCTGACCCGTTTCGGAGTCGAATACATTGAATTTGTTTGGACCCGCCTGCTTTGCAGAACGCAGAGCAGCATCGACCTGAGCCATGGCGCTAGAGCGGTCCACATCAGCGCTAATAACTACCGCACCAATGTTAGCCACTTTCTCTGAGTAACTTACACGCGCCCCCACCAGCTCGTGCAGATCGGACATAATCGACTCAACTAAAACCTTAAGACTCTCGGTTTCAATATTTGGCACAAGCGCAATAAAGTCAGCGCCATTTAAGCGCGCCAAGGTTACATTCTGAAAAGTACTAATATGCCTCTCAAGAATATCAGCTGAGCGTTTTATAAAACTATCAGCTGCCTCGTAGCCAAACTCATTATTGATTTTTGCTAGATCAAGCAAACTGATTAAAATTAGCCCATCAAAAGCCCTTTCGGAATCTGCAAAATGCGCTGAAGCTTGGCTTTCAAAAAAATTACGGTTGCCCAAGCCACTGACTGGATCCTTAAAAGCTTTCGCTTGCAGCCATTGCGCGGTCTGAGCCTCGGCAGCAAATTCACGCTCTAATTTGGCAGCCATGCGGTTCATTGACTCGACCACCGACTTCAACTCTCGCGTTTTTGGCAAGGTTTCCATTTGTATAAAGCGACGCTGCTGAATCGCCTCAGCCTGCCTTTCGACTTGCACTAATGGCTTAAACAGCCAACGAAGTAATAAGCCCCCCATTAGGACCGATATCGTACCTATCACCAAGAATGATAGAAACAAATCGCGCGTCGCAGTCCATAACTGATAATAACCATAACCAGCGCTACCCGTCACATAAACTTGCCCTAACTCATTCCAACCATTGGATATCACCGCACTCGCTGTTGGTACTTCAAAATCAATCAAATCAACAAAGCCATGGGGGACACCAGAAATAATGGTCTTATTACTTCGGATAATATCTTCATCTTTAGCGTAAGCGTGTACACGAACTTGAGAAAAGTACCCACTGTCAAATACAGCATTTACAGCTGTTTCCACGGACGTGTAATCTTCCATCGCCATAAAATCGGAGATCTGCATACTCAGCGTCGTCGCAGTATCTTGTGTGGTCGAACGTAACTGCTCGATCAAATAATCCTTGGTTGTTTGAAAGTTGATGGCCATTACAACCATTAACATCAGTGATAATAGCAACACGATTGTCAGTAATAACTGTCTAAAGAGCGTCATGTATGACCTCCTACCCCTCTAAATCTGTTAACCGGTTATTTAAATCTGTCCACAAGCTTAATCGAGATGATCCTCCCACTAATTGACCTCGGCCTTTCTCTTTCGCTAGCCAAAGATTCTCAGCATTAAATGAGTAAATCGGCAACAAATCATTTCGCTGAACAGCAGGTTTAATGGTTTTATCTAAATTATCTAGAATCACTGGTACAGAAGTGGGTGTGTGATAATACGCCAAAACCATATGATGCTGGTTTAACCGAAGAGCTTTGACATAAACGAGCCTAAGCTTTTCATCTGGCACCCCCAATTCTCGAAGAGCAAAATATTTCGCAATGGTAAAATCTTCACAATCACCACCACCTGTCGCTAAAAACTCAATTGGTGTCGCCCAGTAGTCTTTTTTACCCCAATGAGGCAAGTCATCGACGAACTGCAACATATTAAAGAAGTTATTAATAGATTGCAGTTGTTGGCCAACACTCAGTCCGCGGGATTCATCGACGGCTCGACGCCATGCCATAATGCGCAATTCAGCTCGATGGCCATACTGGGCACCTATTCGCTTTGCCAGATTAATGTATTTTTGTGACACATCAGCGATCAAGTAAGATGCAGATCCCCAAACCATTAACGAGCATACAATTATCAGAAATGGCATACGTCGGGCAAACGGTAAAAAGAAGCGACCTAGGTGCGGAGTCATAAAGCACTACTCGCCTTGCTGGCTCGCTTTAAAGGCGGCAAGTTGCTCAGGGGTGGCCTCTTTCTGGTATTTCTCTTTCCAGGAGGAGTACGGCTCTTTGTATATGACTTCCCTCGCTTCTTCATACGTAACAGGTATACCTCGCTCTTCAGCAGCTGACGCATACCATTTACTTAAGCAATTGCGGCAAAATCCAGCCAGGTTCATTAAATCAATGTTTTGCACATCTTTTCGCTCATCTAAATGCTCTAAAAGGCGACGAAAGGCAGCTGCTTGTACTTCAAGTTCAGTTTGTTTATCCACTTTTAATCTCTTTACTTGTTCGGTGCTTATGAGAATCTGGCTGTAATTGCCATTGTAGTTCGATTACCTCACTAAAAAAGTTACGAACCTTATACATTTGTAAACTTCCTAGCGTTTCCAAACAGTACGCCGCAGCCTCTAAGGTAGACAATGCTTTAGCGTTAGGTGATTTACGTATTTCATAATGAGACACTGGCGGCGTCGCAAAATTCACTGTCGCGAATTTTTTCAATCGACTATCTGTTAAGAACATTTTCTTTGCTTTAGGCCACGTACCATCTAACAAAATAACGTGCTTAATTTGCTTTGCTTTGTCTTCATCTAGGGCTTCAATTGCAATCGCGGTATCACTTGGGTAGAGCAGAACCGCAGCATCCACATCAACTTGTTCATAAAAGCATTGCATGGCTGACGAATCAGAAAAAGCAATAACATTCGTATTAGCGTAGCAGAGCTTAAACAGTCTAGTACTGTTCTTAGCATGGTTTGCTTCCAATTTATCTTGAATAATCCATACGGTCTTATCGCCACTGATGGACACAACCAAATGACAAATGCATTGCCTTTCAGGATAGTGGCAGCGCTGGCATACAACTCTCTTTTTAGAGGTAGAGGTAGCGACACCGTGACGACCACTATTCATTAACCTAATTGTTCCAAATAGCGTTTAACCACATCATCCCAACCGTAATCTAGTGCTTCAATTGTCAGCGCATGACCAATAGAGACTTCAGTAATGCGTTGTTCGGAGCAAAGTAGACCAACATTCTCTAGATCTAAATCATGGCCAGCATTAACGCCAAGCCCTGCGTCCATTGCTGCTTGCGCGGCTTCTTGGTATTGCTGATTAACGGCTTCTTTTCTCTCGGTTTGGTATGCTTGCGCATAAGATTCAGTGTAAAGCTCTACTCGATCGACACCAACCATTTTAGCCATCGCCATATTCTCTGGCTCAGGATCCATAAACAGCACAACTCGGATACCTTTTTCCTTAAGTTTGGCTATTACAGGGCGCAGGGC
Source organism: Marinomonas sp. AWM4_232 (assembly GCF_056158325.1). NCBI lineage: Bacteria > Pseudomonadati > Pseudomonadota > Gammaproteobacteria > Oceanospirillales > Oceanospirillaceae > Marinomonas > Marinomonas sp. AWM4_232. The sequence goes on along the minus strand of NZ_JBSWTA010000001.1, from coordinate 3,124,331 downwards.
ATCTTGGTCTCTCGCAACATTCCAACCATGATCTGAGGTCAATTGATTCGGGTCGTCAGGTACCAGTGTGCACTGATCAGGCATAACCTCTAATACAACTTCAAGGAATTTAGCATCAGGAAAACCCTCAATATTCAGCTCTCGACCTGGATATTGCTTCAGCAATTCTTTTAATTCGTACGCATCACGGTAAGTCGCATGTCGTTGGTCTGGGCGTGGGTGAATAGTAATACCAAACGCGCCAAGCTCTAACGTACGTTGGGCCATCGTTAACATATTGGGGTAATCACGGCCGCGTGAGTTTCGCAGTAGGCCAATTTTATTTAGGTTTACACTTAGATGAGTCATGGTCTTTCCTATCATTTCACGTCATACCAAGTATACGCGATAGCCGTGCCGAACTTTAAGAAATAAATGCGGCGGATCAACGTCATAGTTACGTTTATGCTACAATCACCATCACTTTTGCGAAGGAGTTCACATTGTCTTCATACGAACCTTTTTCAGACATTTACAGCAGGGCTGTCTCACGTTTTGGTAGTGAGACAACATTGAGGAATCAGCTCATTAGCCCCAAGTCAGGGCAGCAGCTTTTAAACATATCAGATGATCGTTGGCTATCTGCCTTCACTCAAAAGATTTTTCAATCAGGTATGAACTGGCAAGTAGTCCGTAATAAGTGGCCTAATTTTGAAAACGCATTCTTCCATTTTGATGTGGAAAAAATGCTGCTAATCCACGATGAAATGTGGGAAGAAAAAGCCAAAGACCCAAGTATTATCCGGCACTTTGGTAAAGTCATGACGATTCGTGAGAACGCAATCATGATGTCTGAAGTTCAGGCTAAACATGATAGCTTTGCACAGTTTGTAGCAACATACCCTAGCAATAATATTGTTGAGTTGTGGCAATACCTTAAAAAGCATGGCGCTCGCCTCGGAGGCAACACTGGTGCTTACACCCTAAGAATCATGGGTAAAGATACTTTTTTACTAACAAAAGACGTTGAAGGTTACTTGCGTAATCAACAGATACTGACAACAGGGCGCGATACTCAGGCTGCACTAAAAGCGGCGCAATCCGCATTTAATCATTGGCACAAGGAATCCAACTTACCCTATTGTCAAATCAGTCAGTGCATTGCTTACAGCGTCAACTAACGGAGAAGAAATGGCCGACTTAACTATTGATATTGTAGCCGACCCAGTTTGTCCATGGTGTTACCTTGGTTACACTCGCTTAAAAGCTGCAATGGAGCATCTAGGTGACGACTTCCGGTTTGATATCCATTGGCTTCCTTTTGAGCTACACCCAGACATAGCCAAACTAGGAGAACCTAGAGCTCAGTTCCTAGGGAAAAAGTTTGGTAGCCAAGAAAAGTTAAATGAAGTCTCTCATGCCTTACAAAACGTGGGCTATGAAGCTGGTTTAGAGTTTAACTTTTCAGAAAAAGACGTCATCCCAAATACAAAACTAGCCCATCAATTTATTGCCCAGGCCAGTCGAATCAACTTAGCCACACCTATGATGGTTGCTCTCTTTTATGCCTACTTTACCAAAGGGGAGAATATAGGCGATCAAAGTATTCTAGAACGTATTGCAAAAGAAGTAGGCTTCCAACCTGAAGACATAGAAGATGCGTTGTCGAGAGAGGCAGAATACTTAGTGGATGAGAAAATGGAAAAGTTAGTAAAACTGAACATCCAATCTGTCCCCACCTACATCATCAATGAGCAGTTCTTAGTGCAAGGGGCTCACCCGCCCGAGACTTTTGCTGAAATCTTAACTGACATTACAAAAGAGAAGGACGCATAAGCGTCCTTCTCTTTATGTACATTGCACTTCCCTTGTACAGAAAATCTATCAGACCTCAAGTTTAAATAAATTTATTTTTATTGATAACTATTATCACTACACATAAAATCGAAAACAAATCGAACTGAGAGTGATTTTCATTTTATGTACGTTTGTCTTTGCAACGCTGTTTCTGATAAAGCAATCAAAAAGTCTATTGCCGAAGGCGCTACGACCATGCGCGAGCTTTATGCTGAGCATAGTGTAGGCAACCAATGTGGAAAGTGCTGTAAGGACGTAAAAGGAATCCTTAACGAGGAGCTCTTGAAACTGGCAGACGAACTCCTCGTCAAAGTTGCTTAAGAAAAAGCAAGACTTAATCTGAAGAAGATTCACCCATCTGAGACTGCAAGTAATTCTCTAGCCCTGCGGTCTTGATCAAATGCTGCTGAGTCTCCAGCCAATCAATCTGCTCTTCCTGCTCATCTTGGATGTGCTCAAGCACTTCACGACTGATGAAATCTTTCTTCTCTTCACAAAGTTTTACACCCTCCTGAAGATCAGGCAATGTAGCCAATTCGAAAGACAAATTAGAGGCAATCATTTCCTCGCTATCTTCACCAATGCGAAGTCTTCCTAGATCTTGCAAATTAGGCAGCCCTTCCAAAAACAAAATACGCTCAATCAAGCGATCTGCATTTTTCATTTTTTGGATTGACGTTTTGTAATCTGCTTTGTCTAACAGCTCAAAGCCTTGATCTTTAAACATGCGCGCGTGCAAAAAATACTGGTTAATTCCCACAAGCTCGTTGGCTAACACCTTATTTAAGCTGGCAATGACTTGCTTATCACCTTTCATAGGAACTCCTATTACATTTGCGACTGGATGTAATTTTGCTCACCGATGGTATCCATCAAGCGCAACTGCTTTTCTAGCCAGTAAACATGGTCTTCTTCGGTATCAAATAGTAATTTCTCAAGCATCTCACGAGTCTGGTAATCACCTTCTTGCTCACAAATGGCGATTACATCACGCACCGCTGCAACAACCTCTAACTCAAGCGTAAGGTCATTTTGCATGATGGAGCGAACATCACTACCAACAAGTAAGTCACGGCGCTTAGTCAAACAAGGAGTACCTTCTAGGAACAAAATACGCTTAATTAGCCAATCACAATGATCTTTTTCTTCATCCATTTCATGGTTTAAACGCTCGTAAAGCTTGCTTAATCCCCAGTCATCATACATACGTGAGTGGATGAAGTACTGATCGATCGCTGCCAGTTCATTTTCTAATAGCGCATTCATGCTATCGATAACTTTTTGACTGCCTTTCATGTGGATATACCCCTTAATTCTTAGTGGCTATTTAAAAATAGCATCAATTTGTTTCAATATTAACTTTAACTAAGAAACCTAATTAGAAGGCTTCCCTTCCCCTGCCTTTACTTCTAGCTGATCGATACGCTGGAAACCTCGTGGCAGTTTTAAACCACGGCGCCCACGCTCACCAACGTAATCCAACAATTCTTTCTCAGCAAACGTCATGAAGCGCTTGCCACTGTGTGCACACAGCAAATCTTCAGGCAACAAGGTTGCTAGAGAGCAGACCCACTCTTCTCGATCCTTAGCTCGTGCTGATGAAATGCTGATCAGCTTATTCCCTTTTCCTTTCGCCATTTGCGGCAATGATGCGACATTGAATGCCAGCATACGCCCTTCATTTGATACCACTACCACTCGAGAACGCTCAGGATCCGCTACTTTTACAGGTGCCATCACTTTAGCATTGACCGGCAATGTTAAGGTTGCTTTACCCGCTTTGTTTTTCGCATGCAAATCACCAAGCTTGGCTACGAAACCATATCCCGCATCTGAAGCAACAAGGTAATAAGACTCGTCCGTATCCAATACAGCGGCTACGATATGCGTGTCTTTATCTAAACTGATGCGCCCAGTAATGGGTTCTCCTTGCCCCCTTGCTGAAGGAAGCGTATGCGCCTTTATGGAATAGGTGCGGCCATTTGAAGCTAGCAAGACCAATGTCTGATTTGAGCGCCCTTTGGTTGACAACAGGAACTCATCACCAGATTTATAGCTAAGTCCGCGCTCATCTATCTCATGACCTTTAGCTGCTCGAATCCAACCCTGCTTCGATAACACTACCGTGATAGGGTCATTTGACAGCAAGTCTTCTTCACTGAAAGCTTGCGCTTCTTTACGCTCAACAATTGGAGTACGACGCTCATCACCGAAGTCATTAATTGCCTCTTCGATCTCCTTGATGATTAGCTTTTTAAGCTTCGCATCAGACGCAAGATAACCCTCTAAAAGCTGACGCTCTTTTTCCAGCTCGTCTTGCTCTCCTCGAATACGCATCTCTTCAAGCTTTGCTAAGTGGCGCAACTTCAGCTCTAAAATGGCTTCCGCTTGAGTGTCCGTCAAATCAAAACGAGCCATTAGAACCGGCTTAGGCTTGTCTTCATTTCGAATAATCTCGATGACTTCATCGATGTTTAGGAAGGCAACGAGCAAACCTTCTAAAATGTGCAGCCTTTTTAAAACCTTATCGAGGCGGAATTCTAAGCGTTTACGAACCACACCGATTCGAAATCTGAGCCATTCACTAATAAATACCGGCAGGCTTTTCACTTGAGGCAGGCCGTCAAGGCCAATCACATTCATGTTTACACGATAAGATTTCTCTAAATCTGTGGTCGCGAACAGATGTGTCATTACCCCTTCAATATCCACTCGATTGGACTTCGGCACAATCACCAAGCGAGTCGGGTTCTCATGGTCAGATTCATCGCGAAGATCCACCACCATCGGAAGCTTCTTAGCCTGCATTTGCGCTGCTACTTGCTCTAGGATCTTGCTACCAGAAACTTGATGGGGCAATTCGTAAACAACGATTTCGCCCTCTTCGACATTGTAACGAGCACGAGCCTTAACCTGCCCTTTACCTGTCTCGTACAACTTACGCAGATCTTCTCGCGGAGTGATAATTTCACCGCCAGTCGGAAAATCTGGTCCCTGCACATATTCTAAAAGTTCATCCAAGTCCGCTTTTGGATGCTTAAGCATATGGATACAAGCTCCCCCCACTTCACGCAAGTTATGTGGAGGAATATCTGTCGCCATACCGACAGCAATACCGGTCGTGCCGTTTAGCAAAAGGTTAGGCAATCGAGCTGGAAGAACAGCGGGCTCATCCAACGTACCATCAAAGTTTGGCACCCAATCTACGGTACCTTGATTCACTTCTTTTAATAGCACATCGGCATACTTGGACAAGCGTGACTCTGTGTAACGCATCGCAGCAAAGGACTTAGGATCGTCTGGTGCGCCCCAGTTACCTTGACCGTCAACTAATGGGTAGCGATATGAAAACGGCTGCGCCATCAGTACCATTGCTTCATAACAAGCACTGTCACCGTGAGGGTGGAATTTACCTAACACATCACCCACGGTCCTTGCTGACTTTTTGTATTTAGCCGTGGCTTTCAGCCCCAATTCACTCATTGCATACACAATACGTCGCTGAACAGGCTTAAGCCCATCACCAATGTGCGGCAAAGCTCGATCCAAAATGACGTACATTGAATAATTCAGATAAGCCTTTTCGGTGTAGTCTTTTAATGAAAGCGTTTCATTGGCTTCGAAGGTAGTCATTTCACTCAAAAGCAGGATCCTTACAATATGAGAATACTTAGTAAAAAGCCTAAGCATTTCTATAACTTAAATATTGCCACCTACTATAATCAGGCACCATTTGAGCTGCAACCGAAACCCTATACTAATTCTACATTAGTCGTTTCTTTCAGGACGTTGTAAACTCAAAAGCGTCATTTAGGAAGAGACATGAATATGAAAGCAACACTTGGGCAGGATAGCTGGCAACAGATCGCTCACCATTCCGGATCCCTACGAGTGTACGAATTACAACTCTCGATGAACTCGCACGCGAACCATAACCTAATTTTTCCATACGACAGCTTAATCACTGTCACAAATGGTCAAATATTCATCGAATCAGAGGGTGAAGAAACCTCTCTAAAAGCCAACCAAGCGGCGTGGTTGAGCCATGAACAAGCTTTAAAGTGTGTTGCCGTTTCAGATTTAGCAAGGCTGTTTGTGGTTGTCTTTGTCGGACAAAGCAAACGAGAACATAAAAAATGCGAGCGTTTTGCCAGTGGTACTGAACATAAACAGCAATCAAGTAATGGTGTCACACGCTGGACCGTTGAGAATAAAGAACTTGGCAAGGTCGAATGGGTCATGCTACCGGCCGGATACAAAGAGCCTGACCATTATCTTAAGCAATGCGAGCAATTTATCCTACCGCTCAACTATGATGGCACACTAAGCATTACCTTCGATCAAAAAACTGCCCAAGCCGTTTCTCAAAAGGGTACTGTTGTGCCTAAACAATGCCCAAGAAGCCTACTCAACCATTCCTCAAAACCAATCACCTTCCTTAGCATTACTACGCCTTATCCTCATAAAGATCGAGTTATCAAAGCCCACTCTCACAACAAGGCGTGATCTAACGAAGTGTTAATGCCGTCATTAAGTGATCTTCCCATTGCCCATTTATCTTTAAATAATTGCGAGCAATACCTTCTTTCTCGAAATTCAAGCGCGCTAGCACGGCAGCACTCTTGTGATTTCTAGGCATATAACATGCTTGAATTCGATCGATATTTAACTCTTTTGAAATGTATTCGATACCAGCCGATAAACATTCATGCATATAACCTTGACCCTGAAGATCTGCCGCCAAACTGTAGCCCAGAAAACAGGATTGAGAAATGCCTCTAACGAATTGTGAATAGTTACTGTACGCCAACATGCGGTCCCGCTCAGGGTTCAACAAACATAAGACACAACCTTTATCCTCAATGAAATCGCGGCGCATCTCTTTTACACGAAGGAAGCATGTCTCATCACTGTAGTAATCTTCTCCTCGAAGCGGCTCCCAATGCGCGAGGTGCTCCCGCTGCTCATTGACGTAAGTTTTTAAAAGTGGCGCTTCTTCTAAGCTCAATAGTTTTAGCACACCTCTTGGTGTTTTAATCACAGGAAATCTGGCATTGTCTTGCCAACTTGTATGATTCTTCACCACTTTCTCTTTATGTACCTCTAACAGTTTCAAGCTATATCGATCAAACCAAAACTGACTGCCTATCGATAAGATACGAGTCATCATAGAGTGATCCATCCACTTCTCAGCTTGCTCCTTTTTACGCCAATAGAAAACAAGCTTTGCCGATTCATCCACCACCCAATCAGCGTACAAATACCCAGCCTGCTCGGCAGCCAAATCCATGACCTTCTCAGTCATTACCCGGTACATAACATCATCACGCAACTCCGATGTTTCAATACTGACAGCAAAATACGGCGTTGCGTAGTCACCTTCCATAAACAATACTCATAAAAATATTCACAATATTGGAACCAAGCCCCAAGCAATTTGTCTATAATATAACCAGTTGAGATTAAGGACAGTGAGCTAGATCTTGACTAGGGCAATGCAGCGTACACCTTTGCACAATGCCCACGTAGACATTAGTTCCAACATACATATGGCGCTTACCCCTTGGCGTCTGATACGGACAGCTTAGCCCGCCCATTTTGGCGGGCTTTTTTTATAAAAAAACGAGAAGCACAAAAAGCACTTCTCGTTTCTTCATAATCAAACTACTACCTGTATAGCTTTGCTTGTTACGAAACGCGCTCACCGTGGGCTTGTTTGTCGGCATGGTACGAAGAGCGTACCAATGGGCCACAGGCTGCGTGTTTAAAGCCAAGCTCTTTCGCCACTTGTTCGTAGCGTTCAAACTCTTCTGGATGCACAAAACGATCCATTGGGAAGTGATGCTTAGATGGTTGCAAGTACTGACCAATCGTTAGCATGTCAACGTTGTGAGCACGCAGGTCTTTCATCACTTCGACGATCTCTTCAAAAGACTCACCCATGCCAACCATCAAACCAGATTTCGTTGGTACGTCTGGGCAACGATCTTTGAATTTCTTCAGCAGATCAAGAGACCATTGGTAGTCAGAGCCAGGGCGAACTTGACGGTATAAACGCGGGATCGACTCTAGGTTATGGTTAAACACATCTGGCGGAGCAATTTCAAGAATGTCTAACGCAGCGTCCATACGACCACGGAAATCCGGTACTAGGGTTTCAATCTCGATATTTGGACTTTGCGCTCGGGTCTCACGGATACAGTCAACAAAGTGTTGCGCACCACCATCACGAAGATCATCGCGATCAACTGAGGTGATGACCACGTATTTCAAACGCATATCACGGATCACTGTCGCCAGTTCTTTTGGCTCATCTGGACTCAGAGCATTGGGACGACCGTGTGCCACATCACAGAACGGACAACGACGAGTACAAATATCACCCATGATCATAAAGGTCGCGGTACCGTTAGAGAAACATTCGCCAAGGTTTGGACAGTTTGCCTCTTCACAAACGGACGCCAGTTTATGTTCACGCAGAGTACTCTTAATACGAGCAATCTCTGGCGATGCTGGCATACGTACTCGAAGCCAATCAGGCTTACGAGGAATCTCTTCTGTTGGGATAACTTTTACAGGGATACGGGCCATTTTGTCGGCACCGCGCAGTTTTTCACCCTGCACAACTCGCTTTTGCTGAGTAGTCATTCTTATATTCACCCTTGTTGGATAATCGGATGAGGATATCCGAGACGTTCGGCCAGTATGTTGGCTAGCTGAACTTTAACTTGCGCCATGCTGGTCTGTGGCTGCAAGCGCTTCATATCTATCATTTGAAGTCCCTGATAACCACAGGGATTAATTCGCAGAAATGGATTTAAATCCATGTCTACGTTCAACGCAACGCCGTGAAAAGAACATCCTCTACGGACTCTTAAGCCCAGTGAGGATATTTTCATTCCATTCACATAAACACCCGGCGCATCCGGCTTGGGGTAAGACTCAATGCCGTGCTGCTTACAGACATCGACAATTGAGTTTTCAATAAGCGTCACCAGATCACGCACACCGATTCCTAAGCGTTTAAGGTCAATCATGATGTATGCGATTAACTGGCCTGGCCCATGATACGTGACCTGCCCGCCACGATCCGCTTGAATGACAGGAATATCCCCTGCATCTAACAGGTGCTCTTCCTTGCCTGCTTGCCCTTGCGTAAAAATTGATGGGTGCTCTAGGAGCCAAATCTGATCTTGGTCTTGTTTAGTACGAGTCTGGGTAAACTGCTTCATTTCTTCCCATGTAGACTCATACGGAACAACCCCAAGATCACGACATAGAATTGCGTTCGGCATGAATTACATAACCATTTTGATGGATTCGACCGCCATAAGATCTTCATGTAAACGAGCCAATTGTGTCTCACTTTGAGCACGAATACGCAAACTGAAGCTTACAAAACGTCCTTTCGAAGAGACATTCTTCTTAATCGAAGACTCATCAAACTCAGGCGCATGAGTACGGACACGTGCAATCACGGTTGCTTGAATATCCGCCTCATCCATCGCGACAACTTTAATCACGTAATTGTCACAGGGAAACTCGATTTTCGGGGCATCTGGCGCATCCGCTGCTACAACACCTTGCTTATTAATTAAAGCCATTATTTGCTATACCATCATTTAAAATAAGTTCATAAAGAACAATTTAACTTTGTCGAACAGGCGCTTAAAGAAGCCACCTTCCGCGACAGGTTCTAATGCCACCACTTCTCTTTCAAGCAGTACATTATCAGCTGTACCGACGATAATTTTACCTAATACATCACCCGCCTCAATCGGCGCTTCGATTTCAGGGGTGAGTTCTAAAGATGCAGGAATAGAATCAGCATTCTGACGTGGCATAGTCACCAACACATCATCAGCAAAACCAACTTTTACCGTATCTGCTTCACCACCCCACACGCGTGCATCACTCAATACTTGGCCAGCGCTATACAACTTACGCGTTTCGTAATAACGGAATCCGTAGTTCAACAGTTTTTGAGTCTCAGAAGCACGCGCTTCATCAGAACTGGTACCCATCACAACAGCAATCAAGCGAGTGCCATTACGAACAGCAGAGGCTGCCAAGCAGTAACCAGCGGCTTCCGTGTGACCGGTTTTTAGACCGTCGACGGTTTTATCACGCCATAAAAGTTTATTTCGGTTTGGTTGGCGAATATCGTTGTAAGTAAAGTATTGCTCTGAATACATTTTGTAGTTTTCAGGGAAATGCACAATGGTGGCACGAGACAGTAGCGCGATATCATAGGCACTTGAATAGTGTCCTTCAGCAGGGAAGCCCGTTGAATTAACAAAGTGAGAATTGTTCATGCCGAGCAGTTTGGCATGCTGATTCATCAAATCAGCAAAAGCCGCTTCACCGCCAGCAATGTGCTCAGCCACGGCAACGCTTGCATCATTACCTGATTGAATAATAATGCCACGCATTAGATCCTCAAGACGGACCTGGGTCCCCTCACGAATAAACATTCGTGAGCCTTCCATGCGCCACGCTTTTTCACTGATCGTTACCTGATCATTAAAAGAAATATTCCCTTTCGCAAGTTCGTATTCAGCGATGTAAGCCGTCATTAGCTTTGTTAAGCTGGCTGGCGGCAGTTCTTCGCGGCTATTGTGTTCCACTAAAACATCACCAGTATAAGCATCCATTAACACGTAGCTATTGGCAGATAACTGCGGTGGCGCTGGTATCAATGAAGGTGCTGCATTAGCAATGGAAATAGAAAGTGAATAGATAACAATAAATAGAGATAACAGTCGTTTCATAATTTTAAACGTCTTTGTCTAAACTGGGTGGCGAGAATGATACTAGAGGGAGCTTTGAATCTCTAGCCTATATAAAGTTCCCTAGGGAGCTAACGCGACTTTTACACTTTTGCCAAAGCCCGCTGCATTCAATTTTGTCTGCCAATCTTCTAACAAAGCATCCGTTTCATAGGGACCAACTAACACTTTATACAGTCCATCCGGCGCATGTAGCACTTCAATGTTAATACGTGTATCGAACCGTTCATAAAGTCTTTGTTTTAGGCGCGTAGCTGATGCCTGTTGTGAAAATGCACCGAGTTGAAGATGGCTAAATAGTAAATCATTGGCTGGCGCTTGTGCCGACACCGGTGCAACACTAGGCGCAACAGCTGCCTTTGACTGCGTAGCGGCAACAGGAGTTGATGAGTAGCGCTCGCCGGGACTTGGCGTAATGGCTTCGATACGCACTCTAGCCAATCCTTTCTTGTGATACCCTAGACGTGCTGCCGCCGCATAAGACAAATCGATTAAGCGATCACCGTGAAAAGGACCTCGATCGTTCACTCGAACAATTACTGAGCGCTGATTATCGATGTTGGTGACTTTTAAGTAAGTGGGTAGTGGCAAGGATTTATGGGCAGCCGAGAAAGCATACATATCATATGTTTCCCCATTTGAAGTTTTATGTCCATGAAACTTCTGCCCATACCATGAAGCCGTGCCTTCGGCTTTATAGCCTTGAGCTGAGTCCATGACATAATATTTTTTACCCCAAACCTCATACGGCGACTTATTACCACCTCTACTCTTAGGCTCATACTTAGGAACTAGATCTGGCAAATGATCTACTTTGATATCCCCAGAAGGTGCATGGTCTTGCAGAATACTATAACGCCCTCCCCCAGATGCTTTTTCATAATCGACAGAGGAACCATTTATATGGCTAGTACTCGTACAACCAACCAACCACATAGCAGACACTGCAGCCAAATATTTAGCTACCTTCATACTGTTCGATCCTATTTGCTAATTCTAAAACGGACATGGCGTATCGTCGGCTAGGATTGTAATCCATAATGGTGAAAAAATTTTCATAAGCAAGCCAATAGTCAACATGACTATCACTTTCTCTTAAACCAATTAAACCAGCTTTAGCGCTATTATAGTGAGTCGTTGACCAAACCCCTTTTTCAGCCCACTCTTTCATCGACATAATGGGAGCACGACCTTTATTGACCAACTCTTGAACAGACTCAAGGTTATCCACCCTAGCTGTGACAGCAGCCTTTTCGTGGTACATCCAACCATGATGACGCAGATAGTTTGCAATACTCCCGATGGCATCTGCTTCGGAGCGCCAAAGATCGACCTGTCCGTCCTGATCATAATCCACAGCCAACTTCATATAATTGCTAGGCATAAATTGGACCATACCTAATGCACCACTATAAGATCCTTTCGTCGTACCTATAGGCCAACCTTGGTTTCGCGCTAGCAACAAATACGCTTCCAACTCACTTTGAAAATACCCACCACGACGAGGGTAATCGAATGATAAGGTTGTCAACGATGTGAACACATCTTTGCTACCGGTCACCTTACCATAGGCAGTTTCAACGCCGATCAAGGCTACAATAACAGGCCAATCAACACCGTAATCGTTCTCAGCTTTTTGCAACCAAATTGTATTGCGCTCTGCAAAATCCACACCCTGCTTAACTCGAACAGGATCAATGAAATTAGTTCGGTACTTATGGAATGGCACGAGAACTTCTGGCTGGTTATCAGATTTTGTGATGACCTGGGTGCGCTTAAAGGTATTAGAGAATTTTTCTACCAACTTATCGCGATCGTAACGGTGCTCTGAAACCATTTTATCGATAAATTGCTGTACTTCAGGCTGATTAATATAAGGAATTTGCTGCGCGGTTTGCGCCTCGACATGACTGCCAGTCGCGGAACATCCCAATAATCCTAACGTTAAGCTGATTGTCAGTACTTTGTTGAACATTACCTTGCCCTTTTATGCGTTTGTATCGACATTAAAATTCCAAATGTTGCCATAATGGTAATAATGGATGTACCACCATAACTAACAAGCGGTAACGGTACACCGACAACAGGCAAGATCCCAGAAACCATGCCAATATTTACAAACATGTATACAAAAAAAGTTAAAGTGACACTTCCAGCTAGTAGTCTCGCATAATTATCTTCAGCATAAGCGGCAATATACAACCCTCTAGCAATCACCAACAGATAAGCGCACATCAACAATGCACACCCTATCATGCCAAATTCTTCTGCCAACACGGCTATAATGAAATCAGTATGGCTCTCTGGTAAAAAGTTCAACTGAGCTTGCGTGCCTTCAAGGTAACCTTTTCCGTGCAATCCACCTGAGCCAATAGCGGTTTTGGATTGGATAATATTCCAGCCTGACCCAAGCGGATCACTTTCGGGGTCTAAGAACGTTAATACACGCTGTTTTTGATAGTCTCGCATCACTTGCCAAAGACCATAAGCCGCTACTGGAACCGCTGCCGCTGCGCCAATAATGTAACGCCAGCCAAGTCCCGCAAGAAATAACGCAAAGATACCAGACACGCCGACCAGCAAAGCGGTACCCAGATCGGGCTGTTTAGCGACCATCAGCGACGGCACCGCAATGATCACAAGCACCGTGACAATTTCTTTAAAACTTGGAGGCAATGGGCGGTTTGCAAAATACCATGCAACCATCATCGGCATGACTATTTTCATGATTTCAGATGGCTGAAACCTCAGTCCACCCGGCAACGCCAGCCAACGCTGAGCACCCTTTGCCCCGACACCGAATAACAACACACAAGCAAGCAAGCCCACCAGTACAACAAACAGAAAGGGGGAAGCCCGACGCATGTACTTTGGCGGCAACTGCGCTAAACCAAGACATGTAACCATACCGATTCCTAGACGGAATACTTGACGCTCCACCATGGCAACATCTTGTCCAGAAGCCGAGTACAAAATAAACAGGCCACCTGACATCAAGATTAACAGCGCTACCAGCAATAACACATCAACGTGTGTCAGACGCCATAGCCTAGCATTCGTAAACGCTATAAATCGGTGATAAACCTGCCAGTTCATCGGTGCTGCTCCTCAAAGTAATCATATTCTTGAGGGTACTCATCGTACAAATACGCATCAAAAAGGGCTTTAGTTAGATCTGCAGGTTTAGCACTGCTTCCGCCATTTTCAAAAATCGCAAAGACTGCGATTTTGGGCTTTTCCGCCGGTGCAAAACCGATAAATAAGGCGTGATCATGAAGTCTTTTATCTAAGCTATTTGCGTCATACTCCTGGTCATCTGCCAAGCTAAACACTTGTCCCGTTCCTGTTTTCCCTGCGATGGTATACTCCGTGCCTTGTAGACGTCGGCCTGTACCACGAGAATCGGTAATTACTTTCTCCATTGCTCGAACCATACGCTCCCAGTTGCGCTGGTCTTTTAGAACAATTTCATGCTCTACCCCTTCATTATCTTCAAACGTGGCGGGAGCATTATCAATTTCATTCACCATTCGGGGATAATACATGTGCCCACGCGCTGCAATAGCAGCATTCGCCGTTGCGATCTGCACTGGTGTTGCCACCATAAAGCCCTGACCAATACCAACGTTTACTGAGTCACCGGGATACCATGGTTCTTTGTAGCGTGCTTTTTTCCATTCATTCGATGGCAACAAGCCTCTACTAGCGCCATTTAAATCCAGAATAGACGACTGCCCATAACCAAATTTTGAAAGAAACGTATGAATCGGCGTAATCCCCATTTTATGAGCAAGTTGGTAATAATATGTATCAACAGACTCAATGATGGATCGTTCTAAATCAATCCAACCATGCCCACCTCGTTTCCAATCGCGATAACGGCGTCCATTTGGATTTATCTGGTAATAACCACGGGCATAATAGGTTTCAGACCAAGAAGAAAAACCGTATTCAAGTCCAGCAAGCCCCATAAAGGGTTTAATCGTTGAGGCTGGAGGATAGCCTCCTCGCAAAGCGCGGTTAAAGAGGGGAAGACGCTTATCATCACGAAGTTCAGCGTATTGATCCACCGAAATGCCTCGGACAAACAAATTAGGATCAAAACCTGGCTTAGAAACCATCGCTAAAACACCACCATTATTTGGGTCAATGGCAACGACAGCCCCCTTATAGTTGCCTAAGAGGTCATAGGCATACTGTTGCAGACGGGCATCCATATATAGGTGTAAATCTTTACCTGGCGTTGGGTTTTGCCGCTCTATCTCGGTCATGATCCGCCCGCGAGCATTCACCTCAACTTTCGATATCCCAGGTTTACCGAATAATGTCGATTCGTAATACTCTTCGACGCCGGTTTTACCAATGAAAAGAGCGCCTTGATAAGCCATTCTATCCACACGTTCAAGGTCACGGGAAGTGATTCGTCCAACGTAGCCGATTGCATGGGCAAATGCCTCGCCATATGGGTAATAACGAGTTAATTGTGCCTCGACTTGAACCCCATCTAATTTATAGAGATCGACAGAGACTTTAGACCATTCATCGTCTGATAACTGAGATTTCAATGTAATAGACTGATACGGGCGACGGTATTCTTTTAGCTTACTTTCGTACTCATTCCAGTCCTCTTCCGAAATGTCGATAATAGATGAAAGCTCTGCTTTAAGTTCAGGCAAACTGGCCGCACGTTCTGGAATGACGGTTAAACTGTGAATGGGTCGATTGTCAGCGAGCACAACGCCGTTGCGATCATAAATCAAACCTCGCGGTGGCGGCTCAGTCACCAGCATGACTCGGTTATCGTTGGCTTTAGTTTGGTATAGCTCGTATTCCATCACCTGAAGATAAAACAAACGAGCCATCAAGACCCCAACCATGAACAACACGAAAACAGCAGCGACTACAACTCTTCGTTTCGTTAAAGAATGTTCTTGGCGATAATTCCGAAAAACTTGATGGTGTTTACCCAAAGCAAAATCCTACCGATGGTAAGGGTGATTATTCATCAGTGTCCAAGCGCGATATATCTGCTCTGCAAGCAGAATTCGCACCATAGGATGAGGTAATGTCAATTTTGAGAGAGACCACGCTTGGTCTGCACGAGCAGTACAGCGTGGATCCAAGCCGTCCGGCCCACCGACTAGCAAAGAGATGTTATATCCATCCATGCGCCAATTAGCGGTCTGATCGGCCAGATTTTCAGTGCTCCACGCTTTACCTAAGACTTCAAGAGCAATGACTTTATCGCCAGCTGGGATCGCGGCCAGCATTGCATCCCCTTCTTTTTGAATGGCTTTGGCAATGTCCGTGTTCTTACCACGCGGTGACATTGGCAACTCAACCAATTCTAGGGCGAAGTCTTTTGGTAAACGCTTGGCGTATTCTTCGTAGCCTTCGGTTACCCATTTCGGCATTTTTGTACCGACTGCTATCAACCTAACGCGCATGTTAAAGCCTTAACGTTGCTCTGGTTTGATATCCCAAAGTTTTTCTAGGTCGTAGAATGAACGAGCTTCTTCCGTCATCACATGAACCACTACATCGTATAGGTCGACTAGAACCCATTCACTGCCCATGTCACGACCTTCACTGCCAAGTGGCTGAAGACCCTTACTTTTTGCGTGCTCTACTACGTTTTGGCCCAAAGAGTTTACGTGACGCTTTGATGTACCAGTACAAATCACCATAAAGTCCATCATATCTGTCAGTTCACTGACGTTCAGTACAGTGATGTTATCGCCCTTCACATCCTCAAGTGATTCAACAGCAATTTCGAGAATTTGATCAGCAGATAATTGGTTTTGGCTCATAGTTTCAGATAACCCTATTTATATAAAGAATGTGCTTCAATGAAGCGTTGTATTGTTTCTGGAACCAAGTAAGCAATAGACGCTTTTTTGCGACAAAGGTTTCGTACTTGGCTGGATGAAATCGCTAATGGCGTAAAACTTTGCATCCAAATCTTGCCAGCGGGCGCGCATTGTAACTCAGTCGCGCTCTCGGCTCGATGTTTTTCATAAAAAGACTCTAAGGTCGAAATAAAATCAGGCTCCCAGCCTGGCCTTGAAATAACCAATATATGCGCAACAGATACCAGCTCTTGCCAGCGCGCCCAGGTTGGTAGAGACAGAAAACTATCCATTCCCACCACCATAATGAGAGGCTCGTCTTGACCCAGCTCAGCACGCAATTCGGCCAGCGTTTCAAATGTATAGCTAGGCCCCGCTCGGAGAATCTCACGGGCATCCACACTTAACCGGCTATCAGCGGCAATACCAAGCTCCACCATTTTCAGTCTCTGTTCAGCACTAACGGTCGGTTCACCCTTGTGCACAGGTTGAAAACATGGAATTAAGCGCAGCGTTTCGAATTGAAAGCAATCGAGGATATCAACAGCAGAGCGAAGATGGCCGTGATGGATTGGATCAAAAGTTCCCCCCATCACAACCGTGCCTTTCTTTAACGCTTGGGAAGCCTCAGTTGTCACGGGTGTGACCATCCCCTAGCACTACGTATTTTTGGCTGGTTAGACCCATTAAACCGACTGGACCACGGGCATGAATCTTATCGGTCGAAATACCTATTTCCGCACCAAGACCGTACTCAAAACCATCTGCAAATGCCGTTGAAGCGTTAACCATCACAGAAGAGGAATCTACTTCGGTCATAAAAGCACGTGTCTTTGAATAGTTCTGAGACACAATAGCATCAGAGTGGTGCGAGCCATATTGGTTAATATGCGCAATGGCTTCATCCATATCAGCTACCAACTTAATCGATAACTTAGGCGCTAGATATTCAGTGTACCAATCTTCTTCAGTCGCAGGCGCTGCATCAATCATTGCTCGCGTTTGCTCACAACCGACTAATTCAACACCTTTTTCAGCTAAGGCGTCAGCTAAACGAGGCAAGATTTCTTTCGCAACATTCGTGTTAACAAGCAATGACTCCATTGCATTACATACACCGTAACGGCGAGTTTTGGCATTCATTGCGATGTTGAACGCTTTTTCTAGGTCAGCTTCATCATCAATGTAAACATGACAGTTACCATCTAGATGCTTGATCACAGGTACGCGGGCATCTTTGCTAATGCGCTCAATCAACCCTTTTCCACCACGAGGAACAATCACGTCTACAAACTCTGGCATAGAGATCAAACGGCCCACCGCTTCACGGTCTACGGTATTGATCACTTGCACCGCATCTTCAGGTAGACCCGCTGACACAAGACCTGACTGAACCGCCTGAGCAATGGCTTGGTTTGAGTAAAATGCTTCACTACCACCACGCAAAATGGTTGCGTTACCTGATTTCAAACAAAGACTCGCAGCATCAATCGTCACATTTGGGCGAGACTCGTAGATAATACCGATCACGCCCAACGGAACACGCATCTTACCAAGCTGAATACCAGAAGGACGGTAAACCATATCGGTAATTTCACCCACAGGATCTGGTAAAGTGGCGACCTGCTTTAGACCTTCAATCATGCCATCAATGCGTGCATCATTTAGCTCAAGTCGATCCAGCAACGCCGGCTCTAACCCCTTCTGTTTACCATTTTCCAAGTCCTTAGCATTCTCTTCTTTCAGTCGAGGTCGTGCATGCTCCAGAGCATCAGCCATAGCGAACAATGCTTTGTTCTTTTGCTCAGTGGTTGCACGAGTCAATTGGCGCGACGCTGCGCGAGCCTTTTGACCAACTTCGTTCATGTAAGATTCTAAGGACATTATTTTCTCTCTTCTTTATCCAGCGATTTCATTTCCCATCGTAGGGACGCTATAAAAATAGATAAGCGGTATACTAACACAACTTATCCTATCTGATTCCGTATTATTCATTACTTAGCAACTAAATAATCATGAGCCAATCCTTCACATTTCAACAAATCGGCCTCGCCCACTCTTGCTACACGCAAAAGTTTGGCATACCCAAGCAGCCAGGCTTAGTTACTGAAGCAACAGCATCCATTGAGTTGCTTCCTCCTTTTAACCGTCTTGATGTACTAGATGGCCTAGATGGCTTTTCACACATCTGGGTACATTTTATTTTCCACCAGTGCATGACAGATAACTGGAAGGCCAAAATTCGTCCACCACGCCTAGGTGGCAAAGAGAAAGTAGGGATCTTCGCGACGCGTGCCACCCATCGCCCTAACCCGTTAGGATTATCGGTTGTGGAGATCAAAGGCGTAAGAAAAGAAGGCAATCGCGTTTTCATTGACATCATTGGTGCAGACCTACTCGATAAAACTCCTATCGTCGATATCAAACCTTATCTTCCTTACGCAGATGCTCTACCCAATGCAAAAGGCGGCTTTGCACCACTACCTACCACATTAAAAAACGTCAAATTCTCTGAATTAGCACTAGACCAAGCAAAGTCATACAAAGCCACCTATGCTAGAGATCTAGTACCGTTAATTGAGCAAGTGATCGGTCAAGACCCTCGCCCATCTTATTTGCAAACATCTAAAAGCCGCAACCACGGCAATCAGCTTTGGAATGCTAATATTAAGTGGACAGCAAAAGAGGATCATTTCCTCATTACGCAAATAGAATATCCGGTAGGTGAGCAACATGAACAAATCAAAAATGCTGAGCGCTTATAAAGCTGTGAATAACTTAAAAACAGATCAATCGAAGACATGTTCACCCGAAGATCAGCCCAAACCACTTTATCGTTCAGAATACGACGAAAAACTGATAAAAGAATACCATTTCGCTAAATTTAAAAAGAATTTAGATCTTATTCAGAACAGCCCAGAACTTGCTGAATTACTAGAAAAGGAAGAGTGGGATGAAGCTGACATCAAAAAGCTTCTGACCACTTTTCGCTGAACTTAGAGCTATACCCACATTTATCCACATCTTCTGTGCATAGTTTATTTGTCAATCTGATCTTCAAAAAATCATAAAAAAAGCGGACCCATTTGGGTCCGCTTTTTAAACAAGTCTTACTAAGCTAAAGCTTAATAAGAATTAGTTTTGGTTCTCAAGTTGAGCTTTGATTAGATCACCGATTGTAGTCGGGCCACTAACTTCTGCTTGTTGCTTCTCAGCGTGAGATTTAAGAGCAGCTTTTTCTTCAGTTGCATCTTTAGCTTTCACAGAGATTGCAATTGTACGAGCCTTACGATCAACGTTAGTGATTGCAGCTTCAACAGAATCGCCTTCTTTAAGAACAGAAGAAGCATCTTCTACGCGCTCACGGCTGATTTCTGAAACCTTCAAGTAAGCTTCAACACCTTCAGCCAGAGTCACAACAGCACCTTTCGCATCAACTTCAGCAACAGTACCGTTTACAATAGCGCCTTTGTCGTTTTCAGCAACGAATGCAACGAAAGGATCTTGCTCTAGTTGTTTAACACCTAGAGAGATACGCTCGCGTTCAGCATCGATAGAAAGAACAACAGTTTCTAGAACGTCACCTTTCTTGTACTTACGTACAGCTTCTTCACCTGTTTCGTCCCAAGATAGGTCAGATAGGTGAACAAGACCGTCGATACCACCGTCAAGACCGATGAATACACCAAAGTCAGTGATAGACTTGATTGCACCAGAGATCTTGTCGTTCTTGTTGAAAGATGTAGCGAACTCTTCCCATGGGTTTGGAGTGCACTGTTTGATACCTAGAGAAATACGACGACGCTCTTCGTCGATATCAAGGATCATAACTTCTACTTCGTCGCCGATTTGAACAACTTTAGAAGGGTGGATGTTTTTGTTAGTCCAGTCCATTTCAGAAACGTGAACAAGACCTTCAACACCTTCTTCTAGCTCAGCGAAGCAACCGTAGTCAGTTAGGTTCGTTACGCGTGCAGTAACTTTAGTACCTTCTGGGTAACGAGCTTTGATTGCTACCCATGGATCTTCACCTAGTTGCTTAAGACCTAGAGATACACGGTTACGCTCACGATCGAATTTAAGAACTTTAACGTCGATCTCGTCACCTACAGCGATGATTTCGCTTGGGTGCTTGATGCGCTTCCAAGACATGTCAGTGATGTGTAGAAGACCATCAACACCGCCCAAGTCAACGAATGCACCGTAGTCAGTAAGGTTCTTAACGATACCTTTAACTTCTTGACCTTCTTCAAGGTTAGCAAGAAGAGTTTCGCGCTCAGCACTGTTAGTAGCTTCCATAACAGCACGACGAGAAACAACAACGTTGTTACGTTTTTGATCAAGCTTGATAAGTTTGAACTCAAGTTCAACACCTTCAAGGTGAGATGTGTCACGGATAGGACGAACATCTACCAAAGAACCTGGCAAGAAAGCACGGATGTTAGCGATATCAACAGTGAAGCCACCTTTAACTTTACCGTTGATGATACCTTTAACGATTTCACCTTCTTCGTATGCTTTCTCAAGCACAGACCAAGTTTCAGCACGCTTAGCTTTCTCACGAGAAAGTTTAGTTTCACCGAAACCGTCTTCAACAGCGTCAAGAGCTACTTTAACTTCGTCGCCGATGTTTAGAGTGAATTCGCCGCTCTCGTTTAGGAATTGAGAACGTGGGATAACGCCTTCAGATTTAAGACCTGCGTGAACAGTTACCCAATCGCTATCGATGTCAACAACGATACCAGTAACAATTGAGCCTGGCGCCATTTCTACGCTTTTTAGGCTTTCTTCAAACAGTTCTGCGAAGCTTTGAGTCATTGTGATTCCTATATATACGGAACAACTAAATGTTCCCTGCCACATCGCCAGCTTATGTGGGGCTAATTTACATTGATTGCGACTTGGTTATTGCTGGCACCAAGTCGACTAAATTTTTAATCGCAATATTTTAGCACAAAGAATGAGCGTTAAGATAGTTGCATACTTAAATGTAGGAAGCTTTTGCCGCTTCAGCCAGCACAACTTCAACAACCTGCTCAATCGACATGTCTGTGCTATCTATTACAACAGCTCCAGCCGCCGGAACAAGTGGAGCAATGGGGCGATTTGCGTCACGTTCGTCACGCTCTTTTATGCTCTGAACTAGCTCTTGAAAATCAACAACCTCACCTTTCTGCTCTAATTGAAGTAAACGTCGCTGAGCCCGCTCTTCAGGAGAAGCGGTTAGAAATACTTTAATACTTGCCTCAGGAAACACAACCGTCCCCATATCGCGACCGTCTGCCACTAGCCCCGGCGAGTGAGCAAAGGCTCTTTGACGCAATAAAAGCCCCTCACGCACATCAGGTATAGCAGCAAGCTTTGAGGCTTGATTACCAATAATTTCAGTTCGTATCGCCTGGGTGACAACCTCACCTTCTAAAATAATTTCAACCTTGCCTTCTTCTGACTGCTGGAATTGAATATCCAAATGCTCTGCCAATACCTTCAACGCCTCAACATCATCCGATTGAATACCATGATGAGACGCCGCTAACGCTAACAATCTGTAAAGCGCACCACTATCAAGCAAATGCCAACCCAGCTTCTCCGCGACTAATTGACTTACTGTGCCTTTACCAGCACCACTTGGGCCATCAATCGTAATAACTGGGGCTTGATTAATCATATCTGTTCCTCTTATTTAGCTTTGCACTAAGCACTTAAGACCTAGTTGCGCAGCAATTTCTTCTAAGTTTGGAATTTGCGCTAACAATTTCTGACAATCCCTGACTGTCGCACCGTTGCGGCAACGGGCTGCAAGCAATAGAAATGCCAATGCAACCAATTCATTACCCGCACTGTCCAAATCCCCACCTTGAGGGGTACATCCCTTTAATAACAATGTTCCGGCGTGCCATTCAACAACACCACCAATGTGATTCACACCATCTACAAATGTCGTGATACGATCTTCATAGAAATAAGGTAAATGTGAAATTCCTTCAAACTGACTATCACCTTCTGCATATGTCGCAGCCGTCGCCAGCTGAGTTAAAAACTCTCTCATCTCGTAAGATTGCGCGGCATCCAGATTAAAGGACGTGAGTTTAGCAAAACTTACTTGAACACTTTGAGCAGCGAACACACCAATAGCTTCACCCACCCAATCAATTTTTGCTCCAGCACCCTGCAACAAGGACAGCACCTTAGCCATACGCCCTTGACTAGAAACACCACTTAAGCGAAGCGACGATCCTGGCAAAAGAGTCGCCAGCAACACAGACCAAAGCGCTTGCTGCATGTCTGCAGGCAAATCCAAAGTCGTTCCTTTCAGCTCATTACTTAAAACCGAAATGTCAGACTCTCCATCAATGCTCACGCCAAAACTCGCAAACAATGCACGGACTTGGTCATCGAAATGCAATACCGTAGAAAACTGACTTTGCCCTTCTGCAAACAAACTTAATAACACCGCGCTGGACATCAAGCGCGATGAAGGAGGTCCAGGTAGCTCAATTTTCACAGGCGTCAATTCTGCCGGTGCAAACTTAAATGGTAGGCAGTCAGCAGCAGCACTCGTAACAGAAGCCCCTGCTTCTCGCATTAATGCCAACAAATGCGTAAACGGTGTATTAAGAAGCGTCTCTTCACCAATCACTTCCACGTGGAACGTCTGCCCAGACAATATCGGGGCAAGCAAATACAGCGAGGTTGCAGAGTTATGAACATTGATCGGCGCAATGGGGGCTCTTAGCCCACGACGACCAACACCATGAACCCTAACTGCCCCATAGCCAAACTCCTCAATAACCACACCCATATCTTTAAGGGCCTGCATGGTTACTTTGACATCACCGGTAAGGTCAATATTACTTAATTCACTGACCCCTTTGGCAAGGGCGGCCATTATAAGCGCTCTATGTGACAAAGATTTGTCACCGATCAACTTGATTTCACCATTAATCGCCGAAGCTGGGCTAACACTGATTGCGACCGCTTTCTCTTGGGGCTTACCTAAGGTTCGCTGCTCTAGTAAGCGCAAGAAGTGATCACGTGCAGACTTAGCTCGAGTAAACACGCCATACATTGAAGCACCGTCCGCCTCAACGATCGCTTGGCGCATTTCATCTAAACGCTCAGTAAATAAATCTAGCGTGGCTAATGTTGCATCCTTATTTGCAAGGAAAACATCTCGCCACATCACCGGGTCACTTGATGCAATTCGAGTAAAATCTCTAAAGCCACCGGCTGCAAAGCGGAAAATATCTTGGCTTCGTTCCGCATTGGCCAAGGCGTCGACTAACGTATACGCCAACAAATGAGGCAAGTGACTTGACGCCGCCAATACATGGTCATGGTGATCCACATCCATGCTAACCACATCAGCCCCTACTGCACGCCATAAACGGTGCAGCCGGTCTAACAACTCAGGATCGGAATACGGCAATGGCGTCACAATAGCCATATGCTTTTCAAATAGATGAGGATTCGCAGCCAAGACACCGCTTTTCTCCGCACCCGCAATCGGGTGACCTGGAATGAAGTTAGCAGGTGCTTCGCCAAACACTTTTTTCGCAGCCGCTACGACACTACCTTTAGTGGAGCCCACATCCGTGATTAATGTCGTAGGCTTAATAAATGGTTTGATTTCTGTCAGCACAGACTCCATAGCACGCACAGGCGTCGCCAAGATAATGATATCCATGCTAGAAATTGTAGCTTCGTCCAACTGAGCCGGGTGATCAATCACCCCTGTAGACACCCCAAGCGTTAGCTCACCCGCTCGACGGTCAGCCCCAAAAAGTGTCGCTAAGCCTTGTAGCTTAAGACTCTTCGCAAAAGAGCCACCAATCATGCCTAAACCGACAATTAAGACATTGCCAAATTCTTTCTTACTGTCTTGCATCGCAAGTGCCTTTTCCTGAACTATCGCCTAAAGAACTGCGACAGGGTATGAACCTAGAACTTTTACTTCTGACGCTCGTTCACGCAACTCATCGATCACTGCATGGCACTCCTCATCTTCACAATGCCCCCAGAAATCTATATAGAAGACATAACCCCACTTACTTATTAGGGACGGACGAGTTTCCAAGCGCGTCATATCGACACCATGACGCTCAAAAGATTCAAGCAGGCGATACAAAGCGCCAGGTTCATTCTTGGCACTAACCAACAACGACGTTTTATCTTTGCCACTTTGCGGCACTTTTTCATTGCCAATAATTAGGAATCGAGTCGTGTTATCAGGTTGATCTTCAATGTTGGCTGACACCACAACAAGATCATAAAGCTGACTAGCAATATCACCTGCAATAGCGGCAACCGCCTTACCATTTTTACCTGCCTCAGCAGCCAGGCGTGCACCTTCTGCATTTGAGCTAACCGCCACACGCTCAGCATGCGGCCAATAACGATCCAGCCATGCTCGACATTGCGCCAAAGATTGTTGATGCGAATAAATATGTGTCACATCATCAGGATTGATGTTCGGCGCAACCAGCAAGTTATGATGAATACGAACCTCTACTTCACCACAAATTTTCAAACGCGAATTTCTGAAACTATCAAGCGTGTGATTTACTACACCCTCTGTAGAGTTTTCGACCGGCACCACACCATAATTCGCTGCACCAGACTCCACCTCGCGAAACACCTCATCAATAGCTGCCATAGGCGCACTAATGATGGATTGACCAAAATGCTTCAGTGCTGCTTGCTGTGTAAACGTTCCTTCAGGACCTAAAAAGGCAATACGCATTGGACGCTCAAGAGCCAGACAAGACGACATCACCTGACGAAAGATCTTCGCCATTTCCTCATTGCCTAATGGCCCCTTATTACGCTCCATCACACGGCGCAATACCTGGGCTTCACGCTCTGGACGATAAAAGACAACATTCTGATCGCCCTGCTCAGTTAGCTTAACTTCAGCTACCTTTTGCGCACAGGCTGCGCGCTCATTTATTAAGTCTTGAATTTGCGCGTCAATCGCATCAATTCGATCGCGAAGCATGGGCAGCGTGATCGTTGTTGTATCATTTTTAGTCGTCATAGAGCGTGTATCCTAGTTACAATTAACCGTAGCGTTTTTCGAATGCTTGCATGAAATCGATCAATGCTTTCACGCCTTCAATCGGCATAGCATTGTAGATACTTGCACGCATACCACCTACTGAACGGTGCCCAGCAAGGGTGCGAAGCCCGGCTTCTTCAGACTCTTTTAGGAAAGTCTTTTCAAGTGACTCATCCGCCAACACAAATGGCACATTCATTCGCGAGCGGTAGCGAACATCAATAGGGTTTGAGTAGAAACCACTGTTATCGATGGCACCGTAAAGCAAATCCGCTTTTTCAATGTTTATTTTTTCCATGGCTGCCACACCACCTTGTGCTTCTAACCACTCAAAAACCAAGTCAGCCAGATAAATAGCAAAGGTTGGCGGTGTATTGATCATGGAGTCGTTTTTCGCAAGATTCTCAAAAGACCAAACACTCGGCAGTGCTTCATTGTTACTGCGCGCCAATAAGTCTTTGCGAATAATGTTAATCACAACACCTGCAGGACCCACGTTTTTTTGCGCGCCGGCATAGATCAAACCGTACTTAGACACATCAATTTCACGAGATAGGATGGTCGAAGATAAATCCGCTACGATAGGAAGATTGGTTTCAGGCAAGTCTGCAAACTCTAAACCGCCAATGGTTTCATTGGGCGTCAAGTGTAAGTAAGCGGCCTTGTCATCAAGATTCAAAGAAGAAAAGTCAGGCACAGATGTATAGTTCACATCTTTTGTCGAGCCAGCCAATACCACATTAGTGTATTTCTTCGCTTCTTTAATCGCTTTGGTCGACCACGCACCGGTATCTAAGTAACACGCGGAGTCAAAGCCATTTGTCAGGTTCGCTGGAATTTGAGCAAACAGCGTTGACGCACCACCCTGAGCAAAAACAATTTCATAATTGTCAGGGATGTTTAACAAACGCATTAGGCGAGCTTTAGTCGATGCCAAAATCGACATGAATTCTTCGCTTCGGTGACTCATTTCCATGACGGACACGCCTTTACCATGCCAATCAAGTAACTCTGCTTGCGCTTTTTCCAATACGGCTTCTGGAAGCGCGGCGGGACCAGAACAAAAGTTGTAAACGCGGCTCATTCTGCCTAAAACCTCATTTAAAAATGTACCCTATGGCACAAAAGAAGGCGCACTCAAGGTGCGCCTAGAACTTTACTCTTCAGAGCTTGGGGGATTACTCTGAAGTTCGTCTGCTGTATCGGTTGTTTCAGCATCAGCATCCACCAACTCGGCTTCAGCTTCTGCATCGTCATCCTCTACGACACGCTCCACACCCACTAAACGCTCTTCATTCGAGAGTCGAATAAGCGTAACGCCTTGTGTGTTACGTCCCTGACATGAAATTTCTGAAACACGGGTACGGACCAAGGTCCCCATGTCTGTAATCAAGATGACTTCATCCGTATCTTCAACCTGCGTTGCTCCCACTACTGGGCCGTTACGCTCGGACACTTGAATACCAATGACACCTTGACCACCACGACCGTAAACAGGGAATTCACTGATCATAGTACGCTTACCGTAACCATTCTCGCAGGCCATCAGTACAGCTGTTTCCTGCTCAGCACTTGGCACGATCAAAGAAACCACTTTCGCCTCTTCAGCCAACTTGATACCGCGAACACCGGCAGCTGTACGACCCATTGGGCGAACATCCGTTTCTTTAAAGCGGATAGTCTTGCCTGAGCTTGAAACCAACATAATGTCATCATTGCCAGATGTTTGTGCGACACCTACCAATGCATCTGTTTCATCTAGCTTCAGCGCGATCAAACCACTTGAACGTGGACGAGCGAAATGCTCCATCGCCGTCTTCTTAACCGTACCATTAGCAGTCGCCATAAAGATGTAGCTACTTGCCGCAACGTCTTCCGCTTCGTCAACTTCTGTATCAACATCACTGTCCGCATCGGTTTTCTCCGGTGCAGTCAAAGGCAACAGTGCCGAAATATGCTCACCTTCCGCCAATGGCAGCAAGTTAACAATTGGACGACCTTTTGATGCACGACTACCGACAGGAATCTCAAACACACGCAACCAGTACACTTTACCGAAGTTACTGAACAGCATGACCGTGTCGTGACTGCTGGTCACCAGCAGGTGACTGATATGATCTTCATCCTTCATACCCGATGCAGATTTACCACGGCCACCACGGCGTTGAGCTTTGTATTCTTCTAGCGGTTGTGTTTTCGCATAACCCGTGTCAGAAATCGTCACGACCATTGGCGCTTCATCAATCAAGTCCGCAATGGTTAGATCTTGCTTGGATGTCAGGATCTCTGTGCGACGCGCATCGCCGAATTGATCGCGAGCGTCTTCCAGCTCTTCGCGAATCACTTCCATTAGGCGATCAGGGTTGCCAAGGATTTCCAACAACTCAGCAATCAAGTCGATCAAAGACTTGTACTCTCCAAGCAGTTTTTCATGCTCAAGACCCGTTAGACGGTGTAAGCGAAGATCAAGGATCGCTTGCGCTTGCTCTGGAGACAAACGGTATACACCATCGTTGAAACCATAAGCGGCATCCAAATCATCTGGGCGACATGCATCTGCACCCGCACGCTCAAGCATCGCCATGACATTGCCAGGCTGCCACGTTTCTGAGATCAGCTTTTCTTTTGCTTCTGCAGACGTAGGCGATTGACGAATCAATTCAATCACGCGATCGATATTAGCAAGCGCTACAGCTAAACCTTCCAGAACATGCCCACGCTCACGCGCTTTGCGCAGTTCAAAGATGGTACGGCGAGTGACCACTTCACGACGGTGTTTTACAAAGCACTCAAGAACTTGCTTCAAGTTCAATAGCTCTGGACGACCATCCACTAGGGCAACCATGTTGATACCAAACACAGACTGAAGCTGAGTTTGAGTAAAGATATTATTCACCACCACATCTGGATTTTCACCGCGACGTAGCTCGATCACGATACGCATACCCTCTTTATCAGATTCGTCACGTAGTTCGCTAATACCTTCTATTTTCTTTTCTTTAACCAGCTCAGCGATCTTTTCAATGACTTTTGCTTTGTTAAGCTGGTAAGGAATCTCTGTAAAGACTATCGCTTGGCGATTACCTTTTTCCATGTCTTCCACATGGTGGCGAGCACGCATATAAATGCGGCCACGACCAGTCTTGTAGGCTTCAACAATGCCTGCACGACCATTAATAAAGGCACCTGTTGGGAAATCTGGACCAGGAATATGCTCCATCAATTCATCGATGGTGACTTCTGGATTATCGATAACGTTTAAACAGCCATCGATGACTTCACCTAGGTTATGCGGCGGAATATTGGTTGCCATACCTACTGCGATACCTGCAGAGCCGTTCACCAGCAAGCCTGGGATACGAGTCGGCAACACATCCGGCATAAACTCTGTACCATCATAGTTTGGTACAAAATCAACCGTTTCTTTTTCCAGATCCATCAGCATATGGTGCGACATACGTGCCATACGGATCTCGGTGTAACGCATTGCTGCTGCGCTGTCACCGTCTACCGAACCAAAGTTACCTTGGCCATCAACCAGCATATAACGCATTGAAAATGGCTGTGCCATACGAACGATGGTTTCATACACAGCTGAATCACCATGAGGGTGATATTTACCGATCACATCACCGACGATACGCGCCGATTTTTTGTAGGGCTTATTCCAATCGTTCTTAAGCTCATTCATCGCGTATAAAACACGACGGTGAACCGGTTTCAAACCATCTCTAACATCAGGCAATGCACGCCCAACGATTACACTCATCGCGTAATCAAGATAAGAACCTTTCAGCTCATCTTCGATACTGACGGGAATAATTTCTTTGGCTAATTCACCCATAGATACTACCGTTCCTTATGTTTGGAGCGAGATAACAATACGACCGCTCCGGCCATCTTTTTGTAAGCGCGGCATTATACCACAAGCATTTCTCGAACACCCATTATCAATGCAGGTTTTATTTGACGATCAATGAACTATGAGCACACCTTGATCACGGCTAGATCCACTGCATAAAATCGGCTGAGAACAACGAACTCTTCACATCAAACTTTGATCACGCAAAGTTTGTTGCCATGAACATAATCGCTATAATGCGTTGATCCAAAGAACAACATTCGCACGAATACTAGGAAGTAACTATACGTTACTGCAGTAGCCCTTACAGAATAGGATTAAGAGATGACCTCTAACCAAACCAACAGCACCAATGTAGATTTAGACGAAGTCGCAAAATTTGAAGCGCTTGCAAGTCGCTGGTGGGACAAAAACAGTGAGTTCAAACCTCTACACGACATCAACCCTCTGCGCGCCAACTACATCAATGAACGCGCATCACTACACGGTAAAAAAGCCATTGATGTTGGTTGTGGCGGTGGCATCCTGTCAGAAGCGCTTGCTCAAATGGGCGCAGATGTAAAAGGTATCGATATGGGTGAAGCACCGCTTGCTGTTGCCAACCTTCACAAGGAAGAAAGCGGCCTAAACATTGATTATGAACGCATTACCGCGGAGGAGATTGCTGAGCGCGAAGCAGAGCAATATGATGTGGTTACTTGCCTTGAAATGCTAGAGCACGTCCCAGATCCGGCATCCGTGATTCGCGCATGCATGAAACTTTGCAAACCTGGCGGCCACGTTTTTTTCTCAACCATTAATCGCAACCCGAAAGCCTACCTATTTGCCATTGTTGGCGCTGAATATGTGCTAAGAATGCTACCGAAAGGCACTCATGACTACGCCAAATTCATTCAACCGGCTGAACTGAGCAATTTTGCACGCCAAGCAGGGTTAAATGTCACTCACATGACTGGCATGACCTATAATCCATTAACGAAAGTGTATAAATTGAACGAGCGCGATGTATCCGTTAACTATTTGATGCATACACAAAAACCAACACAAAACTAGGAGGTCTATGATGCTGAATTATCAAGCACCTAAAGATCTATTAAAAGACAAAGTAATCCTAGTAACAGGCGCCGGTGATGGCATAGGCAAGCAGGCAGCACTGAGTTATGCTGCTTGCGGTGCTACCGTAATTTTACTTGGACGCACCACTAAAAAACTGGAAGCCGTTTACGATCAAATTGAAAGCCTTGGCTACCCGCAAGCAGCCATAGTGCCGCTTAATTTGGATACTGCAGCCGAGCATGATTACATCGAGCTTGCCAACACCATTGAAACCGAGTTTGGGCGCTTAGACGGCATCCTGCATAATGCCAGTATCCTCGGGGATCGGACGCCGCTGGCAAATTTTGAGCCAAGTACGTTTGAACAGGTCATGCGCGTCAACGTCACGGCAGCATTTCTATTAAACCAAGCCCTTATACCTTTGTTACAAAAGGCACCTGAGGCTTCCATCATCTTTACAAGCTCAAGCGTTGGCAGAAAAGCCAAGGCCTATTGGAGCGCCTATGCTGTTTCAAAATTTGCAACAGAAGCCATGATGCAATTGCTAGCAGATGAACTTGAAAACATATCCAACATACGCGTCAACGCTATTAACCCAGGTGGCACCCGCACTAACATGCGAGCACACGCTTACCCTGCGGAAGACCCAAATACACTAAAAACCCCTCTGGATATTATGCCCCTCTATCTATATTTAATGGGCAACGACAGTGCAGATGTTAACGGCCAATCACTCGATGCCCAACCTAAATAACCTAGGTATCTTGCACTGCAGCATGAGAACACGCTAACCTGTTCTCATGCTGAAAATCACTTTATTCACACGCGCATCATTACAGCTTACAGCCCTTTTAGTAAGCGCCATTTTCTTTAGCTTCAACACGCTCGCTTCCACTATGCAAACAATCCCTGGAAAAGGTCAGTCAGACCAACATACCTACGCTTACATCACACTAGAAAATGGACTTACCACTATTTTAGTAAGCGACCCTAATGCCGAAAGACCTGCTGCAGCACTGGCCATCAAAGTCGGCAGCTATCAGGATCCTGACGAGCATTTAGGCTTAGCGCACTTACTAGAACACATGCTTTTTCTTGGAACCGAGAAATATCCTGAAGCTGACGCTTACCAAGCTTTTATTAGGCAGCACGGCGGAACTCACAACGCCTACACCAGCAGTCAAATCACCAATTACTACTTTGATATTTTACCAGACGCGTACCCTGAAGCTCTGGATCGGTTCGCGCAATTTTTTATCACCCCCACTCTCGATCCTCAGTATATTGAGAGAGAGATCAATGCTGTGGACTCAGAATACCGGGCAAAATTAGACGACGAGCAAAGACGCAGCAACCAAGCTTTCAAGACGCTTCTAAACCCACAACACCCTGGCAGTCGATTTACCGTTGGGAACAAAGAAACGTTAGCCAACATAAAAGCAGATCAGCTTCGCACCAAGCTATTGGAGCTTTACCATGGCTACTACACGCCAGATAACATGATGCTGACGCTGACAGCCAACCTACCAATCGAGATGCTGGCAACCTACGCACGTACTTATTTTGGGGACATTAAACCAAATACTAGCCAACCTAAAAAAACACTACCTGAGCAATTTAAAAGCACAGAGCAAGGCAGTATTCAGTTCTTTAAAACCAACACAGAAAAGAACGTGGTTAAGTTTTCTTTTCAAATACCAAGCCAAAACCAAAATCACGCTTCGCAGCCAGCTCGCTATCTATCTTATGTATTAGGCGATGAGTCGAGAAACTCCTTATTTGCAGGCCTCAAACAGAATCATTGGGCTCAGGCGCTGCATGCTGGCATAAATCAAGATGATGGTAAAAACGCCCTATTTACCGTCACCATCAAACTAACCGATGAAGGCATTGCACAGCGCGACAAGGTGCTAGAACGTCTATTCACAACGATTAAAAACCTAAAATCTGCGCCTATCTCACAACAGTACCTAACTGAAACAAAAACTCTAAGTACGCTCAACTACGACTTCCACGACTATCTCCAGCCAATGAAGCTATCTCAGATACTGTCCAGTAGAGCCCTGGATGTTGGCGCCCATGATTTGCTCTCTAGTTTCCACATTACTCAACATGCTGACGAGAGCGATATCAAGCAATTACTCAAACAACTAACTCAAGACAACCTAACCATTCAGTGGCTCAACCCCAGCCAATTCCCTAAGAACTGGATGACAAAGACGCCTAGCTGGGAAGTAGAACCTCTTTACAACGGTCATTACGCCAACGGCACCATCGCCTTTCAAGTAGAGACACTATTAAAGAATAGCCAACTATCAAGCTCTTTCGGTTTACCCGAAGCAAATCCATTTATGCCAGAAAACCTTGAGGTACTTAGCCAGTCAGAACAGGCCAATGTTAGACCCATTACATCAGACTCTGGCTTCCACTTTTGGTACAAACAAAACAGCAAATATAATAAGCCCACCGGCATGATTTTTGGTTATTTTGGTTTTCTGGAAAACCCGACAACCAAAGACCGCTTATTGTTACAACTTTGGGCTAAACTGTTTAACGATGCAGCCAGCGAAAGCACTTATCAGCCCTACATGGCTGGACTAGGATACCAACTGTATGCCCACGGAAACGGTCTAACCCTGCGGACCAGTGGCTACAACGACAAACAAGACGACTTCTTTTACTCTCTGGTTGAAATGCTTCTTGATTTCAAAGCCTCTTCTGAGCGTTTAGCCATCGCCAAACAAGACATCCTAAAAGGCCTAAACAACCTTGAGAGCCAGCCCCCTTACGCTCTAGCAAGACATTACTTTAGCCAAGTCGCCATTCAAGGCAATGCCCCCACACGCGAACTACGAGAGCTGGTTACACAAATCACTATCGAGGACATCAATCAGTTTATCCAGCAACACTCCCAGCATTTTGAGTTTGCTGGGTACATGACGGGGAACTTTAAAGAAACGGCTGCCACACACTTATCACAGCGCATAATGTCGATTGTCAAAAGCTGCCTCTATGATCACCCATACCGCCATGTTGAGCTGAAGAGTTTTGAGGCACAACAGCACTATTTATACCAGTTCAATACCCGCAGCGCAGACAGCGTTGTGCTATATAGCCTAATTGCCACCGACAACAATAATGCCACCTATTTAGAGCGCTGCTACATTCGAATACTCGCGCAACTTCTGGGCGCACAATTTTATAACGAGTTTCGCACCGAGAAGCAGTACGGCTACATCGTCGCAGTAACCAATCAGACCATTGAAAAAACACCTGCTTTAGGCTTTCTGATCCAGTCTCCCAACACTTCAACCAAGGTGCTAGTAGAGGAAATCGAGCGCTTCATTGATGAACGAAGATGGGGTGACAAGGACATTTCTGATACGGCATTTGAGCAGGCCCGACAAGCAGTACTTGCCGCCTACCAAAAGCAACCAACCAACCTAAAAGAGCAAGCCCTGGAAGAGTGGCCACATATTGTCGAGCCAGAGCAAAACTTTGGTGACCGACAACACTGGATTGATGCTTTACAATCCATGAAAAAAGAGGAATTCTTGGCCTACATGCGCGTGAAAGTTGAAAACAACCAAGCAGCTCGCCTGCTGATCACTAATCAATGGGACGATACAAGCGGGTGGAAGCCAATCACTATAAATTAGCGGCAGCGCAACTACTAGCCGCCAATCAGCTGCTCTAACTTCTGCTCATTCGTTAACTCAGCTTGATCCTGCCCTTGCTCAGACGCATCGGCAGGCTGGGTTGGCGGCTGCACCAGGTTTCCAGGCGTTACTTGACTAAACTCTCCTTCATCTGGTGCAACAGTCGACCCACCATTTAACTCAGCCTGATCTCGTTCAAGCTTTTCTTTCTGATCACCAAAGATACCGATCTCAGGCATCATACTTAGACGCTTCTTTTGAATTTCTTCAGGAATGTGCCCTGTAAACAATACAGTGAAAGGAGACTCTTCTGTACGGCGATTTACCTCACGGTAAATCTCCTGCTCACGCTTGGCGATAGCAGATTCTTCTAGATAAGAAAGCTTGTTGGGATTGGCCGAGACAACCATGTTTGGCAAATTGATATTTTTAGGCTGTTCAGCTGGGATAATGGTGACAGCTTCTGGAGAGTTTACAACCACTTGGTGCTCACCACGGTACACTTGGTTCCCATACATCACCTCTACAGGCTGGGTATAAATTGTCTGCGCCCAAGATCCACTCACATGAATCAATGAAAACGCCAGCCAAGAATATCTTACAGAGAACATTGCACCACTCCAAAATCAGTTCCCTCACTATAGAAGAAACCCAGACCAAAAAAAAGGAGACCATTGGTCTCCTTTGTTTATCGTCATGTAAACGAATGTCTTAAAGTGTAATCACATCAAACTCAACTTGAGGGTCAACCTCAGCTTCATAATCCACACCTTCAACACCGAAACCAAACAACTTCAAGAACTCATCTTTATAAAGCTGGTAATCTGTTTCAGCAAATAGGTTTTCGTCAGTGATTTGCGGCCAAAGGTCGCGACAAGCCTGCTGCACGTCTTCGCGAAGTTCCCAGTCATCTAGACGCAGACGATTACTATCATCTACCAACTCAGCTGGATTATTGTCGTTGTATAAGCGCTCAGCAAACATGCGGTAAATCTGATCCATACAGCCTTCGTGAAGACCTTTTTCACGCATCACTTTAAATACCATAGATAGGTATAGTGGCATCACTGGGATCGCAGAAGACGCTTGCGTCACAACAGACTTAAGTACCGCTACGTTCGCACCACCGCCCTGCTTCGCAAGGTCAGCATTGATTGCTTGAGACGCGCGATCCAAATCTTCTTTTGCTTTACCTAGGGCACCGTGCCAGTAGATTGGCCAAGTGATATCAGAACCAATGTAAGAGTAAGCAACCGTACGTGCACCCTCAGCTAGAACTCCAGCTTCAGAAAGCGCAGACATCCAAAGCTCCCAGTCTTCACCACCCATTACAGTAACCGTTTGCGCCACTTCTTCTTCAGTTGCTGGCTCGATTTCTGCGTCGATGATCACATCACGGTTGGTATCAATCGCTGTAGAACGGTATGGTTCGCCGATTGGCTTAAGTACTGAGCGAATTACTTCGCCAGACTCAGGCATTTTACGAACAGGTGACGCAAGTGAGTAAACCACTAGATCGATCTCACCAAGATCTTCTTTGATCAGCTCGATTACTTTATCGCGTGCTTCATTTGAGAATGCGTCGCTGTTGATGCTTTTCGCGTACAGACCCGCTTCATGAGCAGCTTTGTCGAATGCCGCAGCATTGTACCAACCAGCAGTGCCTGGTTTTTTCTCAGTAGCAGGTTTTTCGAAAAATACACCGATTGTCGCAGCACCAGAACCAAATGCCGCAGCGATACGAGAAGATAGGCCGTAACCGCTTGATGAACCAATCACCAATACTTTTTTCGGGCCGTTTTTAATTTCGCCGTTAGCTTTCGTTTTAGCAATCTGGTCTAAAACGTTTTTCTCACAACCTGTTGGGTGAGTTGTCGTACAAATAAATCCACGAATTTTCGGCTTAATGATCATAGTTAAGTCTCAACGTCATGTTTCCATAGCATGTTACTGAGCCCTTTTACCGCACAGCAACACAAAGTTGGCGCACATGATACAATACCCAGCAATACTTGTCCCTTTTCTTTATTTCCATAAAAATCAATCACTCGCCTCCTATGAAAACATTAATCATTGGCTATGTTTGGCCTGAACCCAATTCCTCTGCTGCTGGCAGCCGTATGATGCAGCTTATCAAAACTTTTCGCGCTCAAAATTGGGAAGTAGAGTTTGCGTCGCCAGCGCAGACTACTGAACATATGGAAGACCTTGCACAACATGAAGTCAACACAGCTCATATTGAACTAAACCATGACAGCTTTAACGACTATATTGCGGCTTACAATCCCGATATGGTGGTATTTGATCGCTTTATGATGGAAGAACAGTTCGGCTGGCGAGTGGAGAAGTTTGCCCCTAACGCACTACGTGTTTTGAATACCGAAGACTTACACTCTTTACGTGATGCACGCCATACAGCGATTAAGCAAGCTCGCCCTTTCGCTCAATCTGACATGTACAGCGACCTAGGCATTCGCGAGATTGCATCGATTTATCGTAGCGACCTTACATTAATGATCTCTGAGTATGAAACAGAGCTTTTAAAACGTGAATTCAATGTACCTGAAACACATATGATGCACCTGCCATTTATGCTGGATACACAGTCATTAACAGCAAAACCTTTCGCTGATCGACAAGACTTCGTTTTTATTGGCAATTTTCGCCATGCACCAAATTGGGATGCGGTATTACAGTTAAAACAAGTGTACTGGCCAAAAATTCGCAAACATTTACCCGATGCCAAACTCAATATTTACGGTGCCTACCCGCCACCAAAAGCAACCCAACTTCATAATGAAAAGGAAGGCTTTTTAGCCAAAGGCTGGGCGGAAAATGCGTTTGAAGTCATCGAAGATGCGCGCATCATGCTCAGCCCAATTCGCTTTGGCGCAGGTATAAAAGGCAAGCTAGTAGAAGCCATGCAAATCGGCACACCAAGCATCACTACATCTATTGGCGCGGAAGCTATGCATGGCAGTATGCCGTGGAATGGTATCGTGACAGATGACGTAGAGGAATTTGTTAATGCGTCGGTGAGTCTTTACCAAGACCAACAAAGCTTTGAACTCATGCAACAAAATGGCCACGCTATTATTAAGCAGCGTTATGATAAAGACGATTGGATGAACAAGCTGGTGTCTCGCTTAACTATTCAGCAACAGCTGAAAGAGCGTCTGAGAGATAATTTCTTCTTAGGCAAATTGGTACGCCACCATTCAATGAAAAGCACTCAATATATGTCTCAGTGGATCACCCTTAAAAACCAACAAGCCAATACTGAGACAAAATAATACGGCTAGCTAACAAACCCACTTTCACTTTCGCGCTGGCGTACTTTTTCCATGACTGCCAGCTGCTCTTTATAGGTCATACGCCCCCAGTAACTGATTTCTTGCCCAGTACGATAACAACCTATACAAAGGTCATTGTCATCCAAACTGCAGACATTGATACAAGGAGAGCGCACGGCCTTTTGTTTAGCAGACGCTTTCTGACGATTGGTGTTTTTCATTTTTCTTCTCAGTAAACGCTAAGCTTCTAAAATAAATAAACCTCGCTATAAAGAATGAGTCAAACGACAGCCATTTACAGCGAGGTTTATTTTTGGAATTTTAGAATTCAGCGTTGTGGTATACGCGTTGAACGTCGTCTAGATCGTTCAATAGATCAAGGAAGCGCTCGAATTGCTCAACATCTTCACCTGAAATTTCCGTTGTCATTTGTGGGATAAATTGAATTTCATCCACATCAAAGTCAACTTCGCCAAATGCATCAATAATTGCTTGACGTGCTTTGCCGTATTCTGTGTTTGGTGTGAATACAGATACTTTACCGTCTTCTGATTCAATATCAGACACATCAACATCGGCTTCTAACAATGCTTCCATCACGGCATCTTCGTCTTCTGAAGCGAAAACAAAAATCGCAGAGTGGTCAAACATGTGAGACACACTGCCTTGCGTGCCGATCTTGCTCTTAACTTTGTTGAAACAAGTACGAACATCACCGAAAGTACGGTTCGGGTTATCAGACAGACAGTCTACGATTACCATGGTGTTGCCTGGGCCAAAACCTTCGTAACGTGCGGTATCAAAGTCTTCACCGCCGCCACCTTTGGCTTTGTCGATGGCTTTTTCGATAACGTGCGTTGGTACTTGGTCCTTTTTAGCGCGTTCGATCATGCTACGTAGTGCAAGGTTGCCCGCTGGGTCAATACCACCAGATTTCGCACAAACATAAATTTCACGTCCGTATTTACTGTAAACCTTGGCTTTTTGATCCGAGGTTTTCGCCATGGACTCTTTTCGGTTCTGAAAGGCTCTGCCCATTAGATATTCCTACTCTATTAAGTCGTTTAGAAAGCCGAAATTCTAACGCTTAGCGCTGCGATAGGAAACTCCCTTACAAAGATTTCATTCCCAAATACTGCATTACCAAGACAAAAGCGACATCAAAACTCTACAATATTGTCGAAACAGCCTACCCATAACAAAATCTCAGCCCAGTATGATAGGCTATCTTTTATTAAAAGGTCATTTAAAAACAATCTTCCTTTTGGAGTCCCTATGCCCTCATCCTTGCATCGATGGTTTCCCTGGTTAGCTTTGGTTAATTCTTCAACCTTAAAAGCGGACTTTATTGCGGGAATTACCTGTGCATCGATGTCTATTCCACAGGGCATTGCCTTTGCCGCGATTGCGGGCCTACCTGCCGAATACGGTTTTTACAGCGCCATGGTAGCACCGATCATTGCGGTCTTATTTGGCTCGTCTTGGCATATGGTATGTGGCCCAGCTACAGCCATTTCGGCGCTACTCTTTTCTTCCTTATCGGGCCTGTATACACCTGGATCAGCGGAGTTCATCCAAGCGGCATTAGCCATTACTTTTTTGGCAGGGGCGATAC
The DNA here is from genome assembly GCF_056158325.1 of Marinomonas sp. AWM4_232. NCBI lineage: Bacteria > Pseudomonadati > Pseudomonadota > Gammaproteobacteria > Oceanospirillales > Oceanospirillaceae > Marinomonas > Marinomonas sp. AWM4_232. Next base: position 3,085,314 of record NZ_JBSWTA010000001.1, on the reverse strand, counting down.
AGCTTGCCCTGGGGCTAGCCAAACTCGGAAACCTAACCAACTTTGTCTCCCATGCCGTTATGGTAGGCTTTATCACCGGCGCTGCTTTTCTAATTATGCTGAGCCAAGTTCAGCATGCATTAACCGCTAACTTGCCCAGACCTGAAAACTTACTAAGTTTTATCAACGCTCTTTTTCATGTGGGCTCACACGTAAATTTATACTCTTTATCGATATGCGCGATCACGATCGCTGCCGCCATCATCATTCGTCAGATTTCCAGCAAACTCCCACACTACTTACTAGCCCTAATCGTCGGCAGTGTGTTTGGTTACGTGATGCAAGCGGGAAGCAATGGCGTGCCTTTGGTTGGAGAGCTGCACAAAGCCATTCCTCCGTTTGCATTAATTGAGTTATCCGGCGACACACTCCGTGAGCTAGCACCTGGTGCTGTGGTATTGGCGCTTATCGGACTGCTAGAAGCGGCATCGATCTCAAAAGCCATCGCCTTAAAAACCCAACAAGAAATCGATACGAACCGAGAGTTTGTTGGGCAAGGGATGTCCAATATGGTAGGCAGCTTATTTTCAAATTACATGAGTTCAGGCTCATTTACCCGCAGCGGAATTAATGTGGAAGCCGGGGCACGCACGCCCCTGGCGATTATTTTCTCAAGCATTATTTTGCTGTTGATTCTAAGCCTCATTGCTCCCTTATTCTCACACCTTCCTATCCCTGCCATGGCAGGCATTATTATTCTGGTTGGCTGGAGGTTAATCGAGTTCAAAGAGTTAATTCATTACGCCAAAACCAGTCGGGCTGAATTGAGCATTGCTCTAGTTACGTTATTCAGCACCATTGGCATCAGCTTGGAATTCGGCATTCTTGTCGGTGTTGGGCTAAGTTTGGCGCTGTTCCTAAACCAAACCGCTAAACCTAATGTCAGACTACTTGCTCCTATGACCACAGACGAAGGTCGTTATTTTCATAATATCGTGCACTTCAAACTAGATACTTGCCCTCAAATTCATTTCATTCGCTTAGATGGACCGCTCTACTTCGGCTCCGTTGACTACATGAATAAGCAATTTCAATTGCTGGAAACTGACTACCCCCATAAAGATCATTGGGTTATTTTGTGTCGAGGGCTGTCCGCCATAGACATGCAAGGAGCTCATTTCTTAAAACAACTAGTCGATCAGAGAAAAGCGGCTGGCACTCAGGTACATCTTGTTGTTCGCTATTTATGGCAGCTCGAACGTTTAGAGCGTTTTGGAGTACTAAACAAAGTTGGGGAACGCCACACCTATCCAGGTAAAGGCATTGCTATTCAGCAAATTGAAAGAGATATGGATTTATTGCAGTGTGCTCAGTGTGAACAGTCAGTTTTCTCCGAGTGCTCAGAAAGAAAACAACGAGGTAAAGCACTCATGAGACCAAGCTAGGGCTATTAGCATATAAATGTTAATAGTTGCTCCTCATTATTTGCTAAGGTGATGAATAGTCAGGAAGGCAATATACCTATACTATAATTGGACATCCATTTAGTCTTTTTAAGGTTCTGCAATCTGTTGCAAAAGTGATTATGGTAAGCATCAAAGGTTTTCAGATACGGCATAAGTTATTTTTAGTCTTTGTACTAAGTAACATTTTGCTAATTGTTTCTATGTGGCAAGTATTCCAATGGAGTTTTGACCGTGGTTTTGTTACCTATGCTACCGAGCGGGACCGAGATTTTTTGCAACAAATGGCAAACAGAACCGCCAATCTTTATATCTACTATGACGACTGGTACTTCTTGGTGCAAGAAAGCCGTTTAGAAAAAGAGTGGCAGCAAGCGAAGCTGGAAAACATTCGTGACTTGATCCCTCCTCCAAGCACGCCAAATTTAGATTTAATATATCCTTCCCAATACTATCGACAACGTTTTTTGTTATTTAGCAAAGACAAGGTAAACCTCATTGGAGGTATAAAGTTTGCTGATGCTGAAACCCATGCAGTGATGGTTGATGATCAGTTAGTCGGTTATGTTGGCCTTCGTTCTATGCGTGCTTTGGTACAAGATCAAACCTTACGTTTTGTACGTCAACAAGGTGAAGCTTTTCTACTTATTTCGGCGTTTATGTTGACCATTGCGGCGTTGCTGACCTGGCCTTTAGCCCAATGGCTTAGCCGACCTATTTGTACCGTACGTCAAGCAACAAAGCGCTTGTCTGCAGGAGAGTTTGAAACACGCATTAAGATTAAGGGGTCAGATGAGTTAGCTGATTTAGGCCGTGACTTCAATCATCTGGCATCAACGCTTGAACACATGCGCGATGCTCGTAAGAAATGGGTAGCGGACACCGCTCACGAACTTAGAACCCCTGTTGCTATCCTTCGCGGCGAAATTGAAGCTATGCAAGATGGTATTATTAAGGTTTCTGACAATTCCCTTGCTTCTTTGCAGCAAGAAGCCGTTCATATCGCTCGACTTATTGATGATTTAAATCAACTATCTATGCATGATATGGGAAGTTTGAATTATTGTATGGAAGATGTGAGCCTGAATGAAGTTCTAGAACAAACTATAAATTCTATGCAATTGCCCTTTGATGAAGCGGAAATCGAACTTGAACTTGTAATAAAGAAAAAAGCACCCATTATGATCAATGGCGACGATGACCGATTACACCAGTTGTTCGCTAATTTGATGAATAACACCCTGAAATACACAAATGCTCCGGGTAAACTTACCGTCACCTTAACTCGTGAAAATAAAAAGGCTATTGTACTTTTAGAAGATACGCCTCCTGGTGTTTGTGATGATGACATTCAACATATTTTCGAACAGTTTTTCCGCGTGGAGAACTCACGCAACCGTGCAACTGGCGGGCGTGGCCTTGGGCTTGCCATCTGTACGAATATCGTCGATGGGCATCAAGGCTCTATAACCGCTTATCACTCGCCATACGGTGGGCTTGGGATACGAGTAGAATTTCCTTTAAATTAATATGGAATCGATAACCATGAGTAAAGTACTGATTGTTGAAGACGAACCAAAATTAGCCGAATTAATGGCTGCTTACCTTGAGCAAGCTGGCTATGAACATCATCACATTGATCGTGGCGATCAAGTCATTGACTACCTTAAGAACAACCAAGCAGACTTAATGCTACTTGACCTAATGCTTCCTGGCCTAGATGGCGTTGAAGTATGTAAACAAGTTCGTCAATTTAGCGGCATGCCCATCATCATGGTGACAGCAAAAGCAGAAGAAATCGACCGTCTAATCGGTTTAGAAATGGGTGCTGATGACTACGTGTGCAAGCCATTTAGCCCACGCGAAATCGTTGCTCGCGTTAAAGCGAACTTACGCCGTGTAGAACTGGATCAGACCGAAGCTCCAAAAACTGACGGTTTCGATTTAGATGCTGACCGTCTACGCGCGACATATAAAGGCGAGCTAATCGACCTAACCACAGTTGAATTCCAGCTACTACAACTTCTGATCAAAGAGCCAGGTCGAGTATTTGGTCGTGATTTGATCATGAAGAGTATCTACACAGATAGCCGCGTTGTTAGTGACAGAACTATTGATAGCCATATCAAGAAACTGCGTAAGAAAATCGCAGCTGTGGCACCTGAGCTTAACGTTATTCACTCTGTTTACGGTGCTGGTTACCGTTTTGAAAACAACGATTAACTAGATAACGCGACAACTCAGTACACTCTTTAAAAATTAGGCAGGTTGCATGGACGATTTCTTAGCAGTAGTGGAATTTTCTATTTCCATTACCGCTCCCATTTTTTTGGTGCTAATTGTCGGGGTCATACTAGAACGCATTGGTATGATCAACGACAACTTCGTTGAAGTGGCGTCAAAGCTTGTTTTCAACGTCACCATGCCTGCCTTAATTTTTATTAGTATCACAAAAAACAGCAAAGACCCTGGGGCGCACCTTCCCCTACTGATTTATGCCCTTGTCGCAACCGTTATTGGATATCTCATACTCGAGTGGATAGTTAGTAAAACCGTGCCCCAAAAGAGCGATCGAGGCATTGTTGTACAAGGCGCTTTTCGCTCAAACATGGCGATTATTGGGCTCGCTTATTGCCTTAACGCCTATGGCGACGATGCGCTCGCCGTTGCTTCTATCTATATTGGTGGCGTTATGGTGCTCTACAATGTTTTAGCCGTCATAACGATCAATCGTTCAATGAACGCACAGAAGAGTGTTGCTGATTCTTTAAAAGCAATCGCTAAAAATCCTCTAATCATAGCAATTGTTGTTTCTTATGCTGCTACCCAAGCAAATCTAACCCTGCCCGATGTCGTTACCCAAGCTGGCAATTACTTTGCCAGAATGACTCTACCATTGGCATTACTTTGTGCAGGGGCATCCTTACGCTTTAACGCCTTAAAAAATGACATCACTCCTGCAATGATTGCTACGGTTGGTAAACTTGCTTTCATGCCTTTTCTAATGACACTAGGTGGCTATATATGGGGATTCAGAGGCATTGAGCTGGGCATATTATTCCTACTGTCTTCTTCCCCATCCGCTTCAGCAGGGTACATCATGGCGAGAGCAATGAATGGCAATGCAATTCTAGCCGCGAATATTATTGTTCTAACGACTATTTTTTCTCTGTTAACTACCAGTCTTGGCGTTACATTGCTAAAAGCCTTCCAATTAATGTAAATTTTTTATTTTTTAAATGAGAAACACTTGCATTTAATCTCAATAGGCTTTTAAATAGTAATCATTCTCACGATGAACGGATGATTACTCATGATCTTACAGGCCAAAGACTTATTTGAAGAGACAGGTTGCGTCAATGCAATCTACGCTTCTTACCTTGCTGGCCAGCAGAAACTTTTAAAACCTCTGCAGGATCTGCACTTCATCCAACAACAGTTACACGTTTTACAACCCGTTGTGATTCAAGAGCAAGTGAAGGCTGGTGTTTACATCACTTTTGATACAGCAACGATACACCACAAATTGCAAGAAGCATCGCCAGTACAGGTATTACCTGTCTACGAAGATGCATTGGTTGACTGGGAAGTAACCCGCAAGACTTGTTTCAGCTGGACTCAAATCTATATCGGCTGGGACCAGCTTGCGGCCATAACTGGTGAAAAAGTTGAGCACGTACAAAACTTTTTTCAGCGCCATGTCAGTAATAAAACAGGCGCACCACTTAACCTGACTTTGACTCAAGCTCTGGCCAATGATTTTAATCAGTTGATTAACCGCCAAGGTAAGCAACTGGTGCTAGTCGGCAAGCTGTATGATGTTGTGCTACAAACGGTCGAGCACATACAGATTCAACAACATATTAGCCAATGTGATGATTGCCAAAAGAAACTGTTTACAGCGCAAAATCAGATTGAAGCAAACCATTATTTATCAAGCGAAGAAATGGCCAAATCTATCGGCTTAACTCAAACCGCTTTAGAAATAGGTTTCACTGCGATCACTGGAATGACAGTTGGCGAGTATCAAATTGAAGTCGCTTTCCGTAAAGCCATGGCACAACCTAAGTCAGGGTTGTCGTTAGCAAATCGACTCACTGCTGATACTGGCTGGACAAAACAAGATATCGAAAAAGCCTGCCTTAAAAGATTTGGTGTCATGAGCCATCAACTAGGCAGTATGCAGTAATTTTGAGGAAACTATGAGCAACACAAATACTATTGGTCTTTTCTATGGTACAGACACATCCAATACCGAAATGGTGGGCCAAAAGATTCAACAACAGTTTGCTGAACTTGATCAAGCCGTTGAGTTACACGACATCAAAGACTCTGATGTAAGTACGCTACTTGAATACGATTTTTTGATTCTAGGCATTCCGACTTGGGACTTTGGTGGCATCCAAAGTGACTGGGAAGAAGTGGGTGATGCCTTATCTGAATTAGACCTTAGCGGCAAAGTGATTGCGCTTTATGGGCTTGGTGACCAATTCGGATACGGTGACTATTTCGTGGACGCTATGGGATGGCTACATGAAAAACTGGTGAATACAGGCGCAACCTTTATCGGCCAGTGGTCGACTGAAGGTTACGACTTCGAGGCTTCTCGTGGAGCGAACGCTGACAAAACTGAATTTGTAGGCTTAGCTGTCGATGAAGACCAACAATTTGACCTAACTGATCAAAGGGTAGAACAGTGGGTCATTCAACTTTATGCAGAGCAGGCACTGGCAGCCGCCTAAGGTTAGATAGACTGGCTCACGACTTTACACACGACTCGTTTGGCTTCCACTCATTCGCTGCCCCGAATGACCAAATCAGTGTAAATAGTGATTAACCGAAGGTTAAATTTCTGCATAAAACGCGCTTCCCCTTTTCTCTCTCCTGCTTTTGGGGAAGCGTGTTTTCTTTTTTTCTTAACTTTTGTAAGCTTTCTATAAAATCAGTGTGATCTTATAGCATGTACCTTTCCCTTCTTGATGTTTTTCTAATTTTTCTATTCGCTGCTTTTATCGCAGTTATTTGGCAGCACTTCAAAGTACGAGAATATACCTTACGATGCGTAAAGAAACAGTGTGATCAGCTAGGCGTTCAACTACTCGATGGCGCCATACAAGGCTCATACTGGCGCCCTACTTTTAAACAAGGACAATTCGAAGTAGTCCGCTGCTATAAGTTTTACTTTACTTCAACCGGTAGCGGTCGCCATCAAGGCGAAATTAAAATGCGTGGAATGCAGCAAATCAGCATTCATTTCGACCCTCACCCCATGTAGATTGTATATTTTTCATACAAAGTAAAAAAAAACATTGCACAAACCAACTTACATACTATTTACAAAAGCTACACAAGACTAAATACTCTATGTACATGTAGATACTTAAGTATTAAGAATAACTATAAAACAACGTAACCTCAGGTGGACACAATGCTGGCAAATTTAAGTTTTAGAGCCAAATTATCGATATTACTGATTTGTGGCTTATTAGGCTTCATAGTCGTTACATTCGTGGCATTAAGTGGCATGAATGCGCAAACTGAAGCGTCCGAACGTTTCGAAGTGATGACAAAAGTTCAAAATGACCTATCTTCATTGGTCATCGCAAACATGTCCCTTTATCAACAACTTGATCGCTTAGATGACACAAGCTACGCCTCTTTTCTAGAAACATTGAACAGTAATGAAGAGCGTTACTCAGCCATCATTGAGCAAGATGCTCAAGCTGTTCAAGAAGCAGAGGCTGTCACAGCACTCACCACCATTGGTGAGCTGTTAAAGCAATACACCAGCACCCTAACCGAACTTGTCAATTTAAATCAGGCTTTAGGCTTTAATGCTAATTCCGGTATGAAAGGCGAAATTAACGTTTTAGGCGAAGACGTTATCGAGAAAGTCTCATTCCTCAGCCTAGTTAAGCAAGAATTCCTACCAGTTCGCGAAGCAGAAAAGAACTTTATGTTTGAGCCTACTGACGAAAACAAACAAATTTTTGAAGACCGATACAATAAGTTTTACCAACGTGTCGTTAACTTTGGCTTAGAAGAGCGATTTGGTGACGTGGTCAAAGCGTACTACGCCAAAGTACAAGATTACGGTCAAGTGGTTGGAAGCCTTAGCAGTCTTCAGGACACATTCGATCAACTTCGAGACCAGTACAACAATGCTACCAATCAGGCTCAAGAGCTTCTTAAACAAGCGGTAGTGGATGCCAGAGCACAAGCAGCCTCCCAATCACAACAAGCCAGCATCAGCGTTATCGTTGTTAGTATTATCGTTGCTGTTATCGCAGGCTTATTGATGATGGGTATAGGCCGAAGTGTTAATAAAACACTTAACCAAATCATACGCGACCTAGGTAAAGTAAAAGGTGGTGATCTGACAGCCCGCCTCGCAATCAACCACAAACGTAATGACGAGTTCGACTCTCTATGTGGCTCTGTAAATGAAATGACAACAGGTTTGGGTGCGGTCATCGGTGATGTTGTTCATACAACGGGCGATGTTAGTAACATGGTCAGCAAACTTAATAGCGCAGTAGGAAATATTGCCGATAGTAACCGTTCTGTTAGTGAACAAACCAACTCTCTTGCCGCCGCAACAGAGGAAATTTCTACGACCATTAGCAGTATTTCTCATACTACTGATGAATTAAGCCAGCAGTCACGTGATACCTATGAGTCAGCTAAAGTTGGCGCTGAAACAATCAAAGGGGCCTTATCAAATTTAAGTCAAACCATTGACGTGGTTAACCAAACTGGCCATCAACTAAATGAATTGGGTCAACTTTCAAAAGACATCGACAATGTTATTGCCATGATCAATGACCTGGCGAATCAAACCAACCTACTTGCCTTAAACGCAGCGATTGAAGCAGCCCGTGCTGGCGAAGCAGGTCGAGGTTTCTCCGTAGTAGCAGATGAAGTTCGCTCACTTGCAGAAAAGACCGTAGATGCGACAGCGAAAATCACAGATATCGTTGGTACGATTCAAACATCTACACAAACCGCCATCACCACAATGACCAGTGGTCAGGAAAACCTTCGCTCCATTGAAGAGTTTAGTGAAAAGGCTGAATTGGCAATTCGTGAAATTGAGCAAAACGCACAAACCAGCTCAGTGTCATCTGCGAACATGGCGCACTCTATTCAAGAAGTTGCCAAAACAGCTGTACACATGAGTGAGGAGATGGACCATATCGCGCAGCAGTTACAACGCGACAGCTCAGACATCGGTAGCATCGAAGGCAATACTCGTCATATTCATGACCAAGTTTCAGCCCTTGAGAAGAAAACCAGCGTTTTCACTACTAAGTAGATTTCAAATAAGTAGATTTCAAACGTTGTAAAAAAACCGGCTAAGTTTGAACTTAGCCGGTTTTTTATTGGGAAAACTAAATGCTTAGCGAATTAAAGCTCGGCGAACTCTTTTTCCCAACGTTTGGTTTCTTTCTTAGATGGGCCACCTACTGCGTTAACTGCGTGACGTAGGCGAGCACGAGTCATGTCAGGGCCAAGAATGGTCATGGAATCAAACACTGATACGGACGCTGTTGTGCCCGCTACCGCGACAAATAATGGCGCGAAAAAGTCTTTTGGCTTCACTTCCATTGCTTGCGCAAGAGACTTCATCTCAGCGAAGATTTTGTCTTTCTCCCAAGAACGCAACGCTTCAAGCTTCCACAGAGCAAACTGTAATGCTTTGCGCAGTGTTTCTTGTTCCATCTTGATGTCAGCAAACGACTCTGCTGTTACATCCAATTGACCTTTGAAGAAGAAGCCAGCGACATCTGCTACATCAGAGAATGTATCGATACGTGGAATGATCAATGGCAAAATAGCGTTCACGTATTCGCTGTTCAAACCCCACTCAGCAAACTTCTGAGCAAAGTCTGCAACCGATAGATCTTCACGAATCCAAACGCCGTTCAGCCATTTAAGTTTCTCAACATCAAATACTGGACCACCCAAAGAAACACGCTGGATATCGAAGTTTTCGATCATTTCAGACAAGGCGAACTTTTCACGCTCATCAGGCATTGACCACCCCATACGACCTAGATAGTTGATGACCGCTTCTGGCAAGAAGCCCATGCGCTGGTAGTACAGAATCGATGTTGGGTTCTTACGCTTAGACAGCTTAGATTTGTCTGGGTTGCGCAACAATGGCATGTGGCACAATGTTGGCATTTCCCAACCAAAGTATTGGTACAACAAAATGTGCTTAGGCGCCGAGTTGATCCACTCTTCACCACGAATGACGTGGGTGATTTTCATTAGATGATCATCAACAACGTTTGCTAGGTGATAAGTTGGCAGACCATCTGCTTTTAGAAGTACTTGCTGGTCAATCTGAGCCCAATCGATCTCGATCGCGCCACGCAGCATGTCTTGAACCACACAAGTCCCTTCTTCTGGCACTTTCATACGGATAACGTATGGTACGCCAGCGTCAAGTTTTGCTTGAACTTCTTCAGCAGTAAGGTTCAGAGCACGGCCGTCGTATTTCTGCGGTAAGCCTTGCTCTTTTTGCTCAGCACGCATTTGATCTAGCTCTTCTGGCGTTTCAAACGCGTAGAATGCGTGACCTTTTTCAACAAGTTCAAGGGCATAATCTTTGTAGATGTGGCCGCGTTCACTTTGACGGTAAGGGCCGTGTGGACCACCGACATCTGGACCTTCCGCCCAATCCAAGCCTAACCAACGCAGCGCATCAAGGATCATTTTCTCCGATTCAGGGGTACTGCGTGTTTGGTCAGTATCTTCGATACGTAAAATAAATTCACCGCCCATCTTTTTAGCAAAAGCCATGTTAAACAGTGCGATGTATGCAGTACCAACGTGAGGGTCGCCAGTTGGAGATGGCGCAATACGAGTTCTTACCTCAGACATATCCTATCTCATTAATCGGGTGAATAGTGGGGCACTATTATATGCCTGTTAAGAAGGATGAGTAAGGCTTATTCGCTATCTTTAAAGGTTAAATTAAGAATTGTTTTTCAAAGTGAGTTGAGACAATCGAATGCCGATTTCTACATCACACTTTAGCGTCACTAAGGAACGGGCAAACTGGCAATGCGCTAACTGGCCGTCTAGTAGTTTCTGAAATTTGGCAGGATACTCAGATAGACTCGCAAAAACATCTTCTAAACTTTGTTTATCAGACAAAATATCCACTGACGATTTGGGACCAATGCCCTTTACACCAGGAATATGATTGGTGGTATCACCAACCAAGGCCCAATAATCAGGTAACAATTCGGGCTTCACACCGTACTTTTGCTCCACCCACTCCCGGTCATAACCTTGCTTGGCAAAATAGTCATATTGCAGAATATGCGGAAATTTCAATAGCTGGGTATAGCCCTTATCCGTTGATACAATCATCGAGGGGATCTCTTTAAGACTGGCTTTATAAGCCAGAGTCGCTACCAAATCATCTGCTTCCCAGCCCGTTAATCGAAGACAGGGCCAACCATTAAAGCGAAACACCTGCGCAAATGCTGGCATCGCCTCCAGTAAAGTATCCTCCATGGGTGGACGGCCGAGTTTATATTCTGGAAACATCTCATGACGCCAAGTTTTACTGGGGGAATCAAACACCACCGCCATATATGCAGGTGAAAACTGTGCCACCAGCTTTGATAAGGCATCAATACAAAGACTTTGGGTTCTTTCAATTCGCCGATTAGGATCCTGCTCACTCTCTAGCGCCGCATGTAAACGTCTTATCAAGTTTAAGCCATCAATGAGTAAAAGCCCTTTTTGCACACTAACCTTCCACTTTGTGTCCTATATATCTTTGCGTATTCTACGTTATTCTCGTATAGAAAGGAGTAATCCCATGCTCTCTATCGCCCATTTCTACAGAGGAAGGCTAATGGACACGAAAACCATGTTAAGCAATGCAACGGTTACAGGCTTACTGCTGACATCTGTCACTGCGTTTGCTGCCCCTGATGCCATCGTAATCGATCAACATGGCAGCCAAGTAACAGAAAATTTAGTGAAAGGCGCATCACTGAGCTTCACTCCGGTGGAAGGCAGTATTTTGCCCATCGGCAAAAATTATTCGCCATTCCAACTACCAGACTTTTTCAACAGCACTCGCAAAAGCTGGAGTGACCACCTTGGACAACCCGTTAGAGTTGAGCATAGAAACCGAGAGCTCTCCCTCGAAGGGACACTTGAGGCCGTGAATGACCAATACTTCACTTTAAGTGTTAAGCGCGTATCGGCTAACTATCCGATAAATGACTTTTACTTGGTACCGAAGTTAGCTGCATCCAATAGTCGTACATCGCTTAACTATCAAGGTATTCTCACTTATCAAACGGCTGACATCCGCTGGCAGCCTGAATTATCAATGATCATTGACGACCAAGAAGTGACGCTTATCCAGCAAGCTAGTATCCAAAACAATGCTTCTTTGGAAATCGCTCTTGATAGTGCCCTGCTGCACTACAGCCAACGCAATTCGCTTGTACGTCCCATGATGATGAAAAGTGCTATAGCTGGGGATATGATGACGGAACGCAGTGCTCCGAGCACCGATTACCAAGACAGTGAAATTACCCTTGAACTGACTGATCTAACCCTGCCAGCAGCTTCACAGACACTAGTAGATTTAGGCAAACATTCTAGCCGAATTACGCAGCGCAGTAATGTATCGTCGGTTTATAGCTACTCCTCGGCGTCTAAACTTCCTTTGAACTTTCAGCAACAAATACGCTTTGATAGTCCGAAAGATCTAATGCCTGGCACATACCAAACCCTCTGGCACAAGAAGCCTTACTACCTCAGTGGGCAACCGGTCGCTTTAAAAAATATACGTGAAGGCGCGGAAGTTGAAGTCATGCTTAACAAAAGCTTGGACTTAACAGGTGATCTAACGCTGATTACTGAATCCAAAGGCACTAAAGGGATCACACAAACTTGGGAGCTGTCTTTGAAAAACCTATCGAAACGCCCTCAGGACTATCAAATCAATCATCGCATGTCGGCGCCAATTCGAGAGTTATCTTTGCGCTCGTTGGAGCAAATCAACGCCAACAGTGTCGCACTGCATGGATCGATTGCCCCCAATTCCACTTACCAAATACGCTACACTGTCGAGTTAGCACCTTCTGACTCTTAATCTCAATACGGCAATGAAATGAGGACTTTCTTGCAGAGTCCTCATGGCTATATTGCATTATTTACACAATAGGCTCGAACGATTTTGCTTATAGGTATGATATTGTCAGCAGTCATACAAGATATAATAAAAAACGCAGTATTCACTGTCAGTACCGTCAGGTAATATAAATTTATTTCATATCGAGGCAAGAAAGGAACCCATGAAAAAGCACATTATCGCATCGTTTATTGCGGCAACGGTGGCACTACCTACAGTGCATGCAGAGAGCCTGAGTGAAGTTTACAATTTAGCCAAAGCCCACGACCCAAGTTTACGTGCAGCGAACGCATCTTACCGAGCAGATAAAGAACAGGTAGAAGTGACCCGCGGTAACCTTTACCCAAACATCAGCTTTAGTGGCAACTTAGGTTACACTGATACCAACCCTGATAATGCTGACTCCTACAGTAATACTCAAAACCAATTAGCTCTAAATCTTGACTATCCTATCTACTCGCCAGCACTTGATTATGGTGTTGATGCGGTAGAAATCACCTTCGCCAGCGCCGGGGTTGAATTAGAGCAGGCCAAAGAACAACTGATCTTTAATACGCTGAATGACTACTTTGCTGTACTAACAGCTCAAGCGACACTAGACACTACCCGTTCCCAGGTGAAAAGCTACGCTGGCCAGCTGGACCGAGTTAAAAAGCAATATGAAGTCGGTCTTGTCTCTGTAACGGACCTGCAAGATGCTCAGGCTGCTTATGATTCGATTCTTGTGACAGAGCTAGAGTCGGAGTCTAATCTCACGATCGCATTGGAGTCCTTATACCAACGTACAGGTCAAAGTATCGAAGAGATTCCACGCCTGTCTGATGCCTTCCCGATCGAGGTTGACCCAAACCTTAATGCGAATGCTCTAATCAAACGCGCCATGGCGTCGAATAAGAGTATCCGAGTTCTGGATCTTTCTGTTGAATCTGCGCAAAACAACATAGATATCCAAAAAGCCAGTGGCCGCGTTCCAACTGTATCCATTACAGGTTCACTTGCTCGTACGGATAACAGCTACTCAACTGAGACCTCTTCAAGACAAGATGGTGTGACGAACACAGCATCCATTGGTGTAGGCGTTGCTATTCCGCTATACAGTGGTGGCGCCATCAGTGCTTCCGTACGTCAGGCTGTAGCCAGTGCAGAATCTGTTTTCGAATCCCGCGCAAGCTCTATTCAAGACATCGAATTGAGCATCCGTAGCGCCGTGTTGCAACTTAAAACCCTGGCAGCACAAGTGAAAGCACAACAGCAAGTTATTCGCTCATCAGAGAGTGCATTAGAAGCGACACAAGCTGGCTATGACGTGGGAACTCGTAATATCGTTGAACTGTTGGACGCTCAGTCCACATACTTCGATGCCAAGAATACATACGAACAACTTCGTTACAGCTTCGTTTTACAGCAAATCACTCTAGACCAGCTGACTGGCGATCTTAGTGAAGAAGATATTGCTGAGCTGAACCAATGGCTGATTTAATGTTGCTTAGCATTTGATATAAAAAAAACAGCGCATCATGCGCTGTTTTTTTTGCTCTAAGAACGGCCTAGTTTAGTTAACTTATTTAAGCAGTAATCAAATGCTCTCGCTCAGTAAACGCCACTAGAATCATGTATAAATTGAAGGCATCCACACTGCCAGCCAGTTCGCGGATCGAATGCATACCGAAAGTTGGCAAGCCAATATCCAATGTAGCCACACCAATCTCCCCTGACGTAATCGGGCCGATGGTACTGCCACAGGCCATATCGCTACGAACCACGAAGGTCTGTGCAGGAAGCCCCAAACTGTTAGCAATGTCCTTATAAACTGCTGCGGTTTCACTGTTGGTAGCGTATCGTTGATTGTTGTTCACTTTAATGACCGCACCTTGGTTGATCAAAGGCGCATGCAGTTGATCGTGTTTTGCAGCGTAGTTAGGGTGCAAAGCGTGGGCATTATCTGCTGAGATCAGCATAGAATGCTGTACCGTCTGAGTGTATTGCTCAGGCACAGGCGTTAATCGACGCAATACATCTTCTAAGAATGGGCCATTTGCGCCACAAGAAGATTGACTCCCCACCTCCTCATGGTCAGTACAAATTAGCAACGTTGGGCGAGATGCATCTGCATTCAATAGAGCCTGTATACCAACATAGCAGCTAAGCAAATTATCCAAGCGTGCAGCGCTGATATAGTCCCCATGCAAACCGGTAATCGCCGCTTTTTGTACATCATAGAGGCTCAACTCAAAGCTCAACACAGATTCCACTGTCACATCACTATTCTGACGAATAATTTGCTCTTTCAGCAGCGTTTCCAGTTCAAAGGTATGTTCTGCACCACAAAGCACTGGCAAGATCTCTTCTTGCGGATTGACCTTAAAGCCTTCGGTATTGACTCCACGACTCAAATGAATGGCTAAATTGGGTACTAAGGCAATCGGATCTTTAAAGTCAATCAAGCGGCTCTTCAGCTCACCAGACTCCGTCTTAAACGTCACACGTCCCGCAATTGAAAGATCGCGATCAAGCCAAGTGTGGAGCAGCACGCCGCCATACACTTCCACTCCTAGCTGGTGGTAGCCAAAACGTTCTACGTGAGCGTTAGGCTTTAGTTTCAAACATGGGCTGTCAGTATGGGCACCAATCATACGGAAACCTTGGTGTGCAAAATCCAAGGTAGGTGTGGTAAAGGCAATGATTGAGGAGTCATTGCGGGTAACAAAATACTTGCCGCCTTCACTGATCACCCACTCTTGCTGTTCATCAAGCTGCTCATAGCCTTCGGCCAGCAGATCTCGCTTCATTGTCGCTACGGCATGAAACGGTGTTGGGGAATCATCAAGAAATGACAACAAAGATTGATTAAAACTGGCTTGATTCATATTTTCCTGCTAAGTCAATGATATAAAAAACGACTTTTTCGTCACTGGACTGGTCTTGTCGATACGAGTCTAATATGATTTTAATAATCACAGACTAATTAGTTTAAGGGAACCATTCGCGGATGATCTACAAACGCCTGTTGTTAAGTTTACTTCCTAGTATCGCGTTAGCCAGCGGTTCCGTTTCGGCGTATGAAAAACTCGAACCACCTCATGACTATGATCGCGTTGCCCAAGAAATCGTGTCAACGCTAGAGAACGTCCACTATAACAAAACTCTTATCGACGATGAAATCTCCGAACAAGCGTTCGACAATTACTTAGACGCCTTGGATCCGTCCCGAAGCTTCTTGCTGCAAGAGGACATCGATCGTTTATCGAAATACCGTGATGCATTTGATGATGCTCTACGCAACGGCAATTCTCAGGTTGCTTACGACATCTACAACGTTTACCTAAAACGTGCTGAAACGCGTCTTGAAAAAGTCTTGATCGAAATCCCTGACATGGTCAAAGGCTTTGATTACAGCGTAGATGAAAGTCTGAATATCGATCCAGACAAACTGGTCTGGGCCACAAACCAAGAACAACTGGATGACTACTGGCGTAAACGAATCAAAAATCGCGCCTTAACCCTTAAATTAAATGGCGAAGAGCAGCAGGAAATCATCGAAGCCATTGAGCGTCGCTATAAAAGTCAGCTAAAGCAAATTGATCAAACCAATGCTACAGATGTATTCCAGAGTTTTGCTAACTCAGTGACTGCAGTATTAGACCCACATACAACGTATTTCGCACCGCGAGCATCAGAAGCATTTAACATCAACATGAGCCTCTCCCTAGAAGGGATCGGCGCCGTTTTACAAATGGAAGACGACTACACTAAAGTCGTTAGACTGATTCCAGGTGGTCCAGCTGAAGCGCAAAATGAATTAGCACCGAACGACCGCATCATCGCCGTTGGCCAAGAAGGCAAGCCTATGATTGATGTAGTCGGTATGCGCCTTGACGACGTTGTGGATATGATCCGAGGCGAGCGGGGTACGAATGTCATCCTTGAAATCATTCCTGCGAACAGCAATTCGCAAAACAGTAAGAAAATCACCATCACCCGTGAAAAGGTTAAGTTAGAAGATCAATCCGCGCAAAAGAAAATTGTCGAAGTTGAACGCGGTGGTAAAACCTTTAAAGTGGGTGTCATTGAACTACCAACCTTTTACTCTGACTTTGCCGCCATTCAACGAGGTGATCGTGACTACAAGAGTTCAACACGTGATACCAAGAAACTGATCGAAGAGTTACAAGAAGAAGGCATCACAGCCCTGATTCTAGACCTGCGCAACAATGGCGGCGGCTCACTACAAGAAGCCAACTCCCTGACTGGCTTGTTCATTCCAGCAGGCCCTGTGGTTCAAATTCGCGACGCATCAGGCCGTGTCAGTATTCTGGGGGATCAAGACCGTGACGTTGCCTACAGCGGCCCGATGGCGGTGATGGTCAACCGCATGAGCGCTTCTGCTTCTGAAATCGTTGCCGGTGCGTTGAAAGATTACGGCCGTGCGATCATTGTAGGCGATCAAACCTTCGGTAAAGGTACTGTTCAAGTGCTCCAAGAACTGGACAAAGGACAACTGAAAATTACCCAAGCGAAGTTTTACCGTGTCTCTGGCGAGAGTACCCAACATAAAGGGGTGATGCCTGATATCAACTTTCCTTCTCTGATCAATACCGATGACGTCGGAGAAAGCGCGTTAGAAAACCCATTGCCATGGGATAAGATTCACGACACGCGCTACCCTGTGTACTGGGATTTTGATGAGTACATTGCCGATCTAACACAGCTTCACAGCGATCGTATTAAGCAAGACGCGAACTTTGTTGCTTTGGAAGAACAGATTGATTATGTCAAACAGCAGTCTGAACACTTCAAGTCTATTTCTCTCAATGAAAAGACCCGTGAGCAGCAACGTGAAGACAGTGAGCAAAGTGAGTTGAAGCGTGAAAATAAACGTCGCCAAGCTTTAGACTTACCAACACTTGATAATGTGGACGATATTGAAGCGCCTGAAGAAGATGTCTACGCCCACGAAGCGGCTGAGGTTATCTTAGATTTTATTAGCTTATATCAGCAAAATCACTAGCCTTAACCGGGCAAGCTGGCCCGCTAGGTCAGCCTGCCCCACCTAAAATAAGCTCAATCACAACACCTTTTAAGACAAATGCTAGCATTCCAAGGCCCAAACCGCCGATAATAACAAATGTACCTAATTTTCCGGCATTTGACTTACGAGCAAGGTCCCACATGATGAACAACATAAACATGCAAAAGCCGCTGATTAATACGGTCACCATGATGGACTCAAATTCTTCTATTTCCATTTCAACCTACTGATAAAATCGATTCTATAAACGTTATGGCTAAAGCTTCTTCTGACCGCAATACCATTGACCTATTTGGCAAAGTGCGCGGCCGCCCCCGAACTCATCCTCTATCTCGCAAAGATCAACTTAAAGCGAATAAACGCGCGCAGCGCGAGAAAGAAAAATCATTAGGGATGAAACGAGTTGAATTAGTCGTGGATGAGGATACCGCAAAAAAGCTCGACATGCTGTGTGACATGTCAGGGATTAAGCGAGCCGACTGGCTCACTATGCAAGTCGCCCTTGCCTTCAATAAATCAAAAATGACAGCAAAAGACACCTAGCATGGCGAAACTCTACTATTATTACTCCGCAATGAACGCGGGTAAGTCCACCACCTTGCTGCAGTCTGCTTACAACTATCAAGAGCGTGGTATGAATACACTGCTGCTCACTGCGGCACTGGATGATCGCTATGATCAAGGGCAAATCACCTCACGCATTGGCATTGCCGCAGAGGCTGAGTTGTTTCAAGCTGACACCGAGCTATTTTCTCTCATCGAGCGAAACCACCAAATAGACAAAGTGGGCTGCGTGTTGGTAGATGAAGCCCAGTTCCTTACCAAGGAGCAAGTGTACCAATTATCGGATGTGGTCGATCGGCTCAACATCCCCGTCTTAGCCTTTGGTATACGCACGGATTTCCAAGGCGAGCTATTTCCCGGCAGTAAAGCCCTATTGGCTTGGTCGGATGCCTTAATTGAACTAAAAACCATCTGTCATTGTGGTAGCAAAGCCACCATGGTCATACGAGTGGATGAACATGGCCATGCCATTAAAGAAGGTACACAAATCGAAATTGGTGGTAACGATCGCTATATTTCCGTATGCCGTAAACATTTTAAAGAAGCGATGAAGGACTGATTTATGTGGTTTAAGAATTTACAGATTTTCCAACTCAAGGATACGGAAAACTTCAGCAGTACCGACCTCGTCACCAAACTTCCAGATCATCCTCTGCGTGAGTGTGGCTCCCAGGACGAATTTACCTTTGGCTGGCTGCCATTGATTCGCAATAGCGAACAATGGTCCATCTCCAGCGATCTGTGCATGCTCGTTCGCGCAGGAAAGGAGGAAAAAGTACTTCCTACTGCCGTCGTACGCGAAGAGCTTGAAGCAAAAGTTGCTGAGATTGAGCTCGTAGAAGGCCGTAAAGTGGGTCGTAAAGAGAAAGCCGACCTCAAAGAAGAGTTGGTGTTTTCCCTGCGTCCAAAGGCGTTTGCAAAGCGTTCTGATATTTGGGCGTACATTGATCTAAAAGCCAAATTATTAGTTTTAAACAGCACCAATGCAGGCATGACAGAGCAATTATTCAAGCTGCTACAAACCACTCTTGGCAGCTTCCCAATGGTGCCCTTACAAGCCACCGTCTCGCCATCTTCCATTATGACAGACTGGCTGATCAAAAATGATATTCCTGCGAGCCTTGAAACCGGTGACGAAGTCGAAATCCAAGATGCTTCCGAGGACCGTGCAAAGATTCGCTTCAAATCCCTAGAACCACTTTCCGAGGACGTAACGCGACACCTTGAACAAGGTATGAGTGTTAAAAACTTGGCACTGCGCTGGACCGATAAAATGTCTTTTGTTCTCAATGATGACTTAACACTGAAGAAAGTGAAGTTTGATGACACCCTAAAAGACAACGCTTTTAATGACTCTCAAGGTGGTGCTTTATCGGATATGGACGCCAATTTTGCTTTGATGTCTTTGACCGTACGAGACTTTTTCGAGTCCTATAAAGTATGGTTTGAAATTCAAGACGAGGACTAGTTTTCCACAGATTGGGTGGATAACACTGGGGAGAACGGCGGCTATGTCAGAGTATACTTGAAGCCTGCCGTTCCATATTTTTTAAGCAGTTTTTATCGCTGCATAAATAGGATTTTAGGTCGCTGATTCATGTCAAAAATGCAACAAGAAAAGCAAATAGCTCAACGAGTTACCCTTGTCGGGGCGTTTTGGGATGCCGTTCTGGGTATCGCCAAAATTATTGCTGGCTGGTTATCTCAATCTCAAGCCCTTGTCGCTGATGGTATTCACTCCTTATCCGACTTGGTCACCGACTTATTCGTCTTGATCGCCGCTAACAACGCACGCCAAGCCCCCGATAAAAATCATCCATATGGCCACTTACGCTTTGAAACCTTGACCACGGTTATCCTAGGTGTAGTACTTATTGTCGTGGCCACGGGAATCGTCTTTGAAGCTTTCAATGCCGAGCTTTCCCCAACGGTAACTTGGTACGGTTTGGCGGCTGTGGTGTTAACCATCGTCGTCAAAGAAGCGATTTTTCACTACACCCACCGCGCAGGCAAACAGATCGGCAGTAAACTATTAATCGCCAACGCTTGGCACAGTCGTAGTGATGCACTGTCTTCTGTTGCCGTACTTGCAGGTTTAGCGGGGGTGTATTTCGGTTACCACTGGGCCGATAAAGCAGCGTCTGTCATTGTCGGTATCTTAATTGGTAAAATTGCCGTTGAAATGATCTGGGATAATGTAAAAGAGTTGGTGGATACCGCTCCCGATCCTAAGACCATTGAGCAAATCCGTGACACAGCAGCCAGCCTAAAAAATGTCATGGCGCCCCACGATATCCGTGCGCGTTCCATGGCAGGCAAGATCTTCCTCGACATGCATATCCATGTCCCTGCTCACGCGACCGTCAGTGAAGGCCACTATTTAAGCGACTTGGTGGTGTATACCATTAAGAAAGCCCACCCTCAGGTGCAAGATGTCATGGTGCACGTGGATACTGATGACCACATCCAGTCGGACACGCTAAATCACGAATCCACTGGACGCCCGCCAGCGCTTCAACTGCCAGCACGGGACCAAGTTCTTGCCGACCTTGGTTTCATGCTGCGTAGTCATCGAGAGTACATCGACATAGACCGCACTCAGCTTCATTACCTGAATAAAACACTGAGCATTCACCTGATTGGTAACGCGACCAAAGCACCTAGCCAAGATCTAACCAAAGTGACTAACAGTGTTTTATTTGATCTTCAGAATGTTCCTTATGGCAAAGATCATAAGGTGCTCTGGCAGTTCGACTAAGCCTCGTCCTGATCGTCTTCGGGGAGCGTTAACTGTTTATTAGTTTTCGCTCCCATCATGCGCAAACGCTCTGCGCGACTCATTAGATTACCGCGACCGATAGACAGTTTTTTCATGGCTTGATCATGGCTGCGTGAGAGCGTGTCTATTTTGGCGCCGATATCGTCCATATCTTGCACAAAACCAGCGAACTTGTCGTACATCGCCCCTGCTTGTCTTGCGATCTCCAAGGCATTTTGACTCTGTTTCTCATTACGCCAGATGTTCTGTACGGTGCGCAGTGTTGCCAGCAAGTTAGAAGGGCCTGTGATAATAATGTTGTGCTCAAACGCCTCTGAGAACAGACCGTTCTCTGCTTGCAGGGCTAAACCATAAGCCGCTTCAATTGGAATAAACATAATCACGAAGTCCAGCGATGTAATGCCTTTTAAGTCGTGATAATTCTTAGCACTCAGTTCTTTCATATGACGGCGAATGGCGTCGAGGTGCTGTCTAAGTGCTTGCTGACGAGTGGCATCGTCTTCCGCCTCCACATAAGCAAGGTAGCTCACCAAGACCATTTTAGAGTCGATGATGATTTGTTTGCTCTCTGGCAAGTGAACAATGACATCAGGCTGATAGCGTTTTCCATCTTCAGTATTGAGCGATACTTGAACCTCGTATTCTCGCCCTTTTTCTAGGCCTGATCGCTCTAAAATTCGCTCAAGAATGACTTCTCCCCAGCCACCTTGAACTTTGTTCTGCCCCTTCAACGCTTCCGTTAAGCTCATCGCGTCGTCGCTGATGCGCTGATTTAGCAACTGAAGGTTTTTGATTTCTTTGACTAACGAAAAGCGTTCGCGGGCCTCTTGATCGTAGCTTTGTTCAACACGTTGCTGAAATTCATGAATTTTCTGCCCTAGTGGCGACAAGATAGCGCTGAGTTGTTTTTCATTTTCAGTGGCTAGGCGAGCCCCTTGCTGCTGAATAATTTCTTGTGCCAGCTGTTTAAATTGCACTTCATTTTGGCGCTTCTGTTGCTCAAAGAAATGCTCTTTTTGTTGCCAAATTTCTTGGGCTGCAGCGAATTGCTGCTCTAGGGTCAATGCTTCTTTTTCTAATTGGTGAATTTCTTGCTGCGCTCGTTCCAGCTTTTGCTGCGTTTGCGTCAATTCCTGCACAGAATTTTCATGCTCAACCTGCCACTTACGCTGGATTCTCTGTACAATAACACCCGCGATGGTAGTCGTGATGGCCACACCGACCATACAAGCTAACGCCATCCACACAGATTGCTGCATCCAGTCTGTCATTTATTTAACCCGCCACTTTACGTTTAAAAACAATCGCTAAGCGAAGTTTACATGGATTACTACCAGAGCCCAACACACGAGCAACGCTTTGATCTGGAAATTAAAAACAGCCAGTTCATTACCACTATTCGACGGACTCGTGGACGCGATGAAGCCAAGGCCTTTATCGAAGAAATGAACCAGCGCTATCCGGATGCCAACCATAATTGCTGGGCATTTGTGGCGGGCGCCCCCAATAACGTTCACCTTTGGGATCAAAGCGACGATGGCGAGCCAAAAGGCACTGCCGGTAAGCCGATGCTGAATGTGTTACAGCATTCTAATTTTGGTGAGATTACCGTGGTGGTAACGCGCTATTTTGGTGGTATCAAGCTTGGTGCAGGGGGGTTAGTGCGGGCATACAGCCAAGCCGTGGTGGAAGCATTAGATCAACTTGTTTGGGAAGAAATTTATCCTCGTCAAACGGTTTTCATCAAGATCGCCTATCCTATGATGGGTAAAGTGGAATATTGGTTAGAAAATAGCGATATTGATGTAGAAGACAAACAGTTTGGCGAAAACATCGACATCACCCTCGCCGTGATTGAACGGACGTGGGCAGAACAGAAACAGTCCTTGATCGATTTATGTCAGGGCAATATTACGATTATTGAAAGCGACACAGAGTAGTTATGTATCAAATAGGACAACGTTGGAGTAGCCGAAACGAACCAGATCTTGGTATCGGCATTATTATTGAATTACAAGCGAAATCCTTTGTTTTGTACTTTTCCGATGCAGAAACAGAGCGTAATTATTCCGTTTCTCAAACCAGCCTAGTGCGCCGAACCCTGACACCAGGTGATCAGCTTATTTTTGAAGGTGAAGCGCATTCAGTATTGGAAGTACGTGAGTACGATTCCTTAATGGAATACAACATTGGTGACGAGTGGATCGATGAATCTGAGATTCAATTCCCACGCAATGACAAAAACGAGCTGGACTCTATCTTAGCTTTGTCTCCTGCGCGCCGTATGTGGTTTGATCTGCGTCGTAAGACGTTAGAACACCAAGCTGCCCATTCTGCGAGCCCGGTACGCGGCTTGATGGGATTAAAGGCAGAACTGTTACCGCACCAAATGTACTTGGCCCATGACATTGCCAATCGTCCAGCGGCCCGTGCGCTTCTGTGTGACGAAGTAGGTATGGGTAAAACCCTTGAAGCAGGCCTTATCCTTCATCATCGCGTATTAAATGGCTTATCACGTCGCGCCTTAATTTTGACACCGACCAACTTACAGCACCAATGGTTGGTCGAGATGTTACGCCGCTTCCATCAGCCATTCACGTTGATTAATGAATCTGTCTATGAAGACTACATGGACGGTGATGATAATCCATTCGACGCTCAGCCGTTTGTGATTGCACCGATTGATTGGGTTGCCCAACACAGTAAAGCGGCGCAGCACATGCTGATGTCTGAGTGGGACATGGTCATTGTCGATGAAGCCCACCACCTTTCATGGGAACCGGATGCGCCGAGCGTGGGTTACCAGCTTGTCGCTCGTCTGGCAGCGGAAAGCGAGTCATTGTTGCTGCTCAGCGCAACGCCAGAACAAACAGGTGAACGCGAGCATTTCTCTCGTTTGCAGTTGTTAGACCCTGAGCACTACCACAGCTTTGAGGTATATCAAGCTCAACAGAACGATTTCAAACAAGCGGCGGAACTAGCTGAATCCTTGTTACCGTTCACAGAAACCGATCACTGCCTTGATAACCTTGATTGGAAGCAAGTGTTCTCGGACTATTTACACGATGTACAAAACAAAGAGTGGTTCGAATTACTCACATCGGATGATGCCGAGAAACAGCAAACAGGGGCTCAAGATGCTATCAACTGGCTGATCGACCGCCATGGTACAGGCCGTGAAATGTTCCGTAACACCCGTGCAGCCATCGGTGGTTTCCCTGAGCGTCATCTGAACGTCTACCCATTGGTTAATCACGAGGCATTTGCTAGCGCTGCGCATCATGTACTACCTGAGTCTGGTGTCGATCATGGTCTTTGGGAAAATGATCCACGTTGGTTATGGTTAAAAGAGTTCCTAGGGGATCAAAAAGCCAAGACCAAAGTTCTGGTTATTTGTCATACGGCTGACATGGCTCGCTGGCTAAACGACCAGCTGACGTTTGCAGGTTTCCAAAGCGCCGATTTCCATGAGCAAATGCCATTGATTCACCGCGACCGAGCGGCAGCATACTTTGCTGACCCTGAGGGCGCACAGGTGCTGGTATGTTCTGAAATCGGCAGTGAAGGTCGTAACTTCCAGTTCAGCCATAACTTGGTGATGTACGATCTACCAGAGCACCCTGACCTATTAGAGCAGCGCATTGGTCGTTTGGACCGTTTAGGCCAACGTCACACGGTACAAATTCATGTCCCTTACCTAGAAGGCAGCGTCCAAGAGCGCCTTTACCAGTGGTATCACAACGCACTTAATGCCTTTAACCGTACGACAGGTTCTGGTGACAAAGTGAATTCTGCCTTCAAAGAGCCATTGCAGTCGTTCTTGTTTGGTAGCGACGATGATCAAGCACTGATCGAAGAAGCGCGTATTTATCACGAAGCTTTGCTCAAGCAGATGGAAGAAGGCCGTAATCGACTGTTAGAAATGTCGTCTTGTCGTCCAACCGTTGCCCAGTCTTTGATTGATCAAATTAATGATCAAGCGGGACATGGCCTGCACGATTACATTGAGCAAGTCACTCATGCCTTCAACATTTATGCCGATTGCTTGAACGACGAGCCTGAGCAAGGTGCGTGGTTTATCCGCCCTTCTACTGACATGATGCTTGAAGCGCTGCCTGGTATTGAGGAAGAAGGTAAAGTTCTCATGCTAGATCGTCGCCAAGCCAGCCAACGTGAAGACGTTGCCTTTGCCACGTGGGAACACCCGTTGATCACCATGTTGATGGATGAAGTTCAAGGCTTCGACTCAGGCAAACTAACCTCTGCGATTCTTCCGATTGCAGCGCTGCCAGAAGGCACAGTATTGGTAGAAAGTATGTTTGTGATTGAAGCAACAGGCCACCCGCGTTTGAAGCTTGCCCAATCCTTACCTTTGACGCCAATCTGGCAACTGTCCGATGCGAACAGCAAATTCCTGCACAACCAGTTCACTGCGGACAAATGGGCAGAGAAGCTAAAAGGTGTGCCAAATCGCGTAGCAGAGCAATGGGTTGCCGCTCTGCGTTCTCAGCTATTGGACATTCTGCAAGCTCACCAACTGAACGCACAAGATCAGGCTCGTCCTACGGTCCATGCAGCGAAAGAAGCATACCAGCGTAAATGGCAAGCTGAGATTGATCGTCTACGAGAGTTGCAACAGCAGAACTCAGCGATTAAAGATGAGCACATTGCTGAGTACGAGCAATATCTAAAAGAAGGGTTAACACGCATCGATGAGCACCAAATCCGTTTGGACGCTATTCGTATTATTCTGACCACTAAACCAGAGTAATCCGTGCTAGACATTCTGTACGAAGACCAGTGGTTAGTGGTCGTCAATAAACCTGCGAAAAGCTTGTCAGTGCCCGGTCGTGGCGCTGACAAGTACGACTCTATCGTGACCAGAGCGGAACAGCGCTATGGTGAAGCTCATGCCATTCACCGCCTCGATTACGCGACGTCGGGGTTGATCCTGATCGCCCGCGACCTTGAGTGTCAGAAGCGGATGTACGCACAATTTCGTGAACGTCATGTGCAAAAGGAATACCGCGCCTTAGTGCGTGGGCGATTGCTCGGAGAGTTTGGCGAAGTACGTAAGCCATTGCGCTGTGACTGGGACAGACGCCCCAGACAAATGATTTGCACTGAGTGGGGCAAAGACGCCATCACCCATTGGCGACCTCTTGGTTATGAGAATGGTCATACACGAGTCAGTCTAACGCCTATCACTGGGCGCTCCCATCAGCTGCGCGTTCATATGCAAAGCCTAGGACATCCTATCATTGGCGATGACTTTTACGACTCTATCAAACCGAGTGACGACGAGCGTTTGCGCTTGCACGCATACCGTGTTGAGTTCTTTCACCCCTTTACTCAAGCATGGGTAAAGTTTGTTGCCCCCTGCCCTTTCTAGCCGTTTTTATAAAGTATTGCCCTCGGCTTGCTTTGCCAATGTATCAATACAACGTTGGCAAAGGCACACCTTTCCTTTGACCTCATCTGGCAACGACTCCAACCATTCCGCTTTGATCTCGACCGTTGGTTGATGGCACCAGCAGGTTTCAGGAGCTTGGCCGGTCGTCATAGCACAATGATTTTCGCTCTGACAAAGCGGGCATATTTGCGCAAAAGTACTCGGTGTGACATCAACAGGTTTCATAGGGTTACCAGTTATCAACATAAGGGGCATCTTGCCCTATCTCACTCTTTTGCTCAATTGTCGTCTTTAATAGACCTTGGGCAAGCTGTTCCAATTAGTGGTGTACGCAGGCGAAAGAAATTCGCGTTTCATAGACCACTGCGGCGTCACCCCTTGAGCAGCAAAAAAGAGATGGCCGCGCCCTTGGCGGTTGATCTTATCCAATACATCCATCAAATTCTTGGAACGTTCTCTGTCCTCCTCTGGATGGAATAGATCGGTTTGATAGGTGTTCGGTTGATAAAAATCCGTCAACATCACGCCGGCTTTTGCATAGCGAAACCCAGGACGGTAAATCGACTCAAACAATGGCTCCATCGCAGCGAGGAAGGCTCGTGTATCATCACAAGGAGCGGATAATTTTACCGACGCGGAATTGGAATAATGGCGCTCATTAGGGTTGAACACACCAGTGCGAATAAACACCTGTAAGACTTGGGCGAGGCATGCCTCTTGTCGCAGCTTTTCAGCCGCCCGCGCCACGTACTTTGCCAGCGCTTCTTTTAACTCGCCCTTTTGGGTAATGCGCTCTCCAAACGAACGGCTACAGACAATTTGCTGTTTCGTCGGCGTCATCGACTCTAACTCCAAGCAGGAGATACCGTTGAGTTCTCGTACGGTACGCTCCAATACCACAGAGAACTCTCGACGAATCATTTTCGGGTCGGCATCCGCCAAGTCCAATGCAGTCCGTAAGCCCCGTGCCTGCAAATGTTTGGTCAAGCGACGCCCCACGCCCCAGACTTCCCCGACCTCCACCAATGCCATCAATCGCCGCTGCCGCTCACGATCCGTTAGATCCACTACCCCACCCGTAGCGGGGTAAGCCTTCGCCGCATGATTAGCGAGCTTTGCTAGGGTTTTGGTAGGCGCAATCCCCACACCAACTGTAATACCTGTATATTGATCGACCTTGGCCTTGATCTGACGTGCCACATCATCCACAGCATCAATACCGGTTAAATCAAGAAAGGCTTCATCGATGGAATAAATCTCAACTTGTGGCGCTTCTTGCTCCAATACCGTCATCACCCGATTCGACATGTCCGCATAAAGCGCATAATTAGACGAAAAACAGGCGATATTGTGTTGCTCGATAAGATCCCGCACCTGAAAGACCGGCGCCCCCATTTTCAGTCCTAACGCTTTCACTTCTCGCGAACGCGCTACCACACAGCCATCATTGTTTGACAGCACCACCACCGGAGTATGTTTTAAATCAGGGCGAAACAGCTTTTCACAACTGGCATAGAAGTTATTGCAATCCACCAAAGCAAAGACTTTATCCATCAGCGATCCAGTCTCCGCACCACCCCAGTCACCACCCCAAAGATCTCGAATTCAGAATGCTCCGAAATCGGAATCACAGGATAGGCCTTATTGTGAGGACGCAAAATCGACTCAGGCTTTAAACACAACTCCTTAACGGTTAACTCGCCATGGATCGACGCAATCACAATGTCGCCATGCTTCGCCGTCAAAGATCGATCCACCACCAACACATCCCCAGAATGAATCCCAGCATCCACCATAGAATCTCCCTGCGCCCGCACAAAAAACGTCGCACTCGGATGCTGAATACACAACTCATTCAAATCCAACGAGCATTCCACAAAATCCTGGGCAGGTGAGGGAAAACCCGCCGACACCGACTCCACATAAAGCGGCATCTTCATCTGCTTCGCCGCAAAAAAACCAGACGACTCAGCTGAGCCCAAATACGTCAAACGCATACAACCACCAAACCAAATACTGTATATACATACAGTATAGTGTTGTTTTGCAGAGATACAATGCTAATGCTCTTATAAGGAATATTTCGGTTAATTAGATGAATATCGAGTACTTGGATTTCACTAGCTACTCTGTAGTTATCTCAAATAGACTTCGTCTATGATTTACTAATCATATGCTTCTATGAGTCTTTTATAAGGGACAATATCGCAGATGGAAAGGAGGCAACCTGCCCTGCTTCGTATTCAGAAATTTCTAAATCAATTAGAGCAACGATTTTTGTTGAGTCATCTGTTTTATCAATATCTTCTCTAACTTCCGACATACGCTGGCGACGCTGATTTTTAAGATAAGGATGGTTTAAGTTCAGCAGATTAATTGTGTATTTTGCTTTCTCTTGCTCTGCATCATCGAGGTTAGGAGAAGGAACAATCGCGCCGCTTTCTTCTAGAAACGCAAAAAAGTATCCACAATTTTGGTTGGTAGGTGAGATAAAAAGATTATCATCATAAAAATGTAGTTTGGCATGACCACCAAAATAATTGAAATGACTCTCATCATCTGGGTCTTGGGTACTAACGGATAATTCACCCTGTTTGATCGAATGTAAATCCTGAGCATCCAGTACAGACACTACTAGATTTTCATAATCAAAGGTTTCTGTTGGAAAACGGCTTTTAGGTTTGATGTGTTCAATATGGCAACCATTTTGTTTAGAAGAAGCCAAAGAAACAAACGCGCTAATGTTAAACTCAGTGTAGGCACAAAGCCCTTGCTGCTGGCTCTTTAGCTTATTACGTACAATTGTCTTTTTACCAAAAGCTCCCCAACGCTCTTCCGCTTCCTCTGCGGTATTTGGCCGGCTTATCTTGTTTTGCCGATCTAATACATTACTGCCTAATTCCGTTTTAGCAATCGCTCTCATTTTGCCAATAATCCCTTACGTCGAATTTTACGATCTGCTTTTTGTAATTCATGATGCCCTGCACCAATCATAGACTCTAGTTTGGCTCGTAAGGCTTTACCTTCACTTGATTCATGTTGCCCTAAGTCAATCATGTCTAAATAGCGTTCTACTTCCACCACCTGCTCGATACGTGGTTTAGGGTTCACATGCATCACTTCCGTTAAGATGTCATTACTCGCTTCACCGTACGTTTCACCAAAAATAGGCTGAACTTTGCCAGTTTTACCTAGTACTATGATGGACTCTTTTTTAACAGTTGAGAGTACCTGCGGACTGTGGGTCGTAACAATAAACTGTATATTAGGAAAGGCTTCTTCCAGATTCTGTAGCACTAATTGTTGCCATTCAGGGTGTAAATGCATGTCTACTTCATCGATTAGTACTATGCCAAATGTATCATTGACTGCATTGCCCTCTAAATGTGGGTTTAAACGCACACAGCGATAAGCAATATCCGCCACTAAACCAACCATATTCCGCACACCGTCACTCAACAGAGAAACCGGCATATCACCCTGTACAGAATGTGTCGCAATAATTTGTTTGGTACTCGCTCCGTAACGCACATTACTCCAACCAGAAGGCGCAAGCACGGTATTGATCGCATTGCTGATAGCACTCAGAAACTTTCCTCGAATCGTTTGCCCACTTACGATCGCCCTCTGGAGACCTGATTGCTCAATGATCTCCATACGACGCTCATAATCAGCAATTGTTTCATTGCGAAGCCAACGAGCGAAGGCATTATAGCTAGACTCAGGGTCCATACAATCACGATAGCCTTCTAAACGGCTGGCCTTACTCAGTGATTCTTCTTTCAGAGAAGAAAGTAATTTCTGCTTCCAAAGGCGTCCGGTCCCATAGTAAGCCAAAATAGGCAAGGTCACAGTCTCGCCATTTTGCACGGCTTTTTCTAAGTACTTAGCAACGTTCTTAAGCGTTGCTACTTGAGTCGTGCGACTTTTTACAGAATTCAAGCTACGAGTCCAAGAACGTGGGAAATCTGACATAGACGATACGTCGTAAGCTTCGCAATTCACTATCACTGGAAACTGATATTCCATTTGAACGCTTTCCCCTTCGACTGCCTTAGTCGCGGCTAGGTGAATTTCATCTTTATGGACACCGCGATCCGCACCCGTGCCAAACGCACTAAGGTATTGTCCGTAAGCAACGGAAATAGCATCCAACACAGAGGTTTTACCAAATCCATTCTGCCCGACAATCACGTTCAACCCTAGATTAAATTCACATTCAAACGAGGTAAAACCACGAAAGTTCGAAAGTGTGAGTCTCTTTAATTTCATTCCTCTTCCTCTGCAAAGAGCCGCTTTTTTGTATGTCGGTATGATGTACGTATTAAACTCTCAACTGCCAAACCGCATGCTCAGCGGACTCACTATAGCATCTTGGATTTTCTGAACAACTTTTCTAAGCCACCTGTTCGGCGGTGAAGAGTCAGCTCCGGCAGTCGTTTAACTCGTTGTCTTTCTAAGCCGCCTGTTCGGCGGTGAAGTCAAGCGATTCATAACGAAATCATGGTAAACATTTCTAAGCCGCCTGTTCGGCGGTGAAGTCAAGCGATTCATAACGAAATCATGGTAAACATTTCTAAGCCGCCTGTTCGGCGGTGAAGTTCAATATCCACTCTTTGTTTTGATGTTTCTATTTCTAAGCCGCCTGTTCGGCGGTGAAGTACTAGCTCGTAAACTTTAGAGTCTAGCTCTATTTCTAAGCCGCCTGTTCGGCGGTGAAGTGCTTTTCAAAACAAGTCGAGCTGTATCACTCATTTCTAAGCCGCCTGTTCGGCGGTGAAGTTAAAGAACTAACTACACGTATCAACACAACATTTCTAAGCCGCCTGTTCGGCGGTGAAGCAGACACTTTAGTAAGTCAGTGGAAGACTCTTTTTCTAAGCCGCCTGTTCGGCGGTGAAGGAAGTGCTAACTTCTCACCAGTATGGGTAGTTTTTCTAAGCCGCCTGTTCGGCGGTGAAGGCTGTTTCCCCATCAAACCTAACTGTTTTACGTTTCTAAGCCGCCTGTTCGGCGGTGAAGGATTTATGCAGGTCGTCCACTGCATCGCTCATTTTCTAAGCCGCCTGTTCGGCGGTGAAGAAAAGAGCTATCCATCTACATATATCGAATCATTTCTAAGCCGCCTGTTCGGCGGTGAAGGACAATGGAAGTGCTACGCGAGAAAAGCTAGATTTCTAAGCCGCCTGTTCGGCGGTGAAGAAGCCGATGGTCAGGAATGGGAATTTAAATCATTTCTAAGCCGCCTGTTCGGCGGTGAAGCTGATCCCATGCGCCCAAGTGCGGCACCATACTTTCTAAGCCGCCTGTTCGGCGGTGAAGGGTAGACGTTATTAACATCCTCCAGCGTCACATTTCTAAGCCGCCTGTTCGGCGGTGAAGAGTACCCTATGACATCGTTTGCTGGTGTTAAATTTCTAAGCCGCCTGTTCGGCGGTGAAGTGCTGACTAAGTTAGCTGGCAGACTTGGTAGTTTTCTAAGCCGCCTGTTCGGCGGTGAAGCATAAGGGACTGGTTTGGGCTCTACCACTTGTTTTCTAAGCCGCCTGTTCGGCGGTGAAGAACCAGTTAATTAGAGTTTGCTGGCTCTGTTCTTTCTAAGCCGCCTGTTCGGCGGTGAAGGAAACCCAGTTGGGCGATGATATGTCCGTTACTTTCTAAGCCGCCTGTTCGGCGGTGAAGAATGGGTTTTACCAGCTCATGCGGCTTACAACTTTCTAAGCCGCCTGTTCGGCGGTGAAGTCCCCGTTTCTTATACAAGACTTCTGCAAACTTTTCTAAGCCGCCTGTTCGGCGGTGAAGAGTTCGCCCTGATTTGCTCGATGTAGTCTTCTTTTCTAAGCCGCCTGTTCGGCGGTGAAGATCAGGGTTGTCTTATAAAGAGGTCGATCCGATTTCTAAGCCGCCTGTTCGGCGGTGAAGCTAGTCAAGCATGGATGCAGTTATCTGTGCTTTTTCTAAGCCGCCTGTTCGGCGGTGAAGCGCTGCCAGCAACAATTGACGACGTTACAGCATTTCTAAGCCGCCTGTTCGGCGGTGAAGATTCACATTTACATGCTTACCTAACAGCTCAATTTCTAAGCCGCCTGTTCGGCGGTGAAGTGCAGTCAGAGTTGGCGATTTATGGGGCACTTTTTCTAAGCCGCCTGTTCGGCGGTGAAGGTTGGCGGTGCTTCGGTGTTGTCTCTTGCTTTTTTCTAAGCCGCCTGTTCGGCGGTGAAGACGCTGGTGTTTGCGCAAGACGCATGTTAACTATTTCTAAGCCGCCTGTTCGGCGGTGAAGAAGGATGAATTAGAAAAGGGCGTCTTATGGCGTTTCTAAGCCGCCTGTTCGGCGGTGAAGGGTTTAACAAATCCATTTCTACAGAACCATCATTTCTAAGCCGCCTGTTCGGCGGTGAAGAGTACATCACAGCCGTTTTTGAGTATGAGGAATTTCTAAGCCGCCTGTTCGGCGGTGAAGCTTAATCGTTTGGGATATGAGCGCATGATGCTTTTCTAAGCCGCCTGTTCGGCGGTGAAGCATTCATCAAGTCTATGTATGACTCAGGTGCATTTCTAAGCCGCCTGTTCGGCGGTGAAGGCTGTGTGACGACACCCGACCAAGGCTTTAATTTTCTAAGCCGCCTGTTCGGCGGTGAAGAAAAGTCTGGTTTCTATGTTGCCTATGATGATTTTCTAAGCCGCCTGTTCGGCGGTGAAGGAAGTGCTAACTTCTCACCAGTATGGGTAGTTTTTCTAAGCCGCCTGTTCGGCGGTGAAGTTGGTGGTACGCGTGTCTTTCTGAATGCCAGCTTTCTAAGCCGCCTGTTCGGCGGTGAAGCGACCGAAGCAATCCAGCCCCCATCAAACAATTTTCTAAGCCGCCTGTTCGGCGGTGAAGAAGAATACGTGCTTGTTGAAATGAAATTCGCATTTCTAAGCCGCCTGTTCGGCGGTGAAGATCATGGTCGCTATTAATCCAGAGAGCAAACTTTTCTAAGCCGCCTGTTCGGCGGTGAAGATAAAGACACAACAGATATGTCGTCAGAGATTTTTCTAAGCCGCCTGTTCGGCGGTGAAGTAGACAAAATTAGCATTAAGACTTTGATTGTTAAAGAGCTTTGTCTATTAAACACAAAAACACCCTTTTTTTATCGAAAAAAGCAAAGCCCGTGTTTACGGGCTTTGACAGACATCGCTAAAAAAAGGGTTAAAATTTAGGCACAGGCGTTATTGAACTCAGCCCATATTTCGAAAACTGAATTTCGGATATTTGTGAGCCTTTATTAATCACGGTTTGCTTTATAAATAGAGGAAACTGCTGACCGCCTGTTGATTGGCTTTTGATGCGCACAAAGGGTAAGTCCAGTTCTTTACCCGCACTGTCTGGTATTTGCTCAACGGCTTGTTCATAAGTCAAATTATGACGCTTCATTGCACGGCGACGCATACGATCTGGGTTACTTTGCACATGAATACGCTGCACTAACCAATGCTCACCTGTTTGCGGAGCATTGGTAATGCCGGATACCTGAGTAAAGTCCCCTAGCCCTTTGCGCCATGCTAACGACTCCAACACTGATAAGCGTTCTTGTGTACCATGAACTCTCAGGCATTTTCCTAATGACTTTTTGCTAGCCTCAGGAAAACTGACTCCGATATCATGATCAGACACTTCGACTAGTGCGCGATGCAGCTTGCTAAACAACGCATTCATCAGGATGGGCGTGGTAAATTCAGGGTCTTCTAAGATTTTAATATCTAGATAATGATCCATGGATTACTCCGATTTACTACCAAACACGCCACCGCGGATCATATTCGCCATGACATAATGCTGCTGCTCTAACTCTGGTACTTGGCCTTTTTCCATCCACTTATCAAACAAGGTATAAAAATCATCTTTATTGCTGCGATACGCTTTACCACGACTGGTCACAGAGCCAAATGGCTCGGCAGAAATAGGTCCAACCTCCTCAGCACCTTTATACCAAGTATCGACTGTACGGATAGCATTACCGATCTTCTGTGAATGCAACGCCGCGGTACCTTCTACATCGTAAAGCACTTTGCTCTTACGAGAGTTACTGTCTAATACAAGCTCTTGCGATGGGAAAACTTCTTGACCTTCGCCTAACTTCACAAAAGCCTCTACCTTAAGATAGGTAAACTGATCACTGGCCAAGCCTTGTTCAATAGCTGATGCAAGCGCTTTTAAGTCATCGCTTTGGTAGTCAAAGTCACGCAGTGATAAATCGTAGCCATTAAAGACCCACGTCGTTTCTGAGTCTTTTACCACTTGTGTCACACGCACTTTGATGTCTTCTGCACCGACACGGTTACGCCATAAGAAGCGACCATTAGCCAAGTTGGAAGCATAACGATGTGCCAGTGTGGCAAATGACTGCTCAGAAATATAAGACTTGATTGTGCTACTTAGCACTGCTTGATAATCAGGGCTGTTACATGCAGAAGGTGTTGCAAGATCCCCCAGTACACGCAAACTAAATACCACTTTTAAAGTATCGCAATCAAAAGGAAGCGCTGCGGTATCGACTTTTTGTAGATTGGCCTTATTCACTTCTTGGTCAAGTTTTGCTTCCGTTGCACCTTTCTGTCGGTTCGAAATAGTACCTCGTACCGCTTTCTCTTTTACATTTACAGGTACCCATTTACTGTCGGTATCAATGTCAGACCAATTACCCGCTAGGAGTAGACCGTCCGAATTGGCCAATTTACGTTCAAATGCTAATACAGATGCTGTTTTTACGGCTGCCATGCTATTGCTCCTCAGTATTCGAGTATTCGTTGTATAATAAATGAGAGGTATCAGGTTCAAATACGTTATTGCATAAGTAAAGGGAACGCTCTGCTTCGTAACTTTGCGTCCAAAGTAAGTGCTCAATATTGGTAATGCGATGTGGACTGATCCACTGCCCTAATGAGTAGATCGACTCAACAAACTGTACTGGCACGCTGCGATCTCGCACATGGCCCACTTGCCCAGCTTCATACAGATCAGAGATGCCTTGATAGCCGATCATAATGGGCTTTAACCAGCCACTGAATTTAGGTCGTTCAACAACCCATTTTGCTTTGTCGCCTTCTTTTTCTGGGTCTTCGGAGCGCATTTTACGGGTACTAAAGTCTAGCCAAGCATCCAGCGGTGATAGCTGTGTTTGCTCGATATGCTTTTCTAGTACATCGTGTCGGCTGACTAAGGCAAACCCCGGTAAGAACTGACGTAAAAAGCGCTTACGAGCTTGATCATCGCGGTTTTGCGATCCCGCATCTAAAACCAGTTCAGTGGTTTCAAATTTTGAAATAGATCCTCCCGCTAATCGCATTGTCGGGATAAGATTTGGGATCAATTCTTTTAAATCCTCCAAATCGTCTGGCTCTAAAAAACCATCCTCTTCTGCACTTTTAACATCGATCAGCAAGGATACATCCATGCGCATCTTGCCTTCTTCGTTAAACGGCGCGGTAACGGCTTCTTTGCCTTTCAGCACAAGCGGATTTCGAGTTAAGGCAAAGTAATGCTCTCGGCTCATATTATTGTTGTAGGTTTGTACTTGGCTGCTATGACAAACCACCGCACAGCCCTCCAACAATATGGAAGAGGAAATTTTCTCTTGGACTTTACGCTGTAGCGCGTGGGTGAATCCTAGAAAGTTAGTGATCGCAGGAAAGCTCCATGTAAGGCCCGCAATGGCGTTGGCCCCTTCCACTTTCAGATGCTTAATAACTAATAACTTATCCACTGAACGCTCCTTCTACGTCATCTTTGACTAGGCGCAGCTCTTGAGCAGTGAGTACTTTCCATTGCTTGAACTCTACATCACCGGTAGCAATCTCGCTGTTGCGCTCCAACTCAGCATTTAGAAAACGTGAGAAGTCTTCCGCTACTTTGCCCTGCCATTCCTTTTTATCAAGCTCGTCTTTGAAGTCTGGGTCGTTATAGCAACGTTTAGGGTCAAGCCAAAGCTTTTGATGCTCTGGTAGATGGCAATCAGGGTGGCTTGACCAACCCGCCGGAAAGCTACGTACATTTGCCGCATAACCAATTAAACGATCCACAATATCGTCAATACGCTGGGCACGCTCATTGCGAACCTTCCAAGTACTACGATCATTTAACTTAGTCACTAAGAACTTTTTCAAGCCTAAAATCTGCGGATAAACCTTACGTGAAAATGGGCCGCGGAAGATAGACGTCACTTTTAGAGGTGGCAGCTCTTGACTTTCCCATGTTGGCGGAGCACTGCTGAGCAAATAGGCTCGTCCACCTCGTGTAGAGTTTAATTGGCTGATATTTTGTGGCTTGGTACCACCAAATGCCTGCACTGCGATATCAGGAAACTCAATGGTATGAATATCCGAGACTTTTTCATTGCGACGTGCATCACGAGCAGCCTTTTGCTCCTCTGAAAAGCGTGCCGTTTGGATACGATCATAGATATCATGCGTTAATGACGTAGCGAACAGCGGCATAAGGATATGATAGACACCCTCTTCTAAGGGCCAGTAAAGCTGCTTTGCGAGTTTATTAGAGCTTGGATCTTTTGCCGTCACAGCCAACTTAAACCCCTCGAGCCATTGTCTAAGCTGCTCTTGTGTTTCCGCAAAGAGCTGAAAAGGTGACATATCCTCTTGCTGAATATAATGAACC
Source organism: Marinomonas sp. AWM4_232 (assembly GCF_056158325.1). Taxonomy (NCBI): domain Bacteria; kingdom Pseudomonadati; phylum Pseudomonadota; class Gammaproteobacteria; order Oceanospirillales; family Oceanospirillaceae; genus Marinomonas; species Marinomonas sp. AWM4_232. The sequence continues at coordinate 3,048,260 of NZ_JBSWTA010000001.1, read as the reverse complement.
AGCAACTTGCCTGAATTATCTTCCAACATCAGCAGTTTACCCACATCTAAAGCCGCCGCATTACCAACGATATCGATGACTGGCGATTCAATACTGTGAGAGCCAATGAAGCTTCGCTCACCAGCGTATTGATCTGCAAAAATGCTGGTTCCCTTTGCATCAGAGTGGGTAAATTTTAAGGCATGAGTCACAAGCTGAAGCTGTTTAGCCCGCCCTGCGGCGTCATCTAGCCATACACTTGCCTTGAAGCGCGCTTCCTCTGCGACGCGCAATTCAAAACGCTGCTGCTCATAAGCCGCAACCTCTCCAGCTTTCGCGGCTTTGACGCCTTTTTCCGTTTCCTTATCAAACTTCTCTAACCGATCCTCTTTGCGACTATTGATATAGTCAAGGATTTTGTCAGCTAACTCACTCACTCTGCTAACCTCCTGTAAAAACCCGCTAAACTAATCCACTTGTAATCTGACTAAACCAGCTATCGATACCCAGAGCAGATAAGTAGCCGAAAACCACAAATCCAGAACTCACCTCTCCCAATGAAAAGGATACTTTTGCAGAACGAGTTTTAATCTGTCCTGCTTCACCTTCCTCAGTTTTAGTGATCACTTCTTTTTTAAAACGAAACATACGAATCCCTCATAACAACTAATTTAAAGTCATTATAGGACTAGAAACAAATATTTCAACCATTATAAATTTATCAATTACTCATTTTACTTAACCCTTAAATTAACCTAACATGCAGTCAACCATAGTAATGTGGCTTAGAAAATTATTAATTTCTCATGCACCGCTGAATAAGCGGCTTTACCAACCCTTTGTTAAGCAAAGGGTTGGTAAAATCCGAAAATACCGCTCTGCTGCCAGACTTCTTTCTCATTCGAGCGACGCAAGTTCACTGAACCGAATTGTATCGTGGCTTCGGCAAGCGTTAGGTTTAAACGTTCTGCTAAATCGTTGATATGCTGACTGTAATCAAACACTCCACCCCAGACACTTATACCTTGGGCTAAGGTGATACTGTCGTCCCGCTGAAAGCTTTGCTTGTCATCCAGCTTTAATTCACCACTGTCATGCCAACGATGCATCAATGGTTCGTCAAACTCCTCTTCAATGTAGTAACAATAGTCCTCACTGGGTGTATGTCGGCGAAATGGTAGGAGCTTTTGCAAGTGACTTGTCCAGTGCATAGGCCGTTGCCACCAGAGGCCCGCATAAGCTTCATCTGACTGTTTATTAGTGCCCCAAAGTTGCATGGCTAAGGCAGCATGTTCAAGATCCACAAAGCGCTCTGTTGGCATAAGCTCCGCCGCTTTTTGAATTCTAGGTAAGGCATTGATGGTTTGATATTCGCTTGGCTCAATACATCGTTCCAACAAATGAGACTGCAACCTTAATGATTTACTTTCGAACCCCGGACGCACGTAGCTAATTTCATCACCACGCAATGCGCGCCAGTTCTGATTAAGTAGGTGGATATTGGGCTGGTCTACCGTGGTCACTTGGTCATGACGCAGTACCCGACCCGCCAGCTGAATCAATGAGCGAATCGACGATGGCTCTACTACGGCCCAATCATAGGAGTGATCCCGCCCTACTTCGGTAACCGGGCTACCCAATACTACAAAGATATGTTGCTTATCAGGTGCTTTATCGATGGCATCGCACACACTGGGTTGTTGCCATATTGCACTCGGGGCTTTGCGGTTTAGTACGGTATCGAGCATGTGCTCAATCACCGAACGTTGCAACAGCAGATACTGACTGTGATAGACACAATAATGCATCTGTACGCCATCAGGACTTGGCATTGCCATAAGTTGTTTAGCGGTGGCAACGAGCTGGTTAATATTCGCCATACGTACCAAACCAAAGCTCGCCTTGGCCTGTTTTGATGGGTGGTCATGATGATATTGCTGGTGCAGTGTTAAAATGCTTTGATGCACTTTTGTAGCGATTTCACCTATGATCGCGGCTTTTATTACAGGTTCGAGTGTTACTAACTCGATTCTTCTGCGTACCGTTTGCTGAGCAAGCTTGTCACAGCGTTTTGCTATAATACGCTTATGCTCAGCACGGAAGTCAGACAGTTGCGCCGCCTGTATAGAGGAGCTTTTGAATTCATCGAACCAAGCACAAACGATGTTGGGAGCAGAGCTCGGATTAACACTGACAGCTTTTTCATATTGTGCTCGTCCGGATTGGTAAGCATCGAATAAAGCTTCGATTAAGTCCGGCGGCAAGGTCGCAGAGGACAGTAAAACATGACTACCCAGCAAGCCAGCCCAATGTACCAGACGACACAACGCAGGCAAATCTTCCAAACCAAAATCATCCGGCTCATCCAACACTAAATCCGAGGTTAACAAACGCAACATGGGTGCGATTTGCTTACCGCCGCGACTTCCCTCTGTTGCAGGCATTAGATGGTCAATCGTGCTCACCAAGACTGGTGCATTGACTAGCTTATTGATCTTAGGTGAGCTTTCGAGCCACTTTGATAAGAAGCCGTCACCTAATGCACCTTCGTAACTTACATAGCTGTCTTGGTCAGCAAAATCGCTGGCAGATTCTGAGCCAAGTACTTGCTCTTGCTGACTCTCGACTAGCTGCGCCTTTTGATGATTATGGTCGTCATGCAGCGCTTTTACAGCCTTGGAGCCAATCATTATCGCAAGATCTTCTTCATCAAGCTTTAATAGTTCTTTAAAAGCATCGCCCGTTTGCAGGGTTAACGTCCGTAGGCCCAGCGCCACACTAAAACGACAACCTTTTCGTTCATCTGCAAGGCCGTACATGATACGCGCATTGGCAAAGGTTTTACCCATACCAGTAGAGGCCATATTCACCCCAAAGAAGCCATGCTGGCGCGCCGTATCGCGTATACTAACCGCCAGTTCATAAGCTTTATTTTGCCAAGCAAAGCGGCTATTTGCGGTGCGTTTTTTTAACTCAGGGTGTCGCGTAATGACTGGCAGGGATTCTTTTAACGACGGCAGTTTGCGCACCATTTGATGGCTATGGTGATACACACCGATCAAATGATCATCTAAGGTTTGATTGTACTTACCTTTGTCTTTACTGCCACGCTCGCGCCACGTATTGGCAAAGACAATGTCTTTTTGTGTTTTGCCCCATGCGTAATCGTGCCAAACACTTTTTTGCCCAACACGGTTTTGTCCTGAATAGTAATGATCCGCCAACATTAGACTTAAGCGAGACAAATGCAATGTGAAGGGATCAAACAACCACTCAGCTTTGGTAAAGCTTGAGCGCCTTAATGCTTGCTCCGCGACACGAGCTAAACGCTCGCGCCATACTTTACTACGAAATGGTGCACCTTTCGGAAACGTCCAAACAGCTTCGATTTCTGCGCGACTCCAATCTTTCGAGCTTTGCGGTGAGTTCCAAGGGCTTTTAACAGAACTAAGAATACGTTGCGGTCGAACCAAGTAACTTTTATCTGTTTTTTCTGGCTCTGGCAGTTTGTGGTGACTGAGTATCAGCCAAGCAACAGTTTGGGCTACTGGCGGTAAATTTCTAAATGGCGAGCGGATGCTTTTGTCTAGCCCGTCTTTGATAAGCACTTTTTGAACAAGATCATCAGTCTGAGAATCGATTTGGGTCAAAGCAGTTAACCAAGCCTGATCCTGTTGCGATGGTTCAACGCCAGCGATGGCAGTTTGGACAAAAGCTTCGAAAACACGCAGAGATACCCATTCATGACGATAAGGCTCATAGTTTTTGACTGAGCCAGAACGCGCACGAGGCTTAATTTTATCTTGGAAGGCTTGATTGGCTTTACCGACATCGTGGAACAACGCAGCAAAGCAGGCTAAGAGGCGCATATCCTCTGCGGTGTGCCAAACATTTTCGTCTTTGGCTCTTAAGATATCACGCCCTGTTACATTGGTTGGAACTGTACCTTCACTATTAAAACGTCGCGGGTTACCCACTATCCATTTTAGATCGGTTCGATTATTCGAACGAATCCAATGACAAGCCACAGAGGTATTACGCCGAGCGGTTTTCTTAAGTAGTTTACGCAGGGGTGCCAAGCCCTGCTCAGTAATCGCTGTCTGCCATGTACGATCCCCCGTACGCTCAGCAAATTGATCGATGATACGACGTGTTTCCTGTAACGCTTTTTTGGAACATTGAGAAACCAGCAAGATATTCATATTAAGCGCTGCACTCCTCACTGATCGATTTAAGACTGTCGATCATAAAATCTAAGGCTTCACTCTGACGCACTGCCCCAATACAGGCTTGGCGAAATTCTTGCTCAGTATCGCCATTCATCGCACTTAGGAAAGCTTGTGGAAGAACAACTGCATCTTTCACTAGATCCGCTGCATCAAACACCAATCCGCCGCGGCGTGTTTTGCCATGTAAAACCGATAAACCATGAGGAAGCCCTAGCACCCAAGTTGCCGTCGCCCCCAGACCGTAGGCAAGATAATTACCATGATCTAAAAATCGATTAGCGAAGTCTGTTCCGGCGCCTTGTTTCACCCTTGAAAAATCATTGTAACCAGTCACTGTGCAAATGATTTTATAAAGCGTCTTAGTTAAGCGAGCTTCGCTTAGCATTAACGATTGCGTATCTTTGGCTTCTTCTACTTGCTGCTCAAACTGTTCTAACGCTTTATTTAAATTAACTACATTAATAGCTAACTCAGCTTCTTTTAGCTGCTTATTTTTAAGCCATTGCGCTTTGGTAAATTCGATACGATATTTTTGGATAAGTTTGGCAGCGTCTAACCGCTTGGCTTCGTCAAACCAAAATGAAACCCAGTTTTGCAAATAACCTACTGGGCGGTATTCACTTTGCGGACTAAAGAAAGAGACATCAAAATCGACTTCATTGGTAGAAAATAATGGTGCACCACCGCCACCACAAAAACCAATCAGTACACCAGCTTTAGCAAGCTCGCGTACAGCAGCTTGTGTAATAGACGTACCATTACCCAATATAAGCGTGGTGGTATTGGCAATAGGAATATTCCAATAGTAAGACTGTTTGCCTTCATCCGTGACATACTCCACACGGCCATCTTTGACCAATACTCGGCAATATTCGAGGTAATACATATTTGCACGCTTTGAGTGCAAAATCGTTTTCATATCCGAGGGGGAAAACTGATCCATATTCAGAGTCCTTTTTATCTTCCATGACACTATTTAGCTAAACCAATTCGTTATAGTCAACCTAACCCTAACTAAAGTAAGAGCTAGGTCGGTCTAGAGAACAACCCCAGTCTGTGGATAGCTATAGATGAGCGATCCTAAACACTCAAGAAGAGCTTTCGTTAGTGCTGATACTTCTTACTCGCCACACTCCCCCATAGCTCTTCGATACGTGCATCCCGTCCGCAGTTGAAGCGGTAAAACTTATAACGAAGGTTGTTTTTCAGGTAGTAGTCTTGGTGGTAGTCTTCGGCCAAGTAGAAGGTACTCGCAGGGAGGATTTCGGTGACGATGTCGGCGTCAAAAGGTTTGCTTTGAGCAGTGCTTGCAAGTGAAGCTTTGAACACATCGTGCTGTTGCGCATTTTGATAGAACAAGCCGGTGCGATAAGGGTCACCCTTATCGCAGAATTGTCCTGTTGCGTCGGTTGGGTCGATGGTTAACCAAAAATAATCGGTGAGTTCTCGTAGGCTGACGACGTCATCGTCAAAGGTGATTTTGACGGCTTCGTAGTGTCCCGTTTTTTTGCCAGCTACTTGCTGATAAGTAGGGTTGGCAACGTGCCCACCGATGTAGCCTGACACCACATCGATGACACCTTCAATGCTTTCAAAGTCGGATTCGACACACCAAAAGCAGCCGCCAGCAACAATCAAGCTGTGCTCTTGCGCCATAGCTGGGGTAGTCATATTCAGTGCCGCGAATGTCATGGCACTGGTTAAAAGAAGCTGTTTCATAACCTGTCCTCTTAATCATTACTCTGTATCGTTGAGTAGGAAGAGGACTGGTATCGTCCTCTTTTAAATTTGCAAAGCGATTTTTGTCCCTTGGGCAATGGCTCGTTTCGCATCCAGCTCTTTGGCAACGTCTGCCCCACCGATCAAGGTGTAAGGCAACTCTAATCCGTCGACTAGGCTGCGATCAGGTTCTTGACCCGCACATAAAATGACATGATCGACTGCTAGACAAAGGCTCTGTTCATCACGTTCAATCCATAGTCCCGAGTCATCAATTCGCTGATACTGACAGCCTGACCACATCTCAACGCCATGTTGTTTCAATTGAGCTCGATGTATCCAACCGGTTGTCTTGCCGAGTCCTGCCCCAGGCTTACTGCGCTTGCGTTGTAGTAGATAAATCTTACGTGTCGACTCCATCATTGGTTGACTGGCTTCAGTCGCTAATCCGCCTCGCGCTTGCAAGGTTTGATCAATGCCCCACTGCTGAGCAAATTGTTCAACCGTGGTCGTCTCGTCGGCTTCACTTAGCAAGAACTCAGCCGTATCAAAGCCAATGCCTCCAGCACCAATAATCGCTACGTTTTTACCAACGTTGACTCTATCTTTGAGAACATCGAGGTACGAAAGCACTTTCTCATGACCAACACCCTCCAGCTCAGGCACTCTAGGGCGAATCCCCGTGGCCAATAGCACATGATCGATGGACATTGCATTTAAGGTACTGGCGTCTACTTTAGTATTTAGACGAACCTCTACCCCTAATTCTTTCAGTCGCGTAGAAAAATAACGCAATGTTTCTGAGAACTCGGATTTTCCAGGGATGGTTTTGGCAACATTAAATTGCCCACCGACACGGTCGTTCGCGTCGATCAAGGTCACTTGATGGCCCCGTTCCGCAGCCGTAACGGCTGCGGCAAGCCCAGCTGGCCCAGCACCGACAACAGCAATCCTACGAGCTGTTTGTGCTGGCTGAACGACCAATTCCGTTTCATGGCAGGCATAAGGATTGACGAGGCAACTCGCTACTTTACCTTCGAATACATGATCTAAGCAGGCTTGGTTACAGCCAATACAAGTGTTAATACGTTCCGCTTGTCCGCGCTCGGCCTTGTTCACAAACTCAGGGTCCGCGAGGAATGGTCGCGCCATAGACACCATATCTGAGTCACCACGAGCCAATACTTGTTCAGCAATATCGGGAGTATTAATACGATTGGTGGCAATTACTGGAATAGAAAAGTGGTCTTTAAAAGCTTTTGTTACCCAACTGAATCCCGCTCTGGGGACACAAGTTGCGATGGTCGGTACGCGGGCCTCATGCCAGCCAATACCAGTATTGATGATGGTTGCGCCCGCCTGCTCAACGGCCTGACCCAGTGCAACAATCTCCTCGAACAAAGAACCTTGCTCAACCAAGTCCAACATGGATAAACGGAAAATAATAATAAAGTTCTCGCCTACGGCAGCTCTAATACGACGTACCACATCGACGGGAAAGCGAATGCGATTAGTGAACTCGCCACCCCATTCATCATCCCTATGGTTGGTGCGCTCGACTAAAAATTCGTTTAGCAAATAGCCCTCAGACGCCATGATTTCCACGCCATCGTAACCAGCCGCGCGAGCAAACAAAGCGGTATCAACAAAGTCTTGCACTTGCTTCTCGATTTGCTCTGGGCTCAGGGCGTGTGGCTCAAATCGGTTAATCGGAGCGGTGATAGGTGAAGGCGCAACAAGGTTAGGGTGATAAGCATAACGCCCTGTATGAAGAATTTGCAGACAAATTTTGCCACCCTCTTCATGCACCGCATCAGTAATACATTGATGAACGGACAGGCTCAGCGGTTCATAAGGAAATGGATACGGCGAGCCTTCTGCATTGGGACTAAAGCCCCCAGTCACGATCAGGCCAACGCCCCCTTTGGCACGAGCGCGGTAAAAGGCGGCTAAACGCTCGCCCGTATGGTCTTTTTCTTCCAAACCAGTATGCATTGATCCCATTAGGATACGATTTTTAAGTGTCGTAAATCCTAGATCTAGCGGTTGAAACAAATGTGGGTAATTATTGTTATTAGGTTTTGCCATGGGCAAAGCTCCAAGTAGATTCAACACCTACTCATGATTGCAAAACCTGCCCCCTCAGCAAATAACAAAACAGCGCATTAGCCCTTGCAAATTAGCTTATTGATCAATTTGACTCGAGTAGCGAAACGCTTCTTCAGTCAGCCTGTTTATTTCCGCATCAGTCATTTGATCATCCACGATTTGAATACGCCCTAAGTAAACCCTCGGTACTTGCTTTTCTTTATGCTCCAAAGTCAGTTTTATAGCTTCTGCTGTGGCCACACCAACATCATCACTCATGCGCATAGGTGTCGCATTAAGGTGGCCCTGTTTAATTTTATCTATTTCCGCTGCCGTACCACCCCATCCAGTCACATATAGCCGATTCATTAACTGATGATCTTTTAAATACTCTAGCGCTCCAAGAGTCATCGCAGTGTTAGCATTATGCAACATACTTACTTCCGGAAAGCTTTTGGTTACCAGTGATGCACCATCGACACCACCGCCAGCTTGATATTGGCCAAAGTGCTCGTACAAACTTATCCAATCACCTCGAGACTCAACACATTTTTTAAACTCTTCTGAGCGTTGGTCATCTGTTATTCCAGGGATACCGCGGTTCATAGCAAAGTAGACATCATCCCCCAATCGCTCGACAACGAAATCACACAGTGCTTTTGCGCCTTCGGAGCTCGAGAAGTCAAACCATGCATCAGGTTGGGCTATCCAATCCTTAAAAGGCGTATGGAAAGCCCAAACATAGGTTTTAAACTGGCTTGAATCTGACAATCTCTGAATATTCTCAGCCTGCACGGATAATTCAGAAGGACCAAAGATGACATAGTCAAAGTGATCGGCCTGCTCAAGTACTTGATCGGTATAGCGAGTTTGGAGGGTGTGCTCAATCTGGCGCGAGCTGTATTCCTCAATATGGTAATTAATACCAAGGTCCTTAAGACGCGAAATTAAAGCATGATAATTCCGAACCCAAAAGTCAGATAGATCAGCACTAGGGTAAATCAAAGCTATCTGAATAGGTTGAGTAAGATTTCCTTCAAATGGCACTGGCGGCTCACTGACTATGTTTTGAAATGCATCAAGCCCCCCCGCAGAATTTACCTCTTGCGGCAATAAGTAGGGTCTACTATCACTGCGCTGCTCAAGCTCTGCAGCCGTCACCATACTTGTTATAAAAGCACCTAAAAATAGCCATCCTTTTACAAATCTAGACATTTCTCAATCCTATTAAAACAGTCAAACCACTTATCAGTGCATACAATGCAATTTAAAGGTACACGGATTTTCCTAATGACATAAACTTAAAAGAGTAAGGGTTTGTAACCGTGGCACGCTTAACCAATATCAGAAAACAGATATACCATTACTATTTAATTAGTGTACTCATTTTTTGTTCTTACGCCACGCAGGCTGAGGGCTACGACTTTCAGCAGATACAGCAAAGAGTTAATACTGCTATCCAAGAAAAAAGTGCGTGGCAAGGGCCTTTATCAGGGCCTATAATCAATTCAAACAAGCAAATAGTTTTTATCGCTTCAGACTTAAGGAATGATGGTGTGAGTAGCGTTGCCAAGGGTATGAGTGATGCGATTTCAGAATTAGACTGGCAGCTGCGCTTACTAGACGGCAATGGCTCAAAAATTCGTCAAGCTGCCATACTCAATCGAGCAATTGCAATGCAGCCTGATGGTATTGTTCTCGGTGGGATTGACGCAAAGCATCATAGACGAGCTCTTAACATTGCAAAACAACTTGGCATAACTGTCATTGGTTGGCATGCCGCCAACCATGTAGGAGAACAACAAGAGCTAGGCTTGTTTACTAACATTACCACTAATGCTCAAAAGGTAGGGGAAATTGCGGCCTCTCTCGCCATTGTCGACGCTAAAGGGAAAGCTAAGGTCGTCATTTTTACAGATTCAAATTACAGCATCGCGACGCTGAAAGCCAACAGTATGGCCCGTGCGATTGAAGAATGCCCACAGTGCGAGTTAGTGTGTATAGAAGACATACCTCTAGATAATATTGCTAATGAGCTTCCCGCTACAATCTCCCGACTTCTGGAAAATAACCCAAATCAAATAACGCACTTTCTCGCCATCAATGATCTGTATATAGATTTCGCTATCCCTACGTTGCAGACACTTGCTACGGAATACGATCATATACCCCAGAACATTTCAGCTGGAGATGGTAGTTTTGAAGCCTATAACAGAATTGGAAGTCGTTTCTTTCAGCTGGCCACAGTGCCTGAGCCTTTGTTTATGCAAGGTTGGCAAATAGTAGATGAACTAAATAGAGCTTTCCATCAACTCCCGCCAAGTGGCTATGAGGCGCCTGTCCATTTAACTGTCAAAAGTAACGTGCACACTATCGATCAAAGCATTGGTGTATACGACCCCAAAAATAAATACCGCGAAAACTATATGAGGATCTGGAAGTGATCTTTAAAAGAGCGAGTTTAAGCGCACGGTTTGCGCTAACTGTGATTATACTGTTCTCAGTCTTTGGATTAGGGATAGGTTTCCTCATCCGCTCTTTATTTTCTATTGAAGCGCTTTTAGAAGAAGAATCAGCTCGTCATGTTGAAGAGCTAACCATAAATTCAATGATCAGCCGCGAAATTTTCGAATTATCGTCGCGGGTTCGACTACTTGAACAGACATTTCTTTATGATGAAGATATTTTGTCAGAAGAAGGCTTTAACATAGATGGTCAATTGCAAAACATAAGGTCACTCTCAGAAGACTCTAACTTTGTGTTGAAGATGGACGATTTTATCGTTGATTTCCATCGTTTTATTGGTAACTCGGTTACCCTAAATCGTATATTAAAGGAACTTTCAATCGTTGATCACAAGCTGGGAAAGAAAATTGATCTATTAGACGAGCACCTGTCAAATCATTTTGTATCTCAAGCTATAATCTCGCCTAATACTCCTTTGCCAGCGGATTTAGAGGTCATGCACTTCATCAGAGAGACATACCTCCGAGCAGGGAAAATGGCATCTTCTGTTCGCAGCCGAATTACACCTGATACAGAACGAGTCGTGATTATTAGAGTCGAAAAAGAGCTCAATATTCTTTCCATGCATTTAACGAGTATGGGCCCATACAACCCTCAGGTAAGCAAAGCACAAGATAATGTTCGTCAGGCAATACGACTCTACCGAGCTGTTCTTAGAAAAATGACGGCAAACCTCAACCAACGATGGACGGTCATGGACGCGCTGATCAACTCTCAAACGAATTTGCTAGGGTACGTTGCTGATAATGAGCAAATCGTACAAAACAGTGCTATGAGAATATCCAGTGACCTGAAAAAAGATTTAGTTATAACAAGAGCTTGGGTATTTATATCCAGCTTTTTAGCTTTATTTATTGGTATATCCATCATACTACTTATGGTCAAACGACATATCGCCAGACCATTATCTGAACTGAAAGATAGATTCCAAGAAATCGAGCAAAATAACTTCGATCACCCCGTTAAGCTGGATCGATTGGATGAATGGCGAGTAATAGAAAATGCTTTCAACCGGATGTCAAATAGGCTAAAGAAGACTTATGGAGACTTAGAAGACGAGCGCATAAAACTCGATAATTTGGCCCATAGAGACCCTCTCACTGGCTTAGCAAATCGGCTTCTCATATATAAAAAACTGCATAAAGCGATCGCTAGCAGCACTCACAAAGCGACTTCATTTGCAGTCTTGTATATGGATATTGACCACTTTAAAACCGTTAATGATTCATTAGGACATAATGCTGGGGATGAACTTTTAAAAGAAGTTGCAGACCGTTTATTACAACTAACACAAGCAGAAGACGTTGTTTCTCGATTGGGTGGTGATGAGTTTATGATTTTATGTAACTCAGCACGTACCATAGAAGATGCTACACATCTTGCTTGCACTATTAATGAAGCGCTAAGGAAGTCCTTTAAGGTGGATCAGCATACCGTTTTTGTAAGCAGCAGTATTGGTGTGTGTTTGTACCCTGAGCACGGTGACACGGTAGAAAAGCTCGTAAGAAATGCTGATACAGCTATGTACCACACAAAACGAGAAGGTAGAAATGGTTTTAAAATTTATCAAGATTCTATGACTTCAGAAGCACATGAACTGATGTCGAAGAGTTCAGGCCTGAAGAACGCCTTAATCAAACAAGAACTATTTGTCGTCTATCAGCCTCAGTTTGACGCACTTAATAAACGCATCATCGGCGCAGAAGCTTTAGTGAGGTGGTGCCATCCAACTAAAGGTGTTCTAAGACCTGCTGAATTCTTACATATCGCTGAGCAAACTGGCATTATCGTAGACTTAGACGATTATGTATTTAATTTAGTATTTGAAGATCTATCCGCTTGGACAAAGCAGAACTTGATTGACCAAGATTTTAAAATCTCCGTTAATTTTTCAGGTAGAAAACTATTTTCGGATCACCTTATAAATCAGCTAAATGAGAGAAAATCAACGTCACCAGCTATCACCTCTCAAATCATACTAGAATTAACTGAGCGTGATATGATTACTAATTTAGAACAGTGCAAACACGCTATTGAAAAAATAAAAAAACTCGGATTCAGAATAGCCATTGATGACTTCGGAACAGGCTACTCCTCTTTAGCTATCTTAAAGCATTTGCCCGTTGATATATTAAAGATAGACAAGAGCTTTATCGAAGGGCTCGGAGAAGATCCAGTAGACAGTCTTATCATTCAGTCGATTTTATCAATTGCTCGTGGTTTAAAACTTGAAGCCATTGCTGAGGGTGTTGAGACAGAACAACAATTGCATGTGTTACAAGGTGTTGGCTGCGATGCAGTTCAGGGTTACCACTTGTCTTACCCATTAGACAAATACAACTTATTGTCGCTATTAAAAGAACAAAAAGAGAATCCTTTAACGACATAATTGACCAAACGGTTTAGAATAGCGTCCCCATTTTGGACATTAAGATTAAGGACGCTTCATGCCCTCTTCCCACTCAGCATCAGAGCAAACTGCTTGGCTTGAGATATTTTTACTCTGGTTTGCAGGCATCAGCGCAGCCATGCAGTTTGCGAAGTTTTCCGTCTCCTATAATGAGCTGCTGACGTATTATCAGGCTGGCCCAACTCTCACAGGGGCAGCCATTTCTGTCGTTGGCACCATTGGGCTTGTTTTCGGTGTAACAGCTGGCTTGATCGCAGGAAAAATTGGTTATCGAAAAGTGCTCATTGGTGCTTTAATACTTGGGGCATCACTATCATTTGTACAATCTCTGCTACCAACATTTGAAATTGTTATGGCAACTCGAGTCCTTGAAGGCTTTTCCCAGTTAGGCGTTGTCGTTGCCGCACCAACCATGATCGCAAAACTCAGCGCAGCAAAACACCGATCTATTACCATGGGGCTATGGGGCACTTTTTTTGGTGTTGCGTTTGCGCTAACCGGTTTATTTGGCAAGTCTCTGATTAGCCACTTTGAGTTAAGTGGCCTGTATTTCACCCACGGGCTATTAATGGGCGGTATGGCTATTGCCCTAATCGCATTATTAGATAAAAACGAACAGCGTTACCACTCAGGTTCAGTGGCTTCAAACGAACCATATTTTAAGAAGCTTGGCAAAATCTACCGAACCCCACAAACGCTCTTACCGGGTTTAGTGTTCGTGTTTTATACCTGCACATTGGTCTCGTTGCTAACTTATATCCCCAACTTTATTGAATCAGACTCGTTGCGCGCCACTATGCAAGTCATCTTGCCCCTGCTAAGTACCGCAGGCACCTTTATCGCAGGCACGCTCTCGCAGTATGCGATGAGACCACAGCGAGTTGCTCAAGTCGCTTACGCTGGTCTTGCTTGTGGTGCGCTTGTGCTGTTTAGCAACCTATCTTCTGCGATGGCATTTTGCTTAGTAGTTGGCCAAATGGTGCTCTTTGCTGGACTGATCCCTGGAGCTGCGCTAGCAATGATTCCACGCTTAGCACGAAACAGTGACGAGCAAGCAAATGGATACGGTCTGATCGCCCAATTAGGTAATTTAGGTGCAACCGTCGGCCCCCCAAGCTTTGCTACTTTGATCACGGCATACGGTCTAAACGGTTTAGTCGGGCTGATCTGGTTCATATGCGCCATGGGCAGTGTATTTGCTTTCATGGCTGCCCGCATCGAACGTTAACACCTAGTTATTCTGTTGCACTAGTGAATCGATTAAGGCGGTAATGGATTCACTAGTCAGCTTTGAGTCATGGCGACACGGATTGATCTTAGGCAATAAAAATGCTTCTCGTGAGATAGCAAACAAGACAAAGAAATGCGAATCAGACACAGCGTGAAAAGCCATCCAGCGTTGCAAAGTCTGAATCAAGGAAAGCTCTAGTTGAGCAAAAAGTGTGCTGTCCTCTTCAGAAAATTTATGCGGTTCCCCCCAATGAATTCTGTAAGCCGCCAAGCGATCTTTAGCATTCGACCAATGCTGCCATATATCGATCCAGCCTTGTGAGAACACATCATTGCACTGCTCATGCTGAGTGATTAAACCATCTAACTCTGCTTTACTTCGCTCAATGATGTGTTTTAGCACTTCCTGCCATAACAATTGCTTCGATGGGTAGTTACTGTAGACGGTGGGCTTGGATACCCCCGCCTCCAGTACAACTTGGTCAATGCTCGTTCCTTGATAGCCTGCCACTTGAAATAAGTTCAATGCTGCGTCTGCTATCAGGCCCTTTTTGGAGGGGCGCCCTCTCGCCATGCTACGTCTCTTAATCATTTTATAATCATTAACGTAGCATTATGCCATCAATCTTCTTCGCGAGGAAAACGACTATTAGGGTTTATGACCTTCAAAAAAACACTTGCTTTTCGGCTAACTGTATAAGGGCTTCTGATACATAAAATGTATTACATCAAAAAGCATTACATTAAATTTCACACAGATAGTATAAATCGCTGTTACACTTAAAACATTGTTGTTGAATTCAGTGTAGGACGTAAAAAATATGAGCAACGAAAAATTTCGTTTGGTGACTCGCAGTGACTTTGACGGTTTAGTATGTGCCGTGTTACTGAAAGATTTAGATTTGATTGATGATATTTTGTTTGTTCACCCAAAGGACATGCAGGATGGAAAAGTCGACATTAACGCCAATGACATTACGACAAATTTGCCTTATGTTGCCGGCTGCCATCTTGCATTCGATCACCACTTAAGTGAAACGGTACGTAACGACAGTAACATTGATAACCATATCATCGATCCAAATGCTCCTTCCGCAGCAAGAGTGGTATACGATTACTATGGTGGACAAGAACGTTTCCCAGACATCTCACTCGATATGATGGACGCGGTTGATAAAGGTGACTCTGCGCAGTTTAATGAAGATGAAGTACTCAACCCAACGGGCTGGGTATTACTGAACTTCATTATGGATGCTCGCACAGGCTTAGGGCGTTTCCGAGAGTTCCGTATATCCAATTATCAATTGATGATGCAATTGATCGATTACTGTAAAAGCCACACCATCGAAGATATTTTAGCGTTGGAAGACGTAAAAGAGCGTGTCGACCTCTATTTAGAACACGACGCTAAAGCCAAAGAACAAATCAAACGTTGTGCAACCGTTCACGGCAATCTAGTTGTGTTGGATCTATTAGAAGAAGAAACTATCTACACCACAAACCGCTTCGTTATCTATGCGCTGTACCCTGAAAGCAACATTTCTATTCATAAAATGTGGGGCTTGAAAAAGCAAAATACGGTCTTCGCAATTGGTAAGTCGATCCTGAACCGAACATCTAACACGAATGTGGGTGAGCTGTGCTTGAAATACGGTGGCGGTGGTCATATGAATGCCGGTACTTGCCAGATTGAAAACGATCAGGCGGAACAAGCGCTCCAGGACATCATTAAAATCATTAACCAAGACGGATAGAACATCCCGATAGGCTGACTTTGACGAATACAGTTAGCCTATCTTACCCACTATCGTTTGCCTTTGCTGTACACTTCAACAAACCAGTGCAACAGACTTCACCTGAGCAACAACCTGTTGGCCAATGCTAAGACCTAATTCATAAGCTGAACGCTTAGTGATACGTGCCGTAAGACTCAGAACATCGCATTGTAATCGCACGAGCAACATGGCTTCATCTAAGTCTGGATCTATTCTTAAAATCTTGGCTGAGATCTTATTCAATATACTAGAAGCGGTCGCGTCTTCTAGCGTAATACTTACATCTCGGGCCAAGATTCGTATACGCAACGTTTGTCCAACCGAGATCCCCGTATCACGAACCCATACACTCACTCCTTGTGCACATTCCACTTGGGCCAAGTGCCACGTTTCTGATCGTTCAATGACTTGACCTTGCCAAATTGTTCCAGCATCAAATCCCGTAAACATCGGCAAGTCTGGTTGGGACAAGACTTCGGTCAGTTCCCCCTCAGCAATCTGTTTACCGTCTTTAAGCACTAACACGTGATCCGCGAGCTGAACGATTTCATCAATAGAATGAGTGACATATAAAATAGGGATGGAAAACACTTCTCGTAAGCGCGCCAGATAGGGCAAAATCTCTTGTCGACGAGCTTGGTCCAGCGAAGCCAAGGGTTCATCCATCAGCAATAACTTCGGCTGTATCAACAAAGCTCGCGCGATAGCCACCCGTTGACGCTCACCACCAGACAGCTCAATCGGGAAACGTTGTAACAAGGTCTCAAGCCCCAATAACGAAATTACCTCTTGGTAATAGTCGTCAGAAACCTTTTGATCTGCCCGCTTCATGGCAAACAGTAAATTCCCTTTGGCAGTGAGATGTTCAAACAGACTGGCTTCCTGAAACACGTAGCCAATTGAACGCTGGTAGGCTGGCGTGAATGACGCCCCTTGTTGCCATGCTTGTCCAGCAACGACCACTTCACCTTGCTCGGGCCGTTCAAGGCCAGCAATACAACGCAAAAACGTCGTTTTCCCTGAGCCCGAAACACCAAAAATAGCGGTAACTCCGCTATCCGGTAGCTCGCAATCCACATCTAAACAAAACCGGTGCTGTGCGGATTTTCGTTCAAGTTTCACTCTTGCTCGAAGCATTGATGGAGTATTAGCCATTATTTACGCGCCTTCATCAAACTAGACACATTCGCATGACGACGCACCCCATAAACGCCAAGTAACACTAGGAACGAGAACACTATCATAGCAATTGAAAGAATATGGGCCTGACCGTACTCCAGCGCTTCCACATAATCATAAATCTGCACAGAAACCACTCGGGTTTCATTTGGAATATTGCCGCCAATCATCAGTACAACACCGAACTCACCTACCGTATGAGCAAATCCCAGTATCGCAGCTGTCAAAAAACCCGGTTTTGTTAGCGGTAATACAACATAGAAAAATGTTTCCCATGGGCCGCAACGTAGCGTTGCTGCAGCTTCTAGAGGACGATTACCGAGAGATTCAAAAGCGTTTTGAATCGGCTGCACAACAAATGGAAGGGAATACACCACTGACGCCAGAACCAGCCCCCAAAAGCTGAAAGGCAGCAGCCCCATACCCAGTGCTTGTGTCAGTTGCCCTAAATAGCCATTAGGTCCCATGGCAACCAACATATAGAAACCTAAAACCGTCGGAGGCAAAACAAGTGGTAATGCCACCACTGCCCCCACAGGTCCTCGCCACCATGAATCTGTTCGTGCAAGCCACCACGCGACAGGAGTCCCGATGATTAATAAAATCACCGTTACCGTAAACGCTAACCGCAAGGTTAATCCGATCGCAATAAGGTCCGCTTCACTGAACATGAGCTTAATTACTCCGTTCCATAACCAAAACGATGGATCGTTTCTATGGCGGCGGGGCTTTTCAGAAAGGCCAACAAGTCTTTGGCCGCAAGGTTATCTTGTCCTCGCTTTAGCAAAACCGCATCTTGCCTGATCGGATGATAAAGTGACTTGGGCACCAACCAGCTAGAACCGTTTGTCACAGCGCCATTGCCCATAATTTGAGACAAAGCCACGAAACCTAGGTCCGCATTACCAGATGCAACAAACTGATAGGTTTGAGAAATGTTTTCTCCCATCACCCAATGAGCTTGAGTCGACTCCGTAAGCCCCATGGCATTGAGCACTTCAGATGCAGCATAGCCATATGGAGCAAGCTTTGGATTGGCCAAGGCCAGCTTATTAAACTGGCCAGATAATAGTGCTGCGGGTGACTGATCAATCAAATCTGAATCAGACGACCATAACGCCAATGCACCAATAGCGTACGTAAATCGAGTGTCTTGCAACGCCTCACCAGACGCCTCTAGGGCCAGCGGCTTTGCTTGGTCAGCTGACAAAAAAACATCGTAAGGTGCCCCATTTTGAATCTGAGCTAACATTTTTCCAGAAGAGCCAGACGACAGCACCACATCATGCTCCGTCTGGTACTCAAACTGTTCAACCAACGCTTTCATCGCCCTCGAGAAATTCGAGGCGACAGCAACATGTACTTGATCGGCCTGCGCCCACTGTGCGAAGCCAAGTAAAGCCATTACAGCACACCATTTATTACACTTAAACAAAGACGCTCCTTACGAGTGAATAAGTTATCTTAGAAGACATTTCATTCATAGGCATTATGTTGGTAAATAGAAAACATTTACAAGGCATTGTTTTGCGTAGCTTTCCTCGATAAATACGGAAAGATGTATCCGAAAAGTACATGAATAGAATCGGACAAGGAAACCATCCTCAATGACTTATCTCGTAATTTTTTTACACAATTCCCTACAAATAGTGTTTTTATAGGAATACAATACCCGACACTAAAAATTTGACTTGCATCAGGCGTATAATTTTTAGTGTTGCCGTGTTTAAAACTAAGCGTCCTACCCTCTGCCTTCCCTTCCTGTGGGCGTTTAGTTGTAAACATGCTTATCAAATAGGAACTCTATGAACGCTTGGTACTTCCTCTGTCTTCTATCCGTTATTGCTATCTTAATTGCCTTTAGCAATCAATACGTGCTCAAACTTCAAACAACGATCGCTATCACAACCGGCTCCGTTGTAATTTCATTGCTGTTAATGGGCTTCACCCAGTACTACGACAACAGCGTCACTCAAGCCATCACCACATCTGTGGCCAGTCTGAACTTCAATATGCTCCTACTTAATGGCATGTTGGGATTCTTGCTGTTTGCTGGCGCACTGGAAATAGACCTGAAGCTATTAAGGAACCAGCGCTGGGAAATTGCCATCATGGCCTTCTTCTCTACCATTCTATCAACGTTCATCGTAGGTGGCCTGTGTTATGCCGTCTTCTACGTTTTTGGGTGGGAAATGCCGTTTATCTATTGCTTACTGTTTGGTGCTTTAATTAGTCCGACCGACCCTATTGCAGTCTTAGCGATTATCAAAAAGATGAATGCTCCGGAAAAAATTTCCGTACAAGTTGAAGGTGAGTCACTGTTTAACGACGGTATTGGTTTAGTCGTGTTTACCACGATTTTTGCTCTCGCCTTCTCTGGAGAAACCCCCACATTTGGTGGCGTGGCTGAGCTCTTCCTAGTTGATGCAGTGGGTGGCGTATTGTTCGGTCTCGTTATTGCGTTGATTTCACACTGGTTAATTCGCACCAGCCATGACACCAGTATAGAGCTACTGATTACATTGTGTATCCCAACGGCAGGCTACGCACTGGCGAACGTATTGGGTATTTCGGGGCCTCTTGCGATGGTTGTCGGCGGTATATTTATTGGTAATGTAACCCATTCAAAAGGCTTTTCAGAAAGTAGCCAGACGACTATGACGCACTTTTGGCATACCGTTGATGCTTTCTTGAACTCGCTTCTGTTTATCTTGATTGGCTTATTGTTGGTTGTACTTCCCGTGACATGGGGAGAAGTTGGCCTTGGCTTACTGATGATCCCTGCAGTCCTTTTCGCACGCTTCATCAGCGTTGGCGCTATGTACAAAGTTTTTCGACGTTTTCGAGAATATGATCCTCACTCAGTGAAAATATTAACATGGGGAGGATTACGCGGAGGGCTAGCGTTAGCGATGGCAGCGTCCATTCCGCAGGGAGCGTTGATGGTAAATGGAGCGGATTATCATACGGTGATCGTCGTCGTCACCTATATCGTGGTCATTTTCTCGATCATTGTTCAGGGTTCGACCATTTCCCCTATCATCCAGCGCAGTATCGACGAAGGCAATGCTGCGCAATCCTAAACGTTACTAAGCGCCTCTATTCTGCTAGGGGCGCTAGCTGTACACCACATTTGCCGGAATGTTTAATACAGTACATCGCATGATCAGCGGCTTGGATAATTTCATCTAAAGTTTGTCCGTCTTGACGATGCGTTGCCACCCCGATGCTGGCGCTAACCTTAAACGAAATATTAGGTGTAATATTAATCGGTTTCTGAATTTTAGAAAGTAACAACTTAGCTATCTCACAGGCATTTTGCTCGTTTTCATAACGTTCTAGCCATACTAAAAACTCATCGCCACCTAATCGAGCAACCCCACCAACTCCTTCAACAGCTTTGCTGAGTCTGGTAGCCACTTCAGTGAGAACTTTATTGCCTGCTTCATGGCCACAACTGTCATTTACTTCTTTGAAGCCATCCAAGTCAAAATATAAAATAGCCAAAGAACATCCATTTGCGGACGATTTGTTCATTAATTCACTTTCTTGGTCCATCAAATAGCGCAAAGAGGGAATTCCCGTTACTACATCAAAATGTGCCAATTGACGTAACTCCTCTTGGGCTCGTTCAGCAACCTCTAACGCTTGCTGCAAAGGCGTGACATCATACTCAGAGACTAATAACAAGAATTCACCCGACAATGGATGACGTGTGACCCGAATATCAAGAGTATGAATCCGCTCTCCCTCAGCTGTTTGCACTGATCGTGTCCATTGCCCACCTTTTTCAGCAACCGCCTGAGCAAGAATCCCCTTTCCTTCCAATGGGTCTGCAAAACGTGAACTAAAAAACAGATCGGGAGAAATGAGTTTTGAGCGGTCAATGTGCTTGTATGCCTCTGTCGCCGCTGGGTTTTCTATTACTGCTTCACCATTAAATGTAAAGCTGGTGACAAGCACTCGTGTATAGCGCATTGCTTCAACTAATAGTAGGTTTTCAGGAGTTTCGCCTAGATTAACCTCTTCATTAATGAATGCTATGATGCCTCGGTGTTTTTCTGGACCTAATAAAACAGCTCGATGTTTCATGTAAAGAGTTTTAGGTTTGCCATTTGGGTAAGTTGTCCAAGGGTCAATTGTTAAGCCATTTTGAGCGGCTAACTCAAAGGTCTGAGCTGTTCGTTCTTTCGCTCCTTGCGTATCACCGGAAAGGTCTTTATTGATTAATTCCTCAACGTTATTCAATCCCCAAAACTTCACCGCAGCGGAATTCCCCCACCACCAGCCATGCTTATCTAAATCAAAAAACCAAACCACATCAGGGATAAGCTCATAGAGCGCTAATTCGGAGTGATCTTTTATATGTACCAAGTGATCGTATTGCGAAGATGTGGGACATGGAGAGGATTGGGACATAAAATTACCTGGTACAGAAAGCTATCTAAACGGTCAACCTGACCATAGCTTGATTTTTCCCTGAAGCCAACCCTTTCATATCGTAGCTAATCTAGGGCCTAGCCAAAGATTCTAGTGTTTTAGTAAAGCTGTAAAAATCACCGCCCATTTTTCCAACGCTGTCTAATGCCTGCTGATCAATTTTTCCGTCTTGATATAAATGATCGGCAACAAAAACAGAGACCACATCTAACAAAACCAAGCTCCCCGCACCGGCTTGATTTCCCAAACGAATCACCTCACGCAGACGACATTCGTATCGCACTGGAGCAGCCGACACAGATAAAGGAGTAACAAGTTGACTCGGCTCGGAGGAAATGTCGGCAAATGCAAATTCACTTTGTTCCGGCGGCAAACCAGCACAAGAGCGATTCATCTTATGCATTGTTTCAGAGTTCACGATATGAACCACACACTCTTTGTTCGCCAATAAATTTGTTAGGGTATCTTTATCGCTATCAGTTTGAGGATTAACTTGGGTATAGCTAAGAATAGGAGGATTTACACTGGCGACAGAGAAAAATGAGTAAGGTGCAATGTTATCAACACCTTGGTCAGATCGCGTGCTAACCCAAGCGATTGGGCGCGGCGTGATACCACCTACCAGAAGTTTATAGATTTCAGAAGTAGACAGTCCATCAGCAACTATATTCATATTCGCTCCTTTGCACTACAACACTAAATTAGAATTAACTTATATAAAAAATTAGCATCTCACAAGACCGTTTGGTTATTAATACAAATTATATTGACCTAAGTATTGCTTTTCGGCTCAGGAACATCCTGTTTACTCACTCCCTCCTCTTGCGCCATATCTTTTGCTAATTGCTCATCTTCAACATCGCCATTAACTGGTTCTTGGCCTTGCCCTTGTTTTGGAGTGAGGGCCAGTTGAGTCAGCAATGGAAAGTGATCAGAGCCAATGGAAGGCAACCTTTCAATATGACTGAGCGTAAAATGCGAGCTATGGAAAACATGATCAAGGGGCCAACGTAAAAAAGGAAAACTAGCATGAAAGGTACAAAACATTCCGCGCCCCACTCTCGGGTCGAGCAAGCCACTGATTTTGCGAAATAGCCGCGTCGTTGTGGACCAAGCGACATCATTTAAGTCCCCTGTCACGATAACAGGTTCAACGGTGTCAGCAATACTCCTTGCAACAATAGCAATCTCAGCATCTCTTTCACTGGATAGCGTATTTTCAGTAGGGCTAGGTGGCGCTGGATGCAGAAAATGTATACGAACCACTTGTCCATTGGCTAAGGTCATATTGGTATGGACTGAAGGCACATCTTCCTCGACCAAAAAGCTTAACGACGTGTCACTCAAAGGAAAACGAGAATAGACGTGCATGCCATATAAATTATCGAGCGGACACTTAACCGTGTAAGGTAAGTCTTGTTCAATAACGCTTAGTTGCTCTTCCCACCATTGGTCCGATTCTAACGTGACCACCACATCAGGCTGATGATGTTTTATCAGATGAATCAGCTTATGAACTTGGCGATTAGGCGTTAAAACATTGGACGTTAGCAGAGTGATTTGCGATCTCTGGTCAGGGTTTTCAGAAGCTTTCACCTCTTTCGAAAACAGCTGTGTGTAAGGTATGACCCACCAAAGCTGTATACAAAAACAAACCAAGGTAATGAAAAGGATCAAACAACTCGATGTCTGCCCGAAGGGTAAATAGAGCAATTCCAGTATCAATAGCACAGCAGCAATAACAGCAAACTGCAGTCGTGGAAAGTCACAAGCGCGAACCACCCAGTGAGTAATGCGCATCATAGGTAAAAAAGTGACAGCAAACAGAATCACCGTAAAACAAGCCAGTAAAATAAGTATCATGCTTAGTCTTTATCTAAAAAATATAACTGATAGTTAAAGCTAACATGTAAACAGATGAAAATCTGAGCTAGATGAAAAAGAACATATTTCATCCAAATTTGAAACGCTAACTCTTAATAAAAAAAAGCCGGAGCAAAGCCCCGGCTAATGAAGTGACCCCATAAAGTTGGACTCTGTTCTAAGCGGCTTTCAAGGCCTGATTCCGATACTCTATCGGACTCAGGCCTTTTAGTTTCTGCTTAATTCGATCGTTGTTGTAATACTCGATGTATTCCTTGATTGCTTCAATCAGCTCATCGGCATTGTTAAAATTTTCGTTATGGTACATTTCTGTTTTTAGGATACCGAAGAAGTTTTCAGCTACAGCATTGTCCAAGCAATTTCCTTTTCTAGACATGCTTTGGGATAACCCATGAGTCTTAATTTGTGCCTGATACGCTTGGTTCTGATACTGCCAACCTTGATCTGAGTGAATAATTGGCTTCTCATCTTCTCCAAGCTTTCTAATTGCACTCTTTAACATGTCTGTGACCAGCGGTAAGGTGACTGACGTCCTCACTTCATAACTCACGACTTCTTGATTAAACAAGTCGATCATTGGTGATAGATAAACCTTCTGATCAGCAACTTTAAACTCAGTTACGTCTGTCACCCACTTTTGGTTAGGCTTATCAGCATAAAACACTCTGTTGAGTAGGTTGGGCGCAGTTCTTCCAACTCGACCACGATAAGATTTATACCGCTTGGGACGAACTTTGGATTTTAGCCCTTGTGCAACCATAAGACGCTGAACACGCTTGTGGTTCACTTGGATGCCGCTATTTCTTAAGGCGTAGGTCACTCTACGATAGCCATAACGCCCTTTGTGGGTATGGAATATATCGTAAATCTTCTCTTTCAGATCCATTTCCGAGTCAACCATCTGCGCAGAAGCTCGATGGTAGTAATAGACGCTTCGAGCCAGTCCAGTGGCTTTGAGGAGCAACTGTAACGGATATTTAGCCTTGAGCTCAGTAACGATCAGCGCTTTTTCTTTGCTTGTTCCTGTTTGGCCTGAGCCAAGGCTTTCAACTTTTTTAGCACAGCATTTTCTACACGCAGGTACTCAAGCTCTTCTCTTAATTCTTTTTCTGTCATCTGTTCCGCTGGTTTAGGTTCAGAAGATTGAGTGGTCATGCGAGGTCTGCCTTTTTTCTGTGGTTTGAGTCGAGCTATACCTTCGCAAGCATAGAGCTTTTGCCACTGGAATAATATTCCTGGAGACGATAAATCGAAGTAGGCACTTGTGTAAGTTAAAGACCACTCATTCTCATGCATCGTTTTAAGCACTTTGAGCTTAAAGGGTTGGGTGTATGGCTTCTGGCTATGCTGAAAACTGTTTTCACCATGAACCCTATACACTTGAGACCAGTAACGAACTTGCCTCGATGCCAAATCGAATTTTCGGGCAATGGATCTTGATCCTTGGTGTTGAGATAACTTGGCTAAAGACAGTTTAAATGCTCTGTGATATTTGGACATAAAAAGACCCCCAGTAATTGGAATGTCCAACTATTGGGGGTCAGTTCACTAATCAGTCGCTTGCTAGCGAGGATTATTCAGATAATCGTTTCTTTTGACGGCGAATGATCCATAGCACCAATAGGAAGGCTGGAATAAAGAACCATTCTTTCGCAGGACGTTCATTTTCAATATCGAAGCCAGTGATCTCCCAATCGAAATCCAACTGCATTTGTTCAGCAACGCCACCCCAAACAATGTTATCGATGTAAAGACGTCCGTCTTCGTCACGCACCTCAAGACCTGAACCATCCATTAAACGGTCCGCTGCAGAGCCTTCAGCGCTTAGTGGTAGATCGACCGTTTTCTCAATCCATCGACCATCAAGGTTTTCACCTTCCACAGCCAGACGCACACTTTGCATTTCTGGATGTTGCTCAATGTACTGTGTCAGCTGAGAACCTTGATAATGCTCATGCGGTGCAATGATTTGGTCCAACCAGAATCCAGGACGGAATAAGGTAAACGCGACTAGCAACAGAATGGCACTTTCCCAACGCTTACTGCGTGCGAAGAAGTAACCTTGTGTGCCGGCAGCAAAAATCAACATCGCGGCCAGTGCGACGAAGAACACCATCACACCTTGATACCAAGTCACATCAATAAGCAGCAAATCCGTGTTAAAGATAAACAGGAATGGCAATAGCGCCGTACGCATTGAGTAGAAGAACGCAGTAAAGCCTGTCTTAATCGGATCTCCGCCCGATACGGCCGCAGCTGCAAAGGATGCTAGACCGACCGGAGGCGTTACATCTGCCATGATACCGAAGTAGAACACGAACATATGAATCGCGATCATAGGAACGATCAAACCAGACTGCGCACCGAGCTCAACTACAACACTTGCCATCAATGACGACACCACAATGTAGTTCGCCGTTGTCGGTAGGCCCATACCCAATACAAGGGAAATCAGCGCCACCATCAACAACATAATGATCAAAACGCCGCCAGACAGAAGTTCCACAAACTCTGCCATGACCTGACCTACACCTGTTAGCGTCACCGTACCCACAATAATACCTGCGGTCGCCGTCGCTACACCGATACCGATCATATTACGCGCACCAGTATTTAGGCCTTCGATCAGATCCCAAAATCCTTCTTTAAACTGGGCGCCCACGTTTTGATGTTGACGGAAAAATGCTTTAAGAGGCTTTTGCGTGATCAAGATAAACGCCATCAACATACTTGCCCAAAACGCCGACAAACCTGGTGATTTACGCTCAACCATCAAGAACCAAACCAATACGATGAGAGGCACTAAGTAGTAAAGACCAGCACGGTAAATGTCTGCAAACACTGGCAGCTTTACGATTTCACCATTGGTATCGCCCATGTCTAGGTCTTTAGATTTTGCTGAAATAAACAACAAAGCGAAGTAGCCAACGACCACAAGCAACAGTAAGCCAAGGTTCGACCAGTCACCCAGCGCCCATTTGATTCCTAAAACCAAGTAGTAAAGCGCGCCCGCTAAAATCATCATGCTCGACATAATGATACCGGAACGTAAGATCGCGACTTTCCAAGGACGAGCAGGTGTTGAACGAGGAAGACCACGCATGTCTGCTTTCAAGGCTTCAAGGTGCACAATGTAAAGCAAAGCAATGTAGGAAATCGTTGCTGGTAAGAAGGCATGCTTCACTACTTCAATGTATGGAATACCGACGTATTCCACCATTAAGAAAGCCACGGCCCCCATGACAGGTGGCATGATCACACCGTTTACCGATGAAGATACCTCTACCGCACCCGCTTTTTCAGGACTGAACCCCACTTTCTTCATAAGTGGAATCGTAAACGTACCCGTGGTCACCACGTTAGCAATGGATGAACCGGAGATCAGACCTGTCATTGCTGAAGACAATACCGCCGCTTTCGCAGGACCACCACGCATGTGGCCTAATAAAGCAAAGGCTACTTGAATAAAGTAGTTACCAGCACCTGCTTGGTTGAGCAGTGCGCCAAATAATACAAACAAGAAAACAAAGCCAGACGAAACGCCTAGGGCAATACCAAACACACCTTCTGTGGTAAGCCACATGTGCGTCATGGCTTTTTCAAACGACGCCCCTTTCCAACGCAAGATCTCTGGTAACCAAGACGAATCACCAAAAAATACGTAAAGCAAAAAGACAATAGCAACCATCATTAATGGTGGCCCTAAAGAACGTCTTGCTGCTTCTAGGGTTAATAATAAGCCGATGCCTGCTACCACCAAATCCAACGTCGTTGGCAAGCCTGGGCGCATTGCCAGCTCATCATTAAATAAAAATAGGTACGAAGCACAGAATGCTCCAGCTGCCGCCAACACATAATCTACGATTGGGATGTGTTTAGTAGGGCTTGAACTGAAAGCGGGGAACGCCATAAACGCCAAGCTTACAGCGAAGGCTAAATGCAGTGCTCGTGATTGGGTATCGTTTAAAAAACCAAAACCAAATTGAGAAGGTAGAGGTGAGCCGATCCATAATTGAAATAGGGACCAACATAGAGGGACGAGGAACAACAAGCCCAACGCAAAACGACCGGTCGGCGCACGTTTACCAGTATCGGCTTCGGCCACCATTTCATTGAGCTTATCGGTATCCAAAGCGTTTGAGGTTTGAGTCGACATAGAAGTTTCCTAGGTTCGAACGATATAAGAAAAAAGCGCCAACCATTTGGCTGGCGCTTTCACATGGCAGACTACTTAATAATGGTAGGGATTATTTAAGTAGGCCTTGCTCACGGTAGTACTTCTCAGCACCTGGGTGCAAAGGCGCTACAAGTGAAGATGTTGCCATCTCAGACGGTTGCAAAGGGGCGAACGCTGGGTGCAAACGCTTGAAAGAATCGAAGTTTTCAAATACCGCCTTGGTCATTTGATAAACAACCTTGTCCGATACATTGCTTGACGTCACGATGGTTGCTTTTGGACCGAAGGTAACGATGTCATTTGGGTTACCGTTGTACATGCCACCAGGAATCACAGCTTTTGAGAATTCACCATGCTTAGTTTGGATACTCGCTGCTACATCACCATCAAGAGGAATCATACGCACATCACAAGTAGTCGTCGCTTCTTGCGCAGAACCGTTTGGTAGACCGGCAACGAAGATAGTGACATCAAACTTGTCGTCACATAGTGCTTGAGACATTTCTGAAGATTTAAGCTCAGCAGCAAATGCGAAATCTTCTGTTGTCCAACCTTTCTCTGACATTAGAAGTTCCATCATTGAACGGTTACCAGAACCTGGGTTACCGATGTTAACGCGCTTACCTTTAAGGTCGTCAAAAGACTTAATGCCAGAGTCTGCACGAGCCATTAGGTGAATAGGCTCTGGGTGAAGAGAGAATACAGAACGCAATTCTGGGAATGGGTTACCTTCGAATTGGCCTTTACCTGCAATCGCTGCCGCTTGAACGTCAGACTGTGCTACACCGAACTCAAGCTCGCCCGCGCGAATGCTGTTTACGTTGTAACCAGAACCGCCAGTGGACTCTACAGAACAGCGAATGCCGTGCTCTTTACGGTCTTTGTTGATCATACGACAGATAGAACCACCTGCTGGGTAGTAAACACCTGTTACACCGCCAGTACCGATTGAGATGAACTGAGTGTCAGCCGCCATAGATACTGTTGTAGCTGCGGCAAAAGCCGTCGCGATCGCAGTCTTAAAGATTGCTTTCTTCATTGAAAATTCCTCGTTGTGTCATTTTTTTGTTATCAAATTGTCAAAACAAGGACATCTATGGCAATTACAGTGCCAACTTCTAAAAAATGCCATAACCTTATGTTTTTAATAGAAAAAAGAGATTTTACTAGGAAAAATCCTGCTTTCCATTTTTATAACTATAGTTATAGATCTAGTATTTCACGATGTATGGAAAGCTTAATATCAAGGATATATCGTGCACTTCAGAGCAACTATAACCTTTTTCATAGCTATAACTTTTGTTATAAATGGCCGATAGCTAACACAGCAATAGCTCTTCTCATCTTAGAAAAGAGCCGTTAAGATGCCCGCTCCACTGCCACTTTGTAGATAAAATAAACAATGAGAACGCTAATTCTCTGGCTATTCACGGTTTTATTTGGCCTCACCAACAGTTACGCTGATACTCGACCTACGATTGAGACGACAGCACCTAAACGTGTAGTGCATATTGCTGCAGACTACAACTACCCTCCTTATGAGTTTTTAGACGAAGAAGGACAGCCTGCGGGATATACGGTTGAGTTAACATACGCCATTGCCGAAACCATGGGCCTAGACATCGACCTCACCATGACCGATTGGCAGAGTGCTTATACTGGTTTATTAGATGGAACGTACGATGTTCTACAGAACATTGCCTACTCGGAAGAGCGCGCCAAGCACATTTTCTTTTCGTCCCCACACTCTATCGTGAGCCAATCGTTGTTTGCCCGCAAAGATGGGCCTCATGTAGATGACATCTCAGAAGTCAGTGGTTACGAAGTCATTGTTCAGAACGCTAGCATCATGCACGAGTATCTGAAGCAGAATTTCCCTGAAACCACCATTATCCCTGCTCCTACTCATTCGGCTGCTTTACGTTTGCTGGCCTCTGGAAAACACGATTTTGCATTGACGGCTAACTCTCCAAGCTTGTACCTCAGCCAAGAAATGGGACTCAGTAATCTAGAACCCATCGCCAGGCCCGTAGCAGGTCAAAGGCTCAGCTACGGCGCTCTACCAGTAAATGAAGACCTGATGGCGCTGTTCAGCGAAGGATTGGCCATTTTAAAAAATACTGGCCGTCAGCAAGAAATCTACAACAAGTGGTTTGGCACTCTTGATCAATCTAAAACCCAGTGGAAAAAGCTGGGGCAGTATGCATTCTATACGATCTTGGCTTTACTGTTTATTCTGGGAGGAATCATGGTCTGGAATAGCATGTTGAGAAAAGAGGTAGAGCGCCGCTCCGAACAGATTAAAGCGCAACAGGAACAGCTGATCCAAGCCGATAAGATGGCCTCTCTTGGCGTGCTCGTATCAGGGGTTGCCCATGAAATCAACAACCCAACCGGTCTGCTTATGCTGAACCTCCCCATCCTACGCAGTGCTTGGGAAGATGCCCTACCCTATTTAGATGAGGTTGAAAAAGAGCATGCAGGGCTTTATTTAGGTGGACTGTCTTATCAACGCCTTAAAGCAGAAATCCCTTATTTATTGGATGAAATGCAACATAGCACAGACCGCATCCGAAACATTGTCAACGACTTGAAAGACTTCGCTCGGGAGCAACCTGATGAAATCTGGCAAGAGGTCAATATCAACCAAGTTGTTGAAACCGCAGTACGCTTAGTTGATAAGTCCCTGCGCAATGCGACGGAGCACTTTGCGCTGCATTTGGACCCTAGAAACCCGAAAATTATGGGCAATCCACAGCGACTGGAGCAAGTCATCATCAACTTAGTGCTTAATGCCTGCGATGCTCTAGAAAATAAGTCTCAAGCATTAACCATCTCAACATCATTAAATCCTGACCAGTCAGAACTGCTCTTGGCCGTGGAAGACCAAGGGTGCGGGATTGATCAGCAAGCTTTACCAAGACTGACCGACCCCTTCTTTACAACCAAGCGCGAAACAGGCGGAACAGGATTGGGGCTCTCTGTGTCAGCTGGTATCGTAAAAGCCCATAAAGGGCGATTATCTTTTGAGTCAAGCGTGGGTAAAGGAACTGTCGCCATCGCTAGTTTTCCAATTCTGCCTTAGCCGTTTACTTGAGAGGAGTCGTTTTGAATCCATCTGCTTACCCGCCGTTTAAAATCCTACTTGTGGACGATGAGCCATCGTTCTTGCGCAGTATGTCACTGACATTAGAACGTTATGGGCTCAATAACATCATCACCTGTTCTGAGCCACATCAGGTGCAACAGATCATGTCTGAACACAGCATCGGTTTAGTGTTGTTGGATCTGACGATGCCCGTTATCTCTGGGCAGGAGTTGCTGGCATGGTTTAAAGAAGAGTACCCGGCGGTGAGCGTTATTATTTTCAGCGGATTGAATCAGGTCGATGCGGCGGTAAATTGCGTCAAGCAAGGCGCATTCGATTACATCGTCAAAACCGCCGACCAAGAGCAGATCCTTGAATCTATTAAACGTGCCATTCACACCCAAGAATTAAGTCTAGAGAACCAAGCTTTAAGAGCCCAGCTGTTGTCCAATGAACTGAATATGGCAGCTCAATTTGCGAACTTTGTCACTGCTGACCCAGGTATGATCTCCACCTTTCGATATCTGGAGTCCATCGCGGCCAGTGCGCAGCCTGTTCTGATTACGGGGGAAAGTGGTGTGGGCAAGGAGCTGATTGCAGGCGCTATTCATAATTTAAGTGGACGCAACGGCCCTTTGGTCACCGTTAATGTTGCAGGCCTTGATGATAATATTTTTTCCGATACCTTGTTTGGTCACGCCCGAGGCGCCTTTACCGGAGCCGATAAAGCGCGCCAAGGTCTGGTGGAAAGTGCCGCTGGGGGCACCCTATTTCTAGATGAGATTGGTGATTTAAGCGCTTCTTCTCAAGTCAAATTACTGCGCCTACTGCAAGAAGGCGAATACTACCCCATTGGCAGTGACCGCCCGAAACGTATTCAAGCACGCGTGGTGGTCGCTACCCATCAAAACTTAGCGGAGCAACAACAGCAAGGCACCTTCCGCAAGGACTTGTATTATCGACTGCGCACGCACATGGTGAATATCCCACCTTTACGCGAGCGCTTGAATGACTTGCCACTATTGCTCGATCACTTCATGCGCCAAGCCTGTGATGAGCTGCAAAAAGACTATTTGGCAATCCCAACCAATCTAGCACTGCAATTACAACACTACCCATTCCCAGGCAACGTACGTGAGTTGCGTGCCTTGGTATACGATGCTGTTAGCCAAAGTAGCCAGGATGAACTGAATGTTAGTGTTTTCCAAACCTTAGTAGGCGGTAATCAGGTGGATGTATTTGAGCGAAGCGTACGCTTCCCAGAGGATCAGCCTTTGCCGACACTGACCCAATTGAGCAAACTGTTGGTGGAAGAAGCCATGAACCGCGCTAATCAGAATCAGTCTTTGGCGGCACGCATGCTAGGGATTTCTCAGCCTGCGTTGAGCAAGCGCTTGAAAAACATGAAAGAAGACAGTGAAGATTAGCCGAATCGATTACAAAATATCACGGCTAGGCGCGACACCAAACGCTCTAGAATATTCACGACTGAATTGTGAAGTGCTGGTATAGCCCACTTCATAAGCGGCACTGCTGACATCTCGAATGCGACTTTTCAGCAGTGTTCTTGCTTGTTGCAAGCGCACCATTTTTTGGTATTGCAGCGGACTCATCGACGTAATGGACTTAAAATGAGTGTGGAAGGATGACACGCTCATTCCGGACCGCTGCGCCAAGTCAGCCACAGTCATCGTTTCAAAGTAATTCTGCTTAATCCAAGTAATGGCTCGCACCACTTTTTCGGCGTGAGAATCGGCGACACCGAGCTGCGCAATCGAAGCCCCCACTGGACTCAGCAACAAGCGCATCAAAATCTCATCAATTAAATGTGGCACCAGCAGGTCTATGGCTTGCTGCTGTTTGATCACTTCAAATAATCGTATAGAGGTTTTGACAATATTGACGTCTAAGTCGTTTATGTAAACCGCTTTAAGGTTCTCGGAACGAGGCATACCTTGCGTAAAAATTCTCGCGCTGAGATCTCGAATGCGATCAGAGTGAAGTGGAATCATTAAGCAGTAATAAGGTTCAGCAGTGGATGCCTGAGAAATTGTAAAACTGATCGGCACTTCGGCGGAATACACCACCATATTGGTGTGATCTTCCACATAGGAGAGGTCATCTTGCATAACAGAAAAGACTTTAGCCCCTTGCGGGACAATGCAAATACTCGGCTGCGCAAATAAATGGGTCTGCTCTTTTCCTGTTTGAGTCGCCCGAGTGACGTTAACAAAGCCTTCTACGATTTCAAAAAATCCATCATAGGTCACCACTTCACCAAGTAGCGCTGTTAATGATTGCACATGTTCATTGGGAGAAGTATCTCGTGATTCCATCAAAGTGGCCTGTTCTAACGGGTAACTGAAAACAACCTATATAAAAACGTCGCGTAGACCAACATAAAAACTCTGTCAGCCTACGCGCTCATCTTATTTCTTATGCAGAATACAGAATTTATGCAACGTCTAATGATGACATATCAATGACAAAGCGATGTGCCATTTCACCCTGCTCCATGCGTTTGAAGGCTTCGTTGATCTGATCCATTTGAATCATCTCGCACTCAGGATAGATGTTGTGTTTTGCACAAAAATCCAACACTTCCTGCGTTTCCGCAATGCCGCCAATCAGTGAACCTGCCACACGACGACGACCAAAGATCATTGGCATGCTATTCAGTTCGCCAGTTGGACCGACTTGCCCAACAATCACAAGAGAGCCATCCACATCCAGCAGTGGTGTGTAAGCATTGATGTCATGCGCCGTAGGAACCGTATCAATGATCAGATCAAAAGCGTTCGCGGCCGCAGTCATCGCTTCCTCGTCAGTGGACGCTAGTATACCTTTTGCGCCAAGCGCTTTTGCTTCCGTTTCTTTTTTAGTCGAACGACTGATCACCGTTACATCAGCTCCCATCGCGACAGCTAACTTAACCGCCATGTGACCAAGGCCACCTAGACCGATCACACCAACACGTGAGCCTTCCTTTACACCCCATGTACGAAGTGGTGAATAAGTGGTGATACCTGCACACAAAATCGGTGCGGATTTAGATAAATCCATGCCTTCTGGGATACGCAATACGAACTCTTCACGTACTACAATATGCTTAGAATACCCACCTTGCGTGGTTTCACCCGAAATGCGATCAGGGAAACCGTACGTACCTGTCATACCTTCACGACAGTATTGCTCTTCATGATTATGGCATTGATCACATTCTTGGCAGCTGTCTACCATACAACCCACCGCAACTTGATCACCCACTTTATATTGAGTGACATCCGCGCCGACAGATTGCACAACCCCCACAATCTCATGACCTGGTACAAGTGGATAAGGTTGTGGTCCCCAGTCACCATTCACGGTGTGCAAGTCAGAGTGACACACACCAGAATATATAATCTCTATCGCCACATCATTTGAGCGAAGTTCACGTCGCTCAAAATGATAAGGCACCATGTTGGCTTCACTTGAATGCGCTGCATAACCGACCGTTTTCATATAACACCTCTAATCTATATCAAATGGATCTTGATTGAACTCAATGATAAAAATCATACGGTGCAGACCGTCAATGATGCATGCCTAATGCTCCATAACACTTGCACAAAACTACAACGACACTGAAGTCCCCATTATTGGCACATTCGTTACACGAATGTTCTGCAAAGCGATAACGCGAGAGGAAAAAACGGCTCTCGCCTAATGCAAGCCCCTCAATTATACTGGTATGTAAAGCTTGCTAGCCTGAGCATTTACCCACCATCCTAATTTTGAGGGCACTCAATGCAAACGAAACATTCTAGCCGCTTCGGAGCGAAGAAAAGCTTTCTCATCGTTGCGACGGCAGTGCTTATAGGAATGCTGTCACTATCAAGCACTGCTCAGGATTTAGCGGTGAATCACTACCAACAATACTTTAAAGCCATGCAAACCCTAGTCGACTTACAATATTTTGCCTGCTAGACGTCAGATTAAATAGAGCCTATAAAACCGCTTCAAAGCACTCTAGCTGTGGATGCCCAAGGTAAATGTCACGACGACTGCCTGCATTGGCGTGTGCTTTTCGAAATGCCTCAGATTTAGTCCAAGCTTCAAACGCTTCTTTTGATTCCCAAGTAGCATGAGATGAGAACAGCGTGTACTCCTCTGTTGTCGGTCCCTTTAAGAGATTAAACGATTTAAAGCCTGGCACTTCGTTTAGGTAGGAGTCTCGACCTTTCCAAATATCGATAAACTCTTGCTCACAACCCAGTTTGATCTTAAATCGATTCATTGCAATAAACATAATTTCTCCCATTGCGTTTTTAGCGAATTTTTTCTCGCTTTCTCTTCGAAGCAAGACTAGTATGGCGCACCTTTTTATCTTACAGAGCTGACACTATGCCTGAAACTGTTCTCTATACTGACTTGTCAGCCTACTATGATTTGATGTGTGCAGACATAAATTATCAAGCACAAAGCGATTCGATTGCTCGCCTAAACCGCATGTTTGGCAATGGTGGTATTCAGCACCTAGACCTCGCTTGCGGAACAGGCCCTCATATCCGTCACTTTCTAGATAAAGGCTATCAAAGCCAAGGCCTAGACCTGAACCAACCGATGCTGGATAAAGCAAAGGTACGCTGTCCCGAGGCTGACTTCAGCCTGCAAAATATGTGCAGCTTTGAAGTTGATCAACCTGTCGACTTAATTACCTGCTTCCTATATTCGCTACATTACTGCGGGGATTTACAACCTTTATCTCTGTGCATTGAAGCGGTGAATAATGCCTTAGCACCAAGTGGATTATTTTGTTTTAACGCCGTCGACAAGCGCTTTATCAACAATCAGTCGTCTACTGCACATTCCGTATATTCTGAAGGTGACCGTTTTGACTTTCGTTCGGGATGGTTCTACCAAGGTCACGGCTCACAACAGCGTCTGCGCCTAAGTGTACAGAAGACCGCAGGTGACCAAGTCGAAGTCTGGCAAGACAATCACACTATGGTGGCAATTGACTTCATTGAATTGAGTGCGCTTCTAGAGCAGCATTTTGAAGTACATATTTTTGAACATGACTACGACAAACTAAATGCTTGGAGCAACCAAACTGGCAATGCCATTTTTGTTTGTATAAAGCGCTAAGCCCCAACATGCATTTAAGCAATTCACGTGAGATTGTTTAAATGCGTGAGATACGATTCTATCGAACCAATTTCCTTAGCCACCCAATCAAGATCAAAATATGTCTGTGAATAACGTTCACCGCCATCGCACATTAACGTCACAATTGACCCCTTTTCACCCTTCGATTGCATGCTTTGCGCAACATTCAATGCGCCCCATAAATTGGTTCCTGTAGAAGGGCCAGCCTTACGGCCCGTTAATTGATACAACCAATGAATGGTTGCAACGCTTGCAGCGTCTGGCACTCTCCATACGTCACTAATAACATCGGGGAGGAAAGATGCCTCTAATTTAGGTCTACCTATTCCTTCAATACGACTCCCTCGACCAGTTTGGATCTCATTGTTTTTTAAATGATAAATATCATAAAAAGCTGAATACTCAGGGTCGACCACCACTAGACGGGTATTTAGCCCTTTATAGCGAATAAAACGACCTATGGTTGCGGATGTCCCACCTGTCCCGGCCCCCATGATAACCGTATGAGGAACAGGGTGTGGCTCAAGCACCATTTGCCCAAACATACTCTCAGCAATGTTATTGCTCCCCCGCCAATCAGTCGCCCTTTCCGCATAAAGAAATTGATCCATAAAATAGCCACCCGTTTGTTGTGCCACCCGAATGGCTTCTTCATGCATCAAGGTTGCACAAGAAACAAAATGGCACTGGCCACCGTAAAGCTCTATTTGACGAATTTTGCTTTGGGCTGTGGTGCTTGGCATAACGGCAATGAAAGGCAACCCTAACATTCGTGCAAAATACGCCTCTGACACCGCTGTACTTCCAGATGACGCCTCAACGATGGTTGTGCCTTGTTTTATCTTGCCGTTACACAGTGCATATAAAAACAAAGAACGAGCTAAGCGATGTTTCAGACTCCCTGTGGGGTGGGTGCTTTCATCCTTTAAATAAATATCAATCCCATCAAACCCCAGACCTTCTAACTTGATCAAATGGGTATCTGAAGAACGCTGATAGTCAGCATTAATTTTATCGATCGCATCACCAATCCAACTCATCATTCAACCTCCAAAGCGTTTTAGCGAATGGCTAATACTGTATCTTGATGAGAAAAAATCGAGTTGCTATTTTGTTCCTAAAAAACACATAATTTAGAAAAATATTCCTCTCAAAAGAAAATTATTAGAAAAAATTTTTATGGATAAAGTAGACCTTATCATTCTCGATATGTTGCAGCGTGATTGTACAGTTTCCATTCAAGACATTGCTGAGCGAGTTAACCTGTCGACCACTCCCTGCTGGAAGCGCATCAAACGCATGGAAGAAGACGGTATTATTAAGTCTCGAGTAGCGTTATTGGATGGCAGCAAGATCCAATTGGGAATCTCTGTTTTCGTCCACATTAAAACCATGCGCCATGACAACGAATGGCTCACTCGGTTTTCTGAGCACATCACGGCCTTTGATGAGGTCGTAAACTGTTATCGCATGTCTGGAGAATGGGACTATTTGCTAAGGGTCGTCGCTAAGGACATTCATGCCTTCGACCTGTTCTACAAAACCTTAATAAAAGACATTGACGGCCTAACAGATGTGTCCTCGAGTTTTGCCATGGAAGAAATCAAATACACCACCCGTCTGCCGATCATGAAGGACTCGTTATAAATGACTGCAGATATGGCATAATGGCCACACACTAAGTACTAGGACATTAGCTATGATCACATGTGGTATCGAAATCAAAGGCAGCGAAATTATCTTATGCCTTCTATCAAAAGAAGATGGTTTTTTTCAGCTTCCTGACTGCCGCCAAGTGCGCCACGCTTTGCAGCACCCGAACGATGCCGAGGCTGTGCGTAAATTTCAATTTACACTGAAAAAGCTGTTTGAGGATTATAAAGTTGAGCAAGCGATCATTCGCGAGCGCCCAACCAAAGGTAAGTTTGCAGGCGGTGCTGTTGGCTTTAAAATTGAAGCAGCGGTTCAACTAATCGAAGGATTGAACGTCGAACTTATTAATAATGCGACCATGAAAGAAATTATCAAAGAAAACCCGATCCCAATTTCTTTTTCAGAAACAGGTCTACGCGCATTTCAAGAAGGTGCTTTCCAAGTAGCCTACGCTGCTTTAAGCCGATAACTCAAATAAAACAGCCCTGTCATCATGTAAATGACAGGGCTGTTGCTTATTTATGTGAAACCAATTACGTACTAAAGCTGACGACTACTCTTTTGCTAACTTAAGAAAGCGTTTGTGGATACGGCGAGTCGCCCACCACACCCCACCAATTACCAGGGGTACCGTTATCCCAACCGCTAAGCTTTTATTAATGGGCGCTCCATTGTCGTAAACGGCTTCAATCAAATATTTCAGCAAGCCAATGCTGTAATAGGAAATGGCGGCTACAGACAGTCCTTCAACCGTATGTTGCATGGCCAGCTGAATTTTTGAACGGCGATCCATTGATGCGAGCAAATGTTGATTTTGTGACTGAATAGACATTTCAACGCGGGTTCGCATCATGTCTGAAACTCGGTCAATCCGCCGTGAGAGGTTTTCTAAGTGCTCACTAGTCGCTTTACAGGTTCGCACCGCTGGCGTTAAGCGACGAGTCATAAACTCAGTAATGGTTAAATGCCCCGAAACTTCATCTTCTTTTAATTCTGCAAGGCGTTTTAAAACTAAGTCGTGGTAGGCAGACGTGGCGCTAAACCGAAATGTAGTTTTAGCGCGAGCCGCCTCAACCCAAGCCGCCATATCAATAATCTGCTCTAACACTTCTTGTTCATCGATTTCGTCTTTCGTCTCGGCAAGCTGCGCGGTTAAATCAGCCAGCTTTTGATCCATGTTAGCCAAACGCTGATTGTAATAGCGGGCCATCGGAAGCCCCAACAAAGCAAACAGACGGTATGATTCGATCTCAATTAAGCGCTGCACCATACGACCGAGCTGGCTGTCACTCATATTACGGTTGTAGACTAAAGTGCGGCCACAACCATCACTGTGCACCTGAAAAGTCGTCCAAACCTGAGCATCACCATTTTGAGGTCGGCTGCCTACTAAACGCATTCCCTCAAAGTAAGATTTAACTTGAGCCAACTCTGGCTCTGGTTGCTGCCTCGCGTCTTCGATGGCGACATGGAAAGCCGACACCACAGTTCCGACCATACCTCCTACCCAATCTTTTGGTAAACAGCTCAAGCCATTGTTGGCAAACGGGTCCGCTAAAAATGGTGCTCCTTCGTTAATAATGGTGTAAGAGATAAACTCTAAATGGGACTCACGTCGAATACGAACATCCCCAAAACTGACTTCAAGGCACACGGAATCTTGCGCAGGGGGCACAACACCATAGCGTTGATATAAGCCGATAAAATGCTGGAAGTCTTGTTTCTTTTGCTCGCCATTCATCATGACTGCTAGATAACTCACTCTTGCAGTACTGGAAATGACTTGGAAAGGTCGGGAATGCAACTCTGCATAAAGCGCATCGCGCTGGGTATGCATGGTTAACCCGTAGGGATTGACGACAGTGTTCACTGCAACTCTCTTTGTTATTCTGGTTAAGGGGATAGTTAAATCATTGGCTGAATTACATTTCAATGCAACCGCCACGCTCTCAGTTCAGGTGAGTTTTTCTAATGTTGTTATGAATATTGCTTATCATCCCTCTTTATAAACGTCACAAGCCTGTCATACATTCTCGGCAAACTGATCCCTCAGTTTGGAGATTTTCATGGCTTATAATCTGTTTCGACGTGCCATCACTTCACGTGCGCGCCCCATTAATACGATAAAGCTGGAACAAGCGGCTCCGGTACATCAAGTTGACGAGCGCTATTTGTCTTTCTCCATTGATATTTCTCTGATTATTGGGGGGCAGTGGTGGGAAGGCAGTGATCGTTCCAGTCGTGGGCTTGGTACAGTACGCGTGCCGCCATTACCATTGGAGCACCCCAAACTTAGTCAATACGTCAAACATTTATCCCCTGCTTATTTAAGAGTGGGCGGCTCAGAAGCTGACACCATTCATTACTTTTGTTCCCACGAACTTCCCAATGAGAAAGAGCCTGAACTCAGTGAAGCGATTTGGAATCGACTGATTCAATTCATTAAAGAGCATGAACTAAAATTCATGTTCACCTTTAAATATGGCGCCTTTGATCGTAAACAACACGGCAACTGGAACGGCACCGACTGTGCGGCTCTGCTGCAATACACACAACAGCGAGGAGTTAATATTGATGTGTGTGAATTGGGCAACGAACTAAACGCCTACTGGGCTTTCCATGGACTCAGCGCACAACCGCGAGCCAAGCAGTTGGTGCTCGATTACCAGCGCTTCATTAATCAAGTTCGCTTGCTCAGTCCACAAAGTCGCATCGCGGGCCCTGGCAGTGCCTTTTGGCCTTTTTTAGGAGAAACCATTAAGTATCTGTCCAACATTACACCCGCTTTTCTGGAAGAGCTGAGTGGGCAGTTGGATATTGTCGACTGGCACTATTACCCTTTTCAGAGCCAACGATCACCTATTCGCACGCGCAGCGCTCGTATAGAACGATTACTTGATCCTCGATCACTGAAAGACTTTGAAGTGTATTCCAAGCAATTAGAAAACTATCGTCGCGCATTTCAGCCACAAGCGGAACTTTGGACCGGTGAATCTGGCTCTGCTCAATGCGGAGGACAACCGAAATTATCCGATCGTTTTGCTTCCTGTTTTTGGTGGGCAGATCAATTAGGAAGAGGCGCAAGACTCGGTCAAAAAGTCATGATTAGGCAGTCTCTCATCGGGGGGGATTACGGATTATTGCAACGAGAAAGCCTAAAACCTAATCCAGATTTTTGGGTTAGCTGGCTGTGGAAACGCTTAATGGGGCAGCAGGTTTACGCCGTTAGCAGCCAAAATCCAGAGTTAATCGTCTACTGTCACGGCGGACACAAATCCAATCGCATGACTTTGCTGATCATTAACATGACCAATAAGCCCCATCGTTTGAAGTTTCAGTCTTTTGGTGCGCCGAAAAAACGCTTTGAATTAACCGCCGATAAACTAACTAGCAAGAAGGTCTTGATCAATGGTGTCATTCCCAAGTTTCGCAAAGGCAAAGTTCACTTAAAAGACTTCCCCAAGTTACCAAAACTCGATGTTATCGCTCCATTTAGCATCAATTTTTGGACGTTTACCGATGATGAGAGCATAACCGACCACCATTTTGGCGAAGATCTGTTTTAACGCTTACGGGTAACGAAACTCCTCTGAAAGACACTTATCTCCTTCATCTCGAAGATGATCGAGAAATGCCTGCATCACCGGAGTTGGCTGTTTGCTACTAGGATACACGGCACACCAGCTTCGCTTGATCGGGAAGCCTTTGATCGCCGGCATCACTAACACGCCAGTTTTTAATTCTGATATAACATTGGCAAAGGGCAATAGCGCCACACCAAGCCCAGCAATTACGCCATGCTTCACTGATTCGTTAGAACCAAATTCAAGCACTGGCGTGAATTGAATGCGTTGAGACTTACAAAAGCCCTCTATCGCCGCTCGAGAACCAGACCCCACCTCACGCTGCAAAAAGCCAGCATCAAAAAACGCTTGCGCCGTGACATCATTCAGCTCCAGCAGTGGGTGTCCCGCTCTAACAACTGGCACCAATAAGTTGTCATAGAAAGGCTGTCGACTGAGCAAACGTGTATCAGGAACGATGCCAGTAATGACAATATCGTCTTGGTTTTGCAACAAGCGATCGGTTGCATTGGTTCGGTTTAACACT
The DNA here is from genome assembly GCF_056158325.1 of Marinomonas sp. AWM4_232. Lineage (NCBI taxonomy): Bacteria > Pseudomonadati > Pseudomonadota > Gammaproteobacteria > Oceanospirillales > Oceanospirillaceae > Marinomonas > Marinomonas sp. AWM4_232. Next base: position 3,006,622 of record NZ_JBSWTA010000001.1, on the reverse strand, counting down.
GTCACCCTAACCTCTACTTCAGGGAATTTCTCTAGAAACCCTTTCAGCAAATACGGCACGATGATTTCAGCTGAGCTGATCACACACAAGCGCAATTCACCACGAAGCTTCCCTTCTAGTTGATACAAGTTCATTTGCAGCGTCTCTAAATCACTGAAAATCTCCCGCACCACTTTTTCGAGTTGCGCTCCAGCGGGCGTCACATACAACTGCTTGCCCACATAATCAAACATTGGCTGTCCAAGGGCCGCCTCTAATTGCTTCATTTGCGCACTGACCGCTGGCTGGGTTAATCCCAATTCTTCAGCGGCTTTCGAGTAGCTTAGCTTATGAAAAACCACCTGAAACACCTGCAATTGACGAAATGTAAGCCTATTTAAAAGCTGTCCAAGTGTATAAATCATCACCCAACCTTATGAAATCTAATCATTTTTAATTAACTATAAGCTAATACTTATGGTTTACCAAAAAAATATCAATTATTTATTTTTGTAACTTTAGAATACTGTAATTGCCATGCTTGATTTGAGCACATGGAGAGGAAAATGCTGAAGAAAATATTGATTGCTAACCGTGGAGAAATTGCCGTACGTATCGTTCGTGCATGTGCCGAAATGGGCATTCGCTCGGTAGCAATTTTCACGGAGCCAGACCGCCACGCACTACATGTTAAGCGTGCCGATGAGGCTTATAGCATGGGCGAAGACCCATTGGCTGGCTACCTTGATGCTCGACGCATTGTAAACCTTGCAGTGGAAACAGGCTGTGACGCCATTCACCCAGGCTACGGCTTTCTTTCTGAGAATGCTGAGTTTGCTCAAATCTGCCAAGAGCGTGGCATTACATTCATTGGCCCAAAGGCCGATGTCATCGCAAAAATGGGCGATAAAACACAAGCTCGAAAAAGTATGATCGCAGCCGGTGTCCCTGTGACACCAGGCTCTGAAGACAACCTTGCGAATATTGATGAAGCCGTACTGCTGGCTCACGATATTGGCTACCCAGTGATGCTAAAAGCCACATCTGGTGGTGGCGGACGCGGTATCCGTCGCTGTGACAGCGAAAAAGAATTACGCGACCAATACCCGCGCGTTATTTCTGAAGCAACCAAAGCGTTTGGTTCCGCCGAAGTATTTTTAGAAAAATGTATTGTCGATCCTAAACACATCGAGGTACAGATTTTGGCAGACAGCCAAGGCGAAGCGATTCACCTATACGAACGCGATTGCTCTATTCAGCGCCGTAACCAAAAGCTAATCGAGATCGCTCCGAGCCCTCAGCTTACGCCTGAGCAACGTTCTTATGTTGGTGAGCTTGCAGTGAAAGCCGCTAAAGCAGTGGGCTATGAAAATGCTGGAACAGTTGAGTTCCTTGTCACGGGCAATGACATCTACTTTATGGAGATGAATACCCGCGTACAGGTTGAGCACACCATTACCGAGCAAATTACTGGTGTCGACATTGTTCGTGAACAAATTCGTGTGGCCTCAGGCTTACCGTTGAGTTACCGCCAAGAAGACATTTCATACCGTGGTTTTGCCCTGCAGTTTCGAATTAACGCAGAAGACCCAAAGAACAGTTTCTTACCGAGCTTTGGTCGTATTACACGTTACTACGCACCAGGCGGCCCTGGCGTTCGAACCGATACGGCCATCTACACTGGTTATACCATTCCACCGTACTTTGACTCCATGTGTCTAAAGTTAGTGGTCTGGGCACTGAATTGGGAAGACGCGTTGGATCGTGGCGCTCGTGCACTAGCGGATATGCGTGTAATGGGTGTGAAAACCACCGCCAACTACTACCAAGAAATTTTGAAAAATGAAGAGTTCAGAAGCGGCTTCTTTAATACTAGCTTCGTACCGAATCACCCTGAGCTATTGAATTACTCTGATAAACGCGCGCCAAGCGAGATTGCCCTCGCCATCGCAGCAGCCATCGCTGCACACGCGGCCGTTTAGAAAGAGAACAAGGAGAAAAACCAATGAGCAAAGTACAGGTAACAGACGTCATCTTGAGGGATGCACACCAGTCTTTGATTGCCACGCGTATGCGTACCGAAGATATGCTTCCTATTTGTGACAAGCTGGACGCTGTGGGGTTCTGGTCCCTTGAAGTTTGGGGTGGCGCGACGTTCGACGCCTGCGTCCGCTTTCTAAAAGAAGATCCATGGGAACGCCTACGTCAACTTCGTCAGGCACTACCAAATACTCGCTTACAAATGCTGCTGCGCGGACAAAACCTACTCGGCTACCGCCATTACGCAGATGATGTCGTCGAAGCGTTTGTTGCTAAAGCTGCGGAGAATGGCATCGACGTCTTCCGTGTTTTCGACGCTTTAAATGACCTTCGCAACTTAGAAACGGCTATCAAAGCGGTTAAAAAAGCAGGTAAACACGCACAAGGCACAATCTGTTATACCACCAGCCCAGTGCACACTCTGGATCTGTTTGTAGAGCAAGCTCAAGCTCTGAAAGAAATGGGGGCAGACTCGATTGCCATCAAAGACATGGCAGGCCTACTGACACCTTATGCGACATACGACCTAGTTAAAGCGATCAAAGCAAACGTTGATCTGCCACTGTTCGTACACAGCCACTCGACTGCAGGCCTAGCACCATTGTGTCAGCTAAAAGCCATCGAAGCGGGTGCAGAACACATTGATACAGCTATTTCATCGTTTGCATCTGGTACCAGCCACCCAGCAACTGAGTCGCAAGTTGCCGCCCTTAAAGGCACGCAATGGGACACTGGCTTAGACCTAGAATTGCTGACCGAAATCGCTGATTACTTCAAAGAGGTGCGTAAGAAGTACCACCAATTTGAAAGCGAGTTCACCAAAGAAGACGTCTCAGTACAGATCAACCAAGTACCGGGCGGCATGATGTCAAACCTTGCTAACCAGCTTAAAGAGCAGCAAGCGCTGGATCGCATTCGCGATGTTTTCGCAGAAATTCCACGCGTCCGTGAAGATTTGGGGTTCCCTCCCCTTGTCACCCCAACTTCACAGATCGTTGGAACCCAAGCTGTGATGAACATCTTGGCAGGCGAGCGCTACAAGACCATCACCAATGAAGTGAAACGCTATCTACAAGGTGGCTATGGACACCCACCAGCGGCCGTTAACCCAGAAGTAAGAACCAAAGCCATCGGTTCTGAACAGCCCATTGAGGGCCGTCCTGCGGATGCGCTAGGTGCTGAAATGGAGCGCTTGCGTAAAGACATCGGCGAGTTGGCTAAGTCTGAAGAAGACGTTCTGACCTACGCCATGTTCCAAGACATCGGTAAGCAGTTCCTTGAGCAACGCGAAGCTGGCACCTTGGTCCCAGAAGTACTAGAACCTATCGCCGCAGCAGGAACAGCGAAAGCATCAGCAAGTGTCTCAACGGAATTCAAGATTGATGTACATGGCGAAACATACCAAGTTGAAATCACCGGTGTCGGTGGTGACAACTCTGGCAAGCGTCACATTTACCTAACGCTAGACGGTATGCCTGAAGAAGTACTATTCGAGTCATTGAATGAATACGACGGCGGTGCTGCCACAGGCAACAAACGCGGCAAAGCATCAGGTCCAGGGGACATTACGACAGCGATGCCAGGCAACATTGTGGATGTACTGGTAAACGTAGGCGATGAAGTCACCGCTGGCCAAGCTGTACTCATCACGGAAGCGATGAAAATGGAAACCGAAATCCAAGCCCCTATTGCAGGCAAAGTAGCAGGGGTGCACGTCACAAAAGGGGATCGCGTTACACCTGGCGAAACCCTAATCGAAATAGTTCCGCACTAACTTATAGTGTGTTGTTCATTTAGGGGACCTTTGGTCCCCTTTTTTTTGGCCAGTTTAGCCTATAAAGATCGCTTAACAGAGCTCGATAATCACTTTGCATTCGAAGATCTTTTATTCAGCAAATATTGATGTACTCACGGGACTTTTTTACATGTGTTAAAGCTAAGCTAAATCACTAATAAACTGACCAACCGATATGTTTAGTCATTGATTCCAGTGCTGCAACACCTGCGCTGGAATTCCCGACTTTATTGAGCGCTGGTGACCAAACGCAAATTGAAAAACGGTTCGGTACAATCGCAACAATACCTCCGCCTACCCCACTCTTGCCTGGCAATCCTACTTGAAAGGCAAAACTACCCGCCTCATCGTACATGCCACTGGTGGCCATCAACGCATTCACTTGGCGCGTTTCCTGTTCACTAATTACTTGCTCTTTGCTAATAGAGCAATAGCCTTTGTTAGCAAGGAAGTTAAAAGCTTTGGCCAAATCAACGCAACTCATTCTTAGGGCGCAATTTGAAAAATAACTTTTAAGCACTTCTTCAACCGAATTCTCAAAATTCCCATAAGATTGCATCAAATAAGCCATGGCAGCATTGCGATGCCTAAACTCGTATTCAGAGTCCGCTACCACTTGATCTGTTTTTAATTCGGGATTACCCGAAAGCCGTCTAACAAACTCACGCATAGCGTAATGCGGTGATGCAAAACGTGATTGGTTCATATCACTGACGACAATCGCACCTGCATTGATAAATGGGTTTCTTGGAATACCATGCTCATACTCTAGCTGTACCAAAGAGTTAAATGGCAAACCAGAAGGCTCTCGCCCTACTCGCTGCCACATGTCCGCGCCATAGTGTTTAATTGCCAAGGTCAAACTAAACACTTTGGAGATACTTTGGATGGAGAAAGGAACATCGGCGTCGCCAATTTGGAATAACTCACCTTGATTACTGTAGATCGCAATACCAAATTGATGGGGATTAACACTGGCCAGCGCTGGAATATAATCTGCCACTTTACCCTGACCAACGAGCGGTTTGACATCATCGTAAATGGTGCGCAATAGCGTTTGCATATGGAACCTTATTTCGGGGGATTGTTTTCACTTATTATTGTGGCGCTGATTTTGCCAGAATATCGAAAAAACAAAAGCGCTTCTTAAAAGTATTACTTAAAAATAGAGGAGTGGCGCCTCCCTCTAAGCTTCGGGTAATACGCGCAACACTTTGTTTCGTTGCCTTTCATAGGTCTCTAAGATAGATTGATTGCCATTCTCAATTAACCATTAAAGGAAGTGCACTATGCCGAAACCTACCATGCGTGACCTGCACGTCGTGCGTAAACAATTCGTCACTCCGCACATGCTCCGTATAACACTAGGCGGTGATGCTCTAACAGACTTCCCCGCAGACCAAGAGAGCGGCTATGTAAAACTGGTATTCCCTACCACTGATGGCAGCCGACTCATGCGCACTTATACCATTCGCCGCCAACGCCAAGATGAACTCGATATTGATTTTGCCGTACACGGTGATTCTGGTGTTGCCTGCCACTGGGCACTACACGCGCAACAAGGCGACACTATTACGGTAGGAGGCCCTGGGCCTAAAAAGCTAATCTCTGAGGATGCCGATTGGCTGTTATTTGTTGGTGATATGACCTCATTGCCAGCCATCAGCGTCAACCTAGCGACACTTCCAGATACTGCTAAAGGCTACGCTATTATTGAGGTACAAAGCGAAGACGATATCCAACCACTGCCTAAGCCCGAACACATCGACATCAAATGGGTGATCAATGCCCATCCTGGGGAAGACAGTGAATCGTTGTTGCGCCATGTTACCGCTTTGGATTGGCTAGACGGCACAGTTGCTGTATGGGCTGCCTGTGAATTTAGCTCAATGAGAGCCTTACGGGCTTACTTCCGTGAGCGCAACGACGTTGCCAAGCAAAACCTCTATATCTCTAGCTATTGGAAGCTGGGGCTAAACGAGGACCAGCATAAAGTTGAAAAGCGCCAGGACCTCGACACTAGCGAAATAGATTAAGCGTTATGATAAATCAGGGCATTTCGCCCTGATTTCATGGCCTGCTTCAAGTCTGCTTTTGGGCTATTTTCACACCCTCGGGGATCTCATACCAATCCTGCTTTTCACTGACCCAAATATGCACAGATGGTTGCAACATGGACGTATCCTCTAAAGTAGACGGCTTAAGCTTGATGTCATTAGGCTTGTTGGGATCAAAGTGATAGATACGATTGCCACAAGTTGGACAAAACTTTGCGACGGAAGTGTTACCACTGTCTGCTAATCTTCGCCATTCTTGAAGCTCACCGGAGATCTCTAAATCCTTTAAATCCACCATGGCTGTAATACTGAATGCACTGGTTGATAACTTCTGGCATTCCTTACAATGACAAGCTGCAATCAACTTAGGTGGTGTCAGTAATTTATATGTCACCCCACCACATTGGCAGGCTCCAGAAATAGGGTAATTCGCCATTCTCAATTCCTTGTTATTTTCTATGCGGTTATGAATCTCTAGATGAGATGTGAATAGACTGACGCTAGCACAATCATAGCTCAACATATGTGCAATTAAATGCAAACAGCTAGTGTGAAACCAACAAGCATGCGTCTAAAAGTGCAAAACACTGTGCAACCATTAATCCATCTATTGCGAAGACTTTAGTGTCTGAATTACTCTCAAATGAGATTAAAAATTGAGGTCAGCACAATGAAAATCGTCATTAAAAAGAAGCATTTAGGATCCCTGTCTTCTTTGCTGGTTTTATCTTTAGCACAAACGCCTGCTAACGCTGAAGAGCAATCGAATCGCATTACATCGTCTTCATCAATCGCAAACCTGGCTCGAAGTGGTGAAGAGCAGAACAAAGCCATCATTTTAAAAGCGTCTCAAGACTTAACGACTAAGACGTCCCTAGACTCACCTCGTTTACATTTAATCTCTTACAAAGCAAATATTTCTAATGCCTTTGATGGTTACTACAAAGAGTTAAATGCCTTGGAGGAAAAATACCAAGATAAGGTCGATAAGGCTTTGGACGATTATGAGGCTTCTTTGAAACTGGTTTCGATGACTACCAGCTCAGATTCACTGACCTCGCATCAAGCTAAATTTAATGCGAGGTGCGTTCTTGCGCAGTTAAAAAAGGAGCACAAATCCAATCAGCAAGCATTAAAGGAAAAATACCATATCAGCTAGACTGACGGGAAATAGAAACCAGCAAGCTATATGCCTGCTGGTTTTTGGGTTTAGACGCGCTCAAATATGGTCGCAATTCCCTGCCCCATGCCGATACACATGGTTGCAAGACCAAATTGAACATCTTTCGTCTGCATTTGATGCAATAATGTGGTGGAAATTCGCGCACCAGAACAACCCAGAGGGTGACCAAGTGCAATCGCACCACCATTTAAGTTCACTTTATCATCCATCTTATCCAGCAGTTTCAAGTCTTTTAGAACTGGAATCGATTGTGCTGCAAACGCCTCATTGACTTCTACTAAGCCAATATCATCGATCGACAAACCGGCACGCTTAAATGCTTTTTTCGTGGCAGGCACTGGTCCGTAGCCCATAATCGCCGGATCACACCCAGCAACTGCCATGCTTTTCACTCGTGCAATAGGTGTTAAACCTAGCTCCTGAGCACGTGCTGCCGACATCATCAACATGGCAGACGCACCATCAGACAAGGCTGACGATGAACCTGCTGTCACTGTACCTCCTTTTGGCATAAAGACCGTTGGCAAATTCGCTAAACCTTCGAGCGAAGTGTCTGGGCGGATAACCTCGTCTACTTCAATAAGTGTTTTGTTACCGTCGCTATCATGACCTTCAATCGGCACAATCTCTGCTGTAAATCGACCATTGATGGTCGCGTCATGGGCTCTTTGATGAGAACGAACTGCAAACTCATCTTGCGCGGCACGAGAAACCCCATGCATTTTCCCCAACATTTCTGCGGTCACCCCCATCATCATGGAAGCTTTGGCCATATGCTTAGACAGCTCAGGGTTCACATCGACACCATGCATCATCGGCACATGCCCCATGTGCTCTACACCACCAACGACAAAGGTATCGCCTTGCCCACACATGATAGCCTGAGCAGCCGTATGAATCGCAGACATAGAAGAACCACATAAACGGTTAACAGTTTGAGCCGCTGTGGTAACCGGCATACCTGATAACAAGGCCACTGCACGCGCCATGTTGAAACCTTGCTCAAGGGTTTGGTTTACACAACCCCAGATCAGATCTTCAATACTTGCTGGTGACACTTCAGGGTGTCGAGCTAGTAGTGCTTTGACTAGCTCAGCGGATAAATTTTCAGATCGCACATGTCGAAAGGCACCATTTTTTGATTTCCCCATTGGAGAACGCACCGCATCGACGATCACTGCATCATTTGGATTTAATTTCATCTCGAAACTCCTATTGTCCAATTGGGATTAGTATTGATGGTAAGTACGTTGTTCGGCAGCCATAGCACGCATTGCTTGCGTTGGCTCATACAACTTACCAAGGTGTTTAAAACGGTCAGCCATTTCACAAAATGCTGCCAATCCCATTTGATCCATGTAATGCAAAGCGCCACCAAGGTATGGAGGGAAACCAATGCCATACACCAATCCCATATCCGCTTCCGCCGCTGAAGCGACAATGTTTTCTTCTAAGCAACGTGCGGTTTCGATACAAAGAGGAATCATCATACGCGCAATGATTTCTTCATCTGCGAATGTTTGATGCTCACCATGTAGCGACTGAATCAACTCTTGTGCCTCAGCCGAGGCTAACTTCTTTGGTTTACCTTTGCGGTCTGCTTCGTATTGATAAAAACCGCTGCCGGATTTCTGCCCGAAACGTTTTAAAGCATAGAAGCGATCAATCGCATTCTCACCATCATGTCCCATACGATCTGGGAAACCATCTGCCATCACTTGATCCGCGTGATACGCTGTATCAATGCCTACGACATCAAGTAAGTAAGCAGGCCCCATCGGCCAACCAAAGCGCTCCATCACCTTATCAACCGCTTGATAATCCGCCCCGTCTTTCAACAGTGCAGAGAAGCCTGCGAAATATGGGAACAGCACACGGTTGACTAGGAATCCAGGGCAGTCATTCACCACGATCGGCGTTTTACCTAACGCTTGAGCATAAGCAACAGTCTTAGCGATGGTTGCTTCAGAAGTTTTCTCCCCGCGAATCACCTCTACTAGTGGCATACGGTGAACCGGGTTAAAGAAGTGCATACCACAGAAATTTTCTGGATGCTTCAGAGCTTCAGCCAAGTGTGTGATAGAAATAGTTGAAGTATTAGAAGCCAGGATAGCGCCTTCTTTGAGCTGCGCTTCCGTTTCCGCTAATACCGACTGTTTGATTTTTGGGTTTTCCACTACCGCTTCGACCACTAGGTCAACAGCAGACACCTCGCCGTAGCTTAAAACAGGGGTAATCTTACCAAGACCCTGCATGGCTTTTTCACTGCTTAGTTTGCCGCGCTCGACCTGCTTACCAAACAGTTTACTCGCTTCATTCATACCAAGATCAAGCGCCTCTTGGCGAATGTCTTTCATGACAATTGGTGTCCCTTTGGAAGCAGACTGGTAAGCGATTCCGCCCCCCATGATACCCGCGCCCAACACAGCAGCATGGCTAACAGGCTCAACCCCTTTGGTGTATTTAGAAGCCGTCTTTTTAACCAGCTGATCGTTCAAAAATAGACCGACTAAGGAACGAGCAACAGGAGATTTCGCCATTTTCACGAAACCTTTGATCTCAGTTTCGATGGCTTTATCGATCGTTTGGAAAACCCCCTTCTCAACCGACTTAATGGCTTCCATCGGCGCAGGGTAATGTCGGCCTGCTTTTGCACCGACCACGGCACGAACAGACTCAAAGATCATCATTTTTTCGATAGGGGAAAATTCCATTGCCGCTTGAAGGCGCTCACGGCGAGCTTGATAATCCAGCTTTCCATCCAGCACTTGCTGCAATAAATGTTCTGCTGATGAAACCACATTCGCTGCGGCGACCACAGCATCCACTGCCCCGTCTTTCATTGCGTCAGCACTGCGTTTCTGCTGACCACCACAAATCCACTCACAGGCGTTGTCCACACCAATGAGACGCGGTAAACGGACTGTACCGCCCCAACCAGGATAAATACCAAGCTGTGTTTCAGGTAACCCGACTTTCGCGGAATCTGCCATCACACGGTAATCACATGCCAAACAAAGCTCAAAACCACCGCCTAGCGCCAAGCCATTAACGGCGGCAACAGTAGGAAAAGGTAGGTTAGATAAGGAAGTAAAAATATTGTGGGCATCACGTAGCTTTTGTGCCAGAGCGTCCTCTTCAAGCTGGAACCACCCCATGAATTCGGTAATATCAGCCCCGACTACAAAGGCATCTTTTGCGCTGCTAATTAGCAAGCCTTTAACCGATGAATCTTGCTGTAACAGCTCAACTGCTTGAGCAAGCTCTGCTAGCGCCTGTGAGCCAAATTTATTGACAGAACTATCCTTCAAATCCAATATCAGGGTCGCAATGCCAACCTCATTGGTCTGCACTCGAAGCGTGTTTCCTTCGAACTTCATAATCGCCTCCACCTCTTATTTTTATGGCCTTAGAGCGTTTTTTGAGTCACGAAAACAATCGTGAATTCATGTCCTTTAAGCTTAGAACGATAGCGTCTTTCCTCAATAACAAAAAAGACTCTGTTTAATGACATTTTATGGCAAGCTCTGACGTTTCCCGCTTCTTCAGATACAAAAACGCCCTAATAAGTCATGCTTACTAGGGCGTAAATTAGGTCGGCGAAACCAGTCGTTGAAGTTCATAATCATATACACTCTAAGGTGTATAATTAAATATAGTTAAGTTATGTAAAACGGCCAGTTTTTAACTCTCTTTTTTTAAAAACTTATAAAACTGCTGCTGGGCTTCATCAGACACTAGTCGATCTTTAAAAATCCTTCCCTCGCGCATCAGCGCCATTTGGATATCATCCATAGCACGACACTTGAGCAAATCTTTGGATAAGAGCACAGCCTCTGTTGGTAACTGACACAGCTTCTGAGCATACAGGTTTGCCAACTCCAGAGACTCTTTCGGCTCACAAAGATGGTTAACCATTCCCCACTGGTAAGCCGTTTCGGCGTTAATTGGCTCGCCAAACATCAGCATCTCAAAGGCTCTCTGATGCCCCACTATCTTTGGAAGAAGAAAGCTCGATGCGGCTTCTGGCACAAGACCAAGCTGCACGAATGGAAAGACAAATTGAGTATTCTTGGCCGCAAACACCATATCGCAATGCAGCATCATAGTCGCACCAACACCAACCGCCCAACCTTCCACGCAGCCAATAAGGGGCTTTTTGTAAGAGGTTAACGCTTGCAAAAAGGACATGACAGACGCCATTTTCTCAGGAGAGCGAGCAATTTCAACAAAGTCATTGATATCGTTGCCAGCCGAGAAGTCAGGTCCGGCACCCGCAAATACAGTGACCTTAACCTCATCGCGCAAATCGGCTTGATGAAGCACATCGCTCATTGCCTGATACATATCGACAGTGATGGCATTCTTCTTATCAGGGCGATTTAACAAGACAACCTGAACACCATTACTAACGGATTCTTGAATAGCCTCTGTCATAGGGACACTCCTTAGTGCTCCGGCTCTCTCAACGCTCGACGCAGAATCTTACCAACATTGGTCTTTGGCAATTCTTTGCGAACTTCGTATTGTTTAGGAACCTTATACGCCGCAAGGTTTTCCTTACAGAAAGCGTGCATAGCTTTTTCATCCATCTGCGCACCGTCTTTCAACACTAAAAAAGCCTTCACCGCCTCACCGGTTTTATCGTCCTCAACACCGATAGCCGCAGCTTCTAGTACGTCAGGGTGCTGAGTAATGACATCCTCAACTTCGGTTGGATAGACATTAAATCCAGACACGATAATCAAGTCTTTGGCTCGGTCAACAATGCTTAAATAGCCATCATCTTGTTGCGTGGCAACATCTCCAGTGATCAAGAACCCATCTGGAGTCATAACATCCTGAGTGGCTTGCTCACGGTGCCAGTATCCTTTCATCACCTGTGGTCCTTTTACACACAGCATACCAGGCTCGCCAGGCACAACGTCGTTTCCATTGTCATCAATGATACGAATATCTGTGCAATCAACGGCCAACCCGATGGTACCAATTTGCTCTTTCCCAATCGGGTTAAATGCCACGACAGGAGAGGTTTCGGTTAAGCCATAGCCTTCCGATACCGTGCAGCCTGTAACACTTTTCCAACGATCTGCAGCGGCATGTGTAAGAGGCATTCCACCTGATGCCGTAAGCTTTAATGACGAGAAGTCCACTTTTGCAAAATCTTCGCGGTTACAAAGGCCCGCGAACAGGGTGTTCAAACCAATAAATCCTGTGAACTTCCATTTATTGAGCTCTTTGACAAAGTTTGGCAAATCTCTTGGGTTTGGAATAAGGATAGTGTGGGCCCCATATTCCACCAATGTCATGGCGTGAATTAAGAAGGCATAAATATGATACAAGGGTAGTGGCGCAATGAAGGTTTCGCTGCCTTCCTCCAACAAATGATCTAAGCGGTTTTTCAATTGATGCATGTTGGCAATCAAGTTGGCGTGGGTAAGCATTGCCCCTTTGGCAACACCTGTCGTGCCCCCGGTGTATTGCAGCACAGCAAGATCGGTACGTTTTAGCGTCATGATATCAGGACGGCTTTTAGCTCCTAAAGCAAGCGCATCATTCAAAGAGATAGATTGGGGCAAACTATAAGTCGGCACCATTTTTTTCACGTGCTTGACGATTGAGTTGATTAAAAGCCGCTTCACCGGTCGGTGAAAGTCGGCGATCTCAGTAATCAACACATGGGAGATCTGAGTTTTAGCAATAATCTTTTCAACATTTGCAGCCATGTTGGCAAACACTACCACTGCTTTCACACCCGCATCATTGAACTGATGTTCTAACTCTTTCGGTGTGTAGAGCGGGTTGGTGTTTACCACAATCAAGCCAGCTTGCATGGCACCAAAAACGACAACGGGGAACTGAACAACATTTGGTAACTGAACCGCAATACGATCACCAGGCTTTAAGTCTGTGTGCCGCTGCAAATAAGCCGTAAACGCATCAGCTTTCTGCTTTAAATCACCATAAGTTATGGTACAACCAACGCTAGTAAAAGCAGGCGAGTTCGTATAACGCTTACTGGCATCAGCTAGTACATCCACTACCGATTCAAACCTTCTAGGGTTTAATTCTTCAGGGATATAGCTACCTGGCTCCAAATCTTGGTTTTTTGCTATATCGTCGTTCAGCATAAAGCTTCTCCGTTATTGTCGTTATATGGAGACATAAAATTCACTTAATCAATGTGATGCCATGCAGGTGGCAAAGTTCATCACGGGGTAGGAAATATTTCAGTCAACTTGGTTGCTAACATAATATCACCGTCCGCCCGAATTTTCCCTTGCATGAAAGCTTGCATACCATCAAGCTCACCGGACATCACCTCTGACAAGGTATCCGTATCCATACCCAAGGTTACCGTCGCATCATCATGCTCACCCTGCTCTAACGTTGCCGTACCATCAGCAATGGTGACAAAGTAAGGATCAGCATCGTCTAGCTCAAATTGAAATATAGCATCCATTTCAGAAGCTGCGCTCTGATCAAAGCGCGTTAGCATGGTATCGAAAATATCTTTTGCATTACTCATAAACATTACCTCCGCTTAATTAGCGTAAAAAGAACTGCTCTTCGTCCATCGACATCAAGCTATCTGACCCTGCAAGAATCATCTCTGCGTGCGCTTTGGTTCGCGGCAAAATACGATCAAAATAGAAGTTCGCTGTTTGTAATTTCGCTTTGTAAAAAGCCTCTTCCGTAGTACCTTCGGCAAGCTTTTGCTGCGCTACTTGTGCCATACGTGCCCAGAAGTAAGCTAACGTGACATAACCTGAGTACATACAGTAATCGACTGATGCTGCACCCACCTCTTCGCGGTTTTTCATAGCTTTCATCCCCACTTTAAGGGTGAGATCGCCCCACTCTTTGTTCAAGGCCGCGAGTGGCTTAACGAGATGTTTGAGCGCTTTATCGTCATTCGCTTTACAGAATTTGTGGATGATTTTAGTGAAGGCCTTGAGCGTTGCACCTTGAGTCATCAGCACTTTACGACCTAACAAATCAAGCGCTTGGATACCTGTCGTACCTTCATACAGCATGGAAATTCGACAATCTCGAACGTTTTGCTCCATCCCCCAATCAGCGATGTAGCCATGTCCACCGAAAACTTGCAGACCTTGGTTTGCGGATTCGAAGCCTGTTTCCGTCAAGAATGCTTTCGCAATGGGTGTCAGTAAAGACAGTAGCGTTTCCGCTTCTTCTTTCTCAGCATCGCTACCTGCTTTCACCTTATCCACTAGCATCGAACAATAATGAATCATCGCTCGACCGCCCTCAGCAAAGGCTTTTTGAGTGAGTAGCATACGACGCACATCAGGGTGAACAATAATTGGATCAGCCGCTTTATCTGGCGCTTTTGGACCAGACAGCGAGCGCATTTGAAGACGATCTTTGGCATAAGCCAATGAATTTTGATAAGCCCACTCTGTATGCGCCAAACCTTGTAACGCTGTTCCTAGACGAGCGGTATTCATAAAGGTAAACATACAGTTTAGACCTTTGTTTGGCGGCCCAATTAAGAAACCTTTGGCGCCATCAAAGTTCATGACACAGGTCGCATTACCGTGGATCCCCATCTTGTGTTCAATCGAACCACAATGCACAGCATTGCGCTCCCCCACCTCACCCGACTCAGTGACATTGAATTTTGGCACAATGAATAGCGAAATTCCTTTTGTGCCAGCAGGCGCATCTGGCAGACGGGCCAATACGATGTGGACAATATTTTCTGCCATATCGTGTTCACCAGCTGAAATGAAGATCTTGGTACCTGACAGACTGTAGCTACCATCATCGTTAGGTGTCGCTTTCGTCTTCAGCATCCCAAGATCAGTACCACAATGAGGCTCAGTCAGACACATGGTGCCTGTCCATTCACCGGTAACCAGTTTGGTAAGGTAGGATTGTTTTTGCTCGTCAGTGCCGTGCAGTTCAAGCGTATTCATCGCCCCATGACTTAGCCCAGGGTACATACTCCAAGCCCAGTTAGCGGTTGCGACAAACTCTGTCACCATCATCCCTAGAGACTCTGGCAAGCCTTGACCGCCAACGTCTGTGTGATGAGATAAAGATGGCCAGCCGCTTTCGACGTACTGTTGATAAGCTTCTTTAAAGCCTTCTGGGGTTGTGACAACACCGTTGTCGAAATGACATCCCTGCTGATCACCGATTTGATTCAAAGGTGCTAAGACACGTTCTGCGAATTTCGCGCCTTCCTCAACAATGGCATCCACCATGTCTGGAGTGGCCTCTTCGGCTCCCGCTAGAGAGGCATAGTGCTGATGGATCCCAAGCACTTCATCAGTAATAAATTTTAGGTCGCGTATGGGCGCTTTGTAGTCAGGCATGACACTCACCTCGATATTATTTTTATGCGGAAAGTTTGTTCAACAACATGCATTAAGCGTTGTCGAAAAGCGCTTTTCCCTCAATAACATTTCAAAGCAAGTTGAATAACAAAACGCGCCATAGATGACTTAAAACAACATTCAAAGAGCTAATTTGGCGTGCAATGAATGAACTAAAATAAGAGCTTTTGAAGCTCTAGTAGATTTTCTTCAAAGTTATCATCGTCTTCGAAAATGCACTCAAATCTCGACTCTAGACCGTCATTTTGCGGAGATCTACGACTCTCTCCTTGCGTAACATTAATTAACTCAAACTGACTTTCTAGACGTAATACACCTTTGAAGCGCCAAAAATTTGGCAACGTTTTTATCAGGGCAAGAAACTGTTCAAATCGCTCATCATCGATTGACCAGCTTGATTCTGCAATCCAACCTACACTCGCCATTCCCTGTTCTCGTTTTAGGTAGCAAGTCACTCCTGCTACAGGCTGACTCTGGAATACCTTGGCGTGGTCGCGGTCGTGGTCGTGGTCGTGGTCGTGGTCGTGGTCGTGGTCGTGGTCGTGGTCGTGGTCGTGGTGAGAGTTATGACTTGCTCGCGGGAGATCAAGCCAAGCCGGATCAAATTGCCCATTTGAACTTAATGCAATGACGGATTTCGACGCGGCGAACTGCTTAGCAAAATCCAAAAAGCGCTGCTCTTGAGAATCATCGTACAAATCTGCTTTGCTGCCGATCAAAACGTCTGCATCATCTATTTGATCAAAAAATGCCGGATGGCCTAAGTAACGCGGATCGGAGAGATTACGCGCATCCATCAAACAGACCGTGCCACGGATGTCCAATACATCACGATAATGATCCGCACTTAACTGTTCGACAATTTGATGAGGGTGCCCAATACCTGTTGGCTCAATGATAATACGATCTGGTTGGGCTTGTTTGATTAACTCGTTTAAACCGACTGAAAACGCAGCCGAGGTCACACAGCATAAACAGCCCCCTGGCACTTGCTTAATGGCAACCCCATCTTGTTTCAGCAAGTCTCCATCTATGCCCACTTCTCCGAATTCATTTACCAATACCGCCCACTTTTCATGCTGAGGCACACCGGCTAACAAATTTTTTATAACGGTCGTCTTACCAGCACCTAAAAAGCCGGTTATTACATTTACTTTAATGCCTAGAAATCGCATGTTTTACTCATGTTTGACGTACTAAACGTCTAATAATTTTCGAATCTCTTCTTCGGAATCGGGGCGTACAACTCGCCCAACCTCTTTGCCATCTTGCAAGGCGATTAGGGTTGGCCAAAGCTTGACCTGATAATGTCGGCCAAGACGCTTCCCCTTACCATCCACAACCTTAACATGCTGCACATCCAAGAAATCATCCATTACCTCAGACAATAGGGGCTGAGCTTTCTTACAATAGCCACACCATGGGGTACCAAACTCCAGTAAGACATCGCCTTCCAGTCGCTCAACATCCTCTAGGGTTATCTCTTCGTCTTGGTATTCTGCATTAAAACCATTCACTACATTCATGCACTGTTCCTTTTTCAAAACAACATTACGGCTACATAGCGATGCCTGACCGATGTTTCAATAGTAGCAAAAGATTTTTATCGCCTAAGACAAAAATGCCACGTCAGCTCATCGAACTGACGTGGCATTTCACTTCATTGCAAGCGCTATCAGCTAGGCAACAAACTCACCATGAGGGTCCATAACAAATTTCTTCGCCGCTCCGCCATCAAAATCAGCGTAACCTTGTGGCGCTTGATCTAACGTGATCATCTGTACGTTAACCGCGTCGGCAATTTTTACTTTATCAAACAAAATCGCCTGCATTAGAGAGCGATGGTATTTCATTACTGGACATTGCCCCGTATGGAAGGAGTGCGATTTAGCCCAGCCTAAACCAAAGCGCATACTTAACGCGCCCACTTTCGCCGCTTCATCTTCAGCACCTGGGTCATCCGTCACATACAAACCTGGGATACCAATCTGGCCGCCCGCCCGTGTAATTTGCATCGCCGAGTTTAACACCGTAGCTGGCGCTTCTTTGTGCGAGTTACAACCACAACCGTGCGCTTCAAAGCCGACACAATCGACAAAACAATCAACTTCACGCTCACCTAGAATGACTTCTAGCTTGTCTTCCATATCGCCTTCTTGGCGCAAATCAATGGTTTCACAGCCGAAACTACGAGCTTGCGCTAAACGATCTTCAATCATGTCACCAACGATGACACATGCAGCCCCAAGAAGCTGAGCAGAAACCGCTGCCGCTAGACCAACTGGACCTGCGCCTGCGATGTAAACGGTAGAGCCTGGACCCACCCCTGCTGTGACACAGCCGTGGAAACCTGTTGGAAAGATATCTGATAGTAATGTCAGGTCAGCAATTTTCTCTTTAGCTTGGTCTTTGTCAGGGAATTTAAGCAAGTTAAAGTCTGCGTATGGCACCATCACATAGTCAGATTGACCTCCAACCCAGCCGCCCATATCAACGTAGCCGTAAGCCGCCCCTGGACGTGCAGGGTTCACATTAAGACAAATCCCCGTCATCCCTGCCTTACAGTTACGGCAGCGACCACAAGCAATGTTGAACGGCACCGATACGATGTCACCAACTTCTAGGAATTCAACATCATCGCCTTTCTCAAGGATGATCCCCGTGATTTCATGGCCTAATACCAGACCTTCAGGCGCGGTGGTACGACCACGCACCATGTGCTGATCACTGCCACAAATATTGGTGGTAAGAACTTTTAGAATGACGCCGTGATTACATTTACGATCGCCCAGAGCGAGTTCTGGGAATGGGATGGACTCGACTGCGACTTTTCCTGGGCCTTTGTAGACGACGCCGCGGTTGGAGGATTGAGACATAAAGTACTCCTGTAACAAGTGTGGTTTTATTGTTTTTATCGCACCCGAGAAGGTAGCGCTCAAACCACGAAAGATGATGTCGATAAACGCCTAAAAACAGCACGATAACGACACCCTCTTCTTTTCTTGCACTTTATGTTATGAAAGTGAAAAACCTGTGTTTATTGGTCTCCACTAATACGACTGCCTACCGCAGAACTCTGACCACGATACTTAGCATTATCGCGCTTGTTGTAAGGTCGGTCCGCTGATCCAGACATGGTTTCGAAGTTGATCGCGCCGATGGTCATACCTGGGCGCAACGCAATCGGTAACTTACCGCCATTCAAAAACTCCAACACAATCGCACCACTCCAACCTGGATCAATACGATGGGCTGTCACGTGAACCATCAGACCAAGACGCGCCAGCGAAGAACGACCATCTAACCAGCCGACCAAGTTGTCAGGCAACGTCACCGACTCAAGTGTGACACCTAGCACCAACTCTCCTGGATGAATGAAAAACGGCTTGTCTTCTTCAACGACAATCTCTTCACTCATGACGGATTCAATCGCGGCATTCAAGTCTTCCTTCGGGCCACTTAGGTCTAAATACGGCGCAGGATGCCCCTGAAAGACGCGAAATGAATTGCCTAGGCGCAAATCACAAGAAACACCACTGATAACAGCGT
The DNA here is from genome assembly GCF_056158325.1 of Marinomonas sp. AWM4_232. Lineage (NCBI taxonomy): Bacteria > Pseudomonadati > Pseudomonadota > Gammaproteobacteria > Oceanospirillales > Oceanospirillaceae > Marinomonas > Marinomonas sp. AWM4_232. The sequence goes on along the minus strand of NZ_JBSWTA010000001.1, from coordinate 2,987,653 downwards.
TATCAGGGCGCGGTTCAATCGAAATGACACCATCATCTAAAGCTTGGATAATGTCACGGTCACACAGTCGCATGGGGTACCTCAATCATCGCTCATGCCAATCTCAGGCATAGTGAACTGTTCAGAACGGGACGCAAGAGTAGCACCAACCTTTTCAGCAATCGACAGATAAATAGCCGCTTCGTCCGAATCCGGCTCACTTAACACTGTTGGCGCCCCAGAATCCGCCAATTTTCGAATCGAAAGGCTCAATGGCAGTTTACCCAGCTCAGATACGCCATATTCTTCTGCTAGCTGCTTCCCGCCTTCCTCGCCAAAGATCGCTTCTGCATGGCCGCAATTTGAACAAATATGCGTCGACATGTTTTCCACAACACCCAACACAGGAATATTCACCTTGCGGAACATCTCGATACCACGACGAGCATCTAACAGAGCAATGTCCTGTGGCGTCGTCACAATCACGGATCCCGTCACTGGCACTTTCTGCGACATGGTCAACTGGATATCACCTGTGCCTGGCGGCATGTCAACAAACAAGTAATCCAATTCTTGCCAGTCTGTTTGCGTCAGAATCTGCATTAAGGCACCCGTTGCCATCGGTCCACGCCATGCCATCGGTGTTTCACTGGTCGTTAGAAACGCCATAGACATGACTTTTATGCCATGGGCAACTGGGGGCACAAAGTATTTTTCATCACGAACTTGCGGGCGCGTTTGCGCATCAAAGCCAAGTAACAAGCCTTGGCTTGGACCATAAATATCCGCATCTAAAATGCCCACTTTATGGCCCAGTTTGGCCATGGCTAATGCTAAGTTAACCGTCGTGGTAGATTTACCTACACCGCCTTTGCCAGAAGCGACAGCGATAATATTTTTGACGCCCTCAAGCCCGACAGGTTGAGATGAGTTGGTAGACATAACTTCTCCTCACACCTGATGCACATCGCATCAGATCAAAAATTCAATGTAATTGCGCCCATTTATAGGGGCAAAATGCGGAAAAGCAAGCCTTAAGCTTGCACGTTATCTGCGTCCACTTATAATGTCGCGTTCAGATTATAAGAGACAATCCGCCTCACCTATCTTCATTCAGTTTGAGGCGTCGTTTATTCGTTAAAATTACAATCCAGCAGGCTTAATCATAATGGCTCAACCGCAACGTAAAATTCTAGTTACCAGTGCCCTTCCCTACGCCAACGGCTCTATTCACTTAGGTCACATGCTGGAGCACATTCAAACGGATATTTGGGTTCGCTTCCAAAAGCTACGTGGCAACCTTTGTACAGCGGTATGTGCTGACGATGCACACGGTACTGCCATCATGCTTAAAGCCGAGCAAAACGGCATCACGTCAGAACAACTGATCGATGGCGTTCGCCAAGAACACATGGCTGACTTTAACGACTTCGGCATTGGCTACGATAACTACTACTCGACGCACTCTCCAGAGAACCGTGAGCTGTCTGAGTCGATCTACAAAGCATTGCGCGATAACGGCAAGATTTCAGTTCGCTCGATTACTCAGGCCTATGACCCAGAAAAAGAAATGTTCCTAGCGGATCGTTTCATTAAGGGCACTTGCCCTAAGTGTAAAGCTGAAGACCAGTACGGCGACAACTGTGAAGTGTGTTCTGCAACCTACACACCGATGGAGATGATCAACCCACGCTCGGTTTACTCTGGCGCGACACCGGTTGAGAAGTCTTCTGATCACTACTTCTTTAAACTGCCAGAATTCCAAGAGTTCCTACAAGAGTGGACACGCAGTGGTACGTTACAAGACCAAGTCGCTAACAAATTAGCAGAGTGGCTAGACTCTGGCCTACAAGAGTGGGACATCAGCCGCGATGCACCTTACTTCGGTTTCGAAATTCCTGATGCACCAGGTAAGTACTTCTACGTTTGGTTGGATGCACCAATCGGCTACATGGCTAGCTTTAAAAACCTGTGTGACCGCGCAGAAGGCCTAGAATTCGACGAATACTGGAACAAAGACTCTAAAGCAGAGCTTTATCACTTCATCGGTAAAGACATTATCAACTTCCACGCCCTATTCTGGCCTGCGATGCTGGATTGTGCAGGTTACCGTACACCAACAGCTGTCAATGCACACGGCTACGTAACAGTGGACGGTGAGAAAATGTCTAAGTCTCGTGGCACCTTTATTAAGGCACGTACGTACCTAAACCACCTGGATCCTCAGTATTTACGCTACTACTTCGCTGCGAAGCTAAACTCTCGTGTCGATGATATCGATTTGAACCTAGGTGACTTCGTACAGCGCGTAAACTCTGACGTGGTCGGCAAAGTGGTAAACATTGCCAGCCGTACTGCAAGCTTCATCAACAAGAAGTTTGATGGTCAACTGCAAGCAGCCCCTGCACAAGAAAGCATGATTCAAGAGTTCGTTGACGCAGGTGATCTAATCGCTGAGCTTTACGAAACACGTGAATACGGTAAAGCAATGCGTGAAATCATGCGCCTTGCAGACATCGCCAACACCTACATCGCGGATGAAGAGCCATGGGTGAAAGCTAAAAACGAAGAAACTTTGCCACAAGTACAGGAAATCTGTTCTGTGTCACTGAACCTATTTGCCATCTTAGCAACGTACTTGAAGCCAGTGATGCCAAATATGGTGGCTGATGCCGAAACTTTCTTAAACAAAGAACTGACTTGGGACAACCGTGGCGAATTGTTGTTTGGTAAATCAGTCAACAAGTTCAAAGCATTGATGGCTCGCATTGAAGCACCACAGATCGAAGCTATGATCGAAGAGGGTAAAGCCGAGGCGGAAGCCGAAGCACAAGCGAAAGAGCAAGCTGCTGCTGAAGAAACAGAGTTAAGCAAAGAGCCAATCGCGGCAGAAATCAACTTTGACGAATTTGCAAAAGTTGACTTACGCATCGCGAAAATCGCCAAAGCTGAACACGTTGAAAAAGCCAACAAGCTATTAAAGCTAACCTTAGACTTAGGTGGCGAAACTCGCACTGTCTTCTCAGGCATTAAGTCTGCTTACAAACCAGAAGATTTAGAAGGCAAACTAACGGTCATGGTTGCTAACTTAGCGCCACGTAAAATGAAATTTGGCTTATCAGAAGGCATGGTATTGGCAGCAGGTCCTGGCGGTGAAGAAATTTATCTGCTTGAACCAAATGATGGAGCGAAGCCTGGCCAACGCGTTATGTAAGGCTAACTCATCGCAGTACATGCAACGCCGCCTACGTCATGTAGGCGGCGTTGTTTTGACAAAGCATTAGTAAAGTTTATGGTTGTGACGTGCTATCCATATTCTAAAATAAACTAAAATGCACAGCGCTTTAGTCTTGTTAGTTATAAGCAGCTTGGTATAGTTACGCTTGGCTGATGCTGTTTCGTCAGCAGTTCTTTTTTACTTTTAGACACCACTGTAGTGATTGGACACGAGATGACTGAATATCTCTTAATACTCGTCAGTACCATACTGGTAAACAATTTCGTATTGGTACAATTCCTTGGCCTCTGCCCGTTCATGGGCGTTTCTAGCAAGCTGGAAACATCCATTGGTATGGCCATGGCAACCACATTCGTACTGACACTTTCGAGCTTATGTAGTTACCTAACGTTCGAATTCATTCTGAAGCCGTTTGGCTTAGAGTACTTAAAAACGATTTCCTTCATTTTGGTTATCGCGGTTGTGGTGCAATTCACTGAGATGGTGGTCCATAAAACCAGCCCTCTTCTATACCGTGTCTTAGGTATTTTCTTGCCTTTGATTACAACAAACTGTGCCGTGCTGGGTGTCGCACTGCAAAACACGTCTAAGCAAAATGACTTTGTAGAATCAATCCTCTATGGATTTGGTGCAGCGGTCGGCTTCTCATTCGTTTTGGTTCTGTTCTCAGCCATGCGTGAACGCATCAACGTGGCAGATGTGCCAGTGGTTTTTAAAGGCTCAGCCATTGGTATGATCACAGCAGGTCTAATGGCTTTGGCGTTCATGGGCTTCACTGGTCTGGTGCAAATCTAGGAGCCTAATATGTTTACAGTATTACTTGCTATCGGAATCCTAGTCGCTCTCGCCCTCGTTTTTGGCGCGATCTTGGGTTATGCCAACGTTCGCTTTCACGTCGAAGGTGATCCTATTGTTGATCAAATTGATGCGATTTTGCCACAAACTCAATGTGGCCAATGTGGCCACCCAGGCTGTCGTCCATATGCGGAAGCTATTTCCAATGGTGAAGCCATCAACCGCTGCCCTCCTGGCGGCCAAGCCACAGTCCAGGCTCTTGCTGACCTTTTAGACGTTGAAGCAATCCCGCTTGAGGGAGGCGAGGCCGAAGAGCCAGTCAAAAAAGTGGCCGTCATCCGTGAGGATGAATGTATCGGTTGTACTAAGTGTATTCAGGCCTGTCCTATTGACGCGATTTTAGGGGCCGCAAAACAAATGCATACCGTCATTTCTGACGAATGTACCGGCTGTGACCTTTGTGTTGAGCCTTGTCCAGTAGATTGTATTGATATGGTAGAAGTTGGAGTGACATCACGCACTTGGTCATGGGATAAGCCTCAAGGTGTAGGCGTTCAATCCGCACAAATTATTGCCACTGATCGACAAACGGAGGTACTGCACTAATGCAATCTCCACAGATCTTTTCTTTTCATGGCGGTATTCACCCACCTGAAAACAAAGTGCAATCACTACAACTACCTTTGGGTAAGCCAAGCTTACCCAAAGAACTTGTTCTGCCGTTAGGTCAACACATTGGTCAAGCCTCTCGCCCACTGGTTGAAGTAGGTACTCATGTTAAAAAAGGCCAAGCAATTGCGATTAACAACGGCTTCCTGTCGAGCTTTTTACACGCGCCGACGTCTGGAACGATCCAAGCCATTGAGTCACGTCCTGTCGCACACCCATCGGGCTTAAGCGATATCTGTATCATTCTAACGCCTGATAACGCAGATGAGTGGACAGAGCTTGAGCCGTTAAATGATTGGCAATCCGTCAGTAAAACGGACGTGTTAGCCTTCTTAGCAGAAAAAGGCATCATTGGTATGGGGGGCGCAGGCTTCCCTACCCACGTTAAGCTTCAAGGTGCACATAAGCACCCATTGACACACTTCATTATCAACGCAGCGGAATGTGAGCCATACATCACCGCTGATGACATGTTGATCCGTGAAAAGACGCTTGAATTGATCTTAGGTATTGAGATCCTGCAACACCTTGTGGAAGCAGACAATGTCGTCATCGGTATTGAAGATAACAAGCCTACAGCGATCGCTGCTCTGCAACAGGTCATTCGTGAACGCCAGAGCAGCATTCAAGTCGCAGTCGTGCCCACCAAGTACCCTTCCGGAGGCGAGAAGCAGTTAATTAAACTGCTGACTGATAAAGAAGTCCCAAGTGGTCAATACCCCGCGGATATTGGCATTTTGTGTCAAAACGTCGGTACCTGTGTCAGCGTATACGAAGCCATTCAATTCGGACGCCCACTGATTTCTCGCTTTACAACCTTAACGGGAGATGCGCTAAAAGCACCGCAAAACGTTGAAGTGCTATTGGGTACGCCGATTGATCATTTACTTGATTATGCGGACATTGAGGACAAGAAACTCAGTCGCTTAGTCATGGGTGGCCCCATGATGGGCTTTACGCTCGATTCTGCGAACGTTCCGGTGGTAAAAACCACGAACTGTGTACTCGCGGCGACCAAGAAAGAATTGCCACCACCAAACCCTGAGCAAGCTTGTATTCGATGCGGCATGTGTGAACAAGCCTGCCCTGCAAGTCTGTTGCCTCAGCAATTACTTTGGTTCTCAAAGAGCCAAGAACACGAGAAAGCTGAGCACTATAATCTATTCGATTGTATCGAGTGTGGCGCCTGTTCATACGTTTGCCCTAGTAGCATTCCTCTAGTTCAATACTACCGTCATACCAAAGCCGAAATTCGTGATGCCCGCGAAGCTGCAGTGAAGTCAGACATTGCTAAACAACGCTTTGAAGCACGTAAAGCACGTCACGAAGCAGAAGCTGCTGAAAAAGAAGCGAAGCGTTTAGCACGTCAAGGCGCGGCAAAACCTGCGGCTAAAAAGCCAGCGAAGCCAGCGCCTGAGAAAGCGGCAGCTGCCGCAGCGCCAGTTGCAGACGATGCAGCGAAAAAAGCCAAAGTAGATTTAGCCATTACCAAAGCTAAATTGAAGAAGCTGGAAAAAGCACTGCTAGAAGCTCAAGAAAAAGAGCACACGGAAGAAATCTCAGCCTTGCAACTGCAAGTCGATGCTGTGAAGAAAGATATTGCGGATCTCGAAGCCAAAGTTGCCGCTGCGCCAGCACCCGCTGCTAGCAAGCCTGCGGCACCAGCGCTAAGTGACGAAGCGAAGAAAGCCAAAGTCGATGTAGCATTGGCCAGCACCAAGCTGAAAAAAGCTCAGAAACAGTTAGCGGAAGACCCAGATAACCAAGAGCTGAAAGACAAAGTTGCAGGCTTTGCAGCTGATTTGAAAGCAGCAGAAGAAAAGTTCGACAAGCTTGGCGGCAATGCCAAAGCAGCGCCTGTGGCAACCGCGAAACCGGCACTCAGCGATGAAGCCAAGAAAGCCAAAGTCGATGTGGCGCTGGCCAGTACCAAGCTTAAGAAAGCCCAGAAGCAATTGGCCGAAGACCCTGACAATGCTGAGATCAAAGCCAAGGTAGAAGGCTTTGAAAAAGATCTGAAAGAAGCGGAAGCACGCTTTGCCAAGCTTGATTCAGCTCCAGCAGCGGCCGCTCCAGCAGCGAAACCAGCCATGTCTGATGAGTACAAAAAAGCTAAGGTCGATGTTGCCCTCGCCAGCACTAAACTGAAAAAGGTTCAGAAACAGCTGACAGAAGATCCTGACAACGCAGAGTTAAAAGCCAAAGCGGCTGACTTCGAACAGTCCCTTAAAGAAGCAGAAGCTCGACTTGCCGGTCTAGATACTGCACCAGCAGCTCAAGCCACGCCGGCCGCAAAGCCTGCTATGTCTGATGAGTACAAAAAGGCCAAAGTCGACGTTGCCCTTGCCAGCACCAAGCTGAAGAAACTGCAAAAGCAGTTAGCCGAAGACGAGCAAAACAGTGAACTGCAAGGCAAAGTGGTTGAGTTTGAAAAGAACCTAAAAGACGCCGAAGCACGCTTAGCAGCGCTTGAAGCACCGACGGCAGCACCTGCTGCCAATTCAGCTCCGGCTGACAATGCAGAGCCTGCAGTGGATGAGGATGCGCTTCGCAAGCTAAAAATCGATGCAGCCATCGCAAAAGCAGCGGTTAAAAAAGCCGAAAAAGCGTTAGCCAAGGCTGTTGAACTCGGCTCTGAAGACCAAGACAGTCTTGAGCAGCAAGTCAGCAAAGCGAAAGCGCGTGCGGAAGAACTTGAACAAGCACTACAAAACGGTGGTCAAGTCGCAAATAAACCCGCTCAAGCGAACAGTAATGGCAGTGACGATGCGGAATTTAAAGAGCGTCTCAAGAAACAAAGAGTAGCGGCTGCACTGGCAAAAGCACAGGTCAATAAACTTAAACGTCAACTAGACGCGGATCCTTCTGCAGAATCTTTGCAACAGGAACTTTCCGCTGCCGAACAAAAGCAGCAGGAAGAAGAAGCGAAACTAGAACAGTTAACTAACACGCAAGAGAATCGTTAAATGGCATTATTGCGTATCACCTCGCCACATACACATCGTGCAGGCCAACGTACATCCTGGGTCATGCAAATGGTGATATTGGCCACTGTACCAGGTCTTTTGGTACAAACATGGCTTTTTGGTTATGGCACCCTTATCAATCTTGTGATCGCAGGGATTACAGCGTTGCTCAGCGAAGCGCTTATTCTAAAGCTGCGTAATCGCCCGATTGGTTTCTTCTTAAAGGACTACAGTGCATTATTGACTGCGGTACTCCTAGCACTCGCGTTACCACCCACTGTACCTTGGTGGCTAACCGTGACTGCCGTTGCCTTTTCAGTGATTTTCGCAAAACAAGTCTACGGTGGCTTGGGCAACAACCCATTTAACCCAGCGATGGTCGGTTATGCGATCTGTCTTGTGTCTTTTCCTGTGCCGATGACCCAGTGGATTGGAGCATCAGACTTAATCCAAGCAGGCGCGACACCAAGCTTTGGCGACAGCTTAGCGGCGATCTTTGGCACACTGCCAACGGTCGATTCCTACACTATGGCAACGCCACTGGATGCCTTCAAACACAAAGAAGGGTTGATGTCGAGTGAAGCCTTTGCCAGCGTTCCAGGCCTCCAAGACGCCAATCTATCTAGCTGGATGTTTGTCAACTTAGCTTACCTTGTTGGTGGTTTAGCCCTGATTGCTCTGCGTATCATCACTTGGCATACGCCTGTAGCGATGTTGGCATCTCTGGCGCTGATCTCTGGTCTTTTCTATATCATTGACCCTAGCAATGCAGCATCACCAGTCTTTCACCTAACCTCTGGCGCAGCGATGCTGGGTGCATTCTTTATTGCCACTGACCCAGTGAGCTCTTGCACCAGTAACCGTGGTAAATTGGTATACGGTGCTGGTATTGGTATTTTGGTATACGTGATTCGTACTTGGGGCGGCTACCCTGACGGTGTCGCATTCGGTGTGCTGCTTTTGAACTTTGCTGCGCCATTGATTGACTACTACACACAGCCTCGCGCCTACGGTCATAAGAAAGCCAAGAAAGGCCTAACGATTGGGGGTGAGAAATAATGAATATCATACACTCTATTCGTAAAAACAGTATCGGCTTAGGCATCTTCGCAGTCATGACTGCGGGCCTCATTGCGGTGACACACCAGCTGACCGAACACACCATCGAAGACAATATTGTGCAAGCCCAGCTATCTGCGTTTAACGAGATCCTGCCGGCTGATCGTTATGATAATAACCTTGCTGAAGCGAATGTCATGCTCGATGCAGACCCATTACTAGGTTCCACGGAACCGGTGCAAGCCTTTATTGCACGCAAAGATGGGCAAGTCAGCGCAATCATTTTCGAGACCGTTGCGCCAGGTGGCTACAACGGCAACCTTGATCTACTCGTGGCAGTGGATCGTAACGGTGTCGTTACTGGCTCTCGAGTTATTAGCCATAAAGAAACCCCTGGACTTGGCGATAAAGTGGACTTACAAAAATCCAAATGGATATTATCGTTCAGCGGCAAGTCCCTTGAGAATACAAGCTTAAAGCAATGGAACGTGAAAAAAGATGGTGGTGAATTCGACCAGTTTACAGGCGCCACCATCACGCCACGAGCGGTTGTTCGTGCGGTGAAAAATACGTTACTTTATTTTAATGAGAACAAAGACGCGTTGTTGTCGCGTTAGGATCGATTATGAGCGCTCAAGACTCTTTAGCCCCAGATACTCCCGTTGAGAACCCTGCACCAACGGGCCCAGATTACCGTGAAATCCTTTACAACGGCATTTGGAAAAATAACCCAGCCTTGGTTCAGCTTCTCGGCCTTTGCCCATTGCTGGCGGTTACCAGCACTGTGGTCAATGCCATTGGCTTAGGTCTGGCAACAACCGTTGTATTGCTTGGCTCTAACATGGTTGTTTCTCTGATTCGTAACTATGTTTCGGAAGCGGTACGCTTACCTGCTTTCGTTATGATTATCGCCTCGTTCACCACCTGCATCGAGTTAATCATGCAGGCTTACACTTACGAGCTTTACCAGATTCTAGGTATCTTTATCCCATTGATCGTAACCAACTGTGCGATTCTAGGACGTGCCGACGCGTTTGCCAGTCGTAACCCTTTATTACCTTCAATAGCCGATGGTTTATACATGGGCGCGGGCTTTACTATCGTATTAATGTTACTTGGCGGTATGCGTGAGCTGATTGGTCAGGGGACTCTATTCTCTGATATGCATTTGTTATTTGGTGATATGGCAACCAGCTGGAAGCTGACGATTTTCAGTGATTATCCAAATGTGTTGTTTGCCATCTTACCCCCAGGCGCGTTTATCGGGCTGGGGTTGCTGATTGCTATCAAGAACTACTACGATGAGAAAGAGAAGAAACGTATTGCTGCTGAACAAGCAGGCCAAGAAAAAGTTTCTCGTCGTGTTCGTGTAACCGACTAGATCATTTATAAAAGGGGGAACCGTGAACAAAGCCAAGCGACAAGAAATCTTTACACGTTTACGTGCAGAGACCCCTAATCCTGTCACTGAGCTTGAATACAGCTCCCCTTTTGAACTACTGATCGCTGTCTTATTCTCAGCACAAGCCACTGATGTAAGTGTGAACAAAGCTACACGTCACCTTTTCCCTATCGCAGACACCCCAGAGAGAATGTACGCGCTAGGAGTAGATGGCCTAAAGGAATACATCAAGACTATCGGCTTATTTAATGCCAAAGCTGAGAACGCCATCAAGACGTGCAAGATCCTCATCGAAAAGCACAACAGTGAAGTTCCACAAACCCGCGAAGAGCTAGAAGCACTTCCGGGCGTTGGTCGCAAGACTGCTAACGTGGTACTGAACACAGCTTTTCGTCAGATTGCCATGGCGGTCGACACTCACATATTCCGCGTTTCCAACCGCACGAAAATAGCTCCCGGCAAGAACGTACTGGAAGTAGAAGATAAACTGCTACGCTTTGTACCAAAAGAGTTCCTGCTGGACGCTCACCATTGGCTAATCCTTCACGGCCGCTATATCTGCACCGCACGTAAACCAAAATGTGATGCCTGCATAATAGAAGACTTGTGTGAATTTAAAGACAAAACCTCCACTTAGCTGCTTTCTATTGATGTAACAGACTGTTACAACATCAGCATAAAGCACTATAATGTGTCGAGTTTAGTTTTAGACGATTTAACGGATAATAAAAACGTGGTTAAACAGCACTCTTCACCTTATGTACGCTGCTTCTGGACAGGAAAAATGTTCCTAACCAATGGCCAAGTTGCAGACATCCACTGCACACATATCTCTCACGACTTAATCGAAGTAGAATCCCCCATTGGCTTACAGGGATCAAAGAAAGTAAAGCTTGAACTAAATGCAATGCAAGAAGGCAAACGCTTACTTATAAAAGCTATCTGCATTCCCTCTGCAGATATTCTGAATGAGCATGACAAGCATTACGTGAAGATGAGCTTTCACACGATTTCAGAGCAAGAACGAACTTTCATCGATAAATTTGTCAAAGCCCACACATAAAACTAAAAAGGCGCCGAGGCGCCTTTTTAGTTCCTAGAATTTTCTATATTGCCTATATCCAACCAGCCTCATAGAAAAAATCCTTGCTGCAGTTCAGAATAGCTTTTCCGGCTAATCCATTTTTTCCGTAGTTTCAAGTAAGCTTTGAGCTGTCAAACGATCAGTAATTAATACATCTATATAGCGGCCTATCAAGCCACCTCGAATCGCTTCCACTTTATCTTGGCCACCTGCTAAAGCAACTACACGAGGACACTCTTGAAGCTGCTTCAAACTCATTGAGATCACAGGGTCTTCATCTTCATCTAAAACAGGCAAGCCCTTGCTGTCGTAATAATGTAAACAAATATCCCCAATCGCGCCACGCCCTATTAATTCGGAGACTTTTTCTTCATTGTAATAGTTTCCAGAGTTTCTTAATAAAGTAGAAGGTTCCATCGACCCAATGCCTATCAGAGCAACGGTGATTTGCCCAAACAATGCAGCAACTTCCGCAACTTCGGGACTATTTAATAATCGGAATTTCTCATCTTTGGAACGATCCACACCTGTTGCAGGCAATAGATAAGAGTCAGATCCCAACAAATGAGCAAGTGATTGGGTTAACATATTAGCTTGAAGGTTTCCATTCTGTCCAACGCCCCCCAAGATTTGCACAACACCGCTAGCTCTAGTTGTTAGTGAGTGCATGCTGTCGATCATAGCTCTGATGGTTTCACTCCAAGAAGAGATACCGACCATATCATCTTTTTGTAGAGTAGACTGAACGTAATGCGCAGCAGCGGATCCTATTGCAATTCTTATTTGCTCGTTGCTTGCGCTCTCAGGAACATCCACTATTACAGCTTGACTGAATCCGAACTTAGTCTGTAACTCTCTTTCTAAATCAACAAAAATATTTTGCGGCTGTATCACACTTATCTTTACAAGACCGTCTTTAAGACAGCGACTCAACGCACGTGAAACTTGGGATTGAGATAAATTTAGCAATTTTGCAATCTCAGCCTGCTTTAAATTCTCCGTATAGTACAAAGTAGCAATTTTTATCAGTAATCTTAATTCATTATAATTTGTATTCATGCAACGCTCTTTGATGTGATGGCGCCTTAGTGCCCGTACCTTATATATTGAAATACTCAGATTAAATCATTTCAGTATGAATATATATGCATAATCAAGCTTTTTAGAAAGATATTTATTCATTGCTATTAAATACTGAAGATTGCTCTTCGAGCCAATTTAGACTTTCGTGTAGAGAACGATGTATTTCTGCAGCAAAGCTAAATTGCTGTTTGATTAAGTCTGACTCCTGAGGGACAACAATCACTTTCATACCCGAGGCGTATGCCGATATAGCTCCATTTAAACTGTCTTCCCAAGCAATGCATTGCTCTACAGTACAACCAAGACGTGACGCAGCAAGCTCGAAAACATGCGGGTGAGGTTTACTGCGTTTTGCCTCATAACTTGAAGCACGAACTGAAACGGGAAGATCATGAGTGGAAATGACTTTATCAATCACAGACAAAGCTGAAGATGAGGCAATTGCTATTTGACCACCGTTTGAGTCAATATATTCTAATAACTCTAAGGCACCTGGCATTAACTCAGCATTTGGAGAACGCTGCATCATCTTATTTGTAATTTTATCCGCCAGAAAATCTGAGTCAATCAAAGCCTCTGGGAATCGCTGAGCTAAACGTTCACAAACGATATTTGTGGTACAACCTGTATAAGGAAGGATCTCTTCCTCAAGAAGTTCACACTGATAGCACTCTTTTAGCGTTTCCACTACTGTGTTACGCCACAGAGCTTCCGTATTAATCAATGTGCCATCCATATCAAAAATACAATAGATAATCTGCCCCCCCCCTGCTTAAGTTAGTTTAGTGATTTGTAGGCTGAAATAAGGTTCTCTGAATGGCAGCTTTCCACCCTAGGTAGTTATCTTGTAAATCCGTATGAGCAGAGATAGGTTCGATGATCTCAAAATTTCGTTCTAATGCCGCTAGTTGCTCTCTACTACTCCACCACCCCAATGCTTTGCCAGCAAGGTAGCCAGCCCCTAGTGCAGAGACTTCCGCTGTTTTTGAGCGAATCACTGGTCGTTGTAGCAAATCAGCTTGGCTTTGCATGAGCCATTTTGATTGGGTTGGACCGCCATCAACAAGTAATGCATCCAGAGCCCTACCTGACATCTGCTCCATTAAATAAAAGACATCAGCTATCTGATAAATAATGGACTCAAGCGCCGCTCGAGCAAGCGTAGAAGGCGTCGAGAAATCTGTTAATCCAGTAATTAATCCCCGCGCGTCAGACTGCCAATAAGGCGCACCCAAACCAGATAATGCAGGAACAAAGTAGACACCACCGTTCCCCTTCTCTGCCGCAGCCATTTCAGTGAGCGTATTCAAATCACTGATTCCTAGCATCCGAGACATCCACGCGACCCCCGCTCCGGTATGAGTGATATTCCCTTCCAAAGCATAAGTGAGTTGTCCATCATGCCATGCAATGGTTTTACCTAAGCGGTAGTCATCTCCAGAAATATCCTCAACAGGTGTCATTAACGAACTACCCGTCCCATATGTAGCTTTAATGACACCAGGAATAAATCCTCCTTGCCCATATAAAGCAGCATGAGAATCCCCAACTTGAGACATCACAGGTATACCGTCAGGTAACCCATCAAATTGATACGATTCGCCACGAACACATGAAGAAGGTAAAACCTCGGGTAACGCTGCAAAAGGAATATCAAACACCTCTAACAATGCAGAATCCCATGATTGATTATGAATATTAAATAACTGGGTACGAGAAGCATTTGATGGGTCCGTTACAAACGCTTTTCCTCCAGTCAAATTCCAAGCAAGCCAAACATCAATCGTTCCTATACATAGCTCACCAGCTTTCGCCCGCTCACGCCCTTCAGGGAGTTCATTTAACAAGACATTAATTTTTGCGGCCGGAAATAATGGATCTATCGGTAACCCAGAACTTCTTTGCACCAAGTCTGCATCAGAGCTGGCTGCAAGAGATTGGCAAAATGCTTCTGAGCGACGACACTGCCAACTTACAACAGGAGTCAGTGGCTTTCCGGTTGCTCGCTCCCAGATCAAAATGGATTCTCGCTGGTTACTGATGGCTATCGCTTGAACACTAAGATCATTGGCCGTTGTTAATGCCTGTTTAATAGCGGATCTTACTGACTCAATAATTTCATAAGGGTTTTGCTCCGACCAAGCAGATTGAGGATGCGAAATCGAAAGTGATTTCGACCCTTTTGCTATAATCTGTCCATCCTGATTGATACACACTGCTTTTGCATTCGTAGTGCCTTCATCGATCGCCAAAATAACAGGAACACTCATCGTCTCGTACTCTTTTCGTTATTTTTCTTTGTTAAAATCACTTACTATTTGAGCAATACTTTGTGCATCAATACCGAGTTTTTGGCGAGTATAGGATCGATCTCCGGCTGCTGCGTATTGACCATCTTGTACCCCTAAGCGTTTTAATTTTGCACTGATGCCTTGCTCTGCCATTACCTCAGCAACCACTGACCCCAGGCCACCATTAACGTTATGCTCTTCAATCGTTAGAACCAATTTTACATCCAACAACGCCTGCGCTAAGGCTTCTGCATTTAACGGGCGAATAGAAGAAAGATTAATCACTCGCGCTGAAATGTTTTGCTGTTTTAACAAATTTGCTGCAGACACCGCCTCATGAACAGTAGATCCTAATGCAACGAGAGCAACGTCTTCGCCTTCACTTAAGCAGTCCACTGCGCCTGGAATAAACTGATAACCCTCATCGTGCAATACAGGCAAAGCCTTGCCATCCATGCGAATGTAAACAGGTCCTTCCTTCCGTAATGCATAATCAACTATTTGTTGACACTCGACTGGACAAGAAGGTGCATAAATCTCAATGTTTCCAAATCCTCTCATCACTGAAATGTCATCAATACTATGGTGAGTACTCGCCAGAGGGCCATAACTTGCCCCTGCATTTAAGCCAAATAGCTTCACGTTTGTGTTGTTATAGCAAACATCCACTTTTACTTGCTCGTTAGCGCGTGAAATAAGAAACGGAGCGGCATTACAAGTAATAGCAATTTTACCGCCTAGGGCTAAACCAGCTGCAGTGCCCACCATTACCTGCTCAGCAATACCAACATTGATTAAGCGATCAGGAAATTTTTCAACAAAAGGTTTGATTTTAGATGTAGAGGTTGAATCAGCAACCACTGGTATCACATCCAATCCACTTTCAACAGCCGCAATAAGGCCCTGCACCATTACATTAGCTAAATGCTCTGAATTACTCATCTTTCAACTCCTCCAGCGCCAATTCGACTTCATCACCTTTAGGAACTCGGTGGTGCCACTCTGGGCGCCCTTGGATAAAAGAGACGCCTGCCCCCTTTTCCGTGTTCGCAATAATTACATGAGGTTTACCATTAGCGACAAGACCCTCAATAGTCTCCACTACCGAAGACATCGTATTTCCTTGGCACTCAGTCACTTCTAAACCGAATGACTGCCACTTCGCACCTAATGGGTCAGTCGACATGATTTCGGATGTTGCTCCAGCAAGCTGAAGCTTATTCTTATCATTAATAATAATGAGATTATCTAAGCCATAATGCGCTGCGACTAAAGCAGCCTCCCAGTTGCTGCCTTCGGCTAATTCACCGTCACCTGTCACCACATATATTTTCCGGTTACTTCCTGACTTTTTTGCAGCAATCGCTAACCCGACTGCAACAGGCAAACCATGACCTAAAGCTCCAGTATTTAGCTCTACGCCTGGAGTTTTTTGGCGTACAGGATGACCAGGTAGATTAGAGTTATTATGTTGATACGTCGGTAGCCACTCTTCTGGAAAATATCCTGCTTCAGCTAAAACACAGTAATACCCACCTGCTGCATGACCTTTAGATTGAATATAAATATCTCGATCTGGATCTGTGAGTCGATCTGGCGCACAATTTAAAATACGAAAATACAGTGCTGTCACTAATTCAACTTGTGATAAATCTGCGCCTGTGTGACCTCCGGCAGGACTATTAGCATTTAATTCGATAATACGACGTCGCACCGCACGTGCTTTGCGTTCCAATTCATCAATGGATAGCAAGTATGGATTCATAAACCCTCCTCGGCTAAATATTCAATCATGAATATTTATTCAGATATGGTTAAAAAAATATTTTTCCTGATTCTTAGCAGCATCAAAATAATAGTGCCGCTAAGCAAATAAAGTGATGTACTACGCGGCTTTACCAGCAGCAAAAGCCGCCATCAACCAGCAGGTCAACCCCTGTACAATAAGAAGAGGCATCACTTGCAAGGAAAATGGCTGGTCCAACCATTTCATTCACTGACGCCATACGTCCCATGGGAGTTTGCGACTCAAAGTCTTTCGTTTGATGCACCATTTCTGGGCGAGTATTCATTGGAGTAGCCGTGTAGCCAGGACTAATTGAATTTACGCGAATCCCTTTTTGTACCCATTCCATTGCCATGCTTTTAGTCATGTGAATAACACCAGCTTTGGAAGCATTGTAATGAACTTGCTCTAAGCCTCTGTTGACAATGACGCCCGACATAGATGCAATATTAATGATTGAACCTGAACCGTGTTTTAACATCGCATTCGCTTCAGCCTGACACGACAAGAAGACTCCCTTCATATTGATATCCATAAGGGTTTGATACTGATCTTCTTCCATCTCTTCGCAAGGGCTAGCATTCGCAATACCAGCCGCATTTACAGCAATCGATAAGTTGCCTAATAGTTGTTCAGTTTTAGCAACGGCATCAATCATGGACTGCTTCGAAGTAACATCTGCAGCAAGTGCCAATGCACTACGACCGAAGGATTGAATCATTTCTACTGTTTCTTGCAAGCCGCCATCTTCACGTCGATCTAAACACGCAACATCCGCTCCAGATTGAGCTAAACCAATCGCAATACGTTGACCTATACCACTTCCAGCCCCCGTAACAAGCGCGACTCTTCCAGCTAAATTAAATAATTCAGGGGTATTTAAGTTCTCTAAATTCATTGTTATCCACCTTAAGGAATCATCAAACGGTTAAGAGGTCGACTAGGCGGTAGCCAATTCCATTACCGATACATCATTCGCTTCTTCATGATTCAAAATACCAGTCTGCTGACCGTGGGCCATTACCAGTACACGATTTGAAACACCTAAGACTTCCTCGAGGTCTGAGCTTACAACAATAACGCTTACGCCTTTCTCTGCTAGACCCACAATAATTTCATAGATAGAAGAGCGGGCCCCAACATCTATGCCTCGAGTAGGCTCATCTAATAAAACAACTTTTGGTTTTCGCGCCAGCCATTTGGCGATCACCACCTTTTGCTGATTTCCGCCAGACATTTCATCAGCATGCTGCTGTGCTATACCTTTAACACCAAATTTCTTAATATTCTCATCGGCAAAAGCATCCAGCTTTGCTTTGCTTATCCAGCCGCTTGTTGTGACTGATTCTAAGTTTGAATAAGCAATATTTTCTGCAATGCTATGCTCCAGCACTAACCCTTGCAGTTTGCGGTCTTCAGGGACCAACACGACACCATTCTGAATAGAGTCATTTGGCGATTTTGGCGTAATATCTGCACCATTCAGAAAGATCTGACCGCAACTAATACTGTCAGCACCAGCAATCGCCCGTACAACTTCGGTACGACCTGAGCCTACCAGCCCGGCAATGCCAAGAATCTCCCCTCTGCGAACTTGAAAATTTATGTTGTTAAACTTTCCATCTGCAGAGCATAAATCTTTGACTTCAAAAACTACCTCGTCTGTAGGAACTGGCAATGGCGGAAACATTTGCTCTAAGCTGCGACCAACCATGCTCTCTACAATGGTACGTATTGGTAAATCCGCATTAGGAAATTCTTTAACTTTTGCACCATCACGCATTACCACAATTCGGTCAGCTACGCGCTTAATCTCTTCAAGACGATGGGAGATAAAAATAATCCCGACACCTTCTTCCTTAAGCTTATCGATCTGTTTATAAAGAAGTTCAGATTCAGATCCACCTAATGAAGCCGTCGGCTCATCTAAAATAAGCATTTTGGCATTCAATGCCAAAGCCTTTGCGATTTCGATCAGTTGTTGATTCGCAGTAGACAGTCCTTCTACTTTACGCGATGCTGGAATATTAAGACCTAAGCGCTCCAGCTGTTGTGCTGCTTTAGCTTCCATTTCATTACGGTCTATCATTCCATTTTTGATCGGATAACGACCGACATATACATTTTCAGCGATTGTCAGATGTGGAAGCAAACGCAATTCTTGGTGAATCAATCCAACACCTAAATCAATCGCTTCTCTCGGGGAACTAGGAGAATAAGAATTTCCTAGCCAACTCATTTCACCCTCAGTCGGTGTTTTAGAGCCCGCAATAATCCCTGACAAAGTCGATTTACCTGCGCCGTTCTCACCTAGTAAAGCAATGACTTCACCCGCATACAAATCCAAATCGATGCCATGCAAAACCTCCGTGTTACCATAGGTTTTTCGTACATTCCTGAGTGAAAGAATTGGTGTATTAGCTTGTGAAGTCATACTCATACCTTTTTTATTATTGACTTAGTAAATTAAAAACTTGCTAAAACTTACGGATGCTCATCAATAAATGCTTGGACATTATCCTGTGTAGTTAAGGTTGCCTCTAAACGATTTTCCTTTGAAATATCAACACCATTAACAAGTTGGATAGCTGAATCAATTGCTAAACGTCCCATTAGCTGAGTCTGCTGCGTTGCAGTAACATCAAATACACCATCACGAATCGCCTCCAGCGCAGCAGTATCCCCATCAAACCCTCCAACGTAAATTGTGTGCTGCATGTCTGATACTTTAATCGCTTGAGCAGCACCTAAAGCCAAACCATCTGCTTGAGCAAAAATAATGCTTACATCAGGATAAGCTTGAAGTAAGTTTTGGGTTATCTGAAAACCTTCATCTTGTGACCACATATTTGACCACTGTTCACCGACAACTTTGACCCCCTTATACTCGGAAATAGCGTTATAACAGCCTTCAGTTCGCTCTATCTCAGGAGTGGTTCCTTTCTGCCCATGGATCATAAGCATGTTGCCCTTTCCTCCTGCCTTTTCAATGATATGCTTACATACATCATAGGCAGAGCTAACACTATTTGTCGTAATAAAGGTATCTCCCGGAGCACCAGCAGGGTTACGATCAATATTGATTACAGGAACGCCTTCAGCTCGAGCTAAACGCGCAGGCACCGTTGCCGCGGCAGCTCCCGCAGGAATATAAATTAGAGCATCAATATCCTGTGTTAATAAATCTTGCACTTGGCTAACTTGAGTCGCACTGTCGCCACGAGCATCGACAGTAATAATCTCGATCCCTTTCTCTTGTCCGTAGGCTTCAACTGATTGCTTTATCTGATTAAAGAAATTCGCCTGTAGGTTTGCAACTGCCAAGCCTACCTTTTCCACTTCTGCAGAGGCAGTCATTGGCAACAAAGATGCACTTGCAACAGCAGTAGCCAACATGGTTTTTATGATTTTTTTCATGTCATTCTCCTCGGTTAGGGCCCGAACTTAGAGCGAGGCCAAAATAATTTCTATTTCATTTAACTAAGCTTGTTTCTTCTTGAAAGCTTCAGCGGCTACGGCAAGCACAATGACTAAGCCAATAATGACTTGCTGCATAAAAGGTGACACACCTAAAAGGTTTAAGCCATTTCGAAGCACACCGATAATTAAGACGCCCACAATGGTCCCGCCAATACCACCAGAGCCGCCACTTAAACTAGTCCCACCAATTACCACAGCAGCAATCGTATCAAGTTCATAGGCGAAGCCAGAACTTGGCTGCACGGAATCTAATCGGGCCGCCATAACAATCCCTGCCAACCCTGCTAAAGTACTTGCTGTGACATAAACCCAAACAGTTGCTTTTTTTACATTAATCCCTGCTAAGCGAGCCACCTCTGGATTGCCCCCAATTGCATACAATGCTCGACCACCTGCACGATAACGTTGATATAAGAATCCGACCAAAATTACCAGCAGCATGACCGCGACGGTAATAGTTAAAAAGCCACCATAACGAATAATTGAAGCAAGGTTGAACCATCCAGGAAAACCAACTATTTGCTGGCCATCTGTGATCATGTTGGCTAAACCGCGGGCAATGGACATCATAGCTAAAGTTGCAATGAAAGCTGGAACATGGAAACGAGTAATCATGACTCCCGAGGCCAATCCACATACCCCCGCAACAAATAAAGAAATTAATATAGAAGCAGGTAACGGAATATCGGCAAAATTAGTAAGATAGCCCATTACCATCATTGCTAACGCAAGGACAGAACCAACAGACAAATCTATGCCTCCAATTAATATGACGAACGTCATACCAACAGCCATGATCCCAAGCACAGTGATTTGATCAAAAATATTAAGAAAGTTACGAACGGTTAAAAACGAATCCGTAGAAAAGGAAAGAAAAACACAAAGTAGAACTAATCCTATCAAAGGTCCCGTGGCACCATGCCCCGACAACAATGAAGAAACTTGCTTGTGGAATGTATTGCTTGGCTTTGCAACCGCTACATTCGTATCACTCGATTGTGACATGAGCTTTACCTCATAATGTTATTATTTTGAATATTTATTCTTAATCGTATATATATTCAAGCACCACATTTTTTTCCTGTCAATCACTTCCTCACAATTTTTAGGACAACCAGTCATCCAATCTAATGTGTGGCAGTTTAAACACATAGAAATAATGCATAAAAGGCATCCAAACTTATTGATACCATGAGAAATTGGGTTTAGATTTACGGGCGAGCAATATAAATTCAAAGTTGAATAAATATCCAAACAACAATAAAAGGAGTGGCAACATGATGAGCAAAAGCGTAGTTATACTGGGCGGCAATAAAGGAATTGGACTAGGGATTACAGAACGATTTCTTTTGGATGGCCACAGAGTAGTCATTGGCACGATTGATAAAGATATAGATGAAACCTTAGACGGTTTACGTCAAAAATACCCACAAAGCCATGTCAATATCTTAATGTGTGACGTGGGCGATTTATCCTCTGTCAAAAACTTTTATGAGGAAGCCTATAAACAACTCGGTCAGATAGATATCGTAGTTAATAATGCAGGTGTTATACGTATCTCAAAGTTAGAGGACGTTACAGAACAAGACTGGGATTTAACCACTGATGTCAACACAAAAGGCATGTTCTTTTCTTGTGCGGAAGCCATTAAGTATATGCGCAAAGACGGTGTCGCCGGAAGAATCATCAATACTGCTTCAGGACAGGCACGAGAAGGTTTTGTTTATACCCCACATTATGCGGCAAGTAAATTTGGCGTAGTAGGTTTAACCCAAAGTCTAGCCAAAGAAGTAGCAGCAGAGAACATCACTGTTAATGCTATTTGTCCAGGGATTATTCATACAGAAATGTGGGACTACAATGATAAAGTGTGGGGAGAACTGCTAGGTGATTATCAACCGGGCGAACTCATGAATGAGTGGGTTGGCAATATACCGATGAAGCGAGCTGGCACAATCCATGAGGTGGCAGGGCTCGTCGCCTTTCTTGCTGGACCTGATGCGGTTTACATTACAGGTCAATCCATCAATGTCGATGGCGGCTTAATTATGTCCTAATGAGAAAAGTTATTCCTTGGTAACAAGGAATAACTTTATTTTAGGCGTAAGCGTAAAAAGTGTTGAAGGTCTTAGCAATCAGACATTACTTGCTCAAACAACGCAAGCATCCGTTCACCATCAACTTCCATGCAGACTTGTGTCATTGGCACGTCATTCCAATGCGGTTCAGGGTAAGAAACACCCTGTGGTGCGAAGATCGTTTGACCCATTGCAATGCCTTCACAAGCAACCCGTACAGCCCCTAACTCAACTTCAAAAATACTAGGGTCTAGCAAGTAAGCGATCGTCGACGCATCATGGAAGTAACATCCATTGATGCCGAAACGATCACTGTAGAAGTTAATGTAGAACTGAGCACAGTCATACAAGAAACTGCCCTGTTCTGGGCTTTTCGCTTTAATACGCTCAAGTACTGAGTTGTCTAGCAATACTTGGTGAGTCACATCAAGGCCGACCATAGTGACTTGCCAAGGTGCCGTGAACACCGCGTCCGCAGCATGAGGTTCGTTGATGATGTTAGCTTCCGCAACGGGTGACACGTTACCATACTCAATAGCAGCCCCCCCCATGAGCACTACTTCATCAACTAGGTTTGCGATTTCAGGATCAAGCTCTAGCACTTTGCCAAGGTTGCCCAAAGGCCCAAGCGCGACAAGTGTTACCTCACCTGGGTATTTACGTACTTGCTCGATGATAAATTCGGCAGCGCTTTGCTCTAGAGCTGTAGTCTTTGGCGCTGGGTAATTGATGTTACCAAAGCCATCCGCACCATGAACAAAATCAGGGAAAGGACGTGGTGCAATCTTCGAAGGCTCGGCCACACCGCCCGCCACAGGTACATTGACGCCAGCGATTTCTGTCAGAGTCAGTGCATTCTGCGTTGCAATCTCAACTGGCACGTTACCATACGTCGTGGTGAGACCTAAAACTTCTAGTTCTTTTGCTTGAAAAGCAAAAAAGATCGCCATTGCATCATCGATGCCTGGATCCGTATCAATAATAATTTTTCGTGTCATGGTTCTCTCGTTAAATCTATTTAGACTGATTTGCTAAAAATTCGGTAACTTCGTCAAGCGTTGGAATAGAAGGTGCGGCACCTACTCGGGTCACGGCAATGGCCGATGCTGCACAAGCTGTGCGCATCGCCACTTCGTAAGAAGCACCTCTTGCTAATTCCGCCAAACAAAAACCAATAAAAGTATCTCCAGCAGCGGTCGTATCTTTCGCTTCAACGACAAACGCTTTGACTTGAAGGTCCTCTGCCTTAGAGAAATAGCGCACGCCTTCTTTGCCTAACGTCATCATCACCGCAAGATCGGGATATTGCTTGGGAAGAATTTGCGCGGCTTCTTCAATGGTGTCAGCACCAGCAAGGTCCATTGCTTCCACTTCATTGACGATTAGTAAATCAATGAATGGCAACACACTTCGGGTCAGCTCAGCATCCATTGGCGCAGGGTTAAAAGCCACCTTCACACCAGCTTGCTGTGCCCACTCTAGCGTTTCTGCGACCAAGTTGGTTTCATTTTGCAGCAATACCCAATCGCCTTCTTTGGCGGTATTCAGGGCAGACTTTATTTGCTGCTCTGTTAAGCAATGATTACTCCCAGGGCATAAAATAATGCTGTTTTCTGCACTCGGCGTCAGCTGAATAATGGCATGACCCGACGCTTCGTCCAATTGCGCAATTTGATCCGTATTCACACCATATTCTTGTAGCTGAGCAAGAATATGCTGGTCAGCGCGGTTTAGCGCACCAATGTGCTGTACATCTGCTTGTGCTTTCGCCAGCGCTACAGATTGATTGGCGCCTTTGCCACCCAGCACTTGCTGATAGCTGGATGAGCTCATAGTCTCACCTGGACGAACAAAATGATCCACTTGGTACAAGTGGTCGATATTAATCGAACCGATGTTAAAAACGGTCATAGGCTACCTTTCTAATATTGTTAACCAAACAGTCAATAAAAACACTTTTCTGCCCTGATTAAAATAGCCTGCTGAAAGTAAAGATCAAGACACATAAAAAAACGCCCGCTCTTTGCAGAGCGGGCGTTTCGTATTTCAACCTTCGCCGCAGCGAAATGGTTTAGTCACGATCTAGGAAAGTACGGCCTTTTTGAGCTGCGATACGCATACGTAGTGCATTTAGCTTGATGAAGCCTGCCGCATCTTTCTGGTCGTAAGCGCCTGCATCATCTTCGAATGTTGCAACAGAACTATCAAATAGGCTGTAAGGAGACTTACGACCCACAACTTCGATATTGCCTTTGTATAGCTTAAGACGAACCGTACCCGATACAAATTCTTGAGAGGCATCGATCAATGCTTGCAGCATACGACGCTCTTCTGACCACCAGAAACCGTTGTAGATTACTTTCGCGTAGCGAGGCATGATTTCATCTTTCAGATGCATTGCTTCACGATCTAGAGTGATAGACTCCATCGCGCGGTGCGCACGAAGCATGATCGTGCCCCCTGGCGTTTCATAACAACCACGAGCTTTCATGCCCACAAAACGGTTTTCAACGATATCAATACGACCGATGCCGTTCTCGCCACCGATTTTGTTCAGCGTCTCAAGGATTGTTGCTGGTGACATTTCCTCACCATTGATTGCAACGGGATCACCGTGCTTGTATTCAATTTCGATGTAAGTCGGTGTGTCTGGCGCTTGCTCTGGCGCAACAGACCAACGCCACATATCTTCTTCAGACTCGATCCATGGATCTTCTAACTGATCACCTTCATAAGAGATGTGCAGTAGGTTCGCATCCATTGAGTATGGTGACTTTTTCTTCTTCGTTGAGAAGTCTACTGGGATCTTGTGCTCTTCACAGTAGTTCATCAATGTTTCACGAGACGTTAAGTCCCATTCGCGCCATGGAGCGATCACAGAAACACCTGGTTTCAGTGCGTAAGCACCCAGTTCGAAACGAACTTGGTCATTACCTTTACCCGTCGCACCATGTGCAATGGCATCAGCACCTGTTTCGTTAGCGATTTCGATCAAACGCTTAGCGATCAGAGGGCGTGCAATAGATGTACCTAATAGGTATTCACCTTCGTAAATTGTGTTCGCACGGAACATTGGGAATACGAAATCACGAACGAACTCTTCACGTAGGTCTTCGATGAAGATTTCTTTTACACCTAACGCTTGAGCTTTCGCGCGAGCTGGCTCCACTTCTTCGCCCTGACCCAAGTCAGCGGTAAAAGTTACCACTTCACACTGATACTCTTCTTGAAGCCACTTCACGATTACGGAAGTGTCTAGGCCGCCAGAGTAGGCTAGCACTACCTTCTTCACGTCAGACATTATGTTCTTTCTCCTCAACGAACTCGAACAGCCCCAAAATTAGGCTGCACAACTAAATAAAATAGGCGGTTAGTGTAAATTTTCGCCCCTTGCTTAGCAAGGGGCGTTAGGGAAAATAGAAAGGATAGTTACTGTACAAATACCGCTTATTGACTCGGTTCAGATAATGATTGGGCGTTATTACCTGCTCTCTCAAGTCGGATGGTCACACGACGGTTACGTTCGCGGCCATCATTGGTTCGATTATCGGCCGCAGGATAACGTTCCCCATGGTATCGGGAAACAATTTTTTCAGGTGGAATACCTTTCTGTAGCAGATAAGCGGTTACTTTTTCTGCTCGCGTTTTCGACAACTCTCGGTTGTCACGTCGTGAGCCAACAATATCCGTGTGACCGTCAATGTAGATGTACTCAATAGTGGGATCTGCGGCCACATAAATCGCCACCAGATCGAGGCGTCGTTTAATTCGCTCAGTCAATTCCGTGCCATTCGTAGGGAAGAGTGCAGCCGTACGCGCGATTTGATCAAAATTAACTGGCAATAGACTTGCCATACAGCGTCGAAATTCATCATACGCAGGATTAAAATTAATGTTACTGAGCGCAACCTCGACACTTTCTCGGCCATTTTCCCATGCCGACCCTGTTACCACTGGGTGACGCCCGCGATCAAGTGAGGTTAGCATTTGTTCTGCAACCTGCCCGCCAACTTCAACGGTCAAACCATAGCCTGGATAAGGCATGACCTCTAATGTTTCAGGTGAAATACCCGGCACCCAACTAGGTGCTTGAGAAATAATGTACACTTGTCCCGGACCCATCTTTTCATTGTGGGGCTGCAGAACAAATTTCATGGGTTCACCCGCTTCTTTAATGAATTCCCCCACACCAAAATGTGGAATCGGGTGCTCTAAGGTACAAGCAAAAATGTCGCCGGACAGAGACCATTTTGACTCTTCAATCGTTGATTCGTAACGCGTCAACGCACTGCTTTGCATAGCAAAAATACAGCTCGAGAGTAACAATGCGGCTTTCAATAAAGGTTTAACTATCACGATATGAGTTCTCGTTCTCGACTTGCCATGTATGTTATCATCTCCCGTAAACTACTCATTTATTTTCTGAGCATTCGGCAGAATTAAGGATTCTCTTTTGTCTAATCACGAAATCAAAGATCGATTCCGCGGCTTCCTACCCATTGTTATCGACGTAGAAACGGCAGGCTTTAATGCAAAAACCGATGCTTTACTAGAATTGGCTGCGAGCATTGTGCGCATGGACGAAAATGGCGAGCTTTTTATCCATGAAACCATGTCCTTTCATATCAAACCATTCGAAGGTGCGAATTTAGAAAAAGAAGCCTTAGAGTTCACAGGTATTGATCCATTCGCCGCTGATCGTGATGATATTCTTGAAAAAGATGCCCTAACGCAGATGTTTAGCAAGGTGCGTAAAGAGCTGAAATCAACCGGCTGTAAACGTGCTATTTTGGTTGGTCACAATTCGGCATTCGATCATGGTTTTTTAAATGCTGCCATTGAACGAAACGAGATTAAACGCAACCCATTCCACCCTTTCTCAAGTTTTGATACAGCGAGCTTGTCAGGTTTGGCTTTTGGTCAAACGGTACTTGCTAAAGCCTGCCAAGTTGCTGGCATTAGTTTTAGTAACTCTCAAGCGCACTCCGCTGCATACGACACGGAAAAAACAGCGGAACTGTTTTGTGAAATCGTCAACCGCTGGAAACGCCTCGGTGGTTGGAGCTTGGTAACTGAAACTGAAGGCGATACCATGGAATCATTGTTTGGTGCAGCGAATTAAGCGCACCAAACAAACTGGCTCTTACTTTTTAAGGTAAGAGGTCATAACGGACTTACTTGAACACGTAGCGATGACCCAATATGACTGGTAAACGACTTGCATTGATCATCCTTGGGTGGCTATCGCTCATCACAGGCATCATTGGCATCTTCCTGCCTTTGTTGCCAACAACACCTTTGGTACTTCTTGCCGCATGGTGCTTTTCAAAATCTTCTGAACGTTTTCACGCATGGCTGATACAGCATAAGTATTTCGGCCCTATTGTCTCTGATTGGCAATCAGATCAAGGAATTCCTAAAAAAGCCCGTAACCGCGCTCTTATTTTCATGTGGGCCGGCATGACTCTATCAATGTTTATCGTCGCGCGTTTCTGGGCCACCATCGGTTTATGTGTGATAGGCATTGCCGTCAGCATTCACCTGCTAAGAATGCCATTGCGTAAAGAATCCAATACGGAATCTTCCCCCCCTTCTACTGAGTAAGCATCTTCTTTACTGAACAATACTTACGAAGTCTTGGTCTTACACTATTCTCTTTATCTCAGTAAAATAACTGACGTTTCGCGCTTGAGCTTGTCAGCAAGGAGAACTTCATGGCAAATAAGGCCATTACAATGCAAACATGGCACAAAAAAGCTGCTTTAATCATTAGCGCCATATTGATTACATTGGTTTTAATTTGGTCATTAATCCCAGTATTAACCAAGTGGGCGGCTAATCGTTACCTTGCGCAATATGACGCGGTATTGACAGCTGATGAGATTAATCCTGACCTGTTTCCTATCGGAGTTAATCTAAGCAACGTCAGCATTGAGCAAAAAGAGCAAGAAACACTACACCTTGAGCACTTAAGTGTTGGCCTAGACTTTTGGCCACTTTTCCTCGGTGCCTTCCATGTTAACCATGTGACCATTAATGGATTCAAAACTCAGGTCAATCAACTAGAAGATAGCTTAACCATTGCAGGCATTACGATTCCCCCATCCGAAGCTGACACCGCAGACGATGAAGAAGCTGAATCAGGTAAAGAAGCAATCATCGTTCCAACCTTTTTCGTTCGAAATGCTGACATAAAGGACATTTCCGTTTCGCTCAGCACAGAGAAAGGGACCGACACCTTTGCCATCAACCACCTAAGTATCGCCGAAGTGTCCCATGAGCTCTCTCAATGGCGAGGTATTTTTGAGCTAAACGCCTCCGTGAATGATGCCATCGCTAACTTAACTGGCGACATTCAAGCCGATAAAGAAAAGCTGGATGCATCGATAGACCTAGAGAACATCCTCGTCTCTAGTACTGATTTCAAGCACTTTTTACCCAATCAAATTGGCACCGTTCAAGCCAATGACTTGCGATTGGAAGGCTCCACTAAAACCACTTATCGTTTTAAAGATGCGCCACTATTGACCTTTGAGTCCCCTCGCATCAGTGTTGGCAGCTCAAATATCAGTCTGCAGCAGAACGATCAAACTATTGCTTGGAATACCTTTGACACTCAGCTAAACGACGTAACCGTGTCGATGAACACAACACAAAGCCTCAATGCTCAAGCAAACAGCTCGATCAATATTGAAGGTTTGAAAGTAACACTTGGCGATCAACAATTAGAAACAGACAACCTTGCCCTCAAAAACGAGTTAAACCTTTCTAAGACGAGTGACGAGCTGACGGTTCACAATGGTGATACAACTCTCGCCCTAGGCTCAACAAAATGGCGCTCTGGTGAAACCAGCGCCGACATCACGAAGTCTGAACTTCAACTAAGTGATGTTGCGACGCAGTTAGATTTGGCAAATTCTCAAGGCAATATTGCCACGGTAGTGGCCTTAACGGCTGAAGGACTGACAGGAAAGTTACCAACAGGAGAGCAGCTAGAGGCTGCCTCTTTGGCTCTGGATGTTCCTGTTAATGTGGACTTAGCTGAACAAAGCCAGACAGTGACGCTTGATAAATTACGCTTTGATTTAGACAACACCAAAATGGCGGGCACGAATCTATCAGGTCAACTGCAGTCCATTGGTTTAGCACTTAACAAAGCCAAGATCACCCAGTCTGATCAAAAACTGAATATTCAAAGTAACAACGCAACGGTGCAGTTAAGTACGTTCGCTTTCGATAATCCTGATATCAATGCCGCTCTGGCAGACCTTGATTTGCAACTCAATAAAACTGAATTCACTCAGTCTGATAAAGGCCTGTCGGTGAAAACAGGTACGCAACTGACTTCCAAAGGATTAAATTTAGAGCTGCGTAACCTGCCAAATGAGCAACCTAATACGTCCGTTAGCTACGATGCTATTTCATTAAACAGCCAATTAGCGTGGCAGCAATTAGACGGCCAACAGCAGCTCAACGCTCAGCAGAATCAGCTCATTCTTAATCAGCTAGGCATCACCCAAAATGAGGTTCTGACAGGACTACTGGATCAATTGAACTTGGTAAATGAGTCGATTCTTCTGAGTCTAAATGACCAAGGCCTAGAGAAACTTGAGGCAAAGAAAAATACCCTTGAAATGGCGAACCTGACCAGTAGTGCGACGGACAAAGGCACGCTACTGAACCTGAAAGGCATCTCTGGTAATGCCCCATCGATCAGCGTCGACACTGAAGGCACTAAAGCCTCTATTGATCAGATTCAGCTTAATGGACTAGTCGCTTCTCAACCAAACTCAGAACAAAACTTACCTGCTCTGAGCAAGTTTGACACATTGACCATTAAACGAGTTCAAGTCCAAAAAGATGGTATCAACGTAGACAGTGTGCTGTTTGATAAGCTTATTTCTGGAGTGGCGTTGTCCGAGTCTAGAGAATTAGCCAACTTAGTACTGCCAAAAAGCTGGCAATCACACGCTACACTAAGTGAAGCTGAAACAGCAGAAAAACCAGCAACAGACAGTTCAAGCAGCGAAAGTTCTCCATTCTATGTGGTGGTTGATCGCATCGAGTTATCGCCAGGCTCTCAATTTAGTTTCTCTGACAAAGGTATTTCACCTGCCCTTAGTCGAGTCTTAGACATTGAGCAATTAACCGTTAATCAGCTCAATACTCGTGACCCTGACACTGCGGCCACGATTCAGTTGAAAGCTAAAAATGGCGACTATGCCACGATCAACAGCGACATTTCGATCAAACCCATGGCTGAACGCTTAACAATGCAAGCAAAAGCAACGGTGAGAGAGGTTGAGCTACCTCCAATTTCTCCCTATGTTTCCAATGCACTTGGCTATCAGATTCAATCGGGTCAACTTAATATGGATCTTGATCTCGGTGCCAATGCCGGTCAACTTAGCGGTAATACTCATATTGTGTTACGACAATTCGATCTAGGCGGACAAAAAGACAGCAATGCTTTACTAAAAGTAGGTGCCGTACCGCTGGATTTAGCTGTCGATGCACTGAAGAACAGCGACAACAACATTGTCTTAGATCTGCCCATGAAAGGTGA
Source organism: Marinomonas sp. AWM4_232 (assembly GCF_056158325.1). Lineage (NCBI taxonomy): Bacteria > Pseudomonadati > Pseudomonadota > Gammaproteobacteria > Oceanospirillales > Oceanospirillaceae > Marinomonas > Marinomonas sp. AWM4_232. Next base: position 2,957,177 of record NZ_JBSWTA010000001.1, on the reverse strand, counting down.
TATCGACAATCCTAACTTCCAGTGGCAGAACTTCTTCTTGTTACCGATCAGACAAGGGCTATTTAAAGCCTCAAGTACCTACTTAATGCAAACCTTTGTCCCTTATGCCAACGTAATTTCATTGGTACAGTTTGCGGGTGAGCAAGCCCTACGTCTTCGCGTAGAACCGTTGCAATACGCTTTAGGAGAAGAAGACATCACTGCACCGGAGCAAGAAGCCTTCTTAGATCAGATGATCAAACTGATGAAAGATCGTAAGAGTGCAGAGTTAAAAGCGTGTGGTGTATCAGTCGTAAAAGACATTAGTGAAGATAAGACCTACAAATCTTTAACCGAAGACGAAAAGGCGGAATTATTAGAGCTTGCCAATCAGCGTGCTGAGTCCTTAAAACGCTATCTGGTTGATAATGGCATTCAATCTTCTCGCGTATTCTTATGCTCACCTTCTATCGAAGATGACAATAATGCCGCGCCACATGTAACCTTTACATTTTAATTAGCAACTCTTTAATAGAGTAAAAAAAGCTCCAGCCCTAACAGGATTGGAGCTTTTTTATGACTGAATTCTTTTATTGATTAGCGAACAATCGCGATCACAATATCCATTACATTAGTATTGGTCGGGCCTGTGATAAAGATGCCACCATGCTCACGCAAGTATGTTCCTGCATCAGCACGCTTTAGCGCATCACGAGCGCCTTCGATATCCACTGCCGTTGAGCCATCAACAATGCCGCCTGCTGCATCCGTTGGACCATCGCTGCCATCGGTTCCCGCTACCAATACCAACACATCATCACGACCTACGATATGCTGAGCAAGTCCTAGCGCTAGCGCTTGGTTACGACCGCCACTACCAGGGTTTTCAGGCAGTTTCACCGTTGGCTCACCACCGTAGATATAAATCCCCTGCTCGGCTTTCGCGATGTGTTGACCAATGCGCTCCGATAAAACACCGACGTCATCGTATAAACACTCTTGGTTATCTTTGACTGTAAAACCAAGCTCTTTCGCTTTAACCGCAGCAGCCATACGAGCCACTTCATTGGTTGCTATCAAATCAACACTTGCAGTTGACGGACAACGTTTTGTGTCACCAGTCCCCGAGCCAATGGTACCAATGCTGTCACCTTCAACGTCAGAAATGGCTAAGACGCGAACTTCTGCGCCTTTAAAGTTTTGCAACAACTTACCATCTTTAATCAAGGACGTTTCTTTACGGCGCGCATTGATTTGGCCAATGTTATAGCCTGCTGCCAACATTTGATCCGTTAGCTGTTGCCAGTCCTCTAGCATGACGTCCTCAGGCAAGGCTTCTGATAAAGCCGATGTACCGCCAGAGACCAATAACAGTAGCTTGCTGCCTGCCGACATAGACTCAACAGTATCCAACATCTGTAAGCCTGCGTCTAACGAGTGCTGATCTGGCACTGGGTGCGCCGATTCAATCACCGTCACATTTGGTGCCTCCCACATTGCCTTGTCAGTGTGGTCATACTTAGTGACTAGAAGCGCAGGACAATCATTACCAAGCACCGCTAAAGCGCCTGCACACATGCCACTTGCTGCTTTACCCACTGCAACGATTTGATCCGGCACAAAGCCATCAAATGCAGCAACCGCACGCTGCGTTGCATTAAAGCCTGCTACCGCATCAATCGCCGCATCAAAAATCTTAATGGCGGATTCTTTTTCCATTGAATTCAATCTATCCCCCTTATGTGCCTAATGACACCCTATAAAAAAGCCGCATCAACAGGACTTACGTCACGGCGTTGATGCGGCTCATTGAGATATCTAAGTGTAACTAGATACTACTATTATTTGCCAAATGGACCTTGAAGACCGTTCTGAGCTAGCAGCGTACCGTAGATATTTGAGTTCAACACCATCATTTCAGTGTATTCAGCCACAAGTGCCGCACGTTTGTCTGCGTCTTGAGTTGCGTTGATTGCTCCCCAGTATGCCGCTAATTGCGTCGCGCTGTCAGCTAGTTGTTTGATTTGCTCGTCAGATAGGCTAGCAACAGAGCTTGAGTTCACTTTGCCTACACCGTTAACTGTCTTCGCACCACCATCTGTGTAGCCAGCTGGTAGATCACCTTTAAGGTTCACTACTTTGCGGTACTTGATCACTGATAAAATCTGATCAACGGCTTGCTTAGCGCCTTCTACACGAGAAACATGCTCTGTGTCCGCGGCAGCGTGTGGCAGAAGCTCCATCTTACCGACGTGTTTCTCGTAGATGTTACGGTATGGCACCATTGGACCAGACAAAGCACCCGTTTCAGGGTCTTTGAATAGGTCTGCGTCGATTGCCGCGTAGCGGATCTGACCGCTCGCTAGTGCAGCGTCAAGTGCTTCGATGTCAACCACTTCACCACGGTCGTAGTTTACCAGTACTGCCCCCTGATTCATTGCAGAAAATACGTCTGCGTTGATGATATCAGAGTTAGCGAACTTGCCCGTTTCAGCGTTGAATGCGCCTAGGCCAGTGTGTGGGCTAAGAACGTCAGCGTCTTGTGCCGCTTCAACGATGCTAGCAGCGTAAGTGAAGCCTTCAGATTCGATCCACTTCTGATGAGCTGGACGAGCGTATACAGATACGTTCATGCCGAATGCAGCACCTAGTTTCGCTACTTCACGACCGATGTTGCCGTAGCCAACCACCGCAAGTTTCTTACCTTCAAGTTTCGTTGTTGGGAACTCTGCTAGATTCTTACCTGTGTCAAAGTCGCCCGCAACAACGCGATCGTGCATTGCGCTGACTTGTAGATCTGGAAGCACTTTAAGCAGCGCTTTCATGGCTACTTGAGCTGTGGCACGAGAGTTGAAGCTTGGCGTATTCATCAGTGGTGCAACACCACCTTCACCGTTACCGCCCCCCCAGCTAGCAGACCCCATGTTGCCAGTACCGGCACCGATACGTACGCCACCTAGCTCGAACTTTGATTCCGCAGGGAGGAATGTCGCCGCAGCGATCACAGCGTCGTATTGACCTTCGCCCGTTTCAGCCAGTAACTCGTCTTCGCGGCTTAGGCTTGGTTGATAGAAGAAATGTACTTTACCTTTTTCTAGATCGCCTGCTTCTGAAACGGAACCAAAGTGGAACTCACCGCCTTGAGATTTGATGTAGGCGGCTACTTCACGACAATCTGCTTGTCCATCGGCATCGAAAACCATCCCCACGAGATCTGCGATCAGTACTTTGTATGCGCGGTCAGCGTCGTCTAGACGAACATCAGCGCCAGCAGAAGCAGAAGCAGAAGCAGAAGCAGAAGCAGAAGCAGAAGCAGAAGCAGAAGCAGAAGCAGAAGCAGAAGCAGAAGCAGAAGCAGAAGCAGAAGCAGAAGCAGAAGCAGAAGCAGAAGCAGAAGCAGAAGCAGAAGCAGAAGCAGAAGCAGATACGGCACTTTCAACCGATTCGCCTTGCTCAGCGAGTAGTTCCTCAAGAACCGCAATTTTCGCACGTAGGTAGCAATACTGGATGTTGTCCAGTAGTGCAGTGATGTCTTCGTTTGGACGGATACCACCGATCCAAGCACGGTAGTCACCTGGAGAACCTGGGAATGCGTTCACGTAACGTGCAACGTCCAGACCTTTTTCATGCGTACCGTCTACGTGAGTGATACCTTCGTAACCAAGCATTTGCTTAGACTTCATGATGATGCGGTTATGAACGTCTGCATCCGTGATATCGCTGTCAGTGACTTTTAGAAGTGTTACCGCGGCACCACGAGAATCAGTGTTAGATACGCCTAGTTCGAACAGTTCGCTGTTGTCGATCCACTGATTTACTAGATCACGGTTTGCTTTAGAGCGTGCGTTTAGAGTGTAGACATTACCGATAATGCGCTCGTTGCGTAGAACTGCGAACGTTGTTTCTGCGAACGCTAGTGTACTGAATGTATTGATGATACCACCCAGCATTTGATCTTTTTCAGCGTCGTAGATTGGACCAAGATCCGTTGTTTTTTCGCTTGATAGAGGTGCTTTTGCATCACGTGGCACAGCAATTTTCAGCTGACGTGGGATCGCCCATGCTGGATCTTTTTGGTTCGCATTGATACGAGCTAGTGCTGGCTTAGTTAACGATACGATGAAGTAACCAGAGATACCACCGATGGCCTTTTGGAATGGCATGAACATGTTACATTTCGTCAGCACGCCATCTACTAGGTCTTTTGACCAAGGCATCGCGCCTAGAAGAGACGTCGCATCAATTACCGCGTGGTGCTCTTCTGGGTTGGCATCCACCCATTCTAGAAGGTTGCGGATTTCTTGTTCTGTATAAGTGGTCGCACCCGTTGTTTCGTGGCCTACACCGAAAAATAGTTTAACGCCTTTCTCAAGTAAGAAAGAAGCACTTGGGATAGCGCCTTCGCCCTCAGCAAAAAGGATACGGTTTTCATCACCGTTCGCGGCGTAACGCTGAAGTTCAGTTAGCTGAGTACCCCAAGATTGACGGAAGAAACCACCTGCTTTGCCTTCTTCTGATTCAGGCTTTGGTGTATCAACGTAAACGATTTGAGAAGGATCGTTCGCCGTCATTAGGTGAAGCGCTGCGGCAGTGAAGCCACTGTGACCGCCACCCAGACCAACCGCCATGCTATTTGCTTTAGGGAAGCCAAAGTAGCGGTGAATTTCACGGATCATGTCGTTTAGGACTTTATCTGCAGGGTAACCACGATGCATACCACGACCGATTTCAGCCGTTGTAAAGCTGCCAATGCGATTCCCTTTGTCATCCAGCTTTGGATAATTTTCTTCTAACCACGCGTCGAACTCAAAACGAAGTTGACGAGCATCAACTTCATTTAATGCCATGTCTGTGATTGGACCAACACCAAAAAACTGATTGCTTGTTGCTTGTGGAGCGCCATGTTGAGTGAGAGAAAGCGCGCTTTCACGAGCGGCTTTAAGTTGCTCAATTGAAGTCATAAATTTATTACCTGCAAGATAGTTAAACGTTATACGTACTGGCGTATTTATTCTTATCGTTAATTCAATAGCGCATCTGCTCTTCACCCAGCCTACGCCTATTACGACGAAGTCAGGTGCTCTCCAACCCAACAGATCATTGCTCTTTTGAATGACGCACGCTTGACATCAAGCTGTGCTAAGCAGGCAGTGTAATATTGTTCAAATAGGCAAGAGTTTCCTGAAAACGCCAAAATTATGCATTTATTCTACAAATGACCGAAATCAATTTACCTGAGTCAAAAGAAGCGTACTCTTGAGTTAGAGATTAAGAGAACAATCAAGGAGAATTGAAATGCCTATCGAAAACCACAGCTTGGTAAATGAATTACCTGAATACAAAGAACAAATTCATGAATTAAAAATGCACGATGCTCATTTCCGACGCTTATTCGATGAGTATCATTTCTTAACTAATGAAATTGAAAATATTGAAAAAGAAATTGTGCTGGCTAGCACACTAGAGGAAGAAGAGTTTAAGAAGCGTCGTCTGCACTTAAAAGACACTCTGCATGACATGCTTAGAAAAGCTAAAGCAGCTGAAGAAACTGCCTAGGCACTAGTCGATATTCAAATTAAAAGCCCACATTAAATGTGGGCTTTTTGCATTTTGGTAACTCGAATAGCTATTAAGAAATTGTAACCAATCTTAATTCAAAGAATACGAATTTGAGTATTGGTCTAAGGCAGTATCAATGTGACTCACGTAAATCAGAAAATCCGGACGATATGGACCATGAGTTAAGGCCTCACACACTCGCTCAATACTGACACTGTCTAAGCCATCAAAGGGCTCATCTAAGATCAGCAAAGGTGAGCCACGCAGCAACACTCTTGCAAGACAAATGCGGCGAGCTTGGCCACCTGAAATATCACGACCTTGTGCACCTAAAAGCGTATCGAGACCGTTTGGTAAAGCTTCAGCCCACTCTTTTAAACCTAGAGTATGAAGCACTTGATACAACTCTGCATCCGTTGCAGTCGCATTACCAAGGCACAGATTCGCTCTTAAACTCTGCTGAAAAATAACCGACTGCTGCGATAGAAACGCTAGTTGATTGCGCCACGATGGCGCATCTAAAAAAGTCAAGCGCTGGTCATCCAACCAGACTTCACCACTGTAGTTTAAATCACCAGCTAACGCGGCCAAACATGTACTCTTACCCGAGCCGCTCGTGCCAACAAGGCGCATTGAACCACCTTGAGCCAGAGCAAAATTCACTTTCGGCAGATGAATAGCAGACGTCTCATATCGACCGCAAAATTCGCGTAGAGAAATGCTGGCAAAAGGTAGAACTTGCTCATGTTCTAGTTCTTGTTTCGTGCTTGATATCGCAAGCTGATTCAGTCTTTTAAGACCTACTTTAGACTGGCCTTGAGCCAACACAGCATTGGCAATGGGTTGCATCAGTTCATTGACGCCTAATGCTGCCAACACTAATGCCACCAACCATGTGGCTTCCACCTCGGCTTGAATGCTAATGCCTTGATCAGAGATTTCTAAACATAAAACGAAGAAACTACCGATTAGCAAAAAGCTCATTAATTGACTGATCAATTTTGTCATTGACATACTGCGCTGCAAACGAGCTTGAAGCTTACGTTGGCGCTCATCTAAGTTGTCCAAGCGCTCACTGTAATGTTGCCAATGACCGCGAATGGTTAACGTAATCAACGCCGAAAATACCGACATAAAACGGCTTCGACGGTGCACAGATAAAGCCTGCATTGTATAAACGGATAACAACGCAGCTCTATTAGCTAACCAAGGAATCATCGATAACTGCACCACACCATAAACGGCAATGGGCAACATCAGCATAGGTGAGACAAATGCTCCCAACGCAAACAGGCCAAGACAGCCGATTAAACCATATACCCATGGCATGACGACCGCTAATGGCCACTTAATAATTTGATCCAAGTCGCCAACCAGGCGCTGTAATAAGTCACCTTTAGTTTGTTTATTAACCTTAGCCTGAGGTGTATTAACCCTCTGATCCCACACCCATAAACGAAGGCTACGTAGTAAGCCTAGTAGGTGATCATGGGAGAACACTTGCTCACCATAACGTCCAGCGGTTCGAAGAATCGCCATTAGTCGCACCAACGCGCCCGGTGTGAAAAAGTTAAACACCAGTGCTGCGCCCATTGCACTGGCAAGACCTGCTGCTGAGAGGAACCAACCAGAAATTCCCAACAACGCAACGGCCGCTAGGCTTGAAATAATGCCAACTAACGTTGCCACCAATAACCCAAAAGGGTTCTCTAGCAACAGTGATTTAAACGTAAGAAATTGGGGTTTGCGTTTCGACATGCACACCTTCTTTTGTCATTACCCATTGCTGATTTGCCCACACAACAGGATGCGTATCATGACTGATGATCAATACGGTTTTGCCAAAGCTCGCTTCGTCGAGAGTATTCAAAACTTGCTCGGCCGTTTCTGAATCGAGTCCAGAACAAGGCTCATCTAATAACCAAATATCCGCCTGACTTAGCAAAGCACGGGCGATAGACAAACGCTGCATTTGTCCACCAGACAACCCTGTTCCTGCTTCGCTGATTGGAGTATCCCAACCAAATCTAAGCTGGCCAACGAAGTCCCAGCATTGGGATTTAATCAAAGCCGTGCGTAACTCATCGTCACTGCATTGACCAAGTCCTAATTCTAGATTTTGGCGAATCGTGCCTTGCACCCACTCCGGCTGCTGCGGCAACCAAGCCAAACGATGACGCCAAGCTTGCAAATCCATCGGATAAAGTGGCGTACCTTCAATTAAGATGGATCCTTGATATTGCTGTTCAAAGCCAAGCAGAATAGACATCAAACTTGACTTACCTGCTCCAGATTCTCCTCTTAGCCACACCCGCTCACCTTGCTGTATAGCAGCCGAGATATTAGCCAAACGAGTTCGACCATTTTGCTGCCAATGTAAGTCAACTAGCTCAATCATAGGCGTCGATGAAAGTGCTGATACTTCATGTGCCGATACTTGCTTATGCTCACTTGATGCATTCAATTCAACATCAAGAATGGCCTGAATGTCGGTCGCAGCCGCCTCGGCTTTTTGCTTAGCGTGGTAGTCATTACCAAGCTGTCGCAACGGTAAATAAAACTCTGGCGCGAGCAACAATAAATAGAATGCGGCAAATAAACTGACCGGCGATACACCTGTTTGCCAAGGCAGTTGCTCTAACAAGCCAAGCCCTAAATACAAAGCAACCATAGCAATCGCTACGGATGAAAAGAGCTCTAGTGTGCCCGTAGACAGAAATGCCAAACGCAACACACCCATGGTCGTTTTTTGATACTCAGAAGCAGTCAGAGACAAACGTTCACGGGCGCTATCGGTTTGCCCTAAGCGTTTAAGTTCCGCAATACCTTGGTTCAAATCCATAAACTGATTGGATAGTAGCGATAACACTTTAAACTGCTTACGGTTAGCATTCGCAGCTTTATAACCAACGAGTATCATAAAGAACACCACTAGTGGCGCCGTAAACGCAAAGATAAAAAAGGCGATCCATGATACGGGCAGCACAGCCAACATGATCGTCAGAGGAATAAAAGTGACTAGGAAAACTTGTGGCACATAACGACTGAAATAGTCATCAAGTGCGTCAATTTGTTCATAAACGCGAGTCGATAGCCCTGCATCTTCGTCCAATTGCAGACGATTAGGACCAAGTTTCGTTAAATGATTAATCAAGCGTTTACGAAGTGAAAAACGAATATTACGGCTGGCGCTGGCACATAGTTGTTCACGCACAAATTGCACCACGATTTTTAAAAGAAATGCGCCACCTGCAAGCAATGCGGCACTGAGGGGAAAGCGCCCCTCAAGTACCAAGTCTGCGATGACTTTTGCCAGACCTAAAGCTTGCGCAACGATCGTCAACGCCATTAAGACGCCCAACCACTTTACAGTCTGAAAGCGCTTCTTTTCTGCTTGCTGTAGTTCAGATAGAAACTGCTGTTCTGGTGTCTTTAGTCGTTTACGCATCGCGAAAGCCTTACATCATAAGGTCATTTGAACCTTAGTTTGATTACATCGAATCGTCTGGAGATTCACCGTCGTAGCCAGAAAATTCAAGCCAGACAGCATTGATGATGCCGAATGAACACGCTAGTAGCACACCCAGCACCCAAGCAAAATACCACATAATGACTCCTTAAACCGGGGTAGGTTTCTCCTACCCCATTGCATATTAGTAAAGTGAATGTGAGTTTTTAGCGATGTGCTCTTTAGAGAGACGACCAAACATCACGAAGTAACTCCAAACAGTGTAAGACAACACGATTGGGACGAAGATACACGCCACGATAAACATAATCATCAAGGTGTTTTCACTTGATGTCGCATCCCACATAGTCAGACTCATACTTGGGAAAGTAGAAGACGGCATTAGGAATGGGAACATAGAGCCACCCGCAGTCATGATGATGCCAGCAATACCCAGTGAAGACAGTAGGAACGCCATACCACCACGACCTGCTGCACCCATCAGCCCTGCTAGCAACATACCAGCAATACCAACAATCGGAGCTAAGATTAAAGCTGGGAAAACACTATAGTTCGCTAACCAAGCGCCCGCTTGAACTTCTGCTGTTTTCATCAGCGGAGTCATAGCAGAGTTACCATCGAACTCACTTGTGATCACGTAACCATCGATACCGTAAGCTAACCAAACACCTGCTAGCGCAAACAACACAGCCGTTAGTACGCCTGACACCATGGTTGCTTTACGAACTTTAGCAAACAGGTTGCCTTCCGTTTTTAGTAGCAACCAAGCACCCCCTTGTGTCACAAGCATTAGCAAGCTCACTAAACCACATAGAATCGCAAATGGGTTAAGCAGTGCGAAGAATGAGCCTGTGTAAGTTACACGTAGGTATTCATCAAACTGGAATGGTACGCCTTGTAGTAGGTTACCAAACGCCACACCAAAGATGATTGGCGGAACAGCCGAACCAAAGCCAATGCCCCAGTCCCAGTTTTTACGCCACTTAGTGCCTTCAAGTTTAGAACGGTAATCGAAACCAATTGGACGGAAGAACAAAGCCGCCAAGGTTAAAATCATCGCCATGTAAAAACCTGAGAACGAAGTCGCGTACACCACAGGCCAAGCCGCGAACAAAGCACCACCCGCTGTGATAAACCATACTTGGTTACCGTCCCAGTGAGGGGCAATCGAGTTAATCATAATACGGCGCTCTGAATCGTCTTTTGAAATAACGTTCAAAAGCGAACCAACCCCCATATCAAAGCCGTCGGTGATGGCAAAACCGATCAGCAATACGCCAACCAATACCCACCAGATGACTTTTAACATTTCATAATCCATCTTAAACCTCCTGCGCTTTAAGCTGGTCTGTTTCTTTCTCTAGCGCATAGCGACCAGTGTGCAGACTTGAAGGACCTTGTTTCGCAAAGCGGATCATCAAGTACATTTCTGCAATTAAGAACACAGTGTACAAAGCAGTCATAAGACCTAGTGACAACCAAATTTGACCTGTTGTCAGATTCGACACCGCCACGTGAACAGGCAGCACTTCACCAATGGCCCAAGGCTGACGACCGTATTCCGCTACAAACCAACCGGTTTCACAGGCAATCCATGGTAGCGGTAGCGTGAACATAATGGCTTTGAGGAATAGACGGTTCTGACCAATACGGCGACGAGCATTTTGGTAGAAAGCCACTGCAAAAGTGACCAACATTAGGAAACCAGCTGCCACCATGATGCGGAACGACCAGAATAACGGCGCCACTTTAGGAATAGAGTAATCGACCGCCATATCTAATTGCTCTGGTGTGACGTTATCAAGATCTTCAGTGAAAGCGGTCACCAATAGACCGTAGCCTAAGTCATCTTTCACTTTATCAAAGTTCTCTCTAAGCAACGGGTCTTCGTTACCAGCACGTAGTTCAGCTAGTAACTGATTAGCGTAAATACCGTTAATGATACGCTGACGGTGATATTCTTTTAGCTCTTTGATACCTACCACTTCTTCGTCTAGAGAACGTGTAGCAATCAAGCCCATCAAGCCAGGGATGCGCAAGGCATATTCTGTTTCTTCAAGTTCCTGATTCGGGAAGCCGATCACGGTAAACGGTGCTGGTGGCTCATGAGTTTCCCATTCCGCTTCAACCGCAGCCAGTTTAACTCGCTGTACTTCACCTAGCTCGTAACCTGACTCGTCACCTAGGATGATAACGCTTAAAGTAGCGGCTAAACCGAACGCTGAAGCGATGGCGAAAGAACGACGCGCAAAGGCTAGATCACGGTTTTTAAGTAAGTAGTAGCTAGAGATCACAAGTACGAAGATCGCACCGGTTACATAACCCGCTGAAACAGTGTGTACAAATTTCACCTGCGCCACTGGGTTAAATAACAAAGCACCGAAGTCCACCAACTCCATACGCATGGTTTGGTAATTAAACTCAGAGCCGACTGGGTTTTGCATCCAACCGTTGGCAATCAAGATCCACAATGCAGATAAGTTAGATCCTAGTGCAACCAGCCAAGTCACCATTAGGTGCTTCACTTTGCTTAAACGATCCCAACCGAAGAAGAACAAACCAACCAATGTTGATTCTAGGAAGAAGGCCATCAAACCTTCGATCGCCAATGGCGCACCAAAGATATCGCCTACGTAATGCGAGTAGTAAGACCAGTTTGTTCCGAACTGGAACTCCATAGTCAAACCGGTTGTAACACCTAGGGCGAAGTTAATCCCGAACAACTTACCCCAAAAGCGCACCATGTCTTTGTACACCTGTTTGCCAGTAATGACGTACACAGACTCCATAATCGCGAGAAGGAAAGAGAGGCCTAAAGTCAGAGGTACAAACAAAAAGTGGTACATGGCTGTGAGCGCAAACTGTAATCGCGAAAGCTCTACAACTGCTTCATTAATCATGATCTTAACCCATGTCTAACGTAAGAAAACGGCGGCGCTTCCTAGGCACTTCAATGCTCTTATTTCTTTTGGTCGCCAACTAATGCCAAGTCATTCAATGAATGTATGGTTAGCATACATTTGAATTATTTATTAACTGCGCTTATGGGTCATTGCGTTAGATCAATAAATGTCACTTATGAGTTCACTTAAAGCAGCTTACACATTCTTTACAAGAAGTTTTTTCAACACCTAGCCAACAACGCCACCCAGTGTATCGCAGAATGCTACATTAGAATCTCATTAACCAAAACAGTCAACACAAAAAGCAATAAGCTTATATTAATTTGAAATAAGGAGATGTTTCTTATATCAGTTGTTAATAATAAAGCCTTGGCTCACCACTTTGCCTGTCGCTGACTTTTGATAGCACCTCGTGCTTTTTTGTTATCTAGGCGTTTTCTCTGCGAGCTTTTGGTTGGCTTAGTTGGACGGCGCATTTTTTGTGGGCGAATGGCCTCAAGAATTAAGCTTTGCAAACGATTTAAGGCATCTTCACGATTCGCTTCTTGGGTGCGAAACTGCTGCGCTTTAATGATAAGAACCCCATCTTTTGAAATGCGGCCATCTTTTAAATCAAGTAATGGTTCTTTGATACGGTCAGGCAAAGATGACTGTAAAATGTCGAAGCGTAGATGTATGGCACTGGAGACTTTGTTAACATTTTGACCGCCAGCCCCTTGTGCACGTATCGCCGTCATCTCAATTTCATGATCAGGAATTTCAACAGTATTGGAGATTTTCAGCGACATAAGTTTCCCTAGAGAGGTTATTTGTAAGCAATGTATTGTAACAGCAGACACAGGTTTCATAATCTTGCTTCGCATCTTTTGACAAGTTCGTTACAATCACTGTCCTTTTTGATTGGATACTGGAGCCTTCAGTGACACTATTTCGTCCATGCATCGACCTACATCAGGGTAAAGTTAAGCAAATTGTAGGCGGGAGCTTGAATGATACTGGCGCAAAAGAAAACTTCATTAGCGACTATGATGCAGCCTATTACGCCACCCTATATCGTGAACATGGCCTCACCGGTGGCCACGTTATTGCACTAGGCAAAGACAAGCAAAACAAATTGGAAGCATTAAGTGCATTACGAGCTTATCCAGACGGCCTCCAATACGGCGGTGGCGTGACCGTAAAAAATGCCGCTGAATATCTAAAAGCAGGCGCATCCCACGTCATCGTGACATCTTATCTTTTTCAAGACGGTGAGTTCTCTTGGGACCGCTTAGACAAAATTAAGCGTGAAACAGGAACCGATCGTTTGGTGCTTGATTTAAGCTGCCGTCAAGTGGGTGACAGTTGGTTTATTGCCACAGATCGCTGGCAAACAGTGACCTCAACTGAAGTCAATTTGGAAAACTTAATTGAGCTTGCCAATCACTGTGACGAATTCTTGATTCATGCGGCAGACGTTGAAGGCCTGCAAGCTGGCATTGATGAGAAGTTAGTAGCTTTGTTAGGTCAAGGCTGCCCTATAGACGTCACTTATGCTGGTGGTGCAAGATCTTTGAACGACCTTAAAAGAGTTCATGAATTGTCTAATGGTGAGGTGGATTTAACCATTGGCAGTGCATTAGATATCTTTGGCGGCAAAGGAGTAACACTAGAAGATTGTATTGCTTGGAACACCAGATAATGAAAGAGCTCTAGTACATCAAGGGATGTTGATTTCCCTTGATGTGTTTACGACTCCTTCACTCGACATCGCAGCCCCATTACCGCATACTTGGCGCATATTTTTTCATTTTAGGAATTTTTTTGAGTATGAGGATCTTACGCACCAGTTTTGTTCTTTTCCCTTTGTTATTGTCAGCGTGTTCCTTACCTACAACTTCGACGCCCAGTAGCGTACCTGTTAGTGAACCAGTTTCTGTAGATACACAGATAGAGGAACCAGCTGCACCACACGATGCCACACCAGAAAAACAAACATCGGATGTTAAAGAGTCAGAGCACATAAACAAAGCGACGGATGAAGAGCTATTAACTCAATATAAAAATCTTCAACTGTTAGCGCAACAAAATATCGAGGAACTTGAGCAGCGTTTAGGTCGAACCATTAGCCCAAAAGAGCTATCGGTTCCCTCTATAAATGACTCAGCTCTTCTGGCTAGTAAAGTAGAAGAGTTAAAGAGTTATACAAGTGACTTAACATCTCAAATTGTGGCACTTGATAAACGCGTTAATCAACGCAGGGAACATCCGAGTAAAGGAGATGTGTTGCAACTCCATTTGTCTTCTGTTGAGGTGACAAAAGATAGAGCGTTTAAAGCACCATCACTAGTCGGTAACTGGGTTCGTGGAGAGTCTCGTATCATCAAGCTGACAGAAAACTTTCTGGTAGAGAATGCGATGTCTGAGCCGCTAAGTATTACTTTCACTGAATCCTATCAGATCATAATTAACCAAAAATTGATTGGCACCTTTGCTCCAACTCGCAATAAATACGAGCTGGAGTTTGATGCTCCAACATCAGATAACTCAGGTCAAGTTACTGGAACATTAAAAATTCGACTTGAAGGTTAATTTCTCCAGCTATGGGGAGTGCTTATTTAAGTGCTCTCCTATCTGACTTCCAACACTTTCATGCTTCATCGGAACCATAACCGATAAAGATTTTGGAATCATCTCTATCGTAATTTGATCAGCGCTACGATTCTCGCCATCCAAAACATATTCCATCGTACTACTGGACTTCAAAGACACACGATACGCAGTGGTATGATTGACCCCTTCATAGACATGATCCTCAAGTCGATTTGTTAGGCCGTGCCCTACCAGTTCCAATAAATTCAGTAATTGGGCTCTATCTGGGGACAGCCAGGTCAGATCCATCACACCATCAGAGATATCTGGCGCACCTTTACCCTGTGCAAGCAATGTAGTCACTGGCGCAGCATTGGCGATCGTCAAACTCGGCGTATTAATTTCAATGGTTTCATGATCATTAATACAAACTTGATAAGTCGTAGACTCATTCGCAGTAATTGCCTCAGAGAGACCTTGCAGGTAAGCCAATTGGCCACTGGTATTTTTCTTGGTCCTATCGGCTTTGACAATCATTTGTTGCTCAAAGCCAACACCACAAAGCATGAGCATCACCTCGTCATTACATTTGGCTGTATCAATACGACGTTCAACCCCTTCAATTAACGCCATACAAGCAGTTTGAATCGGATTTAATTTGACACCAATCCCACACAGCGCATAACTCAAAGCGTTCGCTGTTCCAAGAGGAATAATCCCCAGCTTAATTTGTGTATTCACTAACTCTTGCGCTACTTCCGCCACGGTTCCATCGCCACCACAGGCAATGATTAGGTCAGGCTTTGCTGCAACCGCTTGTTTGGCCCAAAAGCTACCATTCCGCTCCTCTGACGTGGTCTTAATATTTAGATCATAGTAAGGACTTAATAACTCAAGAATCTGCTCTTTGCTGTGTTCCCATTGGCGTGTTCCAGCAACCGGATTTGCAATCAGCCAAGCGCTATTTTTTACCTTTAAGGCCTGCTTATGATGCAATGTTGTCAGTTCATGCAGTTGCTTTCTATTTAAATGGACACTTTTCCTTACGGCTTTGATCTGCTTTAGAACACTGGCGGGCGTTTTATCAGGGTGTTGGCTAAGCAAATAAGCCGCCATCATAAACACTGAGCGACCTCTACCCAACGCACAATGCACGATCACGCTACGACCATCTTTTCGGTGGGTATGAATCCAATTCAGTGCTCGCTCTACTTGGGCTTCAGTGGGAGTCGAATGATCTAAAATGGGGACATTTAAGTAATCAATCTCTTCCCCTAATAGGGTCCAATTTAGGGAGTCAAATTCCGCCGTGACATCTAATACTGCACCGATGTCATGATAGCGAAGTGTGTGTATGTCCGAGGGAAATAAGCGACGTGCTAAAAATAACCCTGACTCCACTTCTTGGATTGCAGGCACCTTGTCACGTCGACGGGCAACCGCGTTATAGCATTGTGTCATCCAAAGAAAAGGCCACAGTAGCCAACGAATCGCTATTGGAATGGTGCCATTTGCACGTTTGCGAAAAATGGTAGGTTTATTCAACAGGTAAGCAAGACTGACTGCAAAAAATGAAGCCGCAGCCCACACCCAAGCACTTCGAAAATAGACATCAGCCGTACTGATACTTAAAAAGAGAAAAACTAAGCCAAGTAACAGATAGACATTTGTGTGTAGCAACATACTTATGACTCCCTAGAAAATGCTCATAGGCATCATTATTTATATCCGTAACGACTTACCTTATCGATAACGACAATACCCGTAAATCAAAGCACAGAATATGCCTATTTTAATGCACGAACTTACACATTATGAAAAATCATAAAACTCAAAAAAGACATTTGTACTGGTTAAACACTGTGCTACTCTCGAATATGATTGACTTGCTGTTATTGGGTACTCTTTAACCATAGTCAATTGTTCACAGGAACGGCTACTTTTGCATTCTAGTGGCTATTCTTTATCTCGTTTGTTGGTGTTTATGCACCTGGAGTTATCTTAATGGATGCATCTATCTCTTTGTTTGAACTAGGATGGCAAACCTACTTCCAGCAACAGTTGTCATTGGATGACCTAGAATTGCACAAAATTGCACGTGTTTGCCAAGTAGAACCCTCACAGTACGCTCTGCTTTCAGAAAACGGCTTGATCTCTTTATCCAAACACACCTCACAGCCTAACATGACCATTGGGGATTGGGTGGTGGTCGATGCGGCTAGCCAGTTCGTTCGAAAATTAGACCGAAGTGCGCTTTTCAATCAAGATCAACATCTAATTGCTTCCAATATCGACACAGTTTTAATTGTCAGCGCTCTTGATGAGTCATTTAATTTGGACTTAATCAAACGTTACTTAGAACTAGTTCACGATGCGGAAGCAGACGCCATTGTGGTCCTTACCAAAGCAGACCTTTGCGACAGCGTAGAAGAAAAACGCGATCAAGTTCAGCAATTAAATCCTCTGCTGATGATTGAGACGGTAAACACTAAATCTGACGAACCTCTAGAAGCTTTAAAAGGTTTCTTTAAAAAGGGCAAGACCGTTGCCATTTTGGGGGCTCCGGGGTCAGGCAAGTCTCGCTTAGTACGAAGCCTAATCGATGTTGAAGCGGATACAACGCACTTTTCAGTCAAGCAAGATGCCTTATTTAGACTTCCTAATGGTGCGGTTTTACTGGATTCTCCCGCTCTACGAGAGTTGCAAGCTAACGAAGCGTTAAGCTCCGTCTCTGGCCTTGAGAAAGTCGCCAAGCTTGCGGAGAAATGCCGTTTTAATGACTGCACACACTCCAATGAACCGGGCTGTGCTGTTAAGCAGGCCGTTGAACAAGGTGAACTTGAAGAACAGCGGGTAAAAGCGTTTAAGCGCTCAAGTTTCTTCCAAGATGACGATGGGGGGCAAAAATCCAAACCCCACGATAAGTTTCATCGTAGTGCTCACTCTGAAGCGAGAGCACGAAAGCACAGTCTTTCTGAGTAGCACTATCTCCCATAAAAAAACCTGCCGCGGCAGGTTTTTTATGCTTTCTACAATATGTCTTTCGCATCCATCATTGCAGTCCAGCTAGCAATAGCTTTATCGAACTCCCCTCGCTCTGATTTAGGAATCGACTGCATAGTCGGAATCTTGGCTTTCATAGGGTTAACTGGACGACCATTGATATGCAGCTCGTAATGCAAGTGAGGCCCAGTAACTCGACCAGTGGAGCCAGATAATGCAATCACTTGCCCACGCTTCACCCGTTGACCTTTTTTAACGAGGATCTTACTCAAGTGTAAAAAACGCGTACTGTACTTACCGATATTATCAATATCAATGTACTTACCCGCGTAACGATGATTGGCTGTTCGTCTTACAATTCCATCACCCGTTGCCAGCACCTTGGTTCCACTTGGCGTGGCCAAGTCTGTACCATTGTGCGGCGAAGGTCGGCCTGTAACAGGATGCATTCGATTTGGGTTGAAACCAGAACTAACACGGTAAGTCACAGATGTAGGCCAACGACGCAAAGCAGGTGTTAAACTGTTCCCCGACTCATCATAGAATCGGCCATCAGAACTATTGAGGAAGGCCTGATAGTATTGGCCGCGAACCTTGATACGTATCGCTTCGACCTGTTCACTGCCAACTTTTTCGCCGTTCACATCCCCTTGCTTAAGTACCACATCAAATGGGTCTCCTGCACGGATATCACGACGAAAATCTAAACGTCCTTTTAACAAATCGCTGATCGTCATCACGTTTGCATCCGACAGCCCTGCTCGCTTCGCGGACAGATAAAAACTCCCTTCTACTGCGCCGTGCTTAGTAAATTGACTCCATGAAATAGGCTTCAATTCTTCTTTGTAAACGAAGCCACCGTTGTCATGCTGCACGTATGCAATGGTCTTACTTGGGTCAATTTTACGGGAAATACGAATCAGCTCATCTTTGTCATTCGTTTCAAAGCGTAAACTGTCTCCTACTTGAAGCGGTTCAAGTACCAAGTATTCTTGGTCTGCTTCTAACACACTATAAAGGGTATTAATTGGAAAACCGTAGCGCTGAAAAATACCTTCTAGAGTGTCTCCAGATTTGATTTGGTGTTCCACAGCTCTTGGCTTAGGTGCTGATTGGGCAACCTGATCAACAACAGATGGTGCTTGTTCACGCTCACCTATACCAGTTGGCGGGGCAAGATCATTCAAATCAGGAGGAAGTGGGGCCGTCGCAATTTGTGTCGTAATCGGGGTTAGCTCTATGCGACTATTCGGAAGAGCTCGGTAATTTTCAGCCCGTTGATCATCTTCAACGGAGCCTTCGTAAATCATCAAAAACAACACAAAGACCGTAACAATAAGGAGAGCCCACAATCGTGGACCGCGAGGCAGCCAGCGCAGTTTTTTGTTTGGTTGAACCATAGAGAGTAAACTTCTTTCCAGGGCAGCTCTCTGCTGCCATCTTGAGAGATATAATACTTTGGAAGATTAGCATTATATTGATACATAATTAAAAGACAGACACATCTTGCCTGAGTCTCAGAAAAAATGACAGTCTGCAAAATCAACTAATGCTATAAAATACAGCCTCTTACACATTCTTGATATGCAAAAATCAGACTTCATACAAGCCGCTTCATTGTCCAATCCATTTTACTATTTAGAAAATGCACTAACCGTTTGGCAATGGGTACTTAAGCATCACTGTGATTGTTTATGTACCGAAGAGATACAACGGCTGCAAGATATCTTAAACCTTCCACGTGATGCCCAAGCATTGTTGGTAAGAATGGTTATGCGTCAAGGGGAGCTGTTCCCTCTAGGCACTCTGCAATACGCTGAAATTGAGAACACCAATCAGGCCGTTGCCTTACTTGAAGACTTGAAGCTGATTGAGATGGACCCCTTAATTTCTTTGGACGAGGCCTACTCAAAGTTTAACAAAGAAATTATCTGGACGTTTTGTCATCGCCATTTCCCTGTTCCACCCAAAAAGAGTGAACGAAAAGATACGCTGTATCAGAGTCTAAAAAACGCTCAATGGGCGGAAAAACCAAGGACAGCACAAGACTGGGGAGATACAGAGCATTGGATTCGCTTACGACACCCGAGTTTTTATAAGCGAATTCAACTGATGTTTTTTGGCAATTTAGCACAAGACTGGTCTGAATTTATTGTGACATAGCTTGGGCATATCAAGTACGAATCCATCTCCTATCAGCCAGAGCTCAGGGCATTCACAGACCGTTCAGATATTGATCGATATTTACATTTCGATGACCTACAAGCCGACACTGAAAACACATTGCTTAATGGTGTCGACGTCTTAGAAATTGATCCTCTTTTACTGTCTTCTTGTCAAAATAGGTGGCTGGAAGCCAAACGGAAAAGAGTATGTTTTAAGCTTGCTCAACTATTCGAAAAGCACAACCTTTTAAAAGATGCCATTTCGCTGTATGACGCTACACAAAGCAATACTGCTCTGGTTCGCCAACTAAGGGTTATGGAGCGCTACGACTCCCCCGAAAGCATTATCCAAATCGCTCAATCCGCATTAAAGACTATCCAGCACAGTGAAACCAGCATTTACTTACAGCGTATCTTACACCGCCAACAGCGTAAGCTCGGCCTACCGGCAAAGAGAGCAAAGGCGCTAGAGGTTCCTGAATTATTACTCCATCTGCCTGCTTCAGAATATCGAGTCGAGAACGCCGTCGCTCAAACTCTTAGCACGTCATCATCGCCTGTATATTATGTAGAGAATCGATTAATACCAAGCTTGTGGGCACTTCTGTTCTGGCAGGCCATCTATGCCCCTATTGAAGGTGCGTTTCTACACCCTTTTCAGTCGGCACCACTGGATATTTACAGCAAAGACTTTTTCCAAGCGAGAGCCAATCAGCTTTCTAAACTAAGAGCGACCATTGTTGATGGCTCCTATCAGGCGATTATTCGTCGTCATTATCATAAGAAACATTCACTTCAGTGCCCATTTATTCATTGGCCAAGCTTATCAGAAGAGCTGATTGACCTTGCGCTAGACAATATTTCGAGTGAACAATTGAGAGGAATGTTTGATTATTTGGAGCAGGATTTACGTCAACATAAACGTGGTATGCCTGACTTAATCCAATTTATGACAGAGGAAAAAAGCATTCGCTTTATCGAAGTGAAAGCGCCGAACGACCGCCTTCAGACCAGCCAAAATCTATGGCTAGAAGCCCTGATAAAGCTAAAGATTAAAAGTTATGTTGCCAAAGTCACTTGGCAGTCTTAAATAGACATGTGTGAGTCGTATCTTTCAGGTAAGGTACCTGATTCAATATCATAAAATCAGTTTAGCATCAGTGAGTAAGATTATGGCGGCTTTAGGCACAGTAACGAACAGCTACATGGATAGTCATGGTTTGCATGAGACGGAGCTGGTTCAAGAAACCCCAATCGCAATCAGTATCAACGATGTAAATTACGCAGTAATTATGGTCACAGACGTTGATGTAGAGGCTTTTGTAGCGGGATTCGCTTTCTCTGAAGGCCTTATTAATCAGGCTAGTGAAATATTAGACATCGAATTTCGCTCTATTGAAGCCAGCGACCAAATCAGTTCGCCACACCATATATTGGCAAACTTAGTACTCACAAACCGAGCATTACAAAGAAGTCGCTCTATTATGCGACAAAGACGCGGAGCCAGCGGCTGCGGTTTATGTGGCATCGAAGCAGTCGAGCAAGCGTTCCCTAAGCTGACACCTTACCCCCCCATACCTACATTGTCTGATGATATATGGCTTGGCGCTAAAGCTACTTTCTCAGATCATCAAATGATTGGCCGGACATCTGGAGCCATTCATGGTGCTATGCTATTGAACCAAGTGGGAGAGTTTGTAGCCTTTGCTGAAGACATTGGTCGACACAATGCTCTGGATAAGCTTATTGGTAAGGCAATGATTGCTCAGCATGGCCTGAAAGATTGCCATATTTTGATGAGTAGCCGTTGCAGTACGGAATTGATTATGAAAGCGACTCGTGCTCAGGTCGCAAGCCTCGCACATCTCGCCTCTCCTAGCCACTTAGCCGTGCAGCAGGCTAAGCAACTCGGCCTGCACCTTATCCATCTTCCGAGACACGCACCACCAAGACATTTCAACTAGCCTTTAATGTTAATGTACTCAACTATCCAGAGAACTCTGGCTTGCTCGAACACAGTTACGCCCTGAGTTTTTTGCTTCGTACAAAGCTGCATCTGCTTGCTTAATTTGCGTATACACTACAATTAAAGAGCTTAATCTCTAACATGCCGAGCAGATAAATGCTCGACTAGGTTGGAACCTATCTCCTCCAAGGGAACAATAGCATCCACCGCATTAAGTTCTACTGCAGCTCGTGGCATACCATACACAACACAAGTTTGTTCATCCTGAGCAACAGTGTACGCCCCCGTCTGGTGTATTTTATTTAGTCCTTGAGCACCATCTTTTCCCATACCAGTCAGCAATGCTGCTAAAGCAAATTTTCCTACTTCTGATGCAATAGAGCCAAATAGCACATCGACCGAAGGTCTATGACCACATACCTTGTCACCATCGAATACATCCGTAAACAAGTCATTGCCACGACGCACTACCCGCATATGAAAACCACCCGGAGCAAGATATGCACAACCTGGACGAATTCTTTCTCCGCCTTGGGCTTCAATGACAGTAAAGTCTGTCGTTCTGTCCAGACGATCGGCAAACGTCGTCGTAAACCCCACAGGCATATGCTGGGTCATGACCACAGCAAAGCTTTGAGCAGGAAGCTGTTGCAGAACACTATTAATAGCTTCAGTACCACCAGTAGAAGCTCCTATGGCGAGCACACGGTTTGCTTTTGTAGATGGTAGAGCAGGTCTTTTGATCGGTGAGCGAGAGTGACCCACTCTTGAGCGAGCAGCCATTTTGATTTTATTAATGACAGTACTTGAGTAGCGATGAAACATAGATAAATCATCGACTACAGGCTTAGCAATATAATCAACCGCACCTAGCTCTAGAGCACGCAGAGTGACATCGGCCTTTGAGCGTGTAAGAGTGGAAATCATGATGACGGGAGTTGGACGAGCCTTCATAAGAACTTCTAAAAAGCGAATGCCATCTACTTCCGGCATTTCTACGTCTAACGTGATCACATCAGGAGAGAGTTGGTTGACAAGTTTTTTGGCTTCAAAGGCATCTTGAGCAGCCCCAACAACCGATATGTCAGGATCCGCATTTAGAACTTCCGTTAACAATCTTCGAATTATTTCAGAATCATCGACCACTAAAACTTTAATAGGTTGATGTCGCATGCAAATTTACACCTTACTTAGAAGAGATCAATGTCACCTGAATCAACTTGACTACTCTCCACAACAGCTTTCTTATAGCGTAGTTCGTTATCAATTAACTCATTGTCATAATGATTTTTCAGTTTTTTCATCATCGCTTTTCCTGAGACAGGAAAAAAATTAACACGTCTTGGGTAGATGTCTAACAGATCGGAAGCATCTACTGGAATCTCTTCATTCTGCAGAAAAGATTGAATGAATTCAGCGTTATTCTTGCCCACATTATTCTGAACCATACCGCGAATAACTGCTCCGCCACCAAAAATTTTAGCTCTAAATCGATCACGACGCCCACCCAGCTTAACCAAATGGTTGATCAACATTTCCATGGCGTATACACCGTAGCGGCCAGATGCTGACAACAGGTCGTTTGGATCACCTTCAGGCAACAAGAAATGGTTCATACCGCCAACCTTAGAGATTGGATCATACAAGCAAACTGCAACACATGACCCCAATAAGGTTGTGATCATCATATCATCTGCGGTGGCGTAGTACTCACCAGGCAGCACTTTCATAGCATCCGTATCAAACTGGCGATCAAAATATTGCTTAGTCGCAAGATGTTCTTGAGCGTCTTCTCGTAATGCCATAACTCCCCCTACTAAACTTTCCTGTAAGCAGTTCGTCCAACTGGTGTTATTAAATGACCAAGATGATTAAAATTCTCCGAGTGACCCGCGATATAGAGTCCGCCTGGACGAAGTTTTTGTAGCAACTTTTCAAGAATCTGTACCTGGGTGTCTTTATCAAAATAAATCATCACATTACGGCAAAAAATCACATCCATTTCTTCCTGAACTGGATATTGATTATCAAGCAAATTGACCTGCCTAAATTCGATTAAATTCCTGAGCTGAGGCACTACTTTTGCGCTGCCTTGATTGTGCGCCTTTCCTTTTAGAAAGAAGCTTTTTTTATTGCTGATAGGGTCAACCTTTTCGATTGGGTAAACCCCTTGGCTTGCTTTATTCAAAACGTTACTGTCGATATCTGAAGCGACGATTTTGCTGGTAACATCGAACCGTCCAAATGCTTCCACTAAAGTCATAGCGATCGAATAAGGCTCTTCCCCAGTACTGGATGCCGCACACCATATGCGCTCGCATTGCTCTCCTGACTGAATAAACTCTTTCAACAGTTCAAAGTGATGTGGCTCACGAAAGAACGAAGTCAGATTTGTAGTCAGAGCATTAATAAAATGCTCTTGCTCACCTGGATGGGTTTCTAAATAGCTTAAATAGTTTTTAACACTATTAAGACCTAATTTTCGCACTCTGGGAGCGAGCCGGCTATATACTAGAGATATTTTACTATCCGCTAAGTTAATACCAGCTAAAGCCCGTAATTCAGCACGTACTTTATTGAAATCCACATCAGTATATGCAAACTCTCGTTCCATACTAGACACATCAGTATTTTGTTAAATATCAAGGTTTGTCACTAATAAGAGTTCTTAATAAAAGAGCTTAAATATTTAGTTCTCAGTCTTTGTAATTAGAACTCTTCCCAACCATCTTCATCCTCTAACGTAGGTTTTGGTAAAGGCTTAGCCTTTTTTATAGAGGTGGGGGTTTTCGCAGCCATAGGCCGCGCTTTGTCGACAGCTCGTTTAGGAGCAGAAATAGCTGGTCGGTTTATAAGTTGATGAGGAGTGTGATCATCAACTATAAACTGCCCCATATTGGTTGCCAACTGATCGGCTTGGTTCAATAAGCTTTCTGATGCGGCGGCAGCTTCTTCTACAAGAGCTGCGTTCTGTTGCGTCATCTCATCCATTTGCGATACGGCTTTGCCGATCTCATCTAGGCCCGAAGCCTGTTCAGAAGAAGCAGATGAAATATCGTTCATAATGCTATTTACTTTCTTAATCGCTTCGACGATTTCCTTCATGGTATCGCCAGACTTATTCACTAGCTCATTACCGGTAGAAATTTTAGCACCGGATTCAGAAATTAAGTCTTTAATTTCCTTGGCCGCATTAGCCGAGCGCTGAGCTAGCGTACGCACTTCCGAAGCAACGACCGCAAAGCCTCGGCCTTGTTCTCCAGCTCGTGCAGCCTCAACCGCGGCATTTAGAGCCAAGATATTTGTTTGGAAAGCGATACCATCAATCATACCGATGATATCTGAGATTTTTTGCGACGACTCATTAATCGAAGCCATGGTCACTACCACTTGCTCAATCAGCTCACCACCATCACTGGCAACCGATACAGCATTTGAAGCAAGACTTGTCGCTTGTTTAGCATTGTTTGAGTTTTGACGAACCGTACTAGTCAACTGCTCCATACTTGAGGCTGTTTCTTCAAGGTTGGCAGCTTGTTGCTCCGTACGACGGGACAAATCAGTGTTGCCATTTGAAATCTCACGGGCACCAACATAAACCGCATCCGAAGCACCTTTGATTTGTGTGATGACATCCGTCATGGTGACCAATAGACCATTAACCCCTTGGCATAAGCCAAGCAGTGAACCTGTTTTACCGTCTAAAGAGACTCGCTTAGTTAAGTCGTTCGCTGTTGCGGCTTCAATGGCTTCATTTACTTGTTCAACAGCAAGTTGCAATTGTTGCTCAGCTTCTACTTGTGCAGTGATATCAGTAGCATATTTAACTACTTTGTAGATATTGCCAAGGGCATCACGAATCGGGCTGTAGTTGGCTTGAATCCAAATTGTTTTTCCGTCTTTTCTTACGCGAGGGAAGCGGCCAACAAAATGATCACCTGATTTCAATCTGCGCCAGAAGTCTTTATATTCTTCAGATTGTCTAAAGTCAGCATCCACAAACATACTATGGTGCTTCCCTCGAACTTCATCAATCGTATAACCAAGAGCATTCAAGAAATTACTGTTTGCATCGTAAATGACCCCTTCTAGATTGAAGGAAATTACAGCCTGTGCGTTAGAAATCGCGTCTAATTGACTCGCATAGTCAGCGGATTGATTTTTCTTGGCAGTAATGTCAGAGGCAAATTTAACAACTTTGAAAGGCTTTCCATTTTCATCAAAAATAGGGTTATAGCTTGCTTCAATCCAAATACGCTTACCTTGCTTAGTAATACGAGAAAACTCTCCTGCTTGAAACTCTCCACGAGCAAGATTGGTCCAAAATTCACGGTATTCATTAGTATTACGCGTTTGATCATCTACAAAAATAGCATGATGCTTACCTACCACTTCATCTAGCGAGTAGCCTAATGCATTCAGAAAGTTATCATTGGCAAATAGGATATTACCCTTCAAATCAAATTCGATAACCGCTTGTGACTTTGATAGTGCCTCAATTTGCCCACGTAAATTGATCAGTTCTTGTTGAGAAACGATTACCTGTCCATCTTCTAATGGTTTTGCAAATAAGCCTTTAAACATAATATTTAACCTTCCTACCTAAGTTTGTATGACACCACAACATTTTGCATAGCAAGGGTTGATGGTGATAAATACCAAGTTGCAACTTATGTTGCTGACTAGGCAGTTTCAAACAATCCTAATTCATCACTGGAAATAAGCGCCTCGATATCCACGATGATGACCATGTGATCTTCAAGTGTCGCTAAGCCATGTAAATATTTACTATCAAACGCAACACCAAACTCTGGGGCTGGCTTTACTTCTTCATCTTCGAGATTCATCACATCCGAAACACCATCTACCACGATCCCTACGATGCGCTCGTGGATATTCAACATGATGACAATGGTCCACTCATTGTAAGTGGGCTCTCCAATTCCAAATTTAATACGTAGATCAATAATCGGAACAATATCACCACGAAGGTTTATCACCCCTTTTATAAAATCAGGAGCGTTAGCAATTTTCGTCGTTGCTTCATAACCGCGAATTTCTTTAACGGTCATAATGTCTAGAGCATATGTTTCATCGCCTAGAACAAATGTTAAAAACTCTCTTGTTGGCATTGTTGAAGCACTACCCTGCTGCTCTGACGGCATAAGATGCCCCTCCCAAATCTGAACTAATAAACTGTGTCAATGAATCGACATCCAGAATAAGTGCGACGCCACCGTCACCCATGATGGTGGCCCCTGCAACGCCATCTACACGACGGTAGTGGCGCTCTAAACTCTTAATAACCACTTGTTGTTGCCCAACCAAAGTATCGACCACAAGTCCAAAGCGGCTCTTGGCAGTTTCAACCAACACAATGATGGATTCAGATAAATCCAGTTGATCGATACTTTCCGCACGGCCGCCAAGCACACGGCCAATATCAACCAAAGGCCAATACTCCTCGCGAGCCCACAAAATCTTGCTGCCTTTGATAACTCGAATTTGTTCTGGCATCGGCTGAATGCTTTCCACAATATTCACCAAAGGAACAACAAATATTTGCTGTTCAGCTTCAACACACATCCCATCTAGAATCGCCAGCGTCAAAGGTAAGCTAATAACAAACTCTGTGCCCACACCTTCAGAAGAATTGATTTCTACTCGGCCACCAAGGGATTCGATATTGCGACGAACCACATCCATGCCTACCCCACGACCAGACACATCTGTAACCTCTGCTGCTGTTGAAAAGCCCGGCGCAAAAATCAACTGCCAAACCGCCTCATCAGTCAAAGGATCTGGAAGCTCTATACCTTTTTCTTCAGCTTTCGCAACGATTCGATCTCGGTTTAGCCCAGCGCCATCATCTAATATTGAAATGACAATTTCGCCACCTTTCTGTACAGCAGATAGACGAACTGTTCCTTTTTCTACTTTACCCGCAGCTTTACGCACCTCTGGCTTTTCGATGCCGTGATCGACACTGTTACGGATAAGATGAGTCAACGGGTCCGAAATTTTCTCGACTAAGTTTTTGTCAATCTCAGTGCTAGCTCCTTCGATCACCAGCTCAATTTGCTTATCCATTTTGACTGAGAGGTCTCGAACCAACCTAGGAAATCGGTTGAAAACAAATGAGATGGGCAGCATTCGAACCGACATAACCGCCTCTTGGATCTCTCGAGTATTACGCTCAAGTTCCGCTAAAGCTCCCATCATTTTTTCAGCAACACTTTCCTGAACTTCGTTGCCGATTAAATTTAGCATGGACTGAGTGATCACCAGCTCACCGACAAGGTTCACTAATTTATCAATCTTAACGGTTTCTACACGTATACTCGTGGCTTCAGAGCTTTTCGCTTCCGCTGGTTTAGAGGCTGGCTTAGCCTTAGATTTTCTAGGTGTAGTTTTCCTGGCTGGCTCGTCTTTTTCTTTGGGATAAAGGCCATAGCCTTGTTTGTCGTCGATCTTATCCTGCTCATGTCGAGCCTTCATCGACTCGTCAAAAAAACCAAAACCATCGTCTTTATCGCCAACACCTGAAGGGGTCGTTGCAGTGCTGCTGTCTGAATCTTTGGAGTCAACATCAGTACTATCGACATCATCAGGCTCAGACTCAAAGAAGCCAAACCCTTCTATTTCATCGTCGTCTGTTTTCTTCTCCAGCGTTGGCGCTGCCGGTGCATCATCGAAAAAGCCAAAGCCGTCATTACTGTCATCAGATGACGAGTCTAAGGTCTCATCAAAGAAACCAAATCCTTGATCGTCCTCGTCTGAGTGACTGGATGCTAAGACACTTATGTCTTCATCAAAGAAACCAAAACCATCCTCGTCATCGCTATCATCTGATTGGTCAAAAAAGCCGAAACCTTCCTCTGCTTCTGAAGCTTCTTCACCGCCCGACTCAACCTGTTGAACATCTGAATCTAATTCAGCCTGACTGTTTCCTACTTGACCACTCATTGCGAGATCAAGTTCTTTTTCTAATATCGTTTTGTTTGTTTCAACTACATCCCAATCGATCTCTTCATCGTTACGATAGCTGTGCAAGATATCCTTCAAGACATCAACGGTTTCCAGTAAAACCGTGATCAACTCATTGGTCAGCGATAGCTCTTCATTCCTCGCTCTGTCCAGCATGTTTTCCATGACATGCGTCAGCCCAGTCATTGCGGTAAAGCCAAAAATAGCACTACCACCTTTAATGGAATGGGCTGCACGGAATACACTGTTCAGATCTTCTATATCAGGATAATCCACGTCGTAATCCAATAACATGGTTTCCATCGTTTCGAGATGCTCCTGAGCTTCTTCGAAGAACGCTTCATTAAACTGACTTAGGTTATCCATCTTACACTCCGAACGACTGTAGTAAGTGACTCAGATTAACGTAGTACTTTCGAAACCACTTCGAGCAGTTTTTTCGGGTCAAACGGTTTAACCATCCATCCAGTAGCACCGGCCGCTTTACCTTTTTGCTTCATCATATCGCTCGCTTCTGTCGTTAACACAATCAAAGGAGTTCGAGCGTAAGAAGGCATTGCTCTTAGAGACTTGATCAGTGTAATACCGTCCATATTAGGCATGTTTTGATCCGTCAGCACGAAGTCGTAACGTTCTGCTTTGCAGAAATTCAAGGCTTCTTGGCCGTCTTTCGCAGCCTTAACAGAATACCCAGCCCCTTTTAACGTCATCTCAACCATTTGGCGTACAGACGGTGAATCATCAACAATAAGCAGTTTCTTGCTCATAACTTCCTCTAATATTCTAAAGTCACATGGGTTGTATTTGTGTGTTTATCGTATTTAAACGAATGACTCAAAGACGAAACTAGTTTAAGACCACGCCCATGAGCTAAATCACTTGATTCGTTATCATTGCTTAAATTTTTTAATTCATAGCCATTACCGCTATCGGATAAAAATATATCAAGCGTCCGCGTCGGCTCCTGCCATTTAATTTGGATTGAAGCCTTATCCGATGCTGCTATTGTTGATTGCTTCTCTTCCCTCATCGAGAGATAAGCAATAAAATCTTCTTCTTTCAGGTATGATGGAATATTAAAGATCCCATGGTCTACGGCATTTATCAGTAACTCGGTTACTACAGTAAAAACTTTCTGGCAGAACGCTTTATTAAAGCCGTAAGAAGCAAGCAGTTCAGATAGGCTAAAAACAAACTTGTCATTGTTCAACGAAGCTCCAGTCAAAACAAAGTCAAAGTTAAATGACCCGGGAAGCACCTCTTCTTCTTGCTCCACTTGCTTGAGCTCTTCTTTCAAGCGTTCAAGATCTAAGACGGCTAACGTCATATCGTCATGATCATTGAATTCATTCACGAACTGTTCGCAGTCATGCATTTTGCCTAATAGGCCTTGAAGATCATCTAGATGAGTAGCGATAATATCGTAAGCCTCATCAAATGAAATATTTCTCCCTTCAATGGCTTTATTCTCAATTAAGCCATCACTAAACATCGCTATCTTGCTGACTTTATCGAGCTCAAAAACTTCCATTTTTGTACTAATAACCTCATCAGGCAGTATACCGATCGCCAAGTTTTTTGAGGTAACTTTTGTCAGGCCTCCATTCTTATCAAACATAAGTAATGCAGGCATGCCGCCATTCCACACCCTAATTGAATTATCTGACAGCGATAGCTCTAGTAGAATAGCGGCGACAAACCTGTTTTGAGGAATGCATTGATTATGTTTCGCACTTAGCTCTTTAAGAATGGCCCCTAATGATAAGCCTTTTGACACCATGGCAGAAAAAGTAGAAACCATGGGATATATTGTTAAGGCAGCAGCCATTCCATGCCCGGTGGCATCAGCGAGCAGAACAATCAGATTACCGTTAGGGGCTTTTGCAGAAAGAATCATATCACCGCAAAAACGCCCTGAAGAGCGAATCGCAACGTCCAGCCCATCTATCTTTGAAGTATGCACATCCAGAATGTGGTTATAAACATAATGAGCAAGCCCTTCTTCTTGTTCTTTCTCATGAGCTATCTTTTGATACATTTCATTCGCATCGAATAATGCTTTTTCAGTGACATAGTTGCGAATAAAACTACCTACTCTGCTCGCTAATAAAACTGGGTGAATAGGTTTATTAATAAAATCTCGTACGCCAAGGTCAAAAAATTCTGACATCCTATCTTGATCATAATCTGCCGTCATTATCAGTATGGGAACCAAAGGCCGACTAAGTCTTAATTTTTTTACCAAGGCTACTGAGTCGCCATCTGGTAGATACACATCTAATAAATAAAGCTTTATCTCAGTCTGCTCTATCAGTTTCTCTGCTTCGGCCAATGAACTAGCTAATACAGTTTTGATATCGTGGGCTGACAAGGATTCTGATACAATGACTTGTGTAGTCAGGTCGTCCTCAAGAATCAAAACTGTATCTTCAGCAAACATAATTTTTACCTATTCATAATCAAACAAGGTATTAAAATTTGCCATATCCAATATGTCTTTTGCTGTGCCTGACACATTTCGAATACATCCTTTCCCACCTTCAGCCGCAATCTTTCGATGCAGCAACACCATCATCCCTAACGCTGACGAATCAATGTATGAAACTCGCGAGAAATCTAAAACAATATAGTTTGTTTTCCCCAACGCACTTTCATAATTTTCTGTAAACCATTTATGAGTACTAAAATCAAAGCGCTCTGGAACACTAATGACTTCTGATGTTTGAGTCATACCATTACCCTCTAATACATTAAAATAAATCAATATCACCGCTATCAACATCTTGCTGCGAAACCGGGTTATGACGCTCCTGGCTACGGACCTTGATTTGTTCAAGCTTGTCTTTTAAAACATGCTCTAAATCTTCAAAGGAAGTGTGTTTAATCGTCTCTAGATGCTCAGAAATGAAAACTAAAGTTTCAATCGTATACTCAATATTTTGCCTATTAATGTCGTCAAACTGCAAACCTCTGGTAGCGCCAAAGATTGCGTCCTCTATTGAATTAGAAAGTTCATTGAGCTGCATTGTAACAATTGAATCGCTTTTCGCTTTTTCTACAATATGACTCAAAACCTTTTGCATAGTGCGCTTAGACTCCATAATGTAGGTCACATCGTGGGCAGCTAAACTCTCCATAGATTTCGTTAGATCCGTTACTTGGTCTTGTATCTTTTGTAGTTGTGTTTGAATCGCAACACTAAAACCTGCTGACCGATTAGAAAGTGTTCTAACTTCATCTGCCACGACAGCAAAGCCTCGACCTGCTTCACCTGCTCGAGCTGCTTCAATGGCTGCATTAAGGGCCAGTAGGTTAGTCTGCTCAGCAATATCATCAATATCCTTCAAAGCCTTAGTTACAACTGGCATTTCATCGTGTATGTCACTCACTTTGCTTAACAAGTCCATGGATTCAGCAGACATCTCCACGGTGGTATTTATGAATCGATCTAAGGTTTTGGAAGTTTGGTCAGCGAATTCTTGCATAACTTCGCTGTACGAACGTGATCCATCATCACTGTCGTTAATCAAGGAGTGAATACAGTCAGACTGCTCATTAATTAAGCGATGAGTTGTTTCAAATGATTCGCTCAGTAGCTCAATTGCACTTTTTTGAGTTGTTAACACATTATCTAAATCATCACCGCATACTTCCAAAATGGGAACCAGCTCATCATGAAACAGTTTTTGGGCATCGTGCTTTTCAACACTTTCTGTATTTTTTTCTGAGATATCATCCAATGAGTCTGAAGCAACGTAACGACTATTTGCGGTACGGCTCAGGAAAATGAGCAATACTCCTGATAACGCCATTACCAACAAAGCAGGCCAAAAAAATTGGGAAAGTGCCAATGTCATTGCAACTATGACAGCAAATGCCTGTATCAAAAACAGTTTCAGCATACCAATTCCTTAAAGTTCAATTATGAGTATTGTGCTCAGCACATTAATTACTCGTCCATTACCGACCATGGTTAGAGGTTATGACTTTTATGCAATGAATTCATCTATTTATAACGAAACATTACAATATTTGCCCTCATATTTTTTATGTTTTTTACTTACACCACAACAAATTACACAAGCACTGATGACTGTCACACAACATACGACAACTGCACAAACTTTTACATAGTTAAGAAGACGCAACGGTAAAAGCAAAAAAGGACTTACAGAAGCACTTATCATAGCGTAGCTCAATGTTCGTATATTTTGAAATATGCCTACTTAATTTAACTGTACTTATATTAAGCATTGGTTAGGACTCAGGCATTAGATCTGATTGCGATATATTTTTAGAAGCAGATATCCAATTCAAATGTAGAGTGATTCCAACCAATAAAATGGCCGCAGCACTTAAAATAACAAAAAGACCACTAATGCTACTGGTATGATGCTGAATCCCCCCTGCGACAAGATTTCCTAATGCTCCTCCCAGCCCAAAAGCAACCATTCCAATACCATTTATTTGCATCGTCACTTTTGATGAATATGTCTTATTTACCCAACCAGCTAAAATACCCCATACAGGGAAGTACATCGCACCATAGCAAACAGCCATCAGATAGACTGTTTTTTCTGGCTTAACCATGAACAAAATATTACCGACCAGAAAACCAATAAAGATAGCTGCTAGTGAAAACAAAGCCCCTTTTATATCTGCTAACCTTCCTATGAAAATGCCTGACAACATGCCTGAAACACCAACTAAAAGCCACGCAGTTCCACCGACAGTTGAGGGTAGTAAAAGCTCTTCTAAATAGAGGTTTAACCATGTAGAGAAGGGCATAGAGGAAAACCCAACGACACCTAAAATCATAGTAGAGGCTCGGGCAACGCGTTCGGTAAATATGGCATGTATTAATTTTTTAGAAGTTAAAGGAATCACTTGATTAGAGAGGACCATTTCATCAACCAGAGCGCGCGAACTAGACTTTCCCTTTCTCAAAGCCAGATAAGTCATTAAAACACTGACTATTGCCATTGAGCCCGCCACAAGCCACGCTCCCTCCCATCCCCATAAAGGAACAATCAATAGAAGCAGTAAACCGTTTACACCATAGCCCCATGCCGTTCCGCTTGAGGCAATCGAAAGGTGAGTGGACCTCTCCTCCGTCTTACTGTGCCGAGCAATCAATTCAACAATGCCTCCCCAGCAAATAGAAGCGCTGATGGCCATGAGGAAAAGACCTAGCATTATCAGCATCGGGGACTGAATAAACATCATGCTAAAAAGGATACTAGCGGTTAATAACCCACTAACAAGCAGCAACTTATTTGACGGTAGCTTGTGCCCCAAACTCCCAAAAGCGCAGCACCTATTAAATATGACATCTGACTACCAGCACCAATAATGGCAAGATGCCACGCTTCAATGCCCATATCTGCTTGCATTTCAGGTACCAGCGCAACAAATAAAAACAGGCCAAAACCGTGACTTACAACTTGGTTAAACGCCATTAACGCATCCATCCCCATACTCACCCCCACCAAATAATGCTTTTCAAAAGCTGACTTTTAATTGATGAAAGGAATTTAGAGGAATGCACATTTTCAATAAATCGAATAATATTGAAATCTACATTCGCTTTTATCGAAATCTTAAGAGTAGACACATTACTTATGCGCGACTTACCGATTCACCTTCTACGAACATTTTTAATGGTCGCTAAAACATTGAACTTAACAGAAGCTTCAAAGCACCTGCATAAGGCTCCCTCCACCATAAGCATGCAGCTAAGCCGCTTAGAAGAGCTTGTTGGGAGCACTCTAATGGAACGCGGTCAACATGGGGTTAGATTGACTCCAGCAGGATTGCAACTCACAGCTCATGCACAACAACTCCTGAATTTACATGATCAAATCGTTGGCTCATTTCAAAATATGGGAATTAACGGCGCCGTTCGCCTAGGCAGTCATGACCAATACGCAACTAGAACCTTATCTCCATTGCTGCAAGAGTTTGTTCTCAGTTACCCAGAGGTTGAACTAGAAGTATTTTGCGATCACAGTCCAGTAACTCTTATAAAACGACTAGAAAAAGGCTTACTTGATATTGCTTTAGTTGAAATGATGGCAGATAGCGATGGTGGTATTCGATTAAGAAGGGACGCGTTAGTATGGATTGGATCAAGGGATCATAACCTCGCTGGTCAACGACCTCTTCCGCTTGCGGTTTTCGATGAAGGCTGCAACCACAGACATCATGCTATCCATTTACTGGAGGAAGCTGATATTGCTTACAGAGTGGCATTCACAAGTCAAAGTCGGGCTGGTGTGCTTGCAGCAGTCAGAGCAGGAATCGGCATAGGAATCATCCCACTACACACCCTAGAAGATGATTTAGTCATCCTACATAAAGGGCTTCCCCCCCTTCCAGAAACAGAATTAGCACTTTTTACAGCCAAAAATATTAATGAAGCAACCAAACGACTAGAGCGCATTATCTTAGACAGCCCAGTATTCAATTCGATAGGGAGCACTTAGTCAGAGAAACATGAAACAAAGGAGATAGAAACAAAAAAGCCGAGCTTGGCGCTCGGCTTTTTTGTAAATTCTGGTAGGTCTAAGCAGATTCGAACTGCTGACCTCTACCATGTCAAGGTAGCGCTCTAACCAACTGAGCTATAGACCTAGAAAGTGATGGCTATTATACGCAGCACTTTTACCAGTTCAAGCACTTTAAATAAAATTTTAAGTATTTGTTTTTAAACGGTGAATGAAGGGAAAATTCAACCCTCTCCTACCTCTTTTAATTTCTTCTGCAAAACGCGGATTTGATCACGGTAGCCTGCAGCAAGTTCAAACTGAAGCTCTTCTGAAGCAAGCGTCATTTCTTTCTGCAGCTGAACAATGGCTTTACGCACTTCAGCCACATCATCCATGTTTTCAATTTGGTAATCTTTGACTTTCTCGGCTACTTTACGTGTTTGCTTGCCTTTATTTCGACCACCTGCACCTGGGTTGTAAGCCCCCTCAAGTATGTCTTCTACCGATTTGTTAATACCTTTTGGCACAATGCCATGCTCTTCGTTGAAGGCTTCTTGTTTCGCGCGGCGTCGAATGGTTTCATCCATCGCACGCTGCATCGAGCCGGTAATACGATCGGCATACAAAATTGCTTTACCGTTAACGTTACGTGCCGCACGACCAATAGTCTGAATTAGTGAGCGATCTGAACGTAAGAAGCCTTCTTTATCAGCATCTAAGATCGCCACCAAGCTGACTTCAGGAATATCCAGACCTTCTCGGAGCAGGTTAATACCCACTAGCACATCGAATTCACCGAGGCGTAGGTCGCGGATAATTTCTACACGTTCAACGGTATCAATATCCGAGTGCAGGTAACGCACACGGATACCGTGCTCATGTAAGTAATCGGTTAAGTCTTCCGCCATGCGCTTGGTTAACGTGGTCACCAACACACGCTCACCTTTCGGTAGACGAAGGTTAATTTCAGACAGCAAATCATCCACCTGTGTAGCGACAGGACGAACTTCTAACTCAGGGTCGACCAACCCCGTCGGACGAACGATTTGTTCCACCACCCAATCCTGATGCTGTTCTTCATATTTGCCCGGTGTCGCCGAGACAAAAATAGTCTGCGGCTTTATATGCTCCCATTCTTCAAACTTCATCGGACGGTTATCCAATGCTGAGGGCAAACGGAAGCCATACTCGACAAGGTTTTCTTTGCGGGAGCGGTCACCTTTATACATGGCACCAATTTGCGGCACAGTCACGTGGGATTCATCTATCACCAAAAGCGCATTTGCAGGCAAATAATCAAACAGTGTTGGCGGCGGCGCGCCTTCCGGTCGCCCAGAAAGGTATCGGGAGTAGTTTTCAACGCCTGAGCAGTACCCAAGCTCCTGCATCATTTCCAAATCATAGTTAGTGCGTTGCTCTAGGCGTTGCATCTCAACCAGTTTATTAAGTGACTTCAGCTGCTCAAGTCGAACATCTAATTCTTTTTTAATCTTTTCAATGGCTTCAAGAATGGTTTCGCGAGGCGTGACATAGTGGGTTTTCGGATAAATCGTAATCCGTGGCACTTTACGAAGGGTGCGATTGGTCAGTGGATCGAACACCGCCAAGTTATCCACTTCGTCATCGAACAGTTCAATACGTAGCGCTTCGTCTTCCGAGTCAGCTGGGAAGACATCGATCACATCGCCTCGCACCCGAAAGTTACCACGTTCAAACACCATATCATTACGTGTGTACTGAAGCTCTGCTAAGCGTCGTAAAATCGAACGCTGATCAATGCGATCACCACGATCAAGATGTAGCATCATTTTTAAATAGGACTGTGGATCACCCAAACCGTAAATCGCAGATACGGTCGCAACAATGATGACGTCTTCACGCTCCAAGAGCGCTTTGGTTGCCGACAGCCGCATCTGTTCAATGTGCTCATTTACCGATGCATCTTTTTCAATAAAGGTATCTGACGCGGCAACGTAGGCTTCGGGCTGATAATAGTCATAGTAGGAAACGAAGTACTCCACCGCGTTGTTCGGGAAGAACTCCTTGAATTCCCCGTAAAGCTGGGCGGCCAAAGTTTTATTATGCGCCATGATGATAGTCGGGCGTTTCACCTGAGCAATTACATTAGCAACTGTAAAAGTCTTACCTGAGCCAGTAACCCCCAGTAATGTTTGGTGCGCCAACCCTGCATCAACTCCTTGGACGAGCTTTTCAATAGCTTTTGGCTGATCTCCAGCTGGCAGATATTGCGAAACAACTTGAAATTCTTGCGACACTTTTACGCCCTATTCTTTTCATTCAGCGGTAGTTTAACAGAGTAACAAATTTCAACTTTTAGGTCTTACTCAAACTATGACATTAGAAAGAAAGAATATAAAAGCAAGCTTGAGTAGTCCAAATCGCTCTATCTAAGCAGTTGCTAATAAAGCACCCCTTATATATCATTAAGTAATAACCTTATAACCTAAAGAGGTATAACAATGTCTTTCCAACCTATTGTCAAAGCCTTCTTCGACGAAGCAACATTTACTGTTTCTTATGTAGTTGTTGATGAAGCGAGTAAACACTGCATCATTATTGACTCCGTATTAGATTACGATCATGCCTCTGGCCACACCTCAACCGCCTCAGCAGACGAAGTGATCAAATATGTTGAAAACGAATCATTATCCGTTAGCTGGATCTTAGAAACACATGTTCATGCTGACCACCTATCGGCTGCTCCGTATTTAAAAAAAGCGCTTGGAGGCAGAATTGTAATCGGCAACAACATTACTACGGTACAAAACACATTTGGCAAACTATTAAATGCTGAACCACAATTCGCCCGCGATGGTTCTCAGTTTGATCAGTTAGTACAAGAAGGTGATAAATTACCATTTGGCGACTTGAACGTTGAAGTATTGCACACCCCTGGCCATACGCCAGCCTGTGTCACCTACGTGATCGGCGACGCCGCATTCGTTGGCGACACACTCTTTATGCCAGACTATGGCACTGCGCGCTGTGATTTTCCTGGTGGCGATGCCGTAACCCTTTATCGCTCTATTCAGAAAATCTTTTCACTGCCTAATGAAACTCGCCTATTTATGTGTCATGACTATAAAGCCCCTGGCCGCGACAAATACATTTGGGAAACAACGGTTGCTGAGCAGAAATCATCTAACGTTCATATCCATGAAGGCATTTCTGAAGAGGCTTTTTGCCAGATGCGCACCAGCAAGGATGCCACTCTAGCCATGCCTCGTTTGATTTGGCCATCAGTGCAAGTCAATATGCGTGCTGGCGACCTCCCTCCAGAGGAAGAAAATGGTATGCGCTACCTAAAAACGCCGATCAATTTAGTTTAGGTATCGTAATGACTCGATTGAATCGTCTCATCCCCGCCAGTGTATGGTTAAAAGACTACACGCGAGCAGACATGCAAACCGACATGATGGCCAGTATTATCGTGACCATCATGTTAATCCCGCAGAGTTTGGCGTATGCCATGCTGGCGGGGTTACCACCAGCAGTAGGGCTCTATGCCAGTATTTTGCCACTGATTGCGTATGCATTATTTGGCTCTAGCCGAACTCTGGCCGTTGGACCCGTTGCCGTGGTTTCTATGATGACAGGCACGGCCGCGCTACAATTTGCTACACCGAATACAGCGGAATATCTCACAGTGGTTATCTTGTTGGCAGCGATTTCTGGGCTATTTTTGCTATTGATGGGGCTTTTCAAACTTGGCTTTTTGGCAAACCTTTTGAGCCATCCAGTGATCTCTGGCTTTATCAGTGCCAGCGCTATTTTAATCGCCTTGGGACAAGCAAAGCATATCTTAGGCATTCAGGCATCAGGACATAACCTAATCGAAATGCTGAAAACCATGTGGTACAACCTTTCTACCGCTAACCTAATAACCGTATGCATTGGCTTAGGTGCCATCGTCGTTTTATATCTACTTCGGCTATACTTCAAGCACATATTAATGGCTATTGGCCTCTCCCATCATCAAGCTCAATTAGCCTCTAAAGCAGGACCCGTTTTAGTGGTTGTTATCGCAACACTAATTGTCGCAGCCCTGCAGCTAAACAACTCAGGTGTTAAGATTGTAGGAGACGTACCAAGCGGCTTTCCACCACTTGCCTTACCTAACATGGATTTTCATTTAGCATTGGATTTACTACCCGCAGCCATCCTGATTAGCATTGTAGGCTTTGTTGAATCAGTATCTGTAGCTCAATCCTTCGCCGCAAAGCGTCGCCAAAGCATTGACCCAAACCAGGAACTGATAGGCCTAGGCGCAGCAAACCTTAGCTCCGCTTTTAGTGGAGGTTTTCCAGTCACTGGCGGCTTCTCTCGCTCTGTCGTTAGCTTTGATGCTGGCGCCAAAACGCCTATGACGGGCGTGTTTACAGCGATTTTGATTCTACTCACTTTAAGCTTTTTGACTGGCGCTTTTTACTATCTACC
This sequence comes from Marinomonas sp. AWM4_232, assembly GCF_056158325.1. Lineage (NCBI taxonomy): Bacteria > Pseudomonadati > Pseudomonadota > Gammaproteobacteria > Oceanospirillales > Oceanospirillaceae > Marinomonas > Marinomonas sp. AWM4_232. The sequence continues at coordinate 2,917,629 of NZ_JBSWTA010000001.1, read as the reverse complement.
AAAAGCCGTTCTAGCCGCCACCATTATTGTCGCAGTACTACAGTTGATAGACCTAAAAGGTTTGATCGAAATTTGGCGTTATTCAAAACAAGACGCCAGCGCTTTGCTTGCGACGTTTTTGGTCGTGCTTTTAGCCGGAGTTGAGGCCGGAATCATCACTGGTGTGAGCCTATCGCTATTGCTATTTCTTTGGCATGCCAGCAACCCTCACATTGCTGTGGTTGGCCGCGTTGCTGGCACAGAACATTTTCGTAACGTTGAACGCTTTCAAGTAGAAACAACGAACGATTTATTGACCATACGAATCGATGAAAGCTTATTCTTCGCCAATGCTCGCGTGCTGGAAGATCGCATTACGCAATTGATCGCAAAAAATAAAGAAGTAAAGGACGTAGTACTGATGTGCACCGCAGTCAATATGATTGATGCAAGCGCCTTAGAGAGCCTTGAAATGATTTGTGAACGACTGCACTCCACAGGCATTCGCTTACACTTATCAGAAGTCAAAGGCCCAGTCATGGATAGATTAAAAGGCTCTACCTTAACCTCACATCTAAGCGGCAACATTTATCTAACTCAGAACCAAGCCTTCGAAGATATCTGCTCAAAAGAGGAGTGATCGCATGATCTCTCCTCTTTTAAACAACGTTGCAGACAGCTATGGTTCTGCGTCTTTTTTTACCTGAATCACTATACGGTTCTTATCCAATAACGATGGGCCAATTCCTTTCACCTTGACTAAGTCATCAATAGAAGCAAACGGCCCATTCGCATCGCGATAGGCCACGATTGCTTCCGCTTTGGAATTTCCAACACCAGATAACGCCATGGCTAACTGGTCAGCCGTTGCTGAGTTAATATCGAGCGGCTCAGCCGCGATTGAAAACATTGGAATTAAAATAAGACACAGCGCACAGGCGCGTTTTATGAAGTATAACATTGCATTCTCCTTATGCTGTTAGTTCGGCTTCATGCCAATAAAAAAACCGATCACTTAGGATCGGCTTTTAAAATAACACATTAACGAGCTAGCTCAAGTACTATGCAGTCACACCCAGCTCAGTATTGACCTGAGTTAATACAGCAATAGGATCTTCTGCTTTGGTAATCGGTCGCCCCATCACCAGGTAGTGACTACCTGCTTGCATCGCTTGTGCTGGCGTCATGATACGCTTTTGATCACCTTGGTCCGAGCCAGTAGGACGAATACCAGGTGTTACCAACACAAAGTCTTTACCGAGTGTTTCAGATAGCATTTCAGACTCTTGGGCCGAGCACACAACACCGTCCATACCTGAAGACTGAGCAAGTGTAGCAAGACGCTTAACATGGTCACGTGGCGATAGATCAATACCGATTTCTGAAAGATCTGTTTCATCCATACTGGTCAAAACAGTCACCGCAATCAAAAGTGTATTGTGATCTTGAATTTGCGCTAAGGCATTCGCTGACGCTTCCATCATGCGACGACCACCACTGGCATGGACGTTTACCATCCACACACCTTCTTTTGCTGCAACGGATACGGCATTCGCAACCGTGTTAGGAATATCGTGAAATTTAAGATCTAGAAATACATCAAAATCTAGCTTGTGCAATTCTTCTAAAATGGCTGGACCGGCTTTGGTAAACAACTCTTTACCAACTTTCACTCGACATAATTTAGGGTCTAAGCGCTTTGCCATCGCAGTAGCTTGATCGATTGTTGGGTAGTCTAACGCTACAACGATTGGGGATTGGCAACTCATTGATTTTCCTCTATATACTTTACTATTCACCCTCTAAACCGTGGATCGGCTTAACCGTTCCCCAGCTTTTACAACTAGGGCACTGCCAATGCAACTGATGGCCAGAAAAACCGCACTGGCGACATCTATGTTTTGGTTTAGAAGACGTTAATTGTTCTATTAGCCCATACAATACACTTAGGTTTTCTTGATCGTGTCCATGGGAGTCGGCACGCTGCATATCGATCAATTCTTGAAAGCCTTTTATAGTTGGGTGAGCTCTTAGTTGGGTTATTATAAACTGTTCCGCAAATTCTTTGTCATCGTGGGCGTAATGTTCGGTCAAAGCACGAATTAACGTCGCTGAAGGATGCATTTTAAGCTGCTCTTGTAAGAACTTAATATAGCCTCCGCTACTCCAAACCTTCTGGTAACAATCTCTTAATTTAGGTATCACAATTGGCAGGAACTCATGATCTTGGTCTGCCACAGACTTCAATTCTTTTATGGCATCCCGAAAACGCTTTTGCAGTATGTACAAATCAGCCAAACCAATGCTTGCTCGAACGCAATCCACATCCACATCAATCGCAGCCTTATATCTCTGAAATGCTTGCGTTAGCTGATCTTTTTTAGCCGCCTCTTCAGCCAGTTCACAATAAAAGTGGGCCAACCTTTGCGCTTGGCGACGATTTGGGAAATCTAGCTGTAATTGATGAGCAATGCTAATAGCCTTTTCCCAGCTTTGCTCGAATTCATACAGATCTACCAATAAAGTGAAGATTTCTTTTTGAAACTCGGTTTTTCTCGACGCTATATTCAATAGCAAACGTTCCGCGCGATCCAATAGCCCTGCAGACATAAAATCGCTGGCCAACTCAAGCTGTACTAAACGAGTATCACGGGGAGAAATATCAGGTCGAGCCATTAGGCTTTGATGAATATTAATGGCTTTTTGAATCTCGCCTTTCTTGCGAAACAAATTGCCTAATGTGAGGTGAATATCAAACGTATCCGAATTGACCTCAAGGGAGTCAACAAAAGCATCAATGGCTTCTGATTGTTGACCATTTAGTAAATGATTTAAGCCACGAAAATAATCATTGGGGACTTTTTTTAGTTCCTTGGGTGTTACGTCATGATTGCGGCGACGCCCTAATAGCCATCCAATAAACAAGGCTGCAAAGAGAACAACAAACAATACCCACTCGGTCAAGCGCTACTCCCGCTCAGCCAACTCAGGTGACAAATTCATTTTGCGTAAATTATCCATTTCCACTTGTTGCGTCAGAATACGCTTGTTTTGCTTACGAAGTCGGCGCTCAAGGCGCAACAGCAACACACCAGATGAAAGCAAAGCTAAAATAATTCCCGACGCAAAAGCAATAATAATATATAGCGCAATACTGAGCTCTGGAGCTTGCCACAAAACAAGATCCAAGGAGATTAGTTCGCCATTTCGTATAGCAAAGAAAAGACCTATAAACAAAAAGAAAGCTAATACAATAAGAAGTATAGCCCGCTTAAGCCACTTAAGCATAAAACACCCATCTAATGCGTTAATTAGTCTATTATGCCGCTGGTCAAAGAAAAATTCGATAGCAAAATTAGCTTAACTCTTCACTAAATGCGACAGAATTGACCAATTCACGCAATTCTTTACCAGGCTTAAAGTGCGGCACATATTTGGAGCCTAACTCAACAGACTCACCTGTCTTCGGATTGCGACCAACACGAGGCGCACGGTAATGCAGTGAGAAACTACCAAAACCACGAATCTCAATACGCTCGCCATTAGCAAGTGCTTCAGACATATGCTCCAGCATAGCCTTAACCGCCAACTCAACATCTTTAACTGGTAGATGAGGCTGCTGGTCTATAAGCATTTCTATCAGTTCAGATTTAGTCATCAGTGCCCTCTCGACTATAATTTGATCACACCTTTAGACTAGCTAAATTTAGAAAGAAAGCAATAACTTATGAACGAAATGCCTTATTTTTCATGGTTTTTTTGAGGCTATATATCGATTATTTCCGGTTAAACTTTGCTATGACTAGCATCCCAAAGTGTGAACTTCTATAATTGCCGCCATTCCTTAACATAATTGGAAATATAAAAATGAGCTTCAAAGACATCCCTGCTGGCCGCGATGTGCCAAACGATATCAACGTAATCATCGAAATCCCTGCTGAGGCAACCCCAGTTAAATACGAAGTAGACAAAGATATGGACGCGTTAGTAGTAGACCGTTTCATGACTGCGCCTATGTTCTACCCAGCGAACTACGGCTACGTAAACAACACGCTAGCTGACGACGGCGACCCAGTTGACGTTCTAGTGATCACTCCTTACCCAGTGGTTCCAGGCTCCGTCATTCGTTGCCGTCCAGTTGGCGTACTAAACATGTCTGACGAAGCAGGTATGGACGCTAAGCTTGTAGCAGTACCACACGAGAAGCTAAGCAAAGAATACAGTCACATCCAAGACGTGAACGATATCCCACAACTTCTACGTGACCAAATCGAGCACTTCTTCGAAAACTACAAGAAGCTTGAAAAAGGTAAGTGGGTTAAAGTTGAAGGCTGGGCGAATGCTGAAGAAGCTCGCAAAGCGCTAGTTGAAGGCGTAGAAGCTTACAACGCTCAGTAATCTTTCGATTACAATATGCATCAAAAAGCCGATCTACTAGATCGGCTTTTTTGTAATCAGACTTATAGTCTTTTATCTTTACTACGCTTCTAAATCATCTAGGTAACGCTCTGCGTCTAGGGCAGCCATACAACCAGTACCCGCAGAAGTGATCGCCTGACGGTAAATATGATCGCTCACATCGCCTGCAGCAAACACACCTTCGATGCTTGTTTGTGTCGCATTTCCTTTAGTGCCAGATTGAACAGTTAGGTAACCATCTTTCATATTCAGCTGACCAGCAAAGATATCCGTATTTGGCTTGTGACCAATCGCTACGAATAGACCAGCCACTGCAAGCTCTTTTGTTTCGCCAGTTTGGTTATTTTTAATACGAACACCAGTTACACCAGCATCATCGCCTAGCACTTCGTCCAGCTCGCTGTTCCATTCGATGTTCACGTTACCGTTCTGAGCTTTATCTAGGATTTTGTCCGCAAGGATTTTTTCTGAACGGAATTTATCACGACGGTGAATCACCGTTACCGACTTAGCAATGTTTGCAAGGTACAGCGCTTCTTCTACAGCCGTGTTACCACCACCGATAACGGCAACGTCTTGGTTACGATAGAAGAACCCATCACAGGTTGCACACGCTGATACGCCTTGGCCCATGAACTTCTGCTCACTTTCCATACCTAGGTATTGAGCACTTGCACCCGTTGCAATGATCAACGCATCACAAGTGTAGATACCGCTATCGCCTTCAAGACGGAAAGGACGATTCTGAAGATCCACCTTGTTCACATGATCAAATACGATCTCTGTTTCAAAACGCTCAGCGTGCTGACGCATACGCTCCATCAATTCAGGACCTTGAACACCCTGAACATCGCCAGGCCAGTTATCAACTTCTGTTGTTGTTGTCAGCTGACCACCCATTTGCATACCTGTAATCATTACCGGATTTAGGTTGGCGCGTGCTGCGTATACCGCTGCAGTGTAGCCTGCAGGGCCTGAGCCCAAGATCATTAATTTAGCGTGCTTAACATCGCTCATTTGGAATGCTCCTTAATTAGATATCCTAGCCGAGGTGTAATACGGCTTCGTTATGGGCATAGGATAAAGAAACCGCTAACAAATAGACACCGAAGAAAATTTATTAATAAAATAGGGGTATTCTATGAATTTTGAAGGCCACAACAAGGGCATTCCGGATCTTGTGAAAGTCGCATACTACGCCAATCACCACTTAACCCGTCAAATAACTGCAATACACCATGTTTTACAGCCCCTGTCCCACTTAACAACTTGATCGCTGATAAGGCTTGCTGCACACCAATCGTACCGACGACAGGGCCAATGATACCATTGGTATTACAGCTCAACTGCTGATCAGACAGGTCTGGGTATAAACATTCGTAGCATGGCGCTGTCTGTTCATCATAACGAAACACCACCAACTGCCCTTCCCAGCGTATCGCGGCACCACTTACCAAAGGAACCTGATGCCTTTGCGCCCAACGATGCACTATTTGGCGAGTCGAGAAGTTATCGCAGCAATCTAAGATAACATCACAGTCCGCTAAGTACTGATCAATATTGTCAGCGGTTAATCTCAACTGATGCGCCTCAATCGTCACATCAGAGTTTCGAGCTTGTAACTGCGCCGCTGCGGCCTGCACTTTTGCTTTACCTATATCATGCTCGGTATAAAGCACTTGGCGTGGCAAATTGCTTAGCTCAATCTCATCATCATCAATGATAGAAAGCCCCCCAACACCAGCGCCTACAAGATAGGTCGCAGCAATATTGCCAAGCCCACCTGCGCCAATCACCACTGCATGCTTGCCAGATAGGTTCATCTGACCTTCAATATCAAAGTTGGTAAGAAGTATTTGTCGGCTATAACGCATCAATGACTGTTCGTTCATACCGTTTATTTCCTGCCCGTTTGGTCAATATTTTTGCTAAAATGCGCACACTTAAACATTGGATAACAACGATGAAATTTCCCGGTCGCCGTAAGATCAAACACTACTTTCCTGTTGCACAGGCAAACAATGGCTTACCAAAGTCAGAAGTCCAACCCACTAAAGACACTTATATCGTGGGCCTAGATGAAACCATTGTCGATGTTATCGCTAAGGTGGATGACGCTTTTCTGGCGCGACATAGTATCCGAAAAGGGCTATCAAACCTAGTCGATCCCCAGACCGCAAGTGCGATCTACCAAGAGCTGGTCGCAGAAGAACGTATCTCAGATCATTTCGCAGGCGGAACCATCGGCAACACTTTGCACAACTACTCAGTATTAGCGGATGATAAGTCTGTTCTATTGGGTGTCATGTCAAATCAGATCAGCCTCAAATCACCAGAGTATCACTACATTTGTGACACCAGCAGCAAAGTCGACATGAATCACTTACAAGGCGTTGCGGGTGATATCGGACGCGGTATTACTCTCATCACTGAAGACGGCGAACGCACTTTCGCTATCGCACCTAATGCTATGGACGATGTCGAGCCTGAAAGCGTCAATGAAGACGTTATCGCCAATGCTGCGGCTTTTGTGACTTGCGCATACCCTTTGCGCCATGCAGGCAAGCCAATTAAAGCCACCTTGATGAAATGTTTACAACTTGCGAAGAAACATCACGTCCCCGTCATTATTACATTAGGCACACAACACCTAGTAGAAGAATACCGCGATGAGATCCAGCAAATTATTGAAGAGTACGCGTCGGTCGTCGCTATGAATGAGCAAGAAGCCGAAGCGCTTACGGGAGAAACTAAGGTACTTAAAGCAGCCGAGAAAACACTAGAATGGTGTGACATGGTGTTACTCACAGCTGGTCCAGTCGGTCTGTACCTGTGCGGATACACAGATGATCAGCTCAAACGTGCCACGACACATCCCATCAAATCTCAAGACATTGCCGATTTTAACCAGTGGGAGTTCTCGCGACCACAACGTAAACGCGACTGCAAAAGCCCTATAAAAGTTTACTCTCACATTGACCCTTACATGGGCGGGCCTGAGCGCATTCGCAATACAAATGGCGCAGGCGATGGCGCCCTATCCGCATTGTTACACGACATAGCCGCGAACAGCTTTCACCAACAGCAGGTGCCACACAGCAGTAAACACAGTGAGAACCATCTTGCTTATTCTTCCTTTGCGCAAATCTGTAAATACGCAAATCGCGTGAGTTACGAAATTCTTAGTCAACATTCGCCAAGGCTATCAAAAGGATTACCAGAAAAAGAAGACAGCTTAGAACAAGCTTATTGGGCAAGATAGAAATAAAAAAGCCGACTTGAAAAAGTCGGCTTTTTTAATATGGTACCAGTGGCCGGACTCGAACCGGCACGCTTTATAGGCAATGGATTTTGAATCCATCGTGTCTACCAATTCCACCACACTGGCTTTGAAATTGTGGGGCACATTTTAGTGCTTTTAACTTTAGTGTCAATGGTTTAGTTCAATTTATTTTAATGTCTCGGTAACCTGATTTGCCCAACTCAAAGCATCAAAAAAAGCAGAATTAACGGATCGTCTTATTTTAATTGGTAACTTGGATATTCTACTCCAATTTTCGTCTTCCATGAGAGTAACGCTATACAGTATTTTTCCAAGCGGTCCACGAAACTCCATAATTGCAGATTGCAGCTCTGAGGCGAGTGCAATCTGCGACATCAGCTCTTTACGGGGCATTTGTAGCAGTTGATCCATTCCAGAGATAATCCCCACCGTAAAAGCCTGATCCGATGAAATCGATTTCGACTGTTCCGCCAAAAGCTCGCAACACTTTGCTCTAATCAATAAAGTTCTTAGCAATTCTATATTCTTCGTTCCCTGGGAACTCAGAGCTATTAACAATGACCAACGCTTTATTTGCGTTAGACCAAGATAAACAACCGCTTCTTTAATGGATTCAACTTTTCGAGTTAGCCCCACTACAGGGCTATTCATTAAACGCAGCATTTGCAAAGACAACGTTGGATTTTGCTCCACCATTGCAGCCACAACTCCAATTGAAATCGTGTCAGATTGCAGCGCATTAACCAGTTTTAACGAGCTTTGGGTATCCGACTCTATCTTTTTTCCTTTGATAATCTCAGGGCGGCGCAGATAATAGCCTTGAAAATACTGAAAACCTAATCCTAGACATTGCTGAAACATAATCTCATCTTCTACCTTTTCAGCTACCAGCTCGATCTCACGATTTTGTAAAGCCTTTATTTCCTGTAAAACTGAGCTAGGCGGAGTTTTTAGTACATCTATTTTTACCATGGACATGTAGGGTAAAAGCGGATCATAGGAAGAGGTGAAGTGATAATCATCAAGAACAAATCGGAACCCTTTGCTATGCCAGCGAATCACAGCATCTATAAATTCCTGTGTGATTTTTTGGTCTTCTAGGATTTCAATATAGACGGCTTCAGGCGATATTGGAAAAAAAGCATCTGACAACACCAGCTCTGTAGTCATGTTGATAAAGAAAGGCTGTCGTGTTTGTGCTTCTAGGTTACTAATGCCGATACACAAATTTACAATAACTTGGCTAGTCGCTGCTTCAGGGTCATCAAAAACTGCTTCGCCCTCCTGATTGCCTCGAAACAGCAACTCATAGCCAAACAAATTCTTACGACGGTCGTAGATTGGCTGTTGCGCCATCATTAACTCATCATGTCCTGTTATCGCTAACTCCATCATTACTTCCTAGAGTTCATGTTATTTCCTTAATTGGCAAACTTACACCAAGCTCCCAAAAGATACTTTACTTAGAAATAAAAATACACCGCCCTGTTGTACTAAATTTCCTCTTTGATGTACAAATACTTTAGTAACATAATGTTATGTTGACTTATTGGTTTCGATATATAAAATTCAGTTCTGAATTGGGGCTATAGCTCAGCTGGGAGAGCGCTTGCATGGCATGCAAGAGGTCAGCGGTTCGATCCCGCTTAGCTCCACCAACCACATCTCTTCTGCATGACACCTTCTTATTAAAATCTAAACTTCACAAGTTTTGGGTCGATCTTTCAATAGAAATCGCTACCATGAAGACATGTTTTCATTGGTATACAATATTCTCTATGACTGACTCTCGTGATTACCTTCGTATTCAGAAAGCAATTGAATTCATTATTTTGGCAAGGCCGAGACAACCTTCACTTGATGAAATAGCCCAAGCTGTTCATCTTAGCCCACACCATTTTCAGCGCCTATTTCAAAAGTGGGCAGGAGTCTCTCCCAAGAAATTCATACAATTTATCAGCGTAGAGCATGCAAAGTCGTTATTGGAAAGCCATAAAAGCTTACAAGAAACCTCTCATGCAGTAGGACTATCCAGCACTGGACGACTACATGATCTCTTTGTTTCTATCGAAGGTATGACTCCGGGGCAGTATAAATCTTCAGGCGCTGGTCTTAGGATCTATTACGACTTTTATGAAACCTTATTTGGCTCCCTTATTATTGCTACAACTGATATTGGTATTTGCCATATGGCCTTTCATGATGACTGGGGTAAGGCAGAGCAAGAGCTGACAACATTTTTTGCGAACGCCGAGTGCTTCAAACAACCTCATCCGATTCATCAGCAAGGGCTCAGTTTTTTTCAGTCACTAGATCAACCACCTTCGATGATTAAACTTCATGTCGCAGCAAGCCCATTCCAGTTGAAAGTATGGCAATGCTTGTTAAGCATCGAAACAGGGCAGCTTTTAAATTATGCCCAGATTGCTGAACGTATTGGCCAACCAAAAGCTGCGCGGGCGGTGGGTACAGCCATAGCCAACAACCCTATTGCTTACATCATTCCTTGCCATCGAGTGATCCGAAACACTGGCGAATTCGGTAACTATCGTTGGGGAAGCTTAAGAAAAACCGCCATGGTGGGTTGGGAATCATCTCAGGTAAGAAGTAATGATTGAAGATTTATTTGCCGGGCAGCCAGCGCCAGTATTGGAGCTATTACCTTATGATGGTTCAGTTCTCTATCATGGCCAAGTCATTCCAGCAGCACAAGCCGATCAGCACTACCGTGACCTTCTAAATGATATAGAATGGCAACACGATGAAGCGATTATCTATGGTAAACACATCATCACAAAGCGCAAAGTAGCATGGTATGCCGACAAACCCTTTCGCTATACCTATTCCAAGACCACTAAAGTGGCGAAGCCTTGGACACCACTACTACAGGCATTAAAATGTCTGGCTGAGCAACATTGTAATACGCCATTCAACTCATGCTTGCTTAACTTGTATCATGATGGAGCTGAAGGCATGGCATGGCACAGTGATGCTGAAAAAGAGCTGGAGGTAAACGGCACCATTGCTTCGATCAGTTTAGGAGCCGAGCGTAAATTTTCCTTTAAACATAAGACCAGCAAAGAAACCCGTTCTATCCAATTAGAGCACGGCAGCTTACTTGTTATGCAAGGCGAAACTCAGAGCCACTGGCTGCATTCTTTACCCACAACAAAAAAGGTTAACTCGCCCAGGATTAACCTGACTTTCCGTCAAATTCAAACCGTATCACCTTAGTAGTACATCGAGCTCTTTTTAAGCTACGTCTACCCTACTTTTTATGGTAGGGTACACGCACCTTTTTATATGATTGAGTAAGGGAAAATGGGTAAAGAAATTGTTTTAACCGGTATTACAACATCAGGCACACCTCACCTTGGTAACTATGTTGGCGCTATCCGCCCAGCTATCGAAGCAAGCCGTCGTGAAGACACGGAGTCTTTCTTCTTTTTGGCTGACTATCACGCATTAATCAAATGCCAAGATCCAGAGCGTGTAAAACAGTCTCGTCTAGAGATTGCCGCAACCTGGCTTGCGTGCGGCCTTGATACCGACAAAGCAACTTTCTACCGTCAATCTGATATTCCTGAGATTTCAGAGCTGAATTGGCTGCTGACCTGTGTCACAGGTAAAGGGTTAATGAACCGTGCCCACGCCTACAAAGCCAGCGTTGATGAAAACGTCAACAACGGCCAAGACCCTGATTACGGTGTCACAATGGGCCTGTTCTGCTACCCAGTTCTTATGGCTGCGGATATCCTTGCCTTCAATGCCAACAAAGTACCCGTTGGACGTGACCAAATTCAGCACATTGAAATGGCACGCGACATCGCTGCACGTTTTAACCATTTATTTGGTCAACACTTTGTACTGCCTGAAGCCGTCGTGGCAGAAGATGACAGCGCAATTCTTAAGGGCCTAGACGGTCGTAAGATGAGTAAGAGTTACAACAACACCATTCCTCTTTTCGATACCGAGAAAAAACTGAAAAAAGGCATTAACAAGATCGTTACTAACCTTCTTGAGCCTGGTGAGCCAAAAAATCCAAATGGCTCTACGGTATTTGATATCTACAAAGCCTTCGCCACAGAGGAACAGACTGCAGAAATGCGTCAGAAGTTTGCAGAGGGCATTGCTTGGGGTGAAGCGAAGAAGGAACTTTTTGAACTGATCAATGGTCAACTGTCTGAGCCAAGAGAAAAATATCTTGAGCTCATGGCGAACCCTGCCGAAATCGAAGCAGTTTTACAGGCCGGTGCTGAAAAAGCCCGTGCCCGAGCACGAGCTCTGATCTCTGACCTTCGTAATGCAGTTGGTTTGGTTAATTTCGTCTAACTTTGGAGAACAAAAAGTGAAAACATCCGTATATGCCCTATTAATGGCATTTGTATTGGCGATTGGCGTTGGTGGTTTTGCTTCCGACGTACACGCTAAGAAACTTGGCGGCAGCAAGAGCTTTGGTAAAAGCTACTCTGTCAGCAAAAGCCCAACCAGCTCTAGCGCGACATCTGGAACAAACAACACTGGCACCTCAGCAGCGGCTGGCTCAACAACTAAGAAATCTGGTTTCTTAGGTGGACTAGGCGGCGGCCTACTTGGTGGTTTGCTGGCAGGCGGTATTTTCGCAGCCTTACTAGGCTCTGGCGCATTTGATGGCATCTCTTTTGGTGACATTTTATTGTTCGCTCTGATCGGCTTCTTGGTTTATAAATTTTTCTTCGCCAAGAAACGTCAAGCAGCACAAGCCGCTGGCGCACAAGGCATGTACCGTGAAATGCCAAATTCAACACGCGATAATGTACAACCATCGCCAATGGCTGGCATGTCAGGCTTTGGTGCGCAACCTGAGATTCAACTGCCACCAGGCTTCAACGAGCAAGCGTTTATCGCAGAAGCAAAAAATCACTACGTAACGTTGCAAAAAGCGTGGGACGACAACAACTTCGATGAGATTAGCGACTACTTTAGTCAAGATCTTTGTGGTATGTTGCGTCAAGAACGAGCGAAATACGGTTCAGATAAACCACGCACTGAAGTTGTCTCCCTGATGGTAGACCTCGTTCGCGGTGAGTTTATCGGCTCTACAGCTTCTATTTCTCTTCGTTTCACAGGTTGGATCAAAGAAGGCGATCAAACTAATGAAACTAACGAGATCTGGCACCTAGAGAAAAACCTTGAGGACGCTCGTGGCAATTGGACGATTGTTGGCATACAACAAGGCAACTAATTGTTACTTAATTTATCAAGCCATCGCGCTGTAATTCGTCTATTCTACTAAATAAACGAGCAGCGCGTATGCGCATATCACCGGATTGATAATAGGTGTAGAGCCATGTCTGAATTAGCGACAATCAAAGAAGCGGGAAATCTGCCAACAGAAAGTAAAAAGGGTGAGTTATTACAGTACCTTACCTTCAAACTTTTAGATGAAACCTACGGCATTAACGTAATGCAGATTAAGGAAGTACTGCGATACAATGAGATTGCACCTGTACCAGGCGCCCAATCTTACGTACTAGGGATCGTTAACCTTCGTGGTAATGTTGTCACAGTAATTGATACTCGCGTGCGCTTCAGTCTACCTGAATGCACCATTTCAGATGACACTCGCATCATCATTATCGAGCACGACGGTGAGCAAATTGGTATGCTGGTAGACGCTGTAAAAGAAGTTTTCTACCTTTACCAAGGGGAGATTGAGCAGAGCCCAAGCGTGGGTAACGACGAAGCTCTAATGTTCATCCAAGGTGTTTATCAAAAAGATGAAGAGCTGGTTATCTTGCTAGATCTGAACAAAATGATTGATGCTGATAACGAGCAGCTAGCAATTGGCTCAATGATTTAAGTCAGTTGTTGAGGATTCTAAAAAGCAGCCCATTGGCTGCTTTTTTTATTTTGGCTCTAGTTAATACAATTCATTCATCGTTTCATGGACGTAATCAGGCAAGTCTTCCTCTGCTGGAATCGGCATAGATTTCCCTTCCTCATCGATTGCTACGAACTTGAACATACCCTCGGTTACTTTTTCACGTTTTCCAATACGACCACGGCGGACCCATGCTTCAACATGAATATTCATGGAAGTGCGTCCAACAGATTCGACGTAGGTATATACACCTAAAATATCCCCTACTTTCACGGGGCGAATAAAACTCATACTATCCAGCGCAACCGTCACAACTCTGGATTGCGCCCGCTGGCCAGCGCAAATCCCTGCCGCGATATCCATTTGAGACACAACCCATCCACCGAAAATATCCCCTGCAGGGTTGGTATCACCTGGCATTGCGACAGTACGCGTCGTTAAACGACCTTTAGTTTGCATTTTTTCGTCGGACATCCATACACCTCTTGGTTCCAGTTATCTCTTTGTTATAGCAGAGCTAAACGCCAGATTCAGTAAAAGAATGATCTAACCTTCGATTTTAAAAACCTGTTAAACGGACACATATTGGATCTTTATCTCGTGTTGCCACTGCATTAGGATTGAACTCTTGATTTTATTACGCAGTAGATAGGAATCACTCATGCGCCAGTTCGACAGCAAACTCCCCAGTACCGGCACGACCATTTTTACGCAAATGTCGGAATTGGCCGCCAAGCATCAGGCGATCAATTTATCACAAGGTTTTCCTGATTTTGATGGGCCAAGCGAGCTGCTAAGTCGAGTGGATCACTATATTCAGCATGGCGCCAACCAATATGCTCCGATGACGGGCGTACCATCATTACGCCAAGCCATCAGTGCTAAGCTGGCTCGTTGCTATGATTATCAGGCGAATGCTGATACGGACATCACGGTGACCTCTGGCGCCACCGAAGCCTTGTTCGCCACTATTTCAGCGTTTGTGCGCCCTGGCGATGAGGTGATTGTATTTGACCCTGCCTACGATTCTTACGACCCTGCGATTCGCTTAAATGGTGGTACACCTGTGCATATCGCCTTGCTGCCGCCTAGTTTTGCGATTAATTGGCAAACGGTCGTGAACGCGATTACCCCCAGCACCAAAGCCATCATTGTCAATTCGCCTCATAACCCAACGGGCACAGTATTTTCGGCTAATGATCTAGAAGCGCTGTACAGTATTGCTGATCAACATGATTTGTTGGTGCTATCCGATGAAGTCTACGAGCACATTGTGTTTGAAGGTGCCGAACATCAAAGCGTGTTGCGCCACAAAGAACTCGCGAAGCGCAGCGTGGTCGTATCGTCTTTCGGAAAGACTTACCACACTACAGGTTGGAAAATTGGCTACTGTGTTGCGCCGACGCCACTGATGACAGAAGTACGTAAGGTGCACCAGTACCTGACCTTTAGTACCAGCACACCGATGCAACTCGCTTTGGCGGATTTTTTAAACGCTCATCCTGAACACGATGAAGTACTGCCAAGTTTCTACCAACAAAAACGTGACTTCTTCAATAAGGCCATGAGTGAAAGCCGCTTCACTTTCACACCATCACCTGGTACTTATTTTCAATTAATGGATTACAGCGCCATCAAAGATGTGCCGGATACGGAATTTGCGCTTTGGTTAATTGGGGCGGCTGGCGTCGCAGCGATTCCGATTTCTGTGTTCTACCAAACGCCCCCTGAAGATATGCGCTTGGTTCGTTTCTGTTTTGCCAAGCAAGCCAGCACACTGAGTGCAGCGACGCAAGACCTTACTACTCTCTAAGGATTTAAGCCTGATACACCCGAGCCACCGCACAGGTGGCTTTAGGGTTTTTAATCTTGTTTAAACAAAGTTCTGGGCTCCCATGCGTCAAATTCTGAGCACCCAGAAGCGCCGCTGACTCAGCCACTCCATACACCCCAACCGTTTTAAACACATACTCAGAACGCGTACTTAATAAAGGCTCTACATTCTTAAGCGCAGCGGCATCGTAAGTAATAAAAGGCCATTGATATTTTTCAGCTAACTCAATCAAGTGGGTTTCATCAGCTTTAATATCGATACTGTAAAGCCCTGCAATCTGATCTGGCTGTAAGCCAACTGTCTCCAGCGCTTCGAGCATCAAGCTTTCCAGATATTCAAGTGGACAGTTTCGCTCACAGCCCATACCAAGCACATAGACTGGATTTAAATAGGCGTTAGCGGTGGTCATCACCAACTCTGCATTCAGCGTCTCAGCTACCTCACTACCCCATTGATTGGCACCACCTTCATGACCAGATAATAGAGGAATCACAAAGCGCCCCAATTCATCTAATACCAATACCGGTGGGTCTTGTAACTTGCTCTCTATGACAGGCGCCAACGTACGCATGACAATGCCCGTTGCGCAAATGAAGAGTAGCGGATCGCCTTCGCGAAAAAAGCCTTGAACGGTTTCAGTAAATGGCTTGGGCTTAAAATATAATTGGCTGTCTGGTAGCAATGCTTCCAGACGCTTTCCTAGCGCCTGTCCTGCATCAGTTAACGCAATAATACGAATCATCGTGTGCCGCGCTCTTTGCGTGAAACAATAAACAATGAAAAATATGGTCCATACTCATTCTGCAGGTGGCGTACATCGTTTTCTACTAACTGATTATCTCGTCCCACGTATTCCACATATTTAGCGTCTTCTATGCGTTCGGTGAGCGCTAAGGCTTTCATAATCGTTGGGCGGGCACGGCCTGCTTTCATAATCACAACCGAATCATGTAAGCGCAGCGCTTCTACAAGTTGCTGCTCTGTATGACGACCACTCACCACACAAAAGGATTCTTTTAATACCGTCAACGGATGTTGAAGCTCAGCCGCCGCCGCATGAATGCTGGAAATCCCTGGCACCACTTGAATCAGACTTTTGCCTTCTAAACGTTCCATCAAGTAGGTAAACGAACCAAAAAACAGTGGATCGCCTTCACATAAAAACGCGACATTAAGCCCTACTTCAAGCGCTTCTGAGATCGCCTGCGCGCCTTCGTCATAAGCATTATTGGCTGCTTCACGACGAGTCGACATAGGCATGGGAATAACAATATCAGAATGGCTTGATTGACGGCCTTCTAGTGCCAACACTGCAATCTGCTTCGCCTGCGATTGACCTGACTCGCCAACTAAATACGCCAATACATCGGCCTGCTGAATCAAACGCATGGCCTTTAAGGTCACTAATTCTGGATCGCCAGGGCCGACACCGATGCCAAAGAATGTGCCGCTCATAAATGCTCTCCTGGTAGACATTTCTCAAACCGCCATAAACTCACAGGCAAATGGGGGCGTCGAATACGCTTACCCGCCAAACGCTCACTACGATAAACCTGAATCGTCGAACTTTCGTCGTAAGCATCTTGTGCCGCATCGCGCTTGGCAAGAAATGCCATGGTTTCCATCATAGTCACATCGGTGACAGCATTGACTAACAACACGCCACCAAGCGGCAGTCGCTGCCAAACATCGTCTAACAGATCTGCCATTTCACCATCACTACCGCCGATAAACACACGTTTTGGTGCGGGTAAATTAGCAAAGGCTTCCGGCGCTCGACCATGAACGACATGCAGATTTTTCACCACACCAAAATGCTCGCGGTTAGCCTCAAGACAAGACAATCGCGTTTCATGGTGCTCAATGGCATATATCTCGCTCTCAGGATTCCAATAAGCCAATTCAACACTGACGCCGCCACAGCCAGCACCGATGTCCCATACAACTTCTTTCGCTTCGACACCGAGATAAGACAAAACCGCTAAACGTACTTCACGCTTAGTAATCATGCCTTGGCCATCGCCTTTATCCGTAATGAAAAGCCCATCTTTAAAACCTGGTGTCGATGGTAAGCGGCCTGGCTGAGCACTGGTATTGACGATCACCACGTTGAGAGGATCAAAGATGTCGTCTACTTGCGCTAAGCTGTTCGCGGTATAACGCGTGACACGCTCATGGTCATAGCCCAAGCGCTCACAGACAAACAGCTCACTTAAACCAAGCCCCATCTCCACACACTCTTTGGCAATCGCCTGTGGATTATTGGTTTTATCGGTCAACAGCAACAAGGTTTTGGAAGGGTGTAACTGAGTACGAATCGATGCCAAAGGTCGACCATGGACACTGAACACTTGCGCGTTTTGTAAGGAGATCCCGAGACGGTGGCAAGCGGCTTGAATGCTTGAAACATTGGGATAAAAGCGTACTTCTTGATCGGCAAATGAGCGATGCACCCAAGCACCGATACCGTAATACAGAGGGTCGCCTGAAGCCAAAATCGCCACTCGCTCAACCCCTAAAGACGCCCACTCATCCATATGATGCTTTAAGTCATTCAGCTTTGGCAGCACATGCGTCTGCGCTTTGGTGCCGTAGGTTTTGACCATCGATAGCTGACGCTCACTGCCAACGAGCTTATCGTGCTCGGTTAGCTTTGCCAGAACATCCTGCGCTTCTTTTGGTAGCTGCGCTTGCTCATTGATGCCCAGTCCTATCACGTGAATTTTCACTGTTAACCCTTACCGCTTAAATTAATAATATTCACCGATGTTACAACGCAGCAATGCGTTACAGCTGGCAGAGGTCACCGCACTGCCGCCCATTCGACCGAGCAAGGTAATACACTCAATGCCCAGCGCTTTGTGATCATCCCATAACGCTTGCTTAGACTCAGCGGCGCCAACAAAGCCTACCGGCATACCAATGATCAATGCAGGCTTTGGCGCGCCAGCACGGATCATTTCAAGTAATCGAAACAAAGCCGTCGGTGCATTACCAATCAAAACCACACTGCCTTCCAGCAGCTCCTGCCAAAGGCTTAGCGCCGCCATAGAGCGGGTCTCGCCTTTTGATTTAGCAAGATCTGCCGTACGCGGATCATTCAAGAAGCACAGCGGCTCACGCTCAATCATGCGTTTAGTGACGCCCTGCTTGACCATCTCTACATCACAAAGAATAGGACAATTTTTCGCGAGCGCCGCTCGGCCAGCTTCACAGGCATGGTCACTAAAGCGTACTTGTTCAGCCACATCAGGAAGCCCAAGGCTATGCACCACGCGCATCACCACTTGCTGAGCATCACGGGATAAATGATCAAGCTGTGTCAGTTCACGGATTTGGCGGAAGCTTTCGTTTTCAATGCCTTGTGGCGTAGGATCGTACTGATAAGTCACTGTTGTTGGGATTCCTGAGCAGTGGATGCAGGGCCTTTCAATGCCTGCACCGCTTTAATAAGTTGGGAGTAGTCGGAAAAAGTCCGTACTGCGTCTCTCTCGTCTGGACGCTGCTGTAGTAATACGCTGATACCTAATTCACGAGCGGCATCAAGCTTCGCCGACGTGGAGTCGCCACCGCTATTTTTGGTCACGATCACATCAATTTGATGCTCTTTTAATAAGTGTCTCTCGTGCTCGATATCAAACGGACCAATGGCTTTCAGCCAAGAAATTTTATCAGGCACATCAAATTTTGGCAGAGCTGCCGTGCGCCAAACGCCTTGTTCAAAACCTTCTATTTGAGTGATCGTAAGTAATTGCTCTAAAGACATTTGCCCTGCGCTAAGCAATGGGCGCTTAAAGCCTTTTAGGCGCTCTAATAAGTCGTCATCCGTTGGGGAAAAATGCCAATCATCGCCCTTTTGAGCCTGCCAAGCTGGACGCAAGAAACGCCAAACCGGCACACCGGTTTCCATACCTGCTGTCACGGCTTTATCGCTCATGGTGGCGGCATAAGGGTGCGTTGCGTTAATGACTAAATCAATCTGACGCTCCTTAAGAAAAGAGGCCAAGCCACCAAACTGGGTAAAACCACCAACAAGAACTTCACAAGGTAATGTCGGGACGCGCACTAACCCCGCTATCGAATACAGCACGTCAAAACCGAGCTGACTAAAGCGTTCGGCTAAATGGCGCCCATCGGCGGTGCCGCCTAATAAAAGAATTTTCATAGCTTTCCTTTAGTTCGATATGCCCTGATCAAGCGCTTGTCCGACAAACTGACCTTTACGGTCAATAGCCAGCACTTCAAGTGCCATATGCATTGGCACAAAGCGACGACAAAAATCGAGGGCTTGCTGGCACACTGCATCGGCTAATACGATGCCTTCTGCTTGAGCGAATTTTAACGCTTCGACACTGGTGTTGGCTTGGCACATGTTACCTTGTAGAGCCTCAGACGCCCCTAATGTTTTGGCGAGCTCTGCCAAGGCATCTAAATTAATGGACGAGGCACGGGAGTTTAAATCCATATGCTGCTGTGCCAGTTTGCTTATTTTACCAAAACCGCCACAGATGGTGAGTTTTTCAAGGTGAGCTTCTTTGCTTTCTAAACGTTTCACGTGCTTTAACAATGCCCCAACGAAATCGCCCATCTCGATCAACGCCATATCGTCTAAACCATCGCGTTCTTGAATCGCCGTTTCACTGGCATTACCAGTGGTGGCGGCAATATATCGATGTCCATTGGCACGGGCCACATCAACCCCTTGCTGGATCGAAGCAATGTAAGCGCCACAGGAAAACGGGCGTACGATGCCCGTGGTGCCTAAAATGGAAATGCCGCCGAGAATGCCCAAACGTGGATTCATGGTTTTAAGAGCTAGCTGCTCGCCCTGCTCTACACCAACGGTCACCTGAAACCCACCTTGATAGCCTTGCTCTCGGGCAATGGCATTCAAATGATCAGAGATCATTTTTCGCGGCACGGGATTGATGGCAGGCTCACCTACGTCAAGCAAGAGCCCTGTTCGTGTGACCGTACCAACGCCTTTGCCTGCCACAAACTTAATGCCTTGTTCTGAGGTAAGCGCTAGTTCAACCCAAACCGTTGCACCGTGGGTAACATCAGGATCGTCCCCGGCATCTTTAATAGTGGTGGCTTTAACAGAGTGATCAGCGATGTCATAAGAAATGATCTCAAGAGACACTTCTTGGCCTTTGGGCAAGGTGACAAATACGTTAGACGCTTGCTGTTTCGTGAGCAACGCCATGGCAGCCGCCACCGAACATGCAGTGGCACATGTGCCTGTCGTCAGCCCTGATCGAAGCGGCTTTGGCTCGTCACTACTTTCTGGCCACATAGGTCGTTAAACACCCTTAAATAACGCTGCCGTGGCCGCGAAATTTGACGCAAAGAATAAATGCAGGTAGCTCGCTGTGAGTCCTTTTTCGCGGTAGATTGCTTCACCTGGTGCAGGGTGACGCTGACGGCGACCATGGCTTAATGGCTCAGGTGTATTCTCACTGCGAGAACGATGGTGGGCATGACCACGAATATCGCCCTCTGGCAGTGGTGCTGTTTGCATCCCTTGGCAGCCACGTTTGCCTCGCATTGCGCCTGCGCCTTTCAGCAAGCCAAGCATAGGATAGGTGTTAGCCTCAAGATCCGTTAGAGTTTCGAGGCTATACAGCATACCGCCACACTCTGCCAAGATCGGTTTGCCCGCTGCAAAAAACGTTTGAATCTGATCTAGCATGCTATGGTTTTGCGAGAGCTTTTCGGCATGGAGTTCTGGGTAGCCCCCCGGTAACCAAAGGGCATCCGCCTGCGGTAATTGTTGATCATGAAGCGGCGAAAAGAACGTGACCTTAGCTCCCAATTTTTCTAACACACGAAGGTTGGCATCGTAGATAAAACTAAAGGCTTCATCTTTGGCAATGGCAATGGTTTTACCCGAAAGCGGTGTGCAAACATCTTGCTCAGCGATCGTTTGCTCTGGCGCATAAAATGCTACTGGCTCGGGAAGCGTCAGCAGAGTTTGATCTTCGGTCTCAGTCAACCAACGCACTGCGGCAGTAAAGCATTCTTCTAGCTCATCGCCCACTTCGGAAGCTTGCACCAACCCCAAATGGCGCTCAGGTAAGGTCACTTCATCATCACGCTTTAAGCTGATTAATAATGGTAAATCTTCGGGTAAAGCATCACGGATCAATTGCGCATGACGTTCGCTACCACAACGGTTAGCAATTAAACCGGCTACTTTGACATCGCTACGAAAATTCGCCAAACCGGTCGCCACCGCAGCGGCGGTTTGCGCCATACCTTTTACATCCATCACAATGGCAGCTGGGATGTTAAAACGTGCGGCAAGATCGGCACTTGATGGCTCGCCGTCAAACATCCCCATTGCGCCTTCGACCAAGATCAGGTCCGCTTCTTGGGCCGCATCGAATAGCATTTTTTGACAGTATTCATCGCCCGCCATCCAGATATCGAGCTGCTCGACGGGCTGCTTGGAAGCTTGCGCTAAAATCTGTGGATCAAGGTAATCCGGCCCCGTTTTGAATACACGCACCACTTTCCCCTGCTCGGTAAAATAGCGTGCCAAGGCGGCAGTAATAGTGGTTTTACCTTGGTTTGATGCTGGCGCGGTTAGGAATAATGCAGGGCAATGAGCCACTTGAGTTGTCATGTTATTCACTTATCTAAAATTCGCTTTCGTTGGCTCGGCTAACTTAAGCCATCAACTGACTTAATGAAAGGTAATCGGCATTCAATGCTTGGGCAAGCTCCTGTGCACGACCACGTTTAATCGGCGACTGCTCTGTATCAATGACAGCCAAAGCACCTTGCCAAGCAGCGACAGGAAAATCACCTGACACGCGCCCATCCGTTAAAATATAGCTGTTTAGCTCAAGCTCTGGCTGCTGCCGTAGCGCTTGAACCAGATATTGCTGTGCATCGACTAACGCTTGATGCATGGGCGTACCGCCACCAGCACTGAACGTATCCAGTTGTGCACGAATATTTTGCGGAGCGCGCACTTGTGGCAGCAGCCAATCCACTTGATCCCCACCAAAGCCAAGGATACTGATTTGCTCACGTCTTAAATAGGCACGTTCAGCGATGTCCAAAATCACACCTTTGGCTTTTGCAAATGTCTGGTCAGCTAAAGTCGACCCCGATGTATCAAGCAAAATGCAATGCAGTACCGGTTTACCTTCTCGCCCTTTGTGACGCACGAGTTGCTTTGGGGGCCATTCCCCGGCACTGCTTCTAAGAGTCTGTGCCATATCTATACTGCCGCTCTGACGCTTACCAAGGTTTGCTCCACCTTTGCTTGAGCCGCGCTGCTTTCCGGCTAACAGCGCTGAATTGCCACTCTGCGCTGGGGCTTCACTAAATAATTGAGTTCCAATGACCACTGCGTCACTGGTCGTTTGTAACTCTGGCAACATGCTTCCCCATTCACCAACAGAATCATTCTGCGGTGAAGGTGAAGACTTTCCCGGCCCTTGGCCCTCATCTTGTTTATGAGAATCAGGTGGTCGGCGTGAAGATGGGGGCGCTGAATTAGGCGGAGAGCTTGGAGATGGCGATTGCTTTGATTGCGGCGGCGTTTGGCGGCGATGTGCGAGGACAAAATCTTCTACCGCTTGCACATCTTCAATTGAAACTGTGTTTGCGCCACGCCATGCGGCATGAGAAATGGCTGCACGCACCCACACGATATCCGCACGCACACCGTCGACATTGGCATCTTGGCAACGGCTAGCGATGTCCATACGAAGCGCATCCGCGCACTTAATCGTATTTAATCGAATTTTGGCTTGAGTGATACTTTGGCGCAAGTTGCGTTGTTTGTACTTGAACGCATCGCAGAAACCTTTCGGATCTTGATCAAATTCATCACGTAGCCGCACGATCTGTACACGCTCTTCCAAGGTATATTGATTGAACAGCGTGACCATCAAGCCAAAGCGGTCTTTCAACTGAGGGCGCAGCTCCCCTTCTTCTGGGTTCATGGTGCCGACTAAAACAAAACGTGAGTCGTGCACATGGCTTACACCATCACGCTCCACTCGGTTGACGCCGCTGGCACTCACATCAAGCAAGACATCGACCAGACTGTCAGCAAGTAGGTTGACTTCATCGACATACAAGACGCCTTGATCCGCTTGCGCCAATAGCCCTGGCTGAAATTTCACTTGTTTGTCATTGAGTACCGAATCGATATCAAGGGAGCCCAGCAGACGGTCTTCTGTCGCCCCTAGTGGCAAGGTCACAAACGCAGTTTCATTGCTATCAAGGTGAGGCATTACACCCGCTAAGCCACGAGCTAGGGTCGACTTAGCACTGCCTCGCGGGCCTGATATCAACACCCCACCAATACGAGGATTGATCGCGGTTAACACCAACGCCAATTTGAGTGACTCTTGCCCCGCGACTGCGGTGAAAGGAAAGTTGTGAAAAGAACCGTCTGCCATGTTTACCTATCCAAGGTTTCGCTCGTGAAACCTTTATAAAATCTGAGTTTGAACCTTATCCGTGCCCTATGAGCAAGTCAAATTGAAAACACACACTGTTGCGTGAACAGTATTGATATTGGCGTTAGAATGACCGCGATTCATTTATCAAGGACCGTTCCATGAAGCCTGCTGCGCCCCCTAAAAACACCATCGATAAAAATATGCTAGGTGTTTTTCGATACAGCAAACGCGCCATCACCCTCGTTTGGCAAACCTCCCCACGTTTAACACTGGGATTAGCGCTACTGACTCTGATTGCTGGTGTATTGCCTGCTCTGATGGCATACGTTGGTCAGTTAATTGTCGACTCTGTGGTCGCCGCCATGGAGCACTATGAACAAACGCAAACCCTACAGTATTTCCCTGCTTTATTGTTCGTTCTACTAGAGGGAGCACTGGTTTTACTGACCAGCGCCAATCAACGGGGCTTAGTGGCTTTGCAGTCAATCCTTAGGCTCTCTTTAGGTCAACGTGTGAACATGATGATCATGGAAAAAGCGCAGCAGCTCACCCTTGCTGATTTTGAAGATTCAGAGTTTTACGACAAGTTAGTTCGGGCAAGACGAGAAGCTTCCAGCCGCCCTCTCGCGCTTGTCACCAAAACCTTTACCCTACTGCAAAATGGCGTGTCACTTGCCAGCTTTGCCGTGCTGCTTTGGCAGTTTTCACCTTGGGCTCTGACATTACTGATTCTTGGAGCATTACCTGCTTTTTTTGCCGAAGCAAAGTTCTCTGGCGATGCGTTCATGTTAGCTCGTTGGCGCTCCCCTGAAGTGCGCCAACAAAACTATCTAGAAACACTGCTTGCCCGTGAAGATCACATTAAAGAAGTGCGCTTGTACCAATTAAGCAATCGATTTTTAGGACGTTATCGAGACATTTTCGAGAAGCTTTTTCGTGAAAACAAGCAGCTGATTCTTCGTCGAGAGTTCTGGGGCTTTGTGCTCGGCATTCTCAGCACAGCAGTGTTTTATGGTGCTTATGGCTGGATTGTCACCTCGACCGTTGTGGGAGCGATCACGTTAGGTCAAATGACCATGTACCTGCTGCTGTTTAAGCAAGGCCAAGGAGCGGTTGCTTCATCCCTGACCAGCATTAGTGGTATGTACGAAGATAACTTGTACCTGTCGAATCTCTACGAATACTTGGAACAACCGACTGTCGCAAATATTGAAGGCCAACTAAACGGACCGCGCCCAGGGGATGGCATTCGCTTTGAAAACGTATCGTTTTCCTACCCTGAAAGTGATACCCCAGCTTTAACCGATATCACGCTCCATATTAAACCTGGCAACAGTCTCGCGATTGTTGGCGAAAATGGCTCAGGGAAAACGACCTTAATCAAATTATTAACGCGCCTTTATCAACCTAGCAAGGGAAGAATATTGCTGGATGGTCTAGACCTTACCGAATGGCAAGAACAAGCTTTGTTGAGTCGCATTGGTGTCATCTTTCAAGACTTTGTACGTTATCAATTTATTGTGGGTGAGAATATTGGTGCAGGCGATAACGATCGCTTTGATGATCAACAAGGCTGGGCAACCGCGGCTGAGCTCGGTAAAGCAACAGACTTTATTAGTGATTTAAACCATGGTTATCAAACACAATTAGGCAAATGGTTCCGCGGCGGGCAAGAACTCTCTGGCGGACAATGGCAAAAAATAGCTTTGGCCCGTGCCTTTATGCGTGAAAAGGCAGACATTCTGGTACTGGATGAGCCCACCGCTGCGATGGATGCCGGAGCAGAAGCAGAAATCTTTGCTCACTTTCAGGAACATACTGCCAGCAAAATGGCGATCCTCATTTCCCATCGATTCTCCACCGTGCGTCTCGCGAACGAGATCATTGTAATGGAGCACGGCAAAATCATTGAACGAGGTACCCATAGTCAATTATTGGAAATGGATGGGCGGTACGCTTACCTATTCACCCTGCAAGCAAAAGGATACCAATAAAAAGCTTGCTCAATACGAAACCTAGGCTTGACCTTTGTGTTTACTCCAAGGTTTATACTGATGGCATATCAAGATTTGGAGTACATCATGTTTCGTATTGGTGAGCTTGCTAAGAAATTTTCAATCAACGCCGACACACTACGTTTTTATGAGAAGCAAGGCTTATTGTGTCCAAGTTCGGTCGCAGCAAATGGCTATCGCCTTTATTCAGAGCAAGAAGCCAAAACGCTAGGCTTTATCCTTCGCGCTAAGGAAGTGGGGTTTTCGCTAACAGAGATCAAATCTTTGCTTTCCATTGAAGTCGATAAAGCCAACAGCGAATGCTCGGATGTGAAAGCATTAGTGGATGATAAGCTGGACCAAGTCACGGCTAAGATCCAAGAGTTACAGCGTTTCCAACGTTCGTTGAAACGCTTATCTAATGCCTGTTGTGGCGGTCATGAAAGCGCTGAAGATTGCACCATACTCCAAGCACTTGAATCTGAAACACTCGATATCGTCCCTGAACACCATCACGAATAAGGAGCTGTTATGAATTGGTTCAATGCGTTAATTGAGTTATTCCTAGAGTCGGCACCTTGGCTAATATTAGGGTTGATCATCGCAGGCTTATTAAAAGAATTTGTTCCCATGAGCTGGATGGAAAAGCAACTCGGTCGTCGATCACGCTTCTCCGTTGTCAAAGCGGCGTTTATTGGCGCCCCCTTGCCACTCTGCTCTTGCGGAGTGATTCCTGCCGCGGCGGGCTTGAGGAAAGCTGGCGCAACAAAAGGAGCAACGACCTCTTTTTTAATTTCAACCCCCGAAACAGGGGTCGACTCAATCGCTTTATCTTGGGCTTTGCTCGGCCCTTTTATGGCGATCATACGCCCTATTGCAGCCATCACCAGTGCTGTGACAGCAGGCTTTCTCGTAGGGAAAGATGTGTCTATATCGCCTTCAGACGACCGTCTAAACACCACTTCATCCTGCGCCACCAAAGGTTGCTGTAGCCAGAAAAAGCCTGATGCCCCTTTAAGTATAAGCCAGCGTTTTATTCGTGGTATGCGATATGCCGCAACTGAAATGGTCGATGACATTGCCAATTGGTTAGTCATAGGGCTGGGATTTGCAGCGCTTGTACAAGCCTATGTGCCTCAGAGCTTTTTAGCAGAATGGGGCAATGGGCTGCTCGCCATGCTAGTGATGATGCTCATCTCCATTCCCATGTACATTTGCGCAACGGCATCGACACCTATCGCAGCGGGCTTATTGGTCGCGGGCGTTTCCCCTGGTGCTGTCCTTGTATTTATGTTGGCGGGGCCTGCTACGAACATCGCCACTCTTGGCGTCGTCCACAAGCTACTGGGTAAGCGCGCTCTATTTAGCTACCTAGGTGGCGTCATGATCTGCGCACTAGCATTCGGTTTTATAGTGGATTATGTTTTGTCCATCACAGGCTGGCAGGTAATCACTTCGGGCCAATACACCGATGCAACACATGACAATTGGTTTGCGATCTTAAGCGCATTGCTACTGGTTATTTTGCTGGGATTAAGCTTAGGGAAATCATTGTATACAACTCAAGTATCAGGCCATCAGCACAGCCATCATTGAGTATGATGATTAAGGGAATTGTTAGAGGATTAGAAGCGGTTAATCGCATTAACCGCTTCTTTATAAGATCAAGTAAATCTAGCGTCTAGCTCTGTTTACTTCTCAGCACGACCGCCGAACTTACGCTCTTCCACGTTTACTCGAATACGCTCACCGCTAGCAATGTACTCAGGTACTTGGATAGTCGCACCAGTCGACAGTACCGCAGGCTTTGTACGTGACGTTGCAGAAGCACCTTTGATCGATGGGTCTGTTTCAACCACTGTCAATTCAACGACTTGTGGTAACTCAATCGCAACAGGAGCACCGCTCACCAAAACAACTTGGATACCGGCTGTATCTTCGTTGAAAAACTCAAGCTCGTCAGCAATCGCATCTTTGTGCAGATTATAAGGCGTGTAATCTTCCTGATCCATGAACACATACTCATCACCGTCCAAGTACGAGAAATTGACTGGACGGCGGATTAGATCAGCAAGATTCAGCATCTCAGAATCTTTGAACGTCTCATCGATTTTACGTCCAGTGACGACGTCGTACATGCGCATACGGTACAAGCTACCACCGGCACGCCCCTGTGGAACCGAGCGTTCGATATCACGCACAATATAAGTTTTACCATCGTATTCAACGGCATTATTACGTTTGATTTCACTGGCTTTTGGCATTTTCAATTGTCCTAAACAAATTTAACCAAGGTGCTTAAACGAGCCCTTATTCACAGTCGCTGATGCTATGTCAGTTTTCGGCATTACGCCAGCTTTTCTATCAATATCACTCAATCTCTTTTACACTTTAATTCGTACATAAAACAATCACATCCAAACGCGCCTAACTTTTAAAGGAAGTCACTATGCACGATGTTTCTAGAGTCGAGCAACTACTAGAAGAAATTGCACAAGGTCAAAAGTTGGCATTGAGCGATCTTTATGAACGCACCAGCGCGAAACTATATGGCATTTGTTTACGTGTCTTAGAAGATGAGAGTTTGGCACAAGATGTCTTACAAGAAACGTATATCAAGATCTGGCGTAACGCTAGTCAGTATCAGGTCAATGGCCTTAGCCCTATGACATGGTTAATTACGATTGCCCGTAACAGCGCCATTGATCGCAAACGTTCCTTGGCTAGCAAACACACTGAATCCATTGATGACTATGATTTGGATTCGGAAGAAAGCAGTCCAGAGACCGTGACTTACTCCCATGAAATATCTCGACAAATAGAAGACTGCCTAGACACCTTAGAAGCGGAACGAGCTGAAGCGGTCAAAGGTGCTTATTTAGAAGGCCTGAGCTATGCCGACTTGGCGGACAAATTTTCAGTGCCGCTAAATACCATGCGCACTTGGCTACGTCGCAGTCTTCAGAAACTTAAGGGGTGTATGAGCCAATGAATTCATTACCAGAAGATCACATCACTGCAGCAGAATACGCTCTTGGCTTGCTTTCAGATCAACAAGCAAAAGCCTTTGAAGAACAAATGTCGACGGACCCAGAACTGAAGTCCGCATACATTTACTGGTCGGAACGTCTCGCGACGTTGGCCAGTGAGTGGCCAGAGCATGTGCCACCTGAACACGTTAAAGCAAAGATCGATGATTTCCTCCGAGCGGAAACAGAAACCGTCGTTGAGTTGTCATCATCAATGGATAAACACTCGAAAGAGAAAAAAAGTCGCTCACCCATTTGGGGGATTGCCGCGGCTTTGGTGCTTGCTCTTGGGATGTGGTGGCTATCCCCTAACACCTTCGAAGCCAATTATCAGACCTACTTGACCTCTAGCGCCTCGGATCTGGTTATCGATGTGTTAGTCGATGTCGACGATCAGACCATTAAAATCATCCCGATTAAAGGTCAACCTGCAGAGCAAGGAGACTATGAATTATGGGTAGCTGTAGGCGATGGCGCTCCTATATCACTTGGGGTGTTGGACATCGCCAACTCGGCTCAGTTTTCACTTGATGGCGATTGGATAGATAACTTAGACAATGCACATATGGCAATCAGTTTAGAACCTAAGGGCGGCTCACCTACAGGCCAGCCAACAGGTCCGGTTCTGGCTGTAGCAGATACCATTGCACTCTAGCTTCAACTGTAACAAACATCGTTCAACCAACGTCTAAAGCCAAGAAAGCTGAAACTTTCTTGGCTTTTTTATCGTTTCTAACAAAGAGTTAACCAACCATGAGGAGCTCAGACATGAATCGACGTACTTTTCTACAAGGCACTTTAGCTATTGCACTTATGAGTCGAGGCCTAACCGCAATCGCATCAGGTGTGCAGGAAGCCAACTTCGAAATCACTAGAACGGAAGCCGAGTGGCGAGCACAACTAACCGACTTTGAATACTCTGTGCTTAGGGAGGAAGCCACTGAGAGAGCGTACACGAGCCCTCTTAACGATGAAAAACGCGGAGGCCTGTTTCATTGTAAAGGATGCGATTTAGCACTTTATGACTCCAAAACTAAATTTGATAGTGGAACCGGTTGGCCAAGTTTTTATGACAGCCTACCCAACGCTGTGGCAACCAAAGAAGATCGCAGCTGGTTCATTACTCGCACAGAAGTGCATTGTCGTCGATGCGGTAGCCATATGGGCCATATCTTTGAGGATGGACCCGCCCCAACAGGGCTTCGTCACTGTATAAATGGCATCGCATTAACCTTCTATGAAAATTAATTAAATTTTTTTGAAACTATTTCAGATCGATTCCGTATTTATACATACCAAGCAGTAACAACAAAAAAACTCGGAGATCCATCATGAAATTACTAACTACATTAACCATCACTAGCGCACTTGTCATGACCGGCTGTTCTAGCACTGGCTCACAGAACCACGGTATGAGCGAGAAGAACGACAATCCTATGGTTGGCGGAGCACCAATGTATGAGAGCCGAAATATTATTGAGAATGCGGTAAACTCAAAAGATCACACTACGCTCGTTGCAGCAGTTAAGGCAGCAGGCCTAGTCGATACTTTACAAGGCGACGGTCCGTTTACAGTGTTCGCCCCAACGAATGCAGCTTTTGACAAGCTACCTAGTGGCGCCGTTGCGAATTTGCTCAAACCTGAGAACAAAGCGGCTTTACAAAAAGTGCTAACCTGCCATGTTGTCGGCACTAATGCGCTTTCTGGCGCGATTACTACGATGATTGATGATGATATGGGAGCGCATCCAGTTCCAACATTAGGTGGTTGTACACTGACAGCAACATACAAAGGCGACACCATTATGCTTGCCGATGAAAACGGTCGTATGGCAACAGTCACCATTGCGGACGTTAAACAATCCAATGGTGTGATTCACGTAATCGATACTGTGCTGCTACCAAAGCAGTAATAATCTGATCAGCGTATCTCTAAAGCTTGACGAAAAAGCCCAGATGTTCTGGGCTTTTTTACGTGTCTTTCATAACGCAGAGAGTAGCTCACTTTTTGGCAAACCTTTAAATCAACTCTTAAGCGATCGTTTTGGCCATGGTCGTATTTTCCAGTGACACACCAAAGCGCTCTACCTGATTACGTTTCGTAGGCAGGAAACCGTGCTTAATGAAAAACTCATATGCAACATCAGATGCCTGAACCAGCCACTGTATCTTGTTGGGATAGTGTTTGCGGATGGATTCAAAAGCAGTAATCAGAAGCAATTTTGCAATGCCTTGCCGCTGGGCCCTAGGGCATACATATAAGCATTCAATGTCGCCGTTTTTATTTAATTCAATAAAGCCCAGAGGTTCTTGATTGCGCTCATCAACAGCGACCCAAACAGAGTGCTCTTCAAGACGCAGTTTCCAGCTGGCACCATCTATGCAGTCTGGTGCCCAAGCGGATTTCTGTTCTTTTGAATAAATCACATCGGGGATTGCATGAACACTACGATGAAATACATTTACAAGAGCACGGTAGTCAATCTCCGTGCTCTGAAACTCTCGTATAGCAATTGACGTTGAGTACATTAAGCGTGCTTCGTTTCAGTATTTTGAGCCCAAGTAGGTGGTCGATGATAACGGCCAACAACGGAGCTTAGCAAAAGGAAAGCAAGCAGTGAACAGATGAGACGCCAACCGTCTAAAACCATGATAGCAGCCACTAAAATTCCAATGTCGGCAACCAAGGTCGTGCGACTTGCGTGAATTTGAAAACGTCTCTCCAAGTACACAGCTAGAATATTCAGTCCGCCTAGGGAGGCATTGTGTCTAAATAGAATGATCAAGCCGAACCCGACCAGCAGACCGCCTAAAACCGCGGACACGATAGGATGAATATCAATATGCGCCACGTGACGTAGAAGTTCAGATAACCCTGAGAGAGTGCTGACGGCTATAAACGTTCTCAATGCGAACTCTTTACCAAGGGCGCGCCAAGCCAGCACATAAAAAGGTAAATTCAAAATAAAGAACAGCTGACCAAAGCTAAGGTCTGTCACTGTGTTCAGGATCATACCTATCCCCGCTGTACCACTGATCAGCAGTCCAACAGAGTTAAGGATATGCAAGCCAAGCGCAACCAGTACGCAGCCTTCAAGAATTGAAAGCCATTGGTGTGTAAGTTTCATAAGATTGTCCCATCATCAACACGCTCACTTTTGGTTAAGCGCAGGTTATTAACGCAAACCTCTTGTGGAGGCCTTAACGCGGGTTAGCACCGTGTCATGAGTTACGATGCAGATTCTATACCAGTTATGGGCGGTGATTATGCGAGATTTTCGAGGATAATGCACCCTTTTCGAAACTTGAGGACGATTTAGGCGTTATATGTGTGCAGAAAAAAGCCCTATTCAGCATCACCAAATAGGGCTTCAACTTGCTTAAATTAGCGGGCTCTTCGCGCTGCTGGCGACTTGCTTTTCGAGCGATTTGCGCCGCCTTTTCCAGCTGGGCTCGTGCCGTTTGGTCGTGCTCCAGCAGGCCTATTACCGGCACCGTTACCGGATGCCTTATTCGACTTGCGCCGATTACGTTCGTTTTCAGCGTTTTTCTGTATGGTCGGACGGTTGCTTGTATGTGATGCTCCCGTTTTCTGGCCTGGCTTCGCTTTCGTTGGGCGGCGTGGTGTACGCTTGTCTTGCTCTTCGTCAGGCACCAATTGACCTTTTCCATTACCAATCAGGTCTGCTCGCCCCATCGTACGAAGCGTTTCACGCAGTGCAGGCCAGTTCTTTGGATCATGGTAACGCAAGAAACCTTTTTGTACGGTACGCTCTTTGTAGTCTTTAGGCGTGTGTACGTTTTCACTCTTATACGTCACACCATGCAGTGGATTCTTGCCTGAGTGGTACATAGCCGTTGCTAAAGACATTGGCGATGGGTAGAACGTCTGTACTTGGTCTGGTTTAAAGTCATTTTTCTTCAACCAGACGGCAAGGTTCATCATGTCTTCATCGCTGCTGCCTGGGTGTGCTGCAATAAAGTATGGGATTAAGTGTTGCTTCTTGCCTGCTTCTTTCGAGAACTTATCAAACATCTTTTTGAAGCGATCATAGGTGCCCATGCCCGGCTTCATCATTTTCGATAAAGTGCCCTCTTCCGAGTGCTCTGGTGCAATTTTTAGCAAACCACCGACGTGATAAGTCACCAACTCTCGAACGTATTCTGGATCTTCAACGGCTAGATCGTAACGTAAGCCAGATGCAATGGATACCTTATGAATGCCTTCCACAGCACGAGCTTTACGATACAGCTCAGTGGTTGGACTATGATCGGTTTTTAGATTTGAACAAATCGTCGGATAGACACAAGACAACTTACGGCAAGATGCTTGGATCTCATCGTCCTTACAGTTTAGGTGGTACATGTTCGACGTTGGGCCACCCAAATCGGAAATATGCCCCGTAAAACCTGGAACCTTACGCTTAATGTCTTCAATCTCGTTCAAGATCGATTCATGTGAGCGAGACTGAATCACGCGCCCTTCGTGCTCGGTGATCGAACAGAAAGTACAGCCACCAAAGCAACCACGCATGATGTTGATCGATGTTTTGATCATGTCATACGCTGGAATACGTGCTTTTTTGTATTTAGGGTGCGGAATACGTGCGTAAGGCAGATCAAACACACCGTCCATTTCCGGAGTTTCCAACGGAATTGGCGGCGGGTTAACCCAGATTTCCTTTTTGCCATGTTTTTGAATCAAGGCACGAGCGTTATGTGGATTCGACTCCAAGTGCAAAATACGCGACGTGTGTGCGTACAACACAGGGTCTTTAGAAACCTTTTCAAACGAAGGAAGACGAATGTACGTCTTCTCAGCATCCAGTTTTTGACCTTTACGAAGCGGTGCTGGGATGACTCGAATCGGCATCACATCACTATCGTCCTGCTGCTCACCTGTTTGGCACTTACCCTCTGGAATGTATTCATAAGGGCTATAGATCTGATCGACCTTGCCTGGCCAGTCAACGCGGGTTGAGTCAATTTCAGTATAACCACCCGGCGGAACATCACGGATAATCGTAGTGCCACGAACATTAACGATGTCATCCATGCTTTTGCCATTAGCAATCGCATGAGTGACTTCTATGATGGCACGCTCAGCATTTCCGTATAAAAGGATGTCAGCTGTGGAATCCACTAATACAGAACGACGTACCTCATCACTCCAGTAATCGTACTGAGCGATACGGCGTAAGCTGGCTTCAATACCACCAATCATAACAGGCACATCGTGGAACGCTTGCTTACAACGTTGAGAGTAAACAATGACCGCACGATCAGGACGTTTACCACCTTCACCGTAAGGCGTGTAAGCATCGTCATTACGTACCTTTAGATCAGCGGTATATCGATTGATCATCGAGTCCATGTTGCCCGCGGTCACACCGAAATATAAATTCGGACGTCCAAGGCGCATAAAGTCATCAGGACTACGCCAATCAGGCTGATCAATAATCCCTACACGAAACCCTTGCGCTTCCAAGACTCGCCCCATCACGGCCATACCGAAGCTTGGATGGTCAACATAGGCGTCTCCTGTGACGATGATGACATCACAGCTGTCCCAACCTAGGGCATCCATTTCCTCACGGCTAGTCGGTAAGAATGGCGCAACGCCGTAACATTCAGCCCAATAAGGCGAATAAGAAAAAATATCTGGAGCGGTTTTGTGTCGTTTGATCATATGAGCTCTATCCCAAGCGAAGAGCGCTTGGGAGATTGGTGAATCTGGAATCGTTGATCTGCGTATTATCCCAGAAAATTAGTCAGGTATATAGGGATATTATTAGCTGGTAATACGCCAGACTGTTTCTTCGTAAAATGTACGGTCAACACCTTGATAACGCTCATCGACCTGCAGCAAATCTTCGCTAGCCACTTTACGAATCCACTCTCCCCAAAGCTCAGTAACTTCAAAGTCCAATACTGAAAATGGTGGTCCAGATTGATCTCCATCATAACTTAACGTAACCAGTAACAAGGATGCTTGAGGCGTTAAGCGCTGCTTAGTGTGGAGAACGTATTGCTCCCGCTTTTCTTCTGGCATTGCCACCAAGGCCGCTCGATCGTAACAGGCATCAAATCCCGTTTCATCAAAGTCAAAGTAATCACCTTCGACAATGCGCAAAGGCAAATCGTTGGCCGTGTGGATTTTAAGACAACCCACTTGCTCAGTGTGGTAAGTCAGGTCGTTATCACCGAAGAATTCCACCACCGCCATGGGCGATAGCTCCACACCTGTTACGTTATAGCCTTGATTAGCCAACCATAATAAATCCGCAGATTTACCGCACAGAGGCACCAGTACACTAGCGCCACGTGCTACCTGCGGCCAGTATTGCACCAGCCAAGGATTGACTTCATCTCGATGAAAGCCAATTCGCCCAGACTGCCAACGCTCCAACCAAAATTCATTTGTAACCACGCGCACCTCGAGGATGTGTTAACATTTCTTGCCATACATTGGCGCTATACATTAGATAACACCATTGTATTAAACGCCTATTCCAAATACATGACAGCAAATATGCAGAATAAATCCATGTCACTAGACTCCGCACCAGATCATATCAAACTCGCCGTCGACCTTATTGCTCTGCTTGAGGAAAACGAAATCCCTAACGAAACAGCGATCGCAGCACTAGAGATCGTACTGAGTGACTATCGAAATAAAGTCACTAACTCGAGCACTCCTCCCGTTTCAGAGTAACTTTCTCAACGTACTTCACAAGTGCATCTTTTGGCACTTCTATCACTGAGTGATATTTCCATACGGGCTTTTGGTCCTTATCGATCAATAATGCCCTGACACCCTCACAAAAATCTCCATATAGGCTAATGTTGACGGATAAACAGGTCTCGCGTTCAAACACATCCGCAAGGCTTTTTCCTTTTGCCCAATCCAACTGTTCAATGATCAGGCATGCAGATAAAGGGCTACCTTTTAAAAAGTTACCTCGCGCAGCCATCAAGGAAGAACTGTCATTTTTAAAGCCTTTTAACGAATGGTATATATTCACAATGTCACCACTCATCAGCTTTTCAAGCTCTTTTTCATGGGCGATCAGTTCTGGCCTTAGTAATGGCAACTCATCCGACATAGTAAATGTATGAAGCACACGTTCTATATGCTGAATGACATGCTCATGACTATTGTCATCAAGTACTCCAGACGCTAACTGCTTCAAAATTTCATAGTAGGCTTCATCACAAACATAGTGAGTTGCTAACCCTAATTCGCAGGCGTCGGTAGCATTCACTTGGTAGGCCGTCAGTGCTAAAAAACGAGCAAAATGTTCTGGCAGTTGATTTAAGAAGTAACTTGCTCCCACATCGGGATACAGACCAATTTTAATTTCCGGCATCGCAAGTTTGCTTGATGGCATCACTAATCGATAGCGGGACGCCATAAACAATCCCATGCCGCCCCCCATTACATAACCATGCCCCCAACAAAGGACCGGTTTACGATACTCATGAATATATTGGTCAAGCTCATACTCATGACTGAAGTAATGTTGACTGAAAACGCCATCGTCCGCTGTCTCAACGATCGATCGATAGACATCGACCACGTTACCGCCCGCGCAAAATGCTTTGTCTCCACGTCCCTCAATAAGCACTGCAACGATGTATGGATCTTCTTGCCAATCATGCAGTTGGCTGTGAATTAGATGAATCATTTCTAAAGACAGCGCATTCAGCGTCTTTTCTGAATTCAGCCGAATGACACCTAGCTTGAAGTGGCTAGCAAAAGGCAAGGATGCGAATTGAACCGATTGTGACATGGGCTCTCCCTTATTATTTTTCTTGTTTTTCCATCTGATTTACCTCTTCAAGGTAGCGGATCGGAGCACGAGGAACAATAGTTTTAAGACTAATGTCGAGCAGAGACAAAAAGCCCCGCTTGAAGTTATCAAGCGAGGCTTTTAAATGTTTCTTATAACCGCTTTATTAACGCTTAGGTGCAAACGGGTTATCAGAAGACTTAAATTCAAACGAAATTGGCGTCCCCGTAATGTTTAGAACAGTACGGAACTTGTTTTCCAAGTAACGCTTGTAGCTACCTGGCAATGCATCCGTTTGGTTACCGTGCACAACGATACGCGGTGGATTCGAGCCACCTTGGTGAGCGTAACGAAGCTTAATACGACGACCTTTCACCATTGGAGGTTGGTGCTCCGATACAGCATCTTCCAAAATACGAGTTAGGCGGTTAGTAGACCATTTCGCGTAACACGATTCATATGTCTCTTCGATGGTGTCGTAAAGGTCACCGACACCGGTACCATGAAGTGCAGAGATGTAGTGAACTTTCGCGTAAGGTACGAAACCAAGACGACGCTCGACTTCTTTCTTAATATGTTCACGGTCTTCTTTCTTAAGGCCATCCCATTTGTTGATCGCAATGACCAAACCACGACCCGCATCCAATACATAGCCGATCATGTGAAGATCTTGCTCTACCAAGTCTTCGTGAGAGTCGATCACACAGATGACAACGTTGGCGTCTTGAATCGCTTGTAAGGTTTTCACGATAGAAAATTTCTCTACCGCTTCTTTGA
Source organism: Marinomonas sp. AWM4_232 (assembly GCF_056158325.1). Classification (NCBI taxonomy): domain Bacteria; kingdom Pseudomonadati; phylum Pseudomonadota; class Gammaproteobacteria; order Oceanospirillales; family Oceanospirillaceae; genus Marinomonas; species Marinomonas sp. AWM4_232. The sequence continues at coordinate 2,880,232 of NZ_JBSWTA010000001.1, read as the reverse complement.
CATGCTTACGACGACGTACACCCGCTGTATCAATCAGTGTGTAGTCTTTGTCATGACGCTTATAGGGAATATAAACACTGTCTCGTGTGGTTCCTGGCATGTCGTACACAACCACACGCTCTTCACCCAACATACGGTTAACTAGGGTGGATTTACCAACGTTTGGACGGCCCACAACACCGATACGGATACCTTTGGCATTAAACTCTATTTGATCGCGCATTTCAGCAATACGCTCCGCAAACAGCTCCATCACCGTATCAATAAGCGAGCGCACACCTTTACCATGAGCCGCTGCAAGAGGATAAAGCTCCCCCATACCTAGTGCGTAAAAATCGGCCAAGGCAATGTCTTCATTTATACCGTCAGTTTTGTTCACCACCAGAAAAACTGGCTTCTCAGAACGACGTAAATGATTAGCGATCATTTCATCTGCTGGGTTTAAGCCATGACGGCCATCCACCAAAAACAATACCGCGTCCGCTTCTTCAATCGCAAGCAGTGACTGACGCGCCATATGCTCATCAATACCTTGCTCGTCACCACTGATACCGCCCGTATCAATCACGATAAATTCATGCTCACCTGCTTTACCGTCGCCGTATTTACGGTCACGCGTAAGGCCAGGATAGTCTGCAACCAATGCATCACGTGAACGCGTTAGCTGGTTAAACAGAGTAGATTTTCCAACATTGGGTCGACCGACCAATGCAATAACTGGGATCATTTTTTCAACCTATTAGAATACAAAGTGGCTGCTACGCCTTGTGAGCGAAGCAGCCTCTTCAAAAATTGCGTTGAGCTTACGCTCAGGGCGTTACTACTACCAGTAGTGAAGCGCCGTTACATTTGCAGTTGGCGTTAGTATAAACAATTGTTCATCATTCGACACCATGCGACTTCCAGCCGGGCGTCGAGAGTCAGCCAAAGTCCATGCTTCAGTCACGCCTGTTTCACGATTCATCAGATGAATCCAGCCACCACGATCTAACACTGCAACATAATCTTTATAGAACACTGGTGAGGCCAAATCACGACCTTGCAATGTATCATTTTGCCAAAGTGTCGAACCATTACGGGCATTGAGGCTATAAACAACATTGTCCTGATCGATAACAGCTAGTTCGTTGCCTTGTACTGCAACACCTACCGCGCTAGAAATATTACGCTGCCAAACAGGGCGACCCGTTTGCATTGCCAATGCTGTTACAGTGCCATTATAGGCCACTGAGTAAAGCATATTGTTCGCAATGACAAAGCGCCCACTGACATCGGTAAGACGCTCAATTTCATAACGCCCTTCTGGTTTACCGACAGCGTATTCCCAGATCTGATCGCCTGTTTGCAAGTTGTATGCTTTCACTTTACCACTTGCAAAACCGGCTATCACTTTACCGTCAACAATAACTGGTGCAGTTGTGCCGCGTACTGTCAGAGCAGGCAAATCCTCTTTATCGCGCCACAGCGTTTCACCTGTGCTCGCATCCATCACCGTTAACCAGCCGTCTCCAGTTAAGGCTGCAACACGGCCTTCACCGTTGCCAGTCTCAGACAAGATTTCAGACGTTAACGTTTTACGCCAAAGTACAGACTCATCCGCTAACGAAACAGCAACAAGCTCGCCATCGTAAGTTCCGAAGAACACTCGATCGCCATCACGAGATACACCTGCACTTGGTTTCATCAGGGTATCGATGTGCTTGACCTGTAAGCCATTCGATTGCAAAAGTTCGTATACCGCACCACGATTAGTGACTAAGGTTAGCGTATCGCCCTGAGGCACAATGTTGTATGTCTCAGTCTGCTCACCAGAATCACCGTTCACTTTAGTTCGCCAGTTCGCATCAAAATACACAGCTTGGCTAACGCCAGAGGGTGGTGGTAGCTGTCGTGTTGAACAACCTTGTAATAACACTGAACTCAGCACTGCCGCAGCAATGATAGGCTTCCACATCATTTATCAGCCCTCGACCAAATCTTTTAGTTTGATATCTAACAATGGATGTTGCACATCAGCCCCCATTGCATCTGCTGCACTCTGGTATGCAGTACGTGCTTCCGTACGCTTACCTTGGGCTAGCAAGATATCACCTTTCAATTCCGACACTTGCGCTGCGAACTCTGACTGAGTCACTAACGCGAGCGTTTTAATTGCAGCATCGTATTTTTCTTGCTCTGCTTGCAAGCGAGCAATACGTAGATTCGCAATGGCATCAAACGAAGCGTCTTCTGATTGCTCAACAACTTTGGACAATGCTGAGACTGCCTCATCGAAATTGCCTGCTTGAGCATCGATACGAGCTACAAATAACTGACTGAACATAGCATAGCCAGTATCATCAAAGTCTTCTGCTAACTGGTTAGCAATGAAACGAACCGTTTTTTGGTTTTCTTCTTTATCTAGATCAGCTGCCGCTTCGGTTAAATTCTGATACAACGCCGATGCTTCTGCTAAATGATTAGCCTGACTGTTTTGCCAAGCCTGAAAACCAAAATAACCGCCAACACCAACTGCTACCGCAAGTACCAGTGACGTACCGTTTTTCTTCCACCAGTTCTTAAACGCTTCAATTTGTTCTTCTTCAGTCTTTACTTCAGACACACCGTGTTCCTCATAATTCTACATTGAACGACTGTATTAATGGATCAGCCGTTAAGCTTTTCTAGCAAGGTAGTCACTAATGCATCGGTAGCACATGAAACCTGCTCACCAGACTGCATATCTTTTACCTGTACAATCCCTTCAGCAACTTCACTTTCACCCAAAATCAAAGTAAAACGAGCGCCCGATTTATCGGCTTTTTTCATTTGGTTCTTAAAGTTACCACCGCCACAGTGGCGTAAAACCGTCCAGCCTTGATTCGCGTTGCGTAGTTGTTCAGCTACCACAAAAGACGCAAGCTCAGCTTCATCGCCAAAACTTACAACAAAAATATCCGTCGCATCTTTCGCTTCTCCAGGGATCAATTCAAGGGTTTCAAGCAAAAGTACCAAACGCTCAACACCCATGGCAAAGCCCACTGCCGGTGTAGCACGGCCACCCAACTGTTCAACTAGGCCATCATAACGACCACCCGCACAAACAGTAGCTTGCGCACCTAGATGAGAGGTTACCCATTCAAATACGGTTTTACCGTAGTAATCCAGTCCACGCACTAAACTACGATTGATCACAAATGGTACATCGTTTGCTTTTAAGATAGCTTGCAAGCGCTCGAAATGCTCACGTGATTCATCATCAATAAAATCTTCAAGGCTTGGCGCATTCAGCAACACTTTTTGCGTCGCTTCATCTTTTGAATCAAGAATACGAAGTGGGTTCGTCGATAAACGACGTTGGCTGTCTTCGTCTAATTGATCTTTGAATTCCGTCAGATAGTCCACCAAAGCTGCTTTGAATGTTTCTCGCGCTGCGGCAACACCAATAGTATTCAGTTGCAGTTCAACATGCTCAAGCAAGCCAAGCTTCTTCCAAAGACGAGCAGTTAGAATAATCAACTCTGCATCAATATCTGGCGTTGCCATACCAAACGATTCCACACCAATTTGATGGAACTGACGGTAACGGCCTTTTTGTGGACGCTCATAACGGAACATTGGGCCCACATACCAAAGGCGCTGCGTTTGGTTAAACAACAAGCCTGCCTGATCAGCTGCACGAACACAGCTAGCGGTCCCCTCTGGACGAAGAGTTAGAGACTCACCGTTACGATCTTCGAAGGTATACATTTCCTTCTCAACGATATCAGTTGTCTCACCAACACCACGTTTGAACAGTTCTGTTTGCTCAACAATAGGGAAACGGATTTGCTGATATCCATAACCATTAACTACTTCAGAAACGGTTCTTTCTAGGTACTGCCAAACGGAAGATTGGCCAGGCAGAATGTCATTCATTCCGCGAATTGCTTGTACTTTACGACCCACTGTTCGTGCCCTTATGACTTAGCGATAAGATTGGATTCTTCTTTCTCTTTAGCGTCCGCTTTGGCGCGAATCATACGCTCAAGATCATCCACCAAGGTTTCATTTTTAACTTTTGAGTTAGGTTTGCCGTCTAAATAAACCAAATTATTTGGTGTGCCACCGGCAAGTCCTAAGTCAGCTTCTTTCGCTTCCCCAGGGCCGTTTACAACACAACCGATCACGGCAACATCCATTGAGACTTTAATATCTTCTAGACGCTCTTCCAATTCGTTCATGGTTTTCACCACGTCGAAGTTCTGGCGCGAGCAGCTTGGGCAGGCAATAAAGTTGATGCCTCGATTACGCAGTTTCAAACTACGTAGCATATCCCAACCTACTTTAACTTCTTGCACAGGATCTGCAGCTAACGATACGCGAAGCGTGTCACCAATGCCGTCCATTAGAAGAAGCCCCAAACCAATAGAAGATTTTACCGTACCAGAACGTAATCCACCCGCTTCAGTGATTCCCAAATGAAGTGGGTTATCAATTTGCGATGCAATCTTGCGGTAAGCCTCGACCGTCATAAAAATATCAGACGCCTTTAGACTCAGTTTAAACTCTTGGAAGTCTAGGGCATCAAAGTACTCGATTTGACGAAAAGCAGACTCAACCAAAGCATCCGGTGTCGGTTCACCGTATTTCTTTTGTAGGTCTTTTTCCAAAGATCCTGCGTTCACACCAATACGGATTGGAATATTCTTATCACGCGCACAATCAACGACTGCGCGGACACGATCTTTGTTACCGATGTTACCTGGGTTAATCCGTAAACAATCGACCCCGTATTCCGCAACCTTAAGCGCGATTTTGTAGTCGAAGTGGATGTCTGCCACAAGAGGCACAGAGACTTGTTCACGAATTAACTTAAACGCTTCCGCTGCATCCATTGAAGGTACTGAGACACGAACGATATCCGCCCCTGCGTCTTGAATCGCACGGATTTGAGCAACCGTTGCGTCAACATCGCACGTTTCAGTATTGGTCATACTTTGAACACTAATCGGCGCACCACCACCGACAGCAACATCACCCACCATAATTTGGCGAGATTGGCGACGTTTAATAGGAGACTCAAAATGCATATTTTATCTCTACTCAAGCCCAAATCGGGCTAGATCTTTACGTACATAAGAGGAGAAGTCAAAAGACTCTCCTTTGTATAAGAATTCGGATACACCTCTCGCGTAACCTAACGTCACACGATAAGGCGCCTGACCATCAAGCTCTAAACTGCTGCCAGCACTCTTCACACCAGAGAAAAGAATACGCCCTGAGCTATCACGAATTTCAGTCCAGCAATCAGCGACAAAACGAATCACAATATCATGACTCGCCACAACAGGCTGAGGAGCTTCTTCAACGACAGGTTCTGGCTGAATCTCAGGCTCTCTCGTTGCCTCAACCACTTCCTCTGGGTCAACCCCCGCATCCTCAAGCAAGGCAATTGTTTCCGCTGACAACCCCGTCACTACGTCCGTGGCTTCATCTGACTCTACAGCTTCCGTTGTATCAAGCTCTTGCCCTACTTCTTGAGCAGGAATTGTTACTTCTGGTTCAGAAGAAATCTGATCAACTTCGTTTTCAAGCGCTGGTTCTGACTCAACCACTGGAGCTTGATCTACAACAGGAGAACTCGGCTCGGAAGACTGTGTAGGCCACCAAAAAGCAACGAACACGATAATAGAAACAATAATAGCTGAAACAATAACAAAAATAGGGTCTTTTCCAGACGCCTGAGGGGGAACGCTATCAACTGGTCTAAGGTTATTCTCTTTAACCGACTGCTGTTCGTCGAAAGCAGCTAAAATGGGGCGGTGGTCTAGCCCTAAAAGTCGACAGTAAGTTTTAAGGTACCCACGCGCAAATGTTGCTGACCTAAAACGCTGAAACTCAGAGTTTTCTAGCGCGTATACATGCTCGATTGATAGTTTTAGTTCTGTAGCAACTTGGCGTTCATCGATAGATAAATGAAGGCGAGTCGCCCTAAGAATTTGCCCAATATCTAACGACTTCAGATTCTGCTCAGTAGCAGCATCCATCTCTAATTCGGTTGTCATGTTATTACCTTGGTGGAACAGGCTAGCAAAAGCGCCAAGCGGCCGGGTGTATGGTCAGTTTCGTGCAAAAAATACGCGACGACAGACAATTGACAGCTTTGTATTTGGGCCCAAAGGAGCGGGCTATCCAATGCCTGAATAATGATAAAAAGCGCTTTCATTTATTCACTTGGTATTAAATCAAGATTGAGGCCAGCCATCAAACCTAACAGACCAAAATGATGAAAAACTTTTCTATTAGGGGCAAGAATTTAAGTGAATTTGACGCATTACTGACATCTCAGCAATACGTCACTTAATTGGATCGAAGTTTGAAAATCAATCCGTCACTTGGCGCAGTTCAATATACTTCTGAGAACGACGAGTTTTATCCAGGAAGTCACCCACTAACTGACCACACGCTGCATCAATGTCATCACCACGTGTCGTACGTACCGTTACCGTGTAACCATCATCGGCTAGGATTTTTTGGAAACGACGCGTTTGGTTATTAGATGGCTTCTCATAACCAGAATGCGGGAATGGGTTAAATGGAATCAAGTTAATCTTACATTCCAAGTTTTCCAGCAATTTAGACAATTGACGAGCATGCTCTTCCTGATCATTCACACCCGCCATAACCGTGTATTCAATCGTAATATGACGCTTATCAGGCAAGTTATCCAGGTAATGCTGACAAGCTTCCAGCAGCTCTTCGATTGGGTATTTCTTGTTGATTGGCACCAACTCATTACGCAATTCGTTATTAGGCGCATGCAGAGAAATCGCCAACGACACATCGGTGCGTTTTACCAAGTCGTAAATACGTGGCACCACACCGGAGGTACTTAAGGTCACGCGACGCTTCGATAAACCGTAGGCATTGTCATGCATCATCAAGGTCATGGCATCCACTACTGGCTCGAAGTTCATCAATGGTTCACCCATACCCATCATCACCACATTGGTCACGCGACGAGGGCCGCTTGGGTCCATAGGCCCAAAAGATTTAATCGCAATCCACACCTGACCAATAATCTCTGCTGGCGTAAGGTTACGGTTAAAGCCCTGCTTTCCTGTTGAACAAAAGCTACAGTCCAAAGAACAACCAACCTGAGACGACACACATAACGTTGCGCGATCACCATCAGGGATTAAAACTGCTTCGACACAGTTATTCTGACCACCTTCAGTTCGAATGATCCACTTACGGGTACCATCATTCGAAATATTCTGAGAGACGATTTCTGGGGCCCGGATCTCGCAGATATTTTCTAATTTAGCGCGTAACTTCTTACTAACATCCGTCATGTCTTCAAAGGACTCAGCACCCTTTTGATGAATCCATTTCATCACTTGGGTAGCACGGAATTTCTTTTCACCAATCGACTCAAAAAATTCGATGAGTTTCTCTGGTGAAAGGCCAAGTAAATTTACTTTCTGGGTGTCAGTCATAGGTATCAATCATTCGCTCTAAAGCGTTAAGTGTAGACAAAAAAGCTTCTGAAAAGGGATTACGCTTTTCAGAAGCCTCTGCAAAGAAGCGGGCCATCGGCCCGCTTCCTCATAAACCTGCTTTTCTAAAACGAAAAGGTAGGCTTTAAATCAATTACTTACCGAAGAAGTAAGCAACTTCACGTGCAGCAGACTCAACAGAGTCAGAACCGTGAACAGCGTTCGCGTCGATAGACTCAGCGTAGTCAGCACGTAGAGTGCCAGCAGCCGCTTCTTTAGGGTTAGTAGCCCCCATTAGTTCACGGTGACGTAGAACAGCGCCTTCGCCTTCAAGAACAGAAACAACAACTGGACCAGAAGTCATGAATGCAACTAGGTCTTTGTAGAATGGACGTTCTTTGTGCTCAGCATAGAAACCGCCAGCTAGCTCGTCGTCTAGTTGAATCATTTTAGCTTCAACGATTTTCAGACCAGCACGCTCGAAACGAGTGTAGATTTCACCGATTACGTTTTTAGCAACAGCATCTGGCTTGATGATAGATAGAGTGCGTTCTAGTGCCATGTTAAACTCCAAATATGAATTTCAATGGTCACGTGAAATTACGAGACCTACTAATAACTTTAAGCGTGCGCATTATACGCATGTCTTTATGAAATTTGTATGTATTCGCCACGTTTTTTGTGGTTAAAAAACGAAAAGTCGCCTTTTTCGAATGTTTACAAGCCACGCAGTTGAGTCACAGCGTTTTTTACCGTTTCAATAACGAAATCTATCTCTTCTTCCGTAGTGAAACGTCCGACCGACATACGCAGTGACGCATGCGCTAGCTCATCTGACAAACCAATAGCGCGCAATACATAAGAGGGCTCAAGGCTAGCTGATGTACACGCAGAGCCAGAAGACAGCGCCACATCTGCTAGAGACATCAGTAGCACCTCACCTTCCACGCCATCAAAGCCAACGTTAATGACACCAGCAACACGATTAGCTGAATCACCGTTCAGATGAACACCTGGCATTTCAGATAGACCATTCCACAGTTTTTCTCGCAACGCAGAGATTCGTTCGCAGTCATTTTGCATGTCAGCCTTTGCAATAGCAAAAGCCTCACCCATACCTACGATTTGATGGGTGGCCAACGTACCTGAACGCATACCACGCTCATGACCACCACCATGCATTTGTGCTTCTAACTTCACCTTTGGCGAACGGCGCACATACAACGCACCGATGCCTTTTGGACCGTAAGTTTTATGAGCCGTCAAAGACATCAGATCGACATTCATAGCGTTCACATCAATCGCTACTTTACCCGTTGTCTGAGCGCCATCAACATGAAAATAAATGCCACGTGCACGAGTTTCTTGGCCAATTGCCGCAATGTCCGTTACCACACCCAGCTCATTATTACCGTGCATCAAAGACACTAGGATTGTATCTTCACGCAGTGCAGCAATCACACTGTCAACGGTGATCTCACCGTGGGCGTTTGGCTTAAGATAAGTCACCTCAAAGCCTTCTTTTTCAAGCTGACGACAAGGATCCAACACCGCTTTGTGCTCAATCATTGACGTCACGATATGGCGACCTTTTAGCTTGTTGGCTTCAGCAACGCCTTTAATCGCCAAGTTGTTCGCTTCGGTTGCACCTGAGGTCCATACAATTTCACGAGCATCCGCTTCGATCAATTCTGCCACCTGCAAACGCGCATCCTCTACAGCCTCTTCTGCACGCCAACCAAATAGGTGCGAACGTGAAGCTGGGTTGCCAAAGTTGCCGTCTTGAGTAAGACATTGCATCATTTTTTCCGCGACACGAGGATCAACCGGTGTGGTCGCTGAGTTGTCGAGGTAAACAGGTGTTTGCATTGGAACTCTCCAAGGTAACGCAAATTAAAACAAAGCTACGAAGCTAAATCAGTTAAACAGACGCTTTTGCGATGGCTTGAACACGGCCAACAATCGAACGTAGGCCATTCCCACGAGTTGGGCTCAAGTGACGCTCAAGATCTAGCTCTGAAAAGTATGCATCAATATCAAACGCCAGCACTTCTGCAGGCGTTTTCTCATTGTAAGCCGCCATCACAAGGCCAAGCAAACCACGAACAATAACCGCATCACTGTCCACAGAAAAAACCAGCACTTCGCCTTTCTCAGCATCTTGCGTGCTACCCGGCTGAATCCAAACATTGCTTTGGCAGCCTTTCACCAAGCGCTCTGGCGTGCGCCAAGCGTCATCAAACTCAGGTAGCGCTTTACCTAAGTCGATAATGTATTTGTACTTCTCTTCCCAATCATCAAAGAAAGAAATGTCGTCGATAATCTCTTCTGTTGTCGGTAAAGACATAATGCCTCGCTAAGTTGGCTTACTAAATAAAACAGTGCGATAGACGCTATTTCGCATCATTGCCGTAGCACAAAAAGAAACGGCCAATGGTTGAAATCATTGGCCGTCGGTATTGTAGTCGATTTTACGCTGTAACTGTATGTGTTAGAAGAACAAGCCTGCTTCTAGCTGCGCTTCTTCACTCATCATTTCACGTGACCATGGCGGATCAAAAACAAGCTCAACATGAACATCTGCCACATTCGGCACTTTCGCCACGCGGTATTTTACATCACTAACAAGCACTGGCCCCATTCCGCAACCTGGCGCGGTTAACGTCATTTGAATCGCAACCTGCTTTTCAGCTTGATCCAAGGTTACCTTGTACACCAAACCTAGAGACACCAAACTGATCGGAATTTCAGGATCATAAACACTATCTAATGCCTGCCATACTTGATCCTCAACAATTTGACCTGAGCCATCATCACTGAACCTTAATACTTCGGGCTCTTGACCAATAGCATCCGCATCGGTGCCATCTATACGCAACATATTGCCTTGGAAAGTGACAGTGTAGTTACCACCCAACGCCTGGTTGATAGTAATAAACTGACCTTCTGGGATGGTGGTTGGTTCACCGCTTGGTACTCGTCGAGCTGGGCACTCGCGCTGAGTAACGACCATTTTCTGCATGTTATTAATTCACACTAAAGCTTTCGCCGCAGCCGCATTCCGCAACCACATTGGGATTGTTAAATTTCACGACTTGGTTAATACCTTCGCGTACCAAGTCAATCTCTGTACCTTTAAGCAAAGTCAGAGACTTATCATCAATCGCTAGCTTTACGCCTTCAAAGTCCATGATGGCATCGCCGTCTTGCGCCACTTCAACGATATCCAAAACGTAAGCGTAACCAGTACAACCACTCTCTTTAGTACTTAAGCGCACCAAGCTTCCTTCAGATTGCACCTTAAGTTTTGACGCAAAGAATTTACGCGCCGCATCGGTCATGCTGACCGTTTGATTCGGATCGAATGTTTCCGTCGACATAATGCCTCCTAAGCCAACATCATGTGAACTTTTTTCAAAGCTTTGAAGAATTGCTCAACTTCTTCAATCGTATTGTAAATTGAGAACGACATACGTGCTGTACCAGGCACACCAAAGCGTGCCATCAGCGGCTGCGCACAGTGATCACCAGTACGGATTGCAATGCCTTGTCGATCAAGTAAGAAACCAATATCTGCTGGGTGACCTTGATCAAGTACGAAGCTAAACGCCCCTACTTTTTCTTCGGCTTCACCGATCATGCGTAAACCATCGAATTCTTTAGCCAGCTCAGTAGTACGGGCCATTAAAGCTTTCTCGTGAGCAGCTACCTCAGCATAATCCAATTCACTGAACCAACGAATCGCTTCACCTAGCGCAATCGCATCACCCACATTTGGCGTACCCGCTTCAAGACGGTATGGCAATACGTTCCAGGTAGCATCCTGAAGCGTCACTGTCGAGATCATTTCACCGCCGGTTTGCCATATCGGCCATTCCGCTAGTAATTCTTCTTTCCCCCACAGCGCACCAATCCCCATAGGACCGTAAATCTTATGCCCTGAGAAAGCATAGAAATCACAACCGATGTCTTGCACGTCTACGTTGCCATGGGCAATGCCTTGGGCACCATCGACCAAAACCCAAGCTCTAAACTTCTTCGCTTGCTCAGTCATCCACTTGATTGGGTTCACAGTACCCAGTGAGTTTGACACGTGCGGGAAAGCAACTAATTTAGTGTTTTCGTTCAACAAAGAAACATAAACATCTAAGTCTAGCTCGCCTTTATCAGTCACTGGCACAGTGTGCAGAGTAGCACCTGCCGCTTTACATGCTTGCTGCCAAGTCACGATGTTAGCGTGGTGCTCCATCCCCGTCACAATCACTTCGTCAGTGCTTTTTAGAAGTTTTGCTAAACCGTTAGCAATCATGTTGATGCCTTCGGTCGTACCAGACGTCCAAATCACCTCTTCACGCTTTTGCGCATTAATGAAGTCTTTAATGATGTCGCGTGCATTCTCAAACTTGCGCGTTGCCTCATCCGCTAAACGGTGAGCACCACGGTGAACATTTGAATTACATTGCGTGTAGTAATCCACTAACGCATCAATGACACACTGCGGCTTCTGGGTCGTCGCCGCGTTATCAAGATAGATAAGAGGATTGCCATCGATTTCGCGTTTTAATATTGGAAACTGCTCGCGAATAGCAGCGACATCAAGACTCATGGACTTCTCGCTTATTTCACTTCCATCTGAGCAAATCGGTCACGAATAATCGGACGCACCCATTCCGCCAACTCAACAGTTGGCATCTGGTCGATCAACTCATTAATAAAACCAAAGCTCAACATTAGCTGTGCTTGGGAACGACTCACGCCACGCGTTTGCAAGTAATACAGGGCTTGCTTATCAATCTGAGCAATGGTCGCACCATGGGCACAACGTACATCGTCGGCATAGATTTCGAGCTCTGGCTTAGTATTGATTTCCGCTTTATTGGACATCAACAAATTGCGGTTATTTAACTCAGCCAATGTTTTTTGCGCATCACGATGAATATGAATACGACCGTTGAATACTGCACGGCTGCTGTCACCAGCAATACCGCGAATATTTTCTTCCGTAGTACAGTTTGGTACAGCGTGCTCAACGTTTGCGTGAAGGTCAAACAGCTCTTTACCATCCAGTAGGTAAATCGCGTTCAACTTAGCATTTGCCTTCTCTCCAGCATAAATAATATCAGTATCAATACGCTGTAGGTCGCTACCAAAGCCGATAATACTGCTGTTCATGACAGCATTCTCAAACAGCTTAAAGTGACTGCCACCCACAGCAACATTGTCGCCTGACTGCAACGCAAAGCGGTAATGCTCAAGATTGGCCTCAACGCCAATTTGGTATTCGGTAAAAGCAGTTGTTAGAGATGCACCCTGACCTTCTGCATTTTCCACCACTTTAAGTGATGAACCAGCTTTCAGATCAACCACGACACGGATATGACCTTGTGCACCGTTGCTTAACAAGTTGTTAATGCGAAGCACTTGCTCTACAACAACACCTTCAGCAACCGTTACCACGGCAACATCTGCTGCTAGCACATCGTTCACCAAACCAAAAATATGACGCTCTGGTTTGATCGTGCCAAACAAACTCGACTCTTGCATCTCAATGCTTAGACCTTCTGGCAACTCTTCTGGAAGAGATACCAGCTGACCATCAACAAATGTCAGCTCAAGGAACTCAAGGCCTACAACCGCTACCGGATCAAGCTCTGGAGATTCTTCCTTGAAGATAGCCGTGCTACGTTCTACTGCACGAAGCGGTGTGTATTTCCACGCTTCGGTTTTACGTGTAGGCCATTTAATATCTTTTAAAAGCGCAAGCGACGCCGCTCGCTGGTCTTCAAAACCATCTTGAATGCTGTCGGCACGAGCGATGGCTTGTTGTAACCATTCACTCATGATTAATCCTCTAGTTCGTCTTCTGTAGGCTCTGTTTGTAGCCAAGCGTAACCTTGCTCTTCTAGCTCTTTCGCCAGCGACGCGTCACCACTCTTAACGATTTTTCCGTCTGCTAGAACGTGTACGAAGTCAGGCTTAATGTAGTCAAGAAGGCGCTGATAGTGTGTTACAACAATAAAGCTACGCTCAGGAGAACGCTGGCTGTTTACACCGTTTGCAACCACTTGCATTGCATCGATATCTAGACCTGAATCGGTCTCGTCTAGAATGCAAAGTTTTGGCTGAAGCAACATCATTTGCATGATCTCGTTACGCTTTTTCTCACCACCAGAGAAACCTTCGTTCACACCACGCTTAAGGAATGACACGGGCAGGTTCACTTGCTTACACGCTTCTTTTGCCATCTTGAGGAATTCTGCAGACGTTAGCGCTTCTTCGCCACGAGCTTCACGTTGAGAATCTACCGCCACTTTAAGAAACTCAAGGTTGCTAACACCTGGAATTTCAACTGGGTATTGGAATGCTAGGAAAAGACCTGCACGAGCGCGATCTTCCACTTCCATTTCTAGAAGGTCTTCGCCATCTAGAGTCACCGAGCCACTATCGACTTCGTAGCCATCACGGCCAGACAAAATATAGCCTGTTGTAGATTTACCAGCACCGTTCGGGCCCATGATGGCATGAACTTCACCTGGTTTAATGTCTAGGTTGAGACCTTTGAGAATGTTTTTTTCTTCTACACTTGCGTGTAAATCTTTGATCGATAACAAAGTGTTTTCGTTTGACATGTTCAATGGGTTCCTCAACCTAACCAACAGAGCCTTCAAGGCTAATTTCGAGAAGTTTGCCTGCTTCTACAGCAAACTCCATAGGGAGTTCTTTAAATACTTCTTTACAGAAGCCATTTACGATCATAGAGACCGCTTTTTCTGGATCAACACCACGCTGACGACAAAGGAACATTTGATCGTCACTTACTTTAGACGTGGTCGCTTCATGTTCTACGATCGCAGACGGGTTACGGCTTTCAACGTACGGGAATGTGTGCGCACCACACTGATCGCCGATCAGTAGCGAGTCACACTGAGTAAAGTTACGTGCGCCTTCTGCGCCTGGATTCATACGAACAAGACCACGGTAGGCGTTATTACTCTTACCTGCAGAAATACCTTTGGAGATAATCGTAGACTTGGTGTTCTTACCAATGTGGATCATCTTGGTACCCGTATCCGCTTGCTGACGACCACGAGTCAAAGCAACCGAGTAGAATTCACCCACACTGTTATCACCTTTAAGAACACAGCTCGGGTATTTCCAAGTCACAGAAGAACCTGTTTCTACCTGTGTCCAAGAGATCTTAGCATTGGTATGACACACACCACGCTTGGTTACGAAGTTGTAGATGCCGCCTTTACCTTCTTCATCTCCTGGGTACCAGTTTTGTACTGTCGAGTATTTGATTTCAGCATCATCCATTGCAACAAGCTCAACAACTGCCGCGTGCAGTTGGTTCTCATCACGTTGTGGCGCTGTACAGCCTTCTAGGTAACTTACGTAAGAACCTTCGTCGGCAATAATCAAAGTCCGCTCAAACTGACCGGTATTCTGTTCATTGATACGGAAGTATGTAGACAATTCCATTGGACAACGAGTACCTTTTGGAATGTAAACAAATGAGCCATCAGTAAATACGGCGCAGTTTAGCGCAGCAAAGAAGTTATCTTTGGTCGGCACAACGCTGCCAAGGTACTTCTTCACAAGATCAGGGTACTTGTGAAGCGCTTCAGAGATAGGGCAGAAAATAACACCCGCTTCTTCAAGCTTTTCACGGAAAGTGGTAACGACTGAAACAGAGTCAAAGACTGCATCTACCGCCACACCTGCCAGCATTTGTTGCTCAACTAGTGGAATACCTAACTTTTCGTAAGTACGCAAAAGTTCGGGATCAACTTCATCTAGAGACTTAGGTTTGTCTTTCATACTCTTTGGTGCTGAGTAGTAAGACACCGCTTGGAAGTCGATTTTAGGGTAGGATACATGAGCCCAATCAGGCTCTTCCATTTCTTGCCAAACACGAAACGCATTGAGACGCCATTCAAGCATCCACTCAGGTTCACCTTTGACTTCAGAGATACGGCGAATCACATCTTCATCGAGTCCAGGCTCGAAGGTTTCTGATTCCACTGCAGAAACGAAGCCCGCTTCGTACTCTCGAGCTAACGCCTTATCAATCTGCTCAGTCATATTAGAAACTCACTCATTCTTCCAGGGCTGCGCCCTGCTAGTTGTGTTCGTTAACCGATGAGGGCTGCAGAGATCTTCTCTTGAGAAGCTGAAGCCGACACCTTGCTATCTTTGTCTTGCCTATCCGCTACTTGGCGGACATCTTGACGCTTAACCAATTTTTCGAGACTAATCTCGCTCAAAAAGTCGTGTATTTGATCACTGAGATCACACCACAGGTGATGAGTTAAACAGGTATTACCACCTTGGCAATCGCTACGCCCTTTACAACCTGTCGCATCAACAGATTCATTCACTGCATCCACAATCTGAGCCACAAAAATATCGCTGCGGTCTCGACTCAGGCGATACCCACCACCAGGACCTCTGACACTTACTACCAAGCTTTGTTTGCGAAGCTTCGCAAACAACTGCTCAAGGTAAGAAAGGGAAATGCCTTGACGATTTGAGATATCAGAGAGCGACACTGGCCCACTGTCAGTGTGCAGAGCCAAGTCAAGCATTGCCGTTACGGCATAACGGCCTTTAGTTGTTAAGCGCATACACATTCCACTCAAATGCTAATCAGTGGTACAAATCATACACAAAACCTACTATTTTGATCAAGTATTTACCTGACTGAATTAGTAGGTTATTAGCTCAAGTACTAAAAATTTCGCGTATTTTAAGCGCATATGACTCAAAACTGAACAAATTCTCAGATTTTTGTTGTGTTATATTTAAAGTGTTAGTCAATATGTACAATTACTAAACAACCACCTCGGATTTAGGGGTAAATTATGAGTAAGTCAGCTGATAGTAACGAAGAAACCAATGCCGATAACGTGGCAGCAAAAAGTAAGAAGAAGCTCCCGATCGGGCTGTGTATCGGTTTTCTTGTTTGCTTCTTGCTGAGCATTGCATCTTCCGCTGGTATCACCTACTCCCTAATGTCGATGAACAACCCAAGTGAAGAAATCAGCAAACAGCAAGCAGAGATTGAAGCCCAAGTATCAGCATTAAGGCAAAGTATAGAGCAGCAGAATGCTCAACTCAGAACCATGAACACCAACAATGAGCAATTAAAAACCTATTTGCGTCATAGTAGTGCAACAGCCTTAAAGAACATTTTAATCAATCAGGAAGAGAATATTCAGGCCTATCTGTCGGTAATGAGACAAGCTGTAGGTGACCTATCTGAACTGGTTCCGAAAAGCTCGGAATGGGAAACCACGTATCAGTATCAGATGGACTTAGCACTAAAGGCCAGCATGGAAAGAAGCACTCTTCTAAACCTACTTAAAACAGGAGAGCCGCCAGTTCAGTCAAAGGGCCTTCCTGCTCAAACAGCTCCAGCCCCTTAGATTTGATAGCGACGGACCGTTTAAGTCCGTCACCTTTTGATTAAACTACTTGAGCTGCTGCAACAGAGCGCTTCTTAGCCTTTTCAGCAACAATATCTCGTCTACTAATATAAATCAGAGGCAAGATTATAAGTGCTGCACCGAGTAGTAGACTGACATCAATAGACTCTGCAAACATCACCCAGCCAGCAATGATAGCGAACAGCAAGCCTGAATACTCCGCCGAGCTAACCTGACTAGAAGCAACATAGCGATAACCCACCAAACAACCCAAGCTATACATCACAGAGCAAATTGAGGCGCAGAAAGCCAATAGCAACTGCTCCCATGACAAATGCCCTCCTTCCCAAATAGCCAATGCTCCCGATAAAGGCAGTGCACACAATTGAGCAATCATCAAACCATGCATAGCACCTTGATCAGAGGGAAGCTTTCGAACCAGTAAACTATTCACCGCCAGTACAAAAGCGAAGCCAAGTGCACTTAACATTCCCCAGCCAATGTAACTAGGCTTAAGAATAACTAAGACACCTAAGAAACCGGAAACAGCAGCAAAAACAACGGTCTTGCTAATTTTTTCACGATAAAAAATCGCAGCTAGTAATATGATGAAAATTGGAGCGGTATAGAACACGGCATTCGCTGTTGCTAATGGCAGCTGAGACAAAGAGATTACCAGTAGAACAGATGTTAGCACCCACAAATTTCCTCTGATGAAATGCAAACCAAGTCCAGCAAGTGGACGAGCAACTTGTTTACGGATTACAAATGGAGTGATGACTAAGCACATAAATAAAACGCGGTAAAAGGTGAATTGAAATACCGCATCGCTTGCATCGGCTAACTTCACTAGCACATCACAGACTGTTGCCATCAAATTGCCAAGCACTAATACTAATATCGCACTACTAATCGTTTTTCCTGACACAAATACTCCAACACATGACATGAATGAATTGGCAAGCAGTCTATCTAAGACTTATAATCCATTAAAATGATATATTTTCTTTTAGTATTAGTTTTTTGAATATATGAATTTACCACCACTCAAGTCATTACCTGTTTTTGAATCGGTTGCACGACTCAACAGTTTTTCCTTGGCCGCTAATGAGCTTCATATTACCCAAAGTGCAGTATCTCACCATATAAAAGGTTTAGAAGACTTTCTAGGTGAACAGCTATTTATACGACAGGGTCGTAAACTAGAGTTAACAAATGAAGGAAAAGTTTACCTTGATAGCATTAGTAGCTCCTTAAACCAGATCGCACGAGCAACAGAACATGCTAAAGGCATTAGAGAAACCAAACTGAGACTTGCAGTTTATAGCTCATTCGCAGTCTCCTGGCTCATTCCCAGATTGAGTAAACTTAAGAGACAGCATCCAAACCTAGATCTCACAATTGAGATGACATTTTCTGAGCCTGAACTATCTGATCGAACTGCCGACTGCTTTATCACTATTGAAAAAGAGAAACGAGGGTTTGACTTTGAATGGTTTTACAAGGAACGACTTTTCCCTGTTTGTAGTGAGGAGCTATATCAAGAAATTGCATCAACACTCAATGCACAGACAGAAAAAGAATTAAAAGCCAGACTCAAGCAATCTCCCCAGGTGCTTGCTCAGTTTCCTCTCATTACGTCTTACAGTATGTATGAAAGTTATGCCGAAGATTGGCGAAGATGGTTTGCTGAAGAGAATACGACTCTTCCAAAGGAAGTAACGCTGCATCAATTTAGCCACTTAATGTTAGCTCATGAAGCAGCGATACACTCACTTGGCATTGCACTTGTTAACGATTACATGTTCAATGAAGCAGCCCCAAAAGATGGACTAATTAAGCTTCCTTGTGGAGCGCATACAGCGACTGATAACTTTTATATTGCTTACAAACACAGTCGCCGGCATGAGCCAGCACTAGAACAATTAAGACGCTGGCTACGCAGTGAGCTCAGTGAGTTAAGTGTATCTTTGAATACGGTCTCAGATTAGTAGCGTTCCGTTTTTCATGCTCTTTAACGGCTGCCAATACAAAAAATAAAAGCTCTGTCGCAGCTATCATAACGACACTGTAGCCGAGTAACTCAGTTCCTTCTTCAACGATGTTTTTAACGCTACGGACGTATGCATCCCCCATAACACTTTGCCAAAAGCTACTTCGCCCAAACATGCGGGAGAAACCAAGAATAATAACCAGGCCTGCGGTTATAAAACCAAAACTAGCTGTTTGGGAAAACACTTTTAAAGAATGATAACTGGCTTTCACTTGATTGCGTAGTAAAAATATTGTAGTTGTTAAGACAGCGAACACCCCTAACTGCCACGCACCATCAAAAACATTATGATCTAAAAATGAGTCAGACTCTCTGATAAACATCATCAGCATCAAAGCACTCAAAAGAATACAGGCTTGCCGTAACTCTTTAGAGTAAAAAGCACAAAACGCAAACGTTAGTGCACTAGAAAATGCAAATAAATCCTGCATTTTTTCAGTTAACGAACCTTCGCCATACTCTGCTAGAACGCCTAGCTCAAAAGCTTCCAAAGAAATGCAATGTGCCACACCAACCAGAAGCAGCAAATAAAGGACACCTCGAAAGATAAACATAGCACCTACCTACCATAAATATATTTAAGTTATATTAATACGGTATTTAAGATGTAAGTAGGTCCCGAACACTGCTTCCTTGATAACTACCTAATTGATGAATTGTGTAAAATAGTATTCTTAATATGAATATTTTTATAAATAAAATGACTTTCAAATATACTTATACGATTTAAGAACCACTTAAATTCGATTATCTATGGCGCAATACACCATCAGGATAGTACGACCCGATTCTATCGGGGATAGAACCCCAGGGGTGATCAAGGCTGAGTATTTTCGACGGACGAAAAAAGCCCTGACCGCGCTAGCGATCAGGGCTTCTTTAAATTAAAAGCTTGACGACGACCTACTCTCACATGGCCATTTAAATTCAAGCAAAGCCCACACTACCATCGGCGATGGCGAGCGCCTGCGGCGTATAAAGAGCTACTTCTGAGTTCGGGATGGGATCAGGTGGTTCAATGGGACGGTACCACCGATGTCGGTACCGTCCCATTGAGTGTGTCTCTGCTCTCATCAAACATCTTTATTTATCTCTTATTTAAATAAATTGCTCTTTTGGAATCGACTCACTGGGTGACGATAAGTACTGCTATTCATATCAATCGCAACCTTGCTTAAAAGAGTTAACACTGATTCAACATTAGGCATCGAGTTTCTAATTTTCAATGTTCTTTTGAAGGCTTTGTTCAGTCGCTCAATCCAGTTGGTGGTGTAAATCATATTTCGGATATCATACTCGAAGCTTAGATAAGTTGAGTAATATGAGAGCCAATATGGATCAGCTAGCCTTTTCATATGAGGGTAGTAGCGCTGCCACCGTTGGGCCACTTGTTGTGCTCTGTCTAGCAACTGTTCTTTTGTATCCTCCCGATTTTCAATTTGAAAAATCTCATTCAAGTCACTGACGACGGCTAGGCGATGCTGCTTTTTGACCTTGTTCAGTATGGATCGCTTGAGATGTAGCACACACTTTTGAATTGAAGCATCAAAGTGCTTTTCTAATGTGCTATCGAGTTCGGTAAGGTTATCGATGACGAATAAGTCTGTTTGCTGCATTCCCCTGTCTTTAAGATCTTGGCAAATCTCATCCCAAAAACTTGATGACTCTGTTGGTGCATTATAGATACCAATCACTTCTCGAGTCATATCAGGTAAAACCGCTAACGCTATGTAATACGCCTCACTGGAGACTCTTTCTCGTTTGGTTTTCACAAACGTGGCATCAAGATATACGATGGGATAATAGCTGTTTAGTGGCCGTTCTCTAAACTCTCGCATTGCATCGGACAAGCTAACAGTAATACGAGAGATCTGGCTTTTTGACAGATGCTGACCGTAGATAGTATGTGTAATGGATTCGATATCACGCGTTGTTAAGCCCTTAGCATACAGCTCAAAACACAACTCATTCAGCGTGTCCGATTGATTCCTCATAATATTGAGTAGTGTCGGCTTGAAGTGCCCTAATCGATCCCTTGGGATTTGCAGTGATAAAGCCTCTCCGATACCAAAGCCATTCACGTTGCGATAGCCATTTGCTTTATTGCCTTGTACAGCAGCCTCAAGATAAGCTGCTCGCTCGGCCTTCATCAGGCTGTTGATCGCCATCTCGAGTAATTTATTGATACCGTCAGGCTGCAAAGTTAGCTGATCAACGGCGGCTTGTATCTGTTGAGTGTTTAGTTTTAAAGTGTCCATAGTCTCTCTTTTGTTAAATGGTTTGTTTTTTGGTCGAAACAAAAACATTTAATGAGAGAGAGGCGCCTAATACAACGTCCTTTACTAGACACACTTCTGGGGACGGTATGTAATTTATTGATACCGTCAGGCTGCAAAGTTAGCTGATCAACGGCGGCTTGTATCTGTTGAGTGTTTAGTTTTAAAGTGTCCATAGTCTCTCTTTTGTTAAATGGTTTGTTTTTTGGTCGAAACAAAAACATTTAATGAGAGAGGGGCGCCTAATACAACGTCCTTTACTAGACACACTTCTGGGGACGGTATGTCCTGCGGAGCATCGTGTCATCACATGGATCCATTGTAGTGGACAGATAGGTGACGGGATTCCACTTTTTAATTCAGAAAAAGCAAAAAACCCCGCCCTGCTTCGCAGGACGGGGTTCTTTTTATTTAAAAGCTTGACGACGACCTACTCTCACATGGGATCTCCCACACTACCATCGGCGATGGCGCTTTTCACTTCTGAGTTCGGGATGGGATCAGGTGGTTCAACGCCTCTATGATCGTCAAGCAAACGGGTTTGCGTTCGTTCTGATTCTGTTGATCAAAACACGCAAGTTCGTAAACTTGATATCTTTAACAATTAGACTTTGAAGTAGTCGATAACCAAGGTCAAACCGTTGGTTTGTATCGTAAATTCTTTGTAGTGCACGACCTCCATGGATGGAGGAAGTACTCGAGATTGTCTGAAACAATCTCAGTAAAACCACTTTGGTGTTATATGGTCAAGCCTCACGAGCAATTAGTATTGGTTAGCTCAACGCCTCACAACGCTTACACACCCAACCTATCAACGTCCTAGTCTCGAACGGCTCTTTAGGGAACTCTAAGTTCCAGTGAGATCTTATCTTGAAGGAGGCTTCCCGCTTAGATGCTTTCAGCGGTTATCCCGTCCGAACGTAGCTACCCGGCAATGCCACTGGCGTGACAACCGGAACACCAGAGGTTCGTTCACTCCGGTCCTCTCGTACTAGGAGCAACTCTTCTCAAATCTCAAACGTCCACGGCAGATAGGGACCGAACTGTCTCACGACGTTCTAAACCCAGCTCGCGTACCACTTTAAATGGCGAACAGCCATACCCTTGGGACCGGCTTCAGCCCCAGGATGTGATGAGCCGACATCGAGGTGCCAAACACCGCCGTCGATGTGAACTCTTGGGCGGTATCAGCCTGTTATCCCCGGAGTACCTTTTATCCGTTGAGCGATGGCCCTTCCATACAGAACCACCGGATCACTAAGACCTACTTTCGTACCTGCTCGACGTGTCTGTCTCGCAGTTAAGCGCGCTTTTGCCTTTACACTCTTTGCATGATTTCCGACCATGCTGAGCGCACCTTCGTGCTCCTCCGTTACTCTTTGGGAGGAGACCGCCCCAGTCAAACTACCCACCACACAGTGTCCTCGATCCCGATTAGGGACCTGAGTTAGAACCTCAAACATACCAGGGTGGTATTTCAAGATTGGCTCCATGCAAACTGGCGTCTGCACTTCA
>NZ_JBSWTA010000001.1:2282500-2852500 GCF_056158325.1 Marinomonas sp. AWM4_232 | reverse complement strand
TGAAACGTTCAGCCGCTTCCATTAAGCGTAAAGCTTTACGATAGCCCTCTGGGCGAGGCATACCGAAGTTACGCAGAACTTTCTCTTTAACTTCACGACCTTTTTGATGACCAATAACCATCACAGGACGACCATCGAGGCGCGCCACACCACCAACAATGGCACGATCATCCGCATAATGACGGTCGCCGTGCATTTCTTCAAAGTCAGTAAATACGTGATTAATGTAATCCAGTGTGTATGGGCGTTTTGGATGACGCGCCAATTGAGAAACTTCCCACGCACCTAAGTTGCTGAATAGGCTTTGCGTCAGAGTAATCTTCTTCTCTTCAAGTCGGCTAATCTCTTCACTGATATTCAGATCATTATCGTTACCAACAAGACGTAACTCTTCAATTTTTTGTTCGAGCTCAGCAATTGGCTGCTCAAAAGGTAAGTAATCTAGATTCATTTTTTACACGCTGCTATTAAGTTGCCTGATTATTCTACAGAAAGTTCTAGCTTCGAACATCCCATCGCGCCGTTCCATTGACGATACGCGAGTGTAAGAATGATAAAATGGCGCTAAGTATACACTAACTGCACTTTTTGTTTACCGTATTGTTTTTGAAGTTCATGAATTAATTCGTCATCCGGTCGAATTTTCCACTGTGGCCCAAGCTTAACATCCCCTGTGGCTTGATTAGTCTCAAACCCAATCACCACATCGCAACCATCACCTCGATAAGGTGCTATATGGCTAGCCAATGCATCGATGTTTTGTTGGGTGACTTCTTCTTCTAACCAATCAATACGTAATGCTTCAACATAGCGAATGCGAGCAGTAGCCATATCTAGCACATTACGAGCAGATACTTTTTGTCCGCCACGGAATTCATCAATACTGATTTCCCCCTCGACCACTACCACTTGATCTTTCACCAAGTATTGCTTCACGTTCTCAAATGTATCAGAGAAAACCGCCACTTCGATTCGAGCGGAGCGATCGTCCAAGGTAATAAAAGCAATATTACCGCCACGCTTACTTTTAGTAATCCGCATTTCAACGATCAGGCCAGCCATCACTTGAGTTTCACGCTTAGGCTGTAAATCAACAATCCGCTGACGAGCAAAGCGGCGAATCTCTTTTTCGTAGTCGTCAATTGGGTGACCTGTTACATACAGGCCTAAGGTATCTTTCTCACCATCAAGACGCTTACGACCATGCCACTCAGGTACGATACCAATTTCATCGTATGCATTCTCAGTCGATTCCTCGACCGCAATACCAAACAAGTCCATCATCCCTGCGTCTTCATTCTTAGCATTTTGGTCTGCACGTTTAAGTGCTTCATCAATGCAGGCAAACAAAGTCGCACGATTTGGACCAACCGTATCAAAAGCACCAGAACGAACCAAAGCCTCCATGACACGCTTATTGACCTTACGACCAACACGTTCACAGAAATCAAATATATGCTTAAAGGGCCCTTCTTTACGCGCTTCAACAATTGCTTCAATCGGCCCCTCACCCACGCCTTTAATCGCACCCAAGCCGTACACAATGGCGCCTTTTTGGTTAACCGCAAACTTGTAGACTGACTCATTGACATTTGGCAGATCAACTGCGAGGTTCATGGCACGACATTCTTCTACAAAAATAACGATCTTGTCGGTATTCTGCATATCGGCTGACAGCACTGCCGCCATAAACGGTGCAGGGTAATGATGTTTTAACCATGCCGTCTGATAGGATACTAATGCGTAAGCTGCAGAGTGGGATTTGTTGAACCCGTAACCCGCAAACTTCTCCATCAGATCGAAGATATTACCCGATAAATCCTTATCAATATTATTCTTCGCAGCCCCCTCCATGAAGATCAAGCGCTGCTCTTGCATAACCTCTGGCTTTTTCTTACCCATGGCACGACGAAGCAAGTCGGCGCCACCGAGAGAAAACTTTGCCAGTACCTGAGCGATTTGCATTACCTGCTCTTGGTACAAGATGATTCCGTAAGTCGGTTCCAGTACAGGAATAAGGTCTTCGTGTTGGTAATCTGGATGCGGGAAAGCAAGCTCAGCACGACCGTGCTTACGGTTAATAAAGTCATCCACCATGCCCGAACCTAATGGACCTGGACGGTAAAGTGCCACCAAGGCGATGATATCCTCGAAACGCGACGGCAATAGCTTCTTAATCAGCTCTTTCATACCACGGGATTCCAGCTGAAATACCGCTGTCGTTTCTGCTCGCTGAAGGAGGTCGTAGGTCGCTTTGTCTTCTAAATCAATCAGAGCAATGTCAAGAGGCTCTTTACCCTCTCGCGCATGAATCTCATTAATGGTTTTTAGCGCCCAATCAACAACTGTGAGGGTTTTCAAACCCAAGAAGTCAAACTTTACTAGGCCAGCTTCCTCTACATCATTTTTATCATATTGCGTAACAAGACCCGTTCCGTCTTCTTCACAATATAATGGGGCAAAGTCCGTTAGCTTCGTTGGCGCTATTACTACCCCACCAGCGTGTTTACCGAAGTTACGAACCGTACCTTCTAACGAGAACGCCATGTCCATTACTTCGGCAGCCGCCTCATCACCTTCAATGAACTCAACCAAAGCAGGCTCGACTTCAAGCGCTTTTTTGAGGGTCATACCGATTTCAAATGGAATGAGTTTCGATAGCTTGTCACCTAAACTATAGGATTTGCCTTGTACTCGTGCCACATCACGCACTACCGCCTTAGCCGCCATCTGACCAAAAGTAATGATCTGAGATACAGCGTTACGACCGTAGCGACGAGCAACATAATCGATCACGCGGTCACGATTATCCATACAGAAGTCGATATCGAAGTCAGGCATGGAAACACGTTCAGGGTTCAAGAAACGTTCGAATAGTAGGTCGTACTCAAGTGGATCTAGATCTGTGATTTTCAAGGCATAAGCCACCAATGAACCTGCACCAGACCCCCGTCCAGGCCCCACCGGAATATCATTGTCTTTAGACCATTGAATAAAGTCCATTACGATCAAGAAGTAACCTGGAAACCCCATCTGGTTAATAATATCAAGCTCGAAATTTAGACGATCAATGTATTCTTGGCGTCGGGTAAGTATACGCTCCCCATACTTTTTAACGAGAATTCCAAAACGCTCTTCCAGCCCTTTATGTGATATTTCACGGAAGTATTCTTCCATGGTCATACCTTCAGGAACAGGGAAGTCCGGCAGAAAGTATTTCCCTAACAAGACATCAACGTTACAACGTTTGGCTATTTCAACAGTATTTTCAATCGCTTCCGGCAGATCAGAAAACAACTCTTCCATTTCTTCGGAAGACTTAAAGTACTGCTCTTCCGTGTATTTGTGTTCGCGACGTGGGTCTTCTAAAGTAACGCCATCGTATATACAAACACGAGCTTCATGGGCCTCAAAATCCTCTCGATTGATAAACCGCACATCGTTCGTCGCAACCACAGGACAATCAAATTCTGATGCAATTGGAACGATTGCATGAATATAGTCCTCTTCGCCCGCTCTAAAGGTTCGTACAACCTCAGCGTAATAACGTCCTGGAAAAGTATCCATCCAACGTTTTAAGTAGTCCCGTGCCTCAGCCTCATACCCTTTAGCCAATAACACACCCACATCACCATTGACACCACCAGAAAGAGCAATGACGTCTTCATTGTGCTCTGCCACCCACTCTCGTTTGATGATTGGTCGACCTTCTACTTGCCCAAGCTGATAACCCTTAGAGATGACTTCGATGATATTTTTATAGCCTTGGTTCGACATTGCCAAAAGCGTCATACGAGTACGCTGCTCAAGCAAGCCTTCGGCTTCTAAAAGTATATCTGCACCACAGATTGGCTTAATGCCCTTGTCCATGGCGCCTTTATAGAAACGCACAAAGCCACACAAGTTATTCTCGTCCGACATTGCGACCGCTGGCATTTGCATCTTCTCAGCCTGAGACACCAAGCCTTTGACCTTTACTAGACCGTCAACTAGAGAGAACTCCGTATGGACCCTCAAGTGGATAAAGGAAGACATGACATTAACCTTCTATAATTCGTTTTATTGGACCGAAGCTTCGACGATGGATATCACATACCCCATGCTCTTGGATGGCAGCCAAGTGCACCGCCGTTGGATATCCCTTGTGTTTTGCAAAGCCGTATTCAGGATATTGTTTATCTAAAGCAACGATTTCTCTGTCTCTAGTCACTTTAGCAAGGATTGAGGCTGCTGCGATTGCAGCATGTCGTGCATCACCTTTGACGACAGCTTCCGCTGGACAAGGCAATTCTTTAGGTATCCGGTTACCATCAATAAGTGCATGCTCAGCAGCAATAGGTAATGAATCAATTGCCCGCTTCATCGCCAACATACTAGCATGGAGAATATTAATCTCATCAATTTCGGCAACGGATGCACGAGCAACGCTATACGCTAGTGCTTTGTTTTGAATTTCTTCAAATAGGGCTTCACGCTTTTTTTCTGATAGTTTTTTTGAATCGTTGAGTCCAACAACAGGATTTTCAGGATCCAATATAACTGCCGCAGCGACGACATCACCAGCCAAAGGCCCTCGCCCAGCTTCATCTGCACCCGCTACGAGTACACCGTCATATTGTAGGCTTACAAATGGTTCCAATTCAGGCACTCTGGATCTCCTGCGCTATTGCACTGGCCGCGGCTTCACCCGCATTCTTACATAGCATTTCATGTAGATCCATAAAGGTATTTTCTATCTGCGGCTCTTCTTCAAAGCGCTTCCACTCGTGCAATAAGGCCTTCGCTAACTTTTCAGGAGAAGCCTCATCCTGAATCAGCTCAGGCACCAGAGACTTTTTAGCAAGTAGGTTTGGCAAGGAAACATAGGGCACTTTAATCATACGCTTCATGATGGCATAGGTTAATTTTGTAAACCGATAGGCTACGACCATCGGGCGCTTCACCAACATAGCCTCTAAAGCGGCTGTACCAGACGCTAATAGAATGGCCTCACCTGCCGCCATCACATCACGAGACTGACCATCAACAATAGTAGCCTCTACATTTACATCAGCAAGAATGGTTTCTATCTGGATACGACGCTCTGGGTTCGCAGCTGGAATAATAAATTGAGCCGTATTAACCTGCTGCTGTATGACCTTCATTGTTTCAGCAAAAACAGGCATTAAACGACTAACTTCCCCACCTCGAGACCCAGGCAAGACAGCAAACCAATCACCTGATGTTGCTAGGCCTAATCGCTCACGAGCTTCTTCCTTATTACTATGAAAAGCCACTTCATCAGCCAAGGTATGCCCAACACATACAGCGGGTATGTTATGCGTTTTATAAATATCTAATTCAAACGGGAAAAGAGTCAACATTAGATCAACGGACTCTTTGATTTTAAAAATACGCTTTTGACGCCAAGCCCACACAGAAGGACTCACATAATGAATTGTTTTGATGCCATTTGAACGTAGTTTACGCGCCAGAGGTAGATTAAAGTCAGGCGAGTCAATACCAATAAATGCGGTAACATCACACTCAAGACAGTGATTCAAAATCGTCTTTCGAATACCCAACAATTCACGTAACCGCCCAAGTACTTCTATGAGCCCCATGACAGAAAGACGCTCCATAGGAAAAAGGCTGTGAAATCCTTTTTCAATCATTAACGGCCCTCCGATCCCTTCAAAAACAGCATCAGGAAAGCGTGTTTTCAAATGCTCAATCAAGTTGGCCCCTAAGATATCACCCGAGGCCTCACCCGCGACAATTACAAATCGTTTTTTCATAGTTAATGTTAACCTTCATAAAAAAACCCCGACAAAATCGGGGTTTCTTCGAAACTCAGCTTACTTGCTAACGAACAATGCCTCGATTCGATTGACGTATTGAGAGCACGAAATCAGCAATTTCTTGAATCTTTACAATATCGCTCGACTCAATCTCACTTAATGCCAGCTCTAGTGGCATACCCTTGATGTAAACCATTTTATAGGCAGAGCGCAGAGCTTTGATCACTTCTGCAGGCATGCCCCGTCGGCGCATACCTTCGAAATTCATACCATGAGCTTTCGCGGGATCACCGGATACCATCACATAACGTGGTACATCCTTAGTCACCATCGACCCCATGCCACACATACTATACGAGTTCACTTGGCAGAACTGATGAATACCTGTGTAACCACCTAAAATAACAGAATCGCCTAATTTAACGTGACCAGCTAAAGCAGCGTAATTCGCTAAAATATTGTTATCACCGACAACACAGTCGTGTCCGACATGGGTGCTTGCCATAAACAGATTACCGGAGCCAATTTTAGTGACCCCGTGGTCCTGAACAGTACCTCGATGAATCGTGGCATTTTCACGGATCACATTGTCATCGCCAATGATAAGCTGAGTAGGCTCACCTTTATATTTTTTATCTTGGTTTGCTTCACCAACGGAGGCAAATTGATAAATCTCATTAGCCTTGCCAATGATTGTATGCCCATTCACAACGACATGAGACTTCAACACTGTACCTGCGCCAATTTGCACGTCTGGACCGACAATACAAAAAGGACCAATTTCAACATCACTGTCTAGTTCAGCTTTTGGATCAACTATCGCAGTTGGATGTATCAACACTTAAAGTTTCCTGTCTGCACAAAGAATGGTAGAAGAACAAACTAGCTCGCCTTCAACTGTTGCTTTTACTTCAAACTTCCAGATACCACGACGCTCGGTCAAGATCTTCGCTTCTAACTGAAGACGGTCACCTGGTACAACTGGACGTTTAAAACGGGTGTTATCAGCACCAACAAAGTAATAAATAGAGCCATCTTGTGGTGTTTTATCCATGGTTTTAAAACCAAGAATACCGGCTGCTTGAGCCATCGCCTCAATAATTAAAACACCAGGCATTACTGGATGATCTGGGAAGTGCCCGTTAAAAAACGGTTCGTTTACCGTCACATTTTTGTACGCAACAATTGATTCACCACGTGTTAACTCGACAACACGATCCACAAGTAAAAATGGGTAACGGTGAGGTAGGTAACGGCGAATTTCATTCACATCCATCATTTATGCATTAACCTTTTGTTAAAAGCGTATTAACTTGTTTTTCCAATTTAGAAATATGGGCAGCCATACTTTCGATTCGTCGTAGACGAGCAGCAGATTTGCGCCACTTTTGAGTAGAATCAAGAGCTGTCCCAGAAGAGTAAGAACCTGGGGTGTCAATCGAGCGAGTGACTAAACTCATTGCCGTAATATGCACATTATCAACTAATGTAATATGCCCCGCTAAACCTGCACCACCAGCAATTGTACAGTTTTTGCCAATCACAGAACTTCCCGCGATCCCAACACAACCCGCAATCGCGCTATTATCACCGATTACGACGTTATGAGCAATTTGAACGAGGTTATCTATTTTAACACCATTACCAATAATAGTGTCATCGATTGCACCACAATCGATCGTTGTATTCGCACCGATTTCCACATCTGCACCAATACAAACACTTCCTAACTGATGTATCTTGACCCAAACCCCATCATTAGGAGCAAAGCCAAAACCATCTGCACCAATTACTGCGCCGCTATGAACAATACATCGAGCTCCAAGACATACCCGATCATACAAAGTGACGTTTGCAGCTAAGCGAGTGTTCTCACCAATCTGCACCTGCTCGCCGATAACCGTACCTGCACCGATAACACACCCATCAGCAATCTGCGCATGAGCCCCGATCGAAACATTGGGTGCGATGGAGACATTCATCCCAATTTTTGCGTCTTTATGAATAACAGCACTTGGGTGAACGGTCTGCTCCCACCCATATCCTGGTACCGCAAAAAGAGCACTAGCTTTAGCAAAGGCTAGATAAGGATTACGAACAACTATGGCATTTCTAACTTGTTCAGCGTCTTGTACGTTACGTATCAACACTGCTCCAGCTTCAGAAAGACCTAACAGGCTAGAAAATTTAGGATTTGAAAGAAAACTCAACTGCTCAGCTGTGGCGTGCTCTAGGCTACCCAATGCAGAAACGGTATATTCAGGATCACCAAATAGTTCGCCGCCTACTGCGGCGGCGATTTCAGAAAGGGTGTAACCCATTCACTACTTCTCTTTATTTAATTTTTCAATTAACTCAGCTGTAATATCAACCGATTCATTTGTGTAAATCGCTGCTTGTCGCGAAATCACAGCGTCTAACTTTTTCTCTTTAATCAACTCTTTCAACGCTGCCTCACCTTGAGGTGTCAAATTTTGAATAAGCTGCTGCTCCATCTGTTGCGCTTGCTGCTGCATCGCAGCTACCATTTGACGCAACTGAGCCTGCTTTTGATTTACCTCAGCACGACGTTTTTTCAAATCTTCCGTAGAAAGCGTTAATTCATCACGCTTGAGAGATTCGACCATGTCCTTAAGCGCTTTATTCTCTTGATCTAAACGCGCCTTCATTTGATCCACTTGCTGGCGAGGACCTTTCGCAGCTTCTTGTCCTGCCTTGCTTTGTAGCAACGCAGCCCTGAAATCCAAAACAGCAACCTCAGACGCCATTGCTTGCGCACTTAAAAGGGCAACCAAGAACAAAGTAATCATTTTATTCATAAAAAATCCTTAACAATTAGAAGGTTGTACCAAGCTGGAACTGGAACACATCGGTATCATCACCTTTTTTATCATTTAGTGTTTTAGCAATGTTGAATGACAATGGTGCAATTGGCGTAATCCACGTCCAGTTGAAACCAACACTGTATCGAATCTCTCCAGCATCAAAGCCTTCTTCACAGCTGGTACTGCCTGAATAACAGTAGTCCGTAAATACGTTACCAGCATCTAAGAAAATTGATG
This sequence comes from Marinomonas sp. AWM4_232, assembly GCF_056158325.1. Lineage (NCBI taxonomy): Bacteria > Pseudomonadati > Pseudomonadota > Gammaproteobacteria > Oceanospirillales > Oceanospirillaceae > Marinomonas > Marinomonas sp. AWM4_232. The sequence continues at coordinate 2,843,658 of NZ_JBSWTA010000001.1, read as the reverse complement.
TACGTACAGAGCTGTGGTCTTCAACCATTGGCATTGGGAAAATCACTTCTGCAGTAGCAGCGACAAGCATATTACCGCCAATAGAATCTGTTTCAGTGTCGTCACTGTAAGTGTTACGTGGGCCTAATGATGAAGCACTAAATCCTCGAACGGTGTAAACGCCACCCGCATAATAGTTTTCAAAGAATGGTAAACGATCTGTATCGCCATATCCAAAACCATAACCCGCTCGCCCCTTCAAATGAAACAGCCACAAGTTATCCTCACTCAGATTCCAATACGCTTGAGAAAGAGCACCAATCTTAGCGTAGGTTTGATCCCCTATTGGCGTAGCAACGTCCAGTGTCACTCGATGACTAACACCACCCGTTGGCAAAAGCCCTCCAACGATATCATTATCGGTCCAAACAACATTCGCAATGACATCATCGAAAGAGTCGCCATACTCATCTAAATACGCTTGAGTTTCCAAGGAAGGATTGGAGCCAAGGTCCACACCTGTGTTCTTAACAGTGACACCAAAACTCAAACGCTGCGTATCCGTAATTGGATAACCAAAGTTCACTGACGCACCAATTCTATCTAGATCGTAGTCTTCAACATCATCATCATCGTGATCACTCACTTGATAAAACAGGCTGTAACCGCGACTAACGCCATCAACCGTAAAGTATGGGTTATCATAAGAGAGAGTGTAATCTTGAGTTTGGTTTGTTCGACTCATATTAAACGCAAGCTTATTACCGGAACCTAAGAAGTTACGCTTAGAGACACCAAAGCCTAATACAGTACCGTCTGACTGAGAGTAGCCAATACTTGCCTGGATACTTCCTGAAGGTTGCTCTTCAACCGATACATCGAGATCTACCTGATCGACAGTACCTGGAACTGGACGAGTTTTAAGGTCTACTTTAGAGAAGAAGCCTAGGCGCTCAATCGCTCGTTTCGAGGATTGAATCTTAGTGTGAGTCGCTAACGTACCTTCAAACTGAGTCATCTCACGACGCAACACTTCATCTTTAGTTTCTGAATTGCCACTAAAGTTGATGCGACGCACATACACTTGTGGTCCTGGCGTAATATGGTAAGTCAAATCGACTTTATGATCTGGAAGCTTATTCGGAATAATATTTACATTTGTAAACAAGTAGCCATCATCACCAAGCTCGCTAGATACTGATTCCATGATTTCAGTGGTCTGTTTGCGCGAGAACACGTCGCCTACTTTTTGATCAACATGCTTCCAAATACGATCCTCTGAAATTGGCAATGAACCGCTTAGAGAAACATCATTAATTGAATATGGTAAACCTTCATTGATGTTTACAACCACATAAACTTCACGCTTATCCGCCGAAACGCTTACTTGATTTGAGATCAGTTCATAATCCAAGTAACCACGATCGAGATAAAAACTACGCAGCGTTTCCAAGTCACCTTGAATTTTCTGTTTCGAGTACTCATCCGCAGAACTAAATGGATTGAAGTATCCCGTCTCAGCAGATTGAAACTTATCAGTTAGCTCCTCATCAGAAAAATTCTTATTGCCAACAATATTAATATGGACGATTTTCGCCGTAACACCTTCTTCGATATTAATATTGAGAGCAACTCGGTTTCGCGGGAGCTCCTCTACATCCATCTTAACCTGAGCACTGTAACGTCCAAGTGCATAGTACTGACGCTGCAACTCTTGTTGAATTTGGTTTAAGGTTTCAGGCTTATACAGCTCACCTTCTTCTAAACCGGATAAACGAAGGCCTCTCTGAAGGTCTTCAGTAGAAATCATGTCATTACCATCGATTTCTATTCGCCCTATCGTCGGACGCTCTATTACTTTAAAGATAACAACATCATCTTCTTCGAATACTTCAATATCACTAAAGTACCCTGTCGCAAAAAGACTATTCACTGCCTCATGAACACGAGAAGAATCGTATCCTTGTCCTCGCTGAAAACCGATGGTTTCGAATGCGCGCGCAGGTGACATTTGCAACAACCCATCAACACGCACATCCGCCACTGTCTTCGCATAACTTTGAGCACTACAAATCGCTAACACTGATGCTACAAAGACTTTCACATATACCTCTCTACAAGCGGGCAATATCATTAAATAGAGCAACGGCCATCATTGCGAACAGCAAAGATGCTCCGAAGCGGTAAGCAACCCCCTGAATTCTTTCTGAAACAGGCTTACGTCGCGCGGCTTCTATACCAAAAAACAACAAATGCCCACCATCCAGCATAGGGATGGGCAACAGATTTAAAACACCGAGACTCACACTTAAATAAGCCATAAACTTCAAAAACGATTGCACTCCAGATTCAGCTGAAGCACTTGCAACTTTAGCAATGGTTATCGGGCCCGATAAATTATCGAGGGATATCAAACCTTGCAACATTTTACCGATAGAAGAAACGGTTAATGCTGTCATTTGCCAAGTTTGATGCAAACCATAACCAAGTGAACCAAATACATCAAATTCCCTTTCTCGAAAGTCTGCACTATTGAGAACAGGGGGTTCAACGGCAAGCCCTGCAAAGCCAACTGCCACACCAGAAATTTCTCTTGCCGCAGGTATTAATGTGAGTGTTTTTAACTCGCCATCGCGCAAGACTTCTACCATTAATTTTGCATTTGGACTTTTCTGAACCCAAACAACAAAACTCTGCCAATCTGAGACCAGCTCACCGTTAATCGTTTGTACCGTATCCCCTTTCTGAAAACCTGCTCGCTCTGCAGCGCCTCCAGCCACAACGTCAGCAATTGTCGGCACCACTTGAGGCCGCCAAGGCACAATACCAATTGCAGAAATCAGATTACTGGGCTCTTCTCCTACAAGCCATCGCTCTAACGTAAACAGATCTTCTTCTTCGACAGTCGAACCAGGAGGAAGATAACGAACACTATAACTCCCACTCTGACCAATCAAGTCTGCTAACACTAAATTTACATCTTCCCATGAATGAGTCACTTTCCCATTCACTTGAGTAATCTCTGCCCCCACTTCGATATTGGTCTGCGCGATGGGCGAAGACGGCGCCAACACACCTACTTTTGGAGCAATAGTCTGAATCCCCAGCCCTGCAACCAAAGCATAAATCACGATTGCCAGAATAAAATTGGCAATAGGACCAGCTGCAACGATCGCAATACGCTGCCATACATTCTTATAATTGAATGCCTGATCTTTTAACGCTTCTGGCACATTAGCTTCACGACCATCTAACATACGCACATAGCCCCCCAGCGGAATCATCGCTAAAGTGAACTCTGTACCGGATTTTGCTGTGTACTTGTAAAGAGGCTTACCAAAGCCCACAGAGAAGCGTAGCACCTTAACACCACACAGGCGTGCCACCATGTAATGACCAAATTCATGAAAAGTAATCAATACGCCCAGTGCGACAATAATAGATAAGGCATTTTGAATCATGTTATGAAAACTCCGAAGCGATCAACTGTTGCGCAAGTACTCGAGACTGTTCATCGGCCTCAAATACCACTTCCAGATCATTGACAACTTTAATATCAGAGCGTTCAAGAACCTGCTGATTTAAGCGAGCGATATCAAGAAAAGAAAGCTGCCCTTTTAAGAAGGCTGCAACCGCCACTTCGTTGGCTGCATTCAGACAAGCCATAGCTGTGCCACCTAAATACCATGCTTCACTAGCCAGCTTTAAATTGGGGAAACGCTCAAGATCAGGCGCTTCAAAGTTAAGTTGAGACACTTTAAATAAATCAAGAGCCTCAACACCAGTTTCAATCCGTGCTGGCCAAGTCATTCCATATGCAATCGGTATTTTCATGTCTGGATTACCCATTTGGGCAATAACAGATCCATCTTTGTAGGAAACCATGGAATGAATAATACTTTCTGGATGAACAACTACCTGTACATCTGCAGGTGTCACATCAAACAACCAACAAGCCTCAATTAACTCCAAGCCTTTATTCATCAAACTAGCCGAGTCTACTGAGATTTTTTGACCCATCGACCAATTTGGATGTGCACAGGCCTGTGCAGGGGTTACCGTCTTCATTTGATCGTATGAGTAAGTTCGAAACGGACCGCCTGAAGCCGTCAGCAACACTTTGTCAACATCACGCTTCGTTACACCTGAATCCGATTGCGGAAGACACTGATAGATCGCATTATGCTCACTATCAATAGGCATAAGAGTCACCTTGTGTTTGGCAACCTCTTCCATAAATAAACGCCCAGCTGTCACCAAACTCTCTTTATTTGCAAGTAACACGCGTTTGCCTGCTCGTATTCCCGCTAGTGTCGGACGAAGACCAGCAAACCCCATGATAGCGGCCATCACTTGATCACATTCGTCGCCAGCAATACTTTCCATCGCATCACCCCCCCACTCAAACTGGGTTTGCAATTCACTGCATAGAGAAGCCAGCTGATCACGCGCCGCCTCAGTTCCCATCACCGCTCGCTTTGGCTGAAACTGATGACAAATCTCAGCCATACGTTCAACACTAGTGTTAGCAGCCACACTGACAAGCTCAAACTGATTTGGGTATTGAGAAATAATATCCAAAGTACTTCGACCTATGGAACCTGTTGCCCCAAGCAAACATATCTTTTGCATTACACCCAACCCACAAAACTAAGCAATAACACGTAAATCGGCGCAGCAGAGGTTAAACTATCAACGCGGTCCATTACGCCACCGTGACCTGGGATCAATTGACTTGAGTCTTTCAAAGACTCATGTCGCTTAAACAAGCTCTCTGTCAGGTCGCCCAAAACAGAAGTTAAAACAGTTATTACTGCGATTCCCACAAGCAACAACCACTCCCATACAGAAAAGCCACTGAAGTAGGCAAAGAAAACCATACCAGCTTGAGTGACCACCAAACCACCAAGCACACCTTCCCAAGATTTACCTGGTGAGACTTTCGGCGCTAACTTTCTTTTACCAAATGCCTTGCCAGAGAAATACGCACCCGAATCGGCCCCCCAGATCAGCCCCATAAGAACAAATAACCAAATCAAAAACTCACTAGAGTCTCTTAGTACGACCATTGCCGACCAGGTTGTAACAAGAACAATTAACCCAAAGACAATACGCGCAAAACGTGATGTCCATAGTTTTTCAGCTGGATAATGGATCACCCAAGAAAGCGCAAACAACCATAACACTGGCGCCAACCACAATACTTCTCGCTGCAAGTTAAAAATTGCCGCACCAAAACATAATGTTCCGACCAGGCCAGCAAACGCAATACGACCAAGCTGGCAAGTAATGCCAGACAGACGCGCCCACTCCCATCCAGCAAACAACACAACCACACCTATCGCAAGCTGAAAGCCTCCCGCTTTCAGCATAAAGACGGCGTAAATAAATAATAACGCCATCACAAGGGCACTAATAATTCGAGGTAAAAGCATAACGACTATCGTCCACCATATCGACGCTGACGCTGCTGGTACACCGCCAAGGCCTCTTCAAAATGTTCGCTATTGAAATCAGGCCATAACACTGGCATAAAAATTAATTCAGCATATGCAAGTTGCCATAAGAGAAAATTACTTACTCTTTCCTCACCCGAAGTACGAATGAGCAAATCCAATTCAGGCAACCCTGCCAAACATATTTGCTGACCAAGAGACTCCTCAGTCACATCCTCTGGGCTAATCTCCCCTAATGCAACTTTAGTAGCAATTGTTCTTGCTGCTTGGACGATATCCCAGCGACCACCATAGTTAGCAGCAATCGCGAGTACCATACCCGTGTTTTCCGCCGTCGCTAGCTCAGCCCGTCGAATTTGCTCTTGAAGCACTGGACTAAAGCCACTGGTATCCCCAACAACCATTAGTTTTATCGAATACTCATTCAGACGCTTAGCTTCTTTTTTTAGAGAGCGCATAAACAACCCCATCAAGCCATCCACTTCAGCTTGAGGGCGCTTCCAGTTCTCACTTGAAAAAGCGAATAAAGTTAACACTTCAACACCGCTACGAGCCGCAACCTCGACTGTTTTACGAACAGCCGCAGCCCCCGCCCTATGGCCTGCAATGCTGGGTAAATGTTTCTTTTTTGCCCAGCGATTGTTGCCATCCATAATAATAGCAACGTGGGCAGGAATGGATTGGCTATCAATAGCCAACATTTGGTTCGACATAGAATTACCTAGTCAGAAAAAAGCAGGTACTAGAAGCACCTGCTTTTTTAATTTAGATTTCCATCAGATCTTTTTCTTTCGCAGACAAACGCTCTTCAATTTGAGCAATATACTTGTCTGTTACTTTCTGAACTTGATCTTGACCGCGACGCTCATCGTCTTCAGAAATCTCTTTTTCTTTAACTAGGTCTTTAAGGCTATTGTTTGCATCACGACGGATATTACGGATAGCAATACGGCCATTTTCCGCCTCAGATTTCGCTTGTTTGAAGTAATTCCCACGAGTCTCTTCAGTTAGCGCAGGAAGAGGAATGCGAATTAGATTACCCGTTGTAGAAGGGTTTAAGCCTAGATCAGACTTAAGGATTGCCTTCTCAATCTCTGGCACCATATTACCTTCCCAAGGAGAAATACCTAATGTACGAGCATCTTCAACGGTAATGTTAGCCACTTGACTAAGAGGCGTTTCACTACCGTAGTAGTTCACTTTAATAGGATCTAAAAGACTTGGGTGCGCACGACCTGTACGAATTTTCTTAAAGGAGTTATCTACGGCTACAACCGCCTTTCCCATGCGCTCTTCCGCATCTTTTAAAATTTCGTTAATCATTATTTCCTCACTTAATAACGGTACCTTCGTCGCCACCTGTCATGATGTTAATCAGAGCACCTGGCTTGTTCATGTTAAATACTCGAACTGGCATTTGGTGGTCACGAGTTAGACAGATAGCAGTTAAATCCATGACACCTAACTGTTTTTCTAAAACTTCGTCATAACTTAATGTAACATATTTCACTGCGTTTTGATCCTTCATTGGATCAGCAGAGTAGACGCCATCGACTTTTGTCGCTTTTAAAACCACATCCGCATCAATCTCAATACCACGCAGACATGCAGCAGAATCAGTTGTAAAAAACGGGTTACCGGTACCAGCAGAAAAAATCACCACATCACCATCTTTTAGATGGCGCATTGCTCGACGACGATCGTATGGCTCAACAATGCCTGTCATAGTGATTGCCGACATAACACGAGTTGAAATATTAGCCCTTTCCAGCGCATCTCGCATTGCCAGAGCGTTCATTACTGTGGCAAGCATTCCCATGTGGTCTCCCGTAACACGGTCCATCCCTGCCTGACTAAGCGCCTGACCTCGGAACAAATTACCGCCACCAATTACAATACCGACCTCCACACCGATACCTCGTAACTGGCCAATTTCCAGCGCAATTCGACTCAATACTTTGGGGTCAATACCAAAGGTTTCATCGCCCTGTAGCGCTTCACCACTTAGTTTTAACAAAATGCGTTTGTATTTTGAATTGGTTTCTTTAGGCATCCAGAATCTCCGGTAATGGTGAGAAGTTAATATTGAGGTAATAAAGCCACCCCAATAGGCTATTCATAAAAAGGGGCAGTCTAGCTGCCCCTTATCACACTCATAACTTAATTTAGCGATTAGCCTTTAAGTTGAGCGGCAACCTCAGCAGCGAAGTCTGTTTCTTCAACTTCGATACCTTCACCAACTTCGATACGAACGAAAGAAGTAACTGTTGCACCAGCATCTTTCGCTAGCTGACCAACTTTAACTTCTGGGTTCTTAACAAATGGCTGGTCATTTAGGCTGTTCTCAGCCAAGAATTTCTTAATACGACCACCGATCATCTTGTCAACAATCTCAGCAGGCTTACCAGCCATGTCTGGTTGAGCACGGATAATCTCTTCTTCTTTAGCTAAAACTTCAGCAGGCATGTCTTCACCACGAACAACACGTGGGTTAACAGCCGTTACGTGCATCGCAACGTCTTTAGCAAGCTCTTCGCTGCCACCTTCTAGCTGAACTAGAGAAGCGATCTGACCGTTGCTGTGTAGGTAACCAGCAACCAAACCACCTTCAATTAACACCGCGCGGCGTGGAGTGATGTTTTCACCGATTTTCTGAACTAGTGCTTCGCGAGCTTCTAGCATTTCGCCAGTAACCACTACAGACATGTCAGTTTCTTTAGAAGAGAATACAGCGTCAGCAACTTTATTAGCGAATGCTAGGAAACCTTCGTCGCGTGAAGCGAAGTCAGTTTCAGAGTTAACTTCAACTAATACGCCGTAAGAGTTATCATCAGCAACTTTCATGATGATAGTACCTTCGGCAGCAGTACGACCAGCTTTCTTAGCTGCTTTCATACCGCTTGATTTACGTAGCTCTTCGATAGCTACTTCAATGTCGCCACCAGCTGCAGTCAGAGCTTTTTTACACTCCATCATGCCTAGACCAGTACGCTCACGTAGTTCTTTTACCATTGCTGCAGATACTGCGGCCATGTCAATTCCCCTTGTACGATAACAAAATTTAAAAAAAAGGGAGAGAGCTCACTCTCTCCCTTTTATAAAAACAAACTCGCTAGAGCCGTCTATTACGCTTCAGTAGCTTCGCTTACTTCAACAAACTCGTCAGCACTTCCAGCTGCTGCCGCACGACCTTCAAGAGATGCGTCAGCGAATGCAGAAACGTACAACTGAACTGCACGGATTGCGTCGTCGTTTGCAGGAATTACGTAATCAACGCCATCTGGATCGCTGTTAGTATCAACGATACCGATAACAGGGATACCTAGCTTGTTAGCTTCTTTAATTGCAATACGCTCATGGTCAACGTCAATTACGAAAAGAACATCAGGAAGACCACCCATATCCTTGATACCACCTAGAGAACGCTCTAGCTTTTCAAGTTCACGAGTACGCATTAGCGCTTCTTTCTTAGTTAGCTTTTCGAAAGTACCATCGTTTTGCTGACCTTCAAGATCACGTAGACGCTTGATAGAAGCGCGGATCGTTTTGTAGTTAGTCAACATACCACCTAACCAACGGTGGTTTACGTATGGCATACCAGCGCGAGAAGCTTGCTCAGCAACTGTTTTAGATGCAGCGCGCTTAGTACCTACGAACAAAACTTTGTTTTTGTTCTCAGCCATTTTTTTAACTAGCTCTAGAGCTTCGTTAAGTGCTGGAACAGTGTGCTCAAGGTTGATGATATGGATCTTGTTACGAGCACCAAAAATGAATGGCTTCATTTTTGGGTTCCAGTAACGAGTTTGGTGACCAAAGTGTGAACCAACCTGTAGTAGGTCGCGCATAGAAACTGTAGGCATTTTACTATCCTTTCTATTTTGGGTTAAATTATCTTACCAGCCATAACCACTCAGCCTTTTGAAATTTAAAGCAATTTCAGGCACCCCAGAGTCATTATTTTCTATCGGCGGTAAGGTCGTTAGATTAATTTCAATTACGCTTACACCTCCAAAGAAGCATAAGCGGGCGTTTTATACCATAAAACCCGCCCCTGCAAAAGCAGTTAATCCTTTACACAACACCCATTGTTCAAGTTTTTTTCTTAAGTCAGGGCGAATAACCATTACAAAACATGTAGAATGTTGCCAATTTCAGACTAGTAAAGTTTTAAGACAGTTTTATTATGAGCAACGACATTTTACAAAAAGTTAAAGAACTCACAGAAAACGGACGTGTTGACGTCCCAAAATGGACGCCACTTACAGCGGCAACACGCTTCACAGATATACAAGATATTGAAGGCATGCGCGTTGCTGGCAAGCTAGCGGGTGAAGTGCTCACCATGCTTGAAGAATTCGTTGTCCCAGGGGTAACCACTGAAGAGCTAGATATCATCGCCCACAACTACATTGTGAGTGAACAAGGTGCTATACCTGCTCCGTTGAACTACCACGGCTTTCCGAAATCTTGCTGTACATCTGTCAATGATGTTATCTGCCATGGCATTCCAAACGATAAAGCACTAAAGAAAGGCGATGTCGTTAATATTGATATTACTATTATCAAAAACGGCTATTACGGCGACACCAGCAAGATGTTTTTCGTTGGCAATGTGGCACCACATGCTGAGCGCCTTTGTAAAATCACCCAAGAAAGCCTCTACTTAGCCATCAAAATGGTTAAACCAGGCGCGCGCCTAGGTGACATTGGAGCCGCCATTGCTGACTTTGCCCACAAAAACCATTACTCAGTTGTTGAAGAGTACTGCGGTCACGGCATTGGCACGACATTCCATGGCGAACCTCAAGTCGCCCATTACGGCCGTCCTGGCACAGGCGTTATCCTTGAAGAAGGCATGACCTTTACCATCGAACCAATGATTAACGCAGGCAAGAAACAAGTTAAACACTCAGGTCCTGATAACTGGATTGCTAAAACGAAAGATGGGCGTCTATCTGCTCAATACGAGCACACACTGTTAGTAACAGCTGACGGAGTCGAAATACTTACTTTACGCCCAGACGATACCATCACGCTGTAACGCCAGTTTTCAAACTAAGAGGCCTGATATGGACTTCCCAGCTTTTCCAGATGCTCCACCTTTGTTTAGCGCAGATGAGAAAGAAACACTGGCATCCACACAAACCGATGCCAAACGTTTTCGTGATCTCATCAGCGAAAAGACAAAGGCTTACAATGATCTTTTTCATGATCTGTACCCTATCGAAAAGCTAGTTAAGGGCCTATCGGGCCTTTACGACGAAGTCATGCGGGCCGCGTGGATGCGCTCAGGTCTTGATAAAATCCCATCAGTCGCGATGATTGCGGTAGGTGGCTATGGACGTAGTGAACTCCACCCAAAATCAGATATTGACCTACTTATCTTATTAAAAGATAACTTCGAGCCACCCGCACAGGAAATAGAAGCGTTTATTACATTTCTATGGGACCTAAAACTGGATGTCGGTCATGCTGTTCGTACCATTACCGAGTGCGCAGAGCTGGCAGCAAACGACATAACAGTCATCACCAATTTAATTGAATCTCGCACCCTGTTCGGCGACGAAGAGTTGCTAGCAAATCTTAAATTAAAGGTTGATGTAAACCACATGTGGGATGGTCAGTCTTTTTATCGAGCGAAGCTAGCCGAACAACAAGAGCGTCACGCAAAGTACCAAAATACAGCCTACAACCTAGAGCCCAACTTGAAAGAGTGCCCAGGCGGCCTTCGCGACATGCAAGTGATTGATTGGGTAGCAAAGCGACATCTGCACACCCATCGACTGAGCGCTCTAATTGACAAAAAATTCCTCTCTGAAGATGAATACACACAAATAAAAGGTGCTGTTTCCCATCTATGGCGTATACGCTGGGCGTTGCATACTATTGTTGGCCGAAAGGAAGATCGTCTACTTTTCGATCATCAGCGCACACTTGCTAAAGAGTTTGGTTTTGACGATGAAGACTTGAAACGTAATGTCGAACGCTTTATGCAGGGTTATTACCAAAGTGTTGCAGCAATTCAACAACTCAACGATTTATTGTTGCAGCATTTCGAGGAGTCCTTTCTTAGCCTTGAACCAAACCCGACCATTGAAGTCATCAACGAGCGCTTTCAGGTAACTAATGGCCAACTTGAAATCCGTTTTGCGGACGTTTTCACTCAAACCCCATCCGCCATGCTGGAGATGTATAAGATCATGGGAGATCGGGGTGAGATTACAGGCATTCGCGCCAACACAATGCGTGCTCTACGGGATAATCTAGATATGGTTGATGAGTCCTATCGAGTGGATCCGGCCAACACAGCTCTTTTCCTCGACATCATTGCCAGCCGCTACCGCATGACAACCGTCCTTCGCTCAATGAAGCACATTGGTTTGTTAGGGCGATACTTACCTGAATTTGGTGCAATCATAGGCCAAATGCAGCATGACTTATTCCACATCTACACCGTTGATGCTCACACACTGCAATTGGTTGAGAATTTACGCCGCTTTCTTCTCCCAGAAAGTCGTTCAAATTTTCCGATCTCTTCTCAGGCAATCCGCCATATTGCCAAAGTTGAACTACTGTATATTGCCGGACTCTACCACGACATTGCCAAAGGACGCGGTGGCGACCACTCCGAGCTTGGCTGCGTTGATGCCAGAGAGTTCTGTGAACGCCATGGGTTAACCAAACCAGAAACAGAGCTTGTTGAATGGCTGGTACGACACCACTTACTAATGTCTGTCACCGCTCAACGTAAGGATATCTCTGACCCAGAGGTAATCTGGGAGTTCGCCAGCATCGTTAAAAATCAAGAGCGACTAGACTATCTGTTCCTACTGACTGTAGCGGACATCAACGCGACCAACCCAACGATGTGGAACAGCTGGAGAGCATCATTAATGCGTCAGCTATACCTGGAAACTAAGCGCGCCTTACGTCGCGGCTTAGACTCCCCAATTGATGCGGATATGCAAAGTGACGAGCATAAGCAACGTGCTTTAGAAATCTTAATTGAGCGCAACGCAGACATCATGGAAGCTGAAAAAATCTGGGATGACATCGAAGACGAGTACTTCATTCGCTCAAACGGAGATGAGATTGCCTGGAATACAGAAGCCATTTTGCGACACCGTCCAAGTACAAAACCCTTAGTTGCCATTAGCCCTCTGGGTGGGCGCAACTTCTCTGGTGCCAGCAAAGTCTTTATTTATACCCCCATTGCAAGCCACTTGTTTGCCGTGACTGCTGCTTTATTTGAGCAAATGGGGCTAACAATTCTCGACGCAAAAATCAGCACCACATCAGACAATTACAGCCTTGACACATTTGTAGTTATGGAGAGTGCAGAATGCCATGACATCAATCTGCACCTTGATCATGAGCGTATAGAGCTCATGAAAAAGACATTGATTGAACAACTGGACTCACCGTCACTTTACGAGAGTGTTATCAAGCGCTTTACACCAAGACACTTAAAAATATTTAACGCGCCCTCTACAGTCCAGTTTGTTAGCCAGCCAGAAGAAGTATGGTCTGCATTAGAGGTCACAGCCCCAGACCGCCCTGGCCTGCTGGCACTCATAGGTCAATTCTTTATGGAGCATGACCTGATGCTGCATAAAGCTAAAATTGCTACGCTGGGCGAGCGTGTCGAAGATACCTTCTACATCACTGAAGAGAATGGCGATTTGATCGCAGACAGCACACGAATGACACACATTTGTGATGCCCTAAAAAACAGTATTGACCGTTTTTCTCAAGCTACGGAACACTAAACTACATGAACCCCCTGATTCATTCTTTACATCCATATCCATTTCAGAAGCTTGCAGACCTGCTTGCTTCTGTCACCCCCAATGCTGACCTACCATTAATTAAGTTGACCATTGGCGAACCTCAACACGATGCCCCAAGCATCGTACTGGAAACCCTTAAAAATGCATTGGATGGTGTATCAAAGTATCCGCTGACGAAAGGGGAAAGCAGCCTTCGTGAAGCCATTTCTAGCTGGGCCACCAAACGCTTCAACTTGAACGAGCTAAACGCAGACACACAAGTACTGCCTGTAACCGGCACAAGGGAAGCACTGTTTGCCATTACTCAGGCCCTAGTCGGTGAGAAGCAAAGCCCTCTAGTGGTGAGTCCGAATCCGTTCTACCAAATTTACGAGGGAGCTGGAATACTTGCTGGCGCTGAGCTGCATTACTTACCATGCAATGCAGAAAACCAATACAAAATCGACTATCAAGCTGTTTCCGACGACGTTTGGGCACGCTGCGAAGTACTATTCGTATGCTCCCCTAACAATCCAGCAGGCTCAGTAACGACACTAGACGAATACCGTTTCCTACTTGAAAAGGCCAAACAATTCAATTTTGCCATCATTGCCGATGAATGTTACTCAGAGATTTATTTTGAAGAGAAACCACTTGGTCTATTGGACGCATGCGTGCAACTTGGCAATGACGATTACGATAATTGTCTAATCTTCCAATCTCTATCCAAACGCTCAAACCTACCAGGACTTCGCTCAGGGTTTGTCGCTGGAGACGCAAAACTGCTTAAGCCATTTTTGCAATACCGTACTTACCATGGCTGCGCGATGCCTCTTCATCATCAAATGGCTTCCATCACAGCATGGAACGATGAAGAGCATGTTGCCAATAACCGCGAAATTTATGGCCGTAAATTTGATCAAGTATTAGAAATTCTCTCACCTGTCATGGCGGTCGAGAAACCAGAAGCTGGTTTTTATCTGTGGCCCAAACTGCCAATGAGCGATGAGAATTTCTGCATCAAACTTTACCAAGACGAATCTGTTTTAGTTCTTCCTGGTAGCTACCTTGGTCGCGAAGTCAACGGCCAAAACCCTGGGCAAAACCATGTCCGCATGGCGCTTGTCGCAGAAGAATCTGAATGTGTTGAAGCTGCTCAGCGCATTGCACGTTTTATGAAAAAACACCAAAACCTTTAATATCTATTTTTTAGGAGCACTTACTCTAATGAGCGACTCTACTTTTGCAATTGGCCTTGGTATTGGCACACAGAACAAAGAAGGTACTTGGTTAGAAGTTTTCTACCCATCGCCACTTGTTTCTCCAGAACAAAGCATCATTGCTGCAGTGAAAGAAAGCACTAACTACGAAGGTGGCAACGCGACACTGGTACTAGACGAAAGCGATCTAAACCGTCTACACCTTGCTTTGCTTCAAGCTGGCCACATTGAATTAGCAGAACGTGCATCACGCCTTAAGCCTTCTGCACAACCAGTAGTTCTTTGTGTATTGGAAGCAGATGAAGCACCAGCTAACCCTGCTGAAGTGTACTTGAAACTACAACTAATCTCTCATCGCCAAGTTCAACCGCACAACACAAAACTTGATGGCATGTTTGGCCTTCTAGTGAACACTGCATGGACCAGCGAAGGCCCTATCGATGTCCGTGAACTGGCTGATCGTCAGCTAAGCGCTCGCATGGAAGGCCGCACTATCGAAGTATTCAGTGTAGACAAGTTCCCTAAAATGGCGAACTTCGTTGTACCTACAGGCGTTCGTATCGGTGATGCAGCTCGTATTCGCCTTGGTGCTCACCTGGGTGAAGGTACAACAGTTATGCACGAAGGCTTCGTAAACTTCAACGCAGGTACTCTAGGTACTAGCATGGTTGAAGGTCGTATTTCTGCAGGCGTTGTTGTGGGTAACGGCTCTGACCTTGGCGGTGGCTGTTCAACAATGGGCACACTTTCTGGTGGCGGCAACATCGTGATCGCTGTGGGTGAAGAATGTCTAATTGGTGCAAACGCTGGTATCGGTATCGGCCTTGGCGATCGCTGTACTGTAGAATCAGGTTTATACATCACAGCAGGCTCTAAAGTTGCCGTCCTAGATGAAAACAATGAAGTGGTTTCTGTTGTCAAAGCTCGTGAGCTTTCTGGTCAGTCGGATCTTCTATTCCGTCGCAACTCTGAATCAGGTGCGATCGAATGTAAGACAAACAAAACTGCAATTGCGCTAAACGAAGCTCTGCACGCACACAACTAATACCATTAGTTCATACCAATGCCGAAACCCTAACTAGGGCTTCGGCATTCTTTTGACTAAAGATTAGCGTGGCGAATAATAGGAGAGGAACATGACCACTATTTACGGCATCAAAAACTGCGACACCATGAAAAAAGTATTTCGCTGGCTCGATGAACACAATATTGAGTACACTTTTCATGATTACCGCAAAGACGGTTTAGATCGTGAACTATTGGCTAGCTGGATCGAACAGCTCGGCTGGGAAGCGCTTGTAAATAAGCGTGGAACCACTTGGCGCAAGCTAACACCGGAAACGCAAACTGCCATGAACGACCAAACGGCATTAGAAGTGCTACTTGAGCAACCTGCGATGATCAAGCGTCCATTGTTGGATCACGCGCAATCCCTTACACTGGGCTTTAAAGAAGACAGTTACAGCAATATCTTTGCTAAACAGTGATCAATCAACAATGACGGGGCGGTAAGCTCCTTGATCAGATCCGCTTAACCTATCTGAGCGATATACAGGGCGTACGTTTGGCAAGACATAGGATGGTCGATCTGAGAGGATCATCGGAGCATAATATGCTTGTTGAGGTTGTGACGACGAGCCACTGAGTAATGCACAGCCAGTCATAAAATATGCCAGCAAGCCAACCAAGCTGAATTTCATTACATCATCCTTATCAATCTTTCACTAACTACTGGTAAGGTAACCAAACAGAACACAAAGGTAAAGAATGACGCAACTTTCACCGACACTTGAACTAGCTCTAGACTTAATTTCACGCCCTTCTGTTACACCAGAGGACGCAGGCTGCCAAGATCTAATGATCGAACGCCTAGAAAAAATTGGCTTCTCGGTCGAGCGCATGCCATTTGGCGATGTAAAAAACTTTTATGCCAAACGTGGCTCTGAAGGCCCTAATCTTTGTTTTGCTGGCCATACTGACGTGGTACCAACTGGTCCTGAATCAGAATGGAAAGTATCACCATTTAAACCAGAAATCATTGACGGCATACTGTACGGTCGCGGCGCTGCTGACATGAAAGGCAGCCTCGCTGCCATGGTTACAGCGGTAGAAAACTTCATTGCAGAGCACCCAGATCACAATGGCCAAATTTCCTTTCTGATTACCAGCGATGAAGAAGGCCCATTTGTTGATGGCACAACCCGTGTTGTAGATACGCTCATGGCACGCGATGAAAAAGTGGACTGGTGCATTGTTGGTGAACCTTCCAGCACAAAAACCCTTGGCGACATTATCAAAAATGGTCGCCGTGGCTCATTCAGTGGCGACCTAACGGTCTACGGTAAACAAGGCCATGTAGCTTACCCACACCTTGCAAAGAACCCTATACACCTAGCCGCACCAGCTTTAGCGGAGTTTGCTAGCACTAAATGGGATGACGGCAATGATTTCTTCCCACCAACCAGCTTTCAAGTCTCCAACATTCAAGCCGGTACTGGTGCAACCAACGTCGTACCAGGTAAACTAAACGCTCAATTCAACTTCCGCTTTTCCTCAGAGCTCACCTTCGACGATTTAAAAGAAAGAGTTATAGAGATTCTTGAGAAACATGAGCTTGAATACGATATTGATTGGACTTACAACGGGCTACCGTTCTTAACCAAACCAGGTGAGTTAGTGGACGCGATTGTAGATGCCGTTCAAAATACGGTAAACATCACTCCAGAGCTTTCAACGTCTGGAGGCACATCAGATGGCCGCTTTATCGCAAAAATGGGTACACAAGTTGTAGAATTAGGTCCTATCAATGCAACCATTCACCAGATAAACGAATGTGTTGACGCCGAAAGTTTGAATCAACTTTCCCTAATTTATCAGCGCATTTTAACGAATCTGATGGCAAAATAGGACCATCGTGAGCAAAACAACCTCCTTCTTTCACTCTCTAGCTATGAGGCTTGGAAAAAACCCTAAGCTAGCGCTAATTAAGCTGATTCAAGGAGGCTTGCTGTTTGCATTCGGTGTTCTCATGATTTTCGTCGCTAATAATCTCGTAGTGGACTCCATTCAACGTGAAATCATCGCCCTAGTAGGGCTGACCTTAGCTGCCGCTGGCGTACTTTGGTCATTGGTTGGCTATCTATCCATGAGTGTTTTACGCATCTATCACATGTTAAATAAGAAGGATTAATCCGATGCAGCCTGATATCGAAATCTATCTGCTGTCCTGCCCAACGGAACAAATCATACGTTGGCTGGAACAAGACTTCTCTGTCAATGAGGTGCGTACTTCTAGTGACGCTTCCATCAAAGTAACACTTACCTTTAATGGAAATACAATTCCGGTCACAATTCTTGAAAAAGCAGCAGGAAAGCGCTTCACCTCAGTATGGTTTGATTCAGATCAGACCCCTTGGGAGAGTGACATGGATTGTGCAAGGCATGCCTTTGAGAAATTGAATTGTGAAGTGCGTTGCAACTACCAAGGATGGCAGGAAGATAACCAAGACGATCCAGACCTTTGGTGGCGAATCAACGACAATGGGGAAGGCCCTTACATTTGGCGCTAACCCAGTCTCGTAACACATCCAGAATAAGAGAAGTTTTATGCAAATTAATATGCTGAAAGGCAAACTCCACATGGCATCCGTCACTCAAGCTGAGCTATGGTACGACGGCTCATGCGCAATCGACAGCGACCTAGTCAAACTGGCTGGCCTACGCGAATTTGAAAAAATTGACATCTATAATGTTGATAATGGCGAACGCTTCCATACCTACGTCATACTAGCTGAAGCAGGTTCAGGTACGATTTCCATGAATGGTGCTGCCGCCCGTCGTGTGCAAGTTGGTGATCGAGTCATTATCGCAGCCTACGCCCAAATGGATGAAGCAGAAGCAAACAACTTTAAACCAAAACTAGTCTACTGCAACAAAGACAACACTGTTGAGCGCACAGCAAATACAATCCCTGTTCAAGTTGACTAATCATCAACTATTTCAGATACGAAAAAGGTCGCCAAGGCGACCTTTTTTATTGGGTATATAGCTATTTATTACTTAGCCGCAGCCAGTGCTGCTTCGTAATCAGGCTCTTGAGCCGTCTCAGGCACTTGCTCTGTGTAAACCACTTCACCCTGCTCATTGATAACAACGACAGAACGAGAAAGCAAACCCGTCAAAGGACCTGTTGTAAACTCAACACCGTAATCTTTACCAAATGTAGAACGGAAGCTGGAACCCGACTCAACGTTATCTAAGCCCTCTGCACCACAAAAACGCGCAGCAGCGAATGGAAGGTCTGCAGAAACACAAAGCACTACCGTATTCTCCAGACTTGATAGAGCCTCGTTGAACTTACGAACAGACGTTGCACAAACACCGGTGTCGACAGATGGGAAGATATTAAGTACAAGCTTCTTGCCAGCGAAGTCCGACAAAGAAGTAGTGGATAAATCTGTTTTCACTAACTCAAAAGATGGAGCTTTCGAGCCTACTGCTGGTAGTTCACCAATTGTTTCTAGTGGGTTACCTTGTAAAGTTACCGTTGCCATAATGTCCTCTCATAAAAAGATGCGGTTTACTGCATCATGAATTTAACTTTTAACAATTGAAACGTTTTCTGCTTGTTTGCCTTTTTCGCCTTCAGTAACAGTAAAGCGAACTTTTTGACCTTCAATCAGGAATCGGCGTCCACGCCCACGAATCGCCCGGTAATGCACAAACACATCATCACCGTTATCCATCGTAAGGAAACCAAAACCTTTTGATGAATTAAACCATTTAACCGTACCTAATTCACGATCATCATTTTCTTCCTCACTTTCTACACTATTAGAGGAAGACTCTTTGACGCTCACATTAGACAAAACAGCGCCTAAGTAGACAGTTACAAAAGTAACTAAGAAATATACTAGATAATACTCACCTATTTCAGCTTTGACTAAAGGCGCAATAACCAAAGGTGTTACAAGAGCAAAAATAAGACTGACTAATAAAGCACGTATTGATAAAAACATGGTAGTTCCTTGAATATGTTTACTGATTTTTTGTTATAAATTCCTAAATGAATAGAAGCTTAGCGTAACTGGGCTCCCTTTATCCATGCCAATGAGATTTCGACCATCAAAAAACGCCGCTAACCATTGAAATTTAAAGGCATCACCACAATAAACAACACCAACTAAGCGTATTTACGCCAGCAAAAAACACGCCAAGTCACATAATATTTTTGCCTGATAAGCTATAAATGGCATCAATATTTAGTACTTAGCACATTAGAAGACTACCATATAGCAGCCATCTATGAATACCTCAGACCTATTAAACAGGGTTGACGAACTTGAAATTAAAAGCCAATTTCAAGAAGAAACCATCGATCAATTGAATCAAGCACTCACCCATCAGCAGCAGGACATTTTACTCCTAAAAGAGCAAGTAAGATTGCTTGCCAAACGCCTAGAAGATCAGCGCCAGAACACTGATTCGGGCATCAATAACACCATAGAAAAGCCACCTCACTATTAACAATACTAGTCAGCAGCATGATCCAAAGAGCGCTTAACATACACATCAAAGCGACCAGACTTACCATCAATACGATAAGAAGGCTCTTGGTCGTTCAGGTATGGAGCGCCTTTCGGACGCTTAACCACAACCCGATAGCGTGCCAAATGCATGGCTTGAGGCAATAACGCATCCGCATCCTCATCGTGCCCTACTAGGTCCCTAAAGAATGCCATTTCTTTTTTCACTGCCGCTGAAGATTTATCATTGTGAGGGAACATTGGATCTAAATACACTACATCTACGCATTCAGCATCAGAGACATCAAAAATAGTACCTTTCGCGAGTCGCATCCTTGCCATTATGTCGGCAATATCTGCGACCATATTGGCTCGTTCGATACCGTCATGCAAAAGTGCCCGAACAAACCCAACACGCTCAAATAATGTTACATCACAACCTAGGGAAGCCAACACAAATGCATCCCTACCAAGTCCTGCAGTGGCATCAAAGATACTTAGATTGTTTCGCTTTGTGAGCCCGCAAGCTTTAGCAATATCCTGACCTTTACCACCGCCAAACTTTCGTCGATGGTCTACCGCACCACTTGCTAATTCCACCGCTACAGGTTTCGGGGCCGCTTTACCCGTTTTAGCAATCGCAAGGGTATCGTCTTGGTGTATCAATAGATAATCATAACTTGTGACGTGCTTGAGCTCACTTGAGAGGCGATAAGTTGGCAATTGAAGCTGTTCTGCTAACGCGCGAACATGAGTGTCTGCATTACGGTAGGCCACCGCAAGGGTACTAGGCGTAAACATCGATACCTATTAATTGATGACGTGGGTTGTTGGGAGATAACGCTTCAGTTGATTGATAAGCGCTAAGCGCTTGCTGTGCAAAAACGCTCAAGCCATCCATTTTAAAAAAGTTAGCAGATTCCTCTCTGCTGGCTTGCTCAAAGCTTCGCACAGCACTTGGTAAAGTGGTTGCTTGACTATTGCCTTCTCGTTCTACAACCGTAGGTACTTTAGAACGAGATTTAAAATCTGCTCCGCCTTGAGGAATAGCTGGAAAATTGCTGCCAACTTTCATTTATTACCCCATATTAACCAAGAAAATCAAACAACCGCCTAAAACCAATCGATACAACATAAAAGGTAAAAAGCCAACCTTATTCAAGCACCTTAAGAATAGGTGTATACAGGCAAAAGCGCTAACTCCCGATAATACGATGCCCCACAACATTGAATGCCAATCAACACTTGCAGGTTCGTATATCGTTACAAGCTCAAAAATCTTTAAAGAGCCTGCAGCAAGAATGATCGGGATAGAAAGTAAAAATGAAAATCTTGCCGCTGCATCACGAGTAAACCCCATAAAACGCGCAGCAGTCATCGTCACTCCGGATCGTGAGGTACCGGGGATCAGAGCTATCGCCTGCGCAATACCTATTACAACAACGCTAGGAAGTTCTAACTCATTGAGCTTCTTTGAACTTGAAAAGAACCTATCAGACAACCAAAGTAATACGCCAAAAGCTATCGTTGTATAAGCAATCACATTAATGGTACGAAGGTTCTCTTCAATATAATGATTAAAAACTAGTCCGAACAGCACAGCTGGAATAGTCCCAATAATGACCCACCATCCTAGACGGCTACTATCACTTTTTGTTCCACTTCTCATTGAGTGACACCAACCACTGAGAATAGAAAAAAGATCACGCCAAAAGTAGCTAACAACCGCTAACAGAGTGCCAACATGTACGGCCACATCAAACGCTAATCCTTGATCCGGCCATCCCAGAACTTGAGATGGTAAAATTAAATGTGCCGAGCTCGATACCGGAAGAAATTCAGTAACCCCTTGAATCAGGGCAAGAAACACAACGTGATACCACAACATTAATTAACGTTTACCAATCCGGGCTGGTTGTTTTTCCCAAGTAATTTCATCACGCAGATAAACAGGTAAAGCCTGCTCCGCTGTCACCACTCGTCCTTGCGCGAAATCATAAGCAGCAAGTTCTGCAATGCATGCAGCACGTGGTGCGATGTCAACCAACACTTCCTTTGCAGGCGTTGGCAGCACTTCGTTTAGGCGCTCTTGATATAACCAACCAGAACCAACGCCTTGGTATGCCTGCTCAATCGCTGTTAAGTTGTCTGGAGCAATCACACGTTCAGCAAACGTTTCTTGAGCCACCCAAAAGTCACTTTGTTTCTCAATATGATAACCACCAACATAGATTTCGCCCATACGCGCATCCAACGCTGCTAGCCAGTCATCATGATAAGTGGATTTATGTGCTTCAAGTGCCATCGCAGCCAAAGTAGAAACTGGCACGACAGGCAAATCTGCGCCATAGGCAAGTCCCTGCACGACACCAGCACTGATACGCAAACCGGTAAAAGAACCAGGACCACGACCAAATGCAATAGCGTCCAGCTGAGACAGTGTTAAGCCAGCTTGTGACAATAGCTGATCCACCATAGGTAGGATCAAATCATTATGTTGACGTGGAGCCATGCGGAAATCTTCCAGCACAGCACCATTTTGAATCAACGCCACGGAACAAGCTGGCGTTGAAGTATCCAAAGCAAGAATTGCGCTCATTACGAGATTAAGCCTTAAGTGCTGCTAGCAAACCTTGTTTGATTTCGTTTAGATCGCCAACACCGTTCACTTTTACGAACTTAGGTGCTGTTGCTGCGTCTTCTTGTTGCCAAGCTTGGTAGTAGCCAATCAAAGGTGCTGTTTGATCGTGGTAGATAGACAAACGCTTACGTACGGTTTCTTCTGTGTCATCAGCACGTTGAATCAGATCTTCACCTGTTTCGTCGTCTTTGCCTTCCACTTTAGGTGGGTTGTAAACCACGTGGTAAGTACGACCTGATGCTTCATGTACACGACGACCACTCATTCGCTGAACGATCTCTTCATCCGCTACGTCGATTTCAACAACATAGTCGATCGCAACGCCAGCTTCTTTCAATGCATCCGCTTGAGGAATTGTGCGTGGAAAACCATCAAATAGCGCACCGTTTTCACAATCAGCTTCTTGAAGACGCTCTTTGACTAAACCGATAATGATGTCATCAGACACAAGCTGACCTGCATCCATTACCGCTTTTGCTTTCAAGCCAAGCTCAGTACCTGCTTTTACTGCTGCACGAAGCATGTCGCCAGTTGAAATTTGTGGAATACCAAACTCTTCAGTAATGAACTGAGCCTGAGTGCCCTTACCTGCGCCTGGCGCTCCTAACAAAATAACTCGCATAATTTATCTCCAATAGTCTGCGTAAAGTCGGCACGGCGAGTAATAAACCAGAGCTATATAAAGCACTGGCAAGCGTAAAAATTGAAAACGACCTCTCACGCAATTACCCGCTAATTATAATTTTGAGGTCGCTAGAATACCGAAGCCTACACAAAATTTGCAAACGAACTTGTCGTTTTGTGGTTTTAAGGCAGGCTATATTACGTATTTTTGATATTTTTTCCAGTTAGCCCGTATTTTGCATGCCACTGGCGATACCAGCCATCGTAATCATCATCGCCTTATTGACCGCTGCATTCTCATCATCGAGTCGACTACGGTGCAATAATTCAGCTTGTAGATAATGTAATGGGTCAATGTAAGGGTTGCGAACATCAATAGATTGGCGAATCGTTTTGTTATCTTCGATCAGACGCTCCTGCTGCTTCACTTGCTTGACCAGCTCTCTAACTTGAGAAAGTTTACGACGCAACAAATACCCTAAGCCTCGAAGCTCCTCAGGTACCAATCGTTTCTCGTAGTACTCAGCGATATCAGGTTCCGCTTTTGCTAGCACCATATCTAGCATATCCAGATAAGCACCAAAGAATGGCCACTGTTTATGCATTTCACGCAGACGATCTAAGTTACCGGATTCAACACTTTGCTGTAACGCACTCTCAGCGCCAAGCCACGCAGGCAGCATCAAGCGGATTTGCATCCAAGCAAATATCCAAGGAATCGCCCTCAAGCTTTCAACACCACCGTCTGAGCGACGTCGTGCAGGTCGAGAGCCAAGTGGTAGCTTCGCTAGTTCTTGCTCTGGAGTGATGGTACGAAAATACGGTACAAAATCCTCATGACCTCGAACGATGGAACGGTATTGATTCATTCCTTCTTCCGCCATCTCATCCATCAAAGCTCGCCACTCTTCCTTCGGTGCTTGTGCCGGAATTAAAGAGGCCTCCATCACAGCGGAACAATAAAGCTCCAGTGAACGCACGGCGATATCCGGAATACCAAATTTAAAGCGAATCATTTCACCCTGTTCGGTCACACGAATGGCACCTTGTACTGAGCCTGGCGGCTGAGAAAGAATAGCAACATGGGCTGGACCACCACCTCGTCCCACTGTGCCTCCACGGCCATGGAACAACGTTAATCTCACACCATGTTTTTTACACAGACGTGTCAGTGCTTCTTGTGCGCGATACTGCCCCCAAGTCGCCGCTATCTGACCCGCATCTTTCGCCGAGTCTGAGTAGCCAATCATGACTTCTTGATGCCCCGCGATGTAAGACTTATACCACGGCATTGAGAACAGCTGCTCAATAACAGGCTCTGCATTATCTAAGTCTGCCAAAGTTTCAAACAAGGGCACGATGCGCATATTGAAGCGCACTCCAGACTCTTTCAGTAATAATGCAACAGCGAGAACATCTGAAGGTGCGCTAGCCATGGAAATGACATAAGAGCCAAATGAATTCTGGTAACCACTGGCTATGGTTCGAAATGTTGATAGGACCTCTTCAACCATTGGCTCGGGAGACCATTCAGATGGCAACAAAGGACGTTTTGAATTTAATTCCGCCAACAGAAAGGCTTGTCTCGACGCTTCATCCCATTCAGCGTAATCACCTAAGCCGTAAAAACGCGTGATCGCCGACAATGCTTCAATATGTTTCGACGCATCTTGGCGAACATCCAAACGAACCAGTGTCATACCAAAGGTGGCAACACGACGAATTAAGTCCAATACCGAACCATTCGCGATCACCTTCATGCCGCAGTCCAATAGCGACTGATAACAGAGCGTCAAATCCGCCATCAATTCAGTGTTATCGAGCAGCACACCTTGATCTGACACGGGTTGCCCCTCTAAGCGGGCACGAGCCCATGCTTTTGTGGCTTCCATTTTTCGTTCAAGACTTCGGATCACTTCGCGATAAGGTTGCGTACTGTCACCGACACGTTCACGTAACGCGGCATTGCATTCTGTCATCGAGAACTCTGCTCGAAGCTCTACTAAGTCCTTCAGATATAAGTCGGCCGCCATCCAACGCGCCAGCAGTACAACTTCTTCTGTGACTTGATGGGTAACGTTAGGGTTGCCGTCGCGATCTCCCCCCATCCACGTGGCAAAACGGATAGGTGCCAAATCCAAAGGCAAGCGCTCTTCACAAGTGTACTGTTTAAATTGCTCGTCTAAGTGACGGAAGAACATCGGCACCGCTTGCCACAAGGATTGCTCTATGACTGCAAATCCCCATTTAGCCTCGTCCACAGGCGTCGGTCGCTGATCACGAATCTCATCCGTATGCCATGCTTGGGTAATGATTTCATTCAATCGACGCACATGCTTTTCTTGCTCAAGCGGAAGAATATTGTCTTTATCAAGCGCTTCAAGTTCGTTAGAGATGTTGTCGTATTTTCGAATTAAAGAACGACGCACCACTTCAGTGGGATGCGCTGTTAATACAAGGTCGATTGCTTGATCTCGCAACGCCTCGACCATTTGATCAGCGGTAAAGTTTTGCTCTTTGAGACGCAGTAAAAGATCCCCTACAGGGTTCTTGTATATCCCTTTACTTTCATTAGAGCGACGACGATGAACACGGTGATATTGCTCTGCAATATTAGATAGGTTTAAAAACTGGTTAAACGCACGGGCGACTGGAACAATGTCACCATCATCAAGCGCTTCTAACGCTTGGATTAAGGCACTGGAATCGCCACTTTGACGACCGTCTTTAGATAGACGACGGATGGTTTCTACCGTCTCTAAAAAGTCTTCCCCTAAATGATTGCTCATGGTTTCCCCTAAGCAATCCCCTAACAAACGCACGTTTTCTCGTAATGAAGCCTGACGATCAGTCACCATACGTCTCCTTATAATGTATGCACTCGATGAACGAGCTTGGCGCTATAAACCAGAGGCTTTAGCGTCATCCCATAATTGATCCAACTCTTTTAAAGTACAGTCAGTCAAGCAAACCTCTCGTTCGCGTAACTGGGTTTCAATGTAAGCAAAGCGGCGGCGAAATTTCACGTTGGTTTGCATTAAGGCTTGCTCTGGTGCGATAGACAGATGACGCGCCAGATTTGACACAGCAAACAGCACATCACCAAGCTCGGCCTCCGCTTCAGCCTTAGAAAGATGCTGGATAGCCTCTTCTAATTCATCTAATTCTTCTCGTATTTTATTGAAGACTGGGGCAGTATCAGACCAATCAAAACCCACTGTGGCTGCTTTTTTCTGCAACTTCACTGCTTGGGTCAACACTGGCACACTGTTCGAAACACTGTCCAATAAACCTTGATGATGCTCGCCCTTCGCTTGCTTTTCTTGTGCTTTGATAACTTGCCACTGCGCATTAATTTCCTCTTCGGTTAAGCGATTAGGGCTCGCATAACTGTCGAATGTACCATCAGGAAAGACATGCGGATGTCGTCGAAGCATTTTCTCCACGATCGTTTGAATCACATCAGAGAAGTTAAAGGCATTTTCTTCGCTGGCCATCTGGGCATGAAAAACCACCTGAAACAAAAGATCACCTAATTCATCTTTCAGATCATCCCGATTGCCACGAACAATCGCGTCCATTACCTCATAAGCTTCTTCCAAGGTATACGGCGCAATCGTGGCAAAGCTTTGTTTCTGATCCCAAGGACAACCATATTGCTTGTCGCGCAACATGGTCATCAACGCTAATAAGTCATTTAAGGTGTATTTCAATTATCTCGCTCCCTAAAGACATCCAATACATTAGGCAACTGGTTGATGCGGTGAAGTAGACGAGAAAGAGAACTGATTTCGCTCACTTCAATGGTAAAACGTATTGACGCAGTGTGATCAGCTTTTGCCGAGATTGTATTCATGGACAGAAGGTTTACTTTTTCATTCGCCAACAACGACGTGATGTCGTTTAAAAGGCCGGTACGATCATAAGCCTGAACTCGAATATTAACCGGATACAGATTGTCGACTTCCTCACCCCAGCTCACCTGGACCATACGCTCTGGTTCTTCAAGCTGTAATTGTGCCGCGTTAATACAATCTTGACGGTGGATAGAAACACCACGACCTTGGGTGATATAGCCAATAATGTCGTCACCAGGAATAGGAGAGCAACACTTCGCCATTTGCGTTAGCAATTTACCTACACCTTGAATCTGTATGTCATTATCTGAAGTTTTATGGCGGCTCTTTTTAAGGCGAATGGGTCGAGCAACTGGCTCACCGTCTAAGCCATGAATATCATCAATGGCACGCAATACACGGGACAGCTGAATATCACCAGCTCCCAGTGACACATATACGTCGTCACCATTTGAAAAGTTAAAGCGCTCGGCGATCGTAGAGAAATCTAACTTGTTTTCTTCAATACCTAAGCGTTTCAGTTGCTTGTCTAATACCGTACGGCCCGCCTCTAGGTTCTTCTCACGATCTTCTCTTCTGAACCAACTTTGAATCTTGGCACGAGCACGATTGGTATTGACGTAGCCTAAGGTCGGGTGCAACCAGTCACGGCTTGGACCACCTTCTTTGGTGGTGAGGATCTCAACCTTATCGCCAGTTTTAAGATGCGTCACCAAAGAAATGATCTTGCCATTTACTTTAGCGCCTCGGCAACGATGACCAATTTCCGTGTGCACTCGGTAAGCAAAATCTACTGGGGTTGCGTTGATTGGCAAATCAACTACATGACCATCAGGCGTGAACACATAGATTCGGTCCTGCTCAATGTCATTCATGACCTGCTCACTCAGTGACTCTAAGTCACCTTGCACTTCGTGGAAGTCCAGGATCGTACGCAGCCACTGTAACTTCTCTTCGTAACTTGAGCTATTGGAGCTTAAATCAGTTCCTTTGTACTTCCAGTGAGCACAGACGCCTAACTCAGCATCTTCATGCATTTTATGAGTACGAATTTGAATCTCTAAGACACGCCCCTGAGGCCCCACGACGGCCGTATGCAGAGACTGATAGCCGTTTGATTTAGGATTACTAATATAATCGTCAAATTCTTGCGGGATAGGCTTCCAAAGGTTATGAACAATGCCAAGCACACCATAACATTGCATGGGCTCATCTACTAAAATACGAACTGCTCGAACATCATACACCTCGTCAAAAGCAATGTTCTTGCGGCGCATTTTACGCCAGATGCTATAGATGTGTTTGGCACGCCCCATTACATCAGCATGGATATCAATCGCTTCCATACGCTCTTTCAACACAGAAATCACGTCATCGATAAACTGTTGACGGTCTAGGCGCTTTTCATCCAACAGCTTGGCAATACGTTTATATTCACCCGGGTACAAATATCGGAAGGAGAGATCTTCAAGCTCCCACTTAATGTGGCCAATCCCTAATCGGTGGGACAGTGGTGCATAAACGCTTTGTACTTCAAGGGCTACCGCTTCTTTACGCTCATCACTTTGATGCTTGGCTTCTTTAATGGCACACGCTCGCTCTGCTAGTTTAATCAGCACAACGCGCACATCATCAATGATGGAAACCAGCATTTTACGTAAAGACTCCAGCTGATTTTCATGACTTCCTAACACTTCAGCTGTTGTATCTTTGGACAAGTTTTTAGAAACCTCGCCCATACGAATAACGCCTTCGATCAAAGACGCGACTTTACGGCCAAACATGTCACTAACTTTTGACAAGTCTAATTGATCTTCACGAACCACACGATACAGAGCAGCCGCTAATAATGAGTCTTGATCGGCACGAAAGCCCGCTAAGATTTCCACCATTTCGAGGCCTGCTCGAAACGTGCTCGCTTGCGGCCCCCAATAAGAGGATCTACCCGACGCTGCTTCTGCTTGCCTAGCTAATGCACAAGCCATTCTTAATGGCACTCGGCTTGCTTCGTCAATCTTGTCGGCAAACTGAGACATCCAGGCGTCTATATCCACCGAACCGTCAGCTAATACAGGGTGATCCTTTCTTACTGTAACCATCTTAACTACCCTTCTGGTAACATCTTACTTCTGCAACAACATCATTGCTTCTACATGTGAAGTCTGTGGAAACATATCCATCATACAGACATTCGTGACTCGATATCCATTTTCAACTAAATACTGCGCATCCCTTGCTAACGTAGAAGCATTGCAAGAAACATACAAGATTTGCTTTGGCTTAAGCCTTACCAGTGTCGGTAAGAACTCCAAAGCGCCTGCTCGTGGTGGATCTAGCAGCGCCTTCGTTATTTTGGCTTTTTTTAAGTGATTTGGTGGCGGCAATGTCAAGTCTGCAGCCAGAAAGCTCGTATTGTCCAACCCTGCCGCTGAGGCATTAGTCTGCCCCATTTCCACCATACTCTCGATCGCTTCTACAGCGAGTACTTGCCCTGCTCTTTTTCCTAATGGAAGAGAGAAGTTTCCTGCGCCACAAAATAGGTCAAGCACAACGTCGTCCTGAGTCACATTGAGCCAAGCCATTGCTTGCTCAACCATCGCATCATTGATTTGTGCATTCACTTGGATAAAGTCTTGTGGGTGAAAGTTCACTTTTAACCCATCAACTAAATAATGACGCGGCGTATTCGCCTCCACTTTGGATTGGTCTGGTAACTGCCAATACACCTCTATGCCATTGGAGTTTGCCCATTCCACAAGTTGCGCTTTATCTGCTTCAGGAACATCTCGGGTTTGGCGAAGCACACAAGCTACGCCTGAATTATCCAGCAAAAGCTCAACATGACCAAGCTTAGCGACCAGAGAACTTTGCAATATGTAAGACCTCAGATCCGCATAGGCTTTCTGTAGCGCGGGCACCAAAACCTGGCACTGTTCAATATCAATAATGGCATTAGAGGCCTTGGCTCGAAATCCCATACTTACTTGCTGATTTTTAGCAAAAACCGAAAGACGAGCCCGACGTCGATAGCCAAACTCTTCGCCTTGTAACCTTGTGATTTGATCTGGCAGTTCTAATTTACGGAACTGGTTACGTAACCATTCTGTTTTTAAATCACGCTGAGCGTCTATATCCATATGTTGCAGCTGGCAGCCACCGCATTGCTCAAAGTGTTTACAGCTAGGCGTTCTTCTGGAAGGGCTGGTATGAATACGCCTCAAGGTGGTTGCTTGATTAAACTGGCGTCCTTCTTTGGTAAGTCGTGCTTCCACTTGTTCGCCAGACATCGCACCTTCAACGAACGTAACTTTACCTTGGTCCCTAACCACGCCATGACCTTCATGGGTCATACTTTCGATGGTAAAAGTTCGAATAGGAGAAGAGATAGGCTTGCCCTGATGCGCTTTAGGGCGACGATTCGATCGTTTTTTCAAGATAACATCTCTATTCATGGTATAGAGCTCAAATAATACCTTATCTGAGCAATCCGACCTAGGGCAAGCAAACAAATAGCACTAGTTGAACACGCCGGTAGATAA
Source organism: Marinomonas sp. AWM4_232 (assembly GCF_056158325.1). Lineage (NCBI taxonomy): Bacteria > Pseudomonadati > Pseudomonadota > Gammaproteobacteria > Oceanospirillales > Oceanospirillaceae > Marinomonas > Marinomonas sp. AWM4_232. The sequence goes on along the minus strand of NZ_JBSWTA010000001.1, from coordinate 2,813,048 downwards.
ATATCGATCACCACGATCACAAATGATCACTACAATCGTTGCGTCTTCGACCTGTTCCGATAAAGTCAAGGCTGCACTGACTGCACCACCAGAGGACACACCACAAAAAACCCCTTCCTCTTTCGCTAGACGTCGCATCACAACTTCTGCATTCTGCTGATCAACATCCATCACACGATCCACACGAGAAGCATCGAAGATAGTAGGCAAGTATTCTTGGGGCCAACGGCGTATACCTGGAATACTGCTTCCTTCAGAGGGCTGTAGACCAATGATTTCTACCTCTGGATTCTGCTCTTTCAAAAAGCGAGAAATCCCCATAATAGTCCCTGTCGTCCCCATAGAGCTTACAAAATGAGTCACTTGCCCCTGTGTTTGCCGCCAAATTTCAGGCCCGGTTGATACATAGTGGGCGCTAGGGTTATCTTGGTTACCAAATTGATTGAGCACCTTTCCTTTGCCTGCAGCTTGCATCTCATGGGCTAGGTCACGCGCGCGCTCCATACCTTCTTCTTTGCTGACCAAATGAAGAATTGCACCGTATGCAGACATTGCTGACTTGCGTTCTTGACTCATATTGTCCGGCATAATGAGGTGCATTTCGTAACCTTTAATGGCGGCCGCCATGGCCAACGCGATCCCGGTATTACCACTAGTAGCTTCAATTAAACTGTCCCCAGGCTGTATATCGCCACGAGCTTCAGCCTGAGCAATCATGTTCAGAGCAGGACGATCCTTGACAGAACCCGCTGGATTCTGCCCCTCAAGTTTCAATAATATTGTATTACTCGGGTTAGGGTTGATACGCTGCAATTTGACAATCGGCGTATTGCCTATAATAGATTCAATAGTTGGGTATTCGATCATAAAGCTCTAGCACTTAAGATATTATATAAATTAATGGTTTACGCTTTTTTACCAGATCGTATTAGAATGCACATCAGATAGATATTAAAATACTAACTAGTTATAAATTTAAGCCATATTGTTGCACTAGGAGTAATAGATCATGCATAAACCTATTTTGTTAAGTTTAGTACTTACCACCGTTACACTTACTGGCTGCGATATGTTTGGAGGCCCTTCAGCAGACATCCCCGATACAGAACTACGCAACAAATGGCGTGAATGTAAATCCATAAGCAATCCGTCACGAACTAAAGTTCTAGCATGTGAAAACTACGAGAGAGAATGTGAGCGCCGTAAAGGTAAAGGTAACATAGCTTGCTACTAAACTCTTTGTAGTAAAATAGGAAAGACTAATGTCTAACGCCCTCCATTTGCCCCTACAAAAGATGCTGTGGAAAGTCATTTTTCTACCTATATTTATAGTGATTGCAATGTTTTGTGGTATCAACTATATCAATGAGCTAGTTGATCAAAAGCGACAATTTGAATACCTTAGCCAGTATCAGGCTGAGCAAATGGCCAGAGCGAGCGAATACGCACTTCTTTTCAATGATAGAAACTTGATTAACAGTAATATCCAAAGCCTGCTGCGCCAACCAGATATTGTGGGTGTCACTTATTATAATAATTCGGGAATTGAAATTGAGAGTGTCGGCCAAATCGCTCCCATTCCTTTTCCTGAGAACGAGGCTCATTACTATAATCAAGACGATAGCCAATACATTTCTATTGTCCCAATTTTTTTTACAAAGAGCCATCGCGCTAATTCGCTTAATGAGGTGCCATTTGCCGAACCAAATAGCACTATTTTGGCTGATGCGATCGGCTTATCAAAGAGCCCGCAAAAAGAGCTACTCGGGTGGATTCAGGTAAGCTCTAGCACACAACGCTTATTCCTTGAAAACATAATAGCTGGGTTAACGACTCTAGGCTATTTGATTGGCGCAGCACTTATATCAGGCTGGCTCTGTTGGAAATATTCTAAGCGTATTTCAGCCCCTTGGCTGAGTATCATTAACGGCTTGAGCTCGATCGCTAGAAATGAGTTTGACAAAGCCGATCAGGTGTCCCTACCTAAAAGTATGGAATCAGTAAAGCGAGACCTAAACAACATCAGCGACCGGTTACAGAACTATCGAACTGAGCTTCAAAGCGAAATAGAGCGTATTACGAAAGAAACCAGTGAAAATGCCCTACAGCTTGAAGAGAAAAGCATTCAGCTTCATATTGCTAACAAAGAGGCCACAGAGTCCAACCGCTTAAAAACACAATTCCTAGCAAATATTTCGCACGAGGTTCGAACACCTCTGAATGCGATTCTGGGTTATACAAACTTATTGAAAAAAGATGAGCTTCCCTATCAACAGCAGAGCTATGTTGAAACCATCGCACAATCTACTAATGACCTACTGGCGACCATCGGTAATATATTAGATTTTTCAAAAATTGAAGCTGGCAAGACCGTTGTACTCGAATGTGAAGACTTTAATCTAAAAGATATCGTTAATGAAGTTTTACATTCTCTTTCCTCAACCCTGCCAAGCGAAACAAAAGACATAGATTTAATTCCAAACTTCTCAGAGGACTTACCTGATTGGGTAAAGGGGGATAAAACTCGTTTACGACAGATTCTAAATAATTTAGTTGGTAATGCCATAAAATTCACTCAACATGGCACCATCCACATAAAAGTGAACTGTAACAAAGTAACGAAAGTTCTTTTAGATATTAACATCGAGGTCGTTGATACTGGCTGTGGCATTGCGACAGACAAACTCAACCAGCTATTTAAACCTTTCTCTCAAGTTGATTCAAGTCATACTCGAAGCCATACCGGAACTGGGCTCGGGCTTGTCATCACTAAAAAGCTCATTGAGCAGATGGGCGGCTCTATTGGCGTAACCAGCGAACCAAACCATGGCTCAAATTTCTTTTTTAATATAAAACTTGAACATTCCAACAAAAAGACTGACGCATTGATACCAATGAAAGAGTCTTGGATAGTACTTGAGCCCAATTCTCGATATCGCGGCTACCTAGAAAAAATCTTTGGTATGGCCGCACCCAATTCATTATTTCACAGTTCAAGCGAACAGTTTGTAGCGGATTTGCACGATGGCAAGCAACAATTCTTTGGTGCTCTCATCTGTGTTGGCGATAATAAAATGAGTGCTGACGAGGCTTATGAGTTATGCAGCTATCTATCAAACAGATTTCAACTCCCCTATTTACTGCTCTGCAAGCCCGTTAGTTATATTGCCCAACACGCACAACAATACCAACTTGAAAACCATATCATTCATAAGCCAATATCTTTGAACCAATTAAGAAGCACTTTAAATAGATATTCGCAAGATGAAGAGAAAACTGAAGCACCATCGCTTGAGTATCACCCCCCTCGTCAATACAAGCACCTCGAAGGCTTGCACATACTCGCTGTTGACGATACACCAATTAACCTACAACTATTACACCACTGGCTTGAGCCACACCTTATTCGATTAAGCTTAGCTTACTCAGGTTCTGAAGCAATTCGATTAGCAAATGAGCAATCTTTTGATTTAATCTTGATGGACATACAAATGCCCGAAATGGATGGGATGGAGGCAACACGCCAACTCAGAACCTTACCGAATTACCTGGAAACTCCCATTATTGCTTTAACAGCACACGCACTTGCTGAAGAACAGCAATCTATTTTAGCCAGCGGTATGAATGAATACCTAACCAAACCAATCAATGAAGAGACTCTACTGAACACCTTAACAAAATGGTGTGCTGCAAACGTTAACTTGAGCCAGCAAGTGGATGAGCAGTTAGCAGCAGTATTTGATGTAAACAAAGCATTAAACATGGCAGGAAACCGTTCGCAAGCAGCCAAAGATCTCTTTGAAATGCTAATGCAATCTTTACAAGAAGACCAACGTCTTTTAAACCACCACTTTGCTAATCAAGATTTAGAAAAGCTGATTGCCACAGTGCACCGCATCCATGGTGCAAGTAAGTACTCTGGAACGATTGAGTTAACTAAACACGCCAACTTTCTAGAAACCCATTTAAAAGAATTAGGATTTGATGAAGTAGAAGAAGTGTTTGAGGATTTTATGGCAGCGCTAGAGCGCCTTAAAAGCTTACAATCGCTTATTCCTTGGCCTCAAGTGTCACAAACGCCAGAGCAAAATCTCGCTCATCCGACAGACTAAGGTGCCAGTTAGCGTCAAACTCCAGCATCTGACTGATGGTCGCATCGACTTCTAGAGTCGGCTTTCCACTTGCAAGGTTTACCACCGTGAAATGCTGAAAGCTAACCCCTGAGCCAATACCTGTTCCCAAGGCTTTTACTGCAGCCTCTTTTGCTGCAAAACGCTTAGCAACAAAGGAAGCGTGCTTCTCAGGGTTGAGCTGATCGAGCTGTTGGCGCTCATGGGGGGTTAAGATACGGTTGATGAAACGCTCTCCCGTGCGCTCAATTGAGTTCGCAATTCTATTGATCTCAACAATATCCGTTCCAATACCTTTAATCATGTAACGTCACTAGACCTTATCCGAAAGTTTGAAAATAGGCACCTGCCATAAGCGCTCGCCATCATAGGGGCTTACAGGTAAAAGAGACCGTGATTTTAATGGCTTTTCACCGAGCGCCAAATCCAGCCACGCCCGATGTAGCTCCTTAGCCAGAGTCAGTACGTATTTATTGTTCCAACTCCCGCTGGCATAAGCCATCGCTGCAGCGCCGTCTAGAAACACAATTGGCTTTACCTTAGGCTGTTCGCCATAGTAGGGCCGAAGACCAAACTTATGATGCAATTGATAAAGCTGCTTTGGCTCCAACACCTCACCTCGACTGGTGGCGGCCATATTCACTTGCACCCCAAGCTCCTCGAACAGCCCAAGCTCAAAGCGCCTTAACAAGGGTGCAATCGGCACATCCCCACCTAAATGGGAAATCAGCCATTGGTATAAAATAAACAGTGGTTCAAACGGCAAATTCACGGGCAACAATCGTTCAATCAACTCATGCACATAGAAAGCACTGTACAAAGCAGTGCCTGTAAGTTGTATCGATGCCCCAAGCGCCTCGGCAGAGCGAATCGTTTTCAATTCCGAACGACCAGATAACTCAAACTCTAGCAACAAAAAAGACCCGGGGGATACCCGAGCCTCTTTCGTTTTTTTACGCCATACCCCTCGTATTAAGCCCGCTTCACGAGTCAAAATGTCCACTAAGACTTTGTCATCTTGAAAGGGACGAGTATGTATTACGTAGCCTTGAACGCGCACGAATTAATCGTCTTGATAACCTAAACTGGCCAACGCTCGCTCATCATCAGACCAGCCAGAACGCACCTTAACCCATAAATTCAACATTACCTTCTGCTGGAACAAGTTCTCCATATCAATGCGAGATTCTTTTCCGATCAGTTTAATCTTGGCACCTTTATCACCAATGATAATGCGTTTTTGGCCGTCACGTTCGACTAAGATCAAAGCACTGATGTGAATAGTGCTACCTTCAAAAACAAACTCTTCGATTTGCACAGCAACTTCATAAGGAACTTCTTGGCCCAGCTGACGCGTAATCTTCTCACGCACAATTTCAGCAGCCAAAAAGCGCGAGCTACGATTGGTGATTTGATCTTCAGGGTAATACTGGACACCTTCAGGGATGTAGCTTTCAACTAGCGCTTCTAAGCGGTCTAAGTTCTTATTACGCAACGCAGAGATCGGTACAATCTGTGAGAAATCCATTTTCTCTGAAAGTGACATCATGCGTGGTAGCAACTCATCCTTCTCTTCTAGTTTATCGACCTTATTTACCACCAATACCACAGGGCACTCTGCATGACGTACTTTTGCTAACACATTATCGTCTTCTTCGGTCCAACGCTCCGCATCGATCACAAACAAGACTACATCAACATCTTTTAGCGCTTGGTTAGCCGTTCGGTTCATATAACGGTTGATGGCTTTATCTTGCCCTTTATGCAACCCAGGTGTGTCCACATAAATGGTTTGCATATGACCTTTGGTTTGCACACCTAAGATTTGATCGCGTGTCGTTTGCGGCTTACGCGATGTAATAGACAGTTTTTGACCAAGAATGTGGTTCATTAACGTTGATTTACCAACGTTAGGTCGACCAACAATGGCAACAAAGCCACAATGGGTAATTTCTTGGTAATCTTCTTCGTGATGCATTTAGTTTTTTTCCAACTGTTTAAGTGCTTTGGCAGCAGCATTTTGCTCGGCAATTCTCCGGCTACTCCCTTTGCCTTCGATTGGCGCATCGAATAATTCAATTTGGCAGTGCACAAAAAATGTCTGTGCATGCGGTTCACCAACGATATCCACCACTTCATATTGGGGAAGCGAATGCTTACGTGCCTGCAGAAACTCTTGCAGTCGCGTCTTAGCGTCTTTCGTTACCACTTTTAAAGACGTCGCATTTAAACGCTCTTTGTACCACTCCAGAATATGCTGTCGGCAAACATCCATACCTGCATCGAGGTAAATCGCTCCAATGATCCCTTCAACAGCATCAGCCAGAATAGAATCACGACGAAATCCACCGCTTTTAAGCTCACCAGCCCCAAGCTTAAGGAAATCCCCCAATTGGAATTCACGAGCTAACTCGGCCAAGGTGTCACCTTTCACAAGGGACGCGCGCAGTCGACTTAACTCGCCTTCTTTCGCTTTAGGAAAACGGTGAAACAAGTCTTCAGCGATCACATAATTTAAGATTGAATCGCCTAAAAACTCCAATCGTTCGTTGTTTTTTCCACCATAACTACGGTGTGTCAACGCTAACTCAAGCAGCCCAAGGTCGGCGAAGAAGTACCCTATACGCCGACACAATTTGTCATAAAGAGAGCTCAAAATTTCTCCAAAATATTATTCAATTAAACCGTTATTCTTAAAGCTCGGGAGACTAAAGAACTCATCCCAATGCAGCCATACATAGAATGCTCGGCCTTTTAAGTTTTCTTCCGGAACAAAGCCCCAGACTCGGCTATCCGCACTATTGTCGCGGTTATCGCCCATCACAAAATATTGACCTTCAGGTACCACCCAGTCCCCTTCAAGAGGGTTACGTCGGTAACTTTTGTAAACTTCATGTGATACGCCATCTAACTCTTCTTGAAATACCGCTACTGGCTCACGGCTTGGATTTAGAGAAACAGGTAGCTCAGCCAATAGCGACTCATCCATCAGCTCCCCATTAATCATAAGCCGCTTGTTATGGTAGCTAATGACATCACCAGGCAAACCAATCATGCGTTTAATATAGTTCAAGCTTGGGTTTTCAGGATATTTAAAGACAACGACATCACCACGCTTTGGCTCTGTCGTCGGGATTATAGTGGAGTTCAAAACTGGGAGACGAATGCCATAATCCATTTTATTCACTAAAATGAAGTCGCCAATCTCAAGAGTCGGTAACATAGATCCTGACGGGATCTGAAACGGCTCCGCAACAAATGAACGCAGACCAAAGATTACTGCAATAATAACGAAGTAAGATTTGACCTCTAGCAACCATTTCGGCGTATCAGCAAGATTCTGCTTAACGTTTTTATCAAGGGCTGCAACTGCCTCTGGCGCCATTTGCGACAAAATGCGTTTACGCTTTGGCGCATAAACCACTCGATCCACTAACCAAGCCGCCAAGGTAATCAAAAAGGCAATCGCTAGGATCAACTCGAAATCAAAATCCATACTTACTCTCCAAGTAAAAGAGCCGCACTGGATGCGGCCCTATCTTTCCGGCTTAGCTATCGACTTTAAGCACTGCTAAGAATGCGCTTTGAGGCACTTCGACGTTACCGACTTGCTTCATGCGCTTTTTACCTTCTTTCTGCTTCTGCAGCAGTTTCTTCTTACGACTCACGTCACCACCGTAACATTTCGCTGTTACGTTTTTACGCAATGCTTTTACGGTTGTACGAGCAATCACTTTGGCACCCACGGCACCTTGGATAGCCACATCAAACATTTGACGCGGAATCAGGTCTTTCATCTTTTCACACAATGCACGACCTTTGGTTTGCACGTTGTCACGGTGCATGATCAGAGCCAACGCATCCACACGTTCACTGTTGATCAAGATATCCAAACGAACCAATGGCGCTGCCTCAAAGTGATGGAAAGAATAATCCAATGAAGCAAAACCGCGACTACAAGACTTAAGGCGATCGAAGAAGTCCAATACCACTTCATTCATCGGCAAGTGATAACGAAGCTGGACTTGGCTACCAACGTATTGCATGTCTTTTTGGATACCACGTTTCTCAACACACAGAGAAATAACGTTACCAAGGTAATCCTGTGGCACAAGAATATTGGCCTCTACGATTGGCTCACGCATTTCACGAACCGTACCTGGGTCTGGCATCTTCGATGGGCTATCAACGTTGATCACTTCGCCGCTATTTAGTTCCACTTCGTAAACTACCGTTGGCGCTGTGGTAATCAGGTCAAGGTCGTATTCACGCTCCAAACGCTCTTGGATGATTTCCATGTGAAGCATCCCTAGGAAACCACAACGGAAACCAAAACCAAGGGCGTCAGATGTTTCTGGCTCGAAGAATAACGAAGCATCGTTAAGCGTTAGTTTGTCTAACGCTTCACGGAAATCTTCGTAGTCATCAGAGCTCACTGGGAATAACCCCGCGTAAACCTGTGGCTTTACTTTCTGGAAACCAGATAACTGCGGCACATCAGGGGTTGCGATGTGCGTAATCGTGTCACCTACTGGCGCACCGTGGATATCTTTGATACCAGCAATCACGTAACCCACTTCACCAGCCTTTAAGACACCGGTTTCTTTGCGCTTAGGCGTAAAGATTCCAATGTTATCTACTGGGTAGGTTTGCTTAGTCGACTTGATGAAAATCTTATCTTTCTTGCGAAGTGTGCCCTGTTTAATACGCACTAGAGAGACAACGCCTAGGTAGTTATCAAACCAAGAGTCGATGATCAACGCTTGTAAAGGCGCTTCAGTATCGCCCTCTGGTGGTGGGATCGTCGCAACAAGACGTTCTAGCACATCTTCAACACCCAAACCTGTTTTCGCTGAACACGTCACCGCATCCGTAGCATCAATACCGATAATTTCTTCGATTTCTTCTGCAACACGAGTCGGCTCAGCTTGAGGTAAGTCGATTTTATTCAAAACCGGCATAACCTCAAGGCCCTGTTCAATCGCTGTGTAACAGTTCGCTACGGACTGAGCTTCCACACCTTGTGCGGCATCAACCACCAACAATGCACCTTCACAAGCTGCAAGAGAGCGTGACACTTCGTAAGAGAAGTCAACGTGTCCAGGTGTATCAATGAAGTTAAGTTGGTAGGTATTGCCATCTTGTGAATGAAAATCAAGGGTTACACTTTGAGCTTTGATGGTGATACCGCGCTCACGCTCGATGTCCATCGAATCCAACACTTGGTTGGCCATTTCACGCTCAGAAAGACCTTCACATTTTTGAATAAAACGGTCAGCCAAAGTCGACTTACCATGGTCAATGTGCGCGATAATACTAAAATTTCGGATGTGCTTAAGATTGTTCGACACTATAAACTCACACTTAAAAAGCGATTGGATATTAAGTAACTGTTGATAAGTCCACTACGGAGTAGGCAGAGCTCAAGTCTGATCTAGCACTCAAACCAAGTAATAAATGACTTATAAACAGAACCTCAGGGTAAAATATGGCGCGCATTCTACCGAAATTAGGGAATAGACTCCATTTATTTCCGTAGTCACGCACCATATCCTCGATTTTTGCGTTAGGGCAACACAATCCCACGCTGCTTTAGAACACGCTCAACCGTATCGACAGTTGCTTGTGTATGGGCATCAATTTCCAAGTTAACCAAATCCCCTGTTTGTAGAATACCAAACGTCGTCAAACGCAAGGTTTCAGGAATCAGAGAAACTTCGATCCAATCATCACCAATGGCACTGATAGTTAAGCTTGCGCCATTGAGTCCTACGTAGCCTTTATCAAACAAGTAACGTCGAGCGTCAACATCAGGGTTTTCAAGATCCACGGCAAAACGAATATGAAAACTTTCATCGATGCGTTCAATATGACGCACTGTCACCGTCGTCATAATGTGACCAGACATAACGTGACCACCTACCTCATCGCCCATTCTAGCTGCTCGCTCGAAGTTGACTTTAGCGCCCGGCTTTAAGCGACCAATATTGGTCAGATTTAAAGTCGTATCAATGACATCAAACGTTAAGATATCCCCTTCTATTTTCGCAACAGTCAGACATACACCGTTAATCGCAACACTTGCACCCAGTTGCTGCTGCAGCATCATACCTTGAGGAAACTTCACTTCTAGAATGAGGTTTCGACCATTCTCTTGACAGGAAACAACTTCCGCCATACCTTGGACTATGCCAGTAAACATTTTCGGTCCTCTATCTGTTCTTTAATTAGGTTGTAGACATGCTACAACAGCGTTCGGCTTGAGGATTGAAGAATTAATATACTAAACCGCCTCAACGCCTATATATCAAGGCATTGAGAGAGTTATCACACCACCTCTACATGGGTTATCCACAAGCATCGGGGATAAGCCTCGTTTTCATGCGACATATAGTAGACAAGTTTATGCGTCCACAAGCGTTGTTCTTCAAGTTTATATTGGTCTCTGTTTTAGTTGTAGCTAAAGCTCAGGCTACGACCAGTACTTATCAACCTTTCATGTGGCAAGTGCAAAATCAAGGCGCGACAGTTTATTTAGTAGGATCCATTCACGCCCTGACACCCGACTTCTACCCTTTGCCAGCAGCTTACGAAAAAGCCTTTCAAAGCGCCGATCGATTAGCCGTTGAATTAGACCCAGAACAACTGGGCCCCAACCAATCTGCCCGCTTAGTTCAATCAAAAATGTGGCTACCCAAAGGCGTCACCATTGACCGCTATCTAGATGACAAAAGACTGACTGCATTGCAACAATTCGCCAAAGTCAACCAGTCTGACTATGAACGCATGTTACATATAAGGCCTTGGATGCTAGTGGAGCAGTTGACCCAAGCTCAACTGAAAGATTCAGACTATCAAGCCGAGTACGGCATTGATCTACACTTTTTGAAACTAGCAAAGCAGAAGGGACTTCCTGTTTTGGAGATAGAAACCCTTTCTCAACAAATCAGTGCAATTGCAGATACGCCATTTCAAGCACAGCTTACCATGCTAGAAACCAGCCTAGATCAAATGGAAGATGAAGATTACATGGCTAAAATGACCGAGTATTGGCGTCAGGCTGATCCAGATGGTCTATATCAATTTGTCTATCAAGACGTACTCGAAAACCCAAAACTAAAGCCTATGATGGAAGCCCTGCTTGACCATCGTAATCAACGCATGGCGGATGTTATCAGTATATACCTTGGGCAATCACCTAACCGCTCTCAAACAACCTTTGTTGTAGTCGGTGCTTTACACCTAAGCGGCCCAAAAAGCATCATCAAAGAGCTTGAACAAAAAGGCTTTTACCCAAGGCCAATGTTTAAATGAAATGCTCTATTTTCAATATGGTTTTAGGTTGATCGAAATTACCGCCTCTTAAAACCCCGATTCTCTTATCAAGATGCCATACAGATGGCGCATTGCCCCCATAAACATACTGCTTGATTCCGAGGCTAAACGAACCGTACCTAATAACTGCTGTGGAGCATACTGCGGCAAGTCAAAGCGCAATAAAAGCTCATAGGTTGCATCATCTGGCACCTCTTGTTCTTTGTGGGTTGTTGCCGCAATAGGCCCACCATAAGTTGAAGATAAACTACGAAAATTCAATTGATCAACAGCTGTAGGACGAATCGCTTCAAGCGTAACTAAGTTATCAAAAACTTCTCCCTGTTGAGCAATATAACGCCCTTTAGCGCCGACTTTTAGTTTTCCTAATTCCTCTCCGGATACATATGCTTTGAGGACAGCGCTTTCTGGATTAAACACCTTTATCACGGCAACGTTAGAAGCAACGTAATCCCCCTTCTGAAATTCATCCCAATTGCCAATCACACCATTAATAGGACTTCTTAGAACAAGCTGCTCTCTCTGCTCCAAAAGGCTAGCTAAGCGCGATTGTTCGCGTGACAATTGTGCCTGCAGCGCCATGCTTTCACTGCGCAGCAGTGCATCAGATCGACTGCGCTGCCATTTTAAGGATAAGCTCCGAATTCGAGACTCAGACATTACAATGTTCTGCTCTAACTCAGAAGATTCCAAAATGCCTAATACATCTCCAGCTTTTACGGACTTGTTAGGAGCAACATTCCAAACCGCAATACGCCCTTCTAAATTCGGGTAAAAGTCTCGTTTTTGCTCAAAATCAACCACTGCTGGCACAGTTAAATGTTTTTGCCAAGGAACAACAACAAGCCCTACAGCAAAAATAATAAGCAAAGCACTCACTACGCTTCGTTTATTCCAGCTCATTTTACTTTTTAAATTCACCCACACACCTAGCTCCTTAATGATGGGAAGCAGTACAAACCAGACTATTTCAACCGCAAACAGCAAGATACCGAGCAGTTTAAACGTGAAAAAATACACTAGTAGCGCGATACCTAAAAATAGAAGTAGGCGATAAACCCACGTACACCAAGCATACGTCACCATCAAAATACACTTTTGACGATTAAGAGGCTCTGGCGGTGGTAAACCTAAGCCAAAAATACGCTCTCTTAAAAACCATTTACCGACTAAAAAAGCTCTAGGTTGAAGGTTTTCCATACCTAAAAAATCCGACAAGGCATAGTACCCATCAAAACGCATAAAGGGGCTAATATTAATAAGCAGTGAAGATACCCAGCTAGTGGTCGCTATAAAAAATAGTACATCCCGAAAACTTCCTGATGGAGCTACCGACCAGAGAAAGGTTGCGAAGCAGGCAATGTATATTTCTACTCGTACCCCTGCTGTGACAATATCCAGTCGCTGAAATTTAGAGCGCAGTCGCCACGCATCCGTCGTATCAGTATAAAGAATCGGCGTCATTAATAGGAAAGCTACACCCATTGAGCTCACTCGACAGTTGTAACGCTTTGCCACAAAAGCATGACCTAACTCATGCGCAGCCTTAACCAAGATTAACGCCCCGATGTAATAGACCATAGAAGACAAACTTAAAAACGTTTGTAGAGTATGAGTAAAGGTTTCCCATTGACGAAGAGCCATAAGAAGCCCCAGGCAACCAAAGCACATAGCTAACCAATAAATAGGAAAGTTTAAAAGTGAATGGAATCGCTGATAAAGTTTAGTTAACAACAGATCAGGACGAACAAGCGGCACCTTAATAAATAAGTAATTATGTAACAGCCACAGCAATAAATGCTTTTTTCGTGCCTTAGCCTGCGTTTCAAAGTCTGACACGGTGTGTACATCAGACGCCTCAAGTAGATTATTCTGCTTTAAGAAACGAATAAAATATTCCAGCTCTTCTCTACTGACATCAATGCCTCGCTTGGCAACACAAGCCAACAAGGATTCATCATCTACAGCATTGCGCCACTCTCGAAATAGATACAACGCTGTGCGAGACAAGAAATAAAACTTATTTGAAAGCGCATCAAATAACTGCCACCTAGGCTCACCGTCTTCATCTGGAGAGGCAGGCAACAACTTAAGGTTTTGCCTAAGAGTAGGCAAAGGCGTAGGTCCATCAGAGGATATCATTTATAGCCCCAAGTGCTGACGTATAAAAGTGATAGGTCGTCGTAATAAGTAATAAGCCAACGATACTTTAGCACCATACATTTTCACTGTACCACGTAGCCCAATTCTCGGAACCTGTACAGCGCCTTCATCAAAACTTGGCTCAGCTATCAATCGATATGCAACAATCTGATCAGGCGTTAATGTCGGCTCATAAGTGGAATACAAGACATTAAAATCCATTGGGTTCAACGGATCAGTATCCATGAAGAAAGTTACCTTATCGCCACGCGTGAGGGAGATTGCATCCTTAACTGGCAACATGACTTCTAAATGAATTTTATTTGGGTCCGCTATAGAAAGTATTCTCTCACCCACAACGACCGGACGCCCTTGCCATTGGTCAGGGCCATCAAATACAGCAATACCCTCTGCACTCGCCATAATACGTGTTCTATTCAGCTTTTCTTCATAGAAGTCACGTTCTATTTTTTTCAACTCGACCGATGACTCAAGTTCCAACAACTCAGACTTTCTTCGTCGATCCACATAACCAGCTTGCTCTGTGGTACGAAGTTCCGCTTGAACTCGATCCAACTCTCTTTGAGCGACATTTAGCTGTCCTTGATACTCAATCGTCTCCATTTGGACCAATTGATCACCCTCAACTATCGCATCACCAGGTTTAACAAGCACCTCTTTAACAGAACCAACGATAGGTGCCGTTACAAGCACAGGATCTTTTGCAATGATTTCTCCTGGTGCCAATACGGTGAGGTTTATTGGTATAAAACCTGCCGCAGCGATAATGATTATTAACCCTATACCTATTCGTCGGTTCGCAAGCTTATCCCACAAACGTCTCATACCAGAGCTTTGTCTAAATAGCTGCAATGCGTGGCCATAACTTGACGCTAAGTGTTTCAACAAGCCCAACTCTCGCTCTGTCCAAGCGGTTGATTTGGATAAACACATGACTCCCAAGCGTTCGTTATTCTTTGATGGAATCCCAACAGGAAGCCAGAGCATGTTAGGCGGAGAAAAGTCAGAGAAATCTGCTCTAAGCTCTTCCGGTAGCGATTGGCTATCGATTACATACGCATCATTTGAGTGGCTCTTTGCAGTGTTATATTGAGCAACTTGCTCAAACCAAGCACAAAAAGGGGTGGCTCTATCAACCAAGGTAATATCACTTATCGCATAGGTCTTAAGCTTTTCGTGCTCTCCTCCTAATAACAATACTCCTTGTTCGTAGGCAACGAGCGAGCGAGTCATGTTCACCATGACATACGCCAGCTCGGTCTTTGTTTCACTTTTTCTAACTTGCTGCTCAAGCTGTAAAAGCTGAGCAATCGCCTGATCCGACATACTTTATGACACCAGCAACTTCATTAATTCGCTACCATAATCATCTAACTGCTGAGCTTCTAGCTCTAGCTGCTCATCAAGATTTAAATAGGCTTGGGTCGAGGTGTCATTTTGTTCAGCAGAGCTAGAATTCAGCTCGGTTAAGTCAAGATCAAGCTCAAGAACGCGAGTATCACCATTTACGTCGTGAGCACTGATTCTTATATTTACTCGTGTTTCACCCGCAGGTGGATTGATCGAAATCTCTCCGGTCGCAGCATTGACCGTAACCCATTCTGGCAAAACGCTACCGTCTGCAAGTGTGGCAGAGTAATTCAGTGCGCCAAGATCATCCGAAATAGAAATATTGATCACTTCGGCCTGTGTCGTTAACGTCGCAATCGATAAAGAAGATGAACTAAGTGTAGAATCATTACTGAAAACAACTTCGCCAGTTTGGTTTACATTCACTGAGATACGATTTAGCGACGCATCAGCTGTATTTGTGGACTGAGCTGGTTGAGCTGCAACAGGCGCAGTTACAGCTTGAAAAGGTGTTACGACAGGCTCGGTAACTTCAGCGTTCTCACTCACAAAACCACTGTTAGCTGATTGTTGGTCTACGACCGTTCCTGCAGGCAATTGCCCTATATTAATATCAGGGTCAGGTGCCTCAAAACCAGTCGAAGGAGCACTCGTTGAAGCGGTTTGAGTGACGGCAGGAACTGAGGTACTTACTGGAGCTGGTTCCAATACAATATTAAAAGCAGTACTCACTGCACCACCATCAGCTTCTGTTGCCGTCACCGTAATAACGCTCGTTCCCACCCCAGCAGTTGGAACCCCTGAAATCTGACGAGTTGAAGCATCGAAGCTTAAACCACGAGGTAAATTGGCAACCGTCCAATTCAAACTATCAGTTTGACCATGATCTAAATCGGCAAATAAATTCGCAGGTAACGTAATCGGGTCAAAGCGTAAGCTCAATGTCCCCTCAGCATTAGGAATGCTATTTTCAACCGTTGGCGTATCATTGCTACCCGTTACAACAACAGTCACATCCTGACTTGTACTAGTCGATTCATCATCCGTAACAGTAATTGTAAATACAGCGGTTACTGTCTCTCCTTGACGCAAGAAATCGATGTCTGACTCCGCCAACTCATACGTCCAATTAACGGCACCAGTATTAGTATTACCAACAACATTCGTGATACTAAAAGCATTTTCAAATATCGTTTGTTGAACTGGCGTTAGTACTAAACCAGTGATTCCATCAGCGGCTAAATAGCTTATCGACTTCGTCGCTTCCGCAGCGGTTGGGCGATCGGTAAGATCCAGATCCGCGAAGCTAATGCTGCCGGTATCAGAAAGCACGGAGCCTTCGGTAATAGCAGCATCCACATCGACAACCGTAATCACTGGCGTATCATTGCTGCCGGTGATGGTCACGGTGACATCTTGAGTATCTGTTTCACCTTCATCATCGGTCACCGTAATAGTGAAGACGGCGGTAACCACCTCATCTTTACCAAGGAAGTTGAGATCAGCTTCCGCGATGTTGTAGCTCCAGTTCACCGTTCCGTCATTGGTATTAGTGTTGACGTTCTCAATGCTGAATGCCGCTTCAATCGCTGCTTTCTGAGTAGCCGTTAACGTTAGATCCGTCGTGCCGTCTTGCGCTTTAGCCGTTACAGACTTGGTCGCTTCCGCAGCGGTTGGGCGATCGGTAAGATCCAGATCCGCGAAGCTAATGCTGCCGGTATCAGAAAGCACGGAGCCTTCGGTAATAGCAGCATCCACATCGACAACCGTAATCACTGGCGTATCATTGCTGCCGGTGATGGTCACGGTGACATCTTGAGTATCTGTCTCACCTTCATCATCGGTCACCGTAATAGTGAAGACGGCGGTAACCACCTCATCTTTACCAAGGAAGTTGAGATCAGCTTCCGCGATGTTGTAGCTCCAGTTCACCGTTCCGTCATTGGTATTAGTGTTGACGTTCTCAATGCTGAATGCCGCTTCAATCGCTGCTTTCTGAGTAGCCGTTAACGTTAGATCCGTCGTGCCGTCTTGCGCTTTAGCCGTTACAGACTTGGTCGCTTCCGCAGCGGTTGGGCGATCGGTAAGATCCAGATCCGCGAAGCTAATGCTGCCGGTATCAGAAAGCACGGAGCCTTCGGTAATAGCAGCATCCACATCGACAACCGTAATCACTGGCGTATCATTGCTGCCGGTGATGGTCACGGTGACATCTTGAGTATCTGTCTCACCTTCATCATCGGTCACCGTAATAGTGAAGACGGCGGTAACCACCTCATCTTTACCCAAGAAGTTGAGATCAGCTTCCGCGATGTTGTAGCTCCAGTTCACCGTTCCGTCATTGGTATTAGTGTTGACGTTCTCAATGCTGAATGCCGCTTCAATCGCTGCTTTCTGAGTAGCCGTTAACGTTAGATCCGTCGTGCCGTCTTGCGCTTTAGCCGTTACAGACTTGGTCGCTTCCGCAGCGGTTGGGCGATCGGTAAGATCCAGATCCGCGAAGCTAATGCTGCCGGTATCAGAAAGCACGGAGCCTTCGGTAATAGCAGCATCCACATCGACAACCGTAATCACTGGCGTGTCGTTGCTGCCAGTAATAGTAAAGCTCACCGTATCGGTAGCTGTGGCATTTTGACTATCAGTCACGGTAACCGTGTAGCTAAAGGTGATCGTTTCACCCGCCCCCAAGAAGTCTAGGTTGACATCGTTCACCGAGTACGACCAATTAACTGAACCTGGTGCAGCTTCACCAGTACCACCAACATTAAAGCCTGCTACTAATTGAGAGGCTAATGTGCTATCGATTGTGCCAGCTGACCAAGTGATGTTGTTATCGCTAGCAAAGGTGACATTGATCACATCCGTATCATCAATATCGGTAAAGCTCACCGTACCTGTGTCCGACAAAACCTGAGCCGAGGAATCACCCACTTCGGTAATAGAGGTTGCTGCTGTCGCCGTGACGTCTGGAGCATCATTAGTGCCGGTAATGGTGAAAGTAACTGTATCGGTGGCTGTGGCATTTTGACTATCGGTCACAGTAACCGTGTAGCTAAAGGTGATCGTTTCACCCGCCCCCAAGAAATCTAGGTTGGCATCGTTCGCAGAGTACGACCAGTTTACCGCTCCCGGCGCAGTTTCATTAGTACCAGTAACATCAAAGCCTGCCACTAGTTGTGACGCTAACGTGCTGTCAATCGTACCAGCAGACCAAGCGATGTTGTTATCGCTGACGAAAGTCACGTCAACCACATCCGCAGCATCAACATCTTCAAAGGAAACGCTACCAGAAGAGCTTAGATCCTGAGCAGAAGCATCGGCGGATTCAGTCATACCAGATGGATCATTGGAAGATTGTGTTGGATTGTCATTGACACCATTAATAGTGATCACCAAAGATGCGGTATCCGTTAAAGCGCCTTTATCAGACAGGGTGTAAGTAAAGGTGTCAGTTATGGAAGAGCCTGCCTGCAAGCCCTGGACTGTGGTATTGCTATTATCGATGACGTAGGTGTAAGAACCATCGGAATTTAATGTTAGGGAGCCGTAGCTACCAGTCAACGCTTGTCCAACCGTACCAGCAGTACTACCAAATTTCACTACGGATACCGTTTTGGTATCCGTTGCATCCACGTCAGTATCGTTGGTCAGTACATTTCCCGTAGCATTGCTACCGGCAGTGCCGTTGCTTACGCCACCCGCCTCTGTAGCCGAGCCCGTGTCGTTATTCGCCACTGGTGTTTCGTTCACATCGACTACGCTCACCGTGACGGATTGAGAAGCATCACTGGTACCCGCTTTGCCATCAGACGCCACCACATTAAAGCTGTAGCTAGATTTGGTTTCGTAGTCGGAGCTGGTTTTTAGAGTTACTTCCCCTGTGCTGCTATCAATATTCAGCAGATTAGCGTCTGTACCTGTTAGGCTGTAGCTAATGGTGTTGTTGGCAGCAGTGCCATCCGCATCGGTTGCGGTCGCCGCGTAGATCACCGTGCTGATTTCCGCATTTTCGGCCACACTACCCGTTTCACCAGAAGTAAAGCTTGGCGTGTTGTCGTTCACGTCAGTGATGGACAAGGTTACAGCCTGCTCGTCACTGCGCATGCCATCGGATGCGATCACGGTAAAGCTGTAAGAGGACTTGACTTCGTAATCTGCTGAGGCTTTCAGTTCCACTTGACCGGAATTAGCATCAATAGTGAATGCGTCATGATCCCCGGTGGCTTTAAGTGAATATATGATGGTGTTATATGATGCCGAGATATCAGCATCAACAGCGTTAGCATCGTATACAACTTCTGTACTGTCTGTATTTTCAGCCAACGATGCCGTAGCTGATGAGCTAATTTCAGGATCATTATCATTAATATCCTGTACCGCGATAGTGACAGCCACATCACTAGATGCCTGCCCGACTACATCGGTCGCTACGATATTCAGGGTGTAAGCGGTCACCGTTTCATAATCGAGCGCATCTGCGCCAGCGCTAGTTAAACTTAATACTCCGTTGTTATCGATAGCAAAGTAACCCGACTCGTTACCGGATTGAATACTGAACCCGCTCACGCCATTGGCGTCGGTGGCTTTGACCTGACCGATAACCGTACCGGTCGCCATACCTTCATCCAGATTAAAGCTCTGAGAAGCGGTAACAACAGGGGCGGTATTGTCAATAATTAAGCTGTCACCCGAAGTAAATCCTGTGCCGTTGGCATTACCCGCGGCATCAGTAATTCCCGTACCGGACGCATTTAGATCGAGACGCAAATTGCCGTCCCCAGAAATACTATTCACTGTCACTTGGTAAGTGGTACCTGAACCGATAACCGATGCCACGGTGCCGGTTCCACCAGACACACTGAAATCACTGAGGTCAACACCTTTCACTGCTTCATCAAAGCTAACCGTAAAGGTAGCGGTATCTGCTGTGATTACTTCCGCACCATCGCGGTTGATCGCAGTCACACTTGGCCCAGCTGTATCCCGGGTAACTTGCTGCCCAGTTATACCACTACTAATGGCATTGCCAGCGATATCCGTAATCCCCGTGCCTGTGCTGTTCAGATCCACGCCCACGGTGCCATCTGCGCTCAACCCAGTCACCGAGACGGTGTAAACCGAATCCGACACCTTGGTGACGCTACCAATCGAACCGCCCGTTGCGGTGCCGGTTAGGGCAAAGTCAGCCGCATCCACACCGGTTATCGCTTCGCTAAATACAGCGGTAAAGGTCGCTGCACTGCCATTAATTCTATCCGCGCCAGCACGAACAATCGCCACACCCGTTGGTGCTGTGGTATCGATAATAAAGGTTTCGCTATCCCCGGCTGTCAGTGCGTTGCCAGAAGTATCTGTGATGTTAGAGGTATTCAACGTCAACACATAAGTGCCCGCCGTCGCAGTCACCGTGGATAGGTCCAACGTATAAGCACTACCGCTACCTGCAACCGTTAAACCACTTATATCCGCGTTGACACCACCTAGCGTCAACGTGAAATCACTGATATCTACACCAGTGACTTGCTCACTAAAGTTGATGGTGACAGTACCCGCATTCGGCTGAGTAGGATCCGCCACATCCACAATAGCAACCGTCGGTGCAGTGGTATCCACGGTGCCGGTGGTGAAGTTGTAAGTCGTGTTATCGTTCACCGCCGCAATGCCGTTATCAGCGCTATCTTTCAACGCCCCTGCGGTTAACTGCACCGCATACTGATTGGTAGCGATTAAATTCGCGGATGGATTAATGGTTAGCTTATTGCCCGAAACGGAAAGCTGACTGGCGTGATTGGTCACATCAATGGTAACCGAATTCGCGCCATTCCCCGTAATATCATACAAGGTAATAGTACCCGTACTACCTAAAGTGACATTTTCATCAAAGGTGATCTCGATGGAATCTGCCACCGATACTCCAGTACTGCCATCCGCTGGCACCACGGTAGAAATCGTTGGAGCCTGACCATCGGTTACCGTAATAGTGAAGGCTTTCTCATAGGTGGCATCGCCATCGTTCACCTGTACACGGATGCTGTAATTGCCAGCAGGCACATTCGCACGGTCCGTCACACGCAGGTTGGCGCCATCAATATTAAACTTACCGTTATCCGTATCACCAGTGCCCGCAACTAGGGAGTACGTAAAGCTCTCCCCCGTATCCGCATCGGTAGCCGAGAAGCTACCAACCACCACATTAGTAGAGCCTTCGGAATGGCTAAATGCCGCATCCGATAGACTAATATCCGTCGGTGTATCGTTGACTGAGGTACTTACCACCGTGGTGGTGTTATCCGTACCATTGGCGGTGCCATCGTTTACCGTAATGGTAAAGGTCGTGGTCTCGGTTGAGCCGGGAGCAACACGATTATCCGCTGGGTTATATGCCAACTGACGTAACGCCGCTTGAGCAGACGCTATATCAGTAGAAGCTAATATATAAGAACCACTGCCCGCATCAGTAAAACCAGACCCCGTCAATGAAGCTGCAGTAAAGGCCCCTTTCGCCGCCGTATCCAATGCCACCGTCACCGATACATTAGTACTATCCACATCGTCCAAAACCACATTACTAAATGGCGTCGCAGTGGCAGAGTCATTGACGGCTTGACTGGCTGATGCGCCAGTAATGGTTGGCGCATCATTTACGCTGGTAATATTGATACTAACCGTTGGGTTAGAAGCCAAGGAGGCTGAATTCGCGTCGCTAGCACTAATAGTTAGGGTTGCAGCACCATTACCGCTGATATTATTCGCGCCGGTATATTGAATGTTTGAGGCGGTGTCTAAGTAAGTATTGATAGCTGTAGCAGAACCAGACAACGTAATGGTTTTGCTATCGACCAAGGTTTCGGTGACGCCACTTCCAAAACCGCTGCCATCAACCGGCGATGAGAAGCTACCATCGTCGATAGACAGGGTCACTGTCAGATTGTCATTATCTACATCCGCAAATACCACACTAGAAAGGTCTATGTTAGAGGCCGTGTCCTCCGTAACCGTAATGGTTGATGGAGCATTGGCTACCGTAGGTGCATCATTCACATTGGTAATATTAATATTCACCGTTGGGGTAGATGCTAGATTCGCCGTGCCATCGCTAGCACTAATGGTTAATGTGGCAGCATTGGTACCGGCAGCATTCGTCGCACCGGTATATTGAATATTCGAAGCCGTATCTAAATAGGTATTAATATCCGCTGCGCTACCTACTAAAGTGATAGTCGTTGCATTGACCAGTGTCTCAGTTACTCCCGCGCCAACGCTAGAACCATCAGCAGGTGTAGAGAAAGTTCCATTATTCACCGACAAGGTGACCGTTAAAGCGTCATTGTCACCATCGGCAAAAGTCACGGCTGAAAGATCAATATTAGATGCCGTATCTTCTGTTGTAGTGATAAAAGTTGGTGCGCCGGAAATCGTCGGGGCTGCGTTACTTGCCACATTTAAAAATCGTAATTCAATATCTGCCCCAGAAGCTTTTTCGGACGATGAATCTGTCCATGTCGTAACAAACCCGCCGCTCTCTAGTTCAGTTATAGCTTCATTACTTTGATTCCCATACCGATACTGGTTTATCTGGAACTGCTCTGAATCTATACGATCACCATTTGTATCAAAACGCATTGCTTGGACGGATGTTCCACTTCCATCAATATTTCCCTGAGACCAAGTAACAATATAACTTCCATCTGATAAAACAGATATTTTAGGAGTGTCAACACTATACTGACCACTTACCGTTGTATTCGTGACAGTAGCAGTACCACTACTTGTTCCATCGGCGTTGAACTCTTGAGTGTATATTCTCTCTTGATTTGAATCTGCCCAAGCCAACACAAAACCACCGTTACTCAACGAAGCAATAGAATGGAAAGTAGCTGTGTCTCCAATAGGGGTATCAAACGTGCTTTGTACCGGCGCGCCATCAATAATAATATTAATACCTTCCCACGTACTAGCATCACCAACTGCTACGACTTCCTGACCTGAGGTCAGTATTGTAGAAACTGGAGAGTAACCTTTTGAGGAAAAAGTACTCGTTGCACCGACCTGACTTCCATCAGAAGAAAATACCGCTTTTTTTAGCGTCTCATAATCATTGAGATTCCAAGTAATAGTAAATTTACTGCCATCGCTACTTGAACGAATGTCTAAAGGAGAGTAATTGTCATACTCACCACTTGCGACCGAAATTTCTGATCCTACACTACCATTTTCATCAACAACAACAGCGAATATGTTGTTGGACGTATCAACGTATGAAACAACAAACTTACCATCAGAAAGAGCGCTAACTTCAGGCTTCAAGGTAATATCGTTATCTATAGTAAAACTACTACCCTGCTTACTCCCAACAGAGTCGTAGATTTGTCCATAGATACCTCCATTGCTATTATCATTCCAAACGACAACTACATTTCCATTGGATAACTGAGTCACATCAGAATAGTCCTGATTAACAACGTCCGATACAATGCTGTTGACATTTACCTCGTCTTCAAATCCTAGATCATCTGACGCCCCTTTGACGACAAAACTAAATGTCTCCTCAAGTCCCTGTCCTGTAATAACGCTACCATCGCTGTTCCTCTGATATACATCTGCATAAGAGACAGTAATGGAAACTGTTTCACCTTCTGCTGGTATGAGAGAAGTGTCAGTAATAGTGATAACACCCGAAGATGCATCCAATGCGAAGAGACCAGAGTGAGATTGACTAGTTAATTCATAGTTTGCGCGAATGCCAGTATCGGTAATAGAAGCACTCCCAACGTAGCCTCCATTTGGTGTATCTGAGGCAAGAACACCACTCGTATTATCGAACCCCAAACTTGTCGGATAATTATCGATTTTCATAAAGAAGGTAGTACCAACATTATTCGATGATACTGAGGCGACTTTGTATCCAAATTTGATACTTTGACTAGGGTCATTCGTAGTCGTTGACACCCACTTCCATATTTTTCCAGTTACCGATATGTAATTCACAGAACTCGAGGCAATATTATAAGTAGACCAGTTAGCTCCATTATCTGATGAATATTGTAGATATCCATTTGCCGTACTAGCATCCCATAAAGCGATCTCTGTTATCTGACCGTATTCCCAAGACGTACCGTTATAAGCCCGGTCCTCACCCCAAGTGAAGTGATAACTATCTTGTCCAGGATGTACATAGAGGTATCGAGTAGTTACTTGATCTTCCGCCAAAGTGCCTTTGAATGAATCGAGTGATACGACACTCTCAATTGTCCCACTCGTAACTTCCAACACCCAATCCCCACCAAGCTCAGCCGAGCCGGTCAGGTCATCCGATGCGGCGATATCCGCACCGGTAACTTGGGCAAGTTGGTTGATAAAGGCGATGCCGGTGTCACCTTGGGCGACGTTACAGCCGTAAAGCAGGATGTCGCCGTTGTCGCTAAGGGCATTGCTCCACGCCGCAAAGGTGGCGCTATTTTGGTTAAGGGCATCGGCAGAAACGGTTTCCGCGCCAAGGTAGATTTCCCCTACACCACCGTGGGAAAGGATATGCAACGCATCTAAATCGTTATAGTTAGCAAGGATTTCGCTGATTTGCTCCACCGCCGAACGGGAACCATCTAGCAACCAGATATCCGCCTCTGGGTTGGCAGTTTGTGCGTGTTCCACTAAGCCCGGTATACGGGAATCCACAATGATCACCTGTGTGGCATCGGCAACGGATTGTTCTAGCAAGGTGCCTTCACGGTTCAAGTCTATAATGGCATCAAGTTGTGCTTGGGTCAGAGCCCCTTCGTTTAGCAAGGTGCCGGCGATGGTATAGCTATCACCAGAGGTAAATTGTGCTGTCGATGCTTGGCTAACTGCATCGGTTGCAGAGCCAGTGAAATTCAAACCAACGGTTTGACCGATGGTGCCATTCACACCACCTACAGTGACTTTGAAGACTTTACCATCGGCGCTGGAAACGCTACTTACGCCGGTGTTGGTGGCATTGCCGGTGACTTCAAAGTCAGTTGTCGCCACGCCGGATACGGTTTCACTAAAGACCACGGTAAAGACCACGTCAGTGGCAGTACCCGCTTTCACTTGGTTAACCATACCACGGCTAATGCTGGCAACCGTCGGCAAGGTATTGTCGATGGTGTAGCTTTCATCCACGCTTGGCTCAGTGCCAGCAAAGCTATTGCCCGCCGTATCGGCGATATTTTGTCCAGACTTGAAGTTGAGACCCAGTGCGCCATCGCCGGTAATGCTGCCGACGGTGACTGTGTAAGACGAGCCAGAGCCGGTCACGCCGGTAATGGTTCCGGTCACATCGCCAGAGATTGCAAAGTCTTCAACGCTGACATTTGCAACGGCTTCGCCAAAGGTAACATCAAAGGTCACGGTATCGGCGGTACTAAGCGCCGCATTGGTACGAATAATGGCCGTGGCAGTCGGTGCTGTGTTGTCGATGGTGTATTGCTCAGCGACGGCGCTCGCAGTCGTTGCCGTTAACGCTGTACCGGCACTATCGGTTACCGTCGCAGCGGATTTCAGTTGCACACCCAATGTGCCATCACCAGCGACACCATTCACGGTAATCACATAGCCATTGCCGGTACCTGTCACGCTGGCGATACTTGCCCCCGTCGCGGCAGTGCCAGTTAATTCAAAGTCATCGGTTAATAGGCCAGTTACGGTCTCGCTAAATACCGCCATAAACTGCACGGAGTCCGCGTTAGTAGTGGCGCTATCTAGGCGGTTCATAGAAATCAGTGTTGGTGCTACTGTATCGACAGAGTACACTTCATCATCCGCTGGCTCTGCGGTCGCAAGGGCGTTACCCGCCAAATCGGTGACAGCATGATCGGACTTCAAGTTAAGCCCTAGGGTGCCAACACCCGAAATACCGGTGACATTAACCGTCAAGTTATTCGTGCCAGAGCCAGTAATGGTGCCGATCGTGCCCGCTACTGTGCCGCTGGTATTCAGCTCAAAGTCACCCGCCACTGCATTGACCGCTTCATTAAAGGTCAAGGTAAAGCTGGTCGTTGTGCCGGTGATCACATTGTCGTCAACTCGCTGAATCGACAAGAAGGTCGGTGCAGCGGAGTCGGTTACGCCGGTGGTAAAGTTCAGAGTCGTGTTATCACTAATACCGGCAAAGGCGTTGCCGACGCTATCTAAAATCGCCGTATTCTCTACTTGAATAGCATAGCCAGTGGCTTCAGCCAAATCTGCTGTCGGATTAATGGTCAGCGTCGAACCAGAAATACTCACCTTGTCAGACGAGGCGATATCAAAGGTTTCCACCGTGTTACCGGTAGTAGTATTAATCAAGGTGATATTGCCCGTGCCTTTGCTAATGGCTTCACTAAAGGTCAAGGACAGATCACTGCTTGGGGCGATATTGGTCGCCCCATCAGCAGGAATGGAGCTAGCTAGGGTTGGTGCCGCATCCACGGTGATGGAGAAAGTCTCGGCAAAGGTACCACCATTACCATCACTGGTTTGCACACGTACAGAATACGTGCCGTTAGCCAGCTGTGTTGGATCATTGGCACGTAGCTCATTACCATTGATATTGAAGGAAGCATTATCGGTATCGCCAGTACCTGCCACCAAAGAATAGGTATGACTATCAGCAGAGTCAGCATCGGTAGTACTTAGGGTACCCACTACCCCATTCACACCGTCTTTATGCAAGACAGTACTATCACTCAACGCGATTGCTGTTGGACTGTCATTGGTAGCGGTAATGGTAACCGTTGATGTTTGACCAGTTAAATTAGTGGTATCGACACCATAGTTTGTTGAACTGTAAGTACTTAAACCGCCAGTATCTTGAATTTGGGTCAAGCTAAATACGCGCGTCGTTGCCCCGGACTGGGTTGGGTCGTCATTGCTATTGGTATAAGTCATGCCATCTAGCAGTGTTTGAGCATTAGCCGGGGTGATACCTGCCGCTTTGGTTAAGGTTACCGTTGCCGTTGTTCCTGAAACCGAGACAGAGTAACTCATGCCATTAGTCGTGGTCGTTCCAGTCGAACCATCTGTTAGTGCAATACTAGAGCCATCGACTCCCACAGTTTCATCTGCACCATTGACAACATTGGTCACTGTAAAGGTTAACCCTTTCACCGCGTCTGCGCTTTCAATTACATCGATCGCAGTACCAGAAAATAGACTGACTGCCGTACCGTTTTCCGTAAAGGTTGCATTAGAACCAGTCACCGTTAAAGTTGGCGAATCATTGGCTGGGTAAATGGTATAGCTTTGGGTGGTGGTATCAGACCAATCTGTGCCATCACTTAAACGGAACGTGATATTCCGAGTATTCAAAGTACTATTGTCTGTAGTTGGATTGTCGGAACCTGTCCAAACGACCGCTTGACGAATCACGTCTTGAACTTTGGTCGCCGTGTCTGCATAAAACGTAACTTGAGTTCCATCAGAATAATTACCTGGATTGGTTACCACGCCATTGTGGAATACTAGCTCCATTTTGGCATTCGCTTCATCCCAATTGGTAGTAGCGATTGCCTCATAAGCCGAACCATTCCAACGGTAAACAATACCTTCATCACCTTTATATGCGACATCATGCTGTCCATATGTACCAAATACAGACAAATAGTCTCCTGCTTGCCTACTAGCAACAACGACCTCAAAAATAAAGCCGTTGTAATTCGCTGGAGCATCAACATCTGCAAAAGAAAAGCTGTTGGCTACGTAAATGGGATAGCCTTCGACCTGGCCGATATCCCCTAACCCCGAGATAGTTGGTTTGTCATTCACTCCGGTGATATCAATATTCACCGTACCTAATGTTGGGTTAACCGTGCCATCGTTAGCATTAATGGTTAAGGTTGCAGCGTTATCTCCATTGGCATTAGTTGCACCGGTATATTTGATATTTGAAGCTGTATCCAGATAGGTATTGATGTTGGCGGCGCTACCAGCAAGGGTTAGCGCTGCCGTACCAGAACCACCGATTGTTACACCACCGCCAGAGGTAGCGGCCAGTGTTCCAGCAGAAGCGGTTAAGGTGACTGTGAGGTTACTATTCTCGGCATCAGCAAAAGTGATGGCAGACAAATCCACATTGGAAGCGGTGTCTTCGGTCACGGTAATATCGGTTGGTATGCCGGTGGCAGTTGGTGCATCATTTTGCGGTGTGACGGTAATCGCAAATGATTGGCCAGTAATCGCCGAAACACTATTTTCTAAGCCATCCTGAACACTGAACCCAAAGCTGTCACTGGTGGTTTCTGAGCCATCATGTAGATATTTAACTCGGTTATTATTGATGTCATCTTGGGTGAATATGCCATTAATAGCCAACGCAGATTCGGCGTTGTTGATCGTGCCGCTATTATCCGCGTCGATCCACACCGAACCATTGGAGGTGCCCGAAGTGATGGTGTACGTTAGCCCAGTACCGGAATCATCTGGGTCGGTGGTGTTAAGTAGAGTGTTTGCAATGGTGCCAGCTGCGCCTTCATTGACGGTGAGGCCAGTATTGGTGGCGACTGTAGGTGCGTCATTTTGAGCCGTAACGGTGAAATTAAAAGTTTGCCCAGTGGTTTCTGCGCCTTCACTATCAGCGACTTTAAACCCAAAAGAATCACTGGTGGTTTCGCCGCCGTTGTGTATATAGACGATTTTGCCGTCATTAATATCTTGCTGAGTGAAGCTGGTAATGGCAGAACCTGAATTATCGGTATTTTCTAATTGACCATTCGATAAGGCAGAGGTAACGGTATAGGTAATAGCTGTATCTGCATCCGAATCATCATTAAAATCCAACTCGGAAGCTGTAATCGTATCGGTTGCGCCTTCATTTAGGCTAGAACCAGTATTGGCATTTGAGGTGGGCGCAGCATTTGATGGCGCAGCAGGCTCAGGATTAACTCCTGATGGTAAGTTAAATGATTGAATGTATAATTTACTTACGCCTGACGTACCAAAATTATTACCAAAATTGATTGTTACGGACGTAGTCGGACCTACACCCGAACTAGAATTAGGACCATATATAGCATTATAAAGATTTGTATAAGAAAAAGTTGTTGGATCATCGCCAAAGGCCAACGAACTTCCGTTATTCCATGACAACAATGGCTGTGCGATACCATTATCAACGACCTTTGTTGTCCAACCAGTCCATGTAAAACTTGTTGAGCTCGTAAAAATAACATTTGTTCTGCCATTATTAGCAGTATTGTTATTTTTTATTACAAAAGCATTATCTTTTATATAAGCTTCGGCATCTGCGGCAATGGTAAGGGTATAGCCCCTATAGGTATCACCAGTCGAAAAAGTTTGATCAGCCCCAGTAAACGTTAATGTACCTAACGTACCGTCAAATGGTGAAAAATCAGAAGCAATTCCCAAGAAGTTAAAATCGATTGAACCATAACTTTTTTCAAGATCCCAATCCCCGCCAAATTCTGCGTTCCCCGTTAAATCATCGGAGGCGGCAATATCGGCTTGAGTCACTATCGCCAAGTCTTCAATAAATTGATAGCCATTATCCCCTTGCGCAACATTACAGCCGTACAGCAGGATATCCCCTTCGGTGGTTAGGCTACCTTTTATCAGCTCAAGGGCCTGGCTGAAGCTATCGAGAGTATCGGAGTTAAGCGTGTCGGTACCTAGGTACACTTCCCCTTCTGAGCCGTGGGAGAGGATATGCAAGGCGTCAATGGGCTGCATATCTTTTAACAGGTTGGCCAGTTCATCCAAGCCATCCCCTTGACTGCCACTCAGTAGCACCACTTCCATACCCGCATCGGTAGCTGCATCGACTAGTGTTTGGTAGTCAGCGATGCCGGTATCGACCACAGCGACTTCATGGCGGTCACGACTGGTATCTTTGGTGGTAGTAGTTGGGGCTACGGCTTCGGCGATTTGGGTTTTCGTTAACTCGCGGAAGTCATTGTCCGTCAAAGTAGCCGTTGCTGTGGCGACAGCGGCACCATCAAGCAGTAATCTCTGTTCCAATGCGGTAATAAGTGACTTACGCGCGATTTTTTTTACAGATGGTTTATGGTTTCTTTTACTCATGATGATGCCTCTACTTGGCTGTCTTTATGCTTTGCAATGGTGCTGTCTGTTTAACTCAGTTGGCTCAGGCGTCACTTTGATCCGTGGCCCGCTTTGCCGCGATCACGTTGGCCTGACTGGCGCCTAAATCCCGCCAGAAGTCCATTCCCTGGAAACGCTTAAACAAGTCCGGTGGTAAAATGGTGCGACGGCTTTCAATCGCCACTTTCGGACGGACTTTATGAAGTCCACTTGCGCCAAGCGCTTCATCAAATTCCGGCGCATCAAACTCCACATTGTTGAAATCGTGCTCAAAGTAGGGTTCGCCGATAAATTCATAAATCAATGGCAAGATTTTCTCCGGGGCTTTTGCCAGTAGCTCGTATTCCACAATCAATAGATTTTGTGCTTGCTCGCCGTAAAAGGCTTCTTTCAGTCCGGTATAAGCACGACCAATAATGCCTTCATGCTGCATCATGGCTTCGGCGCGACTATAAACGGAACCGGTACCTTGGCCGAATAAACGAGTAAAGTGATAAGGGTTATCTCGAGACTTGCGCTCTAAGCTATCCACTACCCACGGCAGTTCCCGCACGCAAGCAATAACCTTGGCTTGGGGATGTAGCGCATTGAGCAGCGGCATTTTAGTCGTCCAGCCACGGTTGGTGTCGAAAATCACTTCCTTCTCATTACCGGCATAAAAGGAGTCGAACAAGCCACCCAGCACAGCTTCACGTTGACCATCTTCTAACGTCAGGGCGATTTCACTACCGGGACTCATCATTTGCATCGTACCGTTTACTAGGGAGCCCAAACCACTGGTCATGGATGCGTGAAAACGGGGGTTTTGACGCAAAATTGCTGCAAGTAAGGTCGAGCCTGAACGGGGTAAGCCGGATATAAAGTGATACTGTTTAGTCATAATGTTTGTCCATAGATATTCGTTGCCAATCGCTATTGCCCATGTAACTGAGGGACGCTGTGCAGGATCTGTTGCACCAATGTATCCACGGCATCGGTACCATTCACCGAAAAATGCGCTCTGTTAGCGTCAAACGGTAAATCTAAGCCACTCACGTTAGCGGTTGGTGTACTGTAAATTTGTTTACTGTCTCGTTGTTGACACACCTGAAGAGGCGTGTTCACGTAAATCATCATCACATCCTCTCCTAAGACACTTTCTACGAACTGCTGATCCAGCGCAGTAGGCGTCATAAAAGAGGCTAAAACAATGATATTCTGTCGTAGTAAAAGGCGACAGGTTTGCGCTGCCCTGCGAATATTTTCTCGTCGATCTTGTTCGCTGTAGCCCAAGTCTCTGGACACTCCCTTGCGAAACTCGTCGCCATCTAGTGTGATATGGACAATGCCGCGCTCGTGGAGAATATTGCTAACGCCATTGGCAAGCGTGGTTTTACCCGCACCCGATAAGCCATAAAACCAAAGGCAAAATGGCTTTGTCATCGTCCAAACCCTGCCACCACACTCATCCCCGGTAGCACTTTATCTGGCACGCTTTTTACGGCGGCTTTGAGCTGTAGGGTTTGGCTGGTGGGGTCGATGCTAGGGCCAATATGGGTCAAGGTCCCTTGTAAGGTTTGCCCCGTTTCTTCCACTTTTAGTGTCACCGCTTTGCCGGTTTGTAACCACGCCATCCATTCTGCTGGGACGATGATGTCCGCTTGCAGTTGGCGCTTATCGACAATGGTGAGCAACGGCTGTTGTTGCTGCACCACTTCGTAATTCTGGATATCCAGTTGTTCTACAAAGCCCGCAAAAGGAGCTTTGATTTTGCAGCGCTCTACATTGAGCTTGGCGATACGATGTTCAGCTTGGACTTTCGCTAATTCCGCTTCAGCGATGGCGACTTCTAGGGTACCAATGGAACGCAGTTGGTTGAGCTGTTTGGTATTATCCAATCGAATCTGCGCGACTTGGACTTCCGCTGCGACTTTATCGGTTTGCGCTTCAAACAAACGGCAGTCTAAGGCCAGCAGTGTTTCACCTGCGCGAAAACTCTCTCCCATTTTTTTGGGTACGCTGATCACTTTTCCTGCCAGCTCAGTTGAAAGCATTGCTTTATGCGAAGCAACCAAAATGCCACGAGCGCTCACATCTTCAGCGGAGTAAACTCCCGATGGCAATAAAGCACCACATAAAGCAGTTACAGCGAAAGCATGACGGTGTATGCCCAACATGGCTTAACCTTCGCTCTCTTGTGCTTGTTTGGCCATATAAGCAGATTGCATGGCTTCTTCACTAATTGTCTCAACATTGCCTTGCTCCCACTGGTCAAACATGGTTTCAAAAGCTTGGGATAACGAATCAATATCCATGGCACCAAAGCCACTTGGTAGTGGGTCAAGTCCCATTGAAACAAGAATTTTACCAAAGCCATTTTGCAAATCTGCGTAGGCAACATCGCGGCGAAGCTCAGCCAATAGCGTGTTAAGTTCCTCACGGATGACGGTTAACTCGCCAACACTTTGTGAAGCGCGACTAGCATCCATCTGAGTTTGAATGCGGCTTGCTACATCTAAGTATGACAAGGCTAAGTCATAACCTTGTTGAGCCTCTGAGAACTCAATATTGGCAATGTGTACTTGAGAGACAACGGCCATAGAAGTCGCAAGAGCTTGTTGCTTTGATGCCGCCATTTTTAAGTCGTTCAACTTCTCAAGCTTGCCATAGCGGAACACATTCATCAGGTTCCAATTGACCCCCATACCAGCACTGACCCAGTCGTTATTTCTCAAATAATCTGAGTCGTTATAGTAGACACCTGTATTTAAGCTGAGACTTGGAAACAATGTTAGGAAGGCTGAATCAACTTCGTCTTTAGTAATACGCTCTTTATATTGCGCTTCAAGTACTTCTGGGCGACGAACAAGAGCTGTACGCGCCATATCTTCGATCGTTAAGTTAAACTCAGGGATTTGAAAATCAGGAGAGTGCACATCCGCTAACTCAAACTCCTCTGCAGGGTTAAGGCCCATCAGGGTGGCAAGCTCAGCCTTGGCTGGCATTAAGTCCTTTCGTAGATCTTGCAAAGTGCGCAAAGTTTC
Organism: Marinomonas sp. AWM4_232; assembly: GCF_056158325.1. Lineage (NCBI taxonomy): Bacteria > Pseudomonadati > Pseudomonadota > Gammaproteobacteria > Oceanospirillales > Oceanospirillaceae > Marinomonas > Marinomonas sp. AWM4_232. The sequence continues at coordinate 2,779,990 of NZ_JBSWTA010000001.1, read as the reverse complement.
AAGCAGGGAGCGCTGGTAAGTCAGTGCATCCATTGGTGACTGGGCACGCATTTGTTCGATTCGCGCTGAGTCCGCTAGTGCAGTGCGGGCTTTGATGATCAGTGGCTCGATTTTTGTTAATAATCGCTCAGCTGAAACCGCTCTAAAATAGGCATTTCGAGCTTGCTGCATGATGGTATGAACCACCTTACGCTCACGCTCTTTGGCAATAAGGAAACGGTCTGCTTGTTGCTTTGATCGGTAGTAAGAAAGTCCGAAGTCTAACACATCCCAGGTGGCACCAATGTTCGCATTAACGTTGCGTTTATCGGAGGACACAGAGTAACTCGGATTTGCACCTAATTCATCCGGCTCGTCATCAGTAAAGCTTACGGATGCTGAAGCAGCGTAGTTGTTACGATAAGCATAGCCTGCTTGAACTGCTAGCTGAGGCAGCATATCAAACTTATCAACAGCCAATTGACCTTGTGAAACCACCGCTTCAAAGGCCTTTAGTCGTGCGTCACGGTTATATTTAATAGTACGAGCAAATGCTTCGTTTAAATCGATGGCGTGTGTAACCGGGGCATAATCTCTAGCAAGCAGGTCATTATTTTCCTCAGCATTCGCCATAACGTCCTGCTCTGTAAGGCGGTTAGGTGAAACTGAACATCCGGCTACGGTTGCAGCCACCAATACAGCGATGAGTGTTTTGCCTAGAACTGGGCGAATAGCCATGACATCTCCTTCATGAAAACTGCTTTAAAATAATTCTGTTATTGAAGCCAAACCTATTGAGTGAACTCCAATGTCACACGACGATTTGGCTGGTATATTTCTTTCAAGGAAGCCAATGACATTTGTTGGCTTGACGGGGGTTCTGCTACCTTCAAGTTTTCCTCACCATGGGCGTACACAGTGATTCGACTTGGATCCACACCGTATGACATGAGGCGCGCTTTTACAAAACTAGCTCGTTGCTTAGATAAATTAAGGTTAAAGCTATTTGAACCAATAGGGTCCGTGTATCCATGCAAGGCGACTTGGACATCCGAATGATCCAGTAAATAATCTACGATAGAAGATAAATTAATATCTGCAGTGGAGAACTCAGAAAATCCGAATAGGATTGGGTTAACGAGAGGAAAGGAGTCGACTAATTCATCAACTGACTCTTCTGAGTTTGAAAGCGTCTCAGCGGTGGCGATGCTTCCTGAGTATTCAGGCAAAGCCGCGGCACAACTTGTGTATTGTTTATTACAATCCAGTGCAGCGACATCGTTTTTCTTGGAGGTACTGCAGCCCGTTATGATTGCAATGCTTGCCAAGCATATAGCAGTCTTACCCACAATTGCCTTAAATCGAAATTCCATATCTAATTTTACCTTTTGGAATAATTAGACAAACTTACTATTCCCTTACAAAAAAGATTAATTTAGATAAATAAGAGCAATTAAGCAATAACTTTGCAGAAAAAAAGATGATCAGTATCGGCTAAGCCTCATAAAAAACTCTAATAGCAAAATCACAGAACATTTTTGTTAGAGACTTTCCAAAGTACAAAAACAATAAAAGCCCTATCAAAGAGCTTTTATTAGAAAACGACTGATATAAAAAAATGGATCAAGCGCTAGTAGTGTGCTCCAGATTGTCGAGCATTTCTTGGGTAACCAAAACAATCCCATCATCATTTCGATAGAAACGCTTTGCATCCGCAACAGGATCTTCACCGATAATAGTGTTAGGCGGAATTTTCGTATCGGAGTCCACAACAACGTTCGTCAGCTGGCAATGTCTGCCAATATCACATCGTGGCAAAATGACGCACTTATTAACGTGAGAGTACGAGTTCACTCGAACATTGTTGAACAAAATAGATTGCTCAACCGTTGAACCTGAGACAATACAACCAGCCGACACAACCGAATTTAAAGCCGTGCCAATACGCTCTTCATAGTTGTAGTTAAATTTCGCCGCAGGGCGCTGATAATGCGTCGTACGAATAGGCCAAGACTCATCGTATAAGTCTAATTCCGGCACCAGTTTGGTTAAGTCCATATTGGACTCCCAGTACGCAGTCAAAGTCCCCACATCACGCCAATAAGGTTTATCAGGGTAACTATCATTAGGAATACAACTGTTAGCAAAATGGTGAGCTTTTATCTTTGAACGCCCAACAAACATAGGAATAAGGTCTTTACCAAAGTCATGACTTGAATCACAATCTTGTGCATCACTCATGAGATTTTCTCTCAAGAACTTCGTGCTAAAAATGTAGATCCCCATGCTCGCAAGAGAGACGTTTGGATTGCCAGGCATGGTCGGTGGATTGGAAGGCTTTTCTTCGAAGGCAATGATATTATCATTTTCATCGACATGCATTATGCCAAATTGGTCCGCTTCTTTAACCGGTACTTCAATGCAAGCCACCGTCACATCTGCTTGATTTTCAATGTGTTCTTTGAGCATCACACTGTAATCCTGACGGTAAACATGGTCACCCGCTAAAATTAATATGTACTCGCTGTTTAGCTCATCGATCATTTTAAAATTCTGATAGACAGCATCAGCCGTACCACGATACCAGTCTTCTCCTGTTTGCTGTTGTGCAGGCCATAACTCTATGAATTCATTGAAATCAGAGCGCAAAAAGTTCCAGCCGCGCTGAACATGTTGATTCAAAGTATGTGATCGGTATTGCGTGAGGACCGCAATTTTTCTCATCCCTGAGTTGATGCAATTCGAAAGCGGAAAATCGATTATTTTATACTTACCAGCAATAGGAACCGCTGGCTTCGAACGGTGGTTAGTGAGATGTTTCAGTCGTGATCCCCGACCTCCCGCTAAAATAAGCGAGAGAGTACTCATACGCGCGGCATTCAAATCCATATATCACCCTTACTATTTTTATCCGAGCCTCACACTACATTAGGCATTTATTAGGTATACTCTGGTCATATTACTAAATCAATACGAAAGCTAAATTATGAAAGTACTATTTGCTTCATCTGAAATTCACCCATTAATAAAAACTGGCGGGCTTGCAGATGTTGCAGGCGCACTCCCCATTGCTTTGAGAGCCAAAAACATCGACGTAAAGCTGATCATGCCAGCTTATAGTGGCATTTTAGAAAAATTACCACCGGTACAAACCCGCCGTAATTTAGGTAACCCATTCTCGGTTGGTGATTTGATTCTTTTAGAAACCTATCTACCAGATAACAACACGCCTATTTACCTAGTTCAATGCCAAAGCTTATTTGAGCGTGAAGGAGGCCCCTACCTCGACTCGCACGGAAACGATTTTGCCGATAATGACATCCGCTTTGCTGCATTCTCTTGGGTGTGCGCGATGATCACTCAGTATGGCCACTTGATCGACTGGCAACCTGACATTCTGCACTTGAACGATTGGCAAACCGGCTTTGCGGCTGCGTACCTTGCTGCTTGGCGCCTAGAACATCCTCCTGTCGTAACCACCGTCCATAACCTTCGCTACAACGGCAGCTTTCCGATTGAACAGTTTGATCGTGTTCGACTGCCACATGATTTATTGAGCCTACATGGCATGGAGTTTTATGGACGCTACTCAGCCCTGAAAGCAGGCCTAGTTTATGCCGACGCCATCACAACAGTTAGCCCGACGTATGCCAATGAAATCCTAACTCCTACCTATGGCGATGGCTTAGATGGCACACTAAGAGCAATCCGCCACAAACTGTCTGGCGTGTTAAACGGTGTGGATTACAACGAGTGGTCTCCAAGCATTGATCCATACATTCCTACTCACTATGACCTTCACAGCATTGACCAAAAGCTGCACAACAAGCTAGCGCTGCAACGTGAAAATGTCCTTCCTGAGAACCCTAAGGCTCCGGTATTTGGCGTGGTGAGCCGACTAACCGAGCAAAAAGGATTAGATCTCATTCCCGACGCTATTGAGTCTGCTCTAGAAAAGGGTGCAATGTTCATTTTGCTTGGTTCTGGTGACAAAGCACTAGAACAACAGTATTTAGCTTTACAGGAACGATACCCAGATCAAGTCAGCATTAGAATTGGCTACGATGAAGCCTACTCTCATCGGCTCCAAGCAGGTATCGACATACTGTTGATTCCATCTCGATTTGAACCCTGCGGACTCACCCAGCTGTACGCTTTAAAATACGGCACTCTGCCAATTGTTCGCAGCACCGGCGGACTTGCTGATACCGTATTTGAGGAAGGACAGCATGCAAATGGTTTTGTATTTCAGCATGCCAGCACTGAAGATTTGAAATCCGCCATCGAACGCTCATTGGTAGCTTTCAATGACCTTGAAGGATGGCGCATAAAACAGGTTCAAGCCATGTCACAAGATCATAGCTGGGACCGAGCAACGGCGACTTGGATTAACTTATACCAGTCACTATTAAACGCTTAAAATGAAAAAGGCCGCTATACACATAGCGGCCTTAAAACATGACTCAGATAAGCGAAATCACTTAAAGTTTGCTTGATCCTTCGCGCCATTCTGTTAATGCATCCATTAGCACTTTTTCAGGCACTCCTTTATCCACTATGTCACGAAGCGCTGCGGAGATTTTCGCTTTGATTTCTGGGGTGTTGCAAGGTGACATATTTGAAATGGTTAAAAATAATCCCTCACTACTTAATGCAGGTTCCATGGGTAATACAAGGCCTTCAAAGCCAAGTTTTTGAACATACGCAGTAGCGGGGTTTTTTTCATATAAAACATAATCCGCCCTACCAGCATTCAGCATAGAAAGGGCTTGCTCTAAGCTGGCGACAGTAAGCAAATTCAAATTTCGTTTGGCGTACTCATCAAACTCTTGACCAAAGCTATTATTAATTACTGTTACCCCCCAGCGCCCTTCCAAATCACTCCACATTTGATAATCAAAAAGAGAGGCTGAAGATTGCCAAACTACACTCTTGGTAAACATCATGGCAGGTGTAAAGTACTCCATGTAATCGGCTCTTTCTGAGGTATAAAAAGCGCCCGCCATTAAATCAACCCTTCCGCTACGAACTTCTTGTTGAGAGCGGGACCATGGGCCGACATAAATGGTTTCTATAGGAATCTCGATTCTTTTGCTGACTTCAGCCATTAAATTAGCAACGGCGCCATGCAATTGTGTGCTTTGATCAACTTGCCATAAAAAAGGAGGGTACTCTGGGTTACCTGTTGCTTTAAGCGAAGCGCAAAGGCCATCCTGACTGTAGGCAGGCACTATAGAGCCCAAAAACAGACCAACAATAATGAAAGATGTAAGCAAGGACTGAACAGCAGTGCCTTTAGATATTTTTATCCGAGCCATTTTTTAAGCACATCACTTTCTAACCATTTATTTACAAATAAGACCAAATAAATGCATATTTTGCAAAACTATTTACACATAATGCTATGCATATCAGTTAATTACAGGCTTAAAAGAATTACTCAGCTTAAAATGGCCAAATACAAGAAGTGCTCGATCTAGGCTGGGTCCCCTCTATAAATGCCAGCTCGACTTTTTCATCACATCGGTCTGCTGCGATTTCAAACTCACCTTTTGTTACTTGGTAGTAAGCCGCACCAGAAGGCAATGCTTTAGGTAATGACTGCTGCGGTAGGGCTTTAGCGAAATCTATCCAAACCCATTGCGCCCCAGAGCTACCAGTAATATTCATAGGAGCATTATCGTCTTGCCCAAGCCACACGGTACTCAAATAATCTCCCGTAATAGCGACAAACCAACTATCCCTCTGGTCATTCGTCGTTCCCGTTTTGGCAGCGAATCGAAGCCCAGGAAGCTGAGCTTGAGCGGCCCTCGCTGTGCCAATCTCAGGGGACTTAGTCATACCAGCCAAAGTGACCGCCAAAGCTTCTTTGGTAAACGGAACAGAACTGGACTGATCAAAACGCTTCAACACCTTACCACTTTGGTCCATCACAGATAAAACCACCCCTAACTCCGCGCTTTGGCCTGTTGAAGCTAACGGTTGATACAGTCTTGCCACCTCAAACGGGGATAGCTCTAATGAACCTAACGCAACGGACGGATACATGGTAAATGGTCTTTTCACACCTAAATCTTTAAGTGTTTGCGCCACTCGGTCAAAGCCAAGCTGACTCGCTAGATCAATCGTTGCCAAGTTGTAGGATTTAGCCAACGCTTCGTACATAGGCACCTCACCATGACTTGTGCGGCTATAGTTTTGCGGCTGCCATAAAGTGTTACCCACCTTGAACTGTTGCGGTACATCCTCTAATCGATCCCACCATGTGAAGCGACCTGTTGCAATCGCCGTTAAATATATTGAAGGTTTCACCAATGAGCCAATGGGTCGAACAGCTCCCAAAGCTCGATTAAAGCCGCTATAAAGTTTATCGGAAGACCCGACTACAGCACGAACCTGTCCTGACAAGCGATCCGTCACCACCATTGCCCCTTGCAGACCGCGTAACACAGTCTTCTGCTGTTCTAAAGTACTCACGCGTCCTTGCATTGCGGCCAGCGCATTTTTTTGTGCTCGAATATCAAGACCGGTATAAATTTTTAAATTCTCAGTCGCCAACGCTGAAGCGTCGAAATCTCGCTCTAACTGCATGGACACCAAATCCAAGTAGTCACCAAACACCGAACGGCGTTTGCCTTCTTTGGTCACTCGTAATGGCAGCTGTTTTAGTGCGTTTGCATTGCCTTGCGTCAATCGTCCTTGCTCATACAACAAGTCAAGCACCACATTTCGTCGTTGCTTAGCTCTTTCAGGGTGTCGACGCGGATTGTAAATCGAAGGGCCTTTCACCATTCCCACTAGCAATGCTTGCTCAGCAAGGTTTAGCTCTCCTAGTGGGCGACCATAAAAATACTCACTGGCTGCGGCAAAGCCGTGCAATGCACTGCTACCCTCTTGAGCCAAATACACTTCATTGATGTAGGCAGTAATAATGTCTTCTTTGCTGTAGCGGTACTCAAGTAGCAACGCCATGAACACTTCTGTAATTTTTCTGGAATAGGTTCTATCTGACGTCAGAAACATATTTTTGATCAATTGTTGCGTCAGCGTTGAACCACCTTGACGTCGACTTCCTGAGCTCAAGTTGACCCAGGCTGCTCGCGCAATGCCAGTAAAAGAAATGCCAAAGTGGGAAAAAAACTCTCGGTCTTCAGTAATGGTCAAAATATCAATCAGACTTTTCGGGATTTCTTCAAAGACCAGTATGTCTCGGTTTTCAGTGTTACCACCATACAAGTAACCGATCTTTTGAGGTTCAAGTGTGGCGGTACGATAGCGTTTCCCCGAAACATCTTGAATCTGTAGTGTGCCATTGGTAAAGGAGAATATACGCCTTGAGGCTGGGTGATACCCCGTATGGTCCATATAATCTCGAAGATGAGCACTGACCTTGGTTTGACTTCTAGCTGCCCAACCTATTTTCTGGCTATTTTTTCCGAAGCGATAACCATAATCCATCAATACTTGTTCAAGGTCTTGCTTACGCCATGGGGCTCCGTCTAACAAAACCAGTGGCGCACTGTACACTTCGGAAGGCACTTGCCATTTCTGCCCTTCAAAGCGCGCCACAACTTGTTTATCTAGCCACCATATCCAAACGGCGAAAGGGATACTGAATAGTATCACTAGTAGTAACAGCCATTTACTCAAGCGCTTTAGGAACGAGGGCTTTTTCCCTTTGTTTTTACGTTGAGTAGAGACGCTTTTGGAAGTTTTTGAGGAGGCTTTTTTAGTCATAGGGCGGAGTATAAAGAGCATCAACGCTATCAGCAATTCAAGAAGACTAACCTATGACTTTATTTTCAAAATCGATACACTTTAACGTTATAAAATATAAAAAAGGACGAGCACTTTGTGGAAATTAAGTCAGTTACAGTCAGATACCATCAATGCGCTTAAAGATCGCCAATGCATTGCTATTGAGGTCGCCTGTCTGAAGCTGGTTATATTTAACCTTCATGGTCAACGGTTTGCTTTTCGAAACCGCTGCCCGCATCAAAACAAAAAACTGCTCACTGATCAGTCACACTGTTTTGATGAAACCTTTTCACTCATTGAATGTCCATTACATGGCGCACAGTTTTTACCTTCATCTGGTACCTGTGTTTCAGGACCATGCCTGGGCGACAAACTCGAACGATACCAATTCATTAAGCAGGATGGTGAGCTCTTTTTATCAAGGCCAGAGCATTGAGAACTCCTTAAAGGCTCCGATTCAATCCATTTATACTAGACAAAACAATAAATAAAACCATGGCAAAATTTGAACGCGATATACAAACAGCATTAATTGGTATCATTTCCGGCTTAAAGCATGCAATGAGATATGCCATGAACGACAGCGACATTCCCCTGTCGCCTTTGTATTTTATTATTCTTAAGATGATTCATGATCACCCTAACTGTACACCGATGCTCATTGCTCATCGCTGTGGACGAGATAAAGGGCAAGTCACTCGTTTGGTCAAAGAGCTAGAGTCGCAGTCCATGGTAGAACGATTCCCAAACCCCGAAGACAAACGCAGCTTTTTCCTTCGTTTAACAGAACAAGGCAAAACCTGCTTTGGAACGTTAGAACGTTATGATATCGATGCATTAGAAGCCATGACTCATGGCTTAACTGACGAGCAACTTCAGCACTTCTTAGACATTGCTAACATTATGAGTGAGAACTTAAGCTTGTACCAAAAATCTACTCACTGATCTCTGAGGCCAATTGATCGAGGAAAGTTCGCATAAATTGGGTGCGGCGCTGCGCCTCTTGACGGCCGCTCGAAGTTTGAAATGTACTCTCTAAATTCAAAAGCTTTTTGTAAAAGTGATCGATTGTATAAAGAAGGTCATTAGGCTCACGCTCTACGCAAAAAGGGTCCAATGCCTCGTAGAGACTACGGTCAAGGCGTCCACCCACCATCATACATCTAGCGATACCGATCGCACCAAGAGCATCCAAGCGATCAGCATCTTGAACCACCTTTGCTTCAAGCGTTCGAGGGGTCACTTGTGCGCTGTAGCTGTGGGTAACAATGGCATGTTGAATGGCACAAATATTAGCGCTATCAACCCCCAGCTGTTTTAGAAACGGCTCTGCTTTTGTCGCTGAGTCAAACGATGCTTGCGCTCTTTTAGGGTCATCCTTTGGATAATTTACTAGGTCGTGTAGCCATGCAGCCGCCACAACAATGAGAACATCCGCCCCTTCTTGTAGTGCAAGTTTTTTGCTCTGATGCACCACTCGCCCCAGATGCGCCAGATCATGAGCGCTATCCTGCTCCATCTCATCAACTAAATAAACTTTGCACGCTTGCTCTAACGTATCTAAGGTTAACATTATATGGTCTCAGTGTTGGCTTCGATCCATTGATCATACCATTGCGGCACTTGCTCTGCTGGCATCGGTCGAGAAATATAATACCCTTGGCCAAGCTCACAGCCTAAATGAATCAGTCGTTCCATGTGCTCATATGTCTCTACCCCTTCTGCAATCACATCTAAGGAGAAAGCCTCTGCGAAGCCTATTACCCCTTTAATGATGGCTAAATCGCTCTTATCTTCTAGCATATCCCTGACAAAACCATGATCAATCTTAAGTACATCAACCGGCAACTCTTTTAAATGACTCAAAGTTGAGTACCCCGTACCAAAATCATCCAGCGACACACGAATACCCAACACTTTACAAGCCTCAATCACAGCAGATACTTTAGCTAGATCTTCAATGGCACTGGTTTCTAATATTTCCAGCTCTAGCCGCATCACGATTTCTTTCGGGAATTGTCCTAGTAGCTCGCGCAACTCAGGAATAAAAGAAGTCTGCTGTAGCTGATAACCCGCAATATTTACACTAACACATGGGCAAATTTCTAATGAGCCCCAAGCCTGCATTTGTTCTAATGCCGTTTGGATAACCCAAAAACCCACTTTTAATTCAAGCGCCTGATTTGTCATGGCAGGAAGAAACGCAGTGGGAGGCAACACCCCTTGATCAGGATGTAGCCAACGTATTAATGCTTCATAACCGATTACTTCTTGGGTACGCATATTCACTTTCGGCTGATAGTACAAACGTAACTGCCCCTGATCAAAAGCGCTTTGTAATTCATCATAAAAACGGTGCTGCTCAACTAAAATATCTTCTTGGCTTAGGTCGAAGGCTTTTAGTCGATTTCGACCGCTTATTTTCGCCTGGTACATAGCCTGATCTGCCTGTCGAATCAGTTGATCAGCTTCTACTACGCGCTTTTGCGGATAATACGTCACACCAATACTGGCACTTATATGAAGCGTTACACCAGATACTTTAAAAGGTTCTGCTAAAGCGACCAAGAGAGCCTGCAGTCGAGAGTCGACTTCTGTTCGCTCACCTGAAATGGGGAGAATTAGGACAAACTCATCTCCTCCAAATCTTGCTACAACAGAATCCTCACTTAAGGTTGCCTTCATGCGTTGAGCAACACTGACTAGTAGCAGGTCTCCCGTCTCATGACCAAACGTATCGTTCACTTCCTTAAAGCCATCTAAGTCCAAGAAAGAAAGCGCAAAGTGCGTTCCATAAACTGACGCATTTTGGATTTTAATATCCAATGTATTGGTTAAGTTAGTTCGATTAGGCAACCCAGTTAATGCATCAAAATAAGCAATATGTTCTAACTGCTCTTCATTGCGCTTTTGGCGGGTAATGTCTGAAAATAAAGAAATGTAATGACTAACCTCCCCCTCTGAATCATTTACAGCAACAACCGTCAAATTCTGAGCGTAAATGTTACCGTCTTTTCTTCTATTCCATATCTCCCCTTCCCAAAAACCAGCGGTCAGGATTTGCTCCCACATCTGTTGGTAAAACTCTTTACTCTGTCGACCAGAGTTCAGAATGCGAGGATTTTGGCCCAATATTTCCGCTCGCGAATACCCCGTAATACGAGAAAAAGCTGCATTAACGTCTAAAATGCTCCCATAAGGATTGGTAATCGCAATCCCCTCTCGTGCGTTAGCGAATACACTTGCCCAAAGCTCTAGCTGCTCCTCACTCAAGTGTCGATCTGTTATATCAGAATGCGCGCCCACCAGCAGGGTTACCTCATCGTCTTCATTACGTATTGCTTGAAGACGATCTTCAACCCAAACCCAGTGGTCACCACAAGCAAGTCGATAGGTAAGGACCAAGGTGTCACGGTTATGACCATGGCGCCATTGTTGAAACAACTTAAGAGTTTCCTCCAAGTCATCTGGGTGAACCGATGACTTCCACCAGTTCGGAGTGTTTTTTACCTCTTCAGCACTTTTATGATAGAGCTGAAAACAATTGCTGCTGACAAATGTAGGTCGATAGTGCTCTGGATCAAGAGAATAAATTACAGCAGGACTACTTCCCAGCAACTCGTCCAGCTGTTGGTGACTTTTACTGAGCAACGCTTGTGCTTCTTTCTCTTGGTTTACTAAGACGGTTAATTGCCGATTTTTACGATATGTGTTTAACGACAAATAGACTAATGCACATGCGGCAGCGATTACTAAACCGAAATACCAAATATATTGGGAAAATACTCGCCAACGACTTAGTGGTGCTTCGTCATAGGGTGGGACATCAAGTGCTTTTAAAGCGCCTTCGCCGGGCATGTAGCTCAATGGAGGAGCAAATCCATAAACGCCATATAAGATGGATTGGTACAATACAACTGTATTCATATCAGGATTGTACGAAAGTATTGCAAGAGAAAGGCTAGTTTTATCCGCAAAAGAATAGGATGAAAAACAAATACAAATTGCACATACGAATCTAACGAACATTCCTTGGTCACCCTATCATTAGGTTTTGCACTTTTATTTTTGCTCTGACTTAAATGTACATCACAAACAATCTTATCATTCACATTCGAAGAAATAGTCAGTGTTCTCTCCAGCGATACCAAAGGCTAGCAAGCTTATCACAACGGGAATATAGGCCTCATGTCATGTAATGAACATCAAACAGCTTCACAATAAAATCAGTTTCTTGTTGCAGTGTAGCTGCTCATTATTGATAAAACACTGAAGTAAGAAATCATTCTTTTTTCAACAGCATAGCTGCCAAATATGCTATATTTCACTTTGGCTTTATAGAGATGGATCGCAATCGTAAGTTACTTTGAGTAAGACCTTAAAGATTATTTTAAGGTATAGAGACTTAAATCAAATATCTACTTAGACTTTTATTTGTCCTTAAATATACAGCTATCTAAACCATTTTAACTTGATACATTTATGTTAAACCCGTTCTGACAACGAGCACATTTGTCTTTAGTGATGTATGGAGTCTCTTTAAATGCTGGATCTGCGGATTAAAAAAAATCGTCCTTTGCTGGTTTCCGTTGGCATTTTTATCACGATATTTTGTGCCTGCCTCTATTTCATTAGCCTTTCCAACACAAACTTTAAGCAAAACCAGCGCTTACTGTTAAGTGGCATGGCACGCTCTCAAGCCGCTGAAATAGAACGAAATTTAAGCTTATCATTAACGTCTACGCAGATATTAGCGCATCAAATAAGTATTGATTATGAGAAAGTCAATCATTTTGAAAGCTATGCACAGACCATCATGCAATCCTTTGAAGGTATTAGCAGCATTCAACTGGCACCAGAAGGCATTATTCGTTACATCTACCCTCTTCAAGGCAATGAATCTGCTCTTGGGCTAGATATTCTAAATCATCCTAAATATGGCGAAGCGGCGCAACTCGCTATCGCAGAAAGAAGAATGATCGTCATTGGTCCCGTGAAGCTAGTTCAAGGCGATATCGCTGTGATCAGTAGAACCCCCATTTTTACCAAGACATCAAATGGCAATGAGCAATTCTGGGGATTTGCATCCGCATTAATCATGCTAACCCCTCTACTCGAGAAGACTGGCATTCATCAGCTGGAAGAAGAAGGCTATACAATCCACATTCAGCGCCGTCATACGGACTCAAAACAAACTTTCGACTTTTATCAATCTCCCACTGAACTGGACAAAAATGCTGCAGTCGAAGCAGATATAACTTTGCCTACAGGTGCTTGGACTCTCACTCTCTCTCGCAACATCACTAGCGTTCTTCATACAAGAACTCTGAATATGTTATTCGTAGCCTTATTGCTTAGCAGCATATGCTCATTAAGCCTATACAACATCTTAATTCGCCCAATTCGACTCCAGAAAGAGGTCAATGCAAAAACGCTTGAACTAAAAGAGCTAGCTTTCAAAGACCCACTAACAGGCCTCCCGAATCGACGTTTCCTAAACGATCATTTTCCGAACATCATCAAAGAAATTGTGGCCAATAAATCCTTAGGGGCATTTATCTATTTTGACCTAGACAACTTTAAATCCATCAATGACACCATAGGGCACGATGTCGGAGATCAAATGCTAACCTCCATAGCCGATCGTCTAGAGCGCAATAAAGATCGTGATGATATCGTTCTACGTCTTGGTGGCGACGAGTTCGCCATCATCGTTCCAAGTCTTGTCTCTCATGAAGAGCTGAAAAGAAAAGCCGAGGCCATTTTGCATAACACGCAACAGAGCCTTAGCATTCGTCATCGGGATTTTAAACAAAGCACTTCACTGGGTATTACCCTTATTCCTGATCACGGCACCCAAGTACTTGAATTAATGCAATACGCGGATGTGGCGTTATATGAAGCCAAACGTCGAGGAAAGAATCAGTATGTGATTTTCGATGACTCCATGCACAAACAGTCGGTTGACACTCACAATGAAGAAATGGCTTTAGCCAGAGCATTAGAGCGAGATGAGCTGGTTCTCCACTTTCAACCACAGTTTGACCTAAGCCTAAATAAGGTACTGGGCGCAGAGGCACTCGTCCGCTGGCAGCACCCAGAGAAAGGCCTCGTATACCCAGATAGTTTTATCCCATTAGCGGAACAATCTGGACAGATTTTGGCACTCGGCAATCGAGTCATTGAAAAGAGTTTCGAATATTTAGCGTATCGGGAAGCGCTTGGACTTTATCCAATCCTACTTCATATTAACCTGTCCTCTCTACAACTAAACGACCCCAATTTAGTGCCCTTTGTTAAAAGTATGGTACAAAAGTACAACATACCTGGTCACTACATTGGTTTTGAAATCACTGAGACAACATTACTTACAGATATTAATCACGCCAAAGAGACTCTAGAGGAGTTAAAGTCCCTGGGCATCTGTATTGCTATTGATGATTTTGGAACAGGCTTCTCTTCATTGGGGCAACTGAAGAACCTTCCCGTTAATTTGCTAAAAATTGATCGTAGTTTTGTGTGGGATTTAGAACGTGATAAAGATGATCGTATGATTGTTGAAGCTATCATTGCAATGGCTCATAAGCTAGACATCATGGTGATTGCGGAAGGTGTGGAAAGCAATGCTCAACTGAACATGTTAAGAGAGTTTCATTGTGATTTGGGCCAAGGCTATTTTATCAGCCGCCCGATTCCTCAAGAGCAATTTAATGACTTCCCAGAATCCATCACTCTCAATGACTTATTGGACGCCTAACAATACCTTTTTCGGCAGACAAAAAAGCCAGCCTCATGAAGCTGGCTTTTTTAAAGAGCAACCGACAGTTTTTAAGATGCTAAGCAAATAGCTCGACCGTGGTTGTGAGACTCTACAAGCTCTTTGTGCAAGCTTCGAATCGCCACTTCGTAGTCTTCTTCATCAACAACAAACTGCATATCTACCTGACGCATTGACTGGTGCATAGCAATGACGTTGATATTTTGCTCTGAAATTGCTTTTACCGCACTCGCCAGCATACCTGTTGTCTTCATATCAGAGCCAATTGCAGAGACGATAGCAACTTTGCGCTGTGTAATCTCGGCTTCTGGGAACTCTTCACCTAACACACGAATCACACGTTTTAGGGTTTTTAAGTTCGCCGCAAGATAATGTGTAATGCTGTTCGCATTAATATCTTTGGCAATGATATGCGCACCCAATTTTTTCAAAATCTTTAATACGCCCATATCAAAGGAGTCGATTTCGCCCGCCATCTCTTGGTCGAATAGCTCAACAGCGTATACACCACGGCTGCCGGCAATGATTTCAACACATGGTGCATCTGATACATAGTCACCGGTGATGAGCGTGCCGCTGTGCTCGGGTTCAAAAGTATTCTTCACGCGCAACGCAATTCGACTTTGGCGAAGGCCTTTAGCCGCTTTCGGGTGAATCGCTTCCATACCCAAATTAGCAAGCTGATCGGCAACATCATAATTAGTTCGACCAATTGGTACCGCTTTGTCTTCACCAACCAAACGAGGATCCGCACTGCTTAAATGGAACTCTTTATGGATGATGGCTTCACGAGACTGAGTTAACACTGCAATACGGCTAAATGTCATCTCAGAATAGCCGCGATCAAACGTTGTCATTAGACCTGTTTCACTGTGAGCATAGCCAGTTGCGATTGGCAGCTGCGTTGCTAAATCAATGTCTTTGAACGATTCCACAATACGTTCATCTAAAGACATATGAGTGCTTGCGTTCCAGCCTGTTAGGTCCACAAAAACAGCATTTACGCCATCACGTCGTAGCAAGCTCGCCATGTTCCACGCACTGTGTGCCTCACCTAAGCTAGCCAACATTTCACGAACGGTTGCAAGGTGTTCGCCGATCGCAAAATGGCCGTGAGAACAGAGACGACTGAGGTCTTCAAGGGCTTCTTGAGCCTGGTCAAGACGAGCAATTAAAAATGTATTCGCTTCATCCAGCAACTCGCTCTCACCAAATAGATCACGGTTGATTCCCAACATGGTTTTGCGAACTTCATCAAACGCTTCACGCCAGCCACTTTGATTGCGGTCTTTGGCGAAATGAGCATAAATACCCGCATCACCGGTTTTCTTATGTTCCAGCAGCTTATCGGTAATACCACCGTAAGCTGATACCACGAAGATTCGCTGATACAGGTCTTCTGTGCCTGCTGGTTTAAAAATTATATTATCTCTTACCGAACGGTAGTCACTCATGGACGTTCCGCCGATTTTATCAACTGTATGTAGTCCCATTTTCTTTCCGAATTTCTTGTAGGGGTAAGGGAACCTCAACCTATTTGTGAGCGCCGCGTGTAGTTTGTCATAAGGAAGCTCAAATATTAAGCATGAATTACAGAATTCTTAATTAAATATGACCGTTTCAAGGGGCTTTATTTTGTCCCTAGCGGAAATGTATTCTGGTCGAGTTTCTGAACTCGCAAAGGGCTCAACAACACGATTGCTAAGACCGTTAAATACAAAAAATAGGTTGGATCTTGGATAAGGCGTAATATTGCCATTAGAGCCATGCATTGTATTGCAATCGAATAGGGTAATTCGGCCTAATGGCCCAGTCGCAGTTTCAATACCACCTTCCCTTACCAATTGAGTTAATGACTGTTCATCAGGTACTCCGAACTCTTGTTTTTTCAGGGAAGAGAGATAGTGATTTTTAGGTGTTGCGCCGACACATGAAACATATCGCTTATGAGACCCTGGAATTAACATGAGCGGGCCATTTTGAGATTCATTCTTAGTCAATGCAATCGACATACTGAGTGCCCTCATCCGTGGCATCCCATCTTCCGTATGCCATGTCTCAAAGTCGGAGTGCCAATAGAATTCTTTACCACTGAATCCTGGTTTATAATTAAGCCGACTTTGGTGTATGTAGACACGCTCACCTAAAAGGTATTCTGCAATAGCAACAAGACGAGGGTCTTGAGCCAATTTTGCAAACACATCACTTAGTGTATGCAATGAAAAAATTGAACGAACTGCGCCGCTCTCTTGCTCTGTGATACTTTCCTCTCTTTGCTTGATAGACGAATCTTCGCGCATTCGATGCATCTCGGAGATCATTTCATCTAATTCATACTGAGTAAAAATATCATCAAGAAACAAGAAGCCTTTTTTTTCATACTCTGCAATTTGCGCCGCAGTCAGCGGCGCATCATCAGTTGCCTTAGAGTAAACAACAGGATCCTGGCGAGGAATACTGACAGGCTTTGCATATAAGCGTGAAGGATATATATCTTCAGTGTCATATTGTAAAGTCTGTAACTCTGCCATAACCTTTTATCTCCCTCTTTTTGAATTAATCAACTAGTTCGTAAGCACCTTCTTTATTGTGAACTTCTTGACCTGTTACTGGCGGATTAAAGACACATGCCAGCTTCAATTCTTTAAAGGCTCGCAACGTGTGTCGGTCATGCTCATTTAGGTTGTACAAGGTGCCAGGTTTAATTGGGTACACTTTGCCGTCTTCTCGGCTTTCAATCTCCCCTTCACCTTCTATACAGAACACGGACTCAAAGTGGTTCTGATAATGAAATTGACACTCTTCACCAGCAAAGATAGTCGTAATATGGAACGAGTACCCCATATTATCGCCTTTTAAAAGCATACGAACGCTTTGCCATTTACCATCAGGTGATACAACTTTACGTTCCGTTTGTTCGCATTCGTGTAAATCTCTAACAATCATTTGGAAATCCTATTCAGTAAAACGTGTTAAAAAAGGGCGCACGAGCGCCCAACGAGTAGTCAGATAACTTATACAGCGATGTCGTAGTTTTCGTCGAAGTAGCTTTTCTCTTCAGGCATTTCATCAGTCTTCGCGCAAACTTCTCGGATGGATTGCTCAACAATATCCAAGCCATGCTTAAGTTGTTCGTCTGTGATAATCAATGGACATAGGAACTTGACCACTTGATCGTCAGCGCCGGATGTTTCAATCATTAGATTTTGCTTAAAACACGCCTTAGTAATTTTGCTTGCCAGCTCGCCGCTCACACAGTTAATGCCGCGCATCATGCCACGTCCACGCACAGTGAAATTACCTTCACCTAGTTCATCAACGATCGCTTGCAAGCGGTCCTCAATATATTGCCCTTTACGTCGCACCTCTTTAGCAAAGGCATCGTCTTTCCAGAAGGTTTCAATGGCTGCTTTCGCAGTAACAAAAGCTAAGTTATTACCTCGGAAAGTACCGTTATGCTCACCTGGCTTCCATTGATCCAGTTCAGGTTTAAATAGTACGATCGCAAATGGCAAACCATAGCCTGAGATGGATTTAGAAAGTGTCACAATATCTGGTTTAATACCCGCAGGCTCAAAGCTAAAGAAAGTCCCGGTTCGACCACAACCAGCCTGGATATCATCCACGATCAGCAATACATCGTGCTTCTTACAAACAGTATCTAAATTCTTGAGCCAATCTAGGCTTGCAGCATTAATACCGCCCTCACCTTGTACTGTCTCAACCAGTACCGCTGCCGGATGATCAATACCACTTGATGAATCAGCCAGAACTTTGTCTAGGTATTCCGTGGTTTCAATACCATCACCAAGGTAGCCATCGTATGGCACTCGACTTACACCACCTAATGACGTGCCCGCTACTCCGCGATGATGCGAGTTACCTGTTGCAGACAATGCACCTAAACTACAGCCATGAAAGCCATTGGTGAATGTAATAATGTTCTCGCGACCAGTGACGTTACGCGCAAGTTTCATAGCCGCTTCAATGGCGTTGGTTCCTGTAGGCCCTGTAAACTGCATCACATATTCAAGATCGCGAGGCTCAAGGATGTGCTCTTTGAACGTCTCCATGAATTCCCCCTTCGCTTTAGTGTGAAGGTCAAGTCCATGGGTAATACCATCTTCCATAATGTATTCGACGAGTTTCTTTTTGAGGATTGGATGGTTATGACCGTAATTAAGTGTGCCTGCACCGGCTAAAAAATCTAGGTACTTATTGCCCTCCTCATCGAACAGATAGCAACCTTGAGCTTTGTTAAAAATACGCGGAAATGAGCGGGCATAGGACTGAACTTCAGATTCAATTTCTTCAAAAATTTTCATAAATAATTCCTCTTATCTTTATAAATAATTCTGTGTGGATCGCAGACAACGTCAGTGGCTAGAACGGACCTATTTTGACTAGGTGCTCGGTCTTATGTCGGCCATGGAAATGTTCTGCTTCATCAAAATGAATCGATGATTCAAATGGAGCGTTCAATGCTTTTGCAAGGCTGCGAAACAGCCCCCAAGAAGCTTCATTATCTGGGGTTATTGTTGTTTCAATGTATTGAATACCGCTCAACGATGAACGTTTTAACAGCTCCAACACCATATTTTTGGACAGACCACGCCCTCTTGCTTTTGCATCAACAGCCACCTGCCAAACAAACAGCACATCAGGTTGAGCGGGAACACGATAGCCGGAAACAAAACCAACCAGCTCTCCATCCAACTCAGCTGCAATACCTGTCTCAGCAAAGTGACTACACTGCAGCAAATTGCAGTAAGCAGAGTTTTGGTCTAAAGGTGAACAGCGTTTCACCAAATCAAACAGGGCCACGCCATCCTCTGTCACAGGCTTACGAAGTTTGATGTTACTTTCAACCATAAATTTTACATCTCTAATAACTAAAAATTAAAAAAAAGCAATAAAATCCGTTGCAATGCTCAAATTCACCATAAAAATAATTACATGTCTAAATATTTATATCAACCAAATCATTTAGCTCTTTCTCATTTAATAATCATTCACAAGATTTATACTCACCTCTAAACCTATGTTTTATGGTCTGTTTTTGACCAAATTGGCAGAATTAACTTGAAAAAGATGAACAAAATTTGCAGAATCGCCCGCCAAATCAGAGAACTTTGTGATGTTTTTGAACATTCACAGACAGCGGCCCTCTGTGGGAAGGTCGACCTGTTTAGTTTCTGAAAGCAGTTCTTCCATTAACAAGAAGCAAGAGAGCCGATATAGCAGTACGGACCGTCACCCATCAGTGACCTCTCAAACACGCTCCCAAAAGGTTCGTGTTGTTTGCTTAGAAAAAAGAGAATCTTATGCAAGAGAAAAAGTCCATCCACGGCTCTTGGGCGAGCCGCTGGGTATTCATCTTAGCAGCGACAGGATCTGCTGTAGGTCTTGGTAACATCTGGAAATTCCCCTACATTACGGGTGAAAATGGCGGTGGCGCATTCGTGCTTGTGTATCTTCTATGTATCGCACTAGTGGGTATTCCAATCATGGTTGCTGAAGTATTTGTTGGTCGCCGTGCTCGACAAAGCCCAATCAACGCTTTAGCTGACTTAGCAGAAGAGTCTGGCAAAAGCACAAAGTGGAGCCTAATCGGTGTAATGGGATTATTAGCAGGTGTGCTAATCTTTTCCTTCTACTCAGTTGTAGCTGGCTGGGTACTTCAATACATTGTTTCTACCGCTAATGGTTCACTAAACGGCGTGACATCAGAACAAGCTGGTGAGATTTTTAGTGGCCTTTTGGCTGACCCTGGCACACTTCTTCTGTGGCACACTATATTCACTATTATGGTTGTTGGCGTTGTAATCGGCGGTGTTAACGCTGGATTGGAACGTGCAACCCGCATCATGATGCCAGCTTTATTTGTACTGTTATTTGTGATGCTAGGTTACGGTATGAGCACTGATAGCTTTGGTGCGGGTTGGAGCTTCATGTTTGACTTCGACTTCAGCAAGCTTTCGTGGGATGCTGTTCTTGTTGCTGTGGGTCACTCATTCTTCACCCTATCATTGGGTATGGGAACGATCATGGCATACGGTTCCTACATGCCAAAGCGTGCTTCAATTGGTTCGACTGTCCTTGCCATCGGCTTCCTAGACACTCTTGTTGCTTTGGTTGCAGGTCTCGTTATTTTCCCAATTATCTTTGCGAACGGCATGGATCCAGCGGCAGGCCCAGGACTAATGTTTATTTCATTACCTGTTGCATTTGGCCAAATGGCTGGTGGTCAATTCTTCGGCACCCTATTCTTTGTATTGATAGGCCTAGCGGCTTGGACTTCTGCTATTTCTTTACTAGAACCGACCGTTGCTTACCTTGTTGAGCGATTTGATCTAAAACGTTCAACTGCCACCATTGCTCTAGGCGTGATTGTTTGGGCTGTAGGTATTTTGTGTCTTGGCTCGTTCAACTTCATGTCCGATGTGACACTGTTCGGTAAAAACGTATTCGACTTCCTTGATTACATTACCGCTAACATCATGTTGCCAATTGGAGGTATCTTTATCGCTCTGTTCGCTGGCTGGGTGGTTAAGAAAAAACACGCTTCTGATGAAATCAACCTTAAATCTGAAGGGTTATTCAACCTGTGGTTGTTTGTCGTGAAGTTTATTGCTCCAGTTGCTGTTGGCGTAGTATTTATCTTGAATCTTTAATTCTTAGATAAATTACTATGTTTAAAGCCCTGCTTATTGCAGGGCTTTTTCGTTTATGACTTCATTGCATAATTCTCTATGGGGCTTTTCAAAACTTCTAATAGTGCTGAAAATCGATCTGAACTGGCTTTTTGCCAAAGTTTTTCATGGAAGTAGTAAGCAACAGTATTAATCGCAGGCTCTATTGTCGCCACCAAGCCACCCACTAAAAAACTACCTGAAATCAGATAAGCTACTGTAAATGCAACGCTAAAGTGCATCACCGCAAATGTTATTGTCTTAACCATGTAAAGCACCTCTCGTTTCGTTCTGTGGATGCATTTAGATTAAAACAATCTATTGATTATAAAAAATCAATAAACACAATAACTTTAATAGACTAAACCTAATTCAAATAAGCCGCCAAATCTGAAAAGAACCGCCAGGTCTTATCTAGATCATTCGAAGCCTGACTCGCAAGCCATAACCCTGTGCCGATAAAACAAACATCGCAAGGAACACTTGACCACTGCTGCAACCACTTCTCAGCCTCAACTTGTGACATATCCTCGGCAACGAAAACAATACGTTTAGGAGCAAGCGCATCATAAAGAGTCACAATATCTACAAAGCTTCTAACACCATCCATACAAAAGAACTGTTCTGAACTGTTCGCTTTTAGCCAACACAACAACCTAGACATCAGTGCGCAATTATCGAGATTAATCACCAGAGCATCGCTCTGAAGCAAATTGCCGCCGGACAAATCCGTCATTGAAATCACCACATCTGACAGCGCGCTTTGCAATGCTAAACGGGAAACTAAACGAGAGGATTGGTTTCTCAACTGCTCTAAGACAGGCAGAACGCCTCTCATTAAAAGCACACTTGCGGGATACTGTTTACTAGCCTCACGAAACATCGGCTCCCATTTGCTCTGACGCAGATCGATAACAGCATCCATAAATTGCTGCTGCCAAGCTTGCCAAGCATCTTCGTGTTGCACTTCCAGCTCGGCATCCTGACTGGATTCAAGCAGTGATTTGACCTTTCCAACAGGTACACCAAGATGTACCCAATAAAGTATCTTTTTAACACGGTCAACATCCTGAGGCTGGTACAAACGATGCCCTTTTTCAGTTCTATAAGGCTTAAGCAAACCATAGCGCCGCTCCCATGCCCTAAGCGTGACGGAGTTGACGCCAGTTTGCTCTGAAAGAATTCTAATTGGGAAGTAATCCACTTGATCTAAATCGTTCGTAAGGCTCATTCAAAATACTCAAACTTGTACAATTACAGTTTATGTACAAAAATAATCTTATACAAAGCTATTTTGTGTATAAGATTATAAAAGATCAATCAGCGACGGACATGAACAATGAGTGATATCCCACAAGCACGGTTTGCCGTGATTGGCGCAGGTGTAGCTGGATCGACTTTCGCCTATTATGCACAACTAGAAACCCATCCATGTATTGTGCTGGACAAATCCCGAGGCACGGGTGGACGTGCAGGCAGCAAGCGCCTTCCACATGGCAGCGCAGATCTCGGGGCAAGCTTAATTAGCTTCAGCGATGAGTCTATCAGTGATTTGCGTGAGCATTTGCTACAGGAAAATATTATTGCTCGCTGGCAAAGTGCATACGTTGGCGTGCCAAGAATGTCAGCAATCACACGATTCTTATTGCAAGATGTTCCACTTTACACTGACACCAAAATTCATCATTTAGAGCGTCGCCAGGATCAGTGGTTGCTTCGAGATGAACGATATCAGGCTGTCTGCTTAGCTGACACACTCATCATAGCGGCACCTGCGACACAAGCCGCTATGCTGTTAGCGACGATCCCTAATGCCAATGGCTTGCTACAACATGCCAATCAAGCAATCAGCCAAACACGTCCACAGTGGGCACTATGGGTTACCACGAGCAAAACTCAGAGTTCTGCACTAATGACCTGTAATCATCCTATACTGGAAACCATCATCAAGGATTCTGACAAGCCTGGCCGTCACACAGATGAATTTGACACCTGGGTAATTCAAGCTACGAGTCAATGGAGTCAAGACAACATCGACACACCTAAGGCGGAGGTTCTTGCTCACTTGATTCAGGCTTTTGAACAAGAAGTCGGGATAGAAGTTTTAAACACAGGGGAGCCCCATCGCTGGCTACTAGGACGCCAAGCCATGGCGCTCTCATCAAAACCGTATCTCTGGGATGACACACTTAAAATTGGTGTTATTGGTGATTGGCTGTGTCAAGGGGATGCTGAAGGAGCAATGTTGAGTGCGAAACATGCTTTTGAAACCATTAGCAAGGCGTACCCATTCGATCAGGTTTAGGAGGTTAGTATGACCGTTAATGAATGCCACCCAAATCATATTTCTCGCAAAATACCTGTGGGCATCAGTTCATGTTTACTTGGAGAAAACGTCCGTTTCAACGGTGGGCACAGTCGTTCAACCTACTGCCTAGGCCCCTTATCAGAGTATTTTGACTACAAGCAGTTTTGCCCTGAAATGGCCGCAGGTTTTGGTACACCAAGGCCGACCATGCGATTAGAGGGTAATCCTGATCAACCAAGATTAGTCTTTTCAAACAAACGTGACGTCGTGATCACTGATCAATTAGTGAACTCAAATGAGCGTTATTTAGATAACTTACCTGAGCTAGACGGCTACATTGTGATGAAAAACTCTCCATCGTGCGGCTTTGAGCGCATCAAGGTTTATCAGGAGAATGGGCATCCGCATATGAAGCGAGTGCGCGGTTTATTCACCCAATCACTTATTGATCGCTTTCCTCAATTGCCCATTGAAGAAGACGGTCGCCTGAACGATCCGTTACTGCGTGAGAACTTCTTATTAAGAGTATTTGCTCATCATGAGTTCCGAAATACCGTTTTAAACGATCTCACCATGAAAAATTTAATCGACTATCACAGCCGTTACAAATATGTGGTTATGGCACACTCACAACCATTCTATAAGTCGCTTGGTCGCTTGTTATCTGGACAAGAGAAAAGATCTATAGACTCACTTGCCGAAGAATACTTTACACAATTCATGCAAGCCCTTTCTCGACCAGCAAAACGTAAGAATCACTGTAATGTATTGATGCATCTGGTGGGCTATCTCAAGCGCGAAGTGGATTCATCAGTACGCCAAGATATTCTCGATGTAGTCGAACAATATCGTCGTGGTGAAGTAAACCTCACGACACCGACCACTCTTCTTTACCACTATTTAAAATTGTACGGCAGCGAATATGTAAAAGAACAACGCTACTTTGCCCCGTACCCGCAAGCTCTCGGTATTAGGAATACAGTTTAATTATGGCTATTTCACAGTTGGTTTGGCTACGTAATGACATTCGTCTCAACGATCACCCAGCTATCAACCTTGCGCAGCAGGATGATGACATTGCTCTGATCGTTTGCTTAACGCCTGAGCAGTGGAAAGAGCATAATGAATCTCCTGCGAAAAATGCGCTTCGCTTTGAGCTCATCACAGAGCTGCAACAACAAGCTCATAAGTTGGGCATTCCTTGCCATATACTTGAGCTAAAACGCTTTTCTGATTGCCCTGAAGCCATTGCTGACTTGTGTCTTGAACACCACTATACAACTGTTTGGTGGCAAAATGAGCTACCTGTTCACGAAGCACAACGGGATGAGCGTACTGCAAAACATCTCGACAAGATTGGCGTTACAACACGACGATTTGCACCAGACCTTATCGTCTCAGAGCCTGTACTCAATCAGCAGGGGCAGCCATTTAAAGTGTTTACGCCCTTTTATAAACGCTGGTTAAGCACGTTAAGCGCAAACATTACGCCACCTTATGAATACCCTAACAACCAAGAGCCCCCTACGTCATTACCCAGTGAGTTCAAGTGCTACGACATGGATGACTCTTATCGCCAAGACTTGTGGCCAGCAGACTATCAGATTATTAAGGAAAAGCTCTGGCATTTCTGTCATCACAAAGAAGCCGACTACGATGAACTACGAGACTTTCCTGCAAAACCAAATACCAGCACACTGTCACCCTATTTAGCATTAGGGGCAATCGGTCCAAGAGAATGCTTAGAGGCTATTATCCACACCTCAGGAAACAATGAACGGGATTGGCATGGGAGTGTTTGGTTAAAAGAACTTGCCTGGCGAGATTTTTATAAACAGCTTTTGGGGCACTTTCCTGACTTATCAAAGTCCCTGCCATTTAAGCCTGAAACCCAACACCTAGTCTGGAACCACAATACCAACGCTTTTAAAGCTTGGTGTGAAGGTAATACCGGTTTTCCTATTGTAGACGCCGCTATGCGTCAGCTTAATCAGACTGGATGGATGCACAACCGCTTACGCATGATTGCCGCAAGCTTTTTGACCAAATTACTGTTTGTTGATTGGCGTGAAGGTGAGCGCTACTTCATGGAACATCTCATTGATGGTGAGTTTGCCGCCAACAATGGTGGTTGGCAATGGAGCGCCTCGACAGGTTGCGACGCTGCCCCCTACTTCCGAGTCTTCAATCCGACAAGACAATCGGAGCGATTTGACCCAGATGGCGTTTTCATCAAACGATTTGTACCAGAGCTAAAAATACTCTCAGGGAAAAGTATTCACGACCCCAATCAGTTTCAACGAAAACAATGTGGTTATCCAGAACCCATTATTGACTATAAAAAAGCGCGTCAGTATGCCATCGCTGCGTTCGATGATCTAAAAGGACAAACCACTTAAAGGCACTCGTTTGACATTTTAGAGTTATGGCATTATTTTGAAGTCTAAATAATAAATTTTGTGCAGATAGGTAATAGGGGCTTCATCAATATGTGAGTTCTGCCTATAATGCGCGCTCAAAAATGACATTTAGACTTTAGCGATTTCTATGGCAGACCAACAACATTTACACGACGTTCTCGTTCATTTACGCCGCATTATACGAGCGACCGACCTCCAATCAAAACGCATAGTTAAAGCCTGTGGTTTGACTATTCCGCAAATCATGGTTTTGCGTGCAATTGAGGAATTAGGGGATGTTACTGTACGCAAAATTTCAGATAACGTTTCTTTAAGCCAGGCCACTGTGACGACTATTTTGAACCGGCTAGAAGAGCGTAAGCTGGTTGAACGAGTGCGCGCTCAAAAAGATAAACGCATCGTCAATGCACGTCTTACAGAAGAAGGCAGCAACGTTCTGCTAACTTCTCCGCCACTTTTACATGAAAAGTTCATCTCTGAATTCGGTTCACTTGAAAGCTGGGAACAGACACAAATATTATCTTCATTACAACGTGTTGCTCTAATGATGGATGCCGAGAACATTGACGCCGCGCCACTGCTCGATATTAACTCTCCAGCGGCACAATAATACGTTTTGAATACAAACTTTATTCAGGGCATGCCCCCCAAAAGCAAAAAGGCTGCATATGCAGCCTTTTTATGTTTCGAAGATTGGATAGTTGGCGTACTACTTAAGGCTCAAAACATCTTGCATATCAAATAGACCTGCTGGTTGGTCTTTCAACCAAGCCGCCGCTCGCACAGCACCTTTGGCAAACGTCATACGGCTACTCGCCTTGTGAACGATCTCGATACGTTCACCCTCAGTTGCAAACCACACACTGTGCTCACCTACAACATCGCCAGCTCGAATGGTTTCAAAGCCGATTTCTTTTTGCGTACGAGGGCCAATTTGACCTTCACGGCCATATACCGCGCATTCTTTCAGATCACGGCCAAGGGCTTCAGCAACGACTTCACCCATGCGTAAAGCAGTACCAGAAGGTGAATCAACTTTATGACGGTGATGCGCTTCTACCACTTCAACATCGTATTCATCACCAAGAATCTCCGCTGCTAACGATAAAAGCTTCAGAGTTAGGTTCACCCCTACACTCATGTTAGGGGCAAAGACCACCTGAGTTTTCTCTGCGGCAACCATCAGTGCTGACTTCTGCTCGTCGTCTAGGCCTGTGGTACCGATTACGATCGCTTTATTATGCTCTGCACAAAAAGCGGCATTCGCTACTGTTAAAGCAGGTGTCGTAAAATCAATCAGCACATCAAAATCCGCAACACAGTCTGCTAAACTACTGACTAAACTTACACCTAGCTTGCCTACGCCAGC
The DNA here is from genome assembly GCF_056158325.1 of Marinomonas sp. AWM4_232. NCBI lineage: Bacteria > Pseudomonadati > Pseudomonadota > Gammaproteobacteria > Oceanospirillales > Oceanospirillaceae > Marinomonas > Marinomonas sp. AWM4_232. The sequence continues at coordinate 2,752,686 of NZ_JBSWTA010000001.1, read as the reverse complement.
TATTTCCCCTGCATCAGCGCCTAACAATGAACTGTTCGGGGAAACAATGGCTGCTCCCAACTCAACACCCTCTGCATCGACTGTCGCTTGAATAAGGTTTTTGCCCATACGCCCGGCAGCGCCAATAACCGCTATACGCATCATTTTTTATCCTCAAATTAATTTGTTGAGAACCATACCAAAATTCCCTCTTTTACGCATTATTAGAACTAAAAAAGCGGCCCGAAGGCCGCTGATTCTGATGCTCTATAGAATTGCGTTAGAAAATTTCATTTGGATTTAGATCAAATCCACCATCACCTTCAGTAAATAAATCATTGGTGTCTGGATCACCATCAATACCTGGAGGGTATTCTGGTTCGATTACATTCCTACGCGCCAAGTCATTTTGACGAATGACAATTTCTACTCGACGATTTGTGGCTCGATTCTGAGGCGTATCATTTGGAACAAGTGGACGAGTATCAGAAAAACCCGTAACAGAAAAGCGGCTTTGCTCTAGCTGACCTGTTGAAAAAAGCTCCTCAGCCACTGAAATTGCTCGGGCAGATGACAGCTGCCAATTCGACCGAAAACGAGCACTATCAATCGGAATATTATCCGTATGGCCCTCAACCGCAATGCTACCATCTAATCCAACCAATACATCGCGTACCATGTCAATGATAGGGATAAAGTCGTAGTTAAGCTCCGCAGAACCGGATTGAAATGATCCTCGATCTTTTAGACGTATTGTAATGGTATTCTCTTGAGTCTCTACTTCAACAGTACCTTTGGAAATCTCTTCACGCATTACCGAGGCAACTTGTTGAGCCGTTTCTTCCGTTTGCTGAATCTGCTGCTCACGTTGCATATCCGCTTGAGACATGTCCACTGTGGTATTTGGGGATGGTTGACCAGCACCATCCTGCTCATTTAATTGAGCCGCATCTGGCTTACACATCACTTCTAATGTATTTTCTGGAGTGTCGTCCGCTTTTTGGCGCACCTCATTAATAGGGGTTGGCTCAGGACGACCAGGACTAAACTCTTGGGCAATGATAGAAGTACCCATTGGGATAGACTCAGCTTCTATCTGCTTTTGTACACCAAAGGCTTCTCGCATCGAACCCGCCAGCTGCTTAAACTTCAAAACATCCATTTCGGCAAAAGACAGAAGCAATACGAAGAAACACATCAGCAGCGACATCAAGTCGGCAAAGGTTCCCATGTAGGCCGGAAGGCCTTCTATACATTCGGGGCAATCGTTTTCGTCTTCTTCAGCACTCATGACATACTATCCAATTACAACTGACAAAAGCGTTATTCACGCTCAGTTCGCTTGCCTTCCGCAATGTAGGTTTTCAGAGCCCCATCCAACACTCGTGGGTTCTGTCCTGCTTGAATCGCTAACAATGCATCCAAAATTAGCTGTTGACACAACAGTTCTTCGTTCGCACGGTTTGAAAGTTTTGCCTGAATCGGTAGACAAACCATGTTCGCTAACATGGCACCATAAAGAGTTGTCAAAAGTGCTACCGCCATCGCTGGGCCGATCGCTTTTGGGTCATCCATGTTTGCCAACATCTGTACCAAACCGACTAGGGTACCGATCATCCCCATTGCGGGGCCCGTGTCACCAAAGGCCTTAAATACTTTGGCTCCGTTATCATGCCGGGTAAACGCTTGGTTCATGTCTTTTGACAGTTGCGCTCTAACCACAGAGCCATCATGGCCATCAACCAGCATTTGAATCCCTTTTGATAAGAAAGGATGACTCACTTCTTTACCTTCTAAGGAAAGCAATCCGCCCTTACGAGCCTCGTCTGCTAATCCATAGATTTCGTCGATCAAAGTGTCTAGTGGGACACTTTTAAACATAAATGCCTTCGCAGCAGATTTGCCGGCCCCAAGGAATTGTCCTAAGGGGTATTGCATCAGAACAACAAAGGTAGAACCAATCAATACAATCAGAATCGAGGCAGGGTCGATAAACATCCCTGCAGAACCGCCCAATAAAATGGCCATCAGAACGATTACAAAAGCACCGATTAAACCTAATAACGTTGCGATATCCACACACGTCTCCTACGAATAAAGCTATAATGCGACTCAAGAATATCCATTTTAAACAATTCGTATCGATTCGTCTTACCGTCACGATACTATTTTGTAATTTTAGAGTGACATCACTCGTGAATAATGCGGAATTCTGTTACAAATTGTAGGTTATCAAAAGAGAAGTCATTATGTCTCGAAAAACTAGCGTGCGCCACTTCGAAGAAAATCTATCCGAACTGGAGACGATTGTTGCGCAACTTGAATCCAATCAGCTGTCTCTTGAAGACGCCCTTAAAGCCTTTGAAAAAGGCGTCAAACTTAGTCAAGACTGCCAATCTGTACTGACTCAAGCAGAGCAAAAGGTACAAATCCTACTTGAAAAGCATGACGGAGAACGCCTTGAAACTTTTGACCCGGAATCCGAACAGTGAACCTAGAGCAATTTTCGCAGTATGCTTGTGAGCGCGTGAACCGTTACTTAGACAACGCTTTATCAGATTATGAACCTGCCAATCGATTACAAGAAGCTATGCGCTACAGTCTATTTAATGGTGGTAAGCGCGTGCGCCCAATGCTAACTTACGCCGTCGCACAGCTGTTCTCTGAAGCAAATGAATTGACCGATGCCAGTGCCGCTGCAGTCGAGTCCATTCATGCCTATTCATTGATTCACGACGACCTACCTGCCATGGATGACGATGATTTACGCCGCGGCAAACCAACTTGCCATATTCAGTACGACGAGGCCACAGCTATTCTTGCTGGAGATGCCTTGCAGACGTTTGCTTTTGAACTATTAAGTCAATCCAACTTTGCGCAAGCTTCAATACAGCTGGCTTTGATCCAAACGCTGCATAGCGCAAGTGGCAGGCACGGAATGATCACAGGACAAATGATCGATTTATCCAATGTGGATAAAGGCATGTCCTTAGCAGAATTAGAGTTAATGCACCGCCATAAAACCGGCGCGCTGATCCGAGCCGCTGTTAAAATGGGGGCACAAAGTGTCGGTGTAAGCGATACCGAGACCCTAGCTACTTTAGATGCTTACGCTTCTGCCATTGGCCTAGCCTTCCAAGTTCAAGATGACATTATAGACATCACTAGCGATACTGAAACGCTTGGAAAAACCCAGTTTTCTGACGCTGATGCCAACAAGCCAACTTATCCAAAATTATTAGGGTTGGATGGCGCCAAAGCACTGGCTAAACGATTACACGATGAAGCCGTTGCTCAAGTAGAACCTTTTGGTCCAAAGGCGGAACCATTAGTCGAGCTCGCTAACTATATTATTGCTCGTAATCACTGATATAATGCCCCGCTATTTTAAGACTGAATAAGTGACCACCCGGTGCCCATGTTCGAAACGATTCCAACATCGCGTCCTTTGACGCCATTACTCGACACAATTGACAGCCCAGCCGATCTACGCCAATTGTCGAAGAAAGAGCTTCCATTGCTTGTCAGAGAACTACGTGAATACATGCTTTATAGCGTGGGACAGACAGGTGGGCACTTTGGCGCGGGACTAGGTGTTATAGAGTTAACAGTGGCACTTCATTATGTTTTTAATACCCCTGATGACCGCCTAGTATGGGACGTTGGTCATCAAGCCTATCCTCACAAAATCTTAACTGGACGTCGAGATGCCCTACTTAGCATTCGACAAGAAGGCGGCATTTCGGGCTTTCCAAAACGCGAAGAGAGCCACTACGACACCTTTGGAGTTGGCCACTCCAGTACATCGATTGGCGCTGCACTTGGCATGGCACTGGCGTCACGACAGCTCAAGAAGTCACGTAAAGCTGTAGCGATCATTGGTGACGGTGCCATGTCCGCAGGCATGGCTTTTGAGGCATTGAACCACGCTGGTGATGTCAAAGCCGATATGCTGGTCATCCTCAATGACAATGAAATGTCCATTTCCAAGCCAGCCGGCGCCCTTTCCAGCTCTTTAGCGCGTATCTGGGCAAGTAAAACATACGAAAATATTCGAGAAAGCGGCCGCAAGGTGTTCTCTGGTTTACCGACAGCCCTTGAGCTTGCACGCAAAGCAGAAGAGCACATGAAGGGCATGGTTGCTCCGGGTACTATTTTTGAAGAACTTGGTTTTAACTATATTGGCCCAATCGATGGCCACGACATTGAACTGTTAACGCAAACGCTAAGCAATCTGAAAGATCGTAAAGGCCCTCAGTTTCTTCATGTCATCACCAAAAAAGGCAAAGGCTTTGAACCCGCCGAGGGAGACCCAATTGGTTATCATGCCATTAATAAAGTAGAACCTGATGACAAGCCTGCTACCGAACCCACCAAGCCTTCATTGCCCAAGTACAGTAACATTTTTGGTCACTGGGTATGCCATGCCGCAGCGCAAGATCAACGCTTAGTTGCAATTACTCCCGCAATGAAAGAAGGATCAGATTTAATTGCATTTGCAGAGCGATATCCAGATCGATATTTCGATGTAGCCATCGCTGAGCAACATGCTGTGACACTGGCTGCAGGTATGGCTTGCGATGGCTTAAAACCAGTTGTTGCCATTTACTCAACGTTCCTACAGCGAGCTTACGATCAATTAATTCATGACGTAGCACTGCAAAACCTCGACGTTTTATTCGCCATAGACCGAGCAGGCCTAGTCGGTGAAGACGGCCCAACTCATGCCGGTGCATACGATCTAAGCTATCTTCGCTGTGTCCCCAATATGGTTATCATGGCACCAGCTGATGAAGATGAGTGTCGCAAGATGCTGCACACAGGGTATGAGTACTCCGGTCCTGCTGCCGTTCGCTACCCTAGAGGCACAGGTCGAGGCATCACGGTAAACGATAAGCTAGAGAGCATTAAATTAGGACAATCTCGCACGCTACACGAGGGCCACTCTGGTGTCGTTATCTGCGGTTTTGGCCGTCCAACTTATGATGCATTGCTCGCTGCAGAAAAGCTCGATGCAACACTATTGGATATGCGTTTTGTTAAGCCTCTGGATGAAGAAACACTGCTCTCTCATAAGGACGCCAAACTGATTGTGACAATAGAAGAAAACGCTGTCATGGGTGGTGCTGGTTCGGCAGTAAGTGAATTCCTAAATGACAACAATATTCACGTACCTGTTTTGCACTTAGGGCTTCCTGACCGATATGAAGAGCATGCCAGTCATTCAGCAATGCTAAAACGTGTTGGCATTGATGAGCAAGGTATCCTTAATGCTATTGAGAACAAACTCCTGTCACTTTAAGCCCCAGATATAAAAGGCGGTTAGATGACCGCCTTTCCCACATACAGAAACCTCTACAAACTCCTCTGAAAACAGTTATTCGTTCATATTAGCTGCTAAGTTGTAGCATAGGATTGTATAAATTCTCAATCAAAGGCCTATAACCATGAGTACAATTTTGGTAATCGGCGCAAGCGGTCAAATCGGCCAAAAAGTCTGTCATTCGCTACTACAGAAAGGCTATACCGTACGCGCTCTTGTTCGCGACACTAGCTTCTCAGATGAACTCAATCATCCCTCGCTGGAGACTATTGTCATCGATCTGGAAAACGACTTTAGTGAGGCATTCGATGGCGTCAAAAAAGTAGTGTTTGTTGCTGGTTCTGGATCGGAAACAGGTTACGACAAAACACTCTTAATTGACCTGTGGTCAGCTAAAAGAGCCATCGATTACGCGGAAGAAGAGCCATCCGTAGACCACTTTATTTTGCTTAGCACCTATGGTGCTGATGATCCAGAAGAAATAGATGCTGATATTAAACCCTATATTATTGCCAAGCATATTGCTGATGATCCAGAAGAAATAGATGCTGATATTAAACCCTATATTATTGCCAAGCATATTGCTGATGAGTATTTAACTGCGTCCAGCTTACCTTACACAATCCTTCGTCCATGTAAGCTAAATAACGATATACCAAGTGGCACATGCAGTACCCAGCGCCCTGAATCAATAGCTGATGCCAGCATCGCAAGAGCAGATGTTGCTGAAGCTATTTGTTGCTGCGTTGCACGAGAATCATCCAAAGTAAAAGTTCTCGAACTGTTTAATGGAAACACTTCCATCGAAACAATCTTCTCCTGAACGTTGATAGCCGGATAGATTTCTATCCGGCTATCAAGCCAATTCAAATAAACCACCTCCCTTAAAGCTCATAGAAGCCAATCATTGTGAGCCCCCTCTTCCAACTCCTATAGCGAAAGAGTATTGTTTCATTTAATGCACTGTGGAAAAGGAGCTTGGCTTGCAAAGTTTGAGAAGTTTAAACATCGAGAATTTACGACAACCCGTTTGGATTTATGATGTGATGAACTACCAAATCCATTGGGCCAACGATGCTGCAATAAATCTCTGGGAAGCAGACACTCTCGTAGAACTGCAGCAAAGAGATTTGAGGTCAAAAACCTCAGATGCGGTCCAGCAAAAGCTACTTGGCTATCTAAAAGATTGTGGTAAGGGGCAAACCATCGAATGCTGGTGGCGACTTACACCGAATAATATAACCAAGCATGTTTTTCTCAGCTTCAGTAGCATTCAAATAGAAGACGGAAGTATTGCATTACTTGTAATAGGTACACATTCTGAACTCTTAAATCGCTCGTTAGGAGAGATGGGGAAAAGTTTATTATTAGCTCTTTTTTCATTTCAAGGAAAATTGCTGAGCTTTAATCCATCTTTTAAAGATCAGTTTGGTACTAGTATTGACAATTTTAGCTGCTTGCTAACCCCAACAACCGCTATTAAACAACTCCTATCTACTGATCAATCCCATTACGAAAATGACCATTTAATGGTGACACTTGCAGGGGAACGCTGGCATCGTCTTGAACTAGATAGAGAGCAACAATCCGAGCGAGTTATTGTTACTCTAACTGACATTCACGCAAGAAAGCTAACAGAATTAAAGCACGAGCACGCCTCAAGAACAGACTCCCTAACAGGATTATTAAATAGGCGTGGAGTATTAGAGACACTTCAACCACTAAGTGGTCAACATCATACTCTGCTGTACATCGATTTAGATGGCTTCAAACCTGTGAACGACAGCTATGGGCATGCAGTAGGAGATTTAGTTCTCAAAAAAGTTGCTCGTCGTATCCGATCCTGCACTCAGGACGATGCAATTATCGCCCGCCTAGGGGGGGATGAATTTATTCTTATCGTTTCAGATTACAAAACCGATGAGATCAATGCCATTGCGCAGCAAATCGTATCCCAGTTGTCTTCGCCCATTCAAATTGACTCTATACATCGAATACTTATTTCGGCAAGTGTTGGTGTGGTCTCTAACTCATCACGAATCAAGAACCCTGAACACATGATTACTTGCGCAGATGCAGCCATGTATACAGCAAAGAATACTGGACGAAATCGTTATGTGATCTATGAAGCAGGCATGGAAGATCAGCTACTTAGGCGATCCACCATCATTCAAGGGTTGGATGAGGCAATTAACCAGAACCAGCTTACACTGTATTATCAGGCTATATACAAGCATGAATCAGACCATATAGTTGGCGCAGAAGCGCTTCTTCGCTGGCAACACCCTACTCTTGGGTTGATCCCCCCAATTGAGATAATTATCGCGGCAGAACAAACAGGAAAAATATCTATTCTGGAGGATTGGATAATCAAACGAGCTTGTGCCGACCTACCACGCCTAAAAAAACTGTATGGAAATCAATTTACTGTCGGTGTCAATATTTCAGGCGCTCACTTGTCTCAAGCCAACTTTCTCGATGACCTTAATAAAGCACTTAAAGAAATGAATTGCCAGCCACAAGACATTGTTATTGAGTTAACCGAAAGTGTTCTAGTAAGCGCTTTGGAAACAGAACATAATGTACTGCACAATATGTTTCAACAGGGCTTTTCTATTGCAATCGATGATTTTGGAACCGGCTATTCCTCACTTGCCTATTTAGATCAAATCCCCGCCCACTTTGTCAAAATCGACAAAGCGTTCCTGAAAGACATAGCTAAATCGACACTAACTCTTAAGTGTATTAAAGAGCTATGTGAAGGTCTAAATTTAAACTGCTTAATAGAAGGTGTTGAAACGCTACAACAGAAAAAAATGCTAGATGAAATCGGCATCCACTACCGGCAAGGTTTTTATTACGCTATCCCAGCACCTATAGAAGCACTAGAAACAAAAAGAAATTTGTGCGACTAGCTAATCTTATTGCAATATAGCTAGCCGCCTTGATTTTAGCGTTTCATTGTTCCGTTCTGCTCTAAGCCAACATGCCAGCTAAATGCTTCTTCCATTAAGTGCGGTGTATGACCACCTCGTACACAGGCTCGCTCAAAGTAATCCATCAACTGATAACGATAGTCAGGGTGTGCACAATTCTGAATAACACGCACAGCACGTTCTCGAGGTGCAAGGCCGCGTAAATCCGCTAACCCTTGATCAGTCACTAGAATATCAACATCGTGCTCCGTGTGATCTACATGGCTCACCATTGGCACAACACTAGAGATAGCACCGTCTTTGGCAATCGACTTTGTCACAAAGATAGACATATTGGCATTACGGGCAAAGTCACCTGAACCACCAATGCCATTCATCATTTTAGTGCCGCAGACGTGGGTTGAATTGACATTGCCATATAGGTCAAATTCCAACGCGGTGTTAACAGCAATAATACCTAAACGACGTACAAGCTCTGGATGGTTAGACATCTCTTGTGGGCGTAGTACTAATTTATCTTTGTACGCCTCAATATTATCAAATACCTTTGAGTTCATGCGCTCAGACAAGATGACTGAACAACCTGACGCAAATTTCATTTTACCCGCGTCGATCAGATCAAAAGTCGAATCCTGTAGCACTTCTGAGTACATTGTCAGATCTTCAAAGTCTGAATCTAACAAGCCCATCATCACCGCATTGGCAATATTACCGATCCCCGCTTGCAGTGGGCCAAGGTTATTTGGCAAACGACCTTCGGCAACTTCTTCTTTTAAAAAGCTGACTAAGTGACGAGCGATAGACGCCGTTTCAGAATCAGGATCCGAAACGGTTGAATAAGAATCCGGTGTACTAGTGAAGACAATCCCTGCAATCTTTTCAGGAGGAATAGGAATCGCGGTAGTGCCAATGCGATCATCCACTTTAACAAGTGGTAATGGTGTACGCGTTGGACGATAGGTCGGTATATAAATATCGTGCAGACCTTCCAGCTTTTCACTGTGTAGAGCGTTAATTTCTACAATTACTTTGTCAGCAAAGACGGCAAAGCTAGCCGAGTTACCGACAGAAGTCGTTGGCACAATATGGCCCTCTTCCGTAATGGCAACCGCCTCAATAATCGCCACATCAGGCCGTGTTAATTGATGGCTGCGTAATTGCTCTACCATTTCAGAAAGGTGCTGATCAATAAACATGACCTCACCAGTATTAATGGCTTTTCGCAAGGTTGTATCCACTTGAAAAGGCATACGGCGGGCAAGGCTACCAGACTCCGTTAAAATCTTATCTAAATCATTACCAAGCGAAGCGCCGGTCATTAGGTTGATTTTAATCGGGTGTTGTTTACAACGTTCCGCTAGCGCCTTCGGTACGGCTTTGGCTTCTCCTGCCCGAGTAAAGCCACTCATACCAACGGTCATGCCATCTTTAATAAACGTACAAGCCTGCTCAGCAGACATGACTTTCTCGTGCAAACCACTGTTTCTTATTCTCTCTAAACTCATCTTAGAACCTTTATTTTAATTTTATCTGGCAAACGTCAGCTAAACTTTTTCAGAGCAGTCGCTCATGTGAGCGCGCACGAAAGTGCTGCACAGGATAAAAGATACTGACGCCAAAGATTAAAGTGCGCACAGTATAAAAATTACTAAGGGAAGCGTAATCTGGACCAAAGTATTAGATGAATTATGTGAGCTTTATGAGCTTAAAATAAGCTCTCAGAAAGAGTAAATACAATGCATTTGAGTGTTTTTAATAATAGCCAAAAGGTACAACTATAAATTGAAAATCTACTCTAATGATATTCTTACAAAGATTGGAAACTTAATGTGATTACTAAGAGAAAATAATCACACTGTGCACGCTAGAAAGATGGGAGTCTACGCAATAAAATCGATAAAAAAGGGGCAACCGCCCCTTTCTAGGTAGTGAACTTAATAATTAAACCGACAAAGCTTCAATCAATGCCTGCATTTCTACGTCGATGCCTATCGTAATACGTAGGTATTCACCAATGCGTGGCTTCTTACCAAAGTAACGAACTAAGATGCCCCGTTCTTTTAAGCTCAAGTACAAATTCTCAGCGTCTTTCTCAGGGTGCGTAACAAAGACAAAGTTCGTCGCCGATGGCAACACCTCAAAACCAAGCTTTTCAAGCTCTGTAACGGTCCACTCGCGTGTAGCGATGGTTTTGTCACAGATCTCTTGCAAGTATTCCGCATCCTCTACCGCCGCCGTTGCACCTGCTAGCGCAATGCGGTCAATTGGGTATGAGTTGAACGAGTTCTTCAAGCGCTCAAGTCCATCAATCAACTCAGACTGTGCAATGGCGTAGCCCACACGAATACCCGCTAGTGCACGAGATTTCGAAAAGGTTTGAACGACCATTAGGTTCGGATATTGATTCACCAATGACACAGCGCTTTGCGCACCGAAATCAACATAAGCTTCATCCACTAATACAACCACATCTGGATTCGCTTTTAACACTTTCTCAATATCCGAAAGAGGCAGAGCTTTACCCGTTGGCGCGTTGGGATTAGTTATCACAACACCTGAGACATCCAGATCTTCGTAATCCGTAGGATCAATATCAAAGCTTTCCGTTAACGGAATAATCTTAGGCTCAATACCGTATAAATTTGCGTATACCTTGTAGAAGCTGTAAGTGATGTCAGCAAACGCTAAAGGCTTGCCACCCGCGAAGTAGCCCATAAACGCAAGCGCTAGCACTTCGTCTGAACCATTGCCGACAAATACTTGGCTGGCTTCAACACCATAACTTTTCGCCAACGCATTTTTCAACGTTTGGCAGTTTGGGTCTGGGTACAAGCGTAGCTTCTCGCTCACTTGCTCATGCATCGCCTCAAGGGCTTTAGGAGATGGGCTGTAAGGGCTTTCGTTTGTGTTTAACTTAATGTATTGCTTATCTTGTGGCTGTTCCCCTGGCACATACGGGTCAAGAGAAGCGATTTTGTCAGTCCAAAAACGGCTCATATTACTCTCTCTGTTTTAAATCAAATCAAATAAGGCCTCATAAAGAGGCCTTATAATTCATCAAACGTGTAATACGCGATAATGCCCCAATTAGTCTTGTGGACGCATATGAGGGAATAGTAGTACATCACGGATCGATGGAGAGTCCGTGAACAGCATAACTAGACGGTCGATACCGATACCTTGACCTGCAGTAGGTGGAAGGCCGTATTCTAGAGCGTTGATGTAATCCGCATCGTAGTGCATCGCTTCGTCATCACCTGCGTCTTTCTCTTCAACCTGACGACGGAAACGTGCCGCTTGGTCTTCCGCATCGTTAAGCTCCGAGAAGCCGTTAGCAATCTCACGACCACCAACGAAGAACTCAAAACGATCAGTAATGAACTCGTTGTCATCGTTACGACGTGCTAGTGGTGATACCTCTGCTGGGTATTCAGTGATGAACGTTGGTTGAATCAACTTGCTTTCCGCTGTTTCTTCAAAAATCTCAGTCCAAAGTTTACCTAGACCCCAAATTGGCTGAACGTCGATGTGAAGTTTCTTAGCAACAGCCGTTGCTTTCTCAACCGTATCTAGATCTTCAGCCGTTAGCTCAGGGTTGTAGTGCAAGATTGCTTCAAGCATTGTCATACGAATGAACGGCGCACCGAAGTCAAACTCTTCACCTTGGTAAGGGACTTTTGTGGTACCCAACACTTGCTCAGACACAGTGCGAAGCATCTCTTCGGTAAGATCCATAAGGTCTTTGTAATCAGCGTACGCTTGGTAGAATTCAATCATAGTGAATTCTGGGTTGTGACGCGTCGATACACCTTCGTTACGGAAGTTACGGTTGATCTCGAAAACTCGCTCAAAACCACCCACTACTAGACGTTTCAAGTAAAGTTCAGGTGCGATACGTAGGAACATGTCCATATCCATCGCATTGTGATGCGTTACGAAAGGGCGCGCTGATGCACCACCAGGGATGGTTTGCAGCATTGGCGTTTCCACTTCCATAAAACGACGATCTTCAAGGAAGCGACGAATGGTAGAAATCACTTTTGAGCGAATTTCGAATGTCTTACGTGATTCTTGGTTTACGATGAGATCAACGTAACGCTGACGGTAACGCATTTCCATGTCAGCCAAGCCGTGGTGCTTATCAGGCAGCGGGCGAAGAGACTTCGTTAGCAGCTCAACTGACTGCATATCCACGTAAAGATCGCCTTTACCAGACTTATGCACTGGGCCAGTCACACCAATGATGTCACCTAGGTCCCAAGTTTTGATGTCTTTCAGCAATTCAGGATCAAGCGCTTTACGGTTTACGTAAGCCTGAATTTGACCCGACATGTCTTGTAGCAACATGAACGCACCACGGTTACGTACGATACGACCAGCAATGCTAACAACATGGTTTTTCTCTTCTAGCTCAGCTTTTTCAAGCTCGCCAAATTGCTCTTGTAGATCCGCTGCGTAAGCGTCACGGCGGAACGTATTAGGAAACGCAACACCTTGCTCACGAATGGCATCCAACTTAGCGCGGCGCTCTGCAACTAAACGGTTATCGTCAGAATTTACGCTGGTCTCGTTTTGAGTTTCGTTAGACATGATTTTGTAAGTTACTCTTGTCAAAAGGTTTTAGTGCATTAAAGGCCTTGTTTAAGGCTCGCCACAATAAATTGGTCTAGGTTGCCATCAAGCACCGCGCCCGTGTTGGAACTTTCCACACCCGTACGCAAGTCCTTAATACGAGAAGCATCCAATACATAAGAACGGATTTGGCTTCCCCAACCGATATCAGACTTAGTGTCTTCTAAAGCCTGAGCCGCTTCCGTACGCTTCTGCATTTCCATTTCGTATAACTTGGCACGTAACTGTTTCATGGCAAAGTCACGGTTCGCGTGTTGTGAACGCTGGCTTTGACACTGAACCACGATACCAGAAGGTACGTGGGTAATACGTACCGCGGAATCGGTGGTGTTTACGTGCTGACCACCGGCACCGGATGAACGGTATGTATCCGTGCGAAGGTCTGCTGGATTGATATCGATTTCAACGTTGTCATCGATTTCAGGAGAAACAAATACTGACGCAAATGACGTATGACGACGGTTACCCGAATCAAATGGAGATTTACGAACAAGACGGTGAACGCCTGTTTCTGTGCGCAACCAACCGAAAGCGTATTCACCTTCAAAGCGTACTGTCGCAGATTTAATACCCGCCACATCACCCGCTGACACTTCGACTAGCTCAACTTTAAAGCCCTTGTCTTCACCCCAGCGAAGGTACATACGCAATAGGATATTGGCCCAGTCTTGGGCTTCTGTACCACCTGAACCAGATTGGATATCCAAGAAAGCACAATTAGGGTCCATTTCACCCGAGAACATGCGACGAAACTCAAGTTCGCCAAGTTGCTTTTCAAGCTCATCAAGCTCTAACTGAACGGCTTCTACAGAATCTTCATCGTTCTCTTCTACCGCCATATCCAACAGAACCTGAGCGTCTTCAACGCCTGATTCCATGCTATCAATGGTCGCTACAACCGCTTCTAGAGAAGAACGTTCACGACCTAATTTCTGAGCATAGTCAGGGTCGTTCCAAACGTTTGGATCTTCTAGTTCACGGTTAACTTCTTCTAGCCTTTCACTCTTTGACTCGTAGTCAAAGATACCCCCGAAGCACTTGGGTACGTTCGGAAAGGTCTTTTATCTTCGAAATGATCGGATTAATTTCCATTTTTACGTCAATTTGCTATAAATTTATGTGGATTTAACGAATCGCCAATTGTAACGAATTTACCTGCGGCATAAAATGTTATTCGTTGCGAAAATAATGGAAATTCACCTTACATAACGCTTATCTAGCTGTCGGAGATACTATGGAAAAGCCAACTGTTGCTGTCGACATTCTGGGCAAGTCTTTCAATATCAACTGCCCGAAAGGTCATGAGGCAGAATTAAAAGAAGCCGCAGAATATCTCAATAATCAAATGCGCGAACTTCGTGCAAGCGGTAAAGCGGTCGGACTTGAAAAAATTGCCATTATTACCGCTTTAAACATTACCCATGATTTGCTATCGAGCCGTCGCTACGCACGTTCAAATGAACAGCAGCTACGAGAGCTAACCTCTCAGCTGGACTCAGCTCTGGGGCAGCAAAGCAAAGTTGGATAGTCATTGTTTAGATAGACTTCGCGGCGTTTAGCAAGAGTTTTAGTCACGAAAATTCTTCAAGTAGCCCGATACCCCCCAAGATTTCTAGGGTGATTTTTCTCATCTTCTCCCCTATACTGGCGGTGTTTCCTGGGTTGTTCGAAGCGGCTTAACGCCCTTGAGCCTATGAGCAAATACCCGGAAAGATGCTGCAAGTTTGGTGTGCATGTCCGTGCGACGGAAAGCCTAAAGAACTTCAGCTATTTCCACCTTGAACCACTGGGTTCAAGGCCAATAGCCGAAACGGCAACTTGGGAAACACTTTTTTATGTCTTTAGATCGTCAAAGCTTGCGCCAGTCATTGCGCGCAAAACGCAAACAACTCTCCGACACAGAACAACAGGCCGCAGCAACCAAACTGCTAAAGCTTTTTCAATCTGCTCTCGCTTCATCACTTTCATCTGAATCCAATCTTGCCCTTTACCTTACCAATGATGGTGAAATTTCGCCTGAAGCCATCTGTGAATGGTGTTGGCAAAACAGTGTCAATGTTTACCTCCCTGTCTTAGACGGCAAAGCACTTGTCTTTGCTCGCTATACACAAGACTGTGAATGGCAAAAAAACAGCTTCAACATCTTAGAACCTGTTGACCCTGCACCGTTAAAAGGCGCTGATATGGACATGGTACTGATGCCGTTAGTTGGCTTTGATGACCAAGGCGGACGCCTAGGTATGGGCGGTGGTTTTTACGATCGTACGTTTGAGAACAAGACTGAACGAACACACTTAATTGGCTTAGCACACGATTGCCAAGAAGTTGACAGTTTACCTATTGAGTCATGGGACGTGCCTCTAAGCGGCATGTTGACACCAAGTCGCTATATTAAGTGTGAGTAAGTTCACACATCCGCTTCTAGGGCTGATTTATTCAGCCCTAGAAGCGATATCAACACTGAGCCTCCTCAGTACAGAAGACATCTTAGATACAGCGTACTCGTAACCCGAGTCATCCAAGGGCTCCCTTAAAACAAAACGCTGTTTAGACAATCGACCACTTCGTGACTCTTCTAACGTATAACTCCCCGCTAAAATAACAGCGTCCTGGTCGATGATATGAAAATAGTCTATTTGCAAATCCAGTTGGTAGGATTTTTCTGCCTCAACAGCTCTGGGCAAGTCATTTTCTAAAACCTTTGTAATACCCACTTGAAGCGGCTCTGCCCATAAATTGTTCGATGAGAAGAAGAGCTCATGATTAGATACCTGTAAAACAATATTCGAACTTTTCAAATAATCCGATAACACGACAGAGCGAATGTTAATAAGTGCATGACTCTGCTCAGCCTCAATCGGCATTACATAGGTAGGTGTTCCGTTTAAGACATAATATTTAGGTGGTTGCAATGTTGAGGAAGAGCAACCCACCATCAAACCCAAACAAATCAGTAACAACACTCTCATCGGTTAGCTCCACGAGGCTCTATATCTGGGGTGACTTGGCTTTTAAAGATCAGGCTATTAGGTGATGTATTCATTTTTTGTAGCAATGGCGTCAACTCTCGCATCGTATTCTGAATCTCAATCATAGTCTGACTAATAGAGGAAACACCGCTATCTTCTGTTGCAAATCTATCGAGTAATAGATTTAAATTGCCAAGCGTTTCATTCATCTGAACCATATCAAACTCGGTTAACTTGGAGCTAATAGAAGCGCTTGCTTGGTTGAAAGCATTCGCACTTTTCGACAAATCCTGCAGCAAATACCTCAAGTCTTGTGCCACACCTTGTAGAGGTAAATCATTGATCTTATCTAATGTAGTACTAAGCTGATCCGTAAATTGAACAATTTCATCAGGCATACTCGGAATCACAGGGTAGCCAGCAATGTGCTGGACACTCGAATTATTGTCTTTTGGATCATGCCTTAGATCAACGAAGACCGCCCCCGTTAAAAGACTCCCGGTCTTAAGAGAGGCTTTTAGACCATTTTTTAACCAGAGCTCGAATTGCTGATTGATAAAATCACGCCCCGATTTATCGTCACTCAAATTCGCCCGTCCTGGCTGGACAGATATAAGCACTGGAATTTTATAAGAAGCTTCGTCCACCTCAAGCTTATGCTCTGCCAAACGAACATTGATATTTTCCACCTGACCAATCTGAAGACCACGATATTCAACTGGGGCACCAACCTTCAAGCCACGAACCGAACTCTCAATCAGTAAGAGAAAATACACTTTCTCAGTGTAGCGATGGGACATAGCACTTTTAAAAGAGGGATATATCTGGAACACTTTGTTGCGATTAAATGGGTGAGTAGCAGGCATGCCTTCTGGGTCATCAAAGGTGATCCCCCCAACAATAAGAGACTCTAGATTCGGTGTCGTTACCCCTACCCCATCAGCCCCCAACTCCAGCTCAATACCACTAGAATTCCAAAAACGTGTATTGGTCGTGATTAATTTATCAAAAGGCGCTTCAATAAAGGCACTGTAACGAGCCACACGCTTTTCTAAATCATAATTTACCGTTTCAATACGTCCTACAGCCAAGCCTCGGTAAATAACTTGATCCCCAACTTGTGCTGTAAAAGATTTTTCACTGTTTAAAAATAAACGAATACCAGGAGTCCCAATAGGCGTTACAGGGGGCGCATTCAGTGCAACAAAATACCGGGTTGTCTGCTCACTAATACCTGGAGCCATATCTATATATGAACCAGATAACAATGTTTGTAGCCCAGAGACTCCAGCGAGTGAAACACGAGGAGACACCACCCAAAAGCGGCTATCCGAGCGCAAATACTTCTCCGCTTCTTTATCCAAAACAGCCGTTACTAATACTCCTGTCGAATCGTCATTCAACTCAATTTTATCAACATGCCCAATAACTACATCACGGATCCTTATCTGAGTTTTGCCAGCTTCTAAACCAGATGCTGTTTCAAACTCAATCTCAATATTGACCCCTCGGCTATTGATTTCCTGAAGCACAAACCATGCACCAACCATTAAGGTAATTAATGGAATAAGCCATATTTTAGAAATACCGCTATTAGATTTGATAACTGCCGGAGCAACAGCTTGTTTTTGTGATTCTCTTGAAGACTCGCTCATGCTATTGCTCACTTTCCCATAACATTCGACTATCGAAAGACATCGCCGCCAACATGGTTAATATCACCACCGCACAGAAAGCGATAATCGCCGCACCTGGAAAAATACTCATCGTACTCCCAAGCTGAACCAAACCTGCCAAAACAGCTACGACAAACACATCAATCATAGACCAGCGCCCCATCATTTCAGTCATTCGATATAGAAAATACCGATGTCTTATTCCTGCTCGGCTATTACTTTGTACCGAAAAATTTAAATAGCCTATCGCCAGCATTTTGAACATTGGCACCAATATGCTGGCGATAAATATAACCGATGCAATCAAATATGAACCATGCTGCCAAAGCGTCACGACACCACCCACAATCGTTGAAGGGGTATCAGCCCCCAGAAACCGTGTAGTCATGATTGGCAAAATATTCGCAGGTATATATAACAAAACCGCGGTGACTAGTAGCGCCCAAGTCCACTGCGTCCGTTTACGCTGCTTTTCTAAGCCAGTCGCCTTACTGCTTTTCTTCACTATCAATAACTCTAATTGAAACCTGTCTAAGTACATGAGAGCGAGAACATAAAGCACCATAAAACCCGTATAGAAATAGAAGCCCGGACCGAATGTCACATCAGCCATATCCGTTATTTTAACCATGCTTACTAGCACACCCACCATAAATACTTCAGGCATGCACCAAATAATGAAATTAAAGCAGATATCAATTTGGTTTTTTGTCGCGTGGCGACCAATCCCCAGCTTGATGGAAACCATCCAAAGACAAAGCAACAACAGAACGGCTGCAGGTAATAAGATACAGACAAACAGTACAATACTCGCTAAAGCAATATGGTTTTGCTGCACTAGCGTTTCAATTTCTGTTGTTAAACTAATCGAGGCATGTAATCCGTTGGTAGAAAAAGAGAGAAAACTGAAAAACAATGATAAAGCCAGAAGAGCCAAACTAGACAGGCTAAGGGCCAAAACCTTATCAACCCAGTTATGTTTCAAAGTTGTTAACTTGTGACCACAGCGTGAGCAAAAAGCTGTTTGGTTTGGCTCAAGCGCCAGCAAGAAAGACTCTAGGCCACAGACTTTGCAAGCGATAACTCGGCTTTCTTTACTACCTTGCGAAATTATCGAAGTACTACCCATACAAACTATGCCGCCCTTACCACCTAAAAAACGCACTTTATTTATAGCGCGTTTCTTAGGTACCAAACAATGAGTAAGGCTAAAGAATCTTTTTAGAATGCACTTTCAATACCCATACTAAAATACAAACTTCTAGGAGCCTCATCCCCATCAATTTCAACTTTTTCAAGACCGTATGCTAAATCCAAGTTTAAACGTTTAAACAAGGTTGCACCAATCATCGCATAGCTTAGCTCCGAACCCGCCATGTTCTTTTTATAACCTAAGCGAATAGCTGGGATAAATGAACTATTGCTATAATATGAAGTTGATACTGTTGCCCATTTGTATTGATCACCCACTATATCTTCAACTTCATTAAGCTCGTAACTTGCAGCTAACGCTAGTTGACGATCGAAGACAAAAGTAGATGCCTCAACAGTGAACTGACGCTCCATTGTGAACTCTTCTTTTAGCTCAAGGTCACCGTTAGCATCAAAATTAATCGCTGCAGCACAGCTAACCTGATTAATTGGCGTCACAGAAGCACAGTTACTTGGTAGTTCAGCGTAAGCAAATGATGGCTCGTTTAGATTGGTTGCTTGGAAGCCTAATTGATAATGTTCTGACGCCCAAATCGCACCAACATCTAAGCTCACATCGGTCGACGTCTCTTGCTGATCAGAAAACGCATCAGAGAAAGCATCGTCGGTGTCTTCTTCAGAAGAGGCCAATACAACCAATGCTTTACCTAAGGTAACGCTGTGCGCACTCAATTTTGTACCCAGCACTAAGGTACCTGCATCACTACTGTAAATATCAGTTGAGTAGCCAACACCAAACGTTAAGTCTGTACCAGCTTTCGCATAGAAAGAGGAATCCGTTTCTAATTCAAGTGTCTGCTGATTCACCGTCACAGAATCATCCAGAAAACGTCCACTTGCTACAGCAGAGACCGATAAATCGAATAGGAAAGCGCCACCGTTATCCGTTTTATAAATAATAGGGAAAATAGGTACTGGTGCTCCTAACATCAGCTTCAAGTTAGCGTCTTCGCCAAGATGAGCAATAATACCGTTCGCCTCACTCAAGGCTGATTGCGCTTCAGCAACCGTGTTGTACTGACGGTCTAACAACGCATCAAGATCATCAATGTTATCTTCAAGTGAGTCAACTTCACCCACTTCGTAACCAAAGCCAATTGGGCCAACAATACCTGTACGGAAGTTATCTCCTCCCTCACTATTGACCATAAAGTAGGATGCGGCTGGGTTACCTAGAGATGTCATTAAAGACGCAGGATTGGCACTTGAGCCAAGTGTAAAGCTAGAACCGAATGGTTGAGAGACTGGGGCAGCGACTGCGGCACCAAAAGTTAAACTACTCGCAATAACAAGCGATTTTTTCATTACTTACCTCATCTTTGAAAATCAAATAAAGGAAGCAACCATGTAAAACTTGGGCACGTTTACTTCCATGAAACGCCGATTCGAATAAATCAATCTTACACAAAACTTACACAGCTTACACTTTTTTTTTACTTTTGGTATATTGGCTGCACAATTAAACATTTATTTTGGTAGTAAGCTTTGATTATCAGATTTTAGAGATAGGCTGAACAACAACAAAAGCTGGATAAGATTTGTGACCTGTCCAACGTAAACCGAAAGCTTCTAAAAAATCAGGCATTACCATCATTTCTAATAATTGAGGGGAACGAAATTTCAGCTCCAGTAGCAAGCTGCCCAGTGCATTCTTAAGCGACATAGTGGGCAACGGTTTTGAAGCAGCCTCTGGCTCATCCAAAGAGCCTTCTAAGCGCCAGTTGTCAACTTTAGCCAGAGTGGATTGATCTTTTTGCTGGAAACGGACTTCCCCACCCGACCAATCTACCTGCATGTGAAATGCATTAAATTGGTTTTGTTTGTAGTCATAGACAGCAAAACTACGTTTTACCTGGATTGGCTGACCTAATAACAACACTTTTTTGGTCTCAAAAATAGGATTTAGCAACCCAACATCAATACTAAGAGCATTGGTCCATATTGAAAGGGTTCTAAAAGACGGCTGGAATTGTCCACTACCTAGCACCAGAGGGTGCGATACATGCCAGTTGAAAGGTCCTAACCAAGAAGCCCTAGACCAAGAAAACTGCAAGGGGTCTGTTACTCCCTTAGCGTCAATAAGAGCCTGACCAGCCCACCAATGGCCAGAAATCTCCCGCAATTTAACGCTCTTTGGCAAAACAGTCTGAATCTGCTTCGACCATACTTGGAGCGGTAAACAGGCCAGACATAATAGGGTAAGAACGAATATGAGAAATGCGCTTAACCCTATGTATGATTTCCGGCCCATTATAGCCTCTACTGAACCGAGAGCTTCTTCGTCAAAGCTTCAAGGTCTTCTGGAGTATCGACACCGTGCGGTGGTAGCTCTTTGGTTAGCGCCACTTGCACTTTAATGCCTTGGTGAAGGAATCGCAGTTGCTCAAGCTTTTCCCACTTCTCTAGTGGTGACATCGGCATTTGTGCGTAGCGACCAAGCAAAGACACACGGTACACGTACAACCCCACATGACGAAGAGCTGGGTAGTCTTCGGCAATTTGCTTGGGCGATTGGGCAAAGCCATCACGATCCCATGGCATGGTGGCACGACTGAAGTACAGCGCACGGCCTTTGGCATCGCATACCACTTTCACCACACTTGGATTGAAGATGTCTTCTTCACGATGGATTGGGCACGCCACGGTCGCCATCTCGGATTCTTTGTCGTCCGCTAAGGCTTGTACAGCGTTATGGATCAAGCCAATTGGCAGCAAAGGCTCATCACCCTGCACGTTGACGACGATTTCATCGCCTGACCAGCCTTTAATGGTCGCCACTTCTGCTAGACGCTCCGTACCATTTTCATGGTCTGTACGAGTCATCACCACATCCGCACCAAACTCTTCTGCGGCGTTGAAAATATCCTCGTGATCTGTGGCGATGGTGACTGACTCAGCACCCGCTTTTAGTGCCAATTCGTAGACCCATTGCACCACCGGCTTACCAGCGAGATTGGCCAGCATTTTCTGGGGGAAACGCTGGGAAGCAAAGCGTGCCGGAATCACAATATGAAACGCAGGTAAGTTAGTCATAATCAACCTTTCTTCTCAAATTCTGGGCGCTTAGCCAGTTCATATGCCTTTTCTAACGGCATTCTTGTCGCCAGAACCAGATCAGCCACTTCACGCGCCACGCCCTGTCCTGCGGAGCGTTTCAAAGTGATATCACAGTGACGTAGCAACAAAGTATGAGCATCCGCAGGACACAGTGAAATACCGACTTTAGGCATGACTTGTAAGTCGATCACATCATCGCCAATGTACGCCACTTGCTCTGGCTCTAGGGTCAGGGTTTGCATCAATTCATCAAACGCCGCCGCCTTATCATGACAACCGTAATAGACATGCTTCACACCAAGGTCTTCCATGCGCTTACGTAGTGGTGCAGAATCTTTCGCGGTGATAACCGCTACATCGACTCCCCATTTTGGTAGAAGCTTCAACGCTACGCCATCTTTGACATTGAAACGTTTCACCGCTTCGCCATCTGCACCGTAGTACAGGCCGCCATCGGTGAGTACGCCGTCCACATCAAAGATAACCAATTTCAAAAACGGCAACTTCTTCATCAAAAGGTTACCGTTCACGAGTTCTTGGTAATGTTCTAAAAAGGCAACGTCCATTAGGCACTCGTATCTAGCGTTTCAAAGGTTTTCACCAGCTCATCCAGCTGCTTAATTTGCTTTAGGAATGGCTCAAGTTTGTTCAAAGGCAAAGCACACGGCCCATCACATTTTGCATTGTTTGGATCAGGGTGCGTTTCCAAGAACATACTAGAAAGACCTAAAGACATACCAGCACGAGCAAGCTCTGTAACTTGAGCACGACGACCGTCCGCTGAGTCGGAACGACCACCTGGGCGCTGTAGCGCGTGAGTCACATCAAACATCACTGGGTAGTCGAATTTCTTCATTTCACCAAAGCCTAGCATGTCGACCACTAGGTTGTTGTAACCAAACATAGTGCCACGTTCACATAGCATGATAAAGTTCTAAAAAGGCAACGTCCATTAGGCACTCGTATCTAGCGTTTCAAAGGTTTTAACCAACTCATCCAGCTGCTTAATTTGCTTTAGGAATGGCTCAAGTTTGTTCAAAGGCAAAGCACACGGCCCATCACATTTCGCATTGTTTGGATCAGGGTGCGTTTCCAAGAACATACTAGAAAGGCCTAAAGACATACCTGCACGAGCAAGTTCTGTGACTTGCGCTCGACGACCATCCGCCGAGTCTGAACGACCACCGGGGCGCTGTAGTGCGTGAGTCACATCAAACATCACTGGGTAGTCGAATTTCTTCATTTCACCAAAGCCTAGCATGTCGACCACTAGGTTGTTGTAACCAAACATAGTGCCACGCTCACACAACATTAAGTTGCTGTTGCCCGCTTCTTCACATTTGGTCAGGATGTGCTTCATTTCAAGGGGTGCTAAGAACTGTGCTTTCTTGATGTTGATCACAGCACCCGTTTTTGCCATTTCCACCACAAGATCCGTTTGACGTGACAAGAACGCAGGCAATTGAATCACATCGGCAACTTCTGCTACCGGTGCACATTGATCATTCTCATGGACATCTGTGATCACAGGAATATTGAAGGTATCTTTCACTTCCTGAAGGATTTTCAGGCCGCCATCAAGACCTGGGCCACGAAAAGAATTGATTGAAGAGCGGTTGGCTTTATCAAACGAGCCTTTGAAAACGTAAGGGATACCCAGTTTCTCAGTAATCTTCACGTGCTCTTCTGCAACCTTCATTGCTAGGTCTCGTGACTCCAGCACGTTCACACCACTGAACAAGACAAACGGAAGGTGGTTAGCCACCTCAATAGAATTACCAATACGGATGATTTTGCTGGTTTCTGACATAGTCGTGTCTGTCCTATCAATCTTAACGGTCGTAAATTTCAAGCAGGCCAACTACGTTTTTGTTGTCGTCTACTGCTACGAGTAAAGTAATTTTGTCGCGCAGCATACGTTCTTCTGCTTCGACAATCATAGTATCTTGGGAAATCGTTTTCGGGTTGGCAGTCATAAGCTCTGACATGGTTTTACTGAGCATTCCAGCCGCATCTTTAAGCATGGCACGACGTAAGTCACCATCCGTAAAAATACCCGCTAAGCGCTCCCCTTCTTTGATCAACACCACCCCTTTACGGCCTTGAGTCATCACCGCAATGGCATCTTGTAGAGAAGTTTCAGGTGAACAGAACGGCAAGTTGTCCTTGTGCATTAGGTCACGTACACGAGTCAGCAACTTACGGCCTAAGCTGCCTCCAGGGTGAAAGCGGGCAAAGTCTTGCGGTTGAAAATCACGGCATTGCATTAACGCTACGGCTAAGGCATCCCCCATGGCAATAGTCATGGTTGTAGAAGTCGTTGGTGCTAAATTGTTCGGGCACACTTCACGGTCAATGGCGATGTCTAATACACAATCGCAGTGTTGTCCCAATGTCGAGGCGGAGTTGCCTACAATCGCAATCGATTGATTACCAAAGCTTTGCAAGGAGGGTAATAAGCGAATAACTTCCTCGGTTTCACCTGAATAACTGATCAAGATGAGCAAATCGTCCTGCTGTACCATGCCAAGGTCACCATGAAACGCTTCACCTGGGTGCATAAAGAAAGACGGCGTGCCAGTTGAGGCAAGAGTCGCAGCAATCTTTTTGCCAACGATGCCAGACTTGCCCATACCACAGATGATCACACGACCTTTGGTGTTTAGCATCATGGTCACGGCTTGGGAGAATTGCGTATCCACTCTATCGGCCAAGCCCATCAGAGCCTGTGCTTGAGTGGTAAGAGTGGTTTTAGCGCTGGTGATCAGTGTTTGTGAATCACAAGACAAAGTAGACTGGGTTTCGCTCATGGGCCAACTCGAATTCGTAAATAGTGGCGCCATTATACAGAGGCAAAAGCAGAACGCCTACCAAAGCAAGGTAGGCGTTCCATTTTGTTTTACTTAAGACAAGTCGCGTATTGACCCGCTAACGCTTCAAGGAAAGCTGGGTAGCTATCATTTGACAGCTTCAATGATACGCCAAGTGGATCAAGAACAGCCGTTTTTACATCTGTTCCATCAATCAAGGTTTCAACGATAGCTGGGCTGAATTGCGGCTCACTGAAGATACAAGCCACATTGTGTTCTTCGATCTCTGTACGGATATTTGCAACAGTCTTTGCCCCCGGCTTGCGCTCTGGGCTGAGTGTCACTGCACCTTTGTTATTCAGACCATAATGACCTTCGAAGTAGCCATATGCCTCATGGAACACAAAGTATGGCACATCTTTAATAGGAGCCAATGTAGCTTTCACATTATTGTCGGCAGTTTCTAGAGCCCCTACAAAGGCTTGATAGTTAGCAGCAAATTCTTGCTCATGTTCAGGATCAAGTTTGCTTAACTGCTCCATTACATTGTGCGCTAGAACTTTAGCATTAGCAGGATCTAACCAAACATGTGGGTCAGTACCCGTATGATCATGGCCTTCATGCCCATGTTCATCGTGAGCTTCGTGCTCATGCTCTTCGTGAGCATGATCTTTATGGTCATCATGGTCGTGACCATCATGCTCTTCATGGTCATGATCTTCATGGTCGTGACCATCATGCTCTTCATGGTCATGATCTTCATGGTCGTGACCTTCATGCTCTTCATGGTCGTGACCTTCGTGATCATGTTCTTCGTGGCCATGATCATGACCTTCTTCACCAAATTCGCGAAGGTAAGTACCACTTAAAGCCATCCATTCGATGTCTTTTTTGCTAGAAAGATTTGCTAATGGTTTTTCAAGGAAGGTTTCCAGTGACTCCCCCACCCAAACAACCAAATCCGCTTGATCCAATTTACGTAGGTCCGATGGACGCATGGCGTAGTCATGGGGCGATGCTTGGTTATTCACTAACTGCTCAACCTTGACTTCATCGCCACCAATGGCCGTGACAATCATGGAAACAGGCTTAATAGAGGTAACAACTTGTGTTTGAGCGAATGCAGAAACAGACAATAATAAAGAGGCAGGTAAAGCGTACTTTAACATGAGATCGGGTCCAACCATAAAAGATGTTATAACATAACAGTAACAACTTTCTAGATAAGACTCAATCCCATCAACACAAATTCTTAGCAGACC
This sequence comes from Marinomonas sp. AWM4_232, assembly GCF_056158325.1. Taxonomy (NCBI): domain Bacteria; kingdom Pseudomonadati; phylum Pseudomonadota; class Gammaproteobacteria; order Oceanospirillales; family Oceanospirillaceae; genus Marinomonas; species Marinomonas sp. AWM4_232. The sequence goes on along the minus strand of NZ_JBSWTA010000001.1, from coordinate 2,726,830 downwards.
TATTGAAATTCAGACCAGTCTTTTACCCTAACGACCAATCCCGCACGCTGACCGACTGGAAGTTGAGTATTAGGAAAGACAATGGCATCCCCTTCTTGCTCAGTCACATATTGCCCTAGACTCGACTCTGCTAAAACAAATCCCGCCTCAAAGCCTGTGAAGTTCTTCAAATCACTGGGGATATTCAGTTGGTAATCCTCACTGTCTTTCGTTAACACATCAATCACTTCAAATAGCTTCATATCTTCTACTGACTTTTCCGCCAGTTCAGCTTTATTTAATAAAGCCACTAATGAATCACGAATAGCACTCAGTCGAGTTAAATCATTTTCCCCGAAAGGCTTAACCTGGCCTAACTCAACCGTCGCTGCATGAGCACCATGGGTTGCATAGGAGTGATAAGAAAATGTCGTTGCAGGCTGGTGTGATAACAGTACGGCTTCAATGCCACAAGCCGCATGAAAAGCAAATTGAGCTAGACTGTAAGATTTGCCATTGGTAAAAGGATGTACCGCAAACTTTTCATATTGTGATCCTCTGATCGCCGTATGAAGATCATAATGAAATTTCTCACCGACGAGGTGAGCATCAAAAAAGCGCTTTACTGACGCCTCCAAATGCTTCGCTCGCTCCACTTCCATGCCTTCATAGCGCTGCCAAGCACCGCAAAATAAACGGTTTAGATTTACATCGCAGAAACGAGTGCCTTCGATCATGGCTTGGGGATGTCCCAATATCACCAGCAAGCGAACATTTAGCTCCAGTTCACCCGCTAAAATTTGTTGTACCAGAGCGTTTATCAATTCAATGGGGGCCGTTTCATTTCCATGTATCCCTGCAGAAAGAACCACACTGTGTTTGGGTGTTTGCTCAGGTTCAAGATGCAAAATTCCTGAACGCTCTAAGTAAGCCTTCCCTCCCCTAAATGACCACATCATGGTCTTATCATAAGAAGGATTTGCTAGCGTAAAAGCCAATAAATCATTATTCGGGATCGACATAAAACACTCCAAATCAAAAAACCTAGTTATGCTATCGCAATTCCGATTGTTAGGTGCGATTTGCAATGCACAACATTTTTGGAACAAAACTAAAGGTCGCGATGACGAAAGTAACGGAATCCCTTCTTTCATAAGATTAATCCTTTAAAAATATCGGGCAAATCGTTACCCTTCTTTTTTTGTGTAATTTAAGACTACTCCAATGTCAGAATCCGATGAAATCATTACTCTTGTAAACCGTAACAACCAAGTCATCGGTGATATCCCGCGCCGTCAAATGAATTTCAAAGACGATATTCACAGAGTCACTTTTGTTTTAGTGTTCACAGGACCAGAGACCTTGTTACTGCAAAAGCGGACGGAGAATAAGGCGTTCTGCCCTGGCTACTACGGTGTCACAACTGGCGGAGTGGTCGCCGCTGGTGAAAGCTATGATCTTTGTGCACAAAGGGAACTCGAAGAGGAATTAGGACTGACTTTACCCCTGACAGCTCAAGGCTTATTCTTTACAGAGGGTGAAGGATTTAGAATTTGGGGGAAAGTGTATACTTGTCATTACAACGGCTCACTAGACGGCCCACTTGCGTTACAAGAAAAAGAAGTGGCGGAGGTTCTGGAGATGCAAATTCAAGACATCATAAACAACCCAGAAAACCTTCCATTTACACCAGACTCTTATGATGCACTACTTCATTATATAAATAATACGCTGCAAACTTATGATAATGTTCCTTAAGCGAACTTACCGCCTCTACCATATCATGCCTATCGTGTTCATGATGTGGGTACTATCATTCGACTCATACGCTAGTCATCCTCAACATTGGCAACAATATCAGTATATTTACGATAGTTTCTTACGTATTGCTCTACAACGAGAATACGCGCAATCAGAGACTCCAAGATTAGTTCGATGGCAAAAACCCATTAGAATTTTTTTTGAAAGCGATATTGGTGATCGTTACCTACAAGCAAAACTGTTAAGTGTGCACACTCAACACTTATCGAATATAACGGGCGTTCCTATAAGTTTTACTAAAAATATAAAGCATTCTAATATTATCGTTTCTTTTACTAGCAAAGATCAGATGGAAGAAAAAGTCTGGCGCTATATCGGTAATCCTGACGATATCCGCCAAGCACTTGATGAAGCGATTTGTCTTGGTAATTTTGGCGTCAACCGCAAAGGCGAAATTCAACGGGGCATCATTATTATCCCAGTTAATTACGCACGTCAAAATGCACGCTTTCTAGATTGCATTGTTGAAGAAATCACCCAACTAATGGGTCTCCCCAATGACTCAGATGACGTCTACCCATCAATTTTTAATGACGTGAGTTCAGATATCTACTTATCACCTCTTGACTATATTTTACTGAAAATTCTTTACTCACCTAGATTGCAGGCGGGTATGAACGTAAGACAAGTTGAACAAGTATTAGATGACACGATAAACGATATGTTTTATCGCGGTACAATTGATGATGCGGCGAAACGAGTCCAAGAAGGAAGCCTTAAAACTTATCTTGGTGACTAGTTTTGATAGAGTATTTTTACTCTTTTTATTAACCAATGTCATAAATTCTGGTTATTACATCTTTTTTTTCTCTCAAGTTAGGTAAAATGCCCAGCAACTTGAACACACACTCGGAGAAATTGAATGTTTCCAGAACTCAAGAACGACCGTTTTCTGCGTGCACTACTGAAACAACCTGTCGACGCTACTCCTGTTTGGATGATGCGCCAAGCTGGCCGCTATCTTCCAGAGTACCGTCAAAGTCGTGCTCACGCTGGCGACTTTTTGAGCCTTTGTAAAAACGATGCGTTTGCTTGTGAAGTAACACTTCAACCTCTAGAGCGTTACGACCTAGACGCCGCTATTCTCTTTTCAGATATCTTGACCGTTCCTGATGCGATGGGGTTAGGGCTCTACTTTGAGACAGGCGAAGGACCAAAGTTCAAGCATGTTATTCGCTCTGCTGCTGACGTTGAAGCCTTGCCCATTGCTAAGGCAAATGATCTTGATTACGTCATGAAAGCGGTCAGTACAATACGTCACGCACTTAACGGGCGCGTACCCTTAATTGGCTTCTCTGGTAGCCCTTGGACTTTGGCGACTTACATGGTCGAAGGCGGCTCTAGCAAAGACTTCCGTCACATCAAAGGGATGATGTATTCAGATCCAGATACATTGCACTCCCTATTAAATAAATTGGCAATCTCGGTCACTGACTATTTAAATGGCCAAATTAAGGCCGGAGCACAGGCCGTGCAGATCTTTGATACTTGGGGCGGTGTACTAAGTGGCCCTATGTACCAGCAGTTCTCATTGATGTACATGCGCCAAATTATGGATGGTCTTATTCGTGAGCACGAAGGCCGTAAAATCCCAGTTATTATGTTCACCAAAAATGGCGGACAATGGCTTGAAAACATGGCGGCAACAGGCCCTGATGCATTAGGCTTAGACTGGACGACTGATATGGCCGAAGCGCGAGCGCGCGTTGGCGATAAAGTAGCACTTCAAGGTAACTTGGATCCTTGTGTGTTGTACGCAGACAAAGAAGTCATTGAACGAGAAGTGGCCAATGTGCTTGAGGGGTTTGGTCATGGTACTGGCCACGTGTTTAACCTTGGCCATGGCATTCACCAATTTGTCGACCCAGAACGCCCTAAATACTTGATTGATGCTGTTCATGAGTTAAGTAGACCTTATCATGAACCAAAGTTTGATGATCTTGATGCACTAAACGAAGAGCAGTCATAGCGTCTTAACTGGGGGGGCAATTTTCACCGAAGTATTCAAGCAGTTAGATCGGTGACCTAAGAGCCCCCCACTTCTGTAAACACACTTCCTCAGGCGTCAGCTTTTCTCGCACCCACAACCCATTCGCCTTACGGCGTACCGCTTCAAATTGACCGTTTAAATAACAGCAAACATGATCTTTTCCGCTATTGTCTAACCAAGATAAGCGAGCCAATAGCATGCGGTCACAGCAGCCAATCACTACTAATCGCAGATAGCATTCTCGCTGGGATTCATCTATTACTTTTAAGGTATGCAAACATTGAGGCATAGATTGAGAAGTGACATGAACACTCTCACTTCGCGTCAAACGCAATTTAAGGTCAGATAGAAACTCATCTAGACCTTTCTCAAAAACCATAATGCCTTGCTGTTCCATGGCTTACTCCAGAACGGATTTTTGAATCTAATTATTTGCCATTAACTGTAGAACAAATTTATGCAATTAGTAGCGAGCTGTGCCTTTGAGTGGTAATTTATAGCAAAACAATGCCTTGAATGGAGACACTCTATGAAATTAGTAACAGCCATAGTTAAACCCTTTAAACTTGATGAAGTGCGTGAAGCACTTTCTGAAATCGGTATTAACGGTATTACTGTTACAGAAGTAAAAGGCTTTGGCCGTCAGCGTGGCCATACAGAGTTGTACCGTGGCGCGGAATACGTTGTGGACTTCTTACCTAAAGTAAAACTTGAGCTAGCAATTGATGATGACCAAGTAGATGTTGCCATCGAAGCCATCCAGAAAAGCGCAAACACTGGAAAAATTGGTGACGGTAAAATTTTCGTTACTGCATTAGAACAAGTCATTCGTATCCGTACTGGCGAAACAGGTGCAGACGCCATCTAATTCGCACAACTAAATGCTAAAAAGGCGCTTCCCCTATGAGGTAGCGCCTTTTTTTTGTAAGCGTCTTCAGCATTAAAACGAGCAACTAACCTTTATCAGGCACTTTGATCGATAACGTTCCCAAATAACGATTCTGACGCTTTTCTACAAGCTTAAAGATATAAATAACCGCGATACTGATGACCAAATAAATCGCACCAGCGGCTAAGAAAATCTCAATAGGCGTATAAGTACGAGCAATGATCGTACGTGCCATCCCAGTCAGGTCTAGCAAAGTGATCGTACTAGCCAGGGCACTTGCTTTAAGCATCAAGATGATCTCATTCCCGTAAGCGGGTAATACGATGCCAAATGCTCGCGGCAGCAAAATACGGCGATACATCTGTACCTTGGTCATCCCCATAACCTTACAAGCTTCTACTTCTCCTTCTGGAATCGCCTGAATCGCGCCACGGAAAATTTCAGCGGTATAGGCAGAAGTGTTCAGTGTAAAGGCAATAATCGCACACCAGAAAGGCTCTCTCAGAACTGGCCATATAAAACTCTCGCGCACTGCCTCAAACTGAGACGCGCCATAGTAAACCAAGAAGATTTGAACGAGTAACGGCGTACCACGAAAGAAAAAGATGAACGCAAACGGCCCACCACTGATCAATGGGTTCTTTGAAATTCGAGCCAAAGCGATCGGCAAGGCAACAATAGCGCCCAACACAATCGACAAGATCACTAACTTCATCGTCATCCACGTGCCGCTTAGCAAACGTGGAAAGTATTCAATAACAACAGAAAAATCTAATTCCACGTATTTATCCTCGAGTTAGGCCGCGGCTTGCACGCTTTTCTAAGTAATGAACGACAACCATTGAAACAATAGTCAGCGCCAAATACATAAATGCGGCAACGAGATAAAATAGGAACGGCTCTTTGGTATTACTTACCGCCACATTGGCTTTACGCATAATGTCTTCAAGGCCAACGACCGACACCAATGCAGTATCTTTAAGCAATACCAAAAACAAGTTACCAATACCTGGCAAAGCAACTCGCCATACCTGCGGTAGGATGATGCGGAAGAATTTTCTTCGGGGATGCATGCCTAAAACGATGGCCGCTTCATGCTGACCTTTAGGGATCGCCTGTAACGCACCACGAAACACCTCAGTCGCATACGCACCAAATGTTAAACCTAATGCGGTGACACCAGCGGCAAAAGGTCCGATCTCGATGTACTCGTCATAACCGAACACACTCGCAATCGACATCAAAACAGTCGTCGCACCGAAATAAATAATCAGTACGGTTAAAAGTTCTGGGACACCACGAATGATCGTCGTGTAAAAATTTGCGATCCATTGCAACGGTTTAATATTGGATAATTTAGCTGACGCACCCAACAAGCCTAGGATCAACCCAACGGCTAAAGAAGACAGCGCCAACTGAATGGTGATGCTCGCCCCTTGTAGAAGCTGATCACCAAAACCATGAAGATCTAACATAAAGCTATCTCAGTCTATGTGGTCACAATACACCAGCAAATGCTGGTGTATTGCGGTTTGACATCTTAGTAGATGGAGAATGGGAAGTACTTAGCGTTAATTTTCTGGTAAGTACCATCAGCCATGATCTCATCCAACGCTTTGTTGAATTTGTCTTTCAGATCATCGCCTTTACGCACAGCGATACCGATTTCGTCTTCTTTCTGGAAAGACTTGCCTTTGAACTCAAATTTGCTGCCATCATCAGATGTTTTCAGCCAATCGTAAGTCGGTAGCTCATCAGAAAGCACGATATCCAGACGACCAGCAACAAGGTCTAGGTATACACTGTCTTGTGTGTCGTAGAATTTCAGTGTTGATTTACCTGTGAAGTTATCTTCTAGGTACTGTGCAGCCAACGTCGCACGCTGTGCACCAATTACTTTGCCATCAAGTTTTTCTAGATCGAACTCTTTACCCTTTGGCGCAAGGAAACGAAGACCGCCAGAGTAGTATTTGTTAGTGAAGTCGACTTGCTTTAGACGCTCTTCAGTGATCGACATAGATGCAATGATCGCATCAAATTTACGTACTTTTAGACCAGGGATTAGACCATCCCAATCTTGGGTTACGACTTTACAGTCTGCTTCCATTTTTTCACATAGCGCCCAAGCGATGTCCACGTCAAAGCCTTGTGGCTTGCCATTGTCATCGATGTAGTTAAATGGCGCCCAAGCACCTTCTGTTGCAATACGAACAGTATCGGCAGCATTTACAGAAAGAGACGCAGCCGCAGCTGTGATCATGACAGCAGAACTTAGTGCTAATTTTTTAATACTCATTAGTCGGTCCTTTTGTTGGATTGATAATTTTTTTATAGTACGCCTTATCGCATTACTCCAGCCAAATGTAGGCCAGTATCACTGTGCTATGCAACAGATTAAAATGCTGTCGATAAGAAAGCTTTACAACGCTCTGAATCCGGTGAGCCAAACACCTTCTCAGGTGTTCCTTTTTCTTCTACTAGGCCTTGGTGAAGGAAGACAACTTCACTAGAAACCTCACGGGCGAAATTCATTTCGTGGGTTACGATCAACATCGTTCTCCCTTCATCCGCCAAACCTCGCATGACACCCAAGACTTCACCAACCAATTCAGGGTCTAACGCTGAGGTTGGCTCATCAAACAACAGAATTTGAGGATCCATCGCCAACGTGCGAGCGATGGCAACACGCTGCTGCTGCCCACCCGAAAGCTGGTTTGGGTACATATGCTTTTTATCTGCAATACCTACCTTGTTTAGAAGATACTCAGCATACTCAAGCACTTCTTGCTTAGGTCGCTTTAAGACATGCAGCGGCCCTTCCATGACATTTTGTAAGATAGTCATATGCGGCCATAAGTTAAAGCTCTGGAAAACAAAGCCGATTTTCTGACGCATACGAGTCAATTGCTTCATATCCGCAGCAACAAGGTCTGTCGCACCAGGTTTAAGCTGCAACGCTTCACCGTTAAAGCAGATACTGCCTTGGGTTGGATTCTCGAGTAAATTAATGCAACGCAAAAATGTGCTCTTTCCTGAGCCACTCGAACCAAGGATCGAGATCACGTCGCCATCGTGGGCTTCTAATGAAATTCCCTTTAATACTTCATGATCCCCAAAGGTTTTATGGATATCCTTTAGCTCTAAAGCAGGGTCTTTAGACATTCTGATTACCTTTTTTTATGACTCTGTTTGCGCAAAGGATAAACTCGATAAAGCTCAAATATTACGCATCAATGTTAGGTTCAGGTAGAACGCATCAAAAAACACGCCAACTACATCCCCCTATTCTAAAACTTTTTTCGCCAAAGTTGTCGTGTTTTCTTATCCGCATGGACAGGATTGTTATGTTTTATCGACAAATTCTTTCGTTCTTCGCGCGGAGACACACCAAAATACCCTTTATAAGTCGTACTAAAGTGTGGTGCCGAGGTAAACCCACAAGCATGCCCAATTTCTAAAATACTCTTATCTGTTTGCGTTATCAGTTGCTTAGCATGTTTCAAGCGTAATTCTAAGTAATACCGTGACGGCACAGTTTCTAAATTTTGCTTAAATAAACGCTCTAAGTGCCGACGGGAAACACCGACATGATAGGCAATGTCATCAGAAGACAGAGGTTCTCGAATATTGGCTTCCATCAATTGCACCGCCTCGATCAGTTTTGGTTGCCCAGTTCCGATGCGCGCTTGCAGTGGAATTCTTTGCGGATCTTGATTTGTGCGTATCCGTTCACACACAAATTGTTCAGAAATATGACTCGCTAACGTCATACCATGCTGTTTACCAATCAAAAACAACATCATATCCATGGCCGCTGTACCACCACTGCAAGTGAAGCGATCACGATCCACTTCAAATAGATGATTGGAAACAATTACAGCAGGAAACGCTTCTCTCAAACTGGCCAAATCCCCCCAATGAATCGTGGAGCGATAACCATCTAACAACCCAGCACGCGCCAACACATAGCTACCAGTGCAAATTCCGCCTAAAGAAATGCCATGTTTTGAGCAACTTAACAACCAAGCGTCTAAACTAATGTCATCCTCTTGATTAACGCTGGAAGCGCCACAAACAATAATAGCGTCTAAATCTTTAGGAAAGTCGTCGGTTAAATAGTCTGTGGTTGTCGCAACGCCAGAATTCGAAAGTACAACTTTCGTTTTATGGCTAAGCGTACAAAACTGGTATAAGTCTTTACCACTGACCCAGTTCGCCATATGGATCGTTTCCATTGCTGAGGAAAAAGCCAGCATGGAAAAGCTTGGCATCAGCAAAAAGCCGTATTTTTGAACTTTTTTACTGGCTTGCATGATTTCACGTGATGCATATTCGGTGTTGTACAAATTATTATCCTACGATAAGCACATTCAAAAGATTTTTATATCGTTTAGAATGAATAACAGAGGCTTTTAAGATCGACATCAAGCTTTTTTTGACGCCTAGATCGCTTCCCAAGAAGCATACGTCGCATTTTGAAAAGTCACCAGCTATCTTAGCCGCTATTTTTTCTTAATAATTAAATAAGCGGTGAGAAGACAGCGTAATAAAAACTATAAGCAGATCTTCAATAGACACCAACACTCATAAGGATGAGTAACATGACGAATAGTAAAAAGAGTGAACTGATCACTCGTATTGAAGCAGAGATCAAAGATAGCGTAGGCGGCAAAACTGCCGACGACATCATCAAATTGTCCCATATCTACTTCCAAGATCTATTGATCGAAGATATGGAGCAAGAAAGCATCGATAATCTTTACGGCACGAGCATTTGCCTATGGGATTTCATCCAGCAACGTAACGCGAACACTCCAAAAGTACGTGTTTACAACCCTAACTTCGAAGAACACAGCTGGCAATCCACACACACCGTGGTTGAAGTTCTTACAGATGATATGCCATTCATCGTATCGTCTTTCAACATGGCGCTGGTTCGCCTAGGCCACACGATTCACTTCACCGCTCACCCTATCATTGCAATCAAGCGCAATAAGTCTGGTGAACTGAGCAACATTGCAGAACGCGACCCTCAAGGTGCTAACGAAGCATTGATTCGATTTGAAATCGACCGTATCTCAGACTTGAGCAAAATGGACGAGATCAAAAATGCATTGCTAGATACACTAGAAGACGTGAAGCAATGTGTCAGCGACTGGCCTGCAATGAAAACCAAACTGGCAGAAGTCATCAAAGCGTCTGAGCAAGTTGCTCACTTAAAAGACAACGATGAACACCAAGAAAACTTGGCTTTCCTACGTTGGGTTGAAAACAACCATTTCACTTTCGTTGGTTTCCGCGAATACGACCTTGTTAAAGAAGACGAGCAAGCGCATCTTAAGTTTGTCGAGAATTCTGCGCTGGGTACGTTCCGCAAAACCAAGAAAGAAAAATACGACATTATTCTGAACGATCACCTAACGAAACTAGCTTACGATCGCGACAGTTCTTTGGTGCTAACAAAATCTACCGCCATTTCAACAGTGCACCGCCCTGTTCACTTGGATTACCTAGGCATCAAACGTTTTGATAAGAAAGGCAATGTTATCGGTGAATGGCGCTTCTTCGGGTTGTACTCTTCTGCAGCTTACGTAGCACGCCTACAAGACGTACCTCTACTGCGTAAGAAGCTAGAAATTCTAGTCGATCGCATGAACGTAGACCCGAACAGCCATAAGGGTAAAACGCTTAAGCACATTTTAAACAGCTACCCTCGTGACGAAATGCTACAAGCGCCTGTTGATGAATTGTTCCACAGCATCGAAGGTATTCTTGCGATCCAAGAGCGACGCCAGTTACGCGTATTCTTACGTAAAGACATCTATGGCCGTTTCTTAAGCGCTCTAGTTTACGTTCCTCGTGATCGTTACAACACTGAGCTTCGTATCAAGATGCAAGACATTCTGATGCAAGCATGCAACGGTACAAGCTCTGAGTTCAACGTTCAGTTCTCTCAGCAAGTATTGGCTCGTGTTAACTTCACAATTCAAATCGCTGACCCAGAAAACAGCCCTCAAATCGACATGGACGACATCCAACGTCGCATGCAAGAGGCGATGTTATCTTGGGACGACAAGCTTCTGACTGCACTTCACACTAGCCAAGGTGAAGAAAACGGCAATAAGCTTTACAACGAATACGCGCCATACCTACCAGCAGCCTACCGCGAAGACTTTTCTGCTAACACAGCCGTGTTGGACATCGAACGTCTTAGCGAGCTAACGAACGATGGTGACATTTCCACGCACCTTTACCGCCAAGTTGGCCAATCGAAAAACCATTACTTCTTCAAAGTATATGGTGCGGGCACGACCTTGGTTCTATCGGATGTATTGCCGATCCTTGAATGCATGGGCTTACGTGTACTTGAAGCACGTCCATACGAGCTAGACCAGAACGGTGACGGCCAAGCGAACACTTGGGTGGTAGAGTTTGCCATCAGCATCAACCCAAGCGTGAACCTTGATAAGAAAGCCTACCGTGATGACTTCCAAGACGCGTTTAACGCGGTCTTCAAGCGTCGCATCGAGAACGACCGCTTCAACGCATTAGTATTGGATGCTTCTCTAACGTGGCGTCAAGTGACTATGCTACGTGCTATTACTAAGTACTTGGTGCAACTACAAGTACCGTTCTCATTGCAGTACATGCAGCAAACACTGGAGAAAAATGCTCCGATTGCTCGTCTGTTGGTGCAATTGTTCGAACAGCGATTTGATCCAGCCCTTGAAGCAAAACGCGAAGATAAAGTGGCGAAGCTACTTGAGAAAATCGAAGCAGCATTGGATCAAGTGGCTAACTTGGACGAAGACCGAATCTTGAAACACTACCTATCTGTGATTCAAGCTATGCTTCGTACCAACTTCTACCAACCTTCTCCAGAAGGCGAAAGCAAAGATTACGTATCGTTCAAGCTTGATCCAAGCATGATTCCAGCGGTGCCACTACCACGTCCGAAATTCGAGATTTTCGTTTACGCACCATGGGTAGAAGGTGTCCACATGCGCGGCGGTAAAGTTGCTCGTGGTGGTCTACGCTGGTCTGACCGTATGGAAGACTTCCGTACTGAAGTACTGGGTCTTGTTAAAGCGCAAATGGTTAAGAACGCCGTCATTGTACCAGCAGGTGCGAAAGGTGGCTTCGTTGCTAAGCAGCTTAAGAAAGCGTCTTCTCGTGAGGAAACGCAAGCAGAAGTGGTTCGTTGTTACACCACTTTCATTTCTGGTTTGTTAGACATTACCGACAACTTGGTGAAACAAGAGCTTGTGCCACCAACAGCGGTTAAACGTTACGACGAAGACGATCCGTACCTAGTGGTTGCAGCCGATAAAGGTACTGCTACCTTCTCTGACTTAGCCAACAGCATCTCTGAGAAATACGGCTTCTGGCTAGGAGACGCTTTTGCGTCAGGTGGCTCAAACGGTTACGACCATAAGAAAATGGGTATTACAGCACGCGGTGCTTGGGAATCTGTTAAGCGTCAATTCCAAGAAATGGGCATTGATTGCCAATCTACCGATTTCACTGCTGTCGGCATTGGTGACATGGCTGGCGACGTATTTGGTAACGGTATGCTGTTATCAAAACACACTCGCCTAGTCGCTGCGTTTAACCATATGCACATCTTTATCGACCCAACACCGGATGCAGCATCATCGTTTGCAGAGCGCCAACGTTTGTTCAATCTACCACGTTCATCTTGGGAAGATTACAACAAAGAATTGATCTCTAAAGGCGGCGGTATCTTTAGCCGTAGTGCGAAGTCTATTCCAATTAACGCGGATATTCGCAAAGCCCTAGACATCGAAGGCAATGTGAAGTCCCTAGCGCCAACAGAGCTGATTTCACACATCTTGAAAGCACCTGTTGACCTACTGTGGAACGGCGGTATCGGTACCTACGTTAAAGCAGAGTCTGAGACGCATGCGGATGTAGGCGATAACGGCAACAATGCACTACGTATTAATGGTAAAGAGCTTCGTTGTAAGATCATCGGTGAAGGCGGTAACTTGGGCTTCACACAGCGTGGTCGTATCGAATTCGCTCAAAAAGGCGGCTTGGTTAGCACTGACGCCATCGATAACTCTGCTGGTGTAGACAGCTCTGACCACGAAGTAAACATCAAGATCCTGTTGAACCGTATCGTTGAAAACGGTGACATGACAGAGAAGCAACGTAATAAGCTACTGGCAGAGATGACAGATGAAGTGGCACACCTAGTACTGCGTCACAACGAAGGTCAAAGCCACCTGCTATCGCTAGTGAACTCTCGTGCACCTGAGCGTATTGCTGATCACTGGCGCTTAATGCTGTCATTGGTTCGTGAAGGTCGTTTGAACCGTGAGATCGAGTTCTTGCCAACTGATGCGCAAATGAAAAAACGCATGAGCAAAGGTCAAGGTCTAACGCGTCCAGAAATCTCTGTGCTATTAGCGTATTCAAAAATCAAGTTTGCTGAGCAGTTAGTCGATGACGGCATTGGTGAAGATCCAGATTTGCGTGCGCAAATCAAAGATTACTTCCCGAAACCGCTGGTACAACGTTTCTCTGAGCACATGATCGAGCACCCATTGGCGCAAGAAATCATTGCTGCACACGTAACGAACAATGTCGGCAACCGCATGGGGTCTACCTTCACTACTTACGTGCAGGAAGAAACTAGCGCATCAGCATTAAACGTTCTTCGTGCCTACATGGCCGCTGAGCAGATGTTTGATATCCCAGCGCTATGGGATGCGATCAACGAGTTGGATTTCAAAGTAGAAAACAGCCTGCAAAACCAACTGTTTATTCAGGTCCAAAGCCTGCTTGAAAAAGCAACGCTATGGCTGATTCGTAACACTCGTGAAGCATTGGCTATCCAAAAGCTGACCGATACGTACAAGCCTGGTATCGACATCATCCGCAGCAACCTTGATGCGGTATTGACGAAACCAACCAGTGACTACTTGGCTGAAACTAGCCAACAGTTGCAAGAGCAAAACGTCCCGGCTGAAATCGCTGATAAGTTGTGCGCTCTACCATTCCTATTCTACGGATTGGATGTTATCCGCGTAGCAGCTAACACAGAGAAAGAAGTATTGGATACTGCTCAAACTTACTTCGCTCTAGAGATGGATCTTGGTCTGTACTGGCTACGTCAAAGCATTCGTAAGCTTCCAGCTGACGATATGTGGGAGCGTCGTGCCAAAGCAGGCCTTGGCGATGAAGTCGACAACGCATTGCGCACCATTACTCAAGAAGTGATTCAATCAAGTATTGAGATTAACGATCTGGAAAAACGTCTTGCTCATTGGCAAGAACTCAACCAAGACAATATCAACCACTACCACAGTACTTTTGGGGAAATTAAAGCCGAAACTGAGCTATCCCTATCTATGGTAAGTGTTGCTATTCGAGAGTTGAGAAATCTGATATAAAACCCCGAGCGGCCCAACTCGGGCCGCTCCATTTTAAGAGGTATTAGTAAAGTGACTGAACAAGTAACGAGAGCAACATTTGACGAAGTAATGTTTCCAAACTACGCACCAGCGGCAATCATCCCAGTGCGCGGTGAGGGCTCTCGCTTGTGGGATCAGGAAGGTAAAGAGTACATCGACTTTGCAGGCGGTATTGCCGTGACTGCATTGGGACACTCCCACCCAGTTTTGGTTGACACAATGCGTGAGCAAGCAGGCAAACTATGGCATCTATCCAATGTCATGACGAATGAGCCTGCACTTCGATTGGCACAAAAACTGACACAAAAAACATTCGCTGATCGTGTGTTTTTTGCTAACAGTGGTGCTGAAGCCAACGAAGCGGCATTCAAATTGGCTCGCCGTTACGCGTTTGATCACTTTGGTCCAGAAAAGAATGAAATCATTTCTTTCTACCAGTCGTTCCACGGCCGTACTTTGTTCACCGTATCCGTTGGTGGACAGGCGAAGTACAAAGAAGGTTTTGAGCCAACTCCTGGTGGCATCAAGCACTGTGCTTACAATGACATCGAAGCATTAAAAGCGCTTATTTCTGATAAGACATGTGCCGTTGTTATGGAGCCAATCCAAGGTGAAGGCGGTATCATTCCTGCAGACAAAGCGTTTGCCAAAGCGGTACGTGAACTGTGTGATGAGCATAAAGCACTGCTTGTATTCGATGAAGTACAGTCCGGTGTAGGCCGTACTGGAACGCTTTACGCTTACGAGCAAACTGGCGTGACGCCAGATATCCTAACTACTGCGAAAGCATTAGGTAATGGCTTCCCTGTGGGCGCAATGATTGCAACCGAAGAAGTAGCGAAAAGCCTAGCTTTTGGTACACACGGTAGCACTTATGGCGGTAACCCAATGGCGGCTGCCATTGCTGAAGCAGTTATCGATATTGTTGACACACCTGAAGTGCTAGAAGGTGTTAACAAGCGTCACCAGCTATTTGTTGATGCCCTAACAGCCATCAATGAAAAGTACGATGTGTTCAAAGACATTCGTGGCATGGGCTTACTAGTGGGGGCAGAAGTGAAAGATGAATTGGCAGGTCATGCCAAAGATTTCTTAGCAAATGCCGCTCAAGAAGGCTTATTGGTTCTGGTTGCAGGACCTAATGTTATCCGTTTCACGCCATCACTAATCGTTCCAGAAGCCGATATCAAAGAAGGTTTCGAGCGCTTTGAGCGAGCAGTAGCGAAAACTGCAGCAGACCTGAAAAAGTAGAACGTTCGTTCTTACAAAGAAACCGCGCAACTTGCGCGGTTTCAGAGTATCGATAAACCCCAGTTTTTTGCTGGGGTTTTGTTTTTATGGCATTGAATTTTAAAAGCGAGCACTTGATCGCTGGATTTAGTCTGTGTCTCTTCTAATCCATCTCTGAGAGGTGTCGGAGCACTTAAAGTCCATTTCAAACGGCTTTTTAAGCAAGATAGACCCTTAACTAAGCATTAGGGCGATCTTTTTCATATTCTGAGCAGCCGCTGTCAGTAGACACTGCGAAGAGACCTTGTCTATTCCTCTAAATCTCGCATAGCGATACCCGTGTAGTTCTTTCGCGTCCGCAAAACTTCGTTCTACTGTTTCCTTTCGCCTTGCATAAATAATCTTTCCTGCAGGTGTTAAACGGTGTGCATTCACTCGCTCTTTGCTGTCTTCCCAGACATGCCGGGTGACGGTTTTCACGGAGTCTTTATTGGTTGTGCAGCGCTTCTTCTCTGGGCAGCCCTGACAGATTTTGCTGTCTGAGCCGTAATGACGATAGCCTTCTCGCGATGTGGTTTTGTAAATCAGTGACTGGCTTTGTGGACAGATATATACATCATTCGTAGCATCGTATTGATACTCTCGCTTATAGAAGAAGCCCTTTTTATGAGTGGGCCGTCGATAGCCCATCACCGCATAAATGTGTCTCTCTTCGAGCCCATGGCAAACTGCCGCAGTAAAGTAGCCTGCATCTAGACCAACCGATGTGATGAAGAACTTAAAGCGATCTTTCATTCGATCCAGCCGTTCTAAATATGGTACGGCATCATGCACATTGCCTGCTGTGACATGGACATCGGTAATGATGTTGCAACGCGCATCAACGGTTCGATGATCAAGATAGAAGAACCCTTTCGGCTTAGTATCACGTACCATGTAGCCACTTTCAGGATCGGTCGTACTCTGCTTTATCTCTCGTGTTTTATCTTTTGCCTTTTCTGGGGGTAAAGGCTTTTTTCCATGAGCAATTCGGTCCTCCTCAACCGCTTGATCCAATTCATCCATATACGCCTGACGAGATTGCTCAACCAACACTTTTTGAAAATGTTTTTTGTTGGCATTAGCTTTTAGGTGTGTGGAGTCGGTGTAGAAGGTATGACCACTGACGAGTTTTTCTTTCATGGCTTGAAGAACGATCTCATCAAAGATCTTTTGGTAGATATCAGACTCTTTAAAACGCCGAGTTCGATTGGCACTCAGGGTTGAAGCATCGGGTACTTTGTCCGTTAGACCTAAACCAAGGAACCAACGATAAGCTACATTGACTTGAACGTCACGAATGAGCTGACGCTCACTACGTATTCCAAAGAGGTAGCCGATGAACAACAACTTGAACATAAGTGTGGGATCAAGGGCAGGACGACCGTTGTCTGCACAGTAAAATTCCTTCACTAAGTCATGTAGGAAGGTAAAGTCGATAGTTCGATCAATCTTACGAAGAAGATGATCACTTGGAACGAGTTCATCAATGGAGACAAACTCTAGAGTCGATTGGGTTTGGGGGCGTTCTTTTAGCATGAGGTTATTATAAAAAGTCCCCGCACGAAGGCGAGGACTTTATCAGCAGTCTGACCGCACAATGTGCGGTTTTTTTGCTCATCTGTATTCATTTTTTGATCCCAATATTTTGTCAATTCTTGGTAAAGCTCTTAAGATAAAGGCTCTAACTAAATTGGCGGGATCTGCATTGCACTCATCCATTATTATCCGCGTTATAACACTCCTTCTGGCGCTAATACTCAGTGCCTGCAGCAGCGTGCCGAAGCAAACTATTCAACTTTCGCCAAGCGCTCTAACAAGTGAGAGCGCATCTGATATTACTCAACGACTTTATGATCAATACAACATTTGGCGCGACACCCCCTACGCTTGGGGAGGAATGAGCCGCAAAGGTGTCGACTGCTCGGGTTTTGTGATGATCACACTTAGAGACCAGTTTGACGCTTACCTTCCCAGAACAACGCTAAAGCAGTCAGAAACAGGCTATGCTATCGAACCCTCTGAACTTCAAGCTGGCGACTTAGTGTTTTTCAAAACCGGTTCTAAAGTACGTCATGTGGGTATTTATATTGAGGATGGACGTTTCCTACACGCCTCAACATCAAAAGGCGTTATTATCTCCAGGCTCGATAATGTTTACTGGAAAAAGCATTACTGGCATGCCCGTCGCCTTTATTGAACGGCGTATTCATTATTTAATAACAAATCCATTGCAATATTACGGTTGTCTATTTATTTGCAAGATCCTTTAGACAAGCGCGTTGTCGAAGCTCCCTTGCTAGTTTAAGCTCTAAAAAGTTTTGCTAATTTTTCATTCAGATCAATGTCCTGCTGCGATCTACTCAACATCTGACAGAGAGAGATAAACTGTGTTTTTATCCTTTTTCCCGAAACCCAAACTGTTCTTTTTGACCTTTGCCCTCTGGGCACTTGCTTGTGTGATTAGCTGGTACACCTTTGGTCAGGATCTGGGCTCAAGCCTCAGTCTAGGCCAATTCTTTGGCGTCGATTTCCCTACTCCATTGGCAGAAGGGGCTGAGCAAGCAGCACAAATGGCCTATCAAGAGTCCTACGGGTTTGCCAGTGACGTTTGGCTCTACCAATATATGTTCGTGTGCTATGGACTCTTCGTCGGCGCTTGGATGATGTACGGCGGACAAAAGTGGGCAAAATGGTCTGTTATGGGATCTGCGCTGATTGTGTTCATTACTTGGTTCCAAGTACAAGTCAGCGTCATGATCAACGAATGGTACGGTAGCTTCTATGACTTGATTCAAAAGGCCCTCACCGCTCCCAACACCATCACTCTTGGCGAGTTCTACGGCCAGCTTGTAACCTTTGCCACCATAGCGCTGGTTGCCATCACCGTGGCGGTGTTTAACAACTTCTTTGTTAGTCACTACGTTTTCCGCTGGCGTACCGCCATGAACAACTACTACACGTCAATCTGGCCTAAAGTACGCCATATCGAAGGCGCATCGCAACGTATTCAAGAAGACACCATGCGCTTTGCCAGCATTGTCGAAAGCCTTGGTGTGCGCTTCTTAGATTCGATCATGACCTTGCTAGCATTCTTGCCGGTATTGTGGGGACTGTCTGGCTACGTCACTGAGCTACCATTAATTGGTGAAGTACCTCAGGCACTAGTATTTGTTGCCATTCTTTGGTCGATTATAGGTACCGTTTTGCTTGCAACCGCAGGGATTAAACTGCCTGGTCTTGAGTTCAAAAACCAAAAAGTCGAAGCAGCTTACCGAAAAGAGCTTGTTTATGGGGAAGACTACGCCGACCGTGCCGAACCAGTAAAACTCGCGGAACTGTTTGATAACGTCCGAAAAAACTACTTCCGCCTTTACTTCCACTACCTATATTTTAACGTGGTACGCTACGGTTACCTGCAGGCAGGTGTGCTGGTGCCGCTGATTGCACTTGGCCCATCGATTGTTGCGGGGGCATTTACATTGGGCGTGATGCAACGTATCTCCAATGCCTTTAATCAGGTTGAAAGCTCTTTCCAGTTCCTAGTGAACTCCTGGACCACCATTGTTGAACTGCTTTCCATCTACAAACGTCTAAAAGCGTTTGAGTCCGCCATTGCTGAAGTGCCAGACGACGTATTAGAAGACAAGATTTCTTCTTGATCCTCATCTCTTCTTGATTTTCAAATAGGGCGCCCACTTAAATATTTCATTTTCTAAGTGGGCGCCTTATTTTTTCTCGCATTTGCCAGTGCTATGATTGTCCGAACTATGAATGAACGGCTGCTCCCCCTATCACGTTGGCCGTTGCTTGGAGACACGAATGAAAAAAGTATTTATCGACGGTGAAACCGGTACCACAGGCCTGCAGGTACGCGAACGTCTAGTAAACCATCCTGACATTGAAGTCATCAGCATTGATGAAGCCAAAAAACGCGATGTGGAAGAAAAGCGTCGTCTGATGAAAGAAGCAGATGTGACGGTTCTTTGTTTACCTGATGAAGCCGCTAAAGACACTGTAGCCTTGGCGAAAGAAGAAGGTTGCCGCGTTCTGGATGCGAGCTCTGTTCACCGTGTGGCAGAAGGCTGGGTATACGGCCTGGCTGAACTCGATGCTAGCCAACGTGAGCAAATCCAAGAAGCACAATTTGTTTCTAACCCAGGCTGCTACCCAACAGGCATTATCTTGCTACTCAAGCCACTGGTTGAACAAGGTTTGCTAGCAAAAGATGGCCACTACACCGTGAATGCGATCTCAGGTTACACCGGTGGTGGTAAGCAACTGATCGAAAAGTACGAAGGTAACCCAGATGCTGCGACTTACGGCACTTACGGCCTAAACTTCAAGCACAAGCATCTCCCTGAGATCCAAAAATGGTCACAGTTAGATAACACACCAATCTTTATCCCAAGTGTTGGTAATTTCGCTCAAGGCATGTTGATTAGCATTCCTGTGACCTTATCAGGCGCTATGACTGGTGAGAAACTTCACGCTGCCCTTGCTTCAACTTACGAAGAAGAAGACTTCGTGACCGTTCATCCATTCAATGAAGTGAAAGACAGTCATGCACCTTTCCTAACCCCTCATGGCTTGGAAAACACGAACCAAGTAGAGCTCGCTGTGTTCGCTTCAGAAGACGGCCAATCTGTTGTTCTATCCGCGAAGCTTGATAACCTTGGCAAAGGCGCTTCAGGCGCTGCCGTTCAGAACCTGAACCTGATGCTTGGTTGTGCAGAAGATACGGCTGTTGTTCTGTAACGTTCAACCGTTGTAAACAGATTAGAAAGCCCATGATCTTATGCTCATGGGCTTTTTTATGAGAAGCGCAATTTCTCAGAGAGTTAATTTCTGGCAATCGCCATACGACGAGCCGATACCACGCCTTTTCGCACACCAACTTCTGGTGCAATGGTAAACAAATCACCGTTTAACCCTGTTAGCTGTCTCGGCACATGAGCCTCTTTAGCAATCTGGGCATTAGCAGCCATATGCTCAGGCTCACCATGGGTTGGGATAGCCACTTGCGGTCTCACCCAATCGTACATTGCTGTCAGTTCATCCGCATAAGGATGACCACTCACATGAATAGGCAGATCAATATCATGACTTTGTAACGTTCGAATTCCTTGAGCTTTAAAAGCGTTCACCAACCGTTCAATGGCCATCTCATTGCCAGGAATAATCATGGCACTAAACAACACTAAGTCGCCTTTTTCGAGGGTTAAATCAAAGCAATCATCACGAGCTAAGCGGTTTAACATAGCCCTCGGCTCGCCTTGACTGCCTGTGGCAACTGCCAACACTTCATTTGCAGGCAAGTAGCCTAAGTGGCTCGAGTCAATCAATGGCGCATCTTCAGGCCAATAACCGGCTACACGCGCAGCGCTGACCATATTTTGTAAAGAGCGCCCGATCAGAGCTAGGTAACGTCCTGTTTCTTTAGCGATGTTGGCAAGCGATACTAGGCGGGCAATATTACTGCTAAAGCAGCCTACGACCACTCGCCCTGATTCGTCCTTAATAACCTCTAATAAGGCTTTATAACAGTCATACTCCGATACCGAGTGACCAAACTTCAACGCATTCGTCGAGTCGCAAACCAATGCTTGAACATTACGTTGTCGTAATGTGGTTAACACCGCTGGTGAGAAACGCTCACCAATCACTGGGCTGTGATCAATTTTCCAATCACCTGTATGAAAGACATTGCCAGCCGGAGTTTCAATCATCAATCCACTTGGCTCAGGTATGGAGTGAGTCAGCGTTACCCACTGTAAATCAAAACACCCCACTCGAAACTGACTGCCCATATTCAGTTCATGAATTTCCACCTCCCCTAATAAGCCGACTTGCGCTAGTTTTCGACGCAAGATTTCAGCGGTAAAAGGGGTACAATAAACTGGCGCTTGGAAGCGGCGCCAAAGAAAAGGTAATGCACCAATGTGGTCTTCATGGGCATGAGTAATAACAATGCCGGCTAAGCGGTGGCGCTGCTGTGCGATAAAGCTGGGATCGGCGCATACTAACTCATGAGTGCGGGCGCTATTTTCATCAATTGGCTCATTAAACGAGACGCCGCAATCAACCATCAGCCACTGCCCATCATGACCGTATAAATTCAGATTCATCCCTATCTCGCCTGTGCCCCCTAAGGGTAAAAACCACAGATCATTTCGCGTTGGCACCAACAACTCCACACATCTCTCCTTCTCGTCTAACCCTGCCTATTTTACGCGATTCAAATTGAACTTAGTTCATGAGATCACTATATTAATGCAATAAATGTTCAAGTTGCTCGACTACTATGTTGGCGAAGCGGAGTTGTCCCATAGCCTCGTGACATACTATGAAAGCTAGATAAGGTATTTAGCATGCTTAATATAACGGTTTGGGGACTATCGCTCGGACAAGCATTACTGATCACAGGCAATATTCTATTGGTTTCTGTGACAGCATTAATTGGGCAAAGTTTAGCGCCGAGCTTCAGCTTGGCCACGCTTCCAGTTGCCTTACAATTTATTGGTCTTATGGGAGTCACCCTACCAGCCGCTCTGTTGATGGGCTGGTTTGGTCGAAAAAAAGGCTTCTTAATTGGCAACCTTATTGGCGTATTCGGAGCTTTTCTTGCTTACTATGGTGTGAAACATGGCATGTTTCCGCTCTTTTGCTGTGCCACGTTTTTGTTAGGTATGGCTATCGGCATCGGCCAACAGTACCGATTTGCGGCAACCGAAAACGTAGCTAAAGAAAAAGCACCTCAAGCCATCAGTATGATCATGGGCGCAGGTGTGATCGCTGCCGTCCTAGGCCCAAACATGGCAATATGGTTTGAACATTGGGCCCCTGACACTCAATACCTTGGAGCCTTTGTGGCATTGATTGCCCTGTATGTTGCAAATACCGTTTTGATTGCACTACTTCCGCTAAAACCGCCTAGCGAAGAAGAGCGCCAAGGCACTCCTAGGCCTTATCGAGCATTGTTACAGCAGCCTGATCTGATGGGTGCCATCATTGCCGGCTCTATTGGTTATGCCGTGATGGTTCTTATTATGACGGCAACACCTCTTGCTATGCAGGCTTGTGGTTTTAACTTTGGTAGCACAGCCTCTGTCATCCAATGGCATGTATTAGGCATGTTCCTACCCTCTTTCTTCACTGGTCGTTTGATTATGAAATTCGGTACTTACCGAATTATTCAACTGGGCTGCCTCATGTTGCTTGGCTGTATTTTCTTGAATCAATTTGGTGTGTCTTACTGGCACTTCTTTAGTGCTTTAGTCTTGTTAGGCATTGGCTGGAACTTTACCTTTATCGGAGCCACAGCACTTTTGACCAAAACTTATGAACCAGTAGACAAAGCGCGTGTTCAGGGGCTCAATGATTTGGTCGTTTTCACCAGCGCTGCAGCAGCCAGCCTGCTTTCAGGCTACTGGCACTCTATTTTTGGTTGGGAAATTTTAAACTTACTGATGATTCCAGCAGTCATGCTGGCCATGTTTACATTGATGTCGAGTCAAAAACGCGCGGTGATCATTGCCAATCGTGCGGCTTTGTAAGCAAAATTTGACTCAGCGCCAAAATCCATGACAATGAAGGTTATTCATTCTTAGCAAGGACTTCTATTGTCATGGGTATTTTCTCAAGCATCGCCAATCTATTTTCTGGTTCAGGCACCGATAATAGCGCACCAGCAGCCGATCCGGTCGAGCACAATGGCTTCACCATTACCCCTACGCCACAGTCTGATCAAGGCCAATATCGTGTCTGCGCCATCATCACAAAAGGCGAAGGCGAAACACAAAAGCAGCACAATTTTATTCGCTCAGACCTTGTTGCCAGCCGCGATGAGTGCATTGAATTAACCGTTCGCAAAGCCAAAATGACCATTGATCAAATGGGCGAGCAGATCTTCTAGGAGCGATGTGTGCTGACTTGGCAACATTTACATAGTAAGGAAGATTTACTTGGTTCGCCTTTTATTGCGCATACGTTTGCTTTTCAAGGTGTGGCGACTCAAGTCGTCACAACATTGGTCGAATATGAGACTCGCACACCGAAAAAACGTGCCATCTTATATCTGCACGGTTATACCGATTACTTCTTTCAAGCCGATCTAGCACGACACTTCGATGAACAAGAATGGCAATTTTACGCACTCGATCTGCAGGGCTATGGTCGCTCTATTCGCCCTAATAGTCGCCCTAATTGGTGTGAGAACATGACGCAATATCATGGTGATTTGCGCATCGCACTATGTGAATTAAGACAGAGAGGAATTGAAGAAGTGGTGCTGTTGGCGCATTCCACAGGTGGATTGATCGCCTCGCATTTCCTAGCCCATCTTGCCAGAAATAGCACAGCCGACTCAACGCTTGATATGGCAAAGGTCACTGGGCTTATTTTGAACAGTCCTTTTCTAGCCTTACCCTTTTCCCCAGAAGTGACCAAACGTGTCAGTTGGCCCATTTGGCTCACCGTGTCATTACTGCCTTTTCATTCCATTAGAGAAAAAGACATCAGCTTGTACGCAAAAACATTGCACAAGCACTTCTGTGGTGAATGGGAATATCGTCTAGACTGGAAGCCAGCCAAAGGCTTTCCATTGTCCTTTAATTGGCTCAAACAAATTCTATTGGCACAAAAACAAGTAAAACAACTGGGACTCGCGTTACCCACATTGATGTGCTGCTCAAACGCCACTACTCGTCACGAGCGTGACCTAGAGCGCATAAAGCAAGGGGATGGTGTACTGGATGTGGAAAGCATGACTCTTGCGGCGCAGCAGACCTTTAAAGATTTGCAAATCGAACGCATTGAGGGAGGATTCCATGACCTATACTTATCCCCCCCTCCATCACGTCAACACTATCTGGCCGCCATAGATAAATGGCTAGCGTCACGCCTCTAACATCTATTTTTCATACTAATTGCCACGTGAAATCATTATTCGATCAAGCAAACAGGTTGGCAGTAAACGGCGCATCCAGCCAGCCGCATAAGTAGGCCAAGTCACATAGTAACGAGGCTTTGGTCGTGTTGAAGACAATGCATGCAGTAGCTTATCAACCACTGCAGAGGCTGGGAGTGTACCACTGGAAGCAGGACCAACGCTTTCCAGCCGAGCAACCGCTTCTTGATAGCCTTTCTGATGACGGCTCGACTCTATATCAATATGAGCTTTTAAAGCGGTTAAGGCATTGGCACGGAAACGGCTTTCGATAGGACCCGGCTCAATGGTACTGATTTTGATCGGTGTATCACTCAGCTCCATTCGCATGGTATCCGTTAGTCCTTCTAGGGCGAACTTACTGGCGTTGTATGCGCCTCTGAAAGGTGCCGCAACCAGACCTAATACCGAGCTATTTTGTACAATACGACCATAACCCTGCGCCAGCATCAGCTTAATCACTCGCGTGGTTAAATCGTGTGTACCAAACACGTTGCTTTCGAACTGTTTGCGTAACACATCGACGGGTAAGTCCTCGACTGCACCAGGCTGTCCGTAAGCTCCATTATTAAACAAAGCAAACAAACTACCTCCCGTTATTTCCAAGGTTTGCGCCAAACCTCGCTCAATCGATTCAGGATCCGCTAAGTCCAACTGCACGACATGCTTAACACCTAACTCTCGCAAGCGTTCAACATCTTCTGGTTTACGACAGCTAGCCACCACTTGAAAGTTCTTTGTTTGCAGAGTTAGCGCAGCAGCTAGGCCAATGCCACTGCTACATCCGGTAATCAGAACTGAATAACGCATAGGGTTTCCCATTCAAAACAATAAAAAGATGAGTACTTAGAATTTCGCTTCTATCCAAGGCTAAAGTATTACGCCTCAGTATGGCTAGAAATTGACCTGAATCAGTTCCAAGGCAGCCACTAGCATTCATAATCCCTGCTTATTAAAATTCAAGGAGGAGTCCAATGAAGTTAACCAATGTAAAAGTCAGTCGCAAGCTTTGGGGCTTGATTGCGATTCTTGTCAGTTTGCTTGTTATTTTTGAGTTTGACGCTTATTACAATCAATACAACGAATCATTGAAGGCGCGAAAGCAACAAGTCAAAGAGCAGGTCGAGAATGCCTACTCTCTCATTCGATACTACCACGACCAAGCCTCGGTGATCGGCGAAGAAACAGCCAAAGAACAAGCTCTGAAAGCGGTCGCAGCACTCCGCTATGGATCAGGTGGCTATTTCTGGATCAATGATTACCAGCACACTCTTTTGATGCACCCACTAAAGCCTCAGCTTAATGGATCAGATGTTACAAACAAAACCGACGCTAGCGGCAATCACCACTGGCAAGCAATGGTTACAACCGTTAAACAGCAAGGCGAAGGCTTTGTGGAATACACATACAAAGGCCCACAAGTCGACACACCAGAAGAAAAAGTCTCTTACGTTAAAGGCCTAAAAGACTGGAACTGGATCATTGGTTCAGGTGTGTTTTACACCGATGTAAAGGCTGCGTTTTGGTCAATTGTAAAAGTATCACTTATCATCGAAACACTATTGGTTTTAGCCGCCCTCACCGTGAGCTGCTTTGTAGTGCGTAGCATAGTCAGGCCTTTAAAAGCCGTCACCGCTCACCTTCAAACCGTCGCCAGTGGTGACATGACACAGCATTTAGAGCTCAATCGCAAAGATGAATTGGGCATCCTCGCAGATTCTGCTAACCAGATGTCACTGGCACTGGGGAACACCTTAGGTAGCGTATCGAATGCTATTCAGGAATTGCAGGCCGTGTCACTGCAGATGCGTACCAATACTGCGAATACCAAAGGTGGTATGGATGCTCAGTTTAACGAAGTGGAAAAACTGGCGACTGCCATGAATGAGATGTCTTACTCCATTCGCGATGTAGCAAACAATGCCAAAGACACAGCCAACGCAACGCAAGTAGTGCAAGAAACGACTCGATCTTCTAGCAAAGATCTCAGCGAGACCAATCAGAACATTCAAACGCTGACCCATCATGTTGAAGGTGCCAACACCGTTATCATTGAGTTATTGAGCCAGACCCAAGAAATTGAGTCAGTATTAGGTGTTATTGGTGATATTTCAGAGCAAACCAACTTGCTTGCACTAAACGCTGCGATCGAAGCCGCACGTGCTGGGGAGCAGGGCCGAGGGTTTGCCGTGGTGGCTGATGAGGTTCGTACCCTTGCTAGCCGTACGCAAAGCTCAACCGTTGAAATTCGTAACATCATTGAAAAACTTCAACAGCAGTCTTCTAATGCTTCGCAATCTATGGCGACCAGCACAGAACAAGCCGAGAAAGGTGCGGAGCGCATGCGCAATGCAGCCAACAACTTAGCCAAAATGCTTCAGCAAGTGGATGAAGTGTCCGATAGTAGCGTACAAATCGCCTCTGCCGCAGAACAACAAGGCCAAGTCGCCGAAGAGATCAACAGCAACTTGATGGGCATTCGTGAAGTCTCTGAACGCGTGTTACAAGAAGCGGACGAAGTCTCACAAGGCTCTGAAATGATCGCTAAAATGGCTGATGCCCTGCGTGTACAAATCAACCAATTCCGTTTTAACTAAATATTGCATTTAACCCAAGCCATTAGCTAAAGCGATCACAACAAAAAAGGCGAGTCACCTAAACGGTCACTCGCCTTTTTAACATCCTGCATTTGCAATGCGCGCTAGATTATAGACCTAGGGCTTTAGCATGATGCGCTAGATGATCATCTATGAAGCTAGAGATAAAGAAGTAGCTGTGATCGTAGCCAGACTGACGACGTAACGTCAGTTCATGACCTGCTTTTTCACAGGCTTGCTCAAGCGCTTCAGGTTTAAGCTGTTCTTCTAGGAAGTTATCCGCTTCACCTTGGTCAACCAATAACGGTAGACGCTCTTCCGCTGTCGCGATCAACTCACAGGTATCCCACGCTTTCCACGCTTCACGATCGTCACCTAAGTAACCTGCAAACGCCTTCTCGCCCCAAGGACATTGCGTTGGGTTCGTGATCGGTGCAAACGCTGATACTGATTGGTAACGGCCTGGGTTCTTCAGCGCACAAATTAGCGCGCCGTGACCGCCCATAGAGTGACCTGAGATAGAACGCTTGTCTGTGACTGGGAAGTGTTCTTCCACCAGCGTTGGCAGCTCTTTAACCACGTAGTCATACATGTGGTAAGTGTTTGAGTAAGGCGCCACCGTTGCGTTCACATAGAAACCTGCACCAGAACCAAAGTCGTAGCTTTCATGCTCTGCTGGGTAATCGGTACCACGTGGGCTCGTGTCAGGCATAACGATCGCAAGACCTAGCTCCGCCGCTTTTTTGAATGCACCGGCTTTCTGTGAGAAGTTCTCGTCTGTACAAGTCAAACCTGACAACCAGTACAACACAGGTACATTTGCGCTTTCAGCTTGTGCTGGCAAAAAGATGGCAAATACCATGTCACCTTTTACAGACAAACTTTCGTGACGGTAGCGCTTCAACCAACCGCCGCTTACTTTCGTGCTCGATAAAAGTTCCATAATTCCCTCTTCGTATCTGTAAAAAAAACCCATCCTAGAGATGGGCTTTTTAAGATGATTAACGCTTATTTTGCGTCGAACTCGATAACCGTACGGATACTTTCACCTTCGTGCATTAGGTGGAAAGCTTCGTTGATGTCTTCAAGCTTCATTTTGTGCGTCACGAATGGATCGATTTCGATCTTACCGCTCATGTAATCTTCTACGTAACCTGGAAGTTCAGTACGACCTTTCACGCCACCGAACGCAGAACCGCGCCATACACGACCCGTCACTAGCTGGAATGGACGAGTAGAGATTTCTTGACCTGCACCCGCTACACCGATGATGATCGACTCACCCCAACCTTTGTGACAGCACTCAAGTGCTGCGCGCATCACGTTGACGTTACCGATACACTCGAAAGAGTAATCCACACCGCCATCCGTCATCTCAACGATCACTTCTTGGATTGGCTTGTCGAATTTAGATGGGTTGACGAAATCCGTCGCACCGAACTGCTCCGCCATTTCGAATTTAGATTCGTTTAGGTCGATCGCGATGATACGACCAGCACCCGCTAGACGCGCACCTTGGATACAAGAAAGACCGATACCACCTAGACCGAAGACAGCAACCGTCGCGCCTGCTTCTACTTTTGCCGTGTTAAGCACCGCACCGATACCTGTTGTTACGCCACAGCCAAGTAGACAGATTTTGTCCATAGCGGCTTCTTCATTGACTTTCGCCAAAGAGATTTCAGGTACAACGCTGTACTCAGAGAAAGTAGAACAGCCCATGTAGTGGAAGATCGGCTCACCGTTGATGCTAAAACGGCTTGTGCCATCTGGCATAAGACCTTTACCTTGCGTTGCACGAACGGCCTGACATAGGTTCGTTTTGCCAGATTTACAGAATTTACACTCGCCACACTCTGCCGTGTAAAGAGGGATAACGTGATCACCAGGCTTAAGTGTTGTGACACCTTCACCAACGGCTTCAACGATACCAGCACCTTCGTGACCAAGGATCGCCGGGAAAATACCTTCTGGGTCTTCACCTGAAAGCGTGAATGCGTCAGTGTGACAAACACCTGTTGCAACCATACGCACAAGCACTTCACCTGCCTGCGGATCTTGTACTTCAACTTCTTCGATTTTAAGAGGCTGACCTGGCCCCCAAGCGACCGCTGCTTTACATTTCAACATAGTGAACTCCGTTCTAACATAACCGTTAATGAAACAAGTGGGCTAAGTGTAGACGCAAAAAACTATTGCGATAATAGTCATTTTGACAAATCATTATTGTCATACGGCAACAATAGTGAGTAATAACGTCATGAAACACTGGGAAGCCATGGAAGCCTTTGTCGAAGTTGTGCATCAGGGGAGCTTTTCCAAAGCCGCAAGCAGGTTAAATGTTTCGGCTTCACACATCAGTCGCTTGATTACCCATTTAGAAGAGCGTTTAAACACCACGCTGTTATTTCGCACCACGCGCAGCATCCGACTCAGTGAAGCAGGCGAGAAGTTTTACCAACACTGTCGTGAACTGCCGAATGCTCTCGCCAGCGCAGAAGAAGCCGTCAGCGCCCTCACCCAAGCCCCCATGGGCACACTGCGTATTACCTGCGCCACCACCTTTGGCGAGCGCTACCTCGCGCCCTTGCTCAATGATTTTTTAATGCAAAACCCACAAGTCGATTTAGACTTTCATCTAACCAACCGCGAAGTCGACTTAGTGGAAGAAGGCTATGACCTCGCCATCCGCATGGGAGCACTGCGTGACTCCAGTCTGTTATCAAGACGGCTGTGTGATCGCGCCGAATATCTGTGCGCCTCTCGGGAATACGTTGACCAGCATGGCGTGCCTCACACCCTAGCAGAACTGAGCAAACACAAATGCTTAATGGGTTCTAAAACTCACTGGGTATTCAGTCAAAACGGCCAACGTAAAGAAGTCAAAGTCTCCAGCCATTGGCGCAGTAACTCAGGCCCAGCCCTGCTAGACGCCATCCGCCGAGGCCTCGGTATAGCGCAATTGCCTGATTACTATGTAAAAGAAGACTTAGCGTCAGGGCGACTGATTTCATTGCTCCCACAATATCAGTACCCCTATACCGGTGTTTGGCTTGTCTACCCGCGCGCCCAACAGCCGTCACCGAAACTCAAAGCCGTTTGCGATTACTTGATTGAGCGCTTTGAGAAGGAAGATATCTTCGCAAATTGGAGTAAACAGCTTTGATACTAAGCGAACTAGAGCTAACAAAGCTTGTTAGCTCTCTCTAAACTCCAATAACTCTCTGAGCGGTAAAGGCATTTTTTCCCTAGCGGCTCTCGAAATATTTTGCTCATTCTTTTGCCAAATCACACCAAGAGCAATAATACCGAGTCCTATCAACACCAAGGCCATTGGAAAAAGCCAGCTGTCTTTGAAGACACTAGACGCTAGATGACCGAAATAAGTGCAACAGCCTAATGCTCCGAATACTACAAACACTCGCCGCATCAGCAATACACCAAGACCAACCATCACCAGGTTAATGCTGAAGTAGATAAATTTAGAAAGCTCATCATCAGAATGCTGACTGCTCATGCCCCCCCAAAAAGTAAGGACACCAAAAAGATACAGCCAAAATGCGTAGTCAGCGATTTTATGGGCTTTTAGGTCAACTACAAAAGCCAAGACAATCATAATCAAACCAACGTACATAGAAATTAAGGCTCTAAGTTCATAGGCAGATCGATCCCCCGCTAGCATCAATGCAACATCCATCGACATATACCAAAGCGTGACGGCGATGGGCATGACCATAAACGGATATTTATACTTCCAAGCCAGCAAACCACCTACGACAAGAGTAGCAACTTCCATATAAATCCAATGCCATTTAATGGTTCTATGAAAGCTTTTATAAAGGCTTTCATCAGGCCAAACGCCTAACCATTTTTGCAGCCCATAAACCGCGAGCGGTGTTATACAAACCACAAAGGTCGCACATATACCAGCAGGAATACTTAAGTTTCTAGTGGCGAACACATGGCATACCCAAAGCCCGAGCACAGCATACAAGAGTGAAATAAAGAATATCCCAGCATCGCCAAAGGATTCCCACCCTAAATTCATAAACAGCGACATCGCCCCGATGGCCATCATACCGCCAAGGTAATACAGGGTATTTGTGAAATTGAATGTCGGAGTGCTCTGCGACTGATGCGACAAGAACTCATACAATGCTTCAGACTGCTCAGTGGAAATAATCCCCTCGTTCGCAGCGGCTTTCAGTTGTCTCTTTGTTACGTCCATTTAACACCCCAAAACCCAAGGAACGAAATAAAGCAGTGTAACCCAATAAGCGTTAATGCTTTTTAAATTCTACATTGCCGCTTTTGATGGCATCTAGTAAATCTTCAATGTGCCCATTATTGGGCGTTAGGCCTTTGTAGATCTCAAGATTTTTCACAGCCAACTCCATGTTTTGCTGCGATAAATAGACCATACCTAGCGAATAGTAAGCTTGCTTCACCCCTGCTTTTGCTGATTTTTCTAGATACGGCAATGCTTTGCTGCCTTGATTACTATCAGCTAGGAAAACACCGTACCTATAATTTGCAAAGGTATCATCTGGCATCTGATTAAGTAGGTTTCTAAAATCTCGATCCGCCTTATCCGCCGAACCAGGAATATCTAGCATGAATCCAATACTGTTTATAAGGCTGCTGCGTTTTAAAAGATCAGTAGATACTGTCGGCGTATCCACAAGAATATCCATCACTCCTGAAAGCGACCGTGCGTCAGCTTTAGCACGTTGCAAGTCCGCAGCATTGTCAAACCTAGGAGGATAAACACTCGCATGTTTCCCAAGGTCATTAATGATTGAATCTAAATATCGTAAATCAACGCCTTTCTTTTGACCGTTTTCAGTTTCCGTAACGATTAAAATCTTCTTCACATCGTAATTACCGTACATCTCTGCGTAAGAAGCGTTAGCAATAAACTGAAAAAAACAAAACAACGAGGCAATGATTTTAGGTTTCAGATTACTCAATGAAGGCTTGTAAGACAAAGTCCAGCTCACAGCATACATGCCACTTCGACTTTTCATAATTGGACATCCTTGTTGAAGGGATCAATAAGATCCTAATAAAAATCGCTTCATTCTCTCTTCGTTTTTTCACTATATTGAGAATGATTTTTATTTTTAACAAAGAATATTTTAAATATCAAGCAGTGCACCAAGATAGTTAAACATCACACAAAAGACGCATGTCTAAATCGCTTAGCGACTAGTCCAGTTCCCCCAGACTTCTCAAATAAATACCTCTACATTCTCTAATTTGATCTAAGTCGCTTTCTATCCATTACTTACTTGCAGAAATAACATCTGCTTATTACATTAGAAAAATCTAATAATTATTTAAGGATTTATCATGCGTCAAGTAGATGTTGCGATCATTGGAGCAGGCTCTGCGGGCTTAACCGCACTCGGACTGATAAAAAAAGTGACCAATAATTATGTGCTAATCAATGAAGGTTGGTATGGCACGACGTGCGCCAAAGTGGGCTGCATGCCGTCGAAGGTGCTGATTCAAATTGCCGATGATTTTGACCGCTTGAAAAAGCTGCCCGTAGAAGGCATCGAAGGGGTAGCCCAAGCACAAGTAAATGGTGAAACCGTGATGAAACGAGTACAGTCTATGCGCGACGGCTTTGTCGAGAAAACCATTGCCCCTTGGCAGCAACTTCCAGCGGAGAAAAACTTAAATGGCCGCGCAGCCTTTGTGGATGCGAATACCTTAGAAATCAGCTACGAGAATGGTCATACTGAACAGCTGCAAGCGAAATACATTATCCTCGCACCTGGTTCCCGCCCTGTATTACCCGACCTTTGGCAAAACATCAAAGGCGTGGTTACATCGGATACTTTCTTTGAGCAAACTACATTACCAAAAAAAGTAGCCGTCATTGGTTTAGGAGTAATTGGCTTAGAACTGGGGCAGGCGATGGCAAGACTAGGTGTAGAAGTCGTGGGTATTGAAATGGCCGATACGATCGCAGGTATTAGCGACCCTGAAGTTCGCACCAAAGCTCTTGAACTGATCGGCCATGATTTCCCAATTTATCTCGGGCAAGCGGCGCAATTGGAGCAAACCGACAAGGGCATAAAAGTCAGCTTCGGTGAGCAAAGCATCGAAGTGGATCAAGTATTGGCAGCTCTAGGTCGTCGCCCAAACCTTGATACCCTAAACCTTGCCAATACAGGTATTGCTTTAAATCATCGAGGCATGCCAAAGATCGATCCCAGCACCATGCGTATCCAAGGCACAGAGATATTTGTCGCTGGTGATGCTACAGGACAAAAAGCCATCCTCCACGAAGCAGCGGATGAAGGGCGTATCGCCGCCTACAATGTGATCCAAGGATTACAACAAGGTGAAGCAAAACACTACCAAGCACGCACCGAACTTGGCATGGCCTTTACTCATCCAAATATCGGTTTCTTTGGTAAACATTTTACAAGCTTGATCCTGACAAAATTGTGGTCGGCAGCTACAACTTTAATATGCTCGGTCGCCCAAGAGTCATGCAGGAATTTGAGGGTTTAATTCGCCTTTATGCTGATAAAACCAGCAAATGTTTGGTTGGTGGTGAAATGATCGCCCCACGAGGTGAACACTTACTGCATCAACTGGCTTGGGTTCATCAGCTTAATGTCGAAATAGCCGAGATCCTACGCTTGCCGTTCTATCACCCCAATATCGAAGAGGGTGTTCGCATGGCACTTAGGGAGTTAGCAAAGCAACTTTACGATAAACCAGTGGAAGAAGTTATTGGCGCTTAAGGAACAACACCCTCACTCTGGCAACCTTAATCAATCTTAAGAATAAGGTTGCCAATATTTACCGGGCAGTCAGGGAGAATTGCTCTAAAATCAACTCAACCAGCGGCTGCTTTCTAAATTTCCGAGCCGAGCCATCTAGATCTTTGAGTGAATGCGCTGCTTTTGGTAAGACCACCAGTTGATAGCGTCCTCCAGCACTTTCGAAAATATGCTGGGCATTTTTTTGCGAAGTAAATGGAATGTCCAAAAAGCCTTTTTCCCCTATCCCTCCGGCTATAGGTACATTTTCATCCAACTCACCATGAATATTAATAATGGTGTTATTTACGGCCTTTGCACACTGTTTGGGATCGACCATTAAAGTGGCTGAGAGTGTTACCACCTTTTGAAATGTCTCGGTCGTACACACCATTGTCTGCAGCATCATTCCACCATTCGAATGACCAACAGCTAACTTATTAACATCACTGACGTGATAACGCGATTGCAAAGTTTCTACCGCCTCAGAAATGTAGCTTATGTCATCCACCTGATCTCGGTAGGGTTTACCACAGCAACCTCTACCTGCATTCCATGCTTTAAATTTAGCACCTCCCAAACGCGCGGCAGCACTACCATTTAAATACGCTACAACCATTCCGAGCTGATCGGCAGCCTGCTCAAACGCTAATTTTCTTTGTATGAACTGAGCATTACCAGCACCACCATGTAGGACTATCAGCAAATATAGATGAGCCTTTTCAGAGAACCGATCAGGTACATAAAGCAGCCATTCTCGCTCATTAAATGACTCTGTTTGATAACGCCCCTCGGCTTGTACGGGCAAGCTCAAAGCCAGCCAAACACCACTCCCTATCAGGTAATAGAGCAATGTCTGTAGCCATTTAATGAGGTAAAGTCCCTGCATTATTCCTACCCTCTCTTATAAGCGAATCACCGTAATAAAGCTTTAATCTAACGGTACGATGTTAGGCAAAAGTTCGATCAGAAAGAAATACAGGCTCGAGCATCATTGGTCAAAACCACTAACACTATCCATAAACCGACTAATAAATGTCATGACTTCTTTCTCGTAATCAGTCTCCTGAATAAACGTGTCAATTTCCTTAGGTAACTTGCCGATCAGAGGCACCCGTAAAAAAATATCTTCTTGAAAATTCTCGCTGACCGTTGCCAATACGAGTCGTAAGGAAGCCAGCATATCATCGCCTCGATGAGATGCATGGACCAACGCAATGTTTTTCCCGATCACTTCATAGCGAGACACCATCCAATCTATCGCGTTTTTAAGGCCACCGGGAATCGCTCGAACATACTCAGGACTTGAAATAATAATGCCATCCGCCGTGGCAATGAGGTCAATAAAATTACGTACAGCAAGAGGGGTCGACTCACCCTCTAAGTCAGGAGAAAACACTGGTAGCGTATGGAGCTGATCAAAAATAAACACCTCAACGCCTTCTGGCACTCTAGATTGAATTGCCGAAAGCAAAGCTGTATTGGTCGAGGCCTTACGGGCACTACCGGAGATAGCAAGAATCTTCATAAAACATTCCTTGTCGTAGGCTAGTTCACGTTACTGATGTGTATCAAGCATCGTGCAGCAGAGATCATCTTTTTTATTTATGAACGACCTTAAAATGCTCTAAAACTAACAACATATCTTCAGTTGGAGTAATACCTAACTCTTCACACTCGTTTGAAAAAACGCCCAGTGAGCTTTTCTCCACCACGATAAGGTTTTATCGCCCTCACCTTCGGCCGCGGCGAACTCAGCACTCACATCCCTATATTTGCACGTAGAAACTGAACTGATTTCTATGATACAGACTGGCTTACCACTCCAATCCGTGACGACTTGAAGATGACCGACTTCAGGACGCTCTTCACCTTCATGGCTGTACCAGTACTCCATGCTACAGGACGCCCGTTTTTCACCTCTAAGAATCAATTCAGCGCAAACATTAGCGTTGTACTCATCAGAGCAAAAATAATCTGAACTGAAAGAAGTACATTTTTCTGCGGTTTTAAGTGGCAATGAGTTCAGATAACTCTCTAAATAGGCCCTACTTCTTTCTTCCATGAAAACCTCGAATTTGATTAAGAAAACCGCCTTTTAAGGCGATAGATGCTCGTTTATTCATTAGCAAGCCAAAACATGAAATCAAACTTATGCGTTTGGTGATTTGTCTTCAGCCTATGGTATTGGTTGCATATTGATCTTAATACACTTCCTTTAACGCTTCCAAGTCAAAACTAGAGGCCGCAGAGATCGGATCTCTTCTATGCTGTTCTATTTAAGCGTTCTCAGAAAAATCACTTTGGTAGAAGTATCATCAAGAGCCTGGTTATTCTCAATTTATAATGTTCTAATCGTGAGCATAACACTCGCTCAGTTTATTGCCTGATTGGAGCCATATGTCCCCGCTAGATCAACTCAACGCCGCCATCAAACAATTCCACTTGGGGCATTATGACAATGCAAAGACTTTATTGGAGGAAGTCAGAAAAGCTGCTCCTGAACTCGTCATGGCGCAACTCTATTTGGCTCAAATTGATCTCCTATCAGGAAAAGGTGAACAGTGGATAGCTACTCTGCAAGAACTGATTATTCAGATACCTCATTTCCACGAAGCCTACCACGTGTTAGGGCAATGCCTGCAGCAAGCAAAGCAACTACCTCAAGCTGCAGCGACGTTTCATACCGCATTAACACTCGCCTACTTTCAAGTAGAGCAGGAAGGGATTCCTTCTTGTGTTAAACCGAACACAACATCTCTTAAACCTGATCAAGGCGAGGCTCTGCTTTGGCAAACCTTATCTTTGCTAAAGCAGCATGAAGTCTATGCTTTTGCTTGTGCAGGCACTCTTTTAGGCTTGGAGCGAGAAGGTCATTTGCTTATCAATGACAAAGACTTGGATATTGGGATAGATTGGCTCCAAATGAATAAAGCCATTGAGGTATTGGAAAAAAACGGTTGGGCCGAGGCGTCACGCTCCTACGATTTAATCAACCCACGTTGCTTAAAACATAAGGCAACAGGCATTACGCTGGATCTATGTGGTTTTGGCACCGATAGTAAAAGTGGTGAAGCCATTTGCGGCCTATGGATCGAAGACGTACCATTTCATTGGAACCGCATTACAGTCTTTCCTAAAATCGAACTAACCAGCCGCCCTTCACCTGCTGGTGAAGTATGGTATTTAAGCCAACCAGAATTGATGTTAAATGCACTGTATGGCCAAGATTGGCGTATCCCTGACGCGGATTTCGATACCATTATCTGCGCACAGAATCTAAAACATTTCTCTTGGCTCACATATTGTTACGCCTACTCACGTTTGTATGGGCAATGGCTTAGAGGCAATACAACCAAAGCTAAACGTATCCTTGATGTACTCCTTGCTCAGCGTCCAAAAGACAAAGTACTAAATCAAATTAAGCGGCAGTTTGAGCAAATATCTTCTCAACAAAATAGCCAACAGCGAATCTTGGCTCTAGGTTACTTCGACCTGATGCATGAGGGTCATTTGAACTACCTTGAATTCGCTCGGCAACAGGGAGACGTATTAGTCGTGGGCATTGCTCCAGATAGCTTTTGTCAGCAAAGTAAAGGC
The DNA here is from genome assembly GCF_056158325.1 of Marinomonas sp. AWM4_232. Taxonomy (NCBI): domain Bacteria; kingdom Pseudomonadati; phylum Pseudomonadota; class Gammaproteobacteria; order Oceanospirillales; family Oceanospirillaceae; genus Marinomonas; species Marinomonas sp. AWM4_232. Next base: position 2,689,516 of record NZ_JBSWTA010000001.1, on the reverse strand, counting down.
TATCAACCAATCATGAATGAAACACAGCGAAAAATGCTTATCACTGCTCTATCGATCGTTGATGAAACCCATTTTGTCGCCAACCCCATATCACACACTCAAGCCGCTACGGAATGGATACACTCACTCAATATCAACAAAGTTGTTTGTGGTAAAGAGTGGCAAGGCTCAGAGCGTTGGCAGAAGCTAGAAAAAGCCCTTGCCCACCACAATATTGATGTAACCTATGCTCCAAAAACAGAAGGAGTTTCGACTACTTCAATTAAACAAAAGGTCATATCTCAAACTGACACTAAGAAACATTAGGTTTGGGAAGGTATAGCTACCTGCTGCCAAATTGTGACCATTAACTTTATATGCAGGACTATAAATTAATTAAAGTCTTAGCACACAACGCGAGTAATGCGATGTTCGATAAAAGCCCCATTAGGAAAAAGTAGCTTCGTGGGCTTGGGTTTTCGTTAGTCGCCACTGCGTAATAAAGCAGCATGTGAATAATACGCGCTACAGCGAAGCTCCAAATACAGATCATTAACCAAAAGGCATCGGCACCAATCAAGATAGCCAGTAAAATCATACCAAGCATGATTGGTACATTTTCTATCGAGTTCATAAACGTTCGATGTGCCCTGAATGTGAACGATTCATGCCCAAGTGACTCGTCCACTTTACCTGGAACAGCTCCTTCCTTACGTGCTTTAGAAATTGCTGCAACAAACCACTGCGCCATCCAAGTCACAAGAATCACAAACATGCCCCAAAATGCAGTGCCGTATATCGTCGTTAATTCCATTACATATTCTCCTTTTTCATTAGAGTGATATGAATAACGTCGCACAGCAAAGCGCTACATGCACTCTGCTAAAAGACATCTGCAAAGGATTAACGCAGGCTTTGCATGGTTATTGAACAAAGCTGGGGGAGGTTTAAAGAGACGTGACAAAACAACACGGTCTGAGCTTGTAATTGCCTTCACGTTCAAGCTCCTGCCAAACAACTAATTAACGCTACTGATGCGTCTCAAAGTAACGCTTTTCCTGCTCTAAAATGCGCTCGCTATTTAATGAAGCAAGGCTGATATCAGGTGAGTTAGGCAACATACCGATGGTTTGTAAATGCAGATAACGCATGGCACAAACGCGCAAGAAAGAAGTGAAATTATCCAAATCATGACCCGCTGCCAATGCCTCATGGTTAAGCTTCACAATCATCTGCGCCAGCGATAGCTTATCCCGCTGAGCGATTTCCTCTAAGGTAAACCAGAAGATATTTTCCAATCGAATGCTGGTGACCATGCCATCAATACGCACAGAGCGCGTGACGTTTTGCCATAGGCTGGGGTCTGAGTTCACAAACAGCTTGCACATAAAATCATCCTGTTAAAATCCCTTAACAACGCAAAAGAACAAACGCAGACAAAATAGGTTAGCTGAATTTTTCGGAAAGTCAGAGGAATGGCGCACTAATTTACGCAATAGTGACTATCCACTCCCCCAACATCGCAGAGTAAAGATCAGGTTAGCGGTTTAGCAAAACATAAAACTGCGCTAACCACGCAGGGTGCGCTGGCCACGCAGGCGCTGTGACTAAGTTACCATCGGTCACCGCCTGATCCACTGGGATATCAGCGTAGACACCTTTGGCAAGCTCTACTTCTGGCTGACACGCAGGGTAAGCGGAACATTGCTTGCCCTCCAACACACCCGCCGCCGCCAACAACTGAGCACCGTGACAAATCGCGGCAACTGGCTTATCCGCTTTAAAGAAATGCTGCACCATGGCAATCACGTCTTTATTTAAGCGCAAATACTCCGGTGCACGACCGCCAGGAATCACCAAAGCATCATAGTCTTCCGCCTTAATCTCACTAAAGGTCGCATTTAACGCGAAACGGTGACCGGGCTTTTCGGTGTAGGTCTGATCCCCTTCAAAATCATGGATCGCCGTTGCAACAGAGTCACCTGCTTTCTTATCAGGACAGACCGCATCCACCTGATGACCGACACTTAACAACGCCTGAAACGGCACCATGGTTTCGTAGTCTTCCGTGAAATCACCCGTGATCATTAAGATTTTCTTATTAGACATAATGCTTCCTCTTATTGTGTTTCCAACAGAGGTAAGTTGTAACAGTTAGAGTGGCGCGGGAGGTATTAACGGGTTGTTACATGGGTTGAAGGTATTATGATGAGAGCTAACCTTCTATATCCAGAACCGCCCGCTCATACAGAAAGCCTTATCAGGCGTAAACGATGTCCATCGTGATCAATCACCGTAAAGGTCTCTCCAAAACTCAACGTTTCAATGGGTTGGATAGGCTGCAAATCGAGTGATTGCCAGCGGAGCCATTGAGTATTTAGCTCATCGAGGCTATCGACATGTAGAATTACTTCAACACCACCGACCACACCATTGGTTGAGGGAATAACTTTATCCTGTTGCCACAAACGCAGAGATTGCCCATTGGGCGTGACAAACAACGCGAAGTCATCGGACTGCCTGATAGGCGGTTGTTCTAGAAGTTCGCTATATAAGGTGACACTTTTTGAAAGGGACGCAACATAAAGCACAAAGCCATTTAATATCATACTGAAACTCCATTCTGTGTTAAGAAGAAGTCCAGCATAAATTACCTGTACGTCAGTTTTTGTCAGTAGCGGTTGATTAAAATGGTAACGGCTTAGAAATCTGTTGTTGCTCATACCACTGATTCATCAGAGTACGCCGGGGCGTTGGATAACGTGCCTCATCCTTGATGACTAACTCGTTTAATCGATCAACGCGAAAATGTCGAAAGTCTTGGCGCACCTCACACCAAGCAATCAACACGAGTGCTGTTTGGAAGTAGCCCAATGCCATCGGCCAAACCACTCGTTGGCTGTTATGCCCTACTTTATCTTGATACTTAAACTCGACTTTGAACTCAGCTTGTAGTGCAGCTCGTAAACGGGCCACATTGATATCATCACCAAGCGACGCAGTGGGTCCAACCAAGAGAGTATTGTGTGTCACCTCATCTGCCAAATCGGCTGGCAACTCAGACAGCACTTTCCCCAAACACGACTCTGCACTCTGTGCCAGTGCAGGATCCGCCTGACGAGTGACCCAGCGCATGCCTAATACCAGTGCCTCTAGTTCTTGCGATGTGAAATTTAAGGGAGGTAACCAAAATCCCGAGACCATTTGATAGCCAACGCCTGCTTCGCCTTCGATTTGAGCCCCTTGCTCCTGCAGCGTTGCAATATCGCGGTAAATACTGCGCACACTGACATTGAGCCGCTGCGCGAGTTGACTTGCAGAGACCGGACGACGACTTTGACGTAACAAGTCCAGTAAGAATAACAAGCGCTTTGATCGACTCACTTTATCGTTAAACCTTCATCAGCCGTCGGCGCTTCAAAGTACTGAGTTACATGATGAAAAACGCTTTCCGTGTCAAACTGTGCTCGTTCAGGAGATTCAATACGACGCTGTGCAATTTGAGACAAACATTGCTCATCTGTCACGTCTAAAAACCACAGTTCGTGGCGACAATTCACTTCGCGACATAGCGATACAAACCATGCTCTTTGCTTCACTGTGTTTGCAGGAAAGTCCATAACTACATTCACACCAAGATTGAGCAGACTTTGAACGTGCATTTTGACAAACGGTTTGATGAGGTTTGAGAACTTAATGTAGTCATCAAACGTGTTAATCTGTGAAGGGTAATGGGCCGCTAACCATTCATCTTCTGAGACGAGAACAGCATGATTCTCAGCCGCAATAATTTTGGATTTCGTGGACTTGCCCGCCCCCATCTTACCGCAGAAAAAAAACAACACTCCCTGATTATCCATCTCTCCTCCAGTCATTCTTAACAACTTACCGCCTTGCTCGCATATTGTCTTAGATTAAAAATAAAACCAACCATGCAAAAGTTGCTCTTCAGTTCATTAAACCGATTAAGCCGAACCGCATTTTTTATTCAATGCAGTAGCGTTATACAACACAGGCCATTGGTTTTGCCAGTTACTCCAAACAATATCGTCCGTTAACAAAGTGCTCATAAAATGCGCTACGTTTATACGGCTTGTTTGGCCTGTATCTATAATCACACCCAATTGAGGTGAGGAAAAAACTTTGTAATTGGTAACTTCATCGTGATCAACCAAGTTATCCGGTCGAACAATACTCCACGTCAGATTCGGGTAGGTTTGGTTTTGCAAAAAAGCGGCTGCTAGTTCATTGTCTCTCTGGGGCGGCAAAATTTTACGTAATACTGAAATTACGACTCGGTCCACTCCCTTCAATTGCTCATTATTACGAGCATTTACCACGCCATTACTACTCATTAACACTAAGCGTATCGGCTTGTGTTGAGTCAATTCAACCAATCGTTGTACTGCGTCTCGAACTAGAGTCCGCGGCTGCCCCCATATACCCTGCAGTGTTAGATTGTGTCCCAAACAGCATGCCATACCATCCACTTCATCTAATACCGAGCTCAGCTCACTATCCGATACTTCCAGCAAGCTCCCCTGTTGAATTCTTATATTCCGATGAGAAAAAATTGATACAGGCAAAGCTTCTATTGTCCTAACAAAACCAAATACCGTATGTCCGCTTGCAAGGAGTTGTGAAGCAAGCAACCTCCCCGTAGCGCCTGTCAAACCTGCAACAAAAATTTTCATTCGAATCACTTGTCTCTTAATAGCGATTTGCCCACTATACAAATGCATAAATGAAAGATATATGGCAAAAACAACTACAAGGTATGCATTTACGAATGAATAAAAACACATTCGATTGGAATCACGCGCGAGTCTTTCTTACTGTCGCCAAAAAAGGGTCATTAACCGCAGCAGCGGAAGCGCTTAATCTCAGCCAGTCTACTCTCAGTCGACAAATGAACACTCTAGAAACCCAACTCGGACTTACCTTATTCGCACGCATGGGGCGAGGCATTCAAATAACAGACGCAGGGTATCAATTAATTCACCACATCGAAGTCATGCAAGAAGCAGCGATGCAAGTATCACTGAGTGCAAAAGGTCACTCTGAAAGCTTGTATGGCTCCGTCACCATAGCTGTCAGCGAATTGGATGCAGCTTTTCGCTTGCCCCCGATATTGCAGCGTATTCGTAAACAAGCACCAGAGCTACAAATAAATATTGAAGTATCTAATGCCATTACTAACCTCAAGGCGCGTGATGCCGACATCGCATTACGTAATAAACGCCCTGAACAAACTGACTTGATCGCCCGCAAAATAGGCGTGGAATCAATTGATTTATTTGGCACACCAGAATACGTATCCAAACTAGAATGCAACGGATATAAAAATGTCCAAATAATTGGCTTTGATCAACAAGAAAAAGTGATTGAAATTTTGCAGCAGCGCGATTGGTCAGTGGGTCTTGAGAACTTTCAAGTGACCACTAATTTTCAGTGGCTCCATGTGTTACTTGCACAACAAGGCAACAGTTTGATCATCTTGCCAACAGACATCGGAAAACGCCTCGGACTCAAAGCGATACGCCGAACTGCTAATCCTTTACTTGAATTACCAGTTTGGTTAGTTAGTCATCGTGAGCTACGTACCAACCCTCGAGTGCGTTTTGTATTTGATCTTCTTGCGGATGGACTAAATGAAGACTTTACGTAACATCCTTACGCCAAGCAGCTCTCAAACTAAAAAGGTGAAGCGAGTCACTGAGTTGAACAGCTATGAATACACTCACCCTAGAATTTCATAGTGCCGCTCAACGTATACTGCCACCTTCCCCCAATAGGATGCTTTCACTCGTTGCTGGTGGAGTTCAAATGATTCTTTATCCGCGAACTCTTCGTAAACGTCAAAACGAAGAGGATTATCTGAATTTTGAATAACACTAAACGTAATACAGCCGGTTTCTTCGAGTGTAAGGCGTGTGTGATTTACCAATTCAGTTTGTACTAATTCAAGATCCGACTCAGGGACTAGAATAAAACCTTTTAATGTTACTTTTGACATGGGCTTCCTTGTGGAGTGTGAAGTGGTAAATGACCGGTACAGATGGAGCGCAACGGGCCACTGCATATCCGAGATAATGTTCCATGGTTTTTCCTCGTCAAATACCGCGTTAAAGAGAGACATAGATGCTTACTTTACCTGTTTTACACTTAGTGCTCCGTGCCTGCGTATACCCACATTGGCTCTGTTTTACCGGCGCGCTCGAAGCCTAGGGCTTTATAGAACTCTATAGCTTCACCGTCAGCGGTAAGCATTTGCTGGTGAAAGCCACCGTAGATAGATTGCATAGCTTCCATCATTTTACGACCGATACCTCTGCCGTGTTTGGATGGGTGAACAAGCATATGAGGGTAATAGACCACCAGATGCCCATCGGATATTGCGTTGCCTACACCAACCAACTCTCCATCAATACGCGCTGTGACCAACGTGTGAGAATTACGCAAAGCAGGCAATAGCTGTTCAGGCTTTTCAGCTGAAGACCAGTGATTAGCCCGGTATAACTCTACGATTTCGGCCTCTTCGATCTCGCCGTTGAGTTCAATTTTAATATCCATATTTACCTCTGTTTTGAATAATGCCTTAATCAGGGATGCCATAGGCGTCGCTTGAACTGACTTGTTAACACTTTAACCTGAATTAATAGATTAAGCTTACCAGTAAGTGACTCAATCGTAACTCCTATCCCGACAATGCCTATCATTAAACAGCCGGTAAAGTCAGAAGCGGAGTTCGCTACTGAACAAAGCTCGGCCATGACACCATGGTTTCGTAATCGTCCGTGAAATCACCAGTGATCATTAAGATTTTCTTATTAGACATAATGCTTCCTCTTATTGTGTTTCCAACAGAGGTAAGTTGTAACAGTTAGAGTGGCGTGGGGGTATTAACGGGTTGTTAAATAAAATCGCTTAAGTTACATGTCCCATATGTTGTACAACTATAAAACTACACCTATACTTGTACCGTAAACTGTACATATTGGAGATACCATGCGAATCGTATCCTTTACTGAGGCGCGCAATAACTTAAAATCAGTACTCGACACCGTTGTAAATGATGCTGATACCGCTGTGATTACAAGACGAGATGCAGACGATGCAGTAGTTATGTCACTTGAGCATTACAACAGCCTAATGGAAACCGTGCATTTACTTCGCTCACCGGCTAATGCTGCGCACTTAGATCGCTCAATCGCGCAGTATAAAGCAGGCAAAACATCACAAAAGGATTTACTCGATGACTGAACGACTCTTGTCATGGACCGACGAGGCTTGGGAAAGTTATGTGTACTGGCAGACCCAAGATAAGAAAACACTCAAGCGAATTAATAAACTGATTACCGATATCAAGCGATCGCCATTTGAAGGAATGGGCAAGCCAGAACCTTTAAAAGCGAATCTTTCAGGCTTTTGGTCTAGAAGGATTGATGATACCAACAGGCTGGTTTATGCCGTGGATGATGAAGCAGTGACGATATTGTCGTGTCGGTATCATTATTAATGTTCAATCCATAAGCTTCGCAACCGCTGCGGCATTAACGCCACCCTGCCCTTTCAAACTGGATCTTACGCTTTCCCTATTCGACTGAAGCTGGTTTTGGCTGGCTTTTAACTTCCCTGCGAGTGACTCGATCGCTATCTCTATTCCGACAACGGCTTTAACTAAACGGTCGGTAAAATCGGTTGGAGCATCCGCTACAGACCAAGGCTCGTCCATGGTAGCTTCATGCTGATCAGTTAACTGACTTAGGTGCTGTTTAAGCCAATCAGGATCTTGAATAACCTGAACTTCCCCCTTTACATGTACTGCAAGATAATTCCATGTTGGCACCACACGCCCCATTTCCGCCTTTGTTGCATACCAAGATGGCGAGATATAGGCATTAGGTCCCTGAAAAATCGCAAGCACCTGAGCGCCATCCTGAATACGCTGCCATGCCGGATTAGCACGAGCTAGATGACATTGTAGTTTACCGAGAGAGCTGCCTTCATCGATCACTAAATAAAATGGGACGTGATTCGCTTCAATGCCTTCAGCATCAGAGATAATCAAGCTACCAAAGCTATACTCGCGAATGTATTGGTGTAGTACTTCTTGGTCTTCTTCTTTAAAGTGGTTTGGGACGTACATCCATGTGCTCCTTGGTGGTGAGTCGTTTAAGCCAACTTCGCATTTACCTTAAATTGAAGCACTGTTTAGCAGAATGCTTATTTACTATAAATGATTGATAATTTTTAACATTTAAAGGATGTAAATGTGGAAGCTCTAAACCCAGGGCAAACGCATGAACATAATTTGTACAATAAAAATGCCTATTTAGTAAGCAAATGTCGATTATTTGATCTCTGCCTACTTATTTCCGCTCCATACCCCAGATTTTGCAGCATCAGAGAACATACCAACTGTAAGTTGAGCTTTAGCATTTTTAACTATCTCCCCACCTTTAATGTGATAAGATAGCTTAGTTATTAGAGGTGGTCCCTCTCCCATGTATTCGAAAGCATCAAACTCACTTCCATCAACATTAAACTCTTCGAAAAACATCTCCGCAAGATCAACAACATCTTCCCAAACCATAAGGAGGTCTCCATCAAGTTTAGAATTTAAAGTAATTTCAGGCTTTTTTTTGAGAAACCACTTTCCGCTATTTCTTTCGAAAAAAAGAATTACAGCCTTATCAACAGAATCTAATCCCAAATCTTATCATCCCCTATTGCTATTTGATTGTACCTTCTGATCGATTTGTAAGAAATTGCGCCAACATCAGCTGCCAACAACCACCCTATTACAGGGATCGTTCGGCCAACAAATGCGCCAAGGTTTCTAACCATTCTAATTCTAAGGTCAAATACATTTGCTCCTACTAAAGTAGGTAGCTTTATGTCTCCCGGAATCCTTTTTCCTTTCAAGGCTTTCCTAGAAGCTAAACTTGCAATAGAAGTTCTATCAATTGCTCCTCTAGGCTTTTGTCGAGTTGGAATATTATTCCGTCCACTTAAGACCATTACTATTGCGGCTACTTCATCTGTTCCAAAATGATCAGATGCCTGATCAACAAATACCCAAAACAATAGCTCAGTAGCTGCTAAACCTTCTTTTCCTTGAAATTTGTAGGTTTGATCTTTGGTAGTAGACTCCATGTAAAACCACTCCTTGTCCAATAAAAAACAGCTTTTAAGCATTCCATCAAGCAAAAAATAGATCAATTCAAGAAAGCAAGATTTACTATTTACTCCTAACAGACATACACAAACCTTACAAACACGAAGTAAGCCGCAAATTTTAGATAATAAGTGCACCACTCATGGTTGAGTAGGTGGCGAGAGATCAGCTACCCATAGGTGGTATTCTAACGTCGCCAAACAATTAGAGTATAACCAATAGGCTATAAGCAGTTGATCGATGGCTATGTGCGAAGAGACAGACATCACCGTGGTAAGTTGTATAAGCAATTACGGCATAGCGGCAGGCGATACCAAGCAGCGCTTTGGTGATTGGGAAGTTGACACGGTATGAGATTGCGAAGTTGCAATGTAGTAGCCGTTGCTGTGATTGTTAGAAGGATTTTGTTTCCTCGATCCAGACATCTTTAATCCAGTGTTTTACTGAGGACCATTTTTATCCAGACAGATCATTACAACAGCTTGATGGAAACGCTTTATCTACTCGAATCACCTGCAAATTCAGAGCATTTGGCAAGGTCTGTGGGGCAGTTTAGAGGGCGTGATAAGGATTAGATTTCAGTTATTTTTATCTGGCCCTAATTATTCCTTAAACGCCAAACCCAACGATGGAATGAAACATGCCAAGCGTTGGGATGCTGTCCTAAACGCTTTGTTATATTCGCTTATTGATTAAAAAGCTGTTCTACCGTCTTCATGGGTAAGAACATACGAACACGCTCATTATGTTCACACAATACTTCAAAGCCGAACTTCGTATAGAACGCTTGAGCGGAGTCTGTAAGACAGTCCACAACAATTGCATATGCCCGCATGTGATGATTGACTTCCCACAGGTATTTAAGAGCACGAATAAGACTAACCTTTCCGAGTCCGGAGCCGTGAAACTCTTTGTGTACAGCTAATTGAGCCAAAAGAAAAACAGGGATTGGGTATTTAGGAAGTTTCTTTGCTAATTGAGCCGGTAATGTCTCTCGACTGATGGAACTCGGTGCAACACTATAAAATGCACAAATAGCGAATTTTTGATTTAACAGTGGTTGAGCACTAGGTAAAACCATGGTTCGGCTGATGCCTGCTTGCATGTGCTTTGCTGCTTGAGTTTTGATAAACGTGTTTAACTCTTGCTCACCACAATCAAATGAACTGCGATCATGCTTAGATTTGCTAAGTTCTACGAACTCTTTACCCCAACTCACTTAATGCCACTTTCATCTGTAAATTTGGCAGCTTCAAGCAAAGCTTGATTCGGAGCTTTCGCTTTATTACACGCAGCCATAAATTCGTCAAAGACACTGTCTTTAACCATAATACTTTCATGCTCTTCAATAACCTGTGTTGCATCTTCGTCCATAAGTCTCACAACATATTCAGTAAGACTTTTTAAACCAAGTAAAGCCGATGCTTTTTCGGCTTTTGCCTTGATCTCTTCATCAAGACGGATATCTAAACGTGCCGTTGCCATAACCCCTCCTACGTACGGATGTATTCCGTAATTATGGGTGATTATAGTGCAACCTTTAAGCGCGTTCAATTTGTACGGAAGTATTACGGAATGATAAGCTCTTTGCGTCGATGCAGGAAAACCTTCTAGGGTCATCCTGTCTATGACTTTCTGGCGTAAAGGCGTCATAACTTAACTCTCCGTTGTTAAGTGGAAGATCAAGTCTGGTTCTAAATGAGGGAGTTGGGGAAACTGACAGAAGACCCGCGAAGCGGTAACGGCAAGCATGCTGAATAACTCTTAAATGCTTTATCATGTGCGCACTAAATATTTACGTACAATCTCAGCATATCTTTGTGTTGAATATCATTCTCATAGATTGGATTTGGATAATTCAACAAAAAATAATCTTTGACGACTGAATCAACTCGAAAACCAAGGCGTTGGTAATATGTCAACTGATAACCAAAGGTACCAGTCCCCAGCTCAACACGTGTTACCCCTTTACAAGATAACTGAGACAAAACAGCTTTAAGCAAGTCAGAGCCAATGCCTTGACCTTGTAGCTTTGGATAAACAGAAACGTTGAGAATCTCAGCAGTACAGTTAGTCTGCGGCTGTACTATGCAAGCCGCTACGACATTCCTATTATGAAGTGCTGCGAAACACCATGAATCGAACAAATATGTATTAATGCTGACTTCATAAGGATCGGCTTCCAGTAGCAACTCTAGCGGGATTTGACTGTTATCTACTTCGATATATTGCATGTTCTCTTTCGTAGGCATAACGCTTTTACTCTAAAACCTCATAGTACCGATCAACGTTTACCGTCACCTTCCCCCAATGCGATGCTTTCAGCCGTTGCTGGTGGAGTTCGAATGATTCTTTATCCGCAAACTCTTCGTAAACGTCAAAACCAAGAGTGTTCTCTGGGTTTTTAAATAACATTAAAGGTGATACATCCGGTTTCTTCGAGTGTGAGTCGTGTGTGGTTTAGCAATTAGCTGCGCTCTCAAATCAGAACGTATAATCGAATACAACGATATCCTCAAGCAAAGGACTAAAAACTTGCTTCAGCGCTTCGTGCTCGACATGCGGTAAGTAGTTTTGACGCCCGGCTTCGTTTGCAAACGTCATTAAGACCAAGTGCGTGTAACCTTTGTTTTTGCCCTCAGGACTATCGTTTATGCCCCATTCGACAGACACAAAACCCTCGACTTTTTCAGGCATAGCTTCGAATAATCCCTTAAGCTTTTCGACTTCTGAGAGCGGTGATGATTCTTTGAATTTGATTAATAAAATGTGCCTAATCATTTTTTACTTCCTAGCGCTTGTCCGCTGAAATGCTTTGTCAAAAGTCACTTGCTTTTTGAAGTGCAACAAGATCACAGCCAACTATTGCCTCAAGATTTTCAGTAATTTTTTCTGCACTCCAATTCCACCATGCTATATCTAAAAGCTCACTAATTGTACGGTCGTCAAATCGATATTTAATAACTTTGGCAGGATTGCCACCCACAACGCTGTAAGCCGGTACATCTGCTGTCACAACAGACTTACTCGCTACTATAGCACCATTGCCAATTCTGACTCCCGGCATGATTGTGGCCTCATAGCCGATCCAAACATCATTCCCAATTTCCGTATCGCCTTTGTAGGGTAGCTCGTCCTCTTTAGGCATGACCTTCTCCCAGCCATTACCAAATATTTGGAATGGGTATGTAGAAAATCCAGACATCTTATGATTAGCGCCATTCATAATAAATTTCACGCCTTTTGCGATGGCGCAAAACTTCCCTATTAAGAGCTTATCTCCAATAAATGGAAAGTGATAAAGCACATTACTCTCAAATCGTTCTGGGCCTTCAGGATCGTCGTAGTAGGTGTAGTCACCAACGATGATATTTTCAGAAGAAATGTAATTCTTCAAATATCCTACTTGGGGAAAGCCTTTCATGGGTTCTTTATCTTCAGGACTTGGACCTTTCAAAATGCCTCCAATACATCTGTGATTTTTAACGCCGCGTTAAGTAGTGAGCAACGCTACCACGAAAACTAACCATACCACCGTAAACACAAAACCCAACGATGGAATGAAAAATGCCATGCGTTGGGAATCTGTCTTAAACGCTTTGTTATAAGCACCTGCCAGTGGATAGGAAATGAACCCAGTCATTCCTGCCTCGCTTTTTGGCTGCATTTACCGCACTTTCAACATCATAAGTTACTTTATGAAAAACAATGTCCCACTTATCTTCAGAGGCTTTCTGCAATGTGGCATAGGATGCTTTTGGCGAATAGTTTTGCATCGAATGAACATTTGGCTCGTCATCCGTATAAGCCTGCAAACCGACACTACCAGGATTTATGACGATTTGTCCGGTGGATAGTTCTACGCATCTTGGGGTATGAGTATGCCCACATATAATAATTGGAGAAGATATTCCATTTAATTTTTCAATGATTTCAGCATCAGGCCGAACTATTGGTCTTCCAGTACTAATGTCTTCCAACAAGTACACTAGGTCATCACTAGGCGTTCCATGACATGCATAAATATCAGTCGTGATTTGCAAATCGAATGGTAATTGCTTCATCCAAGTCAATGGCTCTTGCCCCAGCTCACTCAGTATAAACTGCATTGTAGGATTCGATTCTATTTCAGCTTCCGTAGCCTCATATATCTGACGATCTTGATTGCCCGATATAGTGATAGCATTCAATGACTGCAAGTATTCGTATGTCTGCCTCGGAGCTATTGGACCATATAAAATATCACCTAGATTAATAAAAGCCGTAAAACCTTTTGCTCTAGCATCCTTAACCACTGCCTCAAGCGCAAAAATATTACTATGGATATCTGACAATATTGCGAATTTTTCCACTATGCACTCCTTGCGCTTATAACGCCTTTAGCAGAGGCGCATTTATGCGTTCACCTGCTTTTGCTTGTTAGCCCTCTTGTGAAAGCTCTTTATGAATAAAATTTGAAAATTTTTCAGCTTTCTCTTGAGGCAGCATATGATTTTCATTAGGTATGATTTTTAGCTCAGAGCTTTTTATTAGTTTGGCTGTCGCAACAGTTACTAGCTTGAATATATCTCTGGTATTTTGACCATAACTTAAGACAACTTTGTGCTGTATTTTAGAAATTGAAGTTTGGCTAATAGCAGGTTCTTCTTGCTGATTCAGCTGATTTTTCAAAGTGTTTTTTTTAGCAAGCTGTAGTTCTTGTACCTCTTTTTTTTGATATTTGAAATAACCTTTTTTATTACTAGAGCCATCTATAAGTGATTCGACAGCCATATTGAGGTTGCCGACTGAAAAATGCTCAAAGACTGGGCCGAACATGTTGTTAGCGTCGGATTGCCAGGTACTCATGTCTTGTTCTTGTAGACAGCCCGGAAACCCCGGTTCGTATACGACAGCCTTAGATACGGGTAGATCATTCTTTGCAAGTGCATTCAATATTACATCCGCACCATAAGACCAGCCAACAATATTGACGGGCTTAATTTTTGTAAGCTCTTGTATCAAAGCAGACAAATCATCAGCGTGAGTATTTAAACCAAACCCTTCTAAGTCAGATTCATTAAAGTTGCGCAAAGTTACAGAGATAACATCGAAATCAGATTTCAAGTGTTCTATATGCTCAAGCCACATAGAGCCATCAGTAAGTGCGCCATGTACTAAAATGAGATACTCTCCGTTACCTTCTTGTATGTATTCCATCTATGTTCCTTATATAGGGCTAACGCCGCCATAAGCGGCGCGAGCAAAGCGACGTCCGGGCCCGAAGGGCCGAACTGCTTTGCTTGGTTATGCGGTGTATGTGTAGACATGCCAAGTACTTTTACTTGTATTAAGAGAGTCGTAAAGTTTTTGAGCCTGATGATTGTCTTGAGCTGTAAGCCATTGCAGTCTGACTGCACCATTTTTCAGGGCAAATTCAAGGCAATGATTGATAAGAAGCTTACCTATCCCTTTTCCTCTATGATTCGGTAATGTGTAAAGGTCGTTCATAATGCCTACCCGAGCTGGGATACTGGAGACATACGTAAAATAAACAGTTGCGAAAGCCACGGCCTCTCCAGCTTTATTCCTGAACAGGAAAAGACAGCCATCATTTCCGTGCTCGCTGAACTGTGAAAAGAATGCTCTGTTTTTATCATCATCAATCCCCTGAACTTTATAGAACTCCTGATATTTTCTAATTAGCGGGAGCGCTTCTTCGATGTTCTTACTTGATACTGCTTCTATCACTTGACGATTCCTCTAACCGTATAACGCCCGCATTTGCGGCTGGTTTGGAGCGCAGCGGAAAACCAGTCCGGCAACATGCGCTTGTTAGGGCTATACCAGACCCCATTCTTGATGAGCTTCGCGAGTGTAGTAACCATACCCATTTGTAGGATAATTTTTGTTGGTTATATCGAATTGACTCAAGGCATCTAAAACGGGTGCTTTTCTAAAAGGGATATGAATAGCTCTTGCTGAACCGTTCTCGATTCTGGTTTTTAGCGCCGGAGGCCAATAATCGGATAATTCAGCCGGAGCCATGATTGAATCGTAATCAGGATATGCCAGTATTAATGGCAACTCACAAGTGTCGACTGCATAGGCAATCTCGAAAGGAACCCAATCTGTATCATTTTTTGTGGTTTTTGTGAGTATCAATAGAAATTGCTTAGAATTTCTAAGCCTTGTAATCAAGCTTCTTTTTAGGGTTTCTTTTTTTGAAGAGTCTCGTACTGACGAAGTTTTTTCGTGGCTATTACATAGGCTAAATTCTATATGCTTGCTAGCATCCCACATCTTCATCGTATTGTAATACTTTATATCTGACTTGGTTGGGTCAGTGGTTCCGCCTGCATGAAAGGCCACATACGTTCCGTTACGATATGCCATCTTTAGCTCCAAATAATACGCTTATGTAATCTTACAAAGATGCTGCTCACTATATTTATATGCCATTTCTAGCCGACTTTATATCCAGAAGATTAATTTTATCAATTTTGTCCTTGTGGATAATAATGGTAAGTCTGGCTGGATATTTAAAACGCATTTCACTAATCCTGAAGGTCCAAAGCATGATTTTAAGTAGGTCTTCATCACTTATATTTTTATGTCCCTGAATTCGTGTTATGCCTGAGCCGAATATGGGGGTTGACACATTTTTTTGTGCATAAACTCTGTTCACTCGGTCCCAGAAATTAATCAAAAACTCCAAATACTCTGGCATTGTAATCAATGCTTTGTTTGTGTTGTCAAACTTGGAAAAAGCCGTCAGCAGATAGTCTTTGTAAATACAAATAGAACCAATTTGGTACCTAAGTTTCTTACCTTTCGTTCTATTCTCATTAGCACCCAAGATTTCATCTTTATCAAAATCATAAGTAGCTATGTATTCATCCAGATCGGCAACAGCAATATCAAGATGCTCTTTAATAAATACTCCATTCAACGAGCCTTCTGAAATTATTTTATTATCTACCTGTGTATCGAAGTACTCATTGAAAGCAATAACCTTAAAGTCAGGCTCTTGAAAAATATCACCTACCTTAATTGTCACATCACTCCCTTCGATAGTGACATTGATCTTAGTAAGTTTATTTGACCAGACCCATATCCCAAAATAGATCAGCAACAAGCTTATTAAGAAAATCCCCCCATATACTTCCTTACACTCTTTTGGTATATCAACGAAAATTACAATCAATGATAAAGCAGTGCTTATGAAAGCTGTGACCTTGAGAAAGTTCTCAATTACTCTTCGATCAAAAAAGCTAACCTTGGTCATTAATTTATGTCCTTAGTATTTCTATACATCCACATACTCGAGTTGTATTCACAGGCTTGAGCCCTAACGCCCAATTAAGGGGTGAACAACGCCACCACCCAAACCTAAAGCATTGTGCCATAAACACTAAATTTGAAGTAGAAGCAAAAATGCCAAGCGTTGTGAATCCCTCTTAAATTGCTTGTTATGTTCGTAGCCATTTGTACATGACGTAGCTATCAACTAACCCTAGATGAGCATGCTTATATGCCTTTGGAATTGTACCTATGATTTGAAACCCTAGCTTCTCCCAAAGCTTCACCGCAACTTCATTGGTAGAGACCACGCTGTTAAATTGCATGGCATCAAAGCCAAGTCTTAGAGCTGTTTCCTGAGAATGTTCACACATAAGACGTGCAATGCCCTTACCTCTAGCTTCGCTAGAAACCATGTATCCACAATTACATATATGGCTACTTGGCCCCATTGCATTCGGCTTGATGTAGTAAGAGCCCAGTACAACGTCATTTTCTACGAAAGCAAAAGCTTTCAGGGGAGATTCACACCATAAAGCGAATGCTTGCTCTAGCGTCATATTTGGGTCAAAGGCATAAGTTTCTTGTGCCTGAATTACCGCTGAAAATGTTGGCCAAAACGACTCAAAATCGGCTTTTGTGATTTCCCTAATCATGAATTTCCTCCTAGAACATAACGCTCAGCTAAGGGGCGAAGTGCGCAGCACTTTGTCCCGCTTGAGCGCCTTGTTAAATTTTTCCTAGCTCCATGTGCAGTAGCGGGTATGGCTTGCCCTGACCATCTTGTGGAGAACGACCTACAACATTGAACCCCAAATGCTCATAGAAGCCTAATGCTTGTTTATTTTGTTCGTTGACATCTACCTTAGTAGCGCCTTGATATTTGATGGCATACTCCATTAATTGGAAGCCCACCCCTTTACCTCTGGATTCTGGAGAGATGAAAAGCATTTCGATATTCCCTTCATGAACACCGCAGAATCCATGAATTTTTCCTTCATCATCTTTGGCACATTTCAAATCTACAGCATCGAAATGTTGCTCTAAAATCAGAGGCTTTAAAGTGGTTATATCTTCTTCCTGAAGAAAGTCATGAGTAGCCCGAACTGAGGCCTCCCAGATTGCTATCAAAGTTTCATGATCTTTCTTTTCTGAGTTCTCAATTTTCATAACTAAACTCGAATAATAAATTTAACGCCCGCAGCTGCGGACGACTTGTAGTGACGAAGGAGCGGAAAGGCTTTCCGACAGCCTGCGTTTGTTAGGCCTTCTACCGGGATAAGCATAGGCTAAAGTTATCCTTTAGCTTTTTAGAAACCACCATGATTTCCCTGTTTTTTTCGGAGAAATAGCCAATACACGCCTGATTAGTATTTCCGCCTAATCCTAGAAGCGTATTTGGGCTACTTTCATTTCTCTTTCGAGTGTATGTTCCATCAAAGGTAGAGCCAGATACCTTGCCAGTAAGCTCTACTGTATGTGTGCCCCCACCTAAAGCACCTGCTGCTTCAACCCAGCTAGCCTTAAGTAAGTCATTGTCGATTTTAATGGTCACCGGATAAGTGCCTCTGACGTTCCAGTCTCCTTCAAGTAACTTCGGGTTACCGAGGTAGAATTGCTCAGTATATTCACGAATCACCTTTTGCCTGCTAAGTGCTTTTTGGCTTAATTCCTCCCAATCTTTATTTTGCTTCTCTTTTCTCTCATTGATCTCAGCGAGTAAGCTATGGACATTTTGGTGAGGTTCGTCTTGCTTTAATGCCTCTTTAGCAATTTTTTCCGCTTCGTCAGTAAAGCCTGCCCCTAGAAGTAAATAACCTTGGTTAGCCATTGCCAGCGTATTATTGAGCTTAGATGACTTCTTGTATTGATCGATCGCCTTAATTTTAAGGCCTGCTTCTTGAGCCCGAACCCCAAGATTGTTCAACGCAGTCGAGTTATCTCCGTCAATTCGGATAAGCTTTATGTAGTTACTTATTGATATTTCATCAATATCTTCGTCGCTTGCCGCATAAGCAGAGTTAAAAAGCTCGTCCCTATTATTTGGGTCAAACTCCAGTGACTTATCTTTACAATATATCGACAGCGATTTATTGCCTAAAGTATCTTCTACCTTGGATAGGGTTTCATATAGCGATGCTTTTTGCTCCTCTTCCTTTGCAATCAATAAATAATCAGTCAGAAGCTTCTTGGCTTCGACCGAAGAGCCCTCTCTATTAAGTGCATATGCAAGATTGACAATAGCTCTTATCTTTAAAGGTTCCGACTGTGTTTCCTCTACAGTCGATTGCCACAATTGAATCTCCTTACGATACTGCATGCCGTCCCTAAGACAGAAAGAAAGCCACATTAGCGTGTTAAATTTGGAATCCTCTGTCTTGGCTGTCCGAGATAGCTGTTCTAGCTCACCTATTGCTGCGTTATCTTGAGCTTTTTCAAATCTAAGATATAGATAAAAGGCTTTATTTTCTTCTAGCTGTACTTCATCCTTCTCGTCTAAGGCATATTTTTTAAATGCGACCTCAGCATCGTCTATGCGACCTTCATCAAACGCCTTGTGCATTTCAGGAAACCAGCTCTCCTCTTTTTTCTCTATTTCTGATTTTTTATCTTCGGGGGATGGTTTTTCATCTGCGGTACGTATGCCATTATCCTTTTCTTTGTTTTCTGAGGGCGCCGCTGCCTCCATGCCAAGCTCCGATTCCCCAGCCTTATATTTAAATGACGTAAGCCTAGAAATGAAGCTTGATATAGCGTCTCTGCATATAATTAGTAGAATCAGGAAAACAATAGTAAGCGAGTTATCCGAAAGGAATTCGGTAATTATCTTAAGTGCGTCTATTGCCATACTTGGTGACTCGTTCATAGTTTATTCTTGGGGCCTAACGCCGCGTTAAGGGGTGAGCAACGCAGACCACCCAACCTAAACCATTGTGCCGTAATCACTCAAGCTGAATCAAACCCAAAATGCCGAGCGTTGGGAATCCCTCTTGAACGCTTTGTTATGTGAATTTTTTCACGCGCCCAAAAGAGGTAAATTTTTACGCTGTTGATAGGTTAAAGCTAACTCTAAACAGGACTTGATTGTTGTTTCTGGTAACGCTTTTGATAAGGACAGAACTATTGCTCTGTTTCCCTGAAACAACAGTTCATCACCATACAATTCTCGAAATGTATCGACTAACTTAGTTTGGCAATTAAAAAACAGGTAATAATTGTTAGGAGATTTCAGCTTCCAGTCTATTCTTAGCGGGCTACCTGTTTTTACACTATAGCTAGGTTCACCCCACTTTAGAGTTTCATCGACTTCACCCAGCTCCAAATCAGATGCGATTTGAAAGACTAGGTTTCGTAGTTCCTCTAGCCTAATACGAGCATTTTCCGGATATTCATCGAAGCGTTCTTTGACTACCTTGTTCACTGGAACCTCCTATTCACATGACGCCCAAAGCTAAGTGGCAAAAAATTAGCTTGGCTAAAATTAGGAACGCAGTGACAAAGCCAAGCTTTATTTGTCTCGCTTTAGTTACTTGTTATGTTTTTACTGCAATGACAACAGTAGCGGCGGCTCCGACTAGCGTTGCAATTGCCAGAACCACATTTAACCAAAAAATTCTATTGCCCACTTTATCAGATGACTCTGCATTTTTAGCCAACTGAGTTTCTAGAGACTGAATTGAGGATTGAATGTCTTCTGTGCACCTAACAGTTATTGCAGATTTTTGCTGTTCATGAACCGCACTATTTGGCTGAGCAACTCTGACGAGATCTTCTAAAATCTCATTTTTACTTTTTCCTTCAATGTGGCTCACAAACTTCTCCTAAAAACATAACGTTCAGCACAGCGGATGGCAGAGCTGGTACGTAATTGCGCAGCAATTTGAGTGACAGGTTTGCCAGTCCGATGCTGCTGTTTGTTAAGAATACCGACTACGATAGAGTTTAGAGTGCTCCAGCAGGTATTCACCGTTTAATCTCTTACGTACATCAGCATCCTGCAATTGGAATGGTTCTTTTCCATATACATATACTAATTCCTCATGACCATTCTCAGTGTCAACGACTGAAATCTGAACTTTTCTATACCCATCCGGCTCGTCAATACGCTCCAAGGTGTCCATTTCGGTGAATGCACTCTCATTAACTTGAAACACCTGACCTTTAACGTAATGCCCATTCCCCTCATCAAGAATTAGCCATGGTGAGAACCTCTCACCGACCAACACCAAGGGAAACTTGTTCTTGGTTATAAAGTCGCCAGGCAATCGAACGCCTTTATTTGATTTAAAATTAGGAAACCCTTCTTTCAAAGTTCCAAATACAAATACTAGATATTCCATGAGCTAATTCTTAACAATTAAGGGTTATATGGCAGCGTAGCTGCGGCTATAACCCACTGTTGAACGGCCGCGTTGTCTATATAGGGGATTTGCTTTTTTCATGGTGGGACTTCCCTGTTAAATAACTCGCTAAAACCAAAGATCCTCTGGTCTATTCCGCATCAGATCGTCTTTGATCACCGATATATTGGTTCTTAATGTACCCATTTGTAGCGTGATTTGACCAGAGAGGCAAGCGATTCCCTCAGGCCTTATGACCTGATCTGTATTTACACTCTGATCTCACTATGTGCTAACGCTAACTGCCATTGTCCCATGGCAGCATAACGCGAAGCCTCTCTGTCACTTTACTCTCTGAGACATCACCAAGGTAAGTAACAGTTCGTTCTCCACAAACAGGGCATGAACAGCTTGATTCAGCCGTCTTTTCACTGTCTTCATTGGTTCGTCACTCGTACCTGTCTAATTGCTTATCTACCCACTTCTTCACCTTGGCTCTTATGGCATTGGACAAACAGCTATAATGCCGCTTTTTATTTATGAGAAAGGCATAAATCCTTTGGGTAAGACATGCAGTAAAAAACGCCTTACCAGTTCTTGTGGCGTGAGTGTTAAAAGCGATTGCTTGCCGGAATGATAGTCTCGATATTGGAGGCTGATTTTGTCGTTGTTCCACACTTGGAAGCGGTTGTTAGATAAGGCAATACGATGGCTATAGCGTGCTAAATACGTCACCAAGGTCGAGCGATATTCAAGCGCCGATTTGCAATAGACCACCCAAGGCTTTTGCATCAAAACATTCAGTAGCTGCCCCACCTCCGCTTTGGATAATGCTGGCAATAACCCTTTGCTAAAAGCGGCTCTTAGTTGACTGACCATAGCCCCTCTAAAACGATTTGATAACAGCTTTACTGGAAGAAAATAGTGTTTCCTCAGACTATGCCAGCCTTGATCTCTATACACGCCAGAGGGCTCTTTGCGTAGACACAGAAAAACCTTCTAGGGTCATCCTGTCTATGACTTGCTGGCGTAAAGGGGTCATAACTTAATTCTCCGTTGTTGAGTGGAAGATTAAGTCTGGCTCTAAATGAGGGAATTGGGGAAACTGAGAAAAGACCCGCGAAGCGGCTTAGTTCAACGCTTCAATAACCGGCGCGCTTTAGCGCATCCGGCGTCGAAGGCGCGTAGTTGATTGACTTGTTAACTCTGATTTCCATGCCGTCCCCACCAGCCATTTTTTACACTTTTTACTTCTTCCAGTTCAATTTTCTTTAGTTCTTCCTCAGTCCAATTTTGATCTTCGGACTTTCTCAATATCCATCTTTTTGGAAACGCTGCATTGGCAATTTGGTACAAGCTTGGGACATCAGGAAATTTAATAAACTTGACCTTTTCACATTGGGGGTAGTCAACCGTGACCTGCTCTGCATCTTGAACCTCAACCTTGTGCTCTGACTCAAGCATTAATGCTGAACTTTTTGGAAGAAACTCCCAGTACATGATTGTGGATATAGGAAGGCCAAACTTAATAATATTTGGATGATTGTTAAAATCGACAATTGGCGGGTTCTTTTTTGCTTTTTTTCTGAGCCCAAAGAGGCTTCTTTCATAATCCACACGTAAGAAATCGACGTACCCTAAGAGAAGATCGTAAGCCTTACGTTTATAGACAGGAACTGCAACAATAGGATCTGTTATTTCCGGATCAATAGTATTTGTTATTTCAAACGATATAGCTTCTCGAATTTTCTGGCTTTCGTGGAGTTCATTTGTTGTTGATATATTAGTTTTTAACTTCTCTGAAAGCTCAGCTTTAACCCTAGCAGACAATTCGTTTCTTTTAGAAAATCCCATTTTGGCCGCGAGCTCAGTAGCGAATGTCGCTGTAGATTCGTTTTCTATCAAAAACTTCTTGATGGAAGAGATTTGATTTATTTTCTCCAGCTCAAAACTAGATGCTATTACATGCTGTGATCCAACCCCCTTAGGAGACTTGTACACGGCTAATGCATCTCCAACTTTATGGGTTTCATCCAAAAACCGTTCGTTCAACTGAAAATGGCAACGAACTATTCCAAATGACGTTTGTTTTTCGTTAAGGGCCTCCCATGCCCCCTCTTCTGTAAGCTCGACTGAAAAGGGTATCGAAAATTCAATTCTCTTCACTATATGGTCTCCTTGTGGTTGAGTTAACGCCTCAATAACCGGCGCGGTTCTGCCGCGTCCGGCGCCGTAGGCGCGTAGTTGATGATTTGTTAGGAGCTTAATCAAGGTTTAGCCATTTTGTACTATATCCATAACTGCGACCTACGGTATTTCTTATGGATTTGTTCTTATATTTTTCTCGGACTGGGTTGTTCGCTATTTTTCCAACGAACTCCATTCTATCGGCCGCTTCATGTTTAAGTTTTCGATTGAAATATTGAGTAGATCCTGCACTAAACCAACCCGCAATTTCGTAGACCTCTTGAATTATGCCGTCATAAACTGCTAGTGCGTATTTTGCATTTCTATAGTTTTTGGGTAGCCTATTCCAACAACCCCGTGTAATTTCGTAAAGACTTAATTCATCTATACCGTAGTAGAATAGTTTATTTATCAGGATGATAACTGCTGGGTCATCTACCTCAACATCTTGCATTGATATTAAAGCTGAAACCTCTTCAAGCGTCTTTCTCCCTGCTGCTTTAGATCCCTTTCCTCTAACCTCATTTGTTAGGTTTTCTATTCCAATGATATCAATGCATGATGCCTCGATTTGTTCGGCTTCTTGGCTTGTTTCAAGCCCATAACGAATTAGCTCTATGCGCGGTTCTAGCCCTAAGCTATTTAGCTCTTTGATTCGTTTGACTTTGTCAGACTCCTTTTGATCTCGCAAGTGTGATAAAGCCCTTTTGTTAACCCCTTTCCCTATGTAGAAGACCTCATCTTTTCTTGGGTCTACATAAGCGTAAACATAATTTTTCAATTCATTCCATTTGATGTCGGAGTGCATATGTATTCCTAACACCCGCATAACGGGCAAAAATACGTAGGCTACAATACCAAGCGAAGCGCAGGGAGCCTACGTGTTTTTGTCCCAAGGAGCGCTAGCGACTGAGTTGATGTGTTTGTTATACGCAATTTGCCACACCTGTAGCGCATTGCTACAATGTGATAATGAACTATAAGGAGACATATTATGGCAACCGCGAGCGTAAGACTAGACCAAGATCTAGTTGAGAAAGCTACCATTATGGGTAAAGCACTAAACCGAACGATGCCAAAACAGATTGAGCATTGGGCAAAAATAGGTGAAATGATGGAAGATAATCCTGATTTACCATACGAATTCGTGAAACAAGCAATTATTTCCAAAGCGGAAAAAGAGGCAGGCAAATTGGAGCCTTACGATTTTGGCTAAGATTACGAGTGTTTTACAGACAGCTAATTTTAAGAGAGCAGTAAAGAGGTTACATGAGAATCAGAAAAAAGACTTGGATAAAGCTGTAAAGGGATTGATGGACGATCCTCTTCTAGGAGAACAGAAAAAAGGCGACCTAGCTTTTCTTCGCGTGTACAAGTTCAAGATGGTTAAGCAGTTAACTTTATTAGGTTACAGCTACGAAGACGGCACTGTAATTCTTGAATTAATAGCTCTTGGTTCACATGAAAACTTTTACCGCGATGTTAAAAAGTTGTTCTGACCAATTGCGTATAACGCTAAGCTAACGGGCAAATATGCGGCGCTACAATGGCGAAGCCGCGCCGCGTATTTGTCCCAGTATGACACGCAGTGGCATACGTGTTAAGCGCCTTGTTATGCCTACCTACTCGCCATAACATGTTCGGCTTCAAACTCAAGTAAGTCCCATAGATTGCCATATAAATCCTCAAATACTGCAACTGTTCCATACTCTTGTTTAGATGGCTCTCTTGCGAACTTTACGCCAACAGACTTCATATACTCATAATCACGCCAAAAGTCGTCTGTTTTTAGGAATAAGAATACTCGTCCGCCCGATTGATTGCCGATAAACTCTTCTTGCTTTGGTTTTGATGCCCTGGCTAAAAGCAAAGTGACGCCATTTGAATTTGGAGGTGAAACAACAACCCAACGCTTATCTTGCTCTGGTTGGTATGTATCTTCGATAAGTTCAAATTTTAACTTATTCACGTAAAAGTCTATCGCTTCATCATAATCCTTTACAACTAAAGCGATGTGAACAATGCTTTGTTTCATATTTATCCTTAACTACTTACGACTTTGAGTAGGCATAACGCCCAATTAAGGGGTGAACAACGCCACCACCCGAACCTAAAGCATTGTGCCATAAGCACTAAATTTGAAGTAGAAGCAAAAATGCCAAGCGTTGTGAACCCCTCTTAAATTGCTTGTTATGTTCGTAGCCATTTGTACATGACGTAGCTATCAACTAACCCTAGATGAGCATGCTTATATGCCTTTGGAATTGTACCTATGATTTGAAACCCTAGCTTCTCCCAAAGCTTCACCGCAACTTCATTGGTAGAGACCACGCTGTTAAATTGCATGGCATCAAAGCCAAGTCTTAGAGCTGTTTCCTGAGAATGTTCACACATAAGACGTGCAATGCCCTTACCTCTAGCTTCGCTAGAAACCATGTATCCACAATTACATATATGGCTACTTGGCCCCATTGCATTCGGTTTGATGTAGTAAGAGCCCAGTACAACGTCATTTTCTACGAAAGCAAAAGCTTTCAGGGGAGATTCACACCATAAAGCGAATGCTTGCTCTAGCGTCATATTTGGGTCAAAGGCATAAGTTTCTTGTGCCTGAATTACCGCTGAAAATGTTGGCCAAAACGACTCAAAATCGGCTTTTGTGATTTCCCTAATCATGAATTTCCTCCTAGAACAACACCCAAATAAGGGGACGCAAACACGTGGGCTAAAATCCCGAGCGAAGCGAGTCAGCCCACGTGTTTGCGTCCCAGCGAGCCTGCGAGCAACTTAATTTGATTGTTATAAGCCGGTGTAACCTTTCATTTGTAACTGCAAAGATGACAAGTGCTCTGAAATTAATTTTGCAGCTTTGTATGAAGGATCTTGCTCATTAATAAATTTGAAAAACCTTCTAAGAAAATCGATGCAACCGTCCGCTGAAAGGTAATTTAGATCTTTAACATACTTACCTAGTTGAGTACTTTGGTTGTGAACCCATCTTTTTCTAACTTTATTCAAATCATTTAGCTGGCTATAAAGTTCAGTTTCTTCGACATTCTTAATGCCCCAAAACTCTTGTGCAAGAGACATGAATTGTTTTACCGGGCTTTGCTTAGACCACTCCTCAGCCTTGGATTTAGACTTTTTACCATGATAGTAATCAAAGTAAAAAGCTTCTATTATCATTGCCGAAAAAACTTGTGAAACAATTGCTTGGTTCTTTGCAGTCAAATTATCCTGAACTAGGCACTCATCCTCAGGTATCTTCCCATATTTTTCGTACACTTGGCTCACAGTGTTACAGTGGAATACGAATTGTTCTGTTACTACTGCAAGTAGATCGGCTATTCCACTAGCACGAACTTGAGTGAGTTTTCCTTCAATTTCTTCAATCATATCTTTGAGGCTTATATCGCTTCAATCAACCGACGCTTCAGCGGTCGGTTGCATTGACTTGTTAGGGGGTCTGAGTTTTGACTTTAACCAAACATTTATATCCTTTACAACCAATTCACGGTTGTTTTCTCCGTGTATATTCACGAATCCATGATCAAGTTTTTCGTATGTTCGGTATTCAATATTGCCTTTTCCTGTTTTCACAAGTGCCCGCATCATTTCATCGACTTTTTGAGGTGAAACAGCTAAATCCCTTCCTCCCTGAATGACAAGCAATGGAGTGTTCACTTTTTTAAGAATTTCAAATTGGTCAATAGTCAGCATTTGATACCACCAGTTGTAACCATGCCCACTTACCTCAAGTTCGGATGACTTACTATTGATAATATGATTTGAAAAGCCTCGAAACCCCTTAACGCTCTCTTCTAATTCACTACTATTTACAGATGTTGACTTAATATTATGTATAACATCATCAATAAATTTTCGGCCACCACCATTGAAAGAAATCGTTGCATTTATATCATTAATTCTTGTAGTAACTAAGTTGGCAATAACAGCCCCCTCACTCCCCCCAAGTACAATGAGGTTGGGGTATTTACGATCTTTGCGGACAGCATCAAGAACCGCTTGAATATCCGCTACTCGCTGCTCTGGGCTATCATTATGAATATATTTAGCTGGACAGTCCTTACGTTCAGCATCTGAACTAAAGCTTAACCCTCCATCAATACCGTATTTTTCTATTAGAAGGACATCTGCTTCTGGCCAAACATTCTTATAATCTGTAAATACTGATTCGATATGTAATACGCTGTTGCAGTCAGAACCTTGAAGAATTAGTAATAACGTATCGTTTAGCGGTGTATTTAATTGATGAAGTAGATAATAAGTAATTTTTGAGCCATCAGACCTGCCGATAGTATGAGTGCTTACGCTTTGAGCATTCACAGAACCAGCAAAAAAAAGAAAAACTAAAAATATAGTTCGGAAATTCATTTTGAAACCCTAACGCTAAGCTTTGGGGCGCAGGCACGTAGGGCATAATAGCGAAGCGGCCCTGCGTGTTTGCGTCCCAGCGAACGAAGTGAGCGGCAACAGCGTTTTGTTAGCCATGAGCCTGAGACAACCTTATGTACTTGGTTGGCATTAACACTATGTATGCAAGTGCCAAAAACAATTTAAAACCACGCAATGATGATTCGGCTGTAAGGTGAATCATCCCACCCTCTGAGGGAACGACAGTGAGTTTATTTGAACGGCACCAATCTACACTTAAATAGATTTCTTGCTCATTTGCATCAATTTTAAAATCTTTGGTTTCTCCGTTCCCTATCTTTCCCAAGGTGCTGCCATTGGCAATGACTGTGTAGTCTCTGGTTCTATCCGCAAAGCCGCTGTCACGACTTATCCGAAGTATTGTCATTTCTATATCCTTATAAATGGCTAACGCCGCGTTAAGGGGTGAGCAACGCAGACCACCCAACCTAAACCATTGTGCCGTAATCACTCAAGCTGAATCAAACCCAAAATGCCGAGCGTTGGAAATCCCTCTTGAACGCTTTGTTATGTGAATTTTTTCACGCGCCCAAAAGAGGTAAATTTTTACGCTGTTGATAGGTTAAAGCTAACTCTAAACAGGACTTGATTGCTGTTTCTGGTAACGCTTTCGATAAGGACAGAACTATTGCTCTATTTCCCTGAAACACCAATTCTTCACCATACAATTCTCGAAATGTATCGACTAACTTAGTTTGGCAATTAAAGAACAGGTAATAATTGTTAGGAGATTTCAGCTTCCAGTCTATTCTTAGCGGGCTGCCTGTTTTTACACTATAGCTAGGTTCACCCCACTTTAGAGTTTCATCGACTTCACCCAACTCCAAATCAGATGCGATTTGAAAGACTAGATTTCGTAGCTCCTCTAGCCTAATACGAGCATTTTCCGGATATTTATCGAAGCTTTCTTTGACTACCTTGTTCACTGGAACCTCCTATTCACATGACGCCCAAAGCTAAGTGGCAAAAAATTAGCTTGGCTAAAATTAGGAACGCAGTGACAAAGCCAAGCTTTATTTGTCTCGCTTTAGTTACTTGTTATGTTTTTACTGCAATGACAACAGTAGCGGCGGCTCCGACTAGCGTTGCAATTGCCAGAACTACATTTAACCAAAAAATTCTATTGCCCACTTTATCAGATGACTCTGCATTTTTAGCCAACTGAGTTTCTAGAGACTGAATTGAGGATTGAATGTCTTCTGTGCACCTAACAGTTATTGCAGATTTTTGCTGTTCATGAACCGCACTATTTGGCTGAGCAACTCTGACGAGATCTTCTAAAATCTCATTTTTACTTTTTCCTTCAATGTGGCTCACAAACTTCTCCTAAAAACATAACGCCGCAAACAGCGGCGGAGCAAAGCGACGTCCGGGCCCGAAGGGCCGAACTGCTTTGCTTGGTTATGCGCTGTATGTGTAGACATGCCAAGTACTTTTACTTGTATTAAGAGAGTCGTAAAGTTTTTGAGCCTGATGATTGTCTTGAGCTGTAAGCCATTGCAGTCTGACTGCACCATTTTTCAGGGCAAATTCAAGGCAATGATTGATAAGAAGCTTACCTATCCCTTTTCCTCTATGATTCGGTAATGTGTAAAGGTCGTTCATAATGCCTACCCGAGCTGGGATACTGGAGACATACGTAAAATATACAGTTGCGAAAGCCACGGCCTCTCCAGCTTTATTCCTGAACAGGAAAAGACAGCCATCATTTCCGTGCTCGCTGAACTGTGAAAAGAATGCTCTGTTTTTATCATCATCAATCCCCTGAACTTTATAGAACTCCTGATATTTTCTAATTAGCGGGAGCGCTTCTTCGATGTTCTTACTTGATACTGCTTCTATCACTTGACGATTCCTCTAACCGTATAACGCCGCATTCAGCGGCTTGTCCGCTGCAATGCTTTGTTAACCCCAGGTGAGCTTAAGCTATCGACTGGGGGCGGCACGATATCTTCTTCTCTAGCGACGATCTGAAATCTGCGAACATATTCCGGAATTCGCCGGTCATCTGGCCAGTATCTTTTTGAAACTGATGAGGCGAAGAACCCAGCGTCTATTTCGCCGATTGAATCACAGATATTTCGAATTGAGCTCTTAATTTTTGAGATCTCTTTAAGTAGCTCACCTTCAGAGACCTCTTTTTTAGATTCAAGCCGATCAATTGCTAGAAGTACTCGGCGTATTCTGTCGGGATCACAGTAAATTCTTTTGCTATCTATGATATCTGACTCATTAAGGCCATTTCTAACAATCTCACTAGTAACAATTTCTTTAAGAGATTTGGCATCTTTAATGAGGTAGTCAATCCCTGAACGAAAAGAACCATATTGGCCGATACCTATGTAAATGGCACCAACTATTGCAAGCTTTACTTTAAGACTACCATCTTCGAGCCTTACTAGCACTTCGGTATCTTGACGAAAAATAATATCAGAGTACTTACGTACAATATCTTTTAGATATTGCTCTGTTTTTTCTATTTCGATCTCACTGATGTCTAGATCAATATGAAAGTCCATTCCGGCAATATATGCCACGACATCTCCTTAAGGGTTAACGCCCAAAGCAGCGGCGCGCGTTAGCGCGTCCAGCCCGCAGGGCGATGCTGCCTTTGCTTGTTACCTGTTTACTCGTCATCCGCCAGAATTTGAGATATGCGCTGCTGATATGTACCCGAAAACGCACCAAGCGTTTTCTGCGTGGAGCCGCTATTTTTTACTTCTTCAAGTGCTTGCTCTGCTGTGCTTCCAGCATTTCGGAAGGTTACTGTAGTGGTATGTTCTCTCTGCTGCATTACAATACCGTCAGCAGCAAGAGTGCTAGTTTGACTCTCGTTATCATGAGTAAAGTGGGCACCACTATCAAATGTAGCTTCCTTGATGCCCATTGATTTAAGCATGGCTGTCATTTTTTGGCCTTGCTCTACAGCAGCATCTAAGTTAATTCCGTTTGTCTTAATCTCGTTGAAAGGTACTACTTCATTTTCATTGTCACTCATAACTTACTCCGTTGTTAATGATGAAGGACAGGTAACGCCCACGTAATAGGCGCGAGTTTGCGAGCGTCCTAATTGACGTGTTTGTTAGGCTGTAATTTGACACTAAACTGCTTGTTCGGAAGATGAGGTAAATAGATTCCGAAACCATATTTGTAGTCAGATACCTGTGCCTTTATCATTTCAAAATGATATTCAAATAAAGTAAACTCAAACGGTTCAATGACTGAATCTTTATTCCTAATCTTTACTTCCACAGATGCTCTGTGAAGTCCCTTTTCAAGGTCAAACTTAGAATTAAAGAAATCTACAGCCTGCTTAAATACATCTTCGTCTGCGGGCATGTTGGAGTTAGGGTTGTACTCATCCCACGTTTGCCTTTGTATTTTTTCCTGTATATTTTGAGATATTAACAGCCTAATTGAGTTAAAATTCTCTTCTTCATTTGGTGAGATGTTTTTGTTAAAAAAAACACTTCCAGACCACCTCTGACCAGGCTCTAAAGCCAAAGACGCTACCGGTAGATTCAAAACAGCCCCAGAGGAAGATGGAGTGGACAATGTTTCTGCGGTATATATTTTAGTTGTTGCATTAGGGTCAACTACCGTTAGTTTTACCGATTCAATAGGCAGTGTCGTATTACCGCTGTTTTCTAGTTCCATAGTGACATGATAGCCCGTTAGGCCTATGGCGTTGTTTATACCAATACGATCCCCATATTTTATGATGAGAGAATCATTTGGAAACCAGTCCTTTACGGGAGGAGATTGGGACAAAACAATTGCTATAGCTGACAAAATTGCGCTCCAACCGAAAGTATTTTTATACCATACCATTAATCTATCCTCCTCTGATTGGCCTAACGCCGCGTTAAGGGGTGAGCAACGCAGACCACCCAACCTAAACCATTGTGCCGTAATCACTCAAGCTGAATCAAACCCAAAATGCCGAGCGTTGGGAATCCCTCTTGAACGCTTTGTTATGTGAATTTTTTCACGCGCCCAAAAGAGGTAAATTTTTACGCTGTTGATAGGTTAAAGCTAACTCTAAACAGGACTTGATTGTTGTTTCTGGTAACGCTTTTGATAAGGACAGAACTATTGCTCTGTTTCCCTGAAACAACAGTTCATCACCATACAATTCTCGAAATGTATCGACTAACTTAGTTTGGCAATTAAAGAACAGGTAATAATTGTTAGGAGATTTCAGCTTCCAGTCTATTCTTAGCGGGCTGCCTGTTTTTACACTATAGCTAGGTTCACCCCACTTTAGAGTTTCATCGACTTCACCCAACTCCAAATCAGATGCGATTTGAAAGACTAGATTTCGTAGCTCCTCTAGCCTAATACGAGCATTTTCCGGATATTTATCGAAGCTTTCTTTGACTACCTTGTTCACTGGAACCTCCTATTCACATGACGCCCAAAGCTAAGTGGCAAAAAATTAGCTTGGCTAAAATTAGGAACGCAGTGACAAAGCCAAGCTTTATTTGTCTCGCTTTAGTTACTTGTTATGTTTTTACTGCAATGACAACAGTAGCGGCGGCTCCGACTAGCGTTGCAATTGCCAGAACTACATTTAACCAAAAAATTCTATTGCCCACTTTATCAGATGACTCTGCATTTTTAGCCAACTGAGTTTCTAGAGACTGAATTGAGGATTGAATGTCTTCTGTGCACCTAACAGTTATTGCAGATTTTTGCTGTTCATGAACCGCACTATTTGGCTGAGCAACTCTGACGAGATCTTCTAAAATCTCATTTTTACTTTTTCCTTCAATGTGGCTCACAAACTTCTCCTAAAAACATAACGCCGCAAACAGCGGCGGAGCAAAGCGACGTCCGGGCCCGAAGGGCCGAACTGCTTTGCTTGGTTATGCGCTGTATGTGTAGACATGCCAAGTACTTTTACTTGTATTAAGAGAGTCGTAAAGTTTTTGAGCCTGATGATTGTCTTGAGCTGTAAGCCATTGCAGTCTGACTGCACCATTTTTCAGGGCAAATTCAAGGCAATGATTGATAAGAAGCTTACCTATCCCTTTTCCTCTATGATTCGGTAATGTGTAAAGGTCGTTCATAATGCCTACCCGAGCTGGGATACTGGAGACATACGTAAAATATACAGTTGCGAAAGCCACGGCCTCTCCAGCTTTATTCCTGAACAGGAAAAGACAGCCATCATTTCCGTGCTCGCTGAACTGTGAAAAGAATGCTCTGTTTTTATCATCATCAATCCCCTGAACTTTATAGAACTCCTGATATTTTCTAATTAGCGGGAGCGCTTCTTCGATGTTCTTACTTGATACTGCTTCTATCACTTGACGATTCCTCTAACCGTATAACGCCCGCAACACCGGGCAATTTGGAGCGCAGCGGAAAATTGGTCCGCGTGCTTGCGCTTGTTAAATGATTGGCTACCAAAATACCGGCAACGCATTTGAAGTAACCACATCTTTACCGCTCTTCTTTCCATTACAGGCTTCGCAAAGTATTTGTAGATTGGTTGGATCATTTACACCATTGAGGGCGATAGGGACTATATGATCAATCGCAAGTTTTCCATTCACATGATGTAGTGACGTTAAATCGGCCTTGCATAATGCACACAGGCCTTTCTCTCTACAAAATAGCGCCCGCTCCAGCCATTTGGGCCAATAAGTGCACCTAGGCGTTCTAGATCCAAGAGTATCAGCTACCTTTAGATTGAAAGCCTTCATTGCTTCACGATCAGAAAATAGCAGTGTAAAAACCTCGGGAACAATCATAGAAAGTAGATTATCTAACACGATATCTTCTAGATAATTCAAAGCATATTCGTATTTATATTCTTCCATGTGCTCTTCGGTTACTACTATTGTTTCTCCTGTTTCATCATCACGAAAATGCTCTTCGATATATTGCTCTAGAGTTAGATATCCAACACTGTGTGCCTCAAGCATAGAAAATAATGGATTAACATCTTCGTAATCCCAGCCGCCACCGCGAAAATAGAAGTTCAAATCATCGCGAACAACATAGTCAATATAATCATGTAACAGCGACCACTTTTGAGGCTTTAATATTTGATTATCAAGATCACTTGCTACTTCAATAGGGTCAGCCAAAAAATCATCTTCAAAAATTGCCCTCCTAACTTTGTCAGCATAGGAATATGACTCACTAAAATTAAAAACATGACATTTCTGAAGAATTTGATTCATTCCTGATTCCATTTAACAATTAAGGGTTATACAGCAGCGTAGTTGCGGCTATAACCCACTGTTGAACGGCTGCGTTCTACATAGGGGATTTGCTTTTTTCATGGTGGGACTTCCCTGCTGTATAACTCGCTAAAACCAAAGATCCTCTGGTCTATTCCGCATCAAATCGTCTTTGATCAACCGCTATATTGGTTCTTAATGTACCCTTTTGTAGCGTGATTCAACAAGCAAGGCAAGTGCTTCCCTCAAGCCTTATGACCTGACTTGCTTTTTACCTAATCTCATCTATCGCCAAGCTGAGATTTCTCATTGCCTGCTGAGTTGCTAGTCTTATCGCCGAGAGGAGTCGGCTCGTACGGGAGAACTGAAGCGGATTAGTTGCATCCTAGAAAGATTGCCTAGTTTGCAGGCTGATCCCTCGGGGACCGAGGTCCTACAGCTTTGTTACTTCGATTTATCGTAGCTCTGCGGGTTTGGTCGAGGGTGCAACCCGCTCCGATAAAAGCCAGCGGTCATACAGCTTTGGGATTTCGATTTATCGTAGCGCTGCGAGTTTGGTCGCTGGTACAACCCGCTCCTACAAAAACCAGAGGTCGTACTGCTTTGGGGCTTCGATTTATCGTAGCTATGCGAGTTTGGTCGCGGGTGCAACCCGCTCCTACGGGGCGGTTGTGTGGTAGTATGCGGGGCTTGTTTTGGGAGGTAGTTGGTTATGATTGAGAAGCAGGGTTTGCTGGATATTGCGCGGCAGAAGATGCCGTTTGGTAAGTATGAGGGTCGGTTGATTGTGGATTTGCCGGAGGAGTATTTGCTGTGGTTTAACCATAAAGGCTGGCCGGAGGGTAAGTTAGGTCGTTGGTTGCAGTTGGCGTTGGAGGTTAAGGTGAATGGTTTGGAGAAGATTGTTGAGCCGTTGAAGCTGCCAGAAACAGCGAAGCCGAAGCAGCCTAAAGTTCAAATTCGCTTTGATGAGATGGACTGATTAGCGCTGATTTGCGACAAGTGCTTTTCAGTTATTGCTTGCTCATTTAGTGCAGCTTTCGTAAAGTTGCGCCACTTTTAATAAACTCGATCCATATTGACTGTGAAACGCCGCTCTCATTTCTTTTTGATTTTATGCTGGCTAGCGTACTTTGCCGTACCGCTAGTGAATGGCATTGGTCAAACGGGCGCGCAGCGGATCGAGATCTGTACCACGCTGGGTGTAGAAAGTTATTACGTCTACAGTGGTGACTCTTCAGATAACGACAAAGCGAGCCAACACAGCAGTTCGCATTCTTGTCCTTGTACCCATTTCTTTATGGACATCGCCGTCACGGCGATGGCATTCCATGCTCCGACTAAGGCGTTCGATCATTCCATTGCGCCGACTTCCGCTTTGCTAACGGCTACCCCACGTACCGTTCAAGCTCGCGCCCCACCCTTTAATCCTGCGTTGAGTAAAGATCAAAAACTAGCATGATGCCCTGACGACTGTTGGGGCATCTTATTTTTATGCCCGATTAGTTGCAGGATTTCTAATGTTTGGCACGAAGGACTTTTACCGTTCCGTTTGGCGCTGGCACTTTTTTGCTGGCTTGTATGTTGTTCCATTTTTAATGATGTTGGCCATCACTGGCCTGGTGATGATTTTTGACCCGATCATCGAGCGAGTGTTGCACGATGATTTGTACAAAGTCTCGCAAGTCACTGACTCCCCTATTCCCTATGAAGAGCGTTATCAGTTGGTCGCTGACCAATACCCAGATAGCACCATTAAGCGATTGTATGTCTCCGATGATGCAACCGATGCGACACGCTTTCAGGTAGCAGTCGGTGATGATACTCGCTCCGTGTTTGTTGACCAATACGCAGGACAAATCAGCGGCGATATCAGCATTACTGACTCTTGGTATGTTTGGGCGGATGATGCCCATGGCACCTTTATGATCGGCCTTACCGGTGATTGGTTAATTGAAATCGCCGTAAGCTTCACGATCCTACTTATTTTGACTGGTGTATATATGTGGTGGCCTCAATCTGGCCAATCTCTATGGAAAGCCGCCACGCGTATTAATGGTAAAGGCCGTAGTTTATGGCGCGATCTGCACAGTGTTGTGGGGATTTGGGTCGCGGTTATTTTGCTGTTTTTCTGCATCTCTGGACTGGCTTGGGCCAGTGTCTGGGGCGGTAAGATGGTACAAGCTTGGAGCACTTTCCCTGTTGAGCAAAGCGCTAAGAATGTCTCGTCAACGTTGACTCACGAAGACCTGAACGTAAAAGGTTTAAAACAGGTACCTTGGAATCTTGAGCAAGCCCCTTTACCGGAGTCAGGTGCGCCAGTCTTTGGCCAAGATACGATTACGCTGGACCGAGTGGTTGCGGATGCTAAAGCAATGGGCTTTACTCGTTTCCAAGTGCATTTTCCGAAAGGCGAGACAGGGGTTTTCACCGCAACAGCAAGCACTATGGGACGTGATATCAATAATGCTTTAGACGACCGTACCGTACATTATGATCGCTATTCTGGTTCTGTGATCGCTGATGTTGGCTTTATGGATTACAACTGGTTTGCCAAGTCGATGGCGTTCGGCATTGCCTTGCATATGGGACAGTTTGGTGTCTGGAACTTGGTCGCTTGTACGCTATTTTGTTTGGCTGTGATGCTGCTGTGTGTGTCTGGCGTTGTGATGTGGTGGAAACGCCGTCCTGCGAAAGCGCTGGCAGCACCGCCATTACCGAAAGACCTAAAGCGCTGGAAGCATGCCGTATGGATGCTATTACCCATCTCACTGCTCTTCCCTATGGCAACTATCGGCATGGTGGCGATTTTAGCACTGGATTGGATCGCGTCCTTCTCTGCTCCAACGCTACGAAAAGCTTGGACATAAAACGGACGTCTGTCATTTAAGACAGTGCGAAACCCATAAAAAAGGCTGGGGTGTGGCTTGCGTACCATCCCAGCCTGCTTCATCGTCCTTGATGAATCTTCCAAATACTATAAACCGCCTTTGGTTAACTTCGCAGGATCCAGCAAGGTTTCCAGCTCTTCACGCGTTAAGTCGGTTTCTTCTGCCGCCACATCAATCACTGGGCGTTTTTCCTTGTACGCTTTTTTCGCAATCTCTGCGGCTTTTAGATAACCAATAATCGGGTTCAATGCAGTCACTAGTATTGGGTTTTTCGCCAATGCTTCGTTCAGCTTGTCTTCATTAACCGTTAACGTGGCAATGGCTTTGTCCGCCAATAGATGACCACTGTTGCTCAGTAGTTGAATGCTGTTCAGCAAGTTACTAGCGATCACAGGAAGCATGACGTTTAGCTCGAAGTTTCCGGATTGGCCACCAATGGTAATGGCTGCATCGTTGCCAATCACTTGTGCCGCAACCATCGCTGTAGCTTCTGGAATCACGGGGTTAACTTTACCTGGCATGATCGAAGAGCCCGGTTGTAGAGCCTCTAGAGTAATTTCCCCTAGCCCCGCCAATGGTCCTGAGTTCATCCAACGTAGGTCGTTAGCGATCTTCATGTAGGTCACTGCCGTTGCTTTAAGGATGCCAGACAAGGCGACGGCGGTGTCTTGGGAACCGATCAGCGCAAAGAAGTCGTCACCTGGCGCAAAGGTAACGTTAGTCAAAGCCGATAGTTCTTGGCAGATCTTGCCTGAAAATTCAGGGTGAGCATTGATACCGGTTCCTACCGCTGTGCCACCTTGAGCAAGTTTGGTCACTTTAGGCAGGATAGCTTTCAAGTTATCGATATTGTCTTGCAGTTGCGCCGCCCAACCATTGAAGGTTTGATCCAAACGCACGGGCATGGCATCCATCAAGTGGGTGCGTCCCGTTTTAGTATAGCCCTGTAGTGACTGCCCTTTCTCGCGCACGGTTTGCGTCAGGTGTTCAAGCGCAGGGATCAATCGCTTTGTCACCTCAATGGCCGCGCTGACATGGATTGCGCTTGGGATAATATCGTTACTACTTTGGCCAAAGTTGACATGGTCGTTCGCGCCAACCTTGTCATTCAATTTTGCCGTCGCTAATGTGGCAATCACCTCATTGGCATTCATATTTGAGCTGGTGCCTGAGCCTGTCTGAAATACATCGACAGGAAAATGCGTCATCAAATCCGATGACTCAAGTAACTCTGAACAAGCGCCATCAATGGCTGTTGCCATATCAGAACTAATACAATCCAATGATTGATTGGCTCTCGCCGCGGCTTGTTTCAATTGAATCAAGGCACGAATAAAAGACTCAGGCAGAGGCTGGCCACTGATAGGGAAATTGTTGATCGCACGCTGTGTCTGCGCACCGTATAAAGCGTCTTCTGGTACCTCTAGTTGGCCCATGCTATCCGCTTCAATTCGAGTTTTCATTGCTTCACTCCAAACGGCATCCCCGCCATGAAATAATGGCTCAATGCTCGCAATTCATGTTCTAACCGAAAGTATTCAACGGCGTCTTGGTCGGTAATCACAAAACGCTTCAACTGCAACAAAGGGCGATTGATCGCATTTAAACAAAGCTCACGCCAGTGCATTGGTACTGCCGCATCGCACACTGTCTCAAGCAGGACTTGATAGACGCGTTTGTATAGATTGTAAGATTCAGAGATGCCCAGCTGCTCAGCATAAGCCTCACTGGTGTCTAAATAATGATACAAAACATTTGGTGAATCTGACGCCACACCACGTTTTATAGTCTGCTCAATTACCGAAAACGGAACAATGTGATTCGTCATAGCTCAAGCCCCTTGATGCAAATGATAACAGTTATCAATTAAACACCACATACCAGCATTGTCAAGTAATGATTCTCATTTAATTTAAAGTCTTGATCATCGGCAATACTGAAACACTGTACAGGCACACGATAGCGAAGCGGATAAAGCTTTAGTAAAGATGAAGTAGCTTTTGTTGGGAATAAAAGAACAGAATAAATCTGGGGGAAACAAAGAGAAATAAGAAGGCGGAAAGAGACAGCTGCCGTCTAGCAACGGCAGCTGGAAAAATCTTAGTGGTGATGACCACCAACACCGTGGGCATGGCCGTGTGCGATTTCTTCTTCTGTTGCGTCACGCGTCTCAAGAATTTGTACTGAGAAGGTTAACTCTTTACCAGCAAGAGGATGGTTTAAGTCCACTGTAGCATGCTTCAAGCCTGCTTTTACGATCGTTACTTGGCGTAGGCCTTGATCGGTGCGAACC
The DNA here is from genome assembly GCF_056158325.1 of Marinomonas sp. AWM4_232. Taxonomy (NCBI): domain Bacteria; kingdom Pseudomonadati; phylum Pseudomonadota; class Gammaproteobacteria; order Oceanospirillales; family Oceanospirillaceae; genus Marinomonas; species Marinomonas sp. AWM4_232. The sequence continues at coordinate 2,650,715 of NZ_JBSWTA010000001.1, read as the reverse complement.
GTTGCCACCATGCCTGGCTTCCACTTTTTAGCGCCTTGCAAATGTTTTACTGGGATCTGCTGAGTTTTGTCGTCTTGTCGCTCACCATAGCCTTCTGAACAAGGTACCGTTACATCAAACTCATCACCCGCCGCTTTGCCAACCATCGCCTTTTCCAAACCTGGGATAATGTTGCCATGGCCGTGTAAGTAAGCCAAAGGCTCACTTCCTGCAGACGTTTCGATTAACGTGTCGCCTTCACGTAAAGTGTAGTGAAACTGCACAACTGTGTTGTCTGAAATAGACATAGGTTTTCCTCATTAATAAAGCTGCCGCTCAGTTGAATAATTAGCGGCAAGATAGATTTAAAAAATCATGAATTCAATGGTATCGTCGGTGATCACGATGTTTTTCACCATCTTAGCAGCCGCTTTTTCCACCGCTGAGTGGTTCAGAACATAGACCGGATGCGTATCGAAATAACGTGCCAAGGCACTTTCGAACTCATCATGCAGTGATCCCAGTGTATTACGTAACATTTGATCGCTGATACTGGAGCCCTGAACGGTTACCTGAGTCAATTTCGCACCAACTAAATAAATACGATCTTCTTCAATACGTAGCCCAGATTCAAACGATGGATCAAGCTCGGCTTTCATGGTCATCTCCTGACCAAAGACATTCAGCACGCCACGTATATCGGTTTTCATGTCCACCATCACTAACCCGCCATCCCGCTCAGTCAGGTCGATATCGGCTTGCTTAATCAGCAGATCCAGATTGAGCGTCGACTCTTCTAGGGTCAATTTAATGACATCAGGTTGAGTAGTCTTTAATCTTTGTGCAACTTCCTGATTTAACTCTTGCTCTGTCACACTCATGTCAGCACAACCGGTCAACAATACCGTCGATGCAATCGTCACCCAACCTAATAACTTACGCTTTAACATTTTCTGCGCCTCCTAATGCTGACGCTTTTTCTCATACCAAATTCGCATAAAGTCTTCCGTAACCTTTTGCTCGATCTCTGCCGCTTCATCGGTCGGACAAAAGAGCGATACAGTAAAAACATTGTAGCCTTCTACCGTGGTCTTCACTCTAACAGAGGGTTCTGGGCCTGCGATTTTGATATCGAGTCGTTTCTCTATCAAACTGTTATAACGAATGGCAACTTCGTGAAAGTGCTCACTATACTCACGTATTTTAGCAAGAATGGGCTCCTTGATTTCAAACAGGTTTACGTCATCTGTCAGTCTAGAAATCGAAAAACTGTGTTCAACATAACGACGCATGTAGTTTAAGTTCTGCACGGAGTTAGTCAGTAACACACTGTTCGGTACCACGGTGGTTCGCCCTGTATAGGCATAACTACCACCTTTGAAGTCAACTTCAAACAGGGTTGTTGACAACCAATCACTGTCCGTTACCTCACCCTCAAAATGCCCGATCTTCACCCAATCTCCAACCTGATAAGGACGGGTACTGGCTTTATAAAAGGCCCCCACAATACATGAGATAAACTCTTTCGTAGCGATGACCAACGCCACCATAAATGCGGCAATGGAGATCGCAATATTTTGCAATTCCGTAGACCAGATCAATATCAAACCGACAAATGATATCAGGTTAAAAACATTGTCAGCCGCATTTAGACGACGCCGCTTACGGTCTACATCTTGCTTATCATTTGCTCTTATAGCACGCTTTACAAAATGGCGAATAACAAAAATACTCAGCAACCATAGCAAGGTTGCTAGAAACTCAAAATTTTCTGTAATAAATGCCGTATCGACATCTGGCCATTCAAAATCAGACATAACTTTTTTACCTTATTTTAGTGGCGCAACTTTACCAATCTAGGTGTCGTTAGCCAAATAAAAAGCTGGACAAGATTAAAATAAATACTGTATTTTTATACAGTATTTTAAATGAGGTGCGATTTATGCCTGTCGTAATTAAGTATGTTGTTGAACGAAACGGTGTTGAAAAGATGACCTTCTCCTCTAAAGCAGAAGCAGACCATTATGACAAACTGCTGGAGACGGCTGAAAACCTAGAGGATCTGCTGCAAGAAAGCGGTACCTTATCCGACGCTAATGACATTAGTCAGCTCGCCATGTTCTTAGCGGAAAACAAGGAAGACGTATTAGAAGCATTAGGGAACAAACGCAAAAAAGCGGCTAGGAAACCCGCATCAAAAGCTACGCCTCCGTCTAAAAACGAGTCGCAAGCATCCAGTGAAGTAGAAGCGACATCAGTGGAAGAATTGGTCATAGAGCCAGATGAAAACTCTTACATCGATGACACTGAAGAATATCGCGCCAACGATGATGTCGATTACAACAAGGACGATATCTACAACGAAAGTGATGCCGCTTAATGGCATCGCTTTCGCTACAGCTCGTTATGCTTTAAACAGGGATGCTCCAGAGCCAGCCTAGCCAAGCTAAAGCAAAAACCATAGATACGATTACACCGATCCGTGGCGTTTTAACTGTCAACGCAGCACTTGGGTCATGGGTGGCCTTCTTACCATGCAGCATCGCAGCAACAAGACGCTCTTTAAAGCGAAGCTCGTGATACAGCACAGCGAAGATATGAGTCGCCACTAGGATCAGTAAAATATCAGGAAGGCTATGATGCATCGCACCAAGTTGCTCAGTCCAATCATCGGAGATAGCGCCATAAAAAGGCCCAAATAGGAAAATTTCATCACTGATAAACAGGCCGCTTCCCCATTGCAGTGACAGAGCTAACAACAAAGCGACGACCATCAGTCCCCCCACGGGGTTGTGTCCCAAATAATGTTTAGCATTACCAACCAATAATGCCTTTGCATAGCGTAAGACTGTTTGTGGCTGATACAAAAACTGTTTAAAGCGCGCATATTCAGACCCCAACACGCCATACAGCACTCGTGCGATGATCACCGCTGACAATCCATAGCCCATATAGAAATGCCAGTCCATGTAGTCCCCATCGCCTTTACCTGTGACGATTAACCCTGTAAATAATAAAACCATCAACCAGTGGAGTAGCCTGACTGGCCAATCCCAAATCATGATGTTTGCCATTTCCTTCTCCTTTTATGACGCGCCATCTTTGATGTAAACCACAATATGTCACTATACTGACCATAAGGTTCGCCTTTTTATCCGTGACAGTGATGTTAAAAAAGCTTTCACTTCTGTCCGTCGTTATGACAGTAAGGAGCATAAACCATGATCATCGGGCTAATGATTTGTCTTGCCCTGCTAATCGCCATTGTGGGGTACCTACTGTTTACGCAGAAATACGTATACGTACAGCACTCTCTTTTGCTTTCTAATTCTCCCGAAGCCCTTATTGATAAGGTTAAAGAAATTGAGTTCTGGTCCAGTTGGCTACCTTGGAGTCTTTACGATGATGAAACGGCTGTCCAAGTCTCACCGGCTCAAGACAATGAGACTATCGGAGCCAGTATTCGCCTTAAAGGGCCTCATTTAAAAACCATATCATGCCATGTTACTGCTTTAGACCTGAAGGATGGCCTGTCTTTTTCAATCGTCAGCGATTATTTTTATCCAGCTCCGATTCAGGTCAAGATAACTTGGACTTCAACGGAAAAAGAGCAAGGCATGATGCAACTTCATGCCAGTAGCCAATTGAACATGTGGCAGCGTATTGTCCACGGCCGTTTTCAAAAATCACTTCATGCTGATATGCGTTTGTTGCTACTGAGGCTTAAAGCCCAACTGGTTCCAGAGAACGATGCTAACGTACAGCTAACACACAACGGATGTCATAAATTACCGAATGTTGATGCCGTGACTCGCCCTTTTATCGTTAGTGATCACCCTATGTCGGTACAAATGGAACAAGGTTTTAGGGATCTGATCATTAGCCTCGGACCTGAAAATCGTCCCGCAGGTCCTAGTTTTGCCCTTTATGAGGACGCAGACATCCGCCAACACTATTTCACAGGAAAACTTGGCATTCCGATTCAATGCTTGAGTGCCTGCGAAGCTCAGCCTGAGCGACTCACTTTTGTCGGCAAATACATGAGCTTAAAATACCAAGGTAGCTATCAACACCTCTGGTTGGCTTGGCATACATTGCATACCTATTGCCGTATTCATGGTCTGCGCCCAGCTAACCGACGCACTAGCCTTGAGGTTTACGAAGTTTCTCCGAGAGAAACGGCGAATGCTTTGCAATTTGTTACGGTTTTATACCTACCAATCCTGTAAATTAAGTTTTAAGCATCAACGTTAGGGAAGTGGATCATGATCAAACCAAACTTAAACCTACAAACCATTCCACAAAACCTTAATGCTTTTAAATAAATCGGTGTAAAGTTATCCATTGGCGACCTTGGTACAGGAATGAGCTCTCTGGCGTATATTAGTCGTTCAAACGTTGATACCATCAAAATAGATCGCGCTTTTGTGCGCGATATGGATAAGAACGGCTGTCATTATGGGCAGGAATACTAATACTCGCCGCCAATACCAGAAGATAAGTTTTCGGCAATGTTGAAATTTACCCGATCACTTCCTGCCGTCTAAACTAATAACGATGCTCAAAAAGCCAAACCTTTTGACTGAGTGGAGAGACCATGGAAAACGCTTTATACGCACGTCATTTAGAAACTCTACTACGCCGCTATCGAGTGGCCCTCGACGAATTTAAACTTGATGCAATCATCATCGCAGCAGGAACGCTTAGCTATTACTTTAAAGACGATAATAGCCACCCTTTTAAAGCGTTCTCTTTTGCTCAGCAGTGGCTCCCTTTTGATTTACCAGCAGGTAGCTACGTCGTCATCAGACGAGACAAACCGGAACTGATCTGGCCAGCCAAACAAGACTTCTGGCATATGCTCAATGCTATTCCTGAAGGTGAATGGCAACATCATTGGCAAATTACCCCAGCTGACAGCAATGCTTGGACCAGCAGCCTGCCTAATAAAGTGGCATACCTCGGCCCCACCACGTTACCCGAATACACTCAAGATGAATCGCTCTACACTTGGTTAGCATTCGATAGAGCGATTAAAACGCCCTACGAAATTGCCTGCCTCGAAGAAGCCACGCGTATTGCCACACTTGGACATTATGCGGCACAACAAGCATTTAGCCAGGGAGCCAGTGAATTTGAAGTGCATTTAGCCTACTTGGCTGCTACACAACAAGACGCATCAGAAACGCCCTACCCTAATATTGTTGGAATTAATGAACACGCGGCAGTGCTGCATTACGAACAAAAGTCGCGCCAGCGACCATTTCGCCCATTAACATTATTAGTCGATGCAGGTGCCAGTCATCATGGTTATGCCAGTGATATCACTCGAACCACAACATTATTAAATGATGACTTCGCAGCCTTGGTCGAAGGCATGGATACGCTGGAGCAACACATTGTTAGTCAGGCGGTGTCTGGGACGTCATTTGTCGAGCTGCATTACCAAACACTAGCAGGGGTCGCTCGTCTTCTTAATCATCATGGTATTTGCCGCCTAAGCGTGGAAGAGCAGTTGACTAAACATATCCCGCAGTACTTTTTCCCTCACGGATTAGGGCACTTTTTGGGATTACAGGTGCACGATGTGGGCGGTAAGCAACACTCAGCAAAAGGCGATATTGTCGACTCCCCTAAGGAAAGCCCTTTCCTTCGACTAACACGCCCATTGCAAGAAAATATGGTCATTACCATCGAGCCGGGGCTGTATTTTATTCCCATGCTGTTGGACAAAATGCGTGCCGAACAACCTCAGCACGGATGTGATATGGAGAAAATTGAGTCTCTACTTCCCTATGGTGGTATTCGTATAGAAGACAATATTATCATCCAAACAAAGACCCCCAGAAACCTAACCCGTGAAGCATTTTCGCAAATCAATTAATACCATTTTCGATATATGACACTTCATCGATAGATATATAAGCCCTTAAAATCGCATTTTCATGATTAAAAAGGGCTTATTTCTATATTTTTTATAGCTTTCCTAAAAAAAACATATCAAAAGTCGTATATTTTACTTTTCAATACTGTCAAACAGCGCTGTAATACACACCATCAAAATAACTGGGTTATGGAGAAATCAACTATGATGGAAAACCGTATAAAATATCGCCATCTAGAATGTTTTTTAGAAGTCATCCGTCAAGGCAGCGTTGTCCGAGCGGCCGACGTTCTCTCTTTAACTCAGCCCGCTGTCTCTAAAAAACTCAAAGAGCTTGAAGAGATTCTCGGAGTACGATTACTTGAGCGTAGCAAAAAAGGCATTGAACTAACTCATTACGGCAATTTATTTTTAGAACATGCCAGCACCAGTGTGGCAGCATTGCGAGAAGGTGCCGAGCGGGTCAATCAAGCTCTAGTAACGGGTCAACAAAAGCTGAGCATTGGCGTATTGCCTACCGTCGCTACCAGTGTACTGCCAGAAGCGGTGAAGCGTTTTCGCGCCAATAATGTGGACGTTCGGTTACACCTTGTCTCTGGACCTAACTCCCTTCTCATGAGCCAACTACGTGTGGGCGAACTAGATCTAGTTGTCGGGCGTATGGGGGTTCCAGAAGCCATGGCGGGCATCTCATTTCAACATCTTTATTCTGAGCAAGTCGTATTTGCTGTTCGTCCAGGTCATCCCCTGCTGGATAAAGAAGACTTCCAGCTCAATGAAATCACAGGCTTTACTGTGCTTTATCCGCCTGAAGAATCCATCACCGGCCCAACGGTTGATCGTTTTCTACTAGCTGAAGGTGTGAGCAATATTCGCGATCGTATTGATACAGTGTCTGACTCGTTTGGTAAGGAATTTATCCGTCATACGGATGCTATATGGATTATTTCCCGTGGTGTTGTTGCCCGAGAGATCGCAGACGGTGAATTAGCAGAACTCCCTGTCAATACAAAAGAAACGCTCAGTGCCGTTGGTCTAAGCGTGAGAGCGGACACCAATGCCTCCATGGCACTGCAACTATTTAGCAAAGCGGTAACAGAAACCGCCGCTAAGCTAGATAGCTACTACAACCCAGCCCACTAAGTCAGAGCAGCGAGTATGTTCCCACGCTGTTTTTATTGACTGACCTTAGTCACATTAAATTAGCGAACGAGCGCATAGCGCTACAGCTTGATACATAAAATAGTCACATTTGAAACAATTCATTACTTTCACCTCACTCGCCAAGGGGTAGTCTAATATTAGACATAACCGCTGAAAAAGTACGTACCTAAGCTCAGGATGCCTTGCTCAACGCTATCGATCGCTCTAATGCGACCATTGAGTTTCAACCGGATGGGACCATCATCACGGCTAATAAAAACTTTATCGATACACTTGGCTATAACTCTGTTCGAGACATACAAGGTAAGCACCATCGTATGTTTTGCCATGATGAGTTTTATCAAGAGCACCCTCATTTTTGGCAGGAGCTTGCTTCTGGACAAACAAAATCAGGGCTATTTCTTCGCAGAGATCGAGACGGCAATAATGTATGGATCGAAGCGACGTATAACCCGGTTTACGATTTACAAGGCGCTAATGAAGCCTATAAAAGCATTGGCGAATTGGTCGCACGCGCTGAGAAACATTAAAGCCTAAAGCTCTGCAGCGTTAGAAGTCACTAACGCTGCAGAGACCGCGTATTTTAAGAAAGCTTTTTAATCAGGCCTTGCATGCCCAAAACATAACCCTGAACACCCATGCCGATGACAATTCCAACCGCACAAGGGGAAATGTAAGAGTGATGGCGGAATGCTTCTCGTGCGTGAACATTAGAAATATGCACTTCTACCACAGGAACTTCGGCACCTTTAATCGCATCATGTAAGGCAATTGACGTGTGCGTGTATGCACCAGGGTTAAACACAACACCTAACATTTTACCTGCTTTGATCAATTGACCAGCTTCATGGATAGCATCTACCAGCGCACCTTCATGATTTGACTGGCGAAAGTCCACTTTAAAACCGTGCTTAGCCGCTTCTTCCTGACACATTGCCTCAACATCAGCCAACGTCTCATGTCCGTAGGTTTGTGGCTCTCGCTGCCCTAACAAGTTAAGGTTTGGCCCGTTTAGTACCATGATGGTAGACATACTTACTCCCAAATAACATTGCACCCTGACGCAGTGCATCGATTGTAAAATAGGCGGTAAATATATCACTTACCTGGACGATGCCGTTCATTTTTCATATGATTTTTTTATTTGAAAATTGGCTCAATAATTAAGTATCAAGCCAGTGATGTCTCAGAGCGCAAGCGCGCAACAGGTCGCTCATCGATGAATAGATGAATGATGGCTGTCACCATAGCGATAGCAGAAGCGGCCCACCAGACAACATCATAGGAGCCGGTTGTATCGTACAAGTAGCCACCTAACCATACGCCACAGAAGGATCCCACTTGGTGACTTAAAAAGACGATGCCATACAGCATGCCCATATGCTTAAGGCCAAACATTTGCCCCACAAGGCCAGACGTTGGCGGCACTGTCGCCAACCACAGTAGACCGGTCGCGATAGCAAATACATAAACACTGCCAGCTGTCATCGGATAAAGCATAAAAACGGCGATCACAATGGCTCGTATGCCATATATATAGGCTAATATTGTTTTTTTAGAGTACTTACCCGACCAAGAACCAGAGAGCAAGCAACCGAAGATATTAAACAAACCAATGAGTGCCAAGCTCATCACCGCTACATCTGGCTCGAAGCCTTTATCGGATAAAAACGCTGGCATGTGTACGGTAATAAACGCCAATTGGAAACCGCAGACAAAAAAGCCTGCCACCAACAGCCAATAATGTGAGTAAGCACCCGCTTCTTGTAACGCTTGTTTAGCGGTTTGCCCGGAATTGCTTTCAGTGTTATTGCTAGTCGCCCCATCACGCGCTAAAGGTAAAGCACACACAATCATTAACAGGGCACAGGCCGCCAGTAATAATAATGCCGAACTCCAGCCGTATGCCGATAAGAATGACTGAGCAACTGGCACAACCAACAACTGCCCTGCCGAGCCCGCCGCACTGCCTAACCCTAAAGCAAACGCTCGCTTTTCTGGCGCGACCATACGTGCCATCGCAGGTAACACAACGCCAAAACCTGTCGCAGCAATCCCCATTCCCATCAGGAAACCAGAACCTATATGCAGTTCAGCTGCCCCACTGGCATTCGCTGTGACATACAATCCTAGAGCATACAGTACCGTGCCGGCCAAAACTGTTTTTAAGGTACCAAATCGGTCCGAGATTGCCCCTGCAATCGGCTGTGTTAGCCCCCACCATAAATTCTGTAGAGCCAAAGACATGGCAAACACTTCTCGACCATAGCCAAATTCATCAGATATCGGGGCCATAAAAAAGCCCATTGATGAACGTAAACCAAAGTTGAGCGCCAATAGGACGCAGGCAAATGCGACGGCAATGCTGAGAAGCTTAACAGGCTGTGACACGGTCAATCCTTGTGTGAAATAAGCAAAATCTGACGTTACGCCAATTCTTGTGCCATCACAATAGCCGCGTAGCAGAAGCGCAATATTGTTCTAAAACGCTTTAAATTCTCCTACTCGCTCCACCGCACGTTGATAATCCGAATCTTTACGAATCATCTGAAGCCAGCGCTCAATACTTGGGTATTGATCCATTGCCGAAACGGATCGCATTGCTAATAAGGGGAAACTCATTTGCATGTCAGCAGCACTCCTAGCCTCGCCAGCAAACCATTCATTTGCCTGAAGGTGTTTTTCTACCAATGCGAGCACATCTTCTAAACGCGGCATGATGAAGCTATCAATCACTTTATTACAAAGGGATTTTGCTATTGGCTTCACAAAGAAAGGCATCGGCTGAGTTGGAATCTTGCGAAACACGAGCATCATGACTAACAGCGGCATAAAAGAGCCTTCGGCAAAGTGAAGCCAATAGCGGTATTTCCTTAGGGCTATTTTATCTACTGGCCTTAACTGATTGTTCGTATCGTACTCATCCGCCAAAAACTCCAGAATGGCGCCAGACTCGGCAATCGTCAGCTCTTCATCCTGTAAAACGGGCGCATGGCCAAGTGGGTGTACACGCTTGAGAGATTCTGGTGCGGTATTTCCAGAGGTTCTTTGATAAACCTTAACTTCGTATTCGAGTTTTAGTACTTCAAGAGCCCATGCAATTCGCTGTGACCTCGAGTTTTCCAAATGGTGTAGTAGCAACATTGATCTTCTCCTTGTACTTCTCAGTGAATACGATGAGTGAAGATGAACGGATTGTATTAGACATTAAAAAAGCGCTCCCTTCATGTTAGGCAGCGCTTTTAAAATAGTACATTATGATCCCAAAATTAAGCTTCAACGTGCTCTTTTTGCCACTGTTCTCGCCAAGTTAAAAACGCTTCAATTGGCATCGGCTTACCTATAAAGTACCCCTGTGCTTCTTCACAGCCAAGCTCTCCTAATACTTTATACATTTCCGCGGTTTCTACACCTTCTGCGACCACATCCAGCCCCAAGTTATGGGCCAGATCAATGGTAGATTGCACAATGGTTCTGTCATTAGCATCATCCATCATGCCGAATACGAAAGACTGGTCTACTTTTAATTCATTGACTGGAAGCCGTTTCAGATAGCCTAACGAAGAGTAGCCAGTTCCAAAGTCATCGATCGACAGACGAAACCCCATATTCGAAAGCTTGGCTAAGGTTTGTTCCGCAAAAGCCGGATCATCCATGATGGCGCTTTCTGTGATTTCTAAGCACACACCCGACGTTGGCACGTCAAAAGTATCCAGCGTTTGTCGAACATAATCAGGGAAAGACGGCGATAACAAGTCACGCGTCGACAAATTCACAGAGACTCTAAATAGCCCATTTTCTTGCTGTAAAGTCTGCCATTGCTCCGCGAGCGCACTAATCATCCATTTGGTAATTTCACGTATAAACCCTGTTTGCTCTGCAAAGGGCACAAATTTATAAGGAGGTACTAAACCTTTTTCAGGATGCTGCCAACGCACTAAGGCTTCCGCAGCCACTACCTTATGATTGGCCGTGGACACCTTCGGCTGAAGGTAAACTCGAAGCTCATTGTTTGTTACCGCTCGGCGCAATTCTGATAATAAGCTCAAGCTCTCTGGTGTCGACGTCACAAAGTCGCTCTTATAGACAACAATGTCTTCACTGCGTCGTTTCGCTGTATACATCGCCACCTGAGATGCATTGATCAAATCATCGCAGCCAGAAGCATCCAACGGCCATGTAGCAATACCGATGCTTGCACTGAGGTCAATTAGGTTATTATCAATTTCTAATGGTTGATTCAGTCGAGCCAATAAAGAGCTAGCCACATGGCTTGCGGAGTCTTCATTTGGCAACACTAACACCGAAAATTCGTCACCACTGACACGTGCTAGTTTCTCATGACCTGAGCAACTTTCCCCCAACAGTCGAGTTGCCGTGGCCTTAAGAATTTCATCCCCCATTTCATAACCTAGAACATCATTGATCTGCTTGAAGCGATCTAAGTTAATGGTGATCACACTCAAGGCATCATATTCACCAGACTGAATCATTTTTGCCACTTTGCTGCGAAAGCTGAGACGATTCGGTAACCCTGTTAAGGCATCGTTGTATGCCAGTTTGGTGATGGTTTCTTGTTGCTGCTTGATGCTACTTCGCATGACATCAAAGCTTCGCGCCAACTCGCCAACCTCATCGGTTCGACGAACACCGCTCACTTCGACATCATAATTCCCTTGCTCTAGTGCCCCAGTGGCATCTGTTAAACGCTCTAATGGCCGAGTAACACGACGAGATAGCCAAGTAACGGTAACAGCAAAGACAACCAAACCAATTAAAGTGATGACTAAATATTGATGAAATAGCTCATCAAACTGAGTGCCCGCTTCTTCAAGAGACTTCATAAACGCCAAGCTTAAAAAGCCACCAATGACTTCCTGCCCGTGAATAACACTGACATAAGTATCCTCTGCCACACGCATATCAAATGCTAAACTATCAAGGAAAAAATTCCCCGGTATACCCTGTAAGAAATGCTGCTCTAAGCGTTTTGAGCTTGCGAGGATACCAATGGGAGCGCTGCCGTTATTAGACATTAAGACCACATCGATACCAGATAAGTCGCTGGCCTCAGCAATTAGGTCTCTTTCAATGGCAAACCCCATAATGACATAGCCTACTAATCTTGGAGCTCTAACAGGTACCACCACAAACTGTGTTGGTACCGCATTATACAAGGCCGTAAGATAAGCACTTTCCCCTTTTTCTTTTCGTGTTAAGGCTAAGTCTTCTATGAGTTTAGGGACAGAGCCTGTTCGCATCAGGATATCTTTTGAAGCTGCTTTGATTTGCCATTGCTGATCAACCAAAATAGCTACCGAAGCCTCAATACGCTTGGCACTATTCGCTAACGCCGACGAAATAGTCTTTTCGTCCTGTGACGCGACAGCTGAGCGAAAACCAAAATCCGACGCCAATAACTCAGCCCCTTCCACTAATTGCTGATGATTTTGAATAATCAGCTTATTCCAAACTCGCTCTGACACTGAAATGGAATGCTGAATATCCTCCCTAACATATCGATCCACTGCTCCTTGAACAATCAAAAAGCCAATTGCCTGGATTAACAACAGAAGCAACAATGTCATGAGGATAAATCGGACAGACAAACGAGCGTGTACCCAACGCGGCAAAGCCATCATTAAAAGGAAACTCCCTGCGTTTCTAGTTTCAATGTATGAAAGCTATTATAATCCGCGTTTTCGAATTCAAAACTCTCGAACGGCGCACCATAAGGAAAGTTTTTGTGCCACACATCAACAGAATAATTTCCCGCTTTATAACCAGAGAATGTCGCCTGCCCCTGACCATCAGTTGTCGCAAAGACAGAAGAATCATTCACCAAGACCCAACCGAGCATACTATCGTGGATGTTACAACCAAGCTCAATAATACCTGTCTCTTCGAAAACAACAGGGGATTCAGGTTTTTGAGCATAGAGCTTTAACTCAAATATCTTAGCAGGAGAGAAAGAATACACATGATGTCTGACATCATCGAGATTGGGGAACTCTATTGCAGTACCAACAGTCACTATTTGTACGCCTGGTATGAATTGACGATCTTTTTGCGCCATTTCCACATTCGACATTGGCTTACTTGCAGCAAGAATGCTAGGCGATTTTAAAAAAACGACCGCATCACTTAAAGGTTGACCAGAAGAGTCTGTAACTTGGACAGCGATATCCGACCATGCCAGTACCGGCGCTAAGCACAAACTAAAACAAGCAATTTTCTTTAGATTTAATGCCATTAAGGACTTCACTCCAAATTTTATGGCTCAATTGCAAATCCTACCACATGCGAGCCGTTACCAAATGTTCCTATTTCCGATGCATTCCCGGTCGCTAAATCTACTTCAACCAAAATCGTAGTTTGGCCAGAAGCTGGAAGTAAAACCGCAAATGCCGTATTACTTATGTCACTAATATCCAATGATGCATCTTTCAATGGACCTAACCCTAACTCTCCAACAGTGTATAACACGCCTAAATTCGGTGATACAGCTGGCACTTCACCTTCTTTTGTACCTTGAATTAGAAGTTTTCCAGTGCGCCTATCAATAGCGTAATTTGTTGTGAGCTTACTATCATTTGGATTATAAGTATAAGCGGCGGCAACAATGTCAGGAAGCTCTCCTGCTGCAGAATCTTGGTGATCATAAGCTAAATCTGGGTCGGTTTGGACGCCTGCTGTTTGGGTATCAAAATCTACTATTGCACCGCTGTCTGGATCTAACCGCAAATTACGATTTTTGTTTCCTACGACACGTAATTTGTCCGCAGCGGGATTAAAATCAAAGCCATAAGGTCCCACAGCCATTTCCTGCACCACACTTGAACCAGGCACTAAAGATGCTTTACCCGTAGATGTATCAATTACATAAATTCGTCCTGAATTGGCAAGACCATATAGGTCACCTCTCGCTACACGGTAGTCTATACCGATTAATTGATCGTTATCTTTTAATCCAGTTAACGATACTGACTTTTTGACCACGTCTGGCTGGTAAGGGTTCACATTGAATAGCACATGTTGATCACTTACCCCCCACACAGATGTGGGCAGTTTAGACAATTTTGGTGCCGCATTAGATGCTGTAGATACGAATGCAGCAGATACAACAACAGAGCACAGCGCTTTCTTCCAATTTAAGATAGACATAATCCCCCACAATTTTTAACTTTTTATATGAACTCAGCTTAGCGTAAAGCTTGCTCTCAGAATTACCACATTCTACAGAGTTATACATGAAAACTACGCAATTGCTTTAGTTTTATAAGATGAGAAACGATCCTTCTTGTGAGTTACGGCCGAACCCCTTATAATGCGCCGCCTAAGTGATGCACCCGTAGCTCAGCTGGATAGAGCGCGCCCCTCCGGAGGGCGAGGTCGAAGGTTCAAATCCTTTCGGGTGTACCATTTTCTAGTAATTTCTAATCTTCCACCTTAGATATACTCTGATCTGTCCAAGAATCCCAAATCCAAGTTAGCGTTCAGTTAACCAAATATTCACTCGTGATAGCCTCTTCATTTTACTTAGGTTTTCATGATCCGATTTGCTGAGTCTGTCACGTTCATATGTAGCTCGAACGATATGTATCACCCACTTCGTGTACGCGTACGTCATTAAAGTGACACATACCTCTGCTGTAATAATTTTAAATTAAATACATATTTGTTGAGGGTATCATGCAAAAAATTATTACGGCTGCAGCACTTGCTGTGTCGATGTTATCTCCTGTATTTGCTTCTGATAACTTAGTCGTTTATAGCGCTGGTCCTAAACCTCTATCAGGCGCATTAGCTAAAGCATTTACGGCTAAAACTGGCATCGACGTAGATCTATTTCAGTCGACTGCGGGTAAGGTTATGGCACGATACGAAGCTGAAAAATCCAACCCACAGGTTGACGTCATCGTTTCAGCTGCATGGGGCCATGCAATCACTCTTGCAGAAAAAGATGAGCTAGTTTCTTACACCTCTTCGAATGCTGTAAATGTTCCTGATAGCCTTAAAACAGAGAATTATGTAGCGCAAGGAGCTGCTGCACTGGCTATCGCTTACAACACCAACTCTAATCTTCCAGTACCGTCGAACTGGAGCGATCTTACTAAACCAGAATTTAAAGGACAGGTAACAATGCCTGACCCATCAGCCTCAGGATCAGCACTCACCCTTCTACAAGGCCTACTGAATAAAGACGGTGATGCGGCTTGGGACCTTTTCAAAGGATTGAAAGCCAACGACATGATCGTCCCTGGTGCGAACAAAGCAGCACTAAACCCAGTTTTACAAGGGGCTAAAGGCGTGGTGTTTGGGGCAGTTGATTACATTGCGTTAGGCTCTAAGGCAAAAGGCGAAGCAATTGATGTAATCTACCCTTCTGAGGGGACTGTTCTCGCGCCACGTCCAATGATGATTCTTAAGTCTTCAGATAACCAGAATGCTGCTAAGCAGTTTATCGATTTTGTGCTAAGTGAAGAAGGTCAGACCATGGTGTCCAATCAACTTATTCTTCCAGCGCGCACCGACATCAAAGCGCAGCGTCCTGGCTACAACGAGCTAAACATCATCAATTTCGATCAAGTTCAAGCAGCCAAAAAAGCAACGGTTGATAAAGCTAAATTTACAGAAGTAATGGGGCTGTAGTTGAAATCTAACTCAGTAAAACAAAGCAAGGGGCAGTCGTTAAGGCTGCCTCTTTTTATATTTTCCAGTGTTAGCATGGGCGTCATTATCGGGCTACCCATAGTGGCGATTGCTCTTTACGCAATTTTCCCAAATCTTAACGAGTCATCATTTGCCGCACCGTTTAGTCGAATTATTTCAATTTTTAACGACACTGACTTATCCGAAGCTACATTCAATTCACTAAAATTAGCAACACTAGTCACTCTAATAAGCGCTCTACTGGGTATTAAACTGGGTTACTTGAGGGCAAAAGCTGGCAATGAATATGGGAAAATTTGGGATCTTTTATTTCTTGTGCCGTTTCTCATTCCACCCTATATAGGCTCACTTGCATGGATGCAGTTGCTGCAAAGGAATGGCTTTGTTGAACAAGTTTTAGGATTTAACTTATCTGACGAGCTGTACTCATTTATGGGCCTGGTCGTCGTAATGAGTTTACATTTATTTCCTCTCATCTACTTCAGTGCATCCAAAGCCTTTGCAATGGTTGGTAGCCGTTATTCCGAAGTCGGGAAGGTGTTTGGTGCCTCAAAGCTCAATCTCTTTTTGAGAATTGAACTCCCTATGATCATGCCTGCCGTTCTTTCGACGGCATTAATAGTGTTTATTTTAACGATCGAAGAGTTTGGTACACCTGAAATTTTAGGCCGCCGCTTTGGCCTAGAAGTCATGGTGACCTCGATTCATGACAAATTCACTAACTGGCCAATAGACCTATCTGGAGCGGCCGTTTTAAGTCTGCTGCTAATCCTCATTGCGTTTTGTGCTCTTCAGATACAAAACGTGCTGAGTCGTCGTTTCAATACGGAACTTGATAGCCAATCGATCGCTAACAATAATGCTCAAACAAGCCACTTCAGCCTGATCTATCATCTTCCCCTGTTAATCGTTGCAATCGTGGCCGTAGGATTGCCCATCATCTCCATCTTGCTAAGCGCGTTTATGTTGCGAGTATCAGGCGGGCTCACTTCAGGAAACTTTGGCTGGTCCAATTTCGAGGCTATTTTCAGAGAAGGCTCAGATGGCTTAAATGCCGTTTATACAAGCCTGTCACTGGCGCTTGGCGCTTCATTGATCACTGTTGTCTTGGGGCTTATAGTCACATTTGTTCTGATCAGACTTCGTCCGCGTGGGGCCTTCATATTAGATTTCCTATCCATTTTGCCAAACAGCATTCCAGGCATGGCCATCGCGGTTGGGTTAATTCTGACTTGGAATTTAAGCTTCTGGCCTATCTCACCCTACAACACTATTTGGGTTTTACTGATTGCCTACATCTGTTTAATGCTGCCGTACCCTATCAGAATGCTGTCAGCGGCACTTAAGCAGTTGCCCGAGTCACTTGATGAGGCAGCCTATATGAATGGCGCCTCTGAGATAAAAGTCATCTCCAAAATACTATTGCCTCTTTTGATGCCGATTGCGCTTGCTGCGGGCTTTATTGTGTTTGCTATCAGCACGAGGGAACTGGTAAGTAGTTTAATGCTGGCTCCTCCGGGGGTATCCACTGTCGCTACTTTTGTTTTCTCACAATTTGATCAAGGCTCTATTAATGAGGGAATGGCCATGAGTATTTTTGTCATTGTGCTCTCCGGAACGATCATCACCTTAGGCCAGACACTTCAAAGTAAGGTTTATAAACAATGAGTTTTCTAAAAATCGAGGGCGTTTGTAAAAGATTCGATAAAACACCCGTTCTGAAAGACATTAATTTGCAAATAGATAAAGGCAGCTTTGTTACCTTACTTGGCCCCTCTGGATGCGGTAAAACAACACTATTGAGAATTATTGCCGGCCTTGAATCATCTGATGCTGGTAAAGTCAGCTCCGCACACACCTTATTCTTTGATCACAACAACTGTAAATTTGAACCGCCTCAAAAACGAAAACTTGGTTTCGTTTTTCAAGACTATGCTTTGTGGCCACATATGACGATAGAAGAAAATATCGCCTTCCCGCTAAAAATGGCTAAATGGCAGTCTGCCGACATACGATTGAGAGTGGCCGAGGTTCTTGAGACTGTTCAACTAACCGCGCACTCAAAGAAACGACCAAACCAACTCTCTGGTGGCCAGAAACAACGAGTCTCGATCGCAAGAGCCATCGCGTCTAAACCAGAACTTATTTTGCTGGATGAGCCGCTTTCTAACCTCGACGCAAATCTACGTGAAGAACTGGGTGCAGAAATACGCTCTCTAACCAAAGAACTAAATTTAACATGTATTAACGTCACCCATGACCGCAGAGAAGCTCAGCAACTATCCGATCAAATTGCTCTGATGAAAGATGGGGTCATTCATCAACTTGGCACACCGGAAAAACTGTTTAAACAACCCATTGATTATTGGGCAGCGTCGTTTGTTGATGCTGGTAATATCCTTCCTGCTCAATTAATTGACAGTGAAAAACAGGGATTTGCCATGATTCCACGAAACAGCATCGCAATAAGCGATAGCGGAGAGTTTGAAGCAACTGTTAAGCAGTCTCTGTTCTATGGTGACCGATACGAACTTTCAATTGATTTTAAGGGTGTAGGTATAACAGCCTATTTAGACCGTGCCCTGCTTCCTGGAACGACCGTTAAAATGAGTTTCCGAAAAGAAGACGTCTACTGGATACACTAACTGGTGATCAGTTAACAATGGCTGTTTTATGGGTCCCCAAGTTTGTGCTTTAGGTACGAGGCAATGGCGTAAGCTTGCGAGGGTCTCAATTGTGGAAAAGTAGGCATTTTTTCTAGGCTTGGGTGGCCTGAGCGGATAAGGTGGGCAATTTCATTAATGCTCAGCTGAGTATCTTTATTTCGAGGAATCCCAAGTAGAAACTGGCCTCGTCCTGAGTCTTTGTGACAGCTAGCGCAGTACTGACCATAAAGTGCTTTGCCATTCTGTAAATCTGATATCTCTGTATTTTGATCTGAACACCCGGTCAATAAAGCTATCCCTAGCAACATGAAGATACTTTTCATGTGGCCACCTTATGCTATTTTTAGTTCATACTGCTCCTCAAAAGCATACGCCATTAGTGCAGTCTAATATTCAATGATTCCGTTATCCACCTGTAAGGATCATGATTAGTTTTGTAGAAATTCGTTACAGCTGGATCTGAAAAATGCTCAGTACAAGCTAAGCTTTAATCAATCAACTTTATAGGGCTAGGGGTTAAAATGCCGCATCTAAAACGCCAAGCATTGATCGATAAATATGGGCTAAACCATAAAACAGATGAAACACTCGATAACTTAGTTTCAAGTATCGCTCAATTATTTGATGTCCCTATTGCAATGACAGCTATAGCACAAAAAGGACACTTTGTCTTTCAGTCTCGATATGGTTTAGAGATAGACACATCGCCACTTGAAGATGCTTTGTGTGTATTAGTGCTAAACGAAGAGAAACAGGTCGTTATCTCTGATTTGCTAGAAGATAAACGCTATACCGAGAGCCATTTTATAGAAAAACGCCCAGGACTTCGCTTCTATGCTGGCACGCCACTAGTCATTGAGGATGTTGTCATAGGCAGCGTATGTTTGATCGACACAAAACCTCGCCAGTTAACAGAACAACAGTGCGCCACACTGCATCAGCTTAGCTCTTTTATCAGTGATCACATTGCTCTAAAACGTGAGCACTATCAGCTGCAAAACGAACACAGTTTGTTGGATCATTCACCGGCGGTAATGCTCTGCTGGCGCTATGAAAACGGTTTAGTACTCCAGAGTGCCACCAGCAATGTTGAAGATGTTCTGGGGTTGAGTCATGAATACCTTACAACATACCGACAAAGTTTTGAGTCTTTTTTAACACAAGCTAGCCAAGAAGAATTCCACTTTATGATTCAGAATCATCTAAGTGGAGTGGAAACGACTGAGATCCATTTAGAGCTGAAAAAGACAACTCGAAAAGTATGGGTCCGTATACTTTCAAAAGCTTTTTTTGATGAAAGTGGTCGATTATTAACTATTCAAGCCATTGCAACGGATAATACTGAACAGCGTCATTTCGAACAGCGTTTGAATGACGCCAACCGACAAATGCGTTTATTACTCGAAGCTTCGGAGCTTGGAACATGGGACTATTACACCGAAACTGATCACACTCAAGTTAACAAGCGTTGGTGTGACATCATTGGTGTCGATTACGAATTCTACGACGGAAGTAGCCGTTTCTGGAGGCAGCGTATTCATCCAGCGGATCTTCAATATGTGAATAAGAAAATCGAAGCTCATCTCAAAGGTGAAAGTAAGGTTTACTCCGAGGTATACCGAATGCGTCATGAGAATGGCAGTTGGGTATGGATTGAAACCTATGGACGAGTGGTTGAGAGGGATGAAACAGGTAGAGCACTTCGTCTTGCTGGAACACATAGGGATATTACCGAACGAAAACTCGCTGAAATTCATCAAATGAAACAAGGCCAGCTTTTGAGTTTTATAAACAAAGCTCGTGCAGCTTATCTAGAAACACACGACTTATCTGATGCGTGTCAGAAAATTCTTCCGGAGCTTATCGAAATTGCTGACAGTCAGTTCGCTTTTATTGGCCAGATCGTGTTTGAAAACAACAAACGCAGACTGTTTATACATGCTATTTCTGAGCTTAGTTGGAACAGCGCCAGTGAAGCGCTAGTTGAACTCTATAAAGGCCGTAAACTGTACTTCGACTCGTTTGATAATTTGTTTGGCGAAACAATTAAGACTGAACAAACCGTGATTAGTAACCAGCTGGGCTCTCACCCTGCGTCAGTGGGCACTCCCAAAGGACACCCTCCTATATACCGTTTTATGGGGCTACCTATTCAATTACAAGGAGAAGTTACAGGTATGATAGGTCTCGCCAATAAGTTTTCAAATTACACCGAGGAAGACGCTGATTTTTTAATCCCCCTACGAGATGCGCTAGCTGGTTTGTTCTATGCGGTTGAACTTGAAAAGGCACGATTAGAGGCTGAGGATCAATTCCTCAAAATGGCTATGACGGATACCCTTTCTGGGCTCAATAACCGACGGGCTTTCATTGAATACTTATCATCTTTGCCAACAGATGGCGCAACTTATTTCGCTATGATCGATATTGATTACTTTAAATCCATAAATGATCGCTTCGGTCACGACATTGGTGATGAAGTGATCCGCCTTTTAGGTACACTCTTAACAAATACCATTGACGCCTCTCACTTTACTGCCCGAATTGGCGGGGAAGAGTTTGCCATCGTACTAAATGGTTTAACAAATGAATTAGCAACTCAGCAGCTCACAACCCTAATGGATGTGATACGCAATACAGATTTCTCATTGCCGGATAATTCTGCCGTGACGATCAGCATTGGCATCGCCCCACTTTTAAATTCCGATACTAGCAACACTTTATCCAATGCGGATAAAGCGCTTTACACAGCGAAAGAAAACGGGCGTAATCGAATTGAATGGTACGCAGAAAAATAACGAAGGGGGATCAATAAGCTGCGAGTGAGCTTATTGTATCTGCTCAGCAAACTTCATTTTGATATCTAAAATCTTAGGCAGCTCTTGAATAAAGATCTCCACTAATTCGGGATCAAAATGTTTACCAGACTGTTCCTTCAGTAATTCAACAGCCTCTTCCACCGTCCATGCTTTTTTATAGGGACGCTCACTGGTTAAAGCGTCAAAAACATCCGCAATGGCGGCAATTCTACCTTCTAACGGGATATCATAGCCTTTAAGCCCATTTGGGTAACCACTACCGTCCCATTTTTCATGATGTGTAATCGCTATCGAACGTGCCAATGCAACCAATTGGGATCTTGGATTCGATAAAATATCTGCGCCAATTTGAGCATGAGCCTTCATCTGCTTAAACTCCCCTTCATCCAAACGACCAGGCTTCAGCAGAATATTATCGGGGATCGCAATTTTACCAAGGTCGTGCATTTGCGCAGCAAGTAGCAATTCATGCGCTGCCATTTCATCGATACCTACTGCAACAGCTAATACATATGAATAACGGCTCATGCGCTGTACATGCATGCCCGTTTCATTGTCCTTATACTCAGCCGCTCGTCCCAGGCGCTGAATCAAATCAATCTGAGTCTCTCTTAACGCATCGGCTTGAACCAGGGACAAATGCGTTTTCACACGGGCGCGAACAATGGCAGGGACAATCGGTTTAGTGATGTAGTCTACAGCTCCCAGCTGGAACCCCTTTTCCTCATCAATGGTGTCCTTTAAGGCCGTCACGAAAATTACCGGTATGCGGGCTGTGTTAGGATTCTGTTTTACTTTTTCACACACTTCAAAGCCAGTCATATCAGGCATCATGATATCCAACAGAATCAGGTCAATCTCTTCTTTCTGTAACAGCTCCAATGCTGCTTCCCCAGAGCGAGCAAATGATAGACGATATAAATCCTGTAGAACTTGCCGCAATACTTTTAAATTTGCAGGCTCATCATCGACTATCAATATTTTAGGCAGAGCTTTGTCTAAAAGGCTCATATTACGACTCCTTTATTGAAGTAACAAAGCGCGCGCTTGGTTAATAAATTGAATAGCCTCTTTAAACTCAAATTCGTCCAGAGCATGAGCTGCTTGGCGCACTAAAGACTCAATATCAGAACGGGCACCCAATAATATAGCTTGAGTTAATTCATCATTAATCTCACCAGACTCAGTAATGTGCAGCCACTCCGTTAGCATTTTTGTCTGCTCTTCAAGCGTTAGACTGCCATTTAAGACGGTCTCTTCCTTAATAGGCTCCAAGGTTAGCTCTAAGCTTTTTATATCATCAGCAAGTTCTTGCCACACCATTGCAATTTGCGTAACAGTCGAAGCTGCCTCACTTAAGTTATGCTCTGCGGCCGCTTTCTCAAGAACAGAAAAATGATGATAAAGTGGCAGCAGCGCAAGATTCCCAGTTAAGCCTTTTAGAGCATGCGCACGTTCTGTAAGCTTGCTCCAATTCTTCTGTCCTAAGTGCTCTTGCAGATTTTCAAGAAGGCCTTTCTTTTTATGATAAAACTTAATCAGCTCAGCCACATATAGGCCGTATTCACCCCAAAGTTCAATACCTTTTGCTAAATGGACAACATGATATGTTGGTGACCAAGCTATAGAGCTTGTTTGCATTACGGATGCTAACTCACTTGCATCAAGCGCTAAAGCTTTGGCAATTTCTTGGATCAATTGCGCCAAATCAACGGGTTTATTAGCGAAACCACTCATTCCAGCATTTCTAGCCTCAACACGGTCTTCTAATAACACACTTGCAGTTAGCGCAATAATGGGAGTTTTTTCTAACCCCATTGTCTCTTCGAATGTTCGTATCCTCTGTGCTGCCTCTAAACCGTCCATATTTGGCATTTGAATATCCATCAGAATAACTTGAGGGCGCACTGTTTTAAACAATTCAACAGCCTCTAAACCGTCCTTAGCCAAGTGAACAGAATGTCCATGTCTCGTCAGCATAATATTCAAGAGTGTTAAATTTTCTTCAATGTCATCCGCAACTAAGATATTTAAAGGCGGTAAGTCTAATAGCTGATTACTCTGAGTTAATAGACTTTCATCAGCCTCGGGCAACGGAATGTCAAAATAAAAGCAACTACCTTCGCCAAGCGTGCTTTCAAGATAGATTTTCCCTCCCATTAACTCTACCAGTTGCTTTGATATGGTTGTACCAAGCCCAGTTCCACCAAATCTTCTGCTCATTGAAGCATCAGCTTGTGTAAACGCCTCAAAAATCGTATCAACTCGCTCCTTCGGAATCCCCATTCCGGTGTCGTAGACAGAGAAACGAGTGAAACCTGAAAGCGTTGGTGACGGAAATACTTTCAAAACTACAGAACCTGACTCTGTAAATTTGACACCATTACCTACTAAGTTCAGTAATACCTGTCTAATTCTATCTTCTGCTCCCTGAACAACCTGAGGTAACTCTGGGCTGACCTCTAAATTCAAGGAAAGGTTTTTATTCTTTGCTTGGAGCCAAAGTGTTGATATGACTGTGTCTACACACGTTGAAAGCCTAAATGCTTTGATATCTAATTCAAGTTTATCTTTGTCTAACTTTGCACTGTCTAAAATATCATTCAGTAAATGTAATAATGACCGGGCAGACTGATTGATAGTCTGTAGGTGTTTACGAGTTTGAGTGGGCAATGATGAATCTAACAAGATACTGCTAAAGCCAATGATAGCGTTCATGGGCGTACGAATTTCATGACTCATGTTGGCAAGGAAAGATGCTTTGGATTCAGCAGCTTCTTCCGCTCGGATTTTAGCTTCAATTAATTCCTGTTCCATATCTTTTCGAGCTGTAATGTCCAACATAACGCCATCGATCCATTTAGCGTTTTTTGATTCGTCATAAACAATAGTACCGGTTTCTAAAACCCAAATAATATGACCATCTTTGTGAGACACTCGATACTCTATTTCATAACGATCTTGGCTTCCCACAGCCTCTTCGAAAAATGCTGAAATTCTGTCTTGATCTTCAGGATGGAGCCAAGAGCCAAAGCTCAGTGCTCCTTCTAAATACTCCTGAGCACGATGACCATTTAAGTCATAGATAGCTTCTGAAAGAAATAATGCCGTCCAATTGTCATCCAGCAAACAACGAAACGATACTCCAGGTATATTTCGAATCAAAGAACTCAAGCGTTCTTCACTCTTGGAAACTCGCTCTTCCATTTCTTTGCGATGAGAAATATCAGAAGCAAAACCAACGTAGAGTAGCTCTCCATCAGGTAAATGAATCTTACCTACCCCTAATTGTATCGGAAAAAGTCGTCCCTTTTTATCCCGCGCCATTAGCTCCGTATTTGAATTCACAACATTTTCATTTGCACCGGAAAAATAGTCTACAAGAAAGCCATCGTATTCAGACGTATTTTTATCTGGAAACAAAATATCTACTGGTCTTTGAGTAGCCTCGCATTCCGTCCACCCAAAAATGTTTTGCGCTGCCGTGTTAAACTCTTGTATTAACCCTTGGTTATTAATTGTAAACACGGCATCTGTCGCAGTATCCAAAATCGCTTGTGTACGAGCTTCGCTGGCTGTTTGCTCAGTCAATAGCTGACGATAGCGTAGCTGAGAACTAACATTCATGGCCAAAATAAAAATCAAAAACGAAAAAATAGATACTGCATAACCTAGCTCACTACTGTCAGGTTGCGACAACTCTACTAAGCTAGAAGCTGAATCCTTAATAAAATAAGCGGCCGCCATGCCAGTATAATGCATGCTAGAAATTGCTCCCCCCATGATTGAGGCAACGAGCAGCTTGGTGAGCACTGTGGGCATATTTGGAAAAGTGCGTTTTATAGCGCGACGAGCCAATAAAGCTACACAAGCTAAGACAACAGCAAGAATAACCGACAATATAAATAAGTACGGGTTGTACTTTAAGCTTAGATGCGTATCCATCGCTTCCATGCCTAAATAGTGCATGGCACCAATTCCAGCCCCCACGATAACGCCATTACGAATGGTCAACGTTAACGACAACGCATCTTTTTCTTGAACGTATATAAGCGACTTAAGAACGATTAAGCTGGCAACGAATGCCGGAATTAATGAAATAACCGTTAAAAACCAATCGTATCCCATATGATGTGGCATTTTGAACGCCAGCATGCCAACAAAATGCATACTCCAAATACCACCTGCTAAAATCAGAGCGCCAGTTGCCGTAGCAATATGCCGGTATCGAGCCAATACGATATGACGAGCTGTTTCTGCTAACCTCAGTGCAAAAAATGAGGCACTGGAAGCAAGTAGTATGGACAAAATCACCAGTGGAGAGTCATACTGCCCTTCAACAAGAAGTGCAGGGTCGACACTTGTGGTAAACATTTGGGTTAGCCAATTCATTAAGGCGAAGATCTCAAATCAATAGGTGCGTCCAGCTTATCTCATCGCACACTTTGTAACTGTAGCAGTCTCGAAACCCTGTGCGACAGTTTATACTGTCAAATTCCATAGTAGTTCCTTACAACAAAAATACACAATTTATTTAAGGAAGTATAACCATGACAATGGATTATTCCTCTCACGACTTTTTATTCTCTCACACAAAAGACATATTGGCGTTCTACGAACCGGTCGTGAAAGACCCTGCGGGTGGCTTCTTTCAGAATTTTCTCGACGATGGTCAAGTATTTGACCCTAACACCCGTCACTTGGTGTCGTCCACACGCTTTGTATTCAATTATTCTGAAGCCTACCGTCGTGGTTACGGAGATCATTATGCGGATTGGGCTCGAGATGGTTTAGCCTTTATAGAGCAAGAGCATTATCTAGCGAACTCAAATCACTATGCTTGGATGCTAGGCGATACCATCGACAAAACCGCTATGGCCTATGGTCATGCATTTGTGGTGTTGGCTTATGCGCATGCCCATATGGCTGGTATCGTCGATGCAAAAAATAAGCTTTCAGACCTGTATTCATGGCTAGATGACAACTTCTATCAACCTGATCACAACGCCTATGCAGACGAGCGCTCGGGGGAGCTTACGACTCTTGACCCATACCGCGGTCAAAATGCCAATATGCATATGTGCGAAGCTTTTATCGCGGCCTATAAAGCCATTGGCGATCAACGTTTCTTAGAACGCGCTAAACGCCTTGCGCAAAAGTTTGCTGGAGAATTATGTGACCTAGCCGGCGGCATGATTTGGGAACACTACCATCAAGATTGGCAACCGAACTGGCAATATAACATTGATAAGCCGGACGACTTGTTTAAGCCATGGGGGTTTCAACCAGGCCATCAAGTGGAGTGGACCAAACTGCTACTGCAATTACACCAATTGAGCCCTGAGTCATGGTATGTTGAACGCGCTAAAAGTCTGTTTGATCAAGCGGTTAAATACGGCTGGGACAAAGAGCACGGAGGTTTAGTCTATGGCTTCGCACCGAAAACCTACGAATTTGCCGATGCTCAGAAATACTTCTGGGTCCAAGCAGAGGCAATTGCAGCGGCTTACCGTTTATACAAAGTGACTGGTGAGCAAACCTATCTCGACTGGTACCAAACACTTTGGCAATACAGTTGGGACCATTTGATCGATCATACTCACGGTGCATGGTTCCGCATTGTGGCGCGTAATGGCGATAAAATCACCAAAGAGAAATCGCCAATGGGGAAAGTGGACTACCATACGCTCGGTGCTTGTTGGGATGTTATGGACAATATGTCAGATGTGTCTAACTGAATAGAAAAAAGCAGCCAGCGGAAGCTGGCTGTATCAAGCGGGATCACACTACTCTTACGGAAATTTATTACATATTTGGGTAATTAGGCCCCCCCGTTCCCTCGGGTGTTACCCAAGTAATATTCTGCGCTGGGTCTTTAATGTCACAGGTCTTACAATGCAGACAGTTTTGCGCATTGATTTGTAATGATGGACCTGCTTCTTTCTCTACGATCTCGTATACACCAGCAGGACAATAACGTTGTGCTGGCTCAGCAAACTGACTTAGGTTACTGCCTGTTGGGATGCTGTCGTCTGCAAGCGTTAAATGACAAGGCTGATCTTCTTCATGGTTGGTATTAGATAAAAATACAGATGAAAGACGATCAAAGCTTAGTTTGCCATCAGGTTTTGGATAATCGATCTTTTTAGCACTGGCGATATTTTGCAATTGCGCATGATCAAGAGACGTATCATGAAGCGTGATCGGCATATTACCGCCCAATAAATTCTGATCAACGAAGTTAAATGCTCCACCCCAGAAAGTACCGAACTTATGCATAGCTGGCGCAAAATTGCGCGTGCTGTATAGCTCTTGCTTTAGCCATGAATCGTCAAACAGAGCGTTAAATGTGTCGCCAATCGATAAACTAGTGTCTGCTAACACCTTATTAATCGCTTCTGCGGCAACCATGCCTGACTTCATGGCGGTATGTGTGCCTTTGATTTTGGCCACATTTAAGGTACCAGCATCACAACCTACCAACAAAGCCCCCGGCATAGTCATTGTCGGCAGGGCATTCCAACCACCTTTAGCAATCGCACGAGCACCATAAGACACTCGTTCGCCACCTTCTAGATACTGCTTAAGCACCGGATGATGTTTTAAACGTTGGAATTCTTCATAAGGGCTCATCCAAGGGTTGCTATAATTCAGATCAACAATCAACCCTACCACCACCTGATGATTGTCCGTGTGGTATAAGAAGAAACCACCACTGGCTTCTTCAAGAGGCCAGCCAGCACCATGCAGTACAAGTCCAGGTTGATGTTTAGCAGGATCAATTTGCCACAGCTCTTTGATGCCTAGGGCATAGTGCTGTGGGTCTGCCGCGGCATCAAGGTTAAATTTGCTGATTAACTGCTTGCCTAAGTGTCCTCGACAACCTTCCGAAAAGACCGTGTACTGGGCATGCAGCTCCATACCTTCCATATAGGTTGCGAGTTGCTCACCGGAAGCTGATACCCCCATATCACCTGTGGCAACGCCTTTCACGCGACCATCTTCATGATACAAAATCTCTGCTGCTGCAAAGCCTGGGAATATTTCCACGCCCAAACCTTCGGCCTGCTCTGCTAACCAACGACATAAGTTGCCAACACTAACAATGTAGTTGCCATCATTCTTCATTGTGTTGGGAACCAATGCATGGGGTAACTCTTTACTCAGTTCACCATCTTTTAATAGGTAAACTTCGTCTTTGGTCACAGGGGTGTTAAGAGGAGCACCCAACTCCTGCCAGTTGTCGAATAGCTCGTTCAAGGCACGAGGCTCTAGCACGGCACCGGATAATATGTGCGCACCGACCTCTGACCCTTTTTCAAGCACACATACATTTAGGTCAGCATTAAGTTGCTTCAAACGAATGGCGGTCGACAGACCAGAAGGACCTGCGCCCACGATGACAACATCAAACTCCATCGATTCACGCATAATTGCACTCCTCTTATTCTTTTTATTTAGCGCTTAAGTTTCTAATGACAAGTGACTTACAATTTTTCGGTTAGCTCAGGTAACACATCAAACAGGTCACCCACTAAACCGTAATCAGCCACTTGGAAAATCGGCGCTTCTTCATCTTTGTTGACAGCTACGATGACTTTCGAGTCTTTCATACCGGCCAAATGCTGGATTGCACCTGAAATACCGAAGGCCATGTAAAGGCTTGGTGCGACGATCTTACCAGTTTGTCCCACCTGCATATCGTTTGGTACAAAGCCAGAGTCCACTGCCGCACGGGAAGCCCCCACGGCCGCGCCCAACTTATCTGCCAAGGCTTCAAGCAGTGCAAAGTTCTCACCACTTCCCACACCTCGACCACCGGATACAATACGCTCTGCAGCGGTCAATTCAGGACGTTCAGATTGCGTTAGTTCGTCGTTTACCCAGCTTGATAGTCCGCTGTCAGCAGGCGCAGCCAATGTTTCCACTGCAGCCGAACCACCTGTCGCTGCGGCTTTATCAAATGCTGCCGCACGTACTGTGATGACTTTCACAGCATCGTTAGAAGTAACGGTGGCAATGGCATTACCAGCATAGATTGGGCGCTGAAATTGTGCGTCGCTTAATACCGCGGTGATGTCCGATAGCTGTCCAACATCTAACAAGGCTGCAACCCGTGGCATCGCATCTTTGCTAACAGAGTTAGATGGCGCCATGATATGCGAGTAATCGCCTGCCACAGATAGAATCAATTCACTCAAGTTCTCAGCTAAATCGTAAGCAAGGCTGTCACCTTCAGCGAGCAGCACTTTGCTCACACCCGAACACTGAGCTACTTCATCCGCAACCGCTTTAACATTCGCGCCAGCCACTAATACAGTAATGTCCGAACCAACCTGCTGCGCAGCCGTCAAAGCACTTAGCGTTGCAGGAGCCAATTCTGTACCGTTGTGTTCTGCAATAAGTAAAGTAGCCATTAAATCACCTTCGCTTCGTCTTTCAATTTCTGGATAAGCTCATCTACGGAACCCACTTTCACACCACCTTGGCGCGCAGCAGGTGCTTCCACCTTATCAAGCTGAATGTGTTGTTTTACTTCCACACCCAAATCCGCAAACGTTTTCGTCTCAAGCGGCTTGCGCTTTGCCTTCATAATGTCTGGCAACTTGGCAAAACGAGGTTCATTCAGACGTAAATCGGTCGTCACGATGGCTGGTAGCGCTAACTTAACCGTACGCAGTCCCCCATCAATTTCTCGAGTGACTGCCACATGTCCAGCGTCAACAGACACGTTTGAAGCAAACGTACCCTGTGGGCGTTTTGTCAGTGCTGCTAACATTTGACCGACTTGGTTGTTGTCTGAATCAATGGACTGCTTGCCTAAAATGACCAATTCAGCCCCTTCGTCTGCCATCAATTTGGCAAAAGTTTTAGCAACTGTTAGTGGCTCTGCTGTGTCTTCTGTTTCGACTAAAATAGCGCGATCCGCACCTAATGCCATGGCAGTACGCAACTGCTCTTGACTCGCACTGGAGCCCACACTAACCGCGATGACTTCGGTTGCGATACCCGCCTCTTTTAAACGGATGGCCTCTTCTACTGCGATTTCACAAAATGGATTGATCGCCATTTTGGTATTACTTAAATCCACGTCTGTGTTATCTGATTTGACGCGCACTTTCACGTTGTAATCAATGACGCGTTTGACACCGACTAATACTTTCATAATTGTCACCTAGATATACTTTTTCTTATAACAATAAACGCCAACTACCGTTTAAGAGTCGCTTCTATACTGGCATTCTTCAATAACATTAAACGCTAATTACACTGACAGAATGAGGCTCTTGATAAAGTTCAGCCACTTGATCAGCACGATGTTCCTGAACATTTCTTTGATTTAACGAGCCTTTATCTGTGACCTCATGTGCATCCAAACAAGGCGCTTCATGCTGCAAAAGAATTCGTGCGACTACAGTTGAGCTGCCCGTTCCCTGAGCAGCAAATGCTTTCAGCTTCTCTAGAAATATAGTTCGAACTTTCGGATGATGAACGACTTTTTCATCAGATAGGTGCGCGGATTCCTCACCAATCAGGGCGCGGCACTGGGCCAAGTCTGGAAACACTAAACCAGTTATGTCAGCGCGATTAGTTCCGCATAAAACAATGTCCTGAACCCATGGCGCAAAGGCACTGATAAACTTCGCACGAAGCGTTCCAGCACTGACCCAAGTGCCACTGTCTAATTTGAAGTCTTCTGATACGCGTCCATCGAATCTGAAACCACGATCAGGATTGCTCTCATCCAAATAAGCGAAGGCATCACCCAGACAATAAAAGCCTTCTTCATCAAACGATTTGGCGGTTAATTCAGGTTGGCGCCAATAGCCAGGCATCACGGTTACAGCTTTTACACGGGCTTCTAACTTGCCTTCATTGGGAACTAACTTCAGGGTCACGCCAGGCGCTGGCTTTCCAATCACGCCTGATGCGCTCTCTTCAATGGAAGCAAAGGTCACCGATGGCGCTGTCTCAGTCGCACCAAGCCCTGTCAGCATCGGGATTTTCTTGCCAGTGTACTGAATGGCTAACGCATCAATGTCATCCCAAATATGCTGCGCCATGCCCGCGGCGGCAAAAAACATAAACTGAAGTCGTGAAAAGAATTTACGAGCCAGCTCATCGTCTTGTTTAAGTTTCTTAACCAGCAGCTCAAAGCCTTTGGGCACGTTGAAATACACTGTCGGAGAAATCTCAGCGAGATTGTTCAATGTTTTATGAAAGTGTGCTTCGGTTGGCTTACCGTCATCAAGGTAGAAAGAGCCGCCATTGTACAATGCAATGCTGACATTATGATTGCCGCCAAAGGTATGATTCCAAGGTAACCAATCCACCATCACAGGCGGTTCTTCCGAAAGGAAAGCCATGGTGTCACGGATCATCACCGCATTCGCACAAAGCATCTTGTGGGTGTTCACGACGCCTTTTGGCATACCGGTTGTACCAGAAGTAAACAGTATTTTAGCAACGGTATCCCCTGTGACTTCAGCATTACATTGTTCAATCCCAGAGACGATTTCATGTTCCCAAAACGATGCAAAGGAAACAGTAGGATTTTCAATCTGCTCTGCATTCGTATCGCCATACATCACCGCCACAGGGATATCGGCGCCCGCCACGGCTTTAATCGCTTTTTCATACGGAGCCAGTTTATCCACTACTATCAGGCCAGGTGTCAGTAGCTCAACAACGTGCTTTAACTTGGCGTAGTCAGTGGCAACCAACGAGTAGGCCGGTGAAATCGGGGCATGAGGCACGCCAATGTAGTACCCCGCCATGGCTAACATCAAATGCTCTAAACTGTTACCCGATAAAAAGGCAATAGGACGCTCTGGGGAAACCGGCTGCTCTAATAGCCATGATGCGAGTTGGCGAACTTTAGTCAGCGCTTCAGCGTAGGTATAACGTTCCCATTCGCCACTATCGTCTCGTTGTGCAATGAACACTGTATTAGGCGTTTCCTCTGCCCAATGAACAAGACGATCGGTCAAACAACGAGCATATTCTGCAAGAGGTGTTTTACATTGAACAATCTGTTCTCCGTTATCCCGTTTCTCGATCGCAACAGAGTGACTCACCACCTTAATTGGATGGAATTCGCTGGTCATTTTATTCTCCTGAAACTTTTTATTTTTGTTCGTTCAAAGAAGGTTATGTCCCTATTTATTAGGAACTAAAATTCATAGTTTCCGACGCCATTTTGCTCCTCTAGAACAGTCGTCAAAGCCGCTTGAGCATGAGGCAGCTTGTAAGCGCTGTAAAACTCCGCCAGCGCTACGACATTGCTAAAGAAAACCTCATCCTGAGCTTTGCTTGCTTGTGCTTGCTGCGCTAATTTAGCCAATTGCCAAGCACAGCAGATTCCCCCTAAAGCATTTAATAATGGTACAGCTACGGCGTCTAATTGAGCTAAGTCGGCACTTGGATTGAGTACTTTGCTATCCAATACATGTGCAAATTGATTTAATGCTTGCCCTAAGCGCAGGTTAATAACACTATCGGGATTACTTTCAACAACGTCTCGCATATCAGCTATCAGATCACTGATACAGCGACCTTGGTCCATACGAATCTTGCGGTGTAATAAATCTTTCGCTTGGATACCTGTTGTACCTTCGTAGATGGTTGTGATGCGGGCATCGCGCATCACTTGTGCGATGCCCGTTTCTTCTATAAACCCCATCCCACCATAAACTTGAATGGCGTCGCCCGCTAATTCATTGACTTGCTCCGTAGCAAAACCTTTAAAGATAGGCGTTAGTAAGGCAATGCGATTTTCCGCTGCTTGTGCAGTTTCAGCATCCTTGGATTGCTCGGCTACATCAATCAAAGCAGCGATTTGATAACCCAATGAACGCAGGGCAAAGCTTTCCGAACGAAGATTAAGAAGCATGCGTTTCACATCAGGGTGCTCAATAAGCGCAACGCGTTGACCATTAGATCCCGCACCTTGCACACGTTCTTGCGAATATTGCAGAGCTTTCTGAAGCGCCAATTCACTTAGCCCAACACCTTGCATACCACAACTTAAGCGAGCTTCGTTCATCAACACGAACATCGCCATCAGACCTTGGTTTAGGTTGCCAATTAATTCACCGACACAATTATCGTTATCGCCGTAACTGATCGAACACGTTGGGCTACCGTGAAGGCCAGTTTTGTGCTCGATCCCCGTACAACGGATATCGTTAAATTCACCACAAGAACCGTCTTCATTAACTCGGTATTTAGGTACCGCAAATAAAGAAAGGCCTCGGCTCCCTGCAGGGGCATCAGGCGTACGAGCTAATACTAAATGGACGATGTTCTCGGCCATATCGTGCTCACCGTAGGTGATGTAGATTTTTTGACCTTTGATCTGGTAAGTGCCATCCGTTTGAGGGATCGCTTTGGTTGTCAGCGCGCCTAAATCAGAGCCAGCATTGGGTTCAGTCAGCGCCATCGCTACCGTCCATTCACCCGTGACAATTTGCGTTAAATAACGCGCTTTGAGTTCATCAGAGCCAAACTTCAGTAGGATCTCTGAGCCACCCTGCGCCAATGCCGCAAACATGACAAATGCTAGGTTGCTCGACAACCACATTTCGTTCACTGGCTGAGCAATGTACTTCGGCAAACCTTGACCACCGTATTCTTCGGGTAGTGCTAACCCGATCCAACCAGAATCACGGAATTGCGCATAGGCGTCTTTCCAGCCTGTTGGCGTGGTTACTTGACCATCAGAGAATGTACAGCCTTCAACGTCACCCACTATGTTGAGAGGAGCGAGTACGCCACTCGCAAACTTGTTTGCCTCATCAATGATGGCGTTTGCAAGATCCAGGTCGAAGTCTTGTAAGGATTCAAGGTTACCAAGTTGTTGAGTTTGATAGGCTTGTTCAACTAACCATTGCATGTCTTTGTATGGGGCTTGGTAGCTCATCATCGATCTCCTATTTTGCCGCCATACGGATTGCGCCATCCAGACGAATGACTTCACCGTTTAACATACAGTTCTCAATGATTTGCTGTGCCAACATGGCGAACTCATCTGGATCGCCCAAACGTGGCGGAAATGGCACCGCTGCACCTAATGACTGCTGCACTTCTTCTGGTAACACATCCATCATTGGTGTTTTGAAAATACCTGGAGCAATGGTCATCACACGAATACCAAAGCGTGCAAGTTCACGGGCGATCGGTAGCGTCATCGCCGTCACGCCGCCTTTTGATGCGGAATAAGCCGCCTGGCCAATTTGACCATCAAAGGCCGCAACTGATGCGGTGTTAATGATCACGCCACGCTCAGTAGTCGATTGCGGTTCGTTGTGCTGCATTTTGTCGGCAGCTAGGCGAATCATGTTAAACGTTCCAAGTAGGTTCACACGCAGTGCACGCTCAAAACCCGCTAGCGAATGAGGGCCTTCTCGACCGACAACACGCTCAGCGCCAGGAATACCCGCGCAGTTCACCAAACCATTGATTTCACCAAACGTGGCAACCGCTTGATCCAAAGACGCTTGCACCGATGCCTCATCAGAAATGTCAGTCACCGCGAACTGTACCCGCTCACCTAAGCTTTCAGCGACGCGCTTTAGACCTTCTTCGTTTAGGTCCGCTAATGAAACGCTTGCGCCTAAACCATGTAGACGACGTGCAACCGCTTCACCAATACCGGACGCGGAACCTGTAACAACAAAGTGACGACCTTGAACTTGCATGATTAAACTCCTGTACTGACTTATTTTTTCTTACGGTTTAGGAAGGACTCGATACGTGCTTTCACTTCATCACTGGTTTGCGTGATGCCGCAAATAAGCGATTCGGTGTACAAACCATCATCAGCGGCCATGTTGCTGATGTGTGCTAGACCTGTGGTCATTGCCCAGTTTGAGTACTTCGAGTTTTTCGCGATGCTCGCCGCAAGTTCCATGGCTTTATCCAACGATGCACCGTTTTCCACCACGTAATGACCTAAGCCAATGCGGTAACCTTCTTCCGCGTCCACATCACGCCCCGTCAACATCATCTCAGTCATACGGCTAGTGCCGATCACACGAGCCACGTTTACTGATGCGCCACCTCCAACGAAGATGCCATGACGGCCTTCTGGTAGGCGGTAAAAAGTCCCCTTTTCTGTGACACGAATGTGTGCACAGATCGCCAGCTCCAAACCACCGCCGATGACCGCACCTTGCATGGCCGCAATCACAGGGATGCCAGAGTTTTGAATATGACCAAACACGCGATGCCACATATTGGAGTGCTTAACGACTTCGAATGGTTCGCGAGCTTTATGTTCAGCAAGGTCTAGTCCAGCGCAGAACTCAGGGCCAGCGCCAGAGAAGACAATAACGTTGACGTCATCAGGAAGGTTAATAAACGCATGTTCAATTTCTAAACAAAGTGAATCATTGATCGCGTTCTTTTTTTCAGGTCGATTTAATCGGAGATGACCGATGCCATTCTCTACTGAGAATTCGATAAATTGATAAGTTGTCATTCGCTTACCTCTTGTTTTTATGCTTATGGCTGAGGCGCCTTATTTAGCGTGAATTAATTGTTAAATCCATAATAGTTGTATTACTAAACAAATGTCAAACACAACTATTTATATTTTTCTCAAAAAAAAACCACACACGTGTGTGGCTAAATATGGAGCGTACTAAGTACTATCGATCCGTTACTCGGATCACGGTTGCCATGCCTGTATCACCCGCTGCACAGCCGGTAAATAAGCCATAACCACCGCCTCGCAGGGCAAGCTCTTCAATCATTTCTATCATGGCACGTAAGCCCGTTGGCCCTTGTGGATGCCCCCAAATCAGCGAGCAGCCAAAATTGTTCATCTGCATCACATCAATATTCAAAGCTTTCGCTAATGCCACATCATTCACGGCAAAGGGGTTATGGGTTTTAATGGCATCAACTTGCTCAATGCTAATGCCCGCCATGTGTAAAGCACGCTTAGCCGCCTCAATTGGTGCCGCTGGCATATAGGCCAAATCGTCTCGCGCTTGCCCAAAGCCCAATACCTCTACTTTGATCGAGCTATTGGTAGATAACGCCTGCGCCTTGTCACTGTGACAAACAATGATGGCCGCATTACCATCCGCAGGATGCGTCTGATTACCAAAGGTGATCACTCCCCCTTCCATTACTGGTTTTAGCTTTGCCAAGCCTTCGGCTGTGGTTGGGAATACCCCCTCGTCCCCGGTTACCACACACGCTTCTTTTTTGAAATTAGGCGTTGGCACAGACAGAGGTAGTGTCATGTAACGTTTTTGGAAGGCTTGCTCGTCTTTTAGAGCTTCTTGATACTGTTCGTATCGACGTAGGGCAACAGCGTCCAATTCTTCACGAGTGATGTCAAAACGCTTGGCCACGTTCTCACCAGTTTGCATCATAGAATGACCACCCATCGGGTCATTCATCATGTTGTAAAACACTTGATCTTCTGACTGCCCCGCCCCACCAATACCTTGCGGATTCGGATAGAAAATATGTGGGCCATTGGAACAACGATCAGCCGCCATCAATAGCGACACACTGGCCATACCACACATCACTTCAGATGCCGCCGCAAATAGACCACGAGCACTGGTGGCACACACTTGGTTTACCACATGCCCTGGCGTATGCACGGCACCAATATCAAATAGTGGCCAAGGCGCACCATTGAATGATTGATACTGGTTGATGGTCATGCCCAGTACGCCGGAGTCAAACACTGTCGGATCTATTGAGCGTTTAGCAAGTTCTTGCTTTGCAACGTGGGCCGCGAATTTCATTGAATGCAGGTACTGCAAGGAACCCTGCCACTTTGTAAACGGTGTACTCCAATACGCACCATATGGAATCTCTACATTTTGCATCGTCATTTAGATCACCCTTATTGTTATTTTGCAGAACCAGCCATGAATTCACCTAAACCTCCCCAAGACTCCTGGAAGATCTGCTCTGGCATGGTTTTCAAGTCTTCAGCAATGATAGGCTTAAAATCCATCATGCTTAACACGTCTTTCTCAAGATCAAGGCCAGGCGCAATCTCCGTCAACACCACGCCTTCTTTACGTAGTTCCAGCACACAACGCTCGGTAATAAAGAACACTGGCTTATTATTCGCTTGAGCAAACTCACCACTAAAGGTCACATGATCCACCTGCTCAACAAACTTACGGGTTCGGCCTTCTTCTAAGACGGACACTTGGCCACCTTCAAACGACAGCTTAGCGCCATTTACCAAGGTGCCACAGAACACGACTTTCTTAGCGGTTTGCGAAATATTAATAAAGCCACCAGGACCGACGACTTTGGGGCCAAACTTACTAACGTTCAGATTTCCGTTCTGATCCGCCTGAGCCAAACCTAAGAAGGCAATGTCCAAACCACCGCCGTCGTAGAAGTCGAATTGCGCTTCATGCTCAATAATCGCCTCAGCATTCCACGCCGCACCAAAGTCACCACCTGACGCTGGAATACCACCGTAAGTCCCCAACTCAGTCGTTAACATAAAGCGGCTTGCCACGTTTTCTTCCGCTGCCACCGAGGCCACACCATCTGGCATGCCAATCCCAAGGTTTACAATGGCATTGTCATAAAGCTCCATCGCCGCGCGACGAGCGATGATTTTACGCTCGCCAAAAGGCACGGGGGGAATGGCATTTAGAGGAATACGAGCATTACCTGCAAGGCTTGGATTGTACTCTGTAGTGATGGTTTGCATGTGCTGCTCAGCAGGCGCTACCGTCACGTAGTCAACCAGCACGCCTGGCACTTTGACATCTTTTGGTTTAATGGTTTTTGCTTCGACAAGGTATTTAACTTGCGCAATAACAATGCCACCACTATTACGCGCAGCCTGTGCCATCGGCAAGATTTCCGCCAGCTGTGCCTCTTCTTCAACGGATAGGTTGCCATGCTCATCTGCAGTCGTAGCACGAATGACAACCACATTAAGCGGGAATTTCTTATAAAGTAGCCAGTCTTCACCTTCGATATCGATGCGTTTCACCAAATCATCGGTTGCTTTAGAGGTGACCTTGCCACCGCTCAGCAATGGGTCCACATAAGTCCCCATACCAACCTTAGTGATGACACCAGGCTTGTTACCAGCGATTTGACGCCACATGGTAGTTAGCACACCTTGCGGCAGCAAATACCCTTCGATTTTATCTTCAACGATCATGCCCGCCATTTTCGGGGCTTGTCCCGTATGGCCTGAAATCAGACGTTTCACCAACCCCTCATAGGCAAGATGCGACATCCCTGCATCTTTACCATCACCACAACCACAGTCGTGAATCAAAGTAAGACCCTTTGGTTGACCTGTTGTAAGAAAGCGTTGCTCCAGATGACTGGCTACTGCCTCAGCAAAATAAGACATACCAATGGTTGACCAAGCGACCGAGTCACCATCTTTAATTAGGCCAGCAGCCTGCTCGAGAGAGATCACCTTACTCATAATTCACCTTCTATTTTTAGCATTGTTTCGGTGGACCAATTTTGAAATACTGGTTTTAGTCTTTTTGTTGTACTATACAACAATTAATTTTACAAATAATTTTGATTTACATTGTTAAATAATCTAAAAGTAGATGATGAGTTATCTTTTTTTTCGATGGGCGTAAGGAAAATTTGATGACAAACATTGTTGAAATGATAAACAGTTTATGTAAACAATGTATTAATCGACTTTGACGCAGTGATCGAGTCGACTCGAAAACCATAAAAACACGTATAAAAAAAACAATGTGAGGTGGAAAATGAAATATCTTGGACGCAAAAGCTTAGGGCTAATCGCGGGCACATTACTATCAGTTAACGCCATGGCAGAAGCAGAGTTCACCCTAAAACTGCATCACTTTTTGCCACCTATGTCGATGGCACATTCCAAGTTTCTAGAGCCTTGGGCTGAGAAAGTGGAAAAGGAATCCAACGGGCGCATTGATATCGAGCTGTACCCAGCTATGCAACTTGGCGGTAAGCCACCTCAGTTATTCGATCAAGTTCGTAAGGGCATTTCAGACATCACTTGGACAGTAGGTGGTTACACACCAGGCCGCTTCCCTAAAGCAACCGTATTTGAACTTCCTTTCATGCCGAGTACCGCTAAAGCTACTTCTATGGCATTACAGGAATATGCCGAAACCGAGATGCAAGATGAAATGAAAGACGTTCATCTACTTGCCATGCATACTCATGCACCAGGTTCATTCCACTCTCGTGAAAAGGCGATTAAAACTGGTGCTGACCTTGATGGTTTAAAAGTACGCGCGCCAAATAAAATCATGTCCGAAGGTTTTAAAGAGTTTGATGCCAACACCATTTTTATGCCTGTCACTGAAATGGCAAGCGCCATCTCAAAAGGCGTACTAGACGTGGCAGTCTTGCCTTACGAAGTGGTCCTTCCTACTAAAATCTACGAATTGGTTAAACACCACACCGAAATTAAAGGCGATCGTGGTCTTTATACGCAGTTCTTTATCTTTGCTATGAATAAAGACGTGTATGCCGACCTGCCTGCGGATCTACAAAAAGTCATCGACGATAACTCTGGTGTCGCTCTAGCCGGTCACATCGGCAACCTGTTTGACAACTATGAGCAGCATGCTCGTTCCTACGCGGTAAAACAAGGCAACAGCTTCGATTACATTGAAGGAGCTGAATATGACTCATGGAAAGCGAAGCTAGCACCCGTTCGTGAAGAATGGCTTGAAGACATGAATGACGACGATTATGAAGCAGAACGTTTACTTGAAAAAGCGGAAAGCTTGATTAAGAAATACGAGTCAATGTAACCATTGGTCGGTGATTTAGCATGAAACTATCCATTGTGAATGTTGTTGAAGTTGGGTTAAAGCGTGTCTCGATGAGCTTTGCCCTACTGGGGGGTCTTATCATGCTGTGCTTGGCGATCATTACGGTCGCCAGCATCATCGGCAGGACTTTTT
The DNA here is from genome assembly GCF_056158325.1 of Marinomonas sp. AWM4_232. NCBI lineage: Bacteria > Pseudomonadati > Pseudomonadota > Gammaproteobacteria > Oceanospirillales > Oceanospirillaceae > Marinomonas > Marinomonas sp. AWM4_232. Next base: position 2,610,598 of record NZ_JBSWTA010000001.1, on the reverse strand, counting down.
TTGGCCAATCAGTAGAAGGTGACTACGAGCTAACCGAGGTAGGTCTCGCGATGGCCGTGTTCCTTTTCTTACCAGAGTGTTATTTGCGTAAAGGCCATATCATCGTAGATTTGTTCACGGCACACTGCCGCCCAAAAACACTGTATCTATTAGATCAATTAGGTCATCTCATTTTTACGTTCGTAAGCGCAGCTTTTGCCTACCGCATGGTATTAAGCGGCCTTGAATCCAAAGACTATTATGAGCAAACCATGATCCTAGAACTCCCAATGTGGTGGGTCTATGTGGTCGGAGTGATCTGTTTTAGTGTCTGCACCTTATGTGGTCTCCAGCGACTTATGTGCAGCCCTGTAGGAGAACAGAATGAGTAATGTACAGCTCGCGTTTCTAATGATGGGGATTCTATTAATCCTGATGAGCATTCGAATTCCCATCGCTCTTGCCATGATGGTGTGTGGCTCCATTGGCTACGTTGCTATTGGTGGATTGCCAGCTTTATTGGAATACCTAGGTACCGCGCCTGTCGCTAAGTTCTCGACTTACGATTTATCCGTTGTGCCACTTTTTCTATTAATGGGTGAACTCGCCACTCGATCCGGTATTACCACTGAGTTGTTCCGCACCTGTAACACTTGGGTGGGTCGCCAAAAAGGCGGTATTGCTATGGCTGCTGTCGCTGGCTGCGCCGCGTTTGGTGCCATTTGTGGCTCTTCTCTTGCAACGGCTTCTACAATGGGCAAAGTGGCGTTACCTGAAATGCGCCGCCTTAATTACTCTGGCAGTTTAGCTGCAGGGGCATTGGCCGCCGGTGGTACCTTAGGAATCTTGATTCCGCCTTCGATGGTACTCATTATTTTTGCTGTACTCACAGAGCAAAACATTTCGAAAATGTTTATTGCAGCGTTTATTCCAGGCTTTCTGGCTGCAGCTGGCTACATGATCACTATTGCCATTTATGTTCGCCTTTATCCGAATTCTGGCCCTCGTGGTGAAGCAACAACTTGGCTACAAAAGCTTAAATCAACCCGTGATGTATGGCACATCACTTTGATCTTCTTAATCGTATTAGGGGGTATTTACTTCGGTATCTTCACGCCTACCGAAGCCGCCTCTGTCGGTGTTGTACTAACAGCCATCTTAGCCATTACTCATGGCAAAATGAGAATGGAAGGGTTACTGGCCAGCTTGATTCGTACTGCCGTATCCTCTGCAATGATTTTCTTCATTGTCTTAGGGGCCGACTTATTCAGCGTGTTTATCGCCCTTTCCAAGCTTCCAGAAATCGGTGTCGAGGTATTGACCAACTCTGGTCTTTCAGCCTATACCATTTTGGTGATCATGCTGATTACTTATCTTATCATGGGATGTTTCTTGGACAGTCTGGCCATGATCCTACTGACCATTCCGATCTACTTCCCAATCATCATGGCGATGGATTTTGGCATTCCGACAGCGGACTTGGGGATTTGGTTCGGAATCATTGCTCTAGTCGTCGTGGAAGTCGGTCTGATTACACCACCGGTGGGCATGAACATTTTCATTATTAAGTCCTTTGACCAGTCACTACCGCTAAAAGAGTGTTTCAAAGGGGTCGTGCCATTTTTACTATCGGACTTCGTACGTGTTGCTTTGTTAGTTATGTTCCCTGGCATCACATTATGGCTCGTCCATGCCATCGGCTAATCATAATGAAAATCTAAGAATCGTTGTAACGCGTTTATTAAGGGGTCTATTAGGCCCCAATTTTTCAAAACTTGATAAGATCAACAATTGTTATAAGTTTCACCAACCTGAGAGATTGATATACAATATTGCGCTTAAATTTTTTCATGCTAGGAAATCAACACATGCAAGACGACCGCTCCAAAAAGTCCGAACAAGAAATCGATTTTGGTGTACTAGGCGAATTTCTAGGTTACCGATTGCGCCGTGCCCAAATGAACTTTTTCGCTAAATTTGGTGAGGTTTGTGAGGATCTAGGCATTAGCCCTGGACTGTTTGCGGTACTCGCGATTGTGGATCGCAACCCAGGTTTGACGCAAACAGCCGTGGCGCAAGCATTAGGTAATGACCGCTCAGCTATGGTTGCCGCAGTAGATAAACTAGAAGGTAAAAATCTGCTAGAGCGCCGACCAGCAGTGAATGACCGTCGCTCCTACGCGCTATTTATGACCGAAGAAGGCAACCGTTTTTTTGCTAACGCTGTTGAGCGCGTGAGTCGTTACGAAAATGAAATGGCCAAGTGTCTAAAAGACGACTCTGAAAAAGAATGGTTGTTGGACGCACTTGAGCGTTTGGCAAATAAGTCTTTGTAACGCCAACAACCTATTTATACTGACGCCCAATCAGAAAAGCCTTGTAGCACAACGTGCCACAAGGCTTTTTAATCCCTGTCAGAGGATTAGCACTCGATGGCGTTTACCGCCAAACCTCCACGGGAGGTTTCTTTGTATTTATCTTGCATATCTTTGCCCGTATCACGCATGGTGCGAATCACTTTATCTAGGGAAATAAAGTGCTCGCCATCACCACGCAACGCCATCTGTGTGGCATTGATTGCTTTCATCGCAGCAATCGCATTACGCTCGATACACGGCACTTGAACTAAGCCACCAACGGGGTCACAGGTTAATCCAAGGTTATGCTCAAGGCCGATTTCAGCAGCATTCTCAACCTGTTGCGGTGTACCGCCCATGACTTCGCAAAGCCCTGCCGCTGCCATAGAGCAAGCAGAGCCCACTTCCCCTTGGCAACCTACTTCTGCCCCTGAGATGGAGGCATTTTTCTTACAAAGCACACCAATGGCTGCCGCAGCAAGTAAGAAGTCAACCACATTTTCTTCCGTTGGATTTGGTACAAACTCCATGTAGTACATGAGTACCGCAGGGATGATTCCCGCCGCCCCGTTAGTTGGCGCTGTGACCATTCGACCACCACCGGCATTCTCTTCGTTAACAGCTAGGGCGTACAAGTTGACCCAGTCCATAGCACTTAAGGTAGAACTGATAATGTTGGGGCGTGTGGCACGGATCAGAGACTTATGCAGGCTCATTGCACGACGGCGGACATTCAAGCCACCAGGCAATATGCCTTCTTTATGCAGGCCATTCGCGATGCAGTCTTTCATCGCCCCCCAAATATCCATCAGGCCGTCACGCACTTCTTGCTCAGAACGAAATACCTTTTCGTTCTCCATCATCAGTTCACTGATTCGAAGCTTGTTGTCTCGACACATTTGCAGCAATTCAACGGCTGTGTTGAAGTCATAAGGCACATCGACCTGTGGCACCAAGGTCGCATCGGCGGTAGCTTCTGACTCGTCAATGACAAAACCACCACCAATCGAGTAATAGGTATTTTGATAGAGACTTGTCCCTGCACTATCAAACGCCGTTAGACGCATGGCATTGGGATGGTACGGGAGTGACTCTTCTAAAAGGAGCATGTCACGCTCCCAAATGAACTCAATGTTGTGTTGAGGAGCCAACACTAAACGCTGGCTACTCAGTAATGCTTCTATACGCGCCGTCACACAGTCAGGGTTAATGCTGTGTGGTCGCTCGCCCATCAATCCCATGATGACCGCATGGTCTGTGCCATGCCCTTTTCCAGTCGCGCTTAATGAGCCATATAACTCTACCAATACACGAGCGGTGTCTTCCGTGAGTTTTCGCTCTAACAACGTTTGGGCAAAATCGGCAGCAGCAGCCATAGGACCCACGGTATGCGAGCTAGAAGGGCCAATGCCAATTTTAAAAAGATCAAATACGCTGATAGACATAACGCCTCCAGAGAGTTTCCAATTGGAAACAAGGTTAACAATAAGAAACAAATACAGATTTTTTGATGTAATTACAAGTATTTGTACGCCTTATTCAGTTTCGCAAGTAGCAAAACTGGTATGAGCGAGCACGGGAAGGGTTTGCAGAGTGGAAATTAGAAGTTGGATAGCGCCAAGCGCTACCCAAGTTTGTATCTATCGCCCAAAAACAACCGTTCGCTTGCCATTCAAGAAGACACGTTTTTCAACGTGACATTTGATCGCATTAAACAATGTTACACGTTCGATATCTTGCCCTTTTGCGACCAAATCTTCTGGATAATGCGCATGATCCACTGTTTGGATACCTTGGGCGATGATTGGACCTTCATCAAGATCATCGTTCACATAGTGAGCCGTTGCGCCAACCATCTTCACGCCCTTTTCCCATGCTTGGTGATAAGGACGAGCACCTTTAAAGCCTGGTAACAATGAGTGGTGAATATTAATCGCACGACCATCTAAGTACTGACACATCTCCGATGAAAGTACCTGCATATAACGAGCTAACACCACTAGCTCAGCATTATACTCTTCGATTAGCTCACGTACCTTAGCCTCTTGCTCAGGCTTGGTATCGGCCGTAATCGGCAAATGGTAGTAAGGAATATTATGCCACTGTGCCAACGACTCTAGATCTGGGTGATTGGAAATGATCACGGGCACTTCGATGTTTAACTGTCCGGTACGGTAGCGGTACAACAAGTCATTCAGACAGTGGTCGTACTTAGACACCATAATCGCTACACGTGGACGATGGTTCGGTGCTGTCAGCTCCCACTCCATTTCGAATTGCTTAGCGCGGGCAGAAAACTCCTCAGTAAACTCTTCTGGGGTAAAATCCGCTGATTGTGGGAAAAACTCTACTCGAATGAAAAAGCGATTCGCTTCACGGTCATCGAACGAATGAATCTCTTCAACGTAGTTCCCAGCTTCAGCCATAAAACGAGTGACCACATCAACGGTACCAATCACACTTGGACAGTTCGCAGTAAAGATCCATGGTTTTGTTGTTGCTTTCATAGGATGTTCTCTCTAGAAGAAGCCGATCCGCATGGCGAATCGGCTGGTATGGAGGGGAAGGAATTACGCTTCAACTACTAAGCCGTATTCGCGGCTAGCATCTTGAATCCATAACCATAGGTAGTCAGAGAAGCTACGACGAATCACTAGTTCAAACGTCTCTTCACCGGAGCGGCGAATCACAGCAGAGCTTTTCGCAAAAACAGACGTGACAACCTTACCTACTGGAAATTCACTAGGGTGAAGATCGATCGGCGAAGACTTTTTGATGACGTCTTTCGCATGCTTACCAGACAAAGTCACCAATGTCTGACCGCCACTCACGTTAACCACTTGGTAGTGGCCAGTCATGTTCTGCTGGAACGCCGTTTCGATGTCAAAAGCCTGCAAACCTGGCACAGTGATCAACCATTCGTCTGGAGAAATCCAACGTACGACAACATCGCCTTGACTAACAGATGTCAGCGGTTGGGTTGGCAAAGCCACACCCAACACTTTCTCAACGACGGACATTTGCTCTGCGTTGTCAGCATTCATACGCAGGGTAATGTGTCCAAGCAGCGCCTCTTCTTTGAAACTTACACCACCAGTGTTTGGACCTTTCTTGGCGATGGTTGCTAAATCAGCGTGAAACAACGGTGATTGACCCACAATGGATGCATCAGGTAGCTGGTTCATGACTGATACCGTTACTGTTTCATTTTTTACATCAGACATTTTGACGCTCCCCTTTTGGATCTAGGAAAATTGGGCTACAAATCTCGGCTTCAACGACACGGCCATCAACTAATGGGTAGTACACTTTTTCGCCCATTTTTTCTAAACCGCCTTTTACAAAGCCCATCGCAATCGAGCGGCCTAAGTTAGCAGACCAGTAGCTAGACGTTACGTGACCCACCATCGGCATTGGAATTGGAGCGGTCGGATCGAATACACCTTGTGCACCTTCTGGCAATACAATGTTCGGATCCACTGTTTTCAAACCAACTAATTGCTTACGATCAGCACGGACACAGTCTTCACGCTTCATGCCACGCTTACCGATGAAGCTGAATGGCTTATTCATGGAAACCGCCCAACCCATACCTAAATCGTAAGGGTGAACAGAGCCGTCAGTATCTTGACCTGCGATAATGAAGCCTTTCTCAGCACGAAGGATGTGCATGGTTTCCGTACCGTATGGTGTCAGGTTGTACTTAGCTCCGTGTTCAAACAGTTTTTCCCAAACATGCAGACCGTAGTTTGCTTGGACGTTGATCTCAAAAGACAGCTCACCCGTGAATGAGATTCGGAACACACGCGCTGGAACGCCGGCAACAGTCATCGGTTTCCAGTCCATGAAACCAAAGTTATCTTTCGACACATCCGCATCCGTTAGCTCTTCTAGAAGCTTACGGCTGTTTGGACCAGAAATCGTCATAGTTGCCCAATGGTCCGTAACAGAAGTGAAGTACACTTCTAGTTCAGGCCATTCTGTTTGATGGTAAAGCTCCAACCAAGTTAGCACGGTTGCAGCACCACCAGATGTGGTTGTCATCAAGAAATGGTTTTCACCAAGACAAGATGTCACACCGTCATCGAATACCATGCCGTCTTCTTTCAGCATTAAGCCGTAACGACATTTACCGACTGGCAGTTTCGCCCACGCGTTTGAGTAAACACGACCTAGGAATTCACGTGCGTCTTTACCTTGGATGTCGATTTTACCCAGTGTAGAAGCGTCCAAAATACCGACCGATTCACGTGTCGCTAGACACTCACGGTTCAAGGCTTCTTGCATTGACTCGCCCGCTTTCGGGAAGTACCAAGGACGTTTCCATTGGCCTACATCCTCGAACTTAGCACCTTGCTCTAGGTGCCACTTATGCATCGCACTGTAGCGCTCAGGATCAAACAACTCTTTGCAATCACGGCCTACGATCGCACCGAATGTGATCGGCGTGTAGTTAGGACGGAAGATCGTTGTTCCTGTATCAGGAATGGTTTGGTTCAATGCGCTGGCTGCGATGGCCATACCATTGATGTTACCCAACTTACCTTGGTCAGTACCAAAGCCCATCGCCGTGTAACGTTTCACGTGCTCGATCGACTCAAAGCCTTCGCGACACGCAAGCTCGATGCCTGCTGCAGTCACATCGTTTTGGTAATCAACAAACTGCTTAGGCGCTTGTGATGTCGGTTTAGTGTGTGAAATATGGTAAAGCGCCATGGCTTTTGATTCAGACACTTGTGCAGACTCAGGCAATGCCACTTCAGCTTTTGCTAGACCAAGCTTTTCTAACGCGTCTTGACCAGCTTGCAGACCTTCAGACAAGGCATCAGCGGTTGTGTAGTGTCCGTTGATCGCACCCGCAGTCAGTTGCTGCTGTACGGTTTTACCTGGAACAAAACCAATCGCAGAGTCATCCCAAACTGGGCGAGAACCCGTGTGACAAGATAGATGCACAACTGGGCTCCAACCACCTGAAGAAGCAACGGTGTCTGCGCTTAACTTCTTAACAGAGCCAGTCACTTTAGAACCGTCTTCACTGATAGAGGCAACCGATACACCGGATACGCGTTTGCTACCTTGAACATCAATCACAGCAGAGCCAGCCATCACAGTAATGCCGCGCTCACGGGCTGCATCCACTAGAGGGCCAGTTGGGTTCTTACGAGTGTCCACAATGGCTTGCACCTTGCGACCTGCATCATGCCAATCCAATGCCGTATGGTAAGCATTGTCATTGGTTGTCATCAGCACCAACTCATTACCTGGCACAACGCCGTAGCGGTTAATGTAAGTGGAAACCGCATTCGCAACCATGACACCTGGTACGTCGTTGTTTGCAAACACCAATGGACGTTCGTGAGCACCAGTTGCTAGAACCACCCATTTTGCGCGCACACGGTGGTAACGAGCACGAACCTGACCATTCGGCGCACGATCCGCTAGATGCTCCGTCATGCGTTGGTGAATCGTTAGGAAGTTATGATCGTGGTAGCCGTTCACAGTAGAGCGAGGTAGCACCAATACATTTTCGTTGGCTTCTAGCTCTTTCGTGACGCTCGCTACCCATGCTGAGCCCGCTTTACCGTCAACCGTTTCTTTGCTACTTAGTAGACTGCCACCAAACTCGTTTTGCTCATCAGCGATGATTACGCGAGCACCACCACGTGCCGCCGCCAAGGCAGCCATTAGACCCGCAGGACCCGCACCAACAACCATCACATCGCAGTGTTGGTTCATCTTGTCGTAGATATCTGGATCGTATTCTTTAGGAGAACGACCTAGACCCGCCGCTTGGCGAATAACTTTTTCATAGGTTTCCCACATAGACTGTGGGTACATGAAGGTTTTGTAGTAGAAACCTGGTGGCATCATTTTACCACCAACTTTGCCTACTAATCCCATCAAGTCCATTTCAACATTTGGCCAACCATTGGTTGAACCTGCTACCAACCCAGAGAACAACTCTTGCTGCGTTGCACGAACGTTCGGCACCTGAGTGGCTTCAGTCGCGCCCAATTGCATGATGGCGTTTGGCTCTTCTGCACCCGCTGCCACAATACCGCGAGGACGGCTGTATTTAAAACTACGACCAACCAGATCAACACCGTTTGCCAACAATGCTGACGCTAGGGTATCCCCAGCAAAACCTTTAAATTGCTTACCGTTATAGGTAAATGTCAGTGGCTTAGAACGGTCAATTCGGCCACCGCTTTGTAGACGATTTTTTTGAGACATGATCCGCTCCCTTTACTCAACCACTTTTGGCTGCTCGCCGATTTTGTAGACTTCTTTAATTTCATACGTTGCTGTATTACGAGTAACGTTGAAAAACTTACGGCAACCAGCCGCATGAACCCACAGTTCATGATGCAAGCCTTTCGGGTTCTTACGGAAGAACATGTAGTTACCCCATTCTTCATCAGTACAAGAATCAGGATCTAGTGGACGAGCGATATGCGCCTGACCGTGATTGTGAAACTCTTCTTCTTCACGGTGCTCACCACAATGCGGGCAATAAATAAGAAACATGTAATAACTCTCCCGTTAGTGTGCTACGCCAGCAGCGCCGTGCTCATCGATAAGCGCGCCGTTGTGGAATCGGAACATAGAGAATGGCTTCGCCAATTCGTGCATTTCGCCTTTCGCAAGAGACGCTGCAAAGACGTTGCCTGACCCTGGTGTGGCTTTAAAACCACCCGTCCCCCAACCACAGTTGAAGAAAAGGTTTTTAACTGGGGTTTCCGAAATGATCGGACAAGCATCTGGACACGTATCCACGATACCGCCCCATTGACGGTTCATGCGCACACGGCTAAAGATCGGGAACATTTCAACAATCGCTTGAATCGTGTGTTCGATCGTAGAGTAAGAACCGCGCTGGCCGTAACCTGTGTAACCATCAATACCCGCACCGATCACCAAGTCACCTTTGTCTGACTGAGACGCGTAACCGTGTACATGGTTAGACATAACCACAGTGTCTAGGATTGGCTTGATTGGCTCGGATACCAAGGCTTGCAATGGGTGAGATTCGAGTGGTAATTCGAAACCTGCCTTAGCAGCCATCACGCCAGAGTGACCCGCTGTGACACAACCTACGCGATCGGCTTTGATATCGCCGTAACGATCGGTTTTAACGCCTACAACCGTGCCATCTTCAATAATGAAATCGACTACTTCTGTTTGCTGGATTAAATCCACACCGCGCATGTCTGCACCACGAGCAAAGCCCCATGCCACGGCATCGTGACGAGCGACACCCGCACGAGGCTGCCAAGACGCGCCCATGACTGGGTAACGAGCATTGTCAGAACAATCAAGGATCGGCACGATCTCATTGACTTGTTTCGCATCCAATACCTCGCCGTCGATACCGTTTAGACGGTTCGCATTAACACGGCGTTCGATGTCGCGCATGTCTTGCAATGTGTGGCCCAAGTTCAGACAGCCACGCTGAGAGAACATCACGTTGTAGTTAAGATCTTGAGATAGACCTTCCCACAATTTCATAGCGTGCTCGTATAGATGCGCCGCTTCGTCCCAGAGGTAGTTAGAACGAACGATCGTCGTATTACGTGCTGTATTACCGCCACCTAAGTAGCCTTTCTCGATCACCGCAACATTCGTGATGTTATGCTCTTTTGCAAGATAATAAGCTGTGGCTAGACCGTGACCACCGCCGCCGACGATGATGACATCGTACTTTTTCTTCGGTGTCGGGTTGCGCCAAACCCGTTGCCAATTTTCATGATGGCTTAGACTGTGCTTTAACAAGCCAAATCCGGAATACTGCTGCATTGTGTCAGCTCCTTATCATGGCAGACCTTCTTGGGACTGCATTACAAAGTGGTAATACTAGCGATAGACTGGGTAGTCGGCGCAAAGCGCGTTTACTTGCTCTGTCACTGCGTTGATCGTATGAAACTTATGTTCAGTCGATTCTGGAAAGCGGAAGGCAGTCATCACTTCAACGTAACTCACGTGCATTGACACAATGCTTGAGTGACTTACAACAGAAAGAACCAGCGGAAGACCAGTAGTGAATAAGGAGACGTTGGAGCGCTCCTGCCAAACCAGAAAAACCAACCTACACCACCTATACTATGAAACCCCCTCAGCGGTAACTTTTTTGATTGCGTCAAATAGATGGTTATTTACGACACCTAAAATAAACGTCGTAAAACGACATAAATACGGTGAATTTGAGCGCCCTTGAGCCAGTCTTTTCATAGAGTTATGCGTTTGAGCCTTACCTTAGTGCTCGCTTTCACATACACTTGCACAATTGCTGCAACACTATTCGTACAGGATCCCTCGTTCACCATGACGCAATCTGTTCAAAAAAAGCACTTTAGTCCCTCTCATGCAGACCACAATCATGCTCATGTGATTACGCCTGACCAGGATAAAGCTCCAATCATGATTGGCTTTGTGCTACTGGAGCACTTTTCTATGGTGGCTTTTACAGGCGCTGTCGATGCTTTGGTGACGGCGAACTTAGTACAAACGGAAAAGCTGTTTGACTACGCGACCCTAAGCCTTACAGGATCGTCTGTTGTCAGTGATTTGGGGATTGAAATTGCGACAGGCAGCAGCGTTGAAGAGGCTCTTAACGCATCAAATCAGTTGTTCGATGTATTAATCGTATGTGGTGGTTATCGTTGCCAATTGGCTGAGCAACCAGCGTTAACCGAGTATCTTAAAAATCATCAAAAGAATGACGCGTACTTGGGCGGATTATGGAATGGCTCAATTGCCTTGGCCCATGCTGGTTTAACTCAAGGACGACGTATCGCCGTTCACCCTGACAATCATCCTTATGTGAAAGAGCATTTCCAAGACACCTCTATTGCCAAAGAAACGTCTATCATTGATGGGTCGATTTTAAGCTGCTCTGGACCTGTGAGCGCTCTAGGAATGATGCTTTCTTTGGTCGAAGACATGCAGGGGAATCGTATTGCACGAGCGGTGAAAGAGATCCTGACCTGTGATCAGCTCGCGGAAAGTCCCATTACCCCGATCCCACAACCGACCGATGAAGCTAAGTACCCAGATGCGCTTAAGAAAGTATTAGAGCTGATGCGTAGCAACATCGAAGAGCCTTTAACTCTTGAAGAACTATTACATTACGCTAGCGTTTCACGTCGTCAGCTTGAGCGCTTGTTTCAGAACCATCTCGAAACCAGTCCATCACGTTATTATCTTGAACTGCGCATCACCTACGCTCGTCGTTTGCTGCAACAGACCAACAAGCCAATTATTGAAGTCGCCATTGCCAGCGGCTTTGTCAGCTCTAGCCATTTTAGTAACTGCTTCAAAGACTACTTTGGCGTTGCACCCAGTAACTTCCGCAAGAAAACCAGCCAAGCGTAACGTCTATTTACTAATAAAAATGGCCTCGAATAGAGGCCATTTTCACATCTAAAGTAAGTAATGACTTACTCAACTTCAATAATTTCGTAGCTATGAACAATGTTCACACCACCGCGCTCAAGCATAAGAGATGCTGAGCAGTACTCTTCCGCAGACAGTTTTACCGCACGCTCCACATGACTTTCTTTGATCTTGCGACCCGTTACGACAAAGTGCACACGAATTTCAGTAAATACAGAAGGCACTGAGTCTGCACGATCCGCATCAATCTGCGCCACGCAAGACACCACATCTTGTCGTGCTTTCTTCAGAATATTCACCACATCGTAGGAAGTACAACCGCCTAAACCGGCTAGGATAAGTTCCATCGGGCGAGGGCCTGCTGTTTGATTGCCATCGATCTCTACTTTAAAGCCAGAGCCCGTTTCAGCAGTAAAATGTACGTCTTCTTGCCAAGCTACACTTGTTTTCATAGCGTTCTTCTCTCAAATCTTATTTAAACAATTCCGCCAGCTTTTCGCCCGGATTGTCTGCTTTCATAAAGGCTTCGCCCACTAGGAAAGCATGAATATTGTTTTCGCGCATCGCCGCCACATCGTCCGGAGTGTGAATGCCACTTTCGGTCACGATCAAACGATCTTTTGGCACATCATTCATCAATTCAAACGTATGCTGCAAACTCAGTTCAAAGGTATGCAAGTCACGGTTGTTAATACCTAACAACTCAGTCTCAGTGTACTCCAATGCCAGCTCTAACTCAGCACGGTTGTGCACTTCTACTAAGACATCCATAGATAGGTCACGAGCCATCTGATCTAGTTCAAGTAGTTCTTTGCCAGATAGGCAAGCAGCAATCAACAAAATACAGTCGGCGCCAATCGAACGCGCTTCCATCACCTGGTAAGGATCAACAATAAAATCCTTACGAATCACAGGCAGTGAACAGGCATTGCGTGCTTCAACTAGATAGTCTTCGTGGCCTTGGAAAAAGTCTTGATCGGTCAATACAGACAAACACGCCGCACCGCCCTTTTCATAGGACACAGCAATGTCTTTTGGAGAAAACGGATCACGCAAAATACCTTTACTTGGAGAGGCTTTTTTCACTTCCGCAATCACACCCGCTTTGCCTACCGCAATTTTGCTGCGTAGGGCTGCGGCAAATCCACGTGTTGGGTTGTGAGCGTTGGCCGCTGCGGCAGCGATTTCAAGATTAGCAAACGGTGTACGAGCTTGGCGTTCAGCGATTTCCTCGTACTTACGCGCCACGATCTTTTTTAAAATTGTTGGAGTCTCGACTTGCATAATAGCTCTCTATTTTAGTTCGCTGTTTCTGTTACATCAGGCATGTAGCAACGAGTAAAACTCGCTAGCTCTTGTAGCTTGATCTTAGCCAAGCCTCCACAGATCACATCTTCTGCAATCGCGACACCTTCTGCTAAGGAATCTGCTACGCCAGAAACGTAGATCGCCGCTCCTGCATTCAATGACACAATATCACGCGGCGCGTTTTCCTTCCCCTTACCTTCTAAAGCCGTCTTTAACATTTCTAGACTACTTTCCGCATCAACCGTTTGCACTAATGACAACGGCTGGCGCTCAATTCCGAATTGTTCTGGCGAAATTTCGTACTCCGTGATTTCGCCGTCTTTCAGCTCGGCAACATACGTTGGCTCAGCAATACTGATCTCATCTAAGCCATCAGCAGAATGTACAACCATCACGTGTTCACTACCCAACGCTTTTAAAACTTCTGCGATAGGACGCACCCACTCTTTACCAAAAACGCCCATGACTTGGCGCTTCGCTCCCGCAGGATTGGTCAACGGTCCCAACAAGTTAAACAAGGTGCGCGTTGCCATTTCTTTACGAGGGCCGACCGCATACTTCATTGCTGAATGGTGATTTGGAGCAAACATAAAACCTAAGCCCAACTCTTGAACGCTACGCTTAACTTGTTCACTGCTTAGGCCTAAATACACGCCCGCTTTTTCCAGTACATCAGCACTGCCCGATTTAGAGGAAACCGAACGACCACCGTGTTTTGCCACACGACCACCGGCCGCTGCGACTGCAAAAGCTGATGCCGTGGAAACGTTGAACAGATTGCCACCGTCACCACCTGTACCACAGGTATCAACTAATGCTTCATCGCCTAAATCAACTTTGGTCGATAACTCACGCATAACCTGAGCCGCTGCAGTAATCTCTTCTACGGTCTCACCTTTCATGCGCAAGCCAATTAAAAAACCACCGATCTGTGCTGGGGTTGCTTGACCCGTCATGATGCCATTCATCACATCACGCATTTCATCACCAGTGAGGTCTTGCTTGTTAACCACCTTGGCAATCGCTTGTTTAATTTCCACCAGCCAACTCCTAATGTTTGAAAAAGTTGTCTAACAGAGCATGACCATGCTCTGTCAAAATAGACTCGGGGTGAAATTGCACCCCTTCAATGTTCATGCTTGTATGTCGTAAGCCCATGATCTCATCCAGCTCACCTTGATCGTTTTGCGTCCACGCCGTTACCTCTAAACAGTCAGGTAAGGTTTCTTGCTTCACCACTAAGGAATGGTAACGGGTCGCATTATAAGGATTAGGCAAATCACGGAACACACCAATCCCCTTATGGTACACCTTTGAGGTTTTTCCGTGCATTACTGTTTTCGCACGAATCACATCACCACCGAATACCTGAGCGATACTCTGATGACCAAGACAAATACCCAACACAGGGATTTTGCCCGCAAAATACTGAATCGTTTCTAAAGACACACCCGCTTCATTCGGCGTACAAGGCCCCGGAGAAATAACGATATGACTCGGCGCCAACGCCTCAATCTCGGCAATCGTTAAAGTGTCGTTACGACGCACACCGACTTCATAGCCCAACTCACGAATATATTGCACCAAGTTATAGGTGAACGAATCGTAGTTGTCGATCATCAGAACCATAGAGTTTAAACCACTGATATGTAAAGCTTTTTAGATAATCAGCCCAATGATATCCGCCATGCTTTTGGCAGCATATTAGAAGGAGGGAATTTGAGCTCGGTCAATACTACATGATTGTCAGAATGAGCGCTATTTTGTGGCGCGACAAGAACATTAGAGAAAGCGCCAGACCTAAACCCAGCGCTTTTGAATGTGCAAAAGCCTCTGATTAGCTGCTTTTTGCTGTTCGTACACATTATTTACCGTTCGTCCCGGTTCATCTCATTGCTCATTTTTCTATGCAATACTGCCCACTTGTATTAATATTGTGCAATATAACTTGTTAAGCCAAATTAACACTGCCATATGCAACTCAAGGAGTATATGACATGAGCTTTATTAGCCGTCTATTCTTTAAAATGAGCAAGTCAGAAGAAGCATTCCAGAAGATTCTTGAAGAATCAAAGAAGAATGGTACTCTGCCTCGTATCTCTAGAAATGGGACGCTTCACGTTTCTGCGAAGAATGCTCATTGTTCTCCAAAAGCCCAAAAAATGATGAATAGTCAATAGCGAAAGCTGCAAACTCATCTAGTACTCAGCACGTAATAACATGAGTCTACTCTTAATCGCACCAATGCTTCTTTGTGGCTATTTTTACTGCCACGTTCACAACTTTCTAAAAATTAAGATCGAAAAAAAGTATGGTCAATACCTCTATCTTACATACTTCGTTTGGGGCCTTACTTTCTTCCTAATAGCACTTACCCTAGTTACAGCCATACACAACTTGCACGACGGTAAGACCTCATTTTTTGGAAAAGATTACGATTACACCTTTTTCAAAGCTACTGTATTGTCTGTACAACCCTTTGCCACAAGCTCTATCTCTGCCACAGAATTAGCCATTCTTTTTTACTCGACTATTTTGTCCTTGATAATAGCGGGAGCATGCGCATACGCACACAACGTTTGGGCTAACAAAAAGTATAAAAATTACAGCCAATACCACTTCAGAAGAAAAGTGGTCTCTGACAACCCAGAAATGCTAATGCTTAGTCAAGCAGCGCTGGAAAGTAGACCATTACTGTTTACGTTAAGGTCTGGAAAAATATATGTTGGCCAACTAACCGAGGTCCCTATATCAACAGGAAATTCATTAGAGACAAGTAGCAATCTAACTATCTATCCGATTAGAAGTGGGCATAGATCAGAAGATAAAAGAATAGTCTTTACCACCTCTTACCAAACGCCCCAAGACCAAGACCCTATATATCCATACATGACATCTTTGAATAGGCATGAAATATCAACAATTAGCTTTTTTGATATTGATAGCTACCATGATTTACAAAATAGCGACGCAACACACTAAATTTTTGATTAGCCTTGGGCGGAACTCATTAATGCTCTTGTTGAATACTTACAAAGCAAAAAACCGCAACTAGGCGGTTTTATATTTTATAAAGACTGATTCGACTTAGCTCTCGTCATCATTTTCAATGTTAAAGCCTTTCACCTTAAGCATATCATCAATCCTTTTTTGGCCTTCTTTCAAATCATCCAATATAGTAGGCCTAGTAAAATCAGCCTCGTAATCTAGTCGCTTAATAGCCCCTGAAAAGGCATCATAATCAATCCCAGGGTTAACAATATCTAACATAGCTTTATGATCAATTTCAGAAGTTAGTTTACCCATCCACTCATGCAACTTATCCTCTTGATAGCTTGATAAACTCTCTACTTTAGACACCTCTAAAGCTTTCCACTGATCGGCAACTTTTTTAGCCAATGATTCATAAGGACTATCTGAATATAATGCAGCCATTGATAATTTTTCAATGCTATCTTTATACCTCTCCTGATCATCTAACCAAGCCAAATGTGCGCGCTCAATGCCATCAATACTTGCCGGCGACTCAACCTCATCATTGGGGTTGTTCTCACATTCTATCTCCACAGGCTCTTGCCTCGGCTCAAGCTCTTCTGTTTCTGACTCACTTTTATCTTGGCATAAAGACTCAGGCTCTTTTTCTTCAAACTCCTGTGACCACATGTATTGATGCTCAAGTCTACTTTGCTCTAACTCTACCTTTTTTCTATTCAAGTAATCTCTAGCATTCTCAGCAGCAATATCACCGCCTGTTGCGTGAGTATTAACCGTGTCTATCCATGCCATTAAAGTTTCATCATCATTGTGGTCTGGATATCTCAACTGATGATCCATTTCACTCCACGCTTCTTCGAATATTGTACGGACTTGCACCTCAACTGGTGCTGGATAGCCAAATACATTAATTCCGAACACCAAATGAATGGACCTGTACCCCGCCCCATGCTTCTCCGTTTCGTAACCTGCTTTCCTATACGACTCAATAAGCTCTTCACTATCTCCGTGCTTATAGTAGGCAATTTTCTCTTTCTCACCTTTCCATTTGCCATCTATAAAATTACACACATGAACCCACTCTTTTTTAAAAAGGTGCAAAACCCTAATTCCGACTAAGTCTGTAATGACTTCCGTATAATTATCAACTGAAATATCTTTGTATTTAGTTTTACCTTGAGTAGCTTTCCTTACAATCTTTTTAATTAGCCCCTTTGCATCCTTAACTCGCCACCTAACAGAGTGCACATACTTATACTTCTGAATTGTATTTGCTAAAAGCGTTGCAACCTGCTCAAAGTCACCTATGGATTCTTTGAAATCATGGTAGATATTCAAAAGCGTCTTGTAGTCCAGTTCAGAGCTGTCGAAGTACTCTTCTTTAAAATCAAATGTCTTTAAAAACTCTGTCTTATCCATTGCTATAAAATCCCTCATCCAATATTCAGTATTTCTTTATGTTTGAACTGCATTAAAAACTTAGATCATTATTTCATCATAACCCTGCGCTCTTCTAAGTACTCTGCGTGGTTGTATGCGCGGTGCTCGCCTTTTCGCTCTTGGTGTGAAAGCTGACGTTCGATTAAGTCTTCTCGATAGCCCATTTCGTTTAATAGTATCGATGCTGTCAATCTAAAGCCATGCCCGATAAATAATCCACCAAAAACAAGGCGCTCTAGCACGGCATTGATGGTTGTTTTACTCATTGAACGCTTTGGATCACGCACGTTTGGGAACATGAGTTCACGGCGCCCTGTGTATTCGCTTAACACATCTAGCATTTGGCGCATTTGTGGTGAGATCGGCACGATGTGTTTTGTTCCCTTCTTCATCACATCTTCTGGAAAGATGATCAGGTCATCTTTGATCCAATCCCAGCGTATTAGCACCAGTTCTTTTGTCCTAACAAATATGTGGGCCATGATGTAAACAGCAATGATGGTGACAGGGAAGCAGTTGTATTGAGACATTTTCTCAAAGAAGACAGGCATATCCTCACGATCAATCGGCGGGTTGTGT
The DNA here is from genome assembly GCF_056158325.1 of Marinomonas sp. AWM4_232. Lineage (NCBI taxonomy): Bacteria > Pseudomonadati > Pseudomonadota > Gammaproteobacteria > Oceanospirillales > Oceanospirillaceae > Marinomonas > Marinomonas sp. AWM4_232. Next base: position 2,592,548 of record NZ_JBSWTA010000001.1, on the reverse strand, counting down.
CGAACATTGCCCCGCTTTAGCGCGCCGTATAGAAATACTGTCGGGGCTGATTCGATCATTAAACGCGGGCCAGCATAGCGGAATATTTACCCCATAAACTGACGCGCAAGAATTGCGACCGTTGGAGCACGCGCCCTTCTATCTTGTCCATGACTTCTAGTAGGTACGGCACCTTTATTGTTGCGACTGACATATCACTAATTACAGAGTAAATATCCTGACGCATTATCGTTTGCCATTGCTTGGCATAATACGCGCTTAGGTCTTTAACGTTTCGCTCGTAATAGGCTTGAGATACTGCTTGGAAGGTGTTGTCGTACTGTGATTGTGCCTTGATGGCTTCAGCACGTTTTTCGATGTTGGGATTTAGCTCTTTGGTTAACTGCTCGGCTATTTTGTTGCGCTCGGTCCGCGCCTCGTATAAAGATACCGTCGGGGACTCACCAATGGTGTAGACGTTTTCTTTACCGCGTAGTTTGCCCGCCAGAACTTACGTCCGGTTGGTTTTACTTCTAATTACAGCTTGTCGTCATCCCAGACACTTATCGGAACAAGCTGGAGACCGCAGAAACAAAAAGCGCCAGACCTAAACCCAGCGCTTTTGAATGATCGTTTAATCGAAGCTTATAAATCCAATTCGATCAGACCGCCCGCTGCTTTAGCGCGGGAGCAACAGGTCAGCATTTGCTTGCCTTCGGCTTTCTCTTGCTTGCTTAAGAAGACATCACGGTGCTCTATCTCTCCACTGATAACATCGGTTAAGCAAGTGCCACATACACCTTCGCAGCAAGATACCGGTACAAAAATAGCCTGTTCGTCCAGTACATCGGTGATGGATTGGTTGGCAGCGACATCGAATACTTGCCCAGTACTGGACACTTTGATTTGGAAAACATGATTTTCCGCATGCTCTGCCTCTAAAGTTGGAGCCGCAAAGAATTCACGATGCACTTTCTCTTCCGGCCAGCCTAACGCTTCTGCATGTTCCAGCACACTGGCAATAAACTCTGCAGGACCACAGACATAGAGATCTGAATCGGCCACATGCTGACTCAATACCGATTTAATATCCATGCGGCCCGAGCTTTGAGGTTCACTGCTAAAGTGAAAATGCATTTTATCGGCAAACGATGCCTGCTTAAGCGTTTCACTGAAAGCGGCCGTACGCGGTGATTTGCCACAGTAATGAAACTCAAATGGCGTGTCCGCGCATTGCAGGGTTTGCGCCATTGGCAATAGCGGCGTCACGCCAATACCACCGGCGATCAACAAAGATTTGGCTTCTTTATTGCGTAGCGGAAAGTGGTTCTTTGGTTCACTAATCTGCACCACATCGCCGATATTTAAGCCATGCACTTCTTCTGAGCCACCACGGGATTTTGGGTCTTTTAGCACTGCAATTTCGTAATAACGAGGATCCGATTGCAAACGACACAAGGAGTACTGACGTAATAAGCCACTGGGTAATTTGATATCTATGTGTGCACCCGCTTCAAATGGCGGTAACGCTGTTTCATTGGTTTTACCTAGCACCAGACGCACCACAGCAGCGGCTTCGTCGACTTTATTTAAAACTACGACTTCTATCATGACACCACCTTAGAACGAAATCGTTTGCAGAGGAGCGTCTTTGGGCGTCATCTGAACCGCAGTTTCCGCTTTGATAATACGTTCGATCACTCGGCGGGATTGCACGCCTCCGGCGTCGATATTGAGTTTTAACAAGTCGTAATCAGGGAAGGCTTTTAGGTTGGCTTGCTGACGCTCTAACACTTCTAAGTCTTCTTGGAAGATGCCGCCCTGACCTTCACGAATTTTATCGGTCAACTCCGCGTCATGGACTTTGAAGTTACGCGCCATCCCCCAGAAATACCACATGGTGTCTTCGGTTTCCGGAGTAATAAAGTCTACTACGATACTGCTGGCTTTTTTATCTTTTGGCGCATCAAAGCCACCATGACCTTCTAGGGCGACACCCACATCGATCATGACATGAGAAGGCGGTGTAAAGCGACAACGCTGCCAACGATCCACTGTCGCGTCTTTGGGTAAGCCATTAGCTTCTAGCGCCAATTGCCAGAATGGCGGTGCGGTGATGTTTTCCATGGTGCGGCTGGTAATCACTTCATCGCCATTTACTTTTGTATCCACTGGCGATTCATCGATTTCTTTCTGACCTATACTGGACGCATGCACGTAGGTTTCGTGAGTAAGATCCATTAGGTTATCGATCATTAAGCGGTAATCCGCGTGAATGTGGTAAAGACCACCACCGTAGGCCCAATCATCACTGATTGCCCACTCTTGCACAGGGATCAAACTTGCATCCGCTAATTCTTGGTCACCTGGCCATACCCAGATAAAGCCATAACGCTCTTCCACTGCGAATGACTTCATACATGGAAAACCTTGTACTCGTTGTAGTGGCATTTCTTTGGTTTTGCCATCAGCGCCCATTTTCAAACCATGGTAACCACAAACCAGTAAGCCATCCTCCACATAGCCTAACGACATGGCAGCACCACGGTGCGGACAAAAGTCCCGCACTGCGGCAATTTCATTTTCCGATGGACGATAAAAAGCAATGCTTTCGCCACATATTTTGCGACCTAATGGCTTCTCAGTACCAATCTCTTCCGACATGGCGGCCACATACCAAGTGTTCTTTGGAAACGTTTGCTGGCTCATGGATTTCTCCTAATTGTGTTATTTTTGTTCTTCAATGGATCCAATATAGCCTAACAAGGTCCATTTATCTCATTAAAAAAACACATAATGGATCCAATAAATAGATTTTAAGCTAAAATCTGGTTATTAAACTCATTATATAGCCACTAATGGATCCAATAAGGCGAGTCGGCATCTATGAAGAAAAACCAAACCAATGTCTTGAGCGAGCTGCGTCAGATGATTTTAGAAGGCGCTTTAAGCGCAGGGAGTCGTATCGCAGAAGTTCCTACCGCTGAAATGCTAGGGGTTTCACGCACACCGGTTCGAATCGCATTTCGAGCATTAGAGCAAGAAGGCCTACTCACCAAACTGGCTGGACGTGGCTACGAAGTACGCTCCATTTCTGTTGAAGAAATTATGGGGGCGGTAGAAGTACGCGGAGTACTGGAGGGACTGGCAGCACGCCAAGCCGCTGAGCGCGGCTTGTCTCTAGAGCATCAGCAAGCGTTAGCATCGTTGCTCGAAGAAGGCGATCAAATTCTAGATGTTGAATCTCTGCAAGAGGCAGATCTTGAACGCTATCAACAAATGAACAAGCGCTTTCACGATATTGTCATTGAAGCGGCTCATAATCCCGCTATCCAGGCCGCATTGAGCCGTAATGAGCATCTGCCGTTTGCCTCTTCCAGCGCCTTGGCCTTTGATAAAAAAAATATGCAGCGTGAAGCTAGGCGATTCCAGTTTGCACATCAACAGCATCACCATGTTTACCACGCCATTGTGAATGGACTCGGCACTCGAGCGGAAGGCATTATGAGAGAACATGCCAACGCCACACTGGGTTATGTACACCAACCTAAAGATTCTGACAGCTTAACTGTGATTACTGAGCGCAAACTTTAAATTAAGCCATAATTTTCTCTGGTTAAGCTCTGTTTGTCGCTCTTAGTTCATTGATTATAAAGACGAATTCACTCACACTGAAGCAACTATCTAAGACGTATAAGGGGCTCAATTGTGTCTAACCCAATTGCAGAATTGATTGAGTTATTAACTCAAGAAAACATTTCTAACCAAGACATCAATCAAGCCATCAGTTCAATGCCCCCTGATGATGTGGCCTTGGCCTTAGAATCGATTCCAGTTTCTCAACGTCGCTTTGTTTGGGATAGCATCAAACAAACCAACCGCCTTGATATTTTGGTTGAGATGCGTGGTGAATCACGCCTGCTACTTCTTAAAGAGCTAAATGACCTCGAAATTGCCGAGCTATTCTCTGATGTAGATGCAGAAGATCTTTTGGAGATTGCAGACTCTCTACCAGATCCGATGATCGACATTGCGCTGAAGAAGATGGATGCTAAGCAGCGCGAATACTACCAACAGGGCGTGACCTACGAGGAAGACGAAGCCGGCCGTTGGGTTGATCATGAATTAATTGTCGCGGCTCAAACAATACGCGTATCAGAAGCCATGCGTTTATTCCGCCGCGTGTCTGCGCCCTACTCAGACACCCTTTATTTGGTGAACCGAACCGGACGCTGGGTCGGCTGTGTCCATCTTCGCTCTATTCTCAACGCTCAGCCCCATGAGCCTGTTTCTAGCTTTATGGAAGAAGAGTACCCATTTATCGACGCGCAAACGGATGTAGTCAAAGCAGCTGACCTATTGGAGAAAAGTGAAGTGTCAGCACTTCCTGTACTCGATAGCAACCAATTGCTGGTCGGCCGCTTCCATGCGGGACATGCTCTTGAAGCACGCCGCTTAGAACAAGAAGCCGCGCAAATGTCTAACACCGGTTTGGATGAAGACTCGGATCTATTCTCACCAGTACGTCGCAGTGCCGCATCCCGTGGGATTTGGCTAGGGATTAACCTACTGACAGCGTTTATGGCTTCGGCATTTATTGGCCTCTTTGAAGCAACCCTAGAACAAGTGGTGGCACTGGCGGTATTAATGCCAATCGTTGCTTCCATGGGAGGCATCGCCGGCAGCCAAACTCTGACCCTAATAGTTCGTGGTTTGGCCCTAGGTCAGATCACCCGCGCGAACTTAGGCTCCCTGCTTAAAAAAGAAATACAAGTCGGTGGCTTAAACGGCATTGTCTGGTCTTTATGTATCGGTGCTGCGGTGTTCTGGTGGTTCCATAGCCCAATGCTCGGTTTCACAATTGCGATGGCTATCGTTATTAATATCTTAATGGCTGCACTTTCTGGCGTCATAATTCCAGTCGTTTTAGATAAGCTTAAAATCGATCCAGCCTTGTCGGGTTCCGTGATATTGACCACGGTAACGGACATCGCCGGATACATTGCATTCTTAGGCTTAGGCACACTGCTACTACTATAAACAAGGATTCAATACATGACTTGGGAAACCATTCAGCCTTACCTCGGTCTGGGCGACAATCAAATGCACTGGATCGTAAAAGTCTTCATCGTCGTTTTTGCAACACTATTCATCAACTTCATCTTAAATCGTATTTTGATGCGTGTAGACGACAAACTACAGCGCACGCGTAACCCTTGGGACAACATGATCGTGGAAGCGGCCATGCCGCCGCTACGGTTATTTATCTGGTTGGTTGGTTTAAGTATCGCAGCAGAAATATCGGATACACAGCTAGATGAAAATTTCACATCGATAGTACTTAAAGTTAGAGAAATCGGTGTCATAGCTATTATTGCTTGGTTTCTATTACGTTGTGTTAAAGGCATCGAAAATGCCATGACATCAGGACGAGCGACGAACAAGCCAGTGGATTATACGACTGCCAGTGCAATCAGTAAGTTACTTCGCGCTGCAGTCATCATCACAGCAGTTTTGGTTATTTTACAAACGATGGGCTATAGCATCTCCGGCGTCCTCGCTTTTGGTGGTATCGGTGGTATTGCCGTGGGTTTTGCCGCGAAAGACTTACTGGCCAATTTCTTTGGCGGTTTGATGGTGTATTTGGACCGTCCTTTCAAGGTTGGCGACTGGATTCGCTCTCCGGATCAGAACATCGAGGGTACCGTGGAGCACATTGGTTGGCGCCAAACTCGAATTCGTACTTTTGATAAGCGCCCTCTATATGTGCCAAACGCGACCTTCTCGACCATTTCCGTCGAAAACCCATCGCGCATGTCGCACCGTCGAATCAATGAAACGGTCGGCGTGCGTTACAGCGACTTTAGTAAGCTGTCTGAAATTCTAAGTGAAATCAAAGACATGGTTGGTCAACATGAAGAAATCGACAGTGACGAGATCTACATGGTGAACTTCAACCAGTTCGGCCCATCTTCTCTAGACTTCTTTATCTATGCTTACACTCGCACCACAAACTGGGCGAAGTACCACGAAGTCAAACAAGATGTTCTGTTCCAAGCGATGCAGATCATCGAAAAACACGGTGCCGAAGTGGCCTTCCCCACTCGTACTCTGCACTTATTCAATGAGAATGCACCAACATCAGAGTTTGAAGACCTAGATGGTCAAAGCGAAAACGCAGCGTCTGAATCAGAGAAAGCCAAATAAGCGTCTCTTGCCTTAATAAACAAAGCCCGGTCCTATAAGCTCATAAGATCGGGCTATAAATGAAGCATCCGTTTCTTAGCAACTACTGGTCCCACCAACACTTCCCTTTAATTGCGGCGCTATTTCTTTTGAGGTGTCCCGACTAAGAGTGCCTAAAATAATTAAAAACAAAATAAATGAAATAAATATTCCAAAATTTAATTGTTATAGAATATCCGATAGTTTATGGTTAGGGGTAGCAAACACATTCTTCTATACGACAAAAATAAATGACTAGGGATGCCAGCATGCCAAATCTTCTATCCAAAAAAACGCTGTCTTCTGATAGCACCATGACACAACACATCACCCCAGAATCCGCCAACTGGCAATACGTAGGTTTTCAGGCACATACCCTAAAAGCGGGCCAAACGTTTGCCATGGAAACTCAAGATAACGAAGTCTGTGTCGTACTACTAAGCGGTAAAGCAAATGCGGCAACCGCTGATCAGAGTTGGGAAAACATCGGCGAGCGTGAATCAGTATTTGATCAAAAAGCTCCTTACGCTGTGTACGCCCCAGCACAGGATCGCATTGAATACACGGCATTGACGGATATTGAGTTAGCCGTTTGCCAAGCACCAGGCAAAGGCAATTACCAAGCACGTTTAATCACGCCTGCTGATTGCCAATTTGAAACCCGTGGTGTGGGTACCAATACTCGCCATGTGTGCAACGTGTTGTTTGGCAACTTGGCAGCCGATAGCTTATTGGTGTGTGAAGTCATCACCCCAAGCGGTAACTGGTCAAGCTATCCGCCACATAAGCACGATCAGGATGCGGCGCCAGCGGAAACACAGCTGGAAGAAACCTACTACCACCGAATCGATCCACCGCAAGGGTTTGTGTTCCAACGAGTCTACACTGATGATCGCAGCCTAGATGAAACCATGTCTGTAGAAGACGGGGATGTGGTGATGGTGCCAGAAGGCTACCATCCTGTCGGCGTACCGCACGGTTATCAGTCCTATTATCTGAACGTGATGGCGGGACCATCGAGAAACTGGATTTTCCACAACGATAAAGATCACGAGTGGATCATCGAGCGAGATAAAGAGATTTTGGCCAAGCAAAAAAGCGCCTAAATTATTGCGCTAAGTAAACTCGACTCCAAGCAGGATACTCTGATAAAAGTTACCCTGATTAAAAATGCCAACCATGTAAACGTGGTTGGCATTTTTATTGTTTACTTCATAACGCTGCCGCTTAACTCTTTAGGGGCAACTGCTCGCGTTTTTCTAATTCGTGGGCCAGACCAATTGATAACGCTTGAGCTAATACTAACGATGAAGACAACGAGCGAAACGAGTCGATTTCAGCCTCTTTTACCACAAAGGATACCGTCGCTATCGACGCAAGTGGGCTGATTTGGTTATCAGTAATCACGATCAAAGGAACGCCTTTTTCAGCGGCCGCCTTGGCCACCACCTGAGTTTCCTCTGCGTAGGGATGGAAACTTACCGCAATCAGAACATCGTTTTCGTCTAACGTACTGGCTTGCTCCTTATACATTCCCCCTACGCCATCCACCAAATATGCCTTGCGATCAATATGACGTAGTGCATAAGCAAAATAACTCGCTACTACAAAGGCTCGACGCACCCCAACGATGTGAGCGGCATGAGCGTTGGCTAATACATCAATCGCACGCTCCAGCTCTTCAGTAGAAATAATCTCAGCTAAATGTTGCAGCGCCAACACATTAGCGTCAGAAAAGCGTTTTAACAATCGATAAGGAGATTGATCAGAATCATTCGTTCCTAAAGCATCCCGTGCCAAACGGATACGATCTTGATAATTTGGCGACTCTTCCATCAAGTTCTGTTGAAACAGCTTTTGCATCTCGGTAAAGCCACTGAAGCCAAATGAATTGGCAAAACGTACCCACGTAGATGGGTGAACACCTGCTTGTTCAGACAGTACCGCCACCGTACCAAAAGCCACATCACTTGGGGAATCAATCACGAACTCAGCCACTTGGCGTAAACGCTTACTTAAATTAGGATGTTCACGCTTAATGGTTTCTTTGAGCTCTGATAAAGACTTTGGCGTAAGATCAGACATAGGACACTCTCTTTATTATCGTTATTTAGAGTCACCAGATCATGGGCTTCAGATGGCACTCTAGTCCGTTTCGAACAACGGAAATGAATGGGTTGCATTTTTAGAATAAAAATTCTAACTTACTTCTCTATACCGTGTCTATTTTGTTGCAGACTAAGTACTCACTTATCTTATAGTACCGTTGAAGCAACAGCTTTGTGCGTGTGTGTCAATTTAAATAACAATAGGAATCACAACGTGAACGATGCCGAACAGAACTTTTTCCGTCCCAAATGGCGACGTGTCGCTATTACTATTTTTTGTGCTGGTTGGAGCGCGTTAGAATGGCTCACTGGTAACCCTTTCTGGGGCGTTATTTTTACCGCCATGTTTTTCTACTGCCTATGGAAGTATTGGTATACCTTCGATGAAAATTCCTCTGCGGAATAACCAACTCCTGCTCTACTGTTCACCTTTCAACTAGGCTTGGTGTATGTCAAATCGCCCCACTATTGAAGATTTAGCAGCTGCGGCGGGGGTTAGCACAGCCACCGTGGACCGAGTGCTGAATAAACGCTCAAAAGTCAGAGAAGTGACCGCTCAGCGCGTCTTATTGGCAGCTGAAGACATCGGCTATCACGCCGCTGGCTTGCTAAAACAGCGCGTCCGAGAGTCTAAACCCAGAAAACGTCTTTCTATTCTGCTGCAACGCAGCAATGATGAATTCTATGTCGAATTAGGCAAAGCCATCGAAGCAGCTTGCAGTCGTGCAACCGACTTTGTTTTTGAAACGACGATCCGTTTTATGGATGAGGTGTCACCGGAATACATCACTGAACAGTTGGAACGAGAAAGCCAGCACGCTGATGCGATGGCTGTCGTCGCCCTCGATCACCTGCTACTCAATCAAGAGGTAGAACGTATTACGGGGCAAAACATTCCCGTACTGACACTGCTCTCGCCATTGTCTACCTCTACTTGCACACGTCATATTGGCGTCGATAACCGCAAAGCGGGGCGTACTGCTGCGTGGGCAATCAATCGCTTAGCAAAACCTGGGGATGTGGGCATTTTGCTCGGCAGCCACAGCTACTTAAATCAGGACATTGCGGAGATCAGCTTTATCAGTTATTTCCGCGAAATTCAGCATGACTTCAACTTGTTAGCGCCCCAAGTCAATCTGGATGATAACCAGCTCGCCTATCAAGCCACCAAAGACTTGATCGCACAAGCTCCAAACATCAGCGCGATTTACAGTGCTGGAGGCGGAGTGGAAGGCATTATTAAAGCCATTCGTGAAGCGCAAAAAGCCCAAAGCATTACTTTAATTTGTAACGAACTGATGAGTAGCACACGCCTTGCCCTAAGTGATGGCTGTATCGATATGATCATTGCCACACCAGTCTCCAAGATTGCTCAAGCAGTGGTTGAGACCTTTACGCAAGCCCTATCTCAAAAACACATCACGCCTCAGCCAGCGCTTCAACTTACCGTTGAATTGCACGTCGCTGAAAATTTATAAGCGCTTCTCTAGCTTCCCTACTCCAAACCTAACATTTGTGATGACTCCATAAAAAAAGGCCAATCGCTCAGAGCGATTGGCCTTTAAAAGGATGCCTGGATGGAGCATCGCTAAGTGGATTTCTTCAGTTTACCCTGACGATGTTGGTCAACGATTACTGCAACAACGATGATGGCACCCTTGATGATATCTTGGTAGTAAGCATCGATTCGTAGGAAAGTGAAGCCTGACAGCATCACACCTAGAATCAAGGCACCAATCACGGTTCCCGCGATGCGACCACGGCCACCAGACAAAGACACACCACCGATAACGGCAGCCGCAATGGCATCTAGCTCGTACATCAAACCCATACCGGCTTGTGCTGTTTTGATACGGGCAATGGCAACCATCGCAGCCAGACCTGTTAGCAAACCAGCAATGGTGTAGACCTTGATAAGGTGCATGTCGATGTTGATACCCGATACACGAGCGGCTTGTGGGTTAGCACCAATGGCGTAGGTGAATTTACCAAAGCGGGTGTAACGCATAACGATGTGGAAAGTAACCGCTACTGCAAGGAAGATTACAACGGGCATCCAGCGATCTAGAGCGTTACCCAGTGCAGCGAAGTCTTTTGTGAAACCAGATACAGGGCTACCATCTGTGTACCAGCGAGCGATACCACGAGCCGATACCATCATCCCAAGTGTTGCAATAAATGGCGGTATTTTCGTCTTGGTAATCAGCCACCCATTGATAAAGCCTGCTAACGCACCAGCACCTAAACCAACAATTAACGGCACAACAAATGGCAAGTCAGTCAGCGTCGGAAAGATCACCTTTGGCCAAGCACTGGTCTGGGCGAAGGTGGCGGCGATCATGGCGGTCATGGCAACGACGGAGCCAGAAGATAAGTCGATCCCCCCGGTAATGATGACCATGGTGACACCAATGGCAATAATACCAATTACGGAAACCTGCAATACGATGATCTGAATTCGACTCATATTCATCAGGAAGCTTTGCCCAACAAACATCCAGCCCAATATTTCAAACATAACTGAGATGCCCACCAATACAGCAAGGATACTCAGTTCTGGTGGAAGTGGCTTTTTCTGCTTTTCTGCCCCAGTGTCTCCTGCGGCAGGCTTAACTGTGTTGTTTAAAGTAGTCATATCAATCTCTTATTCTTGTCATTAAAAACTATTTAGCGGCCAGACTCATGACGGACACTTGGTCCGCTTCATCACGATTGAGGATCCCAGTACAGCGACCTTCATGCATAACCAGCACTCGATCACTCATTCCCAACACTTCAGGTAACTCAGATGAAATCATAATCACAGCCACACCTTTATGGGCTAATTGAGAGATCAAGGCGTGAATTTCAGATTTCGCCCCTACGTCGATACCACGGGTAGGCTCATCCAAAATCAGAATTCTTGGATGGGTTAGCAACCAACGAGCAATCAATACTTTTTGCTGATTACCACCAGATAAGTTTTCGATCACCTCGTGCATACTTGGCGTTTTCACACGAAGCTTTTTACACAACTCAGCAGACTCTTTTTCCAAAGCCGCATGATCGACAAAACCGTTATTCACATAGTTGTCGTGTAACACGGCTGACTGAACGTTTTCTTGAATATCTAACGGTAAGAAACAGCCTGTTTCCTTGCGGTCTTCCGTTAAGAATGCCATGCCCTGTCTGATTGCATCGTGTGGGTTTTTGATATTAACTTCTTCACCTTCAATGAAGATCTGACCAGACGTCGCAGGCGTCACACCAAAAATCGTTTCAGCAACATTTGAGCGCCCTGCACCAACTAGTCCTGCTAATCCAAGAATCTCGCCTTTACGAACATCAAAGGAAATGTCATGAAAGACGCCTTCTAGGCTAAGGTTTTTAACGGACAATAAGACATCGCCAATCTCAACTTCTTCCTTCGGAAACATTTGCGAAACTTCACGGCCCACCATCATTTTGATGATATCATCACGGGTCACTTCAGAAGAAAGGTGCGTACCGATGTATTTGCCATCACGGAACACCGAGAACTCGTCCGCAATTTCAAACAACTCGTTCATTTTATGGGTGATGTAAACGATACCAATGCCGCGTTTGCGTAGGTCACGAATAATCTCGAAAAGGTGTTCCACCTCGGTTTCAGTGATCGCTGATGTTGGCTCATCCATGATGAGTACATCTGAGTTAAATGAAACCGCTTTCGCAATTTCAACCATCTGGCGGTTAGCCACCGACAAGGTTGAGATTTCAGCATCAGGGTTTAAGCGGATGTTAAGTCGATCAAAGAGTTCGACCGTCATGCCACGCATTCGATCGTGGTCAATCAGGCCAAAACTGTTACGAGGCTCACGACGGATCCAGATGTTTTCCGAAACCGTCATGGAGTTCATCAATAACAGCTCTTGGTGAATCATGGCGACACCAGATTCTTGAGCTTTAAGAGGAGTTTCCAAGGTAACCGGCTCACCACGAAGGCGCACCTCTCCTTGGTCGGGTTGATAAATACCAGCGATCACCTTCATCAAGGTTGATTTACCCGCACCGTTTTCCCCCATTAGAGCGTGAACAGTTCCGGGCCGAATCTTTAGCTGGACATTATCGAGTGCTAATACCCCAGGAAACTCTTTGCGTACGTCCACGACTTCTAGAACGTACTCAGAGCTTTGCGCCTGGGGACTTACGCCACTGGTAGGCGTGGCTTCCACCACTGCTGCGCTACTCATAACGCAATCCCTCCTCTTGTTATTTTACGTCGGGTGAAACAATTACTTTAGGTAATTGTTTAGATTTTCAGGTGTTACAAGCTCAAACGGAACCCACACTTTCTGGTCCACATTTTCGCCTTTAGCAAGTTTTACAGCTGCATCAACCGATCCTCGACCCTGACCTTCAGCGCTTTGGAAAACCGTCACATCTAAGTCACCCGTTTTCATCGCTGCTAGAGCATCAGTTGTCGCATCGATACCTGCAACAATTACATCGTCCATTGAACGGCCATCTGCTTTAAGTGTTTGAATCGCACCTATGGCCATTTCATCATTGTTTGAGATCACTACATCAAATTGAATGCCTGCAGAAATCCAGTTCGTCATCAAGTCGCTACCTAATGTACGAGACCAGCTCGCTGTTTGCTGTTCTACAACCTTAAGTCCAGAACATTCAGGCGTTGCAATCACGTCATGGATATCTTGCGTGCGTTGCAAGGCTGCCTGGTTAGTTAACTCCCCCATCATGACAACAACGTTACCTTTAAGACTTCTTGTGTTTGTAACGTACCAGAGACTCGCTCATCAGACGCGACGAACGCTTGGTTATCAGGAAGTAAATCATCAACATTGACTGGTTGGCGGTTAACGTAAATAAGTGGAATGCCAGCCGCTTGAGCATCATCAGAAATAGAAATGGTGGCATCCGTATCCACGGGGTTAACTATAGCCGTAAGAGCTAGTTTTTTCATTGTGCGATTTCCTCGAAAAATGAACACTGAGTGTTCTATTTGTTTTTATTGTTTCCGGTAAAACGCGTCTAAGCATGTCGCTTAGACAGACGAAATGTTTGTTTACATTTCGAATACGATCATTCTAAAAAAATTACCATTTAGAATATATGTTCCAATTTGAACTGATTCAGGATTTTTGTCAAGGGATTGGAAGAATCATTTAACGTGTTTTTTTCGCAAATACGTTTTTGATGTTTTTTGATAGAAATTGATGCTATCACGACATCATTAGATTGACGTTAAAAAATCATCCTAGCTAGTATCAATCACGAAAAATAATTCTAAAAACCACTTTGCGTAAAACATGATCCGTCAAAACATGGTTTATGCGCCTTTATCTAGAGGTGAACAATATGTCTATGCAACCACGCTTTGGCTTAAATCACATGGTCTGCCCATCTTTCACTGTGTCTGAGTTTCTTGACCTATCAGGCAAACTCAAAGCACAGACAGTTGAGTTTCGAAACGACGTGGGTGACAACAGCCTTACGGACCTAGACACTGCCCTCAAAGCAGGTCAACAAGCCAAAGAACTAGGTATTCGCGTCCTTTCTATCAACGCCCTTTACCCTTTCAATGTTTGGAATGACGAACGCGAAGCTCAAACTCGCGAGTTGGCTAAGCTTGCTCAAGCCGCTAACGCAGAAGGCCTGGTCTGCTGCCCACTCAACGACGGCACAGCCGTCAGTTACGAAGATCTCAAATACGCTCTTACTGAGCTTGCCAAAGTATTGAAAGAATTTGATTTACACGGCTTTATTGAGCCACTTGGCTTCCCTATCTCATCTCTTCGTTCTAAGCGCCTTGCACTGCAAGCCATTGATGAAATCGGTGCAAGCGAGCGTTTCTCACTGGTACACGACACCTTCCATCACAAAGGCGCAGGAGAAGACGAGTTTTTCCCTGAACGTACTGGCCTAGTTCATATCTCTGGTCTTGAAGACGACATTACCTTTGAAGACATGCTTGATGGAGATCGAGTACTAGTGGGTGAAAAAGATCGCCTTAGCAATGTAGAACAACTTCGCACTCTACTTGATGCAGGTTTTAACGGCCCTGTTTCATTTGAACCGTTCTCTGAAAAAGTGTGGAACTTGCAAGACATCGAAGGCGCCGTGCAAGACAGCATTCAATACGTGAACAAAGCGCTGGCGTAAGCATCTCTGTGAAGGAAGTCTGATGAAAATTGCACTAGATCCGTATATGCATCGCCATTTGTCTTTGGAACAGCTGTGCCGTGCGACCAAAGAAATGGGCTTTGACTACATTGAAATGTCACCACGAGTTGACTTTGTTAAATGATGGACCCGTCCGCGAGTTTACCCGGAACTCTGTACCGATTCTTGAGCATCTGCCATAGAGATCATCTAAACCAGAGTTTTATCGTTAAGCTTCCCCACGGGAATGTTATTTGTTCTAAATGCTGCTTTCGAGCTTCTTATTTTGGAATAAATATTCCGATCCATTTCATAAAGAAATACTGTCGGCGCAAACAAAAACAAATAAGACATTGATTTAATTGAAAATAATTAATAAAAAAGCCTATAAACAAAACCTAAAAAAATATTTTCCAAACAATTGAAAAAATAGAATTTTTATTCTAATCTAGACAGCATACTTACTAACAATAACAAATGATCACACTGTCTTACTCAATGGGCAGTTCAAGGATCAGACAATTTAGCTGACACGGGAGAATGAGCACCATGCCCAGCGATAAAAACTTAGATCTAATCTGTCTTGGTCGCGCTGCAGTCGATATTTATGCAGAGCAAATTGGCAGCCGCCTAGAAGACGTTTCAAGCTTTGCTAAATACCTAGGTGGTTCCTCTGGAAACATTGCTTATGGAACAGCTCGCTTGGGTCTAAAAAGTGCCATGCTAACTCGTGTGGGCAATGAACACATGGGCCGCTTCGTAAAAGAAGAACTGGATCGTGTGGGTTGTGATACCAGCCATGTTGTTACCGACGAACAACGTCTTACCGGTTTGGTTCTCCTAGGCATCAAAGACCAAGACACTTTCCCTCTTATTTTTTATCGCAACGATTGCGCAGACATGGCGGTTAGCCCAGAAGATTTCGATGCCGACTTCATCGGGTCAGCCAAAGCTCTTGTGATTACTGGCACCCATTTCTCAACTGAGAGCACTTACGCCACCAGTAAACAAGCTATTCAATACGCTAAAGAACGCCAAACTAAGTGTGTGTTGGACATCGACTACCGCCCTGTTCTTTGGGGATTAACCAACCCTGGCGATGGCGAAACACGTTTTATTTCAAATGAAGCGGTCACCACACACCTACAAGGTATTCTGGGCGATTTCGACCTTATCGTTGGCACAGAAGAAGAAGTTCATATTGCAGGTGGCAGTACCGACACGATTACAGCATTGCAGAAAATTCGCGAGCTGAGCAACGCTACGATTGTTCTTAAGCTTGGCGCGCAGGGCTGTACCGTATTAGAAGGCAGCATCCCTGCTAGTGAAGATGACTTTGTGGTTCACACTGGCGTACGCGTCGATGTACTCAATGTTCTAGGCGCAGGCGATGCCTTCATGAGTGGTTTTCTTCGCGGTTGGATCCGTGGCGAAACACCAGAACAATGCTGCAACTACGCCAATGCCTGCGGTGCTTTGGTTGTTTCTCGTCATGGTTGCGCTCCGGCTATCCCAAGTGCAGAAGAGCTGGATTACTACCTAGAGCATGCTCACGAGATCCCACGTCCAGACCTGGATACAGAGCTGAATCACTTGCACCGAGTGACCACTGAACGTTTGCCATACGACTGGCAAGACCTATGCATTTTTGCCTTTGACCATAGAAAACAATTGTTCGATATGGCCAAAGAAGAAGGTGTTGATCCAGCCAAAATCAAAACACTTAAACGATTATTAGTGAAAGCTCTTGAAGCGGGCGTTAAAGAAATAGGCAGCAGTCAGTACGGCGTTCTCATTGATGACACCTACGGTCAAGATGCTTTGAATGATGTCACAGGTAAGGATATGTGGATTGGTCGTCCTGTAGAGCTGCCAAGTTCACGCCCAATTGAACTAGAAGGCGGTCGAAGCATCGGCTCACGTTTGAAGTCTTGGCCGAAAGAGCACATCGTTAAATGTTTAGTGTTTTACCACAACCAAGACGAAGCAGAACTGCGCGCAACACAGGAACGCCAAGTGATTGAGCTTTACCAAGCCTGCTGCGCATCGGGACATGAATTGTTATTAGAAATCATTGCTCCACGTGACAAAGAACACGACGAATCCGTGTACACCGAATCTGTACAGCGTTTTTACAACCTAGGTGTGAGGCCAGACTGGTGGAAACTACCGCCACAATCACCAAATAACTGGACGTCCCTCACTCAGATTATTCAGCAATTCGACGCTCATTGCCGAGGCGTAGTGATGTTGGGGCTTGACGCGCCAATGGACGAGCTGAAACAAGGCTTTGCTAACAGTGCAGGCTTCGACATTGTAAAAGGCTTTGCCGTTGGTCGTTCTATCTTTGGCGCGCCTAGCCGCGAGTGGTTAGCAGGACGCTTTAATGACGAGCAGCTAATCGAAGCATGTGTATCAAATTACTTAGAGTTGGTTTCCTACTGGAAAGACCGCCACTAACAGGAATGGCATAAAGGAATCATGATGAACACGATTAAATTGACCATGGCGCAAGCGGTAATTCGCTACTTAATGGCGCAAAAAGTAGAAACTGACGAAGGCATCAAACCAATGTTTGCCGGTGTGTGGGCGATCTTCGGTCACGGCAACGTAGCGGGCCTAGGTGAAGCGCTTTACCACGTAAAAGATCAACTACCCACTTACCGAGCGCATAATGAGCAAGCGATGGCTCATGCTGCCATCGCCTTCGCTAAAACTAAAAACCGTCAACAAATGATGGCTTGTACCGCTTCAGCTGGACCTGGTGCAGTCAACATGGTGACCGCTGCTGCGGTGGCACACGTAAATCGTATTCCTGTGCTGTTCCTGCCAGGTGATACATTCGCTACGCGCATGCCAGACCCAGTGTTGCAACAAGTAGAAAATTTTCATGATTACACACTGACGTCTAATGATTGCTTCCGCCCTGTAAGCCGCTTCTTTGATCGTATTACACGCCCAGAGCAGCTTTTGACTTCCTTGCCACAAGCCATGCGTGTTTTAACTGATCCGATTGAATGTGGCCCAGTGACACTTGGCATGCCGCAAGACGTACAAACGATGGCGTTTGATTTCCCAGAGTCTTTCTTTGAAGAGAAAGTACACCGCTTACGTCGCCAAGGACCGGATGCCTTCGAATTGACTCAAGCTATTGAGCTCATCAAACAAGCCAAAAACCCAGTTGTGATTGCAGGCGGTGGTATTCATTATTCTGGTGCTCTAAGTGAGTTTGATGAGTTTGTCAGCGCACTGAAATTACCAGTAGGTGAAACTCAAGCAGGCAAAGGTGCTCTACCTTGGGATCATCAACAAAACATGGGCTCAATTGGCGTGACCGGTGCGGGATCCACAAACCGTCTGTGCGCTGAATCTGATCTGATCATCGCTGTTGGCACACGCCTTGGTGACTTTGCTTCGGGCTCTCGTTCTCTGATCAACCCAGAAGCGAAGTTACTGTCTCTAAACGTTGCTTCGTTTGACGCCGTCAAACACAAAGCCGTCTCATTGGTCGGCGATGCTAAGTTGACCTTGCCGATGCTGACTCAGGCGCTTTCAGGCCATGAAGCGGCCAGTGCTTGGGTAGATCGCGCGGAAACAGAGCGTCTGGCATGGCATGCAGCAGTTGAAGATGCCACTCGCGATCGCGGCACTTCCCTTCCGAGTGATGGCGAAGTCGTTGGTGCAGTGAACCGCTCGGCCGGTGAACAAGACATCGTCGTGTGTGCTGCAGGGGGCTTACCAGGTGAGTTGCAAAAACTATGGCGTACTCGATACAGCCGTGGTTATCACATGGAATACGGCTACTCTTGCATGGGTTATGAGATCGCTGGTGGCGTTGGTACAAAAATGGCAGCCCCTGACTCAGAAGTCTATGTCATGGTTGGCGACGGTTCTTACCTGATGATGAACTCTGAAATTGCCACATCAGTAATGTTAGGTTTAAAAGTCATCTTCGTAGTGCTCGATAACCGCGGTTACGGCTGTATCCATCGCCTACAACAGTTCTGTGGTGGACCAGGCTTCAATAACATGCTGGAAGACTGCTTAACCACTGAAGAAGGCGCACCGAAAACCGATTTCGTAGCCCATGGCAAAGCTCTTGGTGCTAACGGTGAGAAAGTTACCACCATCGAAGAACTTGAGGCCGCTCTGGTTCGCGCCAAAGCCTCTCCAATTAGCTATTTAATTGAGATCGACACGGATCCAAGCATTGTAACAAACAGCGGCGGTAATTGGTGGGATGTAGCGATTGCAGAAGTATCAGAGCGCGAGCAGGTTAGAAATGCTCGCAAAGTCTACGAAGAGCATAAAGCTCGCCAATTTAAAAACCTTTAATGCCAACACTTTTTTGAGCGGAGAATAACAATGAGCGTTCGTATCGGTATTAACCCACTTTCATGGACCAATGACGACCTACCTACGTTAGGAGCAGACACGTCACTCGAAACCTGCCTAACAGAAGGTAAACAAGCAGGATTTAGCGGTTTTGAATTGGGACAAAAATTCCCACGTGATCCTGAAGTGCTTGGTCCAATCCTGAAAAGCCATGGTCTAGATCTAGTCTCTGGCTGGTTCAGTGGTGAGCTACTTTCGCGCAGTGTCGAAGAGGAAATTGAGGCCATCAAACCTCATTTACACCTACTAAAAACACTTGGCGCTAAAGCCATGGTGTACTGTGAAATCACAGATTGCATCCATGGGCAGATCGACACTCCACTATCACATCGCCCACGCTTAACCGAAGCGCAAATCGCAGACCTAGGTAAGAAGCTTACACAGGTAGCTGATTTTACTCTTTCTGAAGGGGTTCAAATCGCCTACCACCACCATATGGGTACGGTAATTCAAACCGAAGAAGAAGTTGCGCTGCTAATGAAATACACCGGTCCATCGGTAGGCCTGCTATTAGATACCGGCCATATGACCTTTGCCGGAGGCGATCCGTACGCAGTTCAAGAGCGCCATGCTGATCGTATCGTTCATGTGCATTGTAAAGACATGCGCAAAGAGATTTTAGCGGATGCGCTAAACCGTGATCTTCCATTCTTACGTGCCATGCTGAACGGCGCTTTCACGGTACCAAGTGATGGTTTTATCGATTACGGCCGTTTGTTTAAACAGTTAAAAGCAAGCAATTATTCTGGCTGGTTAGTGGTGGAAGCGGAACAAGATCCTGCGGTTGCGCACCCTCTGACTTACGCAACCAAAGGCGCCGAAGGCTTAAAACGATACTGTGAAGAAGCTGGCTTAGATCTAATCGACTAATTTCGTGAAGGTCGCCTGCCGAATCAGGCGACAACAACAAAAAGGTAATGCAATGAATACGTTAGGAAACTTTATCAATGGCCAGCATGTGGCTAGCCAAAGCGGCCGAGTGGGCCCAGTGTACAACCCAGCAACTGGCGAACAGAGCTTAAATGTTGCTCTTTCCAGTGCAGACGAAACCCGTGACGCGATTGCGGTGGCACAAACGGCGTTTGAAACTTGGCGTAAAGTCACGCCGCTTAACCGTGCCCGCGTTCTTTTTAAATACAAAGCGCTGCTTGAGCAACACGCAGATGAAATCGCTGAAATGATCACTAAAGAGCACGGTAAAGTGTTCTCTGATGCGAAAGGCGAGTTAACTCGCGGTCTAGAAGTGGTTGAGTTTGCTTGTGGTATTCCTCACCTTCAAAAAGGCGAGCACAGCCTAAACGTTGGTCGTGGTGTAGACAGTATGTCTCTAATGCAACCACTTGGCGTTTGTGCCGGTATCGCACCGTTTAACTTCCCGGCCATGGTACCAATGTGGATGTTCCCTGTTGCCATCGCATGCGGAAACACATTTGTCATGAAGCCTTCTGAGAAAGACCCTTCTGTGCCACTACGTTTGGCTGAGCTACTTACTGAAGCGGGCCTGCCTGATGGCGTATTCAACGTGGTTAACGGTGATAAAGAATCTGTCGACGTTCTATTAACTGACGAACGTGTACAAGCAGTGAGCTTTGTTGGCTCGACCCCGATCGCAGAATACATCTACGCAACGGCATCCGCTCATGGCAAGCGTGTTCAAGCTTTAGGCGGCGCGAAAAACCATATGATCGTTATGCCTGATGCTGACCCTTCTCAAGTGGTTGGCTCACTAATGGGTGCTGCTTACGGTTCCGCTGGTGAGCGTTGTATGGCCATTTCAGTTGCGGTGTGTGTTGGTGACGAAGTAGCAGACAACTTGATCAGCAGCCTAAGCCAAGAAATCGATAATATGCGCGTTGGCCCAGGCCTTGGTCTGCCAGAAGAAGCACACATGGGTCCTGTGATTTCGAAAGAGCATTGCGCAAAAATCAAAGACTACATCGGTGTGGGTATTGAAGAAGGCGCCACCATCGTGCGTGATGGCCGTGACTTTATCTACCCAGGCCATGAGAACGGCTACTTCGTAGGCCCAACGTTATTCGATAACGTGAAAAAAGGCATGCGCATTTACGAAGAAGAAATCTTCGGTCCTGTGCTATGTGTGGTACGCGCTAACAGCTACGCGGAAGCGGTTGAAATGATCAACTCCCACGAATACGGCAATGGTACCTCTATCTTCACACGTGATGGCGATACAGCACGTCAATTCTGTGAAGAAATCCAAGTGGGCATGGTCGGTGTTAACGTGCCAATCCCAGTACCCATGGCATTCCACAGCTTCGGTGGCTGGAAACGCTCACTGTTCGGCCCACTGCACATGCATGGACCAGATGGCGTACGCTTCTACACTCGCATGAAAACCGTGACAGCTCGCTGGCCAACAGGTCTTCGCGCTGGCGCTGAATTCTCAATGCCAACCATGAAGTAATACCCACTAGCAGCACTCATTGCGAGTGCTGCACACCCAATAAAAATAAGGAAGGTCATCATGAATCTCAAAAAAGCTGCTTCACTTAGCGCAGGGTTAATTGCCGCCACTCTATCTATCAACTCACACAGTGCCAATATTGGTATCACCATGACATCGTTTGATAATCCATTCCTAGATATTTTGATGGATGGAATGAAGAAAGCAGCAGCAGAAAATGAAGATATTTCCTTACAATTTGAAGACGCCAATCTAGACATTGGGCGCCAGTTAAACCAAGTACAAAGCTTTATTGCAAGTGGTGTTGATGGAATTGTTGTTAACGCTGTAGACGGTGACACGACCGTTGCTATGACCCAAATGGCAGACGAAGCAGGTATCCCTCTTGTCTACGTTAACCACCCACCAATCGACATCAATATGCTGCCACAGCAAACTTCTTTCGTTGGCTCCAATGAGCTTGACTCTGGCACATTAGAAACTGAACAGGTCTGTAAGTTACTGAACGGGAAAGGTAACGCGTTGGTTTTGATGGGGCCATTAGAGAATCATGCTGCACATACTCGAACCAAAGACATTGAGGATGTGATTAAAAGACCTGAATGCGAAGGCATTAAAATCATCGACAAACAAGTTGCAAACTGGTCACGCACTCAGGCTTACGATTTGATGACCAACTGGATCACATCAGGTATGGAATACGATGCCGTTATTGCCAACAATGATGAAATGGCTATCGGTGCAATTCAGGCGATTGAAGCAAGTGGCCGTGATATGAATAGCGTCGTCATTGCCGGTATCGATGCGACATCAGATGGACTTATTGCTATGAAAAACGGCGAACTTGATATCACCGTTTTCCAAAATGCAACGAAGCAAGGAGAAGTTGCTGTCCTATCCGCCTATCAAATGGCAAAAGGCCAATCAGTAGAACGAAATATTTGGATTCCTTTTGAACTGGTTACCCCTGATAACCTTCATGATTACATGAAGTAACCTGATCTCTGACCGAGATGCTCCGTCGCACGCTAGTTAACCGTCACTCTCTGCTGGTTAGCGACTCTTGCCCACCGCCCCCGGTGGGCTTTTTTATGAGAAAATCAGTCTAACAACGACATTAAAAGCTAGCGTTTACTCCCAACCACACAGTGCGTCCAGGCTCATTAAACGCGGTATCAGCAGCGTAACCAAACACTGAGCTACCCGCTTTATTCAAGTGTTCGCTATAGGTACGATCAAATAAATTGTCGATCCCTGCACGCAATGTCACCACCGGACTCAAACGGTATTCACCATTGATATCAAAGGTGGCAAAGCTTGACGACTCCGCGAAGTCATACCCTACAACGTTACCCTGATCAAGCGCCACACGGTCTTGCTTCGCAACCATACGCAGCACTGAGTTCAGCGTCCAAGCCTGTTGTTCATAAGTTAACCCCAGCTTCGCTTCCAAAGGTGCAATTTGTGGCAACGCTGTATTGGAATCACGGTTTTCACCCCACGCATAAGCGATCGAGCCATTTGTGCTCCAATTGTCGGATAATTGATAACGAGCCCCTGCTTCCGCCCCTGCAATAAGTGCATCGACATTGCCCACTTGTGTATCATTTGAGTAATCAAACAAGATGTAATCGTTGACCATCCCAGCATAGCCTGACAGCCACCAGCTTAGATCATCTACTTGGTAATTAATTCCTAGATCAATCTGCGTCGTTTTCTCAGGTTGTACTCCAGCAAAGGCATTCACATCCCCCGATAAACTTGCATTACCTGGTTTGATTTCCCAGTAATCAGGAAAACGTTCAACATACCCTAAGCCAATATAGGTGGTCGCAGGCATGTTACTCAGGTCGCTTTCCAATCGAACAAAACCACTCACCAGATTATCAGAACGCTCTTGCCCTGCCGTCGCCGTAGACGTCAATTCATCGGTGGCACTGACACGATCAAAACGCAGGCCTGAAACCACTTGCTGGGTATTATTCATAAACCAAGTCAGTTCAGAGAACACTCCCGCTTGTTCACTGCTATAGTCCGTCATCACGTTCGTCGTATTTAAGCCACGACGATGCTCTTCTTCTTTAGCATTCACCCCAAGGATTATTGAGTAGTCGCTCCAGTCCCAAGTAGAGGCTACCCGACCACTGCGAGTACGACGGTCTAATTCCATTGCCATAGGCATCATTGGAGGTTCACGTAGGGTAAAGTTATCCATTACATGGTCGGCGTAGCCGTAGTTAAATTGTGCTTCCAGCTTGCGCCAGTATTCGCCGAGATTTTGTTTTTCGAAACGCAATGCTGCGGTTTCACGTAGGAACTTAGTGCCATCCATAGAACGCCCCGCGTATTTCGATTCACCATCTCCACGAGCAACTTCCAATTCCAAAAGCGTGTCTTTATCTGGCGTCCAGCCAACCACCGCACTGGTGTTCCACTTATCCCACTCAGAAGGCACCACATCACCGTTACCATCTTCGTAATCATCCGCTTGCGATGAATTTGCCTCTAAGCGCAGATAACCCTTTTCATTGCCCACGGCGCCTTCAAGGTAACGATCAAAACGTCCACTGAAACCAACCAAAGCACTGGCATCCAATCGATAATTCTTTTCAGAGAAGTCCTCCCTAGCTCGCTCAAAACGCACTGTTGCCGCAGACGCGCCTGGCCCCCATAGAACCGTTTGTGGGCCTTTGACGATTTCCACTTCATCGTAAGAATATGGGTTAATGTAAGCACTCGGGTTGTCCATGCGGTTAGGACAAGCGCCCGCCATCTGCGCGCCACTGGTCAAAATTGCCAAACGAGAGCCAAACATTCCACGAAAGATAGGATCGCCATTGGTACCACCATTGCCAATTGCAGAAAAGCCCGGAATTTGTGCCAACACCGTCGCACCATCGGTGGCCGATTGCAGCACAGGAGTTTCATCTAAATTTACACGAGTGACCACTGGCGCTTCGATTTCTGGAGCGCTGACAACTATCGCATTCGATAAAGCCTCTTCCTGAGCCATGGCCTGATTCGCAAAGATCACAGCTATGGTCAGAGGCGCTATCGCCCACACTGGACGACGAGATATAAATTGAGGGCGAGCAGTATTCTCTGGACGTAATTGTCCAGCATCAAAAAATTGGGTCATGATGACATCTCTAAATCAGTTAATAAAAATCCAAAAAACGTTAACTGATCAGAACTGGCGGGGCGCGGTTGGGGGCATGAGCAAACAAAGCCTTATTACGAAAGGCGCTGCATATCGGTATAACGGGACCTAACTCCACGAGGCCATTGGCGGCGGTGAATTCAGGTGTGTAAACACTTAAGAAAGGAAAGTGCTGAACGAGTGAACAGTATTCACACTGCTCATACCAAGCATGTTCATGGTCGGCGCCATGCTGTCCGTGAGACATATTGTCCATGGCAATGTCATCACCACAGATCCAATCAGCCATGGCTGCTTGATGGGATGCAGCGCTAATCTGTCCTACCAAAGGGCCAAACGTTAGCAATAACATGGCCAAAAGGCCTATGCGTGCCAGCTCGTTCGTTCGGATTAGGAATATTTGCAACATCAATTACATCATCGTTCAAAGTGTAAGCGGTCTGGATTCTAGCCAAAAAAAATGGGTAGGTCATGCCTATTACGACAATTACCTACCCATTTATTAAAATTATCAAACAAAGCTAGCGCTAGATCACATTAGCAATTCAGCAAGATCGTCGATCAGCACATCGGCTTCTAGTTCTTTGAGGTCGACACCGTGGTTGTAACCGTAAGTGACTAAGGCGCATTTGAAACCCGCTGCTTTCGCCGCACGGTAGTCCGCCAGTGAATCCCCTACCATCAAGCACTTCTCAGGAGCCGCTTCGATGTCTTCCATACAATGCAATAACGGCAATGGCGACGGTTTTTTCTCTGCCAATGAATCACCGCCTAACATCCAGCTAAAGTAAGTCGAAATACCAAAATGATCCAACAACGGCTTGATAAACAAGCTCGGCTTATTCGTAATCAAGGCGACGGGGACTTTCTGATATTTAAACGCTTTGAGGATAGATTCCACATTGGCATACAGCGTTGAGCTACCAGCTAAGTTGTCAAAGTACTCTTTTAAAAACAACTTATAGCCTTCTTCAATACGCTCTGCTGGCAGGTTAGCCCACTCCATTGCTTGTTGCACAAGCTTGGCAGAGCCATAACCTACCCAGCCTCGAACACGCTCTTCACCTGCTGGAGAAGCGCCCATAGCAACTAGGCTTTTATCCATCGCTGCTGCGATATCAGGCACGCTATCCACTAACGTGCCATCCAGGTCAAAGCAGACTAACTCAGGCCAATCTTCGAATAAGCGTTTTAAGTGTTTCGGCGTTTTCATTGCTTTACACCGGCGAGCTCAGCACGCATCTGATCGATCACAGCTTTGTAGTCTGGTTTACCGAAAATCGCAGACCCTGCAACGAAAGTATCGGCACCGGCTGCTGCACACTCGGCAATATTTTTCTCGCTCACACCGCCATCGACTTCCAGACGAATATCGTAACCGCTTTCATCGATCAGGCGACGCGCTTCGCGAAGTTTATCAAGCGTACCTGGAATAAATTTCTGGCCACCGAAACCAGGGTTCACAGACATCAGTAGAATCATATCGACCTTATCCATGACATATTTCAGGTCATCTAGAGGTGTCGCTGGGTTAAACACAAGGCCAGATTTACAGCCACCATCACGGATCATTTGTAATGAGCGGTCTATGTGTTCGCTACCTTGAGGATGGAAAGTAATGTAGCTGGCGCCCGCTTCAATGAAGTCACCAATCAAACGATCAACGGGTTTCACCATTAAATGAACATCAATGTCCGCTGTCACACCATGTTTACGCAGCGCCTGACACACCATCGGCCCAATGGTTAGGTTTGGAACATAATGGTTGTCCATAACATCAAAGTGAACGATGTCCGCTCCGGCTTCCAGTACGTTGTCTACTTCTTCTCCTAAGCGCGCAAAATCAGCCGCTAAAATAGACGGTGCAATAAGAAAGTCTTTCATATTTGTCTCCGGCAGTGACAGAATGTTGTTTGCGCAATATTCTAACAAGGCCCATTGCATAAGTATTGGATTCAATGAAGAAAATAACGCTAACCACTTGTTTGCTCATACTGACGTTGCAGAACGTTTGGGCTGAAGGTGAAGACGAAACCAGTAACACCGCTCCCGCCGTCACGCAAAGCGATGTACCACGGGTAATACCAACCCCCCAGCAAACGAGAATTGCTGGTTTGATTGAGCGTCTAATTACTAACCATGCCCATGAGATAGAAACCTTAGAAGCGGATGGTGAGTCTTTCCTTGGTTTATTTCGCGAAGCGGAAACGGGAGATCCCCAAGGTTGCTTAATACTATTACACGGGGATCATGGCCACCCTGATTGGCCACAAGTGGTGTCCCCCCTTCGCGAAACATTACCACGACACAGTTGGTGCACGTTAGCCATTGAAATACCGGATATGGGTGGCCGAGCTACTCCCGTACAAGTTGCTCAAACGACAAATAATGAGCCCAATGACTCTGATGAGAACAGTGCCAATGCAGGCGTATCGACATCAGCTGAACTACCGAATGAAGCGCAAGTGTTCGCACGCATCGATGCCGCCATCGCATTAACCCAAGAAAAGGGCTATAACCAAGTGGCTTATCTAGGCTATCGCAGTGGTGCTGCCTATGCGCTGCGCTATACTGCCGAGCGAGGCACCACGAATCAGGCACTTGTTTTAATTGAACCTAGAAGCACCACAGCCCTCAGCGATTTCCAGTTGGCCCAAAACATTGAACGCTTAAGGCTTCCTACGCTGGACTATTATTTTGATCGAACCAATGTCGATGCACGTTTTGCACGACAACGACAGGCAGCAGCTAATAAGCGCGGCAATCAAAGAGCCCCTTATATACAAATTGATGCGCTGCCCGATGCGCGCTTTGATCCCACAGGTAACAAGCGTCTGACACAACGGGTGTGGGGCTTTTTAAAGCAAAACACCCTCCAGTCCAATCAGCGCAAAACCCTACCCGAATTCGAAAAATCTCTTTTCTATGAAAGTCCTTTGGACTAAAAAAATGGGGAGCCGATTGGCTCCCCATTTTGCTTTTACCCATGCAGACTTAGGCAGAACATCTTACTTACGTGATTTCTTAATCATTTCATAAGCGGACTGAATTTCTTGCGTACGCTCTTTTGCAAGTTCAATCATTTCTTCTGGTAGACCTTGCGAGCTCAGTTTATCAGGATGGTTCTGGCTCATCAGGCGACGGTACGCTTTCTTAATTTCCGCATCGCTCATACTCTCATTGACTTCAAGGACTTCATAAGCCGCCTTCAAAAGATCGGGAGAAGATTGTCCAGATGCTTGTTGCTGATAACCTTGATGGAAATGCGCCTGACGCTTAATCTGCTCATGAATACTGTTGTACTCTGCCTCGGACATGCCTAGTTGAGCACAAATCTGTCCCAGCAAAGACTTCTCTTCAAGCGATAAATAGCCATCTGCATAGGCCGACAACAGCAATACTTCAAGTAATGAACGACGCAACATGCCAGCGCCCACTACTCGATTAAAACGTTGTAACGCAGCGTCAACATTAAAGTCTGGCGCTTTACCTTGGTTAAACAGTTCTTGAGCTTGACGCTGCGCATCGGGTGATAGGCGTAGACGCTGCATCACAGCTTTAGCTAGCTCAATCTCTTCTTTAGAAACTTGCCCGTCAGACTTTGCCAAACGTCCCATAAGTTGGAACAGTGTTTGGAAAAATACTTGCTGTTGCTCGAATAAAGACGCTCCGGTTCTGCGCCCACCCATTTGGTTTCCTTTGGCTCGATCGATCAGCATACCTACAAAAAAACCGCCGACTAATCCAAAAAAGCCCGCGAACAACAAACCAACGATCGCCCCAACCCATTTCCACATAAAGATATTTCTCCAGAATCGGTAGCCCCTTAGGGGCCGCATAGATTATTATTTGTCGCCAATATGGACCGACATGTGCCGCGCCTATGTTCGCGCTAGCACGTAATAGAGATTTAGTATACTCCGCATGCCAAAGCATTTACGCTCTTACGCGCTATTATTTCAAAGTCTTTTCATCTTGCCTATGGCTGAGGCAAATGAATGGGACTGGGTACCAAAAGAATCGCTTAGCCCTTCTCAGCAAGCGACGTTAAGTCAATATTGTCGTGGTGCTTACATTGACGGCTGGCAAGCAATGGATGATAAAAACACCCATTTGCTAGCAGACATGATTTATCGCGATGAACAAGGCACTTTGTATATGGAAGGGGCAGCCACCCTTCGACAACCCCTATCGGAACTGAATGCAGATCTAATTGAAGGTATGCAGAATGAATATTACCAAGCAGCAGGGGAAGTCTCGCTTCGGGCCAGCGGTCAGCTGATTCGCAGCGACAGCGCCTATATAAGTACCGCCGAAGGCAATCAAAGTGCTCAGTTTGAAAATGCCAAGTTCCTTGCTCACGACAGCCGTATTCGCGGTGAAGCCAGTGAAATCGCTCGTTCAAAAGACGGTCTTATTTTTATTAAAGAAGGCTTTTACACAACCTGTGAACCAGGGCAAGACAGCTGGACACTTTACGGCTCCAGCATTGAACTGAACCCTGACAGCGGCTTTGGCACAGCAAAGCACGTGCAGATTCGTGTTCATGATATTCCGGTATTCTATTTCCCGTGGTTGCGCTTCCCCCTAGATGAGCGTCGTCAATCTGGTTTCTTATTCCCAAGTTTTGGCTTTAGCGGTAAAAGCATAACCCTCTCAGCACCTTACTATCTGAACCTAGCCCCTGATTACGATGCTACCGTGACCCCAAATCTGGTCATCCCTGTCGCAGGATCGGATGATGCCGATAAAGACCAGTATGGCCAAGGCCTTGATATCGAAATCCGACACCTAAGCCAATACGGCACGACTGTCTTCGAACAATCGACATTCTATGATGAAAATGGTGACGAGGGCACCTTACGGGCATTACGAAGCAACCAGCAGCTGACAAAAAATCTAAACGTTGGTGTAAATCTTGAGGGTAACCCTACGGAAAACCGTGAGCCAGAGGTAAATAACACCTCAATTCAAGAAAAAGATAACTACGTTCGAACAGCATTTGCTCGTTATGACCTAGGTAATTTTAGTTCGAATGTTCAAGTAAAGCGCTATCAGACTCCTGACCTAACCGAAAATCAGCCTTTAGAGTGGATGCCTCGGGTCAGTGCTTCTTATCGTTATGCTGATACACGTTATAGCTATCAACCTGATGTAGAATTTACTGACTTCTACGAGCCAGATGAAACCGGTGAAGATGGACAGCGTTTGGCCCTGAACCAAGACTTTAACGTGCAATTCGGTAACGCTTGGGGTGACATCACTGCAGGTATGCTGCATCAATACCGCAACTATTCACTGCACGACTACGATAGTCGTCAAGACAGTGATGCCGAAGTAAATCATCTAACCTATTACCTAGATACCAGTGTGGTATTTGATCGTTCGTTGGAAAATCAGTGGCGCCAAACATTGGAGCCAAGGGTGCAATACCTTAATGCGCCTTATCAAGATCAGTCTGACATCCCTGACTTCGACGCGAATGAAATGGACATGACCTATGCGCAAGCTTTTTCTCATCGTCGCTTCAGTGGTAACGACCGCATCGGTGATACCGAGCAAGTTGCACTCGGTCTTGAGAGCCGCTTCTACGATAGCAACAATGTTAATCGCTGGACTCTACAAGGTGGCCAGGTGTTCTACTTGGCTGATCGTAAAGTTGGCCTAGAGGGTGATACTGGCTCAGTTGTGGATGACAGCAGTCACAGCGCCGTACTTTCTAGTGCCACTTACAATGGTGACCGTTTTACGCTTGCCAACCACTTAAACTATGATTTTGATGACAATCGTGTAGATCTTGCGCAAACCGCACTGAAATATCGACCAGATAGTGGCATTGTTTTCAATCTTAGTTTTTCATATCTATATGATGAAGATGAGACCGACATGACCAAGCAGTCTGGTTTCGGTGCCATTATCCCGATTAACGACAATTGGCATTTCTTTCATCAACAATCCTACGACTGGGTTGAGCGCGAACACACCGCTCAAGTGGAAGGGTTTGGCTATGAAAACTGCTGTATAAAAACCTCCTTCAGTTATCAACGCTGGCGCGATGATGATGGTATTTTTGACGAAGGAGTATTCATACAATTTATTTTACGCAGTCTCAGCGGCGTAGATCAGACGAATTCTGATCTAACTACCATTGCTGATGACTATTGGAACCAAGGCAAGGTCGGATATTAATGATGTATAAAAAGCTTATTTGCTCACTGTTAGTGACGTCTGCAGTATGGTCTGTAGCGCCCGTTTCGGCAGAGCCTGTAAAAATTGACGGTCTAGCGGCAGTCGTTGATTCACGCCCTATTCTCGACAGTGATGTCACTGCCCGCTTCCAAGTAGTAAAAGACCGCGTACCCGGTGGCGTACTTACTGACAGCATTCATCGCCAGATAGTAAACCAACTAATCGAAGAAGCATTACAAGTAAACTATGCTCGCAAACAAGGCATTCGTGCTAGCAACCAAGAAGTGGATAAAGCCATCTTGACGGTTGCCGGCAATTTCAACACTGATCTAGCTGGATTACGAAATATTCTGGCAAATCAAGGCGTTGACTATGGTCGTTACCGTCAACAAATTGAGAATGAGCTGCTTATCAGCAAAGCTCGTCAGCAGGTTGCACAGTCGCGTATTACCGTCACTGAGCAAGAAATCGATGACTTCCTACAGAACCAACAAAGTAGCGGTCAAAACCAAGCAGAATTCCGCTTGCGCCACATTGTAATTAGAGCCAGCGATGTCGCACAAGCTCGTGCTAAGATCGAAGATATTGCCAGCAGAATCGACACGGAAAAAGACTTTATTGATCAAGCGATTGCTCAGTCAGAAGGCCAGTTTGCGATTCAAGGTGGTGACTTAGGATGGCGCAAAGCAAATGAGTTACCGCGCCTATTCACCCAAGCGATCAATAAACAAACACAGGGAAGCCTAGTAGGACCGCTACAAAGTAATGCTGGCTTCCACCTACTTTGGGTAGTTGATAAGCGCTCGCAAGACGTGGCATACCAGCAAGAAACCAAGGTTAGCCATTTGCTACTGCGTCCAAATGAAATCCGCGATGATGAGCAAACTCGAGCTTTAGCTGAGCAGCTTTATCAACGCCTTGAGCAAGGTGCTGACTTTGCTGACATTGCAAAACAATACAGCGAAGACCAAGGCTCTACTTTGCAAGGTGGTGACCTAGGTTGGGTAACACCAGGAACCATGGTGCCTGAGTTTGAGGACATGATGAATAAAACGGAAGTTGGCGATATTAGCGCACCTTTCCGCTCTCAGTTCGGCTGGCATATTCTAGAAGTGGATGGCCGTCGTCAAAACGACATCAGTGATAAAGTAAAACGTCGTAATGCTGAACGCTCCATCATGGCACAAAAACAAGATTTCGCCTTGAACACATGGTTGTCTGAACTACGTGCCGATGCCTTCATCGACCGTAAAGACGACTAAATTTAGGAGTATTACGTGAGCCCTCGCATTGCCATCACATCTGGCGAACCAGCTGGTATTGGCCCAGATATTATTCTGAGCGCGTTGCAAGACAACTTTGCTGCGCAATTGGTCGTCGTCGGAGATCCAGAGCTCTTTCGGCAACGAGCACAACAGCTTGGTTTAGAGTTGGAGATCAAAGTTTGCAACGATCTCACTCAGATCAGTGATCATCAAGCTGGGCAAGTGCAAATTCTGCCAACCTTGCTGGGCTCAAACGTGGAATGCGGCAAGCTCGATGTAGCAAACGCTCCTTATGTACTAGAGACATTACGAATCACTGGTCAAGGTTGCCTAGATGGCGACTTTGATGCAGTGGTAACACCACCTGTACACAAAGGTGTGTTGTGCGAAACAGGGGTACACTTTTCGGGACACACCGAGTTTTTCCAAGACCTTTGTGACAGCCCGAAAGTCGTGATGATGCTTGCCAGTCAAGCCATGCGTGTTGCATTGGTGACGACTCACCTTCCCCTAAAAGACATTCCAGCAGCCATCACACCTGATACCATTAGAACCGTTACACGTGCTTTGCATCAGGATTTAAAAACACGTTTCGGCTGTGACCAACCACGTATCTTGGTATGTGGTTTAAACCCTCATGCTGGCGAAGACGGCCACCTTGGCCGTGAAGAAATAGAGATCATCACCCCAACGCTCAACGAGCTACGCGAAGAGGGAATTAGCTTGATCGGTCCACTCCCTGCTGACACCTTGTTCCAGAACAAGTACCTTGAACAAGCAGACTGTGTTCTTGCCATGTATCACGATCAAGGCTTACCTGTGTTAAAGTACTCAGGATTTGGCAATGCGGTGAACATCACCCTTGGCCTACCGATTATCCGAACTTCCGTTGATCACGGAACGGCTCTCGATCTTGCGGGAACCGGACAAGCAAGTGATGGCAGCTTGAAGGTTGCCATTGAAAACGCCATTACCATGGCAACTAACGCCCAAAAAAGACATTAAATGAGTAAATCACATCCCCATAAAGCCCGTAAGCGCTTTGGCCAAAACTTCCTTCATGATGTCGGCATTATCCGCCGTATCGTCGCTTGTATTGCACCCAAAGAGGGCCAGCGCGTTGTTGAAATCGGCCCAGGTAAAGGTGCACTGACGGAAGGTATCATCAGTGCTACGAAACGCATGGATGTGGTGGAACTAGACCGCGATTTGATTCCTATTTTGCGTGTCAATTTATTCCGTTACCCAGACTTAAACGTCCATGAAGCCGATGCCATGAAATTCGACTTTTCCAGTCTGGCACAGGACGGCAACATTCGCGTGGTGGGTAACCTACCGTACAACATTTCAACACCGCTGATCTTCCATTTGCTCAGTTTTGCTGAGCAAATCGATGACATGCATTTTATGTTACAAAAAGAAGTGGTCGACCGCCTTGCGGCACGCCCAGGTGACAACCTGTACGGTCGTTTAAGTGTGATGGCGCAGTACTATTGTCGCGTAGAGTCTCTGTTTATTGTGGGACCTGAGTCTTTTGACCCGCCACCAAAAGTAGATTCGGCAATCGTTCGTATGGTGCCTCATAAAACGCTACCTTGTGTCGCTCAAGACCTAAAAATGCTTGAAGACATGGTACGAATTGGTTTCCAGCAGCGCCGTAAAACGCTTCGCAACAACTACAAAGGGGTCCTCAACGACGAGGAGTTTGCAGCCTTAGACATCGATCCAAGCTTACGCCCAGAACGTTTGGATGTAGACGACTTCGTCCGTATTGCCAACCTTGTGAGCAAAAGAGGCTAATCATGCTGCCTGAGCAAGACATTATCGTCACAGTCCGTACGGAATACTTATCAGAGCAATCCGTGCCTGAAGATGACCGCTATGTATTTGCCTACCACATTACCATGACCAACTGTGGTACTGAGAGCGCTAAACTTTTATCACGCCATTGGATTATCACCAATGGTGATGAGAAGGTTCAAGAGGTCAAAGGTGCCGGCGTCATCGGTGAATACCCTCTGTTAGCGCCTGGCGAATCCTACGATTACACAAGTGGCACAGTTATTGATACGGTAGTAGGCGTAATGCATGGTAGCTACCGTTTTCAAAGTGAGGACGGTAGCGAATTTGATGCACCGATCCCACCGTTCACGTTAGCGGTACCCAATAAAGTTCACTAAGGCGAAATATGGCAACTTACGTCATCGGAGACTTGCAGGGTTGTTTTACTCCCCTCCTGAAGCTCCTTGAACAAATCCAGTATGACGATCAGAACGATACTCTTTGGTTTGCAGGCGACTTAATAAACCGCGGCAAAGAGTGTCTACAAACGTTGCGCTTTGTAAGCTCTCTAGGGGAGAAAAGCAAAGTTGTGCTGGGTAATCACGATCTACATTTGTTAGCCGTTGCCCACGGTTTTGCTACGTTAAAGCGTGGTGATACCTTAATGAACATCCTGCAAGCCAGCGACCGTGACGAACTGATGACGTGGCTAAGGCAGCAGCCCCTGGCTCACTATGATCCTGATTTTAATGTGCTGATGACCCATGCTGGGGTTCCGCCATGTTGGGATATAGAAGACGTTCTTCGCTACAGCCGCGAGGTTGAAACCGTGTTGCGTTCAGAGCAACTGGAGGAATTTCTTCAGGTCATGTATGGTAATAAACCGGATACATGGTCAGAGTCACTTAACGGTATGGATCGCTTAAGAGCCATTACCAACTACCTGACCCGTATGCGTTTTTGTCGTGCTGACAGCAAGCTAGATCTAAAATCCAAAGAAGGGCCGGAGAGCGCCCGTCAAGGGTACCAGCCCTGGTTCACCTTCCCTAACCGACTACCAAAAGACACACGTGTCGTATTCGGTCACTGGGCAGCATTAGAAGGCATAACTCAAACGCCTAATGTCCATGCATTGGACACTGGTTGCGTTTGGGGTGGAGCCCTGACAGCTTTACGACTGGATGATAACCAGCGTTTCAGCACTCCTTGTAACATTAATTGAGAGAACCATGAGCACCTATTCTTGTATCGATATCAATGATGCCCTTCCCCTACTAGAAAACAATGCCATCGTCGTCGACATCCGCGATGCGGTGAGTTTTCAAACCAGCCATATGAACACTGCTATCAACCTGAACAACGATAACGTTCAAGCGTTTATTGAAGAAAGCAATAAAAGCCAAGCTGTGATTGTCTGCTGCTACCACGGCAACAGCAGCAAAGGCGCAGCGGAATTCTTAGCCAGCCAAGGCTTCGAAGAAGTTTATTCATTAAATGGCGGCTTTAGCCAATGGAGCGCCATGTTCCCTGAGCAGTGCGAGCAAGGTTAATGCTGCCAAAAGCAACGGTCTACCTCGTTGGTGGCGCAGTTCGAGACGAGTTACTTGGCTTACCAGTGAAAGACAAAGACTGGGTTGTGACAGGCGCCACCCCAGACCATATGTTGCAGCAAGGCTTCCAACAAGTTGGTAAGCAGTTTCCAGTCTTTCTTCACCCTAAAACCAAAGAAGAATACGCTCTGGCCCGCAAAGAGCGTAAGCAAGGTATTGGCTACACAGGTTTTGTGTGCGACTTTGCCCCTGATATTCGCCTAGAAGAAGACCTCGAGCGCCGGGATCTAACCATCAACGCCATTGCCAAAACAGATGATGGTGTCTTAATTGATCCTTTTCATGGCCAACAAGATCTTGAAAAACGGGTGCTACGTCATGTATCGGATGCTTTCATTGAAGACCCGCTTCGAGTACTGCGCGTGGCACGATTTATGGCACGCTTCGCGAGTTTTGGCTTTCACATTGCGCCAGAAACAAAAGCTCTGATGGCAGCCATCGCAGAATCAGGTGAGCTCAACAGTTTGACACCTGAGCGTGTTTGGCGTGAAACCGAAAATGCCCTGCAAAGCGACCATGCCCAAGTATATTTTGACGTTTTGCAAGAAGTCGGTGCACTTGAGCACCTCTTCCCTAAACTGGCATACCATACAAAGCAACTTGCAAAACAATGGGACAAGCATGCTCGCTGGAGCTTAATCACCGCTGAGACACCTGTCGCGGCGCTGACCGAGCTTAACGCCTATTTACGAGCACCTAACCAATTCAGCTGGTTCAGCGAACAAAGCCGATTGTTTATTGAAACCAATACATTGCCATTGGATAGCGTGACTTGGGAAGCTTGGTTAAGCAGTGTTGCAGCGATCAAGAAGCCACAGCCATTTGAAAAGCTCATCAGCATTTTGGCCCATTTGACCGAAACGGAAGCAAAACATTGGCTAGCTCTTCGCGCCAGCATCGCGAAAGTTAATGCACAAACTTTAATGAAGCAGGGATTTTCTGGGGCAGAATTGGGGCAAGCATTAAAACAAGCACGGATTGAAGCCATTGCAAAGCTTAACAATCCGCTCCTGTTAAAAGTCTAGCTAGGCGCTACGGCGAATCTTTACACCAACGGCGCGAGCAGCTGGCACTGCGCCAGGTTTGCGCAATGTCATAGTGATTGAGGTAAGACCAAAGCGATCAATCAGGACCGCACACAAGCGTTCAGCTAACGTTTCAATCAACTCAAATTGGTGCTCTTTACAAAAGCCAGTGATGGCATTTGAAATCGCTTCATAATCCAATGTCTTGTTAATATCGTCATTGGCGGCGGGCACACGATTGTCGTGCTCTATCTCCACGTCAAATACCAAATCTTGCCAGATCACCTTTTCCCATTCGTACACACCGATGACCGCTTTGGTGTGCAGACCTTCAATAAACACGATATCTTGCATGCTTACACTTCCTCATTGATATCAGGTAAATCTGACAACGGCCAACGGGCACGGATCGACAGATTTAAAGGCGAATGCTGACCGGCCAACAATCGCTGAGCGCCGGCATAAGCAATCATGGCACCGTTATCGGTACAAAACTCAGGACGGGCATAAAAAACACTTGAGTTAATTTTCGCCAACTGAGTTTCCAACTGACTTTGCAATCGCTTATTCGCGCTTACACCACCAGCAATAATAAGTTGCGTCAGACCTTCTTGTTCAAGTGCTCGACGACACTTAATCACTAAGGTATCAACAATGGCTTGTTCAAATGCCAAAGCGATGTCCGCTTGGAATTGATCATTGAAACCATCACGATCCAACGCATCGTGCACAGCCGTTAGAAACGCTGTTTTCAAGCCACTAAAACTAAAATCCAAACCTGGACGGTCTGTCATCGGGCGCGGAAACTTAATCCCCGCATCCGGATTACCAGTCTGAGCCAACTTCGCAATGTAAGGGCCGCCAGGATAGGGCAAACCAATCATCTTCGCGGCTTTATCGAATGCTTCACCAGCTGCATCGTCTAGAGACTGACCTAAGAGCTTGTATTGCCCGATCGAATCAACACGCACTAATTGTGTATGGCCACCTGATACCAACAATGCAATAAACGGCATTTTAGGCTGCTTTTCTTCCAGCATCGGCGCCAGCAAGTGGCCTTCCATATGGTGCACACCTAAAGCAGGAATGCCTAAGGAATATGCCATAGAGCGTCCGATAGTCGCCCCCGCCATCAATGCTCCAACCAGGCCTGGGCCTGAGGTGTAAGCCACTGCATCCAGATCCGACTTTTTCAGGTTAGCATCCGCCAACACTTCGTCGATTAAAGGTAAGGTTTTGCGCACGTGATCACGTGATGCTAATTCCGGCACAACACCGCCGTACTCCGCATGCTGTGCAATTTGAGTGTAGATCTTATGGGTCAGAAGACCTTTATCAGTATCGTAAATGGCGATACCGGTCTCGTCACAAGACGTCTCTAAGCCTAAAACTTTCATGGTATTCCTACGCTGTTCGCTAATGCAATCATTGTACCTCAAACTGCGTAGACAACGTAGAGAGTATTGCTGTAGATAACAAAGCAAGTAAGGAAAGCATTAGACAATGGCAGGGCAATTACTGTACAATGCCGCCCGATTTGATCGTTTAATTAAAAGGCAGGTGATTTTTTCCCGTCCCTCTCCCTATTAAGACTCTATAATCAGAGCTAGGGATCACTAAGTTTAGGGGCACCCAAAGAGAATTTTTGTACAACATTTGGGTACACACACTGTGAAAGCCGCACATTACGGCTCGTACCATTTTATTTTATGTTGAAAAATCGGTATGATTCGCGCCGTTTTGTGTATACAAACGACTAAATTTTTTATAGGTAAATAGATATGCCAGCAGTTAAAGTTAAAGATAACGAACCATTTGACATTGCACTACGTCGCTTCAAGCGTTCTTGCGAAAAAGCAGGTATCCTAGCTGAAGTTCGTCGCCGTGAGTGCTATGAAAAACCAACGACTCTACGTAAGCGCGCAGCAGCTGCAGCTGTTAAGCGTCACGCTAAGAAAGTATCTCGCGAACAGAAGAAATTCCAACGCCTGTACTAAGCAATTGCTCATTGCTTAATTTTAAGCAATACCGATTGCAGTAGAGTTGAAAAGCTTTACGATAAGAAATCGGCTAGTTCTATAACTAGCCGATTTTTTTTGTTTCAATAACACGATTGCCCATTCCTGAGGAAGACAACCATGTCAGAATTGAAAAAATTGATCTCCGATACTCTTAAAACATCTATGCGTGCCAAAGAAAAAGAGCGCGTTACCATCATTCGTTCTATCCAAGCTGAAATCAAACGCGTAGAAGTTGATGAACGTATCGAAGTGGAAGATGATCGCGTATTGGCAATTCTGGATAAGATGGTTAGACAGCGTAAAGACTCTTTCCAACAGTTCACCGACGGTGGCCGTGAAGATCTAGCGGAAATCGAAAAGAAAGAGATGGACGTCATTGCAGAATTCTTACCGCAACAACTTACCGAGGAAGAAGTAACTGACATCGTCAAAGCAGCCATTGCTGAAACAGGTGCAACCAGCATGCAGCAAATGGGAGCCGTAATGGCCATTGTTAAGCCGCAAGTACAAGGTCGTGGTGACATGTCGGTTGTTAGCAAACAAGTTAAAGCGCTACTAGGTTAATACCAAGACCATGGCGGGACGCATACCGGATCAATTCATTGATGAGCTATTGGCTCGTACCGACATCACTGATGTGGTTGCGTCTCGTATCACCTTAAAAAAGACCGGCCAAAACTACTCCGCTCTTTGTCCGTTTCATAACGAAAAATCCCCTTCTTTTAGCCTTAATCCAAATAAGCAGTTTTACTACTGCTTTGGTTGTGGTGCGGGTGGCAATGCCATCT
The DNA here is from genome assembly GCF_056158325.1 of Marinomonas sp. AWM4_232. Taxonomy (NCBI): domain Bacteria; kingdom Pseudomonadati; phylum Pseudomonadota; class Gammaproteobacteria; order Oceanospirillales; family Oceanospirillaceae; genus Marinomonas; species Marinomonas sp. AWM4_232. The sequence continues at coordinate 2,553,432 of NZ_JBSWTA010000001.1, read as the reverse complement.
CCTTTGTCATGGAACATGACCATCTAGATTTCGTTGAAGCAATTGAAGTCCTGGCCAAAGACGCGGGTATGGAAGTACCACGTGAACAAGGCGTTCCAGACCGTTATGAGCAAAACAGTGAACTACTCAAGCGTTTAAGTGAGTGCGCGACCTACTTCCAAGAGCAACTCACCCAAAGCCCACACAAAGACAAAGCACGCCACTACCTAGCCAATGATCGTGGCTTAACTGGACAGATCGCCAAAGTTTACGGCCTTGGTTTTGCACCGCCTGGCTGGGACAATTTACTGAAAAAGCTGGGCACACGTGCCGAGCAACAAGAGCAGCTACTGCAAGGCGGTATGCTGATCGAAAAGAAAGAACAGGCAGGACATTACTACGATCGTTTTCGTGATCGCATCATGTTCCCGATTCGTGACACTCGCGGTCGCGTCATCGCCTTTGGTGGGCGTGCTTTTGGCGATGAGAAGCCGAAGTATTTAAACTCTCCAGAAACCCCTGTTTTCCATAAAAATCTTGAGCTCTATGGTCTTTATGAAGCCAAGCAAAATACCACAACGCTAGACCATATCATCGTTGTGGAAGGCTACATGGATGTTATCGTACTGGCACAGTACGGTATCACCAATGCCGTGGCGACTCTTGGCACTTCGGTAAACAGCCAACACTTCAAAAAACTGTTCAAACTGGTCGATAAAGTCACACTCTGTTTTGATGGGGACAAAGCCGGACGCGCGGCCGCCATCCGCGGATTAGAAGCGACTCTTCCAGTTATCCAGAACGGTAAGCAAGTACGCTTCTTATTTTTACCGGAAGGAGAAGACCCAGATTCACTGGTTCGTAAAGAAGGCGCCGAAGGCTTCCAGAATCTATTAGAAGATTCCTCTTCCCTAGCACACGTGTTGTTTGAGCATGCACGCTCTTTGGTGACTTTGGCCGATGAAGAAGGCGAAGCACAGTTTACCCAGAATGCAATGTCACTTATTCAAAGCATTCCAGCGGAAGCAACCTTACGTTCATTATTAATCAAGCAGCTATCAGAGCAGTCTGGTCTGAGCTCAGACACATTAGCTGCAGCGGCCCCAGCACCAAAACAATACGACCATTCACAGCCAAGCCAATACGCGCCGCAAGCCTCTGACAACAATCATTACGATGATTATGGCTATGATCAAATGGACGATGGCTACGCACCGCACGGCTACGATGATGCAGGCTACCAACCTTACCCTGATGACGGTCAAATGGTGCCTGCTCAAACAGCGCAGACCCAAAAGCCAGGCTTTAACAACAAAGGCTTTAAGGGCAAGAAGAGACAAGGCCAATGGAAAGGAAAGGGTAAGTGGCAAAACCAAGAGACCTTTGCCCCACTCTCTATGCAGCCTAAATTAGGACGGATTGCTCATGCCACTTTATGTCTACTGATGCATCCAGCCATTGCTCAAGAAGTGGATGTTCCAGACCCACTGTTGTCAGGTGAAACACCGGATCGCCAAGCGTTTAGTCGTGTTTGGCGTTATTTCTCTAAGCACCCAAGTCACAATACTGGCCACTTCCTTATTCAAGAGAAAAATCAGGCCTTACTAGATACTGTCTACGCTCTATTAAATCATCCGGACGCCACGACGAAACAAAAAATCGCCAACGCAAAACAGGAAGTTGAGGACTGGATTACACTGCAATCTGAAGCCTTAGGATTAAATTCTAGTATCCAACGGTTGAAAAGCCGTGGTAATGACGCCATAAACAATCCTGAAACACAGCAAGAACTCCGTGCTTTAATGGAACAGTTGCGCAGAAAGAAATCAAAATGATTGACTAATTATTGCCCAATTGTCGAGAGAATATCTGGATAAAATCCAAGTTTTTTGTTATAATACGCGGCTTGCTAATCTCCCAAACGAATTTCTAAACGATAGGTTGTCGAATGCCAGACACTCAACAGTCACGTCTTAAAGAGCTGATCGCCAAAGGTAAAGAACAAGGTTATTTAACTTTTGCCGAAGTTAATGACCACCTACCTGATGACCTTTCTGACCCAGAGCAGGTTGAAGAAATCATTGCCATGATTAATGACATGGGCATCGTGGTTTCTGAATACGCGCCTGATAAAGAAAGCCTTCTGATGGAAGAAGGTGATTCAACAGATGATGATGCTGCTGAAGAAGCAGCCGCGGCATTAGCCGCAGTAGAAGGTGATGTGACCCGCACCACCGACCCTGTACGAATGTACATGCGTGAAATGGGTACCGTTGAACTGCTTACTCGTGCCGGAGAGATCGCTATCGCGAAGCGTATCGAAGAAGGTACTCGTGAAGTGATGGCGGCATTGTCGTACTTCCCAGGTGCGGTAGATTTACTACTCGACACTTACGACAGAACATTGGAAGAAGAAGGTCGTTTAAGCGATATCTTTAGCGGCTTTATCGATGGTGATGGTGAAGAACCTGTCTTCGAAGAGCTTGAAGAAAGCGTTGAAGAAGAAGTCGAAGAAGACAGTGATGATGATTCTGACGACGATGATGACAGCGATGACGATGACAGCGAAACAGAAAGCGGCCCTGACCCAGAGGAAACGGCATTACGCTTCGGTGAAATCCGTCGTGTTTACAAAGAGCTTCTAGTTCTGCTTGAGCAGCATGAACGCGGTACGCCAGAAGTGGCGGCTAAGCAAGAAGAACTAAGCATCATGTTCGCGCCGATCAAGCTAGCACCAAAACTGTTTGATGATTTGATAGATCGTATTCGCTCTCGAATGGGCAAACTGCGTGAGCAAGAGCGTTTGATCATGCAACTTTGTGTTCGCAAAGCAATGATGCCTCGCACAGAATTCTTGAAGCGTTTCCCGAACAATGAAACGAACCCTAACTGGATTCAAGAGTGCATTGATTCAGGTGCATCATACGCGGATGGCCTTCGTGAAAACGAAGCAGAATTTATGCGTTGCCAGCGTAAACTACGCGGCATCGAAAAAGACACTGGTTTATCAGTGGCTGAATTGAAAGAAATCAACCGTCGTATTTCTATCGGTGAGACACGTGCTCGTCGTGCTAAGAAAGAAATGGTTGAAGCAAACTTACGTCTGGTTATCTCGATCGCTAAGAAATACACCAACCGTGGTCTACAGTTCTTGGACTTGATCCAAGAAGGTAACATCGGTCTGATGAAAGCGGTAGATAAGTTCGAATACCGTCGTGGTTACAAGTTCTCGACCTATGCAACTTGGTGGATCCGTCAGGCCATCACGCGTTCGATTGCTGACCAAGCGCGCACCATTCGTATTCCTGTGCATATGATTGAAACGATCAACAAATTGAACCGTATCTCTCGCCAAATGCTTCAGGAAATGGGTCGTGAAGCGACGCCAGAAGAGTTGGCTGTGCGCATGGACATGCCAGAAGACAAGATCCGTAAAGTACTGAAGATCGCTAAAGAACCGATCTCTATGGAAACACCAATCGGCGATGATGAAGATTCGCACCTAGGTGATTTCATCGAGGACGATGGCGCAGTATCACCAAGCGATACCGCAACCATCGAAGGTCTAAAAGAATCAACGACTATGGTTCTTGCAGGTCTAACTGCTCGTGAAGCAAAAGTATTGCGCATGCGCTTCGGTATCGATATGAACACTGACCACACTCTTGAGGAAGTGGGTAAGCAGTTCGACGTAACTCGTGAGCGTATTCGTCAGATCGAGGCGAAGGCTCTACGTAAACTACGCCACCCAAGCCGCTCTGAGCATCTACGTAGCTTCCTAGACGAGTAATTTTTTACTCACGCATAAGCACATTAAAAGCCCCAATCGGTATTGCGATTGGGGCTTTTTTATTGACCATCACTTTGTATAAATTTGTTGCGCTACTTAGCGCTTGTCGCATTTTTGTCATACACTCAAAATACTCTCAAATGAAGCGGAGGCCCTTCCCGATAAGAATATAAGTACACAGTGAATGGATTTTTATCTCTATATAGAGGAGAGAAGTACCATGGAAAAGATCTATGTGTTAGATACCAACGTTTTACTTCATGACCCAATGGCCATTTACGCCTTTGCGGAACACAAAGTCGTCATTCCCATGACAGTGCTCGAAGAGTTGGACGAGATAAAGGATCGCAGAGATAAAGACGTTAGCCGAGAAGCACGCCTAGCCATCAACATCATTGATAAAATAGTCGGGGATGCTAGCCCAAAAGAATTGCAAAATGGCGTTCCAATACATTCACCAGACTGCGAACAAATTAGTAAAGGCAATGGCACTCTGGCTATTTATCCAGACCAACAAATCACGCAACTGGACAATGTCCCCTTCTTAAATGGCAATCATAATCATGCCAACGACAATCGTATTATCAACGTTGCATTAAGCCTTCAAGCCACCAACCCTAGAGCCAGCGCTTGCCTCGTTACTAAAGACATCAACATGCGTATCAAAGCCAAAGGTTCAGGCTTAGAGCGTGTAGAAGATTATCGCAAAGACAAAGTGCTAGACGACGTTGACCTACTAAACAAAGGTTACATTAGTATTGAAGGGCGCTTCTGGGATAGTATTTCCAATGTCTCCACCGAAACCCACGGCGTTCATACGGTCCATAAGATTTCCAGATCTGAGCTTCCCGAAGAACTCTATTTAAATATGTTTGTAATAGACAACGATGAGTTCAGTGGCTTTGTAGTGAATATTGATGACAGCCATGTGTACTTACTCGATATCAATCGCTCAAGCTTAATGCACCAATCTTTCTGGGGCATCACCCCTCGCAATCTAGAACAAGCCATGGCGTTCTATCTTCTGCGTCACGACAACAGCGATATGATGATTATGACGGGGCCTGCAGGCTCTGGTAAGACATTGTTAGCGCTTGCTTATGGTCTTCATGTGACCATGGAAGAAAAACGCTTTAATAAAATTATCGTCGCGCGCTCCACACCGCCTTTAGCCGAAGACATTGGTTTCTTGCCCGGAACCGAGGAAGAGAAAATGGCCCCCTGGTTGGCAGCTTTTGACGATAACCTTGAGATTCTACACGGCAGCGATGAGCATGCCGTCAGCAGCATTGACTACGTCAAACAAAAAGCCAACATCCAGTTCAAATCCCTAAACTTTATGCGTGGCCGTTCATTCAATAACGCGTTAATCATTGTTGATGAGGCTCAAGGCCTAACACAGTTTCAGTTGAAATCCATCGTCACTCGTGTGGGAGCGAACTCAAAAATCATCGTTTTAGGCAACCTTGCCCAAATTGATAACAAATACATCACCCCACTTACCTCAGGTTTAACCTATTTGGTAGAACGTTGTAAGGCCTTTAAATACACCAGTATCATGCATGTGAATGGCATCGAACGAAGCCGTTTGGCAGAATTTGCCGAAGAAAACTTGTAATAAATTAAAGGCAAGACCACTACTGTGGTCTTGCCTTTATACGCTCTTCAACATCTGGATGGGACTGTAGATATCCCCAACCCTCTTCATCAACACTAGAGTAGACTGTGCTCAATTTACGCAAAGCGTTAGCGAAGTCGTCGGCTGACCGCCCCATGGCAAGCAAGTGTTGGTAGGCAAATTGATCGGCTTCTCTTTCCATTTCACGGGAGAATGATAAATCAACTACGCCAACCCCCGCCCCTAAAATGACTTCACCTGCCCCCTCTATATCGCCAAACATAGTCGAATAAAGTACAGTCGTAATCGTTGTTCGAATCACAGCCTGTAGGTTGTGTCGATGTTCAACATGACCAATCTCATGTAGCAATATTGCATCCAATAAATGCAAATCATCTTGCATCAGCTCAACAATACCATCAGTGACAATGACCGTTCCATCCGCCAGAGCGAACGCATTTGGCCCTAGATTCCAGTCGCGAAACTGCAATTCATACTTCTCTTTAGGGAAATCAAATTGCTTAAACAACTCATTCCAACTAGCCATAACCTGAAACTTAGCGTCTGGGCTTAAACTAGACTCTTCAAAATACAGTTCATCTAGAATGGCTAGACTTTGTTGCCCCATTTCCTGTGAAATAGAATCAGGCATCACTGTTGCAACTTGCAAGGATGCAAAAGGTATCGCCACTTTGACCATACCGATTAAAAACACAACCATCAGAGCTATCGCTAAAGCACCATAATGCCACTTTGTCTCTAGCCAATAGATAAACGATGAAGATCTGCGACTATTAGGCCAGCAGTAATCAGGGTTATCGGGGATAAAACTAGCACCATCATCAAAGTACAATGTCATAGGGATACTGGGTAATCGTGATGACATCGTACAGTTAGAATAGCGATTGCTATGTAGAACTTCGTCTGAGGAGTAATGGAAAACGGTCAACTGATCACTTTCAAGGTCTAAAGTCAGCGCAGCAGCATCGACTTGTGACGATGCTGCGTACTGAAAATGCCCTTTTACCTTTATCGATGAGGCAACCTGCATAATTTAATCATCCGCTAGGTTAGCGACAAATCACTATCGAAGAAGCCAGAAAGCTCCTCTCCTAAGGCAGAGTCTAGCTCTCCAGAGGACGCCACCAAATTATCAATTTCAGGATACAAATGCACCCTAGTGGCATCAGCCAGCATTTTTTTGTGACGAACTTCTGCAACCGGAAAACCTAAACCAAGCGTAAAAGTAACGATCAAAGCATTCGTGGCCATCACACCAAGATAACTGTCTAAACGTAAATTAGATTCAAACTTAACCAAGTTATGTGCTTCAAGCGCATTTAGAATGTGGTTACGAACCATGACGCTGTAAACACCGAAAGCTACAAAAAACATAACATAACTGGTCATAATCATCGCAAAGGATGGACCACTAGACTGGAGCATTTGAAAAGCTACAACGAAAAGAATAATTACAGGAATTAAGAAAGTCAGAAATGCAATTAAAGCAGCTTTGTAAAAAAGTTTGCCGCTAAGATTTGCCGTAAATGCATGCTCACCGAACTTTAAATTATTGTAAATATAGCGATTGATTCTGCATAGAACCCAAGGAAGCGCCAGACCAAGTGTCAATATGGACAATAATGGAAGCAGCAAAAAATTTACATAAGCGCCTTTAACTGAACCCGCAAAACCAAAACGAACGTTGCGATAAGCCGTTTGGCGCAAATTGAAGCGTAGACCTTGATACATGAGATAAGGTGATGCCAACCAAACCAATAGCGCTAAAAGCAAACCTAACATTGGAATCAAAGAGCTCAGCACCGAATACGCAATAAAGAAGATCAAAGCAATTAAACGCCCTTTTAGCAACTGCATGGGAGTTGCTAAATATTGCAAACGATGACCTTCGACTTGAGTATGTCCATAGATATATTGAGTATTACGTACTTTGGCCCAGGCACTATAAATACCGAGGGTGCAGACTGTTAAAACCATATTAACAATCCAGAGTTTGAAGTATTCCCATTTACTGGCCGTAAATGAAATATAACTGATGCGTTCATCAGTAGAAACTGAAGTATCCATATCAAATTGTCCATTTTATATTCAAATTTCGAGCCAGCATTATCCATATAAAATTTGTAAAAACAAGTATCAAATGAAAACCAATATCAAATAAAGATGAGGGCGTTAATACAAAAAAAGCGGCTAAAAAGCCGCTTTTTCATACCCTAAACACCGCTACTGTAAAGCTCGCAACGACTAAATCATTAACCTAGTGTCGCTAGTATGTCTTTTAGTTTTGCAGACAACTCTTCGTTGACCAAAACACCTTTATCCGTATCGAAGTTGTCGTTAAATGAAGGCACAGACAAGCTACCTTTTAAATCCATTGCGAAGAATCCCGCTGAGTTCACTGCCCCCGCCAACACGTTTCCAGCACCACCAGGACCAGGGGAAGTTGACAATAAAACGGTTGGTTTGTTTTGGTATACCTTCATATCGATACGAGACGCCCAGTCAAATAAGTTCTTGTACACTGCGGCATAAGAACCATTGTGCTCGGCAAATGAAATCAGCACCGCATCCGCTGCACCAATTTTATCGAAGAACTGTTGAGCCAACGGATGCATACCGTTTTCCGTTTGGCGCTCGATACTATAGAGCGGTAATTCGTAATCGTTTAGATCCAGCACTTCAACTTCAGCACCCGTATTTTGCGCCACAATGTTGGCCGCATGAGTCACTAGTTGTTTGTTGATTGATGCTTTGTGGTTTGTTGCAGCAAAGGCTAATACTTTCACTGGTAATCCCTCAGATGTGTTGTAAACATGGTTATTAACAATAGACCTTAAACATAGCACGCTTTTAAGGATCAAATATGGCAAAAGAAAACCAGATAGTTAATGGATTATTTACTTTAATGCAAAAGTAACCGCTGCGCCCGCATGAATCTCAGTGGTATCAAACAACGGAGTATCGGTATCAGCCTGGGTGACCAGCATGCCAATTTCAGTGCATCCTAGTATCACCGCTTCGGCGCCCTGCTCTTTTAACGATTGAATAATGCGCAAGTATTCAGCTTTTGAGGCATTCGTTGTAATGCCAACGCATAGCTCTTGGAAAATCACTCGGTGGATCAAAGCCCGATCTTCTGATTTGGGCACCAATACTTCTAGATCGTGCCGCTCGCTTAAACGTCCTTTATAAAAGCCTTGCTCCATAGTGAATGCGGTCCCCAGCAGCCCGACCCGTTTAACGCCGGCTTGCTTTAAAGCCTCACCGGTGGCATCTGCGATATGGATAAGTGGAATGGAGATCGCATCATCAATGTCCTCTGCCACTTTGTGCATGGTGTTGGTACAAATTAGCAGACAGTCCGCTCCCGCTGCTTCGACTCCTTGGGCAGCTTGAGCCAGTATCTCTCCGGCCTTGCGCCAGTCTCCACTTTGTTGGCAGGCTTCTATTTCAGCAAAATCCACACTATTCAGAACCACCTTGGCAGAGTGAAGACCGCCTAGGGCTTCTTTCACCCCCTCATTAATGGCCCGATAATATCCCTGTGTGCTTTCCCAGCTCATACCACCTAATAATCCGATTGTTTTCATTCTGACTCCGTTTCTCCCATTAATTGTTCCACTTTGACCTTAGCTTTTTCTTTGACACCCTCATCGATTAAAGAAGCCACAGCAATCAAGGCACTGCTGATCAAACTGATGTCATCACTGTAACCGAAAAACGGCGTCAAGTCGGGGATCACATCAATCGGCGTGAGCAGATACCCCAACGCCCCATAGATTGCTGCTTTTTGTGCTAGGGTACAGTCCTTATGTTGGGTGGCATAATAGAGGCTGAATACTTTCTCTAATCCCGCTCGCCCGATGCGATTAGCATAGCGTTTACATTTTTGCCAAAAGTTGAGCTCATCATATTTTACCGCATACTCTTGCGCTGCTTGATCTAGGGAAATAGGTTCTTCGGCGATAAAGTCGCGATTCTTGTCCTTAGACTCAGCGCACTTTCGAAATTGAAATCGACTAAACTGCATAGCCACCTCCTATTTTTCGTTGATCTATTCAGCCTGACATACTCTCTGTGAAAAGCCATAGATAAGCCTATCAATTCATAAATTAAGCCCGCTTTTTTCCTCATTTAACTCGGCATTAGAGTCCATTAAATCCGCCAAACTAAGCATGAAGATGGTATAATTTTCAGTCAATCAGAAGCCCCTACGGACCCTCTTCCGCTTGGCTTTATTTTTTTCTTGGAAGGCCCGTCAATGATTCCAAACCAGCTAAATATTTTTAACACGGTGGTGAAAAACGGCAGTTTCTCCAGTGCAGCAAGATTACTGGGCGTGTCTTCGGCCGCCATCAGTAAATCCATTTCGCAGCTTGAGAAAAACTTAGAATTACGACTGTTTCATCGCTCTACTCACTCCCTCACCTTGACCGAAGACGGTCAGGAACTCTACAAACGCACCGGGCATTTGATAGAGCAACTTGAGGATCAAATTCGTCTCAGTACAGACAAGCAAAAAGCCCCACATGGACGTTTGAAAGTGAATCTTCCGGACAGCTTTGGACGCATGTTTGTACTGCCGTTAGTGCCTGATTTTCTGAAGAAGTACCCTGATATTGAGTTGGACTTAAAGTTTGACGACCGTATGGGGGATCTCGTTAAAGAAGGAGCCGATGTTGGTATTGGTGTCTTAGGCAATATCGATAGTGCCCTGATTGCTAGGGAGTTTTACTCACTACAACCAGTACTGGTTGCCAGTCGTGAATACATCAATAAATATGGCGAACCTAGCTGCCCGCAAGATCTGCTACAACACAACTGCATTGCCTACCGTTCAGACACCACTGGAAGAAAGAAAATCTGGAATTTTCGAATCGACGGTGAGCAAATTCAAATGGAACCGGAAGGCAATCTAATCGTCAACAACCTCTCAGCTGCCATGACCGCCGTGGAGATGGGTGTCGGTATTGCCGCCGTTGGCGTCGGCAATTATGAAACATGCCTAGAGCAAGGTGGTTTTCGTCGTATTTTGAAAGACTACGAAGCCGATCCAATCCGCGTCATGATTTACTATTCTTCACGACATTACCTACCAGCCAAAACCCGTGTGTTTATTGATTACATGCTGGCGAATGTAAAAGACCAGTGTCCTCATGAACTCGAAGATATGATTCACAATCTATAAAAAACAAAAGGGGGCTCCAAAATTGGAGCCCCCCTTTTTACAGAGTCATCACTATTCTTTTGACTAGGACTTCTTTCGTTCCAAAGCGGTCATGGCCATGTAGAAAACCGGTGTAAACAATAAACCAAACACCGTAACACCAATCATGCCAGAGAATACAGCCACCCCCATCGCTTGACGCATTTCTGCCCCTGCGCCGGTAGCCAACACCAATGGCACAACGCCTGCGGTGAAGGCAATGGATGTCATCAGGATCGGACGTAAACGCAAACGACAGGCAGACAGTATCGCTTCTAAGCGAGACTCACCTTGATGACGTTTATCACGCGCAAATTCAACCATCAGGATGGCATTTTTACTGGCCAAAGCAACCAGTACGATTAAGGCTACCCGAGTGAAAATATTGTTGTCCCCTGACGTTAACCATACGCCTGCTAAAGCAGATAAAATGGTCATCGGTACAATCAAAATGATCGCTAGCGGCAGCGTGAGACTCTCGTACTGTGCTGCCAGCACCATAAACACAAGCAGTACCACCAACGGGAAGATATACACCATAGTATTACCTGCCAATATTTGTTGGTACGTCACTTCTGTCCATTCAAACGCCATACCTTTATCAAGCTGCTCATTTAGAATTTTCTCAATGGCCGCCTGTGCCTGATCCGAGCTGTACCCGGGTGCTGGATTACCATTTAACTCAGCAGTAGGGTAACCGTTGTAGTGCATCACACGATCCGGACCAATGGTTGGCTCCACGGTTAGAATCGATCCCAACGGCACCATCGCTCCAGCATTATTGCGAACCTTTAAGCGCAAGATCTGCTCAGGGTCTACCCTATGTTCGGCTTCAGCTTGAGCATTTACCTGATAGGTTTTGCCAAATAAATTGAAATCGTTGACGTACGCTGAACCTAAATAGATCTGCAGTGTTTCAAATACCTGATCCAAGGGAATGCCTTGCAATAAAGCCTGCTCGCGATCCACTTCAATGTCCATTTGCGGCACTTGAATACGGAAGCTTGAGAATACGCCGGTTAAGGCTGGATCTTGGTAAGCCGCATTCATGACTTTTTGCAGATTGGCAAACAAGGCATCAAAGCCTAGGCTGGCACGATCCTCAATCTGTAGTTTAAAGCCCCCAGTCGAACCAAGCCCCAAAATAGGCGGCGGTGGAAAGATCGCCACAAATGCCTCATCAATGGTGCTGAAGCGGCCATTCAATTGGCCTGCAATGGCTCCAGCAGACAATTCTGGCACTTTACGCTCAGCAAACTCATCCAGTGTCACAAAGACAATGGCACTGTTTGAACTATTGGTAAAACCATTCACAGAAAGGCCTGGGAATGACACAGTTTGCATGACACCAGGTGTCGCCAATGCAATTTGTTCCATTTCACGTACCACGGCTTCTGTTCGATCTAAACTTGCCGCGTCTGGTAACTGAGCAATCGCAACCAAGTACTGCTTATCCTGAATCGGGATAAAACCACCTGGCACCTCATCGAATAATTTGAACGTGCCGCCAAGCAAGCCCACGTATACAACGCCAACCACCACACCTAAACGGATCAGCTTTTTCACACCTTTCTCGTAAGCTCGCCCACCACGATCAAATAGGCGGTTAAACGGTGTAAACAACCAACGACCAAATATGGCGTTCATTAAACGTGTTAACGCATCAGGCTTGGCATCATGAGAGCGCAGCAAAATAGCGGATAACGCAGGCGATAAGGTTAGTGAGTTAAACGCAGAAATCAGTGTCGAAATCGTGATCGTCAAGGCAAACTGTTTGTAAAACTGGCCACTTAAGCCCTGTATAAACGCTGTTGGAATAAACACCGCACACAGCACTAAAGCAATGGCTATGATTGGTCCGGTGACCTCACTCATAGCTTGTCGAGTGGCAGCCACAGGCGACAATCCATGTTCGATATTACGCTCAACGTTTTCCACCACTACAATGGCATCATCCACCACGATACCGATGGCTAGAACCAAGCCAAACAAAGACAAGGTGTTGATTGAGACCCCAAGCCACTGCATGACGGCAAAAGTACCAACTAAGGAAACAGGCACGGCAATTAATGGAATAATCGAGGCGCGCCATGTTTGTAGGAATAGAATCACCACAATTACGACGAGGACAATCGCTTCCAGTAACGTATTGATCACCGCATCAATGGAGCCACGCACAAAGACTGTTGGGTCGTAAGCGATTGCATAGTCTACCCCTTGAGGAAAGCTCTGGGACAACTCGTCCATTTGCGCTCGAACTTGGTTCGACAACTCAATGGCATTCGAACCTGGTCGCTGGAAAATAGGAATGGCGACCGCAGTTTGACCATTCAGAAGCGCACGAAGAGAATAGGAATCCTGCCCAAGCTCGATCCTAGCCACATCTTTTAGACGTGTGATAGCGCCATTATCATTGACTTGAACGATGATTTTTTCAAATTCATCAATGCTTTCAAGACGACCTTTCACATTCAATAAGATTTGGAATTCACTGTCGTTAGAAACGGGTTGAGCACCTAAACTGCCCGCAGCGACTTGCTGGTTTTGTTCCCTAACGGCCTGCACCACATCACTTGGAATCAAGTCACGGGAAGCTAAAGCATCAGGATCAAGCCACAAGCGCATGGAGTATTTACCACCACCGAACATCTGCACATCGCCCACGCCCGGCAAACGCGCCAAAGCGTCTTTGATATAAATATCTGCGTAGTTTGATAGATAGCTAATATCGCGATCACCCTCAGGCGAAAACAGGTGCACCACCATGGTTAAGTTAGGCGACGATTTCTCGGCAACCACCCCAAGTCGCTGCACTTCCTCTGGCAATCTTGGTAAAGCACTGGAGACACGGTTTTGCACTTGTACCTGAGCACGATCCAAGTCCGTTCCCAAAGCGAACGTCAGGGTTAGAGTCATGCGTCCATCGGTCGTCGCTTGAGAAAACATGTACAGCATGTTTTCCACACCATTCATTTCTTGTTCCAAAGGCGCGGCAACGGTTTCAGCGATGACTTTAGGGTTAGCACCAGGATAGTTGGCCGTCACGACCACAGTCGGTGGGACAACTTCTGGGTATTCACTGACAGGCAACTGAAATAGGGAAATGCCGCCGCCGATCAGAATCAGCAAAGACAGCATCGCCGCAAAAATAGGTCGACTGATAAAAAAGTGACTGAATTTCATGTTAGAAAAGCTCTTGTTACGCCGATGGTTTAGCGGATGCTAAGGCCAACTCAGCCGTTTTAATCGACACATCCCTAGGAGCAATGGTCATACCTGGTCCCACTCGAGCTGGACCGTTAACCGCGATGCGCTCATTAGGCTGTAAGCCAGATTCAATCACTCGTAAATCCCCCTCTCTACGGCCTAGCTGTACTTGGCGGTATTCCAAAACATTGTCTTGATTTACGACCAATACAAAACGATTCTCTAGATCGGTTCCAACGGCGCGATCTGGGACTAAAATAGTTGGCTGGCTAGCCACTGCTTGCAGCTGGATACGTGCAAAGGCTCCAGGGCGAAGCGCTTCACTGTCTGACTTAAACAAAGCTCGAACACGTAAAGTGCCACTCTCAACATTGATCTGGTTATCAATGAAATCTAGGTAGCCCTGATACTCCGTCTGAGCTTGACCAGACAGCATCATCGTTGCTTTAGTTTGACCATCTGCTTTGACTTGAGAGAAAGCACTGTTCCAAGTGCGCTCGTCCACATCAAAGTACGCATACAAAGAGTCTGTCGCGACTAACGTCGTTAGCACACTTTGGCCCGCTTGAACGTTGTTACCCACAGTGATGAAAGCATTTGAAACTTGCCCATCAATCGGCGCACGTACTTCGGTAAACTGCAGGTTTAACAGAGCAGCTTCCAATGCAGCCTGCACGGAGGCAAGTTCGGCACGACGCTGCTGTGCAAGGGAAACTCTCGACTCCGCTTGCTCCGCTGACATCGCGTTACGACCTTGTAAGCTTTTGGCGCGATCTGCTTCGGATTGCGCTTGGCTTAAAGCCGCTTGCGCGCGATTCAACTCTGCGGTCAGGCGAGCAACTTCAGCTGAAAAGGGTCGCGGATCGATTTTGAACAATAGGTCACCACGTTTGACGCGACTCCCTTCTTTAAACGACACCGCATCAATGACGCCTGACACACGCGGACGTAAATCCACCTGCTGGGGCGATTCTAAACGTGTGGTAAAGGTGTACTCAGGACTGTATTGGGCATAAACCACTTTTGCCACATCAACAGGCTGAGCTGGGGGCTGCGTAGCAACCGTTGAATCCGCCTCAGCCGTACAGCCAACTAAGACAGTTGCTAAAAACAAGACAGAAAATATTCGCAAAGACATGCACCTAACTCCCGTTGGTCACGATAGCTTCAAAAGAAAGTCGGCAAGTATCTACGAATGGTCTTTAACTCTGTAGCTAGCACCAAGTTGAATTGGTTTAAACCTAAAGTTAAAAGGAAAGTTAGCCAAAAGCGCTTGACCAGTTGGTCAGCCAATAGCATAAAAAATGGCGCTATCTCTAAGAGACAACGCCATTCAAGGTTGAGCAGATAACAGTCACACTATCCTGCCCCGGAGGTTTGGTACATCAACTACTGCTGGCTTGGGAAAGCAAACTGCGCCGCTTCATGGGAAGCGCGTTTCGGCCAACGTTGGCTAATGGCTTTCTTGCGAGTATAGAAACGTACGCCATCAGGACCGTAAGCATGCAGGTCACCGAACAAAGAACGTTTCCAGCCGCCAAAACTGTGAGAAGCTACTGGTACAGGAAGAGGTACGTTAACACCCACCATGCCGGCTTCCACTTCGTCGCAGAACAGTTCGGCCGCTTCACCGTCACGAGTAAAGATACAAGTACCGTTGCCGTACTCATGTTCATTGATCAAAGCGATACCTTCTTCAAGGCTGTTCACGCGAACCACACATAGCACTGGGCCAAAGATTTCTTCTTTGTAAATGCTCATGTCCGTGGTCACATTGTCGAATAGACAACCGCCAATAAAGTAGCCGTTTTCATGGCCTTCTACTTTTAAACTGCGGCCATCAACCAACAAGTTAGCGCCACTTGCTACGCCTTCATTGACGTATTGCGTCACTTTCTCGAAGTGTTCTTTCGAAATCAGTGGCCCCATTTCAGCACCCTCTTGAGTATAGGCACCGACGCGTAACTCATGGATTTGAGGAGTTAGTTTTGCAATCAAGCGATCAGCGGTTTCATCACCCACACACACGGCAACAGAAATGGCCATACAACGCTCACCACAAGAACCAAACGCAGCGCCCATCAATGCGCTGACAGCGCCGTCCAACTCTGCATCTGGCATGACAATCGCGTGGTTTTTCGCACCACCTAGCGCTTGCACACGCTTACCGTTCGCTGTGCCTTGTGAGTAGATGTATTCCGCGACTGGCGTGGAACCAACGAAGCTCATCGCTTTTACTTGTGGCGCTTGAATCAAAGCATCCACCACATCTTTGCCACCGTTGACGACACTCATCACCCCTTTTGGTAGACCCGCTTCGTCTAGCAACTTAGCGATGTAAAGAGTAGAGCTTGGATCCTTCTCAGAAGGTTTTAAGATGAAACAGTTACCACACACAATCGCTAGCGGGTACATCCACAGTGGCACCATCGCAGGGAAGTTGAATGGCGTGATACCTGCAACAATACCGACTGGTTTGCTGTCGCTCCAAGCGTTGATACCTGGACCTGTTGTGCTGGAGTATTCACCTTTCAAAAACTCCGGCGCGCCACAAGCGTACTCCACATTTTCAATACCACGCTGTAATTCACCCAGCGCATCCGGCACGGTTTTACCATGTTCTTCGCTGATCATTTTAGCGATGGTGTCTTTATTGGCTTCTAACAGCTCTTTAAAACGGTACATCACACGAGCACGTTTTAGCGGCGGCGTTTTCTTCCAAGCAGGTAATGCGGCTTCCGCTGCACGAATAGCTTGCTCTACTGTTTCTTGATTACCCATTTCCATTAGGCACGTTACGGCACCGGTTGCAGGGTTAAAAACTTCAATTGTTTCGTTGCTGTGGCTGACCATTTCGCCGGCAATCAAATGCGTTACTGTTTCCATTGTGTTCAATACCTTTTCTTAACTCGTCAAAAATCAAATGTGTAAAACTTAATCCAAAGACTGCAATGTCTCGTGAACAGCGCTAAACAAGCGCTCTAAATCCTCTGCTTGGGCATTGAACGTTGGCCCAAATTGCAACGTGTCACCGCCAGCGCGAACGTAGAAACCTTTGTCCCACAATGCCAACATCGCTTGGTAAGGACGGGCAGTTGGATCACCGTCTTTAGGCTGGATCTGCAATGCCCCCGCTAAACCACAGTTGCGAATATCGACTATGTGCTTGGTACCCTTGAGTGCATGAAGCTTGTCTTCGAAAATCGGTGCAAGTTCAGCTGATTGTGGAATCAAGTGATCGCGCTCTAAAAGATTCAGTGTTGCTAACGCTGCCGCACAGGCCACTGGGTGCGCTGAGTAGGTGTAACCATGAGCAAATTCAATGGCATGTCCTGCTAGATCTTGCTCCATAAAGGTTTGGTAAATCTCTTTAGAGGCAATCACCGCCCCCATAGGGATCGCACCGTTGGTAATCTGCTTAGCAGTGTTCATAATGTCCGGCGTGACACCAAAAAACTCTGCACCAGTCCATTTCCCCATACGACCAAACGCTGTAATGACTTCATCAAAAATCAGCAAAATATCGTGCTGGTCACAGATTTCACGTAGACGCTGTAAGTAGCCAACTGGCGGTACGATCACACCTGCTGAACCAGACATTGGCTCAACGATAATCGCGGCGATGTTCGATGCATCATGCAGCTCAATCAGTTTCAGAAATTCATTGGCTAACTCAACACCACCGGTCTGCGCCATGCCTTTTGTAAACGCTAGCTCTGGCTGAAGTGTGTGGGGAATATGATCGGCATCGAACAGCTGACCAAATGTTTTACGGTTACCGTTAATGCCACCTAGGCTAGTACCGCCAATGTTTACCCCATGGTAGCCGCGAGCACGACCAATCAGCTTGGTTTTGCTTGGCTTACCTTTGGCACGCCAATATGCACGCGCAAGCTTCAACGAAGTGTCCGCACTTTCAGAACCAGAACCAGTGAAGATCACGTGATCAAGGCCTGCGGGGGTTTTGGCAACAATGCGCTCAGCCAATTTAAAAGACAGCTCATGACCGAATTGGAACGCAGGCGAGTAATCTAATGTGCCTAATTGTTCAGCGACGGCTTTTTGAATTTCTGCGCGAGAGTGACCGGCACCACAGGTCCATAGGCCAGATAAAGAGTCGTAGATATCACGGCCATCTTTGTCTTTAAACCATGAGCCTGAAGCCTGCGTGATGATACGAGGCGTCTGATGAAATTGACGGTTAGCAGAGAACGGCATCCAGTGTGCGCTAAGGTCAGCCGACTCACCATTTGAAAATTGAAACAGACTCATTGTGAAACACTCCGTAAGTTGGTACAGCTATTTTTTCTCACGGATTTAAGTTAAGTTAAATACAAACTTACTACACTCAGGTTAAGTAAATGCAAAACAAAAAGAAGCGCGCCATCATTAATCAAATTACCGATTTTGATATCAAGCTGATTCGTTTGTTTAAAACCGTGATTGAGTGTGGCAGCTATACCGCAGCAGAATCGATTTTAGGCATCACTAAATCAGCTATTTCTATTCAAATGAGTGACTTAGAAAAGCGCTTAGATATGAAACTCTGCCATCGAGGCAGAGGTGGCATTACTCTTACTGAAGAAGGTGAGGCGGTGCTTAATCTAGCGGAAGTGCTCTTGGCATCGATAGAGCAATTCCGCAGTGATGTGAATCAGATCAACAATGATCTACGTGGCGATTTAAACATCGCGTTGGTAAATAACCTCGTCACACAACCGCATATGCGTATCACACATGCACTGAAGGATGTGCGTGCTTTGAGTGACAAAATTAACATCAACATTACCATGTCCACACCGAGCGACATTGAAAAAGGCGTGATCGATGGTCGCTTTCACGTAGGAGCAGTACCCTCTACCAATAAAGTGTCTGGGCTTGAGTATCGCCCACTTTACACCGAGCGTTACTATTTATTTTGTAGCGACCAACACCCATTGTTCATGCAACCGCAACCTGACCAGTCCACTTTGAACCACAGCAACACAGTGGTAACAAGTCACCGAATGACCCCTGATGCCATCGCCATGCATCAAAAGTTAAACTGCTGTGCGACGGCATCAGATCACGAAGGTATCGCTTTCTTGATACTCACAGGGACTTACATTGGCTTTTTGCCAGAGCACTACGCAGAATATTGGGTATCTAAAGGTCGCATGAAAGCCTTACTGCCCCAGCAATATTATTTCGAATCAGAAATTAATCTCACCACAAAACGTGGCGCTCAGTTTAACCAAATATTAAATCAGTTCTTAGAATGTGTAGGTGCAGACTAATGGCTGCTTTGTACTATTCAGCTAATAGAATTGATCAAACGCAAAACCAACAAACAAGATGCAAATCAATAACGAGAATTATTTGCATAAAAACCAATCCTAATGTTTAATGACGCCATTTCTTAGCTTTCACACGCCAATAGGATTAGGATCATATGAAAATCTTTGCTCTAGCCGCCCTAAGTGCCGCCTTGATAAGTGGTGCTGCACAAGCCGAAATGACCACTATCAAGGATGTTTTAGGCCGTTCCGTCGACATTGATGTCCCAGCTCAACGTGTTGTCTTAGGTTTTTATGCTGAAGACTATATGGCCATCGGTACAGAGCAAGCCTTTGACAACGTAGTCGGTATTTCCCGTGATACATGGGAAGCATGGCGCCCAGCGAGCTGGAAGCTTTACACAGACTACCGCCCTTCCCTAAAAGACATCCCAGACGTAGGTGAAATCGAATCACAAACTTTCTCAGTAGAGAAAGTGCTCAGCCTAAATCCTGATGTTGTACTACTAGCTGATTGGCAGTACAAAGGCCTAGGTATGGACGTTGATACACTGGAAGATGCAGGCATTCCAATCGTTGTGGTGGATTACAATGCGCAAACTCTTGAGCGCCATTTACAAAGTACACACATCATCGGTGAACTAACTGGCCAAGAAACTCGAGCAGATAAAATCGCTGACGAGTACGAGACTCTGGTTACGGATATCCACACTAAGATTGCAGACGCAGGTTTAAAGAAACCACGCACTTACATTGAGTTCGGTAACCAAGGCCCAAGTGAGTACTCATTTACCTACGGCAAAAACATGTGGGGTGCCATGGTCTCTAGCGCAGGTGGTGATAACATCGCTGCGCCGTTTGTGGAATGGTGGGGGCCGATTAACCCTGAACAAGTGATTGCCTCTAACCCTGAAGTGATCTTCATCGCAGGTACCGAAAGCGGTAAAAAATCAGACGCTATGGTGATGGGCCAAGGCATCGATCGTAAGGTTGCGCAACAACGTCTTGCAGGCTTTACCAAACGCCCTGGTTGGGAAGACCTAAGCGCTGTTAAGTCTCAGCGCGTATACGGTATTTATCAAGGCGCTTCGCGTACCATTCTGGACGGTAGCATGCTGCAATTTATCGCCAAAGCTCAATACCCAGAGCTGTTTGCCGACCTAACGCCTGAACAAAACTACCTAGATTTCTACCAGCGTTACCTACCTGTAACGCCTTCAGGAACATTTGCTGTCAGCCTGACGAAATAAGCCCTGTTCACAGCATTTTCCTAACACTCGATAGTGTCTAGTCTTTGACGCTATCGAGTGTTCCATCAAAAATTTCTGATGAGGTTAAGAATGTCCAAAATACTTTCTCTGTTGTGTCTAGCGCTGCTCTCTTCTTTCGCCTCTGCCAAAGATTGGCAAATCCAAATGTTAAACTACGGTGACGCCGGTTCCATGGTATTTGAACCCAGCTACGTCCATGCTCAAGTCGGTGATACTGTCACCTTTGTACCAACACAATCGGGTCATAATGCCAAATCCTACGTGGTTCCTGAGCAAGCCAAACAGTGGACTAGCCCGCTCAATGAGACCTACACGTTAAACCTTGCGCAAGAAGGGGTTCACCTGTATTACTGCCCGCCGCATTTGATGATGGGCATGATTGGGGTTATTCAAGTTGGAAACGCAAGTAATATCAACGTCATTGAACAAAAGTACCCACGCTTACGCTCTAAAATTGCACTATCGCCAGAGCGTGTAGATGCCATCGTTGCTCAGATTAAAAATTAAGCGTTCCACTACTTAAACCACATCGACTTTATCGTTAGAATGAGCCCCCGAACATTCCAGTGAAACAGAGAGTACGAGATGAAATACTTGGTAAAGTTGATTCGCAACCTTTTAGGCGGCCTTATTGTATTGGTCGATGTGGTAACGCGTGGGAGCAAAAAGAAGCGTCCTGAGGCAGAACAATTAGCTGTCAACGAAGCGGCTAAAGACCTAACTTTATACCAATTCACAGCTTGCCCGTTTTGCACTAAAACTCGACGCGCTATGTACAAGCTCAACCTTCCTATTGAGAAGCGCAGTGCTTCTGAAGGCTCTCCTTACCGTGAAGAATTGCAATCTGGCGGCGGTCAAGTAAAAGTCCCTTGCTTACGTATTTCAGAAAACGGCAACGTCCAGTGGATGTATGATTCTAAAGAAATCATTCATTATCTTGAAAGCCGTTTTGCCTAACGAACTACTTACTCATGGAACGCTTTACTAAGCGGACCTTGGTGCAAACATAATAATGGCCATCCCCAGCACAGCGACTAAAGAACCAACAACATCCCATGTGCTGGGGCGAATACCATCCACCAACCAAAGCCACATCACCGCACTAAAAATGTAGACGCCACCGTAGGCCGCATAAACACGCCCTGAGGCCGTTGGATGAAGCGTTAACAACCAAGCGAAGGCCATCAGACTCAACGCAGCAGGCAACAACAGCCAAATGCTTTTCCCTTCACGCAGCCATAAGTAAGGCAAATAACACCCTACTATTTCGGCCAACGCTGTGATCAAAAATAACCCTAATGTTTTCAATTCAGGCATGTGACTCATCCTTTAAGTGTGTAGCCTCTATTATCGCTTGAAGTATTTTCAGAGCAAAAAAATGCCCCACGAAAATCGTGAGGCATTCTCATAGCTCAATAAAAATGGGTAATTACTGCTGAACAGACTTCGCTAATTCAGTAATCTCGTCCCATTTACCTGCTTTAACAAGATCAGTCGGCACGATCCAAGAGCCACCCACACATAGCACGCTGTCTAGGGCTAGATAGTCTTTAAAGTTTTTCTCATTGATGCCACCTGTTGGGCAAAAACGGATTTGCGGCAGTGGGCCTGAGAATGCTTTAAGGGCTTTCACACCACCATTCACTTCCGCTGGGAAGAATTTGAAATGGTCGTAGCCGTATTCAAGGCCTAGCAAAATATCAGAAATCGTCGCCACAGCAGGTAGATAAGGAATATCATATTCTTTGCCTACTTTTAACAGATCAGGCGTTAACCCTGGGCTGATAATAAACTGAGAACCCGCTTCAACCGCTTGAATGTATTGCTCACGTGAACAAACCGTGCCAGCGCCAACAATCGCTTCTGGTACTTCCTTACGAAGAGCCGTAATCGCTTCCAACGCGGCTTCCGTACGAAGTGTTACCTCAAGAACTGGAACGCCACCTGCAACCAACGCTTTACCTAGGTTTACCGCTTGTTCTACATCGTCTACAACAATCACTGGAACAACTGGTGTGGCAGTCATGACTTGAGCTGCTGTGTAAGTCGTCATAGGTAAATCCCCTTTTGCTTAATAGTCGTGCCAGTTACGGCCATCTTTTATTGGTAATGCCATGGACGCAGCTGGCCCCCAAGAGCCTGATGCGTATTCTTTTGGACGCTCGCTGGTTTGGTTCCAAGCGGCCATGATGCCATCTACCCATTTCCAAGCCGCTTCTACTTCGTCGTAGCGCATGAACAGAGTTGCATCATCGCGCATCACATCAAGCAACAGACGCTCATAAGCTTCTGGGCTACGTTTGTTCTGGAAGGCTTCACTCAAACTTAGGTTCAAGTCTACTGGCTGAAGGTTCATACCTTCACCGGCACCCGGTACTTTATTCATAACCGTTAGCGAGATTTTCTCTTCAGGCTGAAGACGAATGATCAATTGGTTACGCTGTAGCTGGCGGTTACTTTCATCATTAAAAATGCTGTGCGGAATCGCTTTGTATTGAATCACGATTTCAGAATAGCGCTGACCTAGACGCTTACCAGTACGTAGGTAGAACGGAACACCGGCCCAACGCCAGTTATCAATATCAGCTCGAAGCGCCACGAATGTCTCTGTACGAGACTCAGGATTTGATCCTTCTTCGTCAAAGTAGCCTTTTACTTCTTTGCCGTTAATCATGCCTTTCGCATACTGACCGCGTACGGTTTTCGTGTAAGCGTTGGCACCTTCGATCGGACGCAGAGCTTTCAATACTTTGATTTTTTCATCACGTACTGAGTCAGCATCGTTACGACCTGGAGGCTCCATCGCCACCAAACATAGTAATTGCACAAGGTGGTTCTGAACCATGTCACGTAGCGCACCGGCTTTGTCGTAGTAGCCCCAACGGCCCTCTACGCCAACGGTTTCAGACACTGTGATCTGTACGTTATCGATGTGCGCACTTGACCAAAGCGGTTCAAACAGCGTGTTACCGAAGCGGATCGCCAATAGGTTTTGTACTGTTTCTTTGCCAAGGTAATGGTCGATACGGAAAATTTGTTTCTCGCCGAAGTTCTGCGTCACTTCATCGTTGATCGCACGAGAAGACGTCAAATCACGACCCAATGGCTTTTCAAGTACCACACGCATACGCTCTTCATTTAGGCCATGGTTGGCTAAAGAAGAACAAATAGAACCGAACAAGTCAGGTGAAGTCGCTAGATAGAACACCACATCTTTGTCGTCAGAACCCACACCACTATCGTTGAAACGAGCGAAGTCTGACTCTTGTTGAGCGTCTACGGAAACATAGCTCAAACGCTCTTTGAAACGTGGCCAAGTTTTCTCGTCGCCAACACTTTTCGGTACGAATTCGTCTAGCGCTTCACGAACCTTTGCTTGGTAATCTTCAGCACTCATATCACGACGTGATGCGCCGATGATGCGAGTATTTTTCGCCAGCAGACCGTCTTGGTCCAAATGATAGAGAGCTGGAAGAAGCTTGCGCATGGCCAAGTCGCCACCGCCACCAAAAATCACCACATCACAGGCTTTTAAACTTGCCTTCATCATTTTCTCTCCGGTTCAGTTAGGCTTGATTAACAAGATACGATGCGTAGTTAGCACATCCCATCAGCCCAGGGTATTCAGACATTACAACAAAGGTAGGAATAGGTGATACAAACGCTTTCATACGACCTTTGTCTTGCATCGCGTCACGGAACGCGCTGCCTTTAATTTGTTCAAGATAACGAGGCACAATACCACCAGCGATGTAAACACCACCACGTGTTTCAACCGATAGGACAAGATCCCCTGTCACACGTCCAAGGAAGGTAAAAAACTGATCCAATGTGGCCTCTGCTAGTGGATCATTACCTGCTTCAATCGCGGCACCAATTTCTGGTGCAGTTAAACGCTTTTCAATGCCTTGGCGGTGGGCCAAAGCTTCATAAATATTTTCCAGTCCCATACCTGACAGTACACGCTCAGCTGAGACACGTTTATGACGCTCTCGTAAAAAGCGCAAAATATAATCTTCTTGGTCATTGCACGTGGCGAGATCAACATGACCACCTTCGCCAGGCAAGACAATGTTGGCACCATTCTCTTGTGGTACGACGCACGCCACACCCAATCCGGTTCCAGCCCCCAGCACCCATGAGGCAGCTTTCGGATCGATCTCAGAAGGCTCACCAATTTGGATCAGCTCTTCCTTCGGAATGACCTCTAGACTGTGACCAATCGCATCAAAGTCATTAAGTAAGGCGATTTTCTTGTCGTGACCGAAATGGTCTTGGATCTGTTGGCGAGTGAAGTGCCAAGGATTGTTTGAGAAACGGATAACATCTTGGTTAACCGGGCCAGCAATCGCTAGCACAATGGCATCGATAGAATCGAAGTTTACACTACATTGATCAACATAAGCGGACACAGCATCAAAAAAAGACTGGTACTCTTTGCAAGAATAAACACTTACTTCTTGCGGCAGATATTGGTTGATGGGCACTAAGGCAAAACGTGCGTTCGTCCCTCCCAAATCTGCGATCAAAGCATGAGACATAGTAAACCTCTTTGGAGTTTTAATTTTTTTGAAATTTTACAACGAAAAAGCGTGTAAAAACACCAGAAAACAAAAATAATCCCGTCTCAAGTGTAATTTAATTACATATTAGCGAATTTTATTCAGAAATTTGAAGACTTTCGTAGGAACAGATCGCTTGCGATTGTTTTTGTAGTTATAGAGGCGTTCGTCCGCTAATTTCAGCAGATGTTTATAACTGGTTGGGGCGTCAGATAAAACGCTTGCTCCGCCGTAGCTGACGGTAATGGGAACTAAGTTGTTTTTGTAGCGCAGCGGGTTCGATTGTAAATAATCATGAATCGACTCAGCAATACTCATTGCTTGATCATAGCTCTTGCCCGGCATCACAAACACAAATTCATCTCCCGCAAAGCGGAACGCTAAACCTTGTTTATACACATGCTTCAAAAGACGTTTCGCTATGTATTCTAGCACTTCGTCGCCACAATTGTGGCCTAAAGTATCGTTGATCGACTTAAATGCATCACAATCTAGAAAAACGGCGGTTAAATCGCGGTTTTGTCCCTTACAACGGGCAAATTCACGCTCTAGCATTAACTCGAGTTGGCGGCGATTTAACAATCCCGTTAATGGATCGCGGGTAGCTAGGTATTCTAGCTTCTCCCTTGCGGTCACGTTACTTAGACAAATAGAGATTTTGATTGAGAGCTGATCCAGTAAAAAGGTGTCCTTGGCACTAGGATCGTAACGAGCGGGATCTTGATCTGCCTGACAAAACAATCCGACTAACTCACCATCAATTGTTAAAGGAGAGACCGCCACTGAGCCAATAATGGAGCGGTAGGCTTGGGGAATCACTTCCCAATAGCGGCCAATATCTTGATTCACTAACACGGTCTTGTTGCCAACACCAATGGCATCGATCATCGCACTGCGTCGGGTGAACAGCACTCTGTCTTTTAAGCCGACCGTTTTTTCTAGAGTTTCCACCAAATGTGATAGCGGCGCTTCGTTGATCAAGTTGACCCATACAAACGGCACATTGAACTGCTTTTGCACTTCTTTCGTCAGTGTCGATACAAATTGATCGCAACGTCCAATAGACAAAATGCAGCGTTCGATGTCGAAAAACTTCATCGCAATCTGCTCATTATGTCTAACGTTCTCGATCAGCTCATCAATAGAATGCATCCAATCAACCTAATCAGTGTCTCAGCGTGAGGCGCTTTGCCAGATAAACACGATCCTTTTGCATGTGTCTAGTTTTTGCGCAATGTGTTTCGATATTCAATACTCTTATAAACGTTCTGTCTATGAAAAACTTTAGCTTAATTTGCTGACTTTATTAAAGTTTCTTATAAAAAGCCGATAACCACTCTAACAGTCAGATGTGAACATTATGAATATTAGAGACGTTTTAGAGACCCAATTAACCCATGAGGTGAAAGCTGGTGGCCGAGTTTCCGGTAACGCCAACTTTGCGCTGCTCATGAGTCTCTTTACGCAGCCAGGCCCTAGTATTCACAATCAAGAAGACACGTTGAGCAAGCATGAGCCTCATGCCGTTACTCGCCCCATTCAATTCTCAGGTAACATCGGCGCCAACCCGACTGCGAATTTAGCCCTGCTCAAAGCACTCAGTCACGAGCCTCTCGCTCAAGGTAACCTCGCAGCCTATGATGCCGTTGCGGCGGTTGATAACCTGATTTCTACACAAGCCTAACCAACAGACTCGCCACATACTGCAAAGATTTGACTCCAAGCTCGGCCGTGCTCTCTCGAGGCCTGAAGATACGCCTGCCAAGCACTGTCAGAGTTTTGATAATCAAATTGATGGATAAAGGCGCGCCATTCAGGGCTATTTATTGGACTCTGTACGCCCAAAGAATGGATCAAAGGTAAAACCTGATAAGCCACTTTGTTGATACGCGCCATATAAGGTTGCAGCACCTTAATATAATGAGCTTCAAACTGCTGCTTTAGAAAATTCAGCGGCGGGCCACAAACTGCCTGACTCAGGCTCAGCGGCGCTAGAGCTTGTGTGATCTGGTCAAGATAATCGTGCAAATGCACCACACTAAATAGCAATTTCCCTAAATACTCACTTTCATAAATAGCCTTCATGTCGGCTTCAATATCCGCGCTACGAATGTTGGGCACATCTTGTAGGTGAGTTTGGATTTGATTGAGGTGCTGTAAAGCGGCAATCAGTGCCTGATATTGAGAAGACTCTGGAGACAAGGGTAAATAGCCATTAGCCAAACTGAAAAACGTTTGCGTTTCATCCCCAGCCCACAACACATTTGAAAACGCCAGCGGTAGCTCATTTTGCTTAGTTTGCGCCACATCTAAGAGCTTGGTACGTAACTCCATATCATCTATGTCACAGGTACGTATCGCCCGAATGATGTCCAGCTCATAAATAAAGCGCTGGCTTGTGGCCATGACACGGCCCAGTATACTATTGCGCTGTCCGGCCACCGCACCAACATCACATTGCTGTAATGACAAAAACTCTAATAAGCCTACATCAAACTGACTCAGCGCTAGCTGTCGATCTCTTAAGGCTGGCAAAGGTAGCATAGAACTCGTGGAGCCCAATTCGATCTGAACGAACTCAGATCGATTCAAATCCTTGACGTAGTTTTCTAATAAACCTTCTGGCGCAAAACGGCGGTCGCAACTAACGAGCAGAACCCCTAGAAGCAGTAATACCACTGATTTACGAGAGAGCAGTAACCTCATGATGAATACTCTACTAATTCAAAAGCGTGAAGAGATTTCAGAAACACGTGTTGCAAAAATGGTGTTTCCGAGCACAACCAACCACTATGACACTTTATTTGGCGGTGAAGCATTAAAATGGATGGACGAAGTGGCTTACATCGCTGCGACCCGTTTCGCCCGTAAACAGGTTGTTACGATCTCAACGGAGCAAGTGGATTTCAAACGCCCTATCCCTTCAGGCATTCTAGTCGAACTTGTTGCGCGTGTAATTCACGTTGGCCGCACTTCATTAAAAGTGGAAGTGAACATTTTCTTGGAAGAGCTATACAGTGATAAGCGTGAGAAAGCCATCACAGGCGTTTTCAACTTTGTCGCCATTGATGAAAACAAACGTCCAACGCCTATTTTTGATGGTAACGATTAGTTCGAACTTTCGAATTTTTCGCTCTAATCCGAAGAAACTCAACTCTACGTCGCTAATTTTTCGGAGACATCCGGCGTGGCTGATCAACCGGCTCTAAGACAACATCTGAGTGCAGGAATTCAGCGGCGGCGGCGGAACCTTCTACTTTAACAGCACTGCGCTCAAGCATTTCCGCTTCATAGGTATTAAGTACTGCTTCTCGAAGCCCTTTGTTGCGCCAAACGTCTTCAGACCAACAGCCGTTGGTAATTTCTCGTGCTAACGATAAGGCATCCAGAATCGCTTGGTTAGCGCCTTGGCCTTTGAACGGTGTCATCGGATGTGCACCATCTCCAATTAACGTTGCTTTGGAACTGTTAGCAAAGTGCTCAGCCGTAAGCAGTTCACGATCATAAACGGGATAACCGGACACCAACTCAGCTGGTGTAGCGGCTAATATCTCAGGGATTGGAGAATGCCAAGGTAAGCGTCGAATCGCCTCCGCTTTAAGGGCATCAGAACCCTGTTCACTGAGCGCTTTGGCCTCATCATCATTCATACGAAAACTGAGCTGCCACATAACGGACTCGGCATTAAGCGGCATCATATAGATACGGTCATTACCATTGGCTGTTTGGAACACGGTGGCACCGTCCAACAGTTCTGACTCTAAGTCTCCCAATAAAGATAGTGGACAAATTCCCAAGACCACCATGCAATTCAGTGAGCGTAATGGTGTCGTTTCATCACCTATGATGCTCTGGCGCACGACACTGCGGATACCGTCAGCGCCAACCACTAAGTCTGCCTCCGCGCATGTTTGCTCACCTTTTACCAAAAAAGTCAGCTGCACCTTATCCGATCTAGTTTGATCAAACGAGACCAATTGGTGTCCCCAATGTACCTCGTCATCCCCTCCCAACTGTTCCATCATCTGAAAACGTAAAGACTGGCGAGCAATATGAATATTAGAGCGTTTCGGGAGCGCACTAGGTTGCCCTTCAAGCCAGCGCCGCATTCCCCATTCAGCAACGACTTTACCCTCTGTGTTGTGCACCATGTGTCTTGTCGAGACAACACCTTCCTCTAGCTCGGTAATACCTAATCCGGAAATAGCGCGACTGGCTTGTTGTAAGGTTAAGCCATACCCTTGCGATCGAGCATCAAAGCTGGAGTCACGCTCGTAGAGGGTAAAAGGAATACCACGATGTTTACAGGCAACCGCTAGAGCCATACCACCAATGCCTGCACCAATGATAGCCACTTTAGGAAGACTTTCATTAACAGGGAGCGCCTCATCCGACAACACTATTCCCAAGCCAGAACAACTGGCACACATTTCTAAATGGCCTTTGGGCTTCACCGGCTCTGGCTGCTTCGAACTGTCCTGCTTAAACGCCTCTAATGCCTTTTGGTACTCTAGGCGAACTTTCTTACGAATACGACGGCTTCTTTTGCCCCGTCCCAAACAGTCACTGCACATCACCCAAAATTTGGTTTGCTTATCTAAGTTACTCAACTCTAACTGCCTAATATTCAGATCCTTTAATTGCAGCATTATAGAATATCAATCCAAACCTTTGTGTATGGTATTTCTACCAAGGCAGTACTTGACCATTGGAATGCCAAAATGTCCCTGTATTCTCTAAATTAAGCGCTTCAATACGCTCGGCTAAGCGCTCAGCCGCTTGATCCGGGGTGATATCACCATAACCACCGATCATTTCAGTACCGACAAGCCCAGGGTGCAAAATTGCCACCGCCACACCGCGTGGTTTTAAGTCGTGAGATAATGACATTCCGGCAATATTAAGAGCCGATTTCGACATGCGATAACCGTAACGGCCACCACTGGTGTTATCTTCGACCGACCCCATACGACTGGTAATTAGAGCAAGCTTGGCGTTTTCGCTAAAGTTATTCATTAAGGCTTCCGTGACAGCAAGAGGTGCCAATGCATTGGTTTCAAACTGTCGGCGAATCGAGTCTTTATCAATCGAACCTAACTGCTCATCACATAGGATGCCTGCATTATTAATTAGCAAATCAATGGACACATCGCTTAAAGCGCTTGCTAACTTACCAATGTCTTCGTCTTTCGTGACATCGATATGTTCAATCACATTCACACCAAGTGCACTTAATTCAGCACTGGCGGAACGACACACGGCATAGACACAATAGCCTTTCGCTTGATAAAGCTTAGCAAATGATAAGCCGATACCACGACTTGCCCCAGTTATAACCACTGTTTTAAAAGACATAGAAAAACTCTTTTACTGTGAAGGTACTTATAGTGATTGGGGCTGAGTTTTGTAGATCAAGCCAAATTCACATAAGTGAAGGCGCAGTTTTTGTAAAAAATCGAATTAGAACTAAAGTCGATGGTATGACAGTAGGGATTTTCTTAACCTAGCCATGTTAAAATATCTGAAAAATCACCTCCCTCTAATAAAGGATCGTCCATGACTTCGCCGAGCAGCCAGTCACCTAGCGTTATTGTTGTTAGCAACTCTTCTGACAACCCTTTTGCCATTGATGTCGCATATGCGATGGGCCAGCATGAAGATATCGCTGATATCATCAGTATGAAGCAATTTATGAACTCCGAATTTTGCCCGCGTTTTATCTCGGACGAAGCGGACTTCGAGAACATCGGACGTAAGCTCGAAGGTAAGTCAGTGGTGATTGTCAGCACGACAAGCCATGTACAAAGCCGCCAAGAATTAGCGATGGCGAACTTCATCATTGCTCGTGCAGCAAAAGAAAACGGCGCAGCACGTGTTGTCCTAGTTGAGCCAGATTTGTTCTACAGCGCTCAAGACCGCGGTCCAAGCAAAGACCTGGGCAAAACTAGCTTTGAACGTGACATTAAGGACATCAAGAAATTTGATGGCCAACCATTCACTGCTAAGCTGTACGCACAAATGCTGAAGCTGTCTGGTGTTGATACGGTCATGACGATCCACAACCACTCAGACTCTGTGCAGCAGATTTTCAATGAAGTGTTTGACGGTGATTTCCATAATCTAATCCCATACGGCATCTACGCTCACTACCTTCTAAATTCTAACATCCTAAGTTACGGTGAAGAGGGTGAAGGCCTAGTACTGTGTGCACCGGATAAAGGTGCTCGTGATTTTGTTAAACAAATGTACAACACGCTTGGTCTAACGAAAGCGAAGTTCATCATGTTGGACAAAGAGCGTACTGCTGAACGTAAAGTTGAAATCACGCTACACAAAGAGAGCGAGCACACTTTTGAAGGTCTAGACGGCGCAAGCATCGTATTGTTCGATGACATGGTGCGTACAGGTTCGACCATCATCAAATCTTGTCAGTTCCTTAAGCAGATCAACCCAGAGCGCATGGTATTTGCTGTGTCACACTTCTACGCTAGTAACGAAGGTCGTGAGCGTATGGCGCACCCAGCACTAGGTGAAATCTTAACGCTGAACACATTACCTACGATTCTAAACCGCGACGAGCAAGGCCGTCTGCGTAAGAAGATGGTCGTTCTGAAAGTTGAGAAATGGCTTGGCCAAGAACTATGTAAGATTCTTAATCTTCCTCTTAGTGAAGAACAAAACCCTTACAAAATTGATATGTCTTCGAAAAACCCTCGTTTCAAACGTAAGATTTGGTGTAGCGAAGAGCTACAGGAGCTAAATGGTCTAATACAATAAACTAGATCAAGCCTGTTCAAATCGATAAGTTCTTTTAAACAAGAACTTATCGATTGTTTAATCAACAATCAAATTTTTCTACGCTGCTAAACTTCGCATACACTTTACCAATCTGTATAGACCTGTTTCCCCTGATATACATTTCTCATGTTGTGTTCTTGCCAGAAGCATTTAAACTGTTTATACCGATAACAGTTTACAATATAAATCAAAATAACAACCACAAGCATAGAAGGATAAGCAGATTATGACGTTGATTAGCTCATTTAAAAAAATGTTAATCAGTATGACTCTAGTCGGAGTTAGCTCAGGAGCCGTTCACGCAATGGATTTGATTCAAAACCTAACTTATGGCGAAAAACCAAGAAATCAACTTGATTTATATCTGCCTGACTCCCAGAAATCCTCTGCTAACCCACCCATCATTGTGTTTATCCACGGCGGCCGTTGGTTTCGAAATGATAAGACTCAGTTTGAACTCTATAACCGCATCCCACAAGCTATGGAAGCGGGTTATGCCGTTGCAGCCATAAATTATACTTTTAGTAACGAAGCAGTTTGGCCTGCCCAGCTTAAGGACTTAAGAAATGCATTTGACTTTATTCGGGAAAACGGTGACCAATACGGCTATAACGCAGAACATATCGCTGTTTGGGGCCAATCATCTGGTGCTCACCTAGCCCTATGGGCGGCATTTGATCAAGCTCAGAACCCTAATACACGATTAGATGCGCTAGTCTCATGGTATGCACCTTCTGATTTGAGAAATATCGTAGCGGATAGAGAATACGATGACGTACCAGATCGCGGAAATTTAGCACAGGAACCAACACCTGAATCGTTACTAATTGGGCAACCTGTGGCTCAAAATTTAGAGCTTGCTGATGCTGCTAGCCCATATCGTAAATTACTAAAACTTCCTTTAACTACTCAACTTCCACCAAGCTTGCTTGTTCACGGTGAACAAGATTTTGTTGTCTCTCCATTACAAACCGAACGTTTGTATACTGAGATGAAGAAGCGTTCTGGTGTTGAATCTGTTGAGGTTAGATATGTGGAAAACGGTCAGCATGGTGGCAACGCCTTTAATGATGAGGTATCAGCAGCTCTCCAATTCCTAGACTCTGTTTTTAAAAATCACAAAAATTGACCATTGATCCGTTTAAATGAGTTGCTTCAATCTGCTCACTCAAGTTCGTGGTAGGTTGAAGCCGCACGCAACGGCTATTCATGTTTATTAAGAAATATGGCTACTTACAGTTGTTATGTTTCCTCTTTTAAAACTGAATATGTCAGCAAAAAGATAAAACTCAGTATTTTAAAAATTAGAGGATTGTAAAACTAATGCTTAAACCACTTTGTGGTAGGTTAACTCACTTCTGTACACGATAACCATTTGATTTTAATAGGAGCTACTAAAGTGAGGTTACAGTCTGTTACTAAGGTCATAGGAACCTTGTTAGGGATATTCAGTTTTTCAACTCATGCTGCCACATTTGAAGTCCCTAGAAATTTTGAAATTATGTATGTCGACCTTAAAAGCCCGGGCAACTTCGGTGGAGACTTTAAAACCGATGTAGACGAAGGTAAGCGCCAAGTAGTGGTCCGCTTTAACCAACGTATTGGTGGTGGCAGCAATGCTGAGCAGTTTCAGTCAGAGCCCATGATAATAGAGATCGATGTTGCCCAAGATGCTGAAATCATGCTTGAAGCACCCTACTTTTTCCGTAATAACGATGCAGCAGCCTTCGCCAAAACCCCAGAAATTACATTGGTAAATGAAGCGAGCGATGCCAAGCTCGATTACGAAGTACATATTTTACCAAAGCAGTCAGGCGTACAAATGCTGCGAGACTACAAGCGTGACATTCGCGAGTTTTCTGCCACTTATAAAACTCCAATAGTAGACACCCCTTCACCAGCAAGTGAAACCGTTGCAGCAACAGAAGAACTAGAAATGTTGAAGTTTTGGTATAACAAAGCAGATGTCAGTACGCGCAAAGACATGCGCATCTGGATGGTCGATCACTCTCATCAGGCAAAAACAGAGAGCACAGCTTTTGAAATGCTCGGATTCTGGTTTGCAAAGGCATCAAAGAGTGATCAAAAAGCTTTTCAAATCTGGCTCCTAAACGAATAATCGCTTCCTTTAAAAGCCATGGATGCTGAATAAAATCAGCCCACATGGCTTCTCCCATGACTTCTGTTTTCCGGCTTCAATATATTGCTCTTAATAGCAAAACCTTTCAAAAACAAAATACAATAACAATTCTCAAATATTATTGAGAATTATTTGCATATCAGGCACTTATAATAACCTATCCTCCAAACGTGCATATTATTTCGATTCGCCTACTATAATTATGGGTTTATTTTTTTAAATGATGATGGGTATTAACTTTGTGTCATTAGTTTCCATTGAGCTATTTGCCGCTTTTTAATATCTTGTTAATCAACCATAACCGGATCGGAATGAGAAATTGGCGCTATGAGTTACTATACTGACTATTTAAAAGAAATTGAGGTTCGCAAGAACGAACTAGGTCTTGCACCAAAACCAATCGACGGTGCTGAATTGGTATCTGAAATCATTGAGCAGATTAAAGATACGGCTAACGAACACCGTGAAGACTCTTTAAACTTCTTCATCTACAACACCCTGCCAGGTACAACACCAGCAGCAGTTGTAAAATCTGCTTTCTTAAAAGACATCGTTCTTGGTAATGAAGTCGTCGCTGAAATCTCTCCAGAGTTCGCTCTAGAGCAACTTTCGCACATGAAAGGTGGCCCATCTGTAGCTGCGCTATTGGATGTCGCTCTTTCAGATCACGCTCAAGCAGCGGCGGCGGGCGAAGTACTTAAATCTCAAGTATTCTTATATGACGCTGACTATGATCGTATTTCTGCTGCATACAAAGCAGGTAATGCGATCGCAAAAGAGCTTTTAGAAAGCTATGCGAAAGCGGAATTTTTCACGAAACTTGATGATATTCCTGAGAAGATTGACGTTGTAACTTACGTAGCTGCCGAAGGTGATATCTCGACTGATTTATTATCTCCAGGTAACCAGTCTCACTCGCGTGCTGACCGTGAACTACACGGCCTATGTATGATCAGCCCAGAAGCTCAAAAAGACATTGTTGAGCTCCGTAAAAAACATCCTAATGCTAAAGTAATGCTGATCGCTGAGAAAGGTACCATGGGTGTAGGCTCTTCACGCATGTCTGGTGTGAACAACGTAGCACTTTGGGCAGGCGAGCAAGCTTCTCCATACATTCCATTCGTAAATAACCGTCCGGTTGTTGCCGGTACCAATGGTATCGCTCCGATCTTCTTAACGACTGTTGGTGTAACAGGCGGTATCGGCCTTGACTTGAAAAACTGGGTTAAGAAAACTGACGCCAACGGTAACGTAGTTCGTGACGAAAACGGAGACCCAGTACTAGAGGAAGCTTACTCTGTTGCAACGGGCACTGTTCTTACGATTGATACCAAGGCTAAGAAGCTTTACAACGGCGACAAAGAGCTGGTTGACGTATCCGCTTCTTTCACACCACAAAAAGTGGAATTCATGAAAGCGGGTGGTTCTTATGCGGTAACATTCGGTAAGAAGTTACAGACTTTTGCAGCGGAAACACTTGGTATTGATGCTCCAGAAGTATATGCACAATCAAAAGAGATCTCTAACGAAGGACAAGGTCTGACAGCAGTAGAGAAGATCTTTAACCGTAATGCTGTAGGCGTTAAGTCTAAGACACCTCTTCACACTGGCTCTGACGTTCGCGTTAAGGTAAACATTGTTGGCTCTCAAGACACAACAGGCCCAATGACTTGCCAAGAACTTGAGTCAATGGCGGCATCAGTTATATCTCCTACAGTAGACGGTGCTTATCAGTCGGGCTGTCACACAGCGTCTGTATGGGACAAAAAAGCTCAGGCGAATATTCCTAAGCTAATGTCTTTCATGAATAACTTCGGCGTTATCACTGGTCGTGACCCTAAAGGCGTCTATGCACCAATGACAGATGTTATCCATAAAGTATTGAACGACATCACAGTTGATGATCGTGCGATCATCATCGGTGGTGACTCACACACTCGTATGTCCAAAGGTATAGCGTTCGGTGCTGACTCTGGTACGGTTGCGGTGGCTCTAGCAACTGGTGAAGCTGAGATGCCGATTCCTGAGTCTGTTAAAGTAACCTTCAAGGGTAAGATGAAGCCACACATGGACTTCCGCGACATCGTACACGCTACACAAGCGCAGATGTTGAAACAGTTCCAAGGCGAAAACGTATTCCAAGGCCGCGTGATCGAAGTTCAAATCGGTACTCTACTTGCAGACCAAGCCTTCACATTCACGGATTGGACTGCAGAAATGAAAGCGAAAGCTTCTATTTGTATTTCCACCAACGAAACCATGATCGAGTCTCTAGAACTTGCTAAGTCTCGTATCCAGATCATGATTAACAAAGGTATGGATAACGAAGCAAATATGCTTCAAGGCCTAATCGATCTTGCAGACAAGCGTATCGCTGAAATCAAATCTGGAGAAGTGCCAGCCCTAGCTCCGGATGATAACGCTAAATACTACGCAGAAGTAGTGGTTGATCTAGATGCGATTGACGAGCCGATGATTGCCGACCCTGATGTAAACAATGAAGACGTTTCTAAGCGCTACACACACGATGTGATTCGTCCGGCTTCTTACTACGACGGCCGTAAAGTCGACCTAGGCTTCGTGGGTTCTTGTATGGTGCACAAAGGTGATATTCAAATCATTGCTGCCATGCTGCGTAACCTTGAGAAAAAAGGCCCTATTACATTTAAAGTACCACTAGTTGTTGCGCCACCAACGTACAACATCGTTGATGAGCTGAAAGCAGAAGGTGATTGGGCAATACTTGAAAAATACTCTGGCTTCCAGTTTGATGATGTGAATCCAAAAGAAGCAGCTCGTAAGGAATACGAGAACATCATGTACCTAGAACGTCCAGGATGTAACCTATGTATGGGTAACCAAGAGAAAGCCTCGCCAGGTGACACAGTAATAGCGACTTCAACTCGTCTGTTCCAAGGTCGTGTCGTAGAAGATACTGCTGAGAAAAAAGGTGAATCGTTACTAGGTTCAACACCTATGGTGGTTCTATCTTGTATCCTTGGTCGCTTCCCATCACTTGATGAGTACAAAGAAGCGGTTCAAGGTATCAACCTGACTTCTTTTGCGCCACCAAGTGAAGACTTAAGTGTGAAAGGTGGCGATATCGCGATCACACCAGTAGCGTAATCCAAGCTTCTTTAGTACAGCTTAAGCTAACTAAATAAAAAGCCCTGGCTCTAATTGAGTCAGGGCTTTTTTATTGCCATCGGCATTGACATTAATCATTACCCAATATCACATCTAATTATTGCTGACGTGGTTGCAGTGCTAACTTCCCCTGTTCAATCGTCATATTGAGAGGCACACTCGACAACAAACGCATCACGTCATTGCTCGTATCTAACGTATAAACTGGGTTTGATGCTAAGTAACCATTAATCAACATCATCACTTCATTACTCAACGGCGCAAGGTTGCCTTTATAACCACCTGCATCAATGGTGCTGTCTAACAGTGCTAACGAACGTACGAAGATCGCTTTTTTCTCGCTATCGTAATACGGTGTCCCTTCCAGCTCTAAATTCAACTTGGCAGGATATTGAAAGCCAAATACGCTGATATTTGCCGTTGCCTCTGTGCCAAGCTGCACCACATCACGCCCTTCTGGGCCGATGTCTACAGACATATCATCCACTGCTAAGGTCAAAGGAATGCCACCAATATTGGCATTGGTCTGAAGCTTAGCCAGTTGGCTGTCTAACGCCTGCTCTAGCTCAGAGTTAGAAATAGAGTAAGTGGAGAGTTCTGAAAGAGTGGCACAGCCACTTAAAATCAGCGCAAAACACGCTGTAAGAATGGTTTTCATAGCGAAAGCTCTTAATGAATTAAACCCTTAGTGTAGCGTCTTCAAGTATTCAATATAAGTAACTCCTGCACGTTTACAGTTTGTTTTCTAAAACATCAGAGGTCAGATATTGCATTTTATTTATCTAGCAACGACCATAACTCCTGCTATATGCGACACAATATCAACCTTGCCCCCCTACTGAAAAGAATCAAAAACGACGAGGAAGAAGCAACCACCTACATAATTAGAGAATAAAATATAGAAATTCTAACGCCACAAAATGCAGTAAATAAGGCCTAAAAACCCTTAAATAAACTCATTTCACCCTCAAAATCATAATATTTTAAGACTTCGTACTCGCAAACGTCTAACTACTCATTTTATAAGCAAATCAACGTATTAGGCTATCAAATGGGACTTTTTATACTTCACTATTCACATTGCCCTCTTTTTCGCATGATTGAAATACATCCAATCATCTTATAGTCTTTTTTTAATTAAACGTTTAATTAAAAAAACTGGTGCTGTATGAATCTCCTTTTATCGTCCGGTCTGATTTTCTCTTTTGCCGCTATCGCGGTCATTCTACTGAAATGGTGGAATATCAAATGCGTTGGCGTCACGCCAGTACATACCCTTACCTTTATCGCAATTCTGTTCACATCTGGGCTGGATGTGGGGTTGATCATGTTTCCTCTTACTGAATTTGCAGGCTACGCAAATCTGACAGAGAGCCCAGAATACAGTTTCGCCAATCCATTAGCGATTGAGTTCGGCTACTGGGCCTTTTTGATCTGGGGCTTCTATTTTCTAACTTGCTTTTACTTCTGCATCATCGAGCCAAGAGTGAAATTCTTTGAACTACCACTGGTGAAGCTGATTAATAACATCGTCATCATCGGCACCTGTGCATTCACCGCTTACTTGCTGCTCGTAAACTTGCCTTGGTATTTGCCTCAAATTGGCGATGGTGAATCCGTAGTCCCCACCTTCTACTTGATCGTTTTGGCTTCGATTGCTTTGGCAGTGTATTCAAGCAGTAGTATGAAACTGTTAAGGCTCTTAAGCTTAGGCTCTAGCTTTCTGTTTATCGCGTTAATCGTGATTATGTGGTTTAGAGCTTATATGACCGATAATGGCCATCCAGAAGACTTCCTCAGCAATGCTGGGCTAATCAGCGAATACTTCACGAACATTTATCAATTTATGCTACCTCTAAATGACTATCATGCGTTCTACCTATTCTGGTGGTTCTCTTGGAGCATCATGATAGGACAGTTCACAGCACGTTTTGTCAGCGGTATTCGCACTTGGCAATTACTGTTGGCGATGATGGTTTTCCCATCCGTAGCCATTGGAGTCTGGTTCACCATCCTTTATCACTATCACATGGAAGGGTTACAGGTCGCTGGCTTTATCAACGTTATGATGATTGTGGTGGGAATCTTAATGGTTGTGAACTCATTGGATTCATTGATCCGACTTTATACAGACAATCTAAACCTTACCGTTGAACGCTTCGGTTTAATGCCTTACATCGTGTGTAACTTGGTTCTAATGTGTGCGCTGACACTCTTATTCCAACTCAACTTCCTAAAAATTGAGTGGGTGGGTGCCTTGGTGATCAGCCTCTACTTTAGCTGCTTTATCTACATCATGTTGAAAAAGCGCCATGAAGTGGTAAGCATTAAAGGGCCTTGTGAAGAAAGCGCTCTTGACTATAAAAAAGATAAGCTGACTCGTTGAGCTTCGTTATCTTCACTCGAGAGCCTAGTAAATAGGGCTCAAATACTAGCCAGTCCTGCCTTGTTAGCGGAACTGACTAGTGTTTCAGATTATTTAGCACTTTAGAATGTTATTTATTGTTAAACCGTCTAACGACTTGTTTAGAAAGCTCATTTAATGGACTATGTTAATGTATTGATATGATTAGTTTGAAAGTAAGAGATTCTTAGTCTGCATGCAAAACGAAAACATCATTGCATTTATTGCGAATAGAGAAAAGCGGAAAGGAGTCATACTTAGCTACCTACTCTTTCTTAGCGTGTTTATGTGTTGTGCATTCATTGTTTTGCATATCATCATCATTCATTTCGATCGACCTGAGCTAGAAGCTCACTCGAAATTTAATTTTGAGAAGTTAGAGCGCTTAGCATTTCAATCCGACAGGGCGATTGAACGCTTAGAAAGCTCAAATGTTACAGAGTGTTCCCCTTCAGAGCTCTCCATACAAAGCGACCTTATTAGAAAATATTACTTTATTGGAGATATCGGTAGAGTTAAAGGTAATGAAGTGACTTGCTCTTTAATAACAGGGCATTTGAGTGGAATTAAAGCACCCCTTGCACTTCAGAATAATATCGACCGCCCTCATGTAAAGTCGATAGGTTTTGAAGAAAGTAAAGATTTATACAGCACCTTTGTAGTTCAGAAAAATGATATCGTTATTTTTGCATCACAAGCCTTCTTAGGTGATTTGCGAAGCCGCCAAACTTTCAAAAATAGTATCGGTTCGATGATTCATAGCCGAGACGGGGAAGTATTCTTTTATTTTGGAGATATTGATAAGCGCGATTTTAATGTGAATACAGAAAAAGTGAACTCTTTTTCCAATTACCTACCAATTTATGGAAAAAGATTAACGATAACCCGCTGTAGTAATTATTTGGATGTTTGCATTTCTTCCATTGATAAAAAGTTGGGAGTGTTTCGAGTCAGCGAGACCTTTGCTCTGTCTTTTGGCGCTTTTAGCTTTGTTATTGGCACTATCGTGTTCTACTTCTTTACTTTGCTCCGTACTGGCACCCGCGGTTTCGCATCGAACATTGACTGGGCAATAAAACGAGAAAAAATCTACAATGTTTATCAGCCTTTATTTGCCCTAGAAGACGGTCGCCAATCTGGAGTTGAGGTTCTTGCGCGCTGGAATAGCCGAAAGTATGGACAAGTACCCCCTGATATATTTATATCGTTCTGTGAGGCTAAGGGGTATATTTTTGATTTAACGAAAGTTGTGATCTCA
Source organism: Marinomonas sp. AWM4_232 (assembly GCF_056158325.1). Taxonomy (NCBI): domain Bacteria; kingdom Pseudomonadati; phylum Pseudomonadota; class Gammaproteobacteria; order Oceanospirillales; family Oceanospirillaceae; genus Marinomonas; species Marinomonas sp. AWM4_232. The sequence continues at coordinate 2,512,755 of NZ_JBSWTA010000001.1, read as the reverse complement.
AAAGCCTTTGCGGAGCTCGCTGATGTTCTTGAAGCAACGCCAAGTTCAACTGTGTCGCTGAACGTCTCCGCATCAGTACTCACTAATAAAACCTTTGCACATTTTCTTCAATCGGAGGTAAATAAGTATGATTTTACATATTCTCAGGTTGTCTTGGAGCTGACTGAGCGTAACTCAACACCTGAAGACTCGCTTATTCAATCATGTAAAACGCTTCAAAATCTGGGCTTCAAACTGTCTCTGGATGATTTTGGTACAGGTCATTCCAATATTTCGTGGTTGACCATGCTCAATCCAGACGAAGTAAAAATTGATAAAATGTTCACTCAAGCATATGGGGAGAAGTCTCCAAAAGGGTTTGCATTTGAGGGCATTATTTCGATATTGAATGAAATGACGGGGCCTCATGTGGTATTTGAAGGAATAGAAACGCAGAAACAATTAGATTCATTAATCAATAAACTGCCTAACGCACTAGGTCAAGGATGGCTGTTTGCCAAGCCTATGACTGTTTCTGATTACCTACTTTGGCTTGAAAATCGAGATGCGAAAAATTAGAGCTAGAGCAACAAGATCAAGCAGTAGCACTAACAAAGCGACCCACATCATAATCTCATTTTTCATTCTATAAACATCACTTTGATAAATATAGCTGCCGTATCCAATGATCCAGCCCCACTCAGGAATAAATGTTATGCCATTTATTTTTCGTTCGATGAAGTCAGTGACTGGATTAATATTGTCACGAGTTTCGAAGAGAATCTCTTTCCCCGCTAACGCTTTTGCGTGGCGAATATAAGATTTTTGAAATGAGCCAACCACCTCTGGCCTGATGTGTACTCTAGCGATCCCCAGATCATCATTCGCCCAAACATAAAGATCTTCAACATGAGAATGGGAAATATAATCAATTACTTTACTCTCTAATTCAGACTGAGAGACGCCACTTTCGCCTCCTATCTTGATGGTATTGTTGATAAATGCTTTAGACATCTTCACAACATTTTCAACTTCTTGCTTTTTTAACTCAAAGTAGATTTTTTCAACTCTCTCAGTAACTTGGTCATTCACGAACAGCAAAAGCAAAATATTTAATACTCCCAGCACCAGCATCTGGAAGATCTTCAGTCTATTTAGTGCCATGTTTTTATCCTTCTGTTGATTTTGAGCCAAGTTACTTTTGGTCTCACCGCCTGAACCGATCAGTCTTTGCTAAAAAATTTTCAGAACGCTAAATTTATTGAACAGTACGTCTATCTTAAAACTATCGTGGCAAACAGTTCATTATTAAGTTTGTAAACGCAGTCACGCGCTCCCCCTCCCCATCTGAGTTGCATATTTCTGTCATTTATCAGCTACCTGCGCATACTTGGCTGAATGGGCTTTTTTGACGTTTGCCATTTACCATATACACTTAAGGTATTAAACACTCAAGGCCTCACGGATGAAGACTATTCTCTTTTATCTCGTTCTCATGATTTTGTCGTTCAAGGCACATGGATTAGACAGGCCTGTAATAAATGGCGAATACTTTTCTAAGCCTTTGCCGACCTGGGTTGAAACAACCTCAATTTTACCTTCCGCAGCACTGCAACAAGTCTATTCAACTGAACATTACCCAAATAGTAGCTTTTCCGATGCCATTTACTGGCACAAGTTAGTCTTCCCAGCGAACGGTAGTAAACGTGCGACTACGTACTATCTGAAGGTGAATAACTTTATGATTGATGAGCTTAACTTTTACCTATTCCACGGTACAGATTTAGTGGAGGCATGGGCAAGAGGTGATCGACAAATTTGGAATGAACATACAACCTATCAAGGCATCTGGATTCCTATTACACTTGCCTCTGATAAAGAGACCAATTTGTTGATTCGTCGAAGCAGCAGTGGTCCGATTTTGTTTCCCATTGCTTTATTCGATCAAAGCACGGTCGATCTAGCTAAAAAGCAGCAACACACATTTTGGGTAATGTCGCTCACTGCATTAATTCTGTTACTGGGATACAACATTTTGATCTACCTAATGATACGGGAGCGCTCGTTTTTCTACTACGTATTATTCAACGCTGGACTAATCCTATCACTTAGTTTCATTTTGGGGTTTAGTCGCTATCTAGTGCCAAACGACTCTCTACATGAGTGGCTTTCAGTAAATATCTTAACTCTACACTCAATATTACTCTGGACTGTATGTCGTTTTAGTTTGAGTTTTTTAAACATTGAAAAACACCACCCATTCTTCTGGATTCACCGTTTTAAATTGGATGCGATCTTTGCAGCGCTAGTCTTAATTAGTGTGTTGCTTGAAGAGAATAAAATGGCGCCAATCTTTCTGATTATGCAGATAGTTGGCTCCGCTTTATGTACCTACTGGGCATTTTATACAAAATCTGTTCATACCCTAGCCACGCGTTTGTATTTATTTTCGTGGAGCATTTTTGTATTGGGTGCATTAAGTGGATCCTTAGTTTACTGGGCAGTCATTCCTTATAACAGTTGGACGGAATACGCCTTTCTAATATCATCCCTATGCCAGCTATTGGGGTTTTCTTTTGCTTACAGTGCTCGTATAAGACAAATCAACCAAGACCGTCATTTTTTTAATTTAACAGATTCACTAACTGAGCTACCTAATCACCAATTCTTACTAACTGAAATGCAACCTTTATGTCAGTCAAAAGCCGAAGAAGGTGATGTTGCCTGTCTGGTTTTGATCGTGCTATCAGGTCATCAGACTTTGATCCAAGCCGTCGGTCCCGCTAACGCGAACCTCGCGGTTAAACAAATGTTTATCAATATCAATCGGACATTAATGCAGATGCCTGAGGTACAAAGTATACCTTGGCAGGAAAGCAGTAGAGTTAAGTTAATTCGAGCGAGCACCTGCAATGGTGTATTTATCTGCTCACTCAGTCATATTGAGAGCATTTTGCCCAAATTAATGCTAACGCTGGAGAAAAACCAATCCATTGAAGGTTTAGAGTTCTCTTATCCCGCTAGCATAGGGGTAGCATCTTGCTCAGAGAACGCCAGTACAATCGAGAAATTATATCAGAATGCGCAGTTAGCAGCCGAGGTGAACCAGCGCAGTCATGATGATTGGAGTGTATTTAACAAGCAGATGAAGTCTGATCATAAATATCACTTACAAGTACTGTCACTTTTGAACAGAGATTTAAAACACGGACAACTGCATTTCTTGGTTCAGCCACAAGTAGACCTAAGCAATCAATATATTGTTGGTGCTGAAGTTTTACTACGTTGGCATTGTAAGGAACTGGGCAATGTCTCACCTGCTCTTTTTATTCCACTGGCTGAAAAAACGGGGCTGATTGTCAAAATCACCCAATATGTTTTTAATTCCGTTTTCTTATGGCTGAGAGAAAATCCTAACGCCATAAAAGGCCGAAGCTTATCAATCAATATCTCCGCCACAGATTTGTTGCAACCCGGGTTTTGCGACAAGATTGTTGAATTGAAAAAACGTTATGAAATCCCTGCTAATCAAATTTTATTAGAAGTAACAGAAACTGCAATCTTTGATGACAGCAGCGTTTTCAAAGCAAACTTTTCCAGTCTAAAGGAGCAAGGGTTTAACTTCTCGATTGACGACTTTGGTACCGGCTACAGCTCCATGCGCAATGTCGTCTCACTCTCGCCCGTTGAAATAAAACTGGACCGCATGTTTGTCAGCTCAATTGACAGCTCCAAGATTAACTATATCTTAAGCGACTGTATCATCAACCTGTGCCAGAAAACTCACGCTCAAAGCATCGCCGAAGGCATTGAAACCTACGAAGAAATGCAGACTGTAAAAGCGCTAAACTGCCAGATTGGCCAAGGCTATTACTTTCACAAACCCATGACGCCTGAAAACTACTTGGTATTGTTGAGGGAGAGCTGAGGAGATGGAAGCAAATGAAAACTTTTTGTCTGACGAGGCTTCATAAACGCCTCCATAATGCAACTTTTTAGGTCTAGAGGCGTATTCATCGTAAGATTCAGGCATTAACTATCTTTCATATATATTATTCAGCTTTTCAATGAAAAGTTTATCTTTCACCATATAAAAGCATTTATTGAGATTCGGATCGATATTTTTTTTCGTACTTACTGAAGGAGCATAGTTTTTTACTAGAAAAGCTGTTTCTCTAAATTTATCAGGCGACAAGTGACTTAAACTAACAATTCCAGAAGATATATTCTTTATATCCTCTGTTTCATAGCCCTTCTCTTTAAAGTACCAGAATAAACAGTTTGCTTGAGAAAATTCTAATAAGCTACCACGACCTATTTTTTCCGTTGCATGGCTAGAAAAACTAAGTATTAAAATTAAATAAAACAAGCATTTAATCTGGATCTTCATAAAGCCTCCCAGAAGAGTACTTTATGTGCTAGGTTACCATAACCTTGATATACACACTGATTCCCATCCCATAAATCAGCATGACCAGTCGCATCAGACCACCCCTGAACCTCAAATATAATGATACCTTTACGTCCTTTCATTTCACTTTCATAATTTGAGGGCGAATACTCCTTTGGTGAACCATATTTCTCAGTTAAGTATTTAATCAGTACTTGAACTCTAAAAATATGCCAGTTTTTTTGGCTACCGGATGAGACTTGCGCTTCAACTTTTCCGCTCGGGCCAACGGATCTATAGTATGGAATTTTATGAGGCTCACCTGACTTGTTAAGAGCCGATGATATCCTTGTTGCACAAGCGTTAGCAAAGACACCAATATCGTAGTTAAGCTCAACTTTCCCGCCAATTCTTTTAAATACTTGACCAGCTTTCAAAGCCGGATAGTTGTTATATAAAACATCCCATGATGGCATTTCCTGCATTTTCTTATCTCCTTGAAAATTTAGATCAAGAAGATAGTGAACTAAAATTAATCAATAAAGCAGCTTTACTTAAATTTTACAAAAGACAGCCTAAAAGGCATTATTATGATAGAACACCGCAAATTCAGATAATAAGTGCACCACTCATGGTTGAGGAGGTGACGAGACGTGCGCAAGCAAATTAAACTGCATGGGATAAAGCAGCGTAGCTGGTTGGGAGGCCGAGGCTGGAAAACCTGCAACCTACGCGATCTATTTCAGAGATGCTAGATTCATTCCCGCGGGGACCGCGGTCCTACAAGACAGTGGTTTGTATCAGGTATGCGAGGCACTCTTCCCCGATTGGAATCGGGTCGCACAGGTTAAGCTAATTCTATCTTGATTGTTTTGCCTAGGGCTTTTGCTGCGTTATCTAATGTGTGCAATGTGACTGAGGTGTTGTTCGGATCAAGCAGGCGGTCTAACGCCGAGCGGCTTGTGTTCATGCGCTTTGCCATGGCGCTTTTTGAAATGTGCTCAAGCTCAATCTTTTGCTGGATTTCCCAAGCGATCACGCGCTTGATCGCAACGGCATTGGTTTCCGCTAATGCGCCAGTGTCTTCCAAGAAATCATCGAATGATGAACCAATATGTACATTAGGCATTTTCCACCTCTTGCTTTCGCTTCTTCGCCAAATCTAAATCGGTTTTTGGTGTTTTCTGGTTTTTTTTTATAAACCCATGGAGCAGTATTAGGCTTTATGCGTGACAACAGAAAAGCACTCGGGCAATCTTTCCATTGGATAAATTGGAATGCACTTCCCAAAGACCGCCTCCCATAGAACGACAGGTTGGCATACCGATTGGCCAACCATACTCTACGGTTTTAATATCTTGTCCTATTAGCGCTCTATCCTGTTTATCAATCGATAAAAGCCACTCTCTCACCGGTTCTATTCCATTAATATTGCAGTAGAACCGAGCCGGCATCCTTTTCCGGGTCATTTTAAGTCCTTATGCTTCATTGCACCAATATTGGTACAAATCAATTGTATTGCGTGATCAACTTTTAAGCAAATTGAATTACATGGGAGGGAGCAAAAAAGCGAATTGGAAGGCCGAGGCTGGAAAACCAGCAGCCTCTGATATCTATCTCAGAAATGAGCTCTATCCCCGAATACAATCGGGTCGTACAAAGATCGGGGAAAGATTCCCCTCCTACAAAAGAGCCATTCCCGCGGGAACCGCGGTCCTACAAAAGCTGCGGTTTGCTGCAGGCATGCAAGGCTCATCCCTGATGGAATCGGGTCGTACCATTGGGCTGAGACAGCCATCCAATAAATCGCAGGCAATAAAAAAGGAGCGCCGAGGTGCTCCTTTTAAGGGTCTAACAGAAGTTAGAAGATTAGCCAGCTACGAATGCTGCTTTTTCTTCTTCTGTCACTTCTTTGATAGATAGCTTGATACGACCACGAGCGTCTACGTCAAGAACCTTAACGATGACGTCTTGGCCTTCTTCTAGTACGTCAGCCACTGCACGGATGCGCTCTTCGGCGATTTGAGAGATGTGTACTAGACCATCTTTGCCTGGAAGGATATTTACGAAAGCACCGAATTCAGCAAGACGTACTACTTTACCTTGGTAAAGTTTGTCGACTTCTGCTTCTGCAGTGATTTCGTGGACACGTAACATCGCAGCATCAGATGCAGCTTTATCAGGTGCGTAGATACGTACTGTACCGTCGTCGTCTAGGTCGATAGATGCGCCAGTGTCTTCAGTGATAGAACGGATTGTTGCGCCGCCTTTACCAATAACTTCACGGATCTTCTCAGGATCAATTTTGAATGTCGCCATAGATGGTGCATTCGGAGATACTTCTGGACGAGCGTAGCCAATTACTTGAGCCATTTCACGTAGGATGTGCTTACGTGCTTCCATCGCTTGAGTTAGAGCGATGTCCATGATCTCTTCGTTGATACCTTCGATCTTGATGTCCATCTGTAGCGCCGTGATACCTTCTTCAGTACCCGCTACTTTGAAGTCCATGTCACCTAGGTGGTCTTCGTCACCTAGGATATCAGTTAGGACTGCGAAGCCGTCGTCTTCTTTCACAAGACCCATTGCGATACCCGCAACTGGCGCTTTAAGAGGAACACCAGCGTCCATCATAGATAGAGACGCACCACATACAGACGCCATTGAGCTTGAACCGTTCGATTCAGTGATCTCAGATACGACGCGGATTGTGTATGGGAATTCGTCTTCAGAAGGAAGCACCGCTTGTACACCACGACGCGCTAGACGACCGTGACCGATTTCACGACGACCGACACCGCCCATACGACCACACTCACCTACTGAGTAAGGAGGGAAGTTGTAGTGCAGCATGAAGCTGTCTTTAGATTCGCCCGCTAGACCATCAGCGATCTGTGCGTCACGGCTTGTACCTAGTGTACAAGTAGCGATGGCTTGGGTTTCACCACGTGTGAACAAAGCAGAACCGTGAGTTTTCTTAAGCATGCCCACTTCAACGTTGATGCCACGAACAGTTTTGTTGTCACGGCCGTCGATACGTGGTTTGCCGTCGATTACGCGACGACGTACGATGTTTTTCTCAAGCTTGCCAAATACTGCAGATACTTCGCCTTCTGAGTATGGGCCTTCTTCTGTGACAAGCGCTTCGATTGCCGCTTGACGAACTTCGCCAAGTTTCGCGTAACGGTCCATTTTCTCAGAGATGGTGTACGCTTCTTCGATTTGCGCAGCGAAGCCAGATTTAACCGCTTCTACTAGGTCAGCGTTTGCTTGTTCAGCGGACCATTCCCAACGTGGTTTGCCAGCTTCTGCTGCAAATTCGTTGATCGCTTGAACTGCTGTTTGCATTTCTTTGTGTGCGTAAAGAACTGCACCTAGCATTTCGTCTTCAGTTAGCTCTTGTGCTTCAGACTCAACCATTAGTACTGCGTCTTTAGTACCCGCAACCACCATGTCTAGTAGAGATTCTGCTAGCTCAGAGTTTAGTGGGTTAAGCATGTAACCAGACTCATCGTTGAAGCCTACACGTGCTGCACCGATTGGACCATTGAATGGGATACCTGATACAGCTAGTGCTGCAGAGGTTGCAAGCATTGCTGGGATGTCGGCGTCTAGGTCAGTGTTAGTCGACATTACTGTACAAACAACTTGTACTTCGTTCATGAAGCCTTTCGGGAACAGTGGACGAATTGGACGGTCGATTAGACGAGACGTTAGGGTTTCTTTTTCTGAAGGACGGCCTTCACGCTTTAGGAAACCACCTGGGATTTTACCTACTGCGTAAGTACGCTCTTGGTAGTGTACAGATAGAGGGAAGAAGTCTTGACCAGCGTTAGCGCTTTTTGCGCCTACCACTGTTGCAAGTACTTGTGCATCGCCCATTGTACATAGAACAGCACCTGTCGCTTGACGTGCGATACGGCCTGTTTCTAGGGTAACTTCTTGATTTCCGTATTGGAAAGTTTTAGTCGTAATACTCACTCGTATTCCTTAACTTATTTTTTGTAACTTTCTCCCAAAGACAATCTTTAGTAGCCAGTACTCAGATGTATTCTTTGCTGCTTCGCTGAACGAAAAAATACATGTGAAGTACAGGCTGTCCCTTGGGAGGCCTTTAAGAAAAAAGGGCCATATCTCTATGGCCCTTTCTCTGTCTTAGCGACGTAGACCTAGCTTTTTGATCAAGCTAGTGTAACGTGCTGCGTCTTTACGCTTTAGGTAGTCCAACAGCTTACGACGCTGGTTTACCATGCGGATTAGACCGCGACGAGAATGGTGGTCACCTTTGTTTGCTTTGAAGTGACCTTGTAGACCTTCGATGTTCTTAGTTAGCAATGCAACTTGAACTTCTGGTGAACCAGTGTCGCCTTCTTTAGTTTGAAACTCTGCAACCAATGCTGCTTTTTGTTCTGCAGACAATGCCATAATCTGTATCTCCGATAATAATATGCAATTAAAAATTCAGGGTGGCCGAGCATATTTTCAGTCATCCTAAGGCCGAGTATTCTAGCACTATTTTTTGGCTAACTCACTCGTATTTACCAATCGATGCGGCTTAATTTTGCCTTTTTTCACTTCGCCTAAGCCCATGAAAGCACGTGAGCCATCCACGTATAGACGCAGCAATTGACCTTCATCAAAACCACGCGTGTCGTTTAGTAATCTACCAAATACTATATCTTGGGATTCTTGCACTGACATGACAACTTCAGGCAAATGCAGCACAGCTGTATCTGAGCCCATCAGTTGTTGGTCAAGAATACCCTCACCTTGCTCAGCTAACGCTTCAAACTCTTCAATGGTCAACATATCCGCCGGATCGTAGCCCGCTGTCGACACTCGATGCAGAGTCTTAAGGTGCGCACCACAGCCCATCGCTTCACCGATATCCTCACCAATGGTGCGAATATAAGTCCCCTTGGAGCAGCTAATGTCCAAAGTTAAGGTGTTTTCACTGCGCTCTAGCACCTGCAAGTTTGAGATAAACACTTTGCGGCGCTTACGCTCAATGGTGATGCCTTGGCGTGCGTATTCATACAAAGGTTTACCTTCGTGCTTCAACGCGGAGTACATCGGTGGAACTTGCTCAATCTCACCACGAAAACGGTTAAGTAGCGTCTCTAATTCATCATCAGAAAGCTGCGGTACGGTTTCGTTAGTCAGAATGTCACCTTCTTTATCACCTGTGGTAGTACGAATACCCAGTTCAATACAAGTGATGTAACGCTTATCAGCGTCGAGAAGGAATTGCGAGAATTTGGTGGCTTCGCCTAAGCACAGCGGAAGCATGCCAGTGGCAAGTGGGTCAAGTGCCCCCGTGTGTCCGGCTTTGGCAGCACGGAACACACGGCGAACTTTTTGTAACGCTTGGTTAGAGCTAAGACCCAGAGGTTTGTTTAGTAGCACAACGCCATCAATGGCGCGCCATTGCGTTTTACCCATGGTAAGCGCTTACTCTTCTTCTGAATCTTGGTTCTTACGCTGATCTTTCTGAACAGCTTCTTCAATCAATGCAGACATGCGCGCACCGTTTACAACACTGGCGTCGTAATGGAAACGCAGGTGCGGCATCACACGAAGTTTTACTTCTTTCGCCAAGCGATGACGTAAGAAGTTTTTCGCGCTGTCCAAAGCCGCTTGGTTTTCCGCCAAGCGCTCTGCATTGTCATCCAAACCTAATACGGTGTAGTAGATATCCGCGTAGCCCAAGTCTTTTGCGACTCGGACTTCGTTGATCGTTACCATGCCTAGGCGTGGATCTTTCACTTCAAATTGAATAAGGGAGGCCAGCTCCTTTTGGAGCTGATCACCAATACGACTAGTACGACTAAATTCGCCTGCCATCTTGCTGCCCTATATTAAAGTGTACGAGCGACTTCGATAGTCTTGAAGACCTCGATCTTATCGCCTTCTTTCACGTCGTTGTAGTTCTTAACGCCGATACCACATTCCATACCTTGACGGACATCGTTTACAGCGTCTTTAAAGCGACGTAGAGATTCTAGTTCACCTTCGAAGATAACCACGTTATCACGTAGAACACGGATCTTCTCGTTACGGTAAACCGTACCTTCAACCACCATACAACCTGCAACCAGGCCGAACTTAGGTGAACGGAATACATCACGTACTTCAGCAGTACCTACGATTTCTTCACGTAGATCCGGTGTCAACATGCCTGATAGGGCTTGTTTCACATCATCGATGATGTTGTAGATAACGCTGTAGTAACGCAGGTCTACGCTTTCACGCTCGATAAACTGCTTCGCTGAACTATCTGCACGAACGTTAAAACCGAAGATTACCGCATTAGAAGCAAGTGCTAGGGTCGCGTCAGTTTCAGTGATACCACCTACACCGCTCGATACTACGTTCACTTTTACTTCGTCAGTACTTAGGTCAGTCAAAGACTTGATCAAAGCTTCCAAAGAACCACGAACGTCGGCTTTTAGTACGATATTTAGCGTACCTACTTCGTCTTGTCCCATATTTGAGAATAGGTTCTCAAGCTTAGCTGAATGCTGACGAGCAAAGCGTACTTCACGGTATTTACCTTGACGGAAGTTGGCAACTTCGCGCGCTTTACGCTCGTCGGCAACCACGATGAATTCTTCACCTGCATCCGGTGTACCGTCAAGACCTAGAATCTCTACTGGGATAGATGGACCTGCTTCGTTGACTGCTTTACCGTTTTCATCAAGCAGAGCACGGACACGCCCCATTTGTAGGCCAGCCAAAACGATATCACCTTTCTTCAATGTACCGTTTTGTACAAGAACAGTAGCAACTGAACCACGACCACGATCTAGGCGAGATTCAACGACCACACCTTTACCCGGTGCACTTGGTACTGCTGTTAGCTCAAGAACTTCGGCTTGTAGAAGTACGGCTTCTAGAAGCTCATCAATACCTTCGCCAGACTTCGCTGACACACCTACGAATTGAACGTCACCGCCCCACTCTTCAGGAACAACTTCTTGTGCTACTAGCTCGTTTTTAACTTTATCGATGTCAGCTGCTTCTTTGTCGACCTTAGTCATAGCAACAACGATTGGAACACCCGCAGCACGAGCGTGCTGAACCGCTTCAATCGTTTGAGGCATTACGCCATCATCTGCCGCACACACTAGGATGACGATATCCGTTGCTTGTGCACCACGAGCACGCATTGATGTAAACGCCGCGTGTCCAGGTGTATCCAAGAAGCTCACCATACCGTGGTCAGTTTCTACGTGATAAGCACCGATATGCTGTGTGATACCACCAGATTCGCCTGCTGCAACGCGAGTTGTACGAATGTAGTCAAGTAGCGATGTTTTACCGTGGTCAACGTGACCCATTACCGTTACAACTGGTGCACGTTTGATCGATTCACCTTCGTAATCGATCGCATCGATCATGTCGTTTTCTAGTGCATTCTCATCGATGTACTTAACTTTGTGACCCATTTCTTCAACCACTAGAGTCGCTGTGTCACGGTCGATCGTTTGGTTAATGGTCGCCATTGCGCCCATTTTAAACATTACCTTAATCACTTCTGCGGCTTTGATGGCCATTTTCTCAGCCAAGTCAGCAACCGTGATACTCTCTGGTAGTGCGACTTCATGAATGATTGGAGCCGTTGGTTTCTGGAAACCATGCTCTTGTTTAGAAGGTTTCTTAAGCTTGCGCTTACCACCACGACGAGAGAACTCGTCATCGTCATTCATTGAGACACGGCCACCACGCTTCTGATCAGCGCGACCACGTGGCTTGTCATCTTTACGATCGTTGTGTTTAGGCGCAGCTTTCTTGCCTTTTGGTGCTGGGCTGTTTGACTTGCCTTCACCTGCTGCTGGAGAAACCTTACGATTGGTTTTGGTCTCTTTCGAATTATCCACGAGTTTATCCGCTCCCATATCGGAGTCGTTTGGCTCCGTTTGCTGTGCCGCTCGTTCCGCTGCTTCACGCTCTTTCTTCAAGCGCTCCGCTTCTTTGCGAGCTGTTTCTTCAGCTTCAGCTTTCGCTTTCGCTGCCTGTTCGGCTTCAAGTTTTGCCGCCTCTTCGCGAGCTTTTTCAGCCTCAATACGTGCTTGCTCTTCTGCCGCGCGTTGCTCTGCCAACAATTCTTGTTGGCGTTTTAGCTCATCATTGGCATCTGTGCGTTGTACGTATGTGCGTTTTTTCTTAACTGCAACATTTACTGTTTTGTTGCCTGCGCCCGCTGATAGTGTGCTCTTAGTGCGACGTTGTAGAGTGATTCGTTTTTCACCTTCGCCTTCACCTACATCACCATGCTGACGCTTTAGGTAGTTTAACAGTATTTGCTTCTCAACATCAGATACTTCTTGGTCCGCACTATTGTGTGGTAGACCAGCATCTTTCATCTGAGTTAATAGTTTCTCGACTGGCGTATTGACCAGTTCAGATAATATCTTAACGGTTTGAACTGTCATTAAGTTCCCCCTTTTTACTCAGATTTTATTCAGATTCAGCAAACCATGGTGCACGCGCGGTCAAAATTAATGCTGCGGCACGCTCTTCATCCATACCATCAATCTCAAGTAACTCATCAACTGATTGCTCTGCTAAGTCTTCCATTGTCACAACGCCTTTCGATGCTAAAACCAAGGCTAGGTGATTATCCATACCATCCATATCTAGCAAGTCTTGCGCTGGTTGAGCACTTTCTAACTGCTCTTCCGCTTGCAGCGCTTGGTTCAATAACGCTTCTTTGGCACGTGTGCGTAGTTCGTTTACTAAATCCTCATCAAATCCGTCGATGTCTAACATTTCTTCCATTGGCACGTATGCAACTTCTTCAATCGTTGCAAAGCCTTCTTCTACTAGCTGAATCGCTAGGTCATCATCGATGTCCAATGCAGAAACAAACAAGTCAATCAGTTTCTGAGACTCTTCCTGTTGCTTCGCTTGAGCATCTTCAGCAGTCATTACGTTCAAAGTCCAGCCAGTTAAGGCTGATGCTAGGCGAACGTTCTGACCATTACGACCAATCGCTTGAGCTAAGTTGTCGCTCTTCACTGCTACATCCATAGCATGAGAGTCTTCGTCAATCACGATTGAGTCTACTTCGGCAGGCGCCATTGCATTGATAACAAGTTGTGCAGGGTTATCATCCCAAAGCACGATATCAACGCGTTCACCATTCATTTCATTGGAAACCGCCTGTACACGTGCGCCGCGCATACCTACACAAGCCCCAATCGGGTCAATACGACGGTCGCTAGTTTTAACAGCGATTTTCGCACGTAAACCAGGATCACGAGCGGCGCCACGAATCTCGATCACTTCTTCTGCGATTTCTGGCACTTCAAGACGGAACAATTCCACCATATATTCTGGAGAAGTACGTGAAAGCACTAATTGAGACCCGCGGTTATCTTCACGAATTTCTTGTAACAACGCACGAATACGGTCATTTAAACGGAATGTTTCGCGGTTAATGAGAGCGTCTTTTGGCAAAGATGCTTCAGCGTTTTCACCTAGGTCAATTATTAAGCTATCACGGGTTACTTTTTTCACTTGGCCGTGAACGAGCTTACCAACTTTATCGCTATACTGAGCCACCATTTTCGCACGCTCAGCTTCACGTACTTTTTGTACGATTACTTGCTTGGCTGTTTGTGCAGCAATACGCCCAAACTCTTCCGATTCAATTTCTTCCTCAAAGATTTCCCCTGCTCCAAGAGCAAGCCCCATCTCTTCCATATCATCTGTTGTTAATTCAGAATCTGGCGCAGAGTAATCTTCGTCAGCAACAATGTCCCACTGACGGAAAGTTTTGTAATCACCTGTACGCTGATCAATCGATACACGCACTTTTGCTTCGCCTTCAAAACGACGTTTTGCAGCGCTTGCTAAAGCAGTTTCTACGGCTTCAAAGATTACCTGTTTTGGCACATCTTTTTCATTGGATACCGCTTCTACTACCAAAAGAATCTCTTTGCTCATCCTTTTAGCCTCTCTTCAAAGGTTGAATAAATTAAAACTGAGGAACAATGTTTGCTTTTTCAATCAACTCAATTGGCAGCAAGTACTCTTCGTTATCTACGAGCAGCACCACTTCATCACCTTCAATGCTGGTGAGTTGACCTTTAAATTTGCGGCGACCATCAAAAGGTACACGCAAGCGTAATGACACAACCGAGCCCATAAAGCGCTGGTATTGGCTGAGTTCAAATAATGGGCGATCTAAACCAGGAGATGACACTTCAAGGTTATATTCGCCAGAAATAGGATCTTCAACATCCATGATCGCACTGACTTGGCGACTCACGGCTGCGCAATCTTCTACATCAATACCTTTCTCGGCGTCTGTTTCGATGAACACACGTAGAACAGAGTCCTTGCCAAGAGAAAGATATTCAAGCCCCCAAAATTCAAAGCCTAAACCCTCTACAACAGGCCTGATAAGCTCTTCTAGTTGTGCAAATTTAGTAGACAAATAACTTCTCCGATAAAAAGCGTAGAAACAAAAAACGGGCACTAGGCCCATTTAACAGGAGTTCAGATAGCAAAAAACCCCATAAAGGGGCCATCCAAACTCTAAGATCTTTTCAGACCTCAACTTAAAACTTGAAATAAAGTATTAAGTTAGGTTGGTTGCGGGAGCCGGATTTGAACCGACGACCTTCGGGTTATGAGCCCGACGAGCTACCAGACTGCTCCATCCCGCGTCAACAATGAACATATTATACATTAGATATAAGCTCATCACAAGATTGGTGCCGATGGCCGGACTCGAACCGGCACAGCCGTAGGCCACCACCCCCTCAAGATGGCGTGTCTACCAATTCCACCACATCGGCAATTTTCTAGATGTAGATTTTTAATCTACAGAGGGAATATCCTGATTCGCTGAAGAACTACCCGCATCAATCTCAGGCATTTCCACTGTTTCTTCAACTTGAGATGCATTTGGAACATATTCCAAACCACCACTAACTGTTTTAGCTTGCTCGCTTGCAAAAAACGCCAAACCAAAACTTGTCAAAAAGAACACCAACGCAAATACAGCAGTCAATTTACCAAAAAAACTACCGCCACCTTGGCTTCCAAACACTGTTTGCGATGCACCCCCACCAAAGGAAGCGCCCGCATCAGCACCTTTACCCTGCTGTATCAACACCAACCCGATGATAGCAACAGCCGCTAATACATGAACAACTAAAACTAAAGCTTCCATTTTTTTACTTCGCAGACTCTATAATCGAATTAAATTCTTTAGCATCTAAAGAGGCACCACCAACAAGGGCGCCGTCTATATCTGGCTGAGCGAATAACTCAGCACTGTTTGACGCTTTAACACTGCCACCATACAAAATCGCAACTTTTTGTGCAATTTCCGAGGATTTCTCAGCAATGTTATCTCGAATTCCTTTATGTACTTCTTGAGCTTGCTCAGAAGTTGCTGATTTGCCCGTACCAATTGCCCAAACAGGCTCGTACGCGATCACAACTTTCTCAAACAATTCAACACCGACTTTTTCAAGTACAGCGTCCACTTGAGCGTTACAGACTTCAAGTGTTGTGCCGGCTTCACGCTGCTCCAGCGTTTCACCCACACATAAAATAGGTGTAAGCCCTGCGTCAAGCGTCGCCAGAACTTTATTAGCTACTTGCGCATCTGTCTCTAGAAATAGAGAGCGTCGCTCAGAATGCCCCAAAATCACATGTGTAACAGTAAAGTCTTTTAGCATAGCTAGACTTACTTCACCTGTGTAAGCACCCGAAGCAAACTCCGAAACTGTTTGTGCTGCAAGCATTATCTCTGAGCCGTTGAGGGCTTCTGATATAATGGGCAGATACACAAACGTTGGAGCAATCACCACATCAACGGCATCGTTAGATTCTAAACCTTTAACCAGCTGTACAACCGACTCAGATGAGCCATTCATTTTCCAGTTACCTGCGACGATCTTACGACGTGTCATAACGATACCTCTAATTTAGAGGCGCTTATTCTAGGGAATTGTCTATACTAGATCAAGCGCTATTTCCGGTTTTTAATTTAGGAATCAGCTAATTGCCCATTCTTTTCCTTTGCCACTCGCTCCACTTCAGCAGCTAAATAATCGACTAATTCATCAACCATTTCTTGGTCACGACCTTCTACCATGACGCGAATTAAAGGCTCAGTGCCTGACGCCCTTAACAAAACGCGCCCCAAACCATTTAGCCTCTCATTTGCCATGGCAATGGCTTTTTGCAAAGCGGGCTCTTCAGCTGGCGCAAAGCGAGCTGCCACACGGACATTTTTAAGTTTTTGCGGAAATTTGATTAACCCACCAAGCAATTCATGCAGCGCCTTGCCCTCTTCGACCATGGCACGCAGTACTTGCAAAGCAGCAATGATACCATCTCCAGTTGTCGTGATATCTCGACATACAATATGTCCTGATGGTTCACCACCCAACACCCAACCGTGCTGAATTAGCTTTTCATTAACGTAGCGGTCGCCTACTTTGGCTCGACTAAAGCCAATACCATTTTCAGAAAAAGCCAACTCTAAACCAAAATTGCTCATGAGTGTGCCAACAACACCACCATTGAATCGACCTGTATCCATCAGATGATTAGCAATGATGTACAATACATCGTCACCATCACACACCTTGCCATAGCGATCAACTAGGATCAGACGATCACCATCACCATCTAGGGCAATACCAATATCTGCTTCTTCTGCTAATACATTCTTGCGCAACAACTCGGGCTTGGTCGCACCACTGTCTTCATTAATATTTAAACCGTCTGGATTGACACCAATTGGAATCACTTCAGCACCCAGCTCTGAGAATACGCGTGGCGCCACGTGATAGGTTGCCCCATCAGCACAGTCCACAACAATCTTCAAACCTGATAACTGCAAACCGATTGGGAATGTGCCTTTACAGTACTCAATATAACGCCCAGCGGCATCATCAATCCGCTTAGCACGACCAATGAGACTAGAGTCTACCACCTGCATCGGTTGATCTAGATAATATTCAATCTTCTCTTCTAACTCATCGGATAGCTTACCGCCTTGAGCCGAGAAAAATTTAATTCCATTGTCCGTATAAGGGTTGTGAGAAGCACTGATCACAATCCCTGCGCTCGCGCGAAACGTACGCGTCAAATAAGCGATAGCTGGCGTCGGCATAGGGCCGACCAAACGTACATCTGCTCCCGCTGCGACAACTCCTGACTCTAGTGCAGACTCAAACATGTAGCCTGATATGCGAGTATCTTTACCAATTAAAATTTTCTTATCATGTTCTTTGAAGACCTGACCCGCAGCCCACCCCAGTTTCAACATAAATTCTGGCGTAATCGGCCCTTTACCAACCTCGCCACGAATACCATCGGTACCAAAATATTTACGCATTACGACTCTCTTCAATCTGATGCATGACCTTCAACATATCCACATGAGGCTTAACATCATGGACACGGAAGATTCGAGCGCCTTTTAGATAGGTAGAAGCATTTGCCCCCATGGTGCCAAACAAACGCTCAGAAACAGGCACCCCTAAAATGTCACCAATCATAGTTTTACGCGACACACCAATCAGCACTTCATGACCTAACGCCAATAACCGCTCTGTGTGCTTCAGTAAGGTCGTATTATGGACGAGAGTTTTACCAAAACCGATACCAGGATCCAAAATAATTTGCTCTTTCTGAATACCATTGGCGACGCAAGCTTCGATACGCTCAATTAAGTATCGCTCGACATCCAGCACCAAGTCTTCGTAAGCTGGTGATTCTTGCATTGTTTGCGGTGTTCCGCGCATATGCATTAGGCAAACAGGCAGCCCAGTCGCGGCTGCGGCTGCAAGCGCACCATCCCGCTCTAGAGCTCGCACATCATTGATAAAACCAACACCCAGACTTGCAGATTCTGTGATGACAGAAGGCGTACTGGTATCAACCGACACAATGGTATCAAAGCGCTGTTTAATCGCCTCCACTACAGGCAGCACTCGCTCTAACTCTTCTTGCTCGCCCACTACTGTCGCACCTGGGCGAGTCGACTCCCCGCCCACATCGATGAAATCAGCACCGTCTGCAATCATGGAGTCAACCTGACGCATTGCGGCATCAAAGCTGTTGTGCTTGCCGCCATCGGAAAAGGAGTCTGGGGTTACGTTTAAAATCCCCATAACGCGAGGAAGCGATAAGTCTAAAGACTTATCGCCAAAAACCATTACTGACATGAATGTATCACTTAGCTGAAAACAACACTGACGAAGCTTACGCTTCGCCAGTTGGTTTTTGAGGAATAGGAGTTTCGTCTGAAGAATCAGAAGTATCTGCCATGGTATCACTTGAACCAGAGGCTTGTTGATCAGAAGCTTGTGCCGCTTCTTCTGCCTCAGGGTTTGAGCTGTTCCCACCCGCAGACGGATCAGACCAACCAGCTGGTGGGCTTGGTTTTTTTCCATCCATGATTTCTTTAATTTGCTTAGCATCGATTGTTTCATAAACCATCAACGCTTCAGCCATCATGTCTAGCTTAGAACGGTTTTCGATCAGAATATCCGTCGCTTTTTTGTAGCAACGTTCAATGATGTCACGCACTTCAGCATCGATCTTCTTACCTGTTTCCGGTGAGAAGTAGTTTGCTTTGGCACCAGTACCACCACCTAAGTAACCGCCTTGCTCTTCCTCTTCATAAGCGAAAGCGCCAAGCTCTTCAGAAAGCCCCCATTTGGTAACCATGTTACGAGCAATACTTGATGCACGTTCAATATCATTCGATGCACCAGTAGAAACCCCATCAAAGCCATGAATTAGTTCTTCAGCAATACGGCCACCATATAAACTACACACCTGCGATTCAAGACCGCGCTTGCTTAAGCTGTACTTGTCTTCTTCAGGTAGGTACATCGTCACACCCAAGGCACGACCACGCGGAATAATGGTTACCTTGTAAACAGGATCATGCTCTGGCATTAGGTAGCCAACAATGGCGTGACCTGCTTCATGATAAGCCGTGTTGCGCTTCTCTTCTTCCTTCATCACCATGGACTTACGCTCAGCACCCATTAGGATTTTATCCTTGGCAAGTTCAAGCAGCTCCATGTTAACCAGACGACGGTTTGAACGGGCAGCAAACAATGCTGCTTCGTTCACAAGGTTGGCAAGGTCTGCACCAGAGAAACCTGGCGTACCGCGAGCAATGTTCTTTGGCTCAACATCGTCAGCCACTGGCACTTTGCGCAGGTGAACTTTTAGAATCTGCTCACGACCGCGGATATCCGGCAAGCCCACGGTCACCTGGCGGTCAAAACGGCCAGGACGCAATAACGCTGGGTCCAATACATCCGGACGGTTCGTTGCGGCAATTACGATAATGCCTTCATTACCTTCGAAGCCATCCATCTCAACCAACAACTGGTTTAGCGTTTGCTCACGCTCGTCGTTACCACCGCCCATACCGGAGCCACGGTTACGACCTACCGCATCGATCTCATCAATAAAGATGATGCATGGTGCATGTTTTTTCGCCTGCTCGAACATGTCACGCACACGAGAAGCACCGACACCGACAAACATTTCTACGAAGTCAGAACCAGAAATCGTGAAGAATGGTACTTTAGCCTCACCAGCGATGGCTTTAGCAAGTAATGTTTTACCTGTACCTGGAGGTCCACACATCAAGATACCGCGCGGAATTTTACCGCCCAAGCGCTGGAACTTACCAGGCTCACGCAGGAAGTCTACTAGCTCTTCAACGTCTTCTTTGGCTTCATCACAACCCGCCACATCAGCGAATGTTGTTTTAATTTGGTCTTCAGGCAGTAAGCGAGCCTTCGATTTACCGAAGGACATTGGACCACCTTTACCACCGCCACCGCCTTGCATCTGACGCATGAAGAAAATAAAAATCGCCAGAATCAGCAAAATCGGGAAGCTTGCTACCAGTAATTGAGTCCAGATGCTTTGTTGCTCTGGCATACGGCCTTCAACGACAACGTTATTGCTCAGCAAATCGTCCATAATTTTAGGATCGGCTGCTGCAGGACGCACGGTCTCAAAAGTATCACCACTGGTTCGAGAACCACTGATGGTGTAGCCATCTACTACCACTTTTGCGATACGTCCATCATGAACCTCTTGCACAAATTCAGAGTAAGAGATTCGATTAGTATCCGCAGAGGTATTAAAGTTGTTAAACACTGTCAGTAACACGGCAGCGATCACCAACCACAATAAAATATTTTTAAGCATATCGTTCAAGAGCACACCTCTTAACGGTTAGAAGGCCAGATGTTGACATAACACAGGCGATATAACCTTTAATTTGTCGTCCTAGTAGTTGCTTTAACGCCAATACATCAAAGCGTAAAGTTTACGGGTGACATCAGAACCGAATGGTTCTGTATCGCTTCAAGCCCCTACTAATGATTCGTTTGCATGGAACCTTAGCAGGAAATCATTCCGGGCGTAATACCAACTTAACTATGTCAAGCCAAGGTACGGTATGGCCACATCAAAAAGATACATACAAACATACTATTGGGGCCTCATCTGAAATTACAAGATCTGACACTCGGATTCCATTCACTCAAAGTAGTTTTTCGTTATCTATGCGGCTTTTCAATTCTTAGCGCAGACGAATTTCATTAATATATCAAAAGCTACGTCTTAACGGATACATCCGATCACTGTAGAATTCGCTCGGCGGACCTTTGGACAAAGGTCTATCTGAAATGTTCCACATTTAAAATCGCATTTCCATACATTCTGACACGCTTTCATCATACCTAATTACACCGATATTCCGCTATAATATCGCTTAACCGCTGAAGCCTCCAATAGCGAGGATCAACCAAGATGAGAAATTTTAATTATGAGTTTGACAAACGTACAAAAAAAGCAATACCGCAATATCGGTCACACGCTTAACCCTGTTGTGACGGTTGCTGGTAACGGCTTAACTGAATCCGTGCTAACTGAGATCGATCGCGCCCTAGAAGACCATGAGCTAATCAAAGTTCGCTACAGCGTTACCGATCGTGAAGCACGCTACGAACTGATCGAAGAAACAAGCAAAGTATTGAAAGCACAGATTGTTCAAACCATCGGTAAAGTTGCACTTTTCCACCGCGCAGCGCTTGAGCCAAATCCGAAGCTTTCTAACCTGCTTCGCTAAGAACGAAACCATTAAGGTCAGCCCTCAACACTGGCCTTAATACTTCCCTCCCCCCTCTGCAAAATAACACACCACTAAACTATTGAACTTATACGTCGATAACTGTTTCTAAGTAGAAAAGAGACGACGCTATGATTTTTATCGACACGATTAACAAGCTAACACAGCTACCCGAACGTGAAGAGCAAACCCATTTTCGTCGCAGGCGGAACAAAGCTTCTCAGGATAGCCTTACCTTGAGCGAAGCTGCATCACATGTGCAGCAAATCAACCTATCCTATGAATACGCAACCGCTTTAACCCCAACTGACAGCATCATTGCCAATATGCTAGAAGCGGTTTTACAACAACTTGAACACCAACACATTCATGTCGAGGCGTTAAGCCAGTTCGCACCAAGAGACAACTCTTGGCATCTAACGCTACAAACACCGCCACTCAGCCAGAATGACAAGGCTCCGAGTTATGCTGACAGCGCCAAAGACTTAAAACATGAGAAGCAATTTAAGCGTATTGAACTTCATTTGTTGGGCAGTGATAGCACCAATAAACCCTGTCTATTAACCTTTATTCCTCATCACTTATCAGCGCCATTGCGAGAGGCATTACTCACACTCAATCCAAAGCAGAGTCTAACAACCCCCTACACTTCCAATGAACTCGATTCGCTACCACAACATTGGCTGTTCGAAATTGATCAGGACGGCGAAAGTGAGCCGTTGGCATCGCTTCATACGTCCGCCAAAGCTCAAACAATCCAGTACAACGGCTTACAAATTTGGTTTGAGAGACAGCAGGATTCACTTCCATTGCTGATCAGCGACCAACAACTTGGCTACATTTACATAGGAAATTACGAGACTTACAGCGCGAGGGAAGATGAGCCTGAGGAAAACGTTAACACCTCAGGCTCGTTAGATCTAAATGCTTAAATGACTAAAGCGCTTGATTATCACGCTTTAACTTGCGTCGTGATAACCACCAGACAGACAAGGTGAACAGAGACACGATCAAGATAATGATCGTCGCCAGAGCATTGATTTTAGGTGACACTCCTAATCGTACCGAACTGAATACTTCAATCGGTAATGTCGTGGAGCCAGGGCCAGAGACAAAACTCGCAATCACTACGTCATCCAAAGACAACGTAAAAGACAACAACCAGGCTGATACCAAGGCAGGCATAATGATTGGCAAAGTCACCTGAATAAACGCCTTTAGCGGTGTCGCCCCCAGATCCATTGCAGCCTCTAGATAGGAGCGATCCAACTCTTTCAAACGTGAGCTAATCACTACCGTTGCATACGCTGTACAAAACGTCGCATGGGCAATCCAGATAGTAAGCAGACCACGCTGCCGGGGCCAACCGATCACATCCGTCATAGAGACAAACAACAGCAACAACGATAAGCCAATGATGACATCCGGCATAACCAGCGGTGCAGCCACTAAACTGTGTAGCAGTGAACGACCGCGAAAGCGACCAAAACGCGTTAACGCTACCGATGCCATGATACCGAGTAATACTGCAGTGTTCGCACTCCAAAAGGCCACTTCCAGACTGCGCCAGACAGCCATCATTAGATCTTTATCGTGAAACAGCTCGCCATACCATTTGGTTGACCAACCCGCCCAAACCGTCACGAGGCGCGATTCATTAAAGGAGTAGACGATCAAGCTCAGCATTGGCAGATATAAGAACGCCATACCAAGCCAGAACATTACCCCAGAAAAGCGAAACGACATTTTCATTTGCTGCCCTCCCACTCTTTCTCTTGATGCTTTCTAAACAAATGAATCGGAATCATTAGGATCAGAAGCATAATCAAAGCCAACGAAGAGGCCAAAGGCCAATCCCGGTTATTGAAGAACTCCTGCCACATAACTTTACCAATGACGATTGAGTTCGTGCCGCCCAGCAATTCAGGAATAACATATTCCCCCACCACAGGAATAAACACCAACATGCTACCAGCCACAATGCCATTGCGAGAAAGTGGAAAGGTAATATTCCAAAACGACTTTAAACGACGCGCACCTAAGTCTTGAGACGCCTCAATCAAGCTGTAGTCGTGTTTCACCAGATTGGCATAAAGAGGCAGCACCATAAAGGGCAAGTAGGCATAAACAATACCGATATAGACCGCAATGTTCGTATTCAAAATCGCCAGCGGCTGATCAATAACCCCCACCCACAGCAGCACGTTATTCAACACACCGTTGCTTTTTAAGATACCAATCCAAGCGTAAATTCTAATCAGAAAAGAAGTCCAAGAAGGTAACAGTATCAACAGCAATAAAATAGGCTGCGTACTCGATTTCGCTCTGGCGATGTAGTAGGCCATGGGGTAGCCCACTAGCAAACACAGCAATGTTGACAAAGCCGCCATTTTAAGGCTGTTTAAGTAGGCCGTAAGGTACAGGCTATCTTCCGTAAGGAATACGAAGTTGCCAAAGTACACATGCAAATCAAACGCTTGATCCGCCATAGACAACAAAGCGGTATAGGGCGGAATCGCAATATCGGCTTCAGCAAAGGCTATTTTCAAGACGATCAGAAACGGCAAAGCAAAGAACAAACCCAACCACAAGGTTGGGACTGCAATCACCCATTTCTTTCCAGCGCCAGCATGCAGAGATAAACGAGCGAGCAATTTCTTCATGGGCGCAATACCAGACCACTGTCCGCAGACCAATGAACGTAGACAGATTCTTCCCACGTTGGCAGATCTGCAAAACGATCTGAGTTGATCATAAACGAATAAACGATTTTGCTGTTATCTAAACGGATATGGTAAACCGAGTGCCCACCCAAATAGGCAATATCATGCACGACTCCGTGACACCAGTTGTACTGGCTATCGGGCTGTTCGCGCGAAATCAACGTTTTCTCAGGACGTACAGCAAACACCACTTGCTTGTCTTCAATCGCCGTCGTGACCCCATAAGAAACGTACATCGGCGTTGCCACTTCTGTCGTTTGAATGACCGCATGGTCCTGAGCGTCTACCGTGATCGTGCCATGAAACAGGTTCATGCTGCCGATAAATTCCGCTGCTTGGAGACTGTTCGGTGCTTCGTAAATATCACGAGGGGTACCCGCCTGCACAATACGACCTTCTTCCATGATGGCAATACGATTGGCCATGGTCATCGCTTCTTCTTGGTCATGGGTCACCATCACACAAGTCACGCCAACACTTTCGAGGATATCGACCACTTCTAACTGCATGCGGTTACGTAGCTTTTTGTCCAATGCTCCCATCGGTTCATCGAGCAACAAAAGCTTAGGTGATTTCGCCAAACTGCGGGCCAAAGCGACTCGCTGACGCTGACCTCCCGATAGCTGCTCAGGTTTGCGTTTGGCGTATTTTTCCATGTGCACCAAGCGCAGCATTTGCACCACTTTATCAGCGATTAGATTTTTCGGCATACGATCTTGTTTCAAGCCGTAAGCAATATTCTGCTCCACCGTCATATGCGGAAATAAAGCATAGGATTGGAACATCATATTAATAGGTCGGCGGTAAGGCGCCAGCGAGACGATGTCCTCACCATCGAGGATGATTTGTCCTGAGTTCGGGTTTTCAAAGCCTGCGAGCATTCGCAATAGAGTGGATTTGCCTGAGCCTGAAGCGCCAAGCAAGGCAAAAATATCGCCTTTAGCAATATCCAACGAGACATCGTTCACAGCGACGACGTCATCATAGGTTTTAACAATACTTTTTATCTGAAGAAAATGACCATCAGCACTGTCGCGCGAAAGACTCGGCTCAATCATTAAGTACCCTCAAGGCATGCATGCCTAGCAAATGTTTGCATTGAAAGAGAAACTGACGTAGCACCGGCTACGCCAGCACTTACTATTGACCGCTTTTAATACGGTTCCAAGCACGTGTCACTGTGCGTGTAGTACGCTGATCCAAAACCTTTGGTAGCCAAAGTTTCTGCATCACAGATTGCGGTGGAAAGATGCTTTCGTCATCCGCAATCTCTGGGTCAACCATCGTCATGGATTCAGGGTTCGCGTTAGCATACCAAACGTAATTAGTAATATTCGCAGTAATATCAGGGCGCATTAAGAAATTCATTAGCGCCATAGCTCCTTCTGGGTTTCTCGCGTCACGTGGGATAGCAAGCATGTCAAACCACATCAAAGCCCCCTCTTTTGGAATGATGTATTGAACATCAACGCCATTACCTGCTTCTTCAGCTCGAGCCGCAGCTTGCGCAACATCGCCAGACCAACCAATAACGACACAGATATCGCCATTTGCCAAATCATTAATATACTTAGAGCTGTGGAAATAACGGTAGTATGGGCGTATAGAAAGTAATAGATCCGTTGCTTTATCTAGATCACTTTTGCTCGTACTGTTCGGATCAATACCTAAGTAGTTTTTTGCCGAACTTAACACTTCCGTAGGCGAATCCAATGCCACCACACCACAAGATTGCAGCTTTTCTAAATACTCTTTTTCAAATACTAGAGACCAACTGTTTAGCGGCACATCATCGCCAAGCGCCTGCTCAACTTTCTCGACGTTAATACCGATACCTGTGGTGCCCCACATATAAGGCACAGCATACTGGTTGCCAGGGTCCACATCTTCCAAAAGCTTCATCATATGCGGATCCAAATTAGACCAGTTTGGTAAAGCCGCACGATCTAGGGGCATAAAAGCGCCCGCTTGTATTTGCTTACCTAAGAAGTCATTAGTCGGCACCACTAAATCAAAGCCAGACTGCCCTGAAAGCAACTTCGCTTCTAGCACCTCATTACTGTCGAATACATCGTATACAACAGAAGTCCCCGTTTCTTTTTCAAAACTAGGCAAGGTTTCTTCGTCAATGTAGTCTGACCAGTTATAAAAATGTACTACCTCTTCTGCCTGAGCAGAAAGCGACACCGCTGAGGTGGCCGCTACGGCCAAAGCCGACACACAAGACTTCAATTTCATAGAATGTCCCCTCGTCTGAATCATTTTAAAAAGCGGGCTATCATACGCATCCGTATTGATGAGATAAAGATGATGCCATAAAAAAACCCCCGCTGCGAAGCGAGGGTCTTGAACAGAAATAATCTGTCGCGTTTAGGCCGCCCTTAAATACTAAAACTCGCCCCACATCCACAGGTCGATGTGGCATTAGGGTTGGTCACAGTAAAGCGCGCGCCTTCTAAGTTTTCTTGATAATCCACTTCCGAGCCAACCAAATATTGGAAGCTCAATGGATCCACCACTAATTTAACACCATCGCGAATGACTTCAGTGTCATCTTCTTGGTGTTCTTCATCAAATGTGAATCCATACTGGAAGCCCGAACAGCCGCCGCCTGTCACATAGACACGCAACATTAAGCGTTCGTTTTCTTCTTCCTCAATCAATGACTGCAACTTGGCTGCTGCCGATTGCGTCATGGAAATCGGATCCGCTGATTCCACCATTACTTACTCCACCCATCATTAAATCGTCATAGACGATCGGAACATGACCAGAATTATCCTCTTAACCGAGTAAATCAGTCAAGTATTGATCAGTGTTCCCTTGTTGCACGAAACGCAACTTCAGGGTAACGCTCTTTCGCTAGATTCAAGTTCACCATCGTTGGCGCAATATAAGCCAGATTGTCACCACCATCTAAGGCCAAGTTCGCTTCGTTCTTACGCTTGAACTCTTCAAACTTCTTGCCTTCTTCCGCTTCGACCCAACGCGCCGTGGCAACGTTGACACTTTCGTAAATCGCTTCCACGTTGTATTCCGCCTTCAAGCGAGCCACGACAACGTCAAACTGAAGGACACCGACAGCGCCAACAATCAAATCGTTATTATGCAGTGGACGGAAAACCTGTACCGCACCTTCTTCTGACAACTGTACTAAACCTTTTAACAGCTGCTTCTGCTTTAATGGATCTTTTAGGCGAATACGACGGAACAACTCAGGCGCGAAGTTCGGGATGCCCGCAAACTTCAAGCTCTCACCTTGTGTAAACGTATCACCGATCTGAATAGTACCGTGGTTATGCAAACCAATGATGTCACCGGCAAAGGCTTCTTCTGCACGGGAACGGTCACCCGCCATAAACGTCACCGCATCTGAAATGCTGATCTGCTTACCAATACGCACGTGATTCATTTTCATGCCTTGGCTGTACGTACCAGACACCACACGCATAAATGCAATACGGTCACGGTGTTTCGGGTCCATGTTGGCTTGAATCTTAAACACGAAACCAGAGAACTTCTCTTCCGTTGCCGCCACTTCACGCTCGTTAGTTTGGCGTGGTAGTGGTGCTGGCGACCACTGAGTTAGGCCATCCAGCATGTGGTCAACACCAAAGTTACCTAAGGCTGTACCAAAGTAAACGGGCGTCAATTCACCTTCTAAGAACAACTCTTGATCAAACTCATTGGATGCGCCCAAAACAAGCTCAAGTTCTTCACGCAACTGCTCGGCAAGCTCTTCGCCTACAGCTTCATCAAGTTCAGGGTTTTCAAGACCTTTAATGGTTCGAACATCTTGAATCGTGTGTCCTTTACCCGTCGAATATAGGATCGTTTCATCACGGTGTATGTGGTAAACCCCTTTAAACAACTTGCCGCAACCGATCGGCCAAGTAACGGGTGCACACATGATGTTCAGTTCATTTTCCACTTCATCTAAAAGCTCCATTGGATCACGGATATCACGGTCCAACTTGTTCATAAAGGTTACGATGGGCGTATCACGTAGACGGGTAACCTCCATCAATTTACGAGTACGATCCTCGACACCTTTCGCAGCATCGATCACCATCAAACAAGAGTCCACCGCCGTTAACGTACGATAAGTATCTTCCGAGAAATCTTCGTGTCCGGGGGTGTCCAGCAGGTTAACCAAGCAATCGTTATATGGGAATTGCATCACAGATGTGGTGATCGAGATACCACGTTCTTTCTCCATATCCATCCAGTCAGACTTGGCATGCTGATTGGAGCCACGACCTTTCACCGTACCCGCAGATTGAATCGCGCGTCCGAACAACAGTACTTTTTCAGTAATGGTTGTCTTACCGGCGTCGGGGTGGGAAATAATCGCAAACGTACGGCGCTTGCCTACTTGATCAAGAAATTGCTGGTCAGCCATTGAGCACTCTTTTAAATGGTCACAAACTTGGACATAAGAAAAGCCCCAACAAGGAGCTTCTTATCCAAATTTATATCGGTCATAAGGAATGGGGGCTATTTTCGCTTATCTTGGGGATTTAGACAATCTCGGAAGCAGAATTAGCTCTTTGTGGAAGCCACCCGCACAAAAGGCTACAACCATAATGCCGCTAATCGTTATGCCAAATTGTTTTGCGATCACAACCTTTTGTCATTCGAACTCCGTAGCAAACCACAGTAAACTATACTGCTTTTATACGTTGAGGTTTCCTGTGGTAAAAGCATGTAAAAACATTGGTATCGTCGCGCATGTGGACGCAGGAAAAACCACTTTAACAGAACAAATGTTGTTTGCCGCTGGCGCGACTCGTAAAGCTGGCAGTGTGGATGATGGCACAACGGCTACCGATTCATTATCGGTCGAACGAGAGCGTGGTATTTCCGTTCGACTAGCAACAGAGACTTTTGTCTGGCAAGACCATCAAATCAACCTCATCGATACGCCTGGGCACGTGGATTTCAGTGCCGAGGTGGAGCGTTCCTTACGCGCTTTGGACTGTGCCATTTTAGTTATCAGTGCAGTAGAGGGCGTACAAGCCAATACCTGCAGTATTTTTGATGCCTTAACCAGCCTTAAGATCCCAACCTTAATTTTTATAAACAAATTAGATCGAGCGGGCGCCGATTTGGAACGAGTGCTCAATGAAATATATCAAGAACTTAGCCCTAACGCTGTGTTGTTACAACATCCAACGGGACTTGGTCAGTCTGATGCGAAAATTGAGAAGCAGTGGTCAGCCAACACTTTCTCTTCTTCATTGATAATAGATGAACAAGAAGATTGGATTCAGCCTTTGTTTGAGCGCATCACAGAACTCGATGATTCTTTGTTAGAAAAGGTGATCGAAAACGAGCCTGTTGAATTTAGCCACATCGATCAAACCCTCACTCAAGCCATTGCTCAAAGCCAACTCTATCCTGTGCTAACGGGTGTTGCCAAAGCAGGACTCGGCATTGAATTTCTACTAGAAGCCATTGTTCGCTATTTACCTAGTGCCAAACACGCTATGGACAAACCGTTATCTGCGGTGGTGTTTAAGATCGAGCATGATCCAAGAATTGGAAAAATGGCTTATGTCCGAGTGTTTGAAGGGTGCCTAAACGCACGAGACAAAGTCCACAATGCCACGCGTAGCCAGGACGACCTCGTTATTGAGGACAAAGCCAGTCAAATTAAGCGTGTTTTTCGTGGTAAATATCATGATATAGACGGCATAAACGCTGGTGACATAGGCGTGGCAAGTGGTCTGCAGCATGCACAGATAGGTGATATTTTAGGTCATGGAAATGCTGTACCGAATGCCTACAAGCTATCCGCCCCCTTGCTCACCGTGCAAGTCATTCC
The DNA here is from genome assembly GCF_056158325.1 of Marinomonas sp. AWM4_232. Taxonomy (NCBI): domain Bacteria; kingdom Pseudomonadati; phylum Pseudomonadota; class Gammaproteobacteria; order Oceanospirillales; family Oceanospirillaceae; genus Marinomonas; species Marinomonas sp. AWM4_232. The sequence goes on along the minus strand of NZ_JBSWTA010000001.1, from coordinate 2,482,693 downwards.
TGAACAAGAAAAAGACTTCAGTACTCTTGCCAGCGCACTGACAGTGCTGGCTGATGAAGACCCATTACTCAACTTAGAATGGTTGACGGAACAACGGGAGTTGCACGTCAATATCAACGGTTGGATTCAAGTTGAAGTATTACAAAGCATCCTATTGCAACGCTTTGGCTTAGCGGCCACATTTGAGCAGCCTAGCATTATCTACAAAGAAACCCCTGCTAAAATTGTAGAAGGCTATGAATGCTATTGGATGCCTAAACCTTGTTGGGCGATTGTTCGCTTTCTAATAGAGCCTGGCGAACGTGGCTCAGGGATCCAATACGAATCGAAAGTCAGCGTTAACCAAATCGCAGCGAAATATCAAAACGAGATTCGCCTAAATCTTGATAAAGCATTGAAACAAGGCATTAAAGGTTGGCAAGTGACCGATGCCAAAATCACCTTAATTGACGGCTCCGACCATGTACAACACAGTCGACCCGGTGACTTTATTATTGCCACGCCAATGGCCATTATGAATGGTTTAAACAAATCCGATACAGACTTACTGGAACCTATATTGGACTTTCATATTCAAGCAGACAGTGAGCTGTTAGGCGCTATCACCAGCGACATTACCAAAATGCGCGGCACGTTTTTAAGTCCAGAATTTCAAGGGAATCGTGTCATTATTCGAGGCAAAGTCCCTGCTGCGACGTCTCTAGAATACTCCATTCAACTAGCGTCTTTAAGTGGCGGTCATGCCAAACTCACCACACGCTTGTCAGGGTATGAGACATGTACACCCGAACAAGACCAGAGTATTCCCTATCGGGGCATTAGTCCGCTCGATAGGGACAAATACATACTCTGGGCTCGCGGTGCATTACAGTAATAGCAGATTAATCCACCATATAAACCGTGGTCGCTTGCACCTGCTCAAGCAAGCGTTTTGCGGACTCTGTATGGCTGGCATCTGGCTGAATAATATAACTTGCTAAGGCGGACTCCAGCTCAAGTTTCATTTGATTAAGTGGCTCGACTTGCGCTGGATCGATCGCAGTAAACACCTGTCCCGAAAGCTGTTTTAACCAACGAGTGTAAGATTCTGGATGCTCTTCTAATGCTCCCAACACCAATTCAGGCGCCGTGATAATGCCTTGAACAAGATAAGGTGATACTTCCCCAGTAATCGCACCATCACGATGTTGCCAAAGTGCAAGAACGGTATTTAAACTGGGAACAAAGTCGCGGTTTTCTGCATCAGATAAGGCTTCTTGAATCTCCTTAGGATGCTGCGTTAACCAATCCATATTCGCTTCGGTTAACGAACCCGCACTTGCAGTGATAGAACTTAGAATAACCGACAAAGCCATTAACAAACGGATCATGACTTATCCCCAATAGAATTGGTAATGTCGATGGTAATACGCGTGGCTCCCGCCAAATGACGCTTGATTTCGTTAAATGCGTCACGGCTTCTGCCCACCGCCAAATCAGCGCCATCCATCATCTTGGCCTTACCCGGCATCAAACAACCTTCTGTATTACGATGATAATTGCCTGGGTGAATCAAAATATACGTTCTCCCTGGAACGGACTGAAGCTCAAATACATCCGGATACTTTGGCGAAGAGTAAGGCTTTACATGATAACTGCCCGCGGGAATACGTTGATCAGAACCTTCTTCCGTAGAATCTGGGCCACCAGGCTCTAACACATACCATGAGCCGGATTTCCCGCTAATCGTCAACACTCCTCGTGTTGCATTCGCAGACGTTTCCTGACGGTCTAATCGCAGCAAAACCGTAGCATTATTCATACATAACTCCTTGTAAATATTCAGTAATAACGCCCTATCCTACCACCTAAAAAACAGCACAGATTCACGGATTTCGATATATTGCAAAATCCTGACAAGCCAACTCTAAAAGTGACAAAAAGCTGACATTGGGGAATCATAAACCAAAAACATCGACTTACTGCATTAAGGAAAAAGCGCCATCTAGCCCTGCCCCTTCGCGGATTTTAGCTGGTCGGCTAATTCAGTCAGTTCATCCAGATCTTGCTCAGCTTCTCGCGCTAACATTTCTAGTAACAGGGCTTCTTCTTTAGGTGTTGGGCCACCGCCATAGAGGTATTGCCAGTTTTCGCCATCGTAGAGAGCCACGCTGTTAAGGCTCGCCGCCAGCAATAGGCCATGCCCTGCATCGAGACGACGCGCATTTAATGGGGCAATTTGCCCTTCAAAGTCATAGGACTGGCAGCTAAAGGCTTCTGTGTTTTGCTGCGATACAAACACGCCACTCTCGCTACCGAAGAATACACGGCCGTTATAAGCCACGGTGTCGCAGAACTTTATATTTTTATCGGTATGGAATACGTCCCATTCTTCACCGCGACCACGTAGAACAATCCCCCATGCACAGCCGATGTAAACATAACCATCTTCCGCACAACACACTGAAAAAGGTAATACCTTTTCATCACAGACATCAATATAACGCCACTGCTCACCATCAAAGTGCCAAACATCATTGTGCCCTCCTACAGCATAAAGATCGTTTTCAGCGAAGCCATGCATATCTTTAAAACCGATATCACCATCACTGGGACAACGAATACTCTCAGAGATACACTGCCAGTTCTCGGAGCCCATCCGCTTAAATATCTTACGGCCACGACCAACGCCATACACTTGGTCATCGACTTTTGCTAGCTGATGAAAGCGTGTTTTGGGAGATAGCTGTTTTTCGGCAAATTTATTATCGCCAAGGCCTAGATAATAACCTTGACCTGCATCGTCCATCATTAAGCACTCTTTGTACTCAGTATTAGCTAAGCGAGTATTAAAGAAGGAATGTCTACCCCATCTCATCCCGCCCCAAATAGCAGGACCTTCATCTTCTTGACGTGCTAAATTATATACAGCTAACCTACTTTCCCCTCTAGATGTATAATAGTCATAATTCTCTTCATCTAAGATTTCTTCAACTGAAACAACGTAGTAACCGTCAGCAGCAACACAACAGTCATGAACAGTAAAACCATCTAAATACTTATATTTATCAGTCGTTATATTAGCCATTTAATTAATCCAGAATACCATTATCGCTTTGAGCATTATCTGTTCCACCCACTTTATCTTTTACCGTAGGCTCACATTTAAAATCTTTATGAAACGCTTGCAGCTGGGCTTTAATACATTTCGGGCTACAATGCTCCCCATACCACCTCTCACCAAGGTCAGTATTCACCCGAGTCAGTTATATGTGAGAGGCTACCTAGCAATATATCGACTCACAGAAGGTAGAAGGAAAAGGCAAATACACTATGATTCTTAAATAACGGGGTTTAGGACTTCGGTTATACCATGATTAAAAAACATGCAAATAAGTTAAAACCCGATACCTGAGGATAAAAAATTATATTCAATTTCAATAGGATAGAAAATATAAACTTTTCTTTAAAATGACTTTTTAAAATATTTCCTAACTTAAATTATTTTTAACTAAAACATTCTTCCCTTCTAATACATCTTTATAAATCAAGCTGCAGCAACAGTCGATATGTGGTTCATCAGGCTCATCATCTAAGTAGTCATCTTCATCATCTAAGTAGTCATCATCATCTAAGTAGTCATCATCAATAAAAAAATATTCACCTCTTAGAGTATTTTGGTAATCCTCCCTTTTTTAACTTAGCTCAAAAGTAGAGGTTAAGCAGCCATTAGAGGTGGCTTGCCTCCGTTAGCTGTATGTGGTCTTTCGTGATTGTAAAACCACAACCATTTCGTTGCATAGTCTTGCACTTCCTCAAGTGTTTCAAAAAGATGCTTGCTTACCCATCCATATCTAGCTGTTCGATTATATCGTTCAATATAAGCATTTTGTTGTGGATTGCCAGGTTGGATGTATTCAACTCTAATGCCTTTCTTTTTAGCCCAACGAGTAAACTCATGACTCACAAATTCCGGCCCGTTATCACAACGCAGTATCTGTGGTTTATCTCGCCATTCAAGCAATTGCTCAAGCGTGCGTATCACCCTCAAGGTCGGTAAGGAAAAGCCTGCTTCCATCGCTAGTCCTTCGCGCTTGAAGTCATCGATTACGTTAAATAGACGATAGTGGCGACCATCGATAAGTTGGTCATGCATAAAGTCCATAGACCAAACCTGATCTCGTTTGGTTGGCTCCTTCAAGGGTTCAGGTACGTTCCGCTTTAAGCGTCTTCTTGGGCGGATTCGTAGATTCAACGCCAACTCGCAATAGATTCGATAGACACGTTTATGATTCCAAGTGTGGCCTTTTACGTTTCTTAGATAAAAGAAGCATTGCCCAAACCCCCAATCCGTTTGAGTCTCTGCTAGGTCAACTAAAAGTTTAGCGATCAAAGCATTGTCATCATTCAAAAGGCTCTTGTAACGATAACAGGTTTCACTGATCATAAAAGCAGAGCAGGCCAAACGAATGCTCACCGCCTTATTCGCTACAGCATGAAGTGCCATCTCTCGTCGAAGGGATGGCTTCACCACTTCTTTGCCATGGCTTCCTGTATGATCTCCGCCTTTAACCGTTCTTCTGCATACATCTTTTTAAGACGACGGTTTTCTTCCTCAAGTTCTTTCATACGAGCCATTAAAGAGGCATCCATATCACCATATTTGGACCGCCATTTGTAAAATGTTGCCGAGCTCATACCATGCTCTCGACATAGCTCAGGAATGGGTGTGCCTGCCTCTGCTTGCTTTAGTATGGCCATGATTTGGCTATCGGTATAACGTGATTTTTTCATGCAGAACCTCCTGCGTTTAGAGTACGAGAAAATTCTACTTTTGGCTGCTGTTATTTTTCGGGGGGATTACCATTCAATAGTGTTATAGCATGAATAGATTTTTTAATTGTTGTTTTAAAATTATTTTCGTGTCACTTTTTTCAGTATTGATATGTGCTTGTTCTTCACTTTTTAGAAAAAACATAAATGCAGAAGATCATTTTGAGTCTCAGATGGTTCAATTAATACATGCCATAGAAAAAGGTGACAAGAGTAAAGCCCAGAATTATTTAGATCAGGGTCTTGACCTAAACATCCGTGGTGAGCATGGTTTAACCCCTCTATTTTACTTTATAACCAACAAAGACATCGACTCGATAGAATTAGCATTACAGCTCGGGGCTGACCCAAATTATAGCGCTATTGTCTCCTCTGAAAATGGCCCTTCTTGGCGCTATCCACCGATTGATGCCATGGCGGGAGGTGGTAGCAATACAGTATTTGAATTGCTTTTAAAATACGGAGCTGATCCTGAGGTATCCCCACAAAATTTCAATATAGATCAGAATGTTAGAGCAAGAAGGGAACGTTCATAGCTCTTGGCGATCAATAATTTCGCCAAAAACAACTCACCACCAGAGCCATGAACGCGACTACTATATTGAACAAAATCCTCCCGATTGTCAGCCCCAACATGCATAAAACTCGACGCAAAGCGCTATCTGCTTGCGTACTCAGCTTAGCGCAAGGAAGCCTTTGTACCGTAACCAGTATTGGTCGAGGGATCCAATCAAGTGCTTATGAAAAGCACCGTATTAAACGTTCAGACCGCCTGCTCTCCAATCCGAACCTGCGACGTGAATCTATTTCGCTGTATGCCCACATAAGTCGGCTTTTTGTGGTTCGATCTCGTCCAATTATCAGCGTGGATTGGTCAGATTTAGATGCCCGTGGTCAGCATTTCTTGATTCGCGCCAGTACCGCTTTTGAAGGTCGATCCATTACACTTTATGAAGAAGTTCATGACAAACTCACAAAAGAAAAACCTAAAACGCACCGGCAATTTTTGAGAATGTTAAAAGCTCTGCTTCCAAGTAAAGCGAAGCCCATCATTGTAACGGACGCTGGTTTTAAGACACCTTGGTTAGAGGAGGTCGTGAAGCAAGGCTGGGATTATGTCGGTCGAGTCAGAAAGCCACGTAAGTACTATGATAACTCGCTTCAAGCTTGGCGTTGTATATCCACTTTATTCTCAAACGCCAATCAAAAACCTCAGCATCTTGAGCTTAAACATCGCCAGTCAAGTCCGGTCACCAACCAGTTTGTTCTCTACAAAAGCTCTCCCAAAGGACGTCATTCTATAAATCAGAAAGGAAACAGACGAGCTTCCTTGTCTTCACTCACCGCAGCAAGAGGGGCAAAAGAACCTTGGCTATTAGTGTCTTCTCTTCCAGTGAACCGTCTTTTTGCAAATCGATGCGTCAAGGCTTATGAAACAAGAATGCAAATTGAAGAAGGGTTTCGAGATATGAAAAGTAGCCGATTTGGCTTGGGTTTTGAGCTAAGTTACACGTTTAAAATAGAGCGTCTGATCAACCTGATACTACTCACGACTCTTACTGCGATCTTGCTGGTTTTAGTAGGAAAAGTCATAGAGTTGACGGGTCATGCGAAGTGTTTCCAGGTCAATACGATACGCAAACGAAGAGTCTTGTCTCACTTCTATCTTGGAAAACGAGCCGTAATTACCCGCTTCCAGATATCAAAAAATGACTGGCGAGACGGCATCAAACAACTCACTCAGCAACTGACGAAAAGGAAGCAAAATTATGCTTAAATTTGTGGGGATACCTCAGGATCAGCTCCGTATTTTAAAAGCAATTCAAATACTGTATTGCTACCACCTCCCGCCATGGCATCAATCGGTGGATAGCGCCAAGAAGGGCCATTTTCAGAGGAGACAATAGCGCTATAATTTGGGTCAGCCCCGAGCTGTAATGCTAATTCTATCGAGTCGATGTCTTTGTTGGTTATAAAGTAAAATAGAGGGGTTAAACCATGCTCACCACGGATATTTAAATTCACGCCCTGATCCAAGTAATGCTGAGCTTTACTCTTGTCACCTTTTTCTATGGCATGTATTAATTGAACCATCTGGGGTTCAAAATGATCGTCTGCGTGCACGGTTTTTCCTCCGATAAATGAGCAGCCACAAAGAAATGTGGCGATGGAGGCGAAGAGAAAAACAAATTTCATAGTGTCCTCTTCCTTGGAAAAAGTAGTAAATAAACTATTGCATATAAGAATCAAATCATCCTTTTTTAAAAATCTAGAGCAAAATTTTCTTTTTCTATAAACGAACATTCTTCTTAATTAAATTTAAATAAAACTCTCCCTCTTCTCCATCTAAATCAAATATACTTTCTCCATCAAGCATATATGCTTTTAAAAGGTTTTCTACACCTTTACTTTCATTACCCAACTCAATCTCACACTGACCAAGTCGATAATGAACTAACGGATTCTCTCTACCTTCTTCAGAGTTCAATGCATCTATTAAAGCTTGCTTTGATCGCTCATAATCTTCTTCAAAATAATATGCATCGCCAATTGATGCCATGAACCAACCATAGGCATCCCATTGATTTTTTGGTTCAGGCAATAAATCAACACCTTTCATCCATGATTCTATTGCTTCTAAATTCTGGTCATTGTCATAAAAATCATTTCCTTCTGAGGCATAGAATTCTATTTTCTCAGAAACACTATCACTTAACTCCATAATTTAATCACTCTCTTTCTCTGATAGATAAAACTTTAAAAATTTTTCATCTTCATCTCTAAAACAACGTCCTTTAGAAATGCTATTTGCTTTATCAAAAAACTCAAAAGATTGCTCTTTTCGATCCATCAAAAACAAAATTTTTCCTTTAAGAAAAAAAGGCCCATCTTCATAATCGAATAATTTTCCATCATTAATATAAAGATCGATTAAATTTAAAGCTTCTTTCATGTTACCGAAATCAATATATGTATAGACCATTGATTGTACGAAGCTCCATGATACATCCCATGAAAACTTCGAATCCGGTATTTTACTCCACGCTATATTTGCTAATCTCATCATTTCATCAGGATTATTAGCTTTATAAGCATTGTAAGATGATATAAATAAATCATCTATTTCATTTCTCAATTTGGGATCAAGCGTTGAAATCATAGTCATTCCTACTATTTAGTTGGGGGTAAATATCTCTGAGTGAGTTTAGCACCGTCAGATCGGTTTAGTGAATAATGATCTAATGTATAATTATTTGAATCTAGCATCCATTTTCTAACCTCTTTTGACTTTGCACCATAGTGACGACCAGTTTCATTCCACCAGCTAACGGCATCTGTAGGGGTATGAGCCATATCGGCATCTTTTAAAGGGTACCAATTACCATTTGATGCTTTAAACTCAACTCCATTTCTTCCATCTCTAAGTTTACCCTCAGACCTCATTCTATCTTGAACCTCTCGGCCAGTTCGAGATTTCTTGCTTGGAGTACGCCCTAAATATTGCTCGCGTAATTTTTTCGGTTTTTTCTTTGATTTCTCAACATACCCACCATCTTTACCCTCACCTTCTTTCGGCTCTTCAGTATCCTTGTCTTTCTTCGGTGGTTTACTTGGCGGTGGGGCATCAGCTTTCTTTGCTGCGGCTTCAGCGGCTTCTTGCTTGGCTTTGGCTTTGGCAGCCGCTTTGGTTGCGTGTTTTGCTGCAGTAGCAGCCTGACCACCAATAGGGGAAGCGGCCGCTAAACTGATGGCCGCATTAGTATAATCCTTTTCATAAGCATAGAGCGCGGCATTCGTTAAGTCGGCTGCGATCCCTAAACCAGGCACCATCCCAACGGCATCAAGCGCATCATGAACGTCTAGCGAAGCAACCGCCGAGAAGGCCGACGACCAAAACCCTTTTTCTTCTTCCATTGGCTCTATTGGCGGAGCACTATTGCTCGCACCGCTGGCCTCGGGGCTTGTCTTAGGCACTACCTGTCCTGTTGTGTTCGCAGGCGCTGCGGGTGCAGGTTGTCCATTTGGGTGTACGCTTCCGGATTTCGGCGCTTTACTTCTTCCCATGAGTGATTAATTCTCGTCGTCCGATTGACTGGCTATTGGATGGGCTAAGGCTTCTCAGCGTTCATCCAGACTTGATCACCCGTTCGCACAATGGGTTTGCCATTGACGTATACGGTGCTGCTTTTCAATATGCTGTAGCTGATTTTGACGTGCGTTCCAGACACCACACCCATTCCCGCTCCTGGCTCGTCCCCTGTAATATTGTCCACGAAGCTTTCATCGTGCAGGTAGGCCGCTTTCTTGCGAAAAAAGACATTCGGGGAGCATTGCTTACTTTTATCCATGGTGTGGGTAATCATGTAAGGCACGGGCACCCCCACCGGTTTACTAGGGGTTAAGCACACATCGGGGAGCAGGGAGATCAACATAAAGTCTCCGTCTTGTGCGGTGGCGGATTCATTGGCCATGGTGTTTTTACGTCCTCTTTAACGGTGTTAGCCTTTGCTTTGCGCTCGTTGGATTAACTCAGCGTTTTTTGCCCGAGCGGCTTCGATGTCCCAAGTTCCCAGCTCCATTTGTTTGATACCCGCCTTGGCTGCGACCGCCGCACGGCGTACGACCGATACGGTGAGTTGCTGCATATCGAAGATTAAGGTGTCGGTTGCCATGGGTTTGAACAACGGCACGCCGGCTTCCAGTCGAAGCAGTAACTTGATATCGGGAACAGGTAATTTAAAGCGCAGTGTTCCTTGTGGATGCAGGCCGACCAATGCGACCTCTTCCCCACCCTCTGGGTAGTCAATCTGCTGGTCTGGGGGAGCGGCATTCCAGTAGGCAAAGTCAAAATCGAGAGGCAGTTTCGGCCAGCGTGTGGCTTTCCATTCCTCGTCGTAGGTGCCCGCTAGGCTGGCTCTGGGTTGCCACCAACGTCCGACAGGGCCAAGTCCTACAACAGGGTAATCACCGTGGTCCGCATGTTTTACGGTAAAAGGGGTTTCGAAGGCTTCGATAGAGGGCGCGTAGGCGTAATCAATACCGCTTTTTTTACGCCAAGTACGGTCACTAAAGCCTGAGCCAATTGGGTTGGGCTTGTGATATTGATACAGTTCAGGGTCTTGGCCTTCAACAGGAGGCATTGGCCATTGGCATGTACCGCCATAGGCCAATTCATAACGGATGGGCACATGTTCCACTGTTTCCGGGGACGCCATAGACCAAGTGCCTAACAAGCGTTCCATTCGGCGAGGACCAACAACCGTTAAACGCTTTTCCCAATCGCCAATGCGGACGCCAACAGGCCAAGATTCGCTCGGCTTGCCTTCAGGAGCGTAGGCCACCGCATGGGCAAATAAGATATCGCATTTGGGTTTGTAAGGGGCGAAGTCGCTTTCTTGGATCACCGACGAAGTATTGATCTCTTCGTAATATTGATCCGTGGTCACCAGCTCGGCTTGCTGATCTGCCAGCAGCAAATGCCCAGCCTCATCCACTTGGGTCATGTCATAGGTTAAGCGACTCACCATGACGTGAAAGACATCGTCGTTAACGTCCATCATCTGGTAGTACTGACTAGGGTAAGCCGTGTGGTTGAGCACTTTGGGCAGTGGCGCGCCTTTGACGTCGGGCGCGATGACTGATTCGGGTCCGTTCATTTCCCAACTCTCCTAGTTTAAATCAATGCGCGAGCTGTCTAGCTGAATATGGCTTTCACCCGTGATATTCAGCTTCACACCGTTGATAAACACATTGCCTTCACTGTCCATTTGTAGGATGGACTTACCGCACACCAGTTTGATCATTTTGCCCGCGCTAATGGTCAGTGTTTCGCCAACTTCTAAGTTATCGCTGGTGCCGACACTGGTGTCTCGGCTCACACCGATCGTATTGGACTGTTTCATACCAATGTTGTTTTGTTGGGCAACACCGACGGTATTGGTTTCGTTGATACCGACGTTGTGCATTCGCACTAAACCAACGGATTTCACCTCAGCCATCGCGGTGGTATGGATACGGTTTTTTGAAATCGTGGTAGTTTCATTACTGCCGACCGTATGGGTTTTGTTCGCAGCCACCGCAACGGTTTCATTGGCACCGACGGTTTCCGAGCGGTTTGCACCAATCGAAATCGTCTCATTCACCCCTACGGTTTCGGTGCGGTTGACGCCGATGGCGATGGTTTCGTTGTTGCCCACTTATTCGGTACGGTCCACACCAATGGTGATGGTTTCGTTGTTGTCGACGGTTTCCGTGCGATCATGGTGGACGAAGACGGTTTCGTCGTTGTCGATGGTTTTGGTGCGGTCGTGGCCCACCCAGTGGGTTTCATCGTTTTCAACTTCGATGTCTTGGTTTTTCTCGGCATGAAGAAACACTTGCTCTTCGCCGATTTTGTCTTCAAAACGCAGCCAGTTGGCATTGGCCGCGGTGCCTTCTTTGGTGGAGCGTGTCAAAATACCACTTTGGGTTTTGTTGGCAGGCAGCTCCCAAGGCGGCATTTGATCGGCATTGTAAACACGCCCTGTGATCAGTGGGCGGTCAGGGTCGCCATCCATAAAGTCGACGATGACTTCTTGGCCGATACGCGGTAAGAAGATCGCACCCCAGTTTTTGCCGGCCCAGTTATGGCTAACGCGTACCCAGCAGGAGCTGTTTTCGTCGTAGCTGCCGTAGCGATCCCATGGGAATTGGATTTTCACACGGCCGTATTCGTCGGTGTAGATCTCTTCCCCCGGTGGTCCTACGACCATGGCATTTTGTGGACCTTGCATTTGTGGCCAGCCAGTGGTCATGGGAGGACGGTAAACCGTACCAGAGGGGATACACTGGAAACGGTTTTCGTATTGCATTTCCGTTTCGTCGTCGACTGTGTATGAGTAGTCTTGGGCTTCGTGACGCACACTCAGCAACATGTATTCGGCGATCTCTCCCGGTGAGTCATCGTGACGCGCGAGGGTAAATTTATGCCCAGAAGTAAAACTACGACAGCCACTTTCGCCGTGTACGATGTCGTGATGGGCTTCATCAGATTCCACGCGTAAGCGTGTCCAACCATCCCCGACGCCTTTTTCTTCGTAGCGACCAGGGTAAACAAAGTGTTCGTATTTACCGACACCAGGGACTTTCATGCTGGCACTTTCGCCCGTCTGTAATTTGTTACGAGGCTTTTTAAAATCGTAATCACGTTTTGCATAGGCACCAGTGCGGAACTCATAGCGGTGATTCCAACCATGGATCGAGTGGGCTGTATGGGTACCACTGCGAAACTCCACCGCCGCTTCTTCGCATTGGCCGTAGCCACCAACGTGATCACTGATGACTAAGGTGTGTTTACCTGCTGAGTGTTCGAAGTAGTAGTAAATACCCTCTTCTTCAAACAATCGTGATAAGAAATCAAAGTCACTTTCTTTGTATTGAACGCAGTATTCGCGGGCTGGATGTTGGCCCACTAATCGGAAGGAAAAGTCACTGAAACCGTTTTCAGCGAAAATCGCCGAAGCGATCTCTTTTACCGTTTTGAACTGGAAAACTTTGCAGTCACTGGTTTGCGTTAAAAACCAGAACCAAGGCACAACCACGGCGGTGTAGCCTTGCAAGTCTTGAAGCGTATTACCATCTTGGCGAAAGCTTTGTACATAACCGTTGATGTAGCGATAGCTGCCCATTTGGAACAGTGCATTATCATCGGCTTGAGAAATTTTTAAGGTGACGTTTTTGCCTACGATTTGCGCAGGTGGGATGTCTTTGACTAAGGAGTATGCTTCGATCTCAAAGCCAAACAGCGTCGAAATCTTCTCTTCCCCGACCAAACGGTCTAAAGGCAGAGTGTCCGGCTCCGTATATCATCGTATTTTGTTAACTACAGTTGCAAATGACTTTATCTCGGTCTTTTGTAGCTGCGTTCACTAGAGTCCCAAAACAATTCTACCCCATCTATTTCAGCTATATACTCATTAAAGTTACTATTATTTCTTATCTCAGATAACATATCGAACCAGTGCTCTGCAGAATAAATGAAATCATTGATGTCTAATTCAAAAGCATCAACAGGTAACTGTATACGACCTTCAATAAAATCTACACCCTCTTTCAAATATAATTTATTATCACCGTACTCGTCAGTTATTTCCTTCAATACTGTAATATCTTTAGCCTTATCTAAAATAAGACGTATTTTTTCATTATCGTAGATAGCGCCAGTAAACAAAAAATATATTTCACCCATTATTCAACCTATACATAAGCTTCTTTAATAATTCAAAAAACATGAAACCAAGATAGTTTCATCAAAAATAGAAACGTGTCTTTCACCAAATATAAATTAGTATTATATAGCGAGATATTTTTTAATTTTAAAAACTATTTTTTAATTTCATCAGTCAATATAATATGGAAAATCCATATTATTATGTATTTTAAAATAGAAAATCTATCTAAATAACAGAATCACGATTCAAATTAAAAATATCAATTTGATTTTCTTCAAACAAATCCTCTAAAGATTCAGATCCATATTTTCTAGCGTACTCTCTTTCACTCTCAGAGATAGGAACTACCAAAAGCCAAGCTACTTTTTTATTTCCAAAACTAGATGTCTTTAATGTTTTATCCCATAAGAATGGAGAAGTGAAAAAAAGATGCTTCATACTGATTGTTTCTTCATATATATCAATCACATTTTCTAATATAGATCCTGGAGTGCAAAACCAATTATTATGTACTATATAAAATACAGCTGTACTTAAAATATTAGGAAAATTATAAAACTCCTCATAACAAGTACCAACTAGCTCCAAGCGCAGTGGAAATTCATCTCCATCACCGTTATGTTGTACATGATCAGATAGGCCAATTGTACCATATGATGTAACCCCATCATTAGGAGAATTCTCACACTCTAAAATATCGATATAAGAGATTTCACTATCATCCCAGTAGCGATTAACTGACGGTCTTGTACAAAATGCCTCTGCAATATTTTTAGCAATATCTCTATTTTCATTGGAAATTTTCATTAGAACCTCTTCTTTTAAAAACCAAAGTAGCTATCAGTGACATCTTCACCTTTATGACTTCGGTTCGAACTTGGTAGCTCAGGCCTGAAATGTTCAGGGGTATTGTGCTCATTTAAAAATTCTTTTCTAGTTATATCCCTCTCTGCAGCACTTTTTTGATGCTTTCTAAACTCAAACCCAGGTTTATGTCCCATATCCCAAGAAGAACTCTTCTCCATTTTATTCTGAGAAATAGGGTCATAAACATTACCATCAGATGATTTGGCATTCTCCCACACATCTTCTCTAACTCCCTTTCTATAACCAGACGGCCTCTTGTACTTTTTTTTCGCCTCTGGTGTCAAATTTCCATAGTCATCAAAATTCGAGTTTTTAAAGCTTGCTGGCTGTCCCTCAACATACCCACCATCTTTGCCATCTCCTTCTTTCGGCTCTTCAGTATCCTTGTCTTTCTTCGGTGGCTTGCTTGGCGATGGGGCGTCGGCTTTCTTTGCTGCGGCTTCAGCAGCTTCTTGCTTGGCCTTGGCTTTGGCTCCCACCTCTACAGCTGTTTCAGCAGCCTTGGCACCATATTTCGCGGCCGTTACACCTTGACCAGCACCAGGGATCATGGCCAAGACGCTTATACCTGCGGTTTTAAGGTCCCCTTGCGCTGCATAGAAAATAGCATTAGCCGCGTCAGCGAAGATACCAATCCCTGGGATCATCCCAGCAGCATCGAGTGCAGCATGCGCTGCATCGGATTTATTCTCTTCCCACCAATCTCCTTCACCTTCTATCGGTTCGATTGTTGGGGCACTGTTGCTAGCGCCACTGGCCTCGGGACTTGTTTTGGGAACAACCATTCCAGAAGTATTAGGTGGCGCTGCGGGGGCCGGTTGGCCATTGGGGTGAACGCTTCCTTCCTTTGGCTCCGGTAGTTCACATTCTTCGCCTGTTTCCCGATCTACACACACTGTCATCAACGATAGTTCGTGGCTCATTTCGCATCCTTATACGAGTCAATCCCTTTTGTTACAATGGCGATTGTTAAAGTGCTAAGGCTTCTCAGCGTTCATCCAGACTTGATCACCCGTTCGCACAATGGGTTTGCCATTGACGTATACGGTGCTGCTTTTCAATATGCTGTAGCTGATTTTGACGTGCGTCCCTGACACCACGCCCATTCCCGCTCCTGGCTCGTCCCCTGTGATGTTGTCCACGAAGCTTTCATCGTGCAGGTAGGCCGCTTTCTTACGAAAGAAGACATTTGGGGAGCATTGCTTACTTTTATCCATGGTGTGGGTAATCATGTAAGGCACGGGTACACCCACCGGTTTACTAGGGGTTAAGCACACATCGGGGAGCAGGGAGATCAACATAAAGTCCCCGTCTTGTGCGGTGGCGGATTCATTGGCCATGGTGTTTTTCGTCCTCTTTAACGGTGTTAACCTGCGCTTTGCGCTTGTTGGATTAACTCAGCGTTTTTCGCCCGAGCGGCTTCGATGTCCCAGGTCCCCAGCTCCATTTGTTTGATACCCGCTTTGGCAGCGACCGCCGCACGACGTACGACCGATACGGTGAGTTGCTGCATATCGAAGATTAAGGTGTCGGTTGCCATGGTTTTGAACAACGGCACGCCGGCTTCTAGTCGAAGCAGTAACTTGATATCCGGGACTGGTAATTTAAAGCGCAGTGTTCCTTGCGGATGCAGGCCGACCAATGCGACCTCTTCCCCACCCTCTGGGTAGTCAATCTGCTGGTCAGATGGGGCGGCATTCCAGTAAGCAAAGTCAAAATCGAGAGGCAGTTTCGGCCAGCGTGTGGCTTTCCATTCTTCGTCATAGGTGCCCGCTAGGCTGGCTCTGGGTTGCCACCAACGTCCGACAGGGCCAAGTCCTACAACCGGGTAATCACCTTGGTCCGCATGTTTTGCGGTAAAAGGGGTTTCGAAGGCTTCGATGGACGGTGCGTAGGCATAATCAATGCCGCTTTTTTTACGCCAAGTACGGTCACTAAAGCCTGAGCCAATTGGGTTGGGCTTGTGATATTGATACAGTTCAGGGTCTTGGCCTTCAACAGGAGGCATTGGCCATTGGCATGTACCGCCATAGGCCAATTCATAACGGATGGGCACATGTTCCACTGTTTCCGGGGACGCGATAGACCAAGTGCCTAACAAACGTTCCATTCGACGAGGACCAACGACGCTTAAACGCTTTTCCCAATCGCCAATGCGAACGCCTACTGGCCAAGATTCACTCGGCTTGCCTTCGGGAGCGTAGGCCACAGCATGGGCAAATAAGATATCGCATTTGGGTTTGTAAGGGGCGAAGTCGCTTTCTTGGATCACCGATGAGGTATTGATCTCTTCGTAATATTGATCCGTGGTCACCAACTCGGCTTGCTGATCTGCCAGCAGTAAATGCCCAGCCTCATCCACCTTGGTCATGTCATAGGTTAAGCGGCTCACCATGACATGAAAGACATCGTCGTTAACGTCCATCATCTGGAAATACTGACTAGGGTAAGCCGTGTGGTTGAGCACTTTGGGCAGCGGCGCGCCTTTGACGTCGGGCGCGATGACTGATTCGGGTCCGTTCATTTCCCAACTCTCCTAGTTTAAATCAATGCGCGAGCTGTCTAGCTGAATATGGCTTTCACCCGTGATATTCAGCTTCACACCGTTGATAAACACATTGCCTTCACTGTCCATTTGTAGGATGGACTTACCGCACACCAGTTTGATCATTTTGCCCGCGCTGATGGTCAGTGTTTCGCCAACTTCTAAGTTATCGCTGGTGCCGACACTGGTGTCTCGGCTAACACCGATCGTATTGGACTGTTTCATACCTATGTTGTTTTGTTGGGCAACACCGACGGTATTGGTTTCGTTGATACCGACGTTGTGCATTCGCACTAAACCAACGGATTTCACCTCTGCCATGGCCGTTGTATGGATACGGTTTTTTGAAATCGTGGTAGTTTCATTACTGCCGACCGTATGGGTTTTGTTCGCTGCAATCGCAACCGTTTCGTTGGCACCGACGGTTTCCGTGCGGTTTGCACCAATCGAAATCGTTTCATTCACCCCTACGGTTTCGGTGCGGTTGACGCCGATGGCGATGGTTTCGTTGTTGCCCACTTGTTCAGTACGGTCCACACCAATGGTGATGGTTTCGTTGTTGTCGACGGTTTCCGTACGGTCATGGTGGACGAAGACGGTTTCATCGTTGTCGATGGTTTTGGTGCGGTCGTGGCCCACCCAGTGGGTTTCATCGTTTTCAACTTCGATGTCTTGGTTTTTCTCGGCATGAAGAAACACTTGTTCTTCGCCGATTTTGTCTTCAAAACGCAGCCAGTTGGCATTGGCCGCGGTGCCTTCTTTGGTGGAGCGTGTCAAAATACCGCTTTGGGTTTTATTAGCAGGCAGTTCCCATGGCGGCATTTGATCGGCATTGTAAACACGCCCTGTAATCAGTGGGCGGTCTGGGTCGCCATCCATAAAGTCGACGATGACTTCTTGGCCGATACGCGGTAAGAAGATCGCACCCCAGTTTTTGCCAGCCCAGTTATGGCTGACACGTACCCAGCAGGAGCTGTTTTCGTCGTAGCTACCGTAGCGATCCCATGGGAATTGAATTTTGACGCGACCGTATTCATCAGTGTAGATCTCTTCCCCAGGTGGTCCTACGACCATGGCATTTTGTGGGCCTTGCATTTGTGGCCAGCCAGTGGTCATGGGAGGACGGTAAACCGTACCAGAGGGGATACACTGGAAGCGGTTTTCGTATTGCATTTCCGCTTCGTCATCAACAGTGTAGGAATAGTCCTGCGCTTCATGGCGTATTGTCAGCAGCATGTATTCGGCGATTTCACCCGGTGAGTCATCGTGACGTGCGAGGGTAAATTTATGGCCAGAGGTAAAGCTACGACAGCCACTTTCGCCGTGTACGATGTCGTGATGGGCTTCGTCAGACTCTACACGTAAACGTGTCCAACCATCCCCGACGCCTTTTTCTTCGTAGCGACCTGGGTAAACAAAGTGTTCGTATTTCCCTACACCGGGGACTTTCATGCTGGCACTTTCGCCCGTCTGTAATTTGTTACGGGGCTTTTTAAAATCGTAATCACGTTTTGCATAGGCACCAGTGCGGAACTCATAGCGGTGATTCCAACTATGGATCGAGTGGGCTGTATGGGTACCACTGCGAAACTCCACCGCAGCTTCTTCGCATTGGCCGTAGCCACCAACGTGATCACTGATGACTAAGGTGTGTTTACCTGCTGAGTGTTCGAAGTAGTAGTAAATACCCTCTTCTTCAAACAATCGTGATAAGAAATCAAAGTCACTTTCTTTGTATTGAACGCAGTATTCGCGGGCTGGATGTTGGCCCACTAAACGGAAGGAAAAGTCGCTAAAACCGTTTTCCGCGAAAATCGCCGAGGCGATCTCTTTAACGGTTTTAAATTGGAATACTTTGCAATCGCTGGTTTGTGTTAAAAACCAGAACCAAGGCACAACCACGGCGGTGTAGCCTTGCAAGTCTTGAAGCGTATTACCGTCTTGGCGAAAGCTTTGTACATAACCGTTGATGTAGCGATAGCTGCCCATTTGGAACAGTGCATTATCATCGGCTTGAGAAATTTTTAAGGTGACGTTTTTGCCTACGATTTGCGCAGGTGGGATGTCTTTGAGTAAGGAGTATGCTTCGATCTCAAAGCCAAACAGGGTCGAAACCTTCTCTTCCCCGACCAAGCGGGTGAGCAGCAGTGCGTCTGGCCCAAGCGGTGAGTCAATGGCCAAAAGTCGGCTTTGTTGTGAGAAAAGAGCCATATACTTCCTTGTTGTTTCTAATCAGCGTGATGTGAATTTCTAATCAGTCCATCCCCACTAAAGTGGGATGTATTGGTATTAACTCGAGTAAGCAACAATATGTCGCAGCCAAGGGGTGGCTGCGACATATTTGAAATGGTTACAGACGTGAACCTGTCGCCAAGTCGTAACCAGATGGTACGCTGCCTTCTGGCTGGTGCTGCTCGTTCCAAGACGTGTATTTCATCTCAACTTTGGTGAAGTTAAGAGCAATAGCTTCTACTGGACGGTCGCCATTAGATACCACGTTGTAACCACTGATTAGGGTGTTTGTCAGCGTGTACTCCATATATGTTTCAATGCCGTCTGGTGTTGTTTGAACAAGGTGAATTTGCGCTGTTTTACCTTGACCCACACAAGCTTCAACAAAGAACAAAGGTGACGTTTTATCCATCTTTGTGGTTAGTGTGATCTCACCGATCACAGGTGTTGTTGACTCACGGTCTTTACCTTGGCCAGGTTTTGTCGACAGGCTACGGTTGATGTTCCAATCCATTGAGTCACATTCAACCCAATTTTCATGACCAGCAGCTGTTACGTCACCGTCAATACCGTCGATTTTTAGATAGATTGCCATGAATTTACACTTCCTTTATAAATTAAATTTAACTTAGTTTTTATTTCTCTAATAAATAAATTCAACATTAATACTTAGTATATAAATGACTCATTATTTATCATTGAAACAAATCGTTAGTCGTTATTCGGTTGAATAACTCAAAAGGAATGCATGCCACATCTGATATTAAGTATCATCGTGGCGACATCCCTGTCTTACTGGTATGGTTATATGTAACTTACTACGTATAGCCACCTATTTTTCCTGATATTCGTATTGAATAACCTTAAATCGTTTTCAGCCATTCAATTAAGGACAAAAATTTTGTCGGTGAGTTTACCCTCTAAACCACAATTTTTGCCACTTTCACAAAAGTCGCTGTTATTCAGGTAACGGTCAAACCATTTAACATCCTTTACGGAAAACTTAAAATCTTTACCCTTTCCTGACTCGTAATGTGAATATATATATGTTCCGAATTTCGCAGAATATACACGCCCTCGCTCATAGCTATTGTGTTTACTGGGGGTATTGGATTCGCAAGCGCTCCACCAGTTAATGATCACGCCATTATTATGAGATCGAACTCGCCCCAAATTTACCTCATAATTTACACATTCTTTCTCTAATTCTGAGGCAATCATTTGCTCAGAAAATGCTTTAGGATCTTTTTTAGAAAGTGTAATCAGTTTGCTCGATAAATATTGAGGCAAAAATGTTTGTAAATGGAGAATACGTTCACCCATGGCGTTATCCCCACTCTCAGAAAAAAACACATTACCACCGCTCATATCTTCATTTGGTGCGTAAGATTTTGCGGCATAATTGTCCGGTAATGCGATACGAAAATTATTATTTTCAGCCATGACGGAGCCTGAAAAACACAATATTGCGCCCGACAAAAGACACACTGCTTTGGTTTTCAATGTAAACATCAAATCCATTACGTTATCCCTCCCCTTGCTGAATCTGATAGCTAAACTGACTGTCTTCACCCATATCAATATGCACAGATGAAATAGGCTCTTCTTGCCCCATAGACTCCAGCACTCGCATGGACACTTCAGGCAATAACGTACGGTTAATAATATGAATCGCGTTACGCGCCCCAGTATCGACTTCTTTGCAACGCCCTACGATCGTGTCAATTACCGCATCACTGAAGCTAAACTCAGCCTGATATTGTTCTGCCAAACGTTGACCAACACGATTCAGCTGCAAGCGGATAATATTGCTCATGACATCATCGGTCAGCGGCAAGAAAGGCACCAGTCGAGTTCGACCAAGGAATGCCGGCTTAAAGTGCTGCAACATTTCTTCTTTGATCAGGCCTTCTAACTTTTCTGGTGCTGGCGCGGTATCGGGGTCCGCGTAATATTGAGAAATCGTTTCCGTCCCAGCATTAGACGTCATGATGATTAGGGTATTACGGAAGTCGATATCACGACCTTCGCTGTCTTTCATGCTGCCTTTATCAAAAATTTGATAAAAAATGTCTTGAACGCCTGGGTGGGCTTTTTCCATCTCATCCAACAAAATCACACTAAACGGCTTACGGCGCACGGCTTCCGTCAGCACACCACCTTCGCCGTAACCCACGTAGCCTGGAGGTGATCCCATTAGTAAAGAAACTTTGTGCTCTTCTTTAAACTCCGACATATTGATGACAGTGAGGTTTTGCTCGCCACCGTAAAGCAAGTCGGCCAGAGCCAATGTGGTTTCTGTTTTGCCCACACCACTGCTACCACAGAACATAAAGACACCAATCGGCTGCTTAGGGTCCTTCAATTTGGCACTGGAAATTCGAACACTCTGACTCACTGCATCCAGCGCATGGTCTTGGCCAATAATGCGTTTTTGTAGCTCTGTTTGAACAGTGAGTACTTTTTGGATTTCACTGGAAATCATGCGCCCAGCAGGAATCCCTGTCCAAGAAGAAATCACTTCTGCAATGACTTGGCTGTCCACATGTGGGCGTACCAAAGGTGCTTCGCCTTGTAGTACCGACAACTCTTCTAACGCACTGTTTAGACTGTCTTTCAATGAGGCAGATTCAAGGGTCTGGGCGGGATCAAGTTCACGCATTTCATCGCGTAGAACCAAAACCTGCTCTACCAGTGCTTTTTCAGTTTGCCACGCTTGTTCCACCCGCACGGTTTCAGATTCAAGCTGATCAATGGTCAAACGCAGTGCATTCACTTCATCCGCAAAACCTCCGTGGAAACTGTCTTCACGCTCAAGGGCCGCCAATTCGCGTAAGTTTTGATCCAGCAATGCTTTTAGGTTATCCAATGCCGCCGGGGGGTTGCGCAGCTCTAAGTTCACTCGCGAACAAGCCGTATCAAGCACAGAGACACACACGTCGGGCATTTGGCGTCCTGAGATGTAACGCTTAGACATCACTACCGCATCGCGAATGGCTTCGTCCAAAATCATGACTTGATGATGTTGTTCAAAGTGAGGCGCTAATGTGCGCAACATGCGCATTGCATTTTCAGGGGAAGGTTCTTCGACTTTCACAACTTGGAAACGACGAGTCAGAGCCGCGTCTTTTTCAAAGTATTTCTTGTATTCCGCCCAAGTTGTCGCTGCAATGGTGCGCAGTTCACCGCGGGCAAGAGCAGGCTTTAGGATATTTGCCGCGTCACCTTGACCACCGGAATTGCCAGCGCCAATCAACGTATGCGCTTCATCAATAAATAGGATGATCGGTTTAGGGGATTGCTTTACTTCGTCCACCACACCTTTGAGGCGATTTTCAAATTCGCCACGAACACCAGCCCCAGCCTGTAACAAGGTCAAATCTAGGATTCGGATATCAACGTCTGCGAGAGAAGCAGGCACTTCGCCATCAACAATTCGCTGAGCCAAGCCTTCTACAATGGCGGTTTTACCGACCCCTGCTTCCCCCGTCAGTATGGGGTTGTTTTGGCGTCTACGACAAAGAATATCAATCAGCTGACGAATCTCTGCTTCACGCCCAACAACTGGGTCTAACTGGCCAGAACGAGCACGCCCAGTTAGGTCTAAAGTATAAGACGCCAGCGCGCTGTCGCCCTGACTGGCATTGGCGACTGCTTCGTTATCATTGGTTGTCGAGGAGGAATGAGTCGACGTGGCTTGTTTATTCTCTAGCTTGATCAGATTTGGACCATTTCGAACAAAATCTTCCTGATCAAATTGAGCCAGAGACGCTAGTTGCGAGGTTAATTGCAGCGCCATAGCTGGCTCTTTGAAAAGCGCCACTAATAAAGCGTTACCAGTGACTTCTTGATCACCGTATTCAAGGCTCGACAGTAACCATGCCTTACGAATCAGCTCAACCACATTAGGCGAAAATGATGGAGCCCCCGTGTGACCTTTATCAAAGCGCTCAAACACCGTCAAAATATCGCCTTGCAGTTGATCCACATTCACGCCGTAGCGGCTCAGGGCCTGTCTCGCCCCCGTTTCAGGCTTTTGAGTTAACGCTAATACGATGTGCTCAAGCTCGATAGCATGATGTTTATGGCTCACTGCCAACGATGCAGCCCCTTCAAATGCCGCACGACTGGTGGTCGAAAGCTTGCCAATTAACGCTCGTGTGTTCATGTAACATCCTCTGTTTTGCGGATTACTACCGTTTGGTTTTCATTGGTTTCGATCGTAGAGTCACTGAGTTGTGTGCGCTCTATATCGGGATCGGATTCTTTGATAAAGGCTTCCATTTGCTCGGCTAGCTCATTGAACTGACGTTTGGCATAACCCACTTCATCAATTTTGCTAACTGGCAAACGAGTGAAATAATTGCCGACGTAAAGCCCCTGAAGCGCCTTACCCAGTTGCTTAAATTCATTGGTGAAAAATCGACATATGACGTACACCAGCGCTGGAATAGATAGGCAAGCAAACACAATAAATAAGCCCAGCACGGTTGTGGTACGCCACCAGACGTCATCAATGGAATGTGCTGACAAACCGATAATGACAGAGCCAATCTGCTTACCGTTGAATGTGATCGGGGAATTAAAATGATAAATACGGTCCCCTTCACCAGCAGGTGTGATTTGCCCTACTCGGCTGCCCTGATGTAGCCCTAGAGGTTCTAATGCTGGCGGCGTTTGATACGTTGCGCCCACGCCAGTGCTCGCGGTGGTTGCTTTCACAACACCACTGTGATCGGTAATGTATAAGTATTCTATCTGGTCATTCTTGGCGACTTGCTCGGTCATGGCGTTTAAAGCCAAGTCATCCCCCAGCAGTAAAGCCTCGTCCACTTGGTCTTTCGTTTGCTGAACCAACATGCTGCCGTAGTCACTTAATACACCACTCAAATTCTTGGAGAGATCGTTCAGTGTGAACATTAGGAAGCCAAGCAGCACAACACTGAAGACACCGGCTACCGCTGCGGTATACAACCATGTCGCAGTGATTCGTTCGCTCCAACGATTTGAAGAATGGGATAACTCCAACTCCAGGGCTGAAAGCTGCTGACGCAACTCGGTTGCGTTGCTGTAACGAAACGACGCTTTTTTGTGCAACAAGCGGCGAATGACTTTCTTGACTGCATGGGGGCAACGGGAGGTACTTAGATTGACATCCGATGCTTGAATGAGTGCCACTAAGTCTCTGATGGTAGACGCTTCGAACGGCAGGTTACCAAAGACCAATTGGTACATCACCACACCAAGGGAATACAGATCACTGCGTTGATCCGGTGTTTTACCCGCTAACTGTTCTGGCGACATGTAATACGGCGTCCCGACAATGGTTTCTTCATCGTGGGTATGATCAGTTTCTTGGGTTGGCTCATGTAAATAGGCCACCCCAAAATCCATCAAGCGCACGCGTCCTGAGCTTTCAATCAGTACGTTACTAGGCTTTAAGTCTCGGTGAACAATACCCTTAGCATGGGCATACTCTAGCGCTGCGGCCAATTGTTCTACAATGTCGATCACAGTTTCAAGCGGTAAGTCAGATTGATGGCGCATCCATTCATCAAGGCTTTGCGCATCGACCAATTCCATAACGATAAATGGCGCGTCGTCCACTTCACCAACATCAAATATCTGCACGATATTAGGATGACTTAGTTTACCCGAGATGGTGACTTCATTAAGAAAGTAGCTGAGCCGCTCTTTGTCTTGTGCCAGTTCTGGCTTCAGGACTTTTATTGCCAAGGTGCGCTGTAACGCCGGGTCATAGGCTTTATACACCTCTGACATCGCCCCTTCGCCAATTTTTTCTTTTAACTCATAACGTCCAAGTTGCTGCATCGTCATACCCAATTAACGATTAAGAGAGTAAATCGTGTCCGCTACATCGTAAGCAGCGGGCTCGCTCGATAGCCAAAGCCCTTCACCCAAGGCGAGTTCAGGAACATTGGCGTTACGCTGTCCAAGCGTTAATGCTGGACGCACATGACCTTTTAAAACAACTTGCAAATCGACCCAGTAATCCGGTCCTAGATAGGCGATCAATAATTCTTGCAAGCAGTCAAACAGCTTTCCGCCAGGGCGTATTTGCTGAAACTTTTTAAAACTCAATGGTTCGGTTTTTAAACGCATACTAAAACCGCCTTCGTAGACTGAACGCCCAATCACGAAGCTTTGCCCAAGCGTGCAATTGGCACTGCCTAGAACATTTTGCTGAGTATTATCCAGATCAAACCAACGCCCAAAGAAAGGCATCAAGGTCACTTGGCACTTCAGGACATGGCTCATCATTTTTGTTAGAGCATTGGCATTGCGTGGACGCTGACTAAAATAACCCGAAAAGTAATAGGCAATGTCTTCACTGCTGGGCACGACTAGGTCATCTTCCTCTTCTGAGGAATCTGTTGATGCCGTTTGCTGAGGAGAGCCATGACGCAAACCGGTGTAGCTCATCAACATTTTTCGCGTTGGTAATGAGGACTCGCTAGCCGACTGTTGCTGTGCTTGCTCCTCTAACACCGCTAGGCGGTTTTTTTGCCAAGCGCGGTATAAAAAACTGATCGCTCGGGCATTAAAGCCATCCAGTAACACACTCAGCGCAGAGTCTTTATCACGCACACGTTGCGCTAACATTTCGGTGTAATGCTGAGGTAATACGCCGGAAGGGCCGGTTAAGCCGAAACATGCCACTTGCAGTCGTTGTTTTTGAAAACCATATTGTTCGGGCAATGTCTCTAGTTTCACCTTCGCGGCATAAGGTGATACCAGTGACTGCACGACACAGAAGTCGACAAACTCACGGTATAAGGGAAAGTCATAACCAATGGGGGCTGACGCTTCACCATTACGTTTGCGCGCCTGGCTCTCTAACACTCGTAGCTGCTGGAAAAAGTCGATATCAGGCGATGTAACGAGTAAATCTTGTGACGGCGTCATAGCAACGTTTGCTCCCCACTGCGCGCTGGCCATGATTTCATAGCTTGCTCTTTGCCATGCAGCTCGACGGTTAACTTCACGAACGAATTGATCTGGGTATATAGCCCTAAAAAGCGCTCTAATACAGAAGCAAATAAATATGGTGAGCTGCCCGCAAATTTAGCTTCATCAAGTCGTAAAGTAACGTGACTACCACGGCAGAAAAACGGCATGCCATGACCATCAACAATTCGTAAAGTACTCGGGGTAATCTGACGTATTTGCACAGCGTTGATCACACCATCGTTTTCACCAGATTCGGTAAAGTTATACAGGGAAAGGATTTTCTGGAACGCATTAGAGCCTAACTCTCCAGCCGCCAAGGAAACATAGTTTAAATTCAAATGAGACAGCAATTGCCAATAGACGTCATCGTCCATACGAGGACGCACGGCATCGGTAAAGGGTGTCATACACTCGATAGTGTCGACTGCCGAAGACCCCGTACTAAGAATCAAAGGCGGGTGACTTTGACGTTGGGTGAGCTTATAGGGCAGGTTGCCATTAAAACAACGCAATCTGGTCAGCATGACGCCATCATTCTGCTCTGCTAATAATGCATCAATATGAATTAAGGAGAGTTGAAATTGGCTACGGACATTGCCGTATTCCATTTCCTCGCGACGGGAGTGCCAACGAACATCGGTCAAATCTGAGCGTGGCGTGGTACTGACCCCAAAGAATGGACTAACCGATTCAAGGTTCGTCTCATCCGTTGAAATGGATACAGACTCAATATTGTAAACTTCAACACAATCAGGGTGACGAGCGTCTGCAATCACGGGGTACTCGTAGGACGATTCCTCTAACCGAGTAGGCTCCGAATACTGTTCATATAGGTTCACTAAAGGCGTCGCATTCAACACAAAGTTGTTGTGATCAATGGTTGCTTCAATGTCCGGTAGCGCTTTATCAAAATAGAAAAATAGCTCTAGATGTTGGCCTTCCAGTTTTCCTTCAAGAGCACTTAAATCAACATCAAAAAATAGAAATTTTTCAGGGTATGCAAAGTACTCAGTAAGCAACCGATAGCCTATAAAGGATTGCTCAGGATAAGGCAGCATCCCTTCGTTTTCTTCAAAGCCAACGGGATGAATAATGTCCTCAGCTTGAAACAACGTGGCATCTAGGTCATGGGGGCCTTTTGCCACTGCGACCTTTAAGCAATGATTCAATAACAATTCATACAGGGCAAAGCTGTAATGACGATTGCCTTTCAAATAAAAACGGACACGCTTTAATGGCAGTTTTTCTAATTCGACATCGGCACTGATCGTATCCAAGCGCAGTGTTAAGACCGATTTAATCGAATGATAGCTGCCTGGATTTGGGGCTTCAACCGGGCACGTTTGTAAACGCGCTCGACTGACCTGAAAAGGAATCACCTGTGTGTCATACACCGTAGTAAATCGACACGAGTAGGCTTCGTCCCCATCTGACTCCACCACTCGTCCGCGGGGGATATTGGCGATGGTGGATAAGTCCTTATCCGGCGTAAAACGAATGATGTTATAACTCGGTAGCGGCCGTAAATAATGCGGATAAATGACGTCCAATAATGTTTGGCAAAGCTCAGGAAACTCATCGTCTAGCTTCTTGCGAATGCGCGCATTTAGAAACGCAACCCCTTGTATAATACGCTCGACATGGGGATCACGAGAGTGATCATCGGCGATATGCAAACGCGCACCAATTTTAGGGTATTCCTTAGCGAACGCTTCACCGCGGCGCTTTAGGTAATTTAATTCCTTTTGGTAAACATCAATCAGAGCTTGCTTCATTATCGTCCCGACCTAAAGTTAAACATTTTTAGCGCTGGCTCAAATAAAGCGGTAATCACCACAGCTTCTGACTCACCATAAAAAACGAGCTTGGCCTCGATACAAAAACCTAAGCTGTTTGTGTCAATCTTTTCTTCGCTTAAGCTCACTCGAATGTCTCGTAGTCTTGGCTCGTTGATTCGAATCGTGTCTTGGATTTTTTGACGCAATGCTTCTCGTCCGCTGAGGGCAGAAATATTGATGTGGGCAAAATCCGTCACACCGTAGGTTAATAGCACATCATCATCAATGTGTGCGAAAGGGTTTAATGAACGACATCGGTTATTTAACAAATCCTCTAAGTCTCGCATCACCGCATCACGATACAGACGATAGAATTCAGAAGGCGGACGATGGCCGTCAACCTTTCGCTCCGGCGCATCGTCTTGCGTCAGCTGTAAAAATGGAGACTGTAGAGAGTCGTTAAGCATTAAATTATCCGTATTTAAAAGTTAACTTGTGTAAAAGTCCTTGGCAAAGTTTCTGTTTGCGAGGGCTTTAAATTAGAATTAATTAGGCTGTATTCGAGACAGTTTCTCGATTTGCAAAATCGGAATCAGTTCATCCCCTACTAACCAGCATTTCTGTCCGATCCCGGTGACGATTTCCGTTGTCTCATCCGCGTCCCAATCAGTTGCGCGAGCAAGTGCTGCTTGGGTATCACTGTTTGCAGTACCCGCGTAAACCGTTGGGATAAAGACGTGCATTGGCGTGGGGGTGTCTTCCTCGGATTTAGGTACCAAATGAATGACCGCTTTGCGGTACAAAAGGTCGACCGGTTTTTCGTAGGGGAAAAATTCGATACTTTGGATACGCTGCCAAGGCAACCAACCATAGCCTTGATTTGCTACAAATACTTCCAGAGCAAAGGCTGTCAGATCGTCTGGTTCAATGAGCTCACCGACAAAAGACTGCTCGCCTGACTGACACTCAAATACCGGCTGAGGACGCTGCTCCAATAAAGACTGTGCTTCTTCTTTGGTTAGGCTGTTCGCTTTTAAACCTTGCATCAGTTCAAAACTTGGCATCAATGCCACGCGGTCTGCTTCATCAATCGCAGGAATAGCGTTTAATGTGCGCATGAACTCTTTGCGTTGATTGTCGGCTTTGAGCATTTCCATCATGACTTTTAGGGTCATAAACGACGGCAAGTCGTTCTCATATTGACGCTCCATGATCGTCAACTGGCTAATGGCTTTATCGGTTTCCCCTGCGAATAAATAAAATTGCAGTAACAGACTACGTCCTTCGTTGCTTTCAGGGTTATCTCTGACAAATGCTTTCGCATGCGTTAATGCTGCAGCCAAATCGCCTTGGTCATAAAGCGCGCTGATTCCTTTAATATCCATACTTATCCTGTTACTCGGTTTGAAACCACTTCGGCACTAAACTGAATGGAGGTTTCGATTGTTTCTAATTGAAAATGTGGCTTAAGATGCACCACACACATGTAAGCCCCACTTGAGCCAGCTTTCTCGGTCACACTGACTCGCGCTTCACGAAGTGGATAACGCGCCAATAGCACGTCACTGGCTTCATCTGTCGCCATGACATAATTCATGATCCAGCTTTGTAAAAAGCGTCGGCATTCTTCAGCACTGTAAAATGAGCCCACTTGGTCTCGTACAATGACTTTCAGGTAATGAGCAAACCGTGAGGTGCACAACACGTATTGCAACATGGCCGAATATCGCGCATTTATAGTGGCCTGCGCATTGTTGTACTGCATCGGGCTTTGAATGGACGGTACACTGTAAAACAGCCCCGAGCCCCCATTGGCGGTATAGCATGCTGAGATAAAGCCGTATTCCGTCAGTGTTCTTTCTAGCGTATCTGGAATCATCACTTCACTTGCTATGATCTGTTCTTGATCAACCGCTGAGGTGTGTTCATCCAATCCGGCAATCACACCGCCACCGAAATAGCGCTCACCAGTAATTTCCGCAAGCCAGCCAGTGTTTGCAAAACAACGTGCCATCACCGCGCCTAAGGCAAAAATTGCCCCGCTTTTAAGGCGGTCAGAACGCTTTGATAAGCGCTCTTGAAAAACAAATTGATCGGTACGAGTTGGACGATGTCGATATGGTCTGCGTAAATAGATGCGCGGCAGTGTAATACCAATGAATCGCGCATCTTCTTTGCGACGAACCGCTTTCCAGTTCATGAAGTCCAGCTGCTGATAGGTCCGCTGTAAATTCAATGACGAACGTAATGACGTAAAGTCGTCCAGCTCCAACAAGGAAGGATGCGCATTAAACAAAAATGGGCAAAACGCCGCTGCGGCCACTTGTGACAAGCCTTCAACCAAGCGAATGTCGTCGACACCATGATATTTTGGCGACAACGCCACATCGTAATTACACAGCATCGCCCCAAAAGGTTCGCCACCTGCGATGCCAAACTCACCGTTGTAGATTTTGTTAAAAATCTCACTTTGGTCAATTTCGATCGCTCGCATGATGTCACGATTGAGTTCGGACCATGACACACTCAGCAGTTTGAGTTTTACTTGATGATTGAGGCCGACTTGTTGCAGCAAATATCGACAGCCCAACCAAGCAGCTTCCAATGCCTGAAAATCAGGGTGATGCAACACTTCATCTAATTGACGTTGTAATAAGGCATCTATCTTAGCGATCTGTAAGTTCAAACTGGCGATAACTTGTAGCTTAGAAGGCACTTCATCCAGACGATCCAAATCTAGAACCTCAATAAGCTCATTAACCCAAGCAACGTTTTCTGCTTCGTTATTTCGGTAGCTTTGAATTGTTTGAAACGCGTGACTCATGACTCTAACACCACCATATCCCTATGTATCAGGTACAAGCACTCTTGCTCTTCGAGTGCTTGTACTATGTCTGATTAGTTACCCATTTGTGGTATGCGCGCAACCATACGCATCGACGCCGTCAGCTCTTCAAGTTGAAGCCATGGACGCATCCAAGCCACCACGTTGTAAGAGCCAGGACGCCCTGGTACTTCAGTCACCTGCACTTTTGCTTCACGCAGTGGATAACGAGCTTTCATGTCCTGACCAGAGTCTGGGTTGTTGTTGACATAGTTCAGCAACCAACGATTTAACCAAGACTCCACGTCCTCTTTTTCCATGAAAGAGCCAATTTTGTCGCGTCCCATGACCTTTAAGTAATGAGTAAAACGAGACGTTGCCATCATGTACGGTAAGCGCGCAGAAATAGCCGCGTTTGCGGTCGCTTCTGGGCGATCGTAGATCTTAGGTTTCTGAGCAGTCTGACCACCAAAGAACACCGCGTAATCAGTATTCTTGTAGTGACAAAGCGGAAGGAATCCAAGCTTTGATAACTCCGCTTCGCGACGATCCGTCAGACCAATTTCCGTTGGACATTTCAGGTCAAGGTCACCATCATCACTGGTGAAAATGTGCGTCGGTAGATCTTCTACACGACCACCACCTTCTGCACCTCGAATTGCTGTACACCAACCCGTTGTTGAGAAGGCATGGGTCATACGCGTTCCCATCACGTAGGCAGCATTCATCCAGCAGTAGTCATCATGCTCTGCCACACGTGCAATACCCGTTTGATCAATTGGCGCTTCTTCGTAACCAAATTCGTCAATCGGTTTGGTTTTATCACCATAAGGTAGACGTGCTAGAACACGAGGCAGTGTCAGTGAAACAAAACGTGAATCTTCTGTATCACGGAAGCTGCGCCACTTGATGTATTCTTTTGAATCAAAGATTTTTTCGAGGTCACGAGGACGTGACAATTCCGTCCAGCTTTCTAGACCAAATAACTCTGGACCTGCCGATGCGATGAAAGGACAGAATGCTGCCGCAGAGATATTCGACATTTTCGACAACATTTCGATGTCGTTTGGCGAGCTATCAAATGCATAGTCCCCGATGATGGCGCCAAACGGTTCACCACCTGGTGTACCGAACTCTTCTTCATAGACTTTTTTAAACATTTCACTTTGGTCAAATTCAACCGCTCGATCAAGGTCTTTGTATAAGTCTTTTTTGCTCAAGTTCAGCATTTTCAGTTTAAGCGAAGTATTGGTTTCAGAGTTATGAACCAAGTACTTCAAACCACGCCATGAGCCTTCTAGTTTCAAAAACTCTTCTGAATGCATGACTTCATTGAGCTGTTCAGACAGTTTTTGATCAAGTAAGTTAATGGCTTGATTGATGGTTTTTGCGATATTTCGGTCCCAAACAACGGTTCCTTCCATCGCCCCATCAACCAGCGTTTTTAGCAAATCTTTCGCAACACTGCTTTCAGTTTGCTTCGTCGCACCAATTACTTGGTCTAGTAGACTCGGTTGCTCTAGCGTTTGTGTTTGCGTTTGTGGATCAAGCGTTGCAGTCGTATCAGTCATCCCTGTTACCCCTAGTTGCCGTCATTATCTTGCAGCTCACTAGATAGCTGCTGAACGTTATCTGTACTCTGAAGAACTTGCTCTAGCAGAGACTCCAGCTCTTCTGATCGATCTGCTTTAGTTAATAGATCTCGAAGTTTGTTGCGGGTATCCAACAAGTTTTTCAGCGGGTCAATTTGTTGCACCACTTGACCTGGTTCAAAGTCTTCCATTGAACGAAACTTTAAGTCGACGGGAATAGTGCCTTGCTGCTCAGTCAATTTATTGTCCACCTTGAACGCCAAACCGGGCTCAAGCTTTGCCATTACTTCATTTAGGTTATCGCGGTCAACTTGAACAAATTTGCGATCTTTTAGACTCTTCAGCGGCACCCCAGGATTATTACCTGTGAATTCCCCCATGATCCCCATTACGAATGGCAGTTCTTTGACCACAACAGCACCTTCCGTTTCCACATCATAGGTGATGTGAACACGTGGCTTACGTACTCGCTCTAATTTTTTGTGAATGCTTTCACTACTCATGTTTCGTCCTCGGCTATTCCTTTAATTCACATTTACCGGCGCTTAAGGCATGGATAAATATTTCGAACTTTTGTTTTGGTGGCCAGCGACACGCTAGCTACCGGTAGTTCATTAGCCCCCACTGCTTGGATTGAGGCCAATTAAACGGAAGAACTGCTTGCGAGCATTATCATCGTCTAGAAGCTCTTCCATTAATTCTGCAAGGCTCATTCGCCCCCATCGTTCAACACGTTTCATTTGGTGGGATAATGGCGAATGTGGCTCTGTATTTTCAAAAAACAAACTCAGTCGCGAGGTCATAATTAAGGCCTCGTCTCGGGATGTCGGATAGTAGGTCATCGGATCAAAGGAAGCCGATGCTTGTAACGTGTTCTGCGATACTGGCTCAGGTATTTGAGCTTCCACATTGAGCTCTTCAACCAGCACTTCTTCTGCAGGCTGATCCGTAACATCAATATGTGCGATGACTTTGATGGCTTCTTGGGCTACGGCTAAGGTATTTTTGATAGCAGATGTTGGCGGTGAATCGAAACCGCATTGTTGATTTAGAAAGTCTTCAAGCGCGATAAAATGTTCTCGTGCTTGGTAAACGGAAGTGGCGATCGTACGTATTTGATCGGTATTACTGCTGTGTGCCTGTTGTTGCAGTTGATCAACGGTTAACTCACCGTTATCAATGCGGCGTTTACGTTTGTCTTGATCTTGGATCTGCCCTAATTCACAGGCTTTGATGTAGTCCCATACCAATACGGGCTCACCTTCGTGGGTATACATGAACGGAGACATTCGAATTGGCATGATGAGCGTTCCCTCACCATTATCTCCATTAAGACCACTAAGCGGATATAAGGTTGCTTGGATACCATCTTCATCAGGTAGCGGGTACAAACTTCCCCAGAATGTCGACACCATTTGTTCAGCTAGCGCCAAGGCCTGCGCCAGCCCTGGGAAACCATCTAGGCGTATGCAAGCTTCAATTAACCACGCAAGCACTTCGACATCTTTGGAATGATCAGTAAGGATCTGAAGACATTGCTCCCTAACAGGGCGCCATTCACCAGATAAAGAATGCAAATCTTCGAGTTGGACGATTTTACGCTCTTCTGCCCGGATACCATTCCTGAGATCACGGAGCGAATAATACAATTCACTTAATTCGGCATCATCACGAATATCTATCCCTGCAGGTCTATCTTCATTAATCGGCTTGAGCGCGTCTATATAGTCCATACTATCCCTGTCACACGATTTGTTCAGTCAATTGAATTATTGAATCGTTTGAAGCTTTTCTAACAGACGCACACAACGAGCACGATACAAGCTAGCCTGAATGTGATCAGGCGCAACACTTAATACTTGATCAAAATCAGCGATGGCTTGTTTTAAATTTTGAGATTGATAATTTGAGATGCCTCTCAAATAAGGTTCATCTATCAATTCAACCTTAAGCTCATCAAGGATTTTTTGGCTGTCTGTCGAAAGCCTTGAGGCGGAGAGTAACAGAAGATAAGCATCATTTCGGCGACCTTTTCTCAATGCTGACAAACCTTTTACTTCTAACTCACTCAAGCCCTCTTTATTCTCAGTTTGTGCACTTTCTTGATGAATACTGACAGTTTGTTTTACTGATTTGGCTGGCTTTATATTTTTTAACTCATCAGGTTCTGAATTATTAATCGCATCGCTTTCTTCTTTCTTTAGGTTATCTTCTGGAAGGGTTTGCTTATCTTCCGGAAGGGTTTGCTTATCTTCCGGAAGGGTTTGCTTATCTTCTGGAAGGGGTTGCTTATCTTCTGGAAGGGGTTGCTTATCTTCTGGAAGGGGTTGCTTATCTTCTGGAAGGGGTTGCTTATCTTCTGGAAGGGGTTGCTTATCTTCTGGAAGGGTTTTCTTACTTGAAAATTCAACAATTCCATTTAATTTAGATACTCCTTTATTAGTATCTTTTGGTGTTTTTGACGATTTATCTGCTGTATTTTTATCTTCCAAGACTTGTTCTTTTTTCTGAATAATTGGTAATGATTTCTTATTTACAACAGCGGCTTTCGGCTTGGCTTTTATAGAAACGCTTTTTGACTGACCAATTATTGGGGGTGTCCAGACAATATCCCCCTGAGTAAGGGTGGATTGAGCGAGGGTATTTAAGCGCATTAAGAACGGAAAGTAATTTTGAGTACCATACGCTTGATCGGAAATATTTTCTAAAGAATCGCCCTCATTCGCCAAATAAACGGTTTTATCTGCCATTAAATCAAAGTTGTGTTTGTAAGCGTAATCGTTAAGATCGGCAGTAATTTGGTTATTTAAGGCAATCGCTTCTTTGTATTCTCCATCAACATAAAGCGCCTGCCCTAGTAATATTCTGGCTTGCTTATAGTCACCATCTTTGAGCGACTGCCAAGCCTTTTGCACCAAAGCTTTTGGTTTGTCATCGCTCTCAATCAATGTCAGCACACCGATCGTATCCACACCTAAATAAGGATCGATGGCTGGCTCCATTTGATCAAAGGACGCAATGGTCACGGTTTCCCAACCGGCCTCAGCTCGTTCCTGTGGCGATTGAAACATAGCGCATCCATGCATCAGAAGCGCCACAGTGCATAGCAAAGTTAACTTAATATGTTTCATAACACTCCCTTATCTACGATAACGGCGGTAACGTTGTCTGAGACATCTTTTGCAAGCGCCATGTTAATTAAATTCGCGACGGCTCGAACCTTGTCTTCGCTGTAGTAAATAACTTTAGCGAGATCCATTTGACTGATCGTGTTTGACACACCATCGGTACACATCAGAAAGATATCCTCAGGCATAACCTCAAGATTAAGCTCTTCTAATTCGCACTGATCTGCAGCCCCCAGCGCGCGAGTAAGTATGTGATGAGCAGGATGATCAGGTTGGTTGTCATGAACTAAACCTCGACTTAGTAGCTCCTCGTACTGTGTATGATCTCGTGTTACCAGCTCAAATGAGGTCCCGCGCAGGCGATATAATCTGGAGTCCCCCAGCCAAATAACCTTAGCCTGTTGCTGATAAATCATGAGCACAACGATTGTCGTACCAATGACTTCACGCTCGTAAAAGCTACTGGACATTTCACACAATGAGCGGTTCACGTCTAAGACTATTTCTCGGACCGCTACGGCTAAGGTATCTAATGACTCAAAAGCTTTATGACGAATGTCTTCTAGGCTTTGTGTTGCCAAATGACTGGCAATACCACCTTCTTTATGTCCTCCCATACCATCCGCAACACACCAGAGCCCTATATCATTAAGCGTAATAAAGCTATCTTGGTTTTCACTACGTTGCGGGCCTGTGTCAGTTTGACCATGCCCTTCCCATACATACATATTCATGGCACGGCCTTAACTTTGTTCTAGTGGTTCTTTCGATTGCTGTGATGCAATTTTGCCTGTCAGTAAAAATTGATACTCTGTGTGATTAGGTAGATTATTGGCAACCAGCAACGGATTTTTTCGGCCATATATCTCTCCGAAAGACCACCAAAAAGAGTTTTCAACATGCGTCAAGGGAGTCGGTAAGTAAGCTAGTAAAGCCTCTGAGTTCAATTGCTTTACAGTCGCAGAAACGCTTTCCTCCAACCCCGCTGGTAATTGCAAGTTCTCTCCTAGCTCAAAACGATTAAGCTCTTCATCCAATAGCTGCTTAACAGCTTTCAATGACAAACGTTGTTGCAATGCCTGTAAGGAGACTTTTTCTAAAATTGCAAACAACGTGCTAGCCTCTTTAAACAACCATTCCATACACAGATGTTTAGGATCTATTTCAAAGACCAGAAATAACGGGAAATAACGCCCCACAGCATCGACACTTGGTAGCATAATACCTATCCAAGCATGCTTCCTTTTATCCTTAGGCGGTGCGCACATGCGCCAAATCGGTGAAACTAAATAGGCAGATAGCCAATCCATGTCAGACAAAGACTGCTGACTGTGATACAGGCATGTTTGCCCCCATTCGTACAACTCATTACTAATTTCACTGTGAATCGAATCGGAAATAAAGTCAGGGTGTGCAGGCAACTTTCCATAGATGCCAATGGTTAATCCAGACATTACTGACACCTCACTTGTTGTAGCTCAGACATTAGGAATGGGTTGTAAACACTGCCAGCACGTAGCTCTAACGAAACGGAGTACACGTTATTCAGGGTAAAGTTCAAAATGTAGCGTTCACTGTCTAATCGCTTGATATCCGCTTCATCAAAGAGCCTAAATAACGCCCAATCCCCTTGCTCAGTGATGGATTCTTGACCTTCCGCGGTTACAATTACAAGACGCGCTAAGCCTCGTTCCGCACTGTCTTCTGCAGGCCAATGGAAGCGTTTCCCTCGTTGAGGACCGTGGGCGTAAGTCATTTGCTGACCGTTGATCAGTAGACTCATTCGCAGAATCGACTTGTCCATTTTCAATGGTTTCAATTCAAAATTGACACTTGGATCAGTCTGCCCATTACGGTAAAAGGTATCTCGAATGACCCGCCCTATTTCGAGCTGATTCAGTACTTCATCTGCAAACCCTAAGCTAATGCCGTTAGTACTGTTCCATTGCCAAGGTCGTCTTGTAGTATCGACGTAATCGATCATGACATCATTGAAGTAGGTTTCTACGATCCCGTTAGGACCGAAGTACGCGCTTACGTCGCCAATCGTCGCCTCACGATTGCTGGCTTTATTGAAGGGATAGCGATTGGCAATCATTGCGTTACACTGCTGAATCACATCATTCTGCCAACGCCTTTCCATATAGCCTTTGGCATCGGTCGTCGTCAGACGTCTAGCGTTGTCTGTTACACGTTCAATGAACCCAGATAGCGGCTCAGGAAATCTCGACGCTTCAACATCCATCTCTCGCAACACGGCGGAAGGCCCATTTGGGTCTGAGGTATTTTGGAAAGCAGCTTTTCCACGATTAAGTGAGCCATCCATAGCGCTCATGTAAACATACAGCTCATCCAATAGTTTCAAGGTTTCATCAATTGGAGGCGCATTGTTCTCTGAGCCTTCTATCATGTTGTTCAAGTCTGCAAAATACTCGACAACTGGGTTATCTGTACTCATCTGGTAACCTTTAGGCATTCGATCACTAACGGATGTTAAAACGTTACTGACTCGATCCATCATACCGTTAGGTGCATCTACATCTGGCAGTAATGTAAAGGCTTCTGCTGAGGTATGTTTTTTGATTCCTTTAAGCAGACCAATCAATGGCGAGTCATCCCGAGAAAGGCGCTTGAGCAGCAGTAAACTTTCGTCGTTCGTGTTTACTGGTTTAAAGCCGATGCTTTCAATGTAACCACGCCATTGTGAAAGATAATCATCTAAATACAGGTTTTCTACTTGGTGGAAGAGCATATCCGCATTAGCACCGACAGTGGATAGACCATACTCCTCCCCCATGACCCACTCATCCGTTAATTGGTTCTGAATCATGACCTGACGCTGCTCTAAGAAATACTTTCGGTAGGCGTCGCGGGTATAAAACCCATTGATACCCGAAGTCAGTTTTTGCCCATTTTTAAAGCGGAACAAGTAAATAGAGTCCGTCCCCACAGCGTCCACTAGGCGAAACTCATCAAGCTCTCGGTTATTCAAGCCATCTTGTTTTAAATGCGCATAGAAGCGACGTGCAGGCGGCTGTTTACTTAATACAGATCGAGCACTCGCCACCAGTTCAGCATTCGGCTCAAGAGCAGGCAATGACGGCAAAAATCCTAACAAAGCATCTAAATGAGCACTTAAACGATGTATTTGTTCTGCTTGTGAGGACTTCGGTAGAGTTCTTTCCCAATCTTGGTTAAACCAATTTTTAACAATTTGCGCGTCAAAATGCTTTTGATCTGACAACATAAGGTAGACACGAAGTGTCTCGTACAAAGCATCTGCATTACTACGGTCTTCAAACATGGCTTTTTCAAGACGAGCCATCACTCTAGGGAGGTAACTCTTGTACAGCAACTGCTGATAGGCTTCATTGGCACCTTGGCCAAGTTTATCTCCTTGGTAAAGCCCCATTTGAAAAAAAGAACGTAACCCTTCCTCTTGATCGTCAGCGTAACCTGTCGTGATATTGCGCACGCTATCTAAGGCTGGAACAGGCGCTAATAAATCATGGTCATAGGCGCTAATGTTATTGATTTCATACTCAGCAGCCTCGATGTCCTGCTGTACCGCGTCAACCAATTGCTGATTACTGAAATAGGTATATAACCAGTAAGTGGACAACCCAATAGTCAATAGCGCAGCCGCCGTATAACCCGCTAGATGCATCATTAGCATACGACGCTCTTGTTTAACGTTTACTCCCGCGAGCCCCGATTCCTTAAAAATCACCTTGGTCATTAAATTGTGTAAGAAATAGGCTTTTCCTTTGCCTGGTCGACCTGTAGCGGACTCCGTTTTTAACCCAAAGTTCGCCCCAAGAGAGCTAATAACACGATCTAATGTCGTCCCGTCTTGTGTACCGCTGGTTAAATAGACTCCGCGAAGTAAAGGTTGCGTTTCGTAGCGAGTAGACTTAAAAATCTCTCCTAAAAAGGCTGCAACAGGGTCTTGCAATAAACCGAAAGCGCGAGGAAATACATATATCTGCTCTCTGCGATTAACGTCTGACTCAGCTTGTAAGCGGCTGGTTTCCAGAGATTGGATACGCTCCTGTAAAGTACGAAACTCCATTAAAAAATCCGGAACAACATCCTGATCTTGGTCAGAGCCTTCGTTCAATGGGAAGGTCATACCCCATACTTGCGAGCGCTCCTCTTTTCCTAAATCATCAAAAAACTCACTAAAACCAGGCAATAAATCGGTTTTAGTTAAAGTGACGTAGACGGGAAAACGAATCTTAAACGTTTCTTGAAACTCATGAATACGCTGCTTAATGAATTTAGCATGTGTGATCAATTCAGCTTCCGGGAGTTTCAATAAGTAATCCACAGGAAAAGAAACGATCAACCCATTAATCGGCTTGCGACTGCGAAACTTCTTCAGCAACGCTAAGAAGCCTTTCCACTCTACTTCGTCGAGCTCATTTTGCGCGTTCTGTGTGGTATAGCGTCCAGCTGTATCGAGTAGAACTGCTTCATCGGTAAACCACCAGTCACAGTTACGCGTTCCCCCTACCCCTTTCACTGAGGCTCCGACAGAATCTATCAGGGGAAAGTGTAAATCTGAATTCAGTAAAGCTGTGGTTTTACCTGCTCCAGGAGGCCCTATGATCGCATACCAAGGCAGCACATAAAGATAACTCCCACGACCTCCTTCTTTAGTTTTTACTTTCTTCAACAACTGAAGCGCTGACTGAAATTTATGAGAAAGCTCCGCTACTTCCTCTTGACCTAATGGTGTTTGCAATTTGGGAGCGCTTGCCATTTCTTTGGCCAAGTCTTCATTTTTACGCTTGCGTACGAAGAAACGCTTAAACTTGAAGCTTAAATAAGTCAGAAAAATGAGCGCTATCAACACAGCTCGAACTGTACTTGAAGCAAATGGCTCCGCTTCACCAAACCGAATTAAAGGAGTAACAAACCATATCAACAATGCCAAAATCAGCAATGCGATAACACCAATCATCATTTTCAATAAACGTAATAGCCAAACAGGCAGTCGCAGAATAGGCAATCGCATTAATTATTTCTTCCTTGGTTACGCCACTTAAGATTAGAGAGTAAGACGATCTCAACACGGCGATTTTGAGCACGCCCTTCTCTTGTTTTGTTGTCAGCAACAGGTTGAGTATCGGCTTTTCCTTCCGCTTTAAAACGCTCGAATTCCTGCGTGTATCCTCGCAAGGCTCCCGCAACTGACTCAGCTCGAGCCTTAGACAAATGCCAATTAGAAGGAAATTTTAGGGTACTTATTGGTTGATTATCTGAATGTCCTTCGACCACAACTGCGCCATTCACTTGAAGTAAGGCCTGAGCTACACGCTCAACAAGCGAATTATAGTTCGACATAAGTTGCGCCCGCCCCGATGCAAAGAATAAATCCCCTTGCATAACGATTCGGACATTGCCATCGCGCTCATTGACCGTCACTAAGCCTTGCTCAATCTCCTCAGCCAAGAAGGTGCGTAACGTTTTAAGTGCTGAAACGTCAATGATCCTTGGGCGATCTAAGGTAGTTACAGTATGTTGTGCCAATTGCGCCATCTTTTGATAGGGCGAGTGGGATGCTTGATTCAATAAATACAGTAGAATAAACAGCAGCAACACTAAGATGCCAGCCAGCCCTGATACAAATACCCAAAGGGGAATAAAGCGTCTCAAGCCACGGCCAGAAATATTGCCACCTTGCCAGTTTACAGATAAATAACGAGCAGGCTCTTTACGCTGAGAGCGAATCAATCGGTATAACTTAGAACGTATCTCAATTATCTTCCCTGAACGATCTGCCTCTAACGCGTATCGACCTTCAAAACCTAGAGACAGACAAACATACATTAACTCTAATAGGTCAATGTTACCCGCCGGATCTTTTTCCAAGTTATCAAGCATGACGAAGAAGTTTTCACCGCCCCACGTTTCTTTATGAAACAAACTCAGTAAGGAATCGTTTTGCCAATCACTTTGGCCACCCCAAGGCGTATTCAGTACCGCCTCATCTAGCATGGTGCACAATATGTAACGCCCTATCATTACGGTCCTAGCATCCACACCCGCTTTTCTAGCATTCGTTTCATACGCCTCTATTTCTTCGACAATTTGTTGGCGCAATAAAGCGGGACTTGGATTTGTCTGAGACTTTCGAATTGCAGGCACTAGAGAAAGTAGTTTGAAGGCAGCACTTTCCAAGCGATTTAATCCGGAGGACAAAAACTTATCCGGATCATCTAAAAGGTCAGCCCAGTTAACATCACCTTTTATATGACTTGAAGGTACTTGATCAGCAAGAGTGGCTTGGCCACCCGGAACAGGAATGATGACGGTACGGTTACCATTAAAATCCATTTAATATTATCCAATTTAAGTATTATTTAATGACCCACAGTTCAAGAGAAATCCCAGGGAACTGACTACCTACATGAAGAGCTAAGCCTTTAGATTCGGTAATATCATGCCACCATTTACCTTGAGTCTTTAATTCAAAGTACACAGCACCGGAATAGAAAGGAAGCTGTCGCGGCACAGCTGCCATAGGAGCTATCTGCACACCAGGCAGCTGTTTATTTACTAAATCTGTGATATTTTCAATCGAACCAATTTTTGCTTGGAGAGGCAATAAACGGCGCAACTCCTCATTTGGCATATCTGCTCTTGCGCACAACACAAAACTTGCCTGACGATCCAGCTCCGGTATGTAGCCAATGCGAATGCCAAAGCCTTTCATCACCAGTTCAATCTGCATCGCGCTCTGATCCAATAAAATACTTAAGCGCTGCTGAAGTAATGGTTCAAAGCTTTCAAATGTCATTTGTAAATTGCTGTGTTCATATACCGGCGCATCATTTAACCGCTTATCAACATGTGTATAAGTAGCAAGCTCAGATGCCATTTGGATGAGGGTTTCATATACTCTTTCAGGGTGCACATTATTGGCTCTAAGATAATGCTCCAGCATGGGCTGATATCGATTAAGCATTTGCAATAGTAAGAAATCTGATATTTCGACACCGCCCCCCTCACCTAAAGATTTCAAGCGCTCAGCGAGCAGTAAAGCGCGCTTTAATGCAAGCCCTTGAATATCGCGTACAATATTGATCAATGCAGGGCTGGAACTAATATCTAATGCAGCGGGTATAAAAGCCTCGTCTAATTCAATGGCTTTATTTTTTACCGACTTCACCCGGGCAATGGCAATGGTTGAGAACTGCTTAGGGCCATCCTTGTCAGTGATTACACTTATTTTTTTATTAGCAAGCTCTATGTTTGCATGCGTATTTGATTGCGCCACAATATCTGGAGCTTCCATGTCTACTAAGCGAAATCGAGCATTACTGTCTTCCGCTTGCTGGCGGTCAATATCATTTGCTCCTGCTCGCCAGATAGGAACGGCTAAATAAATTAACACGCCCTCATCAGGCTCTTGCAAAGCCAGAGGAGCTGGAACGTCATCTTCTGCTGGCATGTCAATAATGGAACCATCAGGCATAATAGCGCGGCACTTTTTCAAGACAAAGTGCCCCAGTCGCAAAGCGGCCTCATCAAACTGCAGCTCAGATATCCCCCAAGCATAACTATTCAACTGATGCGTTAGAGCAGCCAGACTCCATTCCATATATCTATCTTGTTGCTGGAAGTGCTGCGGTCTTATAAACGCCCCTTCCAGCCATGCCACTTTTCTATGCCAGCTCATTTACAACTACTCTTCTTCATCCATTAGCGACACTTCATCTTTCGATGCTTCAGCTTGAAGTGTCATTCGTTTATGTGACCCAATTAAACGACGCAGGAAGCCTCTTTCATCTCTTACTTGAATAACGTCATGCCAAGTTGCATGATCTAAATCGCGGTATCCTGCAACAACCCCGATAAACTTTGTTTCTAGATCCAAATCTGACACTATTCGAGTGGTTTCACCGGGTTTAATAATAAAAATACGTGTATCTAATAAACTCGATGGTAGAGGATCATCTTGATATAAATCGAAGAAATCCGACCGTTCAAATTCTGTTGTAGAACTTAACTGATATACACGGATTTCAATCGGTGAAGGATGACCATTAATATCTGGGTTAAGCGACTCGGTTGCCGACATATCAAACTGCAGCTTGATGCCTTCATCTTCCGCATCGGAAAAAGGATTAATCGAGCACCCCGACAACCAGGCACATCCAATTAATAGGCTACCAAGCAAAATTGGTTTCATCGAATTTTCCTTAGCTGGTTTTCATAAGCTTTGCCGAACTCGTTTGAAAAAAGGTCTTGAAACTCATCTTCCATCATGGCGCAAATATCATGGTAATAATCTTGATATTCACGCCATAGATCGGTTTTATTCCGATTTAATAGACCTTTATGATAGCGCGGCCGAGCTTCGAATTTTTGCGTTAGCATTTCAGGCTCAAAACGCTGTAATAAATGCATGAAGGCTGCTTGTATTCCCGACATCATGGCTAATTGGTGCGCTTGAATATCTTTAAAGCCTTCTTGAATCGAGTTTTCTGCGGGTAGATACGCTGAAGAGTCTCCCATCAACATTATTTTCAGAGCTTCATCTCCCGAAGGCGATAGCTTCAACGGATTATTATCTACAGGCCGAATCATGGTTTGCTGCAATCTAAACTCGCTCTTTACCATGCTACGAGTAGCCAATGTATCTATGGTTCCTTGTGCAAACTGACGCAACATACGCCCCATTAATTTCGCAATATCACGCTTGTCTTTACCGTGAAACAGATGCTCCGAAATCCCAGCCTCTTTCATCATAATATCGAAAAGCTCATGTTGTTCTGATACCTCTTGGGCATTAGTAGACTGAGTTTTCTCATCTGCGATAGCAGTTCTAATCTGCTCCTCCATACGACTCGCTATTGAGCGCTCCTGAATTTCAAAGTCAGGCATTTCCTTTTCAAGAGGATGACCATTACCATCCATTTCTTTTTGTATAGCTGAACGGTCTATATGATCCAAAGCATCAGCTTTATGCACGGTATCATTAGCGTCTAAGGCGGGAGTGTTCGTTGGCGAATGAACGGTATTCGCTTCAACTCTTGATGAAGCCAATGGACTTTGATCAGACTCGTTTGCGAAGTCTAACCAATTTGCTGGTATAGCTTGTTTCGTTTGGCTTTCCTCTTGACTTGGAGAGTCTTCTACTTGGTGAGAGGCTTCTTTCTCTGTGACCGCTTTAGGCGGTACATAGAATTCTTTTTCTGGTGCTACGGGACG
The DNA here is from genome assembly GCF_056158325.1 of Marinomonas sp. AWM4_232. Taxonomy (NCBI): domain Bacteria; kingdom Pseudomonadati; phylum Pseudomonadota; class Gammaproteobacteria; order Oceanospirillales; family Oceanospirillaceae; genus Marinomonas; species Marinomonas sp. AWM4_232. Next base: position 2,438,511 of record NZ_JBSWTA010000001.1, on the reverse strand, counting down.
CAACAACTCACTGATTGTTGGCTCAGTAGATGGCAATGGCACAGCATCGTCTAATAACTCATCAAGCGTCGCATCTTTAGTCGTCAGCTCAGCAGCTGAAGGCGTTTCAAATACTACACTTTCAAGCACATGTTTCGTCGAAGCCAGAGAGGAAGTATTCTTGGTAGAAGCAACCAAGTCCGCCGTGAGATCTTCGACCTCATCTCTCGGATGTGCAGAGTCTAGTTCCTCGTGTGTAGGAGTAGTGTTGTTAACGAAGGAGCTATTGATACCACTAAGCGATACATTAATAAGGTATTCACCAATAATGATCGAATCACCATGCCTCAGTATTTGGCTTCGCCCTCGCCCTAATGGTTCTGAATGACCATTTAAATAGACACCATTCGTGCTAATGTCGGTTAAATGGAACTCGTCATTTTTACGATGGATCACACAATGTTTATTTGAAATATGAAGCTTTGGATCAGGCAACACCCAAGAATTATCATTTCCTCTACCAATCGAAAAAACATCAGCATCAACAGCAATCTCTGCTCGATGACCGAGTAACTCTTGTCCTTGATCGACTATAAGCTTCAAATCCATGAATAATTAACCTTTACTGAAACACTATATTTAAATTAAATCTTAAGTGGATAGTAAATGAGTCCAGCTATGATAATTAGAGATCATCCAGATCATTTCCATCGGCGTATTTTTAACATCAGCCCCATTATTTAGCCTAACTCAATCCATATTCATTCTTCTTTTTAGATCAATCTTTACAATTTACAGGCAATTGCCTACAAAAAACTTTCAGTCAAAGTTATTCGCTGACCGCTTTTACCTGAAATGATAAATCAGTATTTTCCTAGCTAATATTAGCAATGAAACATTTCTTGTTTTATGCAAGTGGATTCTTAATTTTTATCTATTCGAATACTCACATAGCTTTTTTTAGTAGGATGATAGACATTACTATTCACTGTCGGAGACAAGACATGGAAGAAAAGCTTACATCACAAGCTTTATCCCCTATCATTGCGGGTCCAATCTTGCGAAAGCTGGACTCAAATGCCGTACACTTATGGCTTGCACTGCAAAGCGATGATGTCGTTGACATAACGGTTTATAACGACAATACAGCATTACCACAAACAACTTACTTCGATACTGTTTGCCTAGGGAAAAGACTATATCTAAAGTTAATTCAGGTTCAGTTTGATAGCTCACTACCATCAAACACCCCACTCTCCTATCAAATACATGTTAACGGAGTAGCTTTAGCTCAACTTGCCGAAGAAGATTTAAGCTATTCAAAAAGCACGTGTGGCACATCTTTTATTTGGCGCCCGAATGTGAATTCAATTCTGCATGGCTCTTGTCGAAAAGCCCATTACGGCTTCCACAATCAGAAAGAAAACCAGCAAGCGGGAGACGGTCTAGTGGAAGCGGATTATCACCTTGCGACAACGCCTATCGAAGAGTGGCCCTCGTTAATGATGTTATCTGGTGATCAAATCTATGCAGACGACGTTGCTGGTCCAATGTTACATGCCATCCGACAGGCAATCAGTTTGCTCGGGATTGACGAAGAAAATCTCCCCTGTGCAGAACAGTCACTTTCCGAACAACCCTATTTTTATCAGCGAGAAGCATTATTACCCCAGAGCGATCAAAATGATGAGGTCAAAACACAATTCTTCAAAGGCAAGAAAAAGCCCGTTTTCACAACGGATACCGCGCATAACCATTTAATGAGTTTTGCTGAAGTAATTTGTATGTATCTACTCGTATGGTCTCCGACACTTTGGCGTCATATTTCTCTTGAGCGTCCGGACAGCATCATCAAAGAAGAACATCGCACTCGCTATGACAAAGAACGTAAAGCCATAGAAGAGTTCGTGGAAGGACTTCCGCAAGTACAACGTGTGCTTGCGCACATTCCTAGTGCGATGATGTTTGACGATCACGATGTGACGGATGACTGGAACCTCACTGCAGAGTGGGAGCAAACCGCCTTCGGACACCCGTTATCGAAACGCATCATCGGCAATGCTTTATTTGGTTACTTGCTTTGTCAGGGCTGGGGAAACAATCCGGCACAATACGATCATGCTTTTATAAAACAGGCCGAGACAGCTGCACTTACCCAAGAAGCGCAAGTACGGGATACCTTTATTGATGAGCTACTTGCCTACGACCAATGGCATTACCACTGGGACACCCAACCAAAACTTGTTGTTCTAGATACCCGCACACGCCGTTGGCGATCAGAAAAAAGCTTTAGCAATCCATCAGGTCTTATGGATTGGGAAGCCATCACTGATCTGCAACAGGACATCAAAAACCTAGACTCCGTGATCTTGGTGTCTCCTGCGCCCATGTTCGGTGTAAAGTTGATCGAAGCGATTCAGAAAGTCTTCACTTGGATTGGTAAACCCCTGATGGTGGATGCGGAAAACTGGATGGCACACCCTGGCTCAGCTTATGCATTAATGAACCTATTTACCCATGCCAAAACACCAACAAATTTCGTGATTTTATCAGGTGATGTACACTACTCGTTTGCCTACGACATCAAGTTAAGAGGTCATAAAAGCAGCCCGAATATTTGGCAAATCACAAGTAGTGGATTACGTAACGAATTCCCACGCGATCTTTTGGAGTGGTTTGACCGGCTCAACCGTTGGCTGTACGCGCCTTGGTCCCCTTTAAACCTATTTACGAAGCGACGCTCATTACGGATATCACCACGCAAACCCGATAACGCAGATCACGGCGAGCGCTTACTGAATCACTCCGGTATTGGTTTGGTTCACTTTGATGATCAAGGTCGCCCTTCTGAAATCGCACAACTCTGTAAACAGAATGAGCGTGTTACGTTTCTAAGCACTAAGCGCTCTTAGCTTAGTCTCAAGCATTTCAGCATAAAAAAAGGAGCCAAGTTTGGCTCCTTTTACTTTTTCACTTCGGTTCTTATCAATCTTCAATCGGGCGCTTAGGGAATAAGCGACGAATCAAGACGAAGAACAACGGTACAAAGAAGATCGCCAATAACGTTGCCGTTAAGGTCCCCCCCACAATACCAGTACCGATTGAGATTCGGCTGTTAGCACCCGCACCAGAAGACAGTGCCAGTGGCAATGTACCAACGATAAAGGCAAGCGATGTCATGATAATCGGACGAAGACGTAAACGTGCGCCTTCCGTTGCCGCATGCCACACATTCTCACCGCGACGATAGGCCGCTTCAGCAAATTCAACAATCAGAATGGCATTCTTCGACGACAGGCCTATGATGGTCAATAGGGCTACCTGGAAGTACACATCATTTTGTAGATCACGTAAGTAGATAGCCCCGGCTGCACCGATCACCCCAAGTGGGATAACCATGATTACCGAGAACGGTACCGTCCAACTTTCATACAAAGCAGCAAGACATAGGAAAACCACTAAGATAGAAACCGCATACAAGAAGTACGTTTGACCGCCCGATTGCTGCTCTTGGTAGGACAAACCACTCCAAGCGTAAGAAGCCCCTTGCGGTAAGTCTTCAGCGATACGAGCCATTTCAGTCATGGCATCACCAGAACTTAGACCCGCTGCAGCCGAACCTTGGATCTCATATGAGGGCAAGCCATTGAAGCGCGCAAGTGTTTTAGGGCCATACGTCCACTCACTGTCAGCAAACGCGGAGAATGGCGTCATTTTGTCACCATCACCACGTACGTACCAGTGCTGTAAATCCGATGGCGCACCACGGTATTCCGCGTCACCTTGAACATACACACTCTTCACACGACCACGGTCGACAAAGTCATTCACGTAGCTACCCGCCCAAGCGTAAGACAATGTGCTACTGATGTCAGCCATAGAGAGCCCTAATGCCGAGGCTTTTTCTTGGTCGATATCGATATGAAGTTGTGGGGTTTCCCCTTGTCCACCCATACGAACACCACTCAAGATCTGACTCGCGCGGGCGTCGCTTAATAACTTATCACGCATCTCAAGCAAGGTTTCACGGCTCGTATTACCCGCAGCCTGAAGCTCGAAGGTAAAGCCATTACTTTGGCCAAGACCACGAATAGAAGGCGGTAACAATGAGAAGATCTGCGCATCACGAATATCAGCTAAACCTGGGTAAGAACGCGCAACAATATCCGCCGCAGAACTTCCAGGCTTAGTACGCTCATCCCAATGTTTGAGCAATACGAATGCCATACCCGCGTTTTGGCCTGTTCCCATAAAGCTGAAGCCAGAGATGGTAAAGATAGAGTCCACATAATCTTTTTCATTGTTCAAGAAATGATCTTGTACTTTATCCATAACCTCTTCAGTACGGGCCATCGAAGCCCCTTCTGGCAAGGATACGATGACCATGACATTACCCTGGTCTTCAGTCGGTAAGAAGCCCGTTGGCGTGTTGATCATCAAGTAACTCATACCAGCAATGATCACCAAGTAACCTGCTAACCAACGAACCGGTTGCTTGATTAGCGTCGCCACTCGACCACTGTAACGTTCCGTCCAACGGTCAAAAGTACGGTTAAACCAACCACCTAAGCCACGCTTTTCTTTGTGGTGACTTGGCTTCAAAAGTGTGGCACAAAGGGCTGGTGACAAGGTCAATGCCACGATCACCGACAACACCATTGACGACACAATGGTGATCGAGAATTGGCGATAAATTACCCCCGTCGAACCACTAAAGAAGGCCATCGGTACGAATACCGCTGACAGAACCACCGCGATACCAATCAATGCGCTGGTGATTTCTTTCATCGACTTGATCGTGGCTTCACGAGCAGACAGTTTCTCTTCTTCCATTACCCGTTCAACGTTTTCCACCACAACGATGGCATCGTCCACAAGTAGACCAATCGAGAGTACTAAACCAAACATGGTCAAGGTATTGATTGAGTAACCAAACGCCTGCAAAACACCAAAAGTACCTAGCAACACAACAGGTACTGCGATCGCAGGGATTAAGGTTGCACGCCAGCTTTGTAGGAACACAAACATCACGATGACAACCAGAACAATCGCCTCAAACAGTGTTTTCACCACCTCTTCAATAGAGATCTTGATGAACTCTGTTGAGTCTAGTGGCAGAGCTGTTTTATAACCTTCAGGTAAGCCTCGCTTCAATTCTTCTATGGCTGCTTTTACACGCTCAGAGGTTTCCAATGCGTTCGCACTAGGCGCCAGCATCACCGCCATACCTGTAGAAGGGTGACCGTTTAAGCGTGGCGTAAAGTTGTAGTTTTCACTACCTAGTTCAACCGTCGCCACATTCTTCAGACGAACCGTCGCACCATTGTCATCATAGTTAAGAATGATGTTCTCAAACTCTTCCGGTGTTTCTAGCTTTGACTGAGCCGTTACCGTCGCATTTAGCTCTTGGCCCTTCGCGATGGGGTAACTCCCCAAACTACCAGCTGCTACTTGAACGTTTTGCGCCTCAATGGCATTCGCAATATCTGATGGTATTAAGTTATAAGTCGCTAATTTAAGTGGATCTAACCAAATACGCATAGCATAAGACGAACCGAATACCTGAACACTACCTACACCTTCAAGTCGAGAAATAGGGTCCTGCATATTCGATACTAGGTAGTCAGATAAGTCGCTGGCGTTATCCTGATCGGTCTCATCATAAAGCGCCATGATCAACAGGAAGTCAGACTGAGACTTGGTCACAGTCACCCCTTGTTGCTGTACAGAAGACGGTAGGTTTGACGTGATCTGCTGAACCTTATTCTGAACTTGAACTTGTGCGGTATCCGCATCAGTGCCTTGCTCAAAGGTCACATCAATACTGGCACGACCAGTAGAACTACTGCTTGATGAGAAGTACAGCAAGCCATCTAGACCAGTAAGCTGCTGCTCAATAATTTGTGTAACACTGTTTTCAACCGTTTCCGCCGATGCACCATTGTAGGTAGCAGAAATTCGGATAGAAGGCGGTGCTACATTCGGATATTGGGAAATAGGCAATTGTGTGATGGCAAGAATACCTGCCAACATGATGACAATTGATATCACCCAAGCAAAGACTGGGCGCTTAACAAAAAACTGCGCAATCATAAACTTGGCTCCTTTAATTTACTGGCCAGTGGTCGCAGCATTTGCTTCAACAATTCGACCCGTTTGTGGATCACGTTGCAGTTCCACGGCATTCACTTCAGCCCCTGCACGAATTTTCAAACTGCCTTGAACGACAACTCGATCACCCGCTTTGATACCGTCCGTGACATACCATTGATTACCAATGGAACGCTCTGTTTCCAGAATGCGCTGCTCAACTTTGTTATCAGCATTGACAACGTATGCAATGGCATTGCCTTTCACATCGCGGGAAACGCCCTGTTGAGGCACCAGAATCGCTTCGCTGTCATTCAGATCGTTAATCTGTCCGCGTACAAACATCCCTGGCAACAGTAGACCATCAGGGTTATCAAACTCTGCACGCAAGGTAACACTGCCGGTCATCTCATCTACGTTCACTTCACGGGTTTTCAAACGACCTTTGTAAGGGTACTCAGAGCCATCTTCTAAGGTGAGAGTTACGCTTTGATCTCCTAGGCTGACGTGATCTAGGCTCAATAAAGTTCTTTGACGAAGCTGTTCAACACTGGTTTGAGCCAAATCAACGAACATAGGGTCCATGGCACGGATAGTGGTCATCGCCGTCGATTGACCAGCTGTCACCAAGGCACCTACTGTGACATCCGAGATGCCAATTTTGCCATCGATTGGCGCTGTGATTTTCGTGTAAGCCAAATCAATCTTGGCGCTGTTTAATGCCGCAACTGCACGTTTTTCATCAGCAACTGCAGATAGATAGGCGACATTTGCATCATCTAAGTTTTGCTGAGAAACGTTGTTACGTTCTTTAAGCTGACGGTAACGCTCGTAGGTTTGTTTAGTCGAGGTTAGCGTGGCACGAGCGCTGTCTAGGTCTGCCTGTGCCTGCTCTAAATTAGATTTATATACTGAGTCGTCTAGCTGATAAAGCAGATCTCCAGCCGATACGGTCTGACCTTCTTCAAACAAACGCTTTTCCACGATACCACCCACCTGTGGACGAATTTCTGCCTCAAGGCTGGATTTGGTTCGGCCAGGCAATTCAGACGTTAGCTTTACTTCTTGCTTTTCAATGGTGATGACACCCACTTGAGTTTTTGGTGCTTGCTGAGCTGGCGCGCTCGCTGCGGCACTGCTTTCGCTTTCTTGACAACCCGCCAAAATCGCCGAGGCCAGTACAACCCCTGTAATCAATATGTTCCTAGACAGCATATACTGTGGTGACTCCAATAATTATCATTTGAGAATGAGCGTTCATTCACACTATAATCCAGCTTGGTTACAGTTCCCATCTTTAAATCGTGTAAATATTTATGAAAAAAACTCCGGTAAATGAGCAAGAACGCCGCCAGCAGATTATGAATGCATTTATCGTGCACGTTGTGGAGAAAGGCTTTCACAAGGCCAGTATGGCCGACATCGCGAAAACAGCTGAACTCAGTGTAGGCCAAATTTATCGCTATTTTGCCCACAAAGAGGATATTATTCGCGCTGTAGTAGAGCAAAAAACCGAAGAATATCTTCTAATGATGGAAGAGTTTCTCGAAAAGAAAGGCTGGCTGGCACGAATGTTCGAACCGGAGCACGAACAAGAATTCCACGCAGAACGCATTTTAAATATGGAAATCAAAGCTGAGGCGAATCGCTCAGCAGCATTAGCCAAAATCCAGTACAATGCGGATCACCGCCTGACCGAGCACGCGGTAAAGTTGGTGCGTCAACGTTATGCCCTAGACGACGAAGCGGACATCCGCGCTAGGGTCCAGTTTTTGGTAGCACTAACCGATGGTTTATTCCATCGTAGAGGCTTTTTTGCAGGGCCTTTTGATGCGGCATCTCACCAACTATTTCAGCATATGTTGAACCAGCTTTTCCCCGATAATTAAGCGGTTTTGCGCCTCAGAAAAGCGCGGACCTGACTCCACTTACTGACCAGCATAGCGGAGAAAATAAGCGCACATCCTATAAGTTGAAGACTGGTCATGGTTTCACTAAACCAAATGGCCGCCAACAGTGCTGTCCAAACAGGCTCTAAGTTCATGATCACTGCCGCATGGCTAGCAGGCGTTAAGCTCTGGCCGAAAGTTTGCAGCAAGAAACGTAAACTGGTGGCGATCAGTGTGCTAGCTAAAAACCAGCCTACGATGGGCAATGATACGGAGTGAGGCACCTCTTCAATGGTTGGAGACACCATTAACATAACGACACCCGCAGTAAACAGCTGTATCGCAGTCAGCACCAGCACATGCAGTTTCGTCGACATGCGAGTTAGCAGATTAAATTGAAAAGCAAAGGTAATCGCTGACACAAGAAAGAAGCCCTGCGCCCACTCAAAACTCACGCCATTACCTAACGCCAAACACCCTAAGCCCATCACGGCAATGGGAAGAGCAATCCAAATACTACGAGCAGGACGCTCCTTGAACATAAAGCGCGCGAAAACGGGCACTAAAATGACACCCAAGCTGTTAATAAAGGCTCCAACGCCAATATTGCTCACTTGATCGAGCCCCACAATCCAAAACATCATGGCAATGCTCATGACAGCGCCGACCAAGGTCGCGCCCTTTAAGTCTTGCCAACGAATCCCTTTAAAGAAGCGAGCACCAACGAAAAAAAGCACTATCCCAGCGATGACAAAGCGCACTCCGAGAAAGAAAATGGGCGGTAACTCCACCAACGCTTCTTTGGAGAAAATCCAACCAAACGCGGCGATAATGGTGACTGAAACTAAAATCAGTTCAGCTTTTAGCAAAGATGGCGACGTGCTCAAAACATCATCCTTTTATTAATGCACGGCCTGATCACTATAGGCGTAGCGCGGTGACATCATGCCCATAAATGCTATCAAGCTTACTTTGAATAATTCCATTGGCGAATTTAGAGGCCACTCCCAGCGCTTCGAGTTTTAGACGCCCCTGCCAACCACCGTGCATATGATATAACGAGGCGTTCTCTCGTGACTGCTTCTGCACAGCTGTTGCACGAGGTTTACGCAATGTCTCATACTTCATAAAAGCATATTCGTAATCATACTTTTTCAATGTACCAGACAGCACAAAGGCATCTTCGATGGCCATCGCCGCGCCTTGTGCCATAAATGGCAACATAGGATGGCACGCGTCACCAAGCAAAACCACTCGATCATCATGCCATGTCGGTAACACTGGTCGACCATTCAAGGCCCACAAAAACGTTGACTCACAGCCATCTAAAACAGAGGTGACTTCAGGATGCCAACCATGGAATTTACTGCGTAAGACGTCAGTGTCGCCCTCTTCACGCCAAGATTCAAAGCGCCAATTGGCCTGTTCTTCTACCGCAATAAAATTGACAAACTCACCGCCTCGAAGATAGTAAGTCACCATATGCTGATGTGGCCCAGCCCACACCGTAGCATTTGGCTGAACCGATGCGCCTTTAATATTGGCAATGGGCACCGTGCCACGCCAAGCCACTTGCCCAGTAAAGATTGGCGATTGCGCACCCAACATCAGTTCACGAATTTGGGAGTGAACTCCATCGGCCCCAATCAATAAATCGGTTCTAATCGTCTGTTTTTCCAGCAGAACTTTGACGTGATCCTTTTCGTTTCGGTAGCTCATTACTCGCTGATTGAGCTGAATATCGACCCCATGTTGCTGGCAGGCTCGCACTAACTCTTGATGCAAGTCGGCGCGATGAATATGCCAATACTGAGCACCGTAACGCTTTACCATGTCCCGCCCCAATGGCAGATCAAGATAATGACGACCACTGCGATGATCACGAATGCAGGCACGTTGAGGGGTAAAGCAATGAGGTTCAATGGCATCTGCCACACCGAATGCTTGCAGTACTTTGACGGCATTGGGGCTAAGCTGCAAACCCGCCCCGACTTCGCTTAATTCGGGGGCTTGCTCTAAAACAACCACAGTAAAGCCTTGTTTAGCCAACCCCAAAGCAGCGGTCAATCCGCCAATGCCTGCGCCAACAACAATAATGTGATCAGCTAATTTTACCTGCTCCACCATTTATTCCTTTGTTCATGCCCTAATAATAAAATCATAACAAAAACCGATTATTTAAACCTGATTCAAGTTCTTCTCCGCCCTAGATTCTCTTGAAAGAAACCTCTGTAAAACGTCTCTTTATTGGCCCAAAAATTGCTCTTCGATAGTAAAGGTTAAGTTTCACTTGCCAACAGCTCTATTTTGGTTCATCAATAACCAATGCCGCGCACGAGAATGAACTGTGATAGTGCAGTCCTCAGCCGTTAAAGGGGATAATTTGAATATGGATACACTCACTAATAACTATAATTCAGACGTTTTTTTCGATGAGTTGATTGATGCTCAAGGAAAAGCCAGAAAACCGGCAAAAGAATTGCTGGATTATCTTGAAAGTCTTCCTCCTGAAGAACTTGAGAAGCGGCGCAGAACCGCCGAAGCAACAGTTCAGGAAATGGGGATTAGCTTCACGGTTTACACCGAAGAAGGCAATATAGACAGAGCATGGCCCTTCGATATTGTCCCCCGAACCATCGACGCTAAAGACTGGAAAATCACCGCAGAAGGATTAAAGCAACGACTCACCGCACTAAACCGCTTCATCGACGACCTCTACCACGATCAACGCTGTATCAAAGACGGCATCATCCCAGAACACATCATCAAAGATTCAAAAAACTTCCGCCCAGAATGCGTTGGCGTCTCACCCAAGTACGGTGTTTGGGCGCATATTTGTGGCACAGATTTAGTGTGTGATGAGCACGGAGACTTTTACGTTCTGGAAGATAACTTAAGAGTGCCATCTGGTGTCTCTTACATGCTTGAAAACCGCGCCATTACCAAGCGAGTTTTACCTGAATTATTTGAAAACGACGAGATTTTACCCGTTGGGTCTTACACCTCTGACTTGTTTGACACCCTCGCGGCTTTGTCTCCACGCGACATTGAATGTCCAGAAATCGTTGTCCTAACACCTGGGATCTATAACTCAGCGTATTTTGAACATGCGTTTCTCGCACAACAGATGGGGGTTGAGTTACTCGAAGGTGCGGATTTATTTGTGGACGAGGACGACTGCGTTTACATGAAGACCATTTACGGTCCTGAACGCGTGGAAGTCATCTATCGCCGTATTGACGACCTATTCCTTGACCCAGAAGCGTTCCACCCTAACTCCGTACTAGGTGTCCCAGGATTAATGCGCGCTTGGAAAGCTGGTAACGTTGCTCTAGCTAATGCACCGGGTGCTGGTGTTGCAGACGACAAGGTGGTCTACGCCTATGTGCCCGATTTGATCCGTTATTACCTTGACGAAGAGCCCATTCTTAAAAACGTAAAGACCTATCTTTGCGATAACGAAGAAGATCGCGAATACGTGCTAGCTCACTTAGATGAGTTAGTAGTCAAACCTGCCAATGAATCGGGCGGCTATGGCATGCTTGTTGGCCCTCATTCCACTAAGAAAGAGCAACAGATCTTTGCCGAGCTGATCAAAGAAAACCCGCGCAACTATATTGCTCAGCCAACCCTTAAGCTTTCTACGGCGCCAACCTTGATCGGTAAAGGCTCTCTGGAACCGCGTCATTTGGATTTACGTCCGTTTATTTTACAAAGCAACAAAACTTACGTGACCACAGGTGGCTTAACACGAGTAGCGATGAAAAAAGGTTCTCTCGTCGTCAATTCGTCACAAGGCGGTGGTAGTAAAGATACTTGGATTGTGGACACAAAAGGAGCTTAATCATGCTTTCAAGAGTTGCAGAACGCCTATACTGGAGTGCTCGCTACCTAGAGCGCGTGGAAAATACGGCTCGCTTGGTCAGTGTTTACGACGATTTATTGTTCGATTTACCGCACAATGTCGTGCAAATTTCTTGGTACAACCTTATCGAAATCAACAGTGGTATTGAGGCATTTAATAATCGTTATAAAGTTCGCGATGAACGCAACGTGGTGAAGTTTCTGTTATCAGACGATGACAACCCAAGCTCCCTGCTCTCATCTTTGAAAATGGCCCGTGAAAACATCCGTACAACTCGAGATGTCTTGCCCAATGAAATGTGGGAGTTGGTGAATGAGCTGGACTTATTTGCCAAACAAAATATTAAACAAGGCATCAACCGCTCTGCCCGACATGCTTATCTCAATACCATTATTGAAGGCTGCCAGAAAATCATTGGCTTGTTAGCGGCAACCATGGACCGTGATGCAGGCTGGCAGTTCTTGATCTTAGGGCGCTATCTAGAACGCGTTGATATGAACACTCGTATTATTGATGCGGCGACCTCCCTGATGAGCCAATCACAAGCCGAACAAGATATGGAGTTGGGCCAAGTCGTTTGGTCCAAGGTGTTAAAGTCTCAAAGTGCTTACTTAAGTTTCCGTCGCACCATGCGCAGCTCTATTCGCGGCGCCAAGGCGGTGACCTTCTTATTGAATGATAAATACTTCCCTCGCTCGCAGCGTTACTGCCTAGAGCAGATCAAGCTGGCCGCAGCGCAACTGCCGCGGTCTGGCCTCGTCATTTTGAGCGCAGACAAATTATTGGAAAACACCAAAGCAGTGGAACATTCAAGCGATTTAAACAGTGAGTTCAGTGATTACCTGAACGATATTCAGCTTGATATCATTACTCTGCACCACCAGATCACGGAAAACTGGTTTAACTTCCAGAAAGGAGAAGCGGCATGACCATCCGCGTAGCGATTCAGCATAAAACCACTTATGAATTTGATCGCTTTATTAATGTTTCGCCGCACATTTTACGTCTGCGTCCGGCGCCTCACTCACGTACCCATATTCATGGATATTCATTAAAAGTCTTGCCAGAAGATCATTTCGTAAACTGGCAACAGGACCCTTACGGAAACTATCAAGCTCGTTTAGTGTTCCCTGAAAAGACCAAGAAACTTGAGTTTGCCGTGGAAGTGATCGCCGACATGACGGTCATAAACCCGTTCGACTTCTTTATCGAAGAGTACGCAGAGCACTTTCCATTTAAATACGACAAGCAATTACTAGAAGAGCTCACGCCTTATTTGCAGAAGTCAGAAGATTGCCCAGAGCTGCAAGCTTGGCTAAAGACAGTGGATCTAAAAAGCACACCGATCGTAGACTTTTTGGTGAGTTTGAACACTCGCTTGTCCAATGAAATTGATTACGGAATCCGCTTAGAACCCGGTGTGCAAACCTGTGAAGAAACGCTCACACTTAAAAAAGGTTCATGTCGTGATACCTCTTGGCTGTTGGTTCAGATCCTGCGCCATTTAGGCTTAGCAGCACGCTTTGCATCCGGTTACTTAGTGCAACTGACGTCTGATATCAAAGCGTTAGATGGCCCTTCTGGACCAGAGGAAGACTTCACTGATTTACACGCATGGTGTGAAGTGTACTTACCTGGTGCGGGCTGGGTTGGTCTTGACCCAACCAGTGGCTTGTTCGCCGGTGAGGGGCATATTCCATTGGCCTGTACCGCAGAACCAGTCTCTGCTGCACCGATTACAGGCTTCACGGATGAATGTGAATGCGAATTTAGCTACACCAACATCGTTACACGTATCCATGAAGACCCGCGCGTTACTAAGCCTTACAGTGATGACGAATGGGAAAACATCAAAGCCCTTGGTCACGCGGTGGATAAACGTCTAGAACAAGGCGATGTACGCCTAACCATGGGCGGCGAACCAACCTTTGTCTCCATTGATGATATGGACTCTGAACAATGGAACACTGGCGCGTTAGGGGCGGATAAACTACGCCTTGCGAAAGATCTCTTGTTGCGTATGAAGGCTAAGTTTGGTGCCAACGGCCTACTGCATTACGGCCAAGGCAAATGGTATCCAGGCGAGGAAGTTCCCCGCTGGGCACTGGGCTGCTTCTGGCGTACGGATGGCGAAGCCCTATGGCAAGACCCCAAATACCTTGCCCGAGTCGACAAAAACTACGGCTTTGATGAAAGCCATGCAGGTAAATTTGGCCAAGCTCTATGTGAATACTTAGGTTTGGAGTCTCAGTATCTACAGCCTACTTACGAAGACACACTCTATTACCTATGGTTAGAGCGCTCTTTGCCTGATGATGTGAACCCACGCAAAGCATCACTCAAAGATGATTTAGAACGCCGCCGCTTGGCGAAACTGCTAAACCGCGGCCTTGAGCGCGTCAGTGGTTATGTCTTACCGATCGAGTTTAATGGTTCTCAATGGCAAAGTAGCCTCTGGCCAATGCGTTCTGATGTGATCACTCTGATCCCTGGCGATAGTCCAATGGGTTACCGCTTGCCGCTAAACTCGTTACCAGCCATCAGTGAAGAAGAGCAAACTCCTGAGCGTGACCCATTTGCACCACGTGAACCACTGCCTGTTTACAGTCAATCAGCTTCAACAGCAGGTTCTGCTCAGACACAAACCAAGCAAAAGCTGGCAGATGCTGAAGAAACAAGCAGCACGATCCTTAAAAACGTTATTCGTACCGCACTTTGTATCGAAGCGCGCGATGGTCGATTGCATGCGTTCTTACCGCCAGTGAGCTTCCTTGAACATTATGTTGCGTTAATCAATGCCATTGAAACCGTGGCAAAACAATTGCAAATGCCGATTGTGATCGAAGGCTATGAGCCACCGAAAGATTACCGTTTGCAAAAGTTCTTGATCACCCCAGACCCAGGTGTGATTGAAGTGAACATCCACCCTGCGAAGAATTGGAAAGAGCTTTTATACAACACAGAAACACTGTACGAAGAAGCCTATCAATCTCGTTTGGGCACTGAGAAGTTCATGCTGGATGGTCGTCATACTGGGACGGGCGGTGGTAACCACGTCACCCTTGGTGGTATCACACCAGCTGACAGTCCGCTGTTACGTCGCCCTGACCTACTTCGCAGTTTGGTGACGTTCTGGCAGCACCACCCAGGCTTGTCGTACTTATTCTCAGGCATGTTTATTGGCCCAACTAGCCAAGCGCCACGTCCAGACGAAGGCCGTGATGAAGCCCTGTACGAAATGGAAATTGCTTTCCAGAATATCCCGACGGGGTTGGTGGACGAGCCATGGTTGGTAGATCGCCTGATGCGTAACTTGCTGGTGGACATCACTGGTAATACGCACCGCTCTGAGTTCTGTATAGACAAACTCTATGCAGCAGGCTCAAGCAGTGGCCGTCAAGGCTTGCTTGAATTCCGTGGCTTTGAAATGCCGCCCCATGCACGTATGTCGCTCGTACAAATGCTACTGCTACGTTGTTTGGTTGCACGCTTCTGGGACGAGCCTTACCACAAACCTTTGATTCGTTGGGGCACTTCATTACACGATAAGTTTATGATGCCGCACTTTGTTTGGCAGGACATCAAAGAAGTCGTGGATGATCTTCAAGCTCATGGTTTGCCATTTAAACTTGAATGGTTAGCACCGTTTGAAGAATTCCGCTTCCCGCATTATGGCCGTCAGCAAATTGATGACATTGAGCTTGAACTGCGTTGGGCGATTGAGCCTTGGCATGTACTCGGAGAAGAAATCACGCAGTCTGGTACAGCACGTTATGTGGACTCGTCGGTAGAACGTTTGCAGGTGCGTCTAAGTGGTCTAACTGAAGGACGCTATGTTCTGTCTTGTAACGGCCGTCGCGTCCCACTGCGTAGCACGGGACGTAAAGGTGAAGCGGTTGGTGCGGTGCGCTACAAGGCGTGGGCACCACCGTCTGCATTGCACCCAACGCTGGGTACAGACACTCCGTTAGTGTTCGATTTAATCGATACATGGAACGGTGTTTCTATTGGTGGTTGTACGTATCATGTTAGCCACCCTGGTGGCCGTAATTATGACACCTTGCCGGTTAACAGCAATGAAGCCGAAGCGCGTCGCGTTAACCGTTTCTGGGATCATGGCTTCACACAAGGTGCGTTAGTTCCGCCTCCAGAGTACAGTGCGCTTCGTAGTGTGACAGAGCATGACAGGGTTACTAGACCCATGTCACCGCCACAGGAAGAGATATGTCATGAATATCCGCATACGCTCGACCTAAGGAAGAGGTATACTAGGCTCTAATCTTTATTAGAACGTCTTATTTATGACCGAATCCACCATTGCAAAACTAGCGGCGCAGGATCAAGCGCCGCTGACTGCTCCGTATGTTGCACCGGATTGTGCTTACGATGAAGCCTTTTCTGAAACCCGACAACCACGTTTGCCTTGGCAACCAGTGATGTCGGCGGTGCATCAATTAGGAACAGAAGGGATGCAGGATAGGCACCTTCGTGCGCAACGTATTTTGCGTGACGACGGTGCCACGTATAATTTGAAAAGTGACCCTTTATCACCGAATGTTTGGTCACTCGATATCATTCCAAACGTCATAGATAAATCAGAATGGCTCAATCTAGAAGCTGCGCTCAAACAAAGAGCTCATTTATTTGATCTGATTTATAAAGACCTTTATGGCGAGCAAAGACTGCTGAAAGAAGGCGTCTTGCCTTCTGAAATCGTTTTCTCTCATCCTGGTTTTCTTAGACAGTGCCACGGTATGCATTGGCCGAGCGAAACTGCGCTTACTTTCCACGCAGTAGATCTTGTCAGAGATCAGTCGGGACAGTTCATTGCCACAGGCGATCGAACTCAAGCCCCTAGTGGTGCTGGATACGCCCTAGAAAACCGCACGGTGGTCTCAAGAGTGCTGCCGTCTTTGTTTCGCGATAGCCAAACCATGCGCTTGGCAGGCTTTTTCCAGACTGTCCGCGAAACCCTGAGCCAGCTCGCCGGTGATCTAACCGACTCCCCTCGTATTGTTGTGCTAACCCCTGGGGCCTATAGCTCGACTTACTTTGAGCAAGCTTACTTGGCTAACCACTTAGGCTATCCACTGGTTCAAGGTGGTGACCTAACGGTACGCAATGGCAAAGTTTGGATGAAGTCATTAAACGGTTTGTCACGTGTAGATGTCATTCTGCGTCGTGTTGAAGACGCCTACTGTGATCAGGCAGAATTACGCTCGGACTCGAGTTTAGGGGTCCCGGGGTTATTGGAAGTTGCTCGTCAAGGCAATGTGATTATTGCCAACCCTTTGGGTACAGGACTTCTTGAAACGCCAGCGCTGCTAGCTTTTCTGCCACAAATTAGCCAGACCCTACTAAACGAGCCTCTGTTGCTGCCATCCGTTACCAGCTATTGGTGTGGTGAGCAAGAGCACTTGGCTTATGTGCTAAATAACCTTCACCAGTTAATCATCAAACCGGCTTTTCGAAGCATTGATAACAAGAGTATCTATTGTCATCAGCTTGACGAAAAAGCGTTATCAGAAGTGCGCGCAAAAATCCTCGCAGATCCAGTAGCGTATGTTGCACAAGACTATATTCCAGGTTCCGTGACACCGGTTTGGGACAATGGCGAAATGCTTGCTCGTCCTTGTATTTTACGCACCTTCAGCGTCGCCAATGAAAGCGGTTACTGTGTTATGCCAGGTGGATTGTCTCGCGTTGCAGAATCCACCGCTGAAGCCATTGTTAGTAAAAACCTGTCTGGCTCGCGAAGCAAAGACATGTGGGTACTCAGTGACACCACTGAAACCGATATAGACGTACCACTGGACAACTTACCAATCAGCCAAGCACAAGTGGCCAACCTCCCAAGTCGAGTAATCGAAAACTTATTCTGGTTTGGTCGCTACGCAGAACGCGCGGAAATGAGTTTGCGTTTGATGCGAACGATCTTTAAACAGCTTAACGGTATTGATCATTTCCCAATCGAAAGTCGTGAAGTTCTGCTAGGTGCCATGTCTGAGATCAGTGGTTCACAGCCCGGCTTTTTAGAGCAGCCGGAACTTTTGATGCAACCAAATGATGCGCTAGCGGCACTGGTATCTGACGGTCAACGGGTTGGCTCAATTAAGTCGAACTTACAGCTGATGCTGTCTTGTGCTGAGCAAGTTAAAGAAATGCTGTCTGCGGATACTCGTATCATTTTGAATGAGCTGCGCGACCACATTCACAGTGTCGACCGTGCATACGTCAATGGCTTACCTGCTGTTCCAGAAGAGTCTTTAGACGGTTTAGTCACCTCTTTACTGGCGATTTCAGGTTTGAACCATGAGAGTATGCTGCGCGGTATGGACTGGATGTTCCAAGAAATTGGACGTCGTACTGAGCGTGCGTTGTTGACTGCTAATTTATTGAAAACGACCTTATCAAAACCTCTACCAAGCTTGCAGCAACAGCAAGTGCTTGAATCGGTCTTATTGAGTGTCGAAGCACTGATCTCGTTCAGACGTCGCTACCGCACTCGGGCACGAGTTTCCTACGGTTTAGATCTATTAATGATTGACCGAAGTAACCCTCGTTCTTTGATTTATCAAGTGGACCAGCTGCGTAAATACTTAGAAGAATTGCCGCAATCCGACCAAGTATCACTGGGGCTTTCTCGAGAGAAACGACTCATTATTAAGTCACTAAACGATATCCAGTTAGCAGATTTAGAATCACTCGCGCAAATCGAAGAAAGTACTCAAACCCGCGCTCAATTGACCGAATTGATGGGCCAAGTGGTCGAGCAGTTAGAACAACTGACCACGATTATCAGTGACAAATACTTTGATCATACCGCTGGGCCACAACAGCTCATCAAAGCGAAATGGAAGAATAATGTATGAGATATCGAGTTAGACACCTAACGGAATACCTTTACGGAGCGCCTGTTACCTTGTGTTATAACATGGCTCACCTACTGCCGCGCGATACTCATAATCAACGTTGCTTAAGCCGACGCATTGCGGTTGCACCACCCCCTGTTTACCACACAGAAGGGGTGGATTACTTCGGCAACCCAACGTTTTATTTTTCCGTCCAAGAACCTCATAAGAAGCTGACCATCGATGTCGAATGTTATTTTGAGATCGAACAGAACGACTTGTCTAATCAACTAACTCTGCACGACCTTAGCTGCGCGGAGCTTCGTGCCCTCATTCAAGCCTCTCAGTCACCTGAACTGCGCATGGTTAAGGAGTACACATTGGACTCCATGCATATCCAGCGTTCAGAAGAACTGGGCGAATATGCACGCCGCTGCTTTACCGATGACACCCCTGTGCTACAAGCCTGCATGGATTTTACTCATCAAATTTTTGAAGAGTTTACCTTTGACCCTGCTGCAACCAGCGTCAGCACACCACCGGAACAAGTGTTAAAAGATAAGCGTGGTGTTTGTCAGGATTTTGCCCACTTGGCCATTGCCTGCATTCGCTCTCTTGGGCTGCCTGCGCGCTATATGAGTGGCTACTTGGAAACACTGCCACCGCCAGGACAAGAGAAATTAGTCGGTGCCGATGCATCCCACGCTTGGTTTGCTGTTTTCATTCCTGATCTAGGCTGGGTAGAATTCGATCCGACCAACGATTTAATGCCTAATGAGCAGCATATCGTAACCGCATGGGGCCGTGACTACGCCGATGTCACGCCACTACAAGGCGTTATCTTTGATGGTGGCGACAGCCAAGCACTTAACGTATCAGTTGATGTACAGCGTGTGTAAGCGCTCACATTTTCGATCAATTTGGTAATACAATGACTTTTTCAAAACTTGGTCTATCTAAGGCCATTACTCACACCCTTGATGAACTTGGCTATGAAAAACCTACGCCGATTCAAACCCAAGCTATCCCCCTAATTCTGTCAAAAAAAGATGTCTTGGCAGCAGCCCAGACGGGTACAGGAAAAACGGCAGCTTTCACACTACCTTTGCTAGAACAGCTCAAAGACGGTGATCGCGCTGACTCGAAACATGTGCGGGCCTTGATATTGGCCCCGACTCGCGAGCTTGCCAGCCAAATCGGTGAAAGTGTTCGCAGCTACAGCCGCGGACTCGGTTTACGCAGCCAAACCATTTT
The DNA here is from genome assembly GCF_056158325.1 of Marinomonas sp. AWM4_232. Classification (NCBI taxonomy): domain Bacteria; kingdom Pseudomonadati; phylum Pseudomonadota; class Gammaproteobacteria; order Oceanospirillales; family Oceanospirillaceae; genus Marinomonas; species Marinomonas sp. AWM4_232. Next base: position 2,418,583 of record NZ_JBSWTA010000001.1, on the reverse strand, counting down.
TGGTGGCGTGAAGGCTTTCCCTCAAATTAATGGACTGCAACGTGGTGCAGACATTTTGGTTGCGACCACTGGTCGCTTAATAGATCTCGTCAAACAAGACGCCGTGCTATTCGATTCACTACAGTTCCTAGTACTTGATGAAGCAGACCGTATGCTGGACCTCGGTTTTGAAGAAGCCTTAAATGAGTTGCTGACACTGCTGCCTAAAAGTCGCCAAACCATGATGTTCTCAGCGACTTATTCGGATGCAGTCAAAGCACTTTCAGCGCTATGGCTGAATAACCCTGAAGAGGTCGCCGCGAAGCAAAGCAACCGCGTCGCAGCCACAGTGCGCCACCAGATTTATACCGTGGATAAGGTACGTAAACCTGAACTGTTAGCGGAATTATTAAACCGCCAGCATTGGCAACAAGCATTGATTTTTACCAAGACAAAGCGCGGTGCTGACGAGATCACAGACATTTTACAAGCGGAAGGCTTTTCGGCCCTAGCAATGCATGGCGACAAGCCACAATACGCTCGCCTAGCGGCTTTTAACGCCTTTAAGTCTGGGGAATTAGCGTATCTTGTTGCCACCGATGTGGCGGCTCGAGGCATAGATATTGAAGGGCTACCCGTTGTAATTAATGTGGATCTGCCACACGTTGCGGAGGACTATATCCACCGCATTGGACGAACCGGTCGAGCGGGTCAAGAAGGTCGCGCGGTATCACTGGTTTGTGCCGATGAAGCCGAAAATCTACGGGCCATTGAAGCACTCTTAAAACAGCGCGTTCCGCGCAAAGAAATCCCCGGATTTGAAGCGGAGCATCGAGTGCCTGATACGCACCCTCGTAGCCAAAAGAAGTCAAAAAGTGCGGCCCCGGAGGCGCATAAAACAAAAGCCAAAGGGAAATTAGAACCACAAAAGCCAGATGTGACGAAAGGCCCTGGTCTTCGTAGCAACCCATTTGCTAAGGCCAAAAGGAAATAACTAGATCCTAGAGAATATAAAAAAGCCCTAGCAAGTACTAACCTGCTACGCCTTATTTTATATGGTGGCCCCACCCTGACTTGAACAGGGGACCTGCCGATTATGAGTCTTAAGAATACCCATTTCAGCAAGTCATTGAATATTACCAAATTAATAAAATTATAATTTAAAATCAATAACTTAATACAGAAAAAAGTTAGTCTAAGATTGATCCAGTTAGACGTAAATATACCAATTTTGTAGCACCGGTGTAGCACCAAAACAACAAGCTTATCGCTGACGTGAAATGTATGTGACATCAAATACTAATTAAACGGGTCGTTAGCAGTGACCTATGATTCCCCCCCCCCCCTAATTGAGAGCTACATGGGCTAGTCAAATGCATACCTCAAAAACCTGACTCTACGTAGCTACTTTGCACAAACTTTATCGAGCGAAGCATTCACATGACGAAGTATTGATATGTTTTGTCGAATTCGAGAGCGTTTACAGTAAATCCTAGAGGTAGCCTATTTCTACTAAATAAACTGATTGGATCAGGTGAGTAATGTGATTGACTTTCACGTACATCTATATACGGCGGACGATTTACCAAACAATACAAATGAATTACCTTATCGTTTACCAGAACCGTTTCCGGTAAAACCTTACCTAGACACGTTAATCGATGCAGGACGCAAGCCAAGCTTAGTTAACAATGTTCATTTAAGTATCCTACCTGACTCTGAAAACGTATTTCGTTCTTTTGAAGAATTGAAACGCCTACAAGCAGAGCAACCTGAACGTTACGGTAATATAGAGCTAATCGGCACCATTCTAGCGAGCCCAGATTATGCAACGAGTGAGCGTTTAAACCACCCGAAGATTAAAGGCATCCGCTTTGTATTACATGATGCCAAGCCTGAATCCATAAGTGCAGACAAATACTCTGACGCACCATGGCAAGCATTGTATGCGCGCCTCCGCCAAGACCAGCATATTCATATTTATGCACAGGAGCCAGAAGCAAACCTGCGCGTCCTTAAGCAGATTCCTTCACACATCATGGTCATTATTGACCACCTAGGCACTTGTCGTCCAGAGCGCGGCCCACAAGACCATTTTTACCAGGCATTATTAAAAGAAGCTAAAAGCCGTGGCAATGTTTGGTTCAAAGGCCCAGGCTATCGTACAGCAAACACACCAGAAGACACAGCCCCTTTCACACTGGAAATCGCCAAACAACTCGGACACGATCGTTTGCTATTGGAGTGCTCTGATTCTCCACACGTAGGCGCAGATCATAAGGGCCAGCCATACACAGAGTTATTTGATCCGATTAGCGCACTCGATTTCACCTCGTCACTCGCAGACATCATTGCACGTGAAAATAGTATCACTGCTCAAACACTGCTTAGCGGTGCGTGCGCAGACGTTATCCATCCAAAAAAACAACAAGAGCAAGATAGTATGAACAAAGCAATTGTAGAAGAATTCAACTTTACCGTTAATTATGCTGAAGGAAGCGAACAGCTGAAAGCGTACCGCTTCATTCCTACACAACCTGATAAATCCTTACCTCCTGTAGTATTTAACTCAGGTTACACAGGTGGTGTAACAATGTACGGTCAATTAGTAGGCAATGCACTTGCAGCCCTTGGCTACACTGTTACAACTTACGATGTGTCTGGCTTCTTCTCTAACAAAGCAGTACGTAACACTTTCCAAAAGGACGGAAAGCTGCTTACAAACGTCAGCCTAGAAGACCAAACAACAGAACTATTAGCACTGATTAAAGCTGCTCGCGAGCACGCAGGTCGCATGCCTATCGTTATTTCTTGGGCTATGGGTGCAGTAGCAAGCTTAGCAGCGGTAAACCAAATGGTTGCAGTGGGTGGCGAGCAACTACCTCTATACGTGCCAATGAGCTACACTAATTTACGCAACCTACAAAACCTACGCGCAGACATAGAGGGTGCAGATAAAGCTTTGTTCGCTTTAGCTGAAGACGACGCGATCCCATCTTTTGACACTGGGACAGAAGCGACGAAACTAGGCTACTACCCACTGGATCCAAATACTCAAGCCTACGTTGATGAACAACTAGGGAACTACACAGATGTAGGTGGTGCAGACCATTGGCCAGGCGTACAGTATGTTACCGCCAAGTCATACCAAACATACGTTCAGTTTGACCCAGAGTCTGAGATCAAACCAGAAAATGGCACTTACCCACCAGTATTGATTGTACACGGCTCAGACAACACTCTTCACATGCCGGAAGAGTCAAAACGCCTGTTCGACGTTTACCCTGGCGAGAAAGGTAACGCTCCTTTGATCATTCAAGGAATGGAACATGGCCAACAACTTGTTGCAGACCACCCAATCTTTAAAGAGCTTATTGCTCAAATTGATACGCGCTACCGCTCGTTAAACTAAAACACTGAGGTGTTTTTTGGGCTGATTCAGTCACCGAGACTGTTATCAGCCCAGCTCTATAACTCCCTATCATAAATAGACTTTTTCCCTATAATCGCGAATAATCTACCTAATACAAGAACAATAGGATTAGATAGATGCCCCCCCCAATCACCATTGGCTTTCTTCTGTATCCAGGCTTTTCTATGATGGCTTTGACCTCTGCGTTCGAGCCTTTACGTGCGGCAAATCGACTATCTGGTTGCGAATTTTATGAATGGAAACTGCTGTCCGCCGAAGGCAAAGCAATCGAGTCAAGTAGCGGAATTTCTCTAGAAACTAACTCAATCGATGATCCTGTCAAGCTAGATCGCCTGTTTGTTATTGCAAGCTTAGATATACCAGAGCTAAAAAGTCGCAAAGTCTTTAGCTACTTACAGCATTTTTCATCTTGCGGTGGCGTACTCGGAGCAATTAGTAATGGTAGCTTCATATTAGCCCAAGCTGGGCTACTAGACGGTTATGAATGTACTTTACACTGGGAATCAATTACAGAGTTTTCAGAGAAATTCCCATCTATATCTGTAAAAAGAGACATATTTGTTACCGACCGAAAACGTTGGACTTGCGCAGGAGGGATCGCTGCAATCGACTTAATACTCCATCAATTGACTAAAGATTACGGAGGACGGCTTGCCGCTGAAGTTGTTGATCAATTTCTCATCGGTCGTGTACGTAGCAGTGAAGATCATCAAAGATTGGAGATTGAACAACGCTTTGGAGTAAATGATAAACGCATAACATCTGCAATAGCACTTATGGAACAGAACTTAGAAAACCCTATTACAGTTCACGATCTATCGCAGCTAAGCAATGTCTCTCTACGACAAATGGAACGTCTTTGGCGACAGCACTTTAATCTATCACCACAAAAGTTTTATGTAACACTAAGGCTAAAAGAAGCTCAACGTTTATTACGTGAAAGCACAGACCCGATATCAGCTATTGCGTTAAAATGTGGTTTTGTCTCAACTTCTCATATGGGAAGTGCTTATCGAGCACAGTTTGGTTGTAGTCCTGGTGAAGAGCGCAAACTACGCCATAAGCTCCATCAGGGAAAGTAATAAAACGATAAATATAAAGAACAAAAAAGCGAACCGAATAGGCTCGCTTTGTGAACATGGACATGAACGACTAATCGTGCCGAACGAAATCGGGTACACCAATTTTCTCTATCAAACGTGACGTTTCACGTTCGATCAAAGACAAATTACTATCGCGTACTGTAGGCAATTGGTAGCGGGCCTTTCTAACCACATCATAAGATAACGTAGCGCTTATCAGCTCTTCATCAGAGCCAGCAACTACTATTTCTTTACCAAAAGCATCAACAATACGAGATCCTCCCCAGAAGCTTAAATCTTTCTCTGAACCTGTACGGTTCGCCATAATAGACGGAGCACCATACATCATAGAATAGAAGCGCATCGTACTAGCCCAACCGCCAGGGTTATCAAAATCAACTCCTACCGCCTCAATACCAGAACTGACTGGACATACTAAAAGCGTTGCACCATTCAGAAAGGCCAAATTCGTTAGCGCAGGATTCCAAGCGTCTGCACAAATCAGTAATCCAGTACACCAATCTTCATCTAGATTATAAGTCTCCACAAAACGGCCACATGCGTAATGCTTTCCTTCCTCAAGCTTACCGTAATTAGGTACATTAATCTTACGATGAATATGCACCATCTTACCGTCTTTTAATATGGCAGCAGAATTATAAAATTGAGCAGCAGGCCCTTCTTCGATAAAGCCGACACAAACTGCCATTGTTCCAGTTGCTTCAGCAAGCCTTTTCAACCGCGGGTCATTACGTCTCATTGCAGCCGTCAACAAAAACTCCGGTCCATAATGACCTGTCAACGATAACTCAGGCATCACTAATAGCTCAATGCCCTCTAGTCTAGCTTTCTCAATCCAATATAGATGCTTCTCAATATTTTGATCCACATCGCCAATAACACTCTCAAATTGGGCAACACCAACATGCAAATCTTTGCTTCTCATTTGTCGTACTCAAATTAAAAAAACGGACATCATGTTCATGATGTCCGTAAAGTAACTTATTTCTGATAGTAAGCTTTTATCATCTCTACATCATTGGTATAAGCAAGTTTGACTGTAAAAACTCTCTAGCAACGGTTTCGATAGAGGTTCTTTCGACATCAACTCGAGCGTTAAGAGTAGCCATCACATCATCCGTCAACAAACCAGAAACTTTATTTAGCTCTTCACCAATTACAGGATGTTGTTCCAATATCTCTGTACGAATCACGGGAGCTATAGCGTAAGCGGGGAAATATTCCTTATCATCTCTCAAGACAACAAAATCAAATGCAGGAATACGACCATCAGTAGCAAACACCAAACCTACATCTACTTGACCATCTTTAAGAGCCTGATATACCAATCCAGAGTCCATACGCTTAATATTTGAACGACTAAATTCAAAATCATAAGCCTTCATTAGCGGCTTCAAGCCATCTGGTCGGGCATAAAACTCGGCATTTGAGCCAAACACCAAATCATTGCCAGCATTCACCTTATCGGCCAAATCTGAAAGGGTTGAAATATCTTCCTCAGCAGCTTTTGAACGCTTCATAGCAAATGCATAAGTATTATTTGCTTCAGATGGGTTCAACCAAGTCATGCCTTTTTGAGCATCTAGCTCTTTAACTTTGTCGTATGTCTCTTTTGCTCCAAGGCGCTCGGTGATCTTATTGTAAGTAATCAATGAAGTTCCTGTGTACTCCCAATACACATCAATTTGATCATTTTCCATCGCTTGACGAACCGCTGAAGAGCCCATTCCCGAGCGATCTTGAACTTCAAAGCCCTTAGACTGCAGAAGCTGCGTAGTTATAGAAGACAACATTTGCTGTTCGGTAAAGTTCTTGCCACCTACCACAATTGTCTGAGCTTGAACAAAAGATATTGAGGCAGCAATCAGACCACTTGCTAGAGTATATTTTAGTAAGTTTTTCATTTTTATTGTGACCTCCTATTGGTCTCTAGATAACGCTTAACGAAGCGGATTGGCTCCTTTCGAGATCAAGCGCATTTGCCCCTGTCCCGTTAGAAAATCCACTAGAATCGCTAGAAGCGAAGTTGGGATGGCGCCTGCTAACAACATGCTGGTGTCCATTAAATCAATCCCCGTAAAGATTAATTCTCCTAAGCCACCGCCACCAATCAAAAACGCCAATGGAGCGGTACCGACATTGATAGCCAAAGCTGTTCTTACGCCAGAAAATATTACAAATGCTGCGTTTGGGAGTTCTACTCTGAATAAAATCTGAGAACTAGACATTCCCATACCTACAGCCGCTTCCTTCATGTGGGCTGGAATGGCAAGCAAACCTGTATATGTGTTACGAATAATTGGTAACAAAGATGCTATAAATAAACCAAAGAAGGCTGGTGCAAAACCAATCCCTAAAAGCGTCATTGAGAGTGCTATCACCGCAAGCGTTGGTATTGTTGTACCAATATTAAATACTTGCATTACAGCTTCGGCATAACGCTCCATAGACGGCCTCGACAACCAGATACCAATGGGAATACCAATCAATATTGCAGCGCCACCGGATGCTGCCACAAGGACAATGTGTTGCTGCGACAAATAGACGATGTCTTCCCAATAGTACCCAAGTTGATCATACAGCCCCTCAGCACCTAAATAGCTACCGATCAAAAATGACACACTAATAATCAAGGGCAACAAGCGCTTTGACTCTGCGTTCATAAAGCACCTCGAACCTGTCCAGAAACCTCATTCAACTTACTAGTGACATCGCTTTGATGGATGGTGCCAGCAAAGCGACCTTCGGCATCCACACATGGAAGCCAAAATGATTCATGAGCAAACATTTCGGAGACAACTGCTCGTAGATCTGTACCTAACGGGATAGTCGCTCGCAAAGAGTGCGCCAAGTCGCCCACCTTACCACCTTTACCCGCCATTTCTTCACGTGTTAGGTATGCGCGAGGTTTTTGGTTTCGATCTACAACGACTACAAAGCTACTGTTTGCCTGCTGACATACAGAGTAAGCTTCAGTTGTAAGCATATGACGTGAAACTACAGGAGTACGATGATTCATCACATCTTCTGTAGATAATAAACGCAAACGTTTCAACGTACGGTCAGAGCCTACAAAGTCCGCAATAAATGGACTTTTAGGTTCGGCCAAAATTTCGTTCGGACTAGCATATTGCTCAATCTTACCACCACGGAAGATGGCAATTTTGTCTCCCATTTTCACCGCTTCGTCAATATCATGACTCACGAACATAATGGTTTTCTTTAACTCGCTTTGCATCTTCAAAAATTCGTTTTGAATGACTTCACGGTTAATAGGGTCAATTGCACCAAACGGCTCGTCCATTAGCATTACCGGTGGATCAGCAGCCAAAGCACGAATAACACCAATACGTTGCTGTTGTCCGCCAGAAAGCTCTTTTGGAAATCGATTTAGGAATTGATTGGGATCCAAGCCAACTAGATCGATCAACTCGGCAGCACGCTGACGCGATTTTTTAACATCCCAACCAAGGAGCTTAGGCACTACACAAATATTTTCCTCGACAGTCATATTAGGAAATAGGCCAATCTGCTGAATCACATAACCAATTTGTAGACGCAATTCAATGTCATTTAACTTACTAGTGTCCTCGCCATTAATCAAAATGCGGCCGCTAGTTGGTTGAATTAATCTGTTGATCATCTTAAGAGTCGTTGTTTTACCGCAGCCGGACGGCCCCAATAAAATACAGATCTCACCGGAAGGAACAGTCATATTGACATGATCGGCAGCTATAGTTGTACCTTCTGGTGTTTTGAAGGTTTTCGTTAGATTTTCGAGCTGTATCATACTTATTCTATGCCCTTAATTTATTGATATATTTGTGTTTATCTAGTTAGACCACTCGGCGTAAGCACTTTTTGAATCTTTAATAGCCCCCTATCTGCAATTACAGCAAGAATGGATACTGCGATAGCACCTGCTATCAGCTGACGAGGGTCCGTTTGACTAATTCCTCGAGATATCAAAACCCCTAACCCACCAGCGCCAATATATGCTGCTATTGCAGCAACGCCGATATTCATAACCACAGCAGTTCGAACGCCTGCCATAATTACCGGAACAGCAAGAGGGATCTCTACTCTCATCAATCGCTGAGATGAAGTCATCCCCATCCCCTTTGCAGCCTCACGTAACGCTGGGTCAACATTAGTAATTGCGGTGTAGGTATTTCTAACGATTGGTAGCTGAGAATAAAGAAGAATTGCAATGACTGCTGGCAACCACCCCACACCTTGTCCAATCACTGACAAGAGTGGAATCATTAGACCAAATAAAGCAATGGAAGGAATTGTTACGACAATTGAAGCAACATAAAGGACAAAATTTGCCACGCGCTGATTCTGCGTAATCGCAATACCGATTGGAACCCCTGTTAAAATTGCACACCCAACTGCGACAACAACGATTGTAAGATGCTCAAGCCCTAAATTTAAGATAACCAACCAGTTATCTATAATGAATTTCATGGTTTCCATTTACTCTCCAACTGCGATTATTTTTGTTTTTCAGACCTTGCACAATTGATTCTCAATGCTTAGCCCAAAACCCTATACAAAAATTACGACAACAAAAATCAAATTATCGACACCGAGTCGTTCAGGGTACAAAATACAATCTACACGACTTACTCCTTTTCAAGCGTTGAGAGAGGAATACTTGTTAAATTGGAGTTACTCCATTTGGCAATCTATGAGTTGAAACATGTAACTTCAGCATATCAAAAAAAGCCGAGCTAGAAGGCGATAGTGTCCTGCCCGTTCGTCTTATTAAATAGATAGTACGGAGCAATTTAGGTTCGATTAACGGGGAGAAATTAAGTGATTCAAAAGCAGGTGTACTGACAGCCATAGCAGGAATTATCGCCTTCCCCAGCCCAGCGCTAACCATCGACGCCATAGCCGCAGTACTCGATACCTCAAGACTAACTTTATCTAAATTAATATCTATATGATTGCTTTCGAAGAAATTAACCAACTCACGTCGAATTCCATTGTCAAAAGATAACCAAACTAGACTTTCAGACCTTAGATGTCGCCATAATTCAGTCCTTGGTTGATCAGTAGATACGATCCCATATTGATCTTTTAGCAATGGAATATATTCAAGGTCAGGGGCATTTGAATGATTTCCTCCAATACCGAAATCAACCGCCCCAGTGCGCACCAAACTTTCAATTTTCTCAGCCGCCTCTTCTCGCATCACAAAATGAACCTTAGGATTCTGGTCTCTGAACTTTTTGACAGAACTTGGCAATATCCCTGACATAATGGAGGGAGACGATGCAAGTTTAACGACACCAATGTCCAAGTTAGCCTGAGCATGGAGATCCTCAATCGCGACTTTGAAGTCATTTAGAAGTTGTTTAGCAACTGGAAGGAAAGACGCTCCGACACTAGTCATCTCAACGGATCGAGTCGTCCGATCAAATAACACTACTCCTACATTTGACTCTAATTGCTTGATTTGGGTGGTCAAGGTGGACTGCGTCATATGTAAGCTCGTCGCCGCAACTGTAAAGCTCTTAGCTTCAGCAACCTTTACAAAAGACACAAGATGCTTGATTGACGCATTATTCGATATTTTCAATAAATCCATGATTTTATATCAATTGTTTTAATAAAACATAATTTGCAACATATAACAAAAATTGTCATTACTTTTATGGTGAACATAGATGATTCCTCTACTCGATACTCCCAGCACTTCTCAAAATTCATATCTCCAATTCATTGAACGCTTAAAGAAAGATGGCTTTTTAGGTGACCTAAACGTCGACTACAGCAGCAAATTGGTTCTATCGACTGATAACTCCATCTATCAAGTACTGCCGCAAGGAGTCATATATCCAAAAAATCAAAAAGACCTCGAATTAATAGCTGAAATAGCCTCATACCCAGAATTTAGAGACATTACTTTAAGTGCGCGAGGGGGCGGTACTGGGACCAACGGCCAATCCCTTACAAATGGGTTGATAATAGATACCTCTAAACACATGAATAAAATTTTAGAGATTAATGAGGAAGAGCGATGGGTAAAAGTTCAAACCGGTGTAGTCAAAGACCAACTAAACAAAGCTGTAGAAAAATATGGGCTTTTCTTTGCACCTGAATTATCGACATCAAACCGTGCCACAATAGGCGGGATGATTAATACGGATGCGAGTGGGCAAGGGTCTGTTCTATATGGCAAAACTCGAGACCATGTACTGGAGTTGACAAGTGTTTGGTTAGGAGGTAAGTCCTGGATATCTAAAGCAATTGATGATACAGAGCTGGCTCAAATTCTTGATAGAGGGGATATTATAGGTGAAGTACACCGTAAGCTTAACAACCTAGAACAAAATCACAAAGACGAAATCATCGCTCGATTTCCAAAGCTAAACCGGTGCCTTACTGGATATGATCTAGCTCATATAAGAGATGAATCAGGCCTGTTCAACTTGAATTCTGTTCTATGTGGAGCAGAAGGTTCTTTAGCTTTCATAAGCGAAGCCAAATTAAGGTTGCTCCCTATTCCTAAGTATTCCGCATTAGTAAATATCAAATACGATAGCTTCGAGAACTCTATGAGAGATGCAAAAGCTCTTATGGAGTGGGGACCAACGTCAATTGAAACCATTGACTCTAAAGTTCTAAATTTAGCAATGGAAGATATCGTATGGGAAAGCGTTTCTAGCTATTTTCCAACGTCTTCCCTTGAGCCCACAATACAAGGAATTAACTTAGTTGAATATACAAGTGATAATTTAGATAGCCTAGAGGAGAAAATCCATCGTTTAACAAAACATCTAGAACAAGTCTCAGGAACCCCAGGCCAAAGCTTCGGCTTTACAGTTGCGAGAGGATCAAAAGAGATCAATAAGATCTGGGGCATGAGAAAGAAGGCCGTGGGCCTACTAGGCAACACAAATAGCTCCAAACGACCGATTCCGTTTGTCGAGGATACCGCAGTCCCTCCTGAAAACTTAGCAGACTTCATTATGGAGTTCAGGAGTGTGCTTGATGCTAGAAACCTATCATATGGCATGTTCGGCCATGTAGATGCTGGAGTTCTTCATGTGCGCCCAGCTATAGATATGAAAGATCCAAGTCAAGAAAAGTTAATTAGGGAAATTACCGATGAGGTAGTTGCGTTAACAAAAAAATATAAAGGTCTACTGTGGGGAGAGCACGGAAAAGGAGTTCGATCAGAATATGCTCCAGAGTTTTTTGGTCCAATCTACCCTTTGGTCCAAGAGGTTAAAGCTGCTTTCGATCCTTTCAATCAGATGAATCCTGGGAAAATTGCAACGCCAGCTGTAGAGGGGGCAGAGCTACTAAAGATAGATGAAGTTCCAACACGAGGCCAATTTGATAGGCAAATTCCACATAATGTCCGAGAAGAATACAGCTCGGCCATGAACTGTAATGGCAATGGTGGCTGCTATAACTTTGACCCAAACGACTTAATGTGCCCCTCTTGGAAGGGTACTAGAGATAGAATTCACTCTCCTAAAGGTAGATCAACCCTCATCCGAGAGTGGTTGCGTCTTCTATCTAACAAAGGTGTAAATGTATCAGACCTTCAGATATCTGAACCAGCAGGAACAGGAATAACCGGGGCTTTCAAACGTGCCTTAAATACAATTAGACGCAACCAAGGGCAATATGATTTTTCCAATGAAGTATATGATGCAATGAAAGGCTGCTTAGCCTGTAAATCATGTGTTGGTCAATGCCCTGTAAAAGTAAATGTACCAGATTTTAGATCACGTTTTTTATCTCTCTACCATACTCGTTACCTTCGACCCACGAAAGATTATGCTATTGCAGGCCTTGAATATATTATTCCATATGCTGCTAGGTTTCCCTCACTATACAACCTAACGATGAGCAACTTTTTAACACGAAGTGTTCTAACTCATGGCATAGGAATTGTGGACACTCCTATGCTTAGCAACCTAAACTTGGGTAAAGAGCTCAATAGAAGAGAAGTTAAATATGCATCCACAGTACTGCTCAAGCAACTAACCGATGATGAGCGAAAGAAAACGCTAGTGGTTGTCCAAGATGCATTCACTAGTTTTTTTGAGACGCAGCTCTTTTTAGACATTGTAGACTTTTTGAGAAAATTAGGTGTTAACGTGATGGTCGCGCCTTTTAAAGCTAATGGTAAGCCATTACATGTCCATGGTTTCCTAAAAAACTTCTCCAGTGTAGCGAAGAGAAATATAAATTTTCTTAATAATATTGAGAATCATGGTGTCAGCTTAGTTGGTATAGATCCTTCAATGACCCTGACGTTCCGACAAGAGTATTCAAAAATAACCTCTGGCCCCTTGCCAAAAGTTTACCTGCTACAAGAATGGCTCAAAGAAAATGAAGTTTTTCTTAGTAATATAACGTTAAAGACGTCTAAAACATTCAAACTACTTATCCATTGTACTGAGAAGAGCAATGCCCCCTCATCAGTGAGAATTTGGGAAGAAGTATTTGAAGCGTTAGGGCAAAAGCTGGATATTATAAACTCAGGGTGCTGCGGAATGTCAGGGACATATGGACATGAGTCGGCAAACCTAGATAACTCCAAGGCTATATATAAACAAAGCTGGGGAGACATTATTTCAAACACAGAGACAACCGATTCTATTATAGCTACAGGCTACTCTTGCCGATCACAAGTAAAACGCTTTGATCAGCTATCAATAAAGCATCCTATACAAGCATTGTTGTATTTATCAAAAAGTTAACGATTAGGGATTTTGAATTATGAAATACATCATTCTAATCTAGCCTTGGCTATCCAATAATATCAAAGGAGCACGAGATTAAGTCGGTAACATGAGACAATCTTTCCAACTTATTTTCATGCTCCCTAATGCAACCAAATAATTCAAATATAGACTTTAGATTTCAGCCATAACCGACACACTTAGCAAAGTAGGAAGTAGAGCAAGTTGCCTATATGCTTCAGGTTCTCACACAATCCGCTAAGGTGCTCAAATGAACAACCAATATAAGCAACTCACTCTATGTGAACAATACCAGATTGAAGGCCTAAAGAAACTAGGATTTTCCGCTCGAAAGATTGCTGACGAGATGGCAAGAAGTAATAAAACCATTGCTCGTGAGTTAAAGCGGTGCTCTAAAAATGATTACTCTGCTAAAGCTGCCCATGCTAAGGCTACCGCGTAAGCGCCCTTATATCAGCTCCTATAACGATACGGTCAGTTCTGCTAATCTAGTCAGCTTTCGCCATATTCTAGGGCAATAGTGCTTCGAGCTTCTCTAAGCTGTCTGCGTCAGCTATATGATCAAGCACGTATTGGAGGTAGCCTGATGGTTCTAGGCCATTGGCTTTGGCGGTTTCTATCAGTGAGTAGCAGGTGGCACTAGCGTTCGCTCCACGTGACGAATCAGCAAACAGCCAATTGTGTCTGCCCACTGCGAACGGGCGGATGGCATTTTCGGCTAAGGCGTTGCTAATATGAACGAAGCCATGATCGCAGTAGGCCACCAAGGATTTCCACTGGTTTAGGCTATATTGGATCGCTTTGAAGGTCAACGAGTCTTTGGGGACCTTAGGGTGATTGGTTTCCAGCCAAGCTTTGAGGTCTTGCAGCACTGGAGGTAAAGCTCTACCTGCTTTAATCACTTTCAGAAAAATCATCGAGCAACCGATAAGCTATAGCAAGCCCAACTCATTCAATGAAGCCTATGAAAGAGCAAAAAAGGTAACTGAAAGCGCACCAATTGTATTTGATGATATTGAATGTTTCGGATTCATTTTCAGAGAGCAAGTCGCAGATATAAAGCACCTTACAGCCTCCCACCTTTTGAGTCTCATAGATAAGGGGTTTTCTTGTATTCCAGAACTCAAGGCAATTACAACTAAAGACCTGACTAGCTTAACGGGCATTGGTGCAAAGAAAGCATCACAAATTCTTACCCAAATAGAGGCCATCAAATAGAAATAGAGTTTCTTAGGTTTAGGTGTTCAGAATTCTACATGTAGGGAGTTTTCGGAGCCCCTAAAGGACCAATATTTAGCTGTCATCAAAGCAAATATTGATAAAAAACTAGTCCGCAGACCAGGAATAGAAAAAGGCGTAGTAGGTACTAACCTGCTACGCCTTTCTATATGGTGGCCCCACCCTGACTTGAACAGGGGACCTGCCGATTATGAGTCGGATGCTCTAACCAACTGAGCTATGGGGCCTTTAAACGGCGCCCATTATAGCTAGGGTGCGGCGCTTTGCCAATACAGTAAGTTAAAATTCTGCTATGAAATCAAGTAGCTAAGATTAGCCCACTGATTACTTCATCTCGAAGCCCTGAGAAATTAAGAAGTCTCGCATGTGCGGGCGCAGTTTCCCGCTAAACATCGGTGCCATGCTTTCAGACCAGTTAGAGATTTTATTGCCACCTGCTCGTTGTTGGTAATACTCATCCATTTCCGAGTCATATTTTGCAACCAAGGCAATATCGTGTTCACTATCGTAGTAATCCTGCTTTAAAACCGTCGCAATAGGTAGGCGAGGCTTAACGTCAGGATGGTGTTCTGGGTAGCCTACACACATGCCAAATACTGGATAAACATGCTTTGGTAGTTTTAACAGATCGCTGATTTCTTGCGGATTGTTACGCACACCACCTATGTACACTACACCAAGGCCTTCTGACTCTGCTGCGATGGCAAAGTTCTGCGCCATCAATGCCGTGTCGATGGTTGAAACAAGAAGTTGCTCTGTCATACCAAGCGTCGGCTCAATACCTGTACGAGCCGCTGCTTCTGTATTGCGCTTCATATCAGCGCAGAAGACTAGGAACTCTGCCGCTTGAGAGATATACACTTGGTTCCCGGCTAACTCTTGTAAGCGTGCCCTGTTACCTTTATCACTCACACGGATGATGCTGTAGGCCTGAACATTGTTGCTTGAGGAGGCATACTGTGCAGCATTTACGAGTTGCTCAAGCAATCCATCAGGAAGTGGTTGATTGCGGTATTTTCGAATTGAACGGTGAGATTGTAAGAGTTCAATGACATCATTCATGATGACTCCTTAATAATTCATTAGATCCTATTGGAATACTCCCATTATGAAACGCGCCCTAGCCTCACTCCAATAGGCTCTTAAAAATTCCATGGGGAAATCTTTTTTGAATAATCCTCATCCAACTGTGGTCGAATCCCGTAAGATTTATATTTACTTGCTAGGAGAGCCTTATCAAAATCAGGAACTCATTAATCGCCATTGGCGCATTACTCAGCGCGGGCTGTACTCAGATAGGGTTACAAGTTGCCAATCTACCTACTCTGATTGACTCCACAAAACGTTATCAAGACATCGCTTACGGGCAGTTAGCGAATCAAACTTTGGATATTTACGTGCCTTCTTCTGCGAAGGCAAATCAAGCTCCGGTCTTGGTATTCTTCTACGGTGGACGCTGGACTGATGGTTCAAAAGAGATGTACCCATTTGTAGCGAAGACTTTCTTAGATTTAGGTTATGTTGTTGTCATTCCTGATTATCGAAAATACCCTGATGTTAAGTTTCCCGCCTTTGTAGAAGATGGTGCACAAGCGGTTGCTTGGACGTTAGACAACGTTGCTGAATACCATGGCGATTCAAGCCGCTTGTTTATCATGGGGCATTCCGCAGGCGCTCATATCGGTGCTTTGATCAATGCCGATGAACGTTACTTGGCTCAGCTCAACCACTCCACTCAAAACATTAAAGCCTTTGCTGGCTTATCTGGACCGTATGATTTCGTGCCTGAAGAAGAGGATTTAAAAGATATGTTTGGGCCGCCAAATCAGTACCCTCAAATGACCGTTACGAACTTTATAGAAGGTAATGAGCCGCCCATGTTACTGCTATGGGGAGAGAAAGATGAGCTTGTTGGACAACGCAACATCGACCTTTTAGCAGAGAGAGTTCGTCAAAAAAATGGAGCCGTCGACACGATTATTTACCCAAACATGGGTCACGTCGATATGGTTTCAAGCTTGATTTGGTTTATTCCGAGTAAAGCCCCTATTCAAAGAGATATCGCGAATTTTTTCGAACAACAACCTTAGGCGAGTTGTCAGCGCAACCGATGCAGAAAACCACACCATTGCGGTTTTCTGCTCTCCTAGCTTTTGTGGTTCAATACATAAAAGCGTCATAGATATTGCATAAGCTCCTGTTCTCTTAAATATTGACCTTTTAGTCAAAGTATCGTTCTCTTGCCTGTCACAATCGGAACTTGGAGCCATAAAACCATGAAACAATGGAGCAAACTTTTTTTGCCAACCAGCCTTACGTTGGCATGCTTAGCTTCCACAACAGCCAGCGCTGCAACGGTTGATCTGCGTGTATTGGAAACCACTGACATTCATATGCATTTGGTGGACTATGATTACTACGCTGACAAACAAAGCAACAGCGTTGGCCTGTCGCGCGTTGCCACATTAATCAAACAAGCTAGGGCGGAAGTTCAAAACTCGGTTCTGGTCGATAACGGTGATCTATTACAGGGCAACCCTTTGGGTGACTATGTGGCAAAAGGCCGCGTGTTGCGTTTTGGTGAAACACACCCAGCTTACAAAGCCATGAACCTACTGAATTACAATGTGGGCAATATTGGTAACCACGAGTTCAACTACGGCTTAGACTTTTTAATGAAGTCATTAGCTGGCGCTAACTTCCCCTATATTAATGCCAATGTCTACGTCGACGACGGAGATACCAATCCTGATAACGATCAGCCTTACTTCCAGCCATATTTGATCCAACCAACAGCGGTATTGGACAGCGACGGCAAAGAGCAAGTAATCAATGTTGGTTACATCGGTTTTGTGCCACCGCAAATTATGACTTGGGATAAAGATAATCTTACAGGCAAAGTCATTGCCAAAGACATCATCGCCAGCGCTCAAAAGTACATCCCACAAATGAAATCTGAGGGAGCGGACGTCATCATTGCGATCCCTCACAGTGGCATGTATGTGGGGAATTATGAACAAGGGGAAGAGAACGCCACTTACCACCTCGCCAAAGTAGACGGTATCGATGCCATCTTATTTGGTCACTCCCACAAAGTGTTTCCAGGGGATAGCTCACTGAATAACATCGAAGGCGTAGACAACGCTACAGGAACCGTTTTTGGTGTGCCTGCAACCATGCCCGGTTTTTGGGGATCACACCTTGGCTTAGTAGATCTTGTTCTAGAACAAGAAGGCCAAGGCTGGAAAGTTGTCAAAGGCTCCAGCAGTGTGAGAGCTATCGCCAAGCGCGAAGGACGCACTACAGTGCCATTAGTAGAAGCTGATGAACATATCAATCATGCCGTTGATCATGAACACCAAGGTACACTGGAGTACATGCGTCGCAAAGTGGGTGAAAGCACAGCTGACATCAATAGCTTCTTCGCCCTAGTGCAAGATGACCCTTCTATCCAAATCGTGAACAATGCGCAGATTTGGTACGCACAGAATATCGTTCGCGCAACGTCATACGAAGGCCTGCCGATTTTATCTGCTGCAGCCCCATTTAAAGCAGGCGGTCGTGGCGGTCCAGAGTATTTCACCGACGTACCAAAAGGCGATATTGCCCTGAAAAATGTGAGCGATCTTTACATTTACCCAAATGATCTGAAAATCGTCAAACTTACTGGTGCGCAGGTGATCGAGTGGCTAGAACGCTCCGCTGGACAGTTTAATCAAATCCAACCTAATCTAGAAGCTCCTCAAGCACTGATTAATACCAGCTTCCCAACCTACAACTTTGATGTGATTGATGGCATTCAGTATCGCATCAATGTGACAAAGCCAAATCGCTATGACAGTGAAGGGAAAATCGTTAACGAAGACGCACATCGTATTGAAGCAGTGACTTACCAAGATCAGCCTATTGATCCTAACCAAGAATTCTTAGTCGTCACCAATAACTACCGCGCATCGGGTGGTGGTAAATTCCCTGCGCTAGATGGATCCACAACGGTCATTGATGCACCCGATAAAAACCGCGACGTCGTGGCGAATTATTTGTTGTCTCAGACCATCATCAACCCTGCCGCGGATAACAATTGGACGTTTGCTAGTTTTGCAGGTGCCACCGTGAATTTCACCAGCTCGCCTAAGGCTAAATCTTATGCAACACAGAAAATGACGTTCACTGGATTAGACGACCAAGGCTTTGCGGTCTTTGAATTACAATAAGACTCCCCTACTGCTCGCAGTCAGCTTTTGATTGCGAGCGGCCTCTCGATATTGCCCTGTAAGCTCACCTTAAAAATTTTGAAAAAAATAGTGATCCAAGCTTTCAAAGCTTGCGTAAGACCCCCTGCGCTAAGAGCGCGTGATGATATGCCGTAACGATTTTTTAACGCACTTAACCCTTATTACATAGGATCATGAAATATGGAACGTTTAACGGTAGACACTCAAACCCCTTTCAAGCACATGTTATTTATCCTGCTTGCAGCCATTATCGCAATCTTCAGCATTAATGCATTGGCTTCAAAACGGTCTGATATAGCTTGGCAGGCTCTGGAGCAAGGTGCAGTACTTATTGATGTTAGAACCGCTTCGGAATATAGAGCAGATCATATAGAGGGCGCTGTGAACATGCCGCTCAGCTCTCTTAGTAAGCTTGCGAACACACTTGATCGTGATAAAGCTGTAGTCGTCTATTGCCGTTCTGGCAGTCGAGCCTCTCACGCAAAACGTCAGCTTTATGACATGGGGTTTACTCACGTATTGAATGGCGGTGGTTTAGAAGAAATGATCACCAGCAAGCCCTAGCTTTACAGTCAGTATAGAAAGCTTGAGGCATAAAAAAGCCGACACAGATGTGCCGGCTTTGATGTGTTATGACAAGTTGCGATTAAGCATCTTGGTTTACGAAATAATTCAAGATGAAACTTGGTAGATCAGCCGTGTTTACCACTTCCTGTTGCATCGTATCTCGGTGACGAATGGTTACTGGTGCGCCTTCTTGTTCGATGGTATCGAAGTCAACTGTGATACAAATCGGCGTACCTACTTCGTCATGGCGACGGTAGCCTTTACCAACGTTACCTGTGTTTTCGTAAAGGATACGACCAAGGCCTAGTTTTTGTAGGCGGTTCTTAATCGCTTTTGCCGCTTCAACGATTTCTGGCTTGTTCTTCTTAAGAGGAAGGACAGCAACTTTAATCGGTGCTAGGTGCGGCTTAAGTTTCAGAACGATACGAGTTGAGCCGTTTTCCAGCTCTTCTTCCGTGTAAGCTTCTGTCATCACAGCCAATACACCTCGGTCTAGGCCAGCAGAAGGCTCGATACAGAAAGGTACGATCTGCTTATTCTCTTCCAAATCACGCACCGCTAGCTTAGTGGTAGAGTGTTCGTTCTTCTTAACTTTTGCAGACAGACCAAACTCTTCTTGCGCTTTTGTGTGGGAACCAAGATCGTAGTCAGTACGGTTCGCAACACCTTCAAGCTCTTCAAAACCATGTGGAAACTTGTACAAGATATCCACAGTTGCTTTTGAATAGTGCGCTAGGTCATCACCTGTCACGTATTCAAACTCAATGTTTTCTTCCGCCAAACCTTGGTCTAACCACCATTGCTTACGCAGTTTCACCCAAGTGTCGTGCCATTGCTCGTCTTCACCAGGCTTACAGAAGAACTCAAGTTCCATTTGTTCGAATTCACGTACACGGAAAATGAAGTTACGTGGTGTGATTTCGTTACGGAACGATTTACCGATCTGTGCGATACCAAATGGCAGAGCACGAGAAGTCGAGTCCACAACGTTTTTGAAGTTTGTGAAGATACCTTGTGCAGTTTCTGGACGCAGGTAAGTGTAAGACTCTTCGTTCACCATTGGGCCAACGTTAGTCTTAAACATTAGGTTAAAATCACGTGGTTCAGTCACGTTATCAGAACCACAGTTGTCACATTTTTTGATGTCTTTCATGTGATCTGCACGCATGCGTGATTTACAGTCGTGACAATCCACCATTGGATCTGTGAAAGTGTCTTCGTGACCAGAGTATTTGTAGACGTGCTTGTTCTGGATAATCGCAGCGTCTAGACCTTCAACGTCATCACGATCGTAGACCATGGCACGCCACCAAGCGTTTTTAAGGTTGTTTTTTAGCTCAATACCTAGTGGACCGTAGTCATAAGCCCCTTGCATACCACCGTAAATCTCACTGCCTTGGAAAATAAATCCACGACGTTTACAAAGGGAGACGAGTTCATCCATCGTTTTTGCTGGCATTTTTAAACACACCTTAATTCGTTAATTTGGGGCGGCCTGCGCGCAACGGCGTAGCCGATAAAATAAGTCCGACATTGTACTCTTTGACCTTGATTGACTCAATGGCGGACATTCCGAAGATTTCTTATAAAAATTTAAGTATATGTGACCACTTTCACACCTTGTAGCATCCATTTTGTTAGATAATACGTACCTACTGTCAATCAGACTTTACGTTTAGGACACAATATGCGTAATTCTTCTAGTACTTTGATCAAAACTCTTGGCTTTCTAGGATTGATTCCATTTCTGGTCAGTACCATCGCGTATCATTTTGATTTTTATCATTATGGGTTTCATGCTCAGAATGTTTTCGTTGCCTACAGTGCGGTCATTCTAAGTTTCTTAAGTGGTGCAATCTGGGGACAAGTACTAGAGCAGCCAAGCCAAAAACAAGGAAAGCCACTACTAATAGCTAGTAACCTTATCGCGCTAGGAGCTTGGTTAGGGCTTGTCTTTTATCAGCCTCATTTATCCTTGCTACTTCTGTTGGGGGGCTATATAAGTATTTTTTGGCTGGAAGTTCGCTGGCTCAAGGCTATTCGCCCAGATCAGTCTTTTTATCCTAACTTACGCTTTATTTTGACAATACTAGTTTGTGCCATGCACCTACTTATGTTGTATCCAAAGTCCTAACTTCAAAGGCAAGCTTATGGTTACACTGTTCTACGATGGCCACTGCCCGCTCTGCATGAAAGAGATTTCAGTATTGCAACGCTACAATACTGCTCAGCAATTGACGTTAGTGGATATACACAGTGATGAATTCGAAACACTGTATCCACAGATCAATAAAGAGGCGGCAGACCGACTATTGCACGCCATTTTAAATAATGGCCAACTGGTTACAGGATTGGATGCCAATGTGGCGGTTTGGCAAGCAGTCGGTAAGCATAAGTGGCTAAGAGTTTTGCGCTGGCCATTCATCCGCTGGTTCGCTGATCGCGGCTACCTTCTATTTGCTAAGCATCGCCATAAAATCTCTTACTGGCTAACTAGGCAAGAACGCTGCGATGCTTGCAACAAGGATAGCTGCCCGCCTCGTTCTCCTAAATAAGTGATCTAAACCATCCAATTATCACTCCTTTACGTATTGAATAAGATACAAGCACAGGAGTATGAAATGTCTTATTCAGCCATCGTGGTCGGCGCTGGTAGTAAAATTGCTCAAGCAATTATTGATCAATTGATTGCCTTGGATGATTGTCAGCAAATTATCGCCATTAGTCGCTATCAGAGCTTTCAACACCCTAAAATCACTTCCCTACATTGCCAATACGATGAACCCAGTATCGAAAGCACCTGCCAAGGATTAGACATCCACTTCCCAGTAGCCAACGTTTTTATCTGCCAAGGCATCTTGCATCAAGATGAGCTTCAGCCAGAACGTAAGTTAGAGAGCATTAGCGCCGAGAATATGCTTAAAGTGTTTACCGCCAATACGGTCATTCCTTCCCTGTGGCTAAAAAATCTGACACCTCACCTTAAAAGCACCGAACCTTGCAAAGTCGCCTTATTTAGCGCCCGTATTGGCAGCATCAGCGATAACCAGTTAGGTGGCTGGTATAGTTATCGCGCTTCTAAGGCAGCACTTAATATGATGGTGCAAACGTTTTCGGTAGAGCTGGCGCGTCGGGCGAAGAACGTCAAATTACTCGCATTTCATCCTGGCACTACAGACACACCTCTTTCCGAGCCCTTCCAGCGCTCAGTTCCAGAAGGCAAATTGTTTACACCTGAGTTTGTTGCAACACAGCTATTAAGCTTATTAGAGACATTAGAAATGGATGGCAAAGCCAGTTATATGGACTGGAATCATCAGTCTATTACTTGGTAATCAACTTTTTGAGCCCTTCCAATATTGTCGACAATATATGAATAAGAATAATATTCCAACTACTACCTAAGTCGAATTGTCGACAATCTAACTTGATCTATACTCATATCCACTCTATAAATAGTCACATTGTAGACAAAAAGTAGGACTTGAGCTTGGACAAGGTTACACAAATCAAATCAGCCACCCTCTCGGATGATTTAACTCAGCGCTTAACCGCTGAAATCGTAGAAGGTGTTTTACCCCTTGGCAGCAAAATATCAGAACCAGAACTCGCTAAGCGCTATGGCGTATCACGTGGCCCACTGCGTGAAGCCCTAGTAAAGCTGGAAACATTAGGGTTGATTACGCGTACCGCCAACGTTGGTGCACGGGTAATCGACCTGAATATCGATGATTTATTGGACACCTACACTTTACGTGAAGCCATGGAAGGTATGGCAGCGCGCTTAGCCTCAGAGCTCATCAGCGAACAAGAAGTGACTGAGCTTTATAAACTACTCGATGAACATCAGGCTCACCTTGATAGTAACCACGATGAGCACTATGCCAGCCAATATGGCAACGAAGACTTCCATTTACGCATCATTCACGCCAGCCAAAATAAAAAGCTGATTCGGGTTTTAACCCAAGATTTATACGCCACGATCCGCATGTATCGTCGCTACACTGCGGATTCACGCCCTGACCCGCGTCAGGCATTGCGTGAGCATAAAGCGATTTTAGACGCCATCGCCAATCGCGAAGGTGATCTCGCAGAACTATTAATGCGTCGCCACATCAGTCGCGCCGCCAATCTATTAAAAAAAGCGATGCTACAAAACAGCATCACTCAGGGTAACTCTGGCCAACCTTAGCCAATAAAAATAAAAGTGAGGATAGTATGACGTTAGCATCACCCGGCGCACGTTTTCGCCAAGCGATAAAAGACCATTCACCGTTGCAGGTCGTTGGCACCGTCAATGCCTACTGCGCCATGATGGCCGAGCAAACAGGACACCATGCTATTTACCTTTCAGGGGGTGGTGTTGCTAACGCATCATACGGTTTACCAGATTTGGGCATGACCGACTTAAACGATGTTCTAGAAGATGTTCGTCGAATCACAGCGGCAAGCACTTTGCCGCTGTTGGTAGATATCGACACGGGCTTTGGTGGCGCATTCAATATCACACGCACTATCCAGCAAATGGAAAAAGCGGGAGCAGCAGCGGTGCATATTGAAGATCAAGTCCAACAAAAACGCTGCGGACATCGCCCTAATAAAGCTATCGTCAGTCAAGCGGAAATGGTCGATCGCATCAAAGCCTGTGTCGATGCTCGTTATGATGACAACTTTGTCATCATGGCCCGCACCGATGCACTCGCTGTAGAGGGCATGGACTCCGCAATTGAGCGAGCCGTCGCCTGTGTCGAAGCAGGTGCCGACATGATTTTCCCAGAAGCCATGCTTACTCTTGAACAATACCGTGAATTCGTTGATGCGGTAAAAGTCCCTGTATTGGCCAACATTACAGAGTTTGGTGCAACACCGCTGTTTAGCCGTGAAGAACTGGCCAGCGCTGGGGTCGATCTTGTGCTTTATCCATTAAGCGCCTTCCGCGCTATGAACCAAGCAGCGCTGAACGTCTACCAACACCTATTGAACGACGGCCACCAGCGCAACGTAGTCGACACCATGCAAACGCGCATGGACTTGTACGACTTCTTGAATTACCACGATTACGAACAAAAGCTCGACGCACTTTTTTCCAAGGACAAATAACCAAATTTAAAATCACCTGAGATCAATAGCAGTAATCAGATATCTCGCTAAAGAGACAAATGTAAAGCGTTATGAGCGAAGCTAAGACGAGGCAAAAACAGACGAAAAAGCGGAGTTTATAGGTATAAATACTTCGCGCATCCCTGCGCTACGCCCTTCGGGCCAGCAAAAGCTGTTGAAATCTGTTCCAACATATTTTTGAGCATTTTGAGTCTGTTTTTAACAAAGTATTAGCAAGCGCAATAGCTTTGCCGAAGTCTAGAAAAATAAGAATGGAGATTAATAATGGCTAAAGAACTATCTGGCGCAGGCCTTCGCGGCCAAAGCGCAGGGGAAACCGCTCTATGTACCGTGGGTAAAACTGGCTCAGGCCTCACCTACCGCGGCTATGATATTGAAGAGTTGGCTGACAAGGCTTGCTTTGAAGAAGTGGCTCACCTACTTCTTTACGGCAAACTACCTAACCAAGCTGAGCTGGATCATTACAAAACCAAGTTAATGAAACTGCGCGAGCTGCCACAAGCACTTAAGTCTGCCTTGGAATTAATTCCCAAAGACGCGCACCCTATGGATGTGATGCGCACTGGGTGTTCCTTTTTAGGTAACCTTGAGACCGAAACTGACTTTAGCCAACAACAAGATGTCGCAGATCGCTTATTGGCCACTTTGCCAGCGATCATCTTGTACTGGTATCGCTTCAGCCACGATGGTGTTCGTATCGATACGCTTAACCCATCGGTAGACAGCTTAGCGGGTCATTTCTTGGCTATGCTGCACAGTGACACGCCAAACCCTTTACATGAAAAAGTGATGAACGCGTCATTGATTCTCTACGCTGAACACGAATTCAACGCCTCGACGTTTACCGCTCGCGTGTGTGCTTCCACTCTATCTGACATGCACTCTTGTTTCACCGGTGGCATTGGCAGCCTTCGCGGTCCACTGCATGGTGGTGCTAACGAAGCCGCTATGGATATGATCGAGCCTTGGCAAACCCCAGATGAAGCGGAAAATGCCATCATGGGTATGCTGGCAAACAAAGACAAAATCATGGGCTTTGGCCACGCCATTTACCGCGAACGTGATCCACGTAACGACATCATTAAAAAGTGGTCAAAACTGCTCTCTGAAGAAGTAGGCGACACTCACCTTTATGCGGTATCAGAGCGTTGTGAAGCGGTCATGTGGCGCGAGAAAAAACTGTTCTGTAACGCTGACTTTTTCCATGCCAGCGCTTACCGCTTTATGGGCATCCCAACCAAATTATTCACACCGATCTTTGTTTGTTCACGGGTCACTGGATGGGCTTCCCATGTAATGGAGCAACGTGCTAACAACCGCATTATTCGCCCGAGTGCCGACTACATCGGCCCAGAAAAGGCCTCTTGGGTGGACATTGCAGATCGAGACTAGCTCGAGTTCATCAGAGTAACTGGTATTCCAACACTCTACGCCGGGCGCGTAATCGTCCCTGATAAAGCGCCCTCTCGCGCCATCCATGGCGCTGGCTTAAGAGTACTTGGAATACCATCAGATAAATACAATTGAGCGAGAGGTTGAATGCTTTTAAAGCAGCGTCAGGATGACGCGGTAGGTCGTTGGGGCAGGACGCCCCATCCGACCGGCGTAAAAGCATCAAGCTCGAAGTTCAACTGAGTAACAGAGTTAACAGACAAGGTGCTTATGCCTTCACAGAAAAGGCTAAGCATCGAGCAACAAACAACCAAACCTAGTGTTAGAGGCCTTTCAACACTCTACGCCGGGCGCGTAATCATCCCTGATAGAGCGCCCTCTTGCGCCATCCATGGCGCGTGCTTAAGAGTGCTTGAAAGCCCCATTGCAGCCTCTCACCTATGGAAAGAGCCAAAAGAATCAGAGGAACCACCATGAGTGCAAATGTCGATTTAAATAACCGCCCTGAATACGATCAGGTGATCCAAGACATCGCGGATTATGTTTTAAATTTCAAAATTGAAAGCCAAGAAGCCCTCGATACTGCCCGTAACTGTTTGATGGATACATTAGGCTGTGGTCTGTTAGCACTTCGCTTCCCAGAATGTACTAAACATCTTGGCCCGATGGTACAAGGCACAGTGGTACCTAACGGTGCGCGTGTACCGGGTACATCGTTTGCTTTAGATCCAGTCAAAGCCGCGTGGGATATCGGCTGTATTATCCGTTGGCTGGATTACAACGATACTTGGCTGGCGGCGGAATGGGGCCACCCATCGGATAACCTAGGCGGTATTTTGGCGGTTGCCGATCACTTGTCTCAGGTACGCGTTTCGCGCGGTGAAGCACCTCTGACAATGCGTGACGTACTAGAAGCCATGGTCATGGCCCATGAAATTCAAGGTGTGATTGCGCTTGAGAACTCTTTTAACCGTGTGGGATTGTGTCACGTACTTTTGGTGCGTGTGGCCTCTTCTGCCGTAGTGGCCAAAATGATGGGGGGTAACCGCGAGCAGATCATGGCAGCGATTTCCCAAGCATGGGTTGATGGCTCAGCGCTTCGTACATACCGCCATGCACCGAACGCTGGCTCGCGAAAATCTTGGGCCGCAGGCGATGCAACCTCACGTGCAGTACGCCTAGCAGATATGTCTTTGCGCGGTGAGATGGGCATTCCTGGTGTGCTAACGGCGCCACAATGGGGCTTTTACGATGTGTCATTCTCGAAAACCAACAAAGACCAGCAATTAAAATCTCCTGAAGATAGAGAGTTTAAATTCACCCAAGATTACGGCACTTATGTAATGGAAAACGTGCTGTTTAAGATTTCCTTCCCAGCGGAGTTCCACGCACAAACCGCGGCGGAAGCCGCCGTCACCTTGCATCCACAAGTGAAAGATCGCTTGGATCAAATCGAGAAGATCGTCATTCGCACCCACGAATCGGCCATTCGTATCATCTCCAAAGTCGGACCACTGGCTAACGCCGCCGATCGAGACCACTGCCTACAGTACATGGCCGCTGTGCCATTGGCGTTTGGTAACTTGGTGGCGGAGCATTACGAAGATGATTTCCACGCGGCTAATCCGATCATTGATAAGCTACGTGACAAGATGGAAATCGTTGAAGACGAGCGCTTTACACGTGAATACTTAGAAGCCGACAAACGCTCTATTGCCAATGCCATCCAAGTGTTCTTTAAAGATGGCACGTCAACCGAAGAAGTTTCTGTAGAATACCCTATTGGTCATCGCCGCCGTCGTGAAGAAGGCATTCCATTATTAGAGAAGAAGTTTAAAGCTAACTTGGCGACACGCTTCCCTTCTGCTCGCAGTCAGCAGATTTTTGACCTGTGTAAAAATCAAACAGAATTAGAGCAAACGGCCGTGCATTCATTTATGGATTTGTTTGTTATTTAACCTACTAGGCAGCTCATTAAAATGAGCTGCCATTCAATTAAGTTACATTCTGTTTCATATAATTTAGGAGGCGGACTCAATGCTGTATAAATCAGCATCAATGTATACGGTAACATCTATTACTTTTTAGCAAATTGTTAACATAAGAAGGATTTATTACAATTTTAACGCTTTAATGAGAATGATTTTCATAATCTTTAAATTATAATTTCTCGCTATTGGACATTAATATTGTAAGGACTCCCGCCATGCTTGCACGCTTTCGTATATTTTCGCTCCCATCACAGCTTGCCATTGGGGCGCTGTTTGCAGTCATACTTATTTTCTCTGTTTTAATTGTCGCTATACAAATGCTATTTGAGAATCAGCTTACGAAAGTCGTTACAGATCATCAGAAAGTAGAAGTCAACTTGATCGCGAAACAACTAGAAGCTGAATATCGCTCCATTACGCATCAAACTAGCGTGTTGTCTGATGTATTTGTCGACCAACTGGCTGAAGGCCTAGAAATAGATGCTTCGAAGAATATTCAGGTCAAGTCAATTGACAGCCCCCAGTTAACATTTAATGGTGAAACCGTTAACTTAAACTTTGATATTGTTGATCGATTTACAGCGGCTACCGCCGCTACGGCCACTATCTTCGTGCGCCACGGCAATGATTTTCTTCGCGTGACCACCTCCTTGAAAGATCAACAAGGTCAACGAGCTATCGGCACCTACTTAGGTAAAGAGCATCCTGGTTATCAAAAGCTTTTGAATGGCCAACCTTTTGTCGGTAAAGCCTCTTTATTTGGTAAACATTACATAACTCAATACACCCCGGTGGTTCAATCAGGAAAAACCATCGCTATTTTATACATCGGTCTTGGCTATGATGAGATTCTAAAAAGTATTCAAACCGATATTAGTCAGCTGACCTTTGGAAAAAGCGGCTACGCATATGTCACCGATACTGGTCAAAACGAAGGCCAATTATTGGTGCATCCAACCGCACAAGGCAGCAATCTTTACCAAGAATTTCCTAATATTCGTAATGAATTCCAAAAGATGTATCAGTCTGATTCTGGTGTGATTCATTACACGATTAAAGTTGCCGGCAAGGATCAAACAGCACAAGAATCAAAAGCCATCTTCCAGCGTGTTAATGGCTGGGACTGGGTCGTAGCAATTAAAACCTACTCATCAGAATACGACCAAGAAATCATGGGAATCCTTTACTTTGTGGCAGGTATTTGCGCCTTGGCTGCAACGGCTTTATCTATTGCACTATGGCTCTATATCCGCTCAGCTCTTCGTCCACTACGCGAGATCGCATATGGCGTGAAAGAAATTGGTGAAGGTAATTTAAACTATCGCTTCAAAGACAAAGTCAGTGCCGATAGTAAAAATGAGACACATCGCCTACAACGTTCTGTGCAGAATATGCGCGACGGCCTAATGGATCTTATCAAAGCCATTCAATCAAGCAGTCAACAGTTGATGCATTCCGCTAGTGCGATTACCCATGCTAATGAACAGTTGATCAGCTCTGCAACCAATAGCTCTAATTCATGCGCACAAGTCGCCTCAGCAGTTGAGCAAATGTCAGTATCAATTGAAGAAGTAGCACAGAGTTCTACTGAGGTATCAGAGGTCACTGTTTCAGTAAACTCGACCACAGAGCAAGGCTACCAAGCGACTAAACAAGTGGAGCAAACCGTTGCGAATTTATCTTCTTCCTTTGACAACGCTGCCCTGACCATTCAAGAGGTCGAAAATAGTACTGAGAATATCGGTAATGTGGTTAATGTCATCAATGAAATTGCAGAGCAAACTAACTTGTTGGCCTTGAACGCAGCCATAGAAGCGGCTCGCGCGGGAGAGCAAGGGCGAGGATTCGCAGTGGTCGCAGATGAAGTACGTGTACTTGCTCAACGCACACAGCAATCTACCGAAGAAATTCAAGCTGTAGTTTCACACCTTCAACAGGGAAGCCGTTCAGCTGTTGACACCATGAAACAGGGACGAGATCAAGTCAGCAGCTGTGTCGAACAAGCAACTCAAGCGGGCTCTATTTTAAGCAGTATTAATGGCGCAATGGACTCCGTTTCACAGGGAGTTTCCAATGTCGCTGCTTCGACAGAAGAACAAAGCGTTGCTGCCGCTCAAATTCGTGGCAACGCTGAAGAGCTTCAGTCGGTTGCTAATAAAACGTTTGAAGAAGCACAAAGATCGCTCGAAGAAGGTAAACAAATTAGTCGCTTAGCTGAACAGTTAAGGGAAAACCTAACCCGATTTAAGCTCTAACCTTCAATTGGCTACTTTCGCTTAATACTTGCTCCAGACAATGTTGCAGGTATCATAAAAAGAAGCTCATGTTGGGCTTCTTTTTTTATGTTTGAGAGTTTCATGCCCACATCTAGTTATGCCCACCGCCACTGTGTTCTCAGCCAACTTACTTGGACTGAATGCCTTGAACATTTTGCCCATGCTCTTAGCCATGTATCGAATAGCTTAATAGTATCCACACAAAGCACGAATACCTTAGAGTTAGCTAATGTTGAGCATGTAAACTTTAAGGGCTTAAACAGGCAACTCGGTAAAAACTACGACGCCATTTTACTCGACCTTTCCCAAGGGCTGCATTTGTCTGCTTTGTCTATTTTAGCGGGCACTATCAAAGGCGGTGGATTACTGGTTGTGCATTTAGGCAAAAATTGGCGCTTACAAGAGGATCATGAATTAGCACGCTTTCTGCCCTTCCCATTAGAGTCAAAGACAACACCCAGCACCTTTAAGCAATTGTTTTGGCAGCGAATTAACAGTGAAACCTCACCATTTACGGAGCAGTGGCCTAAGCAGCTGTCCGTGTATGAACCAAGCACTCAAACACTTACTTCTGAACAGCAAAGTTTTATTCACTCAGTATTGAGTGAAGCACCGGCAAACCACCTGTTAATTGCGCCACGAGGCCGAGGGAAATCTTTTGCGCTAGCAGAATTAATCTCTTTAGCGCAGACACAATCTTTCAACGTGGCTTGTACCGCCTCTAGCCTGCAGAACTTAACCTCACTAGAACAACACTTTTTCGAGCTTAGCAGCTCTTCAGTACCATTCTTTGCCCCTGATGCGTTATTAGAACAAAACCAATCATTTGATTTGCTGGTCATTGATGAAGCAGCCAGTATTCCCTTACCAATGCTTAAAAAAATGTGTGAGCTTGCCGACCGAGTGGTTTTTAGCAGTACTGATTATGGCTATGAAGGCTCTGGAAGAGGCTTTGGCATTCGCTTTAGGCACTACTTAAACACCTTAAACAAAAGCTGTTATGAGCACTCGATGGCAGCGCCTTTAAGGTGGGGGGAAAATGACCCACTGGAAAACTGGCTTGATGCACTACTCTTTAAGGAGTACCAAGTTACTAACCAATGCCCAGATCAGCCCAAGTGTCTACAGGGTAAAGAGTGGCTTTCTTACCCAAGCCTCCTTGACCAAGCCTTCGCCTTGTTGGTAAGTGCACACTATCAAACATCTCCAGAGAATAAGCGATGGATGGTTGACGACCCAAGTGTTTTGACTTATTGCCTCTATGAACAAAAGCGCTTAGTTGGCGTGGCACTCGTGACAGCAGAAGGCGAATTGCCAGAACAATTAAGCCAAGCGGTTATGGAAGGCACTCGCCGCCCTAGAGGGCATTTAATACCGCAATCTCTACTCGCCCATGAAGGAATTCAAGAAGCTGGTCAATATCGCTATTGGCGCATTAGTAGGATAGCCATCTCCGAAGATGTTCAACGACAGGGCCTCGGTAGTCAGTTGCTCAATATGATCGAACACGATGCGAAGCAACAGAAGGTAGACTTTTTATCCGCCAGTTTCGCGGCCACGGTGGATGTCACCCACTTTTGGCGCCAAGCCAATTTTACAGGCGTGCGTTTAGGTACAGGGAAAGATCAAGCCAGCGGCGCATATTCATTAATGATGCTAAAAGGCCTTAATCCTGCGTCACAAGAGCTATCCAAAGCTTGGTCTCAAAGTTTTCACAGAGGTTGGTTAGAGACATTATGCTTAAATCTCAGGGATTTAAGTCCTGAGCTTATTCTATCAATTCACTCAACACTTACGATGGGGGAAAAACCACACATTGTTAAAATGAGTACAAAAGATGTGTCAGATTTGACCTACTTCTGCCAACATCATCGTCCCTTTGATGCCATTCGACCAGCCCTTTTACGACTCACGATGCAACGACTGCAACAGGGACAATTACGCTCTAATTCAGCGGATGACAGGCTATTACTGGGCTGCGCCATCAATACAGTGACAGAAAGAGACGCCCACAAACTCGGTTTCTCAGGCAAAAAAGCTTTTTACCAACAACTGAAACACATCATTTCGCTTCAACTGAACTCGCTTGAAAATGGGTGAATATCCACCCATCAAAATTCCCTCGTGGGCGAATGCCCGCTCATGCTTTCAAATCTATCCTAACTTACAAAACCTACAAAATATGAAATTAGTCAATAATTTCAATGATTTAAAAACATTTTAAGGAATTGGCACAAAATGTGTAATAAGTGTGAGTAGCAACAACCGAATTGCGTTGCATGTTTGGCCATGACCAAGCTAACAATAATAAATACTCAAATTTGGAGTCATAAACATGAAAAAAATCAGCCTTGCACTGACTACTGCCGCTCTTGCTTTCACAGCAACAACAGCTTCAGCTAACTGTGATTCAGGTGAACGCGTTGTAAAATTCAGCCACGTAACAGGTGGTACCACTCACCCTAAAGTGGTTGCGGCAAATAGCTTTGCAGATCGTGTAAACAAAGAAATGGACGGCAAGCTATGTATCGAGGTTTTCCCTAACTCGACTCTTTTTGGTGATTCCAAAGAGCTTGAAGCACTTCTGCTAGGTGACGTTCAGCTGCTTGCACCTTCTCTGTCTAAGTTTGGCTCATACACATCTAAATACGGTGTTTTTGACCTACCGTTTATCTTTAAAGACATGGATCACGCGATCCGCTTCACCAACACTCCAGAAGGTAAAGCCCTTCTAACTGAGATGGACGATTATGCAGGCTTCGTTGGTCTAGGTTACTGGATGTCTGGCATGAAGTACTTCTCCGCAAACAAACCTTTGATGGTTCCTAGCGATGCTGAAGGCCTTAAATTCCGTGTACAAACTTCTGACGTTGCTAAACAAATGATCGCGGCTATGGGGGCATCACCACAAGCAATGGCTTTCTCTGAAGTATACGGCGCACTACAAACAGG
The DNA here is from genome assembly GCF_056158325.1 of Marinomonas sp. AWM4_232. Classification (NCBI taxonomy): domain Bacteria; kingdom Pseudomonadati; phylum Pseudomonadota; class Gammaproteobacteria; order Oceanospirillales; family Oceanospirillaceae; genus Marinomonas; species Marinomonas sp. AWM4_232. The sequence continues at coordinate 2,385,560 of NZ_JBSWTA010000001.1, read as the reverse complement.
CGTTGTTGACGGTCAAGAGAACACTTGGTCAAACATCTACACTAAGAAGTTCTACGAAGTACAGGACAGCATCACAGAAACAAACCACCAGTTGCTTGCTTACTTGTTCATGACTTCTTCTGAATTCCTATCAAGCCTAAGCGATGAAGATCGTACTCAATTCCTAGCGATTGCTGATGCCGTGACTCAAGAAGCTAACCAATCAGTAAAAGCGAAAGAAGCGGCTAACCGCGAAAACATTCTTAAAGCAGGCGGTACGATCAATACCTTAACGCCAGAACAACGTACTGAATGGGTTGAAACAATGAAACCTGTTTGGAAACAGTTTGAAAGCGATATCGGTAAAGATCTAATCGACGCTGCAGCTGGCGCATAAGCCAAGCACTACCGAGCAGCAGTGCTAGCTCCGTTCAGGAGCTAGCACTTTCGAGCCTTTCACTAAAGCGTTAACACACCCGTGAGCACTGGTGTGAAAGGCCTTTTTACGCTGCATTTCGATGTTTAGGAGTACCCCATGGCATACTGGCCTCATTTATACTTATTAATATTTATTCTAGCGCTCTGGGTGCTGGAAAAACGTTTTCCAAAATTCATGGAACGATTTGAAGAAAACCTACTGGTTTTAGTTATTTCTTCAATCATGGTTGTTTCATTCGGCCAGGTGATTGCTCGCTACGCCTTCAATACAGGATGGGTAGCAGCGCTTGAATTCAATACGGTCATGTTCTCGTGGTTGATTCTCCTAGGCATGAGCTACGGCATCAAAACAGGCTCTCACCTTGGGGTGGACATTCTTTTAAACGCCGTGCCAAAAGGCACCTGTAAAGTACTTTCTTTAATCGGCGCAGCGGGAGCAATGCTTTACGGCTTAATCCTTCTAGATTCTACTTGGGTCGCTATGTTGGGTGTTGATGTACGTGGTGGTGCAATTGAGTACTGGTACAAAATGTGGCGTATTGGTCTAGGCCAAGAAGAGCTACGTTACCCTACTTTCATGGTTGAAATGTTTGACCTGAAACCTCGTGTACACCGCTGGTTAGTTCTAGTGATTCTGCCAATCAGTTTGGCATTACTTTCGTACCGTTCTCTGCAAGCCTTCTGGGCGATTGCAACAGGTAAACGCGACATGTTGATCAGTGGTCACGAAGCGCAAGAGCTTGTTGAAGAGAACAAAGGCGCATTAAAAGACTAGTCGGTTAGGAGCATATCGTGGAAGCTTTAATTTTATTTGGTATGGTACTAACGCTGCTCTTTATCGGGCTGCCTGTTGGTATTTCTTTGGGCTTATCGTCCATTCTATTTATTACATTTTTCTCCCATGACTCATTGTCATCGGTAGCCATCTCGTTATTTGGTGCAGGGCAGCACTACACTCTACTTGCGATTCCATTCTTTATCTTGGCGTCGTCATTTATGTCGACCGGTGGTGTGGCAAAACGTTTGATTAACTTTGCTATCGCATCCGTAGGTCACTTCCGTGGTGGTCTAGCAATGGCCTCTGTTTTGGCATGTATGATGTTCGCGGCATTGTCTGGTTCATCTCCAGCAACCGTAGTTGCCATCGGTACTATTGCCATCGCAGGTATGCGCCAAGTGGGTTACTCAAAAGAGTTCGCATCAGGCATCATTGCCAACGCGGGTACATTGGGTATCTTGATCCCACCATCCATCGTAATGGTGGTTTACGCTGCAGCAACGGACGTATCTGTTGGTCGTATGTTCCTTGCTGGTGTTATCCCTGGCTTGATGGCTGGTGGTATGTTGATGCTAGCGATCTACGTCGTAGCACGTATTAAAAACCTACCCGCGGAAGAATGGAAAGGTTTTGGAAACCTAGTTCGTGGTGGTAAGGACGCTGGTTGGGGTCTGTTCCTAATAGTAATCATCATGGGTGGTATTTACGGTGGTGCGTTTACACCGACCGAAGCTGCGGTAGTTGCTGCAGTTTATTCGATCTTTATCGCACTATTTGTTTACCGTGATATGGGCCCACTTAAAGGCCAAACTTGGACAAACGAAAGCGATTCAGCAGCGGCACGAGTTGGCTTCAACGGTACCGTGTACGGCGTATCATTCTTCCTAGTATGGGAAATCATGTCATTCTTCGCATTGTCTGACAGCGAAACAATGACTGCAGGTACTCGAGCGCTAATCGGTCTAGTGCTATCGATTGTTCTAGCTCTGTTCTACGTGTCTAAGCGTGGCGCGAAGCTTGAAGATGGTCTTGTAAGCTGTATCGCTCAAGGTATGCCAATTTGGGGGCGTAACTTCTCGTTGATGGCACGTGGCTTCTTCCCTGCATTGTTCGGTGATGAAACTCGTAAGACAATGCTTGAAGGCACTAAAACAACCATCATGCTAATGTTCATCATCGCAAACGCGTTGTTGTTCGCACACACCTTATCAGCAGAGCGTATTCCTCAAGCGATCACTGAGTGGATGCTTGGCGTTGGTTTCAACTGGTTCACATTCCTAATCGCAGTTAACATCCTGCTATTGATTGGTGGTCAGTTCATGGAGCCATCTGGTCTACTGGTTATCGTAGCGCCTGTTGTATTCCCAATTGCAATGGAACTGGGCGTTGACCCAATCCACCTAGGTATCATCATGGTTGTGAACATGGAGATTGGTATGATCACACCGCCGATCGGTCTAAACCTATTCGTAACCTCCGGGATTACCGGTATGAGCTTGGCACGCGTGGTAAAAGCAGCTATGCCATTCGTAGCGGTATTGTTCGTATTCTTGATCTTGGTAACTTACATCCCAGCGCTTTCTACCGCATTGCCTTACGCAATCATGGGCCCTGAAATCGTTCAGTAATCCTTTTATGGCAGCGTGCTGTCATGTTTTAAGCGCCTCTCGGGGCGCTTTTTTTTATGGCTAATTTTGCCCACTGGAAGTCAACAACATCTTACCGCCTGCAACACCAAAAAACACCGCAACCAATTGATCTAAGAGACGTTTCAACTTGATATAGCCTTTTCGCATGGACGGCGTGGAAAACAAAAACGCATAGCCTATGTTCACTAAAGCACTTTGCATGGCCACCAATACAAAAATAAGCCAGACGGTTTGAGAAGTTGCCCCCGCAGGTAGGCCAAAACTATACAAAGAAGCAAACATCATGATCGCCTTAGGATTGGTTATGTGGATAGCAAAACCTTTCCAATAGCTACGTTGATAAGACGTTCCATGGACAGGCTCAACAGCAACGTCCTTCGGAGCCACGCTCCGTGAGGACATCCACGAGCGATAACCTAACCAAATTAAATAGGCCCCTCCGACATATTTGAGTAACGCCACCGCCCACTCAAAATGCATCATCAAAGCTGCCAGCCCCAATGCTGCTGACCCAGACCAAATTAGCGAGCCCGTTAAGATCCCAAAGGCCAAAGCCACCCCATGACCACGACTTTGCCCCATAGCTGTCGCAGCGATAGACAAAGTAGCAGGCCCCGGACTTGCTTGGCCCACAAACACAATCAATAACACGCTAAGAATGGAAGCATCCAACATTTCTAATCCCTCAATGTAGGCTGATTAAGTGCTATCAAACACACGGCTAAGGACTCAGAACAGCAAGCGAGCCCCCCCAAAATAGAGTTGGTATCAACAGGTTCAATTTCCTCATCGCAGTTAAATCCTGCTATGATTGATGATCAGTTTATGGAGCCAACTACTCCTCTCATTATCATTGCACCAGCAGTTTTCCCTGACGAGTCCCTGTAATGTTATAAGCGTCTCTAGGAGCGCTTATTTATAGAATTTAATTAAGATAAGATTTTTTGGGTTGCCTTACGAAAATGACTCAAAAACGTCAATGCACGCTTAGGCTGACTACCATATGGGTATAATAAATAAATAGGCAAAGGTGGAAGCAACCATTCAGGAAGGACTTTTGATAAGTCTCCCGGGTGATGCTTCTCTCGCATATTAACCATATAGTCTGGCAAGATCCCAACACCTTCACCTCGAACTATGCTTTCTAATTGCATGGTAATCTGATCAGTCCATATTTTCGACTTAGCAATATTAATAACCCGAGTGCCATCACCAGCGTGAGCCAGTGCTATATCTCCCTGAGGCTGGTAAAAGTGATGCATATTAACCCAGTCTAAACTCTCTAACTCATCAATACTGATAGGTAATGAGTACCTAGACAAATACTGTTTTGAGGCATAAAGACTACAAGTTAAGCGGCCTATCATTTCTTCTTTTAAATGATTCGCGTGAGTCGCACCAAGCCAAATCGTGACATCACACTCTTTTGCTTCTTCGAATTGTCTTACTGACTTTAAGTTGATTTGTACATCAGGATATTGCTCAGAGAACGCCAATAATTCCTTTGGGAACCAAGAGCGAATGAGGCCAGAGAAAATCCCCACATGCAGCTCTCCAGATACTACATCCTTTAAGTGGTCCACTTGTTCTTGAGCCTTTTGAGCAGCCTCTAAAATCGCTTTAGCATGCGGATAAAACGTAGTCCCCGCCTCATTAACGTGCATTTTATTCGACTGACGCAATAACAGAGGCTGCCCTACGGTTTCTTCTAGATGCGTAATGCGGCGGCTTAGCGTGGATTTAGAAACGCCCAAGGCCCTAGCCGCTTCCGTAAGATAGCCGCATTCTACTAACTTTACGAAACTCACTAAATCATTCATATCGTACATATGCCACGCCTTTATTGTTCCGATGAAGCATTAGGAACGCATCGTTCCTACATTCTCAACCAAGCTTATGTGAGAATTGAAATAATAACCAATCTTACTAACATGGAGATTTAATGAGCACTTTCCCTCACAAAATACCACGTAAGCTAATACTTGCAGCGACCCTAGCATCTAGCTGCATAACTGCTTTTGCTAATTCAGCACAAGAGCCAAGTATAACACCTGAAGCATTAGCTGAGTCTGGGCTAAAAGCAGGTATAAACTATCCTGGGTTGGCTTCTCTATGTTCCTTAGAACAACCCTTGAAAAAAGCAGGTTCTCGCTCGAAGAGCAGCTCAAAACGTACCCTAACAGATGAGGAGCGTGCCGACCGTGCCGCTCGCTCCTACGTAAAACCGACGCAAGTGTTTGATAATTTATATTTTGTCGGCAATCGCAGTGTTGCTAGCTGGATCCTTGAGACCTCCGAAGGACTCATTCTTATCGATGCTATGAACTCCAATAACCAGGCGGAAAACATCATCGTTAAGGGGATGCACGAGCTTGGCCTAGATCCTGAAAACATACGTTACCTAGTCATTACCCACGCCCATGGAGACCACTATGGTGGGCAAGAATACTTAGTGTCCAAATTTGCACCGAAAGTCGTCATGAGTGATCGTGATTGGAGTGAGCTGGAAAAGCCTGTCCAAGAAATCAACAACCCGAAATGGGGTAAAGCGCCAAATCGCGATGTCACTGTCAATGATGGCGATCATATTACACTCGGTGATACCACTCTCGAGCTCTACGTCACCCCAGGTCATACCCTTGGTACTTTATCTATGATCATGCCTCTGCGAGATGGCGACGACACACATTATGGCGCGTTATGGGGAGGAACTGGCTTAAACTTTGGTCCTCAGGTTGAGAGAATCAAACTTTATGCCAACTCAGCTGAACGATTACGAGCTCTCGGGGAAGAAAAAGGGGTCGATGTATTCTTATCCAACCATCCAACTCGTGATAACAGCATTGAACGCATTAAGGCGCTTACTGAACGTAAATTAGGTGCTAAGCATCCATTTGTTGATGACAACGCATTGTCTGCCTTTGAGCTACTACGAGACTGCTCAATGGCGCAGGCAATCAAAGTCGAACGTTACCAACAACGTCTAAAAGATAACTCATAATCTATTTATTGGTGTAAACATGACTCAGCAAAAAAGTGCTCTTTCTATTGCAATATCATTAGCTTTAACAAGCCTAACAGGAGTTGCCCATGCAGAAACTATCGCTATGGAGGAAATGGTGGTGTCAGCCTCAGGCTATGATCAGACAACAGTCGACGCCCCTGCCAGTATCACCGTAATTGATGCCCAACAAATCTCCCAAGGCGCTTATAAAGACGTTGTTGATGTTCTGGCCCATGTACCTGGTGTCTTCGCCACAGGAGGCGCATCAGGCAAAGACATCAGCATACGCGGTATGCCAAGTAAGTATACTTTGTTATTAGTCGATGGACGTCCCCAATCCTCACGAGAATCTCAGCCAAATGGCGGTGGCGGATTGGACCAAGAATGGCTTCCCCCTCTACAGTCCATTGAGCAAATCGAAGTGATTCGTGGGCCGATGTCAACCCTGTATGGATCAAATGCGATGGGTGGCGTGGTGAATATTATTACCAAAAAGGTCAACGACAACTGGCACGGCAGCCTACGTACTCAAGTGAGCATCCCTGAAGACAGTCAATATGGTAAGGCGCGACAAGGCGAGCTCTACCTTTCAGGTCCTGTTATTCAAGATAAGCTAAATTTAACTTTTGGAGCACGCTACCTCGAACAAGATGAGGACGACGTTGCTCGCGGCACACCAGAGAAAGCACTGCAAAATTACCATGCCAAGGTAAACTATTTGCTTAATAACGATCACGATTTTGAGTTAGCGATGATGCATAGTGAGCAAACTCGTACCACTCGTATTGGCCACTCTGCTGCTGGCAGTGCTCGAAGCGACAGTGAAACCGATAATGATAAAACGTCATTCTCAATCACTCACCATGGCCAATGGGAAGAAGTGGAAGACACGACCTACCTGCAGCACGAAACAACGCGAAATAATGGGCGCGATATCGAGATCACTAACACCGTTTTTGATAGCCGCTGGGTACTACCAAGTGATGAACACATTACCACATTAGGAGTAGGTGCAAGTCATGCATCACTGATAGATAATGATACGAATGACGCCTCAGACCTGAACTCTCTCAGCAATGATCAATACTCGGTGTATGCAGAGGATGAGTGGTTCCTTGCAGATAGCGTAACGCTTACAACGGGTGCGCGCTTGGATAAAAATGAGCATTATGATGCCCAAGTCAGCCCTCGTGTCTTTACTAACTGGTATCTCGATCCTCAATGGGTCATTAAAGCAGGCATTGCAACCGGTTACCGAGCGCCGGAGCTTCGTCAAATGACGTCTGAATGGGGACAAGAAAGTCGCGGTGGTGATATTTACGGCAATAGTGAATTACAGGCCGAGACTTCTTTAAGTAAAGAAATAGGTGTTACATACCAAGTCTCCGATTTCACAGCAACTGCGACACTCTTTGACAACCGCTTCGATGATAAAATCATCACCACGGACTGCCCAAGTAGCTTATGTTCAGATGAGGATGCTCGTTACTACACCAATGTTGATAAAGCCAAGACTCAGGGCTTCGAACTCAGCGCCAAAAATCGACTAACGAACACGTTAGAAGCGCGTTTAACATACACCTATACCAAATCTGAGCAGTTATCTGGGGATAATAAAGGGAAACCTTTGACACAAATGCCCCTTCACTTATTTGCCGCCTCCTTTGATTGGCAAGTAAATGATCAACTTAAAAGTTGGGTGACTTATGAATTTCGCGGGAAAGAATCTCAAGACACTGGCTTATCTTCCAACACGGAAACGCAAGCACCTTCCTATTCAATGATTGATCTTGGCTTACAATACCATCTATCTGAGCACTTTATCCTGCAAGCAGGTATAGATAACGCCACAGATGAAACGTTCAGCTTTGACGAATATGGCTTTGTTGATGCAAGCAGAACCTATTGGGGATCAGCAGAATACCACTTCTAGTCAAAAAAAAAGCCAGCCCGAGAGGGCTGGCTACTGACAAGTCTGGGGGTAGAAAAAGACTTGTTAAATCATGTTAGCAATCGTTAATACATAACCATCAAGCAAGCCTTCTGGATAGTCCACACTCATCACTCTTCCCATCACCAATAGGAACACCAATAAACCAAATGCAATAGCAGACGATTTCAATATGCCTCCCTTAGCAAAGAAGTATATGAACAGCAAAGTGAATAAGAATGTCGTTACGAGGAAGCCTACTTCAAAATACAAGAAAGACATGATGAAAAAGCCTAAAACATAGATGATGCCTTGGCGTATTTCAGACGTCTCAACTAAACCACGATTTTTGATATGCTGAGCAATCACCATGACAGAAGAGGCCCCAAGAATCGTAATTGCAATCAGTGGGAACGCTTTTGTCAGCAACTGCTCATCAAAAACCTTATAGCCAAATACGACAGCAACGACTAAGAAGAAACCTGCAATCCAAATGTCTGCAGAAAAATTAGTCGAAGGAGCTTCCTCTAAATTCTTATCTGACTGACGCTTCTTAGCAACCCACTTACGGAAAAGTGGCGGCAACAATAAACCACATGCAATTAAAGCAGCGATAATAAGTACACCTGGACGTGTAAACCAGCTATCACCGTAAAACTGAATGCTTTGGAAGAAATAGTTCTCCGCACCAGCAGACAATACGAAACCAATCAAGAAAGCAGGTCGCGGCCAGTTCGCACTTTTCATCATCACACCAATCAGTGCAATACCACCAAGTGCAACAAAGTCCCCCAAACTTCTCGTCGCTTGATACGCAGCAAACAGAATCAGCGTAAGGATAACCGGCGCTAAAACCGAAAACTTAATGTACGTTAGCAAAGATATAGGACGAGTTAAGAAAATACATAACGCTGCGCCTAGAATATTTGCTAGCGCAAGAGACCAAATAATGGTGTAAGTCAGATCAAGGTGTGTCGTCACCATGGTAACGCCAGGCTGGATCCCAAGTAACAGCATGCCACCTAAAAAGACCGCTGCTGCGCCAGACCCAGGAACACCGAACAAAATAGTTGGCACCATACTGCCGCACGAACACGCATTATTTGCGGACTCTGGAGCAATGACGCCTTTGATTTCACCTTTACCAAACTGACTTTTATCTTTACTCGCACCCATGGCAAAACTGTAAGTCATCCAATCGACCACAGAACCACCTAAACCAGGAATTGCGCCGACAAGACTACCAAAAACAGAAGAACGCCCAACTAATGGCAGGTTCTTAAGCACATCTTTTAACCCTTGACCTAAACCATGCCCTAGCTGGTTACCTTCCGAGGCAATGGCTTTATTTCTGATCAATAAGGAAATAATTTCAGGTAAAGCAAAAATCCCCAAGCCCACAATAATCAGCGGAATACCATCGTAAAGGTAATCTACATCAAATGTGAAACGAAAATCTCCTGTTGCAGGTGCACCACCGATGGTACCGACTAAAAGCCCCATACCACATGCTGCTAAACCTTTAAATACACTCCCTCCAGAAAGCGAAGCCACTACACTTAAGCCCAACAAGGTAAGCATAAAAAGCTCAGCAGAAGAGAACGCCAACACGACTGGTCGTGCCACTAAAATAAACAGACTTAAGATGATGGCTCCAACGACACCACCGATCATAGAAGACAAAAAAGCGGCAGACAGCGCGCGCGCTGCCTGTCCTTTTTTTGCTAATGGAAAACCATCCATTACCGTCGCCTGAGAAGAACTCGATCCCGGAATACCCATTAATACAGACGTAAATGTGTCGCCGGTCGGCACAACAGCCACGAGTCCCATCAGCATCCCTAAACCAACAGATGGGTCCATACCGTAGATGAACGGCAGCAGTAAAGACATCCCTGCAATACCGCCTAGTCCTGGAATAATTCCCACCACAAGGCCAATGACTACACCAAGCATCAGGTAAGAAAGATGCATGACTGACATCACCTGATCTAGAGCACTGAGTAATACAGACATAATAACTCCAACAAATACTAACGACTGACCAAATTACAGCTTATAGTTGAATTCTGATTTCAACCAATCTTTGATCCAAGTGTACATTTCTGGAGAAATATTCACGGCCTCACTTAGGTATTGAGCGATATCTAAACCAACAGCGTTTTGGTATGGCCCAATCTGAACTGCCGCTTCTTTTTGGAAGTTTTCATCAGCAATCATTTTTCGAACAGCATCGTTGTATGAAGCAATTACATCACTTGGCGCATCAGAAGGTACAAAAATCACCTTTTGGAAAGCAAAGCCTGCTGCTAAGAATTTACGATACACATCGTACTGCATACCACTTGGCTTTTTACCATGAACCGTTTCATACGCTTCTTCGAAAGTTGGGATATCTGGAAATGCAGGGTCACGCACAATATTGCCTTCAGCGTTCATCACACCCACTGAAAACATAGGTACAGCCTTGTCTGCATCCACTAGGCTCTGAACTGAGCGCATATAAGCAGAAGAGGTTTGAAAATCAATGGTTGCTTCACCGCGTTCAAACGCTAGGCGTCCAGCGCCACGGCTTTTCATACCAAAAACAGGCTTAACATCTGCACCAAGAAGATCCAGAGCAATGAGAATTGGCAACTCAAGTTGAGTAGGTCCCTGTGAAGCAAATTTTAGCTCTTGATCCAATAATTCTGAAACTTCTGCACTACTCTCAATGCCTAGATCTGGCTGAACATAGACCACACCGCCAGTTGGGCTCGCTAGAATAGGCGTCCACTCATCTAATTTAAAGCGAACACGCTTGTCCCCTAACATGTAAGGGAACAATGTGGACGCTGACGTTCCGATAATATTAGAGCCGTCATCTTTGGCACGCTTGTAAAACAAGTTTGTACCTGTGATTGAGCCACCACCAGGTTGGTTTTTGATGACGATCGTTGGATTACCATCAATATGAGCAGTCAAGTTCGGCGCCATAAAACGGGCCCAAACGTCGGTACCGCCACCAACTCCAAATGGGATAGTAAAATCAACAGTGTCCGGTACAGCATTATCCGCAACCGCTGTTGTAACAGTAAGCGCAGCAATAGCACTCAGTGCAAAGTGTTTTAGCTTTTTCATAATTGAATACCTTTTATTTTTATATTGAATTAGCCTAATTGATATAGACTAGACCGGAAAATATTGGCTTCGCTGTGCGAACCAATGAAACAGATTGAACTTGCCCATCCAGCCAGTTCGCTGTTAAATCTATGTACCCTGTAGGATGCTCTAATTTAAATTCGCTAGTTCCTAATGCACAATTGACCACTTCTTGAGCTACAGTTCCCTGAATACACAAAGCGTTAACAATTGCGATACTGCCCGTCACGGCTAAGGCTTTATGGCAGCGATCAGGAACAAAGTAGCGGGCACAAATAATGCCTTCTTCTTTAGGTACGGATACTAAAATGGGTTTTGGGATGACCATATTGGATACATCTCCCATTCCCATTAACAAACCTGCCTTGCGACGTAGTTCCTCTAGACGCTGCATAAAAATTTCATCAGCGTCTAGTTCACTTGGGGTTTCATGGCCTGTTTTACCAAGACTATCCGCATGAATAATCATTACAGGGGTTGCCGCATCAATACACGTTACGGAGACGCCATCGATCACATCTTTTACATTACCCGTAGGAAAGAGTTTACCAGTCTTTGCGCCAGCCACATCTAGGAAGGTTAGTTCAATTGGAGAACCCGCTGAGTTTGTGCCGCTGATGGTGACATCGCCTTGGTACTGAACTCGCTTACCCGGCGTATGTACTGTTGAGTGAATAACTTTATTTGTATTTAGGTTTTTAATTCTGACTGTTGTTTTACCATCTTGGGCATAGACAAGCCCCGACTCAATGGCAAAAGGAGCCACACCTGCCAGCATGTTGCCGCAATTAGGCGAGAAATCGACGCTCTTTTTAGTGGTACCAACCTGGGCAAACAGGTATTCAACATCTGCGTCTTGGCTTCGGGAAGGGCCAACCAATGCAACTTTACTTGTTAAACTGTTACCACCACCTAAACCATCAATTTGAAGCTCATGGCCAGCGCCCATAATTTTCATCAACAATTCAGCCAATTGATCACGGTCATCAGGCATATCTGTCAAACGAAGATATGGACCTTTTGAGGTGCCGCCTCGCATCAACATACAAGGGATTGTTTGTTCAGCCATCACAGAAATTCCAGCAATTATTCTTGTGACGCTAAGAATTACACGTCGCATAAGATGCATCAAATGCAAATATAGAGCATAATCAATGCAAGAAACGCATTAATAAGAGTCTACCTTCTCATGCATCAAATTGAATTTAAAGACTTGGTTATCTTCATCAAAATCGCCGAAACAGGGAACTTTCATGAAGCCGCCGAAGCAACATTTTTATCCCAGCCAGCACTTAGCCGACGTATGCAAAAACTAGAGCTCGCCTTAGGTGCAAACCTTTTTGAGAGAACTACAAGAAAGACAAAATTGACCAGTGTCGGTCGAGAATTCCTGCCTAAAGCTCGACGTATGTTAGAAGAGTTTGAATTGTCCGTTTTGGGCATCAAAGATATGGCTAGCCAACAGAAAGGCTCCATTACGATTGCCTGCATACCTACTGCCGCCTTTTACTTTTTGCCCTCGGTCATAAAGGCCTTCAACGATAAGTACCCAGGTATTCGGATTAGGATTCTAGATGAAAGCGCAAATCAGGGACTGGAATCAGTCATTCAGGGAGACGCTGATTTTGGCATAAATATGGCAATCGCACAGCATTCAGAAGTAAGCTTTACTCCCCTAATCGACGATCCTTTTGTCGTATGTATGCGTCAAGATCACCCTTTAGCTGCATTAGCAGAAATCACTTGGAAAGACTTAGAAAAGTATAAATTAATCAGCGTAAGTCGAACCAGTGGTAACCGTTTGTTACTGGATAAATCTATCGCTAGAGATCAAGTAAATCTCAATAGCTTTTACGAAGTTCAGCACTTATCGACTTCATTAGGGCTGGTTGAGACAGGACTTGGACTATCAATCGTCCCACGCCTATCCATGCCTCTGGGCACCAACAGTGCGTTAACATATCGACCTCTGGCTGGCGAGCAAATAGATCGTTCCATTGGCTTAATCCGCCGTACCTCTACTCCAGTTTCGCCTTCAGCAGACTTATTTATCCAAATTTTATTGGATCAATGGTCTACCAAGACTGAAAAGCTTGAATAATCAAACGTACAGCTAAAATCGTCAAAATAACATTAAAAATACGACTAAAGTGCTTATCCGACACCCGTTTGAGTACTTTTAAGCCAAACCATGTACCAATCGCCCCACTGACCACCATGCACAGTAGCAATGGCATCCATGAGCCAATAGGAAAGCCCGCTTGTTCAAATACAGCGATTTTTAATACATGCTGAAGCGACATGGCCGTCGCAAAGGTAGCAACGGTGCGGAAGCGGTCGACGAACACTTGTTTGATAAACGCGGCCACCAAGGGGCCTGTAGCGCCAACAAACAGCGTCAGAAAGGTAGTCATCGCACCCGCCATTAGCGTTCCGAACTTACCTAAGACCAGCCTGGGGAGCTTAGGCCCCCAGCATAAGAACAGGATAAACAACGCAATGGATAAGTACATGACAGAGGGATCTAATGCTTCTAGTACTAACTGCCCAAGCAAAGCGCCCACTATGGCACCGGGTAAAAATAAACCGATCAAGCGCCAATCAATGTGTCGCCAACTCATTGCGGCACGACCCGCATTAGAACCGAGTTGTGCCACCCCATGAAGCGGGATAATCAGTTGAGGCGGGAGCACTTGCGCCATCACTCCCAGCAGCATCACGCCACCACCCGCACCAAAACTTGCGGTAAACAATGATGTAAAACCAGCCGTCAGTATCAACAACCAAAAGACAAAAGGCGATAGCCCATTTAGAAATAACTCGGTCACTCAAACATCTCCCATCACGAAGCGTGAGATGCTATCACGTCCACAGAATAACAGAGCGCTAAGAAAGCGATTTGAATGGTATTACGCAAAAAATCAATTACGACTTATAAAGGTCCTTATCCAAATCGTACTTGCGCATTTTGTCGTACAGGGTTTTACGCGGCAGCCCAAGAGCGTCCATGGTGTTCTTGATCGAGCCCTTTTGACGCTTTAACTCTTGCTCTAATAAGGTCTTCTCAAAGCGCTCCATCTGTTCTGGCAAGGTCATAAAACCAGGGTTGGTTTCATTAGTAATGATCTGATCGAATTCAAAGGAACCCGCTTCACCCATTAGAACATAGCGCTCTGCAAGGTTGCGTAGCTCTCGTACATTACCCGGCCAATCATAGCTCATTAAGCTATGCATACGCTCCGCCGAAAGCTCCTCAGACTCACGCTTGTACTGGGCAGTCGCCACCAGACAAAAGTGCTGCCATAACAGAGGAATATCGTCTTTCCGATCTCGTAAAGGCGGGATATCGACACGCACAACATTAAGGCGGTAATACAAATCTTCTCGAAATGTACCCGTTTCGCTGAGATCTTTTAAGTCAACTTTAGTCGCCGCTAAAATACGCAAATCAAGATCAACGCCTTTGTTAGAACCTAAGCGCTCAACCTTACGTTCCTCCAGCACCCGCAAGAGTCGAATCTGCATCGACATGGGCATACTTTCTATTTCATCCAGAAACAATGTGCCCCCATTCGAGTGCTCGATCTTACCGATACGTTGGGTTTTCGCATCGGTAAACGCGCCCTTTTCATGGCCAAATAGCTCAGACTCCATAATAGAATCAGGCACCGCACCACAGTTGATGGCCACAAAAGGCTTACCACGTCGCGAGCTGTGTTCATGAATAAAACGCGCCACCATTTCTTTACCAGTACCGGTTTCCCCTTGAACTAGGATATCCGCCCCCGTATCCGCTACATGCAGAAGCGCTTGACGTAATCGATGGATTCCTGGCGTGTTACCAATAATTCGCGGTCCTGGTGCATTTTGCGCAGCAAGTTCTAAACGCAGATTACGGTTTTCTAGAGTCAAACGACGTTTCTCACTGGCACGTCGCACCACTTCAATGAAGTCATCGTTTGAGAAGGGCTTCTCAATAAAGTCATAAGCACCATCGCGAATGGCGGTCACTGCCATACTGATGTCCCCATGGCCTGTTATAAGAATAAAGGGGATTTCAGGGTCGATTTTCTTGACCTGTTCGAATAGCTCCAAGCCACTCATGCCGGGCAAATTGATATCACTCACAATCACACCGGGCCAGTCGATCGCTATTTCATCCGCAACACCTTGCGCACTCGCAAATGCCATCACATCGAAATCTTCTAGCTCAAGCGTTTGAGAAATCGCCATACGAACCGATTGCTCATCATCGATGACAATCACGCGATCTAACTCTGACATTGCGGTTATTCCTTAGCACTAATCGGGTTGGAAGGTGTTAAGGGTAACACAAAACTCAGCCCCTCCTTCAGGGTGATTTCGCGCTGATAAACTACCATTCATAGAGTCCATGATACGCTGGGAAATGGACAACCCTAACCCTAGCCCTAAACCACTCTCTTTCGACGTATAGAATGGTTCGAATAAACGATCTAAAGACTCTTCGGATAACCCTGTACCAGAATCCCTAACATAAATGCGCACCACATCCTGCTCACAATTCACTTCAATGGACACCCGTTTCTCTCGCCCAGAAGCTTCTAAAATGGCATCCACCGCATTAGCCAATAAATTCACCAAGACCTGCTCTAAAAAGACCATATCCGCCAACACAGCCACTTGAACATTGCTCGGCACATGGCTTTCAATACCGACTTCTTTTAAGCGAGGCTGCATAATCTTTAAGGCTCCATTGATGGCGGTCTGAACATCAATTGGCGTATGCATCACATTACCTTTGCGCGCAAACACTTTAAAACGAGCAATGATATCGCCCATGTGGTGTCCCAATTGACTGATCTGTTGCAGATTGCCTTTTGCCTGTTCGTAGCGCTCCCGTTCAAGAAACTTCAAGCCATTATCAGCGAACGAGCGAATCGCGGTTAGAGGCTGATTAAGTTCGTGATTCAGTCCAGCACTCATCTGTCCAAGTACCGCCAGCTTAGCGGTTTGGATCAGCTCTTGTTGAGTGGCTTTGTGCTCGCCGATTTCATGTCGCAACAATTGGTTAGCTTGCTCTAACTCGGATGTCCGTTCTTTGACTCGTAACTCCAAAGCATGTCGAGCTCTGGTAATTTCTTGCTCATAACGTTTACGTTCTGTCATATCGTGGAACGTCACAAGGTGACTGCGTCGCTGGGGGAGTTGTAACTCACAGATCGTCGCCTCTACCGCAATACCTGGGGACTCGCCTTTTACTGAGAGCGTACCTTGTACAGTGGTTAAACTGTCTTTGGCATTCTCAAAATCCGATTGCAAGGCGTTGGTCCAGCGCAACAGATCGTTCTCGGCCACTTGAAATAACGCAGATAGGGGTTGGCCAATCAAGTCCGACAAAGGCGTCGCTACAAGCTTTTCTACCGCGGGGTTTAACGCTTCGATTCGAAACGCGCCATCCAATGTCACCAGACCCGCTTGGGTATGCTGAATGACTTCTCGAATATAGGCTTGATTGTGGCGCGCCATTTCGATGGCATCGGATCGCTCTTGCAACATGCGTGACCGTAAATGGGCTAAACCAAACACCAGCATGGTGATGGTAATGCCACCAGCAAATATAGCGCGCCATAGAGCAATTTGTTCTTCAATCGCCTTTAATGGTACAAATACCGCGACTTGAAAATTGAGCAGCTTGATCGGACGATTCATGACTAAATAGCGATGCCGCTCAACGAGCTCATTGCCTAAGTTGTCTTGGACTTCATCCAGCATTTCGATGACCTCACCACCGCCCTCAAACGCCTTTTTGCTAACAATCGGCAGGGTTTCGATGGCTTGATCAAAGTACCGCTGTGACTCGGCAATACGAGTCAACTCCTCATAAGATAACTGCCCCATGACTTTGTATAGCCATTCAGATCGTGAAGAGCTGAACACAACACCGTCAGGATCTAACATCAAAAAGTCATAGGCCTGATTGCTAAAGCGCTTTTCAAATTGGGTTAAATCAACTTTAACAACAGCCACACCAATAACGCTGTCACCTTCAAAGACAGGGTAAGAAAAATAATAACCGCGACGATTGGACGTCGTACCTAAAGCGTAATAACGTCCCGGTTTGCCTTTGATGGCGTCTTTAAAATAAGGCCGAAACGAGAAGTTGCCCCCGACAAACGAAGTACTTAAACGATAGTTGGACGCTGCGATGGTATTGCCAGTTACATCAATAATATAACTGTCAGACGCTTCGGTAATACGGTTGATTTGTTCCAGCTCGCGGTTTAGCTGATTGATATCGGATGGCAGACCATCACGCAATGCCTTACGCACTCGGTCATTAGACGCCAACAAGGTTGGCATATGTTGATACTTGGCAATGGCACTTTCTATGACACTTGTGAGCTGAACCAGTTGTTCCGTTGTGTCTATCGAAAGATCTTGGATCTGTTGCTGCTTTAAGGCATCACCACCGCGCCACAGTGTCAGCAGACAAATGATAAAGACCGCCGCATATAACCAGGCAAAGCGTTTTGGGTTCTCCAAATATTGCTTTGGCCAACTCATATTACGAAATTTTGCAGACAAACTTACCATAGCCATCTCTTAAAGATAGGGGATGAGTCCCGTTACGCGTGCGCCCCAGCAAACGGCATCACTGCATTAATATGCGCTTTTTTTTGTAATAACATTAGCAGACGATCGACACCCAGCGCCACGCCTGCACACTCTGGCAAGCCTTGCTCTAACGCACTGATCAAACGCTCATCCGCTTGTCGCCATACTTGGCCATGCTCAGCACGCTCTGCCATTTCAGAGCGCATTCGCTGCCGCTGCTCAACCGCATCCGTGAGTTCAAAGTAACCGTTTGCCAATTCCATACCGCGCCAATACCACTCGAAACGCGCCGCCGTAGCATTGCCCTCTTCATCTGGCTGTTGCTTAGCCAACGCCGCTTGAGACGCAGGATAGGCATATATAAAACACGGAACTTCTTGGCCAATGTTGGGTTCAACTAAAGTAGCAAAGAGGAGTTCTAAAAGCGTGTCTCGATCCGTTTCATCCAAACCGTATTCCGTATGCCGATTACAGGCTTGTTGTAGCACTTCAAGGCTTGTCGTAAAAGGGTTCAAGCCGACGTGACGCTCAAAGGCTTCTGCGTAGCTTAAACGTTCAGATTCAATGGTTTGTCCCATTAGAGTCGATAACAAATCATCCATCTCCGCCATCAATTGCCAATGATCAAAGCCTAATCGATACCATTCCAGCATGGTGAACTCGATGCCATGACGACGGCCAATTTCTTCCGCACGAAACACTTTCCCCAATTGGTAAATACTCGGTGCACCCGCCGCTAGCAGGCGCTTCATGGCGTATTCAGGAGACGTTTGTAGGTAATAAGTCACATCTTTACCCAACGTTCGAGTTTGACTGGTCAGCACTTCAATATGCGGATCACTGATGCTGCCAAGCGATAAACACGGAGTATCCACTTCCAACACATCACGCTCGTAAAAGAACGCACGGATTTTATGAAACATTTCAGCGCGAAATTTCAACGCGCTTATCTCTGCAGTTGGCTGCCAAACGTCTTTTGAATACATAATGATCTTCTTTAACTTTCAAAAACAACTTTTTAAGCGCAAGTTTCCTACAAAAAAAAGCCCCCACACCTTGCGGCTGGGGGCTTTTTTAAAAAGGTAATTATTTACCTGTTGCGCGTGATACGTACTCACCAGTACGGGTATCAACACGTAGCACTTCACCGATGTTGATGAACAGTGGTACGCGTACTATAGCGCCAGTAGAAAGTGTTGCAGGCTTAGAACCGCCGTTTGCCGTATCGCCTTTCACACCAGGATCTGTTTCAGTGACTTCAAGTTCAATGAAGTTTGGTGGTGTAACCGCAAGTGGTGCGCCGTTGTACAGCGTGATCACGTAAGTTTCTTGCTCTTTCAACCATTTAACCGCGTCGCCTACAGCGTTTGCATCAGCACCGTGCTGTTCGAAAGAACCGTCAGTGGCCATGAAATGGTAGAATTCGCCATCAGTGTATAGATACTCCATATCCGTATCCATTACATCTGCTGCTTCTAGAGATTCACCAGATTTGAAGGTACGCTCCCAAACACGACCTGACTTTAAGTTACGCAGTTTGATACGGTTGAACGCTTGACCTTTACCTGGTTTCACGTGCTCGTTGTCTAGAACGGCACAAGGATCACCATCAACCATTACTTTGTTACCGCTGCGCAAATCGCTGGTAGAATAACTCGCCATAAATCCTCACAATATCATGATGTAGATAAAAAGCTCTGAACGAACGGGATGTTCATTGGAGTCCATCGCGGAATAATTAAGCGAGACTCACAAGAGCGAAGGCCAATCGGCCAAAGATTGGCCGCCATAATAACCCAATTTAACTTAATTTTGCAGATATTTGACGTGATCCCAATTCAAAATGCCACAGAGACCCATTGGTCCACCGAGCTAGCACAAGCAATAAAATCTCCCGCAGAGCTAATGCCATTGTTGGGGCTATCCAGCACAAGCCTTCCACAAGCAGAGCAAGCGATGGCCTCTTTTCGGATGTTGGTACCACGACCATTTGTGGCGCGCATGGAATACGGCAACCCAGATGACCCACTGTTAAAGCAAGTGTTAGCCGATGACATTGAAATGCTCCCAGTCTCTGGGTACAACAAAGACCCCCTTGCCGAAGGCGAGCATAACCCCCAAAAAGCCATCGTTCATAAATATGAGCGCCGAGTGCTGGTCATTACCACAGGCTCTTGCGCAGTGAATTGCCGTTACTGTTTCCGCCGACACTTTCCTTACGGGGACAACCAACTCGCGCAGAAGGAATGGGACTCGATCATTGAATACATTCAACAACATCCTCAAGTGAACGAAGTGATCTTAAGCGGTGGCGATCCCTTAATGCTCAAAGACAGCCAACTGAGCAAACATATTTTGCGCCTAAATGCGCTGCCACAACTAAAGCGACTGCGTATTCACTCTCGCCTGCCGATCGTGATTCCAAGCCGCATTAACGAAGAACTATTAAGCTGGGTGAAAGCCAGTCGCTTAGACATTGTATTAGTGCTGCACAGCAATCATGCGAATGAAATCGATGCCACCATTGCTGAAAAAGTCGCCAAACTAAAAGCTCACGGCGTAACCGTTCTAAATCAAGGTGTATTGTTACGAAGTGTAAATGACAGCGTCGTAGCTCAAGTGGAGCTCAGCGAAAAACTGTTTGATGCAGGGATTTTACCCTATTACATGTTCACCTTTGACCCCATCGAAGGCGGTGCTCATTTCGATATTTCCATTGCCGAAGCACAAAGCTTAATGGGCCAAGTAGCCAAGTACTTACCTGGTTACCTAATGCCTCGTTTAGCAAAAGAAATCCCAGGGGAACCTGCCAAAACCGTATTAGCACCCAGATTTGCACCAGACGCGTAAACGCAAAAAGCCGCTGGCACGAATGTACTAGCGGCTTTGTCACATCTATATACCGTTATACTTTGATATTGATGTTTTGACCAAGGTTTCCTGAAGCAGGTGCGCTCGACTGGATCTGTTGAGTAGACGATGCCGCACTCTCAAGCAGTTGCAACGACTGACGTCCTTGCTCTTCCTGCTGAGTCTTTGCCATCGCAACACCCATCATTTCCATTGCATACGCCGTACTGACATTTGTGACACTGTTCATAGTCAGACCTCTTAGTTAAGTATCCCTACTTTAGTACAGTCATTCAGAAAGCGGCAACACCGCTTTACAATCCATTACAAACCTTATCGACCCTATCCTCAAATACTTGAGTAAAAGTTTCAAAATTCCCAGTAAGTTCGTTGCATTTTATGCAACACCCTATCACATAAAATACTGAGTAAATTCTGAAAATTGGCATATGAAAGAAAAATAAGAAACATTATCATTAGTGACACAGATATAGGTTAGCTTAAGGAGATCTCATGTCACTTACTCGCAACATTTTGCTAAGCACCACTTCTGCAATGTTTGTTATGTCAAATGTCGCGCTGGCTGACGTTACTTTAGATACCAAGTACGGCAAAGTAACTGTAAAAGACGATGTGCAAAATGTGGTCACACTGCACGAAGGTGCTTTGGATGTCATGTCTGCCATCAACTTCAAAGTGGTAGGTTCGGTCGCGACCCGTGGCAGTGATACGGTATCGCGTTACCTTGCTGAACGTCAGCCTGATATCGACATTGTTGGAACCGCGCGTGAGACTAACCTTGAGGCGGTGATCAGCGAACGCCCCGATGTGATTCTAGCTTCACCATCTTTGTCTCAAGAACAATACAATATGCTTTCCAAAATCGCGCCAACCATTGTGCCAATTGGCAGCGATTACTCAACGCCATTCAATTGGAAAGCTGAGGCTCGCCTATTCGGTAAAGCGGTGAGCCGTGAAGCCGATGTAAACAAAGCCATTACCGCCGTTGAAGAACGTGCCGCTTCGATCAAACAGAAAGTAGAGCAAACGATCCCAGCTGATCAGCGTACGGCATACGTGGCTCGCTGGATGCCACAAGGCCCAATGGCCATGTCAAAAAACTTATTTGCAGGTACGTTATTAGCCGAAACAGGGTTTACAGCTGAGGATGGTGGTTTGATCAAAGCAGGTCGCCCACATTCAAGCATTCTAAGTTTGGAAAACATCAGTGCCATTGACCACGACTGGTTGTTCCTTGCGACATTGAATAAAGACGGTAAAGCCGCTCTGGATGCTGCCAAAGATTCACCTGCTTTCTCACGACTTAATGTGGTTCAAAAAGATCACGTTGCAACGGTAGACGGTCAAGTGTGGAGCAGTACTTCAGGCCCATTGGCGGCACATGTTGTGTTGGATGACATCGAACGTCTGGTGGACAATCAGTAGTCATGCACTTCGCAACATCGTTTTGGCAAAGGGCGCCCTCGCAGCGCCCTTTAGTCGTTTATTTTTGTCTCGTTAGCGTCCTCACCATCGGCTGTGCCCTGTTATCCTTACTGATCGGAGCCGGAACTGTTGATATAGCGGAATCGTGGTCCACCCTTTGGGGACAAGGTAATGAGGAAGCGCACTTTGTCATCATGGAGCTGCGCCTACCCAGAACCTTAGTTGGTTTGGTGGTTGGCATTGCCTTAGGCATTTCTGGTGCTCTGATGCAGGCGGTAGCTCGTAACCCTTTGGCAGAGCCAGGCTTGCTAGGAGTCAGTGCTGGGGCATCGTTTGCCGTGGCCGCAGCATTGATTCTCGGCGCTAGCGCAGCGACACTAGCCATGGGCGTTGCGCAATTGGGCGCTCTCGCTGGGTGCTTCTTCGTGATGATGGCTGCACGTCTTCAGGGACAATTTAAAGACCCTGTACGACTCGTCTTAGCGGGTGCCGCGCTCACCTCTTTGTTGACCGCACTGACTTCCATTTTGTTAATGTACGACCAACGAGCAGCTGATGAGATACGTTTTTGGGTCACAGGTAGCGTGGCAGGACGCCATTTAAGCAACCTAGTCACTGTATTACCTTACTTTGCCATCGCAGCCGCTATTACTCTGTATGTATCAAAGCCCCTGGCCTCCATGGCGTTAGGCGAAAAAGTAGCCTTAGGTCTTGGTCATAACCCGCGCACCATTCGTTATTTAGTGATGCTAGCGGTGGCTCTGTTTGCGGGTTCAGCAACGGCTATTGCGGGTCCAATTATGTTTGTTGGCCTCGTGGTGCCCTTCGCAGCCCGAGCGTTGGTTGGTCCAGACATTCGCCGTACTATGATTATGTGCTTACCCATTGGACCACTGATGATTATCGGCGCGGATATTCTTACACGTATGATTGCTCAACCTGCGGAAATGCCTTTGGGCGTATTAACCGCCATGGTAGGCGCACCAGTGTTAATGTTGATCGTTCGAGCTAAACGTTTGCCGACGTTGGCTTAGGAGTTGTATTGTGTCCTTATCTCACTCTTCATCTGCTCAACTAACGCCTCCGTCAGGTTACTGGTTGGTTTGTTCAAAGCACATTAGTCTTCTGCTAGACCGTCAGGCGATTCGACGAAATATACTGTTAAGCATAGCCTTACTCTTGATTGGCATTCTCAGTTTGGGCGTTGGCACCTTAAGCTTATCACCTAAAGAAGTGGTGCTAGCACTGATTGGGCAAGGCGATACCATGACGCAATTCGTGGTCAATGAATTACGTCTTAATCGATTATTAGCCGGTATTTACACGGGGGCTGCGTTTAGTATTGCCGGTTGCTTGATGCAAACGGTGGCACGTAATCGATTAGCCACACCGGGGATCATCGGCATCGATAATGCGGCCATGGCGTTTGCTGTCGCATCAGTAGTTGGTGTCGGTATTGGCCTTGCTCCATCTGCCATGGCTCTGACTGGGGCGGCATCTGCGACCGCGCTGGCGTTTATTATTGGTGGTGGTAGTGGCACCCGAGGTTATCGCTTTATTGTTGCAGGCTTGGCCATTGGCTCAGTGTCCGCTGCTGTGTCGCAACTACTGCTCTCACAAGTTCATATTGATACAGCTAACGAGGCTTATCCATGGACAGTGGGAAGCTTGTCTGCACGTCCTGAAGAACAGATTCCTCGGATGGGCTGGATCACTTTAGTGGGAACGTTCGTGAGCATTTTTTTATGTCAGCGTTTCCAATTAATGGCCTTTTCCGATTCTGTGATGACCGCTCTTGGTCGCACGCCCAACCGCCTGCGTTTTTCTGCAGTCGCGATTTCTGTGGTGCTAACTGGCTTTGCCGTCGCCCTAGCTGGCCCTGTTGGGCTCGTCGCTTTAGTTGGTCCCGAAATGGCAAGAACCTTTGCTAAGCATCGAGGCTTACCGCTGGTATCTAGCGCCCTTTGTGGGGCAATTGTCATGGTATTGGCAGATTTCGCGGGACGAACACTTTTGAGCCCCATCGAAATTCCTGTCGGAGTGGTCACTGCAGTGGTTGGCGGGCCTTACTTACTTTGGATATTAATTCGTAAACCTAAACGGAGCACTCTATGAGTTCATCCACTCAAGCGCCTTTAGGCACTCAATCGATCACTCTTAAACATGATGACCACATCATCATCGATGGGCTGGATGTCACGTTTCCAGCAGGGAAAGTCACCGCCATCGTCGGCCCCAATGGCTGCGGCAAATCAACGCTGCTAAACGGCTTATCACGTGTTCATCTGCCGTCCTCAGGGCACATTCTGCTAAATGGAAAGGACATTCATTCCATGCCGGCTAAGCAAGTGGCGAAGAAGTTAGCGCTGTTACCGCAAGAGACGTCAGCCCCTGATGGCATTACGGTACGAGAGCTGATTCGTTTTGGTCGTCACCCCCATCAGTCTCTGTTCAAACAGTGGGGGATGGATGATCGAACCGCCATCGAATTTGCCCTACAAGCCGCAAATCTGGAATCTTTAGGGGACCGCTTACTGGATACGCTTTCTGGTGGACAGCGCCAACGTGCTTGGATCGCCATGTCCATTGCTCAAGAAACACCTCTTTTGCTTCTCGACGAACCCACTTCCGCCTTAGACTTAGGGCATCAAATAGAAGTATTCGACCTCATTAGGGAGCTTGCGGCAGCGGGCAAAACCATCATCATGGTCGTTCATGATCTAGCGATGGCCGCTCGTTATGCCGATCATTTGATCGCGATGAAAGGGGGGGAAATTGTTGCCCAAGGCTCACCTAAGCAGGTCATCACGCCAGAGATTTTGGAAAGTTTGTACGGAGTTCATTGTGACCTGTTGGCAGACCCGCACACAGGCGCACCGATTCTGGTAAATGTCCGTCGAGCAAATCACTCAGGGGCCAGCGAAGCTGCCGCCCCAACCGACAATAAGCAGACTGAGCTAGCCCTCTAGTTAACTGGGCAACCACGTCACAATAGGTGCGTACTCACTTTGAGTTAGAGTACGCATTCTTCAAACGCTTCAGCAAAACCTGGTTTCTTTTCGGCAAATGCCCGAAAGCGTATAGAAGATACAAGGGAAGTTTTGGAGCCTGCCACTCAGGAAGGACTCGGATCAATTCACCTGGGTGGAACTCCTCTCTTCTAGCGACCATATCCTCAGGTAAAAGGCCAATCCCTCTGCAATGGAGGATGGAGTCCATATGAAATCCCATCAAATCCGATGTCAGACGCGAACGCGGCATGCGAATTTCTCTATAGCCATGCTCTGGATGAAAGAGAGCAGACATTTGATCATTACCAAAGAAGTTATGTAAATTGACCCAATCATGCTCTTCAAGCTCTTCAATAGCATCAATCGGGCCATGTTGATCAAGATAGCGTTTGTGGGCATAAACACCGCAGCCGAGCTCTCCTAGCAGCTCCGACTTGAATGTTCCGCCACGAAGCTCGCCCATGTACAGCGCAACATCCGTTTGCTCACGGATATCTTGAAAATCCGTCACTGTGTAGACATCTATTTGCACTTCAGGAAAGTCATCGAGAAACTGAAACAGCTCCCGCGTCGCCCAAGATCGACTCAAACCAGAGAACAAACCGACCGTCAGCCGCCCTGTTACTGTTTCTTTCAACTCATCTACCGTCCGATGAGCACGCAAAACGGTATCCAAAATGGACTTGGCATAGGGCAAAAAAGCCTTCCCTGCATCGTTGGCAAACATCTTATTGGCTTGGCGACGCATGAGAGGTTGACGCATAACTTCTTCAAGATGAGAAATACGCCGACTGAGAGTCGACTTGGAAACGCCTAACTCTTTAGCACTTAAACTTAAGTTTCCCGTTTCAACCACAGATACAAAACTTTTTAAATCATTGAGATCGTACACGATAGCCCTCTTTTGAATGATTCCGCCGTTGTAAAATACGCAACGCTTCATCGCAGGACAAGTTTACACAAATAATACAGAATACAAATGATAAAGATTACTATTAAATTTTGCATTTTTTGTACTTGTTTTAAGGATTAAAGCTCATGCGTAGTTTCTCGATTTCTTTGGTGGCTGTTAGTGTGGCCATGGCCCATTCTGCCCATGCCGAGACGTTCAACCTTGATGAGTTAGTCGTCAGCGCTTCTGGCTATGAGCAAAATACACAGGATGCTGCGGCTTCCATTACTGTTATCAGCGCAGCAGAGATTGAGAAAAAAGCCTACCGCGATGTAACTGACGCTCTCGCAGCGGTTCCAGGTGTATACGTTTCTGGTGGCGGCTCAACCTCTGACATCACCATGCGTGGTCTTGGTGGTAAATACACCATGATTCTAGTGGATGGTAAACGTCAAACGAGCCGTGAAACACGCCCTAACTCTGACGGCCCTGGTATTGAGCAAGGTTGGATACCACCACTATCAGCGATTGAGCGTATCGAGGTCATTCGTGGCCCTATGTCTTCTTTGTATGGCTCAGATGCGCTAGGCGGTGTGATCAACATTATCACTAAAGATGTGCAACCTGAGTGGCACGGACAATTGAGCCTTGGCACCGTTATTCAAGAAGACAATGCATCTGGCAATAGCATGCAAACAGATTTCTACGCATCAGGCCCTCTGGTGGGCAATACGCTTGGATTAGAAGTGTTTGGTCAAATTAATGAGCGCGAAGAAGACAGCATCACTAATGGTTATGCTGAACAAAGCATGCAAAACCTAACAAGCAAATTGTCTTGGAAGGTCAATGACGAGCAAACCTTAAAGTTCGAAGCAGGTACAGAGTCACAGAACCGAGATCGCACGGCTGGTTTAAGTGCAACCTCAGATAGCGAAGCTGAGTACCAACGCGATCACTTCTCTATCAGTAGCGATTTAAACAAAGAAAACAGCCAACACAATAGCTACATCAGCTATGAAAATAACGACAACAAAGCCCGTGATATGCAATACGAGTCACTGGTTTTGAACCATCAGAGCCACTTATTCTTTGACCAACATACATTGACCGTAGGTGGACAATTTGAGAACCAAACACTAAGTGATGACAGCAACAACGCTGACAACGGCTTAAACGAGCTTGAGCGTTGGCAAGCAGCAGTCTTTGCTGAAGACGAATTCTACTTAACAGATACTTTCTCTCTAACAGCAGGCCTGCGTTACAACGAAGACGAAAACTACGGCAGTGCAGTGACGCCACGTGTTTACGGTGTTTGGCAAACAACCGATAACATCACCCTAAAAGGTGGTATCAGCGCAGGCTACCGCTCGCCTGATCTTCGTCAAGCAACAGACGGCTGGGCACAAACAACAGGTCGTGGTAGCGCCATTATTTTAGGCAACTCTGACTTGGAAGCAGAGAAAAGCATTAACTATGAAGTAGGTATTGCTTGGACTAACCATCAGGGTACTAAAGCGGAATTGACCGCTTTCTATACGGAATTCAAAGATAAGATCACAGAAAGCCGTGACTGTGATACCAGCGCAGGTGATGCTAGCTGTACCTATGATGGTGAAAGCTACTCGTTTATCAGCTCTCGTTACAACGTAGATAAAGTTGTTACCCAAGGTGTAGAAGCCTCTTATGCAATGCCTCTAACCGCTACATTGGATTGGGATGTTGGTTACACTTTCACTGACTCAGAGCAGAAGTCGGGCGACTTCGCTGGACAGCCGCTGAATCGTATTCCAAAGCACCGTATTCACACCAACCTTTCATGGGATGCGACCGAGGCCCTGAATGTTTGGGGTGAAGTGAATTATGTTGGTGAGACCACTGAAGGTTTATCTCGCACCAGTATGGCGGCAGCCTACCCAGAATATACGCTGGTTGATACAGGCTTCACTTACAAAGCGACGAAAGATGTTACTTTCTACGCAGGCATTTACAACTTGCTTGATAAAGAAATTGACTACGATACCTACGGTAAAATCCTAGATGGCCGTCGCTACCAGGCGAAAGTCAAAGTCGCTTTCTAAGCCTATTCAAGAGGCCCCTTAACCTCGCGATTTTTAGGTTTATCCATATCCCCTCTGAGTCTTTCAGAGGGGATTTTTTGCTAACAAGCTTGCTCGGCAAACGCTTTCCAATATTGAGCGATCACCGCTTGGTTTTCTTCCAGAGTGTCCACTGGCACCAATCGGCCTTGTTTTTGTAACGTCTGACGATGAGCGGCGGCTCGATAAAAGGTATACGCTTCTTTCATCTTCGCAACGTTTTCAGTCGAGAGTAAATCGTGTGCCTCGGCAGCCTCTAGTTGACGAATATTGTCCGAGTAGGTCATTAGATCTGGGTAGCGATGTGACCATGCCAACACCATGTATTGCACCATAAACTCAATGTCTATAATGCCGCCAGCTCCTTGTTTCAGGTCGAAGCCTTTTTCAATACCACTGGTGTCCAAGTGCGCACGCATTTTTTCACGCATCTTAAGCACTTCTTGTTTCAAGCTTTCTCGATCGCGCTCACGACCGATGATGTCTGCTCGAGTATGTTCAAACTGCGCCATCAGCTGCGCTTCCCCGGCTAAGGCTCGCGCTCTGCATAACGCCTGATGTTCCCATACCCACGCTTCTTTCTCTTGATAGTCTTTGAAGGATTCAAAGCTAGTCACCAGCAAGCCCGAGTTACCTGAAGGGCGCAAGCGCATGTCCACTTCATAGAGTCGGCCTGCCGCCGTAAAGCTCGTCAGAAGGTGGATGATGCGCTGACCTAAGCGTGTATAAAACACCAAGTTATCAATGCTGCGTTCACCGTTGGTGGCACGATTAAGTTGAGCGTTATGGATAAAGACCAGATCCAAATCTGAATCATAGCCCAGCTCTATCCCGCCAGATTTGCCATAGCCTACTATGACCATCTCTGGACGAGTGACATCACTGTCATCTCTTGTAGGGAAACCATGGCGCTGGGTGAGATAATGCCATGACTGCTGTAGCACTTGTTCTAATAGCACCTCAGCCAACCAAGTCAAGTGATCACTCACTTTCATTAGAGGCAAGATACCAGTTATATCGCAAGCCGCGACACGCATGATAATTGAGCGCTTAAAGCGACGCATGGCATCCATATGAGCCTCTTCATCGTCTTCTGGTAAACGCATCAGGGTTTGCCTTAGCTCAAGCTGCATCGCTTCTTTAGAAGGTGGCGAAAAGAGCGTATTGGCGTCTAACAGCTCATCTAGCAATGCAGGCGAGTTAGAGATCATTTCAGAGAACCAAACGCTCGCCCGACACAAACCAATCAAGTGCACAATGGCACTCTGGTTTTCAGACAAAAGCACTAGGTAAGAAGTGCGTCGCGTCACCGCTTCCATGATGGGAATGATGCGTTGCAATACCGTATCAGGATGTGGTTCGTCTTCTAGACAGATCATCAAAACTGCTAGGAATACCGCCAAGCGCTCTTGTCCAATGGGTTGCATGTAGGCAACCGCACGCGAGTTGAGGAATTGCCCCAGTTGTTGGGCCGATGCTGTATGATCTTGCCACTGAATGCTTTCCATCGCCTCTTCGATCAAACTTTGCTCTTGAGGCTGCTTTAGAATCACTCGCCAGGCTTCTTGCGCCTGCTGGTCACAAGAGTTTTCTTCACCATCATCAATCAATGCTTGAAAGTATTGATGCACCGCCTTGCGATGTTGCCATAGGGTTTCTAGAAGCACGTCCCAACTCACTTCGCCCACATGATACGCTAACCTCGCTCGCTCTGTTTCGTCCTCAGGCAATAACTGGGTTTGCTCATCTGCGGCACCTTGTAAAGCATGTTCAACACGTCGCAGGTAACGATAGGCAGCAAGCAAATCCTCCACTTGTTTCGCGTCTAGGTAATCGTCTTTCCCTAAAGCCGGTAAGACATGAAATAAAGCAGGATTTTGCAAACGCTGGTCACGGCCCCCGTGAAGAATTTGTAAGGCTTGAACAATAAACTCAACCTCACGAATGCCCCCTTCCCCCAACTTGATATTGTGCTCAATCCCTTTCCTTCTCACTTCTTTGGCGATCATCGACTTGAGGTCGCGCAGCGCACCAATGGCACCAAAATCCAAATATTTCCGATACACAAATGGACGGCGAAGCGCTTCAAACTCTTCCACATCAATGGGGTCTCCCGCCATGACCCGAGCCTTGATCATGGCGTAACGCTCCCAATCACGACCTTGGTCTTGGTAGTAGTTCTCCAGTGAATCCATACTCATGACCAAAGCACCAGACTGACCAAACGGTCTTAAGCGCATATCCACACGAAATACGAAACCTTCCGCATTCACTTGATCTAAATGCTGAATCAGCTTTTGCCCGATCTTTGTGAAATACTCTTGGTGAGACAGTGACTTTTTGCCTCCTTGTGTCTCACCATGCTCACGAAACGCAAACACCAGATCGATGTCTGATGAGAGGTTTAACTCAAAACCTCCTAACTTACCCATACCAATCACGATCAGCTTTTGAACTTGACCTTGCTGATCGAGGGCTTTGCCATACAATGCCTGATAATTCTGCATGGACCATTGTTGGCTGGCGTTGACGGCAACATCCGCCAAGCGACTTAGGTGGGCCGTTAGGGTTTCAAGGGAAATGGTTTGCTCGATATCTGCTGCAATTAAACGCGTCATCCACCAATGGCGATAACGACGCAGTTGCTGCATCAGGGTAGCCTCATCCCAGTCCGGTTGCGCAACCGTTTCTGAGGCATGTTTACCCCAATGCTTCTCTCCAGAGTAAAACTGGTCAATGGATGGCTCCACCACTGATTCCATTGATTCAAACAACGTTTCTAGCCAATTGGGGAAACGCGTTAGTTGTTTATGAACGTACTCACTCAATAGCCAGATGCGTTCTGCACGTTCTAGTGTCTGCGCATCGATCTCTAAGCCGACTCGTCTTGCGATGGCATCGGTCAGAGCTTGCTGTTTTATCTCTCGTTGTTGCGCTGTGCATAACGTCTGAAGCTGCGAAAGTGGAATCAAGGTCAAGTGGATATCCTTATTGTTATTGGCCGTTACATTAGGCTGGTCGATCAAGTTGCTGATTAAGCCATTGCCCTGTCGATAGCATCATGATGCCAGTCTCTGGTTTACTCGCCAAGCGTTCTAGCAGTCCTACTCTGTCTACTTTAAACAAGCCATCATAGCATTGATCTAGGGCCTCTAATCGCTTGGACAGTTCCGTAGGAACGCATTGCTTCAATTGGTATATTGCACTGCGTATCGGCTGTAATAGAGCCTCGTCTTTCAGGTAAAACATAGCCTCCCAATACACCAGCCAGGTTTCATACCAGTACTCGGCAAAGCTCAATAATGAGTCCTGTGGATGAGGTTTAGATGGAAACTCTATACGACGATGTTTTAGTCGCGAACCTTTTTGCGCTTTTGACACAACACTTACTTGGACTGGCACTTGCTGCGCAATAAGATGAGCAAACTCGTATAACGCGCCTTCATCACCGGACTTTAGCTCAAGCTCTAACTCACAAATACTGTCGCGACCATAAGCAGAGGACACTTCCCCTTCATCACAAACCACCTCTAATACTGAGGATTGGTAATGAATCAGCCACACATGGCGCTGGAAATCCGTGCGAAAAACTTCAATGAGATCACGAGACCATTGCATATCTTGTAATGGCTCAGGCAATGGCACTTCTGTTAATAACGAGAGGTCTAACGCGTCACTGTCAACGTGCCACTCCCATTCACCTCTGGCATGCATGCCAACACGACTGCTACCACGAGTTTTGACGGTTTGTATGAATTCTCGATTTACCGCACGGATACGCAGTGCGATACCATTTTCTAACAAAAGAGCGTTAGCCGTATCGAAATATCCATTCATTAGATCGAGTGTCGCTTGGCGGGAACTCTGGGAGGATGTATCTTGATCAGAACTGTTTTTTTCGCAAAAAGCATCGAGAAAAGCGCATGCCGACTTGAGATACTCGGGTTGAACCATTAACTTTAGTTCAAGCTCGGTAGCCATATTTTATAACCTCTAAACTTCCGGAATACCGGAAACAACTGCGTTAAAGAAGCAAGTTTACCAGAAGCGTTCAACACTGCATTATTTTTGGCATCACGCCTAGGAGCATCCCATGTCTTCACTTCCCTCACTTTTGAGCATGATGACACAATTGATCGCCACACCCTCAATCAGTTGTAGTCAAAAAAGCTGGGATCAGTCAAATAAAGGTGTCATTTTCTTATTGGAAAGTTGGCTATCAAGCCAAGGCTTTCAGTGTGAAATCATGCCATTACCCGGGCAGCCCGACAAAATGAACCTCATCGCCACCATCGGCCATGGCGCTGGCGGCCTAGTATTATCCGGGCACACTGATACCGTTCCTTATGACGATGACCGTTGGCAAAGCGACCCTTTCAAACTCGAAGAACGTGACAACAAGCTCTTCGGTTTAGGGACCTGTGATATGAAAGGATTCTTCGCCATTGTGCTCGATACCATACGCGATATGGACCTTGGCAAGATACAACAGCCTTTAATCATTCTTGCCACAGCAGATGAAGAAAGCTCCATGGACGGCGCCCGTGCGTTAGTGGATGCGGGTCGCCCCAAAGCGCGTTACGCACTGATCGGCGAGCCGACTTCTTTGACGCCGATTCATGCCCACAAAGGCATTATGATGGAGAAAATCCGCATCACCGGAAAAGCAGGCCATTCTTCCAACCCTAGCCTTGGCAATAATGCTCTGGATGCCATGCATGCAGTGATGTCTGAACTCATGGTTTATCGCCAAGGGCTCAAACAGAAATATCGTGATGCGAACTTTGTCATTGATTACCCTACGATGAACTTTGGTTGTATCCATGGCGGGGACAACCCGAACCGTATTTGCGGCCGTTGTGAGTTGGAGTTTGATATTCGAGCCCTGCCCGGTATGAACAATGCGGCTCTCTTTCAAGAGATCAGCGCCATTTTGCCCCAAATCGAACAGCAAACCCGTACCAAAATCGAATTAAATCATTTATTTCCGGATGTCCCATCGTTTTTCACAGAAAAGGAATCCGATATCATTAAGGCATGTGAACGTCTCACCCAAAAGGAAGCGACTTCCGTTGCATTTGCCACCGAAGGACCTTTCCTAAATCAGTTGGGTATGGAAACCCTTGTATTGGGTCCAGGATCGATTGACCAAGCCCACCAGCCCAACGAGTTTATGGCGCTCGATCAAGTCGCGCCCATGCAACACGTGATTAAGGGATTAGTGGAACGTTATTGTTTAACCCCGAGTACCGAAAATGAGGCAACGCGTGTCTGACGAACTCAATTATGTAGACTGGTTTCGCCACTCTTCGCCCTACATTAACGCTCACCGCGGCAAGACACTTGTTATCTTGATCCCCGGCGAAGCGTTTGAGAGCCCTAACTTCTCAAATATTATTCATGACCTTGCCCTATTGGATTCTCTAGGTATTCGTCTGGTATTAGTGCAAGGGGCTCGCCCGCAAATCAACCGGGCCCTAACTGAACGCGAATTACCCTCTAGTATTGAAGATGGTTATCGAGTCACGCCACAAGAACATTTGATTGATATTATTCAAGCTTCGGCTGCTGTGCGCGTGCAGTTAGAAGCTCAGCTATCGATGGGCTTGTCCAACACCCCTATGGCCAATGCTGGCCTGAAAGTTTGTAGTGGTAATTATGTGGTCGCTAAGCCTCTGGGCGTGGTAGATGGTTTTGATTATGGTCACTCAGGTGAAGTACGTCGTATTGACAGTGAGGCCATCTTTCGCCTGCTTGAAGACGATAACATGGTCCTGCTACCGCATCTTGGTTTCTCTCCAACAGGCGAAGTATTCAATCTCAAAGCAGAAGATGTGGCGACACAGGCTGCGATCCAGCTTAAAGCAGATAAGCTCATTATCTTCACCGAAGATGAAGGCATTTTCGACGAGAAAGATGAACTATATTCAGAGCTGCTGGCCCATCATGCGGACATTATTCTCGCCAATGGCGGCCTAACACCGATCACTCGAGACGCTCTTGAAGCGTGTTTGATGGCGGTACGTGCGGCGGTGCCCCGTGCTCACATTATTTCGTTTAATGAAAACGGTGGCCTGCTCAGCGAGCTTTTCACCCGTGAAGGCTCCGGCACAATGATCGATGAAGACAGTTATGAAAAGCTGCGCTTAGCGACCATCGATGATGTGGGCGGCATGATGCACCTACTCGCACCACTGGAAGCAAAGGGTATTTTGGTACGCCGCTCACGTGAGCTACTGGAAAATGAAATCGAGCGCTTCCTCGTAATTGAGCGCGACGGTGCAATCGTTGCCTGTGCGGCACTGTATCCGTTTGAGCAAGAACGTTTAGGAGAACTTGCATGTGTGGCTGTATCACCAGAATATCGTGGTTCTAATCGGGGCGAGCGCTTACTTAAAGGAATTGAATACGAAGCCAAGCGCCAAGGCTTGGATACGCTATTCCTGCTCACAACACGAACTGCCCATTGGTTTATCGAACGGGGTTTCCGCGAAACAACGTTATCGACCTTACCTGCTAAAAAGCAAGCATTGTACAACTACCAACGTAACTCAAAGATCTTTGCTAAGCAGCTCTAACCACATATTAGGTGCGCCGGATATTGGCGCACCTAATTGATCAAAATAGGGTTTTACAATAGTCGCTAAAATCCACCAGAATATACAGCTCATCATCACGTTGTATAGTGCCTTGTACAAATTCACTTTCTTTGTATTCTAGGGTTTGGATGGTTTGGCTATCAGGCAAATCCATTACCTTTTCAACACCTTCGACTCGAATACCAAAATAGCCAGAAGGTAAATCCAAGACAATAATGTGCCCTTCTTCTTTGCATTCTTCAGGGTCTAAATCTAATAGGTAAGAGCCGTATAGCACCGTAACCATGTTCCCTCGAACTTCAATCATCCCTTCCACTCCCGCTCCCGAACCGGGCACAGGGGCTGACTCTTGATAGCTTAAAACCTCTTTTATCGTAGATAAAGGATGCAAATACTGCTCACTCCCCAAGCGAAAACAGATCCCTTTTGACAATGCCTCCTCCATACCAACTCCCTCATCAATTAAAGTTAAATATAGTGTTAAAAAATAGTTACATGTCTAAATATTTATTTCAAACATTAAAAAACCCATTACTGATTTAGCAATGGGTTTTTAGTTCAATGAATGGCTTATACGCTACTCAACAATCTTAAATGGAATAAACATTGGGTAACCATCACGAATCACTCGCATAGGAACCGAGCGATTAGACGGTAGAGTTTGTGCAATACGATTGAAAGCATCAACGCCTTCTATGACTTGGCCATTTAGCATGGTAATCACATCGCCCTGTTGCAACCCGTTACGTGCCGCAGCGCCGCCCATTATTTGCTCAACAACCACACCACCTTCAATACCAAGACGATCCGCTTGTTGCTCTGATACCGGTGCAACCGTCATACCTAAGCGGTTTTCATCCGCTTTCTGCTGTGCCACTTCGGCATCATCAGGGCGCTTCGCCAGTGCAATCGTAATGGTACGCTCTTTGCCATCGCGGAACACTTGGGCTTTGGCATCCGTACCAACTTTTAATTGACCTACAAGGTAAGGCAACTCGGAAGAGTGCTCAATGGTTTTACCGTTAAACGCCATGATGATATCGCCAGCTTTTAGACCTGCTTTTTCCGCAGGAGAATCCGGCATAACACGACTAACCAGTGCACCATGTGGTCGGTCAAGATCAAACGATTCCGCTAGGTCACGGTTAACATCTTGGATCAATACCCCAAGCCATGCACGAGACACCTTACCGTCAGCTTTCAGCTGTTCCACAACTGACATAGCAACATTTGAAGGGATCGCAAAAGACACTCCCATGAAGCCACCAGAGCGAGTGTAAATTTGCGAGTTAATGCCAACGACTTCACCATCTAGGTTAAACAATGGTCCGCCAGAGTTACCCGGGTTAATCGCAACATCTGACTGAATGAATGGCACATAGTTATCACTTGGCAAGTTACGACCAATGGCACTGACAATCCCAGCAGTCACAGTGTAGTCAAAGCCAAATGGTGAACCGATAGCCAATACCCACTGACCAGCTTTCAAATCATCTGAATCGGCCATGGTTACAATCGGTAAGTCTTCCGCTTCGATCTTCAGTAGCGCCAAATCCGTGCGCGCATCGGTACCGACCAACGTTGCTTCATACTCACGACGATCGTTCAATCGAACATGAATCACATCCGCACCATCAATCACGTGATTGTTAGTCAGCACATAGCCATCATGAGAAATGATAAAGCCTGACCCTAGCGAACTTCTTTGGCGCTGTTGCTGGCGCGGCTGTTGTTGCTGTTGGCCAAAAGGCTGTTGCCCAAAGAAATGACGAAAGAATTCATTCAGCTCTTGCGCATCCGGGCTAAGCTGACGATTACTCGAAGTCGTTGTCTGTTCTGTGCTGATATTGACTACCGCCGGAGATGCGTCTTCAACTAATTCGGTAAAGTCCGGCAAATTCGCGGCATTCACCAAGGTTGAAAACAACATCAACAAAGTGATGCCAGCCCAGTTCACACGTTTTAGCAATCTGCTCATGTATTGGTCTCCTCAAACGTACCAAAGTTATATGATGCTACAGTGTCAGGTGAAGAGGATTTCAGGCGTCGTGAACCACGGGAATGGTTTGCACCTGTGTTTTATTGATTCTCAAAACTCGTGGATAAAAATCAGGATTGCTGGCTTCTTGTGCTGACTTCCGTTTAGCCACCCAAAGCCCACCTGCAAATCCACTTATCGCTCCGACAATCGAAAAAAGCGTTTGTTCCGTAAAAACTGACGGCAATGCTGCCCCCAATACCAAGCCAACTAACGGCACGGCATACATATATAAAGAAGCCTGCAGCAACGTATCTTCAGGAATGCCTACCACCACGTTTTGGCCCACTTCAAGGCCTTCTGGGGCGATGGCTTTCATTAGCATTCGATTACTGTTCGAGACTTTAGCGATCGCTCGGTGGCCACAACCGTGACGAGCTCGACAGCTGTCGCAGCTACTGGTACGGATGGTTTCGACCTCGGCAATCTGGTCATGAATCGACAGTACGGTACCTTGCTCTTCAATCATTACTTGATCCTGGCATGATCACAGCCATTAAGCGTTGTAAAGTTTGTGCAGGCACTTCACCCACCATCGTTAATAAGTAAAGCTTGTCATCCACTTGAATACTTTTCTCACCCGCTATGGTCGCGCCTAAATTCATAAAGGTTTCCGGGCGCTTCTTATCCGTCTGCTCAACAAACACGGATACCGTGCTCATTCCATCGGATAATAACAGCATATTTGTGTTGTCATTCAAGCGACGCGCGTCTTGCCAAACCAAACTAAAGCCAGCTGGCAACCAATCAAAATGCCAATGGCGTTCAACGACAGTCGGCTCGACTTCGGTAAAGTGCTGCGTATAGGACTCATCATTGGGGGTGAAGTCGGACGCTTTCAAGTCTGGCGTAAACGTGACTGAAGTAAACTGAATACGCTCTAACAATGCATCAGCAGGACCCAACACATCATGTTTTAAGAGAAAGCCATTTTCCTTATCAACCCAAAAACGGTGCGCATAACGAAACTCATCTTTTGGTGTTAAGGTCACTTTTACCGCATCGCGAGAAGCTATACGTTGCTCTTTATCAACCACATTGATGTCGTAGGCTTGCTCCAAGCGCTCCTTATCTAATTGTTGGAAACGCTTAAAAGGCTCATTTGGAACAAAACCAGCGACGTAGTCTTCTTTATCTGGAAAAACACAAATAACACTGTCGTCCGCGCGGATCACGGCAATACGTCGGCCGTCTAAATCTTCCAGACTCTCGTATTCGACCCCACCGATTAGTCCTCTACGCACTCGCATAGAGTTCATCGCGCCCGCGTCTTGATGTACAAACACGCCATCATACGCCAGCGAATCAAACGACTCCGTCATCCGCAGTAGCCACTCCACTCCGGAGTGGGCCGATACCGCTCCACTTAGACTCAGTAAAGTCGTCAGGAATAGAGCACGTATCATTGACCAGACCCTTGTGGGTAGCTAACCACTTTGGCCATAGGAATCATACCTTGACCAACCGCCATCGAGGCTTGTTGTGCATGTTGTCGTAAATAGTTTTGCAGACGTTCATTGTTTTCCAACGCTTCTTCCGCACTCAATGCCGTTAACGGCTGTGTCGGCTTAATCGTACTGGTTTGAGCCGTCACAATATTGTTGCTGGTGAAACTTTGGTCGTCACTCAACCAAGCATTGCCCCCCAGCACCACGACAAAAGCCACACTGGCCGCCACGGCCAAACCTGAGAAAAACGCACGTTTGGTATGCGCTGCACTGTTTTCTAAATTTGGTAAATGCACTTGCTCAAGTTTTTCCGGCTTCGTTGCTAATGCACCTTGATTAGGAAATACCACAACATTGCTCTCTTGCGTGGTTTGCTCCATTTTACGGTGCATTTGCGCGAGAAAACCTCCAGAGTCCGAGATCAACACCTCTGCATCAGGCTGTAATGCTTGATGAATATCTTGATAGCGATCGACTTTCTGAGCCAGATGCATAGGATCGCTGGCCAGCAGCTGTTCTATATCAGCTAGAGTCGCTTCGTTGTCTAGAAATGCGGATAGACTGTCGTCACTGCTAGAGCCGTGCTTGTCATAGAATTTTGACATGACTACTCTCCTCCCCCAAAAATAGGGCGAATTCGTTTTTCCACTGCTTCACGGGCGCGAAAAATACGCGACCTAACCGTACCAACAGGGCAATCCATGACCTGGGCAATATCCTCGTAACTCAGGCCGTCAAACTCTCTTAAAGTCAGTGCGCCTCGCAGCTCTTCGGGTAAATCTTGAATCGCGTTTTGAATTTCAACTTCTAAGCGATCTCTGTTTAAGTTGGCATCAGGCGTTCCAGCGTCAGACAATTCGCTGTAAACCGCATGAACGTCCTCATTATCCAGTTCTACGTCACTGGCGGGGGGGCGTCTTGATCGACTGACGAGATAGTTCTTTGCCGTATTGACTGCAATACGATACAACCAAGTATAGAACGCGCTCTCGCCTCGGAAACTGTCAATTGCCCGATATGCCTTAATAAAGCTTTCTTGAGCCACATCCAGCACTTCTTGCTTGTCCTGAATATAACGGGAGACTAATGCGGCGACCTTGTGCTGATATTTCAGCACTAACAGGTCAAACGCACGCTTATCTCCTGTTTGAACTCGCTTAACTAACGCCTCATCACTGGACGCTTCGTGCTGCATAGGCACCTCATAATTCATTAACATACTGTGCCCACTTTATTGATGAATATATGGACAGCGTTACTACGATAGAGTTCCACGAAGAAACCGCTCGCTGAACTTAATTCGCTATTGTATTCGATTTCCAGAAATCCCGGTAAGCCCTTGTGTCGTATCTAGGTATTCATTGGTATGCCAAAGAAGTGTAATATTGAGTCGTTTATCACTAGTCAGAACAACAACATGAGCCAACATATTCATCACGATATCGTTATTATTGGCGCCGGTGCAGCGGGCCTCACTCTTGCTTTAGAGCTTGCGAACCATCACAACGTCGCCATTTTAACAAAAGGCGATATCGCTGAAGGCTCGACCCTTTATGCTCAGGGCGGTGTTGCCGCTGTGTTGTCAGAAAAAGACACGGTTGACTCCCATGTACAAGATACCATTGTAGCGGGAGCCGAATTAGGCGACCAAGAGGCCATTCGCTTCACCGTAGAGCATTCCAAAGAAAGTATCGACTGGTTGATCGACCAAGGGGTTCCCTTTACTCGCTATGGCGACGATGACAGCTACCATTTAACCAAAGAAGGCGGCCACAGCCATCGACGCATCATTCACGCAGCAGACGCAACTGGGCTAGCGATCTCAGAAACTTTGGTCAAAAATGCCTTGGCTCATGAAAATATCCATTTTTACCCCGACCGCGTTGCGGTTGACCTAATCACCACTCAAAAGCTTGGCTTAGCGGGTGAGAATCGCGTCATTGGTCTATATGCCCTGAACCAAACATCAGAGCAGGTTGAAGTGTTCCACGCGCGACGTGTTGCGTTAGCAACAGGTGGCAGCAGTAAAGTGTATTTGTACACCAGTAATCCAGATACCGCCTCCGGTGATGGTATTGCCATGGCATGGCGTGCCGGCTGTCGAGTGGGCAATATGGAATTCAACCAATTTCACCCCACGTGTCTTTACGATGCGAAAGCGAAAACATTCCTGATCTCAGAAGCGGTACGTGGTGAAGGCGGCCGTCTATTGCTGCCTGATGGTACACGTTTCATGTTCAACTTTGATGAGCGCGGAGAGCTTGCACCACGGGACATTGTGGCGCGTGCAATCGACCATGAGATGAAGCGTTTAGGAGTGAAACACGTCTTGCTGGACATCTCTCATAAAGATCCAGAATTCATCAAAGAACACTTCCCTACCATTTATAAGCGCTGCTTAAATTACGGTCATGACATGACCAAAGGCCCTATCCCCGTAGTACCAGCGGCACATTATACTTGCGGTGGTGTGGTCGTAGATCAGTTTGGTGCGACAGATGTCAAAGACCTGTATGCCATTGGTGAAACCTCTTACACAGGGCTTCATGGGGCGAACCGTCTAGCTAGTAATTCCTTGTTAGAGTGTATTGTTTACGCACGCTCAGCGGCGCAGCAGATTTTGTCGGACAACGCGCTAAGGGCTACTTACCAGATCCCAGATTGGGATGCTTCCAAGGTGACTGACTCAGATGAAGACGTCGTCATCACCCACAACTGGCATGAACTCAGACGTTTTATGTGGGATTACGTAGGCATTGTGAGAACAAACAAGCGTCTGCTTCGTGCAAAGCACAGAGTAGATTTGCTACTGTCTGAAATTGACGAATTCTATTCCAATTATCGTGTTACGGCGGATTTACTTGAACTGCGCAACTTGGCAGTGGTAGCGGATTTAATCATCCAGTCCGCTATGGCTCGTAAAGAAAGTCGCGGATTGCACTTCACTTTAGATTACCCGGATAAGCTAGAGCAAACTGGCCCCACTATTTTGAAGCCTCGGATTCGCTCTTCTGAGCTGGCAAACCAAGCAGCTTCTGCACACAAAGCCTAGAACGTAGTTCTCGGTATTCAGACTCAATAAATTGGTCCCGATAGACTACTTGGTACTTAACGCAATAGATGACCAGACGCTGCCATAGTGTGGCGTTTGGGGTGGCATGCATCACGAGCAACATCCAATACTCGTTTAAATACAGCAACGTGACATCAGCCTGCCAACGGGGACTTTGCCAGCGAACAGTTTCTTCCAATACTTCAAGCGTCGGCAGCGGAGCTAATCGTGTATAAACTAAAAAGGCCAACACAGCCAGAAAACCAACGCTTTGCCACACTACGGACCACTGCAGCAGGACGATCAAAAGCCCTACTGCGAGCGAACCGACGAGGCTTGATAACAAGCCCAACCGAGAACGTTTAAGCGCGATAGTTCTCAGGCTGTACACGAGTAACAATCAAGTGAACGATGCGAGCTAAATCAGGATCTTCTGGCACTTCCTTCTGCATAAACCAAGGAAAGATCTCTTGGTCCTCACATTCGATAAGCTTATAAAAACGCTGTTTGTCTTCGTCATCCAGTGTTAGAAACACTTCATCCAAAAACGGTTCAAACAACACATCTAATTCCAGCATGCCGCGGCGACATTGCCATTTCAATCGCTTAAAGCCCGCAGAATCTTTTGATTCGATTTTATCTGTCATGATTGGTACTCCCCAATAAGTACGCGCCATTATAGCGGTTCACTGTGCGTCGGCAACTCACCATCATGGCAAAATACCGCAATGTTGACGTTTATCTGCCACGATTGCAGGAAAGTTCCGCACAAGATAACGTTACCCTAGAAAAATTGATCGACTTAACGATTTCTTCAGTACAAAAAAGTCCCTAGCAAAACTCAATACACCAACTTGTCGACACAATTAAAGGTAAAAGATGCCATGTTAAAACAACTGATCACTTTAATGCTGCTAACACTGCCAATAACGGCCACGTACGCTGCAGAGCATACGGTCAAAATGCTTAATCAAAGTGAATGGGGCTACATGTCCTTTGAGCCAAGTTTTCTGAAAGTTAAAGTAGGTGACACTGTAACATTTGAACCCACCACACCAGGACATAATGCTGTCACCATCAATTACATGATCCCAACCGGCGCAAATCGCTATCGCGGGGACATAGGCAAACCCATCACCATGACCATTAATAAAGAAGGCTTCTACGGCATAGAATGCGCACCACATTTAACCATGGGAATGGTCATGATCATTCAAGCAGGCGAAGGCGATATCACGAAGTTTAAGATCCCCAAAACGCTCCCCAAACAGGCCAAACGCCGCTTTAATGACATCAAAGAATATGCCCAGAATCGCTGAAGATTACATTGCACCAATAACTAGACTTAATTAGCGGCTTACTTTTAGTACTAACGCGTGCATATTGACTCTGAGGTAGCTTTGGTTTGTTTTCTAAAAGCAGTCATTGCGCGCTTATTCTCATGAACATCACTGCTGTCAGCTTGCTCGCTGCCACAAAGATCACACTTGGCATAGTGGCTTTTGATCATCCCTGACTGCCCTTCGCACTCAACATCAACCCATTCATCGATTGCTTTCAAATTTCCTTGATCACAAAGTTGGCAGGTATTGTTCATAGATTCTATCTCCAGCCTATTAAGCAGTTACCGTGTAAATCAGCTCAATATATCAATTTGATATTGATAAATGCTCGTTGTGTACTTATAGTTCACATATCTCATCTACCATGTGTAGAAGGAGTTACGGCACCGTCCCCAGCAGGGGGCGAGGCCAGCTTTACTCCCCACCTTGACGTTTCGAAACTAGATATCCCCCACGGCAAAAAGAAGCTCTAGTTTCAATTCTTCTGGATACTCATCCTCAATGATCATAGATGTAATGAGCTTTTGTAGTAACTCCTTTGAAACTCTTCCCTCTGCTAACCATACTGTGATGTTTTCCATTCTGATGACAAAATCAGAAACACAGTAGTCATAGCCATTTAACTCTAAAAAATAAGCTCCAAGCACGATACTAGATCGCTTGTTTCCATCATTAAATGCATGGAACTTGTTAATAGCGTAAACCAAGTAGGTTAGCTTATCCTCAAAGCTCGGGTAATACATATCATTTTGAATATGCTCAAGTACACTATCCAAACGTCCTACATCTTTTGTACCACTTAGCCCGCCAGAGTGTTCAATAATCCAGTCATGAACATTGACTGCATGTAGAACATCGAAATACAGTGTCTTCAATGTCATTATCGATCCTTAAGCCTTCTCAAGACATCCATCGTCTTAGTGTCTGACAACTGCTCTTCCAAAGTACGGCTTTTATCACCAAGAAAACGTTCGAAATCTCCCTGTGGTACGGCTTGGATATATTCTTCCAATTTATGATGAAGCGCTGCTCTAAAGCCCAAATCACGGCTTGCCATGCGCACACGAGCGTCCTCAATACTGGGCTTCATGTAAGGAGACTCTTTCGCTCTATCAATAAGCTGATCCAATTCTATTGGAGTCAGCTTACGGCCTAATCGCTCGTATTCCCCTTTCATTTCCTGCGCTAAACCGTGTTCGAAACTTGCAATGACTTTAAGTACTTCGACATACATGGTTTCGCGGGTTTTATCACGATCTGCAAGCTTTAGCACTTTCTTATATTCGGCAGAATTTTCCTTAAAGATAGCCTGATAAATTTTGTCGGTATAAAGGCCATATTTAAAATTCCCCATATCCAGATAGTCACACAAAGCATTGGTAAATTGCTTGCGATAGCTTTCTTCCATAAATGCCGTAGGTAGGTAATCGGCATCCCTTTGGTTAATATATTGCGCATGCCCCCCAGACTTTTCAGCAATCACATCAATTGCAATATCTAATAGTCGACTACGCATTGCCCGTGCGCGTTCGCTTTCTGTCACTAGCATGGATAAGTTTAAGACTGCGCGAAAAGTGAACACACCTAATGACGGAGACTTAGGGTCAATCATGTCACCGACACACATGTCGTCGACATAGTTTTTTTTCAATTCTTTCAGTAGCTTACCTTTAATCACGCGATAGCCGCTGGTATTCAACTCACCGACATTCTTAGCGATGTAACGCTCTATTGTTCGCTCATCAATATCTAAAATAATGGCAACCTGAGCCTTGGTGTAGATCACCTCCCCCTCAAGAATCAAACCCGATAATTGCAAATGCTCTTCTAACTTCTGAATGGCATATTGGTTATTCAGAATATTCTGTCGAGCTACCAATGATGAGGTTAAGTCTGTATTCATATTTCCTCCTACACCGCCTGTGCCACTAGGGAATCGGTTAGGTTTAGCTGAGTGGTTTTGCTATCGGCAAGTTTGGCTTTTAGCTGGTCACAGAGGGTCATGAGTTGATCAACTTTGGCGACGATGCGGTGCTGTTCTTGCACTGGCGGTGTTGCTACCTTACATCCTCTTAGTTGAGTTTTATTGATGGAAGCTAAGTTAGTTGTCTGCTTACTAGAGATTGCGAAATAATCTCGTGCGACTTGTGAATTCAGATATAATTCGAACCACTTAGGCAGTTGTTGTGGCAAAAATAACCTGGCTTTAAATACATGATTTTGATGTGCGGCATAAGGCAGCTCATTATCCCAAATAGCGGTTCTACCCACTTTATCCCAATCACCGCCCTCAGTGATCAGTAAATCACCTTTCAAAACCTCGTATCTTTCCAGCTCATCAATTGGTAGCTCAATCTCTTTGACATTATCGAGAATGAGAAAACCACGCTGAACATTAGCAACACTTAGGTAAGGGATTGTCGTAAGCTCGCGGCCAGAAAGTTTTCTTCCTTTGGTAATTCCGCT
This sequence comes from Marinomonas sp. AWM4_232, assembly GCF_056158325.1. Lineage (NCBI taxonomy): Bacteria > Pseudomonadati > Pseudomonadota > Gammaproteobacteria > Oceanospirillales > Oceanospirillaceae > Marinomonas > Marinomonas sp. AWM4_232. Next base: position 2,340,803 of record NZ_JBSWTA010000001.1, on the reverse strand, counting down.
TTGTATATCTACAAGGTCATCTAGATTGCTCAGCTCCCACCCCTCAGGCAGCTGGAATGGTTTTTCTTCGTCGCTGATCGGCGGTAGTGGTTTCTGTTTTTTGATTTTCTTTTGCTTAACCAGTTCTTCTTTTTCGGCGGCGATGCGTTTGAGTAATTCGGATGCAGGTTTGTCGTTGGGGTCTTGGGGGACAAGTTTGCCCATTACGGCGAGTTGCAGGATGGTTTGTTTAAGCTGGTCGAAGCTTTGCTCGGTGGTAAATAACAGATCAAAGTGGGCGCTTAGGCGTTGCCAGTTTTGCTCTAGTTCTTCGGCGTCGGCGCTTTGTAACAGGGTATCCAGTAGGGTTTGCACTAGGGTTTGATGAGCATCGAGGCTGGATTCGGTTTGTTCCTCCAACTGATCGCAAAGCGCCATTAACTCATCGACTTTGGCGACAATGCGGTTCTGTTCCTGATTCGATGGTAAGGCAACAGGAACATTAATTAGCTTCTCTCGCGAAATATTGGGCTGTGCACCACCAGCTCCCATACTTGTTAGGCGACCTTTATATGCCTTCAGCAAAAGAAGTAAATAAAGATTAGAAAGACCAGTAAACGGTGTACATGCACACACTGCCTGATTGGTAGTGGCTTCCACATTAAGAATTGAGGCCTTACCAATAGTTGCACCATACATAGCAACAAGAACATCTCCCGGAGAGTTCAATCGCACAGATGTTTCTTTTAATGCCTGCGCTGTAATAGTTTCTTCTGAGTGAGAGATAAAATCACTGCTGAGTTCCCCTGATTTAAACCACGGAATATCTCCGCCATAATACGCGCTATTACTTCGTAATGGAGTTGAACCAGCTCCCCATTCACCAAGATCATTAAGTCGGCACCATTCCCATCCTTGTGGTAGCTCAAAAGGCTTTTCCTCTTCGCTAATCTCAGGCAGTTTTTTGGGCTTTTTGATTTTCTTTTGTTTTACCAGCTCTTCTTTCTCAGCGGCAATACGCTCTAGCAATACCGAAGCGGGTTCATCACTCGGGTCTTGGGCCACCAGCTTACCACGTACTGCCAATTCTAAAATCAGCTCGCGCAGTTTTTTAATACCGTAAAGCTCTCGCTTACTGCTACCGCCACGACCTGCGCTGGATTTGTCTTTAACCGCGCCTGTCCAGAGATCAATATGTTCGGTGATAAGCTTTTGCAGGTTGTTTTCCTCGGGAGAGTGAAGCTCAGCCATTAGCCACGCTCCTCTTCCGAGTCGTCTTGTTGACTGTTGGCCGTGCTCATTAGGGCATCGCCTAGGATGTTTTTAAGCTGTAGGCGCAGTTCGCTGATTTCGGTTTGTTGCTGTTGGTAGGTAGCTAATAGCTCTTCAGGGTCGTGTACTTCAACCGCTTCTTGGTATGGGTTTTTAATATCCAAGTTAAAGTTGCGGGCAATGATGTCATCAATGGAGACTTTCCATGCTTGATTGGTTTCAACACGGCTGGCAAAGCCATCGGCTTCAGCGCCCCACCAGTCGATTTCCGTTTGAAACTCTTCAAACTTCATCGGCTTGGATTTGTTGTAGTTCTTCACACCTTCTGGGTACGGATGCTCGTAGAACCACACCTCTTTGGTTGGCTGGCCTTTGGTAAAGAACAGAATATTGGTCTTGATGCCGGTGTACGGGTTAAACACGCCATTGGGCAAACGCACGATGGTGTGCAGGTTACACTCTTCGGTCAGTAGCTTTTTGATCTTGGTTTTCACGCCTTCGCCAAACAGTGTGCCGTCTGGCAGTACCACGCCCGCACGTCCTTTGTCTCGAAGGACTTCAATAATCAGCTGTAGGAACAAATCGGCCGTTTCACGGGTTTGCATTTCTGCTGGGAAGTTCTTTTCAATACCGTCTTCTTCCGTGCCGCCAAACGGTGGGTTGGTGGCGATCACGTCGATATTGCTGTCCCAGCTTGATAGGGGCTTATTAAGGGTATTACCGTGGCGGATTTGCACGGGTACTTCGATACCGTGCAGCATCATATTGGTAATACACAGCAAATGCGGCAGCTGTTTCTTTTCTACCCCATAGACTTGCTGTTGCAGAGTTTTGTGATCTTCCGTGGTTTTGACGTAGTTGTCTTTCACATGGTCAAAACTACAAGCAAGGAAGCCACCCGTACCCGCTGCTGGGTCCATAATGTTCTCGCCCAACTTAGGATCAAGACGATTGACGATAAACTTTGTGACAGCCCGTGGCGTGTAGAACTCACCAGCATTACCGGCGCTTTGCAGATCACGCAGGATTTGCTCGTATATATCGCCAAACAAGTGACGCTCTTGGGAGTCGGTAAAATCAATCTCGTTGAGTTTGTTAATCACCTGACGCAGCAAGGTGCCGTTTTTCATGTAGTTGTAGGCATCGCTAAAGGCTTCTTTCACCACAAAGCCACGCGGGTTTAAATCGCGTGGAGCGTTTAGCGCCTTCATATCAGGAAATAGATCATCGTTTACGAAGTCTAAAAGTTCTTCACCAGTGATACCTTCAGGATCAGCCGCCCAGTTACGCCACAGATAATTCTCTGGAATCGGCGCTTTGTAGTCGTCTAATTCAAATTCTAGCTCTTCTTCTTGGGCGTCAAAGACTTTCAAGAATAGCAGCCATGACATTTGGCCTAGGCGCTGGGCATCGCCGTCTACACCGGCGTCTTTACGCATAATGTCTTGGATGGATTTGATTACGGTACTGATGGACATAAGTTTCTCTACTAACTGAATTCTGAAGTGACGTAAACGTCATCGCTACACAGCCAACGCGATACTAGCGAAGGCTGTGATGCTGTGTATTAGGCGGATTTAGGTTGATAAAGCTCGTTTTCTAAATCATGTACGGCGGCTAGGTAAGACTCTTTATTACCAAAACCCTTTTTAATAATTTCTAATGGGCGGCCTAACTCATCAAAGGGTGTGACTTTAAGCACATTGATATTTTCAATTTCACTCACACCTGCATCGGCGTATTTATCGAGCAAGCGGCTAAGCACTTCTTGCGCCACGCCGTCGTACTTGGTGAAGTAATTACGCTTTTTGACGTTATTGGCACGCTCTTGGCGTGTCAAAGGCGGCTGATCATAAACGATATGGCAAATCATATCGAACGGATCGAGGTCCTTACCGACTTCTTGCTCTAGGATTTCCCAAATCACGCCTTGCTCTTCTAGCTCATCGATAATGGCTTGCTTTTTATCCGCATCTTGCCATTTTTTCACAAACTCATCCAAGCTGGTAAATTGCTTAGTGATGGCTTTGCGGGTGTAGTCTTTGAAGGATTCCGTGACCAATTTGCCATCGGTATCGTAGTACTGAATACGCTCCGCTAGCGTTTTGACTTTGACGCCTTTAACGTGAAATTTGCGTACTTTCTCTTCGTCATTCCAGTCATCATCGGTCAGGTGATAGTCGCGACCATCATTTGGCTCGTCCACATCGTGCTGATAGTCAGGCTCCTGTACTGTGTAGGGGTCGATATCATCTTCTTCAGCAAGATCCGTTTCAGCCCCTTCATCAATAATATCGTCGAGGGTGTCAGCGTCTTCAAAGTCCCCTGGTGAAGTGACTTTGACTTGTTCTGGCTCACCGTCAAAGCGTGGATCGGCAAACAATTCGGTGGCTTTTTTGAAGTCTAAAATGGTAAACCACAGCTTGCCGTATTTATCGTCAATTCGAGTACCACGACCAATAATCTGCTTAAACTTGGTCATCGATTGGATACCTTGATCCAGTACCACCAGTTTACAAGTCTTGGCGTCTACACCTGTAGTCATCAGCTCTGACGTGGTAGCGATCACTGGGTACGCTTTCTTGGGATTAATAAAGTTATCCAGTTGTGCTTTACCTATCGCGTCATCGCCCGTAATACGCATCACATATTTTTCGTTTTTGGCGACCTGCTCAGGATTTAAGTTCACCAATGCCTGACGCATACGCTCCGCGTGGTCGATGTCGTTACAGAAGACGATTGTCTTAGCCATCGGGTCGGTGCGCTTCAAATAATTGGTAATGGTTTGCGCCACCAACTGAGTCCGATCATCAATGACAATGGTGCGGTCAAAGTCTTTCTGGTTGTAGATACGGTCTTCTATTAAGTGACCGTCTTTATCAACTTGATCTTTGTTGGGACGCCAGCCTTGCACATCGATATCGATATCAACACGAATGACTTTATAAGGCGCAAGGAAGCCGTCTTCGATACCTTGCTTTAGCGAGTAGGTGTAAATCGGATCGCCAAAGTACTCGATATTGGAGACTTCTTCGGTTTCTTTTGGTGTGGCGGTTAAGCCAACCTGCGTGGCACCGCTGAAATATTCTAGAATTTCACGCCAAGCACTTTCTTCTGAAGCACTACCGCGATGACACTCGTCGATCACAATTAAGTCGAAGAAATCAGGATCAACTTGTTTATAGGCTTTTTGTGATTCTTCAGGGCCAGTTAGTGCTTGATACAGCGCTAGATGAATTTCATAAGAGGGATCAACCTTACGATTTTTCACCTTGGTCATGGCTGAGCCAAACGGCTGAAAGTCATTAATAAAGGTCTGATCGACTAAGACATTTCGATCCGCTAAGAACAAGATGCGCTTCTTGGCACGGGCTTTCCATAGGCGCCAGATAATCTGAAAGGCTGTGTAGGTTTTGCCGGTGCCGGTGGCCATGACAAGTAAAATGCGGTCTTGGCCTCTGGCAATCGCTTCAACCGTTTTATTGATCGCTTGAAGTTGGTAGTAACGCGGAGCTTTGCCCGTACCATCATCGTGGTAATCTTGCGTCACAATTGGCAACTGATCGGTTTCATAGCCTTTCCATTGCGCGAATTTAAGCCACAGTTGCTCAGGCGTTGGGAAGTCTTCTAACGCGATTTCAGTTTCAATCTGCGTGGTATTGGTTTTGTCATGGAATAAAAAACCATCGCCATTGGTGGAAAACACAAAGGGCACTTCTAACAGCTCGGCGTAGCCAAGGGCCTGTTGCATACCTTTGCCAATTTCAAACTTGTTGGCTTTAGCCTCGATAACCGCTAACGGCATACCCGTTTTGTGATAGAGCACGATATCTGCGGCTTTGACCTTTTGACGAGCGGCCATCTGCCCTCGAACCACCACCTTACCGTCTTTCAGTTTCACTTCCTGACGGATCTGGGTCATATCATCCCAACCAGCACTTTTTACAGCAGGCAGGACGAGCTTGGTGACGATATCGGTTTCGGTAAGCTTGGCTTTGTTAATCCCTTGAGGCATGCAAGTAATCCATAACGGTATGTAGATCACTTGATATTAACTTACTTTTTGGAGCATGCCGATAGCACTGACTATGGGAAAACCTTAAAAACGAATCCCCAGTTTCGATACTTTATTGTATCGCCCACTGTCCCGATGGAATAAAAACGAAGAATAAACTGGCTTGAAAGCCCCGTGTGACGGAGCCCTATTTAGAGCCTAAGATGAAATTTCAGCGAAGAATAGAGAAAAAGCCTTACACTTCAGCAAGTTAATCCATTTTTCTGAAAATATACGTGAAATGGCTTCAACGCATATCTAGTCACTAAAAGCTGGAGCAGCTTTTCTCCATAAATCACGTATTTCGTAGGCATTAAGTCCTTTTTTCAAGGACGGATTATAAAACTGCTTAAATGGGTCACCTCCTGTTTGACACATTAAATTAAACAGCTCCATCTCATCATTCTCTGCAACAAGCATCAACGGCGTGTAGCCTTCAAGCGGTGTATAATGCTCTGCATTGCTATCACTACCAGCATAGATCAGTTCTCGTGCAATCGCTCGCAACTCCTCTAAACTCGAATGTTCTTTGAGGTTTGCGTATAACGCTTCGACATAAGACTCCATTGGAAGATCATAGAGCTTTTTAGCATTTCTATTTGCATCTAAATCTGCGCCAAAAAGTGAACCAGTTTCCCTCCTAAACGAGTCTATTGCAGCATCAGAAAAATCTTTTTGCCCAGCGGCAAACTTCATCTTATTTTTGCTTTTGAGACAGCCAATACACTTGAGCACTATATTTAAAGGCGTTTGATTGTCAGATCCTGAGCGCTGATTAACATCGGCTCCCATGCTTAACACCTTCCTAACAACTTCCAACTTTCCTGTTTTAACCGCTAGAGATAATGCCGTTAATCGTTTTTTCTGAGTTCTGGCATTTACGGTCTCTACTTTATGCTTCTGATTGGAGATTAATTGGAAGAGCTCACCACTGATGTTCTGCTTTACAAAGTAAGGGGGATCTAAATCGAAAAGATTCATCTCTTGCAACGAAAAGATCAAAGCCGTTTCATTCACATCAGATATAACATCGACCCGAGCTCCAGCCTCAATAAGCGACTTAACTGAAGGCACGTCAGCCTGTTCAGCAAACCAGATGATTTGATAGCTTCTCTTATTACGATCCTGATCTACATAGACCTTTTTATCCGGTGATTTGAGATCTAAAGGAACCTTTTTAGGAACAATAAAATTAGATCGATGACTTAAATTCGGCAAAGAGTAGCCAGGAAACATTCCACTTTCAGGGAAAAACCGTTTTAAGTCCGACCGTAGGGCATGCAACTCCCACTCTTCAATGGAATCATCAAACTGGTTTGACGGCGAATGCCTCTCCACTGAATACACCTCGAATCCAAACAACAGCTCTAGCCATTTTACTTTCTTGATAAAAACTTTATCCGGTTTCGGCTGGCATGCTGCTATGACCTTGGCTTCTGTTAAAACATGCTTAAACTGATTACCTAACATGAAGGCCCCCAGCTCAACTGCTTTTTTATATTCCTGAATAGCCGACTCAAGATCACCTGACATCACATGCCAACGACCTCTATGCCAATGAGCGTAGTAAGGAGAGTTTATAAACTCATTATTTCTGTACAACGCCTCTAAAACCATTAAAGCATCATCCGTTAAATCTTTTGATGACTCGTCTTTTGCAACGGTTCTCATTAGGCCGTTTTGAACAATCAAAGATTCCCTAGCGTATTCTTCCATTAACGGTCTAAAGAAACTTCTTCTGTTATGAATAGCTTTCTCAAGTGGGATTACTTTAGCTCTAGTTCCAGAAACTTTGGACTTCAAACTAACAAGAAACTGCGGCCCTAGCTTACTCTTTCTTAACCTATCCAAAGCAGATGAGATCAATAGAATTAACCTGTCTAATTCACTAGGCACAATGCGCATTAGTGTAGCTGTATTGGGTATGTGCTCGCTGCGTCGCCAAGAGGAAACCGTATCCTTATCCTCTTTACTTGAAAGGTTAAGATAATCATTACGTATACCATCGAGAAAACTCAGCGCAGCACTAACAGACTTACGAGTATCACTGTAAATCACACCGGGATTTCTAAGTAGGAACTCGAAAAGCGGATGCTCAAGTTCCTTGTAAAGCTCATCAATAAAATATCGTTCAATGATTTGAGGTAAGACTTCATGCCTCTCTAACCCACTTACATCAACCGTTGAAATTAGATTGATATAGCCGCCGTACAATCTATTAAGGGTATTTGAGAATGTACGCCCAATATCTTCACCTAAAACATTTTCGAATACAGATAGGACCTTATTTTTTAGCTCCTCAATTTCTATTGGGTCTAAAAAAATCTCTCCTTTTTTATCATCTAGTTTTTTCTTGCAGTCTGGCTGGAGATCAAAAACTAAAGAAATGTATCGAATGACTTCAACTGGGGTTGGGTAAACTGTTTCCAATGTTATAAATCCTATTAATCTATTCCTTGAGACACGCATTCTAACTCTTCAAGATAAAGAAAAAGGGGAAAAAGCTTCCCCTTTGATAAATTACTTATTTTGCGTTACCACGACCGCCACCTGATGGACGGCCTGTAGTTGAAGGCCAGTTACCGCCTGGGCCAGGGTGAGTTGATGGTGGACGAGAGCTACCTTTAGACATGATTATTTCCTTTTAAATTAGTAAGTTAATAGATTATTTCTGATTATGCGCTTGGTTTACGGGGAATCGCATTACCTCGGCGCTTGCCAGATTTCTTACCTGGTGTTTTAGCTGGCCAATTCCCACCTGGATCAGGATGTGTTGATTGTGGTTTAGGCTTTTTCGTAGTATCTGTCATTGTTCATTCCTTAGTTAGTTGAATCCGTAATGGACAGTGCTCACTTTAAGGAAACACCCAAAACCAAACGACTGGGAGTGATGCGGAAAAATTTTTATTTTTTAGAATGCCAAATCTGGATAAACAAAATAGCGAAAACACAGTACTAGCTATTCAGTCCTGCAACTCGTCTTAATAGCAGACCGTAGTGATCTAAAATTGGATCAATCTCGCTCCTTGGACTATTTGAGTAAAGCTGTGCGGTGGGGATTTGATAAGTGTCATCAACATCAATGTGAAGCACTTCTAAGCAATATGGTTGATCGTTCAGCTCTTGCAGCATTCTCAGAAAAACAAAGACATATCGCTCTTGGATGTCTAAGGTGGGGTGATACTCAAATTTTTTGTCTAAGGTAAGCAAGCCCGTCAGCACATCATGATCGATATACATGGCTATTCTCCTTAAAACAGCTTTTGAATCCTAAGCATAGGACATCGTTACTAGAAATCGAGCTGGTCTATCAACCTAGCTTTGGAATCATGCCATCTGAACTTTTGAACATCGCCATCGAACAGCCAAAATCCTAGAAGCATATGAAACAATGGATGGATGTAGTAGTCATTGTGTTGATTAAACAGGCGGCTTAGAGACCTAATCGAGAAGCCATTCCCCATCTCTTGGCTTAGCTCTAAATCATCATAGAAGTCCAATAAGGCTCTACCCACTTTACCGACCAGCAAACGACCAGATTCATTGAAAAAGCCTTGTCTTTCTAACTCACCTTTATAAACAACTAAATCAAACACGGAATTGGTTTCAACAGCTAGGGCTAGGAATTCCGTGCAGAAGCACGCAAAGGCATGTGTCTTCTGTAGACATGGATTAATCGGACTTAAAGTTAATGGACTAAGTAACTCTCGATCAAAGACTTTAGAAGTCTCAATAGAGTTCAAATGACAAACATGCTTGAAACAGCCTTCCACGCCTGGTAGTTGATGACGAATGTCTATGATGACAACACCTGTAGTAAGTCTCATTTCTTTAATGCAGACAGGACAAAAGCGATAATGATTTGCTTGCGAGAAACCAGTTGAAGGCAGCTTTAGAGCTCGTGAGACAGGCTTTCGACCAAACTTCATGCTGTTATAAAATCGATCACCTAGTGGTACAAAATAATGAAATAAGGGAAATAGAGTGTGATAGCGAATTAATTGATTTGAATCTGTCCGAGTTGCATGAGCAAGCCTAGCAAGCTGGTTGGGTAAATAAGGGTGGATGTGCACAGAAGCCTGATTAAAAAGCTCTCTGTTGGTTAGTGCGAGGTCCATAGAACCTCGCTTTCTATGAATACGAGTAACCCAGCTATAGATCGTTTCATAAGGCTCTATAGTGACGGTGTACACCTTACATCTCCATACACTTTAAATGGTTACGTTTCCAATAAAGTCCTAGCAGAATCGAAGATGGGGAGAACTCTTGCATGAGCAGAATTTCAGGCAGCCAGAACATGTCAAAAACTTCTCTAGCTGTCTTCGCTGTGTAATCCGTAAGCGAATTAAAATTAATGCCCGTATCAGCTTCTATGATCCTACGAAAATCCTGAACATGCTTAGTGCGACTAAAGTTTTTCGGCTTTATCCAATGCTGGCTTCCACTCTCAATTTCTTTTAGAGCACCGTTAATCCACTTAGGGTTTTCTTTCATTTTGTTATATACGTTGACAATGAATGCTTGCCATGGGATTTCCCAACTATTGGTCTCCATGATAGGCACAGTTAAGTCAGCAATATGATGAGGTAACTGATCATCTAAGACACTCAGCGAGTCATGAGTATGCAATCTTACATTGTGCTTTGGGCAATACATCAAGCTTGGTAGTTGGTGAGAAGTATGCCAATACGCTATTCCAAGACGCAGCCGCTCTTCATCAAAACATTTCGGACAAAAGCGCCAACGATGATCTGAGTTGATTCGAGCCTCCTTATAACAATACCCATGCTTACTATCTACATACTTGTATAATGTCTCGTAATCTCCCGATAGCAGCTGTAGCGGCAAAGTGGTGTGGTTGAGTCTCAATAGATACTCGTCGGGCTCAGAAAACGTATAACGCTCTATCACTCGATTAATATCAGCGCCCATGGGCGCTTTCACTTTAAAAGAATGGTGCGGTATCCCATGCAATTTAAAACGATGGCGTCTCGTTAAGTGCATATCTCCAGATTTATACCAATAGCGTAAAATAGCACTGTAAATATGTTCATCAGGATATAGCTGGATGAAACTCACTCAGTCCTCCTTTTTATGATCGATTGTTTGAGGTCCAAGCTTTTCTTGTCGTTTGGAGTCTAGTGTGGAAAAAAGTCCTTTAAGTTTGGCCTTGCTCGAAGGTTTCAATACATCAACGCTAATAGTTTGCTCAATACTTTCCTTAATTTCTTGAGCTGCTGAGCCTTTCAAATCAGCTTTCTTGATAAAGTTCTCAAGGCCACTTACTGCTTCACTCAGTCGTCCTTCATCTAAGAATTGCTGAACTGTTAGCAGGTCTGAAAAATTGCCCGTTTTTCCTAACCGAATATGCCGAATGGCTGTCCCTAAGAGCGGAAATTGTTTTCTATAGACTCGACCTATTAACGCTTTGGTAATGGATTTCTTATTCGTTAAGAGAACTTCTAATAAGCATTCCTGCCATAACCTGAACAAATAAGCAGGTACGCCCGCAGTTAAATCCTGAAGAAGTTTCTCCATGCTTTCTTCACGATCAATCGGCTTAGGAACAGGCTGAAAGCGGAATAATTGCTCCATAGCATTATCCCAAGCTTTGTCACTTAAAGGCTGAAGCTCCTGTAGCTTACCTAAGCGGCGACGATTATATGTCTTGTTTCCAAACAACCTAATCGTGTCAGGCGTACCAATTTTCACAATCGGTATTTTTAGCTGATTTGAGAGTTGGTCAAACAAGTTAATGGTTTCAGCACGATAACGAGCAGAGGTCACTTCTAAATTCTGAAATTCATCAATGATCAGTACTCCAACATGGTGATGGTTTAGCGCTGCGATCAGCTTCTGCGTCATTCTCTCAATCGTTATACGTTTAGAGGTTCCACTTAAAGCTTCTGAGTGATTAGTTGGGCCAAACTTACTTCGCGCCATGACTCGATCAAGCTCTTCCAGAATAGCCGTAATTAGTCCTGAACGAGACCCATTATGTGGCATATCAACTTTTAGAAAGACTACTTGAGCGTCTTGAAAGCCTTCTATGTCGTGCTCAATCACTTGTGGAAAGCAAAACGTGGTCGCTCGTTCGACCATAAGACTTTTCCCATTTCCACTGAAGCCCGTTACAAACATAGCCTCCGATGTAGTATCCGTATTTGTATACATATCATTTTGAGCAACTAGATCGGATACGTTAACTTTCGGGTCTGCTATGTCATAACTGAATGCAACGACTTCAGGCTTCGTTGGATTACGGTGCAAATACCCTTCTTCAATCATCTTATAAAGTTCTGAATAAAACTGGGTATGGTCTCCCGTGACAATGAATGAGCGCTTCAGTTTTTTAATTTCCATTTCTAACTCATGCTGATTAAGCGTCTCTTTATCTGCATGATCAATTATTCGAGTTAAAGCTTCTTCAAACCTTTGTTCTGAGATTCGCTGTGGGAGTGCAGCAACCAATGGGTTGATAGCAAGTTCATATGGGATATCTTCACGGTAAACAGCTTTTGTTATGCTCATAGATTAACCTTGTAAACGATCATATTAAGTTTTAGATATTTATTTGATTGGATTCTCATTCCTCATACTCCCCATCATCTTCCGTATCCAAGAAATCCTGAGCAGCTTGCAGGTATAAATGAACATCAGAAAATCGGTTCAACAGACTCTCGAAGTACCGGTTTTCTTTGATCGTTGTGATATTTGGAACGGGGCCTTTTTCACGTTCCTTGTTTGCAACTTTTAAAAGGTTTTCTAGCGTTTCCAAAACCGCCCCTTTTCGCTCAAAGTTATGAAACTCATAAGCCTGCTCATTCTTCTTCTCTTGGATTTTCTGCTGACGAGCTTCATTAAAAGTAAGACCTCGGAATCGCTGATCTTTACTGTCCAGCTCCGCAAGCTTTAAGCCATCTGGAGTATCAATGTATATAAAATCGACCAAGTACTCGTTGTATCGACACGGGAATTTAAACGCTTTATTTCGGTTAGCCTTTTGGTCTTGATATCCTACGCCTAGTAGGTAATCACAGTTGTAACGAAGCCCTTTATTTAGAAAAGTAATGCCTTCACGGTGGACGCTTACTTCGCCTTTCGACATTAATTTGCGATATAACTCATGCTCAGGGTAATGAATGGTGTAGCCGGGCCGGTATATTTCAGACCACTCACATAACTTTGAAGGAATAGCTTGTACGCCATCACAAATCATAGAAAGATCAAATGGATATTCTTTAATCAAGCGCTCATTGTTGTGGTAGTTGATATAGATAATTGCAATTATGTAAAGTTCGCGAATCGTTAGGCATGCATGTTTACGAGCAAGCTGTGAAGCGATGTCTGATAAGCTTTTAGTTTGATGGGCCTTGCTTGTTCCTTGGAACAAGCTGGAGAAAAGATCAAATAGCTTTTCAACGTTTGGCTTGTCGTCACCTCGACCAGGACGAGCAAACTTGACCATTGTCTGAAGATCAAATACAGCGCCCTCAGATACTTTATTTTTGAACTCAGCATTATCGACAAAGATAGTTTGAGGAATCCCGTAATACTGCCAACGTATTTGCTTCGTATTAAAGCCAAATGACTCCAAGAATTCTGTTTTATCTATTGCTGAGTTCAGTATCGCTTGGCGAATTGTGTTATAGGAAGGGTTCTCGGTCGTAATGTAAACTCCGATAATGTACTTTGAGAATCGGTCTATCACGAAGTACAGAGTCGCTTTACCAATTTTTGTTCGGCGAGTGCTGTCAAAAACTGAAACAAGCTCCTCAGGAAAAGGCGTTTCGTCTATTTCAAAAACTTGCCCAAAGGCCGTACATTCAGCAAATGCATTACCGGTTCGGCCTGCTTTATCTTTTTTTCGCTCGATCTCATTATTTCTATTTCGATCACGAACAGGAATAATTCCATTACCCTTTTTACGAAAGTGCCATTTTAGCTGGTCTAAAGTTGGGCATTCCGTAGGACCTTTTAAAATAATTCGAAACTCTTCTCCCTCAACAAGCGCTTCTTGCTTACTAAGCTTGACCTTCTTTGCACGATAGAATTTTCGTAGCATTTTTAGGTAAACTTCGGCCATATTTGGACCATTCTTGGTGTTATACCAAGAGTAAGCACGATCCATAGCTTCAATGTCTTGGCTATTTAAAGCCTTTCCTTTTTTACCGTATGAATTAGGACGACCACGCTTCTTATTTTGCTCGGTCTTCTTCTTAGACTTAGCATGAATATTCTTTCCAATTGGTAATGCTAAAGCCGCTATACGCTGCCCGTAGTAGAAATATGCATTCAGAACATCATAGACATATTGCTCACTTCGATTAGATGCCTTTACAACAGATTGAACGAGATCACCTCGGCGGTGATTAGTGAATAATGCATCTAAATCACCTACCAGTGGTTTTATCACTTCATATCGCTCAAGTGCCCGCTGTCGCTGCCTATCAGAAAGGTCATCTAATGCCCTGTATGCTAGATGGTTTTGCTGTATTTCAATGAGATCAACGCAATCATCCTCGATAAATTGACGCATATCCTGGTAGGAGACATAGAATGGAAAAGTTGGTGTTTTGTCATGGTTAATCAGCCAAAGTTTATCCCGATCCTCTTCGATTCGAACGACAAGATAGGAGGTAGACACCTCGACCACACCAAACTCATAAGACTCTTCGGTCTCAGATTTCATCAGACCAACATTTACTTTCAAAGTTAATGGCAGTAAATCGTCATTAGGTTCGTCTTGGATATAGCCTTCGACTAGATCAGTCATTTAAGCGAACCTCTAAATCAGATGCCGCCATCTCAAGCTTTAAAGATTGAGTCCAGTCCCATGTAAGCTTTTTATGCCAAAGGGCGTTGTAAAAAATCCGCACACCAATCCAATTGCTACAGCCAGTTATCTCAGATGCCTCTGAGATTAAATGAGCGGTTTGTTCATTAGGGCTATCAGCAAGAGCACCTGCAAAGTTACTCAACCAGCTTTGAGAAAGCGTGGCTAAATATTGTGGCAAGTCTCGATGGCGATAAAGACGCTCTAAGGTCACACTCAGCTCGGTTCTGAGCTCACTACCTGTTACAAGGTGGTACTTCATGTTGTATTCAAGTGCGTAAGCTTCTTGAAGAGCCAGCTTTTCAATTGTTCGAAAAGACAGGTCATGCTCTTCCTCATGCTTAACTGCAATCACATGGTATTCGTATTCCCCCGTTTCTGGGTTGATTAGCTCGGCAACAAAATCAATCGTTTGGATTGCAGGTGTCTTAACATGAAGATGAGTGGGATGCTTAATCCCAGCCTCATGTGCAACTGACAAACTAAAGTCTAATGGCACTGCGTATTGTTCATACACATCAACTACTAACGGGTTACGAGCAAGATGCAAATACATCCATAGCTCATTTTGTGAAAGCAGATGAACTAAGCGTCCTTGAGTGAATTTATGGGGAATTTTCACTTTAACTCCAGAGCTTCTTATGTCATCTGCTCGCCAGAAAGGTTTGTACATATATCCAGGCTTCAAACTCTGAATGTGTTCTTCATACCACTTTTGCTGCCTCTCAATAGTTACCCCCTTTAGCTTCTTTCCCATCTCACCTAACTCCAAAATGATTGATAGTGTCACTAAAACATACATATAGAATTAGCCAACAAAAGCGTTTCCGTCAAGAACTTTTTAAATCATAAGTATTTGAATTTATTGATATTATTTCGTGTATATTATCTAAAACCATCTGATTTTTTATATACATTTCGAAATAATGAAAAACAAATGGTAAAATTTGTCACTAATTTAAGGCTATTTCATTTCGTGTATAATAAGTCAGATTTTACGTCAGTGAGGATCACAGTCTTGTGATAGGGAAATGTCTTTAATTTCTGATGGTTAGCTGATTTCAAGGGTTGGATTTCGTTTCAGAAAGCCGCATCACCCGAGATAAGGTGCCGCAAAAAAGTAAGATCTTAGGTGTAAAAAAATCAGATTTGGGCCTGAAAAAATGCAGATGTGAGGCGTTGAATAGTCATTTTTAAGACCTAATACCTGTATAATAAGTCCCGTAAATCTCAAAAAATCATGCCAAAAAGGCCTCTTTTGAGCGCTTAAGGACGAGCAAATTGATCCCAAATTACCAAGAAATCATGCGCCCATTCCTTCATTTTCTTAATTTAGATCAAGAAAATGAGTGCAAGCTTCGCGACCTAATTAATCAAATATCGTCTCATTTTGGCCTCTCTGACGAGGAAAGGAACGAGCTTTTGCCAAGTGGTAAGCAGCGAATGATCGATAATCGTGTGGGCTGGGCTCGTACTTATCTGCTGAAAGCAGGCCTTATAGACAGCCCTAAACGAGCTCATTTCGTTATTACAGAACGTGGTAAACAAGCTTTATCTGAAAACGTAGAAATCAATAATGAGTACCTAAAGAAGTTCGACGAGTTCATTGCTTTTAAGAATAAAAGCAATGAGATAGAGAGTGCTGATAACAATGGTGACACGTCTGAACCTCTTGATAATGATGATGACATCACCCCAGATGAAGCGTTACTTAAGGCCTATCACCGTATTAACCAAGCACTTCAAGAAGAGCTTCTAACTCGAACTAGAAAAGTCTCTCCGGCATTCTTTGAGCAGCTACTGATCGATCTACTAATGGCGATGGGGTACGGTGGAACAGGTGAAAGTACCGCTCATGCACTGGGTCAAAGCGGAGATAACGGTGTGGATGGCGTGATCAACCAAGACCCTCTTGGGATAGATCAGATCTACATTCAAGCTAAGCGCTACGCGGCTGGCAACAATGTTAGCTCTGGCGATATAAGGGATTTCTTTGGAGCGCTTAATCTGAAGCGAGCTCAGAAAGGCCTATTCATCACTACATCAGATTTCACTGCCTCTGCTACAAGCACTGCAAGAGACCTTGGATCGCGCATAGTTCTAATTAACGGGCAGCAACTCGCAAAACTAATGTTGCGCTACAACATTGGTAGTCGTAATGAGCAGACTCTTCACCTTAAGAAGATTGATGAAGAGTTTTTTGAAAGGTAATAAGTTCTTAAGTGTGAACTGAAAGATAGCCAAATCTCTGCCATGAGCCTAAATCGGCTCATTTTCCCTGTATAGTTGGAAGAATCCGCTCCAATCTCCGCCGATAATCATTTCACTTTTTAAACAGAACGGAACAACCCAAAGAATTAGCTGTTCTGAAAAGTCGAATCTTGGAAGCGGGCTTTCAAACCCTTCATGCGACGGATAGATCAGCATCATATGACCCGAACCATTTTGGTATTTATGACCATAAGCAAATAGTTGATACAAATCTGACTGCGAAATGCCGTACTTGTCGTTCGAATTGCTTGCCTGTTGATCCAGTAGCTTCCACTTAGTATCCAATACCTGCTTTTGTTGTCCTGTTTCCAACATAAGATCCGGTTTAAGCTGAAACATCTTGGAAGCAACATCAGATTCTACTGGTTTATGGCTTACCAAATAGCGGGAGCTGGCTTGTGCCTTTAGGGATGTCCCTGTCGCAACAACTTTTGACAAAGAAGCTTCCACATATTTCTCGAATAAAACTTCCATTGGAAACAGCAAGGAGATCCCTTTATGTAACCCCTTCTGGAAGTTAGGATTGAGCTTCTCAATAATTAACCGACACCATGGCTGCACTGGCTCATAACCTTGCATCAGCTTATTACTAGCCCATTTATCTAAGTTATGTAGTGGAGAGGCATCCGATGGAATATCAGCCATTAAATGAGACAGCTCATTTGCCACCCGCCAGTTTTCATTGGATTTACAGCAAAGTCTTACCGACTCCAGAGCCGATTTAAGCAATCGGTTTTCAACCCGATTAGGTGAGAACACATCATGCTCGATATGAAAGAGGTGCTGCTTTCCTGGAAGCTGACGCTGCTGTTGGCTGACTTGCAAACGTCCACGAATAAACCGACTTTCTTCCTGAACTCTCTCATAATCAAAGCGAAGCCCCCGCTGAACTAATAGCTGAAGTTCGGCCAGAAATTGGCTAAAAATCCACTCATGCAAAGGTTCGTTCTTACGTAGCAAACTAGCAGAACCGACTACTCTTGGCTTAATGCCAAATGAAGCCAATAACATTCGTTGCAGAATATTTCTGGCTTCCTCTGGGCTTTCAACCCCCAACCGAGTCTTTGGCAGAACCTCGATAGATTCCCCTGAAGGACTCCGCAGAAAGCCAACATAGCTCCCCAGTTTCAGGGAGCGATGACCATTAATAAGAGTCACAGGGGTACTGCCTTTCCAATCCGCAGTGAAATCCTGAAGCCAATCAAATGTTGCTTGAGTAATCACACCACAATCTAAACTTGGTTGGGCCTCTGCATCAGTTGTCAGACGTGCATATTCACGAACCCTGATCATTACTCATGACTTCCAAGAAAAATCCCTTGGTAAGCCTGTGGCTTACTAAAGGCTTCCTGATTTATTTGGTAACGACGGTCAACTAACTCAATAGCGATGTCTGCATTAAATAACTCATCGAGCTTCTTCTCAGATTCACCCAACTGCACAAAGCGGAACTCTTTTGGTTTGCCAATATCATTCAGCACCCAACCAATCTTCTCCCAGTCAGCAAAGAAGTATTCTTGTAGTAATGGAATGACACGTTTTTTGAAAATATCTGAAAGTAAATGAACTTTAGAAGGCTCATCTTTAGCTGATTTCAGCGGCCAAAAGTAGCTGTGGCCAATTAAGTGATCACGATCCAGTAGTACTTCTATTCGGTCATTAATGGTTTGCAGCAAGTCTTGTATAAAAACACCATGAACAGTTACATCTTCCAGCAGTGATGCATCAGGCATTACCTCAACAAATTCAAAGCGGCGACGCAGAGCTAAATCTAACTGAGCTAGAGACTTATCTGCGGTGTTCATGGTGCCAATCACATAAAGATTGGAGGGGACAGTGAACGGCTCTTTAGAGTATGGAAGGATGACTGTTCTTTCATCAGAACCACCTTTGCGTTTGTCTGGCTCCAAAAGAGTAATTAGTTCGCCAAAGATACGCGCCGTATTACCTCGGTTAATTTCATCAATGATAATGACGTGGTTTGGAGATGGTTTAGATTCATCTGTTGAGTCTATACCTGGTATGTGAATCCCTTGACGCTTCACTTCAGAAATCAACGATTTCCAGTTCATACGCCCAAGTGCATAAAGCGTTTTCTGGACCATCCTTTTTCCGCCGTTTAGATGCCGTACATCTAAACTAATACCTTTTACCAACCAATTCACATCACGCACATGTGAATAATATCTGCTGCCTAACTCAGACGCATTAGCATCAAACCGATATTCTGATGTAACAACACCAATAGCTCTGACTGTGTACTGGTCCTTGAAGCAAAGTAGAACGTCACCAACTTTCATGCTCTCACTGAAATCATTCAGAACATTGTGATTTGGGCTTGTCAGACCATTCCAATACTTCTGCTCGTACTCATCACGATCATCCAGTGGTATAGACAGGTCTCCTGTATCATTCCATCCGATTCGCGCCTCTCCGGCATTTATATAATGGTTTCGCATATCGACTTCATCACGACGACCAATGGAAATCTTCCAAATAGTCGGAGACTCGGCTAAGCCCAAAGAATTTTCTCCACCGATAGTTTTGGAAGCCAAGTCAGCAATACGCTTAAAAACACCTTCAGCAACTTTATACGTCAAACTACCGTCATCATCAGACGTTTCTGCACGAATACCTTCAACGAAATCTTCGTATGAAAAGCTCTGATGAAATGTTGCAAAGTCTATACGGCCACGGCTTACCAGATCATCGTATTTGGCTTTAATTGCATCGTGGAGATCTTCATCGACATACTTTTCACATAATGCTTTGTAGACTTCAGGGTCTGTAATTTTTACCGCAAGCTCTGTCGTAGCATAAGTTTTACCTGTGCCTGGAGGCCCATACAGAATCTGGTTTAGTGCGGCTGATGATTTTGTATAAATGGAACCTTGCTCGGATATATTACCTGTCGCTACCCCGTTGCTTGTAACTGGAGCCTGAACAGAGACCGCTGTATTCGTACTTTTTTGAGACTGATTAGCAAACCAAGCTTCATACGAAATTTCATAAATCGGCTTAGTATTTTTTTCCTTCAGCATATCCAGTAGAGCTTTATAACTATTCCAATTATCTGTCGGAATTGAGTAGTTATTTTCCCTCAACCAAGGCTTGGTTTGTCCATCAACCGGAAAGTAATAGTTAGGATCGATGTAAAACAAGCACTGTGTTAACTTTGCAAGGCCTACACTTGGGATACTTAAAACAAAGTCAAATAGCTGTTCATCTATATTTCGTTTTCGAGCTTTATGAAATAACGCCCATAAGCTAGGAATCATTTCGTCGGTGCGCTTTCCTTCATACGGAAATAACCAGACTTTTAATGGCTGAGCGGAAGGCACTCCGTCAAAACCAGTAGGAACAGGAACTTCCCATTCAGTTTGTTTAGCTAGCTCACTAAAAAACTGTAGACGTGTCTGAATACCATATTTCATAAAGGTAGAAAAAAACGTGAAAGGGTCAATTACTTCTAAGGTAGAACGGCTTCCATCCACCAACTTATCTTCTAACCCTTTATCAACGCCAATCGCACGTAAAATTTCTACGAGTTCTGGCTGACGATTTTCATACTTCGAAAGCTTATTTGCTAGTGCGCTAAATGTGTCTATCCAGCTGTAGTCAGCCATTTAAATCATCCTTTTTAATCTGTTTCTTACTCGCTAGAAGCTGTGTAAACGAGTTTTCTAACTTGTTTCGGTGAAGCCGACTCACCGAATTCGTTCTTCGAATGCATTAAGCAGCTGCCCTATCAGCAAGGGCATCGGTTTGATTAAGAGAGCGAGGGTATGCTAAATGCAAACCTACTCCACCAGCTAACTAAGCAACTCTACTAGCTATCTGCCAAGCCATACGATCAGGCAGCTTCATTAAGGATTCTCTCGCCACACTTGAAAACTCAGCATTGCGAGCACAAAGCTGTTGTATTTGAATCAGTTTTTGCTCAGCTTCTGTTCTTTTAGCTATGCTGCCGTTTCTATTGGCTTCGAGAACAGCATGAGAGTAATCATTGTACAAAGCTCTTGTGGTACGCCATGTCTGCATTCTTCTATCGTTTAGAATCCGTTCATCAAGATAGAATCTTTCTATAGTAAATTTTACTCGATCAATATCTACTGCCCCGATGCCATCTTGTGGGACGGGAGCCCCATCATCATTAAAACTTAGTAACAAAACATCGCTTTGCTTTAACGGGTCTAAAAAAAGAGGGATCTCATCACACCATGCGTCTTGAGGCTTCGAAGCCCTAAATCTGTTATCACAGATAGGGAAAAAATTTCCTTTTTTAACGTTTGGCCGACGTTTACACAATCTATAGTTTTTTAGATCAAAGGCTAACCAGTAGTAGCCATTATGATCAACACACTTTGATCCATCTCGCTCTTTAGTTCCTTTCTTTGGTCGAAAATGCTCAACTTCTTGATAGTCACCACCAAATTTTGTTTCGGTAATCCAACACTTCTCAAAGCTCAGATCTGATAGCCATTTTACCAGTTCCTGCTTACGCCAATGCTGCTGATTACTATCAATAATTCGGTGTTTTTCTTTTAATGTCTGAGCTTTCAGCAATTGCTGTGTTATTTGCTCAGCTTCTCTTTGCCATTCAATAATCTCTTGAGGCAGCTCTGAAGGTAAGTCAATTTTAATCATCACCACTCTCCTGGCTGAGAATTTTCTCTAGAAGTTCATCAGTAAACATCTGAAGCTGCTCATACTCTTCAGGAGAAAATGTCGGCTTTCTAAACCGAGGGTTACGCGATAGGGCTTTGGCAAAATTCGAGTAATATGGATTAGGATGAGCTTGAGATATGCCTATCTGATCCAGTTCATCGTTAAGGTCAATAAGCTGTTGAGGAATATCTTCACCCTCTTTCAGTGAAGATAACCATTTATTTCTAGTATCAATTTTATTTTGAAGTTCTTCATTGAGACTAGTCCGAATACCGTAGAGATCCGACTGAATAATAGCTTCAACTCCCATCGTATGAGGATCTATTTCAGGAATCTCTGATATTTTTTTACCCGTTGTACTATCCCATGAAAGAACCCTAACCTGGTCTGCATTTAGTGAAGTCAGCATTAGTGGATCATGGGTTGTAAGTAATATTTGGCTGGAGTCCAGAGCTGATTTTTTTGAGCCTTCAATTTTATGATTGAGAATGGTTTCAATTCTATCGAAGTACTTAAGTTTCCATCTTGGGTTAAGATGGGTATCGGGCTCATCAAGTAGAAATAATGACTCATCATTGCGAGTGAACCGCATTAACCCAAGAACTGTAAGTAGCTGACGCTCCCCTTCGGATAACTGATCAAAGGTGACCTGCTGGCCATTCGTCAATGTTACCGCTACTTCCACATTTTCTAGTAAATCAGCAATATAAGTACTTTCTAAATTTTTAAATAGAGAGGTTGTGTCGGGATATTCATTGGCTAAACCTCTCAACGATTGATCATCTGGAAGAAATAAATATAGCCTTTCTTGATTTTCTGTACGGCCTCTGAAGTCAATAGTTTTCCGCTCCTTATTATCAATAGGTGCTATCGCGTACTTCCACATAGTACTTAGAAAGTCTCTAACAACTCCCCTCGAATACCAAAAACGGGAATCACCTTCCTCTAGCATGATCTGAGACGGCTTGTTTTTATACCAATAGGGCTTTTTGAGACAAAATAAGACGGAATCAAGGGACTGTATTCCGAGATTATTCAAAATTTCTTTACAAGCAGGATCTTTATCAACAAGGAAGGCTAATAAGACAAAGAAACTGTGCACTTCACGGCAATAGAAAAAACGCCGAATTAGTCCATCATCGCCATTAGTTAGCGCGTTATAAAACCGAGTTTGGTGTTTATTAAAAAGCTGCTCAACCCGTTCATTTGTTCCAGAATAATAAGTAAAAATATTGAGAGGCAAGTACTCATTTGCCATTCTTCTCAAATATGAAAACGTCTTTTTTTCGCCATCAATAAACACAACACTCTCGTCTTTTTTGTCCATAAAATACGATATATCAATGTCATGGCCGCGGCATTCATAGCTAATCTCATAATCAAACGACGTAGTATCATCTAAATCTATCGCTCTAAAAATAGAAACAATTAACTCTATTAGATTGGACTTGCCAACTCCATTTACACCAATGATGGTTGTAACAGCTTCGCGTTCACTAAATGTCGTTTCAAAATCTACAAAGCCTTTGTAGTTTGGTATAAATAGCCGCTTTAACTTCACAACGTCTTTCCTTAATTATTATCAGCTATTGCAGGTTCAGGCATTTTCAGATGCCCTGCTTCAATTTCTTTCTTTAACTGTTTATAGAAATCTGGCAGTGAAAGAGCACTCTCCTTCCAAATTTCTTTTGCATCTGCGCTCCCTCCATTTTCCATAACCAAAGAAGATAAAGGAGAGTTTTCATCAACTCTTCCGTGAGCAACAACTAAAACAGTCGATATATTCATACTCTGATTTACCTTCTCTTTATTTCCTACATTTGATATAGGCGATGAGCCCAAAAAGCTGTTCAAAATAGAATCAGTTAGATTAATTTGAGTTTCTCTTACATTATGCAGCTTGGCTTTTAGCTGGTCGCAAATAGCCATTAGCTGATCAACTTTCGCAACAATACGGTGTTGTTCTTCATATGGAGGTAACATTGTCGCTAAATTGGTAACGTCTTCTCTAGATATGCCAGGAATTGCAATCCCTACGCCTTTAGATTGAAAATAATCATACTGTGAGTTCAAGTAGCAATATAAGTACTTTCCATTAACTTGAATTGGGCGTATTGACATCAGCTGACGACTTATAGCAATTGCGCAATTAGCTACATTTAGCTTACCAAGACCGGCCCCTTTACAAGTAATCAGGATATCTTTGGACTCAGCAATCGCTCTTTTTTCAACTGTAAATTTGCTATAGCTCGGATGCACTTCTCCAAACTCTGCTGGCCCAGTGATATAAGGTAGACCACTATCAATTTCACTCTCGCTATATTCGTTAGGTTTTAGGTGCTGCCCAGAAATTAAATGCATGCAGGCTCCTAACCGACACCACACCCACCCTTTAGGCAGTTGAAATAGTTTTTCATCGTCGTTAATCGGCGGTAGTAGTTTCTGTTTTTTGATTTTCTTTTGTTTAACCAGTTCTTCTTTTTCGGTGGCGATGCGTTTGAGTAGCTCGGACGCAGGTTCGTCGTTTGGGTCTTGGGGCACAAGCTTGCCCATCACGGCAAGTTGCAGGATGGTTTGTTTTAGCTGATCGATGCTTTGCTCGGTGGTAAATAACAGATCAAAATGGGCGCTTAGGCGTTGCCAATTTTGCTCTAGTTCTTCGGCACCGCCGCTTTGTAGCAGGGTATCCAGTAGGGTTTGCACCAAGGTTTGATGAGCATCAAGGCTGGATTCAGTTTGCTTTTCCAACTGATCGCACAGTGCCATTAGTTCATCAACTTTAGCTACAATTCTTGCCTGTTCATACTCAGGCGGCATAGCAATAATAGAGTTTTCGAGCGTACCTTTGGTAACATGCTTCAATCCGACTGCACCTTGAGCTGATGAAATCAAGTATGACATACAGCCATTAACTGCTAACTTCATAAACATTAAGTTAGGCGACTGATCGAAAAAAATACAATTATTGATATGTTGATTTAATGCGGCTTCGCCACGCTGCCATACAAAGGCACCAAACGAAGTTCCTGGAGTACCAGACCAACTGATCAAAAAAGACCCATTGTCAATTTTATGGTGGGTAGCTAATTCCCCAGAAAAGTAGTTAAACTCAGAATTTTCATTATTTAAATTCTGAATCCGAACGATAGGAAGACCTTTGTCTGACCACTCTGATGATTTAAAAGCTCTACCATTGTACATTTCAACCAAATGACCGAGCTTGCACCACTCCCACCCTTCCGGAAGTTTAAAGGGCTTTTCGTCTTCGCTAATATCTGGAAGTTTTTTGGGCTTTTTGACTTTGCCTAGTTTAACCAGTTCTTCTTTCTCAGCAGCGATGCGTTCCAATAAGACCGAAGCGGGGTCATCACTCGGGTCTTGAGAAACCAGCTTGCCACGTACCGCCAATTCTAAAATCAGCTCGCGCAGTTTTTTTATGCCATAAAGTTCTCGCTTACTACTGCCACCACGACCTGCACTGGATTTGTCTTTAACCGCACCCGTCCAAAGGTCAATATGCTGGGTAATTAGTGTTTGTATGTTGTGAAGCTCAGCCATTAGCCACGCTCCTCTTCCAAGTCGTCCCGCTGGCTGTTTGCCGTGCTCATTAGCGCATCGCCTAAGATATTTTTCAGCTGTAGGCGCAGTTCGCTGATTTCGGTCTGTTGCTGTTGGTAGGTTGCCAGTAGCTCTTCTGGATCGTGCACTTCCACTGCTTCTTGGTATGGGTTTTTAATATCCAAGTTGAAGTTACGAGCGATGATGTCATCAATGGACACTTTCCACGCTTGGTTGGTCTCAACACGGCTAGCGAAGCCATCTTCTTCCTTGCCCCACCAATCGATTTCCGTTTGAAACTCTTCAAACTTCATCGGTTTGGATTTGTTGTAGTTCTTCACACCTTCTGGGTACGGGTGTTCATAAAACCAAACGTCTTTGGTTGGCTGGCCTTTGGTAAAGAACAGAATATTGGTCTTGATACCGGTGTATGGGTTAAATACGCCATTGGGTAAACGCACGATGGTGTGCAGGTTACATTCTTCGGTCAGTAGCTTTTTGATCTTGGTTTTCACACCTTCGCCAAATAGAGTTCCATCTGGCAATACCACGCCAGCTCGTCCCTTGTCGCGAAGCACCTCAATGATGAGCTGTAAAAACAAATCCGCTGTTTCACGGGTTTGCATCTCCGCTGGGAAGTTCTTTTCGATACCGTCTTCTTCCGTACCGCCAAAGGGTGGGTTGGTGGCGATCACATCAATATCGCTGTCCCAGCTAGAAAGCGGCTTATTAAGCGTATTGCCGTGGCGGATTTGTGAAGGCACTTCGATACCATGAAGCATCATATTGGTGATACATAGCAAATGCGGCAGCTGCTTCTTCTCTACGCCATGGATTTGCTTTTGCAGGGTTTGATGGTCTTCTGCGGTTTTCACGTAGTTGTCTTTAACATGGTCAAAACTACAGGCAAGGAAACCACCTGTGCCCGCTGCTGGGTCCATGATGTTCTCGCCCAACTTAGGATTAAGACGATTAACAATAAACTTAGTCACAGCGCGTGGTGTATAGAACTCACCCGCATTACCCGCGCTTTGTAGGTCACGCAGGATCTGCTCGTAAATATCACCAAACAAATGACGCTCTTGAGAGTCGGTAAAATCAATCTCGTTGAGTTTATTGATCACCTGACGCAGCAAGGTGCCGTTTTTCATGTAGTTGTAGGCATCACTAAACGCCTCTTTCACCACAAAGCCACGCGGGTTTAAATCGCGTGGAGCGTTTAGCGCCTTCATATCAGGAAATAGATCATCGTTTACGAAGTCTAAAAGTTCTTCACCAGTGATACCTTCAGGATCAGCCGCCCAGTTACGCCACAGATAATTCTCTGGAATCGGCGCTTTGTAGTCGTCTAATTCAAATTCTAGCTCTTCTTCTTGGGCGTCAAAGACTTTCAAGAATAGTAGCCAAGACATTTGACCAAGGCGCTGGGCATCGCCGTCTACACCGGAGTCTTTGCGCATAATGTCTTGGATGGATTTGATTACGGTACTGATGGACATAAGATTCTCTATTAACTGAATTCTGAAGTGACGTAAACGTCATCGCCGCACAGCCAACGCGATACTAGCAAAGGCTGTGATGCTGTGTATTATGCGGATTTAGGTTGATAAAGCTCGTTTTCTAAATCATGTACGGCGGCTAGGTAAGACTCTTTATTACCAAAACCTTTTTTAATAATTTCTAATGGGCGACCTAACTCATCAAAGGGTGTGACTTTAAGCACATTGATATTTTCAATTTCACTCACACCTGCATCGGCGTACTTATCGAGCAAGCGGCTAAGCACTTCTTGGGCTACGCCGTCATACTTGGTGAAGTAATTACGCTTTTTGACGTTGTTGGCACGCTCTTGGCGCGTCAAAGGCGGCTGATCATATACGATATGGCAAATCATATCGAACGGATCAAGGTCTTTACCGACTTCTTGCTCTAGGATTTCCCAGATCACGCCCTGCTCTTCCAGCTCATCGATAATGGCTTGCTTTTTATCCGCGCCTTGCCATTTTTTCACAAACTCATCCAAGCTGGTAAATTGCTTAGCGATGGCTTTTCGGGTGTAGTCTTTGAAGGATTCCGTAACCAATTTTCCATCGGTGTCGTAGTACTGAATACGCTCCGCTAGCGTTTTGACTTTGACGCCTTTAACGTGGAATTTGCGTACTTTCTCTTCGTCATTCCAGTCATCATCAGTCAGGTGGTAGTCACTGTTATCTGATGAATCCCAGTGGTCAGATGAATCATTGCCATCATGCTGATAATCGGCTTCTGGCTCCTGTACTGTCTCGAGGTCGATATCGCCTTCTTCAGAAAGGTCCGTTTCAGCCCCTTCATCAATGATATCGTCGAGGGTGTCATCATCTTCAAAGTCCCCTGCTGAAGTGACTTTGACTTGCTCTGGTTCACCATCAAAGCGTGGATCGGCGAACAGTTCGGTGGCTTTTTTGAAGTCTAAAATGGTAAACCACAGCTTACCGTATTTATCGTCGATACGTGTGCCACGGCCAATAATCTGCTTAAACTTGGTCATCGATTGGATACCTTGATCCAGTACCACCAGTTTACAAGTCTTGGCGTCTACACCTGTAGTCATCAGCTCTGACGTGGTGGCGATCACTGGGTACGCTTTCTTGGGATTAATAAAGTTATCCAGTTGCGCTTTACCTATCGCGTCATCACCCGTAATGCGCATCACATATTTTTCGTTTTTGGCGACCTGCTCAGGATTTAAGTTCACCAATGCCTGACGCATACGCTCCGCGTGGTCGATGTCGTTACAGAAGACGATTGTCTTAGCCATCGGGTCGGTGCGCTTCAAATAATTGGTAATGGTTTGCGCCACCAACTGAGTCCGATCATCAATGACAATGGTTCGATCAAAGTCTTTTTGGTTGTAGATACGGTCTTCTATTAAGTGACCGTCTTTATCAACTTGATCTTTGTTGGGACGCCAGCCTTGTACATCGATATCGATATCGACACGAATCACTTTATAAGGCGCAAGGAAGCCATCTTCGATGCCCTGTTTTAGCGAGTAGGTGTAAATCGGATCGCCAAAGTATTCAATGTTGGAGACTTCTTCGGTTTCTTTTGGTGTGGCGGTTAAGCCCACCTGCGTGGCACCGCTGAAATATTCTAGAATTTCACGCCAAGCACTTTCTTCTGAAGCACTACCACGATGACACTCGTCGATAACAATTAAGTCGAAGAAATCAGGATCAACTTGTTTATAGGCTTTTTGTGATTCTTCAGGGCCCGTTAACGCTTGATACAGCGCTAGATGAATCTCATAAGAGGGGTCAACCTTACGATTTTTCACCTTGGTCATGGCTGAGCCAAACGGCTGAAAGTCATTAATAAAGGTCTGATCGACCAAGACATTACGATCCGCTAAGAACAAGATGCGCTTTTTCGCTCGTGCTTTCCATAAACGCCAAATGATCTGAAAGGCGGTATAGGTTTTACCCGTACCAGTTGCCATCACAAGTAAGTTACGGTCTTGCCCTCGGGCAATCGCTTCAACCGTTTTATTGATAGCTTGAAGCTGATAGTAACGCGGAGCTTTGCCTGTGCCATCGTCATGATAGTCTTGCGTCACGATTGGCAACTGATCGGTTTCATAGCCTTTCCATTGCGCGAACTTAAGCCATAGTTGCTCAGGCGTTGGAAAGTCTTCTAACGCGATTTCAGTTTCAATCTGTGTGATATTGGTTTTGTCATGAAGTAAAAAGCCATCGCCATTGGTGGAAAATACAAACGGCACTTCTAACAGCTCAGCGTAGCCAAGGGCTTGTTGCATCCCTTTGCCAATTTCAAACTTATTGGCTTTGGCTTCGATGACCGCTAACGGCATACCCGTTTTGTGATACAGCACGATATCTGCGGCTTTGACTTTTTGGCGAGCAGCCATTTGTCCTCGAACCACCACCTTACCATCTTTCAGTTTCACTTCCTGGCGGATCTGGGTCATATCATCCCAACCAGCACTCTTAATCGCAGGCAGGACGAGTTTGGTGATGATATCGGTTTCGGTAAGCTTGGCTTTGTTAATCCCTTGAGACATGCAAGTAATCCATAACTATATTTAGATAACTTGATAATAACTTACTTTTTAGACCATTCCGATAGAACCAATGTGATGCACAAGAACTAAGTAGCTTATATCAGTTAATGATGATGTGAAAAATCACCTTATTCGCATCATTACATGATTTGAATAGCTAGTTATTTGAGTCAAATTGGGCGGCATATGGATTTGTCGAACTACAAGAGCCTCAGAACCTCAACACTCTCCCTCGTAACACTGCCGATTTCACTTACTTCTTACCTCATTCTGCCAAGACCAATATGACAGTTCTTGGGAAGTACTATTCAAATCCCCTGATACTTTTTTGTACTAGCCATAATTTTCAATATATCACTCAAAAAACGAAGATTAGCCCCTCCTCTTCGTTGAATTACTCCATTCTTCGTTTTTATTGAATTGGAACACCACTAAACTCTGCTCATAAAACAATCAAATACAGCAAAGTCAAAAGAGTATTATTTTGACTACATTTTTAGTCAAATTTCACATATACAAACAAAAAAGTACCAATAGTGGCTATTTGTGTACTAGTGAGTCAATTGAGACTTGTTCTATATTTACCGGGCTTGATTTAAAAGTGTTCAAGCCACTAGGTGCGACAATAAAAAGAAACTTACCCAAATGGGAGAACCTATGAAAAGTCTTACCAAAACAGCCATCGCATGTGCTGTCTCTCTAGCTGCCTTCAATGCATTCGCAGAAACTGAAATTACGATCGCTACCGTTAACAACGGTCACATGATCGAAATGCAAAAACTGACCCCAGAGTTCGAGAAACAATATCCTGACATCAAATTGAAGTGGGTCACACTTGAAGAAGGTGTTTTGCGTCAAAACGTTACTCAAGATATTGCTAACGGCAGTGGCTTGTATGATGTGATGACCATCGGTATGTATGAGGCTCCGATTTGGGGTGAGCGCGGTTGGTTAGAGCCGATTGACACAAGTGGCGACTATGATGTTGAAGATATTCTTCCGTCTATTCGTGGGGGCCTATCTTACAACGACACTATGTATGCAGCGCCATTCTATGGTGAAAGCTCTATGGTTATGTACCGCAAGGACTTAGCTGATAAAGCTGGCGTAACCATCGGTGACCGTGATAGCTGGGAACACATTCGTGATGCTGCGGCAGCTATGAATGATCCTGATAACGGCGTTTACGGTATCTGTCTTCGTGGTAAAGCCGGCTGGGGTGACAATATGGCCTTCCTATCGGCAATGGCGAACTCTTTCGGAGCTCGTTGGTTTGATATGGACTGGAAACCACAGTTGACCAGTGATGAGTGGAAAAACGCGGTTAACTTCTACGTTGACCTGCTAAATGAATACGGACCTCCAGGTGCCAGCGGTAACAGCTTCAATGAAAACTTGGCGCTGTTCAACGAAGGTAAGTGTGGTATGTGGATTGACGCCACAATCGCAGCATCTTTCGTAACGGATCCTAAGCAGTCAAAAGTCGCTGACAAAGTCGCTTTTGCTCAGTCTCCGTTTGCGGTAACTGAAAAAGGTGCAAACTGGCTATGGTCTTGGGCATTGGGCATCCCTGCAGCAACAAAACATGCTGAAGCAGCACAAACGTTCGTTCGCTGGGCAACGTCTAAGGAATACATCAAGTTAGTGGCTGAGCACAATGGTTGGGGCGCTGTTCCAACTGGTACTCGTACATCGACTTATGAAAATCCTGAGTTCACAAAAGCCGCGGTGTTTGCAGAGGCTGAGCTAAAAGCCATCAACTCTGCTAACCCTAATGACAGCACACTAAAACCATCGCCATATGTTGGTGTGCAGTTTGCTGCGATTCCTGAGTTCCAAGCAATTGGTACAACCACTGGCCAAATGGTTTCTGGTGCCTTGTCCGGCAGCATGTCGGTCGATAAAGCGCTAGAGTCTGCAAACCGTTCGGCGGATCGCCAAATGCGTCAGGCTGGTTACTACTAAATAACGTTTTGACGTTATCGCTTGAGAGTAGGGCCTAGCCCTGCTCTCTTGCCTCTTATAAATCGTCGCGAGACGCGCTAAAAGCTAATCACGAGAGAAAATCCCATGAAGCGTTCCATCACTCGCTTGTTAATGGCGCCTTCAGTCATTCTGCTGTTGGTCTGGATGATAGTGCCATTATCAATGACTATCTATTTCTCAACCATCAATTACAACCTGCTCTACCCTGGTCGTAACAACTTTGTTGGTTGGATGAACTTTGAATTCTTTGTAACCGATCCAGGGTTCTGGATAGCCGTTTCTAACACATTGATTTTGTTAGGGTCGGTATTGGTCATCACAGTGGTGCTGGGTGTTGCGCTGTCTGCGTTGATTGATAAACCATTCTTCGGGCGAAACATCGTCCGCGTGTTACTGATCTCACCATTTTTCATCATGCCAACGGTTAACGCCTTGATCTGGAAAAACATGATGATGAACCCGGTGTACGGTATTTTCGCTTGGATTTCGAACTCTTTAGGGCTTGAGCCGATTGATTGGCTGTCCAATTATCCGCTGATGTCCATCATCATTATGGTGAGCTGGCAATGGCTACCCTTCGCTATTCTAGTATTTGTCACAGCATTGCAATCACAAGATACCGAGCAAAAAGAAGCGGCTCAAATGGACGGCGCGAATGGCTGGCATATTTTCCGCTACTTAACGGTTCCTCATCTGGCACGCCCTATCGCTGTCGTTGTCATGATCGAGACCATTTTCCTACTGGCAGTATTTGCTGAAATTTACGTATCGACAGGTGGTGGTCCAGGTTACGACAGTACCAACCTTGCTTACCTGATTTACAACCAAGCCTTGCTTCAATATGACGTCGGTGTTGCTTCAGCTGGTGGTTTATTCGCTGTACTACTCGCCAACATTGTAGCGTTCTTCTTAATCCGCGCTGTCGGCAAAAATCTAACGGTGTAAGGGGACGATCATGACTTTAACGCAACAACGAAAATTAAAAACCATTTTAGTAGGGCTGGCCTCATGGGCAGTTGCTTTGCTGCTGTTCTTCCCGATTTTTTGGATGTTTATCACGTCGTTCAAAACTGAGCTGCAAGCGATCTCTGTACCGCCACAGCTGTTCTTTGAACCAACCTTTGAGAACTTCTCAATTGTTCAGGAGCGTAGTGATTACCTTAAGCATGCTTGGAACTCCGTGGTAACGTCATTTGGTGCCACTATCTTGGCTCTGATCATTGCGATTCCAGCAGCGTACTCCATGGCCTTTTTCCCGGGTAAGAAAACCAAAGACATTCTGCTATGGATGCTGTCCACCAAAATGCTTCCAGCAGTAGGTGTACTGGTGCCTATTTACATCCTATCTCGCGACTACGGTCTGCTGGATTCGAAACTGGGTCTAGTGATTATCTTTACCCTGATGAACCTGCCGATCATTGTCTGGATGCTGTTCTCGTACTTCAAAGATCTACCAAAAGAAATCTTGGAAGCGGCGCGTATGGACGGTGCAACACCTTGGGATGAAATGATTAAGGTTGTGTTGCCTCTTTCTGTTGGCGGTATTGCGTCAACGGGTTTGCTATCCATCGTATTGTGCTGGAATGAAGCATTCTGGTCATTGAACTTAACCGCATCAGAGGCAGCGCCTCTCACAGCAATGATCGCTTCTTACTCAAGCCCTGAAGGCTTGTTCTGGGCGAAATTATCTGCCGCATCCACACTTGCTTGTGCCCCTATCGTGATTTTTGGCTGGTTCTGTCAGAAACAATTGGTACAAGGCCTAACATTCGGCGCAGTGAAATAGTTTATAGGAATAATAAGAATGGCTTACTTAAACATAACTGAATTACAAAAACACTATGACAACTACCACGCACTGCGCGGCATTAACTTAGCCATCGAAGAAGGCGAATTCATTGTCTTCGTTGGTCCGTCTGGTTGTGGTAAATCGACACTACTTCGTACCATTGCAGGCTTAGAATCCAGCACTGGTGGCACCATCAAATTAGATGGCCGCGACATCACCGAGTTGTCGTCTTCTAAGCGCGACTTGGCCATGGTGTTCCAATCTTATGCTTTGTACCCACACATGACTGTGGCCGACAACCTAAGCTTTGCCCTGCGCCTAGCGAAAGAAGAACAAAGCGTAATTGACGAGAAAGTGAAATCGGTTTCAGCCTCACTACAGCTTGATAAGTTGCTAGAACGTAAACCGAAAGAACTGTCCGGCGGTCAGCGCCAACGTGTGGCCATCGGTCGCGCGATTGTGCGCCAACCAAAGGTTTTCCTATTTGACGAGCCTCTGTCCAACCTAGACGCGGCATTACGTGTACAAATGCGTTTAGAGCTAGCACGTCTTCACAAAAAACTTGGCACGACTATGATCTACGTGACCCACGACCAAGTAGAAGCCATGACTTTGGCCGATCGCGTGGTAATCCTGAACGCTGGTCAAATTGAGCAAGTGGGTACTCCACTTGAGTTGTACCGCTCACCAAACAGCCGCTTCGTTGCAGAGTTTATCGGTACACCTAAGATGAACCTGATTGAACTGGACAACGTGGTGCGCGAAGCCGATACACTGCACCTCAAATTACTGAATGCTAGCATCGACTTCCCTGTCGCTAGAACACATGGTCCATTGCCAGACAATGCAATCATGGGGATTCGCCCAGAGCACATGCACATCGTTGAAAGTGACGGCGATGTCATGGGTAAAGTTGAACTGATTGAGCACCTTGGCTCTGAAGCATATACCCACATTCGTTTAGCCAATGATCAAACCATCATCGTGAAAACGTCTGCTCGAACCAACATCAAGGATGGCGAAGAAGTTCAAATTCGCGTAGATCGCGAAGAAATCATTCTATTCAATGAGAACGATCGCGTGTTTTCTGTTGTTGCTGAGGAAGCTGGCCATGAGTAATCAATTACATGCTACGCGTAATGCGGATAAGTTATTGGTGCGCAATTATGATCGCTCAGACATTCAAGCAGGTGTCATACATCTTGGTGTCGGGGCTTTCCACCGAGCACACCAAGCCGTGTACTTTGATCGATTGCTGGAAACACCAGAAGGCAAAAACTGGGGCATCATTGGGGTGAATTTACGCCCCCATGATTCACAAGCATTTAGTCGTTTTGTAGCGCAAAAAGGCGAATACGTTCTAAAGACTATGGATCCTGAAGGCCATACAGAATATGAACATATTCGTGCCATCATCGGACAAATTGACGGGGCTCAGACTCCTGAACTGGTCGATGAAACCATGGCCAGCGAAAACATTAAGTTGATTACATCGACGGTCACGGAAGGCGGTTACTATTTAGATGAAAACCGCCAACTCATGCTGGATCATGAAGCAATCGAAGCCGACATTGCGGGTGGGCGTAATACTATCTACGCCTTCCTTTACGCAGGACTAAAACGTCGTAGCCAAACTTCGAAAGCGAAGATCACTTTGTTATGTTGCGATAATTTGCGTCATAACGGTGAAGTGATGGAAGCAGGTCTGATGCAATTCCTAGCGGCAAAAGGCGATGCTGAACTTGCGGCTTGGGTAGAAGAAAATGTGACTTTCCCTTGTTCCATGGTCGATCGTATTACACCGAAGCCTAGCCCTGTGCATGTGCAAGATGTGCAAGAAACGTTTGGTATAGATGATCAAATGACGGTGATGGGTGAAGACTACCTACAGTGGGTCATTCAAGATCACTTTGCAACAGACAAGCCTGCCCTAGACTTAGTCAATGCACAGTTTGTTGACGATGTCGTAGCATACGAAGAAGCAAAAATTCGCATTCTTAATGCTGGTCATACCAATGTGGTGTACCAAGCGGCATTGAAAGGCATGCAGTTCTTTGATGAGGCCATGCGTGACGAAGAGCTAAGAGATTACTTTGACCGCTTTATCACTGAGGATTCCATCCCCGCGATTGGGGAGTCCATCGTTGATTTGCCGGCCTACCATAAAATCATCGCACGTCGTTTCAGTAACGCTAACATTGGCGATACGGTAGAGCGAATCTGTACCGATGGCTACGCTAAGTTCCCGATCTTTGTGTACCCTTCTTTAGTAGGCTGTTACAAAATTGGACGCACACCAGCGAAAACCCTTCAAGGGATTGCAGCATGGTTTGTCTATGTACAAAAGTCGCGAGCGGGCACGGTGGCAACACCGTATCATGAACCGAACTTAGAAGCGCTTGAGCCATTTACGGATGACCCTCAAGGAATCGCAGCGTTTGTCTCTGATAGTTTTCTTTGGGGAGAAATTCCGACAGAATACCCTACATTCAAAGACGATCTCACAGCAGCGATCAACGCAATGCAATCGCAATACGCTTAGCGACATAGGAAGCGCTGATAGGCCGTAACGCTCATCAGCGCTTCTGAATGTTCTAAGCTGTAACATACAAGCTAGACGACCATGGATTTACGTCTTGCGATACGCCGGAGCAAGCGCTGCAGAGACATTAACCCGTTTGCTATCCGGCAAAATCGAAGTTGGTATAAATATGGCTACTACAATAACAAAAAGGGTCACCCCCGAATATGAACTCGTAGACGATGGCATCGAAACCATTCGCTATTTGGAACATGGCTTCCCTAGTGAGTTAATTCGCTGGCATGCCCACGACGACTATGAGCTGCACTTTATTGTGGCTTCGCAAGGTAAAGTATTTGTCGGCGATTACATCGGCAACTACAAGCCAGGGCAGCTGATTTTAACAGGGCCACGCCTGCCCCATAACTGGATCTGCCAAGACGGTGATACCAATGTGCCTCTGCGCGATATGGTGATTCGCTTTGATCACGAGTCGTTTGAATA
Organism: Marinomonas sp. AWM4_232; assembly: GCF_056158325.1. Lineage (NCBI taxonomy): Bacteria > Pseudomonadati > Pseudomonadota > Gammaproteobacteria > Oceanospirillales > Oceanospirillaceae > Marinomonas > Marinomonas sp. AWM4_232. The sequence goes on along the minus strand of NZ_JBSWTA010000001.1, from coordinate 2,305,305 downwards.
CGGTGCGAAAATATTCCCTGAGCTAGCCGAAGTTATGCCGATGTTGTTGCGTGCAAAATCAGGCATTGAGTTTTTCGATTTAGATTACGACTTCCTCAAAAGTGTATTTGAGAAGGTCCGTGACTCGTCCGGTTTACAGCGTGTGATCAACGCCCTACCACTGCTACACAAACTTTCCCAGAGCCGTAACTACCGCTTGCTGTCGACGGTCCAGATTGACTTAAAGTCCAGTGAAACACTGCAACGCAAGATCAATACTGTCGTTGACTATGTGTCTAAGAACTATGCCAATGACATTACACTGGCGGATGTGGCCAGTTTAATTGGCATGTCTGACAGCCACTTTTCTCGCTTTTTCAAGAAGGCCACCGGAAACCGTTTCACCGAATTTGTGAATCGCATGCGTATCAGCCGAGCCTGCAACTTACTCACCGAAACCGATCAACAAATTGCCAACATTTGTTTCCAAGTTGGGTTCAATAACGTAGCGAACTTTAACCGTCGTTTTCATGAATTAAAAGGCGTCACACCTAGAGATTTTCGTACCCAATACTACAAACGTATTGAAGGCCAGTAGCTCTCTCATTGTGTTTCCCCCAGTAGTTATAGCCCTACTGAAGGGAAGTTTAGCCGCCACAACCGTGGCGGCTTTTTTAGCACTTACTATACTGTGCTGTAGTACGTAACTGATCCAACGATGCATTGAGTACTTTGGTTTGTTGATATAGCTGACGATAAATCTCGTACTTGGCTTGATAATAGGGTTGAACCGAGTGGTTCGGAGTATGCGTTGCGATAACCTCCGGTAATGGGCAATACGCTTTAATCAGCGACTCCACCTCATGACCTTGTTGCGCCTTTAAACCAATCAGAGCAAGACGCGCCGCACCAAGCCCTGGGCCCACTTCTCCACCGTCACGGTAAGTTAGCGTTTTTGCCAACACGTTCGCGATGATTTGACACCAAAGCTCACTGCGCGCGCCACCACCAATCAATGACAGCTCATCAACAACAGTGCCTGCACTTTCCAGAGCGTTTTGACAGTCCAAAATAGAGAACGCAATGCCCTCTAGTACCGCCAAGGTCATTTCCTCGCGACGAGTGCTATTGACCAAACCATAGAACTGCCCACTTGCTAGAGGGTCATTAATGGGCGTTCGTTCGCCGTTTAAATAAGGCAGAAACACAACGGATGTTTGGGTAATCGAACTATGTTCGAGCTCTTCGAGTAAGTCCGGTACCAGCTTAGACACAAGATTGGCAAACCAAGCCAAAGAGTTTGCCGCACTGAGGGTCACCCCCATTTGATGCCAACGATTAGGTAAGGCATGACAAAACGCGTGTACAGTATTTTCAGGCTTGGCGTTGTGCGCTTCTGACACCGCAAAATAGACTCCAGAAGTACCAAGTGAAACAAAGCCTTGTCCCGGTTCAGTCACCCCCATTCCTACAGCGCCCGCCGCATTGTCTCCGGCTCCCGCTACAACAGGAATAGTATGCAAACCAAGCTGCTTGGCCACCTCATCACTTAAGCAACCAATCACTTGCTGGCCTTCATAAACCGTCGGCATGTTCGCCTTTGTTAGGCCTGTCATGGCAAGTAATTGATCGTCCCATTGACGTGTTTCAGGATTAAGCCATAACGTTCCGGCAGCATCGGAACAATCACTGGTGAATAATCCCGTTAGGCGATATACAAGGTAATCTTTGGGCAGTAAAATCTTATCGATGGCTTGAAAAATGTCTGGCTCATGCTCTTTCAACCAAAGTACTTTTGGCAACGTAAAGCCTGGCATCGCCAAGTTGCCCGAAAGCGCTAGTAACTCAGGATGGGCTTGCATCACTTCGTCACACTGCGCTTTACTGCGACCATCGTTCCACAAAATACAGGGACGCAGAACTTGCCCTTGCCTATCTAATAACGTCGCCCCGTGCATCTGACCGGATAAACCAAGGGCCTCAATACGCGTAAGATTCACTCTCTGAGACAGTTGCTCACATACTTGCCCAACGGCCTCCCACCAATCACTCGGAGCCTGCTCTGACCAAGTTGGATGAGGAGCGCTCACATTCAGTGCTTGGCTGGCTTGTGCAACAACCTGCCCCTCATCATTAATGACCACTCCTTTTAACCCAGACGTACCTAAATCTAACCCTAAGAACATATTTCTTACCTGCTAAATATGATTGCAGTGAATCGTTATTGTTGTGTATTCATCGAGTGTCAGAAGTTGTGACTATTTAGTCAATGGCTGATCAGTAATCTGCTTTTTACGTATCAGTCCAAGACAAAATGCATCAATTTGACGCACTTTTTGCATAGAGGGTGGATTTGCACTCTGGATGCATTGATTTCACTCAATCTTGCCCCACATAATTAAAACAATTCATTTATCGGTTTTTTGAGGTCTTTATGCAGCTCCAGCAGCTTCTCAGTGAAACACTTCCTGCTACCAGCTACGGTCATAGCCAAGACCTAGGTGTGATTTCTGTCCAAGGTCCTGACAGCGTTAAATTGCTACAAGGTCAGACCACAGCTGACTTGAAGCTGGTTAACGAACAAACCAGTGTATTCGGCGCTGTGTGTACACCGAAGGGGCGCATCATTGCCAATTTCTATATTTTGCAGAACGCAGCAGACTCTTTTTTAGTGGTGGTGAAGCGGGATGTGCTCGAAACATTGTTAGCCCATTTGAAAAAGTACGCCGTATTTTTCAAAACGGAGCTTGCCGATGTCAGTACTCAGTACCATGTCAGCTCCTTGTTTGCGCTAACAGACACAGTTGAGCCACAAACACAGTATGAATTGGCAATCCCAACCAGCCACCAAGATGGTTGCAGCCAATTGGTACTGAACAACACCTATTACCAAGAAACACTAACCGTTGCCCCTGCTTCAGAAGAGCTTCCTGATGCGGAAGATCCGGCTGCACATAAAGTAATGGCTTTGTTGGCAGCACGCCCACTGCTCGGCAAAGAGCACCTCGAAGAGATCCTACCGCAATGGATCAATATGCAACGCAACGGCGGCATCAGCTTTACTAAAGGTTGCTATACCGGACAGGAAATCGTTGCCCGTATGAAATACCGTGGCAAGTCGAAAAAGCACTTAGCGCTTGGTACCTGTTCAGGCCCAATGAAGATGGGTGCGGATGTGATGAACGAAGAAGGAAAAGCGATTGGATCAGTCTTTGATGTTGCACCTTTGGCTGACGTACAAGTCGCTCAATTGATCCTAAATGTTGATCAAAACGACGTTGGCAGCGCCACAGTAGAAGGCTACGATATTAATCTACTGCCTCTACCCTATGAGCTGGGCAACTAATTTTTCGAAGTTCAAAAGAGAAGCGCGCTTAGGGTATCCAAGCGCGCTTTTTTTATCTCTCAGGCGACTACTCTGCCGACTGTAAATGGGCACTCCAATCGATTGGCGCTTTACCGATACTTTCAAGGTATTGATTCGCTTTTGAGAAATGCCCACAACCAAAGAAGCCACGGTAAGCAGACAATGGTGATGGATGCACGCTCTCTAAAACACAGTGCTTAGAGCGATCGATATGGCGACCTTTTTTCTGAGCGTAAGAACCCCACAGCATAAATACCACCCCTTGATGGTGCTCGTTGATTAATTGAATCACTTGATCTGTGAAAGTTTCCCAGCCCTTATTCTGGTGTGAGCCAGCTTTTGATGCTTCAACAGTCAATACACTGTTGAGTAAAAGCACACCCTGTCGCGCCCAATTGATCAGGTAACCATGATTGGCAATCGGTATATTTAAGTCAGCTTCTAATTCTTTGTAGATATTGACCAAAGATGGCGGTGTTTTGATACCAGGTTTCACTGAGAACGACAGACCATGGGCTTGGTTTGGACCGTGGTAAGGGTCTTGCCCAAGAATAACCACTTTCACTTGCTCAAAAGGCGTCTCGTTTAGAGCATTGAAGCAATCATTTGAGTGAGGGAAAATCACTTTTCGAGCTTCTTTTTCCTGCACTAAAAATTCACGCAAACGCTGCATGTAGTCTTTGTTAAATTCATCGGCTAAATGTGCCTGCCAGTCGGATGCAAGATTCATAATTACTCAGTTTTAAAATAAGGGTTAAACACAGGGTCATTTAATAGCGCATGATACCACTGCACACCATCCAATTCATGAGTGCCACCCATTACCTGTCTCAGTAACAACCAGACCAACTCACGTAAGACATAGGCCTGACGATAGCATTCGATGCGGTAGCGGTGCTCTTTATCTAACGCACCACCAATAATGATTGAATAAGCCTGCTGGAGTTGTTCGTAATTCAAGTGATGCGCATGAGCCAAAACCCCCAAGTCAAACAAGGGATCGTTCATCGCAGCGCATTCCCAATCAATAAGCCAAGCTCTATTGGACTTGAGAATAACGTTTTTAGGGTTCAAGTCGTTGTGACATAGCACCAATGTATCAGGCCGTGGTGCCTTCGGTAACATGCGATAGAAACGTTGTACTTGCTCTATAGGCGTCAGCATATCCGAATCGCAATGATTCTCTGACAAGGCCTGTAGCCAGCGCTCTAATAACGCATACACACAGTATTCTTGAGAAACGCTTGGTTGTTGATGTAAACGCTGCACCACCTCACAGACGGGCTTTAAGGTTGCGTCTTGATGAGCAACAGCCCAAGAAAAGGTATAGCCCGCTAAAAACTGGCTAACCACGCACGATTGCTGTTGCCAAACGATGTTCGCGGTTAACCCCTGCTGGGCTGCTTGTCGCCAAATATGGAATTCAAGCTCACGGTTTACACCAAATAGATCATCACTTTCTTGCATTAAACGCAGCACCAGCTGAGGCTGATTACACCAACGGATGCAAAAAGTTTGGTTGGAGAACCCTTCCTCCAGAGGCACTAATTCGTATACGCCATCTTTCGGTAAAATGGAGTTCATTTGCTTCAAATACTCAGAAAGTGCATACATTTTCAATCACTTATTGCCAGAGGGGGAAACCGCTGTCAGAATGTCCTTGATACCCATTTGAGTCAATATTTTACTGTTGAAGCACATAAATGAATAAGCACGAAGACATTATTCGCAGAATCCAAGAAAAACTAAGTACGCTGAGTAAATCTGAGCGTAAGGTTGCTGAAGCCATTTTAGCCGACCCTAAAACGACTATTCACTCCAGCATTGCGAAGCTTGCCGCGCGTGCCGAGGTCAGTGAGCCAACGGTGAACCGTTTTTGTCGCAGCTTAATTGGCAGCGGCTTTCCGGACTTCAAAGTCGCATTAGCACAAAGCCTAGCGAAAGGGACACCTTATGTGAACCTTAATGTTGAGCCAGATGATGCGCCAGGCGCCATTACTCATAAGATTTTTGAGGCAGCGAAAAACAACCTTACTCGCGCACAGGAACTACTTCCTGAAACATTAATTAGTCGTGTAGTGGATGTTTTAGCACAAGCACGCCGTATCGAATTTTATGGACTGGGAGCATCTGGCCCTGTCGCGAAAGATGCGCACCATAAGTTCTTCCGCTTAAATATGCCAGTTGTCGCTTACACCGACATCTTGGTTCAACGTATGGCGGCGGCGGGGACTCACCCAGGAGACGCAGTGGTACTGATTTCATTATCTGGTCGTACTTTGCCATTGATCGAAACCGCCCGTGTCGCACGTGAAGCCGGAGCAACGGTCGTCGGTATTACCAACCCGGGTTCGCCATTGACGGAACATTGTTCTATTGTGCTTCCCATCGAAGAAACCGAAGATACGGACATCTACACACCGATGAGTTCACGTATCGTGTATCTGACACTGATCGATGCACTGGCAACAGGTGTACTGCTGAAGCGCGGTCCAGAATTCAACGAGCATCTGCGCAAGTTGAAACTCAGCGTTCAAGATACGCGCCTTCCTAAGCAGGATAACTAAAGTATTCAAAGGCGCTGCAAAGCGCCTTTCTTTTTTGTAACAAATCCACGCTTAACAAATGTTAATACCCTCTAATAAGAGAAATTTGACATTTTACCAGAGGATTTTGAAAGATAATTCCTCATCCTCTTCATAGAATCGCCGGTCAGGTTGTGAAATGGTAATTTTTTGTCAAAAAAATCACCATTCGAGCGAGGAACATCAATCTGATTATTTTAGGCAATCTAACACCCGAAGATGACATGCTTCCAAAGCCTCGCTAGATGCTAGGTTTTGGTCTACGTTTGATCCAACTTATCAGAACGCGGCACAGTAGACTTCGTTATAAAAAATCGAATCATGGGGACTATAATGATTGAAAACAGCTTAGCGATAAGCTTTACCTTCCTAGCCTATTTAGTGGTGATGCTAGGGATCGGTTTATACGCATACAAACGCACATCCAGCTCAGAAGACTACTTCCTAGGTGGTCGTTCTCTAGGCCCTTGGCCTACTGCCCTATCGGCTGGTGCATCGGACATGAGTGGCTGGTTATTACTAGGGCTTCCAGGTTACGCATTCGCGGCCGGTATGGAATCACTTTGGCTAGCAGGCGGTCTACTTCTTGGTACATGGTTAAACTGGTTGATCTGTGCGAAACGCCTTCGTACTTACAGTATCGAAGCCAACTCTCTAACCTTACCTGAATACCTGTCTACTCGTTTCCAAGATAAATCAAAACTGATTCAAACCATTTCTGCGTTCTTTATCTTGTTATTCTTCTTGTTCTACACAAGTTCTGGCTTAGTTGCAGGCGGTAAACTTTTCGAAACAGTATTTGGCCTAGACTACCGTTGGGCAGTTGTAATCGGCACGGTATGTGTTGTGTCTTACACACTATTTGGTGGTTTCTTAGCTGTGTCTTGGACAGACCTAGTGCAAGGCCTGTTGATGTGTGCGGCATTGGTTATCGTGCCAATCGCAATTATGGAAGGCGACTGGTCGCAGCTACCAGCGACACTAGAAGCAAAAAATCCAGAGCTACTATCCTTATGGCGCGATGTAAATGGTGAGCCTCTGAGCATTATTGGTATCATTTCATTGGTTGCTTGGGGTCTAGGTTACTTCGGTCAGCCTCACATTCTTGCTCGCTTCAAAGCGGCTCGCTCCAATAAAGACATCACTACCGCACGTCGTATTGCCGTTGTTTGGACAGCTCTTTCAATGGTCGGTGCACTATTGATTGGTGTAGTGGGTATCGTCTACGTAGACACAAATATGGGCGGCGCGCTAGAAGACGGCGAAAAGATCTTTATGATCTTGGTTAATGCGGTATTTAACCCAGTGGTAGCCGGTATTCTACTAGCAGCCATTCTTGCTGCGATCATGAGTACAGCTGACTCTCAGTTGTTGGTGTCTTCATCTGCGTTAGCGGAAGACTTCTACAAAGCTTGGATCAACCCAAATGCTACACAAAAGCAAATCGTAAACATCGGTCGTTTTGGTGTTGTTGCTCTATCGATTATCGCGCTTATTCTAGCCTTTAACCCAGAGAGCTCGGTACTTGGCTTAGTGTCTTACGCTTGGGCTGGTTTTGGTGCAGCCTTTGGTCCAGCCATCATTTTGAGTCTATTCTGGCGCAACATGAACCGCAATGGTGCCCTAGCAGGTATCCTAGTGGGTGGTATTACGATCGTTGTTTGGAAACAAATTTCTGGCGGTATCTTTGATGTCTATGAAATCGTTCCAGGCTTCATCTTATCGACCATTGCCATTGTTGTAGTTAGCCTTATGTCTGGCACTCCAGAGAAGAAAGTATTGGATTCTTTTGAATCATACGAAGGTAAGTTGAACACACTAGACTAATGCTCTAGAGTCTTCATCTCTTCAAAGCCGAGTCTAGCGCTCGGCTTTTTTGTGGCTATCTGACAACTTCTCTTTGCCGAATATCCGTCCAAGCTCTCGTTACAAAACCTTTTTCTAGAGATCAAAAAAAAGACCTCCAAAAGGAGGCCTAAACACCATTACTAACAAACGTTAGTAGTCAGAGAAATCTGTTACTCGGGGAAAAGTGAACAAGCGCCCTGCTCAGCGCCATTAACTAGCATGCGATATCCAGCAAACATCTCACGCCCCATTCCTTGATGGGAAGCCGTCAGATCACAGCTAGCTTGCTCACGTTTAGCCAGTTCAGCATCGCTTACCAATACAGATAACGTGCCTTTATTCGCATCCAAGCGAACCAAGTCACCATCTTGGATTTTGCCAATGAGACCGCCTGCCAATGCTTCAGGAGTCAAGTGAATAGCAGCAGGCACCTTACCAGAGGCACCAGACATACGCCCATCGGTAACAAGTGCTACTTTGTAGCCTTGGTCCTGCAAGTTGCCAAGGAAAGGCGTCAACTTGTGTAGTTCTGGCATACCAATGGCTTTCGGGCCTTGGTAACGTACTACCGCAACACAGTCTCGCTTTAATTCACCAGTACGAATCGCTTCAGCCAAATCATTTTGATCGTGGAAAACAGCAGCAGGCGCTTCGATCACGCGGTTCTCTTCTTTTACTGCTGAAACCTTAATCACCGCACGGCCGAGGTTACCTTCTAACAAAGATAAACCACCCTCTTTGCTAAATGGGTTATCAATGGATCGAACGACTTCATCGTCTAAACTGGCTTCCACACCATCACGCCATACTAGCTGGCCGCCTTCCATGAAAGGCTCTTTGGTGTAATGCGTTAGGCCATGACCTACAATGGTATTCACGTCTTCGTGTACTAAGCCAGCTTTCAATAACTGCTTAGTTAGGAAAGCCATACCGCCTGCGGCTTGGAAATGGTTAATGTCTGCTTGCCCATTCGGGTAGATACGTGTCAAAAGTGGCACAACCTTTGACAGCTCTGAGAAATCTTGCCAGTTGATCACGATGCCCGCCGCACGAGCAAACGCAACAATATGCATGGTGTGATTTGTTGAACCACCTGTTGCCAACAAACCGACCATGGCATTCACAATGGAACGCTCATCAATCACTTTATAGATTGGTCGGTAATCTTTGCCGAGTGCCGTTGTTTTGGTGGCCAATTGTGCTGTGTAGCGCGTTAACGCATCTCGCATTGGGCTATCAGGATTGACAAAAGAAGACCCTGGTAGCTGCAGCCCCATCATTTCAACCAATAATTGGTTAGAGTTAGCTGTACCGTAGAAAGTACAAGTACCAGCACTGTGGTATGAAGCAGATTCAGCCTCAAGTAGCTCATCACGGCTGGCTTCGCCTTTCGCAAAACGCTGGCGAACAGCGGCTTTTTGCGCGTTAGTAATGCCTGATGGCATCGGACCAGCAGGGACAAATAAACAAGGTAAATGACCGAAACGTAATGCGGCGATCAATAATCCCGGAACGATTTTGTCGCAGATACCTAAGAAAAGCGCTGCATCAAACATATTGTGGGACAGAGCAATGGCCGCACCTTGAGCAATGTTGTCACGGCTAAAAAGCGATAATTCCATGCCTTCTTGACCTTGTGTCACACCATCACACATAGCTGGCACAGCCCCAGCCACTTGCGCCACAGAGCCCATTTCGGCAACAGCACTACGAATGATATCTGGGTAGGTTTCGTAAGGTTTGTGAGCGGACAACATATCGTTGTAGGAAGTAACGATACCGATGTTGGCTTCATCCATCAGCTTAAGCTTTTGCTTTTCCTGAGGCTGACATGCTGCAAAGCCGTGGGCTAAGTTGCCACATGACAACGAACCACGGTGTGGACCTTTTAACTCAGCCTGCTGCATATCCGCTAAATATTGAGAACGTAGTGGTTTACTACGTTCAATAATGGCTTGGGTCACTTTTTCCACAATAGGGTTCATCATCTCTCTCCGCTTGGACTCTGGCTAACTATCAGTTCGCCTAAGGAACCAGAGCCGTTTTATGTAATTTTACTACATTTTAAGAATTTAAAACCAACAAACAAGACTAAATTTCGCTATAAGGCACATTTATGTAATAAATTTACCAAAAAATATTAGCAATACACTTTTTTTTCTTTAGAATAGAGCCATATAACAGGCTAAATGACAGAACATTACAAAATGCTGTATGCTTTTTGCACGTACAGCACTCTCTTGGTAGATTCAGTCATTGAGGAATTTTATTTTTGTAGTGTTTTTACAATAACATTGAAAGAATTCTGTCCTACACTAATTTTTTAGGACAGACTTTATCTTCGAATATTAGGAGTGAGATATGACGATTAAGGTAGCTATTAACGGTTATGGACGTATCGGACGCAACGTACTTCGAGCACTTTACGAGTCAGGAAAACGTGACCAGATCCAAGTTGTAGCCATTAACGACCTTGGTGATTCTAAAATCAACTCTCACTTAACTAAATATGACACAGTTCACGGACGTTTCAATGCGGATGTGAATTTTGATGCCGAAGCGCTCTACATCAACGAAGATAAAATCCTAACGTTCTCTGAGCGCGACCCAGCAAAACTGCCTTGGGCGGATCTAGGCGTTGATGTGGTTTACGAGTGTACTGGCTTCTTTACTACCAAAGAAACAGCAGGTGCTCACATTACTGCTGGCGCAAAGAAAGTTATTATCTCTGCACCTGGTAAAGAAGTAGATGCAACGGTTGTTTACGGTGTTAACCAAGATGTTCTGACATCCGATATGACGGTTATCTCAAACGCTTCTTGTACCACGAACTGTCTTGCTCCAATCGCGAAGCCGCTTAACGATAAGCTTGGCATCGAAAGTGGTTTGATGACGACCATCCATGCTTACACTAACGATCAGCGTCTATCAGATGTGTACCACTCTGATTTGTACCGTGCTCGCGCTGCGGCAATGAATATGATCCCAACTAAAACGGGTGCAGCAGCGGCTGTAGGCCTAGTGGTTCCTGAACTTGCAGGCAAGTTTGACGGCATGGCTGTTCGTGTACCAACGATTAACGTGTCTTTAGTAGATTTAACATTCCAAGCACCGCGTGAAACAACGGCTGAAGAAGTTAACCAAATCATCGAAGACGCTATTGCGGCAGACCCAGTTTTGGCACAAGTACTGTGTATTAACAATGAGCCACTAGTGTCTTCTGACTTTAACCACAGCACTTACACTTCTAACTTTGATGCGACACAAACTCGTGTACAAGGAAAGCTTGTTAAAGTCATGGCTTGGTATGATAACGAGTGGGGCTTCTCAAACCGAATGCTGGATAACACCATCGCTTTGATGAACGCCAAGTAAGACTAAATCCAAAAGGCTGCTGACGCAGCCTTTTTCATCTCTTATACTTCCCTGACGCATTATCACTTTTTTGGAATAGATATGACCCGCAGAACAAAGATCGTTGCCACATTAGGACCATCCTCTAGCTCACCAGAGATGATTGAGAAACTTATTTTGGCTGGAGCAAACGTTTTTCGTTTGAACTTCTCACACGGCCAACCTGAAGATCACATCAATCGCGCTAATGTCGTGCGTGAAATGGCGGCAAAGAATAAGCGTCATGTTGCTATTCTTGGAGACCTTCAAGGTCCAAAAATTCGTATCGCTCGCTTTAAGGATACAAAAGTAACGCTACAAGAAGGCGCGAAGTTCATCCTAGACGTGGGTTTCGACAAGAACGCAGGCGATGAAACGCGTGTCGGTATCGACTACCCTCAACTTGCAGAAGACTCTTCTCCAGGCAACGTGCTGCTTCTTGATGATGGCCGTGTTGTGCTGGAAGTCACTGAAGTGATCGGCATGGAAGTTCACACTAAAGTCATCGTTGGTGGCGCACTGTCCAATAACAAAGGCATCAACCGTCAAGGTGGTGGCCTGTCTGCAGCAGCGTTGACCGACAAGGACAAAGAAGACATCAAAACGGCAGCCGCCTTAAAAGCAGATTACCTAGCGGTTTCTTTCCCGCGTAGTGCAGCAGATCTTGAGGAAGCTCGTGAGCTGGCTAAAGCGGCAGGTCTTGAAACAGGTATCGTAGCTAAAGTTGAGCGTGCTGAAGCGGTGGCTGACAACGAAACACTAGATGCTATTATCCTAGCTTCTGATGCGGTAATGGTGGCTCGTGGCGACCTAGGCGTTGAGATCGGTGACGCTGAGTTGATCGGTGTACAAAAACACATGATCAAGCGCTGTCGTCAACTTAACCGTCCTGTGATCACTGCAACTCAGATGATGGAAACTATGATCACACAAGCAATGCCAACTCGTGCAGAAGTGTTCGACGTTGCCAACGCTGTTCTAGATGGCACTGATGCCGTTATGCTATCTGCAGAAACCGCTGCTGGTTCTTTCCCTGAAGAAGTGGTTAAAAAGATGGATAGTGTCTGTCTTGGCGCAGAGAAACATCCTTCAGTAATGCGTTCAAAGCACCGTCTTGATGTGACATTCACGTCAATCTCTGAAACGATTGCTATGTCAGCGATGTACGCAGCCAACCACCTTGAAGGCGTAAAAGCGATTATTAGTTTAACCGCTTCAGGTACAACACCATTGTTGTTATCACGTATTTCATCTGGTTTGCCAATCTACGCATTGTCACCAAACCAAGAAACATTGAATAAAACAGCACTATACCGTGGTGTGACACCCGTTGCGTTCTCTTCTCAAGAGCACAACATTGACACCATCATTTCAGGTCTAGTGAATAAAGTGAAATCATTAGGCTTCGTTAAAGACGGCGACCTAGTGATCGTGACCAAAGGTGACCACCTTGTTTCACACGGCACGACTAACATGATCAAAGTGGTTGAAGTCGGCGCGGTTGCGTAATGAATAAGAAGACGGTTACAACGGCAGCGCGCAAACGCGTTGCCCTTGTTGCACATGACAACATGAAGCCAGAGTTGACCACTTGGGCTGTGCAGCATAAAGATAAGCTGATCAAGCATGAACTCATGGCAACAGGCACCACCGGTAACCTTTTGCAAAAGCAATTAGGTGTCCCTGTAAACGCTTTAATTAGCGGCCCATTAGGTGGTGATCAACAACTTGGCGGTATGATTGCAGAAGGCAAGGTCGATATCTTAATCTTCTTCTGGGATCCATTTGAGCCAATGCCCCATGATCCGGATATTAAAGCGCTCTTACGCGTAGCCGCTGTGTGGAACATTCCCATTGCTTGTAGTGTATCGTCGGCAAACTTCTTAATCAGCTCACCACTGTTTGATGAGCCATTTGAGAAACAAATTCCAGATTACGATAGTTATCTAAAGGCGAGACTTTAAGTCTCGCCTTTTTTCATTTCAGACACGGCACTTTTCTAAAATAAAAAAGTCGCCTCTAGGCACTCCCTCAACTCGCGGTTTCGACGAAAATCGGCTATATTATCGCCCCTATTTGCAGGAGTTGAATACAGCTCCCTTGAAGACTTGAAATCAAACTCCGACATATCCCCTCATACCCGTTGGAGAACAGCGCAGGAGAACAATTTTGCAAGCGAAAGTAGCCCTTATTATGGGATCTAAAAGTGACTGGGCAACCATGGAAGCAGCCGCTGAAATCATGGATAAACTAGGCGTTGCGTACCATGTTGAAGTGGTATCAGCACACCGTACACCGGTTAAGCTAGCAGAGTTTTCTGAAAGCGCAGTTGAACGTGGTTTTAAGGTTATCATTGGCGGCGCTGGCGGTGCAGCTCACCTACCAGGCATGGTTGCGGCACACACTCGCCTTCCTGTGCTAGGTGTTCCAGTCCAAAGCAAAGCATTGAACGGCATGGATAGTTTGTTATCGATTGCACAAATGCCAAAAGGCGTAGCAGTAGGCACGCTAGCCATTGGTACAGCGGGCGCTTTCAACGCCGGCCTATTAGCTTGTCAAATCCTTGCAAATGAAGATGCTGAGCTTGCAGAGCGTATTGAAGCGTTCCGCAACGAACAGACAGATACGGTTCTTTCTAACCCAGATCCACGCGAGGCTTAATCCATGTCATCTATTTGGGTACTCGGCGCAGGTCAACTTGGCGCCATGCTTAAACAGGCAGCCAACCCACTTGGCTTAGACGTTAAACCTGTTGATATTGAAACCGATGAAACGCTTCCTCTACAAGCAGATGACATCGTCACAGCAGAGCGTGAAGACTGGCCTGAAACGGCTGCAACGAAGCAGCTTGCAGCCCATCCGAACTTCGTCAACTTGAAAACGTTCCCACAGTTAGCCGATCGTCTGACACAGAAGCAGTGGATCGATAAACTGAACCTAGCCACAGCGCCTTGGTTCCCTGTTGAAGATGACTCAACGGCTGAAAAAGCTTATCAAACCTTAGGCGAGCGCGTATTGATGAAGCGCCGCCGTGGTGGCTACGATGGCAAAGGTCAGTACTGGTTGAAGCAAGCTGAAGGCACTGAAATCCCAGACGACTGGAAAGGCCTGGCGATTGCTGAGCAAGCCATCAACTTTGATGAAGAAGTATCAGTTGTTGGTGTTCGTGGTAAAAACGGTGAAAAATACTTTTACCCACTTACCCTAAATCTACACATTAACGGCATTCTGTACGCATCCATTTCACCTCTGCAGCGCCTTGAGCACCTTCAAGAACAAGCTGAAGGTATGCTTGGTAAGCTAATGGACGCACTTGATTACGTCGGTGTGATGGCAATGGAATGTTTCCGTTGCGGCGACAAACTATTGATCAACGAATTGGCTCCACGTGTTCACAACAGTGGCCACTGGACTCAAGCTGGTGCAAGTGTTGACCAGTTCGAAAACCATATCCGTGCCGTAGCGGGTTTACCTTTAGCACCTGCTGAAGTAAAAAACCAGAGCATGATGGTGAACTTAATCGGTGTTGACGTTGACTACAACTGGCTTTCCATCAAGGGTCTAGAGCTTTACTGGTACCGTAAAGAAGTACGCCCAGGCCGTAAAGTGGGCCACCTGAATGCTTGTTCAGGAGATCTCGATCAGCTGCAGTCGATTCTGAAGTCATTGAGCTCCATGCCAGAGCCTTATGACCAAGCGCTGGCTTGGTTGAGCGAAAACCTACCTACAGGTTAATTGCGAAAAAGGCTGCTACATGCAGCCTTTTTTTATATCGCGCTGCACTTTTCTGCTTTTATTTCCCCAAAAAAGCAAGCAATGTGCTTGTTTATTCCTGAGAATACCATAGGATATAACATACAGACTTGGCTCGACAACTAACTTAAAACTAAATATGCCAAGCAGTATTCTAAGGAACCTTGAATGAACCACTTAGAACTCGACTCCTATGACTGGAAGCTACTGAAAGCGCTCCAGAGCAATGCTCGCCTATCCAATGTTGCCTTATCAGAACAGGTCAACCTATCGCCATCACAATGCTCTAGACGTTTACAACGCTTAGAACAAAGCCACTTGATTGAAGCGTATAGCACTCGCTTAAACAGCACGGAGCTAGGCTATCAAGTCACAGCATTCGTTTCGATCACCTTAGACAAAGGTAACAGTCTGGCTCGGAAGAACTTCCAAGAACGGGTCTCGACAATGGAGACTGTACAAGAGTGCTATTCGGTGACAGGGCATTGTGACTATTGGCTTAGAGTCATTGCGCAGGACCTTACGGCCTTATCAGACTTTCTGAGTGATGAGCTTTCAAACATGGAAGGTGTACGAGACGTCAGCTCGACTCTTGCATTAAACAAAATCAAGTACTGCACTTTCGTCCCCCTACCAAACTAAGCGCTCATGAGCGCTTAGATACCTCTGGTAAACGTATTGCCATTAATACTCCAACGATCGTGATCAGAGCATAAATAAAAATCAGACTATCTAGCGTCACTACTTCACTTAGCAAGCCAATCAAACTGAATACTAGCAGCATCATCCCTATTGCCGTATTTCCTACCGCTACGAAGCTAGTACGCTTATTTCCCTCAGCCATATCAACTAAATAGGTTTTACGGCCAACACGAATGCCTTGGTGGAAAACGGTCAGCAAAAAATACAAGCCTGGTAATAACCAAAAGCTCTCAAGCGCCTCCGGTAGCCACTGAGCGATAGCAAAAAGAGCAATACTTGTCAGCGCTCCTAAACTCGATGCTAAGATCAGAACTTTACGGCTTGAGACATCAGAAAAGCGCCCCCAAAAAGGCCCTGAGACGAGACCAGCTAAGCCGCTGATCACCATAAACATGGCTAACACCCAAATCGAGTCACCAATTCGTTCCTCTGCTAACAGAACGTAATAAGGTGCCGCTAAAGCGGTTCCTAAGAAACACGCTCGTGTTATAACGAAATGGCGAAACTCCTTATCAGATATTAGCAGTGATAGCTGAGACAAGGAGCGCATCACACTGAAGTCCGTGTCGTCCGCCTCCCCTTTAGGCTCATCAACCCTAGAAAAGATAAGTGCAGATAACAACCAAAGTACTGCACCGGCAATCAACCCCCATATAAAGTAAGACGATGTCTGCCAATCGTAGGCATAGCTAAGAGCCATCATGAAGCCAATTCCGATCGTTACTAGACCTGCTGCACTGGCAGACAGCCCTGTCACTTGGCCTCGCTCTGACTTAGGGATGGTTTTACCTAAGATATCTTTTGTCGCAACAGAATTAAGTCCACGAGCTAAGCTAAAGCACGCCAGCAACAATATGATACTAATGCCTGCAATATAGCCCTCAAGTGAACTGGCAGCGAGAGCCATCAACAACAAAGACAAAGCCTGAATAACACTTCCTACTACCCACACCCACTTACGTATGGTTAAGCGGCGCATAGCACTGGCAATGAATAACTGAGGTAATAGCGAACCGGATTCTCGAATTGGCACCAGCCAAGCCACTAAGAATGTTGGTGCCCCAACCGACTGCAACAGCCAAGGAAGAGTCACCTTAGGGTTAACGATTGCATCACCCGTATTAGTCAAAAACTGAGCCGTAATTAAGCGAATAAAATTCCTTGCTACAGAAGGCTTGTCTTCATCCTTTTTCTCGTCTGACTTCACCATCCAGTTATACAGACTCACTACCCATGATTGACGATTCATTCACCAAATCCTTATTTTCACGACTTAATAACGTACGTACTATTTTATAGAAACAGTTTAATTAATTGCGCAGCTAATCTTAAAGTAATGAGGTTCAGGGTAAGAAAGTTTAAGTAGGACTATCTATCAAGTCTTAGCATAAATACAATTTATTAAAAGTAAGTCGAATCCGCTTATCACTAATTCAAGAGAAGATCCCAACATGGCACATGACAACAGCAGCGACCTCAACCCTAAAGTCACGACGATGAAAGACTTTGCTAAGCTAGCTGACTATTCTCTAGTGGATTCACTTAACGCTGACCCAGAAAGCGATTCAGATGGCAACGAGCATCATCCGAGACAAGTCTTTTCAGGACACTATGTACCAGTGAAACCCACGCCTTTGCCAGACTTCGAATACGTTGCTCATAGCAATACACTCTTTAAAGAGCTCGGCTTAGATGATGCCTTAGCACTCACAGAAACATTTCAAGAAGTCTTTTCTGGGGACCTGTCAAACGTTCCAACACCGATGTTGAGATCAGGTTGGGCAACAGGTTACGCATTATCTATTTACGGCACAGAGTACACTCAGCAGTGCCCTTTCAGAACAGGAAACGGGTATGGTGATGGGCGTGCCATGTCCATATTTGAAGGGGTATTTAAAGGTAAACGTTGGGAAATGCAGTTAAAAGGCGGCGGGCGCACACCTTACTGCCGTGGTGGTGATGGTCGCGCTGTTCTACGTTCAAGCGTACGAGAATTTCTTGCGCAAGAAGCCATGCATGCCTTGGGTATTCCAACATCCCGCTCTCTTAGCCTATTTGTTTCGAAAACTGAACAGGTGCATCGCCCTTGGTATCACAATGGCTCACAGTCTACTGAACCTGAAATTATGGTGTCTAATCCTGTAGCGATTTCAACACGAGTAGCACCGTCGTTTATACGTGTTGGTCAGCTCGAACTATTTGCACGTAGAGCACGAACTAACGAGCACCCCAATTCGTTAAAAGAGCTTGAGATGATAGTGCAACACCTGATCGATAGAGAGTACAAAGGTGAAATCGATCTAGCGTTGTCTTTTTCTAAACAACTGATCAAACTTGCTGAATTATTCCGTGAACGCCTAAGCTCATTGGTCGCCAACTGGATTCGAGTAGGGTACTGCCAAGGCAACTTTAATGGTGATAACTGCCCAGCTGGCGGCTACACACTAGATTATGGCCCATTTGGCTTCTGCGAAATGTTTGATCCTGCATTTCAGCCTTGGACAGGTGGCGGACGCCACTTCTCTTTTTTAAATCAGCCCTTGGCTGCACAGCAAAACTTCAGCATGTTTTGCAAGTCTCTGGAGCCATTGTTGCAGGACGAGCCAAAAGCCCACGAGGAATTGTTGCAAATCCGTGATGGATTTATTCATGTAATGGAACAGAAAGTTGAGAACATGTGGGCTCTTAAGCTAGGCCTTAATCAATACGACTCAGAGCTTGTACTACCATTATTGAAATTAATGATCAGTACACGTACTGATTTCAATATGTTATTCCGTGAGTTATCTCATGTGCCAAAAGACGCCTCAGCTTTATGTAGCACCTTTTATAAACAGCCAACCGAAGATCAATTAACCCAATGGCAGCATTGGTTGGATCAATGGCGCATCGCCATTAATGCTGAAAAGCAGCAAGACAGCGTCAGCCAAGCAATGAAGCAAGTAAACCCTAAATACACTTGGCGTGAATGGCTTATCGTTCCTGCATATCAACAAGCAGAACAAGCTAACTATGCCCTGATTAAAGAGTTACAAGAAGTCCTTAACAACCCTTACCAAGCACAGTCGCAAGAGATAGAAAATAAGTACTATCGACTTCGCCCAGAAGAGTTTTACCGAATGGGTGGCGTTAGCCATTACAGCTGTTCTTCCTAAGTTTGCCTATTCCTTCCTTCGCACAGCGAAGTCCTACAAAGTTATTGCTCTTGAATTGTAGGACCGCCCTTGGCGCGGGAAAGCGATCTCGTACAACCATCTGAGTCGCTGTCAGGAGACAGCTCGTACGATTCTATCGGGGATAGAACATACCGTCCCCAGAAGTGTGTCTAGTAAAGGACGTTGTATTAGGCGCCTCTCTCTCATTAAATGTTTTTGTTTCGACCAAAAAACAAACCATTTAACAAAAGAGAGACTATGGACACTTTAAAACTAAACACTCAACAGATACAAGCCGCCGTTGATCAGCTAACTTTGCAGCCTGACGGTATCAATAAATTAC
Organism: Marinomonas sp. AWM4_232; assembly: GCF_056158325.1. Lineage (NCBI taxonomy): Bacteria > Pseudomonadati > Pseudomonadota > Gammaproteobacteria > Oceanospirillales > Oceanospirillaceae > Marinomonas > Marinomonas sp. AWM4_232. The sequence continues at coordinate 2,286,180 of NZ_JBSWTA010000001.1, read as the reverse complement.
TCGAGATGGCGATCAACAGCCTGGTGAAGGCCGAGCGAGCAGCTTATCTTGAGGCTGCTGTACAAGGCAATAAAGCGAATGGCTATCGCAACGTGAATGGTTTTGGTATCGGAGAGGCTTTATCACTGCAAATCCCAAGGGATCGATTAGGGCACTTCAAGCCGACACTACTCAATATTATGAGGAATCAATCGGACACGCTGAATGAGTTGTGTTTTGAGCTGTATGCTAAGGGCTTAACAACGCGTGATATCGAATCCATTACACATACTATCTACGGTCAGCATCTGTCAAAAAGCCAGATCTCTCGTATTACTGTTAGCTTGTCCGATGCAATGCGAGAGTTTAGAGAACGGCCACTAAACAGCTATTATCCCATCGTATATCTTGATGCCACGTTTGTGAAAACCAAACGAGAAAGAGTCTCCAGTGAGGCGTATTACATAGCGTTAGCGGTTTTACCTGATATGACTCGAGAAGTGATTGGTATCTATAATGCACCAACAGAGTCATCAAGTTTTTGGGATGAGATTTGCCAAGATCTTAAAGACAGGGGAATGCAGCAAACAGACTTATTCGTCATCGATAACCTTACCGAACTCGATAGCACATTAGAAAAGCACTTTGATGCTTCAATTCAAAAGTGTGTGCTACATCTCAAGCGATCCATACTGAACAAGGTCAAAAAGCAGCATCGCCTAGCCGTCGTCAGTGACTTGAATGAGATTTTTCAAATTGAAAATCGGGAGGATACAAAAGAACAGTTGCTAGACAGAGCACAACAAGTGGCCCAACGGTGGCAGCGCTACTACCCTCATATGAAAAGGCTAGCTGATCCATATTGGCTCTCATATTACTCAACTTATCTAAGCTTCGAGTATGATATCCGAAATATGATTTACACCACCAACTGGATTGAGCGACTGAACAAAGCCTTCAAAAGAACATTGAAAATTAGAAACTCGATGCCTAATGTTGAATCAGTGTTAACTCTTTTAAGCAAGGTTGCGATTGATATGAATAGCAGTACTTATCGTCACCCAGTGAGTCGATTCCAAAAGAGCAATTTATTTAAATAAGAGATAAATAAAGATGTTTGATGAGAGCAGAGACACACTCAATGGGACGGTACCGGATAGAACCCCAGGGGAGATCAAGGCTGAGCATTTTCGACAAACGCAAAAAAACCCTGACCGCGCTAGCGATCAGGGCTTCTTAATGAAAAGCTTGACGACGACCTACTCTCACATGGGATCTCCCACACTACCATCGGCGATGGCGCTTTTCACTTCTGAGTTCGGGATGGGATCAGGTGGTTCAACGCCTCTATGATCGTCAAGCAAACTGGTTTGCGTTCGTTCTGATTCTGTTTGATCAAAACACGCAAGTTCGTAAACTTGATATCTTTAACAATTAGACTTTGAAGTAGTCGATAACCAAGGTCAAACCGTTGGTTTGTATCGTAAATTCTTTGTAGTGCACGACCTCCATGGATGGAGGAAGTACTCGAGATTGTCTGGAACAATCTCAGTAAAACCACTTTGGTGTTATATGGTCAAGCCTCACGAGCAATTAGTATTGGTTAGCTCAACGCCTCACAACGCTTACACACCCAACCTATCAACGTCCTAGTCTCGAACGGCTCTTTAGGGAACTCTAAGTTCCAGTGAGATCTTATCTTGAAGGAGGCTTCCCGCTTAGATGCTTTCAGCGGTTATCCCGTCCGAACGTAGCTACCCGGCAATGCCACTGGCGTGACAACCGGAACACCAGAGGTTCGTTCACTCCGGTCCTCTCGTACTAGGAGCAACTCTTCTCAAATCTCAAACGTCCACGGCAGATAGGGACCGAACTGTCTCACGACGTTCTAAACCCAGCTCGCGTACCACTTTAAATGGCGAACAGCCATACCCTTGGGACCGGCTTCAGCCCCAGGATGTGATGAGCCGACATCGAGGTGCCAAACACCGCCGTCGATGTGAACTCTTGGGCGGTATCAGCCTGTTATCCCCGGAGTACCTTTTATCCGTTGAGCGATGGCCCTTCCATACAGAACCACCGGATCACTAAGACCTACTTTCGTACCTGCTCGACGTGTCTGTCTCGCAGTTAAGCGCGCTTTTGCCTTTACACTCTTTGCATGATTTCCGACCATGCTGAGCGCACCTTCGTGCTCCTCCGTTACTCTTTGGGAGGAGACCGCCCCAGTCAAACTACCCACCACACAGTGTCCTCGATCCCGATTAGGGACCTGAGTTAGAACCTCAAACATACCAGGGTGGTATTTCAAGATTGGCTCCATGCAAACTGGCGTCTGCACTTCAAAGCCTCCCACCTATCCTACACAAGTAGGTTCAAAGTTCACTGTGAAGCTATAGTAAAGGTTCACGGGGTCTTTCCGTCTAGCCGCGGATACACAGCATCTTCACTGCGATTTCAATTTCACTGAGTCTCGGGTGGAGACAGTGTGGCCATCGTTACGCCATTCGTGCAGGTCGGAACTTACCCGACAAGGAATTTCGCTACCTTAGGACCGTTATAGTTACGGCCGCCGTTTACTTGGGCTTCGATCAAGAGCTTCGCTTACGCTAACCCCATCAATTAACCTTCAAGCACCGGGCAGGCGTCACACCCTATACGTCCACTTTCGTGTTTGCAGAGTGCTGTGTTTTTAATAAACAGTCGCAGCCACCTGGTATCTTCGACCGGTCAGAGCTTACGGAGCAAGTCCTTCACCCTAACCGGCGCACCTTCTCCCGAAGTTACGGTGCCATTTTGCCTAGTTCCTTCACCCGAGTTCTCTCAAGCGCCTTGGTATTCTCTACCTGACCACCTGTGTCGGTTTGGGGTACGGTCAATGTATATCTGAAGCTTAGAAGTTTTTCCTGGAAGCATGGCATCAACCACTTCGTCCAAAAGAGGACTCGTCATCAGTTCTCGGCCTTAAGTACCCGGATTTGCCTAAGTACTCAGCCTACCGCCTTAAACACGGACAACCATCGCCGTGCTGGCCTAGCCTTCTCCGTCTCTCCATCGCAATATACATCGGTACGGGAATATTAACCCGTTTCCCATCGACTACGCTTTTCAGCCTCGCCTTAGGGGCCGACTCACCCTGCCCTGATTAGCATGGGACAGGAACCCTTGGTCTTCCGGCGAGGGAGGTTTTCACTCCCTTTATCGTTACTCATGTCAACATTCGCACTTCTGATACCTCCAGCCTGCCTTACAGCTTGACCTTCAACGGCTTACAGAACGCTCCTCTACCGCTTACACATACGTGTAAACCCGTAGCTTCGGTGTACAGTTTGAGCCCCGTTATATCTTCCGCGCAGGCCGACTCGACTAGTGAGCTATTACGCTTTCTTTAAAGGATGGCTGCTTCTAAGCCAACCTCCTAGCTGTCTAAGCCTTCCCACATCGTTTCCCACTTAACTGTAACTTTGGGACCTTAGCTGACGGTCTGGGTTGTTTCCCTTTTCACGACGGACGTTAGCACCCGCCGTGTGTCTCCCGCGCTCATACTCATTGGTATTCGGAGTTTGCATGGGGTTGGTAAGTCGGGATGACCCCCTAGCCCAAACAGTGCTCTACCCCCAATGGCAATACGCGAGGCGCTACCTAAATAGCTTTCGAGGAGAACCAGCTATCTCCGAGCTTGATTAGCCTTTCACTCCTAT
>NZ_JBSWTA010000001.1:2160000-2277500 GCF_056158325.1 Marinomonas sp. AWM4_232 | reverse complement strand
GCTGGCACGTCTTCTCCACCACTCGTTGGTGCTGGCGAAGCTGCTGGAGCCGGCGCCTGAGGAGCAGAAGCTGGCTGAATATTGCTTACATCACCACCTTCTGACACTTGAACAACAAAGCTTTGTCCAGAAACGTTCACAGTGTAAACAGCTGGACCTTCTGATGAAGCCGTTTTTGGTACCGCCGTCGGTGCAGCATCTTCTAATGTTGGAGCCGGTTCAAATGCCGACGCATCACCACGGTTTTGCAGGAATTTCAAACCAATCTGTGGGAACAGTGCATACGTCAATACGTCATCAATTTCATCTGACGCAAGTTTCACACCTTTTTCTTGAGCTAGTTGTTTAAGCTCTGCAGATAGTTTATCCATTTCTGGCTCAAGCAGATCCGCAGGACGGCATGTAATCGCTTCAGTACCATCCAATACTCGCGCTTGAAGCTCTTTATTAAACTCTGCAGGTGCCGCACCGTATTCCCCTTTGAGAACACCAGCGGTTTCTTTCGAGATAGACTTGTAACGTTCTCCTGTCAAAACGTTCAGTACTGCCTGTGTACCGACGATCTGAGAAGTCGGTGTCACTAGCGGGATCATACCTAGATCTTCACGAACACGAGGAATTTCTTCTAAAACCGCATCAAACTTATCTGATGCCCCTTGCTCGCGTAGCTGGTTTTCCATATTAGTCAACATACCACCAGGTACCTGGGCGATTAGGATACGAGAATCAGTCCCGCGTAGAGAACCCTCGAACTTAGCGTACTTCTTACGAACCGTACGGAAATATGCCGCAACCTCTTCTAGCTTTGCTAAATCTAGGCCAGTATCACGATCTGTTCCTTGTAGCGCTGCAACAATAGACTCCGTTGAAGAGTGACCGTATGTCATCGACATAGAAGAAATCGCCGTATCAACGCGATCAATACCTGCTTCAATAGATTTAAGAATGGTCATATCTGACAAGCCAGAGGTCGCATGGGCATGCAGTTGTACCTCTAGTTGAGTCTGCTCTTTAAGTTTGCCTACCAGCTCAAATGCATCGTAAGGAGTCAGAATGCCAGACATATCCTTGATAGCGATCGAATCCGCTCCCATATCTTCTAGAGTTTTAGCGTAATCGATCCAGTTTTGTAGGGTGTGAACATGACTTTTCGTGTAGGAAATAGTGCCTTGTGCGTGCTTACCTTCCGCTTTCACTGCCTTGATGGCCGTCTCTAAATTTCGAGGATCATTCATAGCATCAAAAATACGGAAAACATCTACGCCATTCTTCGCGGCACGCTCGACAAACTTTGACACCACATCATCAGCATAATGACGGTAACCTAGCAAATTCTGACCACGAAGCAACATTTGTTGTGGCGTATTTGGCATTGCCTTTTTCAACTCACGAATACGATCCCATGGGTCTTCACCAATAAAACGAATACAAGAATCGAAAGTTGCACCACCCCAAGACTCCAACGACCAGAAGCCAATTTGATCAAGCTTCTCTGCAATAGGAAGCATGTCATCGATACGCATTCGCGTTGCAAATAAGGATTGATGTGCATCTCTTAAAACGACATCCGTGATGCCAAGAGGTTGTTTATTGTTCGACATTTTGTGGCCTCTAATCGTCTATGATTGGTATTAACGGTTACGGTGTTGATGGATAGCGGCTGTAATCGCTGCTGTAATTTTAGGATCTGTAGCGGATGCTGAATTTGAACTCGTGGGTGTAATATTCGGTTTCTTTGCTGCAGGAGTCGCTTCAGGAAAATATTGATTGATCAACTTGGACATCAAGCCGGTTGCAATAATAAGTAAGCAAAGAAAAACGAAAACGAATCCCATGCCTAGCAACATTAAACCAAAACCATCATTAATTAAGTTATTCATAGAACTTTCCATTAAAATCTGAATAATTCAGAGCACAGTCACTTTGTGTCACTCGGTAAATACCGTTTTGCACAAAAGTTCCCCAGTGTTTATTCTTTTTGTATCACAAAGAATACCGATTTCATATTTTTTTGCTTTGGAAGTTACTAACGTGAACTTGCTTAATTGCGCCAGCTCCCTCCCCACCGAACACAACATCATACTGGCCGTGGCACCAATGGAAGGTGTCATGGATCATACTATGAGGGCACTTCTCTCAAGAGTGGGTGGAATGGATTACCTCGTATCAGAATTTGTACGCGTCACCCAGCGACGCGTACCCGCCCAATCATTAAAACGCCTCGTCCCAGAGCTAAATAACCATTGCCAAACTCCGTATAAACACCCTGTCCACTTGCAGCTACTGGGTTCAAACATTGAAACCATGGCAAAAACTGCAGCGGAAGCAAGCCTAGCTGGGGTAACGCATTTGGACTTAAATTTTGGCTGCCCCGCAAAACGCGTGAATGGTCACGGTGGCGGCTCTTTCATGCTACAAGATCCCGAGACACTGTACCAAGTAGTCCGGGCTGTTCGTGACTCGCTAGCAAGCAACATCCCTCTCTCTGCAAAGATGAGACTTGGCTATCTTGATGAAGACCTGTTTTTTGAAAACTTAGAGGCAATTGAAAAAGCCGGCGCCGACACATTAACAATACATGGCCGAACTAAGAAGGATGGCTACGGACCAGCCGCAAGGTGGGAAAAAATAGGCGAGGCGGTAAAGCGCTCCAAGATGACGATCATTGCCAATGGTGACATTCAGGACCGTGCATCACTAGAACGTTGCATGGCTACAACAGGGTGCTCGCATTTTATGATTGGTCGAGGCAGTCTGAGCAACCCCTTCATCTTTAGAGAATTAAAAGGTGGTGCTCCTGGTAGCTTATCGGAGCTATTCGAACTTATAGAGCTTTATATCAATGAGTTACTACAACACTATGACGACTTTGCAACCCTTGGGCGCATAAAGCAATGGAGCGCACACTTGCGAAGAGACTGGCCTATCATGGCAGATAACTTGAGAGCCATCCGAAGCACACAACATACAGATCAACTGAAAGCGCTATTACAGGCTATGCAAAAATCGGAGATTTAAATAAAAGGAAATGGCGCATCCGAGAGGATTCGAACCTCTGACCGCTCGGTTCGTAGCCGAGTACTCTATCCAGCTGAGCTACGGATGCGTATAAAAATGGCGGAGAGCGAGGGATTCGAACCCTCGATGAGTTTCACCCCATACTCCCTTAGCAGGGGAGCGCCTTCGGCCACTCGGCCAGCTCTCCGTCGATGTGCTGCATATTATGAATATTCATCTTCATAAACGCAACCCAAAAGACTGTAAGATTTTTAAAAATCTTAATAAAAACAATCAGTAGAGCTCAAAAACATACATCAACAGATTTTCATCTGTAATATTAAACAATAAAGAGATGGAAGATTTAAGAACTTACTTAGAAGGGAAGTAATGGCGCATCCGAGAGGATTCGAACCTCTGACCGCTCGGTTCGTAGCCGAGTACTCTATCCAGCTGAGCTACGGATGCGTAACTACTTTTTCATTTTAGATGGCGCATCCGAGAGGATTCGAACCTCTGACCGCTCGGTTCGTAGCCGAGTACTCTATCCAGCTGAGCTACGGATGCATATCTAAAATTTTACACGATTAACTAAAAGGATAGTTTTAGTTAATTTAACACTTGCCTTTACTTTAAATGGCGCATCCGAGAGGATTCGAACCTCTGACCGCTCGGTTCGTAGCCGAGTACTCTATCCAGCTGAGCTACGGATGCACAGCACATTTAAAATGGCGGAGAGTGAGGGATTCGAACCCTCGATGAGTTTCACCCCATACTCCCTTAGCAGGGGAGCGCCTTCGGCCACTCGGCCAACTCTCCGTAACAAGTGCGGCGTATTATAGAGGCCTCATTTGTTATGTAAAGGCTTTTTTTCAAAAAAAATTAATCTTCTGAGCTGTGATCATCTTGCTCTTTCTGAATGCGAAGATAGATTTCTTCACGATGTACAGAAACGTCTTTGGGTGCATTGATACCAATACGGACCTGATTGCCCTTAACACCTAAAACTGTAACAGATACTTCATCACCTACCATAAGAGTTTCGCCAACACGACGAGTTAAAATAAGCATAGCACTTCTCCTTAAAAATCCTTGTGAGACGTCAGAAACTCCAAACTTCGTTTGTAGGAATTCCCTTACAAAGTGAATTGTAGCCGCTCTCATACTTCGAATCTATATCCAAGCAATACGATCTTGTGTAAAAGTGTTAAGCCTCGCTAACACCTGCATTCGGATTGTTAAGTTTAAATGCCGAATGTAATGAACGCACAGCCAATTCCATGTATTTCTCATCAATTATGACAGAAACTTTGATCTCAGATGTGGAGATAAGTTGAATATTGATGGATTCTGCTGCAAGTGCTTTAAACATATTTGTTGCAACACCGGCATGAGATCGCATTCCCACACCCACTATAGACACCTTAGCGATGTTATCGTTCGATAAAACTTCTTTCGCATTTAAGTCTTTCGCTACCACTTCAAGCACCTTTAGTGCTTTGTCGTAGTCATTGCGATGCACAGTGAAAGTGAAATCCGTCGTCCCATCCATCGAAACATTTTGCACAATCATGTCGACTTCGACATTCGCATCACTTACAGGGCCCAAAATCTTTGAAGCAACACCCGGTATGTCAGGAACGCCTTTTAATGTTAATTTTGCTTCATCACGATTAAACGCAATACCAGAAACGGCTGGTTGCTCCATAGAAATCTCTCCATCAGTAGTTATTAACGTCCCCTCACCTTCTACAAAACTTGAAAGTACGCGTAATGGAACTTGATACTTACCTGCAAACTCAACTGAACGAATTTGCAGCACCTTTGAGCCGAGACTTGCCATCTCAAGCATTTCTTCAAATGTAATTTTTTCAAGGCGACGCGCACTATCGACCACACGAGGGTCGGTCGTGTAAACACCATCTACATCGGTATAAATTTGGCACTCATCAGCTTTTAACGCAGCGGCCAACGCCACCCCTGTCGTATCTGAGCCACCACGACCAAGCGTCGTAATATTGCCGTGTTCATCCGCCCCCTGGAAACCTGCCACAACCAATACTTTGCCAGCGTCCAAATCTGCTCGCATAGATTCGGTATCAATATCTTGGATACGTGCTTTACCGTGAGCACTGTCAGTCGTGATACGAACTTGGCTACCCGTATACGATTTGGCTTGCAAACCACGCTTCATCAGGGCCATGCTCAATAACGCAATCGTCACCTGCTCGCCTGTGGACAACAACACGTCCATCTCACGAGCATCAGGGGTCCCCTGAATACTTTTAGCCAATTCGATTAAGCGGTTGGTTTCACCACTCATGGCCGACACAACGACAACAATATCGTCACCCTGCTGTTTATGCTTCAAGACACGGTCTGCTACCGCCTCAATACGCTCAACCGAGCCTACGGAAGTACCGCCATATTTTTGAACCAACAATGCCATATTCTATATCCCAAACTAAAAAGCGCCCCGATGGGGCGCATAAATCATTTATAGTCGTTCGTTAACCCAATCTGGAACGACTGCCAGCACTTCCGCAACCCCTTCTGGTTTGCTTCCGCCAGCTTGTGCCATATCAGGACGACCACCGCCGCGACCATCCACATATGGTGCTGCCATTTTGATTAAGTCTCCAGCTTTGACTTTTGACGTTAACTCTTTCGTCACACCGGCAATCAAACTCACTTTGCCATCGTTTACCGCAGCCAACAAAATGACAGCCGACTCAAGCTTGCTCTTCAATTCATCCAGCAAATCACGAAGGCCTTTTGGATCTTCGATCTCAACCTGAGCAACCAATAACTTGCCACCATTGATAGCGACAGCTTGAGAAGCTAGGTCAGCGCCGGCTTGCGCAGCCAACTTAGACTTAAGTTGATCAATTTCTTTTTGCAATGCACGTGCTTGATCGTTAAGAGCAACCACTTTATCTAGTGCCGCTTCTTTGCTTGCTTTAAATAAGCCTGCAATCTGAGACAGGGACGATTCTGTTTGACGCGTTGCATCAATCGCAGCTTTACCTGTCAACGCCTCAATACGACGCACACCCGCCGCAATACCGCTTTCCTGAACAACCTTAAACAGACCAATATCACCTGTGCGCTTAACGTGTGTACCACCACACAGTTCAATTGAGTAATCTGCACCCATCGTTAAAACACGAACTTGGCTTTCGTATTTTTCGCCAAACAATGCTTGAGCACCCTTTTCTTTGGCTGCCTCAATGTCCATGATTTCAGTGATGGTTTCATGGTTCAAACGAATCTGCTCGTTAACCATGTCTTCTACTTGCTCAAGTTCTGCCGCGGTTAAACCTTCAAAATGAGAGAAGTCAAAGCGCAAACGCTCAGGATTAACCAAAGAGCCTTTTTGCACAACATGGTCACCCAGCACACGGCGAAGCGCTTCATGCAATAAGTGAGTCGCCGAGTGGTTCAATGCCGTTGCATTACGTAGGGATTTATCAACCTCTGTCGTAACCACATCGCCAACTTTTAAGGCGCCTTCACGCACTTCCACATGATGCAGGTGCACTTTACCTTGTTTAGTAGTGTTCGTTACTTTCACTGCTGCAGGGCTACGGAACCAACCTTGGTCACCCACCTGACCACCAGACTCACCGTAAAACGGAGTTTCAGCCAAGATCACCAAGCCTTTTTGACCTTGCTCTAGGGAATCAACAAACTCACCTTCCACAAGAATTTGCTCAACAGCGCTTTTGCCTTCTAAGTCAGAGTAGCCTGTAAATTCTGTTTGACCGTCAACACTAACAGAGCCAGACATATCCATACTGAAGTTACTCGCCGAACGCGCACGTGCACGCTGAGCTTCCATTGCCGCTTCAAAACCTTCTTCGTCAATCTCAAGGCCCGCTTCACGTGCAACGTCATTTGTTAAGTCAGCAGGGAAACCGTACGTATCGTAAAGCTTGAAGATGGTCTCACCTGGGATGATTTTACTATCTCCTAGGTTAGAAATAGCTTCTTCAAGGATACGCATACCTTGGTCTAGCGTTTTCGCAAACTGCTCTTCTTCTTTAAGAAGGATCGATGCGACACGATCAGCAAGTTTACGTAGCTCAGGATAAGCTCCCCCCATCTCAGCATCCAACGCTGCAACCAGCTTGTGGAAGAACGGCTGCTTCTGACCTAGCTTGTTACCGTGGCGTACTGCACGACGAATAATACGACGCAGGACATAACCACGACCTTCGTTTGACGGCACAACGCCATCAACGATCATGAACGAACATGAACGGATGTGGTCAGCAATAACGCGTAGTGACTGAGAAGAAAGATCTTCTGCGCCTACAGCCTCTGCAGACGCTTTGATTAGGTTTTGGAACAAGTCAATTTCGTAGTTAGAGTGCACGCCTTGCAGGATGGCTGCGATACGCTCAAGACCCATGCCCGTATCAACAGAAGGCTTAGGCAGATTCGCCATCGTACCATCCGCTGAGCGGTTGTACTGCATGAATACGACGTTCCAGATTTCAATAAAACGGTCGCCATCTTCTTCTGGAGAACCTGGAGGCCCACCCCAAATATGCTCGCCGTGATCGTAGAACACTTCTGTACATGGACCACAAGGGCCAGTATCACCCATCGCCCAGAAATTATCTGATGCGTAACGTGCGCCTTTGTTATCGCCGATACGAATGATCTTTTCAGCAGGAACACCAATCTTATCTTTCCAGATGTTGTATGCCTCATCGTCTTCGGCATAAACCGTTACCAAAAGCTTTTCTTTCGGAAGGCCCAAAACACCTGTTAGAAATTCCCAAGCGTAAGAGATAGCGTCTTCTTTGAAGTAGTCACCGAAACTAAAGTTACCCAACATTTCGAAGAAGGTATGATGGCGCGCCGTATATCCTACATTTTCCAAGTCATTGTGTTTACCACCCGCTCGTACACAACGCTGTGATGTAGTCGCTCGGGTGTAAGGGCGCTGATCAGCACCAAGAAAAACATCTTTAAATTGCACCATACCCGCATTGGTAAACAATAAGGTAGGATCGTTTCCAGGAATCAGCGAGCTGGACTCGACGATTTGGTGCTGTTTGCTTTCAAAGAAAGACAAAAATGATTGACGTAACTCAGAACTCTTCATATTGGATGAGACTCTATTTCTATATCTGGCAAATTAAACAGTACGACTGGCTCCAATAAGGCGCCATTATGTACTTTAGAAAGGTAGAAAATAGTACACGGAAATAGAGTAGTTGATCAAAACTTAAAAAATGATTTTTGCCATTTTTTGATCAAAAAAGACGGATTGATAGAGTTTTCACACTATCAATCCTAATTAGAAAACAACAATCAACACTAATTTTTAGCCAGATAAATACGACTTGGACGTGATGTCATACGCGTGACCAACTCGTAACCGATGGTTTTCGAGCAATGGGCGACATGCTCAACTGGCACGCCGTCACCCCATAGAACCACCTCATCGCCGATAGCAAGATTCGTAGTGTCGTTACCAGAGAGTTTCGCAGTAATCATATCCATGGAAACTCGGCCAGCTAATTCAGCGGCGTTACCTTTAATAAGCAAAGGGGTTCCATGATCCGCAGATCGGGGATAGCCATCTCCATAACCTGCTGCAATCGTTACTAACTGATGATCCTCTGGTGCCTGATAAGACAAACCGTAACCCACTTGATCACCGGCTTTTATTTGTCTTACGGAAATGACCTTCGAACTCAATGTCATAGCAGGCAATAAACCAAGCTCTATACCACTCACTTCAGCAAATGGCGAAATGCCATACAGCATAATCCCTGGGCGAATCCAGCCACCCTCAGGCACACTCCATTTCATAATCGCAGCAGAATTAGCCACACTGGCCTGAATATCCCCAATGAGCTGACGCGTTTGCTCAAAATACGCCAACTGTTTCATCGTCGTCATATCTGACAAATCATCCGCGCAGGCAAAGTGTGTCATCAATAACACTTCTCCAACCAAACCTGAGTCTCTCAATGCCTCTACGAATTCAAGCGCTGTTTCTTGCGTTACACCCAGTCGGTGCATACCCGAATCGAGTTTTACGAACACCTTCTCGATAGGCTTACCCAACGCCAAAAGACTCTCTAACTGCATGGTATTTTCAATGGCAGCCCAAAAGCCTTGATCGGCACAAAGTTCCCATTCTAAAGGTTCGAATACGCCTTCCAATAGCATAATAGGCTTTTTAATCTGCGCCGCTCGAAGCTCTAACGCTTCCTCAATGGTCGCAACCGCGAATGCGTCCGCATCTTCTTCTAAATATTGCGCGACGCGTACAGCACCATGGCCGTACGCATCGCTTTTGACAACTGCAAAAGCATTACATTTAGGGTGTAGTTTCTTTGCGTATCGGTAATTTGACAGGATCGCCTCTAAATCGACGGTCGCTGTAAGTGGCCTAGACATCGGAGCCCCTTATTTTGCGTAACGTTTCACGGCAAGCTCCGACGAATCAATCGCCGTTTGGCTGCCCACCATAATATCAGCAATGATTGCTGCTGAGCCGCAACTCATGGTCCAACCCAATGTTCCATGACCTGTATTAAGATAGAGACCTTTGATGGGTGTCTCACCAATAATTGGTGTGCCATCAGGTGTCATGGGTCGTAACCCTGTCCAATACTCAGCTTCGCTCAGGTTAGCGCCTTGTGGGAACACATCACCAACAACGTGAGTGATGGTGTCTGTGCGAGATTTTGGCAAATCTAGATTGTAACCTGTTAACTCAGCCGTACCCGCCGCACGAATACGATCACCTAAACGCGTCACAGCGACCTTGTATGTTTCGTCCATAATAGTAGAGGTCGGCGCATATGCTTGATCAGTGATCGGCACAGTTAAAGAATAGCCTTTGACAGGGTAGATTGGCACATCCAAGCCGATTGCCTTAAGCATTTCTTTTGAATAGCTTCCCAAACATACCAGAAGCTGCTCACAAGGCACGTCACCTTCATTGGTAACTACGGATCGCACTTGGCCTTGCTCGACAAGAATACGCTCAATAGAGGTGTTAAACTTGAATTCAACCCCTAATGATTCGCACTCTTTCTTTAAAGACTGACTGAACATCAAGCAATCACCCGTTTCGTCACCTGTAAGACGCAGGCCACCTTTAAACTTTTCAATAACGGGCGCTAGACCAGGCTCAACTGACAAGATGGCTTTCGGATCTAACACTTCATGTGCTACCCCAAGAGATTTCAATACTTTGATATCTTTTGCAGCCCCTTCCACTTGCTCATCAGAGCGAAACAGCTGAAGCGTTCCACCTTGACCATCATCATAGGAAACACCAATCTCTTTACGCAAATCGATAAAGCAATCACGGCTGTATTCAGCCAACGCCATCATTCGAGATTTATTGGTGTTGTAAGCCGAAGTCGTACAGTTACCTAACATCTTAGACATCCACACCACTTTTTTAGCCTCTAGCTCTGGGCTAATTTTAAGTGGAGCATACTTTTGAAAGAGCCATTTAACGGCTTTTAATGGAATACCTGGTGCAGCCCATGGCGCCGAATAGCCAGGCGACACTTGTCCTGCATTGGCAAAACTGGTTTCCAACGCAACGTCTGGTTGGCGATCCAAAACCGTTACCTGAACTCCCTTTTTGGCCAGATAGTAAGCAGATGTTAAACCAACAACTCCAGCACCTAATATACAAACTTTCATAGCAGACCCCCTTAAAAAGAACTATCCACTATTTTTACAAAACATTTTAAGTTTTTCTCACTGTATTTATATATTTTTACAGCATCTTAAACCACATAATAGCACCTATAAAGAATATACTATTAATTTTTAATTCAATTCTTTTAGGTATAATCATTTCTATTTTACGGCGGTTAAAACATGTCCTTGGGTGATATCAAAAATCATGCCCTCTGGTTACTCGGCTCCAGAGAGCACTCCACACATGAAATGAGACAGAAGCTGTTGCGCAAAGGCTTTGAAGAAGACAGTATTACCCAGGTTATTGAGGAGCTTACATCACTTAACTATTTGAGCGATCAACGTTTTGCTGAAGCCTTTTGCCGAAGCAAATCAGCCAAGCCATTGGGTAAACAGCGTATTCTGAATGAGCTCAGACAAAAGGGTATTAGTGAAGATCAGGCTAAACAGGCGCTCAGCTCACTTGATGTGGATTGGTTTGAGCTGGCATTGAACCTAAAACAAAGAAAATTTGGGGATGCAGTAGAACAAGATTATCAAAAGAAGTCGAAGCAGATGCGCTACCTGCTTTACCGCGGCTTTGGCTATGATGAAGTTCGTTACGCGATCGAAGAGGATTGCACCGAGCAGTACTGATAACACCTGCTCTCAGCAGCCATAGATAAGAGAATTAAGACATTAACGAATTAAGATAACGCTCCTCCATATTGACATAATTCACCTGAACCGTTTCGATCTTCATATCCAACTCTTTGATTTTTCGCTGCAGCTCTTCCACTGCCTCAGAATCCTCAGTTGCATTTGAAAGTTCTTCTAGTAGGCTAATTTTCTCGCTCTCTAACTCTGAATTGACTTCACGAAGATTACTCAGTTCATCCTCTTCGTGTGGCGATAAAGCTAGCGGTTGAGAATGTTCACTGTCGAGACGAGCTAGAAGCTGCTCATGCTCCAGCCGCTCCTTATCCAAGTCACGCTCCAATACATTCACATAAAGTTCTGACTCGTTTACCAGTTCTTGTAACGTCGTAAGCTTCTCATTCTGCTCCTCTTCGAAATCAGCATATTCTGCCGTCAAAGGTGCGGTATCCATAAAGCTTGCAATGGCCTCAACCGAGCTTTGTTCACGGGCTATCGCTGATTGAGCCCGAAGTTTAGATTCTTGTCCAGACGCTTTAAGCTTTGCATCTTTAACTTTTAACTCTTCTTCACGCTTACGCATGTCCACATTCAAGTTGTATTTAATAGCCTGCAAACTCTCTAGTTTATGCTCTAGAGCCTTAATGACTTTGTTACTCTCCAATAGACTTTTCTCTAGTCGAGCAAACGCAATATCATATACAGCTAAGTGGTCATGCTGGCCATCAGTAGTATTGCGCAAAGACTTCAGCTGCTCTTTAAGCTCCTCAATCACCTGGCTGCGGTAGTCCGCAAGGTGTTGTAACTCATCAACCTTCTCATCAAGCTCTGTTTTGATTGGCGCAAGAAAATTATCAGAGGAAGCGCTACCTAAGAACTCAGATAGCATATCCATATACCCCTCATCCGAAGAGTCTGCCTCTTGTGCAGATTGCTTTAGCTGCTCCCCCAGTTCATAAAGACTGGCCAGTTCCGTGCGAATCTCCGCCAACTCCTGATCTAAAGCCACTTCTCGTTGTAAGGAACTCTGCAGCTGATCTAACTGTAAATTCAGCTGCGCAGTCTTATTCATTTGTTCAAATGCCGCATCACCAGTTTTCTGAATTACTTTGTTTAACTGCTTCAGAATTTGATTACTTACAGATAGGCGTTTTAATAAGGCATCAATTTCTTGGGCCTCTTTCAAGCGCACCAAGACAAACTCAAACTTATTAAGATAATCGGCAACATTGGCACTGTCACGCTCAACCAAGTCTCGTTCAATTTCAAGAAAAGTTTGCCAACATTGCAAGGTGAGAGCGTCGTCTCCGCTGCCTTTCCGCCCCTCAATGAGCTCCTCACATAGAGCATTTTGCTGGGCGAGCAATGCTAGCCAGCTTTCTTTTTGCGATGAACCTTGAACAGCGTCCGGGGCAGCCGCTTCCACAAGACTCTCTTTGTCCGAGTCAAGCACCTCAACATCTTCTTCATCCTCCGATACAGAAGACAAATTACGCTTAGTTCTCCAATACCACCATATGCTCGCCAGCAACATGACTGCCGATACACCTGTTGCAATCACCAATGTTAGAAAAACTGTCATCCTGTACACCTAGGTATCAACGATACTAATTAAGTAAGCATAGATCCTTCCCGTAACAGACTCCATAGGCCTTACTTTTTTTAACACTGCAAACAAAAAAAACAGCCCTGTTGGACTGTTTGTTTTTAATCTAAATAGAAAACCCGACTAGCTACTGATATTAGAAGTCTAGTTCTTCATTTGCATCGTCAGTTTCTGCAGAAGACGCCTCATCCGCTTTCTTCGTCTTAGTCAGTAGTGTGTCACGAATCATGCCTTCGACCTCCTGAGCAATGGCAGGATTATCGGCTAAGTATTGCGCGGCATTGGCTTTACCTTGGCCAATTTTGTTACCACCATAAGCGTACCAAGCACCCGACTTATCAATGAAGCCCTGCTTCACACCCAAGTCGATGATTTCGCCCATGCGGTAGATGCCCGCACCATACATGATTTGGAATTCCGCTTGTTTGAATGGTGGCGCAATCTTGTTCTTCACCACTTTTACGCGGGTTTCGTTACCAATTACTTCGTCGCCCTGCTTCACAGAACCAATACGACGGATATCTAGACGCACCGAGCTATAGAATTTCAGAGCATTACCACCAGTTGTGGTTTCTGGCGAACCAAACATCACACCGATTTTCATACGAATTTGGTTAATGAAGACAACGAGACAGTTCGCATGCTTGATAGAACCAGTCAGTTTACGCATCGCTTGAGAAAGCAAACGCGCTTGCACACCAACTGATGAATCACCCATTTCACCTTCGATTTCAGACTTTGGAACCAAGGCTGCAACCGAGTCAACGATAACCACGTCAACACTGTTTGAGCGAACCAGCATGTCACAGATTTCTAGAGCCTGTTCACCAGTATCTGGCTGAGACACCAGTAGATCACCAATGTTTACACCTAGCTTTTCTGCATAAGATGGGTCTAGAGCGTGTTCAGCGTCGATGAAAGCACAAGTTTTACCTTGCTTCTGAGCTTCTGCGATCACACTGAGCGTCAGAGTCGTTTTACCGGAAGATTCTGGACCATAGATCTCACAAATACGACCGTATGGCAGACCACCAGCACCCAAAGCGATATCTAGACCTAGAGAGCCCGTAGAAACCGTTTCGATGTCTAATTTTGCACCTTCACCCATTTTCATGATGGCGCCTTTACCAAACTGACGCTCGATTTGTGAAAGCGCTGCGTCTAACGCTTTTTTCTTGTTGTCTGCCGTGCTAGCCATATTTCAATCCTAAGTGGTGTATCCGTAGATTTAAACTGCGCCTAATGTAACGCTTTTTAAAATTGTGCTCAAGAAAAATACTGTATAAAAACACAGATTTTTTATTTCATCAGCGTTAACAATTGCGTCAAAGCATGTGCCACGGTTGCTTGGCGAATGTCAGAACGCGCCCCAGAGAACTGACAACGCTCCACCTTGGCATCCTGTCCTGCCAGTTGCCAGCCAATCCAAACACACCCTACTGGCTTTTCGGCTGTACCACCACTGGGCCCAGCAACACCACTTACCGCAATCGCGACATCCCCCCCAAACTGCAAGGCTCCTGCACACATTTCCCTGATTGTCGCCTCACTCACTGCGCCTTCTTGCTCTAGTGTCGAAGCTGATACGCCCAAACCAGACATTTTAGCTTCATTGGCATAGCTGATAATCCCGCCGTAAAACCAAGCGGAACTGCCCGCCATTTCCGTGCAATAAGCACCGATTAAGCCGCCTGTACAAGACTCCGCCGTTACTAGCATTTTACCCTTTTCCATTAAGCACTCGGCGACATCAGCCACTAAGTCATTAAGGATTTTATCATCAAGCATATCGTTCCCTTAAATATCAATAGATTATGCCTTAGAATATCGACCCTGTTTCATCCATACAACGTGAGTCGTCACACATGAGCCAATCCGATAAAGACAATCATACGCCAATGATGCGCCAATACTTTGGCCTAAAATCACAGCACCCTAATCAAATGCTGTTTTATCGTATGGGAGACTTTTACGAGTTGTTCTATGACGACGCAAAACGCGCTGCTGAACTACTAGATATCACCTTGACCGCACGTGGACACTCTGGCGGTAAACCGATCCCAATGGCGGGCATTCCATTTCATGCGGCAGAGAACTACATCGCCCGTTTGGTACGTATGGGGGAGTCGGTTGTTATCGCAGAGCAAGTGGGTGATCCAGCCACCAGCAAAGGGCCGGTAGAGCGTCAAGTGGCACGCATCGTGACGCCCGGCACCATCAGTGATGAAGCGTTTCTTGAAGAAAAACGGGAAAACCTTTTATTGTCCGTCGCACACGTAAAGCGCAAAGGTTTAGATGTTTTTGGCTTCTCTTACCTTGATATGGCCAGCGGCCGCTTCTGTGTATTTGAAGTAGATGGTCATGAAGCCCTAGCCAGCGAATTACAGCGTTTATCACCCAAAGAGATTTTGCTTTCTGAAGACTTCCCTGCTCGGGATTTGATTACCCTTGAGCGCGGCGTCAGTGAATTAGGTCCTTGGCACTTTGATTTTGAATCCAGCTACCGCCAGCTAATTCAACAGTTTAATACCAAAGACTTATCTGGCTTTGGTTGTGAAGCCTTGACCGCAGCCATCGCCTCAGCTGGTGCCTTACTACAATACGCTAAAGACACTCAACGCTCATCGCTACCCCATATTCAAGCGATCAGCGTAGAGCAACGTGATGATTCCGTACTGATTGATGGCGCCACTCGGCGTAACCTAGAGATTGACCAAAACCTCAACGGCAGCACTAGTAATACATTAATGAGCGTCATCGACAGCTGTGCCACGCCAATGGGATCACGTCTTTTAAAACGCTGGTTACATACACCGATCCGCAATCTTGATGAAATTCACGATCGTCAGCAGGCGGTACATGCTCTATTAAATAACTTCACCTTTGAAGCTCTACAAAGCACCATTAAAGCGGTAGGCGATATGGAGCGTATCTTATCTCGTGTGGCACTGCGCTCAGCACGCCCAAGAGACTTAGTACGTCTGCGCATGGCACTAGAAACCATGCCTGAGCTACGCCGTATTTTAAGCGAAATCCCTGACAACTGCCGTTTATCACAGTTACACGACCGCCTGATTGAACAACCAGAGCTGACAGACGAACTAACGCGCGCTTTAGTCGAAAACCCACCTGCCGTGATTCGTGATGGCGGCATGATGGCGCAAGGATACGATGAAGAGTTAGATGAGTTGATTTCTCTTTCCACTAACGCCACAGATTATTTGGCAGAAGTGGAGCGGCGTGAAAAAGAGCGCACTGGCATCGCCTCTTTAAAAGTGGGTTACAACCGAGTTCACGGCTACTACATTGAAATCAGCCGTTTGCATTCAGATATGGCGCCAACCGAATACGTTCGCCGTCAAACCTTGAAAAACGCTGAACGCTTTATCACACCAGAACTGAAGGAATTTGAAGACAAAGCCCTGAGCGCCAAATCCAAAGCACTAGCACGTGAAAAGCAATTGTACGAGCAGCTACTCGATAAATTAAACGATGTTCTTGGACCACTACAAACTGCCAGCCAAGCCGTTGCCCAATTGGACGTACTAGGCTGTTTTGCTGAGCGTGCTAATCGTTTAAGCTTTTGCTGCCCAGAAGTGCACAATCGTGGCGGCATGTCGATCCAAGCGGGTCGTCACCCAGTCGTAGAGTCCGTTATTTCAGATCCGTTTATCCCCAATGACCTAGACCTTCACGAAGGCCGTAGCTTGCTGATGATCACTGGCCCAAATATGGGTGGTAAATCCACCTATATGCGCCAAATTGCGATCATTGCCCTATTGGCTCATACCGGTAGCTTTGTACCAGCAGAAGCCGCTTCTCTGTCTGTTGTTGATCGTATCTTTACCCGTATGGGATCTTCGGATGACTTAGCGGGCGGTCGCTCGACTTTCATGGTGGAAATGACTGAAACTGCCAATATCCTAAACAATGCCACCAAAGACAGCTTGGTGCTAATGGACGAAGTGGGCCGAGGCACCAGCACCTTTGATGGTTTGTCATTAGCTTGGTCAGCGGTTGAATACCTTGCTAACGAGCTAGGCAGCTATGTTTTATTCGCCACCCACTACTTTGAGCTGACAACTTTAGCCGAGCGTCTTCCTAATGCTGCCAACGTACATTTGACGGCGACTGAATACGAAGATGACATCGTCTTTATGCACCAAGTACATGACGGTCCCGCTAGTCAGTCTTACGGATTGCAAGTGGCTCAACTGGCAGGGGTGCCGAGAAGCGTTATTTTAGAAGCGCGCCAAAAATTGGGTGAACTAGAAGGCGAGCGTACTGAACAGCCAGCGATTGCGGTACAGCCCGAAGCCGAGTCACAAGAATTCACTATTCCGCAAGTTAAAGAGCCTGCGCCAAAAGCGACGGCTCCGGTGAACTCTTCACCGAGGCAGGCGGATATGTTTGCAGTGGATGAAGCAAGCCAGCTAAAAGAGGCTATTGCAGCGGTTGATATAGACAACACCACACCACTGGAAGCACTTAATCTACTACAAAAATTGAAAAGTGATCTGTAGCTGCATAAGCTAATATCAGAAAATTTAGCGGTACGGCCAATTGTTCCTTGCCGCTTCACAGCCTATACCACTAAAATACTGGCAAAATTTTGAACTGATTCTAGGAGAGAAGTCGAATGGCTTTCATCGTTACTGACAACTGTATTCGTTGTAAATACACTGACTGTGTAGAAGTTTGCCCAGTTGATTGTTTTTACGAAGGTCCAAACTTTCTAGCGATTAACCCAGACGAGTGTATCGACTGTGCACTGTGTGAACCTGAATGTCCTGCGGGCGCGATCTTCTCTGAAGACGAACTGCCAGATGGCCAAGAAGTGTTCGTTGAGCTAAACCAAGAACTATCTCTAATTTGGCCAAATATCACAGAGCAAAAAGACGCACTTCCAGATGCAGCAGAATGGGACGGCGTTGAAGACAAGCTTGAGCATCTAGAGCGCTAAGCTTTAGACGTTTTAAAAGAAGCAGCTTCGGCTGCTTTTTTTACGCCTAGAATAAAGTAGCCAAATAAATCACAGGAAAAGAAAAAGGCAGCCTAGGCTGCCTGTTGCTTTGCTCTATTCCGTTAAAGCGATCGGTCCTTGAATATGCAAATCCGTCGCCGTTAATCCGTAACTTGCCATCTTGGCCTATGCTTGAATCCGTCAAGCTGCTTGTCCTGTAAAATCCGTCTTCGAAGTAATCCGCACTTCAATCCAGTTACCCCACAAAGCGTCTTGCTTTGCTGCACTTCTCTGTGCATCTCAGTCCATGAGTGTGCGAATCCATCGCCGTCAGTCCGTAGCTTGCCACCTTGGCCTATAACTCAGTTCCATCGAGTTAGTCTGTCCTGTCAAAATCCATCTTCGAGTAATCCTCTCACTCTACTCCAATTATCCCGCAAAGCTCCTTGCTTTGCTGCACTTCTCTGTGCTGCCTCAATCCTTGAGCTCCCTCTGGATGAATTAAATGTACCTTAATCCAAATTTCTTGCAACTTTATATAAACCAATGAAACTATAAATTTGTCTTTAAAAATCAATTAACTAGATTTTTTCTACGTTAAACCTTCCATAAATCTTTATAAATTACTGAAAAGCCTTACACCGATATCAGGAATTCCCTACAAACCATTTAGTCAGGATTAATCTTTATATTTAGCTTAATGAAATAAAGCGAAAAAAATCGATCAAAAAGCACTATAAAGTTGCTCGAAAACTTTCCACCCACTTCATCGATTCAGCATATGTCTGTGCTAGAATTTTTACATCCTCTTCAGATTTAATAGGGCGATTTTTTTCATAGGCTTCAATCAGATCAAGTGTATAACCAACACGACCAGATCGTTCTAGAATGGCACTAGTAAATTCAAGTGGAAGTGGTAACTCAGACAAAATATCTTCTAAATCAATGCCTACACAAACATCAATCATCGACAACATTCCCGCTAGGAAATAGCGCTCTTCGTTAGCGTATTTTTGCGCTTGGGCAAATAACTCTGCATGCTTCGCACGCAGTAAAACCTGACCTTGAAGTACTTCTCTGTCTGCAGTCATCTCTGACATTAAGAGTAAATTAGTAATGGACTTTAGTTGCTCTGTACCAATCAACATAATCGCTAAGCGCAAAGAATCAACTGAAGCGACAAGTCCCATCAACGGTGAGTTTAAATACTTGAGTAGCTTATGGACTAAGCCAATATCTTGTCCAACGATGTTTTCCAGCTCCGCAATAGACATATCATCGGCCCTCATTAAGGAGGCCATTAATTGCAGCAAGGTCAGCTGATTAACACTGGCGGCTTTCTTTGATAACGCTTGTGGTTTTTCAAAAAAGTAACCTTGGAAATAATCTACTTCTAGCAATTTGGCAAAATGATAATCTTCCCATGTTTCAATCTTTTCAGCGATAATCTTGACGTTGTAGGGGCGTAACGCTTCCACTTGCTGATGAAATGCTTCTTTACCCAATGCCAGCATATCGACCTTAATGTATTCGGCAATTTCAACAAACGGCGCCAGTTTTGGCTCAAAGACAAAATCATCTAAAGCGATCTTAAATCCTGCATTGTGCCAACGTCGTAATGACGCCAGCAATATTGCATCAAAACCAGCGTCTTCAAGCACTTCAATAACAGTATGATCTTTAGGCAGCGGCACACCACTTGGATTAACCAAGTATCCACGAGGAAAGTTCACAAAGGCTTTACCAGTACCAACAATATTATGCAGTCCAAGATCTAGCAGGCAGGCGGTAATCACTTGTGCGGTTGCCCCCACTTGATCGTATACATCCGCGTCATTGGATCGAACATCGCGGCGATAGAGTAACTCGTAACCAATAGTTGACAGCGAATTGTCGACGATTGGTTGTCGTGCCAGTGCGACATTGTGATACATCATATATTCTAAGTACCTTTAAACCATTCTCTGTATCCGCAACACATATTGCAAGACGCGCCGTTTACACAGTTAATTGCTAAATTTCGCTTTGGGCGAAAGCAATAAACTTGGTAACATGGCCGGATAAAGAAAGCAAAATAAATTGTGGGGATACAAATGCCAACATACCGCTCCAAAACTTCCACCGGCGGCCGTAATATGGCCGGTGCTCGCGCCCTATGGCGTGCAACAGGCATGAAGGACGAGGACTTTCATAAACCAATTATTGCAGTTGCCAACTCATTCACGCAGTTTGTACCAGGGCATGTACACCTAAAAGACCTTGGACAATTGGTCTGCCGTGAGATCGAAGCAGCGGGCGGTGTAGCAAAAGAATTTAACACAATTGCTGTGGATGATGGCATTGCCATGGGTCATGACGGCATGCTTTACAGCCTACCATCACGCGACCTTATCGCTGACTCTGTGGAGTACATGGTCAATGCGCACTGTGCGGATGCACTGGTATGTATTTCTAACTGTGACAAGATCACACCTGGGATGCTGATGGCCGCTTTGCGCCTAAACATTCCAGTAATCTTTGTTTCTGGCGGACCAATGGAAGCGGGTAAAACCAAGCTTTCTGAACACAAGCTGGACCTTGTTGATGCCATGGTTATCGCGGCAGATGACAGCGTTTCAGATGAAGTCGTTGCCGAAATCGAACGTTCTGCATGTCCAACATGTGGTTCATGTTCTGGTATGTTCACCGCGAACTCTATGAACTGTCTAACAGAAGCACTTGGTCTAAGTCTTCCAGGTAACGGTACTGTGGTTGCAACCCACGCTGACCGTGAGCGTCTGTTCCTAGAAGCTGGCCGTCGCATCGTTGAAATCACTAAGAACTACTACGAAAAAGACGAAGAGAAGTGGCTACCACGCTCTATCGCGACATTCGAAGCGTTCGAAAACGCAATGACCCTAGACATCGCCATGGGCGGTTCAACAAACACTATCCTGCACTTGCTAGCGATGGCTCGTGAAGCGGGCGTAGACTTCACAATGAAAGACATCGACCGTCTTTCTCGCAAAGTACCACAGCTATGTAAAGTCGCGCCAAACACCCAAAAGTATCACATCGAAGACGTACACCGCGCTGGCGGTATCTTTGGTTTACTCGGTGAATTGAACCGTGCGGGTGCTCTACATAACCAAGTACATACAGTTCACTCTGACACCATGCTTGATGGCCTTAAGAAATGGGACATCATGGACTCACCCACGCCAGAAGTGGTGGAATTCTACAAAGCAGGCCCTGGCGGTATCCCAACACAGGTAGCATTTAGTCAGGATTGCCGCTGGCCAACACTTGATGGCGACCGTGCGAACGGCTGTATCCGCTCTCTTGAAAACGCCTTCTCTTTAGAAGGTGGTTTGGCTGTTCTTTACGGTAACATCGCGCTAGATGGCTGTGTGGTTAAGAGTGCTGGTGTAGATGAGTCGATCCTTGTATTCGAAGGTCGTGCTCACGTAACAGAGTCTCAAGACGAAGCGGTAAGCAATATCTTAGCTGACAAAGTGGAAGCTGGTGACATCGTAATCGTTCGTTACGAAGGCCCTAAAGGCGGCCCTGGTATGCAAGAAATGCTATACCCAACGTCTTACATCAAGTCTAAAGGTCTAGGCAAAGCCTGTGCCCTACTGACTGACGGTCGTTTCTCAGGTGGTACCTCTGGCCTATCCATCGGTCACGTTTCTCCAGAAGCCGCTGCGGGTGGCGCTATCGGTCTAGTAGAAAATGGCGATCGTATCTTGATCGATATCCCTAACCGTTCAATCAACGTATTGCTTTCTGACGAAGAGCTAGCCGCTCGTCGTGCAGCGATGGAAGCAAAAGGCGCTGCGGCGTGGAAACCAGCCGAAGTACGTCCTCGTAAAGTATCGCCAGCTCTAAAAGTTTACGCACACTTTGCAACCAGTGCGGACAAAGGTGCGGTACGCGATCTAGATCAGCTTGATTAATTTATACTGATACTAACCTCAAAGCCGTTCCTTAACCTGAGGAACGGCTTTTTTAATGATACTGGACACAACACGATGCTAAGTTATCGACACATTTACCATGCCGGCAACCATGCCGATATATTGAAGCACTTGGTTGTGAGCCAAGTTTGCCGACACTTAACCAAGAAAGACGCACCGTTTTTCTACCTTGATACCCATGCGGGCATTGGTTTATACGAGCTAGCATCAGATCAAGCTCAATTGAATCAAGAATATGACACAGGGATCAGTCGCTTAATGGAGCGCAGCGACTTGCCTGAGCCTCTTGAGCAATTTGTCGACCTTGTCAAAGACTTGAATCCAGAAGCTAAGCTTAACGTTTACCCTGGCAGCCCAATGGTGGTGAATCACTATCTGCGCCAGAAAGATAAACTGCACTTGTGCGAACTGCATCCAAACGACTACCCACTACTTGCTTCACTTTTCCCCAAAAAAAGAGTCGCAAATGTGGTAAAAGAGGATGGTTTCCAAGCGGTTAAATCCATGCTGCCACCGCCACAGAAGCGTGGTTTTGTATTGATGGACCCACCATATGAAGTCAAAACAGATTACCAGAAGGTAGTAAAAGCACTAGAGGAAGGCCATAAGCGTTTTTCACAAGGCACTTACGCAATATGGTATCCTGTGTTAAATCGACGCCAAGCAGATCAGTTGCTTAATGCCGTCGAGGCAACCAAAATTAGAAACACATTGTTACTGGAATTAAATATTCGCGGTACAGAAACCAAGCGCGGCATGGCTGGCAGTGGCATGATCATTGTCAACCCACCTTGGACACTGGAAAAGGAAGCGGAAACGTTTCTACCGTATTTAAGTGACGTGTTGGCGGAAGACCAAGACGCCCACTTTCAACTACGCTGGATTACACCAGAGTAACGCTCATAGGCGAGCATGCTGATTTGATAAGGAGCCCAAGATGTCGATTCCCTTTCCTACTGCCTTTCACCATATGCCGACACCAGCGTTTGTTGCTGAAGTCAGCAGCGGCGATATCGTAGCAGCCAATGCCAGCCTAGAGCATCTTTACCTAAACGTTGGAGCGGCTCGACAAAATACTTGGTCAAGCCTTGTCAACGATTCGTCATCGCAGCTTTCCGAGATTGTCACCAAAGTTCAACGGGGGGAAGTAGAGCGCATCAGTGCACGCCTTGAAGTAGGTGACCGTACATTAAGTGCCGAGATCTCGATTATTGAGCTCGATGACCAGCATATACTGGGCTACATCTCGCATACGGAGCACTTGGACTTTAGTGTCGCAGAAAACACCTTGCTTAAGTTCGCACTGACGGAGTCCTCGGCAGGTATTTGGATGTGGGAAATCGAGGGCGATACCATTTCCTGCTCTCAGTCCATTGCCTCCTTGTTGGGCTGTTCACTGGAAGAAACACCACACAGTGCTGAAGGCTGGCACGGCCGTGTTCACAAAGACGATCTACCCAAAATGATGCGTACGATACAAGAGCACATCAAACATAAGCAGCGCTACTACGAAGCTGAATATCGTATTCGACGTGGTAACGATGAGTATATTTGGGTACGTGAAAGAGGCCGCACTTACAGCCAAGATGCTAGCGGCAATGTGGCTAAAGTCATCGGTTTTATTGAAGACATTAGTCCTCAGAAAGCGCTAGAGGAGCACCTACGCTCTCAAGCAACCTTTGATGAGCTAACCGGTCTTTTAAACCGCGGTGCAGCGTTAACACACTTCACCAAACAACTTGGTCTTGCTCGTCGTCAGTATACCCCGCTCACCATGGCTAAAATTGACTTGGATGCACGTGGCTTACTTGCGGACATGCCTTTAGAACAGCGCAACACAGCGATCCATACGTCTGCTCGCTTTATCTATAAGAAGATACGTGAGGCGGATATTTTAGCTCGTGTCGCTCAAGATAAGCTGTTGTTATTATTGCCAAATACTAGTTTAAAAGATGCTCAGAAATTAATTAATAGCTTCTTAAAACCAAGTCAAGAAGAGCTAAAAGTATTAGAGTTTTCGGATGCCAGCCACCTTAACCTTTGCGTTGGCTTAGCCACCTTCCCTGAAGACGGCGAAACCATCGAAGAACTGGCACAAAGCGCAAACTCAGCGGTGGAAAAAGGCCGAACATCAGGCGTCGCTATTTCCATAGCAGAATAGCCAATATCTCAAGCAAAACTGAAAAAGGAGCCGCGGCTCCTTTTTTAGTTTGATTACAATGATCATTCACCTTGCAGCGTTAACACTATGCTGCGTGCGCCACCATGATTTCGGTGCTCACAAAGGTAAATCCCCTGCCAAATCCCTAAGTTCAAATCCCCATTCGTCACGGGAATATTCAAACTTGAACCAAGAATGCTGCTCTTAAGGTGCGCGGGCATGTCGTCGCTACCTTCATAAACATGCTGATAGTAAGGTTCGTTCTCCGGCACCGCATGATTAAAGTAGCTTTCAAAATCAACACGTACCGTAGGATCGGCGTTTTCATTGATGGTCAATGACGCAGAAGAATGCTTGATAAAGACATTCAGCAAGCCTATCTCGAGCTTTCGAAGCTCCGGTAGCTGACGCAAGATCTCGTCCGTGACCAGATGAAAGCCACGCTTACGCGGCGACAATTTGATCTCTTTTTGCAACCACATGGCTTAGCCTTTTTGGTAAACACTAAAACGGTAGTCGTAAGGGTTTGGACCCTCTGCTGCAAACGCTTCTTCGCCAATCTTTTCGTAGTTTTCCCAGTTTACTTCAGGGAAGAACGCATCGCCTTCGATCTCTGCATCCACGTGGGTGATGTAAAGGCGGTCTGCGCGTTCAAGGGCTAATGAATAGATTTGCGCGCCACCGATGATCATCACTTCTTCTTGACCATCCACAAGACAAATATCTTCACCAAGTTGAATCGCTGCCTCCAAAGAGCTGACAACATCCACACCTTCTGGCTGGTAATCTGGATTACGGCTGATGACGATATTACGGCGACCAGGAAGCGGCTTACCGATTGATTCAAACGTATTGCGCCCCATCACAATTGGCTTACCCATGGTCGCTTGCTTGAAGTATTTAAGGTCATTCGGCAGATGCCAAGGTAGGGAATTGTTAATACCGATTACACGGTTAGACGACATAGCAACGATTAGGGATAGCATTCTCACTCCAA
Organism: Marinomonas sp. AWM4_232; assembly: GCF_056158325.1. Classification (NCBI taxonomy): domain Bacteria; kingdom Pseudomonadati; phylum Pseudomonadota; class Gammaproteobacteria; order Oceanospirillales; family Oceanospirillaceae; genus Marinomonas; species Marinomonas sp. AWM4_232. The sequence continues at coordinate 2,252,492 of NZ_JBSWTA010000001.1, read as the reverse complement.
TACACACTGAGGGCAATTTGATATACTCTGCGCCAATATTATACCGACCATGGACTCAATTGCATGAAACAATATCTGGATCTTTGTCGTCGCATTATTGATGAAGGCGAATGGGTAGCAAACGAACGCACAGGCAAACGCTGCCTAACCGTGATTAACGCTGACCTAACCTATGATGTCGGTGCTGGTGAATTCCCATTAGTCACGACTCGAAAAAGCTACTGGAAATCTGCAATTGCCGAAATGATGGGCTATTTACGCGGCTATGATAACGCAGCCGACTTCCGAGCACTGGGCACCAAAACTTGGGATGCCAACGCCAATAAAAATCAGACGTGGCTAAATAACCCTTATCGTAAAGGCGAAGACGATATGGGGCTTTGCTATGGCGCGATTGGTCGTAACTTTCCAAAGCCTGATGGCGGCACGGTCGATCAATTACGCCAAATCGTGGACGATCTATCAAAGGGTGTAGATAACCGTGGCGAGATCTTCACTTTCTACCACCCTGGTGCACTGCATATGGCTTGCTTGCGCCCATGTATGTACAGTCATCACTTCTCCCTATTAGGCGACACCTTGTATCTGAACAGCACTCAGCGTAGCTGTGACGTGCCTCTAGGGCTTAACTTCAATATGGTACAAGTGTATTTCTTGCTCGCCATCATGGCGCAAATCACAGGTAAGAAACCAGGCAAGGCCTATCATAAAATCGTCAACGCTCATATCTACGAAGATCAACTTGAGTTAATGCGAGATGTACAGCTAAAACGCGAGCCACTGGCGGTGCCGACGTTCAAAATCAATCCAGCTATCACATCACTGGAAGACTTAGAAACATGGGTAACATTGGATGACTTCGAGCTAGAAGGCTATGAGTTCCATGATCCCATCGCTTACCCTTTTACGGTCTAACCGTTACGCTCAGCTAGAAGCAACAACGCCGTATCAATGATACGGCGTTGTTGTTTTCGAGACTGGCAAAGTCTTTTACTTTTGCGGGTAACGTTGCATTTTGAAACCAAACATCAAAAGCGCGATACCCAATAAAACCATCGGCGTGGATAAAATCTGCCCCTGTGTTAACCAACCAAAGGCTATGTAGCCCAGTTGCGGGTCCGGCTCTCGCACGAACTCCACCAGAATTCGGAAGATGCCGTAGAACAATAAGAACATACCTGATACGCAGTAACGTGGCTTGGATTTCTGCGAGAAAAACCAAAGTATCGTAAACAGAGCAACACCTTCTAGCGCAAATTGATAGAGCTGAGACGGGTGACGAGCCAGCTGAAGCGGATCTGTCGGGAAGATCATCGCCCAAGACACATCAGTCGGTTTACCCCAGAGTTCAGCGCCAATAAAGTTGCCAAGACGTCCAAGCCCTAGGCCAATCGGAACAAAGGGTGCGCCAAAATCCAATATATCGATGATGTGCTTTTGGGTTTTACGAGAAAACCACCACATGGCGGCAATAACACCTAATAACCCACCGTGGAATGACATCCCACCTTCCCATATACGGAACAGCACCAATGGGTTATCAACAAAGGAAGGGAACTGATAAAACAGAATATAGCCGATGCGACCACCAAGGATGACTCCCACCGCCCCAAAGAAAATCATGTCACTAACTTGCTCTGGCGTCCAAAGACCATTCGAACGCTTAGCGCGATAAACGCCGAGGTAATAGGCCGAAACAAAGCCAATTAAGTACATAAGGCCATACCAATGAATGGCAATAGGGCCGAGCGATACCGCTACCGGATCGATATTTGGATAGGCAATCATAAAAGTCTAATCGTTGGTTAGGTTATTGTAGAGCGGCCGTCTTCGACGGACGAATCAAGCGTTCGACACCGGCTTCTCGCGCAAGTTTCATCATCGTCTGGCGCACCGCATCAGAATGCACTAACGGTAACACCTGACGCAGCATGTCTTGCGCCTGCTCCATGGTCAGTTTACGTAGTACTGCTTTGACTTTCGGTAGGCTGGTTGAGCTCATCGATAACGTGTCATAACCCATCGCCATGATCAAAATGGCACCAAGTGGATCACCGGCCATCTCACCACATACGCTGAGCTTCACGCCTTCTCCTTTAGTGCGCTCGACAATGTCAGCTAAGGCACGCAACACCGCTGGGTGGAAGGTATGGTATAAGTTTGCCACTCGCGAATTATTTCGATCCACCGCTAGCAAATATTGAGTCAAGTCGTTGCTGCCCACCGACATGAAGTCGACCATGCCAGCAAGCTCTTTGGCTTGATACACAGCACTTGGCACTTCGATCATGACGCCAACCAATGGCATAACCACATCATAACCTTCCTCTTTGACTTCAGCGTAGGCGCGACGTATCAAAGCCAACGCTTCTTCTACTTCAGCCACGTTGGAAATCATTGGCAACATGATTTTAAGGTTATGTAAGCCTGCACTGGCTTTAATCATGGCACGAATCTGCGCCATGAAAATTTCAAGATGGTCCAGTGTGACACGAATACCACGCCATCCTAGGAATGGGTTTTCTTCGTTAATGGGGAAGTAAGGCAGCGCCTTATCCCCGCCAACATCTAACGTACGAATCGTTACTGGCGCTGGGGCAAAACCTTCTAATTGCTGACGATAGATCTGCTCTTGCTCCGCTTCGGTTGGGAAACGATCACGGATCATAAACGGTACTTCGGTACGATATAGCCCGACCCCTTCGGCACCACGATCGAGAGAGCGATTAATGTCCGCCAGCAAGCCTGTGTTCACATACAAGCCGATACGCTGACCATCTAAGGTCTCACAGGGCAGGTCTTTAAGCTGTTCGTACTCACTTTCTAGTTGGCGCTCTTCATCCACAATCTGCTGATAGCTGTCGATGATGGCTTCTGAAGGGTAAGTAAAGATCTGGCCAGAATAGCCATCGACAATCATATCGATCTTGTCAAGTTTGCTATACGGTAAATCGACCGCCCCCATCACCGTGGGAATGCCCATTGCACGTGCCAAAATTGCCACGTGAGAACTGCTGGAGCCCATTACAGAAACCAGACCTTTGACTTTTTCGAGGGGGAATTCGCCTAGCATCGATGCCGTCAACTCTTCACTCACCAAAATCACTGGCTCGGTTAAGTCTTCGGTAATGCTTGGTGTTTTCTCTTGCAAATGCGACAAGATGCGTCGACCCAGGTCGCGTATGTCCGACGCTCGCTCACGCAAATAGGGATCTTCCATTTGCTCGAAGAAAGAAATATGCAGCTTAATCACCTGACGAAGTGCACCAGGCGCCCAGTTGCCTTCTTCGATTTTACTAACAATTTCAGCAGCCAACGAGTTATCGTCGAGGATTTTTAAGTACACATCAAACAAGGCTTTTTCGTCATTGCTGATGTGCTGGCTTAAACGACTGCTGACTTTTTTAATATCACTTCGAACCGCTTCTAAAGCTTGGTAAAAGTCTTCAATCTCAGACTCTGTGCTTTGTGGAATACGATCTGGAATGACATCCAAATCCGCAGGCGGGAAAATAACCACAGCTTTGCCAATGGCGACACCAGAACTTCCTGCAATGCCTTTGTATCGAAAATCTGAACCAGGTGGCGGTGTATTAGGCGTTAGAGACATCATCGCCCCTGTCGCCTCAGCATGAGCGATTACACCCGCCAACTGTGCTGACAAAGTGATTAGAAAGGCTTCTTCACCTTCATCAAAGCGACGGCGCTCTTCGTGCTGAACCACCAGCACGCCAAGTACCTGGCGGTGGTGAATAATCGGCACACCTAGGAAGGATTTGTAACGCTCTTCGCCGGTACCACTTAAATAGTGGAACGCTGGGTGAATATGCGCATCCTCTAGGTTCACAGGCTCAGCACGGCGCCCAACCAAACTGACTAGGCCTTCATCCGATTTTAAGCTGAGCTTGCCCGCAGCATCAGCGTTTAAGCCGCGGGTCGCCATTAAGATATAATCTTGTGTGTTGGGATCCACTAAGTAGATTGAGCATACTTCAGAGCGCATCGCACGTCTTACACGTCGTACGATGATGTCCAGCGCAGCCTGCAATGACTGTGCTGCCGTAACCTCTTGAGTGATTCGTCTCAATAAACTTAACATAAATCCTCTACTTTCTTGAGCAGGACTAAGCTTATGCGGGCTTGTTCCTACGCTTTAGCCATCGATGTGCATTAGGGACTAACTCCTTAAGTGCACGACGATAAACATCCTTTTTGAACGCAACGACCTGGCCCAACGGATACCAATAACTTACCCAGCGCCACCCATCAAACTCAGGGCAATCTGTACCATCGACACACACGCACGCGTCAGCGCAGCGAATGGATAGCAAAAACCATTTCTGTTTCTGTCCAATACACAGGGGTTTGCTATTATGGCGAAGCATTCGCTTCGGTAAGCGGTAACGTAACCACCCTCGTGTTCTACCGACTATCTCAACTTGATGGGGTTCTAAGCCCACTTCTTCCTTAAGTTCTCGGTACAACGCCTCTTCAGGGGTCTCATCCGCTTTTATGCCGCCTTGGGGGAATTGCCACGCGTTTTGTCCAACACGCCTCGCCCAAAGAAGCTGGCCACGCTCGTTCATGAGGATGATGCCAACATTCGGTCTGTATCCGTCTGCATCAATCACGAGCTCTCACCTTATAACTAAAATCTAATGCTCATCATTGTTCCATAATTCGGTGTTCCACACAATTAATCGGGATGTTATTTGTCAATGCCATCGCTATACTGTGCAACACAATTTAATCAATAGGTGATGCTGTGACACTGGCAATTTTTGACTTAGATGGCACGCTACTAAGCGGCGACAGCGACTACAACTGGGGACAATTTCTTGTTGAGAAAGGCCTTGTAGACGTAAAGGAATACAAAGAAGCAAACGATCGTTTCTTTGAACAATACCAAGCGGGCATTCTGGATATTTTTGAATACCTTGCGTTTAGCCTTAAACCTCTGACACGTTTTAGCAAAACGGAGCGCGATACACTTCATGCAGAATTCATGGACACAAAAGTGCGCCCAATGATGCAAGAAGAAGCCACCAAGCTATTGAAGCATCATAAAGATCAAGGCCACTTTCTGCTCTTGATCACGGCAACCAACCAATTTGTTACAGGCCCTATTGCTGAAGCACTGGGCATGGACCACATTATTGCTCCTGTGCCAGAAGTCATTAACGATGAGTACACAGGAAATGTAGTGGGCATCCCAAGCTTCCAAGAAGGCAAAGTGACACGCCTAAACGATTGGCTGAAGGAAACGGGGCACTCTATGGAAGGCAGCTATTTCTATAGTGACTCACGTAATGATTTGCCACTGCTTGAGTTAGTCGACCACCCTATTGCCGTGGATGCTGACCCAACCCTGACCGACATCGCTAAAGAGCGCGGCTGGCCGCATATCTCTCTACGCGGTAATTCTATGTAAGGTAAAAACAAAAGCTGAGGCGCACAATCGCCTCGGCTTCTAATGCTTCAAGAAATTCTACTCCTGCTCTTATCCAGATCATCTACATAAATACTTCGCAGCTTCTTATTCAATATTCAACAACACCAAACACTGAATATTCGTTCATATCTTGCTCCGTTCTTATTTGATAAAAGTGAATTAATAAACCTAGGTTAATTACGCATCCTTAAGGACACATTACAGTGATGATTCAACACATGCATCACAGGATTTTATAATGAGTACTCTTCCAGCTTTACAATGGCGCTATTCCCCAAAACACTTTTCCGATCGCAAAGTACCTCAAGATCAACTCCTTGACCTAATTGAAGCGGCTCGTCTTTCCGCCTCATCTTATGGATTACAGCCTTACAAAATATGGGTAGTAGAAGACAAGGCTATCCGAGACAAATTGGCGGAGCACGCCTACCAGCAACCTCAGATAAAACAAAGTTCTCACTTATTAATCATAGCGAATGAAACGCAAATCGATGATCAAATTGTTGACCGTTATTTCCAACACTTCTATCAACAAACTAATACTGTAGCAGGCAGTATTGAGGGCTACTCCGAACATATCAAATCAGCTATTGCGGGTAAGACTATTCCGCAACGACAATCTTGGGCACAACAACAGGCTTATATTGCTTTAGGCGCTCTTTTGAGCGAAGCGGCAATGCAAAAAATAGACGCTTGCCCCATGACTGGATTCGAGCCAGACGCGTTCAACCGCATCTTAGGTTTAACCGAAAAACACCTAAATGCATGTGTTATCTGCGCCATAGGTTATCGAGAAGAGAAGGCAACTCCACCTAAAGTTCGTCTCCCCATCCAAGAATTTGCTCATTTTGTTGCATAGGAGTTATGTTGAGATGATCTTCAATCAATACCTAGAAGCTCTGGAGCTTAGCACGCCAAAAGAACCAAATTTGTCCTTCTTAAACGCTTTTACGATGCGACACATAGAGCGCTTCACATTTAATAATTTAGCCGTTCTTCTATGCCAAGATATACCCCTCGATTTATCAGCCGTTTTTAATAAAGTGGTGCTTCGTGGTATGGGTGGTTATTGCTTTGAGCAGAATAAACTTGCCTATGAAGCCTTGTCTCATTGGGGATTCAATGTCCGATTGTTGCTAGCTCGAGTCATCAATAATAATGAACGGCCAGTGCCTAGAACCCACCGTATTACCTTAGTGGAACTAAACAACCAACGTTATTTAGCTGATGTAGGATTCGGCGCAGCATGTCCGATAATTCCAATAAGCTTGGATAACCCTCTGCCGCAGCAAGCAGGGTTTGAACACTATCAAATTCAGAAAAACGATCATAATGAATACGAGCTTTGGCAATGCAATGAAGATGGACCTTTTTTGCTATATCGCTTCGATTTAGCCCAATACAGCGATGCGGATTGTGAGTTGGGACACTTCTACTCCCATAAACACCCAAACGCTGTGTTCAAAAATAATTTAGTCGTCAGCAAGAAAACATCTGCCAGCGCCATATCCATTGCCAATCAACGCCTAAAATACAGCTCCACTTCAAGTACGAATATCGAACTTATTGAGTCATCCAAAGCACTGTTTGAGATTCTGACAAACCTGTTTCAGTTACAAGTCGAACAAGAGGTCTGTGAGTTTCTATTTGAGCATCACATTGTGCCTAAAATCGAACATTCGGTAGTGTAAGGAGGTGCAGTTTGCAATCGATTTTTGCTGCGATAGTTTGGGCATGGCTGATGGCTTCATCATTCATAGTCTCCGCTTACGTAACGCCCTATGCTTCACCACTCGCGGCCACAGGGTTACGCTTCCTCATGGCCTTGATGCTGATGACGCCCATTTATTATTGGCTCCCCAAACAACCGGAACATACTCTTAGTAACGTACTTAGATCAGCCTCTTTAAGCGCAAAGTATCTGTTGATCAGCGGTGCGTTAGTGGGCTTTTTTATTGGACTATTTAGCGCACTGAAGACCACAACGTCGTTGAATACCTCTGTGATGTATACCTTGGTACCACTGCTTGGGGCCATTCTCATGTCGGCTTTTGGTAAACGAACCTCCAGGCGGCATTGGTTGGGCTATGTTGTGGGCTCGACAGGCGCCACTTGTGTCCTAGTCTTTACGCGAGAAGGGACGCTGAATTGGCATCTAGGCGATGGCATTTATTTTATTGCTTGTACATTGCTGGCTTTGCACGTCGTTTGCGTTCAGCGCTGGGGAAGAGATATTGTCGCCTTTATTGGTGCCTTTCGGATCATGTTTTTTGGCTGCGTTTGGCTTATTCCAATCACACTTATGTGGGGAGAGCTCTCCAATGTTGCTTGGCACGCGCCCGAGTTTTGGTGGATCATAGTTTATTTAACCTTGTTTACCACCTTGCTCACGTTTGTTTTACAGCAAGTGATTATTAGGTTTGGTGGGGCTTCCCGCTTACTGGCCTTTAGCTATACCGTGCCAATATGGGTGGCTTTATATCAAACCCTTCAACATCCCACCGAGATTCTGTCCTATGGCTTTCTTATCGGTTCCGGTATGGTCTTAGTCGCTCTCTTTATGATTGATAGTCGTCAAAACCTTCAAATGGAATCGTCTAATGGATAAACAGTTTTTAATGCAACAGCTAAGGCACTTCTTTGATCAATATCAAACAGGTATAGATTGGGAGAAGTGCCAGATCACACCGAAGGTGCATGTTCTGAATAAAGGCGAGTGTTTACTCAAACAAGGTGAGCTCAGTGATAGGATGTTCTTTCTTGGTAGCGGCTTAGTACGTTACTACAGCCTGTCTGAAAGTGGTAAAGAATACACGCAAACGTTATCTAAGGCGCCCAGACTGGTTGGCTCAACCCAAGCACTGACCCTAGCTCGGCCAGCTTTATTTAGCATCGAGGCCTTAACAACCAGTGTGGCTTTATCTTTTCAATGGCAATCATTTTATCAGCAAATGAGTCAGGATTTGGCTTTTACTCAAGCTTACGTACGCTTTTTGGAAAGCATTTTCATTAGCAAAGAACAAAAAGAACATGCGATGGTTAAGCATTCAGCTACACAACGTTATTTGGACTTTTGCCGTGATTTCTCCGAGTTAATGGAAACACTCCCAAAGCAGCAGATTGCCTCTTATATTGGTATTACACCCATTGCTTTAAGCCGTATTCGCGCGCAATTAAAGAACGACGGAGAATAAAAAAACGCAGCCGTGGCTGCGTTTTTAGGAGCTTACAGACCCATATTATTGTGCACTCGGTAGAACAGTGCTTTTAGGTACTCAGTCTCAGGGATCGCTGGGTGAACAGGATGATCTGGCGCTTGCGTACCGCGGTAAATCAGCTGTGAAAAACGCTCTAGCTGACGGCTATTGCTGCGTACGATATCGTGTAAACGGCCCGTCTCAAGGTGCATTGAGCAAGAACCTGATACCAAGATCCCGCCTTTTGCAACAAGACGCATGGCTAGCTGGTTAGCACGGTGATACGCACCTTCCCCTGCTTTAATGTCTTTACGACGAGCAATAAACGCAGGTGGGTCCATAACAACGACATCAAAGCGCTGCTTCTCTTCAATCAGAGCGTTCATCGCTTCAAATGCATCGCCCTGCATAAGATTGGACTCACCTTCGTATTGATTCAACGCCAAGTTTGCATCGACATGGTCAAGTGCGGCTTCAGAGGCATCAATGAAAGTGACCTCCGTCGCACCGGCCGCTGCGGCTTGTACGCCCCAACCGCCTACATAAGAAAATACGTCGAGTACTTTCTTACCAGAACAGAAAGTCTGCATGGTTTTGCGGTTTTCGCGGTGATCGTAGAACCAGCCGGTTTTCTGACCGTCCCAGACGGGTGCTTGGAACAAGACATCGTTTTCTTTTAGATAAACCACTTCAGGCACATGACCGAAGACTTCTTCCACATAGGTGTCGAGTCCTTCTACGTTACGCATCTTGCCATCATTTTTCATCAGGATCGCACTTGGCTTAACAACTTCTTGTAACGCTTCGATCACTTCATTCTTAACGCGCTCAATGCCCGCAGTAGAAATCTGCACGACTAGGATATCGGCAAAACGGTCTACTACTAATCCAGATAGCCCGTCAGAATCACCAAACACCAAACGATAATATGGCTCAGGGTAAACACTGTCACGTAAAGACAATGCGATCTTTAAGCGGTGAACAATAGTGGATTTATTTAAAACTGTCTCAGTGCTTCGGCTAATCAAGCGACCACAGATCAGCGTATTAGGATTGATCATGGCAACGCCTAATGGCTTTCCATGAGCCGTTTCGACAATGACTTGATCTCCCGCATTAAATTGCTTTAAAGGCGTCGCATCTGTATTCACTTCATTGCTATAAATCCACTGATGGCCGGCACGTAGCCTTCTATCTGCCTGACCTTTTAACCGAATTACACTCAAAGTACTCACCAAGGTTATAGAAAAACGTTATTATAAGTGTTCAGTATTTGATTTCTACTTTGACAATGTAAATTTATAATCACAACGATTGTCATGAGACCGACAGAGGTTAAGATGTCCACCGGCTTAAACGACGAACAACTCAAGCGAGTTCTTCAGGGAATATCAATCCCACCTCAACCACAAGTAATGGTCGATTTACATATGGAACAGGCAATGCCGGAACCCGATATGAGGCGGATTGCCCAAATAATTGCACAAGATGTAGGGCTCTCTGCCGCAGTATTGAAATTCGTCAACTCTGCCTACTATGGCCTTCCAAGAAAAATCTCTTCTATACAACAAGCTGTTATGATGCTCGGTACAAATGCCATTGCAAATATCGTCAACGGCCTAGCAGTGAAAAGCGAGCTTACAGATGGGGCAATTGAAACGATGCACAATTTTTGGGACAACGCGATGGATGTCGCTGCGGTATGTTCCAGCATCGCAAATCAAATTGGCTTCAAATATCAAGATGAATGCTACGCACTTGGACTATTCCATAACGCAGGTATTCCACTCATGATGAGCCGATTTGAAGGCTATAAAGATGTATTAGAACAAGGCTACCAATCAAACACTTTTGAGCTAACCGATGTCGAAAATAAAGCCTTTCGGACCAACCATTCGGTTGTAGGTTATTACTTAGCAAAATCATGGGCATTACCTAAAGCTTGTTGTTACGTTATTGCTCATCATCACCGACCATTAAAACTATTCAACGAGCGCATTGCAGGGGACAGCAAATACCTGACTTTTATGTCCATTTTGAAGATGGCAGAGCACATAAGCGCTACCTACGAATTCCTTGGTAAAGCCAGCGAAGATTATGAGTGGGCGCAAATTAAGCATTACGCATTAGAGCATCTTGAACTCACTGAGTACGACTTTGAAGGCATTGTCGATACCTGCCGCGAGCAAGGCATTGGTAACATGTGATGCCCACCCAATAAAACAAAGAAGAGCGCCACGGCGCTCTTCTTTGTTTTTAGCATTCTGCACTAAGCCTTAGCTTCAATAGGAAACATCACCAGGTGATCCAAGTTTACCGTTAGGCCGATTTCTTGACCGATGGAATGGTTGTGATGGGATGAAGCAAAACAGTAAGTCACTTTTCCAGAAGGCAGTTTTACACGATATAAGAAATAAGAACCACGGAACCACTTGCTTACGATTAAGCCTTTGAACTCGCTATCATCGTCGTGAAGAATGTCATCAGGCCGAACAAGCAAATCTACTTTTTCACCCGACTGGAAGCCATGGTCCATATCACCGTGAATTTCACCAAGGTCAGAGTGCACACAATTCACACCACAAACCACTGCTGGCAAGAAGTCACCTTGACCAATGAACATAGCGACAAAACGCGAAACCGGTTCGTGATAGATCTCGTAAGGCGTCCCTACCTGTAGAATCTTGCCCGCTTCCATAATCGCCACACGATCTGCCATCGCAAAGGCTTCTGCCTGATCATGGGTGACCAGAATCGCGCTGACTTTTTCATGCAGCAAAATCGCTCGAATATCCGGTACCAGCTCTTCCCTTAATTTTGCATCTAAGCCAGAAAAAGGTTCATCCATCAGTAATAACTTAGGCTTAGGCGCGATAGCACGAGCCAGCGCAACCCGTTGCTGCTGCCCACCTGACAATGAATCTGGGTAGCGGTCCCTATAACCAGCCAAACCAACTAGCTCAAGCAAATAATCAATGCGGGCATTGGCTTCTTGTTTTGTCCAATGCTTTAAGCCAAAAGCAATGTTCTCGCCGATGGATAAATGAGGAAACAGAGCAATATCTTGAAACACCATACCGATGCTTCGTTTCTCAGGACTCACGGTTGTTTCAGCCGAAGAAATCACGTCATTGTCCAACGATATATCGCCAGCCATGAGCGGCTCAAATCCAGCGATCGCCCTAAGTAACGTTGACTTACCACAGCCACTTGGGCCCAACAGGCAACCAATCTCGCCTTCTACGATTCTGAAGTTGGCGTCTTGAACCACAGGCGTTCCTTGATAGCCCACCACAATATGGTTCAACTTCAGTTCTTTTAACATTTTATTCGGTGGCATGGCGGTCATGTGAATCCCCAATAAACTTAGTGAGCACTGGATGAAATAGAACGACTGAGCAGAATCACGGGGATTAACCCCACTGCAACAATCATTAATGATGCCGGCGCCGCATCGACTAATCTCTCATCAGACGCTAATTCAAATGCCCGTACGGCCAAGGTATTAAAGTTAAACGGGCGCAAAATCAGTGTTGCTGGTAGTTCTTTTAGTACATCAACAAACACTATCAATAGTGCTGTGAGTACCGAGCTTTTCAGCAGTGGAACATGTATACGACGCAGTACTTCTGCAGGTGAGCATCCCAATGAACGCCCCGCCATGTCCATGCTTGGTTTAACCTTACCTAAACCGCTTTGTACCGAACCGAGCGATACAGCCATAAAACGGACAGTGTAGGCTAATAATAAAGCAATGATCGTCCCAGAAAAGAACAAGCCAATTTTTTGATCAAAGGCGTATTTCACCCAATCAATAATACGATGATCAATCCACGCTAGGGGCACAATAACGCCAATTGCAATGATGGTGCCCGGCAAGGCGTACCCCATCCCCGATGTCACAATGGCGGTTTGTACGCCCTTAGTGGGGTGCAAACGTCCTGCATAGGCAAGGACCAACGCTAAGGATACAGTAATTAGAGCCGCTAAGGCGGCCAGATAAAAAGAGTTCCAAGATAATTGAATGAAGTCCCAGCCAACGGTTTCTGCTTCGAATAGAGCCCAGAACAACAGCACACCAGCGGGTATAACAAACCCAGCAATTACAGGGATAGCACACGCTAACCAGGCTGCTAGACCATAACGTCCACGCAACTCGACCTTACGCTGGCTTGCTTTCCTCAATCCAGAGGCATGATAAGAGATTTTTCTTCGAGAATAGCGTTCTGTAAAAATCAGAACAGCGACAAATAGCAGCAAAATACCAGCTAGCTGCGACGCAGCGGCGAGATCACCAAATCCATAGAAGGTACGCATAATGCCCGTGGTGAAAGTGGTCACACCAAAGTACTGCACCGTACCGTAATCCGCTAATGTCTCCATCATCGCTAGTGTCACCCCAGCTACAATCGCTGGACGAGCCATCGGCAGTGCTAAGCGAATAAAGGCTTGAGGCGCTGAATAACCCAATGTACGACAGACTTCTAAGGTGTTAGCAGACTGCTCTAGAAAAGCAGCGCGACTCATTAAATACACGTAAGGGTACAACACTAACGACAGCATAGTGATCGCACCGCCAAGCGAGCGCATTTCAAAGAACCAATACTCTCCGTAGCCAAGCCCTGTGGTGTCGCGAATAAACGTTTGCACCGGTCCCGCAAAGTCAAATAAGCCCGTATAGGTATAGGCAATAATGTAGGCTGGCATGGCCAGTGGCAATAGTAACGCCCAAGAGAACAAGCTTCGACCACGGAACTCACAAACACTGGTCAACCATGCTGCCGGAACCCCCATCACTAATGTGCCAAAGGTCACGCCCAGCATCAGCAAAAATGAGTTAGAGACATAGTCAAACAGCAGCGTATTGTAGAGATGCTGCCAAACATCACTACCACCTAAAAAGATATTGATAGCGATGATCAAAACAGGCACCGCCAACACGAGTGCAATGAGAATGGCAGAGACTTTTAACAGAGATACCCTACTTCGCTGGCGCGAGGTAGGGTGGGTATGGGTCAGAGTCGACATGGACAGATGTACCCTTTTATTTTGTAATTATTTCCAACCAGCAGCGTCCATCATTTCAACGGCTTGGCGGTTATTATCACCCAATACACTTAATGACATGGAATCCGCTTTGAACTCACCAAATGGTTGCAAGCTTTTTGGTGGCGCAACGCCTTCTACCACTGGGTACTCGTTATTAACATCAGCGTACCAGACTTGGCTTTCATGATTAGTTAAGTATTCAACTAAAAGCTTAGCATTATCAATGTTAGTCGCCGAAACGGTTAAACCAATACCACTGACATTGACGTGAGCACCACGCTCACCTTCTGCTTGGTTTGGCCAAAACAAAGCCACTTTATTGTAGACTTCGCGATCTTTGGCATTTTCACTTTGCCCTAGACGACCAAAGTAGTATGTGTTCGCAAGTGTAATATCACAAACACCGGCTGCAACCGCTTTAAGCAAATCAGTATCACCACCAAATGGTGGGCGAGCTAAGTTGCCAACAAAGCCGTTAAGCCAAGCTTGTGTCTCCTCAGCGCCATCCGCCTCGATCATGGATGCGACCAAAGACTGGTTATAGATGTTTGAGGAAGAACGAGTACAAATACGGCCTTTCCATTTAGCGTCTGCGAGCGCTTCATAAGTAGAAAGCTCTGCAGCATCCACTTTTATCGGGTTGTAAAAAATGACACGTGCACGTTGAGACAAACCATACCAGTAGCCGTCGCGATCATGAAGATTATCTGGCACGACGTCGTTTAATACGTCCGTTTCAAAAGACTGCAGTACGCCAGCATCTTTCGCTCGGTATAAACGGCCTGCATCTACCGTGATGAATACATCGGCAGGGCTTGCGTCACCTTCTACTTGAAGACGTCGCAACAATGCATCCGCATCACCCGTAACCAAGTTTACCGTTACATCGTGTGCTTTTGAGAAGGCATCAAGGGCGGGAGCGATCAACGCTTCTTTACGCGCAGAGTAAACATTCACTTCGCCTGCAGCATAGGACACAGAGGAAGCGATCGTTGCGCCAGCCAAAGCCATGAGGGTAACACTCTTTTTGAGCAATGAGCGCGTTGACGCGCGCGAGAAATCCGCTAATGCATTCATCGTGACAACCTTAAAAAACCAAGCTTAATCTTATAGCTAATAACAGCTTATCTTAGAAAGATACTATAAATGAAAACTGTTTTTGTTTACATAGTTTGAGTTGAGTTGATGCTTTTCCATTTACAAAGTGCCTTCGATTATTGGTTCAAGCCCGCGGCATGAGCCACAAGCTTTCGCTTAATCGAAGGAGATTTATGGCACAACTTTAAACCTAAGTTGCGCAGCTGAACTACGGCAGGCTGTTGTGTCGTGAAAACCCGCTTAAACGCCTCCATGGACGCGGACATGGCGATGTTATCCAGCATACGCGCCCTTTGGTAACGACGCAGAATTTTTAGACTACCTAGCATTTCGCCACGCTGATGGGCTTTTACTAAAATTGGCACCAATGCACTGACATCGGCAAAGCCAAGGTTCGCCCCCTGCCCCGCTAACGGGTGAATTGTATGGGCTGCATCACCAATCAAGACAAAACCTTGTTGAACATAGTGTTTTGCATGGCGCTGACGCAAAGGAATAGCCATACGCGGTACGGTTAGTGACAACGCGGTAAAACGTCGATTGATAGCGTAAGTAAGACGACGACAAAAAGCGTCTTCTTCAAGCGCCATCAATTGCTCAGCATCGGCAGGAGAAACCGACCAGACAATGGAAACATAATGCTTGTCAGCCACACTCGGCATCGGCAAAAATGCCAAAATCCCTTCCTCACCAAATGCTTGCCAAGCAGTGTTCTCATGGGCGGCATCGATCTCTACAGTAGTAACGATTGCATGATGGCCATAATCCCATTCAACGGTATCCACATTGTTTTGCTGACGTAGACTTGAGTTCGCTCCATCAGCAGCAATCAACACAGCCCCACGAAGCGATCGATCTGATGCCAATACCACTTCAACGCCACTTTCTTGCTCCTGATGTGAAGCAACGGCATCGTCAAAGTACAGATCAATGCCGCGGGTATCATGAACACTCTTCATGAGGGCATCACACAGGGCAGCGTTTTCCACAAGCTGGCCTAATGAGGCAGTCTGTTGATAACGTACGTCGAAATCCACATAACCATCCCCAAGGCCATCCCAAACCGCCATACGCTGATAGGGTGCCAAACGCTCTTTAGCAATGCGCTGCCAAGCCCCTGCTTGTTCTAAAAGCGTTTGTGATAAAGCTGAAATCGCGCTAACACGAGCATCATAAGCAGGTGGTGTAGACAAAGGATAGCGACCAGAGTGTTTGTCGATTAACGCAACCGTTAACCCTTTCTGAGCCGTCAAGACAGCGGTCAATGCGCCGACCATACCGGCACCCACAATGATTACATCGTATTCTCTGGCCATTCAGATCCAATCCCCAAATATAAGTTACTTCGCAGCCATCAAGGCTTCAATCTCATGAATTTCTTTCGGCAGTCCGTGGGTCAATACGAATGGGCCGTTTTCTTGGATGAGGATGTCATCCTCAATACGAATACCGATGCCGCGCCATTTCGCATCCACATTTTCATTATCTGGATTCACATACAAGCCAGGCTCTAACGTCACCACCATGCCAGCCTCAAGAGGTCGCGCTTCACCATTTAGCTTATAGCGACCGCAGTCATGAACATCTAGCCCCAACCAATGGCCAGTATTGTGCATGTAAAAGTCGCGATACGCCTTGCTCT
The DNA here is from genome assembly GCF_056158325.1 of Marinomonas sp. AWM4_232. Taxonomy (NCBI): domain Bacteria; kingdom Pseudomonadati; phylum Pseudomonadota; class Gammaproteobacteria; order Oceanospirillales; family Oceanospirillaceae; genus Marinomonas; species Marinomonas sp. AWM4_232. Next base: position 2,236,054 of record NZ_JBSWTA010000001.1, on the reverse strand, counting down.
CAATCAGTTCATCGACAGAGCCATTTAGCAGTCCAAGCGCCACAAGTCCTTCAGTCAATACTTTAACCGCCGCATTGTGGAACGCGTCATAAGGCGCTCCGACCACCATTTGCTCAAGACCTGCGTAGTATGCATCCAATACCACTTGATAAAGTTGCGCCTGCGGTTCACTGAATTTACCGTTGGCAGGAAACGTTCGCGTAATATCCGACGCATAGCAACCTAATTCACCACCCGCATCAATCAAGATCAAATCACCGTCTTCGATCTTTTCGTCATTTTTGATGTAATGCAAAACGCAGGCATTTTTACCCGATGCAACGATGTTGTTGTAGGCCGGCACTCGCGCACCTTGTTTCATGAACACATAATTCAGCTCTGCTTCCAGTTGATATTCCATCATCCCTGGTCGGACTGATTTCATCGCTTGGGTATGAGCTTCAACACTGATTTGCGCAGCACGCTCCATAATTTCGATCTCACCAAGATCTTTGATCAAGCGCATTTCGTGCACGGCATCACTCATATCAATGAGGCCTTTTGGTGCTACAGCCCCCTGACGCGCTCGAGCCGCCAGCTGGTCGCGCCAATTCAATGCTTGATCACGTAATTGCTCGTCGTCGATCAATAGTGCAATGTGATCGGCGCCATCTAACAATTCCAAAGCAAGATCATCCAGCTCATCCAGTTCAGCTGCTTGATCCAGTCCAAATGTCTGCATCGCCCCTGTAATGCCATGGCGAAAGCCATCCCATTGCTCGCGTTCTGGATCTTTCGGTAGCACAGCCATGTGGCTCTCACCAGAAGGCAAAATAAACAGCACAGCACTTGGCTCTTGATAGCCAGTTAAGTAAAAGAAGCTAGAATGTGGTCGAAACTCATAATCGCAATCGTTATTGCGTGTCACCAGTTCACCTGAGCGGATGACCGCTACGGTATTGTCAGAGCCTAGTTGACTCATTAAACGCTGTCTGCGTTCACGATAAATGGCTTTCGATAAATTCATTGCTTACTCCTTTTACGTCACACTAAAGGATTAGTGGAACAATGGTGCTTGACCAGCATCGTTATCATTTGAAACGGAATGGTGCTCAGAATACAACATCATGGCAGAGAGACGCACGTACTCAACCAATTCGGTTAAGTCTGTCTCATTGTCATTATTCTCTTCTAAGTCTTGCATGTCGGCTTGCATGGCAGAAATGTTGGCAAAGTCCTGTAACACCTGTTTCGCGTCATCAGATAGATTTGGCTTGTGACCGGACAAACCGTAGCCAGCTAGAAATCCATGAGCCCATTGCGACAAAGTAGTACCACGTTCGCTTAGTGGCGCATCATCATCGCTCATGCAAGGCACCAACGCATATTCACCATTTTGATACAGGGCGATGGTCGATTGGTACAGCTCAACAATGGCTGCACGACTCGCCTCTTCTTTCCAACCATCAATATCGCAGAACTCTGCAACCATCGTCAGCCAATCTTCTAATGGCAAACCAACGCCTGATGCAAGGTAACCGCAAAGTTGACCATGTAGCTCTGCGGGGGACGCGGAAATCGACTCGGTTACGAATACATCGGCAATAAGATCGAAATCCAATGCATCTAAAAGCATGTCTGTGGACATAGTAAAACCTTATTTTTCGAATAAATAATAAAGCCGTACCCTAGGGTACGGCTCTGAATGGATCGACCTAATATAAGTCATACTTACTTAGGTACAAGTCTAGCCTATTTGTTTCAGGCCAGACTCAAGTGTTTGCAGGATCAGGGTGTTAATCGTCATTGGACCCACACCACCTGGCACTGGTGTGATCGCAGCAGCACGATCATAAAGAGGTGCAAGTTCAATGTCACCAACACCACCTGGGTGGTAGCCAGCATCGACAACAACCGCGCCATCTTTAATCCACTCTGCTTTGATAAGCTCTGGCTTACCAACAGCACCAACAATTACATCGGCTTGTTTTACGAACTCAGGTAGGTTTTGAGTGCGGGAGTGACAGATTGTGACGGTCGCGTTGGCATTTAGCATCATCATTGCCATTGGTTTACCCAAAATAGGGCTACGGCCAACAACCACTACATGCTTACCAGCAAGATCAATGTTGTACGCCTCAAGCAAACGCATGATACCTGCTGGTGTCGCAGCGCCATAAGCTGGCTCTTGCATCGCCATGCGACCAAAACCTAAACAAGTCACGCCATCTACGTCTTTGTGCGCAGCAATGGCATCAAAACATGCACGCTCATCAATCTGAGCAGGTACAGGATGTTGCAATAGAATGCCGTGAACGTCTGAATTGGCGTTCAACTCTTCGATCTTCGCTAGCAACTCTTCTGTGGTAGTTGTCTCAGGAAGCTCAATCGCAAGTGAGTCCATTCCTACGCGGCGGCAAGCATTGCCTTTCATTTTAACGTATGTCGCTGAAGCTGGATCCGCGCCTACTAGGATCGTCGCTAGAATTGGGGTACCGCCGGTACGCTCTTTTAGTTCAGCAACTTGCTTTGCCAAACGCTCTTCGGTTTCTTTCGCGCATTGTTTGCCGTCAAGAACCAGTGCAGCCATGAATGAACTCCTGCAAAATAAAAAGTCTGTGGTTTAAATGGGGGACGCAGATTATATCCTATAATCCTCGTCCTGCCGCCCCTATCGACGTAAATACCTCAGGAAATATTCGTCATTCGTCGCCCATTGGTAAGATATGATCCACCATCAATTGTAAATTGCGCTGCCCTCTGAACTCATTGATGTCTAATTTGTAAACCAAACGTGCCCGTTGCGCCTGATTAGGCCAGACTGACAAATCACAAAAGAAATGAATACCATCAATTAACATGCCGCTGTTAGGCTCACGTAATGTCAGTTTTAGATGCTTCTCGCCTACAATTCTTTGCTGTAATACCTCAAACGTGCCATCAAAACACGGCTCAGGAAAAGCTTGCCCCCATGGCCCCGCCACCCGAAGTTGCTCTGCAAACTCTAAGCTAAAATCTTCTGGGGCAAGCTCACCATCGGTATAGACGGTAGCCTCAAGCTGCTCTGGCGTTACCCACTCTTCGATAATCTGATCAAACGCCTTAGTGAAGGTTTCATAATGCTCCGCTTTGATCGACATACCCGCCGCCATCGCATGACCGCCAAATTTCGACAACAATTCAGGGTGTCGCTTGGCCAATAAATCCAAGGCATCACGAATGTGCACACCAGGTATCGATCTGGCTGAACCTTTTAAAGTATCGTCATCCGCTTTAGCAAAGGCAATAACTGGGCGGTGACACTTTTCTTTCATGCGTGAAGCAAGAATACCAATGACCCCTTGATGCCAGTCTTCTTGGTAAAAACACATGCCGTAAGGTAAATCCGATACTTCCTCAATAGAGGCCAAGGATTTTTCGGCTTGCTGTTTCATGTCTGATTCAATGGCTTTGCGCTCTCGATTCAGTTGATCTAATTGCTCTGCGTAAGAGCGAGCTAAAAACGCTTGCTCACTCAGTAGGCACTCAATACCAATCGACATATCATCTAAACGCCCTGCCGCATTCAAGCGTGGCCCCACGACAAAACCTAAATCGGTTGCTTTTACTCGGCTTGCCTCTCGCCCCCCTAGCTCTAATAAGGCAAGAATCCCTGGGCGTGCTTTACCAGCTTGAATGCGCGCCAATCCTTGTTGAACCAGAATACGATTGTTTGCATCCAGTGGCACGACATCAGCCACCGTTCCAAGGGCTACGATATCAAGGTATTCAGACATATTTGGACGGGGAATATGCGCTCTTTCGAACCAGCCACGCTGTGTGAGCTGAGCCCTAAGAGCAGACATCACATAGAAAATCACACCAACGCCTGCTAACGATTTACTCGGGAATTGGCAGTCAGGATGGTTGGGATTCACAATGGCATCCGCATTGGGCAGTACATCCCCTGGTAAGTGATGGTCTGTCACAATTACTTGCATACCAGCTGCTTTTGCCGCGGCCACACCATCGATACTGGCAATACCATTGTCGACCGTGACCAATACATCCGCTTCTTGTTCTTGCACGAGTGTGACGATTTCAGGCGTTAAGCCATAGCCATATTCAAACCGGTTTGGAACGATGTACTGTGGCTCCACCGCCCCCATTGCAGTCAATGCAAGAATACCCAGAGTGGTAGAGGTGGCACCATCTGCATCAAAGTCACCAACAATGACTATGCGTTTTTCATGTTCAATCGCGTCCGCCAAAATAGTCGCGGCATTATTGATATCAAAAAACTGCTTAGGATGAGCCAAACTCGCCAGTTTATATTCCAGTTCCTCAGGCCCTAACACACCTCTGGCTTGATAAATACGGGACAATGTTTTCGGAAAATGGCTAGGGAAGCGGTTCTCCAATGAGCCATCAAGTGAACGAGTTAGGATGCGCATGCAGTCTTCTTATTTATAAAAGAAAATTAAATAGATGGGATTTTTAGAGGTTAACATAAATGTCTTAGCAGGACTAAAGCACATAACTCGAATAATGATGACGTCACTCGCGTTCTTCATTCAGCCACAGACTTAACTATTGTTTAGGTTTTAAATTAGAGAAAATAAGGCACTGTAACGCACCGCAAGGATCCGTTACATAAGCTCGATAAGTTTGCACGATTAGTGGAATTAGCGTCACTATCGTGCATTTTTACCTTTCAAGCAAAACAAGCTCAGTTATTATCCACGCCCACCTAACTATCCCATTTCTTAAATATTAAAAAGGTTGGTTTTATGAGCGGTCAAACCTCATCCCTGGGTCAAAATACCTCAGGACAGCGTTTTGCACTGGTTGCACTGACATCGTTATTTTTCATGTGGGGCTTTATCACCTCACTAAATGACATTCTCATCCCACATTTGAAATCTGTCTTTTCATTGAATTACACACAAGCAATGTTGATTCAGTTTTGTTTCTTTGGAGCATACTTTCTAGTCTCTGTTCCTGCGGGTAATCTCGTTAAAAAAGTGGGCTTCCAACGTGGTCTAGGGATAGGACTCATGATTGCTGCGGCCGGCTGTTTACTCTTCATTGGTGCTGCCAAGGTTCAAGTATATTGGGTATTCCTAACTGCCCTTTTCGTTCTTGCATCGGGCATTACGATTCTTCAAGTTGCAGCGAACCCATTGGTTACGATTATGGGACCAGAAGAAACCGCATCTAGCCGTCTAACAATGACACAAGCTTTCAACTCTCTTGGTACAACCGTTGCTCCCATCATCGGTAGTATTTTGATTTTCTCTGCGACAGCAGAATTTGCAACGAAAGCACAAGAAGCAGAAAGCGTTATCGTGCCTTACTTCGGCCTAGCGATTGCTCTGATCGCATTAGCGCTGATTTTTACACGCATTTCACTGCCGACTCCAAACTTGGAAGAAGAAACTCAAGTTGGAACTGAACAAAGCAGCTTGATGGAGTTCCGCCACCTAGTATTAGGTGCTGTAGCCATCTTTATGTATGTCGGTGCTGAAGTATCAATTGGTAGCTTCTTAGTTAACTACTTCGGTCTTGAAAGCATCGCAGGCATGCCGGAATCTGAAGCAGCACACTACATTGCTTACTACTGGGGTGGCGCCATGGTTGGCCGCTTTGCTGGTGCCATCCTGATGCAAAAAATCGCTGCAGGTAAGCTATTAGCATTCAACAGTGTTGCATCTGCCGCTCTGATTGCCCTATCGATTGCGAGCGAAGGCTCTGTCGCTATGTACTCAATTCTACTGGTTGGTCTATGTAACTCAATCATGTTCCCAACCATCTTTAGCTTGGCACTTAAAGGCCTAGGCGTTAATACTAGCCGTGGTTCAGGCTTACTATGTCTTGCTATCGTTGGCGGTGCCATTGTACCAGTTATGCAAGGCGGCCTAGCGGATAGTATTGGTCTACAGGTGTCATTTGTATTACCACTTGTATGTTACCTATACATTGCTTACTACGGACTTATAGGCTCTAAAGTTAAAGGAAAATAGCACTTCAAGTGATGAGATAACCAACTTAAGTTTTCAACTTATGTGGCTGTCTCATCACCTGCTTTTTCAAACATTACCTGGTTGCGACCAGCAAGCTTTGCTTCGTATAGCGCATTATCAGATCGATTAAAAGCACGACTAATAGTTTCACCTACTTTTAATACTGTCACCCCAATGCTCACCGTCGTACAAACTTCATCATTTGCAATCGGCATGGTTAGTTTCGAAACTTCTTCTCTCAAGCCTTCTGCCACACGCATTTTTTCAACTTCAGACTCTAAGATAACAACAAACTCTTCTCCTCCCCAGCGTGAGATCAAGCAGTGATAATCAGCCAAGTGAGTTTCTATTGTCTTGGCAAAAAGTCTCAAATACGCATCCCCATGATCATGCCCGTACTGGTCATTGATTCTTTTAAAGTGATCAATATCCAGCAATAGCATGGCGGGAGAGTGCCAGTCTCGCTCACTAAAATGCTGCATAACCCCCCTTCTATTGAGAAGATTAGTAAGAGGGTCAGTGGTCGCAGCCAGTTCTAACTGTTTTGATAGTTCGCTCAGAGAGTGATTAAATCGAGAAGAAATATACTCATAGATGACAGATAAAAACGCGATCAAAACAAATGAGTAAACAATACGTGATTTGAGGTCTGGGTGATAATCATACCTTTCGAATGGCGCATTAGGTAAGTACAGAATCAGCACTAACGCGATCAAAAACACTAGAACCTCTAACAAACCTCGTTTTAGGCCATGAAGAAACAAGGAAACAGGCGGGATACAGTAAACCCAAACGTGGCCTGTTCCGTTGATCCCCCCGCTGTAAACCAAAAGTAAAATAAGGCTATATAAGGGGTATAAAATAACATTGGCAGAAAAAAGGTAATTGCGAGTTTTACGTAGGTAAAGGTGGTTAGAAAGATAGAGCATGGCGATACAAAGTAGGCTGATCCCCATGACATAATGCCCTCGCAAAAGCGACATAATTCCCAAAGGCGCCGTAAATAATACCCCAACTAGGCAGAATAAGTTTATGATGAAAATTCGTCTAGAGCGATTACTAAGAGAGTTAGCGATATCACCAGCATCCACTGTTAACAACAACCATCGCTTTACCCGGTCATAAAGTTCTTGTCGTTTACTATTCTGCATACCCAGCTAAACCTACCTACCCATCTACTCTAGACGATAGCTTAAAAACGTAAAGGTTGAATAGCCTTAAATGTTACTTTGCAGGATAAATTCGCGACAGTAAAACTGGTACAGCCGTCTCTACTTTTAGAATCCGGTCGCCAAGATGCACAGATTGCATGCCAGCATCAGACCACTTTTGCATTTCGAACTCATTCCAACCACCTTCTGGCCCAATCGCCAAAACACTAGGCTGCACTAGATCGACGGGGCAGGGTTCTGCTTGATATGGGTGTGCAACCAGCCCCATGCGCTCCACCAGCAAATCGGGTAAAACGTCTTCAACAAAAGGGCGAAAACGTGTGTGCTGATGCACCTCAGGCAACACCGTATCTCTAGCCTGTTCTAGACCTTCAACAAGGTAATCATAAATAGAGTTTTCTTTTAAAACAGGGCTTTGCCAGTAGCTTTTCTCTACTTTTGCTGAGTGTAACAAGTGGATTTTTTTAACCCCCATGGCGGTAATATTCATCAAGGTTCGCTTGAGCATATTAGGGCGAGGCAGTGCCAATACTAGCTCCATTGGCAAGGGTTTTGGCGGCTCATTTTCCAGCGTTTCGATAGTCACTAGCCATTCAGACTTGTCCAGCACTGCATCCCCAATCAAACCATTCAATACCCCAACTCGAAGCTTATCGCCATGGCCTTTTTTCAACACTTTGGCAATGTGTTCAATCTGACGATCACTCAGTTTGTATTGTTGTTCCGAGAGCGCCTGTTCAGGAGCAAGCAAAATAAGATTCATGGCTTAAAACTCTGTTAGTAAGCGAGGTAGTAAAGGAAAAGTTAGTAAAAGAGGAAGAGATCGAGCAAGCAGAAGCGATCTGCTTGCTCAAGGGAGGCTTAAATGCGCTCTGCAACGAAACCTTGCACGGCAGCAAGGTCGTTATCGATCACTTCGTACGCTTCTTCGCGCTCAAATAGATCTTTCATATGCTCTGGAAGACTCGGAGACTGACAACCCGCTTTTTCCACTGCTTCAGGGAATTTTACAGGGTGTGCTGTCGCCAATGTAATCATTGGTACAGACTTATCTTTCCAGCACTGACGCGCCGCTTCTAGGCCAATCGCAGTGTGTGGATCAAGTAGGTATTGAGTCGAGCTGAAGACTTCAGCAATCACTTCACAAGTACGAGCATCGTCTACTTTGTAACTGTCGAAGTTCTCTTTTACATACTTCCAAGCTTCATCATTCAGCGTCACATCACCAGCGTTAAAGCGCGCCATTAGATCGGCTAATTCAGCGCTGTCACGACTATGGGCATCAAACAACAGACGCTCAAAGTTACTTGAAACCATGATATCCATACTTGGAGAAAGCGTTACGTTTAGGGCCTGACGGCTCATATCGTTTGTCGCAATGGTACGGTGTAGGATATCGTTTTGGTTTGTCGCCACAACAAGCTGATCAATTGGTAGACCCATTTGCTTCGCCAAGTAACCAGCAAAGATGTCACCAAAGTTACCTGTTGGTACAGAAAAAGATACTTTACGATGAGGGCCACCCACTGCCAGCGCTGAAGAGAAGTAGTAAACGATCTGAGCCATGATACGCGCCCAGTTGATTGAGTTTACTGCGCCCAGTTTCGCACCTTTTAGGAATGATTGATCAGCGAAGCTTGATTTCACCATGCCCTGACAGTCGTCGAAGTTACCTTTTACAGCGATGTTGAAAACGTTGTCATCAATCACTGTCGTCATCTGACGACGCTGTACTTCAGATACGCGCTGGTAAGGGTGCAAAATGAAGATATCTAGGTGCTCTGAGTGACGGCAACCTTCGATAGCAGCAGAGCCGGTGTCACCAGACGTCGCGCCTAGAATCACTAGCTTCTCGCCACGTTGACCTAGTACGTAGTCCATCAAACGACCTAGCAATTGCAAAGCGAAGTCTTTAAACGCCAACGTTGGCCCACGGAATAATTCCAGTACCCATTCGTTGTTGTCCGTTTGCACCATTGGCGCAACCGCTGAGTGATTGAAACCTGCGTAAGCTTCATCAATCATGCGTTTGAATTCTTCAGCAGGAATTTCGCCTTCTACGAATGGCCACATTACTTTAAATGCAAGCTCTTGGTAGCTCAAAGACGCCCAAGATGCGATCTCTTCAGTAGAGTACTTTGGTAGCTGCTCTGGAACGTATAGACCGCCATCGCTCGCCAAACCTGCAAGCAAAACATCGCCAAAGCTTAATGCTGGAGCTTGGCCACGAGTTGAAATGTATTTCATCAATTTATCCTCTTACGCCAGATTTTCTACACGGATGCGCTGAACAGAGCCTGCAACATCTGGCAAAGCTTCGATTGCTGCAATGGCAGCATTCATATTGCGTTCTTTCACGTCATGAGTCATGACAACAAGCGGTACTAGATCACTGCCTTCACGCTCGCGCTGAATCACAGACTCAATGCTGATGCCGTTTGTTGACAGGATTTGGGTAATGTTCGCGAGTACGCCAGCACGATCTTGAATCGTCATGTTTAGGAAAAAGCCACATTCGATTTCTTCCATCGGCAATATTGCTTCATCAGACAATTGGTCCGCTTGGAATGCCAAGTGTGGCACACGATTCGTTGGATCAGCAGTCAAGGTACGTGCTACATCGATAATATCAGCGACAACAGAAGAACCAGTTGGCAATGCACCAGCACCCGCACCGTAAGTCAAAGTAGGACCTACTGCGTCACCCTTCACCATCACCGCATTCATCACGCCGTTTACATTGGCTAGTAGAGCTTTCTTAGAAATCAATGTTGGGTGAACACGAAGTTCAACGCCTGCCTTGGTGCGACGAGCAATACCAAGATGTTTGATGGCATAGCCCATTTCCTGAGCAAACGATACGTCTTCCGCTGTAATACGGCTAATGCCTTCAGTGTAAGTTTTCTCAAACTGAAGCGGGATACCGTAAGCAATCGATGCCAGAATCGTTAGTTTATGTGCCGCATCAATACCTTCGACATCGAATGTAGGGTCAGCTTCAGCATAACCAAGCGCTTGCGCTTCTTTTAGTACATCATCAAATGCACGCCCTTTGTCGGTCATCTCAGTCATGATGAAGTTGCCAGTGCCATTGATAATACCTGCCAACCATTCAATCTTATTTGAAGACAAACCTTCACGAAGGGTTTTGATGATAGGAATGCCACCTGCAACAGCGGCTTCAAAAGCTACCATGACACCTTTCGCCTGAGCTTTTTCGAAAATTTCATTTCCGTGCTCGGCAATCAATGCTTTGTTGGCGGTGACAACATGCTTACCATTTTCGATGGCAGTTAACACAAGCTCTCTAGCCACGCTAGTGCCACCGATTAACTCAACGATGATGTCGACTTCTGGATTGTTGGCCACATCAAAAATATCGCGGGTAATATCAATATCAGTGGTATCACAGGTAGGATTGTCACGACGCGCGCCAATTTGTTCTACAACAATACTTCGACCTACACGTCGCGTAATTTCTTCTGCATTGTCCTGCAGAATGTTAAATGTACCGGAACCCACTGTTCCAAGACCACAAATTCCGACTTTTACCGGTTTCAAAACGATACCCCACAACTGACGGTTTTTTAATAATATTGATATTCGCTGATACCTAGCGATTTTAGATCAATGATTATACCGTCAGAAGCGGATAAACCCAACGTAGAAAAGACTGAACTACCCTATTGTTTGGTAGATTCTTTGGCTATAACGCTATAGGTTTAGTTCTTTTGCCAATTCATCTGCTGGCAAGTAACCTGGGATGAATTTGCCATTATCTAAAATAATACTTGGCGTCCCTCGAACCCCTACAGCATTGCCAAGGCGATACTGACTGGCAATAGGATTAGTACACTTATTTTCTGGCACCTCACGACCAAGCTTTGCCTCAGTCATCCACTTTTTCGGGTCATCAGAGCACCAGATATTAACCATGGTGTTGTAAGCTTCTGAACCGATCCCAGCACGTGGATAAGCTAAGTATCGTACCGTGATACCACGCCCATTAAGATCTTCAATCTCTTTATGTAGCATACGGCAATAACCGCAATCGACGTCGGTGAACACGGAAATATGAGCTTTTTCATCTTTCGCCTTGAACACAACCATTTCAGACTCAGGCAACTGTTCAATCTTCGCCAGCTTCTTCTGTTCTGTTTCATTAATCAGCTGTTTTTCTTGAACTTGGTACATGTCACCCGCGACAAAATACCGCCCATCTGGCGTCACATGAAGAATGGGGCCGTTATTCAATGTCACAATATACAACCCACTGCCCACATGCTGCTCAACAGATTCGATTGAATACTGCGGTAGGGCGTTGGCTATAGCGACTTTGACTTCTTGTTCACCCGCACTTGCTTGCATGACACTGAACAGTGTTAAAGCGGCAACTGCAGCTTGTTTGATTACCCGTTCCATACTGACCTCTGAATATCGTAGTTCGCCTATTAGGCCATCATAAGCTGATGAAGTTCCATAAAAAAAGGCGACCTAAGTCGCCTTTTTTTAATTCTACGGAGAAATTAACGCTTAGCCAGTTTCTCTTTGATACGTGCAGATTTACCTGAACGCTCACGTAGGAAGTAGATTTTCGCTTGACGTACGTCACCGCGACGTTTCACTTCAATGCTGTCAACTAGTGGGCTGTAAGTTTGGAATGCACGCTCAACGCCTACACCACTAGAGATTTTACGTACAGTGAAAGCAGAGTTTAGGCCACGGTTGCGTTTTGCAATTACAACACCTTCGTAAGCCTGTAGACGCTCACGAGTACCTTCTTTAACTTTTACTTGAACAACAACTGTATCACCAGGACCGAAGGCTGGGATCTCTTTTGTCATTTGCTCTGATTCAAGCTGTTGAATCAGTTTAGTTTTATTGCTCATGGATGTGACTCCTAATGAATATGGTTTCTTATCAGCGCGAAGGTTTAACGTTCTGATAAGCTCGTGATTCTTACTCTGCCGAGGTTGAAACTTCAGTTTCACGAATAAACTCTTTTAACAACTCTTGCTGTTCCTTGTCCAACTCAAGGTCTTGCAGGAGGTCAGGCCGACGTTGCCAAGTTCTTCCGAGCTTTTGCTTTAATCGCCAGCGCCGTATCGCCTCATGGTTGCCGCTAAGTAGTACAGGTGGTACAGGTTCACCTTCAAGTACCTCGGGGCGAGTATAGTGAGGGCAATCAAGTAATCCATCGGCAAACGAATCTTCGTCTGCAGAGGCTTGTTTACCAAGCACTCCCGGCACCATGCGAAAGACAGAGTCCATCAGCACCATAGCCGGTAACTCTCCACCACTTAGGACAAAGTCGCCAATTGACCATTCTTCATCAACCTGAGATTGAATCAAACGCTCATCAACGCCTTCATAACGGCCTGCTACCAGAATAAATTCTGCTTCTTTAGCAAGCTGTTGCACGCCTTCCTGTGTGAGCGTGCGCCCCTGAGGGGATAGATAAATAACTTTTGCATTGGGAACCCATTGTTTAGCGTCCTCAATTGCATCTTTTAGGGGCTGAACTTTCATCAGCATCCCAGGGCCACCACCATAAGGACGGTCATCGACCGTTTTGTGTTTGTCGTGCGCAAAGCTTCTCGGATTAAAAAAATCCACTTCCACTATGCCAGATTTTACTGCTCTGCCCGTTACACCATGCTGAGTAATGGCTTGAAACATCTCTGGAAACAGCGTTACTACACCGATTCGCACCCTAGGCCTCGTTCGATCTATTAGAAGTCTGGATCCCAATCCACAACCATTTCCTGTTTATCTAAATCAATGTTTAGAACAAACTGATCTGGCACATAGGGAATCAAACGCTCTTCACGATCGTAACTGCCTTCACAACCTCGTACCACCAATACATCGTTTGCACCGGTTTCCATCAGTTGCGAGACTTTACCTAGAAGAACACCCTCGTTGGTAATCACCTTTAGACCTTCTAGTTGAGACCAGTAAAATTCACCGTCCTCAAGCTTAGGAAGATCCTTTGCATCAATATAGATATCCATTCCGCAAATCTCTTTTACAAGATCGCGATCATTATACCCTTTAATTGCTGCTACCAATCCGCGCCCTTGGGTGCGACCTTGGCTTAGTTCAACGACTTTCCACCCACTAGGAGTTTTCAGCCACCAATGCTTGTAATCAAAGATCCCAACCATTGGATCGGTGTGCGAATATAACTTCACCCACCCTTTAACACCATAAACTGATGTAATGCGTCCAACTACAAGCGCCTGCTCAGGAGCTTTCGCCTGTTTTACAGTAGACATAGCATTACCTCAGTATTAAGCGTTTTTGCCAGCTTCTTTAACAAGCTGAGCAACACGGTCAGAAAGCTGAGCGCCTTGGCCTACCCAGTGATTAACACGGTCTAGGTCAACACGTAGACGTTCTTCTTGACCACGTGCAACTGGGTTGAAGAACCCTACACGTTCGATAAAACGACCATCACGAGCACGGCGGCTGTCAGCCACGTTCAAGTGATAGAATGGGCGCTTCTTAGAGCCACCACGAGAAAGACGAATAGTTACCATATGATTGGTTCCTTATTGCTTAACGAAACACCTCTTGTTAGGCTCTTTATGAGACCTACTACAAGAAGGCGGCATATTCTAGTCGATTCGACACCAAAACAAAAGGGCGAATTGATCGCCCTTTAAACATTTTTTCATTCTATATCGGTGTTTTAGAATTTCGGGAAATTCCCACCACCAGGTAAACCACCTGGCATCATGCCCCCTAGGCCACGCATCATTTTCTTCATGCCACCTTTGGAACTGAACTTTTTCATCATCTTCTGCATTTGTTTGTGCTGCTTGAGCAGACGATTTAGGTCTTGAATCTGCAGACCTGCCCCGGCAGAAATACGCTTTTTACGTGAGCCATTGATCACATCAGGGTTGCGGCGCTCTGCAGGCGTCATAGAGTTAATCAACGCTTCCATTTGCACGAACATTTTATCGTTCACTTTATCTTGGATATCACCTAGCTGCCCCATACCAGGCAACTTATCTAGCATAGACGTCATACCGCCCATGTTTTTCATCTGCTGTAGCTGCTCGCGGAAGTCTTCTAGATCGAAGCCTTTACCTTTTTTCAGCTTGCCAGCTAATTTTTCAGCTTTATCCTTATCGATCTTCTGCTCAGCCTGCTCAATCAAAGACAGCATGTCGCCCATGCCAAGAATTCGAGACGCTAAACGATCAGGGTGGAATGGCTCCAGAGCATCGGTCTTTTCACCAACACCCAAGAACTTGATGGGTTTACCAGTGATATGACGCACAGATAACGCCGCACCACCACGGGCATCACCGTCGGTCTTGGTTAAGATCACACCCGTTAATGGTAGGACATCACCGAATGCTTTAGCTGTATTAGCAGCATCTTGACCAGTCATAGCATCCACGACAAACAGCGTTTCTACCGGATTAATAGCACCGTGCAGGGCTTTAATCTCCGCCATCATGTCTTCGTCTATCGCCAAACGACCTGCCGTATCGACGATCAATACATCTTTGTGGGCCTTTCTCGCCACATCGATAGCATTATTGGCAATATCAATCGGCTTCTGAGAAATATCACTTGGAATGAAATCCACACCGATATCATTAGCAAGTGTTTCTAACTGTTTAATCGCAGCAGGACGGTAGACGTCCGCACTGACCACCGCTACTGATTTCTTCTGACGCTCTTTTAAGAATTTTGCCAGTTTACCAGCAGAGGTGGTTTTACCTGCACCTTGTAGACCAGCAAGTAAGATAATCGCTGGAGGTGTGGCGCGAAGATTTAATTCATCGTTAGCCTGCCCCATGACCGCTTCGAGCTCTTGCTTAACGATCTTTAGGAAAACCTGACCAGGACTTAAGCTGCGAGTTACTTCGGTACCAACAGCACGCTCTTTCACCGCATTAATAAAGTCTTTTACCACGGGCAACGCGACGTCAGCTTCCAACAACGCCATGCGCACTTCACGCAATACATCTTTAATATTGTCTTCGGTGAGTTTGGCGCGACCACGGATTCGGTCTAAGGATGACGTTAAGCGTTCTGATAAATTGTCAAACATGTTGCCCTCAAAAAATTGCTCTAGATGGAAAAAACCACTTTATTCAGTTTATCCAATGTGAAATTGACTTTATTATAACGAAGATTTGATCGTCACCCTATAGTTTTAACCAGTGGATCGGCTTATACATGACACATCTTTCACTTTGGCTCGCTTGTATTCTATCGCTAACGGCTGGGGGCACTTATTATTTGCGCCCTGGCGTTCGTACTACTCAAACATTGGGCGCCATCACAATTGTTGTGCATACCATGGCCCTGATTCAGTTACTTGGCAGCAAAGACGGTTTCGACTTCTTAACCATTGGCCTTTTGATCGCTTTGATCGGTAACTTGCTGTTGTGGTTTAGCAATCGAGATAAGGATCTCTCTTTGCTGTTGTCGATCGCTTTTCCTCTCGCCTCAATTATCATTGCTTTAAATGCTATTGAACCTTGGAACTTACAACAACTCCATAGTTCATCTCTTGGGACCTCCCTGCATATTTTGATCGCCTCAGTCGCTTACAGCTTATTCACCGCGGCCTGTGGCGTCGGCATTTTACTTGCTATCCAAGAGTACCAACTCAAGCATCATCGTCTGAAGCAACTGTTACGGGTTCCCCCATTACAGGTACTAGAGCGATTAATGTTTGAATTTATTTGGGCGGCGTTTGTCTTATTAAGCATCACGATCGCCACAGGCTTTTACTTCATTGAAGACATGTTTGCGCAACATCTTGTACACAAGACCGTTTTTACCATTGCGTCGTGGTTCGTATTTGCAGGTCTGTTAGGTGGCAGGTTGTATTTAGGATGGCGTGGCCAGCTGGCAGTCAAACTGACATTGAGCGGCTTTGTTCTGCTTATGATTGGCTACTTTGGTACACAAATAGCGGTCGAAATTATCAATAAATGATCAGGATATTTGACAGGGCTTGCAGCAAACCTAATAATCCGATCAGATTCTATAATTGAGGCATAATTTTTTTGAACGAAGTTCCCTTAAGTATTCTAGGCGGAATACTGTTTTTTCTAATCATTTTATCTGCATTCTTTTCCAGCTCCGAAACAAGTATGCTGTCGATTAACAAATATCGACTCAAGCATCTTGTTAAAAGCGGACACCGCTCGGCAAAAAAAGCCAGCAAGTTATTAGAACGTCCTGACCGTCTCATCGGCGTCATTCTGATTGGTAACAACTTTGTTAACATTTTAGCGTCAGCCATTGCCACAATCATCGCAGTTCGAATCTGGGGCGACGCAGGTGTTGCGATTGCTACAGCAGCATTAACACTGATCGTACTAATCTTTGCTGAAGTCACTCCGAAAACCATGGCAACTATTCATCCAGAAAGGATTGCGTTTCCAGCGTCATGGGCTCTGACGGTACTACTTAAAGTCCTTTACCCGCTTGTTGTTATTGTGAACACCATGTCAAACGGTTTGCTCCGTATTCTTGGCGTAAAAAGCAGTCACGGCAACAACGACAAACTTGGCTCAGAAGAGCTGCGCACAGTGGTGAACGAAGCAAGCGGTTTAATCCCTGCTGCTCACCAAGAGATGCTACTGTCTATTCTGGACTTAGAGAAGGTCTCTGTTGAAGACATTATGGTGCCACGCAACGAAGTCATCGGTATCGATATCGAAGATTCGATTGAAGAGATCATTCAACAAATTTGCGACTCTCGACACACTCGTATGCCAGTTTACAATGGCGAGATCAATAAGGTCATTGGTATTCTTCATGCTCGTCATGCAGCGCAATTCCTACGTGAAGAGAACCCATCCAAAGCTGCTCTTTTAAAAGCGACACTGGAACCATACTTCATTCCAGAAAGCACTTCTATCAATACAGTGTTGTTGAACTTCCAAAAGGATCACCAACAAATGGGGATCGTTGTGGATGAATATGGCGATGTTCAAGGTATAGCAGCCCTCGAAGACATCTTAGAAGAAATTGTGGGCGAATTCACACCGCCACAAGAAGATGAAGAGGAAGAAATCACACTACTAGATGATGGTTCTTTCCGCATCGAAGGCTCCACACACATTCGAGATATAAATAAAGCGCTAGGCTGGCACCTACCAACTGATGGCCCTAAAACACTTAATGGCCTTATTATTGAGACATTAGAGTTTATTCCGGAGCACCCGATCAGCCTTTGGGTCGATAATTACATGATTGAGATTCAAGAGATCGAAGATAAAGTGGTTAAATTCGCGCGCTTAGAACACAAACGCTAACAGGTGACATTATGAGATTTTGCCCGAAATGTGGTCATCAGGTGAACATGGAAATCCCCGCTGGAGATAACCGCGAACGCCCTGTATGCCCTAGCTGTGAATTCATTGATTACGACAACCCCAGAATGATCACTGGCACGATCCCACTTTTTGAGGGCAAAATCTTACTCTGTAAGCGCAGTATTGAGCCGCGCCTAGGCTACTGGACTCTTCCTGCAGGCTTTATGGAGAACGGTGAAACAGCATTAGAAGGCGCCTTGCGTGAGACCCTTGAAGAAAGTGGCTCGCAAGCCATTGCCAAGCAACCTTTCTCTATGATCAGTATTCCGCATGTTAACCAGGTTCACCTGTATTACTTAGCGGAGCTTGCGCAAGCGGACTTCCACCCCACATCTGAAAGCTCTGAGGTGGAGCTGTTCGAACTGGATAATATCCCTTGGGAAGAACTTGCTTTCAGCAGTGTCACCAAAACGCTTGAATATTTCCTAGAAGATCATAAAACTGGCCAGTATGGCTTCCACGAAGATAAAATCCTCGTTAACTCTCAATAGCAATTAAATGATAAGCCACTTCTTCGTAGGGGTGGCTTAGTTTCAGTGCGCTAACCACCGCATCTTTGAATTCCTTCAGCAATACCATCTCCACGCGATATTCATCTACCGCTTCTAACAGACCAGACTGACCAATAAAAGGATTAGCCATATCAGATGGCCGAAACTGCCCTCGCCCTTTTACTTGCCAACAACAAGCTTCATAATCACCTACCTTGCCTGCACCAGCGGCAAACACCGCCTCTTTAACGATTTCTAAGTGCGTTTCTGGCACGTAAAACACCAATGAATACATCACGACCCCTTTCTATCACTTGTAACCCACTCCCCTAAAGTAGCCCCATTTGCTCACTCTGAACAGGCAAAGCGACCTGTGACGAATAACCTGCCAACGAGGCCAGTAGCTTTTCATCTAGCCAGCTAGCCAATGTTGGTGCCGCTATGTTGTCAGAAGAATGCACAAACACCGTGGGCTCACACCCCTCTTCTAACCATTGGGAAAGCTTAGCCACCCATTGATCAAGCCAAATATGATTACGCTCTAAATCAGGGTGACCAATAAATCGCACCACAGGATGCATGGCCGTCGCGATAGCGTGACAAGGTACTCTAGGCTTTTTACGCTGAGCATCAATCAGGCTGTCACAATAAGCGTCTGTTGAAAACACAGGTCGCGAATCCATTACGACTTTGTCGCACTGGGCGTTTGCTAACAGACGCAATAACGCGCTTTCGTTTTCAGCCTTATCAAAAAACGCCAAACTACGCACCTCCACACTTAAAGGTGTAGTCAGTGTCCAGCTTTGACAAAGATTAGAGATAATCGGCAAATGTCGTGGCTCAACTACCGCAGGAAACTGCAACATAGTGGGGCCTAACAAATGCTCTATCGGCCTCAGTAACGCCTGAAACTCCGCCCAAGCCTTATAACAATCCGCTTCCCCCACCTCTTCAAACTGATGCGAGATATGTCGCGGCACTTTAAACACAAAGCGAAAATCATCATCAACTTGAGATGCCCAGCGCTCAATCTGCTCAGGCGCCACATCCGTATAAAACGTGCTACCTACTTCAACACTGTTAAAGTATTTCGCGTAATGCCCTAATCTGGCCCCCGTCACCTCTGAACGCGGGTACAAATAATCCACCCATGCAGGGTGCTGCCATTGAGCCATACCAAAACGAATCACGCTATAATGGCTCCACGTACTCTATCAGTTCAATAAAATACGCCTTTTCACCGCCTGCACGGCGCAATAGCACTTCGTCTCCTTCTCGGCGCTTTAGCAAAGATTTAGCTACTGGGGAGTCCATACTGATGTAGTCTTCGTTATGATCGATTTCGTCCGGACCAACAATACGAAAGCGCTCTTGATTACCCTCTTCATCTTCTAGAGTGACCCAAGCACCAAAAAACACAATTGAGCGATCTAGTGGTAGCCGGTCAACAACCGTGCATTGATCTAAACGCTTCTCAAGGTAACGTACACGACGGTCAATCTCACGCAGCTGCTTCTTGCCGTAAATGTATTCTGCGTTCTCTGAGCGGTCGCCAAGCTTCGCTGCATCACTCACACTTTGCGTCACTTCAGGCCGCTTCTCTTTCCAAAGATACTTGAGTTCAGCCAAAAGTTTGTCTGCGCCTTCTTTTGTGATGTAGGCCCCTTTTGGTGCGCCCGGCGGACGGTATCTACTCATAAATTTTCTCTACAATCTTCTAACTAATAAATCTTTATACGCTCTATAAACGAAAATGGCGCTACGAAAGCTCGTAGCGCCATTTTAAACGAAGAAAAGAATTAATCTTCTTTTGATAGGTGGACATCCATTTGCGGGAAAGGAATGCCAATACCGTTGGCATCAAATGTGTACTTAACCTTTTCCAATAGATCTGAGCGTAAAGCCCAATAATCACCAGCGTTTACCCATGGTCGTACCGCAAAATTAACAGAGCTATCCGCTAATTCTGAAACCCAAATCACAGGCTCAGGATCTTTTAAAACTCTCTCATCCGCAGCAAGAATTTCATTCAGAAGGTCTCTAGCCTTTTTAATATCAGAATCGTAGCTAATACCAACAACCAAATCCAAGCGGCGTGTCGACTCACGAGAGTAGTTCACAATTGAGCTATTCATGACATCCGAGTTTGGCACGATAATAACTCGATTATCAGGCGTTTTCATGTGCGTGTGGAATAACTCGATGCGGTTTACTGTACCCATTTGACCACCGGCTTCGACAAAATCTCCAGAACGGAAAGGACGCAGCAAAATGATTAGAACACCCGATGCAAAATTTGATAAAGACCCCTGTAGAGCCAAACCGACCGCTAAACCGGCCGCACCTAAAATTGCAATAAAAGAGGTGGTTTCTACACCGATTTGCCCCAATGCCATCAGGACAATGCCCGCAAACATTAAAGCGTAAAGAATACTTGAAGCAAACCCTGCTACTGCTTTGTCTACTTTGGATTTAAGCATTCGATTCTCAATCCAACTAGCAACGCGCTTCGCAATAAACTTACCTACAAAGAAAATGATGATGCCGACAATAATCGAAACACCTTTCTCTGTTAGCCAAGGCAACCATTGACTGCCTTCATCCATCAACTTATCAAGATCATTCATATAATCATTTCCTGTTTATAAAAAATTAAGCTAAGTAATCGACTTTGTTAGTCCACTCTTCTAGCAAAGCCATTAACTGAACCTGACCCTGCTTTGAAAATACCACGTAATTCTGACCATTTATTTTTACAGAATTTATAACATGGTTTTCATCTATTTCAGTACAAATATGACGTAAATTTTCTATTTCATTATCGTAGCGTACACTCATACCAATAAAAACATGCCAATCCCGCTCTAATAGACCACCAGCAACCGCTTGCTCCAATAACTGTACGCATCCTAATCGATCAATCTGATAGTAAGGCATGCGTTGTTTGTGTTTAATAAAGAACACCAGAATGGAAACAAATAAAACAAAGCTGATGAGTATTGCGAGAATAATTTGAGTCATCGTTAGTCAAACTTATATGCCAACAAATAGGCTCTCGCTTGGCGTAGCTGATCAATATGCTTGTCTTCCAACGCCTCCATTTCATCGCGGTATTTACGCCGAGCTTTCAATGGCAACTCATTCCACTGCTCGTGAGTAGGGATATGTTGAATGCCCTCTTCAATGGCGTAAATTGCTCGCACATGTTCATGCTCAGACAAGTCGATGCTCAGCTGGTCGAGAAGGTTCTTCACTCGAATCGCCGCCTCAGACCAAGTCAACTTCTCATCAGCCTCTACGGCCTGCATGATCACTTGGATACTCTCGATACGCTTGGCACGCTCTTCTTGTAAACGAAGCTCTCCTGCTTTAATTCGCTCATCACGCGCGCGATTTTGCTTCAGCTGTTTTGCTATAAAGTAGATAGATATTCCCATCACAGCAAAACACACTGCTAGGGCAATCAAAAAGGCACTGATCGACATACGTCTCCCGAAGTTTCAAATCTGTAATAAGTACATTCTACACGGGGTTAAAGCAACGATCAGCAAAAGAAAGGAGTTAGGGCATTGGCTGCCTTAGGGAGTTCAGCCAATGCCTTAGTGATTCAATCCTTATCTTGCATAATATGGCGATAAGCAATAACACCAAACCAAGCCATAAAAACTGTACACAAAGCAATCACAATGATACTACCGATTACCACACCATCCATTAACATAGCAGCCTCCTCTCTAACATTAGCGCTAGAGTTAGACTAGGCGCTACATGCTAAATGATGGCTGATGCACATCAGGTTACTCACCTGCTACTTGCAAAACCTCTAATAAAGACTGATACAAGTCAGGAGTCGCCGCCAATAAGAACTCACCATTGATTTTGTTGGGCCACTTTGAGCCTTGCTCCTGAAAGTGCCCCACTATTGCCCCAGCCTCTTCTGCGATTAAAGCTCCTGCCGCCATATCCCAAGGTTTCACCGACTCGTAATAAGCATCCATTTGCCCCCGCGCCACGGCACATAAATCCAAAGCAGCTGAACCATTTCTACGAACATCTTGGCAACGGGATAACACCGCCTGCAGCTGTTTAATCAAGATGGGTAAAGTTGCCTTATCATAGGGAAAGCCCGTTGCAACAATCGCGTCACGAAGGTCATTACGTTGACTAACTTGAATAGGTTCACTATTAAACCAAGCCCCCTGCCCTTTCACAGCAGTATAGGTTTCTTGTAAAAATGGGGCATGTACAACCCCCACCCAGCGCTCACCTTGGTAATACACTGCAATGGACACCGCCACATGTAATAAACCTTGTGCAAAGTTGATTGTGCCATCAATCGGGTCGATCACCCAAACCGGTACACTTGCGCCCTGAGCAAAGGTTAGATCAGGTGAAGATTCTTCCGATAAGATCAAATGATCAGGAAACGTTTGGCGAATACTCTCACACAGGTATTCATCAATCGCTATATCCGTTGAAGTCACCAGTTCATGCCCTGTCTTATACTCCCTATCAAAGCAGGCTTTCTGACGCGCCTCCATCATCATGGAACCTGCATGCTTAGCCCAGCTTTTCGCATAGCTATGCCATTCATTTACCGTTACGTCATCCATGAACTGTCTCCTTAAACAAATCGAGCCTGAAGCCAAGCAGCAATATCTTTCACTTGCTCAGGACATACTGAATGTGGCATTTGATAAGTGTTGTATTCTAGCGCGTAACCTAGCTCTTCTAATTGTGTCTTCGCTCGCACCGCTAGTTCAGGCGCAACGACTGGGTCAAACGAACCATGGTGTATCAGCCATGGTGTCTCACCATTAGCACTTTCTTGTGCGTTTGGCACCGTTGTCGCGTCAGCCAAGTAAGTCGACAATGCCATCACACCAGCGAGTTTCTTTTTGCCATACAAAGCAACTTGATAGGCAATCACGCCACCTTGAGAAAAGCCTGCAATCACTACCTTTTCATTAGGGATACCTTGAGCCGCCAGCCCATCAAGAATCTCGTCAATCTGCTCGGCCGATTCTCGAATGTTATCCATGTCCACTTTACGATCAAGAGACATTTCCAGAATGTCGTACCATGCTCGCATCTTCATTCCACCATTGACCGTGACAGGCCGGATTGGCGCGTTTGGAAACACAAAACGAACCGCTTTATTAGAAAGCCCCAACTGCGGAACCAATCCTTCAAAATCGTGACAATCGGCTCCAAGTCCATGCAACCAGATTACAGCGGACGTTGGATTTTTAGCTGTATCAACAGTGATAAATTCAAGTGTTTGTGACACCTTAGTCTCCAAAAAAATAGGCTATCGATTATCACGATAGCCTATCACAACTTTTTCATGTCCAAACACGCTTAATGAGAGTTCGGTAGTTTTGCCTCTAGAATCGTCTGATCTTTATCCAATACAAACTGCACATCAGCTTTATTGAGCATCGAACAAATCATATGACGGGTAATCCGTTCATAGTACTGCATAAATCCTCTCAGCACTTGTGGAGACATCACCTTGATATCAAGAGTATCCAATATGCCACCATGAATGTCATAAAGATGATTTTCCAATACCCGCTCTTGCTTGTTACGCCAATCATAAACAACATCAAAACTTGGTGGCTGCATCCACATAGTGACATCAATTAAATCAAACAACTGCTTGTAATCACTCTGCAGATGTCGGTTAACTTCTCGTCGCCATATTGCTTGAGCATCTTTATCTTTTTCCAGCACATTGATTGGCTCAACAAGGTGTTCTTCAGGCATAGCCTGCGCACCCACGCACCACCCTTCAAAGAAAATGACATCAACTGTGCCCGCCACCTCTTGCCATCGGTGAACGGGTTTACGATCATCCAAGGATTTGTCAAAAGTCGGCACGTACATAACTTCACCCGACTGCAGATTCTTCAAACGGTTAAAGATACTCAGCGCCAATTCAACATCATGGGTACCAGGAACCCCACGTGTCGCAAACATTGGATGCACTTGATTTGCATAGGCCAAACGATCCGCGCGCTTTAAATACAAGTCATCCAAACTAACAACAACCGCATTTAAATCGAACCCCTTCGCTAATATATGACTAACAACAGCACTGAACGTAGTTTTGCCACAGCCTTGAGGTCCACCCAAGCCGATGACCAATGGTTCATGCTTAGGCCTTGAATGCTGTACAACCCATCGAGCAAAAGGCAAATATAAATCTTCAATTCTATCCACTAAGGACTCATCAGCATACAATCCTTTCAGTGTTTGCTCGACATCAAAGCGCAAACGTTCCGCTAATGAGGCTGGCAAGTTATGAGCTTGGCTCAATAAGTTTGATTCTAAGACATTTATCATACGCCACCTCCCGTCATGTACCGAAATAAGTATAGACGCAAATAAAATTGGAACGAGATTTTTAATTTTCAGTTAGAATGTTTATATCCTGGTCAACAAACTTGTGTCGGATCGAGTATTTATTGTAGATTGGCCAGACTAAATTTTAATCAGAGTTAACTTCATTAAGAACTTTCGATAGAGACTTAACAATGAGCTCAAAACGGATGAATATCCTCATGATCACAGGACTGGCTACACTTTTATCGGGGTGCTCTTATCATCAATACTACGACTGCCCTAGCCCACAAAAGATTTTACCTATACAACATGTGCAAATGCAGACCATCACAGTAGCCCCCATGCCAGCACGAACTGTAACGGAAAAGACCACGATTTATCGGGTGTACTAAATCACTAAAGGAGCCACCTTAATGAATGCTATTCTCAAACTAGCTGTTCTTACATCCGCCTCAGTGCTAGTAGCAGCTTGTACGCACACCCCTTATCCAATGACGAAAAGATGCAATGCCAACTCACCTTGCGTTGCACCATCACCTAATACCATTACTGCTGCCTCTCAATACCAATCAACGCCAGCCCCCACGACAATAAAAGAAACAGAAATTATTGAGGTCATGCCTAGAGAACCAATAATCGTAAGATCAACTGGCTACTCTGCACCACCAACAGGCAAATCATTTAGCCACTCCCAATCTCGACTGATGACAATGCGTGGCTCTAAAATCGACGCACTACGAAATCTTGCAGAGCGCGTTTATGGTATTGAGATTAATGCCAACAACGCTGTTAGCAATATGGTCGCTCAATCTGATGAGATCAGAGCTTATGTCGATGCTTATTTGGTTGGGGCAAAAGTTATTTCACAAAGAGAGCTGGAGGATGGCACATTTGAAACGGTTGTTGAGCTAGCGCTGCAACAAAACTTCAGACAATGTGTGAGTTCTGTTGAGGCACTTAAATCTAACGTAAACTGCCTTACTAATAATAGCTACAGGGTATCAGCACCTAGCAGCAAACAGACTCCAACTTCTTTCTATAGCGTTCAATAATGATTAAAGTTATCGTCTCATGCCTTGCACTTCTATTGAGCACCAACCTCCTTAGCCAAAAAATTGAAGCGCAAGGCCAAGCGATCATTTACAACAACGATATAAATGATGCGCGCTACAGGGCAACACAACAAGCAATCAAACAAGCATCGCTGCAAGCAAGTGCAAGTATTCGCAGTAATGATAGAATGCAAAATGGCGTTGTCAGCTCTAATACGTCGATACAGTCTGCCGCTCAGGTTAACAACATAAACATCGTTTCTGAGCAGATTGTCGATGACATGCTTAGCATCACTATTGAGACTCGCATCCTGCCGGAAAGCATGTGTGAAAACGGATCCGTTAACCCCTACAGAAAATCGGTTGGCGTAACTGGCTTTGCGCTACAAACTCCGCAGCAAGCCAATCTAGGCGCGCTGCACAACATAGGTAGAGAGCTACCTAAAAGTTTAGTGGACGCCATTAATCAGCAAGGCTATTTACGCGCACTGTCTGCTACCAATATCAGCGTCTATCCAGACTTAATTAATGCCCCAACCTCAGCAAATAATGATGGATCGCTCACCGACGTCGCTAGGATCGGAGAAAATCTTGGTGTTCAATATGTTATCAGCGGCGTCATTCGAGACATTGGTGAGTTATACCCCAAACACCCCAATCAGAAAACACCTCTCAACTCATTACTGAGCTGGGCAAATAAAGAGGATGGCCAACGGAAATTTGTACTCGACTTATATCTTTATGACGGTTTTAGTGGGGCGCTTATTTTCCAACATCGTTATGATGAAATAGGTGAATGGGACACTAAGGAAAGCAACAAAGTTGGCTTTGGTAGTGCCAAGTTCTGGCAGCTACATTACGGCAAAGTAGTCGCCCAAACACTGAAAGACATGTCCATCGATGCAAGTGATGACCTCACTTGCCAGCCATTTGTTGCCAACATATTCCGCACGGAAAGCAACCGTATCCATATCAATGCTGGAGCGCTAGCCGGCATTAAAAAAGGAGATCAATTCCAAGTCTTTCGACGATATGAAATATTTGATCAACTACAGAATGCTCAAACGCAGCTTAATAATGCCAATATCAATGTTACAATCACCCAAGTGCAACCTAACTTTGCCATTGGCGAGCTTGCGGTTGAAGCAAGAATTTTGAATGTGCAACAACAAGATGTTGTGATTGCTTGGTAAAACTCTAAAATCAAGCTCACAATACAAGTAATTAGGATAGAAGTACCATGAATAACGAACTACTGCATCACCTAGAGCAACGCATCAACGCCGCGGTCGAAGAAATTTCAACCCTTCGCCAACGTATCTCTGAGCTAGAGATGCAGAACTATGAACTTTCAGAAGAGCGTGACGAAGCAAAAGCTCAGCTTACCCAACAATCTGAGCAGCAAACAAACTGGGAAAACAGCCTGAACCAGATGTTAAGCAAACTCAATCAATTAGACTGATATTAGGCATATGAAAAAATTTGTTGCAGCGGCACTGTTGACAGGTGCCACCAGCGCAGTTGCCGCTGGACAATTTTCTCCTCTGGTAAGCTACGAACTTGTTTTTAGGGAGCCCTCCACGGCAACCAGCAATACAACTGGCATGATCAATACTTCGATAGAATACACTTTCCCAAGAAGCTTATCGCTCTACGGTGGTTTCTCTTTTATTTTACGCGATAGTTTTGAAACTGCTGCCCAGGCAGGCGCTCGTTTTTATACCACTTCGCCATTGTTTTACATTAATGGAAACATGCCCCTATGGAGTTATATCGGCCTAGGCGCTAATTTCCTTGATAATGTTGCCGCTTATCCTGAGGCTGGGGTTCGTATTGGCATCAGTGACGATACCCGCATTGATATTTTCGTAAAGGTTTATAACAGCAACGAGAATGCCTACGACAAACATGCCACTATAGGTATGGGGTTAACCTTTTAACATCATGAAATGGTTCTCTTTAATTATCTCCCTTATTGTTTTGTTTAATACGTACGAGTGGCTCAGTAGTTATGCACATACGGACGTCATCATGCCTACACCACAGCAACTCAATGAAATGGTTGGCCGCGAAGGATTGCCTAGAGTACCTTTATGGTTAGCGAATGCAGGAAACTAATTTATGGACCGCTTAATCAAAGCACTTGAAGAGCGCATTGAGCAGCTTGTACAAGAATTGGCAACAACCCAAGAGGAAGTCAAGCGACTAAAAGCGACCCCTTCTCACAGGCAAGAAAGCGCGCCAAGCAATGCATCCTTAGACCTCTTGTCTACAATGAGTCAAACTCGCTCAACAGAAGAGCAACTGCAGCTGTACATTGAAGACAGTTTAGATGTGCGACCAATAGAAACTGAAAACACTTCTAATCCTGAAAACTCACAAGCACACTTTAACTTTGACCTTCTACAAAATGCTTTTGAAGATCAACCAACTGAAGACCTGACAGAAACTAAAGATTCTCCTATGACTACTGAACAACACGAAAACACCACCGCTGATATCGAAGAAACCACTGCGACAGACGTTGAGCAAACTCCTGTGCAAGACAACTCTCCAGAAACTGCGACTCTCAGTGCCGAGGAGAAACGTCGACAGAAAAACCAAAAGAACAACCGCCGACTCATCAAGTTATTAGAAGAGCGCTATCCAAAAGCCTTTGACTGGAATAACCCACGCCCTCTCAAGGTCGGCATCGACAAAGATATGGTATTAGACGAACAATTTAATGCCAGTAAACAAAAACGCGCTATGGCAGCCTACACTCGCTCAGACCGTTACAAGAAGTGCCTGCTTTCAGGTCAACCTCGTATCGACCTTGAAGGAAACGCTGTGAGCAATGAGCCAGCACTTCCTAACGTCAAAAAGCCTGTTGAGAACAAAAAGCCTATGCCCAAAAGCAATAAAGGCAAACGTTCACAAGGCAGCTCGACATCTCAAAATAAAGGCAAGGGGCGCACCAACAACAAAGCTAAAACTCAGCCTAAGCAAGACCCTCAATTCGATAACCTTTCAGCAGAAGAGCGTATGCAGGCCAAACTCACGCAACTTATTAATAAAAAATAGAAAAAAGACTTTACAACGCATTGGGGCATAGATAATATATGCCCCGCTGCTGTGGAGGGGTTCCCGAGTGGCCAAAGGGAGCAGATTGTAAATCTGCCACGAAAGTTTCGGTGGTTCGAATCCACCTCCCTCCACCATTTCTCTTTTCTCCTAGATTTCACATCTATATATAAATCCAATTCTCTTATCTAATATTAATTGCACATCCGCACGTAATCCGTAATCCGTAATCCGTAATCCGTAATCCGTAATCCGTAATCCGTAATCCGTAATCCGTAATCCGTAATCCGTAATCCGTAATCCGTAATCCGTAATCCGTAATCCGTAATCCGTAATCCGTAATCCGTAATCCGTAATCCGTAATCCGTAATCCGTAATCCGTAATCCGTAATCCGTAATCCGTAATCCGTAATCCGTAATCCGTAATCCGTAATCCGTAATCTAGGATTAGCTTAAGAACACACACCTAAAACGCAAGAGTCACAGAAAGCAGAAAGCAGAAAGCAGAAAGCAGAAAGCAGAAAGCAGAAAGCAGAAAGCAGAAAGCAGAAAGCAGAAAGCAGAAAGCAGAAAGCAGAAAGCAGAAAGCAGAAAGCAGAAAGCAGAAAGCAGAAAGCAGAAAGCAGAAAGCAGAAAGCAGAAAGCAGAAAGCAGAAAGCAGAAAGCAGAAAGCAGAAAGCAGAAAGCAGAAAGCAGAAAGCAGAAAGCAGAAAGCAGAAAGCAGAAAGCAGAAAGCAGAAAGCAGAAAGCAGAAAGCAGAAAGCAGAAAGCAGAAATTTTAAATTAGATATAAAGAAAGAGAAAGGAGAATAAATGGGGTGGACGATGGGGCTCGAACCCACGACCGATGGAATCACAATCCATAGCTCTACCAACTGAGCTACGCCCACCATAAACAAATAGATGGCTCCCTGAACTGGACTCGAACCAGTGACCTAACGATTAACAGTCGTTTGCTCTACCAACTGAGCTATCAGGGAATCACAACCCCACTAAGAGCAGGTAAAATGGCGGAGGAGGAGAGATTCGAACTCTCGGAAGGCTATTAACCTTCGCCGGTTTTCAAGACCGGTGCATTCAACCGCTCTGCCACCCCTCCGCATATCAAAAGTGGTGGGTCGTACTGGATTCGAACCAGTGACCAATTGATTAAAAGTCAACTGCTCTACCAACTGAGCTAACGACCCGAACATTCGATTTTTCACTATTCTGACTGGTCGGAGTAGAGGGATTCGAACCCCCGACATCCTGCTCCCAAAGCAGGCGCGCTACCAGACTGCGCTATACTCCGAGTGGCTCCCTGAACTGGACTCGAACCAGTGACCTAACGATTAACAGTCGTTTGCTCTACCAACTGAGCTATCAGGGAATGTCAGAAAACAGAAATATTCATTCTGTAAAATACATAGCTGGTGGGTCGTACTGGATTCGAACCAGTGACCAATTGATTAAAAGTCAACTGCTCTACCAACTGAGCTAACGACCCAACTATGAGGCAATGGGGTGGACGATGGGGCTCGAACCCACGACCGATGGAATCACAATCCATAGCTCTACCAACTGAGCTACGCCCACCATTACCATTGATTTAAAATTAGTGGTCGGAGTAGAGGGATTCGAACCCCCGACATCCTGCTCCCAAAGCAGGCGCGCTACCAGACTGCGCTATACTCCGAATGGCTCCCTGAACTGGACTCGAACCAGTGACCTAACGATTAACAGTCGTTTGCTCTACCAACTGAGCTATCAGGGAACAACTAATTTTTAACTCGCTTCAGACCAAAACCAAAAAGGAAATGGCGGAGGAGGAGAGATTCGAACTCTCGGAAGGCTATTAACCTTCGCCGGTTTTCAAGACCGGTGCATTCAACCGCTCTGCCACCCCTCCGTTGCGAGCGAGGTGTATATTACGGATTCTAAATTTCAGTGCAACTATTTTTTTAACTTTTTTAAAATTAATCCGTTACATACAGCTGTTCGGAGGCCGTTCGAATCCAAACATTTGAGAACCAGTAATAATGCCTCCCGGACTGATCAGGCATCGTACAATTGATGCGCCCTCTTCCTACAGGAAATGCTCGCTCTGCTTCGACAACGACCACATTTTCACCCACCCAATTAAGCGACGCTTTACCTTGTCCTGCGACATAACAATTTAAGTCATTCTTACGATAGCGCCCTTCTTTTAAGGTAAGCGTCATTTTAACGGGCTGCTCATGAGCAAAATCGCCGCCATTCTCTATTGCATTAAGCGGCATTGGCTTAGCGCGCAATTTCACTTTCAAAGAAGAAAGCTCTGCATAAGGCCCTGCAGCTGGAAAGCGAGGTAAATTGGCAAAGTCCGAATCCTTGCTAACCACTCCTGACTGTTGACCAAAGCCAACCATATCTTGATCCCTAATAAGGTGACGCACCACCTCATTGGATTCACCATAAGGATAAGCAATCATCTTCGGAGTAGAACCTAGCTTTGACGATAGCAAAGATTCAACATCAGATACCTCTTGTTGAATCCGCTGCTTCCACTGATCTACTGTCTCCCCCTCTTCCAGACGAAGCATGTAAGGATGGCTCACCGTGTGATTCGCGAACACACCACCAGACTTTTGCATTTCCTCCATTTGAGACCAAGTCAGAAAGCTACGATGGCCTCGTTCAATTGGGCCGGTATTAATGAATACGGTAAACGGAAAGCCATGCTCTTTAAGGATCGGGAAGCCATTCTCGTAAATATTTAAATAGGCATCATCAAACGTGATGGCAACAGCGTTATCGGGCAAAGGCTGATCAGAACGAATACGCTGCAAAGCTGTTGCCAGATCAAGCACCTGATAACCAGCTTCCTTCAAATAGTCCATGTGCTGTTTAAATTCTTCAGGTGACACGGATGTTGAGCGAGGTGTTGAAGCATCTACATGGTGGTACTGCAAAATTGGCAAATACTCTTGTGCATGAGCAGCCCCAGTTACACAGCAAGCACCTAAAAGCGCAGCAGACAGCAATTTCATAAAAACCCTTTCATCATTCTTTACATGTCATCACATTGTACGGGAAAGGTAGCAGATAAACATGCAAAAAGGCTCTGCTGGACAATTGCATACAACCATTGGAGAGAGTAGCTTAACCACATACACACTAAAGAATGATGAGTTTTTTCATGGTTGAAATTGGCACAAGCACTCACCCATCCCCACATGGCATGGCACGATACATACTAGTCACCAAGCAAAGCGTACTAACACATGACTCGGGCTTTCTTTTTTCCCTAAAAGACTTTCATCCAACACCAGAAATGCGCAGTGTTTATATCGGTCAGTTTGAAGGGGAAGATGTATTCGTATGCCATTTCCCCTCTCCACCTAAAGGCTATACCGAGAAAGGGTTGCGTGATGTTCTTTATGAGTCCGATGCCTACTACTTTGGCCTTTTAAGCAGAGCCCATCAACTGGCAACATGGGATTTGGACCACCAATTCTGTGGCCGCTGCGGATCAACGCTTACCAAAAAGCATGAGAAAGAACACGCAAAGCTCTGCCACAAGTGCCACATTAGACACTATCCACGCATCTCCCCCTGCATCATTGTCTCTGTAAGAAAGGAAAATTCTATATTGCTCGCGCGCTCATTTAACATGCCGTCAGGACGAATGAGCAACATTGCAGGGTTTGTTGAAGCGGGTGAAACATTAGAGGAAGCCGTGCATCGTGAAGTGCTGGAGGAAGTGGGAATTCATATTAAGAACATTCACTATCGTGGCAGCCAACCTTGGTCATTCCCCCATCAACTTATGGTGGGCTTTTTTGCCGAATATGATCATGGAGATATCGCTCCAGCACCTGATGAGATCGCGGAAGCAGGCTGGTACCCAATAGACGCCTTACCCACAATCCCCAACGCCACCAGTATTTCAGGCCAGCTGATACTTGAGCACGTTGAGCTGATCAACCAGATGAATTTCAAAGCATAGAGAGTCACAAAGGATCATGAAGCTATTCAGTTGCCAACAATGTGGTCAAGCGCTGCTTTTTGAAAACACCCTGTGTGAGAGTTGCCAATCCCCTTTAGGATTTCGCTCCGACACATTAGAGCTAACAGCGCTGACACCATTGGAACAAGGTTTCAATGTCTACTCGAATCAACAACCGTCACCAGACAACACGGTTTGGTTCCACTGCTCCAATCATGCTCATAACGTCTGTAACTGGCTAGTCTCTACCCCAGACACACTATGTGATGCGTGCGATCTAAATCGACACATCCCTAACCTTTCGGGCATCGAGGAGCAACAAGCTTGGCAAACGCTGGAGCAGGCAAAACATCAGCTGGTATATGCTTTACGCCAACTCAATCTACCGATTGTGAACAAGAAACAAGACCCAGATGACGGCTTATCTTTCGATTTTATTTCTGAAGAAAACGTGATCCCTGAAGGCGCTCAAACTTCAACGGGTCACGCACAAGGTCAGGTGACGATTAATGCTGTCGAAGCCGATAGCGTTGATAGAGAACAGATGCGCAAGGACATGAATGAATCGTACCGCACTGTCATTGGGCACTTTCGACACGAAATTGGCCATTACTATTGGGATCAGCTGATTGCCGATCAACCTACTTATTTGGACTCATTTAGAGCACTGTTTGGCGACGAGCAACGCAATTACGCTGAAGCACTTTCAAGCCATTACGCCACCCCTAACCTTGAATGGCAAAATGAATTCATCAGCTCCTATGCCTCATCCCACCCATGGGAAGATTGGGCGGAAACTTGGGCGCACTATTTACATATATTAGATACTTTGGAAACCGCTTATTACTTTGGCCTTAGCACTCGCCCACCCTTGCCTCAACATAGCCAGCTTACAGCAAGCGCTTCTTTAGACCCTTATACACACGAGAGCTTTGAAGATCTCCTTAACGAGTACCTTCCATTGACCTTCGCAGCCAACTGCTTAAACCGAAGCATGGGGCAACCAGATCTCTATCCGTTTGTATTAGTGCCGAAGGTAAGAGAAAAACTTGGCTTTATCCATCAGCTACTCCGTCAAATTCAAGCAAACACACGCCAGTAGCAACATAGAGACCGTCTCAAAACTAAAAAGCCGTGCTAGTAAACGCTAGCACGGCTTTTTGCCAATCCTTTCAGACAAATTTAATCAGTAATCACCTTATAACAAGGCTCATAAGCCGTACCTGGTAACTTCATGCGCTGCTGAGTGACAAACGCTTCTAGCAAAGCATCGAGTTTCTTCATCAACCCCTTGTCACCGTGTATCTCAAATGGTCCAAATTCTTTAATGCTGGCAACACCCTGTGGTTTTACATTCCCAGCCACAATCGCAGAGAAGGCACGACGTAGGTCGGCTGCGAGCAAGTGCGTATCTTGGCCATAAAACAAATTCAATCCCTTCACATTTTCATGTGTCGGCTCAAATGTACGTTGAAATTCGTCGGGGATATGCAACTTCCAGTTGTAATAGAAGGCATCTTGATGCGCCTTACGGTATAGGCGTACAGCTTCCATCCCTTCCTTCATTACTCGCGCCACTTCAACGGCATCATCAATAATAATTTGATATTTCGCTTGCGCCTTATCGCCTAAAACAGAACCAATGAATTCATTAATCTGCTCAAAGTAAGGTGCACTTTCTTTGGGGCCAGTAAAGACTAATGGGAATGGCATCTCTGCATTTTTAGGGTGCAATAAGATACCCAAAATATAGAGAATTTCTTCAGCGGTCCCAGCGCCACCAGGGAAAACAACGATGCCATGGCCAGTGCGAACAAATGCCTCAAGTCGCTTTTCGATATCTGGCATAATAACCAGCTGATTAACAATTGGGTTAGGTGATTCGGCGGCAATGATTCCCGGCTCCGTTAAACCAAGATATACGCCATTTTGGATACGTTGTTTCGCATGAGCAATGGCAGCTCCTTTCATAGGCCCTTTCATGGCACCTGGACCACAGCCCGTACAAATATTCAGCTCACGCAGGCCTAGCTCATGGCCCACTTGTTTCGTGTAGTCATACTCATGGCGGGCAATAGAGTGTCCACCCCAGCAAACCACCATGTCCGGTGTTTGTATACGACGAAACACATTTGCATTTCGAAGCAGCTCAAAAACAACGTTGGTTATTTTGTCTGAGCTTGCGTCATTTAGGCCACGAGCAACATTGTATTCATGATAAGTAAAAATAATGTCTCGCAGCACACTGAATAGCATTTCTCGTACGCTACTGATCATTTTGCCGTCAACAAAAGCACTGCTTGGAGCATTGCTCAACTGAAGCTTTACACCACGCTCTTGTTGAATGATGCGAATTTCGAAGTCCTTGAAAGTAGACATAACCTCTGCTGGGTCGTCCGAATCACTGCCACAGTTTAAAATAGCCAACGCACAACGGCGGAACAGTTCATGCAAATCACCGCTGTCCTCCGACATACGAGCTATTTCTTCCTGAGATAACATCTCTAATGCGCCTTTTGGTGATACCAGCGCATCAACGCGATCGCTATATGTCATGGATCGCCCTCCTTTTTCTATGTGCTTGTCTTATAAGTATATTGCGCCTAGGCAATAAAAAAGCAAGTAGATTTATGCGTTTCCTAGATCGCATCTAATTTGCAGATTTCTTAAGTACCTTAATAGATGCGCCGTCACAAGCACAAAAAAAGCCGCCAATCGGCGACTTTATCTTTATTCTTTCGTAACTATGAAACCTGCCCTAGAACATGTTCAGCAGAACTAATTCCAAACTCTCCAGGCTCTTCTAACCAGAGCTGCTGAATCACGCCGTTGATCACCAACATAGCGTAACGGCGACTTCTAAGTCCCATTTGTGCCGTGGCTATTTCCAATTCTAAGCCTAAAGCCGTGGTTAGCTCCGCTGAATTGTCCGCAGCCATAACGATGTTACCCGCACCATGAGCTTGCCCCCACGCATTCATAACGAACACATCGTTTACAGACAAGCAGACAATGTCATCAACACCCTGCTCTTTGAATGCTTGATAGTGTTCGACGTAGCCTGGTAAGTGCCTCGCACTACAGGTCGGCGTAAAAGCACCTGGCACAGCAAATAAAATGACGGTTTTATCTGCAAAGAATTCAGTGACATTCACTTCTTGTGGACCATTTTCCCCCATTACCAAGAAGGAACCATAGGGCAACATATCACCAATTTGCACACTCATGCTCGTACTCCATTTGATTCTCGGATCAGCATCATAGCTTGATTTCTAAAACTCTGCGACGTTAGGATGTCTTGAACTGTCCAACAAGTTTTCGCTGATGCTGGGCCAATTCATTCATACTTTGGCAATTAGCTTGACTGGCTTGTGCATCTTCCATCGCCTCTTGCGAGCGATTAGAAATCTCATGAATGCTTTGATTAATGTCTTGCGCCACCCCTGCTTGCTGATCCGATGACGTCGCAATTTGCACACTTAATTCGCGAATTTCACCAATATAATGCCGTAGATCCTGCAACGAATCCCCAACACTTTGAGCCTCATTCATGCTATTACGGGCATACTGACAACTCTGATCCATAGTGGAAACTGTTGCTTTAACTCCGCTTTGCAATTCGGTAATGACTCGCTGTATTTCCTCTGTAGAGGTATGAGTTCTATTGGCCAGCGTGCGAACCTCATCCGCAACCACAGCAAAGCCCCGCCCCTGCTCGCCAGCTCGAGCCGCCTCAATTGCTGCATTAAGTGCCAGCAGATTGGTTTGCTCTGCAATATCTTGAATAACTTCTAGAATATTACCGATGTTCTGCGAGTATTGGTTCACCTGCTGTACAACCTGAGCAGATGACTCTAATTGAGAAACCAGCTGCTCCACTTGGGATATATTTTCAGTCATACGCTGCAGGCTACTGTCAGCACTCTGATCCACTTGCTGTACTTTTTCTAGGGTGACCTCAGCATGATGAGAGACTTCTCGAACCGTTGCTGACATTTGATCCATAGCAGCCGCAACTTCAGTCGTCTTATCATTCTGCAGCATCATAACTTTGCGCGTATTTGTTGTTGATTGATAAACATCCTCTGCCGAAGAAACCACTTTGTTCGAGGCACTGTCTATTTGCCTAATTACCCCACTAAGCTGCTCAACTAACGTGTTGACCCAATGAGAAAGTTGACCAAATTCATCCTTACTCGATACAGAAACACGTTGACTGAAATCTTTGTCTGCGATCTGATTCAAAACAGCCATAATATTTGCAAGTGGTTTGCGAATACTTAAACTCACCCAATAAGCGATCAACATCGCCAATACCACAGAGATCGCCACAACGATATAAGAGACATATTTAGCACTATTTGACGCATCTAATGCGTTAAGCTTAGCCCCCTCTCGAAGCTCTCGTACACGAGAGATTAATTCGTTTTGCAGTACTTGCATGGTAGCAAGCCCTTCTGATAAACCAGCAGCAGCCTCTTCAGAGTCCAATTTAATTTGCTGAAATACAAAGTAGTTAAGTACTACACCTTGCTCAGATTCTATAGCATTGCGTACTTCTTCAATGGATTCCAAAATGCTGTCGTCCCCTAATTTTTCAATCACCTTATCTACAGGAGCAAATGCTTTACTCATTTCTTTACGAATATTCGTTAAGGCTTTCACACTTGTAGAGTCAAAGTAATCACCCACCAATAACAATAGACTTTCTAGTTGTGTTTTTGCTAATCCCGCGGCAAACGCCTGCTCATCAGTTTCAGGGTAGTTTCCCAAGGCATCTAAGTCGTCTATTGCGAACGTTAAAGCGTCTTTAAGGTCCAGTTTTTTATCTGGCATTATTCGGCTTAGCTCAACCATTCGATTATGGTCACGAATAGCCTTATCAGCTAGCAGGAAAAAGGAAATCGACTGCTGGTCGATAGCATCAACCGTTGCTAAGATATCAGGGAAGTTAGCCACTTCTCGTTTTAGCGACTCAGCACTCTGTGCAAAGTGTTCTTGTTCATTCAAATATTGTTGCTTAGCGCTGTCTAATACTCCGTCGCTAGATGCCACCAAATATTGCAGTACGGCACTACTACTTTGCGCCAAGGCCGCACTGACGTCAGAGCTCTGATCAGATATATCCGCAATGTCACCTGTCACCTTTTCAATACGTGTCTGCACAGAATTTAATCCGCCTACACCCGCTCCTGCCACGACAAAAAGCAGCAATAGCAATAATATAAAACCCAGTAACACCCGCTGTACGACGGATAACGACATAAATGTCTCCTGTTTTAGCATCTCGTCACTCATTTTTATTAAATTCGCATTTAACAAAAAATGTGCCTGCTTTCCACTAAATTTGCAAGTTCTACTATAGAAACAATAACGTGCTAGCATGAC
The DNA here is from genome assembly GCF_056158325.1 of Marinomonas sp. AWM4_232. Taxonomy (NCBI): domain Bacteria; kingdom Pseudomonadati; phylum Pseudomonadota; class Gammaproteobacteria; order Oceanospirillales; family Oceanospirillaceae; genus Marinomonas; species Marinomonas sp. AWM4_232. The sequence continues at coordinate 2,198,234 of NZ_JBSWTA010000001.1, read as the reverse complement.
AAATTATTGACTGGCTACCAACCATACTTGGTTTAGTTTATGCATAAATAAAACTCAAGCACTTAGCCAATCACAAAGTAGGCCTTTGAATGCAAAAATATAATATTTTAATAGTTAAAAATTATGTATTGGGGGAAATTTATCCTAAATTTCGTCTGTACAGTCAGAGTAAAAAGCGTACAATTCGCTTTCTTTTAAACCTTAAGGCCATCCGGCCGATAAACTGACTAATTAAACGATTATTGGCTTGTTGCGATGGAATTTGTTGCACATCCGAAAGACCTCCCACTCAACATAACGTTGATTGAGGACCAGTCTTTCCCTGTTGTTGAGGCAGAAAGACTTGGCTTTGTAGGCATCACCTATTTAGCACCTTCGGCTTACCAAACAGGTTCATGCGTTCGTATAACGTTACAAGAAATTGATCCACATTTCTGCGTCACAGGCCGAATCGCATGGTGTGACAAAGAGCAAGATGAATACCGTATTGCAATTGAGTTTCCAAATAATGACGATTGCTACTGTGTTCGTATGGTCGAACAGTTATCTCAGATAGAACATTATCGTCGACAAGCTAAGCACCAAGGTCGGCGTTTAAACTATAACGAAGCCGCTGCGGAATGGATCCAACAATTTGCCGCAAGCTTCCCTGCATTCACTTTATAATTACCTCAATGACTCATTCACTATCACAAGCTGATATCGACATAATCACGAAGCAATTAGGTCGAGCGCCGAGTGGCATTCGACAAGTAGCTCACTATTCTCCTAATGGTATTCCTCAAGTTTTAGAAATGGAAACATGGGTGTTTGACCAACCGTTTCCAACACTGTACTGGCTGTCTAGTAGTGCTATAGATAAAGCTCTTGCCCGTATTGAAAGCCAAGGTGTTGTCAAGGAACTAGAACAACGAATCAAAGATGATGACGAGCTACGACAAGCGTATCATCAATCTCATCAAGACTACGTCTCAAGACGGTGGCAAGCGATGAGTGATGAGCACAAAAAAATTATCGATGAGAAAGGCTTTACTCACCTTTTTGAAACACTTGGGATTGGCGGAATAAAAAATTGGGATCAAATTCGTTGCCTACACATGCAATACGCACACCATTTAGCGGGTAAAAATGTGATAGGCCAGATACTTGACGAAGAATACGGTATCAGAGAAATCGCCAACGCAGAAATGTAGTGTTAGAAACTGAGAGTGCTCCTCATGCGTAAGGTGCACTCCTCAATCTATTAAACTGCTAACGCTTTAGCTAGCTTTTCAGAAACGCTTTCAAATCATCAGCATTACTGACTTTAGCCAAGCCTTCTCGAATTTTATTAAATGCATTGGCAGCCACAACTGGTCGCTGAGCATATGTTGTCAATGCCCCTCCCGTCCAACCAGCTAATTTTAAAACCTCCTTTTTAAATGCATTCCCTGAGACACCATGCCCACCCATGGACATCAATTCATCCTCGATATCCAGATAACTTGGGCGTTCTCCCCCAAACTTCATAAAATCGTCTTGATGCACTTCTGAGTATTGTTTAGCCATCAATAAAATCCCTCAATATCACTAAGTATCAATAATCTAACTTAGCCAGTAACACTCCCAAGCTCAAGCAAATAAGCGTTTAAAAACGTAACTCGCTATTTTGAGCGGCTACCAACTCGCCACCGACCTCTAACATACTGTAAAGTAGTGTCTTTACGCCATGACTATTTGCACAAGGAGAAGCCAATGGAATGGTTTTCTGATTTATCCCTTTGGGTCATCTTCGCATTAGTTCTCACTGCTTTTATTGCGGGCCTTATCGACGCTCTTGCAGGGGGAGGCGGTCTCATTACTGTACCCGTTTTAATCGCCGCGGGTATTTCTCCAGTTGAAGCACTTGCAACAAATAAACTTCAAGGATGTGCCGGTACCCTTTCCGCCTCCTTTCATTTTGTGAAAACGAGGCAAGTGGACTTAACCAAAATGCGCTTAGCTATTTGCATGACCGCCTCAGGCAGCCTGCTAGGAACACTCATGGTTTCTTACATCGATAGCTCAATACTGATTAAAGTGATTCCGGCTATTTTAATTCTTGTGGCCATCTTCTTTATCAGCTTGCCTAAACTGCAACCCTTGATAAGTAGGCTGCCCCACCTAAATTTGGTTTATTTCTCAATATTAATAGGTTTTAGTATAGGCTTTTACGATGGCCTTATTGGCCCAGGCACCGGGGCATTCTTTTCGACCGCCTATATCTGCCTAATGGGCTACTCCTTAGTTTCAGCAACCGCTCATACAAAAGTACTAAACGCTACCAGCAATGTCGCATCACTGATTGTTTTTAGCTTCAGTGGGCATGTACTTTGGGGAATAGGGATCGCAATGGGAGCGGGCCAATGGTTTGGCGCGCAGATTGGGTCACGATTAGTGATCACCAGAGGCAACACGTTAATTCGGCCACTGGTGATCGTTATGTGTATCGCATTGTCAATCAAGCTACTGCTGTCATGACAAAGACTCTTCTATAGAGTACAAGCGACATTCATCCATTAACCAGCTCAGTACTTGTTGAATGGGCTCTCTATCTCGGAACTCATTAGGACACGCAAATAAATACACATGACCATTATCGTAAACCTGATCGAATGGCTTCAATAAACGCCCTTCTCTAATATCATCCATCACAAGAGGCGTGCGCCCTAGAGCAACCCCCTGCCCAGACAATGCAGCTTGAACAGCCAAATCTCCACGATTAAAGCTCATTGCACGACTTGGACGCGCACCTTTGACTTGCGCCATAGCCAACCATGCCTCCCACTCTGCATAAGGACTAAAGAAGCGCCACTCTGAATCATCATTAATAAGTGGTACTCGAACCAAATCTTGAGGAGACGTTAGGGCATTCTGCTCTGCAAAAAGCGGACTACAGACCGGAAATACCCGATCTGTAAGCAGCGGCACACTGTAAGCACTTCCAGAATGTAAATGACTATGAACAATGGCCGCATCAATTCTATCTCGAGTGAAATTCACCTCGCGATCGTTTGCTTGAATACGTAACTGAAGACTGGGGTGGCGCTCCTGTAATCGCCCCAAGCGTGGCATTAACCAGCGTGTTGCAAAAGACGGCATAACAGACAGGGTTATAATATTTGAATCTCGCTCCTCTCTTAACTCATCAATCAAACCATCTAGGTCTGAAAACATATGCCTAAGATGCATCGCCAGACGAGCCCCCATAGGCGTCAGTTCCAAGCGTCGATGAAAACGTACAAACAAGGTAAAACCTAGCCGCTGCTCGAGTAAGCGAATCTGCTGGCTAACCGCTCCTTGGGTTAAAAATAGCTCTTGTGCAGCTTTGGTAAAACTTAAATGCTTAGCTGCCACAACAAACGTATGCAGAAAAGGAAGAGAGGCTTTATTCATAGGCATTTAGCATTAGATAATTTAATCCAAAACACAAGTTTATATCGTTTGTCGTGCAACGCTCAATAGCTAGAATAAGCACCATGTTTTGGTAGTACTGCTTCCTTAACCTGGCATCAATCATGATTGGATGCCAACCTCTAATGCATGCCCCCACAGCCATGCATTAGTCGTGATGTTGGTGAGCGCCACATCACATCAACTGCTAGTTACATTTATCGGGCCTTGTGCCCGATTTTTTTTGTCTAAACTTAGCTAGGCACTCAAGACAAACAAAAACACATTATTTTTAGGCAAAAAAAACGGCGACCCGAAGGTCGCCGAACTAACACACATGCTTAAATGTGTCCGGTCATTACGCCGCTGCAGTCTCTACAGCGTTGCTATCAGCCAGTGCCATCTGCGCTAATTTTTCCATTAGACGCACTACTTGGCAGCTGTAGCCATATTCGTTGTCGTACCAAACGTAAAGAGTCGCTTGGTTACCACGTACTTTTGTTGATAGAGAGTCCAAAATACCTGCTTGCTCACTACCGATGAAGTCAGAGCTTACCGCATCAGCTTCTGCACTGAAGCCAATTTGACCTGCTAGCGCAGCGCTTGCAGAGGCTTTCTTCAGTACTTCGTTGATTTCGTCAACTGACGTTTCCGCTTTCAAGTTCAAGCTTAGAACCGCGATAGAAACATTGATAACAGGAACACGAATCGCACTGCCACTTAGCTTACCTTCAAGAGAAGGAATCGCTTTAGAAACCGCTTTCGCTGCGCCCGTTTCTGTCATTACCATGTTCATGGCTGCAGCACGACCACGACGATCGCCTTTATGAACGTTATCGATTAGGTTCTGATCATTCGTGTAGGCGTGCACTGTTTCAACGTGACCAGATTCGATACCGTACTTCTCTTCAAGAACAGAAAGAATCGGAGTGATCGCATTCGTTGTACAAGAAGCCGCTGATAGGATTTGATCGTTTGATTCGATATCCGAATCGTTAACGCCAAACACAATGTTCTTCATTTGCTTACCAGGCGCTGTCAGTACAACACGATCAATACCTGGACGAGCTAGATGGATACTCAGTCCATCGTGATCACGCCAGCGACCAGTGTTGTCTACTAGCAAAGCATTGTTGATGCCGTAGGCAGTGTAATCCACTTCACTTGGATCAGATGAGTAAATAATCTTAACTGGCTGGCCGTTGATAATCAGTTGCTCATTCTCAGCATCCGCTTTAACAACACCTTCGTAAGTACCGTGAACTGAATCAAACTTAAGCAGACTAGCGCGTTTAGCTAAGTCATTATCACCTGCTTTTCGAACAACGATAGCAGCCAAATTCATACCTGGAGTGGTATGCCCAAGCGTACACATGCGACGTGCAAGCAAGCGACCAATACGACCGAAACCGTACAAAACAACCGGTGTTGTAGAACCCGCTTGAGCAAAGCTTGCTAGCGATGCGATGTCCGCATCAGTCAATGCTTCTTCAAGCTCAACAACGGCATTAGATGTTTTGTTTGCGATCAGTTTTTCCAACACTTGATACACACGAGCTAGGTCTACTGCTGGATATTGATCAAACAATGCTACCAATCCAGTAACAGAATCTGACATCAAAGTTTGTCCAGCAAGCTGAACTTTAACTGACTGCTCACGACCTAGCTTACCCAATAGTGGAATCATTGATTCAACTTTGGAAACCGTTTCTAACCAAGTGTTTGTCATTTATCTGCCCCCGAGAAATACAAACGTTTTGCGACAATTTGGGCGCAGTCTACCCATTCATTGAGGTAAAAACAAATTGTAACAAGGCAACAAAAAACCTTTAAAAACGGTACTTTAGAGCTTTTTTTTATGAAAACAACGTAAGAATAAGAAGTGCGTAAATAAATAACGACATTATGATGATTGCAGTAAAATTACGGCACTTTTTCTAATAAAGTTACGTAATTTCACTACAGAAAAAGAAGGAAAATTTCTTAATTTTTTTATAAATAACGTTTTCTCTCGGCGATAATCCCCAGCAAACAAAAACAAACCAGAATTAGAGTCGGCCGCCATACAGGATCCGTCATGCTTAACACTTGATAAATAAACGGCTGCCCCCAAAGCGTCAGCAGGCCATAACCAAAAGTACACATCAGAACAAAAGCTGCAATACGCGCTACAAACCACCAGCTCGCCACAGAGCGCTTTAACGTCCGGTTAAGCCAATCACCTAAGATCACCAAACTGGTGGCCATGAGAGCCAATGCGATATCAGAAAGATAAGGCTGAATTAGGCGAACAAACACCATATTAATGTCTTGTACAATATCCATATGGTTATTGGCTCCTACGCAGCAGAGCCTCGACATCTATGCGACCTGAAGCCGAAGCACGTCTTGGAACGCGGTCAATATAGCTCACTGATACATCAAAGGTAGTATTACGCAACTCAATCTCAGTGCCATCTGACAGCATCCAACGAGCACGCCCATAACCATCACGCACAAAGCCAATTGAAGGCGGACCGTATTTTCCTTCCAACAAATGACCAAGCTTAGCGCGTAGCTCTGCACTCTCAACAACACCAGACATCGTGGCTCGCTCAACATATTGGTAACGGTTATAAATAACTGTTAGCTCTTTGATACCTAAAATACCAGACGCACCGAGGCTATAGTTGGCAATGCCTTCTCGGTAGGAAGGGTAAGGCTCTAAACCAATTTTAGCCAAGTGCTCTTCGAACTTATCTTTCGATAAATCGTTAAACGGTATACCAAATAGTTCAGCCCCTGAAGAGTAGACCACTGGCTCTTCTATTGGCTCAGATGCCTCTGGCTCATCATTTGCCGAGGCAGGAGCAGATAGCAACAAGGTAAGTAAAATCAAAGAAAATGTGCGTAAGCATTTATTCCACATGAAAATCTCAATCTTCATTATGTTAACCAATAAGTCAGGAAGCGATTTTAACACTTCTCTGTTAAACTAGAGCCTAATTCTTCCACTCAGCAATGCAAATTCATTTTTCTATTTTGAGGTAGCCCATGGCACTCGTAATCGGCATCACCGGTATTTCAGGTAGCGGTAAAAGCCGCCTATGCTCACTGTTAGCAGAAGGCTTAGGAGATAAGTTGACCGTTATTTGTCAGGATAGTTTCTACAAAGGCTGCGGCAACATCGACCCGGACGTCTACAATTTCGATGATCTAAACTCGCTAGATTTAGAAAGCATCACCCTAGCCATCCATAACTGTAAAAATCAACAACAGCCAAATGAAATCCCAGTTTACGACCATTCGCAACACAAACGAGTCGGCTATCGTAATTTGGAGCCTTCCAAAGTGGTGCTGGTTGAAGGCCATATGATGTTCCAAGACCCTGGCATCCGCGACGCCGTGGACTACTTGCTCTATGTGGATACAGATATGGACATAGCCATTGTACGTCGCCTAAAGCGCGATATTGCGGAGCGTGGGCGTAATGTTAATGAGGTAACTAGCCGCTACATGCGACATGTACGCCAAGCCTCTCTTAAAACCATTGAGATTCGCAATAAAGCAGATTTCATCATCCCTAATAATAATAGCTTTACCAACGCCGCCAATCTGCTGCGTCAATATATTGAACATCTACTAAAATAACAAAGGAGCCAATTGGCTCCTTTGTTTTAAATAGCGATTTGCATCACTTTTTAATGTCTTCGAAGAATCGCTTCACGCCGTCAAACCAGCTTTTCTGTTTAGGTGAATGCTCTGAGTTCTCACCCATCGTTTCCGCAAGCTCTTCTAACAGTTCTTTTTGACGATCAGTTAAGTTCACTGGCGTTTCCACCACCACCTTACAAATCAGATCACCCACTGGGCCACCACGAACAGGCTTCACACCTTTGTTGCGTAAACGGAACAGTTTACCTGTCTGACATTCAGGCGTGACTTTTAGACGCACACGACCATCAAGTGTTGGCACATCGATTTCGCCACCCAACGCCGCCGTTGCAAAGCTAATTGGCACTTCACAATAAAGGTTCGCACCATCACGCTCAAAGATCGCATGAGGTTTCACCGAAACCTGAACAAATAGATCGCCTGAAGGGCCACCAAACGCTCCAGCTTCACCCTCGCCTGACAGACGAATACGGTCGCCAGTATCAACACCCGCTGGGATCTTAACATTAAGTGTCTTGTACTCTTGCTTACGGCCTTGACCATGACAAGAATTACATGGGTCAGAAATGATCTGACCTTGGCCATGACACTGAGGACACGTCTGCTGCACAGAGAAAAAGCCCTGCGACATACGGACTTGTCCAGCACCGTTACAAGTTGGACAAGTCGTTGGCTTAGTACCTGGCTTGGCACCAGAGCCTTCACACTTATCACACTCTACAGCCGTTGGAATGCGAATTTTCTCTTCACAACCCCAAACCGCCTGCTCAAGATCAAGCTCCAGGGTGTAGCGCAGATCTGATCCGCGACGAGTACGGCTTTGACCACCGCCACCGCCGCCACCGAAAATATCACCAAATACGTCGCCAAAGATGTCGCTGAAGCCGCCAGCGCCGCCGCCAAAGCCACCATGACCACCTTGACCACTCACGCCTTCATGGCCGAAACGATCATAGGCCGCACGTTTATCCTCTGAAGACAGAACTTCGTACGCCTCGGCAATCTCTTTGAATTTATCCAGCGCTTCTGGATTATCCGGGTTCTTATCCGGATGGTACTTGTTCGCTAATGAGCGGTAGGCCTTTTTAATGTCCTTTTTGTCCGCATCCTTGGCAACACCAAGTACTTCATAATAATCACGTTTACTCATTGCAGGTGTTCCTGAATATGTAGAGTGAGTTCAAATCCCTAGAGACAGCAAAACACGGTAGCGTCCCGTGTTTTGCATAAGTCCCGTTGGGACGACGACTTAACTAAGCGGTTGGCTTATTTTTTGTCGTCTTTAACTTCTTCAAACTCAGCATCAACTGCGTCGTCTTGTTTTTGACCAGAAGCTTGTTCACCTGCTTGAGCTTCAGCAGCATCTGCTTGCTCGTACAGTTTCTGCGCTAGAGAACCAGACGCTTGAGTCAACGCATTCGTTTTCTCTTCGATCTGATCTTTGTCGTTAGACTCTAGAGCCGCTTCTAGATCAGTGATCGCTTTCTCGATTGCTTCTTTTTCTTCTGCAGTCGCTTTATCGCCAGCATCAGTCAAAGTCTTACGAGTTGCATGGATCATGCCGTCCGCAGTGTTACGAGCTTGTACTAGCTCTTCGAACTTACGGTCTTCTTCAGCATTCGCTTCCGCGTCCTGAACCATTTGTTCTACTTCTTCATCGCTTAAGCCAGAAGAGGCTTTGATCACGATAGACTGCTCTTTACCAGTCGCTTTGTCTTTCGCAGAGACACTCAAGATACCGTTGGCATCAATGTCGAAGCTAACTTCGATCTGAGGCACACCGCGTGGCGCTGGTGGGATGTCAGCCAAGTCAAAACGGCCTAGAGACTTGTTCTGAGACGCTTGCTTACGCTCACCTTGTAGGGCGTGGATCGTTACAGCGTTCTGGTTGTCTTCCGCAGTCGAGAATACCTGTGACTTCTTAGTTGGGATAGTCGTGTTTTTCTCGATTAGAGCCGTCATCACACCACCCATAGTCTCGATACCTAGAGACAGCGGCGTAACGTCTAGTAGAAGAACGTCTTTCACATCACCTGCTAGTACCGCACCTTGGATCGATGCACCGATTGCAACCGCTTCGTCTGGGTTCACGTCTTTACGAGGTGCTTTACCGAAGAACTCAGTTACTTTCGACTGTACAAGTGGCATACGAGTCTGACCACCTACTAGAATAACTTCGTCGATGTCAGAAGCAGATAGATCTGCGTCTTTCAGCGCTTGACGACAAGGCTCTAGAGACTTAGTCACTAGATCTTCAACCAAAGACTCAAGCTTAGAACGAGTTAGCTTAACGTTAAGGTGTTTAGGACCTGTTGCATCTGCCGTGATGTAAGGTAGGTTAACTTCTGTTTGAGAAGAAGAAGATAGCTCAACCTTCGCTTTCTCACCGGCTTCTTTTAGACGTTGTAGCGCTAGTGGATCGTTGTGTAGATCGATACCCGTCTCTTTCTTGAACTCTGCAGCCAAGAATTCGATCACGCGCATATCGAAGTCTTCACCACCTAGGAACGTATCACCGTTCGTAGACAGTACTTCGAATTGTTTCTCGCCATCAACGTCAGCAATTTCGATGATAGAGATATCGAATGTACCACCACCAAGGTCGTATACTGCTACTGTTGAATCACCAGAAGCTTTATCTAGACCGTATGCTAGTGCAGCCGCTGTTGGCTCGTTGATAATACGTTTAACATCAAGACCAGCGATCTTACCTGCGTCTTTTGTCGCTTGACGCTGAGAGTCATTGAAGTAAGCAGGAACCGTGATAACCGCTTCCGTTACTTTTTCACCCAAGTAGTCTTCTGCTGTTTTCTTCATTTTCTTAAGAACTTCAGCAGAAATTTGTGGTGGCGCTTTCTTGTCGCCTTTTACTTCTACCCATGCATCGCCGTTGTCTGCAGAGATGATCTTGTACGGCACCATTGAGATGTCTTTTTGTACCACGTCATCTTGGAAGCGACGTCCGATCAAACGCTTAACAGCGAATAGAGTGTTTGTTGGGTTAGTAACCGCTTGACGCTTAGCTGACTGACCTACCAATGTCTCGCCATCTTCAGTAAATGCTACGATAGATGGGGTGGTGCGATCGCCTTCCGCGTTCTCGATAACGCGGGCCTTGTCTCCGTCTAGCACGGAAACACAAGAGTTAGTTGTACCTAAGTCAATACCAATGATTTTGCCCATGGTTGTATCTCCAGTAAAATTCTTTGTTCGTTTCGATAATTCTGTATTTGGGTACGGCAATTTTTATTTCAAGCACTCACTGTCAAAAAAATGACAGTTTTTTTTAGGCTGCGCTTGAAACCACCACCATTGCTGGGCGCAACAAGCGGCCATTAAGTGTGTAACCTTTCTGTACCACATCCATCACAGTGTTTGGCTCCATGTTTGGATTTGGCACCATGGTCATCGCTTGATGTAATTCAGGGTTGAATGGTTCGCCCTGTGGGTCAACCGCAACCACTTCAAAACGCGCTAGCGTTTCTACTAGGTCTTTGTAAGTTAGCTCCACACCTTCGCGCATAGGGTCATTTTCTGAACCTTCTACCGCAGAGGACAAAGCACGCTCTAGGTTGTCCGCAACCGTAATGACGGATTTAGCGAATTTTTCCAGCGCAAACTTATGCGCTTTTTCAACATCTTGCTCAGCACGACGACGAATATTTTGCGCTTCAGCTTGAGCACGAAGCGCCACTTCTTTGTATTGCGCTGCTTCTTCACGTGCTTTAACTAGTTCATCAGAAGCATCATCTACCATACCTTCTAGGACTTCTTCTGCGATGGCAGCATCGGCTTCGTTTAGCAATTCTTCTTGCTCGACTTCTTGCTGTGCTTTATTCGTTTGATCACTCATTTTCATCTCCAAATAACAGAAAGTAACCTGTCTGTGCGTGGTATATGGGGTCACCTTTTAACCTTTCAACACCTAATCCTTATTAAATGTATGCAAATAAAATCTTTTCTCAGCACTTGTCAAAAAACGTACAAGTACTGTATAAAGAACCATATAAAAGTACTGTATATTTAACCATGAAACTTTGCTTGATCGGGAGCATGCCATGTTAACCAGTATCGCCATTTCAAATTTTGCCATTGTAGAAACTCTGGATTTAGAGCTAAAACCTGGGATGACCGCCATTTCTGGCGAAACCGGTGCTGGCAAATCCATCATGGTGGATGCCCTTTCACTTTGTTTAGGGGGGCGCACCGATGCAGGCGTCGTGCGTCACGGGGAAAAAAAGGCAGATATCAGCGCCACCTTTGAAATCAGCGCTTATCCGGCAATACAACACTGGCTAGAAGAGCGAGACCTAGAGAATGGCAGCGATCCTCTATGCATATTGCGCCGAGTCATTAGCAAAGAAGGCCGTTCTAAGGCTTACATTAACGGCCGCCCATGTACATTAAGCGACTTAAAGGAAGCAGGCAGCTTTCTCGTCGACATTCATGGTCAACATGAACACCAATCTCTGTTAAAGCGCAGCGCACAACGTCAACAGCTTGATGAATATGGCCAGCTGACAGAGCTCTCTCGTCAAGTTCGTGACGAATACAACGCATGGCGTAAGCTGAAAGAAGAGTTGCATGCAAAACAAAATCGCTCAGCGGAACTTGAAGCCAAAATCCAATTACTGTCATACCAAGCGGAAGAGTTAGCGCAGCTGGACCTAAAGCCTCACGAGTTAGAGGAATTGGAAACAGAGCAGGCTTTTCTCTCCAACATTGCAGACGCTCAATATAAAGCTTACGCGGCGAGCGGCATCCTTAGAGATAACGATGAAGGCAATATATGCTCGCTACTACATCAAGCCATCCAACAGGCAAGCACCATTCACCCTGCCACCAAAGAGCTTGAAAACGCTTTAGAAATGATGAATCAAGCACTCATCCAAGCGGAAGAGGCTTCAAGCAGCTTGAATCATTACCAAGATACTCTGGAGCAAGACCCTGGTCGCCTGCAAGATGTCGAACAACGTTTAAGCGATATCTACGACACCGCCCGCAAACACAAAGTGTTGCCGGAAGGCTTAATTCCTTTGCGAGAAGACGTCGAAGCAGAACTAGACAGCTTATCTGGTGGGGAAGAAAGTTTAGAAGCCCTCAAGCTCAAAGAAGAAAAGGCTTATCAACAGCTCACAACCAGCGCCACTTTGTTAACAGAAAAGCGTATGCAAGCTAAAGAGGAGCTGGCACAACGAGTTGAAGAACAAATCCACGGCTTAGGTATGCCTTATGCTCACTTCCATATCCATTGCGATCCGCTGGATCAAATCAGCGCTAATGGCTATGAAGAAATCGAATACATGATTGCTTCTAACCCAGGGCAACCCGCACAACCTCTTCGCAAAGTGGCATCCGGCGGTGAGCTTTCCCGTATCAGCCTAGGCATCCAAGTCGTCACGGCACACACATCCGTCATTCCGACATTGGTATTCGATGAAGTCGATGTGGGCATCAGTGGCGGCACCGCTGAGGTGGTTGGGCGGATGCTTCGCGCTGTGGGCAATCGCGGGCAAGTGTTCTGTGTCACACACTTGGCACAGGTTGCAGCCCAAGGACATCAGCATTTCCGCGTCAGTAAGGAAGTATTGAATGAGGCAACGGTATCTAAGGTAGAACCGTTAGTGGAGACAAAACGAACCCAAGAGATTGCTCGCTTGCTAGGGGGAATAGAACTTACCGAGCAAACTCTGGCTCATGCTCAAGAGATGCTCGGCAATGTCCAACTTCAGTAGCTTGGCTACTGAAGTTTTTTAGCTCTTCTTTGGACGAACGTATATGATCAGGTTGTGATCTTCGATTTCGTAACCGTGTTGCTCGGCAATCTCATGCTGGCGCTGCTCAATCACATCGTCCACAAATTCAATTACCTTTCCAGTCTCAAGACAAATCATGTGATCATGATGCTCGCCTTTCGCAAGTTCAAATACCGCAGTACCGGCTTCGAAATGATGACGAGAAACAAGACCCGCCGTTTCGAATTGAGTCAGTACACGGTAAACCGTTGCTAGACCAACATCTTCGCCCTGGTCTAGTAAAGTACGGTACACGTCGTCCGCACTCATGTGATGATCACCAGCATTTTCTAAGATTTGTAGGATTTTCACACGCGGAAGTGTTACTTTCAGTCCAGCTTTTTTAAGTTCTTGATTTTCACTACTCATGAGTCATTCTCTATTTCGATCTCGTTAATAATTACTTTATCATTGACCTAACCAATACAGGATAAGACCAATGAAGAAAACGATTCTCCTACTTTCCACGCTGCTCACTCTTAGCGGTTGCAGCTTGCTGCCTTCACCCTACAAACCGTCTGTTGAACAAGGCAACGTCATTAAAACAGAACAAGTGCAACAACTCCAACTTGGCATGAGCGAATCACAAGTCCTATACGTAATGGGTACACCTATGGTAAGCAGCACGTTTAACTCAAACCAATGGCACTATCTGTTTACCAGTTTATACAGTGACCAGAACAGCAAGCAAAGCGAGGTCAAACATTTGACCCTCACTTTCCAAAATGGTGCCCTGCAGAACGTTCAGGAAAAGTAGGAAGCCTCCTATTTGTCTGTTTTTGCAGCGCGGTTGGCCCGAGCTTGTTTCGGGTCAACCTTCAGTTCTCGGTAAATTTCTACACGCTCACCAGATTTTAATATTTGCTCCTCTGGCTTACGCACAGCTTTACCAAATATGCCTAGCTTCGGGGCAGATAAATCTAACTCAGGAAAAAACGCATCGATATTAGAAAGGCGCACGGCTTCCATCACAGTGCAGCCCTCTTCTACATCCAATGCGACTATTTTCTGCTTTTCTGGTAGCGCATAAGCCACCTCAACTCGAATCTTAGCCATATACTACTTTTGCTCGCTCACTAAAAGCTTCTACCATGGCATTGGCAACTTGACCAAAAACGCCACCAAATGCGAATTTCAACATGCCGCTTAATTCAAAGTCGATACTTAAAGCAATTTTACACGTTGTTTCAGATAAAGGCTCAAACGTCCATACACCATGTAAACGCTTAAAAGGGCCTTGAACTAAATTCATTTCCACTTTGCTCGGCTCAGTAAGCACATTGCGAGTGGTAAAGGACTGCTGAACAGGCCCTTTGCCGACATCAAGCGTCGCAATAATTTCTTGATCAGTGCGAGATAAGGTTCGTGCACCAATACAACCAGGCAAAAATGCCGGATATTGCTCAAAATCATTCACTAAATCGTACATTTGCTGTTGGCTATAATTCACATGAGCAAACTTCTGAATGTGACTCAAACTAAACTCCTATCCAACCAGCAACGGTTATCAGAACTGCCGCCGGAATGCTGACGTATTTCAGCGTAGTGTACCACCATCTAAAATGCTTGGGGTTCTTCGCTATCATTTCGTTTTTTAACATTGGCTCAGGAATCACCCAAGCAACCAAAACAGACAAGGCCACCGCCGCCATAGGCAGCAAAATCAAAGACGTAAGGTTATCGACCAGCTCAAACAAATTTAGATCAAACAGCAGCTTGGTATCCCAATGGTTGAACGATAGCACTATAGCGATGCCACAGAACCATACCCCAATGCCAATTAAAAACGCGGACTTCAATCGTCCTATATAAAAGCGCTCATGCATCCAAGAGACAAACAGCTCCATCATTGAAATAGCGGACGTTAGTGCGGCCAACGCCAACAAAGCAAAGAACACTAAACCGATCGCTTGGCCTGCTGGTAACAAATCAAAAATAATCGGCAATGTCACAAAGGGTAAACTGGGGCCAGAATCCGCATTAATACCAAACTCAAACGTCAGCGGAAAAATAATCAACGCTGCCAGAATCGATACCAGAAGATCCAATCCAACCACTATGGTACAAGCCTTTGCAATGGACATACGCTTACTCATGTAAGCGCCATATGAGAACATTGCCCCCAACCCAACCCCTAGACTAAATAAGGCATGACCAATGGCCGACAAAGCCACATCAAACGTAACTTGTCCCCAGTCCAATCGAAACATAAAACCGATGGCATCGGCACTTGCTCCGACGACCAAAGCGTAGGCAGCTAACAACAATAAAACGAAAATCAACGTTGGTAATAATATACGCACAACATTAGACAGCCCTCTGGTTACTGACTGGCCAACCACTAACACCACCAGTCCCATAAACACACTGTGCCAGAGCAGCATCTCCACAGGCGAATTCAAGAAACTTTGAAACAATGCTTCAGACTGAACGGTGTTAAGTTGCTCCAACGTACCAGTTACAGCACGTCGAGAATAAGCAAATGCCCACCCAGCAATAACGCTGTAAAAGGAAAGAATCAGTAGCCCTGTTAACCCAGCCACATAAGGCACGACCACCCAGTACTTTGACACGACTCGCCTTTCAGCAAGATCATTAACCGTATCAACGGGGTTAGAGCGTACTGTTCTGCCTAAGGCCACCTCAGCCATCAGCATAGGAAGCCCTACCACCAATAAACATAAGCAGTAGATCAACAAGAATGCACCACCGCCATGCTCACCGAGCATGTAGGGAAACTTCCAAATATTTCCTAAACCAATAGCAGAACCAGCCGCTGCAAAAATAAATATCCAGGGGCTAGACCAAATACCTTGTAAACAGCGACTCTCGGGCATACATTAAGCTCTCATAATGCGTTAAGCGAATTTAAACACACGGCAGCGCAACTGCCTGCACCGAATTTACTTATAATTCTAAATTTTCTTATATTAGGGCGCATACCTCAAGAAAAGCATAGGCTTTTCGCGCTATCAACCGTATAATTTTTACCTATGAGTAAAGCAAAGAAAAAACCAAACAGCTCGGGCACGATTGCCTTAAACAAGCGCGCGCGCCACGAATACTTCATTGACCAGAAGTTTGAAGCAGGTTTAGAGCTATCAGGCTGGGAAGTCAAAAGTCTTCGTGAAGGGAAAGCACAGCTAGTGGATAGTTACGTCATTATCCACCGCAATGAAGCGTACCTAATCAACGCTCGCATAACACCACTTTTGAGTGCATCGACACACGTAGTGTGCGAACCGTTGCGCCAGCGCAAACTGTTGATGCATCGCAAAGAGATCGACCGCATCATCCAAGTCACTGAACAAAAAGGCAAAACCTGTGCGGCCATGGCCTTGTACTGGAAAGGTAACAAGATCAAATGTGAAGTCGCACTGGTAACGGGTAAAAAAGATCACGACAAACGCGATACCGCCAAAGAGCGCGATTGGGCACGTGATAAAGAACGCCTAATGAAGGCAAAATTTTAATTTCCACACTGTGGAAAGCGCGCCACTGACTAGCGAAATCGGATTAGATTCGTTATGATGGCCGCAACTTCGGGGATGACATGGTTTCGACGCCGGTTACAAAACCTGAGGTGCATGTCGAGAGCGATACGAGATCTCGTAAATCCACTTGTATCACTTTAATAGTCGCAAACGACGAAAACTACGCTCTAGCAGCTTAATAACCTGCTAGTGTGCTGCCCCCAGGTTGCTTGTAGCCCGGGATCCCGCAGTATCATAAATTACAAGATGCTATCCGATGCCCTGCCTGGGGATAAGGATCTAAGCTCAAACAGGCTCGCTGGTTACACCCTGTCCTTCGGGCGGTAAACAGTCAAAAAGTAGAAGAGACTAAACATGTAGAGCCAATGGCAGAGGACTGGCGGACGGGGGTTCGACTCCCCCCATCTCCACCAGACGTCTAAGAAAAAGGCCGCTCAGCAATGAGCGGCTTTTTTGTGCCTGTTAAAAATAGCCGAAATCCCTATCTGTACAAATTGCAACCAAGTAAAATCTCACCTACACTTGTAATAACATTGTTATTACCGGTTTAGCATTATGCACACCACGTTAAGAAAAATTGGCAACTCAAAAGGCATCATCATCCCTGCTCATATGATCGAAGCACTTCACCTTGATCATGAAGTAGAGATGACGATTGAAAATGGCGCTCTTGTTTTAAAACCTAGCCAGCAACCACGTCAAGGCTGGTTTGATAACTACGACGCTAATAAAGACGATGAACCGCTAAAAGAACTACAGGATGTCGAATCAGAGCAAGAGGACTGGGAATGGTAAAGCGCGGCGAAGTATATTGGGTTGAACTGGACCCAACGGTTGGCTCTGAAATTCGAAAAACACGCCCCTGCTTGGTGATTTCCCCTGATGATATGAATCAAGCACTCCCCAGAGTCATCATCGCCCCGATTACCTCCAAAGGCCAACCACTTGGCTGCCGCCCAGAAATCACCTTAGACGGAAAGCCCGGTCGCATTTTATTAGATCAAATTCGCACTGTGGATAAAAAGCGCCTTAAATCACAGCTTGGTACCATTCCATTAGAACAATGGCACGATACGCTGTTGCAGATGTTGGCTTAAACAATTAATAAGGATATGAATACTATGACTAATGAAGGTGGGATATACGTCATCAACTACGATGGGGAACTGTTCGTAAAGCGAGTGCAAAAGCAACTTAACGGCACCGTGGCGATCACATCAGATAACAAAAACTACGGCGATATTGTCATTGCGTCAGCCGACCTCAACACACTAAAGATCATAGGCCGCGTTATCTGGTCTGGCCATCCAATGATTTAGCAAGGAGTAGCTAAATGTATAAAATTTCTGACAGCAAATTACTTCAAACTCTTGATGACCTACTACCTGATAAATTAACTAAGCCTTTTAAATCAATTTTTAAGTTTTTAGACCTTAGAGGCAACTATCTTCATATTGGAAAAAAATTAACCTTACTCTACTTCATCATAATTGGCGGAGGGCTGTTCATATTAACAATATTTTCTAATCTAACACTACCATCAGAACTGAATGGAATTGGTGACTTTCTTGCAGGCTTTTTTAGCCCATTGGCATTTTTATGGCTAGTAATTGGCTATTTTATGCAAAACAAAGAGCTAGCAATGAATAGAGAAGAATTAATCATTAGTAGACTAGCATTAGAAAGACAGGCCGAGGAGTTAAAAAACTCAGTTAATGAACAGAAAGAAATGGTTAACTTAACAAAACTAGAGATTAAAAACCTATTAAACTCTCAACTACCTTTGATAGAAATAATCTCTGCATATTTCTATCGTATTGGCACATCAATGAATAACGCTTTCTCATCTAAAGTAGTAGAAGAAAACACCATAGAGCTATACATAATAAATCATGGAAAAGATATCAAAAACACATATTTCGAACTCATAAAAGATGGAGGAATCATAAAAAGTAACTTACAACAAGTACCTAAAAATAAACATATTGAATTCACCTTAAGCACACTAGAAAATATAGAACCACCATTCGCACTTAGGCTATTTTTCACAACAGAAAACCTAAATAGGTACTATCAGGAAACGACCTTTTATCAAAAGTCACCCAATGATAATAAAATATATTCAGACTGTACGAATGCACCAATCATAGAGGTTGGCAATGCCAATTAAAAAACTGTCATCTGGTTATGAGGTCCGCTTCCGTGTAGCTGGCCGAGGAAGCCGCTCATATCGCAAGACATTCCCGACTAAGGGCGAGTGTGAGCGTTTTATGCGTTTCACCATTGCCCAGCATGAAACCCAGTCGAACGATAAGCCGTGGTTAGAGAGGCCAAAAGACAGCCGCAAGCTATCAGAGCTGATCGAGACTTGGGACGAGTTGCACGGGCATTTCTTGAAAGATGGTAAACACTGCTGGCAATGGTGATACTATTACTCATGTTAGAAATACGTATCAATCTAAATGGATTATGTCTCAACGATTAAAAATACAGAATCAATGGAATGATTTAGGGCTAGTTGATCTTCGTTCCTTAGAGCTAGAACACCGCCTCGACTGTCCCGGCGAAATCAGTGCAGCAGATAACGCAGACTTAGCTTACAGCATTATCCTTGATGCTTTTAACCTCGGTCACGAGAATGACATTAATCAGATTCTGACGCCTGTCGGTCTAATTGATGTTCACGGGAAGAACTTGAGACACATTGTGGAAAAGAGAAATGACGCCAGAGAGCGCTTTGTAAGGTATGCAATTGAAACTATACAAAACCCTTTCGAGGTATGGTTATCAGAATATGAAGATGAAACTAAGCGTTTTCAGTTTATTGGTACGTTTAAAACCAGAAATCAAATGTTGGTCGTAGTAGCTCAATATGAGACACACACTCTTTGGAACTTCATGCACTCAGAAGCAAAGAGATTGAATAAACACCGTAGCGGTGAAATAATTTACCAACGAAAAAAGGCGATACCCTAACGGATATCGCCTCGAATCTAAGCCCTAATTATCCATGGGCAATGGAGAAAGGTCTCACCCTAACACAGACACTTACCTATCTATGGGGTCCTTCCACAGGCTATCGGTAGTAAGACCAGCCTGCTTCTCGCTTTCAATAATTATGTTAATACAAATATATCTGTTTTGAAATTGAAATATCCTATCAAAAGACACAGAAGGGCATGAAACGGCACTAAAAAGCATACAGCTGTTCAAATAACGCCTGTGCTGAGATGACGCACAAGCGACACACCAAGGCATCAAAACAACCCCTAAGCACTATGTAAATATACATATATAGATCATATGCAAATCAGCAACCTACTGATTAAACTGTGTATTTAAACAGGGCTCGACTCCCCCATCTCCACCAGATGTCTAAGAAAAAGGCCGCTCAGCAATGAGCGGCTTTTTTTGTGTCTTCGATTTTGCAAATCTGCACGATTCCATACGATCCCTCCTCCCACAGACTCACTGTTGAGAAAAACTTAATACTTGGGTGAAAAAGCATCGTTTGTTCAGTTAAATGCCATTAATTACAATATAGTCTGGTAATAGCGATTTCTGCTTTTTCTCTTTCTTAGGAGTCTATTTTATGAACACATTAAACAACGGGTCTTTTATCTCTCAAGCATTGAGCAATGTTAAGCTTATTAGTTTAAGCAGTGTTTCAAGCCAGTTAGTAAGCCTGTTTAAGCGCCAGCCTAAAGCGACGAAACCAGCCGATATGGAAATTGACAACCTCGATTGGTACCGTACGTTTCCAATTGAAAAGTAAGCTTCTCATCACTACTACTGAGGGAATAAAAATAATACCCTCTGTTTTAGTTTTCTGACCGTCCGCTCTCTCTTCCCCACTTGCACAGACCTCAACCTCTTCATTCGTCATTGAAAGCTGACCAACGCCTTTGAATATATTGGCCAAAGTGTCCGAAACTCGTTGACCAAGCTTTTAGCCTTTCTAGAATGCGTCTCGCCGTGCAAACGCGAGGCTATGTATGCAAGATCTACGTAGGCCGCCATAGCTTGCTGTTTGTGGAAGTCGCCAAATTCACCATTTATAATTTCAAGCAAAAGCGCGATGGTGTTCTCTAAAAAATTAGACTGATGGCTGTCCTCTTTCCATTGGCAAAACTCAGAGCAATTTAAGCAGGCTTCAACACTAGACTTGAGCACTTCGCTTAAGCCCCCAAAGCGTCGAAGCATCTCTAAACTGATGCGGAATGCGTCCTGATAATAAGCATCTGCTAACACCATTTCCCCATAACAAACAGCGCTATGAGCCTTTAAGTTAAGGTCGTGATACCGCGCAAGAAGCGTCGACAACGTAGCGTTTTTATCCAGTATGGCAGTGTCATCAGTCATTTTATAGAGAACCATCGCAACGCCTAAAGCTTGGTGTGCAGACCACACTCACGATTCGCTAATGCCTTAGTTGGGTCAAAGTATCGCTCTACATTAGGCAACTCAAAACGATCAAGATAAGCCTGCATATCTGTTTCGCTCCAATGTAAAAGCGGTGCCACTTTTAACATGCCATTTGGACCTTCACCGAAGACTTCCATCTCTTTACGAAACTCAGTTTGCTCACTTCTTACCGCTGTAAACCAAACATCAGGTGCTTGCTCACGCATAGCACGACTAAATGGCTCTAGTTTAAACTGCTCGGTAAACTCAGCATGACGAGGGTCATCCACACTCGGAATCCCGCCCATTGAAGCATCACAACGAGCCGCTGAGACTTTAGGAGTGTAAACTTCGATATCCAAATTCAGTTTATCCATCAACTGCTGGGCAACCTTGTAGGTATGCGGTGTGTTATAACCCGAGTCAATCCAAACCACCTTCATATCGGGTTTTATCTGAGTCACCATATGCAAAATCACTGCTTCATAAGGCCCAAAGTTCGTGGTAGTAACAGGTGTTTTAGCGTAATGCAGAGCGTGTTCAATAATTTGCTCTGGCTCTAGGAAGGCAAAATCACGATTACTCTGTTCTATATTCAATGTCACAATCTCCGCTGAAATGGAAAAATTTGACAAGACATTAAAGATAAAGAGAATCAATTGCAAATAACAATAAATTCCATTTGATGGGGGATATAATTTAGACTTCGTAATAAATGGCCAAATACATTGAAAAACCAACTATCACAGTAAAGCTGATGTTATGTTCGACAAGGATTGCGTTGGTTATAAATGCTGTAACTAGTATTCATTGGAGTATAGAAATGCGCGTATTAGTAAGTTTAATGTTGCTCGTAGGGCTGAGTGGCTGTACATCAAATGTTGTGATGTCGGGACGACAAGTCAGCAATATTGATCCTGACGCTATCGTTACTCCTGAATCTCGCATCAAGGTCGAAACCATGGAGATGGGCGACCCTCTTACCAACAAACGTTACATTGAAAATGTGATTCAAGCTTTTCATAGCCGCGGCTACCATAATATTGGCGCAAATCTGACCAAGCCAGATGTCATTGCACGCTTCTCGCTGACTCACCAACAGCAAGTTAAGCAAGTTGAGCAACCCATTTACCGGGAACGAGTAACAGGTCACACAACCTCATGCTACAGCACAGGCAAAGACAAGCACCGCTGTGATACAAATGTTTATACCATGCCACATCTAGTTGGCTATGAAACACTTGAGCAGTCTGTGCTTGAGACCAAAATGACACTGAAGTTGATCGATACTCAAAATCACTTATTACTTCAAAGCACCAGCTTCGTTACTCATCCCACTTGCTCCCGTTGGAAACTTTATGAGTTCTTAGTTCAGCACTCCATCGCGCAGCTAGATTTAAAGCACCCCATGGATAAGCCCTTTAATGTTGAAATGCCTGAAGATTATCAGTGTACAGATGGGAACTAGAGCGCCTTAGTTTAGGTTATTCCAGAAGTCTGATATTCAACAAGCATCTAAGCGCCGTTTCCTTTATAAGAAAACGTTATCATCCAGCCATCTCGCTTTCTCGTATGCATCTATACTGAACGTTAAGGGTGATTTTTAAACACAAAAAACCGTTCAGAAACATCTAACTAATTTAAGTCGAATACGAGGAGGACAGCATGATTAATCATGTGTGGGGATTATTACACCATCCTGATCGAGAATGGCGAGAAATCAATAAAGAACACGAATCAGTCAGTCACATGTATGCTCATCATGTGTTGATTATGGCTGCCATTCCGGTTGTTAGTAGCTTTATTGGGACCACGCAAGTGGGATGGACGCTGAACGGCGAAGAAGGTGTAAAACTAAGCGTCATGACCGCCCTTGGACTGGGGGTTTTGTTTTACGCCTTAATTCTACTAGCGGTGGCGGGTGTTGGGTCAGCTATTCACGCTCTTTCAAGACAGTACTCTCATCGCCCCAGTCGAGCTGAAAGCATTGTGTTTGCTGGTTACATTGCTACACCAATGTTTTTAAGTGGGTTGTTCGCAATTTACCCTATCGCTTGGCTATGTGTTTTAGCGGTTTGCATGGGGGTCGCTTACTCAGCGTTCTTACTTTACAAAGGCACACCAAGATTTTTAGGGATTAGCCATAAAGAAGGTTTCATCTTATCCACTGGCACACTGGGTATCGGCGTACTAGTGCTTGAATTCCTATTAGCAGTCGTAGTCCTACTCTGGAGCATGGGATCTGAACACAGTCCTCTTTGGGCATTCTTTGGTTAATTGCACCGCCCCTAAAGCGCGAAAATAGGCCTGCTTCAATTGATTACATTGATCGAAAGCAGGCCTTGTTCGTTTAAGGCCTTTCTATTGGCCCGTATACAATAAATTACTTTTATGTCACTAATTTAGAGTACACAATCATCAATCATGTTTTGTCCTGTTGTATGGAGCCAAGCTAAAAGATGTTCTTCTCTTCCAATAAAAACCGCATTGCTGAGCTCGAAAATCTAATTGAACAAGAGCGCAGCCAAAGCCAGCAACGCATATCTGCATTAGAGGCGGAACTATACCAAGCCCAAAATACAACGCAGACAACTAATGACAACGATTACTGCTCTGAACTGCTCGGTTACCAATTGCGTGGGGGAGAGATGATTGGATCTATCCGTGAAGGCTTGGCTGAAAGTGCTGCCAGCTTAATAGATGAAAGACGTAATCTGAAAGAAGTGGACACGCTTTTCAGTGACACCCGTTCCGCTTTGTCTCGTCTAAATCAACGCGCATTGATCATTAATGATGAAGCCAGCTCCAGTATGGAAGCCGCCAATGTGCTTGATAAAACCGCCAGTGGCATTAGTCAGCTCGTGTCGAGCATTCAAGAAATCTCAGACCAAACAAACTTACTTGCTTTAAATGCTGCTATTGAAGCTGCACGAGCTGGCGAAACAGGACGAGGGTTCGCTGTGGTAGCTGATGAAGTGCGTAATTTGGCTAGCAAAACGCACTCGGCTAGTGAGCAAGTTGAAGACTTGGTCCGTAAGGTCTTAGAGCAAACACAGCAAATTAAGGCCATGGTGAGCAAAAACCAAGCTAGCGCTGAAGATGTCGCCACGTCTGCCGGTCAAATTGACAGCATCGTCGAAAATGTCATTTCTACCTCTCAAAAGATGCAGCACGTTATCAAAATAGCCGCGACACAAGCCTTTCTGGATACCGTTAAATTGGACCACACCGTTTGGAAAAATCAGGTCTACCGTAAAATTGACCAACGCGATTTTCGAGAGGGTGTTAATGCTCATACTGAATGCCGTTTAGGGAAGTGGTATTACCAAGGTTATGGCCATAAACATTACCAAAATTCTCGTAACTTCAAAGCCTTAGAGACACCACACAAAGCCGTGCACGATTTAGGGCGAGCAGCCGTGGCCGCAGCTGAGCAAGGCCATCATGATGACATGCTTAAACATCTTGATAAAATGGAGACGGCGAGCTTACAAGTGGTCGTCAACATTGAAGCCTTGATGGAAGAAATTAAGTCGGAATGAACTTAATCCCTCAATAGGAGTCTCTAATATAAGCGCTGACCTCGATCAGCGCTTTTTTGTAGCTGGCGCGCAAGACATTATTTTTGTTACTTTTTTCGCACGCTTTTTTAAAGAAAATGTGCGCTGATCACGCTATCCTTACAAACTATAGTTGATTGAGCAATCTTAGCGTCATGATAAGTTGCTAGTAAAAATGGAGGCGATGGGTAACCTAACTATCTAGGCGACCTCGTAAACATGCTATGAAGGAGCAAATCCGTTGAATACCCTACTATGCATTCCCCTATTAGTACTACTGGGCACGCTCGTGCCACTCTGTAGTACCCGCTATAGCCGAACCGCATGTGCATTTTTAACGGCAGCGCTACCCGCTATCGCGCTGTTTCTTATCTTGCAAATGGCCCCAGCGATCCTTGATGGACAACGTTTTCAAACCGCTGTTGATTGGGTGCCAAGCTTAGGGCTTTCTTTGGCTTTTCGCTTGGATGGCCTGACCCTCTTATTTAGTTTGCTCATTCTTGGGATCGGCCTACTCGTTATTCTTTATGCTCGATATTACTTATCGAGTAACGACAATATGGGGAAGTTTTACTGTTATCTGATTCTTTTCATGTTCGCCATGCTTGGCGTGGTGATGTCGGATAACCTAATTCAAATTTGGGTCTTCTGGGAGCTGACTAGTATTAGCTCCTTTTTACTAATCAGCTTCTGGGGCAGTAAGAGTGAAGCACGTAAAGGCGCACGTATGGCACTTACGATTACTGGCGCAGGCGGATTATTCCTTTTAGCCGGCTTGCTCATGCTCGGTAATGTGGTCGGTACGTTCGATTTGCAAACGGTGCTGGACAGTGGCGATATTATCCGCGCGCACAGTACATACCCGATTATTACTGTGTTGATCTTAATCGGTGCGTTCACTAAGTCCGCTCAGTTCCCGTTCCATTTTTGGCTACCTAATGCCATGGCTGCGCCAACCCCAGTCAGCTCTTACTTGCACTCTGCCACCATGGTAAAAGCCGGTATTTTCCTAATGGCTCGCTTTTACCCATCCCTTGCAGGAACCGATTTATGGTTCCTGATTGTCAGTATGACAGGTCTTGCTACTTTCTTGTTAGGTGGTTATCTAGCGCTATTCCAACATGATCTAAAAGGGCTTTTGGCTAATTCTACGATCAGTCATCTAGGTTTGATCACATTACTTCTAGGCATGGGATCTGATTTGGCGCTGGTAGCGGCCATTTTCCATATTATTAACCATGCTACGTTTAAAGCGTCTTTGTTTATGGCGGCAGGTATTATTGATCATGAGTCTGGTTCAAGGGACATGCGCCAATTAAACGGTTTATGGAAATACATGCCTTATACGGCAACGCTCGCCATGGTCGCCTCTTCTGCCATGGCAGGTGTTCCACTACTAAACGGCTTCTTATCGAAAGAGATGTTCTTCAACGAAACCTTACACCAAGACTCTCTTGGTTCACTCTCTTGGATGGTACCAGTACTCGCCACGCTAGGTGGTGTGTTTTCCGTGGCGTACTCCACTCGCTTCGTGCACGATGTGTTCTTTAATGGTGAGCCGATTAACTTACCTAAAACGCCGCATGAGCCACCACGCTACATGCGTGTACCTGTTGAGATTCTTGTTGCCCTGTGTCTCTTGGTCGGTATTTTCCCAAGTTGGATTGTCGGCGATTTACTGCAAAGCGCCTCCTTATCGGCTTTGAATGGCCCTTTGCCAGAATATAGTTTGGCGATTTGGCACGGCTTTAATATACCTCTGCTAATGAGTGTAATCGCTCTCTTAGGTGGTCTATTGGTGTATTACAACCGTCAGCATTTGTTTAAGTTCCAAGCACAATTTCCGACAAATGACCCTAAGGTCTTGTTTGAGCGTGCGATTCAACAATTGGTTGGTAAGGCCACGTGGATCATTAACTTCTTTGAAAATGGTTCACTACAGCGTTATTTGTATTTCCTATTCATGTTTACGATTGTCATGAGTGCTTACCCACTTTTGGACCTAAACGCTACCGCAGGGCGACGCCCTGAAATTCCGGTTGACGCACTATCTATTACGGGGGCAGTGCTACTGTCGATTGCCTCGCTAGCAACCGTTATTTGGCATCGTCGCCGGATGGTTGCCCTGCTGACTTTATCAGTGGTCGGTTTGATCGTAACCTTAGCGTTTGCTCGATTCTCGGCACCAGATTTGGCGTTAACTCAGTTATCTGTTGAAGTTGTCACCATCATATTGCTGATGCTTGCCTTGTTCTTTTTACCGCAAAAGACGCCGAAAGAATCGAGTCCTCGACGAGTGGTTCGAGATTTAGGTATTTCTGCCATGATCGGTGGTATCGTCGGTACGGTTATTTACGCCTTAATGACCCGTCCGCTGGATACCATTTCGGACTTCTTTACTGAAAACAGTAAAACCGGTGGTGGTGGTACCAATGTGGTCAACGTGATCTTGGTCGACTTCCGTGGTTTCGATACGCTGGGTGAAATCACTGTATTGGGGATTGCGGCACTGGGTATCTTTAAGCTGATTGCTCGTATGCGTCTCTACATGCCATCGAGTAATGAACAAGGACGCCCTTGGTCAACTGATAGCCACCCTCTAATGTTGTCTGTTGTTTCGCAAAGTCTTCTACCTTTAGCACTGTTGGTATCCGCTTACATATTCTTGCGCGGACACAACATGCCAGGTGGTGGCTTTATTGCAGGCCTTATTACGTCAGTGGCAATCATCCAACAATACGTTGCCCACGGCGTAGACTGGATTAAAGAGCGTTTAAAACTGGATTATCAAATCATGATCGGTTCGGGCATAGGTATTGCTGCGCTAACAGGTTTAGGAAGTTGGTTCTTTGACCGTCCGTTCTTAACGTCGTGGTTTGACTATTTCTACCTACCTGTCATTGGTAAGTTTGAGCTTGCCAGTGCCATGCTCTTTGACCTAGGGGTTTACCTAACGGTTGTCGGAGCCACTATGTTAATTCTAGCGAACCTTGGTCAGTTAACGACCAGTGAACGAGCTATTTTTGAGGAGGAGTCGTAATGGAAGGCATCTACGCTTTTTGTGTGGGCCTAATGACGGCCTGCGGAATTTTTCTGACGCTACGGGGAAGAACCTTTTCCGTGGTTGTTGGTTTGACGCTGCTTTCCTATGCCGTCAACTTGTTCTTATTTGCCAGCGGCCGCTTAAAACTGGATGCCGCAGCAGTGCTCGGTATGTCCGAAGACTACGGTGATCCACTTCCTCAAGCATTAGTTTTGACTGCTATCGTAATTGGTTTTGCAATGACTGCATTTGCGGTCATCTTGGCCATGCGTGCACGTGCTGACTTAGGTAACGATCATGTTGATGGCCGTATACCACAGACAAAAGAAGAAGTTCGTCAGAAATCTGGAGGCCAGCGCTAAATGCAGCACCTTAGTATTCTTCCCATTTTACTGCCTTTGTTTACTGGCGCGTTATTGCTACTACCGCCCTTTTCTAAAACATTGCAACGCCAACGAGTTTTATCGATTGTATCGATGCTACTTCAGGTGATTGTTGGTTTTGC
The DNA here is from genome assembly GCF_056158325.1 of Marinomonas sp. AWM4_232. Taxonomy (NCBI): domain Bacteria; kingdom Pseudomonadati; phylum Pseudomonadota; class Gammaproteobacteria; order Oceanospirillales; family Oceanospirillaceae; genus Marinomonas; species Marinomonas sp. AWM4_232. The sequence goes on along the minus strand of NZ_JBSWTA010000001.1, from coordinate 2,170,368 downwards.
TCTGGTTTTATGGGTCCAAACAGAAGGCATTACACAGTACATTCTTGGTAACTGGCGCCCGCCTTTTGGCATCGTGCTGGTGGCTGATCCGATGTCCAGCATCATGGTCGCCGTGACCAACTTCTTGGCGTTCTCAGCTCTATGTTATGCCACAGGCTCTCACGATAAAGCAGGCGGCTACTTTTATCCGCTGTTTATGTTTCAAGTAATGGGTATCAATGGCGCATTCTTAACCGGCGATGTGTTTAACCTCTTCGTCTTCTTTGAGGTGCTACTTATTGCTTCTTACGCATTACTGGTTCACGGTGGCGGAAAACAGAAAACTCAGGCGACGATTCACTATGTCGTCTTAAACTTAGCAGGCTCAAGCGTTTTCCTATTCGGCTTAGGGATTTTATATGGCACGTTAGGTACATTGAACATTGCAGATATGGCTCAGAAAGTTTCTGAACTCGAAGGCAGTGTTGCCATTTTGGCCAAAATCGGGGCCTTATTGTTATTAGCCGTGTTTGGCCTTAAATCGGCCATGCTACCTCTGCATTTTTGGTTGCCAAAAACCTACTCCAGTGCCAGTGCTCCCGTAGCTGCCATTTTTGCGGTGATGACCAAAGTGGGTATTTACAGCATTCTACGGATCCATGGTGTGGTGTTTGGTGATGAAGCTGGAGAGTTAGCGAATATTGCCCAATCTTGGATTTGGCCTCTCGCCTTATTGACGATCACCGTAGGTACCATTGGCGCCTTAGCAAGTCCAAGCTTAAAATTGCTAACAGCCAATTTAGTGGTGCTTTCAGCTGGTACATTGTTGGTTTGTACCGCCATTCAAAGTGAAGCGGCAACCAGCGCTGCCCTTTACTACATGGTACACAGTACTTTAGTTGCTGGGGGAATGTTCCTTCTAGCAGATATGATCTCGCGACAACGAGGTAAAGCAGAAGATCGCTTTGTGGTTGCGAAGAAAATGGATAATCCTGTCTTTCTGGGAATTTTCTTTGCTATCGCAGCGATAGCTGTGATCGGTATGCCGCCCTTTTCTGGCTTCATTGGCAAGATAATGGTGTTACAGTCTGTTCAGTCCGCTGCTGAGCAAATCTGGGTATGGCCGATTCTATTGCTTAGCAGCTTAGGAGCCTTGATTGCGCTATCACGCGCTGGGACAACACTCTTTTGGCGACACTCGGCTGGTAAACAGCCTGAAGCCGCTCAATCTATTCACCTTGGTGAGTGGCTAGGTGTCGTACTGCTACTGTCCGCCTCACCGTTATTAGCTTTATTCGCTGGCCCTTTATCAGAATTGGCAAATGATGCAGCAGCATTTTTGCATGACCCTAGGCTATCAGTAGAAGCCCTATTAACCAGCCCTTTGGCTGAAGGAGGCTTTTAACAATGAAATTATTCCCAATGCCATTTCACAGCTTACTGCTGTTTAGTGTTTGGTTACTAATGAATAACTCCATCAGTCCAGGCCACATTGTCTTGGCAGCCTTCTTTGCGATCAGCATTCCGTTGCTGGTCAATTCAATGCGGGATGAGCAACCTAAGATACTTAAGCCATGGCTCGCGCTACGCTATTTCTTTATGGTGCTAAAAGATATCTTAGTGGCGAATATGCAGGTGGCAGTACTCGTACTTGGACCGATTCGAAAATTGCAGCCTGGTTTTGTCGCCATCCCGCTTGATCTAACATCAGATGTTGGTATCACAGTCTTGGCAAGTACGGTTTCCTTAACGCCAGGTACCGTGAGTGTAGAAGTATCAGAGGACAAGTGCTGGTTGTATGTTCACGCTCTTCATCTGGATAACGAGCAAGACCTTATTGACGAAGTTAAACAGCGTTACGAACAACCTATTAAGGAGATCCTAGGATGCTAAGTTGGGCTTTATTTTTCGTCACCATCTGTATCTGTGTGGCTCTATTTTTAAATTTATGGCGCTTGTTAGTAGGGCCTCATGTTTCCGACCGTATTATGGCGCTGGACACTATGTACATTAATGCCATTGCTCTACTGATGCTGTACGGCATCTATATGGAAACGAGCCTTTACTTTGAAGCAGCCTTGTTGATTGCCATGCTTGGTTTTGTCAGCACCTCCGCTTTGTGTAAGTACTTACTACGCGGCGACATCATCGAATAATACGGAGAGTTTCATGTCTTTTTATGTTGAACTGGTTATAAGCATTTTATTGGTGGTGGGAGGAGTGTTTCTCCTCATTGGATCCATCGGCCTTGCGCGACTACCAGATATTTTTATGCGTCTGCACGGACCAACAAAAGCGACGACTCTTGGTATTACAGGTGTACTGCTTGCTTCTCTGGTCTATCAATCTATTAACCAAGGCTCCTTCTCTGTATCAGAGCTTTTGATCACGTTATTCTTACTTATCACAGCGCCAGTGGCAGCCAATATGATTGCGAAGACTGCGCTACACAGAGAGAATCCAGCTATTCCACGCACCTCAGGACAATCTTTACTAACAAAGATTCGTAACCGAGAAAGTGCACTGGAAACAACAGATAAAGATTAACTGACTCTGATATCCGTATGAGATTGCTGCGCTTTTAAAATCACTCGCGCAGCAGTCTCAGATAAGGGCCTGTCGTAGTAATACCCTTGATGTAAGTGGCAACCTAGCTGGTTTAAAACCTCTGCCTGCTGACCTGTCTCCACCCCTTCCGCAATAACGTTCAACTCAAGGTTTTGAGCCAATTGCACAACGGCTTCACAAATTTTATCGCCCTCTGCCTGATCGCCAATTTCACACACGAACGACTTATCAATCTTCAACGTATCTAAGGGCAGTCGTTTTAGATAGTGCAATGAGGAATAACCAGTGCCAAAGTCATCAACTGAAATTTCAACCCCCAGCGCTTTTAAGCCAGCCATGATTTCTATACATAACGCCATGTCATGAATAAAAACCCCCTCGGTAATTTCAATCTTGATCAGATTACCCGGCACCTCATAACGTTTTAACAGATCTGTAATAAACACAAGAAAGCCTTCAGAAATAAAGTGTCTACCTGAGATATTCACTGCTATTGGCGTCGCCGTAATACCAGACTCCAGCCAGTTCACCTGTGTTTGCAGCGTTTTTTCCAAGACCCACTCACCAATTCGACAAATCAAGTTGGACTCTTCCGCTAGAGGAATAAAATCCATAGGACCGATAAGGCCTTTTTCAGGGTGCTGCCATCGAATCAGGGCTTCAAAACCGAACACGGCCCCTGATCGAGTGTCTATTTGTGGTTGAAATACTAAAAAGAACTGATCGCAATCCAGTGCCTTTTGTACCTCTTGCTCTTTCTGGAAATGGCTCGTCACTTCCTTTGCCATGTAGGGTTGGAATAACTTAGCGTTATCACGACCACTCTGCTTGGCCCAATACATCGCCATATCCGACTGTTGAATCAGTGTCTCAGCGTCATGGTCAGCGTTGCTTAAAGCAATACCGATACTCGTACCCACTTTGACTGGTTTTTCCAGCAACATGACAGGCTCATGCATAATATCTAGGATGGCTTCCGACAGTGTGCTTACTCGCGCTTCTGTCACTTCCTCTGTGAGCATAATTAAGAACTCATCACCGCCCCATCTTGCGATGATGTCGTTCTTTAGCACCGTTTGGGTCAGACGATCAGCCACTTCACAAAGCAACTCATCACCGGCTTTATGCCCTAATGTATCGTTGATGATCTTGAACTTGTCCAAATCTAGAAACAGTAACGCAACTCTTGTTTGATGCTCTTTAGCATTGTGTAGAGCCCGCTCTAGCTGTTCTGTCATGTAGGTACGGTTAAACAAACTGGTTAGCGGGTCACTGTAAGCAAGGAAGCGCAATTTTTGCTGTAGCTTCACGTGCCTTGTCACATCTCGAATATGAAGCGTAAACTCTTGCAGGCCGCCCTGCTCATTAACCGCTTTGGTAATCGCTATTTCTACAGGGAAAATCTGTTGATCTCCTCGCTGTAGCTGAAAGTGGTTACGGCGATTAATGAGCCAACCACCAGAAGTAGAAAAACCAGTGTCTAGGCTATTCAAAATGCTCGCTTGGTCTTTTTCAGGAACGAATAAATCAATAAAGCTTTCGCCTTCAACCTGACGTTTTAGGACACCAAACGTTCTTTCTGCAGCAGGATTATATTCCATGATTATTCCGTCGCTATTAATCGTAACAATACAATCCATTGAAGAATCAAGAATGGCAGATTTACGCATCTCACTTTCTTTGAAGCGACTCAGGGCATCGTCTCGTGATGTGATTTCTTGAGTGACTCGATCAATCACTTGATTATATTGTTTGGCTATTTGACCTACTTCCGTAAAAGGCTCCTCGGGAACGTGTTGTGAGAAATCCGCTTTATTTTCCTGATACTGCATGGAATTCAGTAAATCGATAAGCTCTGTCGTGGCGCGGTGTTCTGCGATATTTAGACCTTGTTCTTCATAGTCCTTAGATACACGTAGCGAAACAAATTGCCCAACGACTTTCAGCAATAGGTATGAAACCGCCACACAGTATAAGCCAGTACAAAGAATACCGATCACTTGGCTTTGCAGTTGCTCTAGGCGTGTTAACCCCGTTCCAATAAGCGCTAGATCACCAAAAATGGCAACCGCTAAGGTTCCCCAAATACCGGCAAAGAGATGAGCTGGCACAACATCTAACGCATCATCTAGCTTGCAGCGCTCCATCAAATAACTACCAAGTACCGTGATGACGCCACTGATAAAGCCAATTATGATGGCATCACCAGTGGATACGACATGACAGCCAGCAGTGATACCAACTAAGCCAGCAATCACGCCATTTAGTAACTGTGATACGTCAACATAGCGCTTATGTATAAAGAATAGGAAACTAGCACCAATACCACCCCAGGCAGCAGAAACAAACGTTTTCAATAATATATGAGGGACAGCTTCGGTTAAGCTGAGCGTACTGCCACCATTGAAGCCAACCCAACCTAGCCAAATCAGTAATACACCAAGACCAGAGAGGGGCAAGTTACTCCCCTGGGGCAAGTGAATCCCTTGTTCAAATCTTCGTATTCTTGGACCGATCAATAGGATCGCCACCAAAGCAACCCAGCCACCCACAGAGTGCACGACAGTCGAACCTGCAAAATCAACAAACCCTAGAGACTCTAACCATCCTTGAGACTCATTTTGAAAAATGCCATTCCATGCCCAATGGCCAACAATGGGATAAATCGCTGCGCTCAAAATTATGGTAATAATGACATAGCCGATAAATGACATACGCTCGGCAACCGCTCCCGATACAAGGGTTGCTGCGGTGCCACAGAACATCATTTGAAAAAGGAAAAAAGCGATTTCTTTAGAAGATGCTTGCTCACCAAACATAAAATCAGAAAGGCCAAAAAAACCTTGGTAGGAGGCCCCAAACATGAGGCCAAACCCTAAAATATTGAAAACCGCTGAAGAAATAATGAAGTCAGAAATATTTTTCGCAGCCACGTTAATGCTGTTCTTACTCCTGATACGGCCACTTTCCAAACATAGAAAACCCGCTTGCATTAGAAACACCAAGCTTGCCGACACTAAAAGCCACACAACATCTAACATAGCTACTCCACTCACTACCACCCCTATTTAACGCACCACCTCAGAGCACATCTGAAGCGCTTTAACACACTCGGTTTATGAATCCTGGATATATTAGTTTTACTTTATGAGCATACAATTCTTAGGCCAACTATCATAAGTAATAGTACAAATAAAAACAGACGCCTCAGCGTCTGTTTTATCGATCTCAAATCAACTTCCTAATACCAGTTGAGCTAATCCAATGGAAGCAACATAACCAATCGCATATACAAGCAGCAGGACAAATGAGTATCGCGCGTAAGAGCCAAACGTCAAACCATCTACCTTACTCATCGCCACAATCCCAGCGGCAGAACCGATCACAAGCAGTGAACCACCCACACCAACAGCGTAAGTCAGACCTAACCATTCCGCTTCAGTCATAACAATCCCAGCTTTTAACAAAGCGGCTGTTAAAGGTACGTTATCAATCGCAGACGATAATACGCCCATTAAAAAATTAGCGAGAGCTGGAGGAAGGATTTCATACATACGAACAATCGCATCCAGCACCTCAATCTCTTTCAACATACCGACTAGCAAAAGAATGCCCAAGAAGAACAGCAATGTCTCAAATTCTATTACACGGATGTATTCTAAAATCTGTTGCTCTTCCTTTTCATCTGAATCAAAGAAACGTGCAATGAGAAACATTGTTGCCATACCCAGTAAGAACATCAGTACAGGTGGAATACCAAATAATACATTGGCAACTATCGTCGTCACGATCGTGCAAAGGAAAGCACCAGCGATCATAAGATCCACAGGTCTTACTTCATTATGGCGAATGTTAATCTCAACAGTGTCGTTTAGCCCTCGGCTTAATAATAAAGCCAATACCATTACCGCTGTGAAGGCAGGCAAAGAAAGCATCAAGAGATCTAAAATGTTGACCTTGCCATCAAGGAAAATCATCAAAGTCGTGACATCACCGGTTATCAACGATACACCACCAGAGTTAACCGCAAATACCACTAATGTCGCAAAACGAATGGTTTTCTTAGTCGACAGATTCAAAGACAGGATTAATGTGACTGAAACAAGTGTCGCAGTAATATTGTCCGCTAAAGAAGAGAAAATAAAACAAAAGATCGCTGTTAAAAACAGCAGTGACCGCTCTTTAATCTGCCGAGGTAAGAAAAGATGGATAACATTCTCAATCATCCCCTTTTTATTTAAATACGCGACAAAAGTCATCGCAGCCACAAGAAACAACCAAAGTGACGCAATCTCAGCAACGTTTTCCTCGAAACCGATAGCGACGGCTTCGGCTTCCTCCGGAGAGCCAGAGTGAAAAACATACAATAAAAACCAAGAAAACGTTCCTAAAAACAACGTTATCTTAGCTTTATTAACATGGATAATATCCTCTAACACGACTCCCAGCAAAGCTAATACAGCCAAGCTTATCAGCACTATTTGCAGTACCTCTGACATGATAACAACCTCAATTGATGAATTTAAAAGCCCAAAATTTTGATTTTGGAATTTTATACCCGTTTATTCATGTCTCCTACTCATTAACGACTAAATTATGAAATAAAATTTCATAAAGACTATTAATGACAGTGATATTGATTTGAAAAAGTTCACTACTGTACAAATTAAAAGCTCAAAACAGCTCATACCAGTGAGAAAACAGCCAGAACATTTTCAAAAGATACAAAAGCCCTTCAAAACTGAAACTAGCTTTCTTTCAATAGCCATATAAGATGATGAGCTATGTGCAATCAAAGTTATTGAGTTTTAATAAGATGATATGAACTTCGGTTTAATAAAAACAGCCATAGAGTTAGGGTAGTTGAAAATATAAAGAGCATACCGTCCCCAGAAGTGTGTCTAGTAAAGGACGTTGTATTAGGCGCCTCTCTCTCATTAAATGTTTTTGTTTCGACCAAAAAACAAACCATTTAACAAAAGAGAGACTATGGACACTTTAAAACTAAACACTCAACAGATACAAGCCGCCGTTGATCAGCTAACTTTGCAGCCTGACGGTATCAATAAATTACTCGAGATGGCGATCAACAGCCTGATGAAGGCCGAGCGAGCAGCTTATCTTGAGGCTGCTGTACAAGGCAATAAAGCAAATGGCTATCGCAACGTGAATGGCTTTGGTATCGGAGAGGCTTTATCACTGCAAATCCCAAGGGATCGATTAGGGCACTTCAAGCCGACACTACTCAATATTATGAGGAATCAATCGGACACGCTGAATGAGTTGTGTTTTGAGCTGTATGCTAAGGGCTTAACAACGCGTGATATCGAATCCATTACACATACTATCTACGGTCAGCATCTGTCAAAAAGCCAGATCTCTCGTATTACTGTTAGCTTGTCCGATGCAATGCGAGAGTTTAGAGAACGGCCACTAAACAGCTATTATCCCATCGTATATCTTGATGCCACGTTTGTGAAAACCAAACGAGAAAGAGTCTCCAGTGAGGCGTATTACATAGCGTTAGCGGTTTTACCTGATATGACTCGAGAAGTGATTGGTATCTATAATGCACCAACAGAGTCATCAAGTTTTTGGGATGAGATTTGCCAAGATCTTAAAGACAGGGGAATGCAGCAAACAGACTTATTCGTCATCGATAACCTTACCGAACTCGATAGCACATTAGAAAAGCACTTTGATGCTTCAATTCAAAAGTGTGTGCTACATCTCAAGCGATCCATACTGAACAAGGTCAAAAAGCAGCATCGCCTAGCCGTCGTCAGTGACTTGAATGAGATTTTTCAAATTGAAAATCGGGAGGATACAAAAGAACAGTTGCTAGACAGAGCACAACAAGTGGCCCAACGGTGGCAGCGCTACTACCCTCATATGAAAAGGCTAGCTGATCCATATTGGCTCTCATATTACTCAACTTATCTAAGCTTCGAGTATGATATCCGAAATATGATTTACACCACCAACTGGATTGAGCGACTGAACAAAGCCTTCAAAAGAACATTGAAAATTAGAAACTCGATGCCTAATGTTGAATCAGTGTTAACTCTTTTAAGCAAGGTTGCGATTGATATGAATAGCAGTACTTATCGTCACCCAGTGAGTCGATTCCAAAAGAGCAATTTATTTAAATAAGAGATAAATAAAGATGTTTGATGAGAGCAGAGACACACTCAATGGGACGGTACCATAAAGAGAGATTCTGAAAGGGATTCTAGTATAGACTGAATATATCTCGCTCATTAGAGTCAAGCAGATTTAACCTCAGGGGTCAGATCCCTGCACGTACATCAGTCTCCAAGCACTATCACCAGTTGAGGGATCTGACCCCTTTACTAAGCTGGTTTCATTTTCGCCAGACGCAAAAAAACCCTGACCGCGCTAACGATCAGGGCTTCTCAATTAAAAGCTTGACGACGACCTACTCTCACATGGGATCTCCCACACTACCATCGGCGATGGCGCTTTTCACTTCTGAGTTCGGGATGGGATCAGGTGGTTCAACGCCTCTATGATCGTCAAGCAAACGGGTTTGCATTCGTTCTGGGTGGCTTTCTGTTGCCTTGTCCAAAACACGCAAGTTCGTAAACTTGATATCTTTAACAATTAGACTTTGAAATAGTCGATAACCAAGGTCAAACCGTTGGTTTGTATCGTAAATTCTGTAGTGCACGACCTCCATGGAGGGAGGAAGTACTCGAGATTGTCTGGAACAATCTCAGTAAAACCACTTTGGTGTTATATGGTCAAGCCTCACGAGCAATTAGTATTGGTTAGCTCAACGCCTCACAACGCTTACACACCCAACCTATCAACGTCCTAGTCTCGAACGGCTCTTTAGGGAACTCTAAGTTCCAGTGAGATCTTATCTTGAAGGAGGCTTCCCGCTTAGATGCTTTCAGCGGTTATCCCGTCCGAACGTAGCTACCCGGCAATGCCACTGGCGTGACAACCGGAACACCAGAGGTTCGTTCACTCCGGTCCTCTCGTACTAGGAGCAACTCTTCTCAAATCTCAAACGTCCACGGCAGATAGGGACCGAACTGTCTCACGACGTTCTAAACCCAGCTCGCGTACCACTTTAAATGGCGAACAGCCATACCCTTGGGACCGGCTTCAGCCCCAGGATGTGATGAGCCGACATCGAGGTGCCAAACACCGCCGTCGATGTGAACTCTTGGGCGGTATCAGCCTGTTATCCCCGGAGTACCTTTTATCCGTTGAGCGATGGCCCTTCCATACAGAACCACCGGATCACTAAGACCTACTTTCGTACCTGCTCGACGTGTCTGTCTCGCAGTTAAGCGCGCTTTTGCCTTTACACTCTTTGCATGATTTCCGACCATGCTGAGCGCACCTTCGTGCTCCTCCGTTACTCTTTGGGAGGAGACCGCCCCAGTCAAACTACCCACCACACAGTGTCCTCGATCCCGATTAGGGACCTGAGTTAGAACCTCAAACATACCAGGGTGGTATTTCAAGATTGGCTCCATGCAAACTGGCGTCTGCACTTCAAAGCCTCCCACCTATCCTACACAAGTAGGTTCAAAGTTCACTGTGAAGCTATAGTAAAGGTTCACGGGGTCTTTCCGTCTAGCCGCGGATACACAGCATCTTCACTGCGATTTCAATTTCACTGAGTCTCGGGTGGAGACAGTGTGGCCATCGTTACGCCATTCGTGCAGGTCGGAACTTACCCGACAAGGAATTTCGCTACCTTAGGACCGTTATAGTTACGGCCGCCGTTTACTTGGGCTTCGATCAAGAGCTTCGCTTACGCTAACCCCATCAATTAACCTTCAA